>NZ_CP110721.1:0-2223142 GCF_014596425.2 Neisseria sp. RH3002v2g | reverse complement strand
GAGATTAAGCTCGGAAAATGGAAGATTTGGGAAATACAAGAAGGCAGAGCAGATAGGCAATCCGATAAAAATCAAATTTTTACGACACTCCCGCTGCTTTCAGACGGCCTTGCGCACAGAGAAAAGCAAGATTGGGCGATTATACCCATTCCGCTCTTTTTTATCCACAACCGCCGCAAAATTTTATCCACAAATTCTATCAATGCATAAAACCAGTTGTCACACTTTGGCCAACGAAAAGTTTTTATATTGATTGACAAAAGCAGCAAATTGGAGTGTAATTCACAGTTTAATTATCTACCAATTTTTAGGAAACATCATGAAACGCACTTATCAACCTTCCGTTACCAAACGTAAACGCACCCACGGCTTCTTGGTTCGCTCCAAAACCCGCGGTGGTCGCGCAGTATTGGCTGCCCGTCGCGCCAAAGGTCGCAAACGCCTGGCTGTATAATTTTGAATTACGGCTTCTCGAAGCAGTATCGCTTATTAAAAACGGATGATTTTTCATCCGTTTTTGCGTTGAAAAACCGACGCAGCCGCGATTTACTGCAAATCTCCCAGTCCGCAGACAACGCGCTCGGCCATCCGCGCCTTGGTTTGGTCGTCAGCAAAAAGACCGCCAAACGCGCCCATGACCGCAATTATATGAAGCGCGTCATCCGCGACTGGTTCAGGCTGAATCAACACCAGCTGCCGCCGCATGATTTTGTTGTGCGCGTGCGTCAGGCGTTTAATCGGGAAACTGCTCCGGAAGCTCGAAACCAACTTGCCCAGCTGATGAAAAAACGCCGATGAACACCCTGCTTTCCAAGCTCCTCCTTGCACTCATCCGCTTTTACCAATACTGCATCAGCCCCCTCATTCCGCCGCGCTGCCGCTATACCCCGACCTGTTCACAATACGCAGTCGAAGCCGTCAAAAAATACGGCGCATTCAAAGGCGGATGGCTGGCAATCAAACGCATCGCACGATGCCATCCTTTCGGCGGACACGGACATGACCCTGTTCCATAATACTGCTGTCAACCATTTAAAGAACACGATTTCCTTTAATTTCCCGTCGGTTTCTATATAATGCCGTCTGAAGCAGTTTTCATCTTGATTACCTATCCGTCAATTCCAGGAATCTCTTATGGATTTTAAAAGACTAATGGCGTTTTTTGCCATTTCAGTGGCAATCTTTGCCGGCTGGGAACATTTTTTCCCCAGCCCCAAACCTAATCCGGCGCAACAAGCCGCGCAACAGCAAACGGCTGCCACTCCGGCAAAAGCCGCTGCCGAAGCCGCGCTTGCCCCGGCCTCTCCTATTACCGTTACCACAGACACGGTTAAAGCCGTCATCGATGAGAAAAGCAGCGACCTGCGTCAGCTGACCCTCTTGCAATACAAAGCAACCGGCGACGAACACAAACCTTTCGTCCTGTTTAACGATGGCAAAGAATACACCTACGTTGCCCAATCCGAGCTTTTGGACGCACAAGGCAACAACGTACTAAAAGGCATCAGCTTTACCGCTCCGCAAAAACAATACAGTTTGGAAGGAGACAAAGTTGAAGTCCGCCTGAGCGCACCTGAAACCAACGGCCTGAAAATCGACAAAGTTTATACTTTCACCAAAGGCAGCTACTTGGTTAACGTCCGCTTTGACATTACCAACAGCAACGGCCAACCCGTCAACCTGAGCGCAGACTACCGCATCGTTCGCGACCACAGCGAACCTGAAGGCCAAGGCTACTTCACCCGCTCTTACGTCGGCCCGGTGGTTTACACCCCTGAAGGCGGCTTCCAAAAAGTCAGCTTCTCTGATTTGGACGACGATGCCAAATCCGGCAAATCCGAAGCCGAATACATCCGCAAAACCCCGACCGGCTGGCTCGGCATGATTGAACACCACTTCATGTCCACTTGGATTTTACAGCCTAAAGACGGCCAAAGCATATGCACCGCAGGCGACTGCCGTATCGACATCAAACGCCGCAACGACAACCTGTACAGCGCGAGCGTCAGCGTGCCTTTAGCCGTCATCCAAGCCGGCGCAAAAGCCGAAACTGCCATCAATCTGTATGCCGGTCCGCAAACCACTTCCGTTATCGCCAACATCGCCGACAAACTGCAACTGGCCAAAGACTACGGCAAAGTACACTGGTTCGCCTCCCCACTCTTCTGGCTCTTGAACCAACTGCACAACATCATCGGCAACTGGGGCTGGGCAATCATCGTTTTGACCATCATCGTCAAAGCCGTACTGTATCCATTGACCAACGCCTCTTACCGCTCTATGGCAAAAATGCGTGCCGCCGCACCTAAATTGCAAGCCATCAAAGAGAAATACGGCGATGACCGCATGGCACAACAACAAGCCATGATGCAGCTTTACAAAGACGAGAAAATCAATCCGCTGGGCGGCTGTCTACCTATGCTGTTGCAAATCCCCGTCTTCATCGGCCTGTACTGGGCATTGTTCGCCTCCGTAGAATTGCGCCAAGCGCCTTGGTTGGGTTGGATTACCGACTTGAGCCGTCCGGATCCTTTCTACATCCTGCCTTTGATTATGGCGGCAACCATGTTTGCACAAACTTATCTGAATCCGCCGTCAACCGACCCTATGCAGGCGAAAATGATGAAAGTCATGCCTTTGATTTTCTCCATCATGTTCTTCTTCTTCCCTGCCGGTTTGGTTCTGTACTGGGTAGTCAACAACCTCTTGACCATCGCCCAACAATGGCACATCAACCGCAGCATCGAAAAACAACGCGCCCAAGGCGAAGTCGTTTCTTGATAAAGGTTTAGGCAACACAAAGGCCGTCTGTTGTTCAGACGGCCTTTTTTATTTCCCCAAACAAATACAGTTTGAAATTGAACCCAATCCAGTTTTAAGCGGCATGCAACACAAAAATCGTCGGGCGTTTTTTCAAATTCGGCATTTCTTTTCTTTTCCGCCACTGCGCAATCGTCTGGCTGATGATTTCCTGTGTCGGCAAGGTTAAGTCCGTGGCCACGCATAATCGCGTTTCAAGATGCAGGTTTTCCACCGCATCAGCCAACAACGCATCGTTGCGATACGGCGTTTCGATAAACAGCTGCGTTTCATTCTGCTGGCGCGAACGTTGCTCCAAAGCCTTCAAACGCTGAATGCGCTCATTTTTTTCAGACGGCAGATAACCCTTAAACGCAAAGTTTTGCCCATTCGCACCCGAAGCCATCAGCGCCAGCAACAAGCTGGACGGGCCGACCAAAGGCCGTACTTCAAAACCGTGTTTATGCGCCAACGCCACCAAATTCGCGCCCGGATCGGCAACAGCCGGGCAACCTGCCTCACTGACAATACCCATACTGCGCCCTTCTTGCAAAGGTTTCAGCAATTCCGGCAAAGTCTTCAAATCCGTGTGTTCATTCAGCGTTTGCAGATTCAGCTCGCGGATAGGCGTAGTTACGCCCAAATGTTTCAAATGCGCGCGCGCTGTTTTTTCCGCTTCTACGACAAAATCCGTCAGCCCGACAATCGCCTTTTGCTCATGCGGCAACAGGCATGGCGTATCAGGCGCACCCAAAGGGGTTGGAATCAAATACAAAATCGGTTTCATTCTTGCAACTCCAAAAAATCTCAGGCCGTCTGAACACATTCAGACGGCCTCAAACTATAAAACTTCCACACCTTCGTTTTTCAAAAAATCAATCAGACGGAAAATCGGAAGGCCAATCAAAGCATTCGGGTCCGTACTTTCAATCCGCTCCAACAAAGCAGCGCCCAAACCCTCGCTCTTCGCCGCGCCGGCACAATAAACCGCATCCGGCTCGCGTTCCAAATATCGGCTGATTTGTTCCTGCGACAACTGGCGCATGGTAACCACCGTATGATCGACATGATGCTGAACCTTACCCGTGGCAGTATTCAAAAGCACGATTGCGCTGTAAAATTCAATCCGTTTTCCGCTCAAGTCCGCCAGCATCTGTTGTGCATTTGCGACGTTCATCGGTTTGCCCAACTGCCGTCCTTCGCACCATGCGACTTGGTCTGCGCCGATAATCAGCGCGGCAGGAAAAGTTGCCGCCAATGAACGGGCTTTGCCTTCCACCAAACGCAGTGCCGTTTCGCCTGCATGCTCGCCCGCAATAGGCGTTTCGTCAAAATCAGGCGATGCCGTCTGAAAATCAATACCCAAACGGCGAAGCTGTCCGCAGCGGAAAACCGAACTCGACCCTAAAACCAAAGGCAGTTTTACTTCCATATTTTTACTTAAAAACATTGACGTTAGACCGCCGAAATTATATCATACTCCGTTTATGTCATACCCTAATTTGATTGACCCAGAAGTTTTCGCCGCCGAAGGGCAGAATCTGCAAGGCAGCTTCCTGCTCGAAGAATTGGATGAACGAGTCAGTTCGCACGATTATCCGGCCGACAAACAGACACGCGTGTCGTTTACGCTGCAAGGCGGCCGCGACCGGCTGCAACGTCTGTTTCTCGATTTGAACGTCAAAGCCGATATGCCCCTGATTTGCCAGCGTTGCATTACGCCCATGCCGTTTCTGCTCGATGAAACCAGCCGTATCGTCTTGTTTGCCGATGAAGAGAGTTTGGACGAAGCCATGCTTGCCGATGAAGAATTGGAAGGCATGCTGCTCGAAAAAGAGCTAGACGTACGAACTCTGGTCGAAGACCAAATCCTGATGTCGCTCCCTTTCTCCCCTCGACACGAAGACTGCGGCAACAATGGGACACTGGAAGAAGTCAATCGGGACAAACCAAACCCCTTCGCTGTTTTAGCAGGTTTGAAAAGCAGTTAATTAGGACACAGTTTATTTATTTAGGAGCTTGAAATGGCCGTTCAACAAAACAAAAAATCCCCTTCTAAACGCGGTATGCACCGTTCACACGACGCTCTGACTGCGCCTTCTCTGTCTGTCGACAGCGCAACCGGCGAAGTGCATCGTCCACACCACATTTCTCCAAACGGTATGTACCGTGGCCGTAAAGTGGTAAAAGCTAAAGGCGAATAATCCGTTCGTCTGACTGAAAAAGCCAGAATATTGCCATGCAATGACTGGCTTTTTTGCATTGCACCCTGTATTTTCCTCTTCGGAAGCACACCATGAAACGTAAAATCTGGTACACCTACGACGACATCCACCGCGTAATCAAAGGATTGGCGGAAAAAATCCAAAACTCCGGCACCAAATACGATGCCATGATTGCCATTGGCGGCGGCGGTTTTATCCCTGCCCGCATGTTGCGCTGCTTCTTGGAAATCCCGATTTACGCCGTGACCACAGCCTACTACGACAACGATCACGAAGGTCAAGTGACCGAGGAAGTGAAAAAAGTCCAATGGCTCGATCCCGTTCCCGATGTACTGAAAGGCAAAAACGTATTGGTTGTTGACGAAGTGGACGACAGCCGCGTTACCATGGAATTCTGCCTGAACGAATTGTTGAAAGAAGATTTCGGCACCATCGGCGTGGCAGTATTGCATGAAAAAATCAAAGCCAAAGTCGGCAAGATTCCCGAAGGCATCCCTTATTTCAGCGGCATTACCGTGGAAGACTGGTGGATTAACTATCCTTGGGACGCGCTGGACATCGACGAACACAATAAATTGGCCGCGCAAAACCGATAAATCCGGCATGACCGTCGCAACAAGCCTTTCCATCTGATTTTCAATCCATCTCCTGAAAATCAGATGAATGTGCTCGTCCGATGGTCCGAGGCCGTCTGAAACACACAAACCGGAGAACAACATGATTACACTGGCCGTAGATGCCATGGGCGGAGATGCAGGCCTTGCAATTACCGTCCCCGGTGCAGTGGATTTCCTCAAACAACAATCCGACGTACATCTGATTATGGTCGGCGATGAAGCAGCAGTCCGCCAAGCATTAAGCTCGGCAGGCGCGCCTATGGACCGCATTACCGTCTGCCATGCAGCACAAGTTGTTGAAATGGATGAAGCGCCGCAATCCGCGCTGAAAAACAAAAAAGAATCATCCATGCGCATCGCCATCAACCAAGTTAAAGAAGGCAACGCGCAAGCCGCCGTATCGGCAGGCAATACCGGCGCATTGATGGCGACCGCCCGATTCGTCCTCAAAACCATTCCCGGCATTGAGCGCCCTGCCATCGCCAAATTCCTGCCTTCCGACAGCGAACACGTTACTTTGGCTTTGGATTTGGGTGCAAATGTCGATTGCACGCCCGAGCAACTGGTTCAATTTGCCATCATCGGCAGCGAGCTGGTACACGCGCTACACCCCGAAAAAGGCAGCCCGCGCGTCGCCCTCTTGAACGTCGGTACAGAAGACATCAAGGGTACGGATGCCGTCAAACAAACCTTTAAACTGTTGAGCAGCAGCAAACTCAACTTCATCGGCAATATCGAAAGCAACAGCGTTTTGTATGGCGAAGCCGATGTCGTTGTCGCAGACGGGTTTGTCGGCAACGTTATGCTCAAAACCATTGAAGGCGCGGTTAAATTCATGAGCGGCGCCATCCGCCGTGAATTCCAGAGCACCCTGTTCAACAAACTTGCCGCCATTGCCGCCTTGCCCGCGCTCAAAGGCTTGAAAGGCAAACTCGATCCGCGCAAATTTAACGGCGCCATCCTGCTTGGTTTACGCGGTATCGTGATTAAGAGCCACGGCGGAACCGACGAAGTCGGCTTCCGTTATGCTTTGGAAGAAGCCTACCACGAAGCCAAATCCGCCGGCCTCGCCCAAATCGAACAAGGTGTAGCCACCCAGTTGGCCGCTTTAGAAGCCGCCAAAGCAGAAGCAGAGCAGGAAGAGACCGCCGCTCCGGCCACGGAAGCTTAAGGCTGATATACACAGGCCGTCTGAAACTTCAAAATGTTCAGACGGCCTGTTTTTATCTTTGAAACACCAACTTCATGCTTCATATTGGGAATTTCCCCATTTTCGCTTACAATATCCGACTATCTGAATTAACTCTCTAAAAAGGCCGTTCTCATGCAATATGCCAAAATTTCCGGCACAGGCAGCTATCTTCCTGCCAACCGCGTCAGCAATGACGACCTTGCCAAAAAAGTGGATACTTCCGACGAATGGATTACCACGCGTACAGGCATCAAATTCCGCCATATTGCAGACGAGTGCGAAAAAACCAGCGACTTGGCCGCCGAATCAGCACGCCGCGCCTTGGCAGATGCCCATTTACAGGCTGACGACATCGACCTGATTATCGTCGCCACAGCCACTCCCGATATGCAGTTCCCCTCCACTGCGACCATCGTTCAGCAAAAATTAGGCATAACCAACAGCTGCCCCGCCTTTGACGTACAAGCCGTGTGCGCCGGTTTTATGTATGCCATGACCACTGCCAATGCCTACATCAAAAGCGGCATGGCGAAAAACGCTTTGGTTATCGGCGCGGAAACCTTCAGCCGCATCGTCGATTGGAACGACCGCACCACCTGCGTCCTCTTTGGTGACGGCGCAGGCGCGGTTGTCTTAAGCGCATCTGACGAACCGGGCATCATCCACAGCAAACTCAAAGCCGACGGCAACTACCTCAACCTTTTAAACGTCCCCGGACAAATCGCCAACGGCCAAATTTGCGGTTCGCCCTACATCAGTATGGACGGCCCCGGCGTATTCAAGTTTGCCGTCAAAATGCTGGCAAAAATTGCAGATGACGTTATCGAAGAAGCCGGATACACCGCTGACCAAATCGATTGGATTGTGCCGCACCAAGCCAACAAGCGCATTATCGACTCTACCGCCAAACACTTGGGCTTGAGCATGGACAAAGTGATCTTGACCGTCCAAGACCACGGCAACACTTCCGCAGCCTCCATTCCGTTGGCACTGGATGTCGGTATTAAAAACGGCCAAATCAAACGCGGACAAAACCTCTTGCTCGAAGGTATCGGCGGCGGTTTTGCCTGGGGTGCGGTTTTGGTGAAATACTAACGATTGGGCCGTCTGAATATCCCTTCAGACGGCCTATTCTGCTCAAACCCATGAAATCCCTAACGTTTGCACTCTGCATCAGCAGCCTGTTTTTAAGCATAACGGCTGTAATATTGCCCAAACTGGCAATCGCCTATCTCGCACTGAGCGCATACGTTTTCCTGCTTTACCACCAAGACAAACAGCGCGCACGCAAGCAAGACAGGCGCATACACGAAGCAAAATTGCACCTGCTCAACCTGCTTGGCGGCTGGCCGGGCGGTTATTGCGGCAGCCTCGCATTCCGGCACAAAACCAGCAAACCCGGATTTGTCCGCACCTTCCAACTGAGTGCCGCAACCAATACTGTCGCCACCCTCCTTCTGCTGGCAGACACCCTCAAACATTCAAACCAATAAGGAATTACCATGTCTTTCGCATTCTTCTTTCCCGGACAAGGCTCACAAAGCCTAGGCATGATGAACGGCTTTGCCGAGCAAGCCATCGTTAAAGCCACATTTGACGAAGCTTCCGCCGTATTGGGTCAAGACCTGTGGGCAATGATTAACGGCGAAGATGCCGAATTAATCGGACAAACCGTCAACACCCAGCCCATCATGCTGGCTGCCGGCATTGCCACCTACCGCGCCTACTTAGAAGCAGGCGGCAAAACCCCTTCCGTCGTTGCAGGCCACAGCCTCGGCGAATACACCGCCCTCGTCGCCGCCGGCGCATTGGATTTTGCAGATGCAGTCAAACTGGTCCGCCTGCGCGCCGAACTCATGCAGTCTGCCGTACCGCAAGGCGTAGGCGCAATGGCCGCTATTTTGGGCTTGGAAGACGAACAAGTCAAAGCCATTTGCGCCGAAGCCGCACAAGGCGAAGTCGTTGAAGCCGTCAACTTCAACTCCCCCGGCCAAGTCGTGATCGCCGGCAACACCGCTGCAGTCGAACGCGCCATGGCTGCCGCCAAAGAAGCCGGAGCCAAACGTGCCCTGCCGCTGCCCGTTTCCGTTCCCTCTCACTGCAGCCTCATGAAGCCCGCAGCGGAAAAACTTGCCGAAGCATTGAAAGACATCACCATCAAACAACCGCAAATCCGCGTCATCCATAACGCCGATGTTGCCTCTTACGATGATGCCGACAAAATCAAAGATGCCCTAGTACGCCAACTGTACAGCCCGGTGCGCTGGACAGAAACCGTCAACGCGCTTGTTTCCGAAGGCATCACCGAATCCGCCGAATGCGGCCCCGGCAAAGTCCTCGCAGGCCTCGCCAAACGCATCAACAAAGAAGCCGTATGCAGCGCATTGACCAATGCCGATCAAGTGGCTGCATTTATCGAAGCCCACTAAAACATTTTCAGACGACCTTATCCTGTCAGGCAAGGCCGTCTGAAAAATCAGCCCACTCCAATCCGAATACATTATGAAAAAAACCATTATTCTTGCCGTTCCCTATATGTACGGACTGGATCAATGTATCGAGAAAAATCTGCGTTTTCTTGGTTTTGAGGTCATCAACCTGTGCTATGACGACCGGGATTCCTATTACCCGAACTTGGGCAGCAGACTCAAAAACCTCTATCACAAACACATCACCAAAGACGGCAACTATAAAAAATACCTCAAATACAGCCGCTACCTCGACGACATTCAGCAAAAATTGGCCTCGCTAAACGGTAAAAAAGCCGACTATGCGCTCTGTATCCGCGCCAATATTTACCCCAAAGAAATCATCGCCACCATCCGAGAACACAGCAATGTTTGCGTGAATTATCAATGGGATGGCGTAGGGCGCTTCCCAGACATTATTGAATATTTGGATTATTTTGACCAATGCTGGGTTTTCGATCCCGATGACATTCAAAAATATCCACAATGCCGTTTCAAAGCCACCACCAATTTTTACTTTGACTTTCCCGTGGCGGAATATGCCCCCACCAACAAACTCTACTTTTTGGGCGGCTATGAACTCCGACGCGAAGAGCAAACCAAACGCTTTATCCAAGAAACCGAACGCCTCAATTTACCCTTGGATTTTCATATCTACTGCAAAGATGACAGGGCCGAAAAAGCCTTCGGACACAACGGCATCCGCTATCTCGACCGCAGCAGCATCCTTAGCTTTGAAGAAAACCTCAGCCAAGTGCAAAGTTGCGGCGCAGTCGTCGATTTTGCACAGTTCGAACATTACGGCTTATCATTCCGTATCTTTGATGCGTTGCGTTTCGATAAAAAACTGATTACCACCAACAAACATATCTTAGAGACTGACCTATACCACCCAGACCGCGTGTTCGTATGGGACGGCGGTGGTTTAGACGCATTGCCTGAATTTTTGGCACGCCCGTATCAGCAACCTGCCCCTGAAATCAAAGCCTATTATTCGTTTACACAATGGCTAAACCGCCTGCTCGGCATTGATTAACCTTATTGTCTACGGCAGATAACCCTGCCTGACAAAATATTATATTGAATACATTATGAGTAAGAAAAAAGTCATTCTCGCCATGCCGGAACTCTTCAAAATCCACGAACTCATTATTGAGAACTTGGAGAAATGCGGATTTGAAGTGTTGTCCCTGACCTATGAAGAAAAAGAGTTCAAATACAAAAATGTATTTCAACGGCTGAAAAAAATCTGGTATCGAAATATTCTTGGACAAAAAGACTTCAAAAAACGGACCATGTTCCGCGCCGTAGAAGAACGCCTCAATACCCTGTTAAGCGAACATCCCGAACAAGCGGATTATTGCTTCATGATTTGGCTGGGTGCCTATCCGAAAGATTTTATCGCCAAGCTCAGAGCACATTCCAAATTGATGGTGTACTACAACTGGGAAGCCCTGACCTTCTTAAAAGAAGACTTCGACAACATCGAATTTTTCGACAAGTTTTACTTTTTCGATCCGTTTGACCAGGGCAAACATCCCGAATACACCGAAAAACTCTTTCCAACCACCAGCTTCTACTTTGACTGCTTCAGGCCGTCTGAAAACCCGCAAAACAAAATCTTGTTTATCGGCTCGTACGCCGCCGACCGCAACAACGACATCCGCGCATTTTGCGAAGCTGCACGTTCAATCGGTTTAGAAATAGATTTCCGCTTGGCCAGCAAGAAAATCGAAGAAGAAAAAGCGGCATTGGGCATTCCCGAAGTCGAGTTTTTCTCCTTTGAAAACGCCCTCTCCTATCGTCAAAACTTAGAAGAAGCGGCCAAATCCTCCGTATTGGTGGATTTCCTCAACCGCAAGCACTACGGTCTCTCTTTGCGGATTTTCGAAGCGATTGGTTTAGACAAAAAACTGATTACGACCAATCCGACCATCGTACATTACGATTTTTATCACCCGAACAATATGTTCTACTGGGACGGAAGCAACCTTGAAGAACTCAAAGCCTTCCTGACCTTACCGTATGTACCGCTTGCCCCAGGCTTGAAGCACAAATACAGCTTCAGCAACTGGATCAGCTGCGCCTTTAACATCGAACCCAACATCCCCATTACCCTGCCCCAAGCGGACCCGTCCATTTTGGAGAAACAGCATGTTTGAAAAAGAAAAACTACTAACTGCCGTCCTGCCAGTCAGACAAAGGCCGCCTGAAAAAAACACACGGCACATCGTCTATGCAGCCGATCAAAATTACATCCGACATATCGGCACATCCATGCTTTCCGTATTGGAAAACAATCACTTCCCCATCCACTTCCACCTACTGGTCAGCGGATCGGAAAGCTACGACTTCAGCATTTTCAACCAACTCGAAACCATCAATCCCAACTATGCCGTAACAGTTTACCACCTCAACACCGAATACTTTACCACCCTGCAAACCAACAGCTATTTCACCATAGCCATGTACTACCGCATGTGCATACCTGCCATACTTGGCGGCATCAGTGATAATGCTCTTTATCTCGACACCGACGTATTATGCTTGGGTGACATCTCCGAACTCTTTACCATAGACCTTACAGGCCAACTCGTCGCTGCAGCTCCTGATACCATATTCCGCGCTTATATCTGCAAGCTAAATCCTGTCGGCTTCAACGACACCGCCCCCTACTTCAATTCCGGCGTATTACTATTCAACATCCAAAACTGGAACGATTCACAAACAGACAATATATTACAAAACAAAATAGAAGCCGTGGAAAACGCCAACATCCGCCTATCATGCCCCGACCAAGACATCCTCAACCTTACTTGTATCAATAAAATCCGCTGGCTTCCCGATACATACAACTGGATACATTGGCAAAAAAAAGCTTATGAATTAAACAAAAACCCAAATGCAATCAAACTCGTACACTTTACCGGCCACGTCAAACCATGGCACGTCTTAGGTTTTCATCCCGTTTACGACCGCTACTATCAAAAGTCGCCTTGGAACGAAGGATATATTCATCAACCGTTAAACACATGGCTGCCCTTTCCTAAGCCCTACCAAGCCTTCAAACAAGCCGCCAAAAGACTTTCAAAGCAAGGGGATAAAAAACAAGCCTGGGCATATTACAAAGAATACCTGCTCAGAAAACTCAATCCAAACAGATTCAAAGCACCAGATTTTTAACTGTCAAATAGAAAGTTCAGACGGCCTACTTAAGAAAATTAGATTAAAAAACCTATTCGTGGTATAAGGCCGTCTGAAACCATTTTTCCAATCGCAATTAAGGAATAAAACATGAGTACACAAGATTTGAGCGGCAAAATTGCTTTAGTAACCGGCGCATCGCGCGGCATTGGTGCGGCGATTGCCGATACTTTGGCTGCGGCCGGTGCAAAAGTTATCGGCACGGCCACCAGCGAAAGCGGCTCGGCTGCAATTAGCGAGCGCTTGGCGCAATGGGGCGGCGAAGGCCGTGCATTGAATTCTGCCGAACCTGAAACCATCGAAAACCTGATTGCCGACATCGAGAAAGAATTCGGCAAACTGGATATTCTGGTCAACAACGCCGGCATTACCCGCGACAACCTCCTGATGCGCATGAAAGAGGAAGAATGGGACGACATCATGCAGGTCAACCTCAAATCCGTCTTCCGCGCCTCCAAAGCCGTATTGCGCGGCATGATGAAACAGCGTGCAGGCCGCATCATCAACATCACATCCGTTGTCGGCGTGATGGGCAATGCCGGCCAAACCAACTATGCAGCCGCAAAAGCAGGCTTAATCGGTTTTTCCAAATCCATGGCGCGTGAAGTCGGCAGCCGCGGTATTACCGTCAACTGCGTCGCCCCCGGCTTTATCGACACCGATATGACCCGCGCCTTGTCTGAAGAAACCCGCAAAACCTTCGAAGCGCAAACTTCACTGGGCAAATTCGGTGAAGCGCAAGATATTGCCGATGCAGTCTTGTTCTTGGCTTCTGATCAGGCAAAATACATTACCGGTCAGACACTTCATGTCAACGGCGGCATGTTGATGCCTTAAACCGTTTGTTTATTTAAAGGCCGTCTGAATATTTCAGACGGCCCTTTTTGTCAATCAAAACACTATTTTACATTCTATCTTGATATAATCTTAATAATCCGTTAGATAACGCTCGAAACAGTAAATCCAAATAAGCATGATACGGGAAATCAAATCGCAGGAATAAATTTCGTTCTGTGCGTTTTTATTTGGGTTTGCTGTCGGTTTTCGACGTGTTTCAGACGGCCTCTATATAACAATATTTACTTTTAATGAAAGGCCGCCCACTCTATGCACGAATTTTCCCTTGCTCCCATTGTCATTGTTCTGTTGGTTGCCGTTATTACGGTTATCTGCTGCCGCAAATTCAACATTCCTTCCATGCTCGGTTATCTTTTGGTCGGTTTTATTGCCGGTCCGGGTATGTTCAGACTGATTCCGCAAAGCCACGCTACCGACTATTTGGGCGAAATCGGCATTGTGTTCTTGATGTTCAGCATCGGCCTCGAATTCTCCCTGCCTAAACTCAAAGCCATGCGCCGCCTCGTATTCGGTTTGGGCGGTTTGCAAGTCATCGTTACCATGTTCTCGATTATGGGCATTTTGATGGCGATGGGCACGCCGTTCAACTGGGCGTTTGCCACTGCGGGCGCACTGACCATGTCGTCCACCGCCATTGTCAGCCGCATTCTGTCGGAGAAAACCGAGCTGGGTCAGCCGCATGGTCAAATGGCCATGGGTGTTTTGCTGATGCAAGATATTGCCGTTGTACCGCTGATGATTCTGATTCCGGCGCTTGCAGGCGGCAGCGAAGGCAACTTGTGGGTAGAGCTGGGCTTGGCCGGTTTGAAAATGTTGCTGACCTTGGGCATTTTGTTTGTTGTTGGCAGCCGTGTGATGTCGCGCTGGTTCAGACTGGTTGCCAAACGCAAATCGTCCGAACTCTTCATGATCAACGTTTTGCTGGTTACTTTGGGCGTAGCCTATCTGACAGAGCTTGAAGGCCTGTCTATGGCATTGGGCGCATTCGTTGCCGGTATGTTACTTTCCGAAACCGAATACCGCATTCAGGTGGAAGACGACATCCGTCCATTCCGCGACATCCTGCTGGGCTTCTTCTTCATCACCGTCGGCATGAAGCTGGATATTCAGGCACTGATCGGTAACTGGCAGCAAATCCTGATTTTGTTGGTCATCCTGTTGGCCTTGAAAGCACTGGTTGTTTTCGTCATCGCTTTGCGCATGAAAAACCCTGTGGGCGACAGCCTCAAGAGCGCGCTTTATTTGGCGCAAGGCGGCGAGTTCGGCTTCGTGATGCTGGCCATTTCCAGCAAAATCAATATGGTTTCGCCCGAATTGGAACAAGCGGCCACCGCAGCCGTCTTACTCTCCATGATTGCCGCACCATTTATCTTGGGCAGCAGCGATGCCATCATCGGCCGCTTCGTCAAATCCGACTGGGACATGAAAGCCTTGGACTTGCACTCCATGCTGGTGGAAACCATGAGCAAATCCGAACACGTCCTGATTATCGGTTTCGGACGCGGCGGTCAATCGGTTGCCCGTGTATTGGCGCAAGAAGGCATCCCCTACTTTGCCCTCGACTTGGACATCGCACGCGTACAAGTGGCACGCAACGCAGGTGAGCCGGTTTCCTTTGGCGATGCCAAACGCCGTGAAGTTTTGGAAGCCGCCGGATTGGGACGCGCTAAAATGGTGGTCATTACGCTGAACAATATGCACGAGACCCAACATGTTCTCGGCAACATCATGTCCATGCATCCGAGCATGCCGGTTTATGTTCGCGCCACCAATGACGATTACGTCAAAACCTTTACCGAAATGGGCGCGGAAGAAGCCGTTTCCGACACCAAAGAAACCAGCCTGGTGCTGGCGAGCTATGCCATGTTGGGCCACGGCCTCTCCTACAACCACGTTTATCAAACCATAACCCATATCCGTCACAGCCGCTATGCATCGTTGCAAGACTTGTTTATCGGCAGTGATGATGACAGCTTCTCAGACGAAGACAGCAAAGCCATCTCCCGTCACGCCTTCCCGTTGCACGGCGAGGCACACGCCATCGGCAAAACCATCCGCGAACTGCCCTTATCCGCCCATCATCTGAAGCTATTGTTTATCCGCCGCAAGACCGGAAAAATCCAAGAACTTGATCCTGATTTTGTTTTGGAAAACGGTGATATTTTGGTTGTCGCAGGCAAGCAGGAAGAAATTATTTCCTTTGAAAACTGGTGCTTGCAAGGAGATATCTAATAATCGGCAAATAAATCTTGCGCGCATCAGAATTTTTTGGTTTAATAGCGTCTTCGCAATTTTGCGCACGGGTGATTAGCTCAGTTGGTAGAGCGTCTGCCTTACAAGCAGAATGTCGGCGGTTCGACTCCGTCATCACCCACCAAGTTTCCTTTTCATTGTCTTTGACAGTGGATGCGCGGTGGTAGCTCAGTTGGTTAGAGTACCGGCCTGTCACGCCGGGGGTCGCGGGTTCGAGCCCCGTCCGCCGCGCCATCATTTAAAAATACTGATTTTTCAGTATCTCCCTTTTACGGGTGATTAGCTCAGTTGGTAGAGCGTCTGCCTTACAAGCAGAATGTCGGCGGTTCGACTCCGTCATCACCCACCACTTTCCTTTTCATTGTCTTTGACAGTGGATGCGCGGTGGTAGCTCAGTTGGTTAGAGTACCGGCCTGTCACGCCGGGGGTCGCGGGTTCGAGCCCCGTCCGCCGCGCCATCAAGTTAAAAATAAAAAATACCGGTTTTTACTGGTATTTTTTTTCGTCTGTACCTTATGCCTTTTCGTAAAAAGTCCGATTATTTAGACAAGAGAAACCGGAAATAAAACTTAAAACATACGCCTTAAATACCGAAGATAAAACCATACATCTCAAGCTGATTCACACCAAACACTTATTCATCCAATCCCTCTGAATTATCCTTCAAAATAGACATAGATACTTGCCCCTTCTTACACAAAGGCCGTCTGAAACGTCAATACATTTTCAGACGGCCTTTTTTAGCTTATTAAGCCTGATATCTCATCACGCAGGAGGCCTTAGCATCAATCCAATGATCTCCGCCCGGCTGAACGATTTTAGACACCAGCTTATCCAAATCGCGTAAATAATCGGTTGACTTCGGGCTGTTGATAATGACGACAACCAACAACGGCTTTTCGCCCAACCAATACCCAGCCAGTGCGCGGACATCTTTGAGCGTACCGGTTTTAAGGCGCAGGTTTTCACCGGGTTGTTTCAAGCGCGTTTTAAGCGTACCATCCCTGCCAGCAATCGGCAGCGTACTGATAAACTCGTTTTTAAACGGGCTGAAGTAGGCTTTTTCCAACATTTGCGCCATCATTCGCGCATTGAGCCGTTCTACGCGGGACAGGCCTGAGCCGTTTTCCAACACCAGCCCTTCTGTATTGATACCGGCAACCGCCAGCTCGCTTTTTACGATAGAGGCGGCCTTGGCCTGAGCCTGCTTGTAATCAGACATATGTCCGGCAAATTTAAGGAAAACCGAACGGGCAATCAGATTATTGGAATGCTTGTTCATATCCGTGAGGATATCGGCAAGCGGTTTGGATAGATGGCTCGCCAACACATGCGCGTCATGAGGCGCGACACCTGTTGTCAGGCCGTCTGAAACCGTGCCGTCTTGTTGACGCCATTGGTTGACAAAACTTTTGCCGACAAATTCTTTCATGCTGTACATATTCAGATACAGCTCTTTGCCCAAGCAGCTTTCCGGCAGCTTGCCCGATACGGTCAGCGTATTGTTTTTATAGGAAGTTTTCATGTGGTTTTTTAAAACGCTGCACTTTCCTTCCTTATCTTCAAGCATCAATTTGTTTTGAATGTTCAGATTCGGCAGCGGCGGATTGGTACGGATGACCAAGCGTCCGTCTGCTTCTTTTTCGGCGCTAAGTTCAACGGTTTTATACGCCAACATATTGGGATCAGGCGGCGTCATAAAGCTCTCGGCAGAATCGGAAGCAAAATCATCCGGATTCTTCACATCGCCCCACAGGCTGCGGTCGAGTATCAGGTGTCCTTCAATATGGCGTATGCCCTTATCACGCATCTGTTGCTGCATTTGCACCAGATCATGCTGGTCAAAAACAGGATCGCCGCTCCCCACCCAATACACATTGCCTTTCAGCGTATCGCCTTTGATTGAGCCGTTGGTTTTAAACTCAGTTTTCCAACGATAATCGCCACCCAACATACGAAACGCGGTAAACGCCGTTACCAGCTTCATGGTCGAAGCAGGATTGCGCAATTCATCGGCACGGTGCTCGGCAATCACTTTGCCGCTGTCCAATTCCTGCACATAAACGGAAATTTCATTTTCAGGAATACGCCCGAAATCCAAAGCCCATGACGGACAAACCGCCATCATCAGGCCGATTGATAAAATACTTTTCAACTTCATTGTATTACAAAAATCTTATAAATTCTTACGAGGTACTTAGGCCGTCTGAACGTTTCAGACGGCCTTTTATTTATTTCTGATGCGCTTTCAAACGCAAAGCAAACATGACGACCCCAATGCCGACAACCAAAACGCAACCCATCGCCAAATGGATACCGTCCAGCATTGCCTGTTGCGGCATATCTGCGCTGGAAAGTTTCTCGCCAATATTGGTCGCACCGACAAAAAACGCCGCGCCGATGGCACCGGCAATCGGGTTGATAGTAGTCAGAATCGCCGCACCATGCGGATTGAGCATTTTCGGCAACGCGTTCAGACCATAAGTTTCGCCGGTTACACAAGCAGACACGGAAAGCGCCAACAGCGTAAACATCGCCGTCAACATCACCACTTGCGTATCAATCCGTAAAAACAGCCACAATACCGCCAACGACACCACCAGCATCACTGTTGCCGGCAAAACGACGAAGCGACCGCCCTTTTTGTCCAACAATTTACCGAACAAAGGCGCAGCAACCGCTTGGGCAATACTAGCAGGCATCAGAATCAGGCCGGTTGCCGTACCGGTCAGCATCAACACTTGCTGCGTGTACATCGGCACCATCAGTTCCAAGCCCAAAAACAGGAATATCGCACCGGCCAAAATCACAACGCAATATCTGAACTGTTTGTATTCAAAAGCACGAAGGTTCAACAACGGCGTAGCCAAACGGAACTGCCGGTGCGTAAACCAACCTACCAGTACAACGGAAGCGGCAAAGAGCAGGATAAATTCCAGCAGCGGTATATGGGCAAAATTACTGCTCGCATAAACCAACCCGCCGAAGCCCGCAATCGACAGCACAGCCGACAACATATCGATTTTCGGACGGCTGATGTTGCTCAAATTGACCGTCAAATATTTGCCCACCAGCACCATCGCCGCCAACATAAACGGCGCGGTAAAACCGAACAGCACACGCCAATGCGTATGGTCGATGATGATGCCCGACAGCGTAGGCCCCATTGCAGGCGCGGCGGTAAACATCATGGTAATCACACCCATCGCCGTTCCGCGCCTGTTGGGAGGGAAAATCGACAACACGCCGTTAAACAGAAGCGGGACAAAAAACGCGGCAGACACTGCCTGCACCATCCGACCGACCACCAATACGCCAAACGTCGGTGCAAACGCGCAAATCAGCGATCCTGCTAAAAACGTTGCCTGCGTAAACAGCACCATTTTGCGCGTTTCAAACCATTGAATCACGCCTGCCGTAATCGGCGTAAATGCCCCCATGACCAGCAAAAAGCCCGTTGTCAGCCATTGAACCGTGGTCTTATCGACACCAAAATCTTTCATAATCGGCGTAAGCGCGACATTCAGCAGCGTGTCGTTGAGATAGCCGAAAAATGCGCCGATGAATAAGGTGGCGACAATGGTTTTAGCTGGAAAGTCGGGATTGTCGGCATAGTATTCGTGTGCCGTTGCGTCCTCTTGCGAATCAGAAGCGTGCATAATAATTTGAAATATCAGCGAAACCGTTATTTTAGCATAAACCATTTTGACAGGCCGTCTGAAACCTTGACCGCTTCCCCAGATAACACTAAAATTTAGAATTGTTTTCATTTTTATTATTAAACAGGAGAAAAACATGTCAAAGAAAGTCAGCATCTTGGTCGGCAGCCTGCGTAAAGGCTCGTTCGCACGAAAAGTCGCACAAAACGTCATTCCCATGTTCCCCGAAGGCTACGAAGCGCAAATCGTCGAAATCGGCCATTTACCTTTATACAACTTCGACTACGACGATCCTGCCGTTACCGACTTCCCCACTCCATCCAGCTATACCGAGTTCCGTGAAACCATCAAAGCCTCTGCCGGCGTATTGTTCGTGACTTCCGAAAACAACCGTACCGTACCGGCCTGCCTGAAAAACGCCATCGACATCGGCTCCAAACCCAATGCCGATGTTGCCTGGAAAAAAACACCTGCCGGCATCATCAGCCATTCAGTCGGCAAAATGGGCGGTTATAGCGCGCAAAAAAATCTGAGCCTTGCCCTTTCATATTTCGATATGCCGCTGACCGGCCAGCCGGAAGTGTTCCTCGGCAACTCGCCTACCCTGTTTGACGACAACGGCCAGCTCATCGAATCCGCGCGCGGCTTTGTTCAAGGCTATATCGACCAATTGGTTGCCTTGATTGAGAAAAACCCTAAATAATCGCGATTGAAGCATACAGGCCGTCTGAAAAACGAATTTCAGACGGCCTCATCTTTTGCAAAAAATCAGTTTTTCAACCCTTCCTAAATTTTTACTAATTGAGTGCGGTTATAATCACTGTCCACCCATCCTCCGGAGAACTTCCATGCGCGTATTATTGGTTGAAGACGATGCCATGATTGCCCAAGCCGTCAGTGCCAACCTGAAAGACACCGGCTACGCTGTCGATTGGGTCAGCCTCGGTTCGGAAGTTGCCTCAGCAGTGGCGGCGCAGGCATACGATTTGCTACTCTTGGATTTGGGTTTGCCCGGCAAAGACGGTTTGGACGTATTGGCGCAAATCCGCAACGGCGGCTGTACCGTTCCCGTCTTAATCGTGACCGCACGCGATGATTTGCACAGCCGGCTCAACGGCCTAGACGGCGGCGCAGACGACTACATCGTCAAACCCTTCGACATGGCGGAACTGCAAGCCCGTATGCGCGCCGTATTGCGCCGACACGGCGGACAGGCGCAAACGCTACTGAGCAACGGCATCATCACGCTCAACCCTTCCACCCATCAGGCAGAAGTGGTCGGGCAGGAACAGGCCATCATGCTCAGCAACAAAGAATTTGCCGTCCTCCAAGCCCTGCTACTGCGTCCGGGCATGATTCTGTCGCGCAGCGATTTGGAAGATAAAATCTACGGCTGGGGTGAAGAAGTCGAAAGCAACGCCGTTGACTTCCTGATTCACGCCTTACGCAAAAAACTCGGCAAAGAAGCGATTCAAAACGTCCGCGGGGTCGGCTGGCTGGTTGCACAAAACAACCAGGCCGTCTGAAAAACCACAACAATATCAACATACAAACCATGCAACGCCTTATCCACACCATCAAACAATCCCTGCAAGTCCGGATCAGCTTCGCCCTGATCTGTATGCTCCTACCCCTCTCCATTCTTGCAGGCATATTTTCATATTACGATACTTATCACGAGACCCAAGAGGTTCAAGACGATCTATTGCGCCAAGTCGCGAACTATCTCGACCCGAGCGATGCCGATGACGAGAAACACTCACTCGACAACGACAACAAGATTTCCGTTCAATTTCCCAATACGCCCAACCCCATTGTCAGCCTGCCTGAGCAGATTTCAGACGGCCTGCACACCATTCAGGCCGATGACGACGACGATTACTACCGCGTCTATACCCGCAACACCAAGCAAGGCCGCATTGCCGTCATGCAGGAAAGCGACTACCGCGAAGAGCTGGCCGAAATGGCCGCCGTGCAGAGCATCCTCCCCATGCTCCTCGCACTACCCCTGATTATCCTGCTTACCGTCTGGATTACCCATCGCGCCATGCGTTCCGTCAAAACCCTGTCCAACGATTTAGAACAGCGCCAAATCAACGACCTCTCGCCGATGGACACGCAAAACATTCCCAGTGAAATCCAAGGCTTTGTCGTCGCCATCAACAACCTGTTGCAACGTACCGACGAAAACGTCCGCCAACAGCAACGCTTTATCGCCGATGCCGCACACGAATTGCGCAGCCCCATGACCGCCCTCTCCCTTCAGGCAGAGCGGCTCAACAATATGCAGCTATCCGCCGAAGCGCGCGAGCAGTCCGCCCTGTTGCAACAAAGCATACAGCGCAACCGCCACCTGCTCGAGCAACTCCTCTCCCTCGCACGCGCCCAAGCACCCGAAACCCAACGCCCCAAAACCCTGATCAGCCTGCAAAACCAGTTCCGCCGCGTCTTGCAGGAACTCATGCCGCTGGCGCTGGCCAAAGGTCAAGACATCGGCGTCGCCGTTGAAAACGACTGCCAAATCCACGCCGACGACACTGAAATCTACACCCTCATCAAAACCTTTACCGATAACGCCATCCGCTACACCCCCAAAGGCGGCCGCATCGATTTGGGCTTTGATGAAACCGCAGAATACCTCAACATCTGGGTGGAAGACGACGGCCCCGGCATTCCCCCAAGCGAACGCCAACGCGTTATCGACCCCTTCTACCGCATTCTCGGCACCGAACAACAAGGCACCGGCTTGGGCCTGTCCATTGCAGACACCATTGTCAAACGCCATCAAGGCCGTCTGAAACTGGCCGACAGCCGACGCTTTGACAGCGGCTTGTTGATTATTGCCGAGTTGGATAAAAAGACACTTTAAATGATTGACCCGCTCAAATTGGTTTATCTACCTTTAAGCTGATGAATCAAAACTCTAAAATCAAAGGCCGTCTGAAAATGACTTTCAGACGGCCTTTTTATATTTTAAAGCAAACCTCATTCATTCTTCACAAATACGGCTGCAAGGTTTGGCGGAGGATTTCCATATCGGTAATTTCGGTGATATTGGCTTTGCCCAAGTATTCCAAGCCGACAAAACGCATGATGCCGCTGCTGACTTTTTTGTCGTGGCTCATGTGTTCAATCCATTTTTCAAAGGAGAAAACAGGTGGCTCAGACGGGAGGGAGGCGGTTTCCATTAAAGTGGCAATGCGGTCGGTATCGGCCTGTTGGGTTTTGCCCAAAATTTGCGACAAACGGGAAGCGAGGACACAACCGGCGGCAACGGCTTCTCCGTGCAGCCATACGCCGTAGCCCATTTCAGCTTCGATGGCATGGCCGAAAGTGTGGCCGAGATTAAGCCATGCGCGGATGCCCTGCTCAGTTTCGTCTTGGGCAACAATATCGGCCTTCATTTTGCAGCAATGGTAAACGGCTTTTGCCATTTTTTCTTGGTGTTGTGCCATCAGGTCGGCCATATTTTCTTCCAACCAAGCAAAAAATTCGGCATCGCCCAATGCGCCGTATTTGATGACTTCGGCCATACCTGCGGAAAGTTCGCGCTGCGGCAGCGTTTGCAGAGCAGTCAAATCGGCCAGCACGGCTTGCGGCTGATAGAACGTGCCAATCATGTTTTTACCGAGCGGATGGTTGATGGCGGTTTTACCGCCAACCGAGGAATCGACCTGACTGAGCAATGTGGTCGGCACTTGGATAAAAGGTGCGCCACGCTGATAAGTCGCCGCGGCAAAGCCGACCATATCGCCTATCACGCCTCCGCCCAAAGCGATTAAAGTGGTTTTGCGTTCGGCACGGTTTTGCATCAGACCATCATAAATCAGGTTAAGCGTCTGCCAGTTTTTATATTCTTCGCCGTCGGGAAGGATGATGCTGAAATGCGGCACGCCCACTCTGTCTAAGGCCGTCTGAAGCTGCTTGAGATAAAGCGGCGCAACGGTTTCGTTGGTAATGATGGCTGCTTTTTTACCTAGATAGGGCTGAAGCAGCGTATCTGCCTGCTCAATCAGTTTATGCCCGATAAAGATGGGGTATTGATGGGACGGGGTTTGGACAGTCAGTGTGCGCATAGTATTCCTTTGCAAAGCGTACTTATTCGCCTAAAGCCTGTATCAGGCGTTTGAGCGTTTTGTGGCAGCTGTCGGATTCGATGACGAGATGGGCGGTTTGGCGGTACAGCGTATCGCGTTGGTCATACAGCTCTTGCAGTTTGGCCAAAGGGTCGGCAACTTGCAACAGCGGCCGGTTGCTGTCGTAACGGGTACGCTCCAGCAAGGTTTCAGGACTGGCATGCAGATAAACAACCGTGCCGTTTTGACGCAGAATCTGTCTGTTTTCACTACGCAACACGGCGCCGCCACCGGTCGATAAAACGATGTTGCGCCGGGAAGCGAGCTTCTTCAGCATATTGGTTTCGCGGTTGCGGAAGCCTTCTTCCCCTTCCATCTCAAAAATAGTCGGAATGGATACGCCCGATGAAGTGCAGATTTCGTAGTCGCTGTCGTAAAACGGGCATTCAAACATTTGGGCAAGCTGCTTGCCCAAAGTGGTTTTGCCCGCGCCCATCAGCCCGATTAAAATTAAATTGCCGTTGATTTTTTCCATGAGGGTCATTTTATACGATATGGCGGTTTCTTGGAAAAGTTCGTGGTTTTTCAGACGGCCTGAAACGAAAGGCCGTCTGAAAACGAAAACAGGCATACCTTTGCAGATATGCCTGTTTGTCATTTTAAAATCAATAACGCAGATTGTTACCCACATTATCCATAATGCGCGGCGTGATGAAAATCAACAGCTCACGGCGGTTTTCACGCTTGCCGCGTGATTTGAACAAATTGCCGACAACGGGAATATCGCCCAAAACAGGGACTTTGTTCACTGCATTGGTGCTTTCTTCTTCGTAAATACCGCCGACAATCAGCGTACCGCCATCTTCAACCATGGCTTGGGTATTCAAGTGCTTGGTGTTGATACACTTGGTTGTCAGAGAATCTACGGTACAGTCGATCGGGGTATCGCGATTAATCTTCACAGTCATGATGATTTGACCGTCAGGCGTAATGTTCGGCGTTACGGTCAAGCCCAAAACGGCTTTCTTGAAGGTAATCGAAGTCGCACCGCTGGAAGATGCTTCTTGGTAAGGGATTTCCGTACCGGATTCAATTTTGGCTTCTTTACGGTCTTGTGTCAGCACGCGCGGATTGGAAATGGTTTTGCTCTTACCTTGTTCTTCAGACGCGCTGATTTCCAAACCCAATGCGCCGGACGAGAACGCACGCACCAGCGCAATGCTGTTGACTGCAGCTGCGGTCGGCAGGCTGACGTTCGGATCTAAAGACCAAGTAGGATAGCCGACATCACCACGGTTAAACGAAGCATTGGTGTTATGGTTGGCTTGCGCATTGCTCCAGTTGCTGCCCCATGCCGTACGGCCGCTCGCGCCACCGGAACCGAATTTAACGCCCAAATTGCGGAAGAAGGTATCTTCTGCTTCGACAATGCGCGCTTCAACCATCACTTGACGGGTCGGAACGTCCAATTCATCAATCAGTTTGCGGAATTTCTCAATCACGCCGCGGTTGTCGGTTACGATCAGCGTATTGGTGGCCGGATCGATTAAGGCGCTGCCTCGGTTGCTCAGCAGAGTGTTGCGGGTATTGGAATTATTGCTGTCGTATTCCTCCAAACGCAAAATTTTGCGGAATTCTTCCACGTTTTTGTATTTCAACTGGAAGGTTTGAGAATACAGCGGACCCAATTCGGCAATCTCTTTTTCAGCCTGCAAGAAGGCTTTGTCTTTTGCCAACAATTCATCGCGGGGGGCGATATTGATGATGTTGCCTTGACGGCGCATATCCAAATTGCGCGCCTGCATGACCAAGTCCAATGCCTGATCCCAAGGTACATCTTTCAGGGACAAAGTCATGGTACCTTTAACGGTATCGCTGGCAACAATATTCACGCCGGACTCTTTCGCCAAAATCTGCAAAATGGTACGGACTTCTACATCTTGGAAGTCCAAGGAAATTTTACGGCCTTTAAACGATTTATTCACATTTTGGTTCAAGCCGCCGGATTCGGTATTGGCGGCTTTAGGCGATACTTCAAATACAAAACGGCCGGAAGAGGCTTTGGTATTGATGTCCCAATTCGCATTATTGTTGCGGATAATGAGCTGGGTAGAATTGCCGATACGTTTGAGCGTAACGTTTTGTACAGGCGTATTGAAGTCGGCCACATCCAAACTGCGTTGCGCTTGTGTCGGCAGCGTATGGTTTTTCAAGGTTACAACCACGCGGTCGCGTTGCTGTTTAATGTCCGGCTGTCCGCTGAAACCCGGGGCAGACAGTTCAATAATGCCGGAATTGCGTGCGCCTTTGCGGAAATCGATATTGGCGGCCGAAACGGCTTGATAAGCCTGAGTAGCGCGCGCGGTAGACGGTGTAGCCGCACGTTCATTTACAACGGCCACATTGGTTTGGTCAGTAGATTCGTTTACGAATACCCAAACTTCGTTGCCGCGAATTTCAGTATTGTATTGGCTGATTTTGTTCAAACCCAACACCACGCGTGCGCGGTCGTTGTTTTGCGCCGCAGTAATTTGATTCAGCAAGGGGTCGGCATATTCCA
The DNA here is from genome assembly GCF_014596425.2 of Neisseria sp. RH3002v2g. NCBI lineage: Bacteria > Pseudomonadati > Pseudomonadota > Betaproteobacteria > Neisseriales > Neisseriaceae > Neisseria > Neisseria sp. RH3002v2g. The sequence goes on along the minus strand of NZ_CP110721.1, from coordinate 2,197,231 downwards.
AAACAGGCTGGGGCAAACGGATATTGGTGTTGGCAAAATCCAATGCAATACGCGCCGGAGTAGATGTTACAAAACCATGAGGTGTGGTGACGTCTTTGTCGAAACGGATTTTGATGATTTTTTGGTTGTCAGGCAAAGTGGAAACGTTGATATCGGTAATATTGCCTGCAAAGGCCGTCTGAACAGCGAGGGCAACGCTGAAGCCGGCAAATAATTTTGTCATGTGCTTGGTTTTCATAATCGAGTGAGACCCCTAAATTAATTTGAATTCGAACTATCTGAGCTATCGGAAGAATCTGCCTCTTTACTGCTCAACGGCAATTCGGCCTTCCGGTACACCCAGTTGCCGTAGCTGTCTTCAACTTGCTCGGTCAGGATAATTTTATCTTCGGTAATACTTTGGATTCTGCCGTAATTCTGACCGATGTAATTTCCGGGATAAACGGTATAAACATGGTCGTTGACTTTGATAAATCCAGAAACTTTACCACCGCTTTGAAGCGTTCCGACAAAAGCCATGTTTTCCAGACTGAAGGCTTCCAAGGTTTCTTTCGGACGGTTTACATCCGGCGCATTACCGCCTTTAGGGGCAGTATCCAAACGGCGTGAATCAAACGCATTCAAGCCTTTAAAATTTGGAGGATTATACGGCTTGGGCAATGTAACCGTCGGCTCTTCAAACGGAATAATCTTGGATTTCGCTTCCTGACGGGTTTGCGTCATCCATTGAGTCAAATCTTCATAGCTTTGCGTGCAGGCTGCCAAGGGAAGAAGACTTAAGAGTAAGATGATTTTTTTCATGATTTCCCTATTCTTTTATTTTTGCTCATTCTCGGCAGGTTTGCCTTCTTCCTGCGCCTGTTGCGCAGCCAATTCAGCGGCAATCTCTTCAGCAGGACGGGCTTTGTAAGTTGTCGCAATCGCGCTCAGTGTCAATTCGCCTTTATTGCCTTTGCCTTCTTTATCCTCGCCTGCGTTGACGAGCTTCAAAGAATCCAACGTAATAATGCGCGACAAATCGCCTACGTCACGGGTAAATTGGCTGATCTGAGCGTATTTGCCTGTGATGGAAATCTGATACGGCAGTTTTTGAATCGGGCCATCATTTTCAGGTTGGAGTGGTGCAACGCTGTCCAAACGCAAGCCGTTGGTCGAACCTGCCTGATGCAATTCTTGAATCAGGTTCGGAATTTCCGCGTCAGTCGGCAATTGTTTCAACAAAACGTCGAATGCAGAACGAATCGAAGCCAATTCAGCCTTCAAATTGTTTAAACTTGCCGCCTGAATGCTTTTACGCGTAAAAGTTTCCTTCAGCTCATCTTCTTTGGCTTCCTGCGTATTCAAGGTTTCAATCTGATCTTTAAAGACGCCGACATAGCCCAAAGCCAACATACCGACAATCAATAAACCTGCCAGCAAAAGTTTTGAAGGCATATTGAGCAGGTACAGGTTTTGTACGTCCAATTGTTTTAGGTTTTTAGATGCCATTATTGAGCCTCCGGAGCAGGTTCGGCCACAGGTTCGGCCATTTCACCGCTGCTTTGGGCAGTCGGTGCAGGAGCCGGCGTATTCACCTGGTTGATTGAAGATTTCAAAGTAAATTCTTGGTAATTATCTACTTTTTTAATGCTCAACAATTCAGGCTGCAAGAAAATACCTGTACTCGGCAGGGAGCGCATCATAACAGCAATTTTATTGTCGCTGATGGCATGGCCGCTGATTTTATAGCTGGTCGGGCTTTCGGCTTCCAACGCGGTCAAATAAGTATTATCGGGCGTAAGCGTATTCAAAGAATCAAGGATATAGGCCGCTTGATAGCGTTTTTCCTGCAATTCTTCCACTTTCAGCTTTTTAGCCAAGAAGGCTTCTTTTTCTTGCTGAAGTTTATCGATTTCGCCTAATTCCCTATCGAGTCTGTCGATTTCGGTTTGCAGGAAGTTGTTGCGCCCTTCTTGATTGCTGATGGCGTTGTCAATGCCGAGATAAGTTGCGGCCGCCAAGCCCAAACCCACAGCAAAAGCGCCAAGCATCAATACTTTGAATTGCTGCTGCTTGCGCTGTTTAATCTCTTCCCGATACGGGAGAAGGTTGATTCTGGTTAATTCAATCATGTTCTCAAAGTCCCCTTAATGCCAATCCGAACGCCAAGGTCAGTGACGGCGCATCAATTTGAAGCTGCGGCAATTCTACTTTTGCACTGCGTTCCACATATGAAATCGGATGCAGATATTCTGTTGCCGTATTGGTTTGCGAGAAAATGCTTTCCGCCAAACCTGCCTGCTGCGCGGTAAAGCCGGTCAGCAGAATGTGTTTGATATTGGAGAAGGAATCAGTGGCTTGCGTGGTATAGTAAAATTGCAAAACACGCTGAACTTCTTGTGCAACCTGTACGTTAAAACGGTCGGCAATCTGAGATTGGTAGTCGGAAGGCTTGTTTTGAGAAGCCATCATTTGCGCGGCTTTTTCTTCCGTTACCTGATAAGTACGCTGAATCAGCTGATTGAGCTGCTCAGTGCTAACTGGCGTTTCTTGTTTGTAAAGAATACGGCCGTTTTGCAGGATCAGGGCATACATTTGCGTCGCATGAATGCCGAACACGGCAACTTTTTCCTCTGCCATCTCGGGGGCATGCGTATTCATCCAATAGACGAAGGCATTGCGTTGCGCCAGCAAGTCCAAATCCAAAGCAGACAAAGGCAGGCCCGCATTCTCGAACATTTCAATGCGCGGCTCGACATCGTCTTTTTTGGCGGCAACCGCTAAAACATGCTGACCCGAACCGACTTCTTCGGCTTGAAAGTCGTAGTTCATTTCTTCAATCGGCGCAAATTGGCCGACTTCCGCTTCGACAAACTCTTCCAAGTCCAAATCGGTATCACGCGGGTTGTAAATAATTTGTTCGACTGTCGCCAAGTTTTGTGGCACGGCCGCAACAATATTTTTGCAAGAACTGCGTAATTGTGCGTAAGTATGCTGGATGTAGGTAGCAAGCTGATCGTAGTCTTGAATTTTGTTGCCTTTGACAATATTTTTAGGCAATTTGGTAATAACGTATTTTTCCAGCTGAATTTGGTTTAAACTACGGCCTGTCAGTTGTACCATCTTAATGGCATGTTGGCTGATGTCGACGCCGATGGCAGAGCGGTTGTTCAATCCGCTAGAAGCCTTGCCTGTTTTGGTATCTTTCGTGCTTTTAAATAAGCGCATGATTTGACTTCCCTGTATCATTTAGGAGTGAGTAACTGTTTCGTTATCCGTAAAGGACTTCTTATTCTTTGCACAGTATTGACTGTGGCTGATAGAAATCGTTTCCCATTTTACTTTATTTATCGCCATTAATGGCAAATTATTACTTAGTCATGATTAAAAAGATTATAACGACCTGCCTGGGTCTCTTATTGGGACTGGCTCTTTTCGGTGTAGGGCTGCTTGCAATTGCAATTTTGGTCACCTATCCGAAGCTGCCGTCTTTGGACACTTTACAACACTACAAACCCAAAATGCCGCTGACGATTTATTCTTCAGACGGCCAAGTAATTGGCGTTTACGGCGAGCAACGGCGTGAATTCACCAAAATCGGTGACTTTCCCAAAGTTTTGAAAAATGCCGTGATTGCCGCCGAAGACAAACGCTTCTACGACCACTGGGGCGTGGACGTTTGGGGTGTGGCGCGCGCCGCGATCGGCAACGTCATGGCCGGCGGCGTCCAATCCGGTGCCAGTACGATTACGCAACAGGTTGCCAAAAACTTCTACCTGAGCAGCGAGCGTTCGTTCACCCGTAAATTCAACGAAGCTCTGTTGGCCTACAAAATCGAGCAGTCTTTGAGCAAAGACAAGATTTTGGAGCTGTACTTCAACCAAATCTATTTGGGTCAACGCGCTTATGGTTTCGCATCTGCCGCCCAAATTTATTTCAACAAAAATGTTAACGAGTTAACATTGGCCGAAGCCGCCATGTTGGCCGGCTTGCCCAAAGCCCCTTCCGCCTACAATCCGATTGTGAACCCTGAGCGTGCCAAACTGCGTCAGGCTTATATTCTGAACAATATGCTGGAAGAAGGCATGATTACCCTGCAGCAACGCGATCAGGCTTTGAAAGAAGAGTTGCATTACGAGCGTTTTGTACAAAACATCGATCAAAGCGCCCTGTACGTTGCCGAAATGGTGCGTCAAGAGCTGTTTGAGAAATACGGCGAAGATGCCTACACTCAAGGCTTTAAGGTATACACCACCGTCGACACTGCACACCAGCGCGTAGCCACCGAAGCCCTGCGCAAAGTCCTGCGCAATTTTGACCGCGGCAGTAGCTACCGCGGCGCAGAAAACTACATCGACCTGAGCAAAAGCGACAACGTAGAAGAAACCGTCAGCCAATACCTTTCTACACTTTACACCGTCGATAAAATGATTCCGGCGGTTGTATTGGAAGCCTCCCGCAAAGGTGTACAGATTCAGTTGCCGAGCGGCCGTAAAGTCACGCTGAACAGCCACGCTTTAGGCTTTGCCGCCCGTGCCGTCAACAACGAAAAAATGGGCGAAGACCGCATCCGCCGCGGCTCCGTCATCCGCGTTAAAGGCAGCGGCGATACCTTTACCGTCGTTCAAGAGCCTTTGCTGCAAGGCGCATTGGTGTCTTTAGATGCGAAAACCGGCGCAGTCCGCGCATTGGTCGGCGGCTACGACTATCACAGCAAAACCTTCAACCGCGCAACTCAAGCCATGCGCCAACCCGGCTCGACGTTCAAACCGTTCGTTTATTCCGCCGCTTTGGCAAAAGGCATGACTGCTTCCACCATGATTAACGATGCGCCGATTTCCCTGCCAGGCAAAGGTGCAAACGGCAAAGCGTGGAACCCGAAAAATTCAGACGGCCGCTATTCCGGTTACATCACGCTGCGCCAGGCTTTGACCGCTTCGAAAAACATGGTGTCCATCCGTATCCTGATGTCTATCGGTATCGGTTACGCACAACAATACATCCAACGCTTCGGCTTCAAGCCGTCTGAAATTCCTGCCAGCCTGTCTATGGCTTTGGGTACAGGCGAAACCACGCCGTTGCGTATTGCAGAAGGTTACAGCGTCTTTGCCAACGGCGGTTACAAAGTGTCCGCACACGTCATCGACAAAATCTACGACAGCCAAGGCCGTCTGAGAGCGCAAATGCAGCCTTTGGTAGCCGGTGAGAACGCGCCTCAGGCCATTGACCCGCGCAACGCCTACATCATGTACAAAATCATGCAGGACGTTGTCCGTGTTGGTACCGCACGCGGTGCAGCCGCACTCGGCCGCTCTGACATCGCCGGCAAAACCGGTACCACCAACGACAACAAAGACGCATGGTTTGTCGGCTTCAACCCTAGCGTTGTGACTGCCGTCTATATCGGCTTTGACAAACCGCGCAGCATGGGTCGTGCAGGTTACGGTGGTACAATCGCCGTACCGGTATGGGTAGAATACATGCGCTTCGCCCTGAAAGGCACCAGCGTCAAACCGATGAAAGCACCTGAGGGCGTGGTTTCGAACGGCGGTGAAGTGTATATGCGCGAACGCATGACCACCAGCTCCGACCTGGCCTTGGACAACAGCGGCGTTGCACCGCGCCCCGCTCAACCTGCCCGTCGCGCGGTTCCGAATGAAAACCGCCGCCGCACCGAGAGCGGCAATGCACCAGCCCGTGAAGAATTAGACGAAACCCCAGTTCTGCCAAGCAATACCGGCAACAATAACAAACAACAACTGGACTCTCTGTTCTAACAAATCAAGGCCGTCTGAAACGTTCAGACGGCCTTTTTTGAGAAAATTCAAAGCAAAACCATGATTGATTTACACTGCCATTCGACCGTTTCAGACGGCATGCTCTCCCCAACCGAAGTCGTCCGACTCGCCCGTCAAAACGGTTGCACCCTACTCGCCCTGACCGACCACGACCATACCGGCGGACTGGCCGAAGCTCGCGCCGAAGCCGATACCCTCGGCCTCCCCTTCGTCAACGGCGTGGAAATATCTGTCACTTGGCGCGGCCGCACCATCCACGTTGTCGGCTTGGACTTTGACGAACACAACGAAACCCTGCAAAACCTGCTTGCCGAAGTCCGCAAAGGCCGTCTGAAACGATTGGAAGCCATTGCGGCCAAACTGGAGAAAAAAGGCATCACAGGCGCGTATGAAGGCGCACTGGCATTGGCCGCCAACAAAGAAATGGCCAGCCGCACCCACATTGCCGAATTTCTCATCCGCGAAGGTCATGTCAAAAACAAACAGCAGGCGTTTACCAAATACCTGGGTGACGGCAAATCCTGTTCCGTCAGACATGAATGGGCCACACTGGAAGACTGCGTAGCCGCGATTACAGGCGCGGGCGGCATGGCCATTATTGCCCACCCGATGCGCTATGAATTATCCGCCACCGCCAAACGAAACCTGTTTCAAGAATTTAAAAATCTCGGCGGCGCGGGGATTGAAGTACACAGCGGCAACTGCTGCAAAAACGACCGCCTCAACTATGCCCTGCTTGCCGACCGCTTCGACTTTCTCGCCAGCGCAGGCAGCGATTTCCACCGCCCCAACGACTTCAGCGGCGGCATACTCGGCGCCTGCCCCGACTTACCCGAACAATGCCGCCCGGTCTGGGAACACTTTAAGGCTGTCTGAATTTTTGACAGCAATTTTTCAGACGGCCCGCCAAGTATGAGACAGTTATAAACATATCACACTCTACATATTGAAACTGCCTGCCCGATACACCATAATAACCCTATAAATACCCCAAAAATAAAGGTTAACACCATGTGCCAACTGCTCGGCATGAATTGCAACACTCCCACAGACATCATGTTTTCTTTTGAAGGCTTCCGCCGTCGCGGCGGCATTACCGACCACCACGCCGACGGCTTCGGTATCGGCTTTTTCGAAGGCAAAGGCGTGCGCTTGTTTCACGACGACAAACCCAGCGCCAACTCGCCCGTTGCCGACTTGGTACGCGCCTACCAAATCAAATCTGAAAACGTTATCGCCCATATCCGCAAGGCCTCACAAGGCCAGACCTCATTGGCGAACACTCATCCCTTCATGCGCGAGATGTGGGGCGAATATTGGCTGTTTGCCCACAACGGCCATTTGATTGATTTTTTCCCCGAGCAGGGCGAGTACTACCATGCCGTCGGCTCAACCGATTCCGAACGCGCGTTCTGCTTTATTCTCAACCGCCTGCGCAGCCGCTTTGCCACCAAGCCCGAACCTGAAGTTTTGTTTGATGCCATTGCCGGCCTGACCCATGAAATCCGCCGCTACGGCTTGTTCAACTTCGTCATGTCCAACGGCGACTGCCTGTTTGCCCATGCCAGTACTTTGCTTCACTACATCGTGCGCAAAGCCCCGTTTGGCAAAGCACGTTTGCTGGACGATGATGTCATGGTCGATTTTTCAGAAGTAACCACCCCGAACGATAAAGTCTCCGTCATCGCCACCCTGCCCCTGACCCGCGACGAAACCTGGTCGCAATTGGCAGTCAATGAATTGGTGATGTTTCAAGACGGCGACATTGTCCTCAGCGACCGCCCCAACAATCCGGTCTACATGAGCGCGGAAGAAGGTTTGGAAATCGCCCGTGCCGTCGGCGTATCGGTTTGACGTTTGATTGACTGAAAAACACAAGGCCGTCTGAAAAGCCCGACTTCGCCAAAGTTGCCCTTTCAGACGGCCTTTTTATACCCAAATTCTACGCAAAAGCCTTTACTATACGAAAATAACGCAATCCGCTACAATAATAGTTCACAAACAATAAATTCAATTGCTTAGCGACCTTGCCGAGCGTATGACAAGGAAACCCGATGAAGTGCCCGTTTTGCCAACACCCCAACACTCAAGTAACCGACTCGCGATGGCTGGAAGACACCAACAGCATCCGTCGCCGCCGCAAATGCTTGGAATGCGGACAACGCTTCAGCACTTTTGAAACCGTTGAAATGCGGATGCCGCAAGTCATCAAATCCAACGGCACACGGGTTCCCTTTAATCCGCACAAACTGCAGACCAGCCTTGAGCGCGCGCTGCACAAACGCCCTGTCACGCAAGAACAAATCGACGAAACCGTTGCCCTGATCGAGCAGCGCCTCTACCGTTTGGGCAAAAAAGAAGTCGCTTCGCGCATCGTCGGCGAAATGGCGATGGAGGAGCTGGCCAAAATCGACCAAGTCGCCTATGTCCGTTTCGCGTCCGTCTATAAAAGCTTTAAAGACGTTTCCGAATTCACCCAAGTCATCGCCGAATGCAAAGCCAAATAAGGCCGTCTGAAACCATGTTTTCCGCACTTGATACTCAAATGATGCAAACCGCCCTCGAGCTGGCCAAACTTGGGCGGTTTTCTACTTCCCCCAATCCCCGCGTCGGTTGCGTGATTGCACACGGCACACAAATCGTCGGACAAGGTTTCCACGTCAAAGCAGGCGAGCCGCACGCTGAAGTTCACGCCTTGAGGCAGGCCGGAACGGCGGCAAAAGGCGCAACAGCCTATGTCACGCTGGAGCCTTGCAGCCATCACGGCCGCACGCCGCCATGCGCCGAAGCGCTGATTCATTCCGGCGTAGCGCGCGTGGTCGCCGCCATGACCGACCCTAACCCGTTGGTCGCAGGCAAAGGTTTGTCCATGCTGGAAGCCGCCGGAATCCGTACCGAAAGTGGTTTGCTGGAAGCGCAGGCGCGCGAGCTCAACCGTGGCTTTCTGTCGCGTATCGAACGCGGCAGACCGTTTATCCGCCTCAAATGCGCCGCCAGTTTGGACGGTAAAACCGCCCTTTCAGACGGCCGCAGCTTTTGGATCACCGGCGAAGCGGCGCGCGAAGACGTACAAATTCTCCGCGCCGAAAGTTGCGCCGTTTTGACCGGTATCGGTACCGTACTTGCCGACAACCCGAAGCTCAACGTCCGCAGCTTCCCCACCCTGCGCCAACCTGCGCGTATCGTCTTGGACAGCCGACTGCAAATCCCTTTGGACTGCCACCTCGTGACCGATACCGACAGCCCGACCGTTATCATTACCCTTTCCTCAGACGAACAACGTTTGCAGGCTCTAAGTGCATTTGAACATATCCGCATCATCAGGCCGTCTGAACACATCAACGGCCGCATCAATCTCCCTTCCCTCATGCCGCAACTGGCAGAACTTGGCCTTGGCGAAGTTCTGGTAGAAGCCGGCTCAACACTTGCCTCAGCCTTCCTGAAGGATGACTTGGTGGATGAAATCGTCCTCTACCAAGCGCCGAAACTATTGGGCGCAGGCAAACCTCTTTTCTCCCTCCCTGAAAATCCGGCCGCCCTACTTTCAGACGGCCCCTGGCACAATCAATCGGTAGAAATCATCGGGCAGGACATTAAATGGGTTCTACAGAAAAAATCCGTTTGATTGCTTGTCATAAATAATTTAATTATTTTCAATAGAGTTATTCTATTGTTTATATAGCAATAAATGTGATTTATTCATCAATCTATTATAATGACTATAGCGTATTTTAATTTAAAACTTTGACTTAGGCTCATTATAATTAACCTGATTGTCAACAAAATTCTTTTTCTTCACGAAATAATAAACTTTTAAAATAAGTTAAGCCGAGAAAATTTATTAAAAGTTTTTATTCTAGAAGGGTTTTAAACGGCATAACCGACAGCTTGATTTCATGAACTAAGCATTTGACAGGAAAATATCCAAAATTAAAACATGTAGTTGCATAAAACCTTTTAAAATTAAATATTCGAAAATACCGTTTCCATACCTCAGAGGTCGTCTGAACGACCGTTAAACTTTTTTGATTGAGACGAATCTGATAAATGCTTATGATTTCGTCTGCTGGGATTATAAGTACGGTTTTGAGGCTTCACACGATACGGCAGCAGCAAACAACTCAGGCATCGGGCAAACACTCCCGATTTACTCATTCATTACACGAAAGACATCATGAAAAACATTACGATACAAAAATTTGCCGATAAGACCGCAAAAATCGGCATCGTCGGCTTAGGCTACGTTGGTTTACCACTGATGCTGCGCTATGTGGACATCGGTTACCAAGTTTTGGGTTTCGACATCGACAAAACCAAAGTCGACAAGCTCAACAAAGGCGAAAGCTACATCGAGCATATTCCTTCCGACAAAATTGCCGCCGCTTCAAACAGCCTGTTTGAAGCCACCACCGACTTCTCCCGCATCGGCGAAGTAGAAGCCGTGATTTTGTGCGTACCGACTCCGCTGAACAAATACCGCGAGCCGGACATGAGCTTCGTTATCGACACTACCGACGCGGTCAAACCTTACCTGCGCGCCGGTCAAGTGCTGTCTTTGGAATCCACCACCTACCCCGGTACTACCGAAGAAGAATTGCTGCCGCGCATGGAAGAAGGCGGCTTGAAAGTCGGTCAAGACGTGTTCTTGGTTTACTCTCCCGAGCGCGAAGACCCGGGTAACCCTAACTTCGAAACCCGTACCATCCCCAAAGTCATCGGCGGCCATACCCCTGCTTGTTTGGAAGTCGGCCTGGCACTGTACCAACCTGCCATCGATAAAGTTGTTCCGGTAAGCTCCACCAAAGCGGCCGAGCTGACCAAACTTCTGGAAAACATCCACCGCGCCGTAAATATCGGCCTGGTAAACGAGATGAAAATCGTTGCCGACAAAATGGGCATCGACATTCACGAAGTCATCAATGCCGCCGCAACCAAACCGTTCGGCTTCGTTGCTTATTACCCGGGCCCCGGCTTGGGCGGCCACTGTATCCCTATCGACCCGTTCTACCTGACTTGGAAAGCCCGCGAATACGGCGTAAACACCCGCTTCATCGAGCTGGCAGGCGAAGTGAACTCCCATATGCCCGACTACGTTATCGAAAAAGTCGGCCTGGCTTTGAACGACCACAACCGTTCCATCAAAGACAGCAAAATCTTGGTATTGGGTATCGCCTACAAGAAAAACGTGGACGATATGCGTGAAAGCCCGTCTGTGGAAGTGATGGACCGCCTGCACAAACTGGGCGCAGTGGTTTCCTACTCCGACCCGCACGTTCCAGAGTTCCCACACATCCCAGGCCACCACTACTTCGACTTGAAGAGTGAAGCGCTGACCCCTGAAACTGTCGCCCAATACGACTGCGTGGTTCTGACCACCGATCACGACAAATTCGACTATGACATGATTACCGAACATGCCAAACTGATTGTCGATACGCGTGGCAAATTCCCAGTGAAAAATCCTAAAGTCATCAAAGCATAATCTTGCTTCAGACGCATCCGGCTGCCTCCGGTTTCCCCGACCGGGACGGCGGCCGGTTTCCCAAGGCCATTTGTTTTTTCAGACGGCCTTGGGAAACCGGCAACGGTAAAACGCATCTCTTACGAAAAACGCTCAGCTCGAACTTCCGGCCGTCTGAAAACAAATAATATGAACGCGAAAAAAATCCTCGGCTACGCATTGGGCCCGATAGGAAGCGCCGCTTTCGGCCTGCTTTCCCTGCCGCTCATCTCATGGTACTTCCCTGCGGAAGACATCGGCCGTATCGTACTCTTGCAGACCATTGCCGGACTGAGCATCCTGTTGCTGGGCCTGGGGTTGGACCAATCCTATATTCGCGACTATTACGCCGTTAAAGACAAGGCCGCGCTGTTCAAATCCGTTTTTTTATCGCCATTGATTCTGACGGTGGCGGTTGTGGTTTTAGTATTGCTGATAAACGCATCATGGCCGTCTGAAATCATTTTCGACATCCCCAGCGCGAATTTGGGGATTCTCTTCCTGATTTTCTTGGCCACCACACTGATTATCCGTTTTTTAGCCTTGATTTTGCGGATGAAAGAGCAGGCATTAGCTTTTTCCGTCAGCCAACTTGCGCCGAAATTTTTGATTTTGGTGTTGGTTTTTGCCGTGATTGCTTCCAGCTTGCCCGCCAATACCACTTCGCTGGTTTTTGCCTACACCGCCGCCCAAGTGCTGACCGTTGCGCTGTTGATCTATCAACTGCGCCGAGACCTGCAAGCTGTTTCCCATGCGAAATGGTCGCCCGAGCTGCATCGGGACGGATTACGCTACGGCCTGCCGCTGGCATTCGGCAACTTGGCCTATTGGGGTTTGACTTCGATTGACCGTTTTGTCCTCAAGAATATCTCGGGCTTGGACGAGTTGGGTATTTATTCGATGGCAGTCAGCTTTGGCGCCGTCGCCTTGATTTTCCAAAGCGTGTTCTCCACCATTTGGGCGCCTTTGGTGTTCAAATGGGTGGAAGAAAAAACCAATCTGGACAAAATCGGCGACATCACGCTTTCCATGACCGTCCTTATCAGCGCAATGATTTGCCTCATCGGGATTTTCTCACCGATGGCGACTTGGATACTGCCGGAAAAATACACGCAGGTTCAATTTATCCTGCTCTCGTGTATGCTCTTCCCCCTGTTTTACACGCTGACCGAAGTCAGCGGCATCGGTTTGAACGTCGTCCGCTCGACTTGGCTGATTACCGCCATCAACATCGTTGCCTTTATCGCCAATACCGCCCTGCTCTATCTGCTGGTGCCGAAATTCGGTGCAAAAGGTGCAGCTATGGCCAGCGCAACGGCTTTTTGGCTGTTTTTCATCTTGAAAACCGAATTCTCTTCACGCCTGTGGCAGCCTTTGCCGCGCCTGAAGATTTATACCAACTCAACGCTCTGCCTGATAATCTGCCTTGCCTACACTTGGCTGGGTACGCGCGACAACTACATTTGGTTTGCGCTGGCATGGGCAGTGGGACTGGGTTTCCTGTTCCTAAAATACAAACACGCACTATTTGCCGCGACCGAAAAAATCAAAGCCAAATTAAACCGTTCGGCAAAATAGCCAACCTGAGATTCATGTCTCTACGATAACAACAGCACGACTATGAAAATAAAACGTCTGAACTTATACACTTACATCCTCTACATCATGCTCGCAGCCTATATGCTGGGGCCCGCGCTGTCCTTTAAGGTCGGCGTGCCGCGTATCGACAACCCCTTGACCCTGATATTTGTACTGCTTGGTTTTGTCGTATTTTTTCTGGAAAGCAAGCATATTCCGCGCAAGATTTTCGCTATGCTCTGCGCCCTGACTGCCATGTGCATCTGGCCTGCCATCCACATGGGCATTACGTCGCTGACGCCGACGCAGTACATGGATATTTTGTTTTTTATGGCGGTTCCGGCTTTCTTCTACTTGTTTTACCAAGTATTGAAGCGCGCCGACGACCCTTTGAGGACAATTCAGAAGTTCCTCGTCGTATTTACGCTGTTTATCGCCGTGCCGCCGTTTGCAGAGCTGGCCACCGGTATTCAGTTTGTGAGTGCCAGCGATGAGTTGGCCATTGACGAAGGTTCGCTCAAAGGCTTGTTCTTTAACCCGAACAACCTTGCCGCCACCGCAGTCTGCCTTGCGCCTGCCATTTTGTTTTTCTTCCAACTCCAAGGACGGAAACACAAAGAAAAACTGCTGGGCTGGGGCTTGTTCCTGCTGTTGGGCATGGCCATTTTCGCCAGCGTATCGCGTACCGCCATCGGCTGTTACCTGTTGATTTTGCTGGTTTATACGGCCTATCGCAAAAACGGTTTTATTACGGTCGGCGTAGCTGGTTTGCTGGCGTTGGTGTTGTCGATGATTCCGTCACGCGCGATTGCGGAATTTTTGCTCTCACTCAACGGCAACCAGTTTTTGGAACGCTTTTCCAGCCGCGTGTACCTCTTCCTGTACGACTTGGGCAGCGACAACTCCGTGTCCTACCGTCAGGAGATTTACAACTACTTTTGGAACAATCCGCCCCTGCTGCTGACCGGCTACGGTCCTAAAAACTTCCGCGAATATTTCGGCGGCCATTTGAGCGACAGCTTGGGCTTTGAAAACCCGCACAGCTTCATCATTGAGCTGTATTTGGGTTTCGGCATGATTTCCCTGCTCGGCTTTATTGCATTTGTGGCGTGTTATTTCCTCTACACCGCTTCAAACCGCGCAGTAACCGGCAAATCACGCGTTTTGGCTTGGGTTGCCTTAGGCATTTTCCTCCTGGCCGGTTTTATTCCGTCCACCATTTTGCGTATGCCGTTTATCTGGCTGCCCTGCCTGCTGATTTTTATTTACAGCGTATTTGTTGCGCCCAAGCTGAAAGATATGGCCACTTACGCATACAACGAAACACTATACGATACGAAGAAACCATCATGAAAATCATCCTGACTACCTCCATGTCCGGCCTCGGTGGCACTGAAAACGCCACTTTCCGCCTCGGCCGCCTGCTCAAACAACGCGGACACGATATCGTATTGGCCTCTTCAGACGGCCCTTTGATTCAGGAAGCGCAAGCATTGGGCATCCGTTGGCAGCCGATTGATTTTTACCAAGGCGGTCTTTTGGGTTACATCAAAGGCATGTTTGCCTACATGAAACTGCTGAAAAAAGAGAAACCTGATGTGATTCACTGCCAAATGGCGCGTATCGTTCCGGCCTGCGCCATTGCGGCCAAGTTTGCCTCGCCAAAAACCAAAGTGTTCTACCACGCGCGCGGCCTTGATCCGGAAACTTATCCGAAAATTGCCAAGCTTTTCGACAAGCTGGGCGTGTACATCATCGGCAACTGCAAACACGAACGCGAAAAACTCATCCGTTACGGTTTCCCTGCCAACCGCATCACCTACACTTACAACGCCCTGCACAAAGCGGATTACGTTCCTGAAAAAACAGTCAAAGACTATGTCCAACTGGGCACGCTTTCCCGTTTGGACACCGTCCGCGCCGTGCATCTGATGTTGGACATTCTCAAGAAAATGGTTGACCGCGGTATGCCTGTACGCCTCAACGTTGCAGGCATCGGCGAAGAAATGGACAACCTCAAAGCCCAAGCCAAACGTTTGGGCATCGAAGACAAAGTTACCTTCCTCGGCGGCGTCCGCGACTTGACCGGCTACTTCAAAGAAGTCGATATTTTGGTGAACACGCCTCATTGCGTAGGTGACCACGGCGCAGGCGTCGGCAACAATATTTTGGAAGCCGGCCTTTACGACACACCCGTCGTGACCTACAACATGGCGGGTATTTCCGAAATGGTCATCACCGGCCAAACCGGCTACTGCATTCCTTTCGGCGATGAAGAAGCATTTATCGAAGCCGTCGATACACTCATCAAGCATCCAGAGTTGCGCGGTCAAATGGGCAAAGCCCTGCACAAACACGTCGAAACTTTATGCTCCGACGACGAAATCTACCGCACCACCATGGCTGCGTACGAAATGTAAGGCCATCTGAAACATGAACATTACCATCGTCGCCCCTTATTGCTCGCTGCCGTCCGAGCCGCATTTCAACCGCTTCTGGTATCTTGCCGAGCTGTTGTCGCAGTCGCATGACGTATTGCTGATTACCAGCAATTTCAAACACTACGACAAATCTTTCAGACGGCCCGAAGATGCAAAGGCCGCCTCACAAGGCCGTCTGAAAGTGATGTTGTTGGAAGAAAGCGGATACAGCAAAAACGTGTCTTTAGGGCGCGTGACCAGTCATCACCGCTTCGTCAAACATTTTGAAAAATGGTTGGAAAACTGCCGTCCGGGCGAACAAGACGTCGTCTTTTCCGCCTATCCGCTGATTGCCACCAACCTGCTCTTGGGCAAACATAAAGCGCGTTTGGGCTACAAGCTGATTGTCGATGTGCAGGACGTATGGCCGGAGTCCTTCTCCTCGGTCGTACCGTTTTTGAAAAAAGTACCGCACAACCTGCTGCCCTTTGCTTCACGCGCCAACCAAGCCTACCGCTACGCCGACGCGCTGGTTGCCGTATCGCAGACTTATCTCGACCGCGCCAAAGAAGCCAATCCGAACGTACCCGGCGAAGTCGTCTATATCGGTGCCGACTTTCCCAAACTTGATGCCGCGCCTGCCAAAGATTTCGGCGACGACAAAACCCGATTCTTCTACTTGGGCACGCTCAGTTACAGCTATGACGTGGAAACCGTGTGCAAAGGCATTCGCAAGCTGTTGGATGCCGGCGAAAACGTCGAATTGCATATCATGGGCGGCGGCCCTGATTTAGACAGGCTCAAACAATATGCCTGCGACGGCATCAAATTCTACGGCTACATTCCTTACGCCGAAATGATGTCGGTCGCCAAAGGCTGCGACATTTCCGTCAACGCCATCCACTCTTACGCCATGCAGTCGATTACCAACAAACTGTCCGACTATATGGCTTTGCAAAAACCGATTCTGAATAGCCAGGTCAACGACGAAGTTGCCGAAGTCCTCACCCTGCTGCCGCATGCGAACTACCGTTCCGGCGATGTGGACAGCTTCGTTCAAGCCGCCAAAGATATTTTGAAGCGCAAAGACGATCCTGTTCAGTCCAAAGAAATCGTCCGCCGCTTCAAGCGCGACGTTGCCTATCAAAAAATCGTCAACCTGATTGAAAGATTAGCTCATGAATAAATTTTTCAAACGCCTGTTTGACATTGTTGCCTCCGCCTCGGGGCTGATTATCCTGTCGCCTGTGTTTTTGATTTTGGTGTACCTCATCCGCAAAAACTTAGGCTCGCCCGTGTTCTTCATCCAAGAGCGGCCGGGCAAGGATGGCAAGCCGTTTAAAATGATTAAATTCCGCTCCATGCGCGATGCAATCGATAAAGACGGCAACCCGCTACCGGACAGCGAACGCCTGACCGATTTCGGCAAAAAATTACGTGCCACCAGCTTGGACGAACTTCCTGAATTATGGAATGTCTTAAAAGGCGAGATGAGTTTGGTTGGCCCTCGTCCGCTGCTGATGCACTACCTGCCGTTGTACAACGACTTCCAAAACCGCCGCCACGAAATGAAACCGGGCGTAACCGGTTGGGCGCAAGTCAATGGCCGCAACGCCATTTCATGGGACGAAAAGTTCGCCCACGATGTTTGGTACATCGACCACTTCAGCTTCTGGCTGGATATTAAAATTTTGTTCCTGACGGTTAAAAAAGTCTTCGTCAAAGAAGGCATCTCAGCCGAAGGAGAAGCCACTATGCCTTATTTCACGGGTAATAAAACTGATGAAAAAAAATAACATACTGATTCTGTCGGCAGGCCGCCGCGTCGAATTGGTGCAGGACTTCCAAACCGAAGCCGCACGTTTTTCAGACGGCATCGGCGTGTTTGCCACTGACCTCAATCCCCACATGTCTTCAGCCTGTCATGTCGCCGACCGCGCTTTCAGCGTACCGCGCATCGACGCAGCCGAATACATCGACAACATTTTCGAACTGGCCAAACAACACAACATCGGCCTGATTGTGCCGACCATCGATACCGAACTGCTCAAGCTGGCCGAAGCACGCGACCGTTTTGAAGCCGAAGGAATACACATCGTCATTTCCGACGCCAAACTGATTACCCTGTGCCGCGACAAGCGCCTGACCGCAGGCCTGTTTGCACAATACGGCATCCGTTCGCCTGAAATTTACGAACGGGACAGCCTGGCCTTCCCGTGTTTTGCCAAGCCTTATGACGGCAGCCGCGCCATCGGTGCGAAAAAAATCAACACTCCGGCCGATCTGACCGCCGACATTGCCGAAGATCCGAAAATGATGTTCGCCCAATACATCGATATTGAAAATGCTTTTTCCGAGTTTACCGTCGATATGTATTACGACCGTCAAGGCCGTCTGAAATGCGCCATTCCTCGCGAACGTTTGGAAGTACGCACCGGCGAAGTCAGCAAAGGCGCGACCCGGCGCAATGCCCTGTATGAAGAGTTGGTTGAAAAAATGGCCGTATTGGAAGGCGCACGCGGCTGCATTACCGCTCAATTCTTCGTCAGCAAAACCGACAATACGACCTACGGCGTGGAAATCAACCCGCGTTTCGGCGGCGGTTTCCCACTGACCTACGCTGCAGGCGGCAACTATCCGGGCTGGCTGATTCAAGAATACATCGGCGGCCAAGACATTCCCTTCTCCAACGACTGGGAAAACAATTTAATCATGCTTCGTTATGATGCTAAGGTTTTGGTAAGAGAACATGATTAAGCCGGAAGAATCCGTCATCGTTTTTGACCTTGACGATACGCTTTACTCCGAACATGACTACAAATGCTCCGGAATACGGGCAGTTGTAGAAATGATTACGTCGCTTTATCCGCAATACAATGCCGGCGTACTATATGAAATTGCCGACAATAAAAGTAAAGACTGGCTCGACAATTTGTGTCATCATTGCAAATTAAACGAATCAGAGAAACAATCACTCTTGTGGCAATATCGACTGCATCGGCCTGCCATCCGACCCTATGTCGAACCGTCTTTTTTACGGAAGCTAATGCGCCCTTTTGCCGCACGCGCCCTGATTACAGACGGCCGCAGCCTGACACAGCGGTTGAAAATACAGGCCTTGGGCCTGACCGATTTGTTTGACGACATTTTGATTTCGGAAGCCATGCAATCGGAAAAGCCCGACGACAAGCGTTTCGTTTTCCTGCAAAACAAATATCCGGCCGCAAAACGTTTTATTTACATCGGCGACAACATCAAAAAAGATTTTGTCGCACCCAACAAACTGGGTTGGCTCTCCATAGGCATCATGCCTAAGCCGCACAATATTCATCAAGCCGAGCCCGAGCAATACGGCCGTGAATACCAGCCCACCCTTTGGATAAACACCCTGGAAGAATTGACTACACTGACAACTTCCGCCACCGAAAAAGCAAATGCATAAGGGACATTTCTCCATGAAAATCTTATTTATGGGTCGTAAACAGGTTTCCGCCAACCTGCTTCGTTTTTTGACCAAACAAGACCATATCGAAATCGTCGGCGTTTTGACCGACAGTCATCTGCAAGGCTCGCCGACCACGGCTGCCGCGCAGGAATTGGGCCTGCCCCTGTACACCTTCGATACGGCTTTGGAAGCAATGCGTGAAGGCCGTCTGAAATACGATTTGGGCTTGTCCGTCCTTTACTGGCGCAAGCTGCGTGATGAATTCCTGAGCATTCCGACTTTGGGCACGATCAACTTCCACCCTGCGCTGTTGCCCGAATACAAAGGCACAGGCGGCTACAACCTGGCCATCATGGACGAGCTGAACGAATGGGGCAACACCGCCCACTACGTCGATGCCTCCATCGATACCGGCGAAATCATCGAAGTGGACCGCTTCCCCATCGACGCCGAAACAGAAACCGCCCAATCGCTCGAACGCAAAACCATGCAGGCGCTGGAGCCGTTCGCACAACGCATCATCGCCCGCGCCATCGAGTCGAAAACCAAATTGCCGACCACGCCCAACATCGGCGGCCGCTACGTCAGCCGCGACGAAATGGAAGCCATGAAGCAAATCCTCGACGGCGACAATATCGAGAAGAAAATCCGCGCCTTCTGGTTCCCTCCTTACGACGGCGCATACGTCGAAATCAACGGTCAGAAATACACCCTGATCAACCGCCAACTGCTGGAAGAAATCGCCCCCAAAGGCTCAACCAGTCTTTTTGCAGGAAAAACAAATGCTTAATACATCACTCTCCCCATGGCCAAGCTTTACTCAAGAAGAAGCCGATGCCGTTTCCAAAGTCCTGCTGTCCAACAAAGTCAACTACTGGACAGGTACGGAATGTCGCGAATTTGAAAAAGAATTTGCTGCCTTTGTCGGCACGCAATACGCCGTCGCCCTTTCCAACGGTACGTTGGCTTTGGACGTAGCCCTCAAAGCAATGGGCATCGGCCAAGGCGATGATGTGATTGTCACTTCGCGCACCTTCTTGGCTTCCGCATCCTGCATCGTAACCGCCGGTGCCAATCCGGTTTTCGCCGATGTCGATTTGAACAGCCAAAACATCAGCGCCGAAACCATCAAAGCCGCACTGACGCCAAACACTAAAGCCATCATCGTGGTTCACCTTGCCGGCATGCCTGCCGAAATGGACGACATCATGGCGTTGGCCAAAGAACATAACTTGTGGGTTATCGAAGACTGCGCCCAAGCACACGGCGCGAAATACAAAGGCAAATCCGTCGGTTCTATCGGCCATGTCGGCGCATGGTCGTTCTGCCAAGACAAAATCATGACCACCGGCGGCGAAGGCGGCATGGTGACCACCAACGACAAAGAGCTGTGGAGCAAAATGTGGTCGTACAAAGACCACGGCAAAAGCTACGATGCCGTGTACCACCGCGAACACGCACCCGGTTTCCGCTGGCTGCACGAAAGCTTCGGTACCAACTGGCGCATGTTGGAAATGCAGGCGGTCATCGGCCGCATCCAGCTCAAACGCATGCCCGAATGGACGGCGCGCCGCCAAGAAAACGCTGCCAAACTGGCTGAAAGCTTGGGCAAATTCGCCAGCATCCGTTTGGTTAAAGTGGCTGACTACATCGAACACGCGCAATACAAGTTCTACGCCTTCGTCAAACCCGAACACCTGAAAGACGGCTGGACGCGCGACCGCATCGTCAGCGAACTAAACGCGCGCAAAGTCCCCTGCTATCAAGGCAGCTGCTCCGAAGTGTATTTGGAAAAAGCCTTTGACAACACGCCTTGGCGTCCGAAAGAGCGACTGAAAAACGCTGTCCAACTGGGCGACACCAGCCTGATGTTCTTGGTGCATCCGACCCTGACCGATGAAGAAATTGCGTTCTGCAAAGAAAACATAGAAGCCGTATTGACTGAAGCCACGGCATAATCATTTTCAGACGGCCTGCAACTTCAGGCCGTCTGAAAAAAGCAAAACAGCCTGCTTCAAACAATCCGTACCAAGCCACATTACAACACTCAGACACACGTAAAAAATAAAATGAACTTGGAAACCCTGCTGGCTCTGCCGCGCAATCTAAAAAAAACCTTCTTCGTCATTCACGATATCTTGATGATCTTCGTGGCGTTTTGGTTTGCCCAAAGCCTTAAAGTGCAATACTCCGACGAATGGTTGAGTATCGCCAACTGGCTGGCTTTCGGCAGCACCGCGTTGCTGACCATCATCCTTTTTATCCGTATCGGCCTCTACCGTGCCGTTACGCGCTTCGTCAGCGTCCGCGTCCTGACCGCCGCCGCATTCGGCAGCATTATTTCAGCGGTCTTGTTCTGCCTGACCACCCTGGTTTTTGAGCAAAAACTGCACCTTGCCCTGCCCATCGTCTATTTCTTGGTCTTGGTGGTCGGCGTAACCAGCTCGCGCATGATCCTGCGCGCGATTCTGACCGACCACCACCGCAAACAGATGACCCCCGTCATCATCTACGGCGCAGGCCAATCCGGCCGCCAATTGCTGGAAGCCATCAAACAGGTTAACGAATATTCGGCCATCGCCTTTGTCGATGACAACCCGAAAATCCAACGCACCGTCATCTATGACCTTGCCGTCTACAACCCCAATGAAATCCCGATGCTGATCAGCCGCTACGGCGTCCGCAAAATTCTGCTGGCGATTCCAAGTTCTACGCCTGAAGAACGCAAAGACATCATCCGCCGCCTCGAAGCATACAAATGCGAAGTCCTGACCATTCCGGGCATGAAGGATTTGGTGGACGGCAAAATCAGCGTCAGCTCATTGAAAAAAATCTCCGTGGTCGATTTGCTCGGCCGCGCCCCTGTGGCACCGCGCCCTGAATTGATGAGTGCCGACATCAGCGACAAAGTCGTGATGGTGACCGGCGCAGGCGGCTCTATCGGCTCCGAACTTTGCCGTCAAATTCTCAACTGCCGTCCGACCAAACTGTTGTTGTTTGAATTGTCCGAATTCGCCCTGTACAGCATAGACAAAGAATTGCGCGAAACCCAAGCCGCGCAAGGCAGCCAAGTCGAAGTCGTACCGCTTCTGGGTTCGGTTCAAAACAAAGAACGCCTCAGCAGCGTCATGAAGGCCTATCACGTCGATACCGTCTATCATGCCGCAGCCTATAAACACGTCCCTATGGTCGAATTCAACACCATCGAAGGCATTCAAAACAACGTGTTCGGCACACTCTGCTGCGCGCAGGCTGCCGTAGATGCGGGTGTTTCCACCTTTGTTTTGATTTCCACCGACAAAGCTGTCCGCCCGACCAATACCATGGGCGCCAGCAAACGTATGGCCGAACTCTGCCTGCAAGCCCTTGCCGCCGAGCCGGAACAAAAAACACGCTTCTGCATGGTGCGTTTCGGCAATGTATTGGGTTCGTCCGGCTCCGTTGTCCCGGTATTTGAAAAACAAATTGCCGAAGGCGGCCCGATTACCCTGACCCACCAAGACATTACCCGCTACTTCATGACCATTCCCGAAGCGGCGCAACTGGTTATCCAAGCCGGCGCAATGGGTAAAGGCGGCGACGTCTTCGTCCTCGACATGGGCGAATCCGTCAAAATCATCGACCTTGCCCGTCAAATGATTGTCCTCAGCGGCCTCAAAGTCAAAGACGAGCAACACCCGCACGGCGACATCGAAATCAAGATTACCGGCCTGCGCCCGGGCGAGAAACTTTATGAAGAATTGCTCATCGGCGACGAGGTGCAAAAAACCACTCATCCCCGGATTATGACCGCCAGTGAAGTAATGCTTCCATGGACGCAATTATCTGACATACTGTCGGAACTCCAAACCGCTTGTCTCCAAAGCGACCAAAACAGCCTGCGCCAGCTTCTGTTGCGCGCACCGACAGGCTTCGTACCTAAAGACGGTATCTGCGACTTGGT
Organism: Neisseria sp. RH3002v2g; assembly: GCF_014596425.2. NCBI lineage: Bacteria > Pseudomonadati > Pseudomonadota > Betaproteobacteria > Neisseriales > Neisseriaceae > Neisseria > Neisseria sp. RH3002v2g. The sequence goes on along the minus strand of NZ_CP110721.1, from coordinate 2,174,568 downwards.
TTGGCAACAAAACAACAAGGCCGTCTGAACATTTTCAGACGGCCCGGACACCATACTGCAAGGACTACTACATGAAAAAAACGCTCTCCCTGCTTACTCTATTTGCACTGGCTGCCTGTAACAGCACGACAGTCATTCCCGGTTCGACCATCAAAACCCGAACCAAAACCATTGTTTACACCGACAACGACACCGCAGCCGATACCAACCTCGACAGCCGCGTTGCCGTTTACCCCATCACGCCCAACCTGATTGAAAAAATGCGTACGCCACCCGTACTTTCCCAAGCCAACCAAGGCTTGGAGCAAAGCAAAAGCGCTTACCGCTACCGCATCGGCAGCGGCGACGTCCTCAACATCATGGTTTGGGCGCACTCCGACCTCAACTCCCCCATCCAACAAAGCAACCCGCAAACCAACCAAGTCAGCCGCGGCGCCTGGGTGGATGAGGGCGGTTACATCACTTACCCGTTGGCAGGCAAAATTCAAGCCAAAGGCAAAACTTTGGACGAATTGCAAAACATCTTGACCAACCTTTTAAGACGCTACATCAAAAACCCTCAAGTCGCCATCAACGTTACCGAGTTCCGCTCGCAACGCGTTTCCGTTTCCGGCGCCATCAACCAAGCCGGCCAATTGCCGATTACCAATATCCCGATGACCATTTTGGATGCCATCAACCAAGCCGGCGGCGTTACCCAAAGCGCCGACACCCAGCACATCAAATGGACGCACAACGGCGTCGACCGCACCATTTCCCTGCAAAATATGCTGCAATACGGCGATATGTCGCAAAACCACCTCCTCAGCCATGGCGACATCGTTTACGTTCCTAACAGCAGCAACAACAAAATCTACATCATGGGCGAAGTCGGCAAACAAGCGACCCTGCCGATCGGCAACCACGGCCTCAACCTGACCCAAGCGCTCGGCGAAGTAGGCGGCATGAACCAAGCCTATGCGGATGCAACCGGCGTATTCGTGATCCGCCGCGTACCTGAAGATGCGGCCAAACCTATCCACATCTACCAGCTCAACCTGAAAGATGCGACCTCTTACGCACTGGGCAGCGAATTCAAACTGCGTTCCGAAGACACCGTTTACGTTACCTCCGCCCCGGTTACCCGTTGGAACCGCGTAATGTCACAAATTACCAACTCCATCAGCAACGTCAACACCCTCGACAATACGTTTAAATAAGCAGTGGTTCCTGCTGTCAGACCCCGTTTGACAGCAGGATACAAAATCACGCACAATCCGACCAAATTACATAAACGGCATATAAAAGCCGTACACACCGCACAAACGGAAAAGCAGTACCTTATAGTCTGACTCACGCTTTTTTCAGACCATAAACCGAAACAATATCATGTACCACAACATACTCATCGTCTGCCTAGGCAACATCTGCCGCTCCCCCACCGCAGAGCGGATTATGCAGAAAAAACTACCCGGTTACCGCATCAGCAGCGCCGGCATAAAAGCACTGGCAGGTAAGGATGCCAATTTCCAAGCCATCAAAACCGCACTCAAACACGGCGTTATCGTTGCAGGCCATACGGCACGCCAACTGACCGCCCAAATGTGCGAACAGGCCGATTTGATTCTCGTCATGGAACCCTGTCAAATCGACATGGTGGCCGACATCCATCCGCCGGCACGCAGCAAAACCATGCTGTTTGCCCAATGGTTGCCGAAGAAAACCGTACCTGACCCATACAAACAAAGCAGCGAAATGTTTGAAGCCGTTTTCGAACAGCTCAATGCTGCCGCAGACACTTGGAAAACCAAACTAAACGGAAAAACTCAACCGGTATAAAACTGGCATGAACAAGAAAGCAAGCAATGAAAAAAACGACCTACACACCTTATAGCGCAGACAACGACGAAATCGACTTCGGCCAACAGCTCCGCGTCATTTGGATGCACAAATACAAAATCCTCGCCGCCCTGCTTGCAGGCGGCATACTCGGCGCAGCCTTCAGCCTGGCATCCACCCCGCAATACCGCGCCGACGCCATGCTGGAAATCGAAACGCGGCAAAACCAAATCCTGACCGAAATCAACAGCATCTTCAACAACCAAACCACGCCGTCTGAAGCAGAAGTCGAGCTGGTTCAATCACGTCTGGTGCTGGGTAAAACCGTTGACGACCTCCAACTCGACCAAGAAGTCAAAGCCAAATACACGCCTGTTATCGGCAGCCTGATGCACAATCTCAGCGGCGACCCCGATCCCAAACTGACCGTCGGCAACTTTACCGTACAAGAAGAATGGTTCAACAAAACCTTCACGCTGACCGCCAAGAGCAACAAAGCCTATACTCTTACCCTGCCTGACAAACGCGTCGTCGAAGGCAAGGTCGGCGTACCTCTGAAAATCAACAATCAAACCACCCTCAAAATCGATCAAATCCTGGCTAATCCGGGTCAAGAATTTGCGTTGACCAAGTTCTCCCGCATCAGCGCCATCGAAAACATCCAAAACAAACTGGCGGTCATCAGCAAAGGTAAAACCAGCCCCATCATCAACCTTACCTTTACCGGCACCGACCCTAAACGCACCAGCGTCATCCTCAACAGCATTGCCGACAACTACGTTGCGCAAAACCGCGAACGTGACGTCCAAGTTGCATCCAGCGGTCTGGCCTTCATCAGTGAAGAATTACCACGCTTGAAAGAAACCTTGCAAGACGCTGAAAACAAACTCAATGCCTACCGTCAACAATCAGGCTCCCTCGACATTCCGCTCGAGTCCAAAGGCGCATTGGAAAGCCTGACCGGCATCGAGACCCAAATTACCCTGCTCAAAACCGAAGAAGCAGGTTTGGCCGAGCTGTACACGCCGGAACACCCTTCCTATAAAGCCGTATTGGACAAACTCTCCGTCCTCGAACGCGCCAAAAACAAAATCAACCAACAAATCGCCGAGTTGCCCAATACCCAACAAGAAGTCATCCGCCTGACCCGCGACGTAGAAACCAACCAAGCAACCTACGTCCAACTGTTGAGCAAACAACAAGAGCTCAACATCATGAAAGCCAGTGCGCAAGGCAATGTCCGCATCGTCGATTATGCCTACGTTCCTGAAAACCCGGTTGCACCGCGCAAAGCCGTCATCACGCTCCTGAGCGCACTTGCCGCAGGCTCGTTGACCGCTTTGTGGCTGATGATCCGCAACCGCATGAAAAACGGCATCACTTCATCCGAAGAAATCGAAAACCTTAATTTGGAAGTCGTCGCTCTTGTTCCGCACTCCAAAACCCAGCAAAAACGTGACTTCTTCAAAAACAAATTCAAGAAGACCGGCGGCCGTTCCAACTATCTGCTGGCCAGCGAAGACCGTACCGATACGGCCGTCGAAGCCATCCGCGCCCTGCGCACCAATATCTACTTCTCCATGCTGGACGCGCCCAACAACGTCCTCATGATTACTGGCGCCGCGCCTGAAGCAGGCAAGTCCTTTATCTCCGCCAACCTTGCCGCTGTAATGGCGCAGTCGGGCAAACGCGTCCTGCTTATCGATACCGATATGCGCAAAGGCTATCTTGACCGACTCTTCGGCCTTACCCCCGAGTTCGGCTTGTCCGACATCCTAAGCGGCAAAGCGGCTCCGGCCAAAGCCGTACAAGAGACCGGCATTGAAAACCTCCACCTCATCAGCAGCGGCAGCTATCCCAGCAATCCGTCTGAGCTTTTGATGGACAACCGCTTCAACGAGTTGCTCGCCCACGCGCGCCAACGCTACGACTACGTCATTTTGGACACGCCGCCCGTATTGGCCGTTACCGACGCCGTCATCATCGGCCAACATGCCGGCACCGTCCTGATGATCAGCCGTTATGCGCACACCCGTGCACGAGAGCTTGAGGCCAGTGTCGAACGCCTCAAACAAAACCACATCAACATCAAAGGTGTCGTCCTCAACGGCATGAAGCGCGAAGCCAACAACAGCTACGACTACTACGCCTACGATGCCTACCATTCCGGCAACAATAAATCATAAACCGAAGCAGGCCGTCTGAACTTTCAGACGGCCTGAGGCTTTTTAAACGGCACAAAATGTTTTTCACAAACGCCGCCCTTGCACCCCAAAGCCGTTTGTTTTAAAGTAAGCCCCGTTCCCATATGGAAGAGAAACATGAAAATTACCGTCATCGGCGCAGGTTCGTGGGGTACAGCTCTCGCGTTGCACTTTGCGCACCACAACAATGAAGTCGCCCTTTGGACACGCAATCCCGACCAAATCCGCACCCTGCAAGCAGACCGCGAAAACAAACGTGGCCTGCCCGGCTTCCCTTTCCCTGAGTCCCTGACCGTTTATGCCGATTTGGGTGAAGCGCTGAAAGACAGCCAACTTGCCCTGATCGTTACCTCCGTAGCCGGCCTCAGAAGCAGCGCCGAGCTGCTCAAACAGCATAACGCCGCCGACATTCCCGTTCTCGCAGCCTGCAAAGGTTTTGAACAAGATACCGGCCTTTTGACTTTCCAAGTACTGAAAGAAGTCCTGCCAAACAATAAAAAAATCGGCGTTCTCTCAGGCCCGAGCTTTGCCCAAGAACTGGCCGCCCAACTGCCTTGCGCCGTCGTACTTGCCTCCGAAAACAAAGAATGGGTGGAAGAAACCACCACCCAACTGAACACCAACGTAATGCGCCTGTACGGCAGCACCGACGTCATCGGCGTTGCCGTGGGCGGTGCCGTTAAAAACGTCATGGCGATTGCCACCGGCCTTTCAGACGGCCTCGAATACGGCCTCAATGCACGCGCAGCCCTAGTAACGCGCGGCCTTGCCGAAATCACCCGCCTTGCCATCGCCATGGGCGCGCAACCCAAAACCATGATGGGTTTGGCCGGCATCGGCGACCTTATCCTGACCTGTACCGGCGCACTCTCGCGCAACCGCCGTGTCGGCCTCGGCCTTGCAGAAGGCAAAGAATTGCATCAAGTACTTGTCGAAATCGGCCACGTTTCCGAAGGTGTCAGCACCATCGAAGAAGTCTTCAATACCGCCGCCAAATACCAAATCGATATGCCCATCACCCAAACCCTGCTGCAACTCATCCGCAAAGAAATGACCCCGCAGCAAGTTGTTGAACGACTGATGGAACGAAGCGCGCGCTTCGAATAAACGGTCGCGCCGTCTGCCATTCAGACGGCCTGACGCACAATATGACGGCCATCAGGCCGTCTGAAGGGAAACACATGAACCAATCACTGAACAATCTGGAAATCAACGTTTACCAACTTGTCCAAAAATTTGAAACGCTGGTTTCAGAAAACCGCCGTCTCAACGAAGAAATCGACAGACTCAAACTCGAGCAAGAGCAACAAAAACGCCAACACGACGCAGCCATTGACGAACTCAGCGAAGCCTTGCTGGTTCAAGTCGGCAAACTCAAAGAAGACCTGCAAAGCAAAATTGACAGCCTGACCGTCGAAAAAGAAAACTACCGCAACGCACTGGCCCAAAGTGCAGACCAAATCCGCAGCCTCATTGCCCGACTGCCCCAAGAAACACAACAATAAAAGGACGCCCCGTGAGTATCGAACAAGTCAATCTCGACATCATGAATGTCAACTTCACCATCAACACGCCGAGTGAAGAAAAAGCCACCCTGCTGCAAGCCGTTGAAATGCTCAACAAGAAAAGCGACGTGATTAAAGAAAGCGGCCGCATCGTCGGTACGGACAAAATCGTCGTCATGGCAGCCCTTAACGTCGTACACGACCTCTTGAAAACCACCCTCAACGATGATTTGGCAATCGGTGAATTTGAGCGTAAAATAACCGACATGAGCAACGCGTGCCAAAAAGCACTGGCGCGCTTGGAGCAAAACTAATTTCCCCTTTTCCCTGCGGTGTTCGCGAAGGCATATATTCCTTTGAACCAATACGTTCGCTTTAGGTTGCCGGGAGCTGTAGTGGGCGCGAGTGTCCGTTTATCGGACGCACCCGAAACTACCCGAGGTGACCGCCTTGTCAGCAAGGTTCAAGCGGATTCAGCCCAAACGGCACTCGTGGGGATTCCCTAAAAAAGCCATACCGAAAGGTGTGGCTTTCCCCTTTCCGAGTAAAGACTTTCGTAAAGATTTCCGGCCGTCTGAAAAAACCGCATATTCATGCATCAAACACGCTCAATTAAGATTGACAAAAACCAATCTCCTCTTTAAAATCCATAACTTTCTATATATATCTGGATTCCAACCATGAAAACCTTCTCTGCAAAACCCCATGAGGTGAAGCGCGAATGGTTCGTCATTGACGCAGAAGACAAAGTTCTGGGTCGTGTCGCAGCCGAAGTCGCACACCGTCTGCGCGGCAAACACAAACCCGAATACACCCCTCACGTTGATACCGGTGACTACATCATCGTCATCAATGCAGACAAACTGCGCGTGACCGGTGCTAAATTCGAAGACAAAAAATACTTCCGTCACTCTGGTTTCCCAGGCGGCATCTACGAGCGCACTTTCCGCGAAATGCAAGAGCAATTCCCTGGCCGCGCTTTGGAACAAGCCGTAAAAGGCATGTTGCCTAAAGGTCCTCTGGGCTACGCCATGATCAAAAAACTGAAAGTGTACGCCGGTGCCGAACACGGCCACGCTGCACAACAACCTAAAGTTTTGGAACTGAAATAATAAGGACACGACATGAACGGTAAATACTACTACGGCACAGGCCGCCGCAAAAGTTCAGTGGCTCGTGTATTCTTGACTAAAGGTACCGGCCAAATCATCGTAAACGGCCGTCCCGTTGACGAATTCTTCGCACGTGAAACCAGCCGCATGGTTGTACGTCAACCTCTGGTTCTGACTGAAAATGCCGAATCTTTCGACATCAAAGTTAACGTAACCGGCGGCGGCGAAACCGGTCAATCCGGCGCTATCCGTCACGGCATTACCCGCGCCCTGATCGACTTCGACGCAGCCCTGAAACCAGCTCTGTCTCAAGCAGGCTTCGTTACTCGCGATGCTCGTGAAGTTGAACGTAAAAAACCAGGTTTGCGCAAAGCACGTCGTGCAAAACAATTCTCCAAACGTTAATACGTTTTCAGAATCGAATCAAAAGCCTTGCTCTGCAAGGCTTTTTTCATTTATCAAATAAACAATCATTCAATCTTTTTCACGGCAAATACATGACGAAAACCCTGCTCCACTACGCCAAATCATTGCTTCAGGCCGCGATTATTTTCATCTTTCTCTCTTTGATTGTCGACTGGGTACGCAAACCCGACCAACCCTTACAATCAGCAGCGCAAACCCTCACGCTAACCAACGGACAAACCACCTCCCTCCAATCCTTCAGCCAGAACCGTGTTGCCGTTGTTTACTTCTGGGGTAGCTGGTGTGGTATTTGCTCGTACACATCGCCGACCATAGAAAAACTACATCAAGACAATATTCCGACTTTGGGCGTAGCCTTACGCTCTGGAAGCGACCATGATATTGCCCGCCATATGCAAGAAAACAATCTATCCTTTCCAAACGTCAACGATTCAGACGGCCTGATGGCCCAAAAATGGAATATCGCCGTTACACCGACCATTATCATATTAAAAGATGGAAAAATGATTCATCACACATCCGGACTTTCCAGCTACATCGGCTTAAAAATCAGAATTTACTTAGCAGACATCTTCGGCTAAATTCATTGAAAATCCACTAAAAATAGAAAATCCAAAGAATCATCTCCGCCGAATATATTTACCCTATTCCATTTCATAAATAAATAAACTATCTCTTTCCCGATAACATATGATTTTGTTGAGATTATAAAGAAAATAGACTAAGATATAACCATAAGAACAATTGGAAACATTATTATCAAAACAAACTGTTAGAGATCTTCATCTAATATTGTGGCCGTGATGCTTTTGTTCCCATAGACCCGGTTGCCGACGGCAGCCTTAAAACAGCAATATTCGCCTTTATTAATTTACCTCACGCTTCAACGGTTTGATTTTTGATAACCCCGGAGACTTAGTAATGCCCAACCAATCTAAACATGCATCTATCAATATCGGTCTGATTCAGGCAAGGGAAGCATTGATGACCCAATTCCGCCCTATTCTGAACCAAGCCAATATTACTGACCAGCAATGGCGTATCATCCGGCTCTTAGCGGAAAACGGCACACTCGACTTTCAAGATTTGGCCAATCAGGCCTGCATCCTCCGTCCCAGCCTGACCGGCATTCTGACCCGCTTGGAAAAAGCAGGTTTGGCCGTGCGCCTGAAGCCTTCCAACGACCAACGCCGCGTTTATCTGAAACTGACGCCCGAAGGCGAGAAACTCTATGAGTCCACCGGCGCATTGGTTGACGAGCGCTATGACGCAATTGAAAAAGTCCTTTCCAAAGAAAAAATGGCACAACTCAAAGAACTCTTGGCAGAGCTGGCAAAAATCGAACAGGCATTAAAATAAAGCGAGCCGGATGACAGATTCAACACACACACTCAAGAGATCCTTCCGAGATGCCATGGCCTCCTGTGCCGCCGGTGTACACGTTATCACGACAGACGGTGAAGCAGGGCGCTATGGCATTACCATGACTGCCGTCACTGCCGTTACCGACGAGCCGCCGACAGTCATGCTGTGCATCAACCGCCAATCCGCCATCATCCCCATCCTGCAGGGCAACCGCGATTTGTGTATCAACACGCTCAACGACAGCCAGCAGGATGTCGCCGAACACTTTGCTGGACTGACCGACCTCTCGCCCGAAGAACGCTTCGAATACCATATTTGGCATAGAGGGCAAACCGGACAGCTCGAAGTCGAAGGTGCGCTGGCGCACCTGCACGGCAGTATTGTCGATCAACGCGAAATCGGCACACATTACGTCTTTTTCGTTCAGATCAACGAAATCCGCAATACCGACGCACAAGCGCCGGCATTGTTGTATTTCCGTAGGCAATTCAAATCTTTGGCATAAATAAAGGTCTCAGGCCGTCTGAAACATCGGTTTCATTTTTTCAGACGGCCTGAGACTTTTTCTGTTTCACACATTATAGGCACACCCATGAAAGCAATGATATTGGCCGCCGGTCGCGGCGAGCGTATGCGCCCGCTGACCGACCACACGCCCAAACCTTTACTCGAAGTAGCAGGCACGCCGCTTATCGGCTGGCACTTACGCCGCCTGCGGCAGGCCGGATTTACTGAAATCGTCATCAACCATGCCTGGCTTGGCCAACAAATTGAAGACACCTTGAAAGACGGTGCGGACTACGGCGTGTGCATTGCCTATTCTCCCGAGCGTGCCGGAGGCCTGGAAACCGCCGGCGGCATTGCCACCGCCCTGCCGCTTTTGGGCAACGAGCCGTTTTTGGTCGTCAATGGCGACGTGTTGACCGACATTGATTTCCAAGCTGCACGACTGGCAGCCCAGCGCATACAGGAACACAACCTTCTTGCCCATTTGTGGCTGGTGGACAATCCGCCCCATCATCCCGAAGGCGACTTCGGCCTGCTTTCAGACGGCCTGGTATCCGCCTCATCCGCAGACGGCCAAGCCCTGACTTTCAGCGGCGTGGGCGTTTATCATCCTGCGCTTTTCAAAGATACTCCGGCACACCAGGCTGCCAAGCTTGCCCCTCTGTTGCGTCAAGCCATGAGCCAAAACCAAATCAGCGGCGAACACCATAACGGCCTTTGGTTGGACGTCGGTACAGTCGAGCGCCTGCAAGAAGCCGACCGTATCGCCCAAAGCTGGTAAAACAAAAGGGACGTATCCGATACGCCCCTTTTAATACTCAAGGCCGTCTGAAAACACTGATCAAACCATTTTCAGACGACCTCAATCCATCAATCAAATTTTGCCCATTTCTTTTCTTTCTTCATTCCCAACAGGCCATTGGCAATCATCACGCACAATCCCGACCAAATCAGTCCGTAGCCGATCAATGCGCCGCCCTGTACCGGCTCGTCCAGCCATACAATCGACACAATAAAAAGCAATACAGGCTCCAAATAGCTCAACATGCCGAACACTGCCACCGGCAACAACTGATTCGCCTTCAAATTCAAATGCATGGATATTGCACTATTAAAACCCAGCAACACAATAAAAAAGATTAAAACCGGTTTGGCCGCAATCATCGCCGGCGTATCCGTTGCCAGCACAATATACGCCAACGCAAACGGCGTAATCATCATCAAATCAAAGGTCAGCCCAATTAAGGAAGGCACGCCCAGCTTGCGGCGCAGCAGATAATAAAACGGATAAGTACCGAACACCCATACAGTCGTCCACGAAAACGCGCCCGACCGCACCAATTCGCATGCCACGCCTGCACACGCCAAGATTACCGCCACCCTCTGCAACCGGTTCAAACGCTCTTTAAACCAAATCCGTCCGCCCAGCATCATCGCCAAAGGAAACAGGAAATAACCCATGGCAATGTTTACCCCTTCTCCATTGACCGGCCCCCAAACAAACAGCCACAACTGGCTGGCAAATATCGGCGTCGGCAATACAATCAGCAGCCATCGTTTCCAATCCCGGCCAACGCCATAAGCAAAACGCATTGCCGCCTGCCAACCGTTGACCATGGTCATCAGCACGCACAAAGCCGACAGCATGGCAACCATGCGCCAGGCAAACACCTCCGTCCCCGTCATCGGCCGCATCCACATACCGTACAGAAACAGCATGGAAAACAACAAATTGGACGCTACCGCAGCCAGCAAACCTTTGGATAAATTCGTCATTTCAGACGGCCTTTTGCAATCAATCAAAGTTAATATTGTAAAAAAACGGATGAAAAAAATTACTCATCTTTTTGAATGAAGTTTTACCGCAAATATCTATTTCATTAAAGGCCGTCTGAAAACCATATTTTCAGGTTTTCAGACGGCCTTTCATTGCATCGAAGCAGTCTAATGCATCAACCCTGCTTCACAATATCCGACAGCGGCCAGCGCGGCTTGACATTGAATGCACCGACAGCCTGACGTTCGGCAAGACGCATCGCGCCGGCAAAGGCAATCATTGCGCCGTTATCGGTGCAATATGCCATCGGTGGGAAATAGACGTTGATTTTTTCTTCCTGCGGCTTAGGTTTGCCTTTTTCAGACGGCATTTTGACGGTCAAGCGCGAAAATTCATCGCGCAGTTTCCAGTTTGCACCCACACCGCCGGCAACCACCAAAGTTCTGAAACCGGTATCCAACAATGCTTTTTTGGCTTTAGCCGCCAACACATCGACTACCGCATCTTGGAAAGCGCGGCAAATGTTGTTGCGTGTTTGTTCCGGAATTTCATCGCAACCCGTTTCGGCGCGGACTTTTTCAACAGCAGTCAAAACGGCGGTTTTCAAACCGGAAAAGCTCATCTGCAAATCGTGTGAATGCAGCATGGGGCGTGGGAACGTGAAGGCATCAGGCGTGCCGAGTTTGGCCAACTCGGATAATTTGGCACCGCCGGGATAAGGCAGCCCCAACAGCTTGGCCGTTTTGTCGAACGCTTCGCCTGCTGCGTCGTCCACGCTTTCCCCCAGCAAGGTGTAATCACCGATACCGCGTACGGCCATAAATTGCGTATGTCCGCCCGACACCAGCAAAGCGACAAATGGAAATTCAGGCTTGTCGTCTGCCAACAAAGGCGAGAGCAAATGGCCTTCAAGATGGTGGACAGGGATAACGGGCTTGCCGATAGCAAATGCCAACGCATTGGCAAAGCCCGAACCGGCCAGCAATGCGCCGCCCAAGCCCGGGCCTTGCGTAAAGGCAACCGCGTCGATGTCGGTATAGCCTACGCCTGCTTCCTTCAAGCAACCTTGCGTCAACGGCACCACACGGCGGATATGGTCGCGGCTGGCCAATTCGGGGACAACGCCGCCGTATTCGGCGTGCATCGCCATTTGTGTGTGCAAATGATGCGCCAACAGGCCGCGCTCGGTGTCGTAGAGCGCAACGCCGGTTTCGTCGCAAGATGATTCAATTCCTAATACCAACATGGTTCGAGGCCGTCTGAAAAAATGATTAAAAACGATTCAGACGGCGTTTTCTCCGAAAACGGAAAAAGGCCGTCTGAAATAAAGTGCTGAATAAGCGGTTTACAAAGTGCCGTAAGAGTGCAGGCCGCTCAAGAACATATTCACGCCGATAAAGGCAAAGGCGGTAATGACCAGGCCGATGACCGCCCACCAAGCCAACACTTTGCCGCGCCAGCCTGCCACCAGCCGCAAATGCAACCAGACCGCGTAATTCAGCCAAACGATGAATGCCCAAGTTTCTTTCGGGTCCCAGCTCCAATAGCGGCCCCACGCATCGGCCGCCCACAATGCGCCGAGAATGGTGGCAATCGTGAAGAACAGGAAACCGACGGCAATCGCTTTGTACATGACTTCTTCAATGACTTGAGATTGCGGCAGCCATGATTTTTTGCCCGCATCTTCTTTTCTGAGCGCCAGCAGTTCGGCAATACCCAGCATGGCGGCGATACAGAATGCGCCGTAGCCGATAAAGTTGGCCGGAACGTGGATTTTCATCCACCAAGACTGCAAAGCAGGAATCAGCGGCTGAATGGTATGCGCCTCGCGTGAAACGCTGTACCACAAGACAAATCCGACCACAATCGCCATAAAGCTGAAGACAAAGCCACCCAGTTTTTGTACGGCAAAACGGCCTTCGTAGTAGAGGTACATCAGCGCCGTAATGACCAAGAACAAGATGAATACTTCATAAAGGTTGGAAACCGGAATATGGCCGGCATCGGGACGCAGCAGATAGCTTTCATGCCAGCGCACCAGCAGGCCGACAAAGCCCGCCATCGCGGAAACCCACGCAAACACGCTCCCCATGCCCAAAAGCGTATTGGTTGGCACATTCTTGCGCACCGCCGCTATCGCGCCGACGATATAGGCAAACAAGGCAAAGAATACAAACGCGCATTGCCACATAATCGCCGACTGGCTGCTTAGCAGGTATTTGAGCAGGAAGCCGTCTGCGCGTTTGATATCGCCGCCATACAAATCAACGGCAAAATACGCCAGGCACACGCCCACAGGGATAAACCAGCGCATCGGTTTGAAAAACCAACCCAGAAAAACGGCAATACCGGCACTCGCCCACAAAATCACCATTTCGTAGATGTCCATGTGCAGACCGACCTGGGTTTGGGCAATAAACGCACCGATGGCAATCAGCAGTGCGAATGCCCAGTCGAAGAGGTTGAGATTTCGGATAAATGATTTGTGTGTCAGAAGCTCATGCTCGGGCAAGGCCTGATGTTTGTTATTCATGGTTCAAATCCTTGGCAAGCTGCTGCAATTGCCGTGTGTGTTGCGGAAATTCTTTCTGCAAGTCGCGTTCGTTGCGGCTGGAAGACATGGCAAAACGGATACGGCCGTCTGAAAACAGCAGCCAAGCGCGTTTTTCACGAATATAGAACATAAACACCGTACCCAACACCAGCAATACCGAACCCAGATACACCAAGAATGCGCCCGGCGAACGGGTCATCTGCAATCCGGAAGAGCGCACTTCGGAATAGCCGTCCAATTGCAGCAACATCGGCGCAGGATACTCGGTCAAGCCAGTGTACGCGTCCATTGCATGCAGCAGGAAGCGGTTGCGCTTTTCGTCTTGCGGCCAAGCCGGCAGATTGTATGTACTGATCGTGTCTTCCAAAGCGGCATTCATCACACCATAGAGCATCTCGTAGAAATAGCCCTGCATTTTTTCCTGCTGGTCTTTGGGAATATTGGTGGTAACAAATTTGTCCAAAGCCAAATAGCCGCCTTTGGCAAAAATCGACAAAGTATTTTCCGCCGCCGCCATGAATTGCTCGCGGATTTCGGCGGGCGCGCCTTTGACGGCATTGGCAACGGTTTTACGGCGTGCCGCATCGTCTTTCAAATATTGGCGCAAAGCCATAAAGGTATCGATTTTACCGTTTTTATCCATCGGAATGCGCAACCAGCGGTATTGCTGCGCCAAGCCGCTGCGCGTGCCGGTAATGAAGAAATAGTCTTCATCTTGTTTCAGCGGCAACATATAGTTTTTATATTCGACCGCCTGCCCCGCTTTATCGCGGATACGGTAAACGATAGACGGGCCGATATTGGTGTATTTTTTGTCCTCCTGACGGACGGAGCGAACATCGTTGAGGGCGGATTTCAGGTTTTGCTCTTTTTCAGACGGCTCGCTCATGTCTTCGACGTTCATCGAAGTAAACTGGTCGAATTCCAGTTTATAAGAGGTCTTGCCCAAATCCAGCGGAAACTCGCGCATGGAAGTTGCTTTGAGTTTGACCGGAGTGCGGTCGGCATCGGCCAAATTCCACGCTTTAAACGTCAAGTCCGAGCCGCCGTCGGCGAAACTTGCCTGATAAACCGTAATACCATGCAGCGTCAAAGGATGGTTGACGCGGATGGTGTGTTCGCTGACTTTGCCGGTCGCCTTGTCCGTGACTTCCAAGTCGCTGGCGAAATCGCGCGGCATACCGGTATCGTAAAAGTCGATATGGAATTTCTTCAATTTGACGGAAAACGGCAAGTCTTGCACCAGCATGCCGTTATCCGCATTCAGAAACACTACGTCCGCGCTCTGCCCTTCCGAAATATTGACATTGCCCCTAAACGACAAATTGGACGCACCCAACACGCTTTCGGGCTTAAAGTCTTTGGCGTAAACCGCCGTATTGTCCGGCACGACCCGGCCGGTGAGCATACCGATTTTCAGCAGGATATTGCTGTCTATCAAACCGCCCAAACAAATCACAATCAGCGCAGCATGGGCAAAGATATAGCCCCATTTGTTCATTGCACCTTTTTTCGCCGCCACCAAAACCGAACCGTCTTCACGCGTAACGGTTTTGCAGCCGTAACCCTGCACTTCCAAATAACGTTGCGCGACTTCGGGCGTTACCTGTCCGTCTAAAACGATGGAATGGCGCATTGCCGCCAGCGATTTTTCCTTGGCGTTTTCACGGAAGGAACGAATCTCGCGCAAAAACGGCGGAACATTGCGAATCAGGCACAATCCGGTGGAAATCACCAAAAACATCATGATGACAACGAACCACGCCGAGGCGTACACGTCGTACAGGCCCAAAAAGCCGAAAATCTGCGACCAAAACGGGCCGAATTTCACCAAATAATCGACTTGCGGCTGGTTTTGTTGCAAGACCGTACCGATAATCGAAGCCACGCCCAACAGGCTGAGCAGGGCGACGGCAAAACGCATGGAGCTGAAAAAGGCAAACCACGGTCTGCGGATGAGTGGGACGGATGATGAAGATTTACTCATGTCTCAAATGTCGGCTTGGGGCAACCCGATCGATGGAACGGACTGCTATGACGTGTGATGCGAAAGGAAGAATACTGCATATTGCAGTAAAAATCTTGCCGTCGCTATTTGAAAAAACCAATCAGGCTTATCGGTTTATATTGGCTAAGGCCGTCTGAAGGGTTTTCAGACGGCCTGTATCAATAAACTCGTTTCAGAACGAAATTTAGTGCAAACCTTGAATAAAGTTGGCTACTGCGTTCAACTCTTCTTCGCTCAGGCGGTTGGCAATATCGGCCATAATGGCGTTTTTACGTTGGCCGGATTGGTAAGCTTTCATTTGCTCGACAACGTACGCTTTGTGTTGACCGCCCAAACGAGGGTAGGCTTGGATTTCAGTACCGCCGCCCGGGATACCTGCGCCGCTAGGACCATGGCAAGACATACATGCCGGCAGTTTTTTAGCGCTCAGGCCGCCGCGATAGATTTTCGCGCCCAGCTCCGGGTTTTCTTTAGGATTGGCTTCGCCCGGTTTGCCTTGTTGTTTGGCGTAGTAGGCGGCAGCGTCGCGGATGTCTTGTTCGGACAAGTTCATCACCATCGGTTTCATCACGCCGGCGGCACCATGCGAACGGGTACCGTCTTTGATGGCCATGGTTTGACCGTAGGTGTAGGCCGCGGCCTGACCTGCCAGTTTAGGATAAGTTGCGATACCGCTGTTACCATCGGCTGCGTGACACGCCGCACAGATAGTAGTCGCTACCTGTTTGCCTTTTTCAGCATCTGCTTTAGGGGCAGCGGAAACCGCACCGGCAGCCAATACCAAGGCCAATAAAGTCAATCGTTTCATGGAGTGCTCCTGATTACAGCATTGCGTACCGCGTCAATGCCTTTTTTATACTCAAATACCGGGGAATTTTCCCGATTAAAACCGATAATTCTATAAACGTGCTATTCTATACCAAGTTTACATTAAATTACTACTCAAATTACCAAACTGCTGCAACATAAATGCCCGATACAAATTATGATGTTGCAGTTTTGTTTCCATGTAAGGAAATACTGATGAACCTTTTTCAAAACGCCAAATTCTTTACGACGGTCAACCATCTGAAAGACCTGCCCGACACGCCGGCCGAGATTGCCTTTGTCGGCCGAAGCAATGCCGGCAAATCCAGCGCCATCAATACCTTAACCAATCATGTGCGCCTTGCCTATGTTTCCAAAACACCGGGCCGCACCCAACACATTAATTTCTTTGAGCTGGAAAACGGCAATTTCATGGTCGACTTGCCCGGCTACGGCTACGCGCAAGTACCGGAGGCCATCCGTGCGCACTGGGTCAAACTCTTGGGCGACTACCTGCAACAACGCCGCCAGCTGATCGGCCTGATTTTGATTATGGACTCGCGCCATCCGCTCAAGGCTTTAGACATTCAAATGCTGGACTTTTTCCACATTACCGGCCGTCCTGTGCATATCCTGCTGTCAAAAGCAGACAAGCTGTCTAAAAACGACCAGATTAAAACTTTGGCGGCGGTAAAAAAATCACTGAAACCCTACACCGAACGCCAAAAAATCAGCGTTCAACTGTTCTCCAGCCTGAAAAAGCAAGGTATGGACGAAGTCAATCAAGTGGTCGGCTCATGGTTTGACGCGCATCGCGAAGAAATCGAGAATTTTGCAGGAGAAACATCACCTGAATGATTGTAAAACAAGGAGGAATAAGATAAGTTGACCAACCGCAAATCTTATTCCGTCATTTGGTTTCTCAACATCGCGTTTACCATTTAATTCGGGGCATGTCTCACACATGCCCTTTTTTTCATCACGCTTTTTTGTTTTCACACGCAAACCACAATCTCCACCAAATATACCATCACAATATATCAGCAAGACCGTCTGAAAGCGCGGCTTCAATCTCCATTATTATTAAAGTGTTAATTTTAGTATTGCAACTAATTACACATCTTAGCATTTTGCTCATATTCAGCTAATTGTTGAGGCATAGAATGCATTCATCGTTCAACAACACAGTAGGAAAGAAAATCATGAAACGCATTAATGCTTTTATTTCAAAAAAACTCATCATTGCCGGTATTATTGCTTCAAGTTTGGGCGTTGCCGGTGCTGCGGGTGCCGTGGCTTTTAAAGAAGGCATGTTTGCGCAGGTTTCCGGTCAGCAAGCGGCAGCAACGGCAGTGGCGCAAGTTGGCGGCATGGCCAAAGATGTTGATTATAAATACAAACAGCATTTGGGTGGCCGTTATAAGGTGGAAATTTTAAAAGACGGGGTCGAATATGAGGCTCTGGTTGATGCTCAAAGCGGCAAAGTATTGGCGGTAGCGCAAGATAACGATCAAGACAAACGACACTTTGATAAGTATGATAAGCATCATAAACATGACAATGCTGAGCCCTCTTCATCGCAAAATACAGATTATCAGGCTCCTGCCGATGCTGCACCTGGCACACCTGAAAATGCAACCGCTTCCGAGGTAGCAAAATCTTAATTTATTTAAACTTTAAAAAAGCCAATGCCGTCTGAAACTTTCAGACGGCATTGGCTTTAATGCAGCATTGTTTGAAACACAGCTCCTATCAAGCCCAATCGTTTTCAGACGGCCTTTGCCTCATCTTCGCCATCAGTCCAACCCGCTTCTTTCAATTTCCGCTGTTGCGCATCATATCTAGCTTTTTCCGCCCAATACATTGTCTGGATACAGGCATCGCCGCACTCGCTGCCGCAACATTCCCACGACTCGGGACGGACGGGTTCGTCTAAAAGCGGCTCGCCCAAGATGGCTTCGGCCTTATTCTTCAGGGTCGTATCCATCGGCGATTTCCAAGCGCGCACCGTCAAACTCAATCACTTCGCCGCCGCGTATTTTGGCGGTTTTACGGGTTTCGGTTTCGCCGTTACGCAACACCAGCCCTTCGGCGATAAACGCTTTTGCCTGTCCGCCGCTTTCGACAAGACCGGCCAGTTTCAACAGGTCGCATAAGGCGATGTATTCGTTGTCTTCAAGATAGACGGTTGCTTCCATCATTTAATCCTTTTCAATAATGGCGATATTTTAACATGGCCGTCTGAAAGAAAGCCCACTTCTGTTTTATTTGCTTTATCCAACCCCATTACATTTGGTTTTCAGACGGCCTTTCGCTGCCAACCCTGCTACAATACGCCTTTTATTGTTCACGCCGATTTTGTCATGACCGAGCCGACCTACATCCCCCTGCGCCTGCATACCGAGTTTTCGATTACCGACGGTATGGTACGGATTAAAAAACTGATCGCCAAAGCGCAGGAATACGGTTTGCCTGCTTTGGGCATCAGCGATTTGATGAACGAATTCGGCTTGGTGAAATTCTATAAAGCCTGCCGCGGCGCAGGGATTAAGCCCATCGGGGCGGCGGATGTGTGGATAGGCAATCCGAATGCGCCCGACAAACCGTTTCGCGCCATGCTGATTATCCGCAACGATGCGGGCTATCTGCGCTTGAGCGAGCTTTTGACGGCGGCTTATGTCGGCAAAGACCGCAATATCCATCATGCGGAACTCAATCCCGAATGGCTGGAAAACGGCGACAACAGCGGCTTGATTTGTTTGAGCGGCGCGCATTACGGCGAAGTGGGTGTAAATCTCTTAAACGGCAATGAAGACGCGGCGCGTGCGGCGGCGTTGAAGTATGCGGCGTGGTTTCCCGATGCGTTTTATCTGGAGCTGCAACGCCTGCCCGAACGTCCCGAATGGGAGGCTTGCGTTTCGGGCAGCGTGAAGCTGGCGGAGGAATTGGGTTTGCCGGTGGTGGCGACGCATCCGACGCAGTTTATGAGCCGCGACGATTTCAACGCACACGAGGCGCGGGTGTGCATCGCGGGCGGCTGGGTGCTGACGGACAAAAAACGTCCGCGTGATTTTACGCCGAGCCAGTTTTTCATTCCGCCGGAAACGATGCTGGAGCGTTTCGCCGATTTGCCCGAGGCCCTAGAAAACACGGTGGAAATCGCCAAACGCTGTAATCTGCACATCATATTGGGCAAAAACTTCCTGCCGCTCTTCCCTACTCCCGACGGCCTGTCGCTGGATGATTATTTGGTGAAACTGTCCAACGAAGGTTTGCAGGAACGCATGGTTCAGCTTTATCCCGACGAGGCAGAGCGTGCGGCAAAAATGCCGGAATATCAGGAACGGCTGGATTTTGAGCTGAACATCATCATCCAGATGAAATTCCCCGGCTATTTCCTTATTGTACAAGACTTTATCAACTGGGCGAAAACGCACGGCTGTCCGGTGGGACCGGGACGCGGCTCGGGCGCGGGTTCGCTGGTGGCGTATTCGCTGAAAATTACCGACCTTGATCCGCTCAAATACGCGCTGCTGTTCGAACGTTTCTTAAACCCCGAACGCGTCTCCATGCCTGACTTCGATGTCGACTTCTGTCAGGCAAACCGCGGCCGCGTGATTGAATATGTCCGCGAAAAATACGGCGCGGATGCGGTAAGCCAGATTGTGACTTTCGGCACGATGTCGTCCAAAGCGGTGATCCGCGACGTAGGGCGCGTGCTGGAACTGCCGTTTATGCTGTGCGACAAACTGTCCAAGCTGATTCCGTTGGAAGCCAACAAACCCCTGAGTTTGGAAAAAGCCATGGAGGCCGAGCCACAGATTCAGGAATTGATCGAAGCAGAAGAAGCGGACGAACTGATTACGCTGGCGAAAAAGCTGGAAGATTTGACGCGCGGTTTGGGTATGCACGCGGGCGGCGTGTTGATTGCGCCGGGCAAGATTTCCGATTACAGCCCCGTGTATCAGGCGGACGAATCCGCCTCGCCCGTATCCATGTACGACAAGGGCGACGTGGAAGACGTGGGTTTGGTGAAGTTCGACTTTTTGGGTCTGCGCAACCTGACCATTATCGAAATGGCGCAGAACAACATTAAAAACACCACCGGCGATATTGTCGATGTCGGCAAAATCCCGCTGGACGACCAGGCCGCCTACCAAATCTTCCGCGATGCGAACACCACCGCCGTCTTCCAGTTCGAGTCGACCGGCATGAAAAAAATGCTGAAAACGGCGCACACCACCAAGTTTGAAGAACTCATCGCCTTCGTATCGCTCTACCGCCCCGGCCCGATGGACAACATCCCCGATTTCGTCGCTCGCATGAAGGGGCAGGAATTCCAATACATCCACCCGCTGCTCGAAGGCATCCTCGCGCCGACCTACGGCATTATGGTGTATCAGGAACAAGTGATGCAGGCGGCGCAGATTATCGGCGGCTACTCGCTCGGCGGCGCGGACTTGCTGCGCCGCGCCATGGGTAAGAAAAAGCCTGAAGAAATGGTGAAACACCGCGAAATCTTCGCCGAAGGCGCGGCAAAACAAGGCATTTCGCGCGAAAAATCCGACGAAATCTTCAACTACATGGAAAAATTCGCCGGCTACGGTTTCAATAAATCCCACGCCGCCGCCTACGCCCTGATTTCCTACCAGACCGCATGGCTCAAAGCCCATTACCCTGCTGAATTTATGGCGGCGACCATGTCGTCTGAATTGGACAACACCGACCAACTCAAGCATTTCTATGACGACTGCCGCGCCAACGGCATCGAGTTCCTGCCGCCCGACATCAACGAATCCGACTACCGCTTCACACCGTATCCGAACATGAAAATCCGCTACGCACTCGGCGCGATTAAAGGCACGGGCGAAGCCGCCGTCGAATCCATCATCGCCGCGCGGCAAAGCGGCGGCAAGTTTACCGGCCTGTTGGACTTCTGCGAGCGCGTCGGCAAAGAACACATGAACCGCCGCACCCTCGAAGCCCTGATACGCGGCGGCGCGTTCGACAGCATCGAACCCAACCGCGCCATGCTCTTGGCAAACATCGACCTCGCCATGAACAACGCCGACCAAAAAGCCGCCAACGCCAATCAGGGCGGGCTGTTTGACATGATGGAAGACGCCATCGAACCGGTGCAGCTCATCGATGCGCCCATGTGGAGCGAATCGGAAAAACTCGCCGAAGAAAAAACCGTCATCGGCTTTTACCTGTCCGGCCACCCGTTCGGCCCGTATGCCCAAGAAGTCCGCCAAATCGCCCCGACCAAATTAGGCCGTCTGAAACCGCAAGACAGCGTGCGCCTCGCCGGATTCGTTACCGCCGTGCGTACCATGATGGGCAAACGCGGCAAAATCGCCTTCGTCAGCCTCGAAGATTTGAGCGGGCAGATTGAAATCATGGTCAGCGGCCAGACGCTGGAAAACTGCGCCGACTACCTCAAGTCCGACCAAGTGCTGATTATCGAATCCAAAGTCAGCCGCGACGACTACGGCGGTGGCGACGGTCTGCGCATCATGGCAAACCAAGTCATGACCCTGCAAATGGCGCGCGAACGCTACGCCCGCAGCCTCAGCCTCGCCCTCGCCCCCGGCCACGACATCGAACGCCTCGCCGCCATCCTCACCGTCCACCGCCTGCCCGATACGGCGCACATCCCACTGCAACTGTCGTACAGCAACGGCAAAGCATCAGGCAAATTGAAAATTGCGCCCAAATGGATGGTAACGCCAAGCACTGCTTTGTTTGAAGAACTGGAAACACTGCTCGGCAGCAGGGCAGTCCGCGTGAATTGGTAACACTAAAGGCCGTCTGAAACCATACGTTCAGACGGCCTTTTTCAATTTCATTACAAAAGCTATTTTCCTTTATGATTTTTCTAGAATGAAAGTATTGCCATAAAATAAATACCCTGTAGTTTTAACAAATTCTATCCGGCGTATTCATTCCTAAATCAAAATATTGTGCCCAAACATAAGGCTATACCATCACTGCAATAAATGTTGCAAGCACCAATATACAAAAAATCTGTCGTCGTTTGGTTTTTTGTGTAGAAATCACGACATAGCCTAGCTTTCCCGACGTGGTACTTTCAACCCCATACTCTTCACGACACCGTTCTGATCGGTTTCTTTAACCGTCAATGAAAACCCGTCAACGACAATGCGGTCGCCCTCGACGGGCTGCGCGCTGCCTCCTCTGGATTGAAACCATTCGAGCAGGCTCATACCGGCTTCGCCGTCTTCCAGCTTCAACCCGTACGCCGCTGCCAAATCGCCGGTATTGACATACGGGTCGACGGCAAATTCGCCGAAGAAATTAAAATTTTCGCGCACATTCTGCCCGGTTTCACTGAAGTATTTCGCCATTTTGTCCACTTGGCTGTCAGGCAGGATATACCAAGCCGTATCGCCTTCCCTCAAAACCGTATCATTCTGCATTTCGATTTTCCGCCCGTCACGTATCAGCGCGAAACAGCGCAAGTCAAACGACTCCGAAATGGGGGTGACGGCATCGGGATGCTTGCCTTCCGCCTCAGATTCCTTCGTTACCTTAAAAGAAAACAAAGCCACGGCTTCGTGTTCCGACAGCCAAATGTCGTGCATTCCTTCCGGCTCGGGTTTGGGCGGCATGGCGACCTTGAGCAGACGCGCCATGACGGGTATCGTCGTTCCTTGAATCAGCAGGGAAAGTACGACGACGGCAAAGGCGACATTGAACAACAGTTCAGAATTCGGCACGCCCATGACCAAAGGCATCATCGCCAAAGAAATCGGTACTGCGCCGCGCAACCCGAGCCAACTGATGTAGGCTTTTTCACGCACACTGTATCCAAATTTCCACAAGCCGCTGAAAACGGCAAGCGGACGGGCGACCAGCATGAGGAATACGGCGATAACCAAGGCATCGACGCTTTTTTCCCAAACGCTGCTGGGCGTTACCAACAAACCCAGTACGACGAACAAAGTCGCCTGCGCCAGCCACGCCAGGCCATCCATCACACGCCAAACGTGTTCGGTTGCGCGGGTATGCTGGTTGCCGACGATAATCCCCGCCAGATAAACCGCCAAGAAGCCGCTGCCACCGATGGTATTGGTAAATGCGAATACCCACAGGCCGCCTGACACAATCATCAGCGCGTACAATCCTTCCGCAAGGTTCAGACGACGTACGAGTTTCGCCAACACCATTCCGCCCGCCCACCCCATCAGCAGGCCGAAGCCGATTTGGAGCAGCAGCATCCATAAAAACGCCAACACACCTGATTGTTCGGGGTTGGTAATCATGGTAATCAGGGCGGTAACTAAAAAAATCGCCATCGGATCGTTCGCACCGGATTCGATTTCCAAAGTCGCCTGCACCCTGTCATTCAGGCGCACGCCGCTGTGGCGCAGCAGGCTGAACACGGCCCCCGCATCGGTTGAGCCGACAATCGCCGCCATCAGTACACCGAATTTCCAATCCAAACCCAAATAGAACGTGGCGAACAATCCTAAAGGCAACACGGTGGCAAACACGCCCCATGTCGCTAATACCGCAGAAGGCTTCAATGCAATTCGGAAACTTGAAAGCTGGGTCCGCAACCCGCCATCAAGCAAAATGACGGCTAACGCAAGCTGGCTGATGACGTTGGCCAAAACGAAATTGTCAAAATCGATGCGCCCGATACCGTCCTCACCCGCCAACATTCCAACCGCCAGAAACACCAACAAAAGCGGCATCCCCAGCCTTGCCGACAAAGTGGTCGAAACCACGCTTAAAAACAATAACGCCCCGCCGAGCAAAAACAGATTGTTCATCCAGTCCACGTTGCAAAAGTCCTACCGTTAATAAAAACGAGGCGAAATTGTATCATAAAATCAATAAGATTTACTGAAGGCCTACCCATTATACAGAAATAAAAAACCGTCTGAAAGACGGCTTCGTTCATACAACAAACCGCTTTACCCAAACGGCTTTTTCTGCCAATAAAACTTACCCCTTCTCAGACGGCCTTATTGAATAGAGCAATTATCTGAAAAGCTTATTGCATAAAACCTTTGACTAATAAGGAAAGATAACCCATAACAAAGGGGAACGACAATGCCGAAACAATGCCAAGCACCCAGTAAATACATTGGTTCAGTACAGTTTTTGAGGCGGTAAGCCGCAGCAGTTTGAAATTTAGGGAAAACCAAGCAAAAGGGGGTGAAAATACACCCCCTTTCCCTACAGATGCCCCATATCAAAGGCCGTCTGAAAAACAGTTTTATTTAACGATTTCAACCGGGCCGTGGTCGTCGCAGTGATCTCCGTGTTGGTGATGCAGACGGCCGTTGACGATGTAGTCGACGTGATCGCCGTGCGGTACAGCTTCGTGGCCGCAACCTTCGCCGTGAATGTGGCCGTGGCAGGTATCAACCGGATGGCAGCCGTCAGGGTTGGTTTCATTGACGCTCAGAGCAT
The DNA here is from genome assembly GCF_014596425.2 of Neisseria sp. RH3002v2g. NCBI lineage: Bacteria > Pseudomonadati > Pseudomonadota > Betaproteobacteria > Neisseriales > Neisseriaceae > Neisseria > Neisseria sp. RH3002v2g. Next base: position 2,150,040 of record NZ_CP110721.1, on the reverse strand, counting down.
GCTCGTCGTAGTGGCCGTTGTGCTCATGGTGCAGGTGGCCGTCGTGCAGATAATCGACGTGGCCTTCGTGTTTGATGGCAGTGTGGCCGCAGTTTGCGCCGTGAACGTGGTCATGATGTTCGTGGGTTTTACAGGTCATTTTTCTCTCCTAATGTTCAGTGAATGGCAATCTTTCTCGATTGATTATTCCATCTTATCTTTTTTTGATGCAACCGTAAAAAAATTTACAGTTATTAATATATTGTTACGATATATCATCTATTGATATATCAACCTATTTTGTTTTTCAGACGGCCTTTTATTTATCATTCATTTATTTTCAGCGGGTAATTTAACCCTTTCCGCCTATGTTGAATATCGAATTTTTCAGCCGTAACGGGTAATATTGAAACCAAGGGATGAATCCTTCAAACAAACAGGTACTGCAATGGGAAAGCAAGCCAGACTTTATATGGTTCGCAGCACGCAAGGTGCGCTTTATGATGTATTTTTTGAACGCGGTGTGGCGGCATTGGCCTGGCCTATGCTGGCCGAAGCGGCGGCCAAGGGTTTTGGCCGTGAGGAGCTGACGGATATTTACCGTTCGGCCGTGCCGGATGTGAAGTTGAGAACGGCGCAATCGGGTGCGGCTCAGATGTGGCGGTTTGTCAACGAGTTGGCCGATGGAGATGCCGTACTGACCTACTCGCCTGCCCTGCGCCGTTATCGGGTCGGCAGGATTACGGGCAGCGCGGTGCATTGTCCGCAATGGGACGATGAAAAAATGTCGCTGGTGCGGCCGGTTGAGTGGCTGGGCGAAGTGTGCCGCGACGATTTGAGTGTGGCGGCGCAACGGGCTTTGGGCAGCGTAGCAACTTTGTTTGCGGTATCGGAAGCGTGTGCGGCAGAAATTTTTGAACGCATGGGTTTTCAGACGGCCTAAGAAGGGAAAGGAAACAGGATTATGTGGAACACCATGCATGAATGGCTGAACGCTTTGCCTGTCAGTGAAGAAATCATCAAATCGGCATTGATGTCGGTATTGATGATTGTGGCCGTCATTGCCGGGCGCAGCATCTTGCTCTCGGCGCATTTTCGCAGCCATCCGGATTTGAGCATTGAAAACAAACGCCGCTCGCTGGTGTTCAGCCGCAACGTAACCATGTTGCTGATCCTGCTTGGGCTGGCGATGATTTGGGCGGCGCAGATTCAAACTTTGGCCTTGTCGATGTTTGCAGTGGCCGCGGCGATTGTGGTGGCAACCAAAGAGCTGATTATGTGTTTGTCCGGCAGCATCCTGCGCTCGGTAACCAAACAATACTCCATCGGCGACTACATCGAAATCAACGGCCTGCGCGGACGGGTGGTCGATATCAATATGCTGAACACGCTGATGATGCAAATCGGCCCTAATCCGTTGATCGGCCAGCTTTCCGGCAAAACGCTCTCGTTTCCCAACAGCCTGCTTTTGAGCCATACCGTACGCCGCGACAATATTTTGGGCAATTATGTGATTCATACGGTGGAAATCCCCGTGCCGATTCATTTGGATTCGGACGAAATCACAGGCCGTCTGAAAGCCGTGCTTGAGCCGTTGTGCGCGGCCTATGTTCCCGTTATCCAACAATATTTGGAAAACGTTCAAGCGCAAAAACTCTTTATTACCCCCGCCGCCCAGCCGCGCGTGTCCCGCGTGCCGCACGATGATAAGGTGTACCACATCATCGTACGCTTCGCCTCCCCCGTTTCCAAACGGCTGGAAATACAACAGGCCGTCTTAGACGAATTTTTGCGCACGCAATACCGACTGATCAACCAAACAAAATAGTACGGTGTGTTTATTGATACAATCAAATCCCTTACAATAATAAAGTTCACAATCAACAATAAGGAAAAGTCATGTTACCCGAATCAGCCCTTGCCGAAATGTACCCCGTCATTATGACCCCCAGCCATGACGGCAAATATTTCCACAACTACACCCTCTCGCTTCTGAACATCGTCCACACCAACGCCTCCCTCGGCCTGCCGCTGCAAGTAATGATGCAGCGCGGCGAAAGCCTGATTACGCGCGCGCGCAACAACTGCGTGGCCAAATTTTTGGAAAACAAAGAATGGACGCATTTATTCTGGATTGACTCCGACATCGGCTTCTCTCCCGACTCATTCTACCGCCTGCTCTTGGCCGATAAAGACGTTGTGGCCGGCGTTTATCCGCTCAAACGCGAAAACTGGCCCCAAGCAGGCCTTCCTGCCGGCATGACCCAAGCCGATTTCGAGCGCATGTACACTTCTTACACCGTCAATACCAACGACAAAAATGAAAACGGCGAAATCGTCCTGAAAGTCGATGAAGAAGGCTTTATGAAGGTTCATGACGCGCCAACCGGCTTCATGGTTATCAAGCGCAGCGTATTTGAAAAAATGATAGAGGCCTATCCCGAGTTGAACTACGTCTCCGACAGCGACTACAGCCCGGAAAACAAAGGCCTGCACTACCGCTTCTTCGACTGCATGGTCGATCCCGAAAGCAAACGCTACCTGTCCGAAGACTACACCTTCTGCCACCTTTGGCGACAAATCGGCGGCGAAGTGTACGTCGATGTACAATCCAACCTGACCCACCAAGGCGCAAAAGTGTATCACGGCTCGTTTGCCGAATCCCTGCAAACCAATGTTGCCAATGCGGTTTACGCCCCCGAAGGCACCACCATGCGCCTCGAACTGGCCGCCCCGTTGCACGCCAATCCGCGCGGTCCGGAATAAGGCTGACCGACAGGCAGGCAAAACACTTTAATTCTGCCTGTCTGCCACCATATAACGCCTATCGTTTTCTTTTCAGACGGCCCCAAGGCCGTCTGAAACCATCTTATTCAGGAGAAACCATATGAGCGACAACGTCCTGCTCCACTTGGGCGAAGAACCCCGTTTCGACCAAATCAAAACCGAAGACATCAAACCCGCCCTGCAAACCGCCATTACCGAAGCGCGCGAACAAATCGCCGCCATCAAAGCGCAAACGCACACCGACTGGGCAAACACTGTCGAAAAACTGACCGACATTACCGAACGCGTCGGCCGCATTTGGAGCGTGGTTTCCCATCTCAACTCCGTGGTCGATACGCCCGAATTGCGTGCCGCATACAACGAATTGATGCCAGAAATCACCATCTTCTTCACCGAAATCGGCCAAGACATCGAGTTGTACAACCGCTTTAAAATCATCAAAAACTCTGCCGAATTCGACACCCTCTCCCCGGCGCAGCAAACCAAGCTCAACCACGACTTGCGCGATTTCGTCCTCAGCGGTGCCGAATTGCCGCCCGAACAGCAGGCAGAACTGGCGCAACTGCAAACCGAAGGCGCGCAACTGGGTGCCAAATTCGCACAAAACATCCAAGACGCAACCGACGCTTTCGGCATTTACTTTGACGATGCCGCGCCGCTTGCCGGCATTCCCGAAGACTCCCTCGCCATGTTTGCCGCCGCCGCGCAAAGCGAAGGTAAAACAGGCTACAAAATCGGCCTGCAGATTCCGCACTACCTCGCCGTCATCCAATACGCCGACAACCGCGAACTGCGCGAACAAATCTACCGCGCCTACGTTACCCGCGCCAGCGAATTGTCCGACGACGGCAAATTCGACAATACGGCCAACATCGACCGTACCCTCGAAAACGCATTGAAAACCGCCAAACTGCTCGGTTTCAAAAACTACGCCGAGCTGTCGCTGGCAACCAAAATGGCCGACACGCCCGAACAGGTTTTAAACTTCCTGCACGACCTTGCCCGCCGCGCCAAACCGTTTGCCGAAAAAGACTTTGCCGAAATCAAGGCCTTTGCGCGCGAAAACCTGAATATCGAAGACCCGCAATCGTGGGATTTGAGCTACGCCGCCGAAAAACTGCGCCAAGCCAAATACGCCTTCAGCGAAGCCGAAGTGAAAAAATACTTCCCTATCAGCAAAGTATTGGCAGGCCTGTTTGCCCAAATCAAAAAACTCTACGGCATCGAGCTGGCTGAAAAAACTGTCCCCGTTTGGCACAAAGACGTGCGCTATTTCGAGCTGAAACAAGACGGCCAAACCATCGGCGGCGTTTACATGGACTTGTACGCACGCGAAGGCAAACGCGGCGGCGCATGGATGGACGGCTACAAAAGCCGCCGCCGTTTCGCCGACGGTACGCTGCAACTGCCGACCGCCTACCTCGTCTGCAACTTCACCCCGCCTGTAGGCGACAAAGAAGCGCGTTTGAGCCACGATGAAATCATCACCCTCTTCCACGAAACCGGCCACGGCCTGCACCACTTGTTGACCCAAGTTGACGAAGTGGGCGTATCCGGCATCAACGGCGTCGAGTGGGACGCAGTCGAGCTGCCCAGCCAATTCATGGAAAACTTCGTCTGGGAATACGACGTATTGGCGCAAATGTCCTCGCACGAAGAAACCGGCGCAGTATTGCCGAAAGAGCTGTTCGACAAAATGCACGCGGCTAAAAACTTCCAACGCGGTATGTTCCTCGTCCGTCAAATGGAATTTGCCCTCTTCGACATGGAAATCTACCATCAGGAAGATGAAGGCCGTCTGAAAGAATGGCCGCAAATCTTAGACAAAGTGCGTCAAGAAGTCGCCGTGACCCAACCGCCGGCATACAACCGCTTTGCCTTGAGCTTCAGCCACATCTTCGCTGGCGGCTACGCCGCAGGCTATTACAGCTACGCATGGGCGGAAGTTTTGAGCGCAGACGCTTACGCAGCGTTTGAAGAAAGCGACGACGTTGCCGAAACCGGCCGCCGCTTCTGGAAAGAAGTGCTGGCCGTCGGTGGTTCGCGCAGCGCAGCCGAATCCTTCAAAGCCTTCCGCGGCCGCGAACCAAGCCTGGATGCCCTGCTCCGCCACAGCGGTTTCGACAACGCAGCTTGATTTGAAAATCCGCCGTTTTAAACAGAACGGTTGCTGATTCAACACTAAAGGCCGTCTGAAATGTTTCAGACGGCCTTTTTATAATTAATTCAATATTTTCAGCAAAACAAATAAAACCATTCAGCCGATAAAACCACCCGGCGCGGAACGCCGCAGCGGTTGCCATGCTCAATATTTTCCCAATGCGGAAACCGCCCATAAAAACAGGGCATGTTCCCATGCCCTATCATTTGGATTTCAGACGGCCTTTCGGTTGTCAAAATTTATTAGGAACAATGAGCAAGCCCTATCCCTAACAAGACTTCGAGGAAACAGAAGTCCAGATTTCAAACTTCTATCTCCCCCGGCCCATCGCTCAAATCAATTTTTGCCCTTTTTATCGCCGGCTGCCAAACGCATATTGATAAATTCCATCATCAAATCTTTTTTCGTCCAGAAAAAGGTTTTCATTTTTTCCAAAGAATAGATTTTCCGAATCATCGCCGGCAATCCTGCGTGAACGATGGCCGCGACTTCGCCATTGGTTGTTTCGTTGTCCATGGCGGCTTTGAGGTTTAGATTGCGCGTATTCAAGTAGTCGCAAAGCGCTTTTCTGACGCTGCTGCTGATTTCAAATTGTTTCATGTTTTCCGTCCATAATGCTTTTATAGTTAAATAGCATAGGATTCTAGCAAGTTTTTTGCATTATGCATATCTCAATGTGTATATTATTGCGAAATTTACAATTTGGCTTTTGGGTAAAATCATGCCTGCAACACATTGTTGCGGCGCACCCTGTCGGATTGTTTTGACTATTTTGTTTCGGCTTGGGCCGTATTGCGGATAAAATAACGGTTTTAGGTGTTGAGGCCGTCTGAAATGTATTTGTGGTTTAAGCTGTTGCACATATTTTTTGTGATTTCTTGGTTTGCAGGACTGTTTTATCTGCCGCGGATTTATGTGAATCTGGCGCAATTGAAACCCGGCAGCGCGGAATATGTACGGCTGACGGATATGTCGCGGCGGCTGTACCGCTTTATGTCGCCTTTGGGCTGGGGAACGCTGATATTCGGTGCGGCCATCGGGTTTGTCAACAATTGGTGGGGCAACGGCTGGCTGGCGGTTAAATTATTGTGCGGCCTGCTGCTCTTGGCTTATCAGCTTTATTGCGGCCTGCTGCTGCGCCATTTTCAAAACGGCAGCAATGTGTATTCGCACCGCTGGTATCGGGTATTCAACGAACTCCCCGTTTTGATGATGGTGGCCGCGCTTTATATGGTGGTTTTCAAGCCGTTTTGATCTTCAGACGGCCTGTTTGGTAAATAAGGAAAGAATTCATGACGGTTGAAATCGAACGCCGCTTTTTGCTGGCGGATGACAGTTGGCGCGAAGCGGCAAGCGAGCCGCTGGTATTGCAACAGGGCTATTTGAGCGTGGAAAAAGAGCGCACCATCCGTGTGCGGATTATCGGTTCGCAAGCCTGGCTGACCCTGAAAGGCTATATTTCCGACATGACGCGCAGCGAGTTTGAATACGAAATCCCGCTGGCTCACGCGCAGGCGATGATGGCGGATATGTGCCCGTTTAAAATGGAAAAATACCGCTATCGTGTCGAATTTGAAGGCTTTGTGTATGAAATCGACGAATATTTCGGCGACAATGCGCCCTTGATTGTGGCGGAAATCGAATTGCCGTCTGAAGATACCGAGTTTCCCAAACCGTCTTGGCTGGGCAAGGAAATCACGGCAGACGGAAAATTCACCAATGCGTATTTGAGCAAACATCCGTATTCGTCTTGGACGGAATAAAGGCGACAACTGCACTACACATACAAAAAAGGCATGTATCGCACATGCCTTTTTTCTTTTCAGACGGCCTGATTTGCCTTACCGATATTTGCATCGAGCTGCTTTCGACATACCGTTTCAAATATCGGGCAAGTCCGTGTGTTTTATCCGTGTAGCCTTACGCCGGACGGCAGGCCACCATGTAGTTGACTTCGGTTGAGTCGCATAAGGAATAACGGCCGCTCAACAAATTGTAGGTCATGCCCTTGCTGCCGACGGTATCCAATCCGGCTTGGCGGCACATGCGCGCGAGTTCTGCCGGCGTGATGAATTTTTTCCAATCGTGTGTGCCTTTGGGGACGAATTTCAACAGATATTCCGCACCGACTATCAGATACAGATAAGATTTGGGATTGCGGTTGATGGTGGAAAAAAACACCATGCCGTCTGGTTTGACCAGTTTCGCGCAGGCTTGAACGATGGCGGCCGGATCGGGAACGTGTTCCATCATTTCCATACACGTTACCACATCGAAGCTGTGCGGCTGCTCGGCGGCGAGGTCTTCGACGCGGATGCAGCGGTAATCGATATTGGCAACGTGTTGAGCGGCCGCATGGGCAGCGGCGGTTTGCAGGGATTTTTCCGCCATATCTATGCCGGTAACGTGTTCTGCGCCGCGTTTGGCCATGCTTTCGGATAAAATACCGCCGCCGCAGCCTACATCCAGCACGCGTTTGCCTGCCAATCCGGCATAGCCGTCGATATAGTCGAGGCGCAAGGGGTTGATGTCATGCAGGGGCTTGAATTCGCCGTTTTTATCCCACCATTTGTCGGCGATTTGGCTGAACTTGGCGATTTCGCCGGCATCTACGTTGTCGTGTTGATTGCTCATGGTTTGCTCCTGCATAAAATCATTCGCCTGATTTTAGCCGATTGCGCTTCAAAATAAAATGTTTCAGACGGCCTTTGCCCGTTTATCGGCCCTATTTCAACTTTCATCCGCCTGCCCATAAAAAACGCACCTTGTGGCAAGGTGCGTTTCAATCGGCATGATTTAGAATTTAGCGCCGGATTCGTTGGCCATGTAGTCAACTGCGGCTTTCACTTCGTCGTCGCTCAAGCTGCTGTTGCCGCCTTTGGCAGGCATGGAATTAAAGCCTTCGAGGGCGTGTTTGTGCAAGGTGTCTTTGCCTTGTTTAATGCGAGGCGCCCAGTCTTCTTTTTTGCCTACGGCCGGAGCACCGGGAATCAAGCCGCCGTGGCATGCTTTACAGTTCGCTTCAAAAACGGCTTTGCCGTCCACTTTGGCGGATTCGGCAGGCTTGGCTTCAGCGGCAGGCGCTTCGGCTTTCTCTTCGGGCTTGGCAGCTTCCTCTGCTTTGCTGGCGGCGGCTTCAACCTTATCGGCTGCTTCTTGAGCGGCAGATGCAGTCGCATCGGCAGCAGAAGCGGCTTCGGTTTTCACTTCAGATGCAACGGCTTGAGCAGTCTCTTGTGTCTCCTGTTTAGCCTCTTGGGAACAAGCTGTCAAACCAGCCATCATCATTACGGCAATCAGTAATTTGTTCATGTTCTGTCTTTCCTTAATTTTATTTAAATCACTGTTTTATATAAACAGCTCAAAAATTCTAACACAGAAACTAATACTTTCGACCTACACTATAATAAATATTGGTATAAATCAGATTTTGTCACAAAAACTGAAAAACATATTGACACCACCTCTCTACTCGGATAGAAATTCACCCCATTTGTCATGAAGCGCGATAACTTTCATTTTATTGTTCAAGCAGTTACTCATCTTATTTTCAAAGTTTCTTTTAGAATTCAACTTTTTACCGACTTCTCCATGAATAGCGTCAACCTGAAAGCCATCCCCATCCCAACCAGGCCGTCCGAATCCCAATCAGGTTTCAGACGGCCTGTTTGAATCATGTTAATAAACATTTGCCGCTTGGCCATGCAAAAGACACCGGCAGGCTTACTTGTTTATAGAGGTTTTCATATTCCGACTACAATTTAATCCAATGCCATTAGCCTTTTGCCAAGGTTTCAGCTTCAGCCCACAAGCCCCGCTTCTGCTCCGCCGTCAATTTCTTAATCCCGATTTCCCGTTTCAGCGCCTCACTTTTAGTCAGGCCGTCTGAAACGATGCGCATCTCGACAGGCTTGTTCAAACGCGTGTATTTCGCGCCTTTTCCTGACAAATGCGCGGCAAAACGCTCTTGCGGACGGTTGCTGATGCCGCAATAAAACGCGCCGTTTTCGCACAAAATCAGGTAAACGCTCCAATTTTCCGCGCTCATAAATCCCTTTCCTTGGCAAAACTCTCAGTAAAAATGCGCACGGCAGCCTCGGTTTTGGCAGACTGCACACGATAAGGCGTGACCAAATAGAGGCTGACCGGCGGCAATGTCCATTCGGGTAAAACCACTTTCAGACGGCCTTGGGCAATTTTTTCCCGAACTTCGCCGCCCACTTGCAAAGACAAACCGAAACCGCTTTCGGTCAGGCTGCACACGGCGGCAAGATGCGTGCAGGCAATGCTGTCGGCAACGTCGAGGAAATAGCTTTCTTCACCATTTTGCAAGGTGGTGCGGACAGGTAAAAAATGCAGCCAGCGGTGCGCATGAAGCTGCGCGGGATGGGTAATGGGCGGATGACGGTCGAGATAATCGGGCGCGGCGCAAATGGTGTACGGCCAGGTAACGAGATGGCGCGCGACCAGATTAGGATCGTCCAAAGCACGGTCGCCGCCGCGTATGGCAATGTCGGTCTGATTGTGTTGCAGGTCGTCCAAAGTATCGCTGAAATTAAGGATAGGACGGATTTTAGGGAACTCGGTTTGCAATCTTGCAAACGCCGTCTGAAAAGCGCGGGAACCGATGACGCTGGAAGTCAGGGAAATCCGCAATTCGCCGACAGGTTCGGTTTTCAGATTGTCGATAACGGTACGCGTATCGGACAAGGTAGCGGCGAGGCGGCGGCAGTATTCGCCCAAGGCACGGCCGGCATCGGTGGGCGAAAGGCTGCGCGTGCTGCGGTTTAACAGCTTGATGCCGTGCAGGGTTTCGAGGCGGTTGATGTGCTGACTGACCGCCGACGGCGTCATGCCCAGCGCGGCAGCGGCGGCGTTCATGCTGCCGTGTTCGAGGACGGCGGCGAAAACGAGCAGGGGTTTAATGTCTTGCATTTCGACTGATTATGTAGTTCAACTTCACAATCATAACAGTAAAACAGGGATTATCAAGCGTTTCAGACGGCCTTACAATGCACTCATCTAATCAATCACATCCCAACAAGGAGTTAAACATGAAAATCGCAGTCATCGGCGCAACAGGTTATGTCGGCAACGCAGTCGTTCAAGAACTGGCAGGCCGCGGTCATGAAGTAACCGCTTTCGCCCGCAATACAGACAAAGTGTTCCAAGCGCAAAATATTGCCGCCGTCTCCGCAGATGTCAACGCGGCGGACTTCGCCGACAAACTGGCAGGCTTTGATGCCGTGGTCAGCGCGTTCAATCCCGGCTGGACCAATCCCAACATCGGCGCGGATTTTACACGCGGCGCAAACAGCATCGTCGAAGCGGCAAAAGCGGCGCAAGTGCCGTATCTCTTGATTGTCGGCGGCGCGGGCAGCCTGTATGTCGCGCCCGGTTTGCAAGTTATCGATACGCCCGATTTCCCGAAAGAAATTTACGACGGCGCCAATGCCGCACGCCATCTCTTGGCAGAACTCCTGCCGCGCCGCGACGTGAACTGGTCTTTCGTTTCCCCTCCGGCACGACTGGGCGCGGACGGCGGTTTCAACGAAGACAAAACCGGCAAATACCGCTTGGGCAAAGACGATTTGCTGATGGACGGTGAAATTCCGGCAGGCATCAGCGTGGCCGATTTAGCAGTCGCCATCGCCGACGATGCGGAAAACAAAGCGCATTTGTTTGAACGCTTTACCGTTGCCGCCGCTTAACCGCCTTCATTTAAAGGCCGTCTGAAATCCAAAGTTTCAGACGGCCTTTTGCTATAATACGCCCATTAAATTTACCTATACGCGAGTTCCCATGTCCGCATCCCAACCCACCATCGCCGCCATCGCCACCGCACCCGGACGCGGCGGCGTCGGCGTGATCCGTCTTTCCGGCAAAAACCTGCTGCCTTTGGCGCAAACTCTCAGCGGCGGTAAAACACCCAAACCGCGCACCGCGCTTTACACCGACTTTCTCGGCGGCGACGGACAGCCGATAGACAACGGCATCCTGCTCTACTTCGCCGCCCCCGCCAGCTTTACCGGCGAAGACGTGATTGAATTGCAGGGACACGGCGGCCCCGTCGTGATGGATATGCTGCTTTCGCGCTGCCTCGAACTGGGCGCGCGCATGGCGGAGCCGGGCGAATTTACCAAACGCGCCTTCCTCAACAACAAACTCGACCTTGCCCAAGCCGAAAGCGTCGCCGACCTCATCGACGCCTCCAGTAAGTCCGCCGCACGTATGGCGTTGCGTTCGCTCAAAGGCGCGTTTTCCCAACACATACACGAGCTGGTGGACGACCTTATTACCTTGCGGATGTTGGTCGAAGCTACGCTGGACTTCCCTGAAGAAGACATCGACTTTCTCGAAGCCGCCGACGCGCGCGGCAAGCTCCAAGCCCTGCAAGGTAGTCTGAAAACCGTCCTCGCCAGCGCGGAACAAGGCGCGATTTTGCGCGAAGGCATGAACGTCGTCCTCGTCGGCGCGCCCAACGTCGGCAAATCCAGCCTGCTCAACGCCTTGGCGGGCGACGACATCGCCATCGTAACCGACATCGCCGGCACCACCCGCGACACCGTGCGCGAACAAATCACCCTCGACGGCGTGCCCGTCCACATCATCGACACCGCCGGCCTGCGCGAAACCGACGACGTGGTCGAACAAATCGGCATCGAACGCAGCCGCAAAGCCGTCTCCGAAGCCGATGTCGCCCTGATTCTGATTGACCCGCGCGAAGGCGTAAACGCCAAAACCCAAGCCATTTTGAACAGCCTGCCCGAAGGTTTGAAAAAAATCGAAATCCACAACAAAGCCGACCTGACCGGCGAACCCGTCGCCGTCCGTTCAGACGGCCTCGCTCAAACCGGCGCAGACACCGTCATCAGCCTGTCCGCCAAAACCGGCGCGGGTCTTGACTTGCTCAAACACGCGCTCTTGCAGGAAGTCGGTTGGCAGGGTGAAAGCGAAAGCCTGTTCCTCGCCCGCAGCCGCCACCTCAACGCCTTGCACGAAGCCGAAGCCGAGCTGGAAAACGCCGCCCTCTGCGACAACAACCAAATCGAGCTTTTCGCCGAACACCTGCGCCTTGCCCAAAACGCGTGCAGCGAAATCACCGGCGAATTCACCGCTGACGATTTGCTGGGCGTGATTTTCTCGCGCTTCTGTATCGGCAAATAAAACGGTTTACCATCAAATACAAAGGCCGTCTGAATGTTCAGACGGCCTTTTTTATCACCAAAACAAGCTTAATTTCACTTGCATTTATTTATTGGCAGCTTCTGCCATATTTTTTGCGATATTGGTCGCACCCACTGTCAAACCGGACATGCCGATCAGAGAAGCCGCGGCCAATTTGATTAATGTTTTCATTCTGACTCTTTTCTGTGTATTAATTTGAGGAAGCGTTGTGTGTTTTTATTTGTCGGCATCAGCCATATTGTGGGCAATATTGGTTGCACCGACGGTCAGGCCGGACATGCCGATTAAAGAGGCTGCAGCCAGTTTGATTAAAGTTTTCATTGTTTGTCTCACTTTCTTGTCTGTCGGCCGAAAAACGGCCTAAGTTGCGTTTTCTAAGGTATTGTAATTGATTCGTTTATAATTGAATTATTTGTGTACAGCCGTTTCAATATTACGGGAGATACCGATAGCAGAAGCGGATATTCCGGACATACCGATTAAAGAAGCGGCAGCAAGCGTTATTAAATATCCCATTTTCATTAATCCTTTTTCATAGAAACAAAATGTTATTTAACAACATACACATTTTTTCATCGGCATCTGCGCTACCGACAGGGCGAATCATACCGTTTTAAATGTAAACTAATACAGCTTAATCGTAAATATATAGCGCAAAAATCAAACATACAGATATTTTTTGTTAATTTTCATTATTTTTTGAAAATGACACCGATGTCTTACCAAATGACACCGATGTCTTGATTACATACGCACTACAAACGTGTTTCATTCCCCCCATAAAATCGCGCCTTTTTTGTTGCAAAATTGCACTCTAAATAAAATATATTTTAAAATTCAATATCTTATAAATTTATATTTTTTACAACAAAAATATTCAATTAGTCAAAACCAATACCTTTGATAGCTTCTTTTAAAGAAAACACACGTTTCTAGCGCATATCCGACCATAAAATGCGTTGCAAATATATGATATAGTGAAACATTCCGCGTATTGACTATTTCCAGCATGAACACCACCCTAATCTTGACCGGCGCGGCCGCATTTTTTATCGGCGCGCTGTTTGCTTGGCTGATAACACGCTACCAAGCCCAAAGCCGACACTTTATTGTTTTGCAAGAATTGGCCGAAAGCCGCCGCCTGCATGAGTTTTCCGAACAGGTGCAGGCTCAAACTGCGGCGGATTTGGCGCAAAGCCGCCATACCGTGCAGGAATTGCAAGACGAATTGCAGGAGACAGGCAACCGCTTTGCCGCGGCCGAAAAACAAATTGCCTATCTGCAAGATTGCGAGGCCGAAGCCGAAGCTTTAAAACACGAATGTGCAAAATGGCAGCAAAGCGCGCAAAACCTGCAAATCAACAACGAACGCCTAAACACGCAGCTGGTTCAAGAGCAGGCCTTGAGTGCGGATAAAAATACGCTTTTGCAACAACAAGAAGCAGAAAAAGGCCGTCTGAAACAAGAATACGACATGCTGTTAGAGCAAAACCATGCGCTGCAAGTCCAAAACGAACGCCTCTCCACACAACTGGCGCAAGAAAAAGCCAATATCGACGACAAAAACAGCCTTTTACAGCAACAGGAAGCCGAAAAAGGCCGTCTGAAACAAGAATACGCTGCCCTTTTGGAGCAAAACCACGCGCTTCAAGTCCAAAACGAGCGCCTCAACACCCAATCGGAAAAAGACCGTCAGGCTGCCGAAGAAAAGCTGGCACTGCTGGCAGATGCGCGTAAAAACCTGAGCGACCAGTTCCAAAACCTCGCCAACACTATTTTGGAAGAGAAAAGCCGCCGCTTTACCGAACAAAACCACGACCATCTCCAACAACTGCTCAATCCGCTCAACGAACGCATACACGGCTTCAGCGAGCTGGTTCAGCAGACTTATGAAAAAGAAGCCAAAGAACGCCTGACCATCGAAAACGAGCTCAAACGCCTGCAAACCCTCAACACCCAGCTCCACCATGATGCCAAAGCGCTGACCACCGCGCTGACCGGCACGCAAAACAAAACCCAAGGCAACTGGGGCGAGATGATTTTGGAAAGCGTATTGGAAAACTCCGGCCTGCAAAAAGGCCGCGAATACATCGTCCAAGCTTCCAGCGTCCGCCATGAAGCAGACGGCACCCAACGCCGCCTTCAGCCCGACGTCCTCATCAATCTGCCCGACAACAAACAAATCGTCATCGACTCCAAAGTATCGCTGACCGCCTACGTCCGCTATACGCAAAGCACCGGCGCAGAAGCAGAACGCGAGCTTGCCAACCACGTCGCCAGCATCCGCGCCCACATCAAAAGCTTGGCAGCAAAAGATTACACCGACCTTGAAGGCGTCAAAACGCTGGACTTCGTCTTTATGTTCGTCCCTGTCGAACCGGCCTACCTCCTCGCCCTGCAACACGATCCGAACCTCTTCCAAGAGTGTTTTGACAAACGCATCATGCTGACCGGCCCCAGCACCCTGCTCGCCACCCTGCGGACCGTTGCCAACATCTGGCGCAACGAGCAGCAAAACCAAAACGCGCTGGCGATTGCCGAAGCAGGCAGTAAACTCTATGATAAATTTGTCGGCTTTGTCGAAAGCATGGACGGCATCAATAAAGCGCTCAGCCAGGCACAATCCCAGTTTCAGACGGCCTACAGCCGTTTGGTTTCCGGCAGGGGTAACCTCATCAGCAGCACTGAAAAACTGCGCAAATTGGGCATCAAAGCCGGCAAACAACTGCAACGGGATTTAGTAGAAAAGGCCGTATCGGAAACCGAAGACCATGCCGCTTTACCCACCACGCAAAATCAAGAAAATAACTGACCAACTCCAAAACATTGTAAAAAAGGGAATTTAACCAATGAGCAACATCACCATCGTCCTTGCCGCCGACACCGGCTACGCCGAGCAGGTTCATACCCTGATGAAATCCGTCTGTACGCACAATACAGGTGTCAATTTCTACCTTATGCATAACACTTTCAGGAAAGAATGGATTAACTATACCAACCAAAAACTCGCTGCCAGCGGCAACCGTCTGAATGACGTCAAAATCGAAATGGACTTCAGCCAATATCGCCGCCTGTCCCATATTTCGGATGCCGCATTTTTCCGCCTGATGATGCAGCACCTGCCCGTCGACCGCGCCCTTTATCTCGACAGCGATATGGTGGTTACCCAATCCCTGCACGATTTGTTCAACCTCGATATGCGCGGCTATCCCGTCGCCGCCGTACAAGATTCCTATCTCGCCCGTACCGATTGGAACCATCCGACCGGCCTGCACACCACGCCCTATTTCAATTCCGGCATGCTGCTGGCCGATTTGGGTCAATGGCGCAAACACAATATCGCAGCGCAACTGCTGCAAACCGCCGCCACCATTGATAAAGCCGTCCCCTATGGTGACCAATGCTTTCTAAACACCGTATTTCAAGAAAACTGGCTGCAACTAGAAGAATCTTGGAACTTCCAGACCGGCGCAGTCGAATATTTCCAAAAACGAAACCTCAGCGAAGTATTCCCCAAACCCGACACCGTTCCGCCCGTTATCCACTACACCACACGCGCCAAACCGTGGTTGTGCGATTATGGCGAGATTCCTTTTATCGAAATCTATTGGCAATACTATTGCTCCGACTGGCCGAAAGCATAATTTCAGGCAAAGCCCCTCTCCTTCGATGACTCTTAAACAACCCATCATTAAAAACAAAAGGCCGTCTGAAACGATTTCATACGGCCTTTAAGCCATAAAAAAACAGGCAGAATATTCTGCCTGTTTTGTGTTCAACACCGACCGTAAGGCAGGCTTTTCCACCCACCCTCAGCCGGCGTCATCGTTATCCGATTAAATACCACGCAACAATTCGTTCACGCTGGTTTTCGCACGGGTTTGCGCGTCCACGCGTTTGACGATAACTGCGCAGTAGAGGCTGTGGCTGCCGTCTTTGGAAGGCATACTGCCGGATACGACAACCGAACCTGCCGGTACGCGGCCTTGATAGATTTCGCCGGTAGTGCGGTCAAGGATTTTGGTGGATTGACCGATGAACACGCCCATAGAAATCACGCTGCCTTCTTCGACAATCACGCCTTCGACGATTTCGGAACGCGCGCCGATGAAGCAGTTGTCTTCAATAATGGTCGGGCTGGCTTGCAAGGGTTCGAGTACGCCGCCGATGCCGACGCCGCCGCTCAAGTGGACGTTTTTACCGATTTGCGCGCAAGAGCCGACAGTCGCCCAAGTATCGACCATCGCACCTTCGTCAACGTATGCGCCGATGTTGACATAAGAAGGCATCAACACGACATTTTTCGCTACAAAGCTGCCGCGGCGGGCAACCGCACCCGGAACTGCGCGGAAACCTGCGCTGCGGAATTCGTCTTCAGACCAATCGGCAAATTTAGTCGGCACTTTGTCAAAGTATTTGTTCACACCGTCGTTAAGGATTTCATTGTCCTGAATGCGGAAAGACAGCAATACGGCTTTTTTCGCCCATTCGTTGACTTTCCATTCGCCCACACCCAAACGCTCGGCAACGCGCAGTTTGCCGGAGTCGAGTTGATGAATGGTTTCCAAAACCGCTTCACGCACTTCCTGGGTAACGGTATTCGGATTGATTTCGGCACGGTTTTCAAAAGCCGTTTCAATGATGTTTTGCAAAGACATGTTGATTCCTTCAAGAGATCAGGGCCGTCTGAAACCTATTCAGGCCACCCTATTACAAATTTTTAACTCGTTATTTTGCCATGTAAAAGCGATTTCGTCAGCTATTAACATGATGAGCGCCGCGCGTTACACGGCCAGATTTCGGCTAAGCCAAGATTTTCAGACGGCCTGTTCAAGAGAATGGAATGACATTTATTTTCTAACTGATTTTCCAGCTAAGATATGCAAGCTGCCCATTCTGCCAACACGTCGTGCCGATAAATCAATCTTTGCCGCCAATCTTTTGCAGCAGATTTTCAGCCACCGCGCAGCATTCAATATTCCGCTTTAACGGTTTTGCGTTCCAATCCTTCAAGGCCGTCTGAAAGTCGGCAAAACCCATCAACTGCGAACCGAAACGGCGCATATGTTCGGTATCCTGCTGACAGTCTATCAGCGCAACGCCCAAATCCGCCAAAAACGGGACGGCGCGGGCAAACGCAATCTTGGACGCATCGGGACGCAAAGCAAACATCGACTCGCCATAAAACACGCAGCCGATTTGCACGCCGTAAAACCCGCCAGCCAACTGCATTTCGCCTTGTTCATCCGGTAGCCAACATTCAAACGAATGCGCATGCCCCTGATGGTGCAGCTTCAAATAGGCCGTCTGAAACGCAGGCTCTATCCACGTTCCGTCCTGTTCCGGACGCGGCACATCGGCACAATGGGCAATCACTTTTTCAAAACAGCGGTTGACCGTTACCCGATACGGCTTGTTGCGCAAAGTTTTGGCTAGCGATCGGCCGATATGCAGGCTTTCCGGCACAATCACGGCACGCGGCGCAACCGCATACCAAAAAAACCAACCGTCGCGGCTAAACCACGGAAAAATCCCCTGCCGATACGCCGACAACAGCCGCCCCGTATCCAAATCGCCGCTGACGCCGACCAAGCCGTCGCATTCGGCCAAAGCGTAAGACGGGTCGGGGAAACGATAATCCTGTGGCGCAAGTAAAGGAATCTTCATCGCAAAGCCCATAAAGTTTCAGACGGCCTCAAGCTGAAAATGCCCAAGGCCGTCTGAAAAATCAACATCCAAACTGATTAACGTTTGGTTTTGGTTTGGCAATCGCCGCATACGCCGTACATATACAGCGCGTGGTCGACGATGCGGTAGCCGTTTTCTTCGGCGATTTTGTCTTGCAGCGCTTCGATTTCCGGATTGTGGAATTCGGTTACTTCGCCGCATTTCACGCAGACGATGTGGTCGTGGTGGTCGCCTTTGTCCAATTCGTAAACTGCTTTGCCGGTTTCAAAATGGTGGCGTTGCAAAATGCCGGCCTGTTCAAACTGGGTCAGCACACGGTAAATCGTCGCCACGCCAATTTCCACACCCTCTTCCAACAGGATACGGTACACATCTTCCGCACTCAAATGCTCCTCGGCATGAGTTTCAAACAAGTCCAAAATTTTCAAACGCGGACCCGTAACTTTCAAACCACTGTCTTTCAATTGCGCAATGTTGCTGAATTTTTCCATAATATTCAATATCCCTGTAAGGTAATAACCGTTATAATACGCACTTTCCGCCCGTTTGCCCACTATTGGGCCGTTAAAGGACGGCAATCTGCCGCCGGTCTTGCAATTGAAAATCGGCGAAAAGAAAAATTAAGAAGATGATTATCGTTTGCTTTTTAAAAATATTCAAGCGATGATAAACATCTTTCCCGAAATGACACAGAAAGGTAAGCCCGTGAATAAAGCCTTATGCCTTGCCATCGCCGCTATTTTAGGTCTGGCCTCATGCAGTGCCGAGCGCGTATCCAACTTTCCATCCTACAAACTCAAAATCATTCAAGGTAACGAGCTCAATCCCCGCGCCGTGGTTTCCCTCCGCCAAGGTATGACCCGCGACCAAGTCCAACTGCTGCTCGGTACGCCGCTCCTGCGCGACGCCTTCCATGCCGACCGCTGGGATTACACTTTCAACACCAGCCGCAACGGCATCATCAAAGAACAAAGCAACCTGACCCTGTACTTTGAAAATGACGTCCTCGCACGCGCCGAAGGCGATGCCATTCAAAAATCCATCGAAGCGGTTCAAGCCGGACAAAACATCGTTCCGACCACCGAAACCAAGCCGCAATAAGGAAGCCCCATGAGCGCATTGAAAATCGCCATTGCCGGCGTCAACGGCCGCATGGGCCGCGTCTTGGTTGAAGCGGTCAACAACCATCCCGACACCGTCCTCTCCGGCGCACTCGAGCATTCTGGTTCGGAAGTATTGGGTTTGGATGCAGGCTTCGCCTCCGGCCTCAAAACCGGCGTTGCCATTTCAGACGACGTGGATGCCGTACTGGCTCAAAGCGATGTCCTCATCGACTTTACCCGCCCCGAGCCAACCCTGAAACACCTGCAAAAATGCGTGGAAAAAGGCGTCAACATCATCATCGGCACAACCGGTTTTGACGACGCAGGCAAAGCCGCCATCCAAGCCGCAGGCGAAAAAATAGGCGTTGTCTTCGCCGCCAACTTCAGCGTCGGCGTCAACCTCACCTTCCACATTCTCGACACCGTTGCCCGCGTGTTGAACGAAGGCTACGACATCGAAATCATCGAAGGCCACCACCGCCACAAAGTCGATGCCCCAAGCGGCACCGCGTTGCGTATGGGTGAAGTCATTGCCGACGCCCTCGGCCGCGACCTCAAAGAATGCGCCGTTTACGGCCGCGAAGGCCACACCGGCCCGCGCGATCCGTCCACCATCGGTTTTGCCACCGTCCGCGCAGGCGACATCGTCGGAGACCACACCGCACTCTTCGCCACCGACGGAGAACGCGTGGAAATTACCCACAAAGCCAGCAGCCGCATGACCTTCGCCGCCGGTGCCGTACGCGCCGCAGTTTGGGCAAACGGCAAAAAAGGCCTGTACGATATGCAAGACGTATTGGGTTTGAAAAACCGATAAACCCGCATCATCAGGTTTCATCCCTGACAAGGCCGTCTGAAAGCACAACGTCGATTTTCAGACGGCCTTATTAAAAAGAAAGCCCCACCATGTCCTATCAACAAATCACCATCAACGTCAACGATGCCGTCGCCGAACGCCTTGCCGACGCGCTGATGGAACACGGCGCATTGTCCGCCGCCATTGAAGATGCCTACGCCGGTACAGAAAACGAGCAGGCCATTTTCGGCGAGCCGGGCATGCCGACCGAGCAAATCTGGCAACAAAGCAAAGTCATCGCCCTTTTCGGCGAAAGCGACGACGCCGCTTCCATTATCGAAGCCGCCGCGCAAGAATGCGGTTTGAGCGATTTGAAATACACCGGCGAAATCCTTGAAGATCAAGACTGGGTACGCCTGACCCAAGCGCAATTCGACCCGATTCAAATTTCCGACCGCCTATGGATTACCCCGTCTTGGCACGAAGCACCCAACGGCAACGCCGTCAACCTGCAACTCGACCCGGGCCTTGCCTTCGGCACCGGCAGCCATCCGACCACCCGCCTCTGCCTCAAATGGCTCGACACGCAGCTCAAAGGCGGCGAAAGCGTATTGGACTACGGCTGCGGCTCCGGCATTTTGGCCATTGCCGCCCTCAAACTCGGCGCAGGTTCCGCCATCGGCGTAGACATTGACGAACAAGCTATCCGCGCCAGCAAAGACAATGCCGCACAAAACAACGTCGACGCGCAGTTCTACCTGCCGGACGGCCTGCCGCAAGGCCAATTTGATGTCGTTGTCGCCAACATTCTGGCCAATCCCCTGCGTATGCTCGGCGAAATGCTTGCCGCGCGTACCAAACAAGGCGGCCGCATTGTCTTGTCCGGCCTTTTGGACGAACAAGTCGAAGAACTCAGCGGCATTTACAGCCAATGGTTCGACATCGAGCCTGCCGAAATCGAAGAAGGCTGGGCGCGATTGAGCGGCGTCAAACGCTAAACCTGTTTTCCGATACAAAGGCCGTCTGAAATTTCATCTTTCAGACGGCCTTTTTGCACTTAAAACGCTGAATATTCCAGCAAAATCAGGTATAATTGCCTATTATTTTGACCTTTCGGAACACATCCGCCGCGCCCGTTTGACATTTCATTGCGCGCACGGAAAATTTCCTTGAAATTCAGCAAGAAAAGACCATGACTGACCAAAAACACGAAGAATACGGCGCCGACAGCATACAAGTGCTGGAAGGCTTGGAAGCGGTACGCAAACGCCCCGGTATGTATATCGGCGACACGCAGGACGGCAGCGGCCTGCACCACATGGTGTTCGAGGTGCTCGACAACGCCATTGACGAAGCGCTCGCCGGACATTGCGACAAAATCACCGTAACCATCCATGCCGACAATTCCGTCAGCGTGGCCGACAACGGCCGCGGCATGCCGACCGGCATCCATCCGAAAGAAGGCCGCTCCGCCGCCGAAGTCATCATGACCGTCTTGCACGCAGGCGGCAAATTCGACAACAACAGCTACAAAATCTCCGGCGGCCTGCACGGCGTAGGCGTCTCCGTCGTCAACGCACTGTCCGACTGGGTAACGCTGACCATCTACCGCGACGGCAAAGAACACTTCGTCCGCTTCGTACGCGGCGAAACCGAAGAGCCGTTGAAGGTTGTCGGCGATTCCGACAAAAAAGGCACGACCGTGCGCTTCCTCGCCAGCGCGGAAACCTTCGGCAATGTCGAATACAGCTTCGACATCCTCGCCAAACGCATCCGCGAACTTTCCTTCCTGAATAACGGCGTGGACATCGAACTGACCGACGAACGCGACGGCAAACACGAAAGCTTCGCCCTCTCCGGCGGCGTGGCCGGCTTCGTGCAATACATGAACCGTAAAAAAACACCGTTGCACGAAAAAATCTTCTACGCGTTCGGTGAAAAAGACGGCATGAGCGTCGAATGCGCGATGCAATGGAACGACAGCTACCAAGAAAGCGTGCAATGTTTCACCAACAACATTCCGCAACGCGACGGCGGTACGCACCTGACCGCATTGCGCCAAGTCATGACGCGCACCATCAACAACTATATCGAAGCCAACGAAGTGGCTAAAAAAGCCAAAGTGGAAACCGCCGGCGACGATATGCGCGAAGGCCTGACCTGCGTTTTGTCCGTCAAACTGCCCGATCCGAAATTCTCATCGCAAACCAAAGACAAACTGGTTTCCAGCGAAATCGGCCCCGTCGTCAACGAAGTCATCAACCAAGCCCTGACCGACTTCCTTGAAGAAAACCCGACCGAAGCCAAAATCATCACCAGCAAAATCGTCGATGCCGCCCGCGCGCGCGAAGCCGCACGCAAAGCACGCGAAATTACCCGCCGCAAAGGCGTGATGGACGGTTTGGGCCTGCCGGGCAAACTAGCCGACTGCCAAGAAAAAGACCCTGCCCTGTCCGAACTCTACCTCGTCGAGGGCGACTCCGCAGGCGGTTCCGCCATGCAGGGCCGCGACCGCAAATTCCAAGCGATTTTGCCGCTCAAAGGTAAAATTTTGAACGTCGAAAAAGCACGTTTTGAAAAAATGCTGGCCAGCCAAGAAGTCGCCACGCTGATTACCGCTCTAGGCGCTGGCATCGGCAAAGAAGAATTCAATGCCGAAAAACTGCGCTACCACCGCATCATCATCATGACCGATGCCGACGTGGACGGTGCGCACATCCGCACCCTGCTCCTGACCTTCTTCTACCGCCAAATGCCCGAGCTGGTCGAACGCGGCTACATCTACATCGCCCAGCCGCCTTTGTACAAAGCCAAATACGGCAAACAAGAGCGCTATCTCAAAGACGAATTGGAAAAAGACCAATGGCTGCTCGGTTTGGCCTTGGAAAAAGCCAAAATCGTTTCAGACGGCCGTACCATCGAAGGCGAAGAGCTTGCCAATACCGCCAAACAATTCCTGTTGGCCAAAACGGTTA
This sequence comes from Neisseria sp. RH3002v2g, assembly GCF_014596425.2. Taxonomy (NCBI): domain Bacteria; kingdom Pseudomonadati; phylum Pseudomonadota; class Betaproteobacteria; order Neisseriales; family Neisseriaceae; genus Neisseria; species Neisseria sp. RH3002v2g. Next base: position 2,127,363 of record NZ_CP110721.1, on the reverse strand, counting down.
TCGAGCAAGAAAGCCGCATCATTGACGAACTCGTCCTGCACGCCATGTTGCACGCTTCGCCGGTCGACCTCAGCACGGCAGAAAGCGCAGACCGCGCCGTTGCCGAATTGAGTGGCCTCTTGGATGAAAAAGAAGTCGCGCTCGAACGCATCGAAGGCCACGAAGGACACCAGTTCATCAAAATCACACGCAAGCTGCACGGCAATGTGATGGTGAGCTACCTCGAGCCTAAGTTCCTCAACAGCAAAGCCTACCAAACCCTTACCCAAACCGCCGCCGCACTCAAAGGCATGGTCGGCAAAGGGGCGAAGCTCTACAAAGGCGACAACGAATACGACATCGACAGCTTTGAAGCCGCTTTGGACATCTTGATGAGCGTTGCCCAAAAAGGCATGTCCATCCAACGATACAAAGGCTTGGGCGAGATGAACCCGGAACAACTTTGGGAAACCACGATGGATCCTACCGTCCGCCGCCTCCTGAAAGTCCGCATCGAAGACGCCATCGCCGCCGACGAAGTGTTCGTCACCCTGATGGGAGACGAAGTCGAACCGCGCCGCGCCTTCATCGAAAACAACGCCCTGCTGGCACAAAACATTGACGCCTAAGCATGGAAAGATAAAAGGCCGTCTGAAAAACGATTTTCAGACGGCCTTTTTGTTTTTTTGTATTTTATTCACAATATTCTTTTTATAATCCAAAGTCCGATAACTTTTTGTTTTTACTTTCAAGTAAATCATGAATAAATTGCGGTTCTATTTCTAATAATGATTTTACAGTATCATGGATTTCCCAATACCGTTTACTTGGATAGTCAATAATATGCTGTAGATACTCCTTAACGAGTGGCACATACTCTATAAACTGCATTTTCGTGACCAGCCAAAACAACTCACTGATAGAAAAATCTGCCGATGATGCTTTACGAATAATTCTAGCCACAGGAGGAAAGATTTTCTGACGTGCATCATCACCTTTTTGCTGACTCTGATCTGCTTTAGATGCCCAGTAACTGATAAAAGCAGACAAGATATGCCGATCTGTATCATCATAACCATGTAAACGATGATCAATCATTCCCTCTGCCTCCCCTTTCTCAAACATCAAAACCAAAGTATCAAAGCCTTCATCAATACCCCAGTGAGCAAGCAGGCGCGCTGAATCAAATTGCAATACCTCATTTTCATTGGATAGCAATTCGATTAATCCATCTATCCTCTCTTGCGGCACATCCTCCAAGTCAAGCTCTTCAGGAATCGTCGTATAGTCCACATTTTCCGGTACGCTATACAGCAAAAAATCTATTTTTTTCTCATCCATTAATTTGACCCTTAGGCAACTTACTTAAGCCGCCTATTCTAGTAGAGCGTTCCAACTGATTCGGATTCGAGACAATCCAAATACCCCGTTTGAAACGCTCCAATCCGTTTCCGATTTATTCCGTTTTCCCCAAAATCATCGCATCGCCATAGCTGAAAAAGCGGTATTCCTGTGCCACCGCATGACGGTAAACGCTGCGGATATGCTCCATGCCCGAAAACGCGCTGACAAGCATCAGCAAGGTTGATTTGGGCAGGTGGAAATTGGTAATCAATCGGTCGGCAACATTGAAGCGGTAGCCCGGCGTAATGAAAATATCGGTATCGCCGCGACCGGCTTTCAAACGGCCTGTTTCGCGTGCGGCGGATTCCAAGGCGCGCATGGAGGTTGTGCCCACTGCCCACACTTTATTGCCACGCGCTTTGGCGGCTTCAACGGCGGCAACGGTCTCGGCCGGTACGTCAAACCACTCGCTGTGCATTTTGTGTTCTTCAATTTTATCGACGCGCACGGGTTGGAATGTGCCTGCTCCGACGTGCAGGGTTACTTCTGCAGTTTCTACGCCTTTGGCTTTCAGACGGCCCAATAATTCATCGGTAAAGTGCAAGCCTGCCGTCGGTGCGGCTACTGCGCCTTGATATTTGGCGTACACGGTCTGATAGCGGCTGTCGTCTTCATCATCGGCCGCGCGTTCGATATAAGGCGGCAAGGGCAGATGGCCGTTTTGCTCTAAAAGTTCGTAAACGGTTTGCTCGCCTTCAAATTTCAGGCAAAACAATTCTTCCGCGCGCTCCAGCATGACGGCGCGGATATCGCCTTCAAAAATCAATTCTGTACCCGGTTTCGGCGATTTGGACGAGCGGATATGCGCCAATGCGGTATGCGCGTCCAATACCCGTTCAATCAGGGCTTCGATTTTGCCGCCGCTGGCTTTTTGGCCAAACAGGCGCGCCTTCATCACTTTGGTATTGTTAAACACCAGCACATCGCCCGGTGCGACATAATCGGGTAAATCGCCGAAATGTTTGTCTTCAATCGGCAATGTAGGCAAGGCAACCAGAAGCCTGCTGCTGCCGCGCACTTTCGGAGGATGCTGGGCAATCAGTTTTTCGGGCAATTCAAAATCAAAATCGGAAATATCCATTGTCGTGCATAATTTAAAAAAACAGGCGCCATTATACGCGCAAAGTAGGTTTTCAGACGGCATGTTTTGTCGAAAAACCAATAAATTAGAATAAACGCTCTTGGGGGAATCACTTTTTAACGAAAATCAGCGTTCCTTTCTTTTTTCGCCGAAAAACGCCTTTTTTCTATCTTTTACTGGACATTTACCGACAAGTTCGGGAAAATAACCGGATTCATTTCTCAGGCTTCGCCCTGTTCCGACATTATTTAAACGCCGGATGGCAAACCTGGCCTCCGACGTCTCAGGAAATCATCTAAAACCACTGCGGCGCATACCCAATATGCACTTTATGCCGCGCTAAAAAGGAAAAGCAATGGATTTGCGTAAATTAAAAAAACTGATTGATTTGGTCGAAGAATCAGGCATTGCAGAAATTGAAGTTACCGAAGGCGAAGAAAAAGTCCGCATTACGCGCACCACTGCCGTCGCAGCGCCTATTTATGCTGCTCCGGCACCTGCCGCAGCCGCTCCGGTTGCCGCCCCTGTTGCTGCTGCTCCGGCCGCAGCCGCTCCAGCTGCCGCACCTGCCGCTCGCGATTTGTCCAACGCGCAAAAATCGCCTATGGTCGGTACGTTCTACCGCGCCCCCGGCCCGAACGCTGCCGCTTTCGTCGAAGTCGGCCAACAAGTCAAAGCCGGCGATACTTTGTGCATCATCGAAGCCATGAAACTGATGAACGAAATCGAAGCCGAGAAATCCGGTGTCGTTAAAGAAATTCTGGTTGAAAACGGTACTCCGGTCGAATACGGCGAGCCGCTCTTCATCATTGAATAATCCGTTTTTTCAGACGGCCTTTATCTTTAAGGCCGTCTGAAATTCCTTTTTCTGTTCATTAAGGACAAACCATGCGTCTGATTTTGGCTATTTTCTTGCCATGGCTTCAGTTTTTCACCATCGGCCGTCCGTTTGCAGGCATCATCTGTCTGATTCTGCAATGTACACTGGTTGGCTGGATACCGGCAGCCATGTGGTCGGTTTACGCCTTGAGCCAATACAAAACCGATCAAAAAATCCGCAACGCATTAGGCGGCCGCTGAGGCCGTCTGAACCATCCGGAAAGATTATCATGCTGAAAAAAGTATTGATCGCCAACCGGGGCGAAATCGCCCTGCGCGTCCTGCGTGCCTGCCGTGAAATGGGCATCGCCACCGTCGCCGTCCATTCCGAAGCCGACAAAGACAGCCTGCACGTCAAACTCGCCGACGAATCCGTGTGCATTGGCCCTGCCGCATCCGCACAAAGCTACCTCAACATTCCCGCCCTCATCGCAGCTGCCGAAGTAACCGAAGCCGACGGCATCCACCCGGGCTACGGTTTCCTCGCCGAAAACGCCAATTTTGCCGAACAAGTCGAACAATCTGGCTTTGTCTTCATCGGCCCGAAAGCCGACACCATCCGTCTGATGGGCGACAAAGTATCCGCCAAACACGCCATGATCGAAGCCGGCGTGCCTTGCGTTCCCGGCTCTGACGGCGCATTGCCGGACGACGGCGAAGAAATCCTCAAAATCGCCGATAAAGTCGGTTACCCCGTCATTATCAAAGCCTCCGGCGGCGGCGGCGGTCGCGGTATGCGCGTCGTCGAGAAAAAAGAAGACCTCCTCCAGTCTGTAGAAATGACCAAAGCCGAAGCAGGCGCGGCATTCGGCAACCCGATGGTTTACATGGAACGCTATCTGCAACGTCCGCGCCACGTCGAAATCCAAGTGATTGCCGACGAACACGGCAACGCCATCTACCTCGCCGAGCGCGACTGCTCCATGCAGCGCCGCCACCAAAAAGTCATCGAGGAAGCACCTGCTCCGTTCATCACTGAAGAAGAACGCGCCAAAATCGGCAAAGCCTGTGCCGACGCTTGCAAACGCATCGGTTATCGCGGCGCAGGTACGTTTGAATTCCTGTACGAAGACGGCGAATTCTTCTTTATCGAGATGAACACACGCGTTCAGGTTGAGCATCCGGTTACCGAGCTCATCACCGGCGTGGACATCGTCCAAGAGCAATTACGCATCGCATCCGGCCTGCCTTTGCAATACAAACAGGAAGACATCCAAGTCGAAGGCCACGCGTTTGAGTGCCGTATCAACGCCGAAGACCCGTACAACTTCATTCCAAGCCCGGGCCTGATTGAAAGCTGCCACCTGCCCGGCGGCTTCGGCGTCCGCGTTGACAGCCATATTTATCAAGGCTACCGCATCCCTCCTTACTACGACAGCCTGATCGGCAAAGTCTGTGTCGTCGGCAAAAACCGCGACCAAGCCATGGCCAAAATGCACGTAGCCCTCGATGAGCTGGCAATTACCGGCATCAAAACCAATACGCCGCTGCACCGTGACTTGTTCAGCGATCCGGGTTTCCAAAAAGGTGGTGTCAGCATCCACTACTTGGAACACTGGCTGGAAGAACGCAAAGCCAAACAGGCTAAATAATCCCTTGTTTTGACTAAAAATCAGGCCGTCTGAAACGCAAAATAAAGTTTCAGACGGCCTTTTTTATAACACCATCATTTATAAAAACAAACAATATTAGATTATTAATCAATAATATTTATTCTAAATCGGTTTCATAGTTCCAATAGTTAAAACCTTTCTGTATAGTTTGATTCATAGCTTAACGCAAACTATATTTAAATATCGATATTGAAAATTTATTATATTTGTATAGAAGCATTCCATCCTGGAAACCATTTCATCAACCTATAACACTTCACAAAGGAAATCACTATGTCTATCTCCAAATGCCCTGTTACCCACCTGACCATGAACAACGGCGCACCCGTTGCCGACAATCAAAACAGCCTGACCGCCGGTCCGCGCGGCCCTCTGCTGGCGCAGGATTTGTGGCTGAATGAAAAACTCGCCGACTTCGTGCGCGAAGTGATTCCCGAACGCCGTATGCACGCCAAAGGTTCGGGCGCGTTCGGTACGTTTACCGTGACGCATGACATCACAAAATACACCCGCGCTAAAATCTTCAGCGAAGTCGGCAAGAAAACCGAAATGTTCGCCCGTTTCACCACCGTGGCCGGCGAGCGCGGCGCAGCCGATGCGGAACGCGACATCCGCGGCTTTGCCTTGAAGTTCTATACCGAAGAAGGCAACTGGGATATGGTCGGCAACAACACGCCCGTGTTCTTCCTGCGTGACCCGCGCAAATTCCCCGACTTGAACAAAGCCGTCAAACGTGACCCGCGCACCAATATGCGTTCTGCCACAAACAACTGGGACTTCTGGACGCTGTTGCCCGAAGCCCTGCACCAAGTTACCATCGTCATGAGCGACCGCGGCATCCCCGCCAGCTACCGCCATATGCACGGTTTCGGTTCGCATACATACAGCTTCTGGAACGAAGCGGGCGAGCGTTTTTGGGTGAAATTCCATTTCCGCAGCCAGCAAGGCATTAAAAACCTGACCAACGAAGAAGCCGCAAAAATCATCGCCGACGACCGCGAAAGCCACCAGCGCGACCTGTACGAAGCCATCGAGCGCGGCGAGTTTCCGAAATGGACGATGTACATCCAAGTCATGCCTGAAGCCGATGCGGAAAAAGTGCCATATCATCCGTTTGACTTGACCAAAGTTTGGCCGAAAAAAGACTATCCGCTGATTGAAGTGGGCGAATTCGAGTTAAACCGCAATCCCGAAAACTTCTTCGCCGATGTGGAACAATCCGCCTTCGCACCGAGCAACCTGGTTCCCGGTATCGGCGCCAGCCCCGACAAAATGCTGCAAGCGCGTTTGTTCAATTACGCCGACGCGCAACGCTACCGCCTGGGGGTGAACTTCCGCCAAATTCCCGTCAACCGCCCGCGTTGCCCCGTCCACAGCAACCAGCGCGACGGACAAGGCCGTGCCGACGGCAACTACGGCAGCCTGCCGCACTACGAACCCAACAGCTTCGGCCAATGGCAACAACAACCCGACTTCGCCGAACCGCCTTTGAAAATCAGCGGCGACGCGGCGCACTGGGACTACCGACAAGACGATGACGACTACTTCAGCCAACCGCGCGCCTTGTTCAAGCTGATGAACGACGCGCAGAAACAGGCTTTGTTCGACAACACCGCCGCAGCCATGGGCGACGCCCCCGACTTCATCAAATACCGCCATATCCGCAACTGCTACCGTTGCGACCCGGCATACGGCGAAGGCGTAGCCAAAGCCCTTGGACTGACTGTCGAAGATGCCCAAGCCGCCCGTGCGACCGACCCGGCTTTAGGTCAACCTGGTTTACTGTAAGGAGGCATTATGTGGATAGAAATTGAAGAAATCTTGTCTCAAGCTGTCCGATACAGCCGTTCGAGCAAAAAGTAACGGTTTAGATCATTAAGCAGGCCGTCTGAAACGCAAAATAAAGTTTCAGACGGCCTTTTTTGATGATGAAGTTTATTTGATTGCTTCTGATTCAATGGAACTGGCTACCCTTATTTCTCCGTAAATCATGGCATGCCCTCTGCACCATCTCACGCCTCTACCGGCAAATAAAAAAAACCGCACGGCTGATTGCCGTGCGGTTTTGCTTTTTGTCTGAAGGTTTCAGACGGCCTTACATCATGCCGCCCATACCACCCATGCCGCCCATATCAGGCATAGCAGGTTTTTCTTCAGGGATTTCAGCGATCATGCAGTCTGTGGTCAGCATCAGGCCGGCGATAGATGCGGCGTGTTGCAGCGCGGAACGGGTTACTTTAGCAGGGTCGAGTACGCCCATTTCGATCATGTCGCCGTATTCGCCGGAGCCTGCGTTGTAACCGTAGTTGCCTTCGCCTTCCAACACTTTGTTTACAACCACGCTAGGTTCGCCGCCTGCGTTGGCAACGATTTGGCGCAGAGGAGACTCGACGGCGCGCAAGACGATTTGTACGCCTGCGTCTTGGTCGGCATTGCCGGTGTGCAGGTTTTCCAAAGCGGCACGGGCACGCAACAGGGCTACGCCGCCGCCTGCAACCACGCCTTCTTCAACGGCTGCGCGGGTAGCGTGCAGCGCGTCTTCCACGCGGTCTTTTTTCTCTTTCATTTCCACTTCGGTAGCGGCACCGACTTTGATGACTGCCACGCCGCCTGCCAATTTAGCCACGCGCTCTTGCAGTTTTTCTTTGTCGTATTCGCTGGTTGCGGTTTCGATTTGTTGGCGGATTTCGGCAACACGCGCTTCAATTTGGACTGCGTCGCCGAAGCCGTCGATGATGGTGGTGTTTTCTTTACCGATTTCGATGCGTTTGGCTTGACCCAAGTCGTCCAAAGTCGCTTTTTCCAGAGACAGGCCGACTTCTTCGGAAATCACCACGCCGCCGGTCAGGATGGCGATATCTTGCAACATGGCTTTGCGGCGGTCACCGAAGCCGGGGGCTTTAACGGCAACGGTTTTCAGGATGCCGCGGATGTTGTTCACGACCAAAGTCGCCAAGGCTTCGCCTTCTACGTCTTCAGCGATAATCAACAGCGGACGGCTGGCTTTGGCCACTTGTTCCAAAACAGGCAGCAGGTCGCGGATGTTGCTGATTTTTTTGTCGAACAACAACACAAACGGATTGTCCAAAGCAGCAATTTGTTTTTCAGCGTCGTTGATGAAGTAAGGAGACAGGTAGCCGCGATCGAATTGCATACCTTCAACCACGTCCAGCTCGTTTTCCAAAGATTTGCCGTCTTCAACGGTAATCACGCCTTCTTTGCCGACTTTTTCCATCGCTTCGGCGATAATTGCGCCGACTTGTTCGTCAGAGTTGGCAGAAATAGAGCCGACTTGGGCGATTTCTTTAGAAGTGTCGCAAGGTTTGGCGATGTTTTTCAGCTCGTCAACCAAAGCGGCAACGGCTTTGTCGATACCGCGTTTCAGGTCGGTCGGGTTCATGCCGGCGGTCACGTATTTCATGCCCTCGGCAACGATGGATTGCGCCAATACGGTTGCAGTAGTGGTACCGTCGCCGGCCACGTCGTTGGTTTTAGACGCCACTTCTTTCACCATTTGCGCGCCCATGTTTTCGAATTTGTCTTTCAATTCGATTTCTTTTGCAACAGACACGCCGTCTTTAGTGATGTGCGGGCCGCCGAAAGCGCGGTCGAGTACCACGTTGCGGCCTTTAGGGCCCAAAGTTACGCGTACGGCGTTTGCCAATACATTGACGCCGTTTACCATTTTTTGGCGAACTTCATTGCCGAATTGTACGTCTTTTGCTGCCATTTAAATTCTCCAAATCAATATTAAAAATCTGTTCGAGGCCGTCTGAAAACTTCCATGTTTGATTCAGACGGCCTTTGGTTCTGAAACTTAATTCAACAATTATTCAACGATACCGAAGATGTCTTCTTCACGCATTACCAACAGCTCTTCGCCGTCGGCTTTTACAGTTTGGCCGCTGTATTTGCCGAAGATCACTTTGTCGCCGACTTTGACATCCAGCGGACGGCGCGCACCGTCTTTACCGATTTTGCCCGCACCCACGGCGATCACTTCGCCCATGTCGGGTTTTTCAGCGGCCGCACCCGGCAAAACGATGCCAGAGGCGGTTTTTTCTTCAGCTTCCAAGCGTTTGACGACGACGCGGTCGTGTAAAGGACGGATAGTCATGTTTTATGCTCCGATAAATAGTTTGAAAACAATCATCTGCCTTCATCCGGCAGATACGGTTTGAAAAAGTAGGCGGCAAGTTTGTCGACAAACTTACCTGAACACAGCGACAAATTAGGGTTCGACCCGATAAATTCAAGAGAATAATGTAAAATTTTTCCATTTTAAGGCCGTCTGAAAACAGACACGATAATTTCACACCCTCTTTCCCTATTTTCCACGCCGGCCAAACTGGCAAATATTTTCAGACGGCCTTTTACCAAAAGCAAACGCCAAACGTCCCAATCAGAAAAAGACACTGTTTAAGTACAAACCTATGCACACCTTTACAAAATAATATCCTAACTTTAAAATAATAAATAGAAATTATTATTAATAAATATTTTTCACTGAAGAATTAAACTTATCCCGAAAAGGAAATTTCTATGACTTCACCCCTGTTCCGATTCAGCCTGCTTTCACTGGCACTCGCCGCCGGCTTTGCCCACGCGGAAGACGAAGCGAAAGAAAGCGTTACCCTTGATACTGTTACCGTCAAAGGTCAGGCTACAAGCGCCACACACCGTGTAACGACGAAACGTATGGAAGAAACGACTTCCACTGATTTAAAAGACGTATTGTTCAACGAGCCTTCTATCAGTTTCGGCGGTGGCAACGGTCAGTCGCAGTGGGTAACCATCCGCGGCATGGGGCAAGACCAAATAGACTATAAAGTTGACGATACTTACACCGACAGCCAGATTTTCCACCACAACGGCCGCTTTATGCTTGACCCTGCATTGGTAAAAGTCGTTGCCGTGCAAAAAGGTACAGGTTCGGCCTCCGCAGGTATCGGTGCAACCAGCGGTGCGATTGTTGCCGAAACGGTTGAAGCCAAAGATTTGCTGAGAGAAGGTCAAAACGTCGGTTTCAAAGTCAATGCCGGCATCAGCAGCAATAAAGGCTATTCTCGCGGCGCAAGCGTTTATGGTCAGGCAGGCGGTTTTGACGCTTTGGTTTCAGGCAATTTCGTACGCGACAAAGAATACACGGCAGGCAAAGGCTACCGTAATCTACTCGGAAGCGATAAGGTTTTGAACAGTGGATTGGGTTCACGCGGTTTGCTGGGCAAAATCGGCTATCGTTTTAACGAAGACAACCGCATTGAATTGAGCCACCGCCAAGAAAAACAATATGGAGAACGCGCCCTGCGCGAAGAGTTCGATTTCTCGCAAGTCTTCCAAACCGACCGCCGCACGGGTCAATACGTTTTGGATGCCAACGGCAACCGCATTCCGAATACCGCCAACAACGCGCCGCGTTACCGCACGCTGACCCAAGACACCACCAACTTGGAATTCAAAGGCGGAAACTTGGGCTTTATCGACAAAATCAAAGCCAATGTTTACCGTTTGAATACCAAACGTGATGAAGTCCCCAATCCAAATTATGAATTGGACGGCGAAGTACGGACATACGGAGCCAATCTGAATCTCGACAGCCGTCTATTTGACCGCCATACCCTGAAATACGGAGTAAACTGGCGCACTCAAAAAAGCAGCTCAAACGGAGAAAACAGCGAGAAGAAAAACGATGCCGGCGTATATGTAGAAGGCATTTGGGATTTCTCTCCGGTTACGCTGACCACAGGTTTGCGCTATGACCGTTGGAAAATGAAAACCAGCAGTAATACAGAAAATTCAGACGGCAACCTCAATCCAAGCATCGGGTTGGTTTATGACATTACTCCTGATTTCTCCATCAACACCAGCCTGAACTATGCAACCCGCAGCCCCCGCCTGTACGAAGCAGCTTTAGCAAACAACAGGCCGATTGTTTCATCGCCTGACTTGAAAGCAGAACGCTCGCGAAATGCAGAAATCGGCTTTAACTACCACTGGAATTCTGCCCTAACACTCTCCGGTAGCTATTTCCATCAGCAAATCAAAGATGTGCAGGCCATCCGTCAAGAAGGACGAAACTACGTCTGGTATAACGGCGGCAAGCTGAAAAACAGAGGTTACGAACTGAACGCCGCCTACCGCTGGAAAGGTCTGACTGCACGTGCAGGCGTAGCATACAGCAGACCGAAACTGAACGGCGATACAGCCGACATCGTGACAACTGCCATCCCGATGGGACGTACATGGACGACAGGTCTGTCTTACCAATTCGACAATCCAAACCTGGAAATCGGCTGGCGCGGACGTTATGTCCAAAATGCAGGCTATGCGCCGACCTCGCGCGGCTCTGACGTGGCTCTGAATGTCGTCCGTGCAGGCTACGGCGTCAACGATATCTTCGCCAACTGGAAACCGACAGGCAAAGACGACTTGAACGTCAACTTCTCCGTCAACAATGTCTTTGATAAAAACTACAAGCCGCACAGCCAGCGCGCAGGTGCCAGCGCCCTATCTGAACCAGGCCGCGATGTCCGCTTGAGCGTAAACTACCGCTTCTAAGCAATCAGCTTGAAAGGCCGTCTGAAAGCAGAAGTTTTCAGACGGCGTCTGGCTTTATAGTCCGATACAAGTTATCATTTCGATTTACTTTATTCCCGACCACGGAGAAACCCTATGTTACGTTTGACCGCTTTAGCCGTATGCTGCACCCTTGCTTTGGGTGCGTGTTCACCGAAAGATTCTGCGTCCAACCAAGCCCAAACTGCTTCCGCTTCTGCCGCCCAAACCGAAGGCGCAGGCCTGACCGTCAAAACGGCGCGCGGCGATGCGAAAGTGCCGCAAAATCCTGAACGCATCGCTGTTTACGATTTGGGCATGCTCGATACTTTAAACAAATTGGGTGTGAAAACCGGTTTGTCCATCGACAAAAACCTGCTGCCTTATTTGGACGAATATTTCAAAACGACCAAACCCGCCGGCACGCTGTTTGAGCCGGATTACGAAGCACTCAATGCCTACAAGCCGCAGCTCATCATCATCGGCAGCCGTGCAGCCAAGGCGTTTGACAAGTTGAACGAGATTGCGCCGACCATCGAAATGACCGCCGAAACTGCCAATCTGAAAGAAAGCTCAAAAGAGCGCATCGACGCGCTGGCGCAAATCTTCGGCAAACAGGCCGAAGCGGACAAGCTGAAAGCAGAAATCGACGCTTCGTTTGACGCGGCGAAAACTGCGGCACAAGGCAAAGGTAAGGGTTTGGTGGTATTGGTCAACGGCGGCAAGATGTCGGCTTTCGGCCCTTCTTCACGTTTGGGCGGTTGGCTGCATAAAGACATCGGCGTTCCCGCTGTCGATGAATCGATTAAAGAAGGCAGCCACGGCCAGCCTATCAGCTTTGAATACTTGAAAGAGAAAAATCCTGATTGGTTGTTCGTCCTTGACCGCGGCGCGGCCATCGGCGAAGAAGGCCAGGCGGCAAAAGATGTGTTGAACAATCCGCTGGTCGCTGAAACGAACGCCTGGAAAAAAGGACAGGTGGTTTACCTTGTTCCTGAAACCTATTTGGCGGCCGGCGGCGCGCAAGAATTGCTGAACGCTTCCAAACAGGTTGCCGACGCATTCAACGCGGCGAAATAGTTGTTTCGGCGGGCGGCAATGCCCACCCTTCCGTTTCACAGCATCCGGACGGCCTTTGCCCAAGCTGTATTTTGGTCATCAGGCCGTCTGAAACGGGCATTCTTGCCCGTTTGCTTCGTTATCTTTGAAAACGATACAACTACAAAATAATGCCTTTGTTTCTTTTACGACCTTATCGTTTATGTTTCACAAGCCCTTTTATTTGAACCTTATCAACGGCATCGCGCTTCTGATATTGTTTGCCGTCAGCCTGTCGGTCGGCGTGGCCCAATTCGACTGGTCCGCCCTGTTTTCGCTCTCCGACAGCCAACAGGTTATGTTCATCAGCCGCCTGCCGCGTACGTTTGCGATTGTGCTGACGGGCGCATCGATGGCCGTGGCCGGCATGATTATGCAAATTTTGATGCGCAACCGTTTTGTCGAGCCGTCGATGGTGGGCGCAAGCCAAAGCGCGGCTTTGGGTTTGCTGCTGATGACCCTGCTGCTTCCGGCTGCGCCGCTGCTGGCAAAAATGTCGGTTGCCGCCGTTGCCGCGCTGATCGGGATGCTGGTCTTTATGCTGCTGATCCGCCGCCTGCCGCCGACCGCGCAACTGATGGTGCCTTTGGTCGGGATTATTTTCGGCGGTGTGATTGAGGCGGTGGCCACCTTTATCGCGTATGAAAACGAAATGCTGCAAATGCTGGGCGTGTGGCAACAGGGCGATTTTTCCGGCGTATTGCTCGGGCGGTATGAGCTGTTGTGGGCAACGGGGATTTTGGCTTTGTTTGCCTATTTGATTGCCGACCAGCTGACGATTTTGGGTTTGGGCGAAACGGTAAGCGTGAATTTGGGGCTGAACCGGACGGCGATTCTGTGGTCGGGGCTGATTATTGTGGCGCTGATTACGTCCTTGGTGGTCGTGACGGTCGGCAATATTCCGTTTATCGGCTTGGTCGTGCCGAACATCATCAGCCGCCTGATGGGCGATAAACTGCGCCAAAGCCTGCCTGCAGTGGCCTTGCTGGGCGCGTCTTTGGTGTTGCTGTGCGATATTGTCGGACGCGTGATTGTGTTTCCGTTTGAAATTCCGGTCTCTACGGTTTTTGGCGTGATGGGGACGGCTTTGTTTTTGTGGCTTTTATTAAGGAAACCTGCTCATGCCGTCTGAAAAAAATATCGGTTTTATGGCAGGAAGCAGCCGTCCGTTGTGGGTCGCCTTTGCACTGTTGCTGGTTTCCTGCGTTCTGTTTATGACGCTCAACGTCAAAGGCGATTGGGACTTTGTCTTGCACCTGCGTCTGACCAAACTTGCCGCGTTGCTGATGGTCGCCTATGCGGTCGGCGTGTCCACTCAACTCTTCCAAACGCTGACCAATAATCCGATTCTGACCCCTTCGATTTTGGGTTTCGATTCGCTGTATGTGTTTTTACAGACCTTGCTGGTGTTTACGCTCGGTGGCGTGGGCTATGCTTCCCTGCCGTTGACGGGTAAATTCGGCTTTGAACTGGTCATCATGATGGGCGGCTCGCTGCTGCTGTTCTACACGCTCATCAAACAGGGCGGACGCGATTTGTCGCGTATGATTTTAATCGGCGTGATTTTCGGGATTTTGTTCCGCAGCCTGTCATCGTTGCTTTCGCGCATGATTGACCCCGAAGAATTTACCGCCGCGCAGGCGAATATGTTTGCCACCTTCAATACCGTCCACTCGGAATTGTTGGGCATCGGCGCAGTCGTATTGCTCATCAGCGCTGCCGTAATCTGGCGCGAACGCCACCGCCTCGACGTTTACCTGCTCGGCCGCAATCAGGCCATTAATTTGGGCATCAACTACACGCGCAATACCTTATGGCTGCTGCTCTGGATCGCCGCGCTGGTTGCGACCGCGACCGCCGTTGTCGGCCCGGTGAGCTTTTTCGGCCTGCTGGTGGCCGCGCTGGCCAACCATTTTTCCCCGTCGGTCAAACATTCCGTCCGCCTGCCGATGACTTTTTGTGTCGGCGGCATTCTGCTGGTCGGCGGGCAAACCATCTTCGAACACTTCCTCGGCATGCAGGCCGTATTGAGCGTGGTCGTCGAATTTGCAGGCGGCTTGGTATTTTTATATTTGGTGTTGAAAAAGAAATAAATTAAACGTGCCCAAACAGCTTCAGGCCGTCTGAAACCCGTGTTAAAAAATATTTAACCATTGAAATGAAACTAAATTTCTGACATGTACTCATAGTAAACATCACTAAATTTACTAAAATTACAAAAAATGAGTACGACATTAAAATACCGTCCCGACTTGGACGGCATCCGAGCTTTGGCCGTCTTGGCCGTTATTATTTTCCACATCGACGCCGCTTGGCTGCCCGGCGGCTTTCTCGGCGTGGATATGTTTTTCGTTTTGTCCGGCTATCTGATTACCACCATTATCAGCCGCGAAATGCAAAACGGCAGTTTTTCGTTTTTAGAGTTTTACAAACGCCGCGCGAAACGCATTTTGCCCGTTTTCTCCTGCGTATTGCTGTGTACAAGCTTGGCCGCCGCAATCTTTTTCTTGTCGTTTGACCTGCGCCAATACGTCAAATCGGCAGTGTTTGCGTTGCTGTTTTCGGCCAACCTGTTTTTTGCACGGCGCGGCGGTTATTTTGATGCCGATGCGGCGGAAAAACCTTTGCAACACATTTGGTCTTTATCGCTGGAAGAGCAGTTTTACTTTGTTTTTCCGGTTTTGCTGATTGCCTTTTTCCGCTTCAGCAAAGGACGCAGCATCCGCCAATTCATCCTTTTGCTGATTGTATTGAGCCTGCTGTCCGTCTTTTTGCCCACCTTCGGTATGGACCCTTATTTCCTGCCTTATGTGCGCGCATACGAGCTGCTGATCGGCGCGCTTTTTGCCTTTATTCCGCCCTCGCAAAACAACGACCGCTTCAGCACGCCTTTGGTCGGCTGGGCGATGATGGCGGTGATTGCCGCCATGTTGCTGCTTCCTTACGGCGTGTTGCCCGGTGAAGGTAATATCGAACGATTGCTGTGCTGTACGGCGGTCGGCGGCTTGATTTACTCAGGCAAAACCCTGCAAACGCAAAACGGCTTCAATACCGCCAAACTGTTGAGCCTCAAGCCTGTTGTGTTTATCGGTTTGATTTCCTATTCGCTGTATTTGTGGCATTGGGTGGTCTTGGCCGTTATGCGCTATGTTTACATGGACAACGCTTTACCGATGTCCGCGATTGTATTGGCCGTGGTGCTGATGTCGGGCTTGTCCGTTTTGTCCTATTACTTCGTCGAAACACCAGCGCGACGGATAAAGAATTTCACCACCCAAAAATTTATCGGGGTAATCGCCGCCTATTTCGCCCTGCTGATTCCCGCAGCTGGCTACCTGCTGACTGCCAAACCGGCCGCATACGAGGCAAACCTATATACGGTTGACGAAAGTAAAATCTGCGCGGATACCTTGACCAAAACCGACTGCGCCGTCGGTGCGGAAAACCAAAGCAGCAAAGTCCTGCTGATGGGCGACTCCCACGCCGCCCACCTGACGCCCTTTATCGATATAGTGGGCAAACGGGAAGGCTTTGCCGCCGACGTTATCTCGTCCAACAGCTGCGGCGTTGCCTTCGGCTTTATGTTGCCGCAAAGCGACCGCCGTGCCGACCGTTGCAACCCTTACAACCGCTTTATCGCACAAAAAGTTGAAAACTATCCGGTGGTCTTTATCTCGCAACGTTGGTTCCTGCATACCGAAAAGCCCGGTTTTACGGATTATTTCGGCAAAATGCTCGACACCCTGATTCAACAGGGCAAGCAGGTTTACGTCTTTGCTGACACGCCGATGAACGCGCAACTGCCCCTGCGCCATTACTACTTGAAACAACGCCTCGGCCTCAACATGCAATACGTTTCCGAGCATAAAAAAGCCGAAATCGCCCGCTCCGCCGAAGCCGACAAAACCATAGAAAACATTGTCAAACAGCGGCCTGCCGTGCATTGGGTCAACATCATGGGTCCGATTCCGGCAGATAAAACCATAGACGGCCTGCCGATATATTTCGACACCAACCACCTCAATACCCACGGTGCGACAAAACTGGCCGAAAAATTTATACAGGACAAACAAATACTCTTAAAATAACATCCATGCACAAGGCCGTCTGAATATTTCAGACGGCCTGGGCAAACCCGCAAAGGACAACTCTCATGACACAAGAACATTTCCCATCATTTTTTAACCAAGCCCCGACCATCACCGTCCAAGACGCATTGGCCGACTTCCTCGGTGCAGCCGAACACGGCATCCTCACTTACCACTACGCCGATGCCGTACGCCTGTGCGGCCACTCCTGCCCGACCGTCGCCGGTGCCTACCTGATGGTCATCAAAGGCCTGAAAGCCCTTTACGGCGAAGAGTTGCCGCAACGCGGCGACATCGAAGCCTTCATGCAGGGCGAGCGTGACGAAGGCACAACCGGCGTTACCGCTTCCGTTGTCCAACTCCTTACCGGCGCAGCACCCGAAACCGGCTTTGGCGGCGTAGGCCCTGCCGGACGCTTTGCCCGCCGCCATTTATTGTCCTTTGGTGCAGGCGAAATCAACGGCACACTCGCACTCCGCCGCCGCGATACCGGCAAAACCGTTGCCGTCAGCCTCAACGCCGCACTCCAACCCTTCGCGCCGCAAATGCGCGACATCATGCCCAAAGCCATCAGCGGTAGCGCAAGTGCCGACGAACTCAAACAATTCGGCGAGCTTTGGCAAGAACGTGTCCGCGCCTTCCTGATCGATCAAGCCGACAATCCCGAATTTGTGACTGTCAACGAAATCTAAACCACACCATACAGAAATAAAATTCAGACGGCCTCACGCTGAAAGGCCGTCTGAAACCCCAAGTTTTCCATACTCGAATCCGCCTATGATTACCATCCGCAACGTCAGCCACACCATCGGCAGCAACCCCATCCTCAACGACGTCAGCCTCGACATCCCCGAAGGCGGCATTACCGCGCTGATCGGCCCGAACGGCGCAGGCAAGTCCACCCTCCTCTCCTTTATGGCACGCCTGCAACCCTTGGTACACGGCGACATCAGCTACGCAGGCAAAGACATCAAAACCACCCCCACCGCCGAACTCGCCCGCACGCTCTCCATCCTTACCCAAGAAAACAGCATCATGAGCCGCATTACCGTGCGCGACCTGCTCATGTTCGGCCGCTATCCCTACCACCAAGGCAGGCCGTCTGAAACGGATAAAACCATCGTCGAAGAAGCACTCGCCGAGTTCCACCTGCAAGGCTTTGCCGACCGCTACCTGACCGAGCTTTCCGGCGGCCAACGCCAACGCGCCATGATTGCCATGGTGTTCTGCCAGCGCACCGACTACGTTTTACTGGACGAGCCGCTGAACAACCTCGACATGTATCATGCCCGCTCCCTCATGCAAATCCTGCGCCGGCTGACCGACGAACACAAGCGCACCACCGTCGTCGTCCTGCACGACATCAACCAGGCCGCCGCCTACGCCGACCACGTTGTCGCCATGAAAAACGGCCAAGTCGCCATGCAGGGTGCACCCAACGATATTTTTACCGCCGAAAACATCAAGTCCCTATTCGATATGGACGTCAACGTCCTCGATTACGAAGGCAAAAAACTGGTTATCCACCACGTTTGAATCCAATAAAAAAGGCCGTCTGAAACCAGATTCCCCACGTTTCAGACGGCCTTTGTCTATTCAAAAAATTTATTTTTTATCGTACAAACCGCGCACCACCCTGCCGATGGCGGCGATGCCTTTTTCCAGCGTTTCCGCGTCCTGCGCAATACTCATGCGGATGCACTCGTGCGCGTGCGGATAATCTTGCGTATCGATGCCGACAAAGAAATGCTCGCCCGGAATAATCAGCGTGCCTTCAGCCTTGAGCATTTCGTACAAGGTTTGCGACGAAACCGGCAGGTTTTCAAACCAGAGCCACAAGAAAATCGCACCTTCGGGCTTATGAATTTTTAACGGATACGCACCCAATTCGCGTTTGAGCAGGGAAACCGCCGTTTGCGCCTGCCGACGGTAAAACGGCTGAATCACTTGGTCGGCCAACTGTTTCAGACGGCCGTCGTTTAACAGCGGCGCCGCAATCGCCGCGCCGAAACGGGTTGGCGACAGGTTCACAATCGCATTCAAACTGCTGACGGCTTTGACCACTTCCGGCGCGGCGACAATAATGCCGGTACGCACGCCGGGCAGGCCGATTTTAGAAAGGCTGAAGCAGAGGATGATGTTTTCGTGCCAATTGAGCGTTACATCGCTGTAAATAATATTCGGGAACGGCATTCCATAAGCGTTGTCGATAATCAGCGGAATCCCATGTTCCTGCGCCAACGCGTCCAAACGCGCCATTTCGTCGTCGGTCAGCACATTGCCGGTCGGATTGGTCGGGCGCGAACAGCAAATCGCACCGATTTTGCCCGCTTTCAATTCAGGCAGGCTCTCCAGCGCGTCAAAGTCCACACGGTATTTAAAAAAGCCTGCTTCGCCTTCGTGTTCGACATTTTCGATTTTCGGCCTCACCGAAATAAAATGCTGCCCCTCGATATGCACATCGGCATAACCGATATATTCAGGCGCAAGCGGCAGCAAAATGGCTTTTTCAACCGTTTGGCTGTCTGAAAGATTGAATTTGCCGCCAAATAGGTTAAACAAATAGAAAAACGCGTTTTGCGAACCATTGGTCAGCGCGATATTGTCCGCCGTCAGGTTCCAGCCGTATTCACGGTTGAGAAACTCAGTCAAAGCCGCAATCAGCGCCGCATCGCCCTGCGGATTGGAATAATTGCCGATATTCTCAACCGCGTGTTCCGCCGCCAGTTTGGAAAACACATCGGCGAACACCGCATTGACTTCCGCAATCTTCGCCGGATTGCCGCCGCCAAGCATATTGACAGGCTTGTCGCTTTTGAGCGCGTCGCCCAAATCGTCCATCAATTGCAAAATGCCGCTGTGTTGCGTGAATTTTTCGCCGAATGCTGAAAACTGCATGGAAACTCCGTTGCTGGGTGTGTGGAAACAATAAACCGCTATTATAAGAACAAAGGCCGTCTGAAAACCAGTTATCCTGATTTTTCAGACGGCCTTTAGTATCCAATCTTTCCTTTAACGGCCAAAATTGTCTCGACGTTCGCGCCAGTCTTGGCGGATGGAGCCGCTTTTGCCGACCGGCGTGTCTTGTTCGACTTCCCAAATAAAATTCGTTCCGCCGCCTATCGGATGCGAGCCGCGCAAGCCGATGTGGCTGCCTTGGTCGGCAACGGCGGTGCTGCTGCGTGTTTGGCTGCCGAAACGGGTTTGCGAGGTTTCGATGCCGCTTTTGATGCTGCCGTAAAGCTGTACGTCGGCATGTGCGGCGAGTGCGGCGGTGGAAAGTGCGGCAGTGAGGAGAAGTTTCAAGTTCATGGTTTATCCTTTTTTTGGAGAGGAATTGTGAGGCGATTGTATCGGCCTTGTGCGTAAACAAGTTACAATTCTTGCAAAATCTGACAGGAGTTTTGATGATGCGCTCTTTACGCGCTGCCGCGGTGCAAATGGTGTCGTCCACCAACCCCGAAACCAATATTGCCACGATGAAACGCCTTGTTCGCGAGGCGGCCGAACAAGGGGCGGATTGGGTGTTGTTGCCCGAATATTGGCCGCTGATGGGCAAAAACGATACGGACAAGCTAGCATTTGCCGAGCCTTTGGACGATGGACGCGTTGGCGAAACTTACCACACCCGTTTTCAGACGGCCTTAAGCGAAACGGCAAGGGAATGCGGCGTGGTGTTGTTTGGCGGCACGGTTCCGCTGCAAAGCCCAAACGCTGGCAAGGTGATGAACACGATGCTTGTGTTTGACCGCGACGGCAACCGAATCGGGCTTTACCACAAAATGCACCTTTTCGGCTTTTCCGGTTTGGGCGAACGCTACGCCGAAGCCGATACGATACTGGCGGGCAGCGATGTGCCGAAGTTAAGCGTGGACGATATTCCTCTGGCGGCCGGTGTCTGCTACGATTTGCGCTTTCCTGAGTTTTTCCGCGCCCAGCAGCCGTTTGATGTTTTGCTGTTGCCGGCCGCGTTTACCCACACGACCGGCAAGGCGCATTGGGAATTGCTGCTGCGCGCCCGTGCGGTGGAAAACCAATGCTACGTCATCGCGTCGGCACAAGGCGGACTGCATGAAAGCGGCCGCCGCACATTCGGCCACAGTATGATTATCGACCCTTGGGGCGATGTGTTGGCGACGTTGCCCGAAGGCGAAGGCGTGATTTGTGCCGATTTGGATACCGCGCGCCTGCAAAGCGTGCGCACGCGCCTGCCTGCCCTGAAACACCGATTACTTTAAACACGCACTATGTCCCACTCCCAACCCACACGCATTCTCGGCATCGACCCCGGCAGCCGCGTGACCGGATTCGGCGTTATCGATGTCCACGGTCGCGAGCATCATTATGTTGCTTCCGGCTGTATCAAAACGCCGACCGGCGCGTCGCTTTCCGAACGCATCGCCGTGATTGTCCTCCATATCGACGAAATCATCCGCCACTATCAGCCGCATCAGGCGGCCATCGAACAAGTGTTTGTCAACGTTAACCCGGCCGCGACTTTGATGCTCGGTCAGGCGCGCGGTGCAGCGATTGCTGCTTTGGTCATGCACGATTTGCCCGTGTTTGAATACACCGCGCTTCAGGTCAAGCAGGCGGTGGTCGGCAAGGGCAAGGCCGCCAAAGAACAGGTACAGCATATGGTAGTCCAAATGCTTGCTCTTTCAGGCACGCCGCAAGCAGATGCCGCCGACGGACTCGCCGTCGCCCTCACCCACGCCCTGCGCAATCACGGATTGGCTTCGCAACTCAATCCCGACGGCCTGCAGGTCAAGCGCGGCCGTTTCCAATGGTAAGCCGACATTCAGACCGTCTGAAATCGTGTTCCAGCCCGTTTTCAGACGGCCTTTCGGTTATAATAGCCCTTTGCCCACATACAGCGAGCCTGCATGAAAGCCGCCTTCCTTTTTCTCTACCTCATCCGCCTGCTGCCTTTTTGCGTTTTGCACAAAATTGCCGACGCAATCGGTATTCTCGCCTATTACGCAGTCAAACCGCGCCGCAAAGTCGGCGAGGTCAACCTCAAAAAATGCTTTCCCGAGCTGAACGACAGCCAGCGCACTGCCCTGCTCAAACGCCATTTCCAACACATGGCCAAGCTGATGCTTGAATACGGCCTCTACTGGTACGCGCCTGCGGACAAACTGCGCTCGTTGGTGCGCTATCAAGACAAACACCATCTCGACGAAGCCCTCGCCGCCGGCGAAAAAGTCATCATCCTCTATCCGCACTTTACCGCATTTGAAATGGCGGTTTACACGCTCAATCAGGATGTACCGCTGACGAGTATGTATTCGCACCAAAAAAACAAAGCCCTGGACGAGCAAATCCTGAAAGGCCGCCACCGCTACAACAATGTTTTCCTGATCGGCCGCACAGAAGGCCTGCGCGCCATCATCAAGCACCTGCGCAAAAGCGATGCGCCCTTTCTTTATCTGCCCGACCAAGACTTTGGCCGCAACGATTCCATTTTCGTCAATTTCTTCGGCATTCAGACGGCCACGATTACCGGCCTCAGCCGTATCGCCGGCATGACCAAAGCCAAAATCATTCCCGCCATCCCCACGCGCGAAGCCGACAATACCGTAACCCTGCGCTTCTATCCGGCTTGGGACAATTTCCCGACCGAAAATGTCGAAGCCGACACCCAGCGCATGAACGACTTCATCGAAGAGCGGGTACGCGAGCATCCCGAACAATATTTCTGGCTGCACAAACGCTTCAAAACCCGTCCCGAAGGCGAAAGCAGCTTTTACTGACTACATAAAATTACAATTTAAGCATGAAAAAGCGGCAAAACCTTTCTTTTGCCACTTTTTCATTTTAATTGTATCAAACCCAATCTTGGCTTCAATTTCAAACAATCAAATCAAATTCCACTTTAAATGCTTTAAAAACAACTTTTTTCAAGGCAATTGAAACTTTCAAACAACCTTATATTTTTTCTCAAATAAAAAACGCCCCAGTCAATACCCTTTTCATTTATATGTTAAATTTAATTTCATTTAAAAACAAAATGTTATAAAATAACCTTTAAAATAAAACAAATTTTAATCATTCGAAATATGAAATTAAATTAAATTCAAAGCAAAAAATACAAAATAAACATCTAATTTTAAATTAATTATGAAATTTAATTGCAAAAATATGACAATAACTGCAATTTACACCAAACCAAACCTTCAGAAAAAAACACTTGGCAAACTGTAAAATTTCGCGTAAATTTCACTACATCAGATTACAAGACATTCAGACGGCCTCATCCGGTTTTAAATGTTTTTGTAAGCAGTTTTCTGATATTGCAAGCAATTGCAGTATTTTTAGAGGATTTCGGCGCAATGCCCGAAATGAAAGTTTACCGGTGCAGAGTTGAGCTGCATCTGTAAAGCCGCAGGTGAAAGCCTGTATTGTTTGTGAAGCGTAAATCTCTGATTTGAGGTATTGGGGCAATCCTGTGGGGGATTGCCTCTTTTTTTATCTGCGCCGTCATGCCACAATGGCATCATTCCTTATCCAACCCGATCACGCCATGACCCCGATACTCGCCTTCGACATCGAAACCATTCCCGACGTAAACGGCATCCGCCTGCTTTACGATTTGCCTGCCGATTTGCCCGACAACGAAGTTGTCCTGTTTGCCCAACAGCAACGCCGCGCCAAAACCGGCAGCGACTTTATGCAACACCATCTGCACCAAGTCGTCGCCATCTCCTGCTGTATGCGCTGGGGTCAGGACAAAATCCGCGTCAGCACCATCGGCGATCCCGAAGACAGCGAAGAAGTCATGATTGCCAAGTTTTTCGAGGTCATCGAAAACTATACGCCGCAACTCGTCAGCTGGAACGGCGGCGGTTTCGACCTGCCCGTCCTCCACTACCGCGCCCTGATACACGGCATCAGCGCCGCCCGATATTGGGACATGGGTGACGGCGACTTTGGCGACAGCCGCGACTTTAAGTGGAACAACTACATCAGCCGCTACCACACCCGCCATTGCGACCTGATGGATTTGCTCGCCCTCTACCAACCGCGTGCCAGCGTGCCTTTGGACGATATGGCCAAACTCTGCGGCTTTCCCGGCAAACTGGGCATGGACGGCAGCAAAGTTTGGGACGCTTATCATGCAGGCCGTCTGAAAGACATCCGCGACTATTGCGAAACCGATGCCGCCAATACCTACCTGATGTATATGCGCTTTCGCATGATGAGCGGCGCGCTCGATGCCGACGAATACGAAGTCGAAATCAAACGCATCAAACACTATCTGGCCGCACAAGCCGAAGAAAAACAACACTGGGCGGAGTTCGTTGCCGCTTGGCGTTAAACCAGGCCGTCTGAACAGACAAACCAAAAAACCAAAAGGGCGTGATCGACACGCCCTTTTTTTATATTCCGACAAACCATGCCCGCTAAGCAGGCAAACGCCCCAGCGTTATCCTGTCCAATCCTGCCAAATCCTGTTCGGTTGCCACTTCGGCAAAACCGTTCTCCAGCATAATGTTCCGCACCGCTTCGCCTTGGTCATAGCCGTGTTCAAACAGCAGCCAGCCGTTGGCTTTCAGGTATTTGGGGGCTTCTTGGGTAATGTGGCGGATATGGCTGAGGCCGTCTGAAAAGTCGGTCAACGCGTTTTGCGGTTCAAACCTCAAATCGCCTTGCGACAAATGTTCATCGCCATCCTCGATATACGGCGGATTGGAAACAATCACATCGTATCGGCCTTCAGACGGCCTGTCGGTATCAAACCACGAACCCTGCGCAAATTCGACTTTTGCGCCCAATTCGGCCGCATTTTGACGGGCAGTATCCAAAGCACCGACGCTGATGTCGGATGCGCGAACATCGGCATCAACGCATTCAAGCGCAATGGTTACGGCAATGGCGCCGCTGCCCGTTCCCAAATCCCACACACGGCCTTGCGGCGGCAAGCGTTTGAGCACGGCTTCCACCAAATGCTCGGTTTCAGGGCGTGGAATCAGCACATGCGGATTGACGGCAAAGCGTCGTCCGTAAAACTCGCGTTCGCCCAACAGATAGGCCATCGGCTCGCCTTTCAGACGGCGTTGCGTCAAAATCTCCAAGGTTTGCAGGGCAGAGTCTGCCAAATCATCCGTACCGCGTGTCACCAGCTGCGCGCGCGTGTAACCCAGCGCATATTGCAACAACATCCGCGCTTCATTTTTAGGCAGTACCGATTGGCGCAACCATTCATCAAGCGTCATTTTTCGTCCCATCTGCCAGCGTTGTGGCTTTTCTTTCCTTATTCTTTCCGGCAAACGTGCCGATGGTGGCAACCGCAAATGCGGCATACCACAAATAAAATCCAGCACCGTAACGCACAATATCCGATGTATTCCCTGCCTCATCGACGTGTACGGCTTTCACACTGAAAGCCACCAGCGCCAAGCCCCAAAGTGCCGCATGGACAGGCACGACCTTCTTCCGCAACGCCAGCAACACAATGGCCGCCAACCAAACATAATTCGCATAGGCCGCACAATACCTGATATCCAAAGAAGCAAATATCGACCCCAAAATCAAAACGGTTATACCCTTCATGCTTTCATGATTGCCCAAATAAAATGCAACATTGGACAAAGACGCTATCCAAAGGGCAACCGACACCAGCAACATCACTATGGGAAAACTTGATTTCCGATTCTCTTCCTGCATGGTTTTATCCTAATGTAAAAGGCCGTCTGAAACCTTTCAGACGGCCTGCCGTTTAAATTTCGCTACCACCGACAGTCAGTCCGGCATCAATCCTCAGGGTCGGTTGTCCGACGCCGACAGGAACGCTCTGCCCTTCTTTGCCGCAGACGCCGATGCCGCTATCGAGCGCGGAGTCGTTGCCTATCATGGAAACGTGTTTCAGCACTTCGGGGCCGTTGCCGATGATGGTTGCACCTTTGACAGGGTATTGCAACTTGCCGCCTTCCACCCACCACGCTTCGGATGCGCTGAACACAAACTTGCCGCTGGTAATGTCCACTTGTCCGCCGCCGAAATTGACGGCGTAAATGCCCTTGTCGATGGACGCGATGATTTCTTCCGGCTCATAGCCGCCGTTTTCCATAAAAGTATTGGTCATGCGCGGCATAGGCGCAGAAGCGTAACTTTCGCGGCGGCCGTTGCCGGTCGATTGCGTACCCATCAGGCGGGCGTTGGTCTCGTCCTGCATATAGCCGACCAAAATCCCGTCTTCAATCAATACCGTGCGGCGTGTTTCGTTGCCTTCGTCATCGATATTGAGCGAACCGCGTCTGTCAGCAATATCGCCTTGATCCACAACGGTCACACCTTTGGCGGCCACGCGCTCGCCGATACGGCCGGAGAAAACGCTGGTTTCTTTACGGTTGAAATCGCCTTCCAAACCATGTCCGACCGCCTCGTGCAGCAACACGCCCGGCCAACCGTTGCCCAAAACGACGGTCATCTCGCCGGCAGGCGCAGGACGGGATTCGAGGTTGGTCAGCGCTTGTTTGACGGCGGAATCGACAAACCGATGCACCAAATTTTCATCGAAATACGCCAAATCATAACGCCCGCCGCCGCCTGCGCTGCCCTGCTCGCGACGCTCGCCCTGCTTGGCGATGACGGTGACGTTCATGCGCACCATCGGGCGGATATCGGCAGCGTGTTTGCCGTCCAGACGGGCGATGTACACCATGTCGTATTCGCAGGTCAAACCGGCCATCACTTGCACGATACGCGGATCGGCGGCTTTGGCCAGCGTTTCAACTTTGTTCAACAGCGCAACTTTGGCAGCGGAATCAAGGCTAGAAATAGGGTCAATCGCCATGTGGACAGGCTTGCCGTAGGCAGGTGTCGGTACTTTGACGCTGGCTTCGCCGCCGGCCGCACCAATCACGCGAACTGCTTTGGCAGAGCGGTTGATCGAATCGATACACAGGCTGTCGGCGTAGGCAAAAGCAGTTTTATCGCCCGAAACGGCACGCACGCCCACGCCCTGATCAATTTGGAAGCTGCCCGATTTGACGATGCCTTCTTCCAAATGCCAGCTTTCATAGGCAGTGCGCTGACAATAGATGTCGGCATAATCGACATGGTTGGCGCCGATAATGCTCAGGCTTTGGGCGAGCAAATCGGGGGAAAGGTGGTTGGCTTCGAGCAAATCTCGCTGTACTGCGGCGTAGGTTTGTTGCATAATTTTTCAGACGGCCCGACAAGCAGGCAAAGTTAATTTGGCCTTGATTATACGGTATTTTATATGGCTTTGGATATGTTGATTGCTTGGGTTTATGAGTGATTGAAACAAATCAAAAGGCCGTCTGAAACATAGGAATATAGGGTTGAAATGTTTGCCTTGCCCTATTTCAACGTCAGCCGCGTAAAGAAGATAACAAATCATCGTATGATTGATGCAGCGGCAGACTGATAAAAATTCAAATAATAGATCGGACTTGAAATGAAAAAGTTACTTTTTGTATTGTTAGGACTGGCAAGTCTTAATGTTTGCGTTGCCAATCCTACCTATGATGCAACTAGGGGCGCATTACAAAATGACCCTGGTTTATGTCAATACGGATACAATCCTAACTGCGCGTCATCTCGTCAGCACCAACGGAACCAGCCTAAGGAAATTATCAACATCGATGTTCCTTCAAAATACGGTGCATGGGCAGCTAACCCTAAAACTGGTATATCAGGTGGGGCACTCGAAATGGATTCACTTGATGCTGCTAAAAGACAAGCGATTCAAACCTGTGAAGAAGGTGGAAGAAATAAACCGTGTAAAATTTATGCTTGGGTTCGAAATGGCTGTCTTGCCGTTGCCCAAGATCAAAATGGTACACTTTTTTTCGGATCAACTACCCCTGGTCTTGCTGAAGATGAAGCCTTAAAAAAATGCCAAAAAAAAATAGAAAAGCACAATGTAAAATTATTGCTCCAGAAGGCTGCTCTATGCCTAAATTCTAATAGACAAAGTGCCGTCTGTTGTTCAGACGGCCTTTTCAATCATGGCAAAGCTAATACTAAATTTTAATTTCCATACAAAACAATCTATTATAGAAAAATTCCTTATTTTTTTTAGTTTTGCTATTGATAATAGTTATTATTAGCGTATAATCAAAACCACTCGGAAGACGTCCTAATCCGAGCCATTAAACGACAGATTTTATCCCCCTCTTCCCCATTATCTCTTGATACTCGGAGTGCGCATATACGAAACATACCTGTTCCCCTTTATATCAGATACTCAAAACCGAAAAACATGAAACCCACTGCCGATACAGTGGGTTTCATGTTTTTTGGCGTTCGGTTTATCAGGCCGTCTGAAACCGAATAGACCTGATTATCGGCAGGTCTTCATGTTCAATTTGCCATAACGGCCGACAATGTTTCTGATGTCTTGGGCATCGTGCTCGTCGACCGCCATAAAGACCACGGTCATGCGCGCTACGCTCAAACCGGTATCGGGTGCGCTTCTGTCTTCCTGCTCAACAATGCGTGCGCCGCCGAAACCTGCGCTGGACAAGCGTGAAATCAAGACTTGGGCGGAAGAGCGGCTGCGTGTTACGTCAATGCTGATTTCGCCGTTGTGAATGCTGCCGCTAAAGCCGCGGCTGCCCAAAGCGTCAAGCTGGGCGGAAGTGTCGCCGTCGGCAGGCAAGACCACGCGGAAGGTTTTGGAAGAAGTCTCGCCACTGGATGCGCCGTTACGTTTTTCGATACTGCGGCTGGCCGCATGAGGCCATTTGCCCAATAGGCCTTTGATGCGGTGGTAATCGTCTTCGTCCATCACCACGGTGGCGCTGCTGGTACACAAGCGTTCCACGCCGGCCGCATCCATCTCTTCTTCGGCGGCGCGGCGTTCTTGCGCTTCTTTCTCGCGGCGCATTTTTTCTTTTTTCTCTTTCAACTGCTGCGCTTCTTGTTTTTTACGCAAGGCTTCTGCTTCTTCGGATTCGGGTTCGGCCATGATCAGGCCGTCTGATTCATCCGCCACCCAATCGAGCTGCGATGCCTGCTGCGGCTCGGCTTTGGGCGCGTCCAAAGAAGACGGGCGCAATAATTCGTGCGTGCCGCCTTCCAAGGCAGATTCGGGTTTGGCGGTTTTATGTTGTGTCCGATAGGCAACCATGCTGCCAAAAACAATGATGTTGAGTGCGACCAAGACCGCAAACAGCCATTTCATGATGCGTTTTCCTTTTTATTGTCCGTTGCGATGGGCAATCCAATGCAAGAGCCCGTGAATCACGAGATTATCGACGATTTTCACTTGATTGTCATGAACGAATGACTCCGGCAGCGCCTGCACGACTCTGGCCGCGCCGCCGCCCGTAATAATAATATCGACCGGTTTACCCTCGCCCGTTTTGTCTTTCAGACGGCCATGCATCATCATCAACGCGCCGCAAACGGCATCCATCATGCCGCTGGCAATGGCGTTCGGCGTTGTGGTTGGGAACGGATATACCTTGCCGATGGGGCGGTTGAGGTTGGCGGTCTTGAGCGCCATCGCCTCTTTCATCAAGTGGAAACCGGGCATGATGGTGCCGCCGAGATAATGATTGTCTTCCGTCAGCGCGTCGGTGGTTACGGCGGTGCCGCAGCTGACGACGACGCAGGCATTTTGCGTAAAGCGACGGCTGCCCAGCGCATTAAACCAACGGTCGGAGCCATGTTCTTCAGGACGGCGGTAATGGTTGCGGATACCCAAAGCCTGCGGCATGGAAGACAGCCATTCGACCGGACGGGTTAATTGTTCTTCCACCATCGCTTTTTTTACCGAACCGCACACGGCGCAACCGACAATCTTCACATCATCATCGGCAAATTGCAGCCATTCTTCGCCCAGCTGGGTCAAATCACGATACGGCGCGCGGCCGACTTCGGAAAATGTGCCGTTCTCTACCCACGCCCATTTCAACTGACTGTTGCCGCCGTCCAGCAGCAAAAAGCGTTCCGGCTTAGTCGCGGCAGGTTGCGCCGGACGATTATCCGGACGCAAGCTGATCTCGCCGCTGACAATGGTTTTCTCGCCATTGTCGGTCAACAAACGCAACGCGCCTTGCGCATCCACGCCTTTGACTACGCCTTCATGAACAATGCGCCCTTCTTGAAGCAGCAAGACCGGCCTGCCTGTGTCGCGGTTGGCGGCATCGTATTCGCCGACACATGACGCGAATCCGTTTTGCGCGTATTCGTTCAACAGCGCATCGAGTTGCGCCAATACCGCATTCAATAAGGTTTTGACGCTTACGCCCTGCTTAGAGGCCGTCTGAAACAATGCCTGTATGGAAGTGGCGTTTTCAACTTCTTTCGGCAATACAAAATTGATACCGATGCCGATGACGGCGACAGTCCTATTCTCTACCCGCGCCGTTTCAATCAAAATACCGGCCAATTTATCGTTGGCCACGACCAAATCGTTCGGCCACTTGATATTTACGTCCAAACCGATATCGGCAAGCGCGCGTCGGCAAGCCAATGCCACCACCAACGCCAGCGAACCCAGCTCATACTGCGGCTTGTCAAACGCCCAGCCCAAGCTGAACATCAGACATTCACCCTGTCGGTTGACCCAGCTTCGCCCTTGCCGTCCGCGTCCTTTGGTTTGGAAATGCGCCACGCACAAGGCCTTATGCGCCAAATCTGCCGACTGGCGCGCCAATGCCATGATTTCATCATTGCTGGACGAACATTCGTGTTTCAACTGCGCACGAAAACCCTGTTTTCCGGCCATTTGTTGCAGAGATTCTTCGGCAAACACAGCCAAAGGGCGCACCAAACGCCATTGCCCGTCGTGCTGGCGCAGCAAACCGCGGATATGGCCCGGCATCTGCTGCCAGAATCCGTTTAATTGTTGCGGCTTCATACCGACCACGCGCGCCAACTGAGAAACGTGTTGCGGCAGGCCGTCTGAAAGTGCGGCGAGCAAGGCCCAATGGCGGCTGTTCAAATCCGTCATTCGCCTCCTCCGGCTTCGCGAATTTTCGCCAACGTTTTGGTGGTCGAAGTCTGGTGTAAAAACGGAATCGAAAATACTTTGCCGCCACGCGCAAACGTCTCAGCCGCACCGACAATCTTATCCACAGGCCAGTCGCCGCCTTTAATCAATACATCAGGTTTGACCATTTCAATCAACGCAGCCGGCGTATCGTCATCAAACCATGTGACCAAATCCACGCTCGCCAATGCCGCTGCCACTGCCGCGCGGTTTTCCAAAGGATTAATCGGACGGTCGTCCCCTTTGCCCTGACGGCGCACCGAAGCATCGGTATTCAATGCCAACACCAAAGCCGCACCGGCCGATCGCGCCTGCGCCAGATACGTTACATGGCCCCTATGGAGAATATCGAAACAGCCGTTGGTAAACACCAGCGGACGGGGCAATGCCGCCAAACGCTCCGCCAGCTTTTCGGGCGGACAGATTTTGGATTCAAATTCTGGAGCTGGCCATTCGGACATGATGCGGTTCCTTTGGGAATGAAACAGAAAATAATCGGGGTATTATAAAGGATAACGGCGAAACGCCATAAAAAGATACCGAACGGTACAATATTCGGGCTTGACTGCGTATTCATCGGCATCTAGCAGACACCGAAGATGCCGTTTTTGCCGCTGCCATGATGGAACGGTTTGATGAACACTGTTTTTGAAAACCAATAAACTTGAATAAAATTCAGGGCATAAACGGAAAAAAGCCTGCATACAATATGCAGGCTTTCATCTGGGGTGGCTGATGGGGCTCGAACCCACGACAACTGGAATCACAATCCAGGGCTCTACCAACTGAGCTACAGCCACCGTAAAAATTGGCACGCCCGACAGGAATCGAACCTGTAACCCCCGACTTAGAAGGTCGGTGCTCTATCCGGTTGAGCTACGGGCGCTCATGCCGATTCGTGCTTAGAATTTTGTGGTCGGGGCGGTGGGATTCGAACTCACGACCCTCTGCTCCCAAAGCAGATGCGCTAACCGGGCTGCGCTACGCCCCGACTGAAGACCCGAACTATACAGACCCTTTTCAGCCCGGTCAACACTTACTTTGCTTTATTTTTCTATTTTTTATTTATCTTATTATTTTTAATCATTATTTATTTTTATGTTTCGTCATCGGGGTTACTCTTTTGTGTCAGGCCGTCTGAAAAATGCGATAATTTGAACGCAATATTTGTCCCTATTTAGAAGGAAAATCATGACTGCTCAACTTATAGACGGAAAAAAAATCTCCCAGCAACGTATCGAGGCGGTCGCGCAGGCGGTAAAGGCGCGCCAGGAAAAAGGTTTGCACACGCCTTGTTTGGCGGTGGTATTGGTCGGCGACGACCCTGCCAGCGCGGTTTATGTACGCAATAAAAAACTGGCCTGCCAAAAAAGCGGCATTGAATCGCGCTCTTACGAGCTGCCGTCTGAAACCACGCAAGACGATTTGTTGAAACTGGTGGACGAATTGAACGGCGATTCTGCCGTCGACGGTATTTTGGTGCAACTGCCGCTGCCGGCCCACATCGACAGCCAGGCAGTTTTGGAACGTATCGTGCCGCATAAAGATGTGGACGGCTTCCACCCTTACAACGTCGGCCGCCTGGTCGTCAAAATGCCGCTGATGCGCCCGTGCACACCCAAAGGTGTGATGACTTTGTTGGAAGCCTACGGCATCGACCCGAAAGGCAAAAAAGCCGTGATTGTCGGTGCGTCCAATATTGTCGGCCGCCCGCAGGCGTTGGAATTGCTGCTGTCCCGCGCGACGGTAACCATCTGCCACAGCGCCACGCAAAACCTTGCCGATGAAGTTGCCGCCGCCGATATTTTGGTGGTCGGCGTGGGCATTCCGAATTTTGTTAAAGGCGAATGGGTCAAACCCGGCGCCGTCGTTATCGATGTAGGCATCAACCGCTTGGACGACGGCAGCCTGTGCGGCGACGTGGAGTTTGACGTTGCCAAAGAACGCGCCTCCATGATTACGCCCGTTCCCGGCGGTGTCGGCCCGATGACGATTGCCACTTTGTTGGAAAACACGCTACACGCGGCCTCATTGCACGATTAACCGCCGTCATTAAATTAGGCCGTCTGAACATGGTTTTTCAGACGGCCTGACCTGTTTTTTGTTTTTTTACCTTATCGGCTTCACATGTCCTTACTCGCTTCCCACACCGACAACCCGACTTTCCGCAACGCTTCCTATATCCTGATGGGTTTGGCCTTGCTGATTGTCTTGCACTACCATCTGCTGCCGCTGCTGCTGTCGGTTATTCTGACCTATATCTTTATTACGCGCACCAACGGCGTCATCCTCAAGCTCCGCCGCCGTGTTTTACCGCGCAACACGCGGCTGCATAAATCGCTCAACGCGCACAATATCAACCTGATTTCCACCACGCTGACGCTGGCCATCGTGTTCAGCATCATTGCGATGATGTCTTTGGGCATTTACCACCTGATACACGGCGGCCACGTCGGCTTTATGCTGGCCAAGCTGGCGGCGATTTTGGAAGACACCAAAAACAGCCAAGACCTGCCTGCGGCCATTCTCAATATGCTGCCCAACAATATGGCCGAAATCAAAGCCTCGGCAATCAAGCTGATTGAAGAATACCGCGCCGCGCTGACCCGTATCAGTAAAAACAGCATCACGTCCTTCGTGTACATCCTCATTGGCATCATCATCGGCGCCATGCTCAGCTTCCACCGCCTGAAAATGCGTAAAAACCGCCGCAAAATGCCGCTGTTTAAAGCCGAATTGGTGCAACGCATCGTTACTTTTGAAACCAGCTTTGAACGCGTGTTCCTCGCCCAAGTTAAAATCTCGCTGATCGACACCTTCCTGACCGGCCTGTACCTTTACTTGGTTTTACCGCTGTTCGGCGTTGAGCTGCCGTTTAAAATGACTGTCCTGATCATCGCCTTTATCGTCGGCCTGATTCCGGTGGCGGGCAACCTGATTTCCAACACCATCATCATTATTTTGAGCCTCGGCGCATCGCTTTACGTCGCCCTCGCCTCGTTGGTTTTCCTCGTTGTCATCCACAAGCTCGAATATTTCCTCAACGCCAAAATCATCGGCTCGGAAATCGAATCCAGCGCATGGGAATTGCTGGTGGCGATGGTCGTCTTTGAACGCATTTTCGGCATCGGCGGCATCATTGTCGCGCCGGTTTATTACGCCTATTTGAAAAACGAATTGAAACTGCGAAAATTGATTTAATCAGTTGCATTTATACACATCAAAGGCCGTCTGAAAACGACAATCGGGTTTTCAGACGGCCTTCGCTTTACCTTTTCTTACACTTTACGGCATAATGACAACCACGCATTTCTAGAAGAAAGACAAACAATGTCAACCAAAACCCCATCCCTATTCGGCGGCGCGATGATTATCGCCGGTACGGTTATCGGCGCAGGCATGCTTGCCAATCCGACCGCCACGTCCGGCGTCTGGTTCGCCGGCTCGCTGGTCGTGTTGCTGTACACCTGGTTTTCCATGCTCTCCAGCGGCCTGATGATTTTGGAAGTCAACACCCATTATCCGCACGGCGCCAGCTTCGACACCATGGTCAAAGACCTGCTCGGCCCGGCTTGGAACATCATCAACGGCGTTGCCGTCGCTTTCGTTTTATACCTGCTCACCTACGCCTACATCTTCGTCGGCGGTGATTTAACCGCCAAAGGCATCGGCAGCGCGGTAGGCGGCGAAATTTCGCTCTCCGTCGGCCAACTCGTCTTCTTCGGCATCCTCGCCTTTTGCGTTTGGGCATCCGCTCGCTTGGTTGACCGTTTCACCAGCATCCTTATCGGTGGCATGGTATTGACCTTTATTTGGGCAACCGGCGGCCTGATTGCCGACGCCAAAATGCCTGTTTTGTTTGACACCCAAGCCCCGGCCGGCACCCACTACTGGATGTATGCCGCCACCGCCCTGCCCGTCTGCCTTGCGTCATTCGGCTTCCACGGCAACGTCTCCAGCCTGCTCAAATACTTCAAAGGCGACGCACCCAAAGTGGCCAAATCCCTGTGGGCAGGTACGCTGATTGCCTTGGTAATTTACGTCCTCTGGCAAATCGCCATCCAAGGCAACCTGCCGCGCAGCGAGTTCGCACCGGTTATCGCTGCAGAAGGCCAAGTTTCCGTCCTGATCGAAACGCTGTCCAAGTTCGCCCAAACTGGCAATATGGACAAAGTGTTGACCCTGTTCTCCTACATGGCGATCGCAACCTCCTTCCTCGGCGTAACGCTCGGCCTGTTCGACTACATCGCCGACATCTTCAAATGGAACGACAGCATCTCCGGCCGCACCAAAACCGCCGCGCTGACCTTCCTGCCACCCCTGATTTCCTGCCTGCTCTTCCCCACCGGCTTCGTTACCGCCATCGGCTACGTCGGCCTGGCCGCAACCATCTGGACAGGCATCATCCCGGCCATGCTGCTCTACCGCTCGCGCAAAAAATTCGGCGTCGGCAAAAACTACCAAGTTTACGGCGGATTCCGGCTGATGGTTTGGGTCTTCCTCTTCGGCGTCATCAACATTGCCGCCCAAATATTGAGCCAAATGGAGCTTGTTCCCGTATTTAAAGGTTAAATTCCCTTAAGGCCGTCTGAAACACCCTCTTTCAGACGGCCTAATTCATTATTTTCCGCTACAATACCCCCTTTCCCCCAACGAACCCTGTCCATGTACGACAATATCCGTTTCCACCTCGACGAAGACTATCCCGACCAGCTCCCGCCCGAAAACGCCGCCACCCACATCGGCATGTACTGGCAGTGGGCGGCAAAATCAGGCCTCGTCAACCCCGTCTGGCAAACCGCCCCCGAAACCGCGGCCGACTTCGCCGCCATGACCGCAGGCACAATCAGCGGACGGCACTTCCTGCTCAAACACATGGACGGCGCATTGACGGCGGACGACTTTACCGAACTCGGCCAACGGTTTACCGAGTTCTACTACACCGACGAAGAAGACGGCTACGGCGCATTTATGGAAGACTACGTCCTCGCCCTCGACACACCCTCGCTCGGCGGCTTCTACCACGTCAAAAACACCCCGGAAACCTTCGCCAAACTGACACCCGTTTTTCAGACGGCCTTTGAAAAATGGCAAAGCAGTTTGAAAGCAAAAAAATAAGGGCCCGAACCATGAAACTCATCATCCTCGACCGCGACGGCGTCATCAATCAAGACCGCGACGATTTCGTCAAATCCGTTGACGAATGGATTCCCATCGAAGGCAGCATGGATGCCATCGCCTTTTTAACGCAGGCAGGCTACACCATCGCCGTGGCCACCAACCAATCCGGTATCGGCCGCAAATACTTTACCGTGCAAGACCTGACCGAAATGCACGCGAAAATGCACCGCCTTGCCGTTCAAGCAGGCGGCACCATCGACGGCATATGGTTTTGCCCGCATACCGCCGTCGACAACTGCGAATGCCGCAAACCCAAACCCGGCATGATTCTCGACATCATCGAACGCTTCAAGGCCGATGCCGCCGAAACCTGGCTGGTCGGCGACAGCCTGCGCGACCTGCAGGCCATTGATGCCGCAGGCGGAAAATCTGCGCTCGTCCTAACCGGCAAAGGCAAAAAAACGCTGGCCCAACACGAACAAGACTTGCCCGAACACACCCAAATCTTCGACAACCTGCTCGCTTTCTCGCAATACATCATGCGCGAAAACACACAAATCGAAGAAACCGCGCAAGCCATCTTATAAACAAACAACAAGGCCGTCTGAAACCTGATCACACCGGCGTTCAGACGGCCTTCCAATGACAGACTATTTCCCGATATGCTGATTATCCGCAACCTGATTTACTGGTTCATCCTTTCCTCCAGCATTATTTTGCTGTTCCCCTTTATGCTGCTTGCCCTGCCCTTCCAAGGCGGCGCGCACAAAATGGCACAAGTTTGGGTACGCATCCTCAACTGGTCGCTCAAACACATCATCGGTTTGAACTACACCTTAAGCGGCGCAGAAAACATTCCTGACCGACCGGCCATCATTTGCGCCAAACACCAAAGCGGCTGGGAAACCCTCGCCCTACAAGAAATTTTTCCGCCGCAAGTCTATGTTGCCAAACGCGAACTTTTCAAAATCCCTTTCTTCGGCTGGGGCTTGAAACTGGTTAAAACCATCGGCATCGACCGCAGCAACAGCCGTGAAGCCAACAGGCAGTTGATAGAACAAGGCCTTGCGCGCAAAAACGAAGGCTATTGGATTACCATTTTCCCCGAAGGCACACGCCTGCCGCCCGGCGAAAAAGGCCGCTACAAGCTCGGCGGCGCGCGTATGGCCAAAATGTTTGAGATGGACATCGTCCCCATCGCGCTCAACAGCGGCGAGTTTTGGCCGCGAAATTCCTTCCTCAAATACCCCGGCACGGTCAGCGTCATCATCGGCAAACCCATTGCCTACGGCAGCGGCAACGAAGCCGAACTCATGGCTAAATGCGAGCAATGGATCGAAAGCCAGCAGCCCCTGATTACCGGACAAGGTCCGTTCGCGCCCCAAACCAAATAAATTATTCCATCGGGTGGGCCGCCATGCCCGCCCCTTTCCCTCAAACACCATGCCCCGCCTCCATACCCACACCCTTTCAGACGGCCTGACCATTCATATCCAGCTCAAACGCAGTGCCAAGAAAAACCTCATCTTGCGCCCCGTTTCCGCCGATACCGTCAGCATCAATATCCCACCGTTTGTGACCCAGCGCAACTTTACCCAATGGCTGAACGACAACGAGGCCATCCTGCGCCGCACCCTAAACAAAACACCGACCCAGCAAACACCCACCGATATGCTTCCCGAATGGATTTGGTATCAAGGCGTTCAGACGGCCTTGTCCGTCCACACGGCAAACCACATCCAAATCAGGCCGTCTGAAATCCTGTTGCCCGAAAAAGAAACCGCCGCCCAACTCACCCATTTGCGCCGCTTCCTGCACGAGCGTGCGCACGAATATCTACTGCCGCGCCTCGAAAGCCATATCCGAAACACCCGCCTGACCCCGAGTGCCATTTCCCTTTCCAACGCCAAAACCTTCTGGGGCGTTTGCCGCCACACCACCGGCATCCGCCTCAACTGGCGGCTTATCGGCGCGCCCGAATATGTCGCCGACTACGTCTGCCTGCACGAACTCGCGCACCTGCGCCACCCCGACCACAGCCCTGCGTTTTGGGCTCTGACCCGCTCGTTTACACCGCATGTCGATCAAGCCAAACAATGGCTGAAGGCACACGGCGGCGAATTGTTCCTTCTCGGCTAAGCCTTTACTTTCAGTATTTTTCTGCAAGCAAACACCAGCCCAAGGCAAAGAATCAACGCCCTCCAAACAAATCATGTAGCCGCGTGTAAAATCGAGTTTATCCGCTTGCCGCCCTACAGGCATGCCGATAAGATGATGTCGTTCTCCAAACCCTTTTCAGAAAGGAAAACCGATGACCAAAGCAAAATCGTTACTGGCCACCGGCATTTTGGCTCTTTTCTCCGCCACGGCATTCGCCTCCCCGCTGCCTTCCGAAATCTACCGTCCGGCAGGCGCACACACCATCAAAGCCGACCATCAAGGCGACGGCGAGTTTGAATACGAAGCCGAACTTTCCGGCCGACACAATTCCATTCCTTCCCTGGCCAAAAAAGTGATCGCCCACGCGCGCAGCAAAGGTTTCCATGTGGTCGAGTCCGAAATCAAACGCGACGATGCCGATCTAAAATTCAAACGCGGCAAACAAGAGCTGGACGTTTCCATCGAAGACAAAGGTCAAGGCCGCATCGAATACAAAGCCGATTTGGACCTGGACGAAAACTAAATCCAAACCGTAAACAAAGGCCGTCTGAAATCCCATCAGGTTTCAGACGGCCTTTTGTCGCATTGATCAGATAAAATGACCGTCGGTTTACAAAATTTCCGACTCAAAACATTGTACAATCTGCCCACTTATACCGATAACATCCCCAACATTGCCATGAAAAAACGTCTGCTCCTCCTCGCCATCCTTCCCCTTTCCCTTCACGCCGCCGATGTGTCGCCTGACGTAAAACCCGAGCTTCAAGTCAACACAGCCGAACCCCAACAGCCTGAAACGCACAACATCCCTGCCGAGCAGACAAACAGGCCGTCTGAAAAAATCATCAACGTCGATGCCGACACCCTGCTTGCCAACACCGAATTACTGGCACGCGCCATGTATTCCGCCGTCGTCGCCCACAACATCCCCGGCATCAAAGCCGTTTTGCCCATTTACGAACAATGGCCCAAACACGACCGCGCCATGGCACGCTATGCCAAAGGTTTGCTTGCCCAATCCGAAGGGCGCGCCGCCGAAGCCGTCGGCCATTACCGCCGCTTTATCGCCGAGCAGCCCGACGCTTCCGCCGTCCGCTGGCAGCTTGCAACCGCCTTATTTGAAGACAAACAAAACGAAGCCGCGGCCGACCAGTTCGACAAACTGCAAACCGAATCCCTCCCACCTGCCTTGCAAGAACGCATCGAAACCTACCGCAAAGCCCTGCGCGAACGCGACTCATGGCAATTCGACGCCGGCTTGAACATCACGCGCGAACAAAACATCAACCAAGCCCCTAGACAACGCCGTCTGGGCAACCACCTGAGCGACGAACAATGCCGCACCGTGCGCCTTGCCTATCCCGACGATGACTGCTTCCGAGGCTGGACATTCCCAGAACCCATCGATGCCACCGCCGTCCATTACCAAATCGGTGCAGAAAAAAAATGGTCGCTGCCCCGCGGCTTCTATGCCACGGCAGGCGCAGACCATTACGGCAAAATCTACCCCAAACACACCAACTACAACGACCTCACCACACGCTTCTCGGCAGGCATTGGCTATGCCGACCAGCGCAGCGATATCGGCATTACCCCGTTCCACGAACGCCGCTTCTACGGCAACGACCCCTACACCTACACCAACGGCGCACGCCTCCACTACAACCATTGGTGGCAACCCAAGCTGCAAACCCTCAGCGCATTTGAAGCAGGCCGTCTGAAAAACAGCCGCCGCGAACATTCCAACAATACCAGTCAACTGCTCAGTAACTCCATCGTGTACTACCGCAACGCGCGCCAATACTGGGTAGCCGGTATCGACCTCTACCGCGAACGCAACCGCGACGACAAAAGCGACAGCTTCAACCGCTACGCCCTGCGCACCACATGGGGACAAGAATGGCCCAAAGGCCTCTCCACCGTCCTACGCCTCAGCGCCGCCCAACGCCATTACCAAGCCCCCGGCTTCTTCAGCAACGAACAAAACCGCCGCGACAAAGAAGCCTCCGCCTCCCTGATCATATGGCACCGCGCCCTCCATTTCAAAGGCATCACCCCGCGCCTGACCATTGCCCACAACAAAACATGGAGCAACGACAAGTTCTACGAATACGGCAAAACCAAAATGTTTGTCGAACTGAGCAAAACATTCTGACAAGTAGAAACCAATCTGTGGATAAAACAAAAATGCCTGTCCTGCATACTGATTTACAAGACAGATTCAAACTTTTACAGATACCGGATAAATAGATCTTTTAAGGCATAATTTCTTATTAAATTCATATTTATCAAATAGATGAAATTTAAGCTCATATTACTTTACAATGTAACGTATAACACTACATAACGTTACAAAAAATCGGGCCGTCTAAAACCCGACTTGGCATTTCAGACGGCCTTGGTATTCGCTATCATATCCGCTCACCTCTTCAGAAAGTATGATGATGACCGCCCTAAACAAAATCCTCTTATCCGTTTCTATCGCGCTGGGATTAAGCGCCTGCGCTTCCGTCAAAACTGCAGACACCTACGACCTAGACTTTTCCAAACAAAAATACACCGAACAAAGCATCGAAGTGAACGGTCAAGCTGTCAAATTCCGCGCTTACGAAGGCGTGGTTTACGTCCGCAATCCTGTCGATACCCGTTACGAAATCATCAATATTTATGTACCCGAAGCCTATTACAACGGCGGCGAGATAGACGGTTTCAACGCCGAAACCGCACCGATTTTCCTGCCCAACCAAATCGGCGGCTATATGCCGGCCGAACCCGGCAAACCCGCTTTAGAAGGCAAACGCGGCGAGCCTGAAGACGGCCAAAAATCGCCCAACGCCGCCCTGGTTGCCCTCTCCAAAGGCTACGTCGTCGCATCCCCTGGCGCACGCGGCCGAACGGAATCCACCGGCAAAGCACCTGCAGCCATCGTTGATTTGAAAGCCGCCGTCCGTTACCTGAAAGCCAACGACAAAGTCATGCCCGGCAACGCCGAAAAAATCATTTCCAACGGCACAAGCGCAGGCGGAGCGATGTCCGCCCTCTTAGGCGCGACTGCCGACCAAAAAGATTACGAAAACCACCTCAAAGCCTTAGGCGCGGCAGACGGCAGCGACAAAGTTTTCGCCGTATCCGCCTACTGCCCGATTACCGATTTGGATCATGCCGATATGGCTTACGAATGGCAGTTCAACGGTATCAACGACTACAAAAAAATGAACATTTCCATGCTCGACTACCGCGTCAAACGCGAGCTGGTCGCAGGTACGCTAACCGATGACGAGAAAAAACTGTCCGACCTCCTCAAACCCCTATACCCCGCATACCTCAACAGCCTGAACCTGAAATCCCCAGAAGGCAAACCCCTGACACTGGACGCCCAAGGCAACGGCAGCTTTAAAAACCATATTGCCGGTTTACTTGCCAAATCCGCACAAGCCCAGCTTGATGCAGGCAAAGACCTGAGCGACCGTACTTGGCTGATCGTCCGCAAAGTCAAAGTCGTCTCCGTCGATTTCGATGCCTACGCCAAAGCCGCCGGCCGCCAAAAAACACCTCCGGCCTTTGACGGCGTAGATTTGAGCGCAGGCGAAAACCAACTCTTCGGCACCAATACCGTCGACAAACGCCACTTTACCGCGTTCTCCATGCAACACAACACCGCCGCCAACGCCGAAATCGCGGATGAAGAAACCATCAAAATCATGAACCCGCTCAACTACATCGGCAAACCGGGCGTAAACCTGCCGCAAAACTGGCGCATCCGCGTCGGCACCAACGACCGCGACACCTCACTGGCAATCTCCGCCGTCTTAGCCGCCAAACTGCAAAACAACGGTCAAACCGTCGACTACGCTCTGCCTTGGGATGTCGGCCACGGCGGCGATTATGACTTAGACGAACTGTTTGCCTGGATGAAACAAGTCAGCAGCGCTGCAAAA
The DNA here is from genome assembly GCF_014596425.2 of Neisseria sp. RH3002v2g. Classification (NCBI taxonomy): domain Bacteria; kingdom Pseudomonadati; phylum Pseudomonadota; class Betaproteobacteria; order Neisseriales; family Neisseriaceae; genus Neisseria; species Neisseria sp. RH3002v2g. Next base: position 2,085,475 of record NZ_CP110721.1, on the reverse strand, counting down.
TAAGCGTTCGCAATATAGATTGGGATAAGATTTGGTATCCCGTTTTAATTTAAAGAAAGGCCGTCTGAACCTTTTCAGACGGCCCATATTTTCGATAAACCCTCAATTTTTCCATTGTATAAACGAAATTTTATAACAGCATTAAATATCAATTTAAACAAATAAACTAATTTTAAATTCCATAAAATAATTAAAATAAAGAAATTTTAGAATAAAATTGCTAAAACAAAAAATCAAGCCTTGTTTAATTCTGCTAAAACCTGTAACCTGTATCAAAAATAAACAAGAGAGTCCATCATGTCCCAACACCACCCTACTGACGATATTAAAATTAAAGAAGTCAAAGAGTTATTACCTCCAATCGCGCATTTGTATGAGCTGCCTGTTACGTCTCAGGTTGCCAATTTGGTTTATAAAACACGTCATGAGATTTCGGATTTGGTTCACGGCCGCGACAACCGTTTGCTGGTCATCATCGGCCCATGCTCGATTCACGATACTAAGGCGGCGGTAGAATATGCGCAAAAATTGCTGCCCTTGCGCAAAAAATATGAGAAAGAGCTGCTGATTGTGATGCGCGTGTATTTTGAGAAACCGCGTACAACCGTTGGCTGGAAAGGCCTGATTAACGATCCGCACTTGGACGGTACGTTTGACATCAACTACGGCCTGCGCCAAGCGCGTCAGTTGTTGCTGACTTTAAACGAAATGGGCATGCCTGCTTCGACTGAATTCTTGGACATGATTACGCCGCAATACTACGCCGACCTGATTTCTTGGGGCGCGATTGGTGCGCGTACGACTGAAAGCCAGGTACACCGCGAATTGGCCAGCGGCCTCTCCTGCCCTGTCGGTTTTAAAAACGGTACGGACGGCAATCTGAAAATCGCCATCGACGCCATCGGCGCCGCCAATCATCCGCACCACTTCCTGTCTGTAACCAAAGCCGGTCATTCTGCGATTGTCCACACCAGCGGCAATCCTGACTGCCATGCGATTTTGCGTGGCGGTAAAGAGCCTAATTACAGCGCGGAACACGTTAAAGACGCGGTGGCGCAGCTTCAAAAAGCCGGCGTGAGCAGCAACCTGATGGTGGACTGCAGCCATGCCAACAGCCGTAAAGACTTCCGCAAACAAATGGACGTGGCGCGCGATGTTGCGGCGCAGCTGAAAACCGGTGAAAAACACATTATGGGCGTAATGGTGGAAAGCCACTTGGTTGAAGGTCGCCAAGACAAGCCTGAAGTTTACGGTCAAAGTATTACGGATGCCTGCATCGGTTGGGATACGACTGAAGAATTGCTGGCCCTGCTTGCCGAAGCGAAAGGTTACAAAGCGTAAGTGCGACATCATTAAAAAGACCGGATATATGCCGGTCTTTTTTGCGTCTGTCATTTTGATTTCTTTGCTCAAAATCCCGAGCAATTTTTAATCAGGTTTAACATCAAAACAATATGTTAGAAAATATTCAGGCCGTCTGAAAACCCGATCATTCAGGTTTTCAGACGGCCTCTCCTACTTTTTCAATTAAAACGTGTGTTTAACCGTTGCAGTCACACTACGCGGCGTGCCGTAGACATGAATATCCGGCATGGTGCGGTAGCGTTTGTTGAACACGTTTTCAAAGTCTAAACCGATGCGGGTGGATTTGCCGATTTTGTAATGCGCGGTCAAGTCCAGCGTGGCGTATGGGCGTTGGGTCAATGCAGCGGCGGCGGCCGGATTGATATCTGCCGGGTATTCGTCTAGCGTGTGGCTGCGGCTTTGCCAGTTGACGTTGGCACCCAGATTCAAACGGTCGGTTACGTCATACGCGGTAAAGAGTTTGAACAAGTGAACCGGATAAGACGGATGCAGTTGAACCCCTTCGCTGTCTTTGATTTTGGAACGTGCATAAGACGCATTCAGCAGCCATTTGTCACTCAGGCGGCCGCCGACAGAGAGCTCCACACCTTTTGTTGTAGTGTTGTCGGCTGCACGGTAGTATTCCTCGCCATTTGCGAATTTACCTGCGACAACGCCCAAATGGTCGCGTTTGTTCATAAAGACGGAAGCGGAAGCATTCAGACGGCCTTCAAACCATGAAGCTTTCAAACCGGTCTCGTAGGTTTTGCCGCGCTGCGGTTTGAGCGCTGCGCCGTCTTTGGTCAGGTAACGCACTTGCGGACGGAAAATGGTGGTGTAAGACGCATAGGCGGTCAGATTGTCTCCTATGTCGTAGGTTACGCCCAAATAAGGAATGAAAACGTTTTGTTTGTGGCTGCTGTGTGCGAATTTGTTACGGCTGGTGCTGTAACGGTAACGCCAATCCACAAAACGGCCGCCGCCGATAAAGGCGAGCTTGTCGGTCAGTTTGAAACGGGTCGAGCCGTAAACCGACAGGTTTTTCATGCGTGAAAAACCATCGCGCAGATACGGCATATCGGGTTTAGCGATGTTACCGTTAAAGAGGCGCAAGTCAGGAATCATCGATTCGCCTTCTTCATAGAAAGACAGGTTTTCTTTGTTGTCCTGATAGCTGATGCCGATATTGAACTCGTGCGAGCGGCCCAGCGCTGGATAATTGCCGTCCAAGGCCAGCGCAAAATTCTGATCGCGGTATTTGCTGCGGTCGCGGTCTGAAGTGAAAAGTGCAGAGTAATCGGGATTGATTTCAAATGTACCGGCAATGCCTGAAACGATGTCGTTTTTACCCGAAACATGGCTGTAATCGCCTGTCAGTTTCCAGCCGTTGTCAAACTCATGGCTGAGGGAAGTGAATACTTCGACACTGGTGTCTTTGCCGTATGCCCAGCGTGCGGAAGAATTGCTGCGTGGCGAAGATTCAAACGGTTTGAATCCGTCTTTACGATTACCTGCTGCGGTCAGATAGCTGAAACGCGAGCTGCCGGTATTGCGGAAACGGTGTATTTCCGTACCGAGGCGCCAGTGGGTTTGCGGCGTGAGGTCGTAAGACAGAATACCGTAGAACGTGTGATTGTGGCGCGATGTGTTCGGTAGGTAATCGCCGCCGTGGTCGCTGACCAAAATAGCGCGGCCGCGCAAGGTATTGTCGGCATTCAAAGGATGATTGGCATCAAGGACGAAACGGTAGTGGTTCCACGAACCGACACCGGCTTCCACGCTGATGGCTGGCTTGGCAGTCGGTTTTTTACGTTCCAACGCAACCGTACCGCCCGGCTCGCCCATACCGCCGTTGGACAAACCGCTTGCGCCGCGCACGACGACGACTTGTTCGTACAATGCGCTGTCCAGATTGTTGGTGCCGCGGCGGATGGCTTTACCGTCGTAAAGGAATTTGGGCGCACCGTCCACGGAAATGCTGTCAATCGCCTGACTGCGCGAAATAAATTGGCTGTGGCCGGAGACGTTGTTGCCCATTTTGCTGTGGAACACGCCTGGCGTTTGTTTCAACACGTCCTGCAAGGTATCCAAACCTTGGTCGTCCATTTGTTTTTCGGTAACGACGGACAAAGACTGCGGCGTTTCGCGCTGGGTCAGGCGGATGCCTGTCGCAGCGGAGGAAGCCGGAATGGTGTAGTTGGAAGTAGTCTGTTTTCCGACACCTTGGACGGTAACTGTCGGCAAATCGACATGTTCTTGCGGCTGGCTATTTTCTACTTCGGTTGCGAAAGAATACGCCGAACACAGCGCCAGACTGACGGCAAAGCTTAATTTGCCATAGGGAAATACGGGGAGTGACATAGCTTCTCCAGTTAGCTGATGTTTTAATTTGGTGGCAGATTCTATCAAAAAGATGTAGTCCGATGAAACTATGTTCTAATCACTATTTTCTAAGTAGTTCGTTTAATTCAAAATATTTATTTTTAATCTAGTCCTAATTAACTAAAAAGGCCGTCTGAAACCCATATCATCAGGTTTTCAGACGGCCTCAATCTTTTTATCACAAAAAATCAGTCTGCCAATTTTCGTGCCAATTCTGCCAAACGTTTACCTTGTGCAAAGGCAATGTCGTTCTCTTCGGCGGTCAATGCTGGCTTGCTGTCATGGCCGGAAATATGGCTTGCGCCGTAAGGCGTGCCGCCGCTTTGGGTATTGCTGAGCGCGGACTCGGTATAGGGAATGCCGCTGATGACCATGCCGTGGTGCAACAGGGGCAGCATCATGGTCAGCAAGGTGCTTTCTTGGCCGCCGTGCAGAGAAGATGTGCTGGTGAATACGGTGGCAGGTTTGCCGACGAGTTCTGCGCCGAGCCAAAGGGGAATGGTGCCGTCGATAAAGTATTTCATTGCGGCGGCCATATTGCCGAAACGTGTCGGGCTGCCAAGCGCGAGGCCGGCGCAATTTTTGAGGTCGTCGGCAGTCGCGTAGGGCGCGCCTTCGTCGGGAACGGCTTTTTCAACGGCTTCGCAAACGGTGGAAACTTTGGGCACGGTACGCAACACGGCTTCGCAACCGTCCACGCTTTCGATACCACGTGCGATTTGGCGGGCAAGGTTGCGCGTACTGCCGTTTTGGGAATAAAAGAGGACGAGGATTTTCAGGGGATTTGGGTTCATTTGGGGTTTCCGTTACAATGCTGTCAGGTTTCAGACGGCCTTTTGAATACTCGGGCCGTCTGAAAAGCAAAATTTCTATTCAAAAGTGGGAAAAGGTTATGCCGTTTTCGCAATGGTGGCAAGATTTTTTGAAAAGTAAGGGCGTGGCGTTTGCTTGGTTTGTCGTGCGCCGTTTTGATGACGAGCGTGTGCCGCAGGTGGCGGCAAGCATGACGTTTACGACGCTTTTGGCTTTGGTACCCGTGTTGACGGTGATGGTCGTCATCGCTTCGGCCTTCCCCGTTTTCGACCAATGGTCGGGGGAATTTGTCTCTTTTATCAACCGCACCATTGTGCCGCAGGGTGCGGATATGGTGTTTGACTACATCAATGCGTTCCGCGATAAGGCCACCAAGCTGACGGCCATCGGCAGTGTGATGTTGGTCGTAACCTCGCTGATGCTGATTCGGACGATAGACAATGCGTTCAACCGGATTTGGCGCGTCAATTCGCAACGGCCCTGGATGATGCAGTTTTTGGTGTATTGGGCGTTGCTGACGTTTGGGCCTTTGTCTTTGGGCGTGGGGCTGTCGGTCGTAATCGGCCAGGTGCAATTGGTGGGCGGCTCGGAATGGCTGAGGGTTATCACTGCGGTTTCATTTATTACGGTTCTGCTGTGGGGCTTGTACCGCTTTGTACCCAACCGTTTCGTACCGGCCAGCCATGCTTTGGTCGGCGCGGCCGTAACGGCGTTTTGCTTGGAAACAGCACGCTTTTTGTTCGCTTGGTACATGGGCAACTTTGACGGCTACAAATCGATTTACGGCGCATTTGCCGCGGTACCTTTTTTCCTGTTGTGGCTCAACCTGTTATGGACGCTGGTATTGGGCGGCGCGGTTTTGACCTCGTCCCTGTCCTACTGGCGCGGCGAAGCGTTCCGCCGCAGTCTGGATGCGCGCGGCCGATTTGACGATGTATTGAAAATCCTGCTGCTGCTCGATTCTGCCCAACAAAACGGCAAGGCATTGCCGGTGCAGGAGTTCAGACGGCATATCAATATGGGCTTTGACGAATTGGGCGAGCTTTTGGAAAAACTGGCGCGACACGGCTATGTCTATTCCGGCCGCCAAGGCTGGGTCTTGAAAACGGGGGCGGAATCCATCGATTTGGCGGAGCTGTTCAAACTCTTTGTCTACCGCCCGCAAACGCTCAACAAAGACAAGGTCAATCAAACGGTTGACCACATCATGCAGCCCTGCTTGGAAACCTTGAACATGACGCTTGCCGAGTTCGGCGCCCATACAAAAAAACAATCCTCTTAAACCTGATGCCGTCTGAAAGCAAAAATATCAAGTTTCAGACGGCCTTTGCTATAATCGGCACACTACTGAATACAATATTCAACCTACAAGGAAAAATAGATGAAAACACCAGCCCTACTCTCTCTGCTCGGTTTGATTCCATCTGCCGCCTTTGCCGCCCACGGCGTAGGCCTCGGCCAACCGCCCAAATATCCGGCCAACTTCACCGCTTTCGAATACGTCAACCCCAATGCCCCCAAAGGCGGCACGTTTACCACGCCTTTCCTCGGTGCTTTTGACACGCTCAACCCCTTTACCCTCAAAGGCAACCACGAATACGGCATCAGCATGCTGACACTCGACACCCTGACCGAGCAAAGCATGGACGAACCTTACGCTGTTTACGGCCTGATTGCCGAAGACATCGCCCTGGCGCCGGACGGCCTTTCCGTTACCTTCAAAATCAACCCCAAAGCCAAATTCCACAACGGCGACCCCGTTTTGGCCAAAGACGTTGCCGCTTCATTTAACATCCTGACCAAAGACAAAGCCGCCGCCCCCATGTACCACTTCTACTGGAGCGACGTGGCCAAAGTAGAAACGCCCAACGACCGCACCGTCGTGTTCCGCTTCAAGCAGCGCAACTCAGAATTGCACATGATTCTCGGCAGCCTGCCCGTCTTCTCGCATAAAAGCTATCCAAAAGGCCTGGCCGCCGCGCCCAACAGCCTGCCCATCGGCTCCGGCCCCTACCGCTTTGCCAAAGCCGAAAACGGCCGCATCAGCGAGTTTGTCCGCGACAAAAACTACTGGGCGCAAAACCTGCCCGTGCGCAAAGGCCGCTACAACTACGACCACATCCGCATCAAATACGTCAAAGACGAAGTTGTCCGCATCGAAGGGTTAAAAGGCGGCCAATATGACTTCGTACAAGAAAACGTCGCCCGCAACTGGGCGCGCGCCTACTCCGACGAAGTCCTCAAAAAACGCAACCTGTCCAAACACGAATGGCTGCAAAACAGCACCGCCGGCATGCAAGGCTTCGTCATCAATATGCGCCACAAGCCCTTGGACAATATTTACGTCCGCCGCGCCTTGATTGAAAGCTTCGACTACGAAAGCGTCAACAGCCGCATCTTCTACGGCGCATACCGCCGCACCGACAGTTTCTTCACCAACAGCACCATGGCCGCAACCGGCAAACCCGACCGTGCAGAAACCGCATTGCTCAAATCATTGGGCACCAAGCTGCCCGAGGGCGTATTGGATCAAGACGTCCCTATGCCACCGGTTACCGACCCCAAACTGGGCGTGCGCCCGAACCTGCTCAAAGCACGCGCCCTGCTTGAAAAAGGCGGCTACCAATACAAAAACGGCAAAGCAGTGGACAAACAAGGCAAACCGCTGACCTTTGAATTCCTCGCCCCAAGCAAAAACTACGAACGCATTACCGCTAAATGGCAGCGCGACCTCGCCAAAATCGGTATTACCATGAACGTGCGCACCGCCGATTCCGCCGTGTACCAAAAACGCATGAACGACTTCGATTTTGACGTAACCACCGGCTACTACGGCAACAGCGAAAGCCCCGGCAACGAGCAATACGACTACTTCAGCTGCGCCGCCGCCAAAACCGAAGGCAGCCGCAACCTATCCGGCGTCTGCCATCCCGCGGTTGAAAAACTGCTGGCCCATTTCAACAGCTTTACCAACCGCCAAGAGCTGCAAACCACCTCGCGCGCGCTTGACCGACTGATCCGCCACCAATACACCATCGTTCCAAACTGGTTCGCCGACCGCTACCGCGTCGTGTACCGTAACGATGTGGGCATTCCGTCCAAGCTGCCGAAATACTACGACCCCATCACCTTCGCCATGACCGCAGGCTGGAAGAAAAAGTAGTCGTATTTCGACAACACGCAAAGCGACTGACAAGCCCTTGACGCTTAGCCTTTGGCATAAAGACCCCATTATTCGTTTAAAACCAATTAATCCATCCAGACCAAATAACCGCAAAAGAAAAAACAACTTAAAGCCAAATCAAAGGCCGTCTGAAACACCCGCCAGCAAAATCATCTGCAACGGAACATTTCAGACGGCCTTTTCGTCTCTTTTCAATCCAGTTTCGTAACCGAAACAAAATATCAAAAATTAACAAAAAAATTGCAACACAATACCCTCAAAATTTACAAAACCGTGTACACTTCCAACTTAAGATTTTGAATTATAAGAATAATCGTAATAAGAACTACAATCATCTCAATTTAACCAACATCAAGCGTTCATATAATAAAAGGAACAAAAACATGGAAATCAAACGTCTGTCTACCATTCTCAAACTGATTGCCAACCCCGAACGCATGGCCATCCTTTTCCTGCTGCTGGACGGCGACCGCAGCATTACCGAACTGGCACAAGCACTCGGCTCCTCCCCGACCGGCATCGCCAACCACCTCGCACGCCTGCGCACCGAAGGCATCATCGATTTCACGCGCTACCACCGCATCATCGAATACCGCCTCATCTCTGAAGAAGCCGCCACCATCCTCAATACCCTGCGCACGCTCAAAGACCCAGCCGAATAAACAAATTATTCCACATCGCAACATCAAGGCCGTCTGAAACATCAGCTTTCAGACGGCCTGCCCTTTCAGCCCATATCGAAAAATAAACCAATCCGCTATACAATACCGCCCATGCCCACAGGCGCCATCCGCCGTCTTCCCACCCAACAGCACACACGGAAACATCATGAAAATCGCCACATGGAACGTCAATTCCCTCAACGTCCGCCTGCCCCAAGTACAAAACTGGCTGGCCGACCACCAAGCCGACATCCTCGCCTTACAAGAACTCAAACTCGACCAAGACAAATTCCCGGCCGCCGCCCTGCAAATGATGGGCTGGCACTGCGTCTGGAGCGGCCAAAAAACCTATAACGGCGTCGCCATCATCAGCCGCCACGAACCGCAAGACGTACATTGCGGCCTGCCCGCCCTCCCCGACGACCCACAACGCCGCGTCATCGCCGCCACCATCAACGGCGTGCGCGTCATCAACGTCTATTGCGTCAACGGCGAAGCCCTGGACAGCCCCAAATTCAAATACAAAGAACAATGGTTTGCCGCATTGACCGAGTTCGTCCGCGCCGAAATGGCCGTACACCCCAAACTCGTCCTGCTCGGCGACTTCAACATCGCCCCGGCCGATGCCGACTGCTACGACCCCGAAAAATGGCACGAAAAAATCCATTGTTCCTCCATCGAAAGACAATGGTTTAAAAACCTGCTCGACCTCGGCCTGACCGACAGCCTGCGAAAAATCCACCCCGAAGGCGCGTTCTACACCTGGTTCGACTACCGCGGCGCCATGTTCCAACGCAAACTCGGCCTGCGCATCGACCACATCCTCACCAGCACCGAACTCGCCGCCACCCTTACCGACGTCACCGTCGACCTAGAAACCCGCGCCCAAGAACGCCCCAGCGACCATGCGCCGGTAATCGCCGAGTTTGACTGCTAGGTTTTGAGTGAATAAACAATAAGACCGTCTGAAAACTAGATTTCAGACGGCCTTTATTCTAAAAGTTTTCAGACGACGTTTGAGATTGTCTAAAAGTTTGAAACAATGGTTTGAACACCAAAAAACGCGTGCGTGCGTACCGCACACACCCTACATCAGCTTAAAAATTTGTACCACCTGCAGATAGGGTGTGTGGCGTAGCCACGCACGCGGTTGGTCATGCAGGCTACAGCTTGCTAGAAACCCGCGCCCAAGAACGCCCCAGCGACCATGCACCGGTGATTGCTGACTTTGACTGTTAGATTTTAAAGCAATATAAACAATAAAGCCGTCTGAAAACTGGTTTTCAGACGGCCTTATTGCAAAAGGTTTTCAGACGATGTTTGAGGTTGTCTGAAAGTTTAAAACAATAGTTGAATGACAAAGAACGCGTGCGTGCGTACCGCACACACCCTACACCTCAGTTTTAAAGCCTGTGCCGCCGCAGGTAGGGTGTGTGGTGCAGCCACGCACGCGGTTGGTGGAGATGCAGGCTACGGCTTGCTTAAACACCGTCATTCCCGCGCAGGCGGGAATCCAGATCGTGGAACTTAGGCAACCTTTTTCCCCGACAGGTTTCCCGTGCCGCCCGGTATGGATTCCCGCCTGCGCGGGAATGACGGATTGAGGGCATTTGGAAGAAATAAAGAGAACAAGGCCGTCTGAAAATGGATTCACGGTTTTCAGACGACGTTTGAGGTCGTCTGAAAGTTTGAAGCAATGGCTTGAACGGCAAAAACCGCGTACATGCGTACCGCGCACCCTACTCATGCAGGCTACGACCTGCTTAATAACAGGTTACAAATGTTAATTCATCAATCACTATGTAATATTTGTTGTTTTGCGATACTCTTAAATCACCCAAATATAAAATATAAGAGCCAACTAAATCTTCTACCATATTTATCCTAAATCTATCAAAGAAACGCTGTTGAATCGTCGTTGGCAAACATAAGCTGACATCCTCACGCCCGCCAGAATTAAGCCAAATAGTGCCATCCTGTCCCGCACCAATATCAACAATTTGCCCCCAATATCCACAAATACGACCTATGCAATTTTGGTTAATTTCATTAAATGGGACAAAAAACTCGGATATAGTTTGATTTATAGTGCCAACTTCAATCATTTGTTCTGAAAAACGAAACGCTGGATTGATAATTAAGCTTCTTAATATAGTACTTAAACGACGATGGACTACTGCATTAGGACGATTACCATTTCCTCTGAATCGTACTCCTCTCCCTGCCCCATTTTCATTCATATCATCATCAATATGATTTACAGCTTCTGCTGCACCATAATTAAGGTCTAATACAATCCGCTGCCCATCATTATGCAAAACATCTTCATCATCATTTTCTCCATTGATCAATCTACTTAATGGAGCACTTTCAATACACTCATCATTATGAGGGCGAGCTCCAAAACAGGCAGCCTGCCCATTTCTAGCCGCTTTTCTAAAAAAAGCAGGAGCATGGCAAGTCGGACATTCAAGAAATCTCCTTAACTGGGAGATAGTTGCTATATCAAGTTGAGAAAATTGATACGCACTGTAAGTTTGGTTATTTATAGTACAAAAAGCATTATCCATCACAACTCCTCTAATTTATTTAGATTGAAAATCATCCGTATATAAATTGGACTATTTGCATAAATTTCAAGAATAATATCAAACTTATCCGTCACTCAGCCCCAAACAACAAATTCTCCTTAATCCCCCGAATCCTATCCCTTAGCACTGCCGCCTCTTCAAACTGCAAATCCCTAGCCGCCTGCTGCATGGCTTTTTCGAGTTTGGCGATTTCTTTAATCGCGTCTTCTTCGTTGTGAATCTCGCCGACTTTAACCTTGTTTTTGCCTTTCAGACGGCCTTTGCCGCCGTCTTCTTCGTGGTACACGCCGTCGATGATGTCTTTGACTTGTTTTTTAATCTGCTGCGGCACGATGCCGTGTTCTTCGTTGAATTTCATCTGTTTTTCGCGGCGGCGTTCGGTTTCGTCGATGGCGGCTTTCATGGAGTCGGTGATTTTGTCGGCGTACAGGATGGCGACGCCGTTCACGTTACGCGCGGCTCGGCCTATGGTTTGAATCAGGCTGCGGTGGGAGCGCAGGAAGCCTTCTTTGTCGGCGTCGAGGATGGCGACGAGGGAGACTTCGGGGATGTCCAAGCCTTCGCGCAAGAGATTGATGCCGACGAGTACGTCAAACAATCCGAGCCGCAAATCTCTAATGATTTCAACGCGCTCGACGGTGTCGATGTCGCTGTGCAGGTAGCGCACTTTGATGCCGAGTTCGCTGTAATAGTCGGTGAGTTGCTCCGCCATGCGTTTGGTGAGGGTGGTAACGAGCACGCGTTCGCCTTTTTGGATACGGTCGTTGATTTCGCTCATTAAATCATCAACTTGGGTAGCAACGGGACGGATGATGATTTGGGGATCGACCAGCCCTGTGGGACGGACGACTTGTTCGACCACTTGTCCGGCGTGTTCTTCTTCATATTTGGCGGGGGTGGCGGAAACGAAGACGGTTTGCGGCATGACTTTTTCAAATTCGTGGAATTTGAGCGGGCGGTTGTCGCGGGCGGAAGGCAGGCGGAAGCCGTAGTCGACGAGGTTTTGCTTGCGCGATGCGTCACCTTTGTACATGCCGCCGATTTGGGTAACGGTAACGTGGCTTTCGTCGATGAACATGATGGCGTTGTCGGGCAGGTAGTCCATCAGCGTGGGCGGTGGTTCGCCTTCTTTTTTGCCGGAGAAGTGGCGGGAGTAGTTTTCGATGCCTTTGCAGAAGCCCATTTCATAGAGCATTTCGAGGTCGAAGCGGGTGCGCTGTTCGATGCGTTGTTGTTCAACAGGGCGTTGTTCGCGGGCGAAAAATTCGATGCGTTCGCGTAGCTCTTCTTTGATAGACTCGCAGGCGCGCAATACGGTGTCGCGCGGGGTAACGTAGTGGCTGGACGGGAAGACGGTGTAGCGGCCGACGCGTTGGATAAGGCCGCCTGAAAGCGGGTCGAACATATCGAGACGGTCGATTTCGTCGTCGAACAGGCTGATGCGCAAGGCGTTTTCGGAGCTTTCGGCGGGGTACACGTCAATCACGTCGCCGCGCACGCGGAAGCTGCCGCGTTTGAAGTCCAAATCGCCGCGTTCGTACTGCATGGAAACGAGCGTGGCGATGATGTCGCGCTGCTCGATGGTGTCGCCTTCTTTGACGGACAACACCATTTGTTGGTATTCGGTCGGGTCGCCAATACCGTAAATGGCGGACACGGTGGCGACGATAATCACGTCGTCGCGCGTCATCAGGTTCTTGGTGGCGGAAAGGCGCATCTGTTCGATGTGTTCGTTAATCGCGCTGTCTTTTTCAATGAACAAGTCGCGGCTGGGCACATAGGCTTCGGGTTGGTAATAGTCGTAGTAGGAAACGAAATATTCCACCGCGTTTTCGGGGAAAAACTCGCGCATTTCGGCGTAGAGCTGGGCGGCAAGGGTTTTGTTGTGTGCCATGATGATAGCGGGTCGGCCGCTTTGAGCGATGACGTTCGCCATTGTATAGGTTTTGCCCGAACCGGTTACACCGAGCAGGGTTTGATAGGCAAGGCCGTCTGAAAGCCCTTCGAGCAGGCCGGCAATGGCTGTCGGCTGATCACCGGCGGGTGGGAAGGGCTGGTGGAGTTTAAACGGAGAATTGGGGTATTGGATGACTTCCATAAGACAGCCTGTTTTATGTTCAGGTAAAGAGAAGATTATAACAAAGGGCCGTCTGAAAATTGATAGTAACCAATCTAACAAGACTAAATTTCATCTCCTCTCTTTGCTACTTGAGGTTTATTCTGTTGAATCTCTCCTCTTCAATTCCCCTACCCCATAAAAGGCTTACACTCCGCATCATTACCCCTAAATATCTCCTCACCGTCCGTACAGCTACCCTTCCCCTTCATCTTCCCGCACACCACCGCCGTCAGCGACTCGTTCAAGCGCAGCACCCTCGGCTCTGCTTCCCTATCCAGCGCCACCGCCTTCAAGGTAAACTTACCCTCCAGGATACCTTTAGCCTGACCGCTCATCCTGATACAGAAACCGCCCGCCTCCTTCACCGGCAATTCCGGCCACTTCGTCGACGTCAGCTTAAAGCTACCCTTTTTCGCATAGAACTGCTCCATAAAGCGCGCATTTTCCAGCAGCGCGGCATGCGCCGCACGCAGGTTGGCCGAGCGGACCGATTCCCGATAGGCCGTAAAGGCAGCCGCCGCCAAGATCGAAACCAGCAGCATCACCACCAACAGCTGTACCAATGAGTAGCCCCTCTGCACAGTTGCCCCATTCCGTTTTCCGTCAAATGCTTTTAAGTACATATCTTTCTTCCCTTTATCTTTTATATCCCTATCCAATAGGCGTCCTATCCGTTTATCCCTTTACCCAATGGAATCCTCCCACTGGTTCAAGCTTCATCCCCGCCGCCCCAAACAAAGCCGCCCCGGGCCCAACCGGCAAACGGTTCGGCCGCAGGGCGGCATACAGGCAGAATCCGGCTTATTTTTTCACGGCAGGCTGGGCGGCCTTAGGCGCGGCAGAAGAAACCGTCGCCTCCGCCTTCAACTTGTTCAGCACCGCATCACCGATGCCCTTCACGTTTTTCAGCTCCTCCACCGATTTGAACGCACCGTTCTTCTGACGGTATTCCACAATCGCCTTCGCCTTAGCCGGGCCGATACCCGGCAATGCCTCCAGTTCCACAGAAGAGGCCGTATTGACGTTCACGGCAGCCAAAGAGAATGCCGTACACACGGCGGCAACTACACCAAATAAAAATTTCTTCATCAGGGTTTTCCTATAACGTGTTGGATTGAATCAACCGGGCCGTCTGCAGGACGGTTTTCCCCACCCCGCCGACACTGCCACACGACAGTAGAACACGGCCCTATTCCATATAAATGCATACGACATATTAACGCAAATACCGTTCGATTTCAAACATTCCAAACGGTTAACCATAACTTTCGGTACTTTTGTGCAAGAATAACAACAGGGTAAATATTTCCGATTCCAATACCAAGATGCACAAATACTCCATAAACACCGGCATATCACTATCCCAATGTGTGATCCCAACACCTGTTACCCCAATTCTGCCGCCAAACCGATAGAAACGACAGGCATGTAAAAAGCCCCCGACATCAGTCGGAGGCTTCGGAATGGGTGTTTGGCGGTGACCTACTTTCACATGGAAGAACCACACTATCATCGGCGCTGAGTCGTTTCACGGTCCTGTTCGGGATGGGAAGGCGTGGGACCAACTCGCTATGGCCGCCAAACTTAAACTGTTACAAATCGGTAAAGCCTTAATCAATTATTCGGTGATGACTGAATCAGTCAGTAAGCTTTTATTATTTGAAGTTCTTCAAATGATAGAGTCAAGCCTCACGAGCAATTAGTATGGGTTAGCTTCACGCGTTACCGCGCTTCCACACCCCACCTATCAACGTCCTGGTCTCGAACGACTCTTTAGTGTGGTTAAACCACAAGGGAAGTCTCATCTTCAGGCGAGTTTCGCGCTTAGATGCTTTCAGCGCTTATCTCTTCCGAACTTAGCTACCCGGCTATGCAACTGGCGTTACAACCGGTACACCAGAGGTTCGTCCACTCCGGTCCTCTCGTACTAGGAGCAGCCCCCGTCAAACTTCCAACGCCCACTGCAGATAGGGACCAAACTGTCTCACGACGTTTTAAACCCAGCTCACGTACCACTTTAAATGGCGAACAGCCATACCCTTGGGACCGACTACAGCCCCAGGATGTGATGAGCCGACATCGAGGTGCCAAACTCCGCCGTCGATATGAACTCTTGGGCGGAATCAGCCTGTTATCCCCGGAGTACCTTTTATCCGTTGAGCGATGGCCCTTCCATACAGAACCACCGGATCACTATGTCCTGCTTTCGCACCTGCTCGACTTGTCGGTCTCGCAGTTAAGCTACCTTTTGCCATTGCACTATCAGTCCGATTTCCGACCGGACCTAGGTAACCTTCGAACTCCTCCGTTACTCTTTGGGAGGAGACCGCCCCAGTCAAACTGCCTACCATGCACGGTCCCCGACCCGGATTACGGGTCTGGGTTAGAACCTCAAAGACACCAGGGTGGTATTTCAAGGACGGCTCCACAGAGACTGGCGTCTCTGCTTCAAAGCCTCCCACCTATCCTACACAAGTGACTTCAAAGTCCAATGCAAAGCTACAGTAAAGGTTCACGGGGTCTTTCCGTCTAGCAGCGGGTAGATTGCATCTTCACAACCACTTCAACTTCGCTGAGTCTCGGGAGGAGACAGTGTGGCCATCGTTACGCCATTCGTGCGGGTCGGAACTTACCCGACAAGGAATTTCGCTACCTTAGGACCGTTATAGTTACGGCCGCCGTTTACTGGGGCTTCGATCCGATGCTTGCACATCTTCAATTAACCTTCCAGCACCGGGCAGGCGTCACACCCTATACGTCCACTTTCGTGTTAGCAGAGTGCTGTGTTTTTAATAAACAGTCGCAGCCACCTATTCTCTGCGACCCTCCAGGGCTTACGGAGCAAGTCCTTAACCTTAGAGGGCATACCTTCTCCCGAAGTTACGGTATCAATTTGCCGAGTTCCTTCTCCCGAGTTCTCTCAAGCGCCTTAGAATTCTCATCCTGCCCACCTGTGTCGGTTTGCGGTACGGTTCGATTCAAACTGAAGCTTAGTGGCTTTTCCTGGAAGCGTGGTATCGGTTACTTCATGTCCGTAGACACTCGTCGTCACTTCTCGGTGTTAAGAAGACCCGGATTTGCCTAAGTCTTCCACCTACCGGCTTAAACAAGCTATTCCAACAGCTTGCTAACCTAACCTTCTCCGTCCCCACATCGCATTTGAATCAAGTACAGGAATATTAACCTGTTTCCCATCGACTACGCATTTCTGCCTCGCCTTAGGGGCCGACTCACCCTACGCCGATGAACGTTGCGTAGGAAACCTTGGGCTTTCGGCGAGCGGGCTTTTCACCCGCTTTATCGCTACTCATGTCAACATTCGCACTTCTGATACCTCCAGCACACTTTACAATGCACCTTCATCGGCCTACAGAACGCTCCCCTACCATGCCAGTAAACTGGCATCCGCAGCTTCGGTTATAGATTTGAGCCCCGTTACATCTTCCGCGCAGGACGACTCGACCAGTGAGCTATTACGCTTTCTTTAAATGATGGCTGCTTCTAAGCCAACATCCTGGCTGTCTGGGCCTTCCCACTTCGTTTACCACTTAATCTATCATTTGGGACCTTAGCTGGCGGTCTGGGTTGTTTCCCTCTTGACAACGGACGTTAGCACCCGCTGTCTGTCTCCCGAGGAACCACTTGATGGTATTCTTAGTTTGCCATGGGTTGGTAAGTTGCAATAACCCCCTAGCCATAACAGTGCTTTACCCCCATCAGTGTCTTGCTCGAGGCACTACCTAAATAGTTTTCGGGGAGAACCAGCTATCTCCGAGTTTGTTTAGCCTTTCACCCCTATCCACAGCTCATCCCCGCATTTTGCAACATGCGTGGGTTCGGTCCTCCAGTACCTGTTACGGCACCTTCAACCTGGCCATGGATAGATCACTCGGTTTCGGGTCTACACCCAGCAACTGTTCGCCCTATTAAGACTCGGTTTCCCTACGCCTCCCCTATTCGGTTAAGCTCGCTACTGAATGTAAGTCGTTGACCCATTATACAAAAGGTACGCAGTCACACCACAAGGGTGCTCCCACTGTTTGTATGCATCAGGTTTCAGGTTCTATTTCACTCCCCTCCCGGGGTTCTTTTCGCCTTTCCCTCACGGTACTGGTTCACTATCGGTCGATGATGAGTATTTAGCCTTGGAGGATGGTCCCCCCATATTCAGACAGGATTTCACGTGTCCCGCCCTACTTTTCGTACGCTTAGTACCACCATTGAGATTTCGAATACGGGACTATCACCCACTATGGTCAAGCTTCCCAGCTTGTTCTTCTATCTCGACAGTTATCACGTACAGGCTCCTCCGCGTTCGCTCGCCACTACTTGCGGAATCTCGGTTGATTTCTTTTCCTCCGGGTACTTAGATGGTTCAGTTCTCCGGGTTCGCTTCACTTATCCTATGTATTCAGATAAGGATACCTCCTAAGAGGTGGGTTTCCCCATTCGGACACCGCGGGATCATAGCTTTATTGCCAGCTCCCCCGCGCTTTTCGCAGGCTTACACGTCCTTCGTCGCCTATCATCGCCAAGGCATCCACCTGATGCACTTATTCACTTGACTCTATCATTTCAAGAACCTCTCTGACTTCGTTTACCTACCCGTTGACTAGGGAAGCAAACTTGAAATTCCTACTTTGATAAAGCTTACTGCTTGTTGTGTCTTAATCCTGCCTTTTGTGTTTCAGGATTAAGTCGATACAATCATCACCCAAATACTGTGTTTGTTTTCTTTTCTCTTGCGAGAGATTCTTTATCCTTTGCAAAGAATAAAAAATCAAAACAAACTCATTGTCTTTGTTTGTTGATTTCGGCTTTCCAATTTGTTAAAGATCGATGCGTCGATATTTCACTTCGCAAATCAAAATAAGCTGCTAAGTATAGCAGGCTTCCTTTGATTTGTAAAGTGCTTGGTGGAGGCAAACGGGATCGAACCGATGACCCCCTGCTTGCAAAGCAGGTGCTCTACCAACTGAGCTATGCCCCCGTTCTTGGTGGGTCTGGGAGGACTTGAACCTCCGACCCCACGCTTATCAAGCGTGTGCTCTAACCAGCTGAGCTACAAACCCGGATTCTCTTCTTAAGCGAATCTTGTCTTCACTCAAGCTTTTCTCTTCCGCATCTTTTACAGTTTACCGATAAGTGTGAATGCATCAGACCTCTTCTTTCTCTAGAAAGGAGGTGATCCAGCCGCAGGTTCCCCTACGGCTACCTTGTTACGACTTCACCCCAGTCATGAAGCATACCGTGGTAAGCGGGCTCCTTACGGTTACCCTACCTACTTCTGGTATCCCCCACTCCCATGGTGTGACGGGCGGTGTGTACAAGACCCGGGAACGTATTCACCGCAGTATGCTGACCTGCGATTACTAGCGATTCCGACTTCATGCACTCGAGTTGCAGAGTGCAATCCGGACTACGATCGGTTTTGTGAGATTGGCTCCACCTCGCGGCTTGGCTACCCTCTGTACCGACCATTGTATGACGTGTGAAGCCCTGGTCATAAGGGCCATGAGGACTTGACGTCATCCCCACCTTCCTCCGGCTTGTCACCGGCAGTCTCATTAGAGTGCCCAACTTAATGATGGCAACTAATGACAAGGGTTGCGCTCGTTGCGGGACTTAACCCAACATCTCACGACACGAGCTGACGACAGCCATGCAGCACCTGTGTTACGGCTCCCGAAGGCACTCCTCCGTCTCTGGAGGATTCCGTACATGTCAAGACCAGGTAAGGTTCTTCGCGTTGCATCGAATTAATCCACATCATCCACCGCTTGTGCGGGTCCCCGTCAATTCCTTTGAGTTTTAATCTTGCGACCGTACTCCCCAGGCGGTCAATTTCACGCGTTAGCTACGCTACTAAGCAATCAAGTTGCCCAACAGCTAATTGACATCGTTTAGGGCGTGGACTACCAGGGTATCTAATCCTGTTTGCTACCCACGCTTTCGAGCATGAACGTCAGTGTTATCCCAGGAGGCTGCCTTCGCCATCGGTATTCCTCCACATCTCTACGCATTTCACTGCTACACGTGGAATTCTACCTCCCTCTGACACACTCTAGTCACCCAGTTCAGAACGCAGTTCCCAGGTTGAGCCCGGGGATTTCACATCCTGCTTAAGTAACCGTCTGCGCTCGCTTTACGCCCAGTAATTCCGATTAACGCTCGCACCCTACGTATTACCGCGGCTGCTGGCACGTAGTTAGCCGGTGCTTATTCTTCAGGTACCGTCATCAACTGTCGGTATTAGCGACAGCCTTTTCTTCCCTGACAAAAGTCCTTTACAACCCGAAGGCCTTCTTCAGACACGCGGCATGGCTGGATCAGGCTTGCGCCCATTGTCCAAAATTCCCCACTGCTGCCTCCCGTAGGAGTCTGGGCCGTGTCTCAGTCCCAGTGTGGCGGATCATCCTCTCAGACCCGCTACTGATCGTCGCCTTGGTAGGCCTTTACCCCACCAACTAGCTAATCAGATATCGGCCGCTCGAATAACGCAAGGCCCGAAGGTCCCCTGCTTTCCTCCTCAGAGAATATGCGGTATTAGCTAATCTTTCGATTAGTTATCCCCCATTACTCGGTACGTTCCGATATATTACTCACCCGTTCGCCACTCGCCACCCAAGAAGCAAGCTTCTCTGTGCTGCCGTCCGACTTGCATGTGTAAAGCATGCCGCCAGCGTTCAATCTGAGCCAGGATCAAACTCTTATGTTCAATCTCTAACTTATAACTTCTGGTCTGCTTCAAAGAAACCGACAGGACAATGTCTAAAACATCATCTTGTCTGTCTTTCAAACAGTGTGAGGCCTAATGCACTCACACTTATCGGTAATCTGTTTTTTAAAGAGCGAATCGAATTATACAGTACATTTAGCAAATGTCAACTAAAATTATCGAAAATTTCAACCAACTGTGTTATACTGTCTGCTTCGTTTTCTTCACCGCGTCAGCGGCGAAGAACCGAACTATACGCCTCTCAACAAAACCAGTCAACACCTTTCGCAAAATTATTTCTAGAAATTTAACCACCCCCCTGTTTTAACAGGGTTTTTATTTTTCTAAAAACACCTCAAATCTTCCCTATTCACTTCCAAAATCCAACCCAATTCAATACTAAGGCCGTCTGAAAGAGTATTTCAGACGGCCTTTTTGTATGGTTTCTATTTATCCAATACGATGCAGGATAATTTCTAAGACAAATTTACTGCCTATATAGGCAAAAATCAGACTGACAAATCCGACAATGGTCCAAACTGCGGCTTTTTTACCTCGCCATGCGGTCATGCTGTGTTTCAACAATAATGCGCCATAAATCAGCCACGACATAATACTGAAGATGGTTTTATGCGTGAAGGTCATGGGTTTGCCGAAAACGGCTTCGGCAAAAAACGTACCGCTGATAACGGAATAGGTCAATAAAATGAAACCTGCCCAAATACCTTGGAACATGAGTTTCTCCAAACTCAATAAAGGTGGCAAGAAGCTGACCAATGCGGAAAAACGGCGTTTGTGCAGATTGCGGTTGATTAAAAGGATTAGGATGGCAAATAAGGTAAC
The DNA here is from genome assembly GCF_014596425.2 of Neisseria sp. RH3002v2g. Classification (NCBI taxonomy): domain Bacteria; kingdom Pseudomonadati; phylum Pseudomonadota; class Betaproteobacteria; order Neisseriales; family Neisseriaceae; genus Neisseria; species Neisseria sp. RH3002v2g. The sequence continues at coordinate 2,064,819 of NZ_CP110721.1, read as the reverse complement.
GATGCCAAACAATCCGTATGCGAGCAATGATGATGCAATGTGCGACAGCGGCAATAAGTCTACGATTTGACGGCCTGTGAAATCTCCCGGGAAAAGGAAACCCAGCAATAAGGTCAATGCGGCACAGGGATACAATAAGAGTTGCACACCGCGCAGACAATAAAAGAAGCTGCCTAAGCAGTACATCATCAGCATCAGCCAGACTATCAGGCTGAGTGAATAGCCGAAACCGGTAATCAATACCCTATCCTGCAATACAGGGAACATCAATGCTGCGCCATGTACCAATAATGCGCCGCTCAAAATCAGCAGCTCGGTTTTCAGCGGGTAAGACTTATTATTGTGCTTTTTATGTTGCAACCAGGAAAATGCGCCCAATCCGGCATACACCAGCATAAGGCAGATTAAGACAATCGGCATAAATATCTTTCTCAATAGAGGTGTGAACACTAGACGGACAGCCGGCAGGGTTTCAGACGGCCTTGGTGTGCGTATTTGTGTTCTTGAAGCATAACTTCGGACTATCGTGTAAAATAATCCGAATTTTATTTTAACAAAGAATGCCCTGTATTGGGCAGCTATTCTCATTATCAAGGATAAGTATGTTAGACAACCTGACCAACCGCTTCAGCAAGGTACTTAAAAATATTCGCGGCCAATCAACGCTGACAGAAGACAATATTAAAGAAGCCTTGCGCGAGGTTCGTCTTGCCCTGCTGGAAGCCGACGTTGCATTGCCCGTCGTTAAAGAATTCGTCAACACAGTCAAAGAACAGGCCCTTGGCCAAGAAGTCGTCGGCAGCCTGACACCTGACCAAGCCTTTATCGGCGTGGTCAACCAAGCCTTAGTCGAATTGATGGGCAAGGAAAACAAAACGCTGGATTTGTCGGTTTCACCGCCCGCCATTGTTTTGATGGCAGGTTTGCAAGGTGCCGGTAAGACAACAACCGTCGGCAAACTCGCCCGCCTGCTGAAAAACGATCAGAAGAAAAAAGTTTTGGTGGTATCCGCCGACGTTTACCGCCCTGCCGCGATTGAACAGCTGCGCCTGTTGGCCGAACAGGTCGGCGTGGACTTTTTCCCATCCGATACCAACCAAAAACCGGTTGAGATTGCGACTGCCGCCGTCGATTACGCCAAAAAACATTTTTACGATGTCTTGATGGTCGATACCGCCGGCCGTTTGGCAATCGATGAAGAGATGATGAACGAAATCAAAGCGCTTCATGCGGCGGTCAACCCGGTTGAAACTTTGTTCGTCATCGATGCCATGCTGGGTCAGGATGCAGTGAACACTGCTCAGGCATTTAATGAAGCCCTGCCGCTGACCGGCGTCGTATTGACCAAGATGGACGGTGATTCGCGCGGCGGTGCGGCATTGTCCGTACGCCATGTAACCGGCAAACCGATTAAATTTATCGGTGTCGGCGAGAAAATCAACGGCCTCGAGCCTTTCCATCCCGACCGTCTTGCCAGCCGTATCCTCGGCATGGGCGACGTATTAACCCTGATTGAAGACGTCCAAAAAGGTATTGATGAAGAAGCTGCCGCCAAAATGGCGAAAAAACTGCAAAAAGGTAAAGGCTTCGACCTCAACGACTTTAAAGAACAAATCCAGCAGATGCGCAATATGGGAGGCTTGGAAAACCTGATGTCGAAAATGCCGGGCGAACTGGGTCAAATATCGAAACAAATCCCCGAAGGTACGGCTGAAAAAGCGATGGGCAAAGTGGAAGCCATCATCAACTCGATGACCCCTAAAGAACGCGCCAACCCAGCCCTGCTCAAAGCCAGCCGCAAACGCCGTATTGCAATGGGTGCAGGTACGACCGTGCAGGAAGTGAACAAATTGCTCAAACAGTTTGAACAAATGCAACAGATGATGAAGATGTTCAGCGGCAACGGTTTGGGCAAACTGATGCGTTTGGCCAAAGGCATGAAGGGAATGAAAGGCATGTTCCCGGGTTTGTAAGCCGATTTAACCGAAAACGTCGCCTGAAAAATTTCAGACGGCGTTTTTGTTTTGTATTCTGATTAAAATCGTGAGGCTTTAAACAACCTTTTCTTTCTATAACGTCTAATATAAAAGGCCGTCTGAAATCCTATTTTCAGACGGCCTTTGCTTATTCAACCTTCAACTTATTGCGGCTTTTTCTGCTCTTCGCGTACTTTGTCCACCAGTTGGTCAATCGTGGTCATGCCGGACTGCCAGTCTTTAAATTCGACTTGGTATTTGCCGCCGACGATCACAGTCGGTGTGCCGCTGATTTGAAATTTATTGGTCAATTCTTCCATTTGAGCCGCACGCGCTTGGCTTTCAGGCGCTTCAAATGCAGCCAATACTTTTTTGCCGTCAAACGCGGTTTGCTCAGACAACCATTTTTTCAGGGTATCGGTATCGGCCAGATTGATTTTTTGATTAACCATCGCATCGAAAATATGGCTGTTGGCTTTATCTGATTCGCCAGCCATTTCCACTGCGGCGGCCAAACGAGCCAAAGGTTTCATTTCGTCGCCCCAAATCACATGCTCGCGACGCAGATAGGTATCGTCTTTGAACATTTTAGTGTGTTCGCTCAAAACCGGTTCCAAATGTGCGCAATGCGGGCAGAAGTAGCCGAAAAATTCCAATACTTCGACTTTGCCGGCCTGCTGTTGCGGGATAGGAGTGGACAACACAGTGTAGTTCACGCCTTCGGTCAATGGGGCTGGGGCTGCCGGAGCAGATGAGCTGCTTTGGGCGCTGTCTGCCGGAACGCTGGTTTCAGCCTGTTTGCCGCAAGCGGCCAATGCCAACAGGGTCAATGAAGTCAAAGCTAAAGTTTTCAGTTTCATAGGTATCTCTTTACATTCAAATCAATGGGCCGATTTTATGGCATTTTGTTGAAGGCGTGTTCAATTTGAGTGAAAAAATGTGTTTAGTTTTATTTCAGCCTTTATAAAGGCCGTCTGAAATATGGCTTAGATAATAGCCTTATTTTCAGACGGCCTTTGCCTGATTTCATCAGAAACGGTAATTTACCCGAGCAGTATAGCCGCGCGGATTACCCGGCATAGAGTCCGAACGCCAATATTTTTGATTGAGCAGATTGGCAGCGGCAAAGGTAACGTTAACATTTTTATGGTTCCAGCCGAGCATGGCATCAACTCGGGCAAAGCCTGGAAGCGTGGTCACTTCTTTATTTCTTGAGTCGTAGCCGTAGCGTTTGCCTGTACCGGTTACGCCGATTTCGCCGTAGAGGTTTTCAGTCGGCGTGTAACGGAAAAACAGGTTGCCGGTAACGTTACTGGTGTTGTCCAAATGGATGCCAACGCGGTTGGGATTTTCCTTGTCCTCAACCACTTTTGCCTGCATCACGCCCAACGATCCGCGCAGGTAGAGTTTTTTGGGGATGATTTGTCCGATGGCGGACAACTCCACGCCGCGCGAACGGTGTTTGCCGCCAACTGCCCAAGTGTAGGGATCATTTTGCGCGTCGGGGCGGTAGCGGATATTGAAGCGTTCGATTTGGTAGGCGGACAATGTGGTGCTGAGGCGGTCGTCCAGCCAACTGCTTTTGACGCCGGTTTCGTATTGGCGGGTGTACTCGGGGTCGGCGTTGAACACGGCGGCAGACGAAGTGTCGATGCTCAAATAGCCACTGCGTCCGCCATAAGGCGCGAAGCCTTTATTATACGAGGCGTAGAGCGTGTGGGCGGGCGTTACGTTCCACACTGCGCCGATGTTGGGGCTGAACGAGTGGCCGCTGTATTGGCGGCTGCTGCCGGTGAGTTTGTTTTCGGAATTGAAGGTGTATTTGTCGTAACGGCCGCCGAGGACGAATTTCAAGTCGGGCGTGGCTGAGAAGATATTTTGCACAAAGATGCCGTAGGAGTCGGCTTTGTGGCGGTTTTGGGTCAGAATAGGCTGCAATCTGCCCGAAGCCGGCCAGCTTGCGCGGTCGTATGGATCGATGGAGGCAGAAAAGGCACGGCTGTAACCTAATGTCGGGTTGCGGTGTTCGCGGCTGTAATCCATGCCTACGGTCAGGTGGTTTTCAAAACGGCCGATGTTGTAGTCGCCGTTGAGCGTGAAGTTGGATGACAGGGTTTTGTTGTCGGTCTGCTGCCAAGCGTAGTTGCGTTTGATTCGGCTGCCGTTTTCGCTGCCTGCATAGAAATGGTCGAAATCCTGCGCCGCCGTGCGGTGGGCGAGCTGCCATTGGGCGCGCCATTTGTCGTTGAAGGCGTATTCAAGGTCGGAACGCCAAACTTGCAGCTTGTCTTTGACAAAATCGTTTGGGTGGGCGAAACCCATGCGGTAAGGCAGTCCGAAGCGGTCGTACACGGACTTGGTCGGGCTGCGGTCGGGTGTGCGCTCCACATTGTCGTAGGTGTATTGCCCCGTCCATTTCAAGCCGTTGTCGAGTTTGACGGTAATGCTGGGTGAAACCATGACGTTTTTGCTGTCTATGCCGCTGCGGAACGAATTGGCACGCCCGACTTCGCCGGTGAGGCGGATGGCAACGTTTTTGTTCAGCACTTCGTTGATGTCCATATTCAGGCTGCGGTTTGCCCACGAGCCGTAAACTGCACCGATGTTGCGGCTTTGTTTGAAGTTGGCGTATTTGCTGACCATGTTGATGACGCCGCCGCCGTTGGTGCGGCCGTAAAGCACGGAAGACGGGCCTTTCAGGATTTCCACGCGCTCGATGTTGGCGGTGCTGCGGCGCACCTGACCGCTTTCGCGTACGCCGTCGCGGTAAATATCGGATGCGTCGGCTTGAAAACCGCGCAGGAAAATGCTTTCGCCGCGCATATCGTAAGCGGCGTCAATGCCAGCATTGCCTTCGAGGATGGAACTCAAATCGTTCGTGCCGTAATTTTTGTTTTTCTGGATATTGAGCGTATCGACGGTTTGCGGCGTTTCTTTAATAAGCTGTCCGTTGCGGGTAACGGCGGCTTCGTCGTAGTTGATGTAGCCTTTGAGGACGCTGGTATCGGACTGTCCGACCACGGAAACGGTAGGTAGCGTGGCGGTGTAATGTTCACCATTGTCCTGCGTATCGGCGGCAGCGACAGGGAAGGAAGCAATAATCAGCGTGGGTAATAAAGCTAAATGAAATGGTATTTGCATTTTTATACTCAATTTAACAAAACAACCGAATTATATTGCCTCATAAAAGAAATAAGAATAGTTTCTTTTAATTATATTTAACATGATATTTGTAAACAAAGGCCGTCTGAAACACATATCGGTTTCAGACGGCCTCTCTTCTTGATAAACCCTTCTAAACTATTTACTTAACAACATTTCCTGCATCAGCTTCATGCCCCATTGCCAGCCGCCGAGTGCGCTGTTTAACTGGCCGGAATGCGGCGATTGAAGCAGGCGTGCATGCCAGCGGTCGGCCTGTTCTTGCGCCCAATCGCGTGGCGTACCGTTTTTTTCGGCGATAACCAGCGCTGTACGGCAAGGGCAACGGACGCGTTGGAACGTATGGATTTCGTCCTCGGGAAAAGCTTCGGGACGCGGCGAGACCAAAATAATATTGGTCAGGCGTTTTTGCGTCATGATGTCGGCTTGGTACAGCCATGCCAAAAATGCGGACACGCCGGCACCATGAGCCACGACGGCAATATTTTTGCTCACAATATGGTCAAAGGCCGTCTGAATGGCGTGTTGCCATTCGGAAATGGTTTGCCGACTATCGGCTTCGGCAGTTTGAACAATCGGATAGCTGACCGCCCAGCGGTCTATCCACATTTCCGCTTCATCCGCATCGCGTATCAGAAACAGTGCCATTTCTTCGAGTTCGAAGCTCTGCATTTCAGACGGCCTATTTGAGTAAGTCGTTGAGTGTAAATGCAATCAGCAATGCGGCAGGCACGCTGAGGATGGCACAAGTCGCCAGACAAAGTACGATGTTGGCAACCAGCCGCCAGCCCTTCCAAGCAAAGCATTTGGCCGCAATCAGCAGGCAAGGCAGGGAAAACAGCAGCCATACCAACGCCCACGTCGGATTGGCCTTGGTCGGCGCAACCCAGCCGGACATCCGCGCCAGCATAAATACCGCCCACACCAGCATAGGCAATACAAATGCCGCCACGACCCACGCTGCGCCTACGCCGGTTTTGCCGTTTATATTCCAATCATATTTACCAAAAACCTTATTCGGCAACATAGTCATACTCCACAACTAAAGGGGCGTGATCTGAGAATTTTTCGTCTTTATAAACATGTGCGGAAACGGCTTTGGCGGCCAACTCCGGTGTAACCATCTGATAATCGATACGCCACCCGACATCTTTCGCATACGCTTGTCCGCGGTTGCTCCACCAGGTATAGCCCGGCACATCGGGATAAAGTGTGCGCCACATATCCGTCCAACCGAGCTTGTGAATAACCTTGCCTATCCATTCGCGCTCTTCAGGCAAGAAGCCCGAATTTTTCTGATTACCCTTCCAGTTTTTCAAGTCGATGTTTTGGTGGGCGATGTTCCAGTCGCCGCAGACGACGATGTCGCGTCCTTCGTTTTTCATGGCTTCGAGCATGGGATAGAACGCGTCCAAAAAGCGGTATTTCACTTGTTGGCGCTCTTCCGCGCTGCTGCCGCTGGGTAGATACAGCGAAATTACCGACAACTTGCCGAAATCGCAACGGACAAAACGGCCTTCCCTGTCAAATTCTTCAATGCCCATGCCGATTTGCACATTGTCGGGTTTGCGTTTGCTGTACACCGCCACGCCGCTATAGCCGCGCTTTTCGGCGCAATGCCAGTAGCCATGCATACCGTGCGGATTCTTCATATCGTCTGACAGGTCAGCCTCTTGAGCTTTCAGTTCCTGCACGCAGACAATGTCCGCGCCCGATGCGGCGATGTATTCGTAAAAACCTTTTTTATAGGCGGAGCGGATGCCGTTGACGTTGGCAGAGATGATTTTCAACATAAGATTTGAGTGATGTTTAAAAACGGATAATAGGATTGAAGTTCTCAGACGGCCTGCAAGTCATAAACAAATACTTTGGAATTGCGGCCGTTGGCATTGTATTCCTGCCGGCGTTCGGCAGGCAGGTCATCGGCCGAGGCCGTCTGAAAGCCCCGTTCGACAAACCATTCGCCCGTGTGCGTGGATAAGGCGAAAAGCGTTTTGATATTTAAGGCGCGCGCTTTTTGGAATAAATGTTCCAACAGCAATTCGCCGTAGCCGCCGTCGCGCGCTTCGGGTGACACCACCAGGCAGGCCAATTCGCCGCAATCAGGCTCGGAAAAGGTTTTCAGCGCCACGCAGCCGTAAATGTTTTGATCGTGTTCCAATACGGAAAAACTGGAAATATGGTTTTCCAAATACTCGCGGCTGCGGTGTAACAAGATGCCTTGTTCCGCCAGCGGACGGATTAAGGCGATGATGTGCGGAATGTCGTCGCTGCGTGCCTGACGGATGGAAACAAACGGCCCTCGGGCAATAGACGTACCGCTGCCCTCGCGGGTAAACAGCTCGCGCAACAGGCTGCCGTCTTCGCGGCCGTTGAGAATCTGCACCCGCGATACGCCGTTTTCCAGTGCGCACACTGCCGCATGGAGCAAATCAACCGGCACATCGGGATTGTCGCGCACCAACTCCTGCACTTCGCCGACAGACAACGTATTGGCCAACGAGCCGTCAGCGCGGCGGATACCCGCTTCTTCGGTCAGGAAAACCAGTTTCTCTGCCTGCAAAGCCATGGCCACTTCCTGCGCGGTTTCGCACATACTCAGATTGAAGGTTTTGCCGCTGTACGAATGTCCCAAAGGACTGATCAGCACCACCGCGCCGCCATCTAAGCGCAAACGGATCTCTTCCGCGTCGATTTTGCGGACGGTACCGGTATAGCCCATGTCCACGCCGTCGATAACGCCCAACGGACGGGCGGTAATAAAGTTGCCGCACGCGATAACCGGCGGCTTACTCCGTTGCTGTGCAGATACGCTGCTGAACAAAGCTGCTTCGACATCGCTGCGGATAATCCCCGCCACCTGCTTCACTTCCATCAGGGTCGCTTCATCGGTAATCCGTCGGCTGCCGCTGTATTTCGGAACAAAATTCCGACCCGAAGCCAATTTGTCGAGCAAATGCCGCGAACCGTGCACCAAGACCAAACGCAAGCCCAAGCTGGCCAACAGATTCAAATCTGCGGCCAAACGGATCAGGGTTTCGCCTTCCAACAGGCTGTCGGTCACGCCGACCACCATGGTTTTGCCGCGCAAATATTGAATATAGGGCGCGGCTTCGCGAAAGCTGGCAACAAAATGGGCGATGTTACTCATAGCAGGGCAAGATAAAAGAGTTGCATAATCAAAACCGTCAGCGCAATCAGCGATGCCAACGTCCAGTTGAAACCATCCTTGCGCGTTTTGACCGCCGCCTGCTCTTCCGCCTTGGGCTCTTCCTTGAGTGCGCTATTGAGCAAATCGGAAATTTCTTTGCGCGAGAGTTTGGAATGCTTGAGGATTTGCGCGCCGATGTTATGCACGAGGCGCACATCCGTTACCGCCACAGGCAGATGGGCCGGATCGGCCGGCAGGTTGCCCGACAGATAATCCTTGGCCTTAAACATCCCCGAACAACGCGTGCAGACCACAAAACCCTGCGCCACGTTCAACTGGGCATCTTTCACCCAATGCGGCGTTTTACAATGAGGACAAGAACAAGCAGGCATGAGTATTTTCCGTAAGTGTATTGAATCAAAAATATATTTTAGCCAATGTTTCAGGCCGTCTGAAAAACGTTTCAGACGACCTGAGCATGATGTTATGGTTTAAACCGCGCCGTAACGTTCGCGATAGGCTTTGACCGGCTCGAAGAAGCCGCCAAATTCGGCATTGTTTTGCAAGAGCGTGAACAAGTCGTTCAGGTTGGCAATCGAAACCACCGGCAGGCCGTATTGTTTTTCGACTTCCTGCACCGCCGACAATTCGCCCGTGCCTTTTTCCATGCGGTCGAGCGCAATGGCCACTGCAGCAGGCGTTGCGCCTTCGGCCTCAATCAGTTTGACCGACTCGCGCACGGATGTGCCGGCGGAAATCACATCATCGATAATCAGCACGCGGCCTTTCAAAGGCGCACCCACCAACACGCCGCCCTCGCCGTGGTCTTTGGCTTCTTTGCGGTTGTAGGCAAACGGTACGTTTACGCCTTTTTCCGCCAACATCATCGCTGTCGCCGCCGCCAAAATAATGCCTTTATAGGCTGGGCCGAACAGCATATCGAACTTCACGCCGCTGGCAATAATGGCCTCGGCGTAAAACTTCGCCAACTGCAAAGTCGATGCGCCGTCATTGAACAAACCGGCATTGAAAAAATAAGGCGACTGACGGCCGGCCTTGGTCGTAAATTCGCCGAATTTCAACACGTTTTGTGCCAAAGCGAATTTGAGGAAGTCTTGACGGAAATCGGACATTTGGGTTCTCCCGAAAGATGTTGATTTATCAAAGAAACGATTATAAAGGATTCATGCAGAAAAATCAGGCCGTCTGAAAAACGGGTTCGCCCCGCTTTAAACCGACTTGCCCTATTCCTTTTCAAACCGACAAGGCGGCATTGCCGTCTTATCACGGCAATCAAAGCGGATTATTCCCGATGATAAGGATGGTTGTGCAAAATCGAAACGGCGCGATAAAGCTGCTCGGTCAATAAAACGCGCACCATGCCGTGCGGCAGAGTCAGGCTGGAAAGGCGCATCATCATGTTTGCCTGCTGTTTCAAACGGTCGGTCATGCCGTCTGCGCCGCCGATAATAAAGCAGACGTGTTCGCCGTTTTGCTGCCAGCTTTTCAAATGTTGCGCCAATTCGACCGAAGTCGGCGCTTTGCCGCGTTCGTCCAATACCACCAAAAACGCGCCTTGCGGGATGGCTTCCAGCAGGCGTTTTTCTTCAGCCGCCATGCCCTGAGCCGCATTCACACCCGCGCCGCGTTTTTCCGGCTTGATTTCTTTCAGCGCATAATTGACATCGCGCCCGAAGCGTTTGGCGTACTCGCCGACGGCCTCATCGACCCAACGCGGCATTTTCGTGCCGACAGCCAAGACGGTGATATTCATGGGGTATCCTTTTACTATCGAATTGTCGGTTGGGCATTATGGTCAAGCAAGTTCTCAACCTTTTCAAACCATGAGCCAATGCCCACGCAACCGACTGAAAATAAAAGGCCGTCTGAAAGCCGAATGTATCCCGTTCGGCTGTTTCAGACGGCCTTTCAATGATTAGCAGTGAACCAGCGTACCTTCGTTTTCGCCGGTTACCACGCGTTTGAGCGAGCCTTCTTTGGCAATGCCGAAGACCACGATATTGAGTTTGCGTTCGCGGCAGAGGGCGAAGGCGGTGGCATCCATCACTTTGAGGTTTTTCAACAAGGCTTCGTCAAAAGTAATGGTTTCGTAGCGTGTTGCAGATGGGTCTTTTTTCGGGTCTGCGGTGTACACGCCGTCGACGTTGGTGGCTTTGAGCATCACGTCGCAGTTCATTTCCGCACCGCGCAATGCGGCGGCAGTGTCGGTCGTGAAGAATGGGTTACCAGTACCGGCGGCGAAAATCACGACTTTGCCTTCTTCCAAATATTGAATGGCTTTAGGACGGGCGTAAGTTTCAGCGATTTGCTGCATAGACAGTGCGGATTGAACACGCGCTTTGATGCCCAAGGTTTCAAATGCGTCTTTGAGTGCCAAGGCGTTCATCACGGTTGCCATCATGCCCATGTAGTCGGCAGTGGCGCGGTCCATGCTGCCTGCTTGTGCAGATACGCCGCGGAAAATGTTACCGCCGCCGACAACGATACCGACTTGCACGCCCATTCTCACGATTTCGGCAATTTCGCCGACAGTTTGAACGATGGTATCGTGATTGATGCCGAATGGATCAGAGCCCATCAGGGATTCGCCGGAGAGTTTCAGTAATACGCGTTTGTATTTGATTTGCTGTGTCATGGGATACCTTGCTTTCTTGAATGTCGTCGGTCGGGGGGCGGGCCGTCTGAATTTTCAAACGGTCGGAATATTAATGATAGGGTGTGTCGGTTTATTATTGTTTTGGTTTTCAGACAGCCTGAATATTCGGCCGTCTTAAATTAGGTACCGTAAACGGTTTTCTCAAAAAAAAGCACCCTGATTCGTTTGGAATCTAGGTGCTTTCTTTTTCATAAGTGCCTTACACTTTAGCAGCGGCAGCAACTTCAGCTGCGTAGTCAACAACGGCTTTCTCGATACCGTCGCCTACTTTGTAGCGTACGAAGCTAATCACTTCAGTGCCGTTTTCTTTAGCGAATTGGGCAACAGTTTGGTCAGGGTTCATCACGAACGCTTGGCCGTTCAGAGTGATTTCAGCCAAGAATTTACGGATACGACCTTCAACCATTTTAGCGGCGATGTCGGCAGGTTTGCCGGAAGCGATAGCTTGTTCAGTGTAGATGTGGCGTTCTTTTTCAACGGTTTCAGCATCTACTTCGGCTTCGCTTACGCATTGAGGTTTAGCGGCAACAATGTGCATACCGATTTTGCGTGCTACGTCTTCAGAGCCTTTGTACTCAACCAATACGCCTTCGGTAGCCAATGCACCGTGGATGTAGGCAACCAGTTGGTTAGCAGTGTCGATCACTTGGAAGCGGCGAACAGACATGTTCTCGCCCAATTTAGCGATGATGGCTTTGCGTTCTGCTTCAACCAGTTCGCTCAGTTCTTCAACAGAAGCCGGTTTTTTCTCGGCAGCAGTTTTCGCAACGAAGTTGGCAAATTCTACGAAGCCGGCGTCTTTAGCAACGAAGTCGGTTTCGCAGTTTACTTCAACTAATGCGCCGACATTGCCGTTGATCGCGTAAGCCAATACGCCTTCGGCAGCAGTACGGCCAGCCAGTTTACCGGCTTTCGCACCAGATTTAATACGCAGGATTTCTTCGGCTTTGTCGAAGTTGCCTTCAGCTTCAACCAAGGCTTTTTTGCATTCCATCATGCCCAGGCCGGTAGCGGCGCGCAGGTCGGCAACCATTTTTGCAGTAATTTCTGCCATTTTGAATCTCCTAGATTTTTGGGAACACGGCCATTGCCGTGTTTGGAAATAGTGGCCGTCTGAAACGGATTTCAGAACGGAATTTGAGAAAAGGGGCATAACGCCCCTCTTCTGTGTACCGAATTACTCGGCAGCAGCTTCTTGGGCAGCGGCTACAGTTTCTTGCAGCGCTTGGTTTTTGCCTTCCAAAACTGCGTCAGCGATGCCGCGGCAGTACAGGCGGATAGCTTTAGCGGAGTCATCGTTACCAGGGATAACGTATTTCACGCCGTCAGGGCTGTTGTTGGTATCGACTACAGCGATAACAGGGATGCCCAGTTTTTCAGCCTCAACCAGAGTACCTTTTTGGTAGCCGGTATCGATAACGAAAATCGCGTCAGGCAGGCCTTTCATGTTTTTGATACCGCCCAAAGAACGTTCCAGTTTTTCAACGTCGCGTTGCATTTCCAGAATTTCTTTTTTGTTGAAACCGCCTTCAGCAGCGTTTTCCAGGGCAGCAGTTTTTTCTTCCAGGCGTTTGATGGATTGCTTAACGGTTTTGTAGTTAGTCAGCATACCACCCAACCAGCGGTAATCAACGAAAGGCATACCGGCACGGGTAGCTTCTTCGCGGATGATGTCGCGGGCTTGGCGTTTGGTACCTACGAACAATACTGTACCTTTGTTGGCAACCAGACGGCGTACGGCTTCTTGCGCCTCTTGGAACATCGGCAGGGTTTTTTCCAAGTTTACGATATGGATTTTGTTGCGCGCACCGAAAATATATTGAGCCATTTTCGGGTTCCAGAAACGGGTTTGGTGACCGAAGTGAACACCGGCTTCAATCATCTGACGCATAGTAATTTGAGACATGTTATTTCCTTGAAAGGGTTAAAGAGCACACATTCAATCGCATAGAACTTGATAGGCGGCGCCTATTGTCAAGCACCCTTCGGCGAAAGTGGGCATAAGTTTTAAAAAATAAAAGAGTGTTTCCGAAATGGAAAACTGACGGATTATAGCGGATAAGAGGCCGTCTGAAAAGGGATTTTATACCTTTCCGTCCTGTTTTTCATCCGCCTGTACCGCCTTTTGGCGAGCCGCTTCAAACTCCGCCTGCTCCTGCCGTTTCATCAGGCGGTTGCGGCGGCGGATGGTCATGACGAAGACCGTGAACACAGTGGGCAACACTGCCCAAAAAACCAAATAAATCAACGCGCGCGCAATACTCGGCTGCGCGGCGGAAAACATCACGGCAACAAAAAGATAGCCGATGGCGACAATGTGCCACATCGTGTGCGTCCTGTTTGAATGTTAACAAAATCGTTATAATCGCAACATTCTACCGCAATCCCGAAAGGCCGTCTGAAAATGAGGAATCCCGAAAAATCGGCATTACGCAAACAGTTCCGCCGCGCACGCGCCCAAATGAGCGCAGACGAGCGCAACGCCGCCACCGAAACCATCAACCGCCTGCTCAAGCCCTACATCAAAAAAGGACGGAAAATCGGCGTGTATTGGCCGATGGGCAAGGAATTGCGATTGGACGGCTTTGTCCGTGCCGCACAAAAACGCGGCGCAAAACTCTACCTGCCCTATATCGAACCGAACACACGGCGGATGTGGTTTACCCCCTACCCTGCCGACGGCGCCAAACAAGAACGCAAACGCGGCCGCGCCAAATTGAGCGTCCCACAATTTACCGGCAAGAAAATCCGCGTCCACCAACTCAGCCTACTGCTGGTCCCCATCGTCGGCATCGATAAACGCGGCTACCGCCTCGGACAAGCCGGCGGCTATTACGACGCCACCCTCTCCGCCACGAAATACCGCCTGCAAACCCAAACCCTGGGCGTAGGCTTCGGCTGCCAACTGACCGACACACTGCCGACCGAACCCCACGACATCCCCCTAAACGGCTTTGTCTCCGAGCTTGGCGTATTGAAATTCAGACGGCCTCGATAGGACAATTATCGGTTTATTAAAATGATAAAAGGCCGTCTGAAACCTGATTTTTGGGTTTCAGACGGCCTTTTGTTTTATTGTGGCGTTTGTTCAAAACTGAGGACTTGAAAAGTATTTTTCAAAACAGATAAGCCCCAATTTATTGCTTCACTACCAAAATATCTATCTATCAGAGTCTGCCAATAGTGCTTTTCATTAAATTCTAGTAACGTAAAGCGAGGATCTTCGATTTTACTATTTAAAATTAGCATCACAGCAATCATATCTACTATTCCTTTAGGGTCATAAGGATCATCTAGCATATCTGGCCAAGATTGAAGATTAAACAATTGAGCAAATTCTCCAGCATCAGTTCGATTTTTATTGATATCATCCATTAACCTTGGATAAAAGCAGAAGATAAATACACCAACCACACGTAGATATAGGTGAAATGTTTTATTCCTAAACCCAAACCCATGACCCAAAGAGTGATACATCTCCAAAAATCGGACTAATCGTTCCGTCTCCCTAAGCGATAAATTATTCCGTTTAATCATTTCACTTATACAATCCACAACTCTATGCGCATTAAATAAGACCCCTTCTATATCACTACCTTTTATTAACCTCTTAAAATGATGAATTGAAACCAAAACTCGATCTTGCTCCGTTTGAGCCACAACCTGATCCGGCAAGGCAAAGCTATACTTCAAAAACTTATCTAAATATTTCTGCGCATCCACCTCTGCGCCATACCGATGATTAATCGCCGCGCACAGTTGCTTGGTATTCGTAACCAGCACGACTTTGACGTTTTCAATATCAAAGACATGCTTGATAACTTCCAGCATATCGACGGCGTAATCAGGGCGGCAACGGTCGAGTTCGTCGATAAACAGGATAATCGGTTTGCCCGCTGCCAATTCTTTTAGGCAGGCTTTAAGCGTTTCCAGATTTTTTTCTGCTTCAATTTGCTCTTTCAATAAGGCTTCGACGGTTGCATCAATAGTTGCATCAATGGAATGACTGGCAAGTGTGGTGGCAACACCAGCTACAGTTGCCGCAGCATTTTTTGCTTCTTGCCCATCATTTGTAATTTGGCTCATTCCCTCCTCTAAATCTTCCCATTTTTGCTTTAGGACATGACCAACCGCTGCTTTAGCAACGGTTTTCATCGCGAATCCTACTGCTCTTGCGACTTTCCTCGTAATATTTTTGCGCTGTTCAGACGGCTGCTCGCCAGTATCTTCAGGCGTACAGGCTTTGATGATTTCGGCAAGCAATGCCAGCAGAGGCTCTCCGCTGTGGTCTGAACGGAAGGCGTCAATATAGACGGGCTGATAATCGCGATGTTGCTCCTGCATAAGCCGAATCAGCTTTTTGCAAAATTCGGTTTTGCCCGTTCCCCAGCCACCGTCGATGACCATAGGGGAAAGGTCGATATCTGAGGTAAGCAGCCTGATGATGTTTTCGGCTATCGGCTTACGGTTAAATTCGTCATGTGTAGCAAAAGTTTTTTCTAAAGCTTGAGTTTCCATATTATCCCTTTGTCTGTCATAGGTTTTGTGTAACGTATTTTACTCTGTCATCAGTTTTTATGTTTTTATTCTTTTAAGTAATTAAAAATGATCAAAAAGGCCGTCTGAAACTTTCAGACGGCCTTTATTCGGATTAAACCTTACTTGGCATCTTTAAATCCACGTTTCAAATGCACCATCAGTAATGCGACGGCGGCAGGCGTTACGCCGGAGATGCGGCTGGCTTGGCCGACGGTTTCGGGTTTGTGCTGGTTGAGCTTTTGCTGCACTTCTGCCGACAAACCTTTGACTTTGCTGTAATCGATATCCTCGGGCAGCTTTAAGGTTTCGATGTCGCGGCGGCTGTCGATTTCTTCGTTTTGGCGGTCGATATAGCCTTGGTATTTGACTTGGATTTCGACTTGTTCGACCACGCTGTCGGCAAGTGCGGTTTCAGGTTGTGCGTCGGGCAGGGTCATCAGCGCGGCGTAGTCGAGGTTCGGGCGGCGCAGGAGGTCGTGCAGGTTGGCTTCGCGGCTGAGTTTTTGGCCGAATACGCGCAGCTGCTCTTCTTCGGCGAGTTTTTGCGGCGTGTACCACGTTGTTTTCAAACGTTGGATTTCGCGTTCGATGGCTTCGCGTTTTTCGTTGAACATGCGCCATTGTTCTTCACCCACCAAGCCGATTTTGTAGCCGTCTTCGGTCAGGCGCATGTCGGCGTTGTCTTCCCTGAGTTGCAGGCGGTATTCGGCGCGGCTGGTGAACATTCGGTAAGGCTCGTTCACACCTTTGGTGATGAGGTCGTCCACCAATACGCCGAGATAGGCTTGTTCGCGGCGCAGCAGGAGCGGGTCTTGTTCGCGGATGTATTGCACGGCATTTGCGCCAGCGAGCAAGCCTTGCGCGGCGGCTTCTTCGTAGCCGGTGGTGCCGTTGATTTGTCCGGCAAAGAAGAGGCCTTGGATGGTTTTGGTTTCAAGGCTGGCTTTGAGGTTGCGCGGATCGAAATAGTCGTATTCGATGGCATAACCAGGGCGCAGGATATGGGCGTTTTCGAGGCCTTTCATGCTGCGCACGAGGGCGATTTGGATGTCGAACGGCAGGCTGGTGGAGATACCGTTAGGATAGTATTCGTGCGTGGTCAGGCCTTCGGGTTCGAGGAAAATCTGATGGCTGTCTTTGTCGGCGAAGCGGTTGATTTTGTCTTCGATAGACGGACAATAACGCGGACCCACGCCTTCGATTTTGCCGGTAAACATCGGGCTGCGGTCGAAGCCTGAGCGGATGATGTCGTGAGTTTGCGTGTTGGTATGCGTAATCCAGCAGGACACTTGGCGCGGGTGCATATCGGCGCTACCGCGTACGGACATTACGGGAACGGGTGTGTCGCCGGGCTGTTCGGTCAGTTGGGAGAAGTCAATCGTGCGGCCGTCAATACGCGGCGGCGTGCCGGTTTTCAGACGGCCTTGAGGCAGGTTCAATTCGCGCAAACGGCCGCCCAAGGATTTGGCGGCGGGATCGCCGGCGCGGCCGCCTTCGTAGTTTTCCAAACCGATATGGATTTTGCCGGACAAAAACGTGCCGGCGGTCAACACGACGGCACGTGCTTTAAATTCCACGCCCATCGCGGTAACCACGCCGCTGATGCGTTCGCCGTCAAGCGTGACGTCTTCGACGGCTTGTTGGAAAAGGTCGAGGTTTTCTTGGTTTTCCAGCATTTCGCGGATAGCGGCTTTATATAGGATGCGGTCGGCCTGCGCGCGTGTGGCTCGCACTGCCGCGCCTTTGCTGGCGTTCAGACGGCGGAACTGGATGCCGGATTTGTCGGTGGCCAACGCCATCGCGCCGCCCAATGCGTCGAGTTCGCGCACAAGGTGGCCTTTGCCGATACCGCCGATGGAGGGGTTGCACGACATTTGACCGAGGGTTTCGATGTTGTGCGAAAGCAGCAGGGTTTGCGCACCCATGCGTGCGGCGGCAAGCGCGGCTTCGGTACCGGCATGGCCGCCGCCGACGACAATCACGTCGTAGGTTTTGGGGTAAATCATGTAAGTCATGTTTATGTGTTCTGTAAAGGTTTCAGACGGCCTTTTGTTGATCAGGCCGTCTGAAAAGTGGAATCAAATCTTGAAAAACCAAGCTTAGAAGGTATAGCCTGTTTCCAATTCATCATCGCCGACCAATTCGACCAGCAACGCATAAAGCGGCGCCAAATCGTTGTAACGGCGGGATACGCGGCGCAAATAGTTCAAGAAGCGCGGGATTTCCGGGCGGTATTTATCTTTGCCGTCGCGGTAGTACAGGCGGGCAAAAATACCGGCCACTTTCAAATGACGTTGTACGCCCATCCATTCAAACCAACGGTAGAACTCATCAAACTCGGCAGGCACGGGCAGCTGGGCAGCGCGTGCTTTTTCCCAGTAGCGGATGACCAAGTCCAATACAAATTCTTCTTCCCATTCGATAAACGCATCGCGCAGCAGCGACACCAAATCATAGGAAATCGGGCCGTAAAGCGCGTCTTGGAAGTCCAACACGCCCGGGCGGCCTTTTGCCAGCATCAGGTTGCGGACGATAAAGTCGCGGTGGACATACACTTTGGGTTGCGCCAACAGGGGCGGCAGCAGCGTATCGACGGTTTGCTGCCACAACTGGCGTTGCTTGAAGGTCAGCTCGCGGCCCAATTCTTTGGCCACAAACCATTCGGGGAACAAGTTAATCTCGCGCAGCATGACTTCGCGGTCGTATTCCGGCAGTTTGCCGGGTTGGCTGGCTTTTTGCAGCTCGATCAATTCGTCGATGGCTTCGAGCAGCAGGGCTTTGTGGGCGGTTTCGCTGTTTTCCTGATTCATGGCGGTCAGGAATGTGGTGTTGCCCAAATCGTTCAACACCATAAAGCCCAACGCTTCATTCACATGAAGCACTTGCGGCACATTGACCATATTAAACAGTTTTTGCACTTTCAAATAAGGCGCAACACTCATCTTCTCAGGAGGCGCGTCCATACAGATGACGGTTTGGCCGTCTGAAAACGTCGCGCGGAAATAGCGGCGGAAGTCGGCATCGGCTGCCGCAAAGCTCAATTCGAACGGCTGGTTCGGGTAAACAGACTCCAGCCAGTTTTGTAATTCGGTTTGTCGTTGCATAGCGGTATCGCAGAATTTCAGGTTACAATAACCGCTATTCTAACTGGCAAACCGATTTAAGGGGCGATTTTGGCTCGTTTATTTTCACTCAAACCCTTGGTACTCGCCTTAATTATGGGCTTTGGCGCAACAGCCGTGCGCGCGGAAGATGCTTCTGTTCCGCAGGCGGAAGACTATACCCCTGCCCACGCCGCTGAATCCAAACCGGCAAAAACAGGCCAAAGCGAAGCCGATCCGCTTTCTTTGGGCAGCACTTGTCTGTTTTGCGACCATGAAGATGCCAAGCCGGCCGAAACCGCCGAAATCAAACGCAGCGGCGAGCCTGCCCTGCCTGCCGATTACACCCGCATCAATGCCGATAAAATAGAAGGCCAGACCCAAGTCGGCGTCCGTGCCGAAGGCGACGTCATTGTCGAGCGCAATACCGATGTTCTCAACGCCGATTGGGCGCAATACGACCAAGCCGCCGATACCGTTACCGCCGGCGACCGCTTTACCCTGTATCAAAACGGTTCGACCGTATCCGGCGATCAATTGGTTTACAACCTCAAAGACCAAACCGGTTCCGGCACCGCCGTGCGCCTCAATACCGAACAAGGCGGCCGCCGCCTTCAAAGCGTCAGCGAAAAAGCCGAACTCAAAGGCAAAGGCCTCTACAAGCTCATCAACACCAAATTCAACACCTGTTCGCCCGGCGATGCCAGCTGGTATATCCAAGCGCAAAGCATCGAAGCCGATGAATCGACAGGCATCGGCGTGGCCAAACACGCTTCGCTGGTATTCGGCGGCGTCCCTGTCCTCTACACGCCTTGGGCAGACTTTCCCATCAACGGCAACCGCAAAAGCGGCCTGCTCGTTCCGACCATTGCCACAGGTTCAGACGGCCTTGAGCTGAGCCTACCCTACTATTTCAACCTTGCCCCAAATTTGGATGCCACCATCCGCCCGAGCATCATCAGCAAACGAGGTGTGCAACTGGGCGGCCAAGTCCGTTATCTGCAACCGAATTACAGCGGCGAAGTCGATGGCGACTGGATGCCGAACGACCAAAAAAGCGTCCACAACAACCGCTACCAGTTCAAATGGAAACACCAGCAGCAGCTGAACAGCAAAATCAGCGGCGGCATCAACTACAACCAAGTTTCCGACGACGATTACTACCGCGACTTCTACGGCCGTGAAGACATCGCACGCAACGTCAACCTCGACCGTCAGGCATGGCTCAATTACAGCGACAAACTGTTGGGCGGCAGCTTCGACGGCTCGTTGCGCGTACAAAAATATCAAACGCTTGCCAACCAAGACGGTTATAAAGACGAGCCTTATGCCATCATGCCCCGTCTGACCGGCCGTTGGCAAAGCCATCTCGGCAAAGCGCAACTCAACGTGTTCGGCCAATTCACCCGTTTTGACCACGATACCAAGCAAGACGGCAGCCGCGTGGTGCTCTACCCGAGCGTTAAATGGGACTTCCACAACCAATGGGGCTACATCCGGCCTAAAGTCGGCGTACACGCCACTTATTACAGCCTCAACAGCTTCAACGGCCAAAGCAGCCGCAATGTCAGCCGCGTCCTGCCGATCATCAACGTCGACAGCGGCCTGACTTTCGAGCGCAGGGCCCGTCTATTCGGCGGAGAATACCTGCAAACGCTCGAACCGCGCCTGTTTTACAACTACATTCCGACCAAGTCCCAAAACGACCTGCCCAATTTCGACAGCTCCGAAAACAGCTTTACCTATTCGCAGCTGTTCCGCGAAAACCTGTATTCCGGCAACGACCGTATCAATTCGGCCAACAGCCTGACGCTGGCCACACAAAGCCGCATCCTCAACCCCAACACCGGTGCGGAACTCTTCCGTGCAGGTATCGGCCAGAAGTTCTACTTCAAAAACGACAACGTCCTGCCTGACGGCAGCGTCAGCCGTTATCCGCGCAGCCAGTCCGACTGGGTAGCCTTTGCACACGGCAACATTACCCCGAGCATCCGCATCGACTTGGACATCCACTACAACCAAAACCAAAGCCGTGCCGAAAGCTACGCCGCAGGGATTGCCTACAACCCCGAACCCGGCAAAGTCTTAAGCGCTCGCTACAAATACGGACGCAACGAGCGCATCTATCTGCAAGCCAACGGCGACTATTTCTACGACAAACTCAGCCAAGTCGACCTTGCCGCCCAATGGCCGTTGAGCAAAAACCTATACGCCGTCGCCCGTTACAACTACGAAATCGAAGCCAAAAAACCGCTGGAAATGCTCATCGGTGCAGAATACAAAAGCAACTGCGGCTGCTGGAGCGCAAGCTTGGTCGGCCAACGCTATGTTACCGGCGAAAACAGCCACAAAAACGCCGTATTCTTCAACCTCCAACTCAAAGACTTGAGTAATATCGGCAACAACCCATTCGAAAAACTCCGCTTAGCCATTCCCGGTTACAGCAAAACCAACGAGGTAGTCAAACAATGAACTTCAAACCCCTGATTCTCGTCGCCGCACTCACTCTCGCAGTAGGCGCACACGCCGCCCCTAAAGCCAAAGCAAGCAAAGCGCGCGCAGCCAAAGCCCCTGCCGTCAGCGCCACCACCATGCCTGCCGTACAAAGCGGCGTACATCTTTCAGACAGCATTGCCGCAGTTGTCGACAACGAAGTCATTACCCACCGCCAAGTAGAACAAGCCGTAGCGCAAGCGCGTCAAACCATGCCGAAAGGCACACAAATGGACGCCAACGAGCTGCGCCAACAGGTTTTGGCCCAAATGATCAACCAATCCCTGATCCTCCAAGCCGGCAAACGCCGCAACATCCAAGCGACCGATAGCGAAATCGAAGCCGTCATCGCGCACAACCCCAACATCAAAAATCCGTCTGCCGCCGTCCGTCAAGACATCGCCGACAGCATTATTGTTGAAAAAGTGCGCCAACAGGCCATCATGCAAAACAGCCGCGTCAGCGACTCCGAAGTGGCACGCTACATCGAGCAGGCCAAACAACAAGGCATCACCCTGCCTGAAGCAGACCCTGTGCGCCAATACCATGCCCAACACATCCTCATTAAAGCCGACAACGACAATGCCGCCGTCGGCGCAGAAAGCACCATCCGCAAAATCTACTCACAAGCCCGCAGCGGCGCAGATTTCGGCAGTTTGGCACGCCAATACTCTCAAGACAGCAGCGCCGGCAACGGCGGTGATTTGGGCTGGTTTGCCGACGGCATGATGGTTGCCCCATTTGAAGAAGCCGTCCACAAACTCAAACCCGGCCAAATCAGCGCCCCTGTCCGCACCCAATTCGGCTGGCACATCATCAAGCTGAACGACGTCCGCGAAGCAGGTACGCCTGAAGAGCGCCAACAAAACGCCGTCCGCCAATACCTGTCCCAACAAAAAGCGCAACAGGCGACCACCAACCTCCTGCGCGAACTGCACAGCAGCTCCTACGTTGACGTACGCTAATCGCGCGTATTGTTAAAAAGGCATAAATCCGTACAATAAGGCCGTCTGAAAACCATTGTTCAGACGGCCTTTTCCCTTAAGCAACCATTGATTAAAGCACCCCATCATGTCCATCCGTCCCGACTGGCAAGCCGCCACCCTGCTGCAAGCCGAAGAAACCGCCCTTACTTCCGTCCACACCGGCCGCACTTACCGCATTCAAGCCGCGGCACTCGGCGAGCGTCCGGCAGGCGGCTATCCCGTACTGTATATTCTTGACGGGGACGCCTTTTTCCCCGCCATCCTCAATATGGCGCAATCCCTGCTCATCAACCCCATCACCAAAAGCCATGCCGCCTGTCTGATTGTCGGCATCGGCTACACCGGCGGCACCATCCGCGACTTAAGCCAACGCGCCCTCGACTACACGCCGCCGCTGCCCGACAACGCGTCCGAATCCGAACGCAAACAATACGGCCAAGCCGACCGCTTCAGCCGCTTTATCGACGACGAACTCTCCGCCCTGCTCGACGGCAAATACCGCATCGATACCCAAAACCAAGCCGTTTTCGGCCATTCGTTCGGCGCCTTGTACGGCCTCTATTCCCTGTTCACCCGCCCCGAACGCTTCCGCCATTATTTGCTGGTGTCGCCGTCTATCTGGTGGCAAGACCGCCGCGTACTCGATTGGCTGCCCGGCACATTGCCGCAAGGAATCGGCATCCGCCTCGGTGCAGGAGAACATGAAGGCAGAAACAACCGCCCCGACCAAACCAGCCGCGGCATGGTTGCACAAGCCAAAATCCTTGCCGGCACTTTGCACCATCTCGGCGCAGACGTCCGCTTTACCCTCTACCCCAACGCCAATCACGGCAACGCCCCGTTTTACGCCCTGACCGACTGCATCGAATATTTGCGCAGCGCATGGCAGCGTTGAAACAGGTTTGCCAAGCATTAAGGCCGTCTGAAACGCAAATACCAAAGCGTATTGAACCTATCGAATCAATTTGAAACCCTCTAAAATCCAATCAAAAAAGGCCGTCTGAAATCCATTGTTCAGACGGCCTTTGATATACGGTTTGCCAATCAGCCACTATCCCTGCTTTTTCCATTCTAAAGCCAAATCATACAGCGCCTTTTTATTCTCGCCGGTAATCTTGGCGGCAAGCTCGGCGGCTTGTTTGGTCGGCAACTCGGCCGCAAGGATTTTCATGGCGTTTTGCGCCGCTTCGGGCAAATCGCTGTGTTTCTCTTTCACGGCAGGGTGCAACACCAGCACCATCTCGCCGCGCGTTTGGTTGCTGTCGTTTTTAAGGGCGGCTTGAATTTCGGCAACCGTGCCGCTGAGGAAGGTTTCAAACGTTTTGGTGATTTCGCGCGCCAAAGTCAAACGGCGTTCGGGGAACTGCGCGGCCATATCCGCAAGGCTTGCTTCGATACGGTGCGGCGTTTCAAACATCACAATCGGAAAATCGGCTTCCACCCATTTGGCCAGTAGCTTTTGGCGTTCGCCGGCCTTAGGCGGCAGGAAACCGTTGAAGTAAAAATCAGATTCCGTCACCCCGGCCACGCTCAACGCCCCCATAACCGCGCTTGCGCCGACCACAGGCACCACTTTAAATCCGGCTTCGCGCACGCGGGCGGCAAGTTTCGCACCCGGATCGCACACCGCTGGCGTGCCCGCATCCGAAACTTGGGCAACGCTCAGGCCGTCTGAAAGATGGGCGATGATTTTATCGGCCATTTGCTGCTCGTTGTGTTCGCGCACGCTCACGAGTTTGCCCTGAATGCCGTACGCACTCAAAAGCTGGGCGGTAACACGGGTGTCCTCGGCGCAGATCATGTCGGCCTTTTGCAGGACGGCCAGCGCACGCAGCGTTATGTCGGCTAAATTGCCGATGGGTGTGGCGACAACGTATAATGTCTGTTTTTCGATGCTGTCGACGGCTTTTTGCAGGTGTTTTGTGTACATAGATTCAAGGCCGTCTGAAACGGCGTCTCTTTAAAAACAATAATTATATAACGGGTAAACTTTTCATGCGCTTAAACCACAAACAGGGGGCGGCGGCCGAAGATGCGGCACTGGCGTTCCTGCTGGGCAAAGGCTGCTCGCTGCTGGCACGGAACTGGCATTGCGCCTACGGCGAAATCGATTTAATCGTCAAAAACGGCGGTACGATTGTGTTTGTTGAAGTAAAATACCGCAAAAACCGAGGTTTCGGTGGTGCCGCATACAGCATCTCGCCGTCCAAATTATTGAAATTGCAACGAAGTGTAGAGTATTATCTGCAAAAGCACGGGTTAAACCATGCGCCCTGCCGCCTGGACGCGGTACTGATCGAGGGCGACGGCCCGCCCGAATGGATTCAAAATATTACAGGTTAACCTCATGACAACATTACAAGAACGCGTTTCCGCACATTTTGCCGAGAGCATCCGCGCCAAGCAGGAAGCTGAAAAAGTACTGGTCGAGCCGACCGCACAGGCCGCCGAGCTGATGCTGCAATGCCTGATGAACGACGGCAAAATCCTGGCCTGCGGCAACGGCGGTTCGGCTGCCGATGCGCAACACTTCGCCGCCGAAATGACCGGCCGTTTTGAAAAAGAGCGCATGGAATTGGCCGCTGTCGCGCTGACAACGGACACTTCCGCCCTGACCGCCATCGGCAACGACTACGGTTTCGACCACGTATTCAGCAAACAAGTGCGCGCGCTCGGACGTGCCGGCGACGTATTGGTCGGCATCTCCACCTCCGGCAATTCCGCCAATGTCATCGAAGCCATCAAAGCAGCACACGAACGCGACATGCACGTCATTGCCATGACCGGCCGCGACGGCGGAAAAATCGCCGCCATGCTCAAAGATACCGACGTTTTACTCAACGTCCCTTATCCGCGCACTGCCCGCATTCAGGAAAACCATATTTTGCTGATTCACGCCATGTGCGACTGCATCGACTCCGTCCTGCTTGAAGGCATGTAACCCTTTCTTTTCAGACGGCCCATCCCTTAAAGGCCGTCTGAACACCCACCCGTCCATACCCAAGGAAAAGGATATGAAGAATATCAAACGCTACGCCCTCCCCGTTCTGACAGCGACCCTCTTGAGCCTGAGTCTGAGCGGCTGCGTCGGCGCACTGATCGGCGGTGCTGCCGTCGGCACTAAATCCGCCGTCGACCGCCGCACCACCGGCGCGCAAACCGACGACAACGTTATGGCCCTGCGCGTCGAAACCACCGCACGCTCCTATCTGCGCCAAAACAACCAAGTCGAAGGTTACAAGCCCAAACTGAACGTTGTCGGTTACAACCGCCACCTGCTCCTGCTCGGCCAAGTGGCCACCGAAGGCGAAAAACAATTTGTTGAACGCATCGCCCGTTCCGAACAAGCTGCAGAAGGCGTGTACAACTACATTACCGTCGCCTCGCAAGCGCGTTCGCTCGGCGACGTGACCAACGACACCTGGGGCACATCCAAAGTCCGCGCCGCCCTGTTGGGCCTCAGCCCGGCTACCCAAGCACGCGTCAAAATCGTAACTTACGGCAACGTGACCTATGTCATGGGTATCCTCACGCCCGACGAACAAGCTCGCGTGACTCAAAAAGTCAGCACGACCGTCGGCGTACAAAAAGTCGTCACCCTCTATCAAAACTACGTTGCCAACTGATTCACAGGCAACCCGGGGCCGTCTGAATATTCAGACGGCCATTCCTCCAACTATTACCTGACCCATCATGTCAAAAAATAATAAAGCCCCTTTCCAACTTAAGCCCAAACACCTAATCCGCGCTTTATTCCTTGTCAGCTTTATCGCCGTCGCCGCCCTTGTCGCCGGCGTATTCAGCACCCTAAACTCCGGCAAAACCGCCCCCCCCGCAAAAAATCCGGCCGAACAAAACGACACACGCATTGAAGTTTGGCGTCCCAACGGCACAGTCGAACTTGAAACCGTCCAACCCGCCCAAGAAGGCGACGAAAAAACTGCTTCCGGCAACCCGGTTGTTCCCCAAACCGAAAAAAGCGACAAAGCCGAAGAAGGTACAAAAAACGACCGTCCTGCCGCACACCGCGGCAAACGCACAGAAAACAAACGCGCCGAAACCGACAAATCAGAAAAAACACAATCCGACAACAGCAGCCCTGCCGCTCAAAACACACCTCAAGCAGACAGCCAGCCGGTAGCAAACAAAGCCGCAGACAGCAAACCGGCCGCACAAGCAGCAGAAAACAAACCGGCAAAAGCCAAAGCCCCCGAGTCCAAACCGACTCCCAAAGCCGAGCCTGAGGCCAAACCACAAGCCAAACCGCGCAACAAAGACAATCTCGACAACCTGTTTTAAACAGACGGCACACCCGTCCCGTTCAGACGGCCCCCATGCCGTCTGAAACAAGAAGGAAACCTCATGGACAAAGTCATCATCAAAACCCCCGAAGAAATCGAAAAAATGCGCGAACTTGGCCGCTTGGTCGCCGAAGCCCTCGACTACATCGGCCAATTCGTCAAACCCGGCGTCACCACCAACGAAATCGACAAACTCGTTTACGATTACCACGTCAACGTTCAAGGCGGTTATCCCGCCCCCCTCAACTACGGCAACCCGCCCTACCCGAAATCCTGCTGTACCTCCGTCAACCACGTTATCTGCCACGGCATTCCCGATGACAAGCCGCTGAAAGAAGGCGACATCGTCAACATCGACCTGACCATTAAAAAAGACGGCTTCCACGGCGATTCCAGCCGCATGTTTACCGTCGGCAAAGTCTCCCCGATTGCCCAGCGCCTGATCGACGTGACCCACGCCTCCATGATGGCGGGTATCGAAGCAGTCAAACCCGGCGCCACCCTCGGCGATGTCGGCTATGCCTGCCAACAAGTTGCCGAAAATGCCGGCTACTCCGTAGTTCAAGAATTCTGCGGCCACGGCATCGGCCGCGGTTTCCACGAAGCGCCGCAAGTGGTCCACTACGGCCGCAAAGGTCAGGGCCTCGTCCTCAAACCGGGTATGATTTTTACCATCGAGCCGATGATCAACCAAGGCAAACGCCACCTGCGCATCCTGAACGACGGTTGGACAGTGGTCACCAAAGACCGCTCCCTTTCCGCCCAATGGGAACACGAAGTCTTGGTTACCGAAACCGGCTACGAAATCCTCACCATCAGCCCTGCCACCGGCAAGCCTTGAACTTGAAAAATTTTCAGGCCGTCTGAAAATACAGATTCAGACGACCTGAAATTTATCCGTTTTCTCGACCCGTCAAACCGAATAAATGCTCGAAATTAAGTTTTTACCCATAATGAATTGTTTAGTTATGTAAAAATTTGCCCACGCCATATTTAAGATAATCGCATAATTTAATGATTTATATGCCAAAAATTATACGAAATAATGAATTAAGAAATATTTACACAAATTATGGCAAACAGCGGCAAACTTCTTTCGAATATACTGTCTAATTATCTAGATCAGTCATTTGCAATACGCCCACATATCACCCCAAAAGCCTACAGGAAAAGGGATGCCGGCATTCTTGCAGACCCATTTTTATGCCTAGAGGCATGCAACAAATACCACAATAAGGAAGATTCATGAAATCGTTCGAAAAAATTGAAAACATCCGCGATATCCGTAAAAAACTCGGCCTGAACCAAATGGACTTCTGGAGCCGCATCGGTGTGACTCAGTCCGGTGGTTCCCGTTACGAATCCGGCCGCAATATGCCTAAACCTGTACGCGAATTGCTGCGTTTGGTACACATCGAGCGCGTAGATTTGGCTAAAGTAAACCGTGACGACTTGGCCGTTGCGTCCTTGCTGAAAAACCGCGACCCTGAGTTGTACGCTTCTCTGAAAAAAGAAGCCAAAGCCGACAACAAAGGCAAATAATCAAGCCATTCAAAAGGCCGTCTGAAATTCGTTTTCAGACGGCCTTTTTACTTTCTACACTCTAAGGGCGTGTCGCATATATGCCCTTTCTCCTTTACGGCTGATACTGTTTGAAATAGTCCAACACCGTTTGCGGTAGCCATTGCAGATTCAGACGGCCCCGATCGCGGCTGACGAAGCCGACATGACCGCCGTATGCCGGTTGCAGCAGCGTAACGGCCGAGGACACGTCCCGCCCGGTCGGCAGGGCTTCCGGCGGCAGGAAGGGGTCGTTGACGGCATTGAGCAGCAGCAACGGCGTATCCACGCCTTTCAGAAACGGCTTGCAGGAATTGCGGCAGTAGTAATCGTGGCGGTCGGCAAAACCGTGAAGCGGCGCGGTAAAACGGTCGTCAAAATCGCCAAGCGTTTTGCAGTTTTGCCGGCTCAAGGCCGTCTGAAACTGAGGAATCGCTCGGGCTTTCGGCAGCAGCGAATTCAAAAAATAGCGCGTGTAAATCAGTCGCGTCATGCCCTGATCAAAACGCGTACCGGCCGCTACGGCATCAACCGGTGCGGAAACGACGGCAGAAGCGCGCGGAACGGCATTGCTGCCCTGCTCGCCCAAATATTTGGCTAGGGCATTGCCCCCCAAAGAAACGCCGACGGCGTAAATGGTTGAATAGCGTCGGGCAAGCGTGTTGAGCATAAAGGCGATTTCGGGCGTATCGCCGAGGTGGTAGAACACGGGCGCGGTGTTTGCGATGCCGCCGCAACTGCGGAAATGGGCAACCACGCCGTTCCAACCGCGCTGCTGCACGGCTTTCATCAGCTCGACCGCGTAATGGCTCTCGCTGCTGCCTTCCAGTCCGTGAAACAAAACCACCAGCGGTGCATCGGGGTCGGCGCTGTCGACAAAATCGTAGGCAACTTGGGTTTTGCCGGTACTGTCGGGCAGAAGCTCGCGGCGGTAGTCGGGCGCTTTGCCTTGCAGCAACTTAGCAAACAGGGTGTCGGCATGGCCGTTTCTGAGCCAATAAGGCGTGTTAGGTGAACGTGTATTCATGATTATTTCTTCTATTTTTCAGACGGCCTGAAGATGAGCATATACACCAGCAAGGCAGTCAGCGTGCCGTTTGTCCAGCCTGCCCAAACATCGGTGGGATAATGTACGCCCAAATAAACACGTGAAAATCCGGTCAACAGGGCAAAGGCAATACCGGCCACCCAAGCGGCGCGACGGTAGCGCGTGCGGCGGCAAAGCAATATCAGCATGACGGCAATGGCGGCGGAAAACGTACTGTGGCCGCTGGGGAAGGAAAAATTGCTCTCTTCAATCAGACGCGGCCAAAGCAGCGGGCGTTCGCGGGCAAACCATACTTTCACAATCAGCATGTTCAAAGTCGGTACCAAGGCCGCCAACACGCAAAACAGTGCTTCGCGCTTCTTATCGGCGAAATACAGGGCGGCGGCGACTGCGCCGATCAGCGGCACGGCAATCGCGGTTTTGCCCAGATAGTGCAATACGGTAGCAATCGGGTCAAACCATGTTCCCGCGTGGGCATGGACGGCGTGCATCAGCAGCGGCTCGAAAGCAAAGCCGCCATATTGCGCCAGCCAAATGCCGATAACGAGGGTCGGCGGTAAAAACAGCAAAGAGGCAAAAGTCAGTGCGCGTCTGGATTGGGATGGGGATAAGTGCATTATTCCACCGTTTCTTTCAAAGTCGCGCCAATTGCCTGCAAACCCTGCAACGCATCTTCCCACGCAGCATCCAGCAAGCGGCAGGCCTCGCCTTCCGCCTTAATGCCGAACTCGATATGCGGCGGAATATAACGACCGTCTGGATCGGTACGGCCCACGGTGGGCAGGCTGTACGAACGGATACCGGCGTAGGTACGCTCAAGATGTTCCATAATCGGCGTAATGCGCGATTCGGGTTGGTCAAACACATACACGCTGCGGCTGCCGCGTTCGGTTTGATTGAAGCGGTCGGCGTAATAAGTTTCCAATACCCATTCGGCCATCGGGTGCGCCATCACGGGGAAACCGGGGAAGAAATAATGCCCGCGGATGGAAAATCCGGCGATGTTGTTAAACGGATTGGGCACCAATTCCGCGCCTTCGGGAAAATCCGCCATTTTCAGGCGTTGGGCGTGTTCCGGCGAATCGAGCGGCTCGTCGCGTTTCAAGGTTACGCCTTCGATAAACTTGGCGGCTTCAGGATGACGGACGACAGGCAAATCCAAAGCAGCCGCTGCGGCTTGGCGCGTGTGGTCGTCAGGTGTAGAGCCGATACCACCGGTAACGAAAGTCGGCAGGCCGTCTGAAAAACTGCGGCGCAGCTGTTTGACCAGCAAATCGGGCTCGTCAGGCAGATATTGCACCTGATTGAGCTTCAGCCCGCGCGATTCCAATAAAGATTTGAAAAAGGCGAAATGCTTGTCTTGGCGGCTGCCGTGCAGGATTTCATCGCCGATGATGATGAGGTTAAAAGCGTTCATGATGAGGTTTCTTTAATGCGGCCTTCCGAACATTCAGACGGCCTATTGCTGACAATGTATTCCATTTATAAGATAATGGTTTCAACTTTTCAAGTCTGGAGAAATTCCCATGAGCCAAAACCATACCATTTTACAAAATCTCCCCGTCGGCCAAAAAGTCGGCATCGCCTTCTCCGGCGGTCTTGATACCTCTGCCGCGCTGTTGTGGATGAAACTCAAAGGTGCGCTGCCTTATGCCTACACCGCCAACCTCGGCCAGCCCGACGAAGACGACTACAATGCCATTCCTAAAAAAGCGATGGAATACGGCGCAGAGAATGCTCGCCTGATCGACTGCCGCGCACAACTGGCACACGAAGGCATTGCCGCCATCCAATGCGGCGCGTTCCACGTTTCCACCGGCGGCATCGCCTATTTCAACACCACGCCTTTGGGCCGTGCCGTTACCGGCACCATGCTCGTTTCCGCCATGAAAGAAGACGATGTGAATATCTGGGGCGACGGCAGCACCTACAAAGGCAACGACATCGAGCGTTTCTACCGTTACGGCCTCTTGACCAATCCCGCGCTGAAAATCTACAAACCTTGGCTCGACCAACAATTTATCGACGAACTCGGTGGCCGCCACGAAATGAGCGAATTTCTGATTGCCAACGGCTTCAACTACAAAATGTCGGTGGAGAAAGCCTACTCCACCGACTCCAACATGCTGGGTGCCACCCACGAAGCCAAAGACTTGGAATTTCTCAACAGCGGCATCAAAATCGTTAAGCCTATCATGGGCGTTGCCTTCTGGGACGAAAACGTCGAAGTCAAACCCGAAGAAGTCAGCGTGCGCTTTGAAGAAGGCGTGCCGGTTGCATTAAACGGCAAAGAATACGCCGATCCTGTCGAACTCTTCCTCGAAGCCAACCGCATCGGCGGCCGTCACGGCTTGGGCATGAGCGACCAAATCGAAAACCGCATCATCGAAGCCAAATCGCGCGGCATCTACGAAGCCCCGGGCATGGCGTTGTTCCACATCGCCTACGAACGCTTGGTAACCGGTATCCACAACGAGGACACCATCGAACAATACCGCATCAACGGCCTGCGTCTCGGCCGCCTGCTCTACCAAGGCCGCTGGTTTGACAGCCAAGCCCTCATGTTGCGCGAAACCGCCCAACGCTGGGTTGCCAAAGCCATCACCGGCGAAGTTACCCTCGAACTGCGCCGCGGCAACGACTATTCGATTCTGAACACCGAATCGCCCAACCTGACCTACCAACCCGAACGCCTGAGCATGGAAAAAGTTGAAGACGCCGCATTCACCCCGCTCGACCGCATCGGCCAGCTCACCATGCGCAACCTCGACATCACCGATACCCGCGCCAAACTGGGTATTTACTCGCAAAGCGGTTTGTTGTCCTTGGGCGAAGGTTCAGTATTGCCGCAGTTGAACAATAAGGAGTAGAATCATGGGGGGCCTTAAGGCCCCCTTATTTTAAAGGAATAAAATGAAAGAATATAAAGCCGTCATTTATCAAGAGAACCTGCTTTCCAGCTTGATTTTCGGCAGTGCCAAAATCAATCCGGTCAAATTCAGCGATTTCCTCAACAGCCACGCTTCACAAGGTTGGAAGGTCGTTACCATGGAAAAAGACCAACGCCGCATGCTGCTGTTTTTCGTGCGTGAAGCCTACGTCGTCATTTTGGAAAAAGAACGTGTTTAAACTCGGCGTCTATGCCTGTCTCGGATTATTCGGAAGATTGGAGCCATGACAATCAACGATTTTTGGAACATCATTGATCAAGCACGTCCTGAATCTCGCAATATTGGAGAATTCAACCAAAACTTGAATCGGTTATTGGAATCTTTACCAGATGAGGATTTATTATATTTTGATTATTTCTTTAAGATGTACGAATGCACAATTATTGCCAGTCCCAATAGATTAATTTGGTCTGCGCTATCTTTGGTGTACGGTGGTAAGCATAAATACAATACTTATGGCTTCGCAGCTTGGCTGATTTTGCAAGGTAAAAGCCACTATCTTGCTGTTTTACACGATGCCGATCGGCTGGCTGATACTGAAGCTACTCAAAACTATTGCAGTGGTAACTTGAAGGGGCATGAGCATGAGTTTCCTGAACAACGTTACTTGGCAGGCAGAATATACA
This sequence comes from Neisseria sp. RH3002v2g, assembly GCF_014596425.2. NCBI lineage: Bacteria > Pseudomonadati > Pseudomonadota > Betaproteobacteria > Neisseriales > Neisseriaceae > Neisseria > Neisseria sp. RH3002v2g. The sequence goes on along the minus strand of NZ_CP110721.1, from coordinate 2,032,248 downwards.
GCAAGAGAAACCGTATCGGTATTCGCGCATTCGAAAAAACTACCAAAGAATTCGCCCCAAAAGCCAACACAGAGTGGCAAAAAATCGAACAGCAAGAATTAAACTCTCCCACCTTTCAGTCCAATAGAAATTGGACACTGGAAGATCTTGCCGTGATACTACCCAATACCTATCAAAAATATATATGTGTATGAATGTACAATTAAATACATATCCGAAAAGAAAATGAAAGACGACGGATTTATCAACTGATACCGCTTCGGGAAACACCATGTGTGCTTTATCCGAAACCTTGACGCAACATCCTTGTTCAATAGACAAGGCCGTCTGAAATGTAAGTTTCAGACGGCCTGATTACCCCTCCCAAATTTATCAAATACCATGAAATTCTTTTCCCTCTTTTATCTTGAAAACCATATGTATTTCAACGACTACTTGAAATACATCCTGATTTTCGCCGCCATCGTCATCCTCCTGCTCGCCGTATCGCAATACCTGCGCCACCGCATGGACACCAAATACCGCGACCTGAGCATTATTGCGCTGCTGTTACTCATCCTCATCTGCGGCACGCAATATCTTTCGTACAGCGAGCGTCAAAACTTTGCCGCCGATACTTCGCGCATGGTGGGTTTTCTCAATGCCTTGATTGAAAACCAAAAAGTTGAAAAACAAGACATCATCGTCAACAGCACGCGCCTGTTCAACGGCATGATTATCGGCATTAAAAACCAATACTACGAAGTCCATTTCAATCAAGACTTCTCTGCCTACACGCTGACGCCCATCAATTTGGTCAACAACAATATCGAACTCATCGATAAAGAATAACAGGATACACACACATGGAAGCATACTCCCTGCTCGCCCTCAAACTGCTGATGGGTATTTTAGGTTTAATTTTGCAAATCAACCTCTTAGGTAAAGGCAACCTCGCGCCGACCTCCGCCATGGACCAAGTGCAAAACTATGTACTCGGCGGCATCATCGGCGGCGTGATTTACAGCGACAGCGTCGGCCTGCTGCAATTTTTTCTCGTGCTGATTTTGTGGACGCTGTTGGTCTTGAGCCTGAAATTCATCAAAAACCACAACCACTGGGTCAAATCCATCATTGACGGCAAATCCGTTTGGACCATCGTCAACGGCGAAGTCCAAGCAGAAGAATGTATGAAAAACGGCATCAGCGCGCACGACCTCATGTTCAAACTCCGCGCCGCCGGCATCTACGAAATCTCTGCCGTCAAACGTGCCGTGTTGGAACAAAACGGCCAGCTCGCCGTCATTAAGTACGGCGACGAAAGCCTGCGCTATCCGCTGATTACAGACGGCCAAGTCGACCCCGACATCCTCGAAATCATTAAGCGTGACGAAGAGTGGCTGAAACAAGAACTCGACCGCCTCCACCTTGAAGCCTCACAAGTCTATATCGGCGAATACATAGACGGAAAATTGGTGGCACACCCTTATCCTTCTTGATTTGAAAATAGCAGGCCGTCTGAAACCTTGATTTCAGACGGCCTTTTTGTATCCGGTGCAAATACTGTTTTTCAATCGCGATATTCAAACGTTGCGCCCAAAAATTGAGCCAGCGCGGAGACGTGGGAATGTCGGGGGTCTTTGACGGCGGTCAGCAACAAAATATTGCCATGCTGTTTTTCCAAATCCAGCAGCCGCTTGATGGCGGCCTGCTCGGCATCGCCTTGCAGCTCTTCGTGATAACGGCTGACAAAACCGTCAAAATTTTGAGCCGGATTTTCATGATACCAGCGGCGCAGGTTTGCACTGGGCGTAATGTCTTTCAGCCAAAGCGCCGTAGCGAAAACTTCTTTATGGACACCGCGCGGATAAAGGCGGTCGATAAAGACAGCAGCCTGTTCGGGATTGGGCTGATAAGCGTAAATGCGTTGTACGGTAAACATTTTTTCTCATCTCCAATGGATTCAGGCCGTCTGAAAATTCAGACGGCCTGATGTTTTTTAGTTTAGAACAGTTTTTTGACTTCGGCTTCGATGTCGTCGGCACGCATAAAGGTTTCGCCGATCAGGAAAGTATGCACGCCGTGGCCGCGCATGAAATCGACGTCTTCTTTGTTGCGGATGCCGCTTTCGGTAACAACGGTTTTGCCGTTTAATTCGGGCAAGAGGTCGAGGGTTTGTTGCAGGGTCACTTCAAACGTACGCAGGTTGCGGTTGTTGACGCCCCACAACGGCGTGGTCATGTTGCGGCATTTTTCCAGCTCGGACGCATTGTGCAATTCCAACAATACGGTCATGCCCAATTCGTGGGCAACGGCTTCAAAACGCTCAAGCTGCCCGGCTTCCAGTGTGGCGGCAATCAGGAGAATTGCATCCGCACCCCACGCGCGCGCCTGATAGATTTGGTATTCGTCGATGATGAAATCTTTACGCAAGACCGGCAGCGCCACGGCCGCACGCGCCTGTTTCAAATATTCGGGCGAGCCTTGGAAGTAAGGTTCGTCCGTCAACACGGACAAGCAGGCCGCGCCGGCTTTTTCATAGGCGGCGGCGATTTCGGCAGGATGAAAATCAGGGCGGATCAGGCCTTTGCTCGGGCTGGCTTTTTTGACTTCGGCAATAATGGCGGGCAGGTTTTGTGCGTGTTTTGCACGGATCGAGCCGATAAAGCTGCGAACCGGCACGGCTGCCTGCGCTTGGGCTTTGATGTCTTCCAAGGAAACTGCGGCTTTTTGGGCAGCCACTTCTTCTGCTTTGGTGGCAAGGATTTTGTTGAGAATATCGGTCATGGCGTTTTTCTACTGGGCTGATTTTCGGGTTTGAATCGTGCAACATGCCGTTGCCGATTAGGTTTCAGACGGCCTGAATGCCGTTATTTTAATGGTTTGAAAAAAGGCGGGCAAGAATGCCCGCCTTTGTGTTTGTTTCAATCAGTGGTGGATGCCCAAAACGGTCGCGTTGTGGCTGATGATTTCGTCTGCCAAAGACGGATTGTCGTTCAGCTTGATGCCGTAGCCGGGCACCAATTCTTTCAGACGGCCTGACCATGATTCGGCATGATCGGGGAAGCATTGGTGAACAAGTCTGATCATCAGCGGAACTGCTGTCGATGCACCGGGAGACGCACCCAGCAATGCGGCCAGCGAGCCGTCGGCATGGGCGACGATTTCGGTACCGAATTGGAGTACGCCGCCTTTTTTCGGGTCTTTTTTAATGATTTGTACGCGTTGACCGGCGGTAATCAGTTCCCAATCGTCAGGATTGGCTTCCGGATAATACTCTAAGAGCGAAGTGAAGCGTTCTTCTTTGGTTTTACGCAATTCGCCCAAGAGGTATTTGGTCAGCGGCATATTAGCCCAACCGGCGCGGAGCATAGGATAGAGGTTGTCCATGTGGATGGACATCGGCAAATCCATGAGCGAGCCTTGTTTGAGGAAGTTGGGACGGAAGCCTGCATACGGGCCGAACATCAAATGGCGTTGGCCGTCCACATTGCGGGTATCCAAATGCGGAACGGACATAGGGGGCGCGCCGACGGAGGCTTGGCCGTACACTTTGGCGTTGTGTTGCGCGGCCGTTTCGGGATTGCTGTTGCGGAAGAAGAGGCCGGAAACCGGAAAGCCGCCGTAGCCTTTGCCTTCGGGGATACCGGATTTTTGCAGCAGGGTCAGTGCGCCGCCGCCTGCGCCGAGGAAGACGAAACGGGTGCGGAGTGTCAACGGGTCGTCATCGTCTTTGGTGCTGCTGGTTTTCAGCACCCATGCGCCGTCCGATTCGCGGTTGAGGTCGTCGACATGGCGGTTGAATTTGATTTTTACACCTTTGTCGCTCAAGTATTTGACCATCTGGCGGGTCAGGCTGCCGAAATCGACGTCTGTGCCTTCGGCGGAGTAGTTGGCGGCGATGGATTGGTTTTCATCACGGCCGTTGATAACCAGCGGCGCCCATTCGGCGATTTTGGCGCGGTCGGTAGAAAACTCCATTTTTTCAAAGAGTTTTTGGTTTTTGAACACGTCGAAACGTTTTTGCAGATAATCGCAATGATCGGCGTTCATCACCAGCGACATGTGGGGGACGGAATTGATGAAAGAGCGGTCGGCCAGTTTTCCTTCTTCAACCAAACTCGCCCAAAACTGGCGGCTGATGTGGAATTGTTCGGCAATATTGAGGGCGCGGGTCGGATCGATCGTACCGTCGGCAGTCAGGGGGGCATAGTTCAATTCGCACAGGGCAGAGTGTCCCGTACCGGCGTTGTTCCATGCATTTGATGATTCCAACGCTACATCTTCCAAGCGTTCGATCAGGGTAATTTCCCAAGATGGTTCGAGCTCCTTGAGCAATACGCCCAAAGTGGCGCTCATAATGCCGCCGCCTACTAATACGACATCGGTTGCTTCAGCCATGGTTTTACTCCTACTAAAGTCAGGCATGGTTTGCCTTGTGGTTATCTATCATTATAAACAACTGATTTCAGAGGAATTGTTTTGTTTTTGTAGTGTGTGAAACTTTTTTGCCTGCTGAGTTTCCGAGCGTAAAGGGCGGGAGGCAGTTTCGGTTTGGGTTCCAGATTTCAGGTCTTTATAATATGTTATTGAGAATTTAGTAGATTTTACGGAGAAATGCAAAGATTTTCTGTTCGGTTCATATAAAAATAAGAGATTAGGCCGTCTGAAAACGTTTTCTTAACCTTTATCCGCCAAGGTTTGCCAAGAAAAAAGAATTTTTCATTTCTTTTTTAATTGACCGTTTTTGTCAGCAATTTCAGCGCTAACAAACGTGAATCAACCGCCAATCTGCTATCATTTCGACTTATCCCACAACAAGGCAAACTGCCATGTATCTGACACAAGAAAAACCCTACCGCCCCCTATTGGTCGCACTGATGTTCCTCACCCTGCCGCTGGCGATGATATTGCACAATATCGTGCAAATCGCCTTTTCAGACGGCCAAGGCCTGCTGGTCACGGTCAAAGACGGCGTGTGGGCATGGCAAAGCGGCTGGCAAGATTCCGTCGCATGGTTCGTCTGCGGCATGTTTGCCTTCCTCAACCTGCCGATTGCCGGCGGACTGACCAAGCTGGCGTATAAAAAAATGATGCGCCGGCATTCGCGTTACGCCATCTTCCTTGCCGGTGTCGCAGCGTGTGCCTCGGCGGCGGCAGGCTTGATTTTTGAAGCCATCTTAGGCAATGCCGCATTGGCAGGTATGCGCGGACAAGGCGTGTTCTACTACACCCTCTCCGTATGGATCATCGCCATGCTGACCCTGCCCAAACAGCTCACGCGCGCACCGGAACAGCCCATCGTCTTTCACAAGATGAAACGTTGATTCAACAGGCGCAAACATTTTCAGACGGCATGCTTTCCGTTACCATTACATCCAACGCGTTTTAGCCAATAAGGAATAACAAATGAATCAAGCGCAACAGCTCCGCGACGGCATACAGGCACTGGGTTTGGACATCGATGAAGCCAAACAGGCCAAACTGCTAGACTATGCCGCCCTGCTGCAAAAGTGGAACAAAACCTACAACCTAACCGCCCTGCGCGATCCCGCCCAAACCGTCAGCCACCACCTGCTCGACAGCCTGACCCTCTTGCCCTATATCGAACACGCCCAAACCATGCTCGACGTCGGCTCCGGCGGCGGACAGCCCGGCATACCCACCGCCATCTGCCGCCCCGACCTCGACATCACCCTCCTCGATGCCAACACCAAAAAAACCGCCTTTTTACAACAAGCCGTCATCGAACTCGGCCTTAAAAACGTCCGCGTCATCAGCGGCCGCGTAGAAGCCGCCGCCGACTGCCGCGCCGACGTCATCACCAGCCGCGCCTTTGCCGAACTCGCCGACTTCGTCAACTGGACCGAGCACCTTCTCAAAGACAGCGGCTACTGGGCGGCCATGAAAGGCGTATATCCGCAAGAAGAAATCGACAAACTGCCCGAAAGCGTCGCCGTCGAAAAAGTCGAAGCATTGCACGTCCCCCAACTCAATGCCGAACGCCATATCGTCATCATCCGCAAAAAGGCCGTCTGAAAACAACCCAAGCATACCGAATAACGGTACAATCCAGCCATCCACACTTAACACGACAGCAAAGCACATGAGCGCACAAATCCTCGCCGTCGCCAACCAAAAAGGCGGAGTCGGCAAAACCACCACCACCGTCAACCTAGCCGCCTCCCTAACCTCCAAAGGCCGCCGCGTCCTCGTCGTCGACCTCGACCCCCAAGGCAACGCCACCACAGGCAGCGGCATCAACAAAGCCACCATCGAAAACGGCGTTTACCAAGTCGTCCTCGGCGAAACCGACATCCCCAACGCCGTCGTACGCAGCAAAGAAGGCGGCTACGACGTATTGGGCGCCAACCGCACACTGGCCGGCGCAGAAGTCGAACTCGTCCAAGAAATCGCACGCGAAATCCGCCTCAAAAACGCCCTGCAGCTCGTTGCCGACGACTACGACTACGTCCTCATCGACTGCCCCCCGTCCCTGACCCTGCTCACCCTCAACGGCCTGGTCGCCGCCAACGGCGTCATCGTCCCCATGCTTTGCGAATACTATGCCCTCGAAGGCATTTCCGACTTAGTGGCCACCGTCCGCAAAATCCGCCAAGCCATCAACCCCGACCTCGACGTAACCGGCATCGTCCGCACCATGTACGACAGCCGCAGCCGCCTCGTCGTCGAAGTCAGCGAACAACTCAAACAACACTTCGGCAACCTGCTCTTCGACACCGTCATCCCCCGCAACATCCGCCTCGCCGAAGCTCCCAGCCACGGCCTCCCCGCCCTCGCCTACGACGCCCACGCCAAAGGCACACAGGCTTATCTCGACTTGGCCGATGAACTGATTGCACGGTTGGAAAAATAAACAGAAATATGAATATAAAAGGCCGTCTGAAAGTTGGGAAATACTTTCAGACGGCCTTTGGTTTGATTGGAAAGAATCTTTCTTAAAGACCGCGTGCGTGCGTACCGCACACGCCCTACGTATAAATTTCAAACTCTTTATGATTCATAGGTAGGGTGTGTGCCCAAAGGCACGCACGCGGTTGCAGGCTACGGCTTGCTTACAAAATATCTAATTTAAACAATTTAAAATATAAATAAATAGTTGTTATTGCAATTATTGCTAGGTAAACCCCCAAAACAAAAAACATCATTTTTTGTCTAATTTTGATATTTGCTTTATATTCAGAAGAATAGGTCTCCGCTTGATAAATTATTATTGAAATATACTCTTCCAAGCTGAATTTCATTTTTTCTTTAGTATTATATAATTGATTTTGGTAAGTTAAATCATGAATAATTTCTTGCTCTTCTTGAATAGCAAGATTTATCCAATACAATTCTTTTATTAAACGAAATATTTCTTCCGAATAATTATCGAATTGTCGTTGCATTCTTAGTCTCTGATTTGCTGTACAATATCCAGACCATATTAAAATCAAACTAGAAGGCTTTTCTTCCGTCTGTTTTTCATCATAAAGAATATCTGGATACTTTTCAGAAGAAAAAATTACATTGATGGGATTATCATTAGATTTATTAGAAAAAAACAATGAATTTATTTTAAGACTTTTATTAAATAACCCTGATATATATGCTGAATACAACTCCACCCCTTTTATCCTGTTGGCATATACTGCTAACGTATCTCTTCCTTTATAAGGAACTATTATTGCAAAAGAAGGGGATAAACTTTGTAATTCAATAGGTTGCATTCTTTCAAAATAAGGTATTTTCATTTTACACCTTCACAAATCTTATCAAGAATAACTGCAGAAGAAATTTTCTCATCGTAATCATTCTTATTAGTATACTCTATATATTCAGACTTATCTCCAAAATAATTTTTCCATTCCTTGTAAATATTTTTATAATTACTCTGCAAAGCCTCTTTACTTTTTTCAGCTGATTCACTCCAAAGATCTTTTTTGTTCACAATAAATAGACTTGGAATGCTTTTTTTATCATCATAATTTCCATCTACATTGTCTTTAATTTTTTCGATAAAATCCCTAACATCACTTTGTCGGCTCAAAACGATTTTTTTGGAACTATGAGATTCAGAGTGATCCACCATCAGAACAATAAAATTAGCTAGCTTCAATACTTGATAAGCATGATATATTTGCTCTCCGCTCATATCAATTAAACATAGAGCTTGATTCTTGTGTATTTTTATTCTTCCTTCAATATTCTGAGTTCTACTTTTAGCGAACCGCTCATGAAAAAAAGAATTGATTAAGGTAGTTTTCCCAACATTAGACAACCCAATAATAATAATTTTAGGTGTTAAATGAAGATTTTTAATTTCGTCTATATTTAAAATTTCTCCTTCTTTTATTTTTTTTATTTCTGAAAAAGGTTTTTTAATGATAATTAAAATAATTAATATGGCTAAAGGGAGTGAAAAAGCTGCTATCCACAAATGAAGGTTTTTAATGCCTAAAATAGTAGGAGTTGTCGTGCCGAGAGTGGCAATAAAGCTTATTATTCCAAATGGTATAAATATTATTCTAGAATATTTTTTTATTAAAATAATAAGTATTTTTATATATAAATTAAGTTTATTAAATTTTTTCATAAATATCTTTGTAATTCAAATAAACTAACTATATTAGTTTATGTGCAGGATTGTAAAATTTTTCTAAATATCATTCAGTTACTTATTCAGGTATGCACTAATTTCTAAAAATTGTTGTTAAATAATAAAAATTTTATTTCTGAATTAATTCATCATAAAAATTTTAAAAATTTATGTATATTATCATAATTTTATAGTTAAGGTAATTTCACCGCTATTATGTTGTTTCCAATCTACCTCAAAATTCCCCACTCCTTCAACAACCTCTTCACCGACACTGGATACGGCGTCTTTAATTCCTGCGCGAACAGCGACACCCTCAATTCTTCAATCATCCATTTAAACCCTGCAAGGCCGTCTGAAATGGGTTGTCCTTGTTTTACCAAGCTGTCGGTTTTCTCCTGCCACATTTGTTCCAGTTCTTGAATATCGGCTTCGCGGGCTGCGTCTCGTGCTGGGTTGCCGCTGTATTTTTCGAGGCGCAGGGTCATGGCTTTGAGGTAGATGGGGAGGCGCGGCCATTGTGCCCACGGGGTGCGGGTGGCGAAGCCGGCGGCGAGCAGGGTTTGCAGGCGTTGGCGCATGAGATGGGTCAATGGGTGTTTGCCGAGTTTGCTGTTGAGTTCGGCATAGGCGGCGGCGGTTTCCTGCAAGTAGCGGCTGAGGGCTTCTTTGACGGCGGGCAGGCGGCTGCGGGCGCGTTTGATTTGCTCTTTAAAGGCTTTTTCGTTGCGCGGCAGCTCGTCTTCGCCGATAAAGGCGCGGTCGCAGACGGCTTGGGTGAGGTCGTCGCGCAGGGTGTCGGCGTTGATGTGTTTGAGCAGCATGGCGGCTTGGGTAAAGCCTTGGATGCCTTTGTTCAGGTCTTTAACCTGCTCTTTTAATTGCAGCTTCATCAATTCGATTACGCCTTGACGGTGTGCCTGTTCGGCGGCTTCTGTGGTATCAAACAGGCGCAGGGCGATGCGGCCGTCTTTTTCTTTTTGCAGGCCGAGGTAGCCGGTGAGCTGTTGTTTGCCGCGTGCGAATTTGATGGATTCGGGCAGGGTGCCGATGTCCCATGCGGTAACGTTGTCGCGCTCGAATTCTTGGGTGTTGTCGCGGAAGGTGACGGCGGCGGCTTGGCCGAGCTGTTGTTGCAATTCGTGCAGTTTGCGGCCGCCGGCAAGCTCTTGTCCGCCGTCGTCGATAATGCGCAGATTCAGATAACAGTGTTCGGGCAATTCTTGCGCCACCCATGCGTCTTGGTCGATTTGCTCGAGAATCCGCATATTGCCGGCGCTTTTGGCGATAAAGTGCGCCAACTGGGGAATGATGGCCGCTTGGCGGTCGGGATTGCTTTCGAGGAATTTGGTGATGAAATCGGGTACGGGCACGCAAATGCGGCGGATTTGCTTCGGCAGTGCTTTAATCAGCAGCTGGATTTTTTCGCGCAACATACCGGGCACCAGCCATTCAAGCGACGGCGCGTGCAGGCGGTTGAGGACGGTCAGCGGCACGGTCATGGTCACACCGTCGAGCGGATGGTGCGGCTCGAAGCGGTAGGAAAGTTTGAACTTGCCGTCTGCGGTTTGCCAGAATTTGGGGAATTGCTCTTCGGTAATGTGCGCGGCGGCGTGTTGCATCAGATCGTCGCGGCTGAGGAACAGCAGGCGCGGATTGTCGCGCTCGGCGGTTTTGAGCCAGGCTTCAAAGGTACGGATATCGGCAAGGGGCAAAGGTTTCAGACGGCCTTTTTGGGATACGGGCTGCTTTTGGGGTTTGGGGTCGTCTGAAACATTTTGTCGGGTATGTGAACTCGGTTCACGCTCGCGGTTGTCCGTATCTTTGGAATCCGCGTGCGCGGCTTGCGCCACACGCCCTACGTTGCGCTGGTTTGCTTGCCCGTTTTGTCCGGCCGTCTTGTCCGACTGGGTTTGTCCGCCCTCTTCGCTTCCCCAAACGCCGCCTTTCGCGTCTTTCCATACCAGCTCGGGCAGGCGTTCGTTATAAAACGCGAACAGGGCTTCGTCATCGACCAATACGTCTTGCTTACGCGATTTGTGTTCGAGTTCGGTAATTTCTTTAATCAGCTTTTTATTGTGAACAAAAAAGGCCGTCTGAAGATTGCTTTCCTGTGCCACCAATGCGCCGCGGATAAAGATTTCGCGCGCTTCTTCGGGCGCAACTTTGCCGTAAGACACAGGGCGGCGCGGCAATACGGTCAGGCCGTAAAGCGTCACGCGTTCGCTGGCGACGACTTCGCCGCGTTTTTGTTCCCAGTGCGGCTCGAAATAGTGGTAGCGGACGAGGTGGGGCGCTTCCTGCTCTATCCATTCAGGCTGGATAACCGCGACGTCGCGCGCGTAAAGGCGCGTGGTCTCAACCAATTCTGCCGCCATCACCCATTTGGGTTTGGCTTTGAACAGGGCGGAGGCGGGGAAAAGGTGGAAGCGGCTGCCGCGCGCGCCGGTGTAGTCGTTGCCGTCGGGCGATTTCATGCCGACGTTGGCGATAAGACCGGTCAGCAGGGCGCGGTGGATTTGTTCGTAGCCGGCTTCTTTGGCGGCGCGGATTTGGGCGCGGTGTTGTTTTTTGTCCAGTTGTTTTTGTTTGAGCTTGGCCGCTAAATCTTGGTCACCTTGGCTTTCAGACGGCCTTAATTGTTCTTGGGAAGGAGGTTGTCTAAACGCGGCTTCTTTGGTGGTCAAACCCATTTCAATCGCGGTTTGGGCAAGCTGGTGGTGCAGCTCGCGCCATTCGCGCATCCGCAGGTGCGACAGGAAATATTGGCGGCACCATTGCACCAGCTGCTTGTTGGACAAGCCTTTATCACGCTCGCGCTGGAAACTGTCCCAAATATTCAGATAGGCAAGGAAGTCGGATTGCTTGTCGGTAAAGCGTTCATGCGCCTTGGCCGCGGCATCGCGCGCCTCCAGCGGCCGCTCGCGCGGGTCTTGAATCGACAGCGCGGACGCAATCACCAATATTTCCGCCATGCAGTCGTATTTCTTTGCCGCCAACAAAATGCGCGCGATTTTCGGGTCGATGGGCAGGCGCGCCATTTGTTCACCGAGTTTGGTCAGGCGGTAGCGCGTGTTGGCGCCGATATGGCCCGAACTGTTTTGCAGGCCATCTGAAACATTGACTGGGTTGGATCGGGCATCCGTGCCTGATCCGCGTACTTGGTTTTTCATATTTTGCATAGTCTTGTCGGTCGGGCATCTTCCCCGACATCATCTAAATTTGTCTTTATTGGTTTGCACGCCGCTTATTGCGGATAAACATATTCCGCCTTGCCGTCGCGAATGTTCAAGCTGCCTGCATCGCCTGTAATCAGGTTGCCCGTTACCGAGCCTTCACTACAACCTGAAACCGGCATATCGTAGCCCAGTGTGTGAATCAAAAACGTTGAAAGCTGCTGATGGAAGGCAATCTCGCAAGGTGTAAAAGCTTGGTTGGCAGCCTGTTGCACGGCCTTATCCGGGCTGTACAACACCAGCGGCACGAGATAGCTGTCGGGCTGCACCGTACCTTGATTGTAGGTATCTTGGCGCACATACTGGCCATGATCGGAGGTATAGGCAAACAGCCAGTTGCCGTCAGACTGCTTTTGCAGCTGCTCGAATACGGTTTGAATCATTTGGTCGGTTTTGTGGATGGTGTTGTCGTACTTGTCCACAATATTGGCCTCGCCGAATACTTTATCTTGAGGCTGCAACAATGCACCGTATGGGACGTGCGAACCGCGTTGGTGCAACACGATAAAATGCTTGCCCTGCTGCAAATTGATTTTGTCAAACAGCGGCAGCAGTTTCTCATCGGGCATATTGTCGCCGTTGCCGTAGCCAAGCTGCGTCGGCTGAATCAGATGGTCTATCCACTTTTTACCGATTAAGTTCAAAATCGCCATCTCGTTTTCCGCCTGCGCGCTGTAAAAATACGTTTCATAGCCCTGCTCTTTGGCAAGACGGAACATATTGGTATCGCCGCTGCTGATTTGCTCATAGCCGTTGGCATGCGGTATCGCATTGAAAAAGCTGGGCAGGGACACAGCCGTCATCAAAGCGGCAGAATAGCTTTGTTTTACAATCGGCTTGAATTCCGCTTGCGACAGCTGGGTCAAAAACGGCGAAGTTTCGCGCCCGTAGCCAAACAGTTTCAAATGCGCCGCGCTTTCACTTTCGCCCATAATCAGGACGATATTTTGAACACTGCCCTGCCCGATTTTGCTTGGCGCAGGCTGTTTGAACACAGGAATCTTGCTTAAATCAAACAACTGATACGGCAACACGCGCCCGACAAAATAGCCGAAGCTGAAATAATTGGCTTTAATGCGGCTGTATGTCGGTTTGGGCGAAATACCGTGTTCCTGCGTCGTACTGAATGAACGTCCAAAAATCAGCAACATCGCTGCAATAAACACAATATCGGCGGCAAAATGCGTCTTACGGCGAAATTTGGCAAGACTGCAAAACAGCACGACTTCCAACACACCCCACACCACAGGCAGCCACAACTTATCCAACATCGATGCGCCCGCGCTGCCGACTTCGGTAACCTCCTTCAGCATCAGCCAATAATTGATGCCCGTCATCCAGCTTTGATAAACCGCATAATGCACATTATTGGCAATGATGCTGAACGCAAAAAACACCGCAATCAACAAACGCGTCGCCTTATAACGCGCAAACAGATACAGCGCAGCAATCACAAATGTCAGCGCAAACGTTTCCGCCATTTTCGCAGCCGGTAAGGTTTCAATCCCGAATACAAAGCGATAGGCAATTTCGCTGGCAGTCAGTAAAGACGAATACAAAACAAGCGTGAGGAAAGATTTTTTCATCATTAATATTTCACAATAAAAAATTTACCGATTGAGTGTTAAAACCCAATATTCCCTTTTCAATAGTTTTTAGTTTCTCAATAATTTAGGCCGTCTGAAAATGAAACATAGCCTACCATTTGATTAAGAAAACTTTTATTTTCAGACGGCCTCCACCGCACCCAATTCCAGCAATACCTGAAAACCGTCATTGATATACCGCGAATCGGGCATTTCTAAAAACGGAAATGCCGCTACGTCGCCCAGGTTCAGCGATGCCATGCGCAGGATGACGGCGGCGAGGTTGCTGCGGACGATTTCGGGGTCGGTGAATTCGGGGCGGCTGTTGAAATCTTCTTCTGAAAACAGTCGGATACACACGCCTGCGGAGACGCGGCCGCAACGGCCGGAGCGTTGGCGGGCGGCGGCTTGGGAAATTTTTTCGACATGAAGCTGCTCTACTTTCGCCCGTGCGGAATAGCGTTTGACGCGCGCGAGACCGGTGTCGATGACGTATTTGATGCCAGGCACGGTGAGCGAGGTTTCAGCGACGTTGGTTGCCAGCACAATGCGGCGTTTTGCGCCGGAGGGGTGAAAGATTTTGTGCTGCTCGGCGTGCGACAGGCGTGCGAACAGGGGCAGGATTTCGTCGTTGCGGCGCAGCGTGGATTTGCGCAAGGCTTCAGCGGCTTCGCGGATTTCGCGTTCGCCCGGCAGGAATACCAAAATATCGCCTTCGCCATATCGCGCCAATTCGTCGGCTGCATCGACAATCGCGTCGGTCAGCTCGACTTCTGCCTCGTCTTCATCTTTGCTGGTCAGCGGTCGGTAGAGGATTTCGACGGGATAGGTGCGTCCGCTTACTTCTAAAACGGGCGCGCCGTTGAAGTGTTGGGAGAAGCGTTCTGCGTCTATGGTTGCCGAGGTGATGATGACTTTTAAATCGGGGCGGCGCGGCAGGAGTTGTTTCAGGTAGCCCAAGAGGAAGTCGATGTTCAGGCTGCGTTCGTGCGCTTCGTCGATGATAATCGTGTCGTAGGCGGCGAGATAACGGTCGGTCTGGGTTTCCGCCAACAGGATGCCGTCGGTCATCAGCTTGACGCAGGCATCGCGTGAAGTATGGTCGGTAAAGCGCACTTTATAGCCGACCGCGCTGCCGATTTCGGATTTCAGCTCTTCGGCAATCCGCTCCGCCACCGAACGCGCGGCCAAACGGCGCGGCTGGGTATGCCCGATCAAACCCGCCGCCCCGCGTCCGAGTTCTAAACAAATCTTGGGCAACTGCGTGGTTTTGCCCGAACCGGTTTCGCCGCAGATAATCGTTACCTGATTCTCGGCAATGGCTTTTTTGATTTCGTCGAGTTTTTCGTGAACGGGCAGCGTGTTGTCGAACTCAGGTTTGGGCAATGCTGCCAAACGCTTCAAAAAAATTTCGTGCGATTTTTTGTATTTTTCCTCAACCTTGGCCAAGCCGCCGTATTTTTTTGGGTTTTTAAAGGCGGATTGCAGAAAATGGCGGTCTTTGGAGAGAGTTTGGGCGAAATCGGGTTGCGGCATGATGGTGCAATGAATTAAATAATGTGAAAAGAATGGAATTATAGCAAAAGGCCGTCTGAAACTTGCTTGCTTTCAAGTTTCAGACGGCCTTTGTATGGATAAACCGTTTTAGTCGGCGGCGTGCCAAGGTTTTTGCATACCGGCGTGGAAACTCGGTTTTTCTCCGCCCCACAATGTGTCGATGTCGTAGAAGTCGCGCACGGCAGGGAGCATGACGTGGACAACGAGGTCGCCTGCGTCAACAAGCGTCCATTCGCCGCTGTCGCCTTCGGTGCTGAGGATTTCAAAACCGGCTTCTTTCAAATCGACGGCAACGTTGTTCGCCAGTGCTTTGACTTGGCGTGTGCTGTCGCCGCTGGAAATAATCATGCGAGCGAACAGGGAGGTTTTGTCTTGGGTTTCCAAAACAGAGATGTCTTTGGCTTTGATGTCTTCGAGGGCGTTTACGGCCACTTCGACCATTTTTTGCAGGTCTTGCAATTCTTGTTCGTTCATTGTTTTCCTAGTTGAAATGTTTTCAGACGGCATTATAGCTTATCTGCCTGAATAAACGCTATTTTTCATAGAGTTTGTGTTGGCGGATGTATTGGGCGACGGGTTGCGGCAGGCCGTCTGAATGGTGCGTTTTGGCGAGATTGGCACGGATTTGGGTGGAGCTGGTATTGTGCAGCGGCGCGTTGAGGATGCGGACGCTGCCGTTTTGCAGGGCTTCGCCGAACCATGCGTGCAATTCGCGCGGGGTTTTGTTGAGGTTGTCGCCTTGGCGCATGGCGATGGCGATATGGGTCTGGCGCACGAGGGTTTGCCATTTTTTCCATGTGTGCAGCTGCATCAGGCTGTCACTGCCCATCAGCCACCACAGTTGCGCGCCGGGAAACTGCTGGCGGAAGATTTGGACGGTGTCAAATGTATAGGTCGCGCCGTCGCGGACGATGTCGCAGTCGCTGGCGGCGAATTTCGGCTCGTCGGCGATGGCGAGTTCGACCATATTGAGGCGCTCTTGTGCCGGCGTGCGCGTGCTGTCTTTGTGGTACGGGTCGCCTGCCGGCAGGAAGACGACAAGGTCCAAACCGATTTCGTCGGCGAAGGCGCGGGCGATGTGGAGGTGGCCGTTGTGAATGGGGTCAAACGTGCCGCCGAATAATCCGATGTTTTTCATTTCGTGGTGGTGTCTGCGTTAGATGTTTTGGCCGTCTGAAGCAGGCAGGCTGCCGTCAACAATCAGGTTGAGCTTGCCTGTGGTCGGATGGATGACCAGGCCGTGGATGGCGATGTTGTCGGGCATCAGCGGATGTTTGCGAATCAGCTCGACGGTATGGCGCACGCTGTCTTCGACGTTGTCAAAACCGGTCAGCCAGCCGTCCAAATCGATACCGGCATTGCGCAGGGTTTCGATGCGGTCGTCGGGGATATTGCTGTCGTGTACGCGTTGGAGGAACTCTTCGGCGTGTAATCCGCGCATACCGCAGTCATGGTGGGCAATGACCATGATTTCTTTGACTTTGAGTTCAAATACGGCCACCAACAAACTGCGCATCACCGAACCCCAAGGATGGGTCACCAGCGCACCGGCGTTTTTGATGAGCTTGGCGTCACCGTTTTTCAAGCCCAACGCATTGGGCAGCAGCTCGATAATGCGTGCGTCCATGCAGGAAAGGATGGCCAGCTCGCGGCCGGGGTATTTGTTGGTAAAGTATTTTTCGTATTCGCCCGTTTCGACGAAATGTTGGTTATAGGCGAGGATTTCGCTCAATTCGCTCATGATGTGCTCGTTTCGGATGGTTTACTCTATTATAGCGTTTTTCGGGTAGTGCGGTTGTTTTGCAAATTCGCCGTAAACGGCTAAAATCGACGTATCTTTAGTTCTTTTGGAGGATGCGCCATGTCTCAGTCTTTCCGTTTTGAACAGGTATTCGCGTCCGATGTCCACGACGCATTGTGGGATTGGGCGCAAACCAGCTATGGCGCATCCGACGATTGGTGCATTCTGTATCTCAACAGCCTGCCTTTAGGCCGTCTGAACCCGTTATGGCGCGAACGCCTCGGGCAAGATTGGACAGGCAGGCAGTCGACCCTTTCAGACGGCCTGAATTTGGAAACCGACAGCTGGGCTCAGATAGGCGACAGTTTGCAAACGCTGGCGCAACAGTGGCGCGATTGCGGTTGGCTCAAAGGTTGGCGCGGTGAAAAGTTCGACATCTGCGACCAGTCGGGCAAGCCTTTATGTGCACTCGAACGCGCCGCCTTCCGCCCGTTCGGCCTGATGAGTCAGGCAGTGCATTTGAACGGATTGGTCGAAACAGAAGACGGTTTGCGCTTTTGGATAGGCCGCCGCAGTCCGCACAAAGCCGTTGATCCGAACAAACTCGACAACCTGACCGGCGGCGGCATCAGCAGCGGCGAGATACCGTCTGAAGCCGTCTGCCGCGAGGGCGAAGAAGAAGCCGGCATTCCCGCTTCGTTAACCCCCCATATCCGACCGACCGCCCAAATATATAGTTTGCGCCCGGTTAATCGCGGTGTCCATAACGAAATCCTGTATATTTTCGACATCGTCCTGCCCGAAGACTTCCAACCCGCCAACCAAGACGGCGAAGTTGCCGGTTTTGAACTGATGGACATCCCCACCCTGCTCGATGCCATGTTGTGCGGACACATGATGCACGATGCCCAGCTGGTCACGATCGAAGCCTGCCGTCGATACGGCCTGATCGACCCCAAACATCCGCTGTCCGCATGGCTCGACAGCATCCGTTGCCGACCCCATTTTTAAAGGCCGTCTGAAACCATGTTGCAACTCAAAAACATCAACAAACGCTTCGGCAGCAAAACCGTTGCCCAAGACATCAACCTAAACGTCGAAGCAGGCAAAATCCTCGCCGTACTCGGCCGATCCGGCTGCGGCAAATCCACCCTGCTCAAAACCATCGTCGGCCTGGTGCGTCCCGACAGCGGCGAAATCTGGCTCAACGGCGACAACATCACCGACATGCCGTCTGAAAAACGCAATATCTCGCTGATGTTTCAAGACTACGCCCTTTTGCCGCATTTAACCGCCCTCGACAACGTCGGCTTCGGCCTCAAAATGCGCCGTCTGCCCAAAGCCGAAATCGAAGAACAATCCATGCAAGCCTTGCGCGACATCGGTTTGGAACACGAAGCGCAACGCAAACCCGAAAGCCTCTCCGGCGGCGAACAGCAACGCCTCGCCCTCGCACGCGCCCTCATCACGCGCCCGTCGCTGTTGCTCTTGGACGAAGCCTTCTCCAGCCTCGACACCCACCTGCGCCACCACCTGCGCACCCTGACCGCCGAACGCATCCGCAGTCAAAACATCCCCGCCATCCTCGTCACCCACTCCGCCGAGGAAGCCTGCACCATGGCCGACACCATCGCCATCATGCACGAAGGCCGCATCCTCCAACACGGCACACCGGAAACCCTTATCCGCCGCCCCGTCAACGCCCAAGCCGCCCTGCTGCTCGGTTTGGCCAACACCGACGACACACGCTACATCCCCCAACACGCCATCCGATTCGACCCGAACGGCATGGCCGTCCGCATCAGCGAAGCCGTCCCCCTCGCCGAAGGCACACGCCTCACCCTCGCCCATCCGCAATACGGCGATTTGATTTGGTACCCCCACGCCAACCACGACACGGACAAACCGCAAACCGGACAGGAAATCCGCATCAGCGTGGATGAAGGTCAAATTGTTTGGTTTGATTGAATTTGATGGATTGAGAAAAAGAAAAAGGCCGTCTGAAATTTAAGCTTCAGACGGCCTTTGTTATTATCAAGAACAATTAAGAGACCTCGTGTATAGTCACACAAGGGATGCCTGCAAATTCAGCAATTTTCTTGCACAAGCTGCTAGATGACACTTTGCCGACATCCGGGAAAACAACAGCAAAATCGGAATATGCCATATCGGCATAAGTGGTATTCGACGGTAAAAAGCAATAATACAAATCTTCAGTTCCGCAAACAGAACAAGTGAGATGGCCACCTTCGTCATCAAAATCAAACGAAGGCAATAGGTCTTCTATATCCATCTCTTCACCTCGAGCATAATGTTGACTGCAATGCGGACAAACAAGCTCGCCTTCTCCAAAGTTTTCCAAAGCAGTGAACAGCGTCGGCTCATCTTCAATCTGAAAGTAGATGCCGTGGGAATATTGGGCATTTTTTTCACCTAAAAATTCAATAATTCCTTTATTGGTAAACGTATAACCTAGTTCTCCATAATAAAAAACTTCTTGCAACTCAGGATAAATCCAACCTTGCTCCAGCATATAATTTCGGATCTGTTCTGCAAGCTCCTTTTTTTTCTCCCCTACGGGAGATACAGGAACTATATAGTAGCGATGTTCAGACATTATTTTCCTTTCTTAAAAGAGGCCGTCTGAAAAAACATTCTTCAGACGGCCTTGTCTATTCAATCAAAATCAGTCTTTCAACTTCGCCAACTGAGTTTGAACTTTCGCCATTTTGTCTTCCAATTCCGCCAAATCGGCTTTGTCTTTTTCCACCAGATGCGCAGGGGCTTTTTCGGTGTAGCCGGGTTTGGAGAGTTTGGCATTGAGTTTGTCCAAAGCTTTTTGCAGCTTCTCGGCTTCTTTGCTCAAACGGGCGGTTTCGGCGGCTTTGTCGATTTCGACTTTCAGCATCAGGCGCGCGCCGTTGCAGACGGCGACAGGTGCGTCTTCTGCTTCGGGCAGGCTGTCCACCAGCTTGGCTTCGGTCAGTCGGGTCAGCGACGGCAGATATTTGAGCAGGCCTTCGAGTTCTGCGCTGCCTTCGACGAAGAGTGGTGCTTTGACGTTTGGCGCGATACCCATTTCGCCGCGCAGTTTGCGCACTTCTTCCACCAAGTCTTTCAATGCGGCCATTTTGTCGAAGGCCGTCTGAACGATTTGTTCTTTATCGGCTTGCGGATAGGCGGCCAACATGATGCTGTCGGCGGTTTTGGCATTCGCCAGAGGCGCAACGACCTGCCACAGCTCTTCGGTAATGAACGGCATGATTGGGTGCAGCAGGCGCAGGATGGTTTCGAGTACGCGCACGAGGGTGCGGCGTGTGGTGCGCTGGGTTGTCGGGCAGCCGGTTTGGATTTGCACTTTTGCCAGCTCGATGTACCAGTCGCAATATTCGTTCCACACAAATTCGTACAGCGTTTGTGCGGCAAGGTCGAAGCGGTAGGTTTCAAAGGCTTCGGCAACGGCGGCTTCGGCTTGTTGCAGTTTGCCGATAATCCATTGGTCGGCGAAGGTAAACGCCAACGGCTGCATTTCGTCTTGACCGCAGTCTTTGTCTTCGGTGTTCATCAACACGAAGTTGGTGGCATTCCACAATTTATTGCAGAAGTTGCGGTAACCTTCGGCGCGTTTGAAGTCGAAGTTGACGCTGCGACCGAGGCTGGCGTAGCTTGCCATGGTGAAGCGCAATGCGTCCGCGCCCATGCTCGGAATGCCTTCGGGGAAGAGTTTTTTGGTTGCTTCTTCCACTTTCGGCGCGGTTTCGGGTTTGCGCAGGCCGGTGGTACGTTTTACCAGCAGTTTTTCCAAGTCGATGCCGTCAATCAAATCCACAGGGTCGATGACGTTGCCTTCGGATTTGGACATTTTTTTGCCTTCGTGGTCGCGCACGATGCCGTGGATGTACACGTCTTTAAACGGTACTTTGCCGGTGAAGTGGGTGGTCATCATAATCATGCGCGCCACCCAGAAGAAGATGATTTCGTAGCCGGTGACCAAGACATTGGACGGCAGGAAGGCTTTGAGTTCGTCGGTTTCAGACGGCCAGCCGAGTGTGGAGAATGGTACAAGCGCGGAAGAGAACCATGTGTCCAATACGTCTTCTTCGCGAGTCAAACCGGTTTTGCCGGCTTGTTTTTCGGCTTCTTCCTGATTGCGGGCAACATACACATTACCTTCATTGTCGTACCATGCAGGGATTTGATGACCCCACCACAGTTGGCGTGAGATACACCAGTCTTGGATGTTGTTCATCCATTGGTTGTAGGTGTTGACCCAGTTTTCAGGGATAAAGCGCACTGCGCCGCTGTCAACGGCTTTTTTGGCTTTATCGGCCAGGCTCAAGCCTTTGAATTCGCTGTCAGGCTCGCCGCCGTTTGGCGTGGCGGACATGGCGACAAACCATTGGTTGGTCAACATCGGCTCAATCACGGAACCGGTGCGGTCGCCTTTCGGCGTCATCAGCGTGTGCGGTTTGATTTCGACCAAGAAACCTTGTTCCTGCAAATCGGCAACCATTTGTTTGCGCGCGGCGAAGCGGTCCAAGCCTGCATATTTTTCAGGCAGGGCAAAACCTTGTTGCGCTTCGCCTTTGAAATTGAACACTTCGGCGTTTGCCAGCACTTTGGCTTCCAAATCGAACACATTAATCAGGCGCGTGTCGTGGCGTTTACCGACTTCATAGTCGTTGAAGTCGTGTGCAGGCGTGATTTTCACGCAACCGGTGCCAAAATCTTTTTCAACGTATTCGTCAGCAATCACGGGGATGGTGCGGCCGGTCAGCGGCAGGATCAATTCTTTGCCGATCAAGTGGGTGTAACGTTCGTCTTCGGGATTGACGGCAACGGCAACGTCGCCCAGCAGCGTTTCGGGACGGGTGGTCGCCACGATAACGGCTTCGGCAGGATTGTCCGCCAGCGGATAGCGGATGTGCCACATAGAGCCTTGTTCTTCCACGCTTTCCACTTCCAAATCCGATACCGCCGTGCCGAGCACGGGATCCCAGTTCACCAAGCGTTTGCCGCGGTAAATCAAGCCTTGCTCATACAGGCGCACGAACACTTCGGTAACGGTTTCGGCACGCACGCCGTCCATCGTGAAATACTCGCGCGTCCAATCGGCAGAGCAGCCCACGCGGCGCATCTGCTGCGTAATCGTGCCGCCAGAAACTTCTTTCCATTCCCACACTTTTTCCAAGAATTTTTCGCGGCCCAAGTCATGACGGGACACATTTTGCGCGGCAAGCTGACGCTCGACCACGATTTGCGTGGCGATGCCCGCGTGGTCGGTGCCGGGAATCCAAGCGGTGTTGCAGCCTTTCATGCGGTAGTAGCGGGTCAGGCCGTCCATGATGGTTTGGTTGAAGGCATGGCCCATGTGCAGCGTGCCGGTTACATTGGGCGGCGGCAGTTGGATGGAGAAAGACGGTTTCGTCAAATCCATATCAGGCTGGAAATAGCCCTGCTCTTCCCAGTTTTGATAATGTTTGGATTCGATTTCGGCTGGATTGTATTTGTCTAACATGATGGAACTTTGTGAAATTAAGGTTATTTTTGATGTGCGGATTATAACGCAAAAAGGCCGTCTGAATCATTTCAGACGGCCTTTGGCATACGGGTTTTAAAAATGGAACAATACCAGGCTGACGGCAATCACCGCCATACCCGTTGTCAGGCCGTAAACAGTTTCGTGGCCGTCTGAATAGCGTTTGGCGGCCGGCAGCAGCTCGTCCAACGCCAAAAACACCATCACGCCGGCTATCACGCCGAACACCGAACCAAACACAGCAGGCGACAAAAACGGCTGCAAAACCAAATAGCCCAAAGCCGCCCCCAAAGGCTCGGCCAAACCGGATAACAGACACGCCCATACCGTTTTTTTACGGCTTCGGGTGGCAAAATAAACCGGCGCGGCGATGGAAATGCCCTCCGGAATATTATGGATGGCAATCGCCAAGGCTAAAGGCATCCCGACCGCCGGATTTTCCAAGGTGGCAAAAAATGTCGCCAAACCTTCGGGGAAATTGTGCGCCGTAATCGCAAACGCCGCCATCATGCCGACTCGCGCGATATGGCGGCGTTTGCTTTCTTGAAACGACGGGTCTTGCGCATCTAAAGTTTCATGCGGGTTCGGCACCAGGCGGTCGATCAGCGCAATGCCGCCCATACCGGCCAAAAATGCCATGGTCGCCGCCGCAAACGCGTGGTCTTTATCATAAATTTCAGCGAACGCCTCGCTGGATTTGCTGAAAATCTCCGTCAGGGAAACATACACCATCGCACCGCCGGCAAATGCCAAACCAAACGATAACACGCGCGGATTGGGCGTTTTGGAAAACATCACCAAACCGCTGCCTAATACGGTAAACAAACCGGCGGCCAACGTGATGGAAAAGGCAACGGCTAAATTGGACATCGAAAAATCGGGCATGAGAAAACCTGCGCTAAAAGCTGGGACAGGTTCAGACTAACACTTTTTAATGCATATGATAATAATTATTATTTATTTTATTGATTGGACGCAATACTCATAAAGCTAAGGGCCGTCTGAAAAATATTTTTCAGACGGCCTTTAAGTTTGAAATATCACCAAACCTTATCGCTTTCCAGCTTAAGCCTGATAGCGCGATAGGCTCAAGTCGTCGCTGCGGATTTCAGTGTCTTTGCCGCTCACGATATCGGCGGTCAATTTTGCCGAACCCAGCGACATGGTCCAGCCTAAAGTTCCGTGACCGGTATTCAGGAATAGGTTTTCAAAACGGGTGCGGCCGATTAACGGCGTGCTGTCGGGCGTCATCGGTCTGAGGCCGCTCCAGAACAATGCCTGATTCAAGTCGCCGCCTTCGGGGAACAAATCGTTGACGACCAAAGCCAATGTTTCGCGGCGTTTTTCGGGCAGTTTGATTTCGTAGCCCGATAATTCCGCCATGCCGCCGACGCGGATTCTGTTGTCGAATCGTGTGATGGCGACTTTGTAGCTTTCGTCCAAAACGGTGGACACCGGCGCGCCGTCGGAATTTGTGACCGGCAGGGTCAAGGAATAGCCTTTGACGGGGTAAATGGGCAGATTGAGGTCCAACTGCGCCAAAACCGTCCTGCTGAAGCAGCCGAGCGCGCAGACGAAGGCATCTGCTTCAAACCGTTCCGTTTCGGTTTCCACTGCACTGATGCGCTGGCCGTTGTGGTCGATGCGGCGGATGGTTTGGTTGAAATAAAACTGTACGCCCTTCTCCTGACACAATTTGTATAGGTTTTCAGTGAAGAGATGGCAGTCGCCGGTCGCATCCGCCGGCAGGTGCAGGCCGCCGGCAATTTTGGCGGTAACGCGCGCCAACGCAGGCTCGAATTCTGCGCATTCTTCGGGTTTCAGACGACGGTAGGGCACGCCGTAGCGTTCCAAAACGGCAATGTCTTGTTCTGCTGCTTCGACTTCTTTGACCTGGCGGAAAATCTGCAACGTCCCTTTTTTGCGTCCTTCAAAATTCATGCCAGTTTGCGCTTCAAAACGGCGGAACATTTCTCGGCTGTATTCGGAAATCCTGACCATGCGCTCTTTATTGATTTGATAGCGCGCTGCCGTGCAGTTTTGCAGCATTTGCCACAGCCATTCGATTTGATACAGGCTGCCGTCGGGGCGAAACAGCAAAGGCGGATGGCTTTTAAACAGCCATTTCAGCGCTTTGGTCGGGATGCCGGATGCAGCCCAGGGCGTGGTATAGCCGTAAGAGAGCTGGCCTGCGTTGGCAAAACTGGTTTCCATCGCCACGCCCTCGGCGCGGTCGATGACCGTTACTTCATGTCCTGCCTCTGCCAGATACCACGCGGAAGATACGCCTGCCACGCCGGCACCTAAAACAAGCACTTTCATTTTTCTCCTCCTCTGACTTTTTTCAAAACAAACTTTATCTATCGGGCCGTCTGAATGTTCAGATTCAGACGGCCTTGGACATCAATGCGGCAATTCGCCGTTTTTGATTTTTTGTTTGAAGTCTCGCGTTTCATTGACGATGACTTTCGCCATCAACAAAAGCGCAATCAGGTTGGGCAATGCCATCAAGCCGTTGAACGTATCCGAAGCCAGCCACACCAAATCAAGGCTCAACACGGTACCCAGCATGACGGAAGAGACGTAACCCACGCGGTAGAGGGCGGCAAAGCGTTCGCCGAAGACGTACACCGCGCATTTCTCGCCGTAATAACACCAGCCAAGAATGGTTGAGTAGGCAAAGAAAATCAGGCCAATGGTAACAATCCAGCCGCCGATGCCGGGCAGCATTTTTTGGAACGTGACGGTTGTCAACGCCGCGCCGCTCAATTCAGGTTTGACAAACTCGCCGCCTGCGCCGAGCAGACCCATGACCAACACGATACCGGTAATCGAGCAGACAACGATGGTGTCCAAAAACGTACCGGTCATGGAAACCAATGCCTGACGGACGGGATGGTCGGTTTTCGCAGCAGCGGCGGCAATCGGCGCAGAACCCATGCCCGCCTCGTTGGAGAACACACCGCGCGCCACGCCGTAGCGGATGACCGTGCCGATGGCGCCGCCGGCCACGGCCTGTGCGCTAAACGCATCGGAGAAAATCAGTTTGACGGCAGGCATCAGTGCGTCAGAATTCACGACAATAATGGAAATACCGCCCACTACATAAAACACGGCCATGGCAGGCACGATAAAGGACGCGGCTTTGGCGATGCCCTTAATGCCGCCCAAAAGCACAATGGCCGTTAATACGGTCAATATCACGCCGGTGTAGGCAGGTTCGACGCCGAAGCTGGTTTGCACTGCCTGCGCAACCGAGTTGGACTGCACCGAGCTGCCGATACCGAATGAAGCGAATGTGCCGAACAGCGCAAATGCGACGGCCATCCATTTCCAGTTTTTGCCCAAGCCTTTTTCGATGTAATACATCGGGCCGCCGGACATCTCACCTTTGGAGTTGGTCACACGGTATTTCACCGCCAACACGCCCTCGCCGTATTTGGTGGCCATGCCGAAAATAGCGGTCATCCACATCCAAAATACCGCGCCCGGGCCGCCGGTTACCACCGCAGTCGCCACACCGGCAATATTGCCCGTACCGATGGTGGCCGACAGCGCGGTCATCAACGCTGCAAAATGGGAAATATCGCCTTCGTGGTCTTCGCCGTCTTCATGCTTCTTTGACGGCACAAACGCCTGTTTCAGTGCATAACCCAGCATGGTGAACTGCAAGCCTTTCAGCAAAACGGTCAGCAAAATGCCCGTACCGACCAGCAGCATCAACATAATAGGCCCCCAGACCCAGCCGCTGATGGTTTCAAAAAAGGCTTTGAGATTGTCTAAAAGCAATTGCATGGTTTTTCTCCTTTGTCTGTTTTATTTTTTTAAAACACCACTTTTTTGTAGCGTCCTGTAATTTCAGCACAGAATGTTTAAGATTACAACATATTTATTTTCAAAAGCTTTTCGTATTTTTACCCTAAATAAAACCTAATCGACACCAAGAAAATTGTTTACAATCCAGAGCAGGCCAAGACCCCAGCCCAATTAAAATGACAAATAAAAGCACGCTTTAAAACATCTTCCTGCCAACTGTTTAAAAAAATTCAGGCCGTCTGAAAAAAGTCTTTCAGACGGCCTGAATGTGCGTGCCGCAATCCTATTCCAGCAACCCGGCCAACACTCGGGCAAAGCGTTCCGTCGCGCCTTCGCTGGTGTGCAGGTACAGGGCAGGTTCGATGAGTTCCAACTCATTAAGCAGGAAGGTATCGCCAATCAGTGTACCGTCCACGCGGGCGTAAACCGGCATTTGCGGCAAGGCAGCCAGTACGTCTTGTGCGGCACGGACGGCAAACTCGGGCGGCTCGATACCGAACACCGACACGCCATAGGCCGAGTTGGCGCGCCATTCGCCTTGGGGCGGCTGACGGCGCACGGCATGGCTGAATGCGCCGTTAAAAAACACCAGCGAGGTTTCGCCCGCCGTTTCGATTTCGCGGATATACGGTTGAACCATCATACCTTGCGGATAATCCGCCATATCCACTTCCAATGCCTCCGCACAAACTTTGACCACGCCTTTGCCGCTCTGACCGAATGCGGGCTTGATGACTGCTTCCGTCCAGCCTTGTTGGTTCAGAATATCGGCCAATTTGTCTTTGTGCGCGGGAACGAACACGCTGGGAATCACTTGCGCGCCGCGTACCGCCAAATCGCACAAATAAGTCTTTTCCATATTCCAAGCCATCAATTCGGGCGGATTGATAAAACGCTGCCCCGCCTGCCCGGCATGCTCCAGCCATTGGCGGAAGGCTTCGGGTTCGGCGGCATAATCCCATGCGCACAAAGGTAGCAAAAACGGCGCGGACGGATGGTTTTGCCACGTATCAAATACGGTTTTCACACCCATGGTTTCCAAATGCGCCGCCAATGTTTTCAGGTTGTCCGACGGTTCGGGATAGGTTTGGCAGGTAATGAGTGCCAAAACGGTTTGCTCGGTCATGGTTGCATCTCGTTGCTAAAACCAAAATTATATAGCGAAATCAAACCAAAAGATTTTTCAGACGGCCTGATACATAAGGCCGATTCTGATAAAATGGTTTCCCCTTTTCCGTCGGAACATGCTCATGAAATCTGCCCACGTCCTTGTCTGGTTCCGCCGCAACCTCCGCCTGCACGACAATGCCGCGCTTAATGCCGCCGTTGCAAGCGGTTTGCCCATCGCCTGCGTCTGGGGCAGCCAAAGGCCGTCTGAACACCACAATCTGCGTCAAAGCCTGTTCCATTATCAAGCCGCGCAAGAGCTGCATACCCGTCTGGCGGCACACCATATTCCCTTATATGCCGTCGCTTCCGACGAAGACCTCCTCCCCTTGGCCGCTTCGCTCCATGCCCATACCGTCATCACTGACGAAGCCTACACCGAAGCCGAAATCCGCCAAGACAACCTCCTCTGGCACAATTTCGACCGCGCAGGCATTGCCCTGCAACACGCCAACGACCGCGGTATCTTGGCCAAAGCCCCCCTCATGGATGCCAACGGCCTGCCCTACACCGATTTTACCGCCTATAAACAAGCATGGTTGCAGGCTTATTCAGAACAAAGGCCGTCTGAAACCGAATTGCCTGTTCAAACTGGGCAAAACGTTCCACTGTTTCCAGCCCATACCGGCGCAGTATTGCCTGCCTATCAACAGGGCGGCGAAACCGCGGCCTTAACGCAATGGCACGCGTTCAAACAGAATTTGGTTCACTACCCGATTACCCAAAACTTTCCGGCACGAAAAAACACCAGCCTCCTCAATGCCTACCTGTCCGCAGGCTGCATTTCACCGCGCCTGCTGGCCGCCGAAAGCTTGGCAAACCGACATTTCGAGTGGCTGGACAAGCTTATTTTCCGCGACTACTGCTACCAGCTCGCCTACCACCGCCGACTACCCGAAACAACCGATGCCGCCCCGGTGCGCGAATACTGGCGCAACGGCCGAACCGGCGTACCCGTCATCGACGCCTCCATCCGCAGCCTCGAAGCCACCGGCCACTTACACCCCGTTCTCCAGCAGCTGTGCGCCCACTATTTCTGCCACGCCCTCAACCTCGACCCCAACCAAGGCATCGCGTGGACAGCCTCCGTCCAAACCGGCACCGACCCTGCGCTCAACCAAGCCAACTGGCACCTTGCCGCCCAAGACACGACCACCGTCCGCTATGCCCACCGTTCGCACCAAATCGACCCCGATGGCAGCTACATCCGCAGTTACCTCCCCGAATTGGCACACCTGCCGTCTACCCTCATTCACACACCGTGGGCGGCCGCCGATGACATCGACACACACGGCTACCCCTTCCCCAAGGCCGTCTGAAACAGAGCTTCACACCAAAAAACCACACTAAACACAACTAAAAAACGCCCAAACAAAATATTTTGGTTTCAGACGGCCAAACAGATTGAATAGCCAAGATTTACACGGTAAACTTACATCATTAAAAAATTTTATTATTTCATTACAATGAAACCCGCATTCGACATAAAAACGTCACGTTTGGACGTCTTATCCATCCATCTGCACACCGCAGATCTAACCGAATTGGAAGAATTCCTGCGCCAACTGGCAGGCCAGTCCCAAGACGAATTCGTTCCCTTCATTTTAGACGTACAAGATTTCGACCATCCCGAATCCATCGATTTGGGCGGCATGATTTCCCTGTTTGCCCGTTACGGCATGCAAATCTTAGGGCTGCACCACACCAGCGACACATGGGCGGCGGCGGCGGCGCGTTACCACTTGGTCTTCAAACAAGGCAACGCCACCCAGTCAGCCGACACACAGGCAGCGCCCACCCCGCGCCAAGCCCCGCAGCCGCAAGACGTACAAGCCACCGTCATCAACAATCCGACCGTATTGGTCAGCACGCCCGTGCGTACCGGCCAGCAGGTGTACGCTGAAAACGGCGACCTCATCGTTACCGGCATCGTCAGCCAAGGTGCAGAACTTATCGCCGACGGCAACATCCATATTTACGCCCCCATGCGCGGCAGAGCGTTGGCCGGAGCAAAAGGCAACACCAACGCGCGCATCTTCATCCATTCCATGCAGGCCGAGTTAGTCTCCGTTGCCGGCATCTACCGCAACTTCGAGCAAGACCTGCCCGAGCATCTGCACAAAAAACCCGTACAAGTATCATTGCAAGACAACCGACTGGTTATCAGCGCAATCGACGCCGAATAAACATCAGTACTTAAAAAGGAAATATCGTGTCCAAAATCATCGTAGTAACTTCAGGTAAAGGCGGCGTAGGCAAGACCACTACCAGCGCCAGCATCGCAACCGGCCTGGCCCTGCGCGGCCACAAAACCGCCGTGATCGACTTCGACGTCGGTTTGCGCAACCTCGACCTGATTATGGGTTGCGAACGCCGCGTCGTGTATGACCTCATCAACGTCATCCAAGGCGAAGCCACACTCAACCAAGCCCTGATTAAAGACAAAAACTGCGAAAACCTCTACATCCTGCCCGCCTCGCAAACCCGCGACAAAGACGCGTTGACCCGCGACGGCGTGGACAAAGTGATGCAAGAGCTGTCCAGCAAAAAAATGGGCTTCGAGTTCATTATCTGCGACTCCCCTGCCGGTATCGAACAAGGCGCACTGATGGCGCTCTACTTTGCCGACGAAGCCATCATCACCACCAATCCGGAAGTATCCAGCGTCCGCGACTCCGACCGCATCTTGGGCATTTTGCAAAGCAAATCCCGCAAAGCCGAACAAGGCGGCACAGTTAAAGAGCACCTGCTGATTACCCGCTACTCCCCAGAGCGCGTGGCCAAAGGCGAAATGTTGTCGGTACAAGACATCTGCGACATCTTGCGCATCCCGTTGATCGGCGTGATTCCCGAATCACAAAACGTCCTGCAAGCTTCCAACGCCGGCGAACCTGTCATCCATCAAGACAATGCCGCCGCAGCCGAAGCCTACAAAGACGTTATTGCCCGCCTCTTGGGTGAAAACCGCGAAATGCGTTTCCTTGAAGCCGAGAAAAAAGGTTTCTTAAAACGACTGTTCGGAGGTTAATACATGTCACTGCTCGATATGCTGTTCGGCAGAAAGCCGAAAACCGCCACCGTCGCGCGCGACCGCCTGCAAATCATCATCGCGCAAGAACGCGCACAAGAAGGCCAAGCTCCGGATTATCTGCCGACCTTGCGCAAAGAGCTGCTGGAAGTCCTGTCCAAATACGTCAACGTATCATTGGACGACATCCGCATCTCCCAAGAGAAACAAGATGGCTTGGACGTTCTTGAGCTGAACATCACCCTGCCGGAACAAAAAAAGGCTTAACACATGACCTTGACCGAATTGCGTTACATCGTAGCCGTCGCACAAGAACGTCACTTCGGACGTGCCGCACGACGCTGCTTTGTCAGCCAGCCCACCCTCTCCATCGCCATCAAAAAGCTGGAGGAAGAGCTGTCGGTATCCCTGTTCGACCGTAGCAGCAACGACATCATCACGACCGAAGCGGGCGAGCGCATTGTCGCCCAAGCCCGCCGGGTTCTGGAAGAAGCAGAACTCATCAAGCACCTTGCCAATGAAGAGCAAAACGAATTGGAAGGCGCGTTCAAACTCGGCCTGATTTTTACCGTTGCCCCCTACCTTCTGCCCAAGCTCATTACTGCGCTGCGTGAAACCGCGCCGAAAATGCCGCTGATGCTGGAAGAGAACTATACCCACATCCTGACCGAGTCGCTCAAACGCGGCGATGTCGATGCAATCGTCGTTGCCGAACCGTTCCAAGAGCCGGGCATCGTAACCGAGCCTCTATATGACGAACCTTTCTTCGTCATCGTTCCCAAAGGACATCACTTTGAAGAACTCGATGCCGTTACGCCTCAACTTTTGAGCGAAGAACAAGTGTTACTGCTGTCCGAAGGCAACTGTATGCGCGACCAAGTGTTGGCAAGCTGTTCCGAATTGGCTTCCAAGCAAAAAATCCAGGGCTTGACCAATACCCTGCAAGGCAGCTCCATCAACACCATCCGCCACATGGTTGCCAGCGGCCTGGCCATCAGCGTCATGCCGGCTACCGCATTGACCGAAAACGACCACATGCTTTTCAGCATTATCCCGTTTGAAGGCACTGCACCGCACCGCCGTGTCGTTTTGGCTTATCGCCGCAACTTTGTCCGTCCGAAAGCACTGACTGCGTTGCGCACTGCCATTTTGCAATCGCAACTGACCGGTGTAACGTTCGTCAACGAATAAACCGCAAAACAAAAGGCCGTCTGAACATTCAGACGGCCTTTTTATTTTTAACCGAATAAAGGATTAGTAGCGGGTATGAACTTGACTGCCGATAACGCCACCCAAAGCCGCGCCACCCAAGGTAGAGCCGGTATCGCCACCAATCAAATTACCTGCCACGCCGCCCAATACCGCACCAGCAGCAGTGTTGCGTTGGGTTTGAGTCATATTGGCACACGCGCCCAAAGAAGCGGCCAGCATGATCAAGGTCACAGTTTTTGCAAAAGTTTTCTTCATGGTTTGATTCTCCATCAGGGGTTAAGCTTTATATGGAACAGTATGGCACAACCTTTCATTAATATATTTTCTGATAAGTAAAGACAGATTAAACTAAGATAACGCTCTTGATGAACGGTTAAATGCAAAAACAAACGGCAATTCCAAAAGAATATTTATAAATTTTAATATATTTGGCATAAAATTGCGCATACATCAACCGCATTTGGTAGTGATACAATGACGACTTGTCTGAATTACCGGAAACACCCGTCATGAGTATCTACGCACTGGCACACATCATCCACGTTTATTGCGCGATTGCCTTTGTCGGCGGCGTATTTTTCGAAATGCTGGTCCTCTCCGTTTTACACACCGGCCGCGTTTCACGCGAATCGCGCCGCGAAGTCGAGCGTGCCATGTCCCATCGTGCCGTCCGCGTGATGCCGCCTGTCGTCATCACCCTGTTCATCAGCGGCATCGTGATGGTGTACAACCGCTACCTGCCGATACTGCACCACCCATTCGACAGCTCCTTCGGCATCATGCTGAGCATCAAAATCCTGTTGGCAGTAAGCGTTTTGGTACATTTTGCCATCGCCGTCGTCAAAATGGCACGGCACACCCTCACCGTCGGCTGGTCGAAATACATACACGCCGTCGTATTCAGCCATATGCTGTTTATCGTCTTTTTTGCCAAAGCAATGTTCTACCTGTCTTGGTAAACCTTACCCCTCCCCCGCACACAAGGATTGTTTATGACCCAATACCCGTCCGTCGGCTCGCCGATGTTTTACGGCATCTTCTTTATTGCCGTCTTAATCATGATTGCCATCGATATGGTGTCGCTGAAAAAAAACGGCGCCCACAAAGTCAGCATCAAAGAAGCCCTCGCTTGGAGCGGCATTTGGGTAGCCGTATCCTGCGCATTTGCCGGCTGGCTCTATTTCGAACTGGCGGGCAACCCGGCTTACGGTGCTGTTGTCGCCAAAGAAAAAATCCTCGAATTCTTCACCGGCTATGTGCTCGAAAAATCCCTCGCCGTCGACAACATCTTCGTTTTCCTGATGATTTTCGGCTATTTCAAAGTCGAACCCAAATTCCAACACCGCGTCCTGCTCTATGGCGTATTCGGCGCCATCGTCCTGCGCGCCATCATGATTTTCATCGGCGCGGCACTGGTACAGCAATTCGAATGGATTCTCTACCTTTTCGGCGCATTCCTGCTCTATACCGGCATTCACATGATGAAGCCCGAAGCCGAAGCTGAAGAAGACCTTTCCCAAAACAAAATCCTGACCCTACTCAAAAAAGTCATCCCGACCAGCCAACAGTTTGACGGTGAAAAATTCTTTACCATCGAGAACGGCAAACGCATCGCTACACCGCTTTTACTGGTATTGATTATGATCGAATTGAGCGACGTCATCTTCGCCGTGGACAGCATCCCCGCTATTTTTGCCGTAACCACCGACCCTTTCATCGTCCTCACTTCCAACATTTTTGCCATCTTGGGCCTGCGTGCCATGTACTTCTTACTGGCAGACTTTGCCGAACGCTTTATTTTCCTCAAATACGGCTTGGCTTTCGTATTGAGCTTTATCGGCATCAAGATGCTGATTATGCACTGGGTGCATATCCCGATTTCCATTTCCCTGTCCGTCGTCTTCGGCGCACTGGGCGCGTCCATCCTGACTTCTTTGGTGTACACGCGTCAGCAAGAGAAAAAATAATCTGCCAATATAAAAAGGCCGTCTGAACATTTCAGACGGCCTTTTCAAATATCAAACACCAGCTTATTTAGCAGCGTCTTTCAATTTGTCGGCAGCTTCTTGAGTCACATCGGCTGCTTTACCCAAAGCATCTTTAGCCGCATCTTTGGCAGCATCTTTAGCTTCACCCACAGCAGCTTTTGCATCGTCCAAGGCTTTGTCGCTGGCTTCTTTAGCACCATCGATGGCTTTACCGGTAGTTTCTTTAGCATCGGAAATTGCTTTCTCCGCAGTTTCCTTCGCATCGGCACCGGCTTCTTTAGCGTCAGAAACAGCCTGTTCAGCAGCGCCTTTAGCTTCGGAAGAAGCAGCATCGGCAGCAGAAGCCGCGTGTTCGGCAGCAGCGTTCACATCAGAAGCAACGGCAGAAGCCGCTTCTTGAGTTTCCTGTTTCGCCTCTTGAGAACAAGCAGCCAAACCAGCCACCATCATCGCAGCAATCAATAATTTTTTCATGTTGTATATCCTTTGGTCTAAAAAATATCCATCAGAACTGACAGATTAGAGAATCATAACATAATTAATACTCGAAAAAGGGAGAATTAACGCCAAATAACAGCTGGTTTACGTTTTTTGAAAAAAATTTCAAAAAAACAGTTGACGAAAAGAAACAATCTCCCTATAATGCACAGCTTATCGGGTCGTTAGCTCAGTCGGTAGAGCAGCGGACTTTTAATCCGTTGGTCGAGCGTTCGAATCGCTCACGACCCACCAAATATGAAAACCTGCTTTGAAAAAAGCAGGTTTTTTTTATATTCTCCATCAAGCCTTTCTTCACTTGATACCTTTCTCATCATCAAAATCAAGCAATATCCGAGCTTTGTCACAATGCTGTTATGGATGCAACTCAAGGCATCACACCAGCACCAACCTCTTGAATCAATCAAACCCAACTCCCCCACCCAACATCTTTTTCTAAAAACTTCCAAATACCTACCATCAACCCATGCCAAATCCTCTTGTATGCCAGACAATTTAGGCATAGACTAAAACTACATCCAACTACAACAACAGGAGAAGGTTTGATGAAACAACTGTCTATGTATATCAACGGCCGCTTTGAAACCGACTTTAACGGTACATGGCGTGATGTATTGAATCCGGCAACCGAAGAAGTCATCGCGCGTGAGCCTAAAGGTGGAAAAGCCGATGTTGATCGTGCCGTTGCCGCGGCCAGAGATGCGCAAACTACATGGGAGCGTTTGCCTGCCGTTGAGCGCGGCGCATACCTGCGCAAAATTGCCCAAGGCATCCGCGAACGTGCCGACGAGCTGACCGACACCATTGTCGCCGAAGGCGGCAAAACCAAAGATTTGGCACGCATAGAAGTTATGTTCACTGCCGATTATCTCGACTACCAAGCCGAATGGGCGCGCCGTTATGAAGGTGAAATCATCCAGAGCGACCGCCCGCGTGAAAATATTTTATTGTTCAAACGTCCTTTGGGCGTAATCGCCGGCATTTTGCCGTGGAATTTCCCCTTCTTCCTGATCGCCCGCAAAATGGGCCCGGCTTTGGTAACAGGTAACACCATCGTCGTCAAACCAAGCAGCGTCACCCCGATCAACTGCCACATCTTTGCTGAAATCGTTCACGCTTCAGGCTTACCGGCTGGCGTATTCAACGTCGTCAACGGCCCGGGTGCGGAAATCGGCAATGCCTTGGCATCACATCCGCAAGTCGACATGGTCAGCCTGACCGGTTCTGTAGAAGCAGGCCGCCAAGTGATGGAAGCCGCCGCCGCCAACATCACCAAAGTCTCACTGGAACTGGGCGGCAAAGCCCCTGCCATCGTTTTGAAAGACGCGGATTTGGACTTGGCAGTGAAATCCATCTTGGCTTCACGCGTCGGCAACACCGGCCAAATCTGCAACTGCGCCGAGCGCGTGTATGTCCACAGCAGCCTGAAAGACGCGTTCATTGAAAAAATGACTGCCGCCATGAAAGGCGTGCGCTACGGCAACCCGGCCGAAGCCGAACCCGGCGCGCTGGAAATGGGCCCGCTGATTGAAGAGCGCGCCGTCAAAGCCGTTGCCGAAAAAGTCGAACGCGCCGTCAAACAAGGTGCGACACTGGTCTGCGGCGGCAAACGTGCCGACGGCAAAGGCTACTTCTTCGAACCTACCCTGCTGACCGATACCGACAACAGCATGGACATCATGAAAGAAGAAACCTTCGGCCCAGTCCTGCCGGTTGCCACTTTCGACACACTCGACCAAGTCATCGCTTTGGCAAACGACAGCGAGTTCGGCCTGACCAGCTCCGTCTATACCACCAATCTGAATGAAGCCTTCTACGTCACCCGCCGCCTGCGTTTCGGCGAAACCTACATCAACCGCGAAAACTTCGAAGCCATGCAGGGCTTCCATGCCGGTTGGAAAAAATCAGGTATCGGCGGCGCCGACGGTAAACACGGTTTGGAAGAATATCTGCAAACCCAAGTTGTTTATTTGGAAACCGATATCTAACCACCGATACCGCCCCTCATGAAGCAAAAGGCCGTCTGAAACTGATTTTTCAAGTTTCAGACGGCCTTTCTGCCTTTATAGAAAAAAATACCGACATCGCGTAAAATAGAGCCAATTTTTCACTTTATGCAGGCCGTCTGAACACTTGGGCAGCCTGACTTATTTTTCCGGAAAACATCATGAGCGAACAAAACAATCCTCAAATCGAGCCGCAGTTGGACGAAAACCAAATCATCGCCCTGCGCCGCGAAAAACTGCACAACATCCGCAAAGAACGCAACGCTTACCCTAACGATTTCAAACGCGACAGCTTTGCCGCCGACCTGCATACCCAATACGGCGAAATCAGCAAAGAAGAACTCGACCCGCAAGGCATTCCCGTCAAAGTGGCCGGCCGTATGATGCTCAAACGCCAAATGGGCAAAGCCAGCTTCGCCACCATTCAAGACGTGACCGGTCAAATCCAACTTTATCTGAACAACAAAGGCGTGAGCCAAGAAGTCTTGGACGACTTCAACCACTGGGACTTGGGCGACATCGTCGGCGCGGAAGGTACTTTGTTCAAAACCAACCACGGCGAATTGACTGTGCGCGTGTCCAACATCCGCCTGCTGTCCAAATCCCTGCGCCCTCTGCCGGACAAACACAAAGGCTTGAGCGATCAGGAAACCAAATACCGCCAACGCTACGTCGATTTGATTGCCAACGAAGAATCGCGCAATACGTTTATCAAACGCAGCCAAATCATCCAATCCGTGCGCAATTTCATGGTGAACGAGCATTATCTCGAAGTCGAAACCCCGATGATGCACCCGATTCCGGGCGGCGCGACGGCGAAACCCTTCGTTACCCACCACAACGCTTTGGACATTCCGCTGTACCTGCGCATCGCTCCCGAGCTGTATCTGAAACGCTTGGTGGTCGGCGGTTTGGAGCGCGTGTTTGAAATCAACCGCAGCTTCCGCAACGAAGGCATGTCCGTGCGCCACAACCCTGAATTCACCATGATCGAATTCTACGAAGCCTTCTCCGACTACGAGCGCATGATGCAGATGGCGGAAGACATCATCCGCAACGCTTCCCGCGCGGTAAACGGCACGGCAAAAATCAGCTACAACGGTAAAGAAGTCGATTTGGAAAGCCCGTTTGAACGCCTGACCATTCTCGAAGCCATCAAAAAATACAATCCGCACTACACCGACGAGCAGTTAAATGATGAAGAATGGCTGAAAAAAGAAATCGTCAAGCACGGCGAAAGCCTGCCGCCGTCCCCCGGCATCGGCAGCCTGCAACTGGCCCTGTTTGAAGGTTGCGCCGAGGGTAAACTGTGGAACCCGACTTTCATTATCGACTACCCTGTCGAAGTGTCGCCATTGGCACGCGCATCCGACAGCAAACCGGGTTTAACCGAACGCTTCGAGCTTTTCGTTGTCGGCCGTGAGCTGGCAAACGGCTATTCCGAGTTGAACGATCCGGAAGACCAAGCCGAACGCTTCAAAGCGCAAGTGGCACAAAAAGACGCCGGCGACGACGAAGCCATGCACTACGATGCCGACTACATCCGCGCGATGGAATTCGGCCTGCCGCCGACAGGCGGTTGCGGTATCGGCATCGACCGCTTGGTAATGTTGCTGACCGATTCGCAAACCATCCGCGACGTGATTCTGTTCCCGCAAATGCGTCCCGAATAACACATTGAAATAAAATCAAGGCCGTCTGAAAACAAGACTCTGTTTTCAGACGGCCTTTTTGTTCAAATATGTAAAACGGCAGAATTCAAATCGATAAATCCTTTACACCATAATAATAAAATTCCATGATAATCAAAAAGATAATATAAAAAAGAATATGTAAACGTTTTTCAGTTTGTTGACAGTCTGCTAGAATACATCCAGTTACAGACAGCCTCCACACACAGGCCGTCTGAAAATGCAAAAACTCTGAAAGGTTTGTATGGATCAATTTTTCGAACAGCTTCACGGCTGGGTAAACGCCATCAACGACCCAATGTGGTCGGGGTTGGTATATATGCTTTTAGGCGCAGGTCTCTTTTTCACCGTTACCACCGGTTTTGTACAATTCCGCCTCTTCGGCCGCAGTATCAAAGAAATGTTGGGCGGTCGCAAACAAGGTGATGATCCGCACGGAATCACACCGTTCCAAGCATTCGTTACCGGCTTGGCCAGCCGCGTAGGCGTGGGCAACATCGCCGGCGTGGCGATTGCCATCAAACTCGGCGGGCCGGGCGCGGTATTCTGGATGTGGGTAACCGCCTTAATCGGCATGAGTTCGGCGTTTGTCGAATCTTCACTGGCCCAACTCTTTAAAGTCCGGGACTACGACAACCACCACTTCCGCGGCGGTCCTGCCTACTACATAACTCAAGGCCTGGGACAAAAATGGCTGGGCATTTTGTTCGCCCTGAGCCTGATTTTCTGTTTCGGCTTTGTATTTGAAGCCGTACAGACCAATACCATCGCCGATACCA
This sequence comes from Neisseria sp. RH3002v2g, assembly GCF_014596425.2. Lineage (NCBI taxonomy): Bacteria > Pseudomonadati > Pseudomonadota > Betaproteobacteria > Neisseriales > Neisseriaceae > Neisseria > Neisseria sp. RH3002v2g. The sequence goes on along the minus strand of NZ_CP110721.1, from coordinate 1,993,826 downwards.
CCAAAGCGGCATGGGGCTGGGATCAACACTATGTCGGTGTCGCCCTGGTCATTCTGACTGCCCCGATTATCTTCGGCGGTATCCGTCGCGTATCTAAAGCCGCGGAAATTATCGTTCCGCTGATGGCGGTTTTATATCTCGTCATAGCACTCTTCATCATTGCTACCAATATTTCCCTGATTCCTGGCGTGTTCGGTCAGATTTTCTCCAACGCGTTCAACTTTGATTCGGCTGCAGGCGGTTTCCTCGGCGGTCTGATTTCGACCACCATGATGCAGGGTATCAAACGCGGCCTGTATTCCAATGAGGCGGGTATGGGTTCCGCGCCGAACGCCGCAGCCGCAGCCGAAGTAAAACACCCCGTCTCCCAAGGCATGATTCAAATGCTGGGCGTTTTCGTCGATACCATCATCGTCTGCTCATGCACCGCCTTTATCGTCTTGACCTATCAACAGCCTTACGGCGACCTGAGCGGTGCGGCGCTGACCCAAGCGGCAATCGTCAGCCAGGTAGGCGAATGGGGAGCGGGCTTCCTTGCTGCCATCCTGTTTATGTTTGCCTTTTCAACCGTTATCGGCAACTATGCCTATGCCGAGTCCAACGTCCAATTCATCAAGAGCCATTGGCTGGTTACCGCCGTTTTCCGTATGCTGGTTTTGGCATGGGTCTACTTCGGTGCAGTTGCCAACGTACCCTTGGTATGGGATATGGCAGACATGGCCATGGGCATCATGGCATGGATTAACCTCGTTGCCATCCTGCTCCTGTCCCCACTTGCCTTCCTGCTGTTGAAAGACTACACAGCCAAGCTGAAAATGGGCAAAGACCCAGAGTTCAAACTCTCTGAACACCCTGGCTTGAAACGCAAAATCAAATCCGATATCTGGTAAAACCAAAGGCCGTCTGAAATTTCAGACGGCCTTTTTAATCCCTGCCATTTAGGCAAAACGATGCCCCTTAAAGCAGAAGCCTTAAGGGGCAGAGCGTTGCGGCACATCTTTTCAGACGGCCTTAAAGAAGGTATCGAAACCCTGCTGATGACGCAACGCCCTGCCTTGTCAGGCGATGCTGTTCAAAAAATGTTGGGGCATTGCACCTTCGAACCAACAGAGCCGAAAGCCGCTAAAAACACCTACACAGCCGAACGTTTCATCTGGCTGACCAAGCTGAACAACCTGCGTATTTTAGAGCAAGGCAGCGAGCGGCCATTGACTGATTCTGAGCGTTCTATACTTATGGACGAGCCGTATAAAAAAGTTGACTTATAGCGGCGATTGATATTCGTACACATGATACGGATAGCACCAAAGGGAAAAACTGCATTTTCCAAAGTGTTGGTGTCAAAACCGCCCTTTCATTCCAAAAATACCAAATCGACGAACTGGGCAAAGAAATCAGACCATGCCGTCTGAAAAAACGCCCGCCTGTGCGTTAAATTAATCCATCCCTGTTTCAGACGGCCTGAAGCAGGGATTTTTTATATAAAAATAAGGGGAAAAACATGACTTGGCGCAGCCTGCTTATTCAAAACGGCGGCAAACTATCCTTGCAGCGCCGGCAACTGCTGATTCAACAAAACGGCGAGTCCCACACCGTACCATTAGAAGACATCGCCGTAATCATCATCGAAAACCGCGAAACCCTGATTACCGCCCCGCTTCTATCGGCCTTAGCCGAACATGGTGCAACCCTGCTGACATGTGACGAGCAGTTCCTCCCCTGCGGACAATGGCTGCCTTATGCCCAATATCACCGCCAACTTAAAATCCTCAAGCTGCAACTGAATATAAGCGAACCCTTAAAAAAGCAACTCTGGCAACATATCGTCCGCCAAAAGATCCTAAATCAAGCATTTGTCGCAGACGAAACAGGCAATGATCTTGCAGCCAAACGGCTGCGCACTTTGGCAGTCGAAGTCCGTTCAGGCGATACAGGAAACCGTGAAGCCCAAGCTGCCGCCCTCTATTTCCAAGCCATATTTGGAGAAAAGTTTACCCGTAATGGCAACAACGCCGTCAATGCCGCATTGAACTACAACTATGCCGTACTCCGTGCAGCAGTTGCACGTGCCCTGACCTTATATGGCTGGTTGCCTGCATTAGGCTTGTTTCATAGAAGCGAACTGAATCCATTCAATCTCGCCGATGACTTTATCGAACCCTTGCGTCCATTAGCTGACTTGGTCGTTATACATATGCACGAACAAGGCCGTCTGAAAACTGAACTGACACCCAACATAAAACAAAACCTTATCAAAACCCTTCACTGTCAAATCAGCATCGAACGGCAACATTTCAGTACCTTGGCTGCCATCGACAAAATGATTTCTTCATTTCAAGCCAGCGTAACTAACAAAAACGCCAAACAGCTGGAACTGCCTGAAATCTTGCCATTGAAAGAATACCAATATGAGTGAGGCTAAATTTATGAGGATTATCGTCTTCTTCGACCTACCGGTTACCACAGCGGCCAAGCGGAAAGCCGCCAATCAATTCCGCCAGTTCCTATTAAAAGATGGATACCAAATGCTCCAACTTTCCGTATACAGCCGTATTGTCAAAGGTCGAGATTCGTTGTAAAAACACCACAATAGACTATGTGCAAACCTACCTCAAGAAGGTTCAATCCGCTGTTTGGAAGTAACGGAAAAGCAATTTGCCACCATGAAACTGCTGTTGGGAGAGCTGAAAACCCAAGAAAAAAGGGTCAATTCAGACCAACTATTATTATTTTAAAGCCACTTTTTTAGTCAAAATAAAACGGGAAACCCTTATAGAATAAGGATTTCCCGTTGAGGTATTGTAGCACTGCGAAATGAGAAAGGGAGCTACAACTATATCCACCGCATTGAATGAAACAATAAAATTGTAGCGTTGCAAAATAAAATAGAGACTTCCTAAATGAAAAAAGCACTACCTAAAAAGGCAGTGCTTTCATATCAATTTGCTTATTCAGCAGAATCAGCTGCTTTATCAACCAATTCAACCAATGCCAAAGGAGCATTGTCACCTTTACGGAAACCGTATTTCAGTACACGAACATAGCCGCCGTTACGAGCAGCAAAGCGTGGACCCAATTCGTCAAACAATTTAACTACAACATCACGATCGCGAGTGCGGTTAAAAGCCAAACGACGGTTTGCCAAAGATGGTTTTTTACCCAAAGTAATCAAGGGTTCAACTACGCGGCGCAATTCTTTTGCTTTAGGCAAAGTTGTCACGATGGTTTCGTGAGTCAACAAGGAATTCGCCATATTGCGCAGCATCGCAGCGCGGTGGCTGCTAGTACGGTTTAATTTGCGGTTGCCATTACGATGACGCATGTCATTATCCTTTAATCTTCAAACTTACGGCTTTTCTAAGCCTACAGGCGGCCAAGCTTCTAATTTAGAACCTAATGTCAGACCTTTAGAGGCCAACACTTCTTTGATCTCATTCAAAGATTTACGACCCAAATTAGGGGTCTTGAGAAGCTCAGTTTCAGTACGTTGAATCAAATCGCCAATATAGTAAATATCTTCAGCTTTCAGACAATTAGCTGAACGTACGGTTAATTCCAAATCATCCACAGGACGCAGCAAGATAGGATCGATAGGAGGCGCTTTTTCTTCAACCTCTTCAACCGGAGTACCTTGCAGATCTGCAAAAATAGACATTTGGTCAATTAAGATACGTGCGGCACTACGTACAGCTTCTTCTGGATCAATAGAACCATTGGTTTCAATATCCAAAACCAATTTATCCAAATCCGTACGTTGCTCTACGCGTGCAGGTTCAACTTCAAAGCTAACACGACTGATGGGCGAAAAGCTCGCATCCAACTGAATCGCACCAATCTGTTTGTTCTCATCACGCAATACGCGACGACCTGAAACAGATTGATAACCACGACCTTGCTCTACTTTAATTTCCATGTCGATTTGACCATTGTCGGACAAGTGGCAAATAACATGTTCAGGATTGATGATTTCCACATCATGTGGCAAATCAATATCACCGGCTACAACAGCACCGGCACCTGCTTTTTTCAAAGTCAACTGAACTTGATTACGACCGTGAAGCTTAAATACGATACCTTTGATATTCAAGAGAACGTCAACAACATCCTCTTGAACACCATCAATAGTAGAGTATTCGTGCAATACGCCAGAAATAACTACTTCAGTTGGGGCAAAGCCATTCATGGATGACAGTAAGATACGACGCAAAGCATTACCTAAAGTATGACCAAAACCACGCTCAAATGGCTGCATAGACACCTTAGCTCGAGTAGAAGACAAGGTATCTACATCGATTTGACGAGGTTTCAAAAATTCGGTTGTGCTATTTTGCATTTAACTGTCCCTCATTGAGCTAGCATTATTTAGAGTAGAACTCTACCACCAGCTGTTCATTAATATCGCCAGACAATTCTGAGCGATCCGGCATATTTTTGAATACACCTTCCAATTTGTCGGCATCAACAGATACCCAGCTTGGCAAGCCAATTTGAGTAGCCAAGCTCAATGCCTCTTGGATACGTACTTGTTTCTTAGCTTTTTCACGAACAGCTACAACATCGCCTGCTTTAACTTGGAAAGAAGGGATATTAACAACCTGACCGTTTACAACGATAGCTTTATGAGAAACCAATTGACGTGCTTCAGCGCGGGTAGAGCCAAAACCCATACGATAAACGACATTGTCCAAACGGGACTCCAGCAATTGCAACAGCAATTCACCGGTAGAACCTTTACGACGATCAGCTTCCGCAAAATAACGACGGAATTGGCGTTCTAACACGCCATAAATACGACGGATTTTTTGTTTTTCACGCAATTGCAAACCGTAGTCTGACAAACGTGGTTTTTTCGCACCGTGCTGACCAGGTGCAGAATCCATTTTACATTTTGAATCCAAAGAGCGACGTGCGCTCTTCAAAAACAGATCCGTACCTTCGCGACGTGCTAATTTACATTTAGGGCCAATATAACGTGCCATGTTTTAAATCACTCCAATATTAAATACGACGTTTTTTAGGCGGACGGCAACCGTTATGAGGCAACGGGGTAACGTCAGTAATGCTGGTAATCTTGAAACCAAGAGCGTTTAAAGCACGTACAGAAGATTCGCGACCAGGGCCAGGGCCTTTAATGCGGACTTCTAAATTTTTAACGCCATACTCTTGGGCAACTTTACCAGCTGCTTCTGCTGCAACTTGTGCTGCAAATGGTGTACTTTTACGAGAACCTTTAAAACCAGCGCCGCCAGAGGTAGCCCAAGACAATGCATTGCCTTGACGGTCAGTGATTGTAATGATGGTATTGTTGAAAGATGCATGAACGTGCACAATACCTTCGCTTACGGTTTTACGTACTTTTTTACGTACACGCGAAGCTGTGTTTGCTTTAGCCATTAATCAAATTCCTTAAAATTTATTTCTTACCGGCAATCGCTTTGCGCGGACCTTTACGGGTACGGGCATTTGTGCGAGTGCGTTGACCACGACAAGGCAAGCCACGACGATGACGGAAGCCACGATAGCAACCCATATCCATCAGTCGTTTAATGCTCATCGTTACTTCACGACGCAAATCACCTTCAACTTCATATTTAGCAACTTGCTCACGCAAAGCGTCTAATTGAGCCTCGTCCAAATCTTTTGCTTTAGTAGTCGGAGCAATATTTGCTGCCTCACAAATCAATTTAGCACGAGTCGCACCAATACCATAAATAGCCTGAAGGCCAATTACGATATGGGCATTATTAGGGATATTTACCCCTGCAATACGAGCCATATTTTTTCCTTTTTAGGGCAAAGTATGTCACTATACCACAAAATCAAGAGTTAAGAAAACTAACTTCTTAGCCTTGACGTTGTTTGTGACGTGGGTCAGTACAAATTACGCGAACTACACGATTACGACGAATAATCTTGCAATTGCGACAAATTTTCTTTACAGAAGGTTGTACACGCATTTTATTTCCTTTTATCGTTTATCTTGCTCGGAAAACAATCCGAGCACGGGTTAAATCATAAGGAGTTAGTTCAACTGTTACCTTATCACCTGGAGAAATACGGATATAGTGCATTCGCATTTTTCCAGAGATATGACCAAGTACTACATGATCATTTTCCAGTTTTACTTTAAACGTTGCATTGGGCAAAGTCTCAAGGATTTCACCCTGCATCTGTATGGTATCTTCTTTAGCCATAAGCCTACTTACGTGATAAAGATTTCATATCTGGACGACTCATCAAATCTTCATACTGACTACTCATTACGTAGGAATTGATTTGCGTCCTAAAATCCATTGTAACGACAACCAAGATAAGCAAAGACGTTCCGCCTAAATAGAAAGGCACATTCAATGCTGTCGTTAAAAATTCAGGTATCAGACAGATTGTAGTGATATACAAAGCACCAAATAATGTCAGTCTCAGTACCACTTTTTCCAAATATCTAGAAGTTTGCTCACCTGGGCGAATACCAGGTACAAATGCACCACTTTTCTTCAAATTCTCAGCCATTTCTTTAGGGCTAAATACTAAAGCAGTATAGAAATAGCAGAAGAAGATAATAGTTGTTGCAAATAATACAATATACAAAGGCTGCCCATGTTGCAGCATTGCAGCAACCTTGTGAAGAATAGAATTCGTACTATTTGAACCAAACCAACCTAAAAGAGTAGATGGAAAGAGAATAATACTGGAAGCAAAAATAGGAGGAATAACACCGGCCATATTTAGCTTGAACGGCATATGAATGCTTTGTCCTGGCATCATTCCAGAGCCAAATTGCCTTTTAGCATAATGCACAGGAACCTTACGCTGAGCACTTTCAAAATATACTACAGCATAGATCAACAGCAAAATACCAATAACAATGGATATTGCCATTAACATACTCATAGAGCCTTGTTCAGTCAAAGTCAACAACCGAACAATACCAGATGGAATACCCGATATAATGCCTGCTGTAATGATCAAAGAAATACCATTACCAATACCACGCTCGGTAATTTGCTCCCCTAACCACATCAGAAACATAGTACCAGTAACCAAACAGACTACTGTAGAAATATAAAACTCAAGCGCAGTCGTTACAACAACACCTTGTTTATAGACAGATGATGCAGCCCAAAAGCTTTGCAATACAGCCAATAATACCGTCCCATACCTAGTATATTTCGTAATTATTTTCCTACCAGCCTCACCTTCCTTCTTCAAAGCTTTTAAAGAAGGAACAATCTCAGAAGCAAGCTGAACAATAATCGATGCCGAAATATAAGGCATGATACCAATTGCAAATATACTAAAGCGCTCCAACGAACCACCCGAGAACATATTTAACATTCCGAATATACCGTCACGAGCGCCTTCGAATAATTTAGCTAACGCAACAGCATCTACGCCCGGTACCGGTATATGACCACCAATACGGAAAACGACTAAAGCACCTAAAAGGAACACTAGGCGTTTTTTCAGATCACCAAATTTGGATAATCCTGATAAAGATTGTTGATTAGCCACTGTAGTACAAGCCTTATTCTTCTACTTTACCACCGGCAGCTTCAATAGCAGCTTTAGCACCTTTAGTAGCTTTTACACCTTTCAAGGTAACTGCTTTTGAGATTTCACCAGAAGCAATAACTTTTACATTAGAAGCAGTTGCAGGAATCAGACCAGCTTGTTTAAGAACCAAGACATCAATCTCGCTCACAGCAATCAGATTTAATTCACTCAAACGAACTTCAGCATTAGCGGCAGCAGTCAAAGATTTGAAACCACGTTTCGGCAGACGGCGTTGCAAAGGCATTTGACCGCCTTCAAAACCAACCTTGTGGAAGCCACCAGAACGGCTTTTTTGACCTTTATGACCACGACCACCTGTCTTACCCAAGCCGCTACCAATACCACGGCCTACACGACGACTAGCGTGAGTAGCACCCTCAGCAGGTTGAATAGTATTCAAAAACATATTAAGACTCCACTTTCAACAAGTAGCTGATTTTATTGATCATACCACGGTTTTCAGGGGTATCCAAAACCTCTACAGTATGTTCACGGCGGCGCAAACCTAAACCGCGAGCACATGCACGATGAGATTCAATTGTACCGATCAGGCTCTTAACCAATGTAACTTTAATCTTTTTTTGCTCAGTCATGGTTAGCTCCCAAAATATCTTCCACTGTCAAGCCACGTTTTGCAGCAATATCAGCAGGGGTATACAGTTTAGACAAACCGTCTAATGTAGCGCGTACAATATTGTAAGGATTAGTAGAACCATGTACTTTAGCTGAAATGTTATGGATACCCATAGCATCAAATACTAAACGCATTGGACCACCAGCTTTCACACCGCTACCTTCTTTAGCAGGTTGCATAAATACCTTAGTAGCACCATGACGACCAATAACCTCATGATGAATAGTACCGTTTTTCAAAGGTACTTTAATCATAGAGCGACGAGCTTGATCCATTGCTTTTTGAACAGCAACAGGTACTTCTTTTGATTTACCTTTGCCCATACCGATGCGACCATCACCATCACCAACAACAGTCAGTGCAGAGAAAGCCATGATACGGCCACCTTTAACTACTTTAGTCACGCGATTAACTGCGACCATCTTTTCAATCAGGCCGTCACCGCGTTCTTCAATTTCATGTTTTGCCATCTGAAAGTCTCCAAATATTAGAAGCTTAAACCATTTTCACGTGCAGCTTCAGCCAAAGCTTTCACACGACCGTGATATTGGAAACCTGAACGGTCAAAAGCAACTTTTTCAACACCTACTGCTTTAGCTTTTTCAGCAATACGCTTACCAACTACAGCTGCTGCTTCAACGTTGCTACCTGATTTCAGGCTACTACGTACTTCAGCTTCCAATGTAGAGGCTTGAGCCAATACTTTATCACCTTCAGCACTAATTACTTGAGCATAAATATGATTATTGCTGCGGAACACACATAATCTTACCATTTTCAAGTCCGCAATACGCGCACGGGTTTTGCGTGCACGACGGAGTCGGGTTGTATGTTTATCCATTAGTGAACCTCAATTATTTTTTCTTGGCTTCTTTCATCACTACTACTTCACCTACATAACGAACACCTTTGCCTTTATAAGGTTCAGGAGAACGGAATGCACGAATTTCAGCAGCGACTTGGCCAACCACTTGTTTATCTGCACCAGTCAAAACGATTTCTGTTTGGCTAGGAGTTTGAACAGAAACACCTTCAGGCATTTCATATACGATTGGATGAGAGAAACCCAAAGATAAGTTCAAAACTTTGCCTTGCGCTTGGGCACGATAACCCACACCAATCAATTGAAGTTTTTTCTCAAAACCTTCAGAAACACCCTTAACCATGTTATTAACCAATGCACGAGCAGTACCAGACATAGCATTAGCCTGTTTACTGTCATTTTTTGCAGCAAAAGTCAATTTACCATCGTTTAGTTCAATAGCAACATCGGAATGCAAAGGAAAGGACAATTCGCCATGTTTACCTTTGATTACCAATGCATCTGTTCCGAATTTTACTTCTACACCAGCAGGAACAGTCACTGGGTTTTTTGCGACGCGTGACATTTACATTTCTCCACTAGGCTACGATGCACAACAACTCACCACCAACACCCTCAGAACGGGCTTTGCGATCAGTCATCACACCTTTAGAAGTACTAACAATAGCAACACCCAAGCCATTCATTACGCTAGGGATCTCGCTTGATGCTTTGTAAATACGCAAACCAGGACGTGAAACGCGTTTAATTTGCTCAATCACAGGGCGACCTGCATAGTATTTCAATTGAATTTCCAATACCGGTTTTGCATCAGCAGAAACCGTAAAATCCTCGATATAGCCTTCATCTTTCAGAACTTTTGCAATTGCACATTTCAATTTTGAAGAAGGCATGGCAACAGTTGCTTTATTAGCACGTTGCGCATTGCGAATACGAGTCAACATATCGGAAATAGGATCATGCATACTCATTATTTATACTCCTATTACCAGCTAGCTTTAACAACACCAGGAATCTCGCCACGCATAGCGATTTCACGGATTTTAATACGACCCAAACCAAATTTACGGAAAGTGCCACGAGGACGACCTGTTAAAGCACAACGACGACGTTGACGTACAGGTGCTGCATTACGAGGAATGGATTGAAATTTCAAACGTGCTTCAAAGCGTTCTTCTTCAGTCGCATTAGCATCATTAATAACAGCGAAAATTGCCTCACGTTTAGCTGCAAACTTCTTCGCCAATGCTTGACGTTTCAGCTCACGATTAATAAGTGCTTTCTTAGCCATGATTATCCTTTAAACGGAAACTTGAACAGTGACAACAAAGCTTTCGCTTCTTCATCAGTTTTTGCAGTAGTTGTAATAGTAATATTCAAACCACGCAAAGCATCAATCTTATCGTATTCAATTTCCGGGAAAATAATTTGCTCACGAACGCCCATATTGTAATTGCCACGACCATCAAATGATTTACCGCTTACACCGCGGAAGTCACGTACGCGAGGCAATGCAATAGTAATCAAACGATCTAAGAATTCAAACATTTGATCACGACGCAATGTTACTTTGCAACCAACTGGATAATTATCACGGATTTTGAAACCTGCGATAGATTTACGAGCAACAGTAACAACTGGTTTTTGACCAGCAATTTTCTCTAAATCAGAAACAGCGTGCTCCATAACTTTTTTATCAGCAACAGCTTCACCCACACCCATATTCAAGGTGATTTTCTCAATACGTGGAACTTCCATTACTGATTTATAGCCAAATTGTTTAATCAATTCAGGAACAACTGTATCTTTATAAAACTCTCTCAAACGAGCCATGTTATCTCCTTATGCTCCAATGATAGAGCCATTTGATTTGAAGAAACGAACGCGTTTAACTTTGCCTTCATTTTCAATCAGCTTAATACCAACACGGTCTGCTTTATTAGTTTCCGGATTCAGGATTGCAATATTAGAAATATCCAAAGGCATTGCTTTAGTAACAATGCCACCCTCAATACCACGCATTGGATTAGGTTTTTGATGGCGTTTTACAACATTCACACCCTCAACAACAACTTTATTACCCAACACTCGAACTACTTGACCTTGCTTACCTTTATCTTTTCCGGTAATCACTACAACCTGATCGCCTTTAATGATTTTATTCATCGCGCTATTCCTTATAATACTTCAGGCGCCAATGAAACGATTTTCATAAATCGCTCAGTACGCAATTCACGGGTTACCGGGCCAAAAATACGAGTACCCAGAGGTTCAAGTTTATTATTTAATAACACAGCGGCGTTGTTATCAAATTTAATTAGCGCACCATCAGGACGACGCACACCCTTAGCAGTACGAACAACTACTGCATTGTATACATCACCTTTTTTGACACGACCACGTGGGGCTGCATCTTTAACTGCAACTTTAATAATATCGCCAACAGAAGCGTAGCGACGCTTAGATCCGCCTAATACCTTGATACACATCACGCGACGCGCACCAGAGTTATCAGCCACATCTAAGATGGTCTGCATTTGAATCATATTAGTACCTTTAAATTAACCAACTTAATTTACCACTTTCATATAACTCGCACCTTACTTTAAGCTGCTTATTAAATGAAACCATCACGGTTCTAGTAAACCAGTCTTGGATCCCGAAGGGAGAGAAACTTCCATAAGAAGCTGGAAGATAAGAAACGAAGTTTACACGCAAATTAATTTTGCTGCAAGACTTCGTTTCTTATTAAGCTGCATTACTGTATTTTAAATCAAACAGTACGTGCTTTCTCAACCAATTCTTTGACAACCCAAGACTTGGTTTTTGACAAAGGACGAGATTCCTCGATTACCACTACGTCACCGATGCCATATTGATTGCTTTCATCATGTGCATGGATTTTAGTTGATAAACGAATGATTTTACCGTACAGAGGGTGTTTAACTTTACGCTCAACCAATACTGTAACAGTTTTGTCCATTTTGTCGCTTACCACTTTGCCTTGCAAAGTACGAACATTTTTAGCTTCGCTCATTACTTAGCACCTTTTTCAGTTAAAATGGTTTTAATACGAGCAATATCGCGACGTACACGTTTCAACTCGCTAGATTTACCCAACTGACCGGTTGCATTTTGCATGCGCAAGCCAAACTGAGCTTTCAACAAGTCCAACAAATCAGAGTTTAATTGCTCAATAGATTTGTCTTTCAATTCATTTGCTTTCATTATTGACCCACCTGTCTTACCACAAAGGTTGTAGGAATAGGCAATTTGGCAGCGGCCAATTCAAATGCTTCACGAGCCAAAGACTCAGGAACACCGTCCATTTCGTACAATACTTTGCCTGGTTTAATTTCAGCAATGTAATATTCCACATTACCTTTACCGCCACCCATACGAACTTGGATAGGTTTCTCAGTAATTGGTTTATCAGGGAATACACGAATCCAAATACGACCGCCACGTTTGATATGACGAGTCATGGTACGACGAGCAGCTTCGATTTGGCGGGCAGTCAAACGACCACGACCTACGGCTTTCAAACCGAACTCACCGAAACTTACTTTGTTACCGCGAGTAGCAATACCGGTGTTACGACCTTTTTGTTGCTTGCGATATTTCAGTCTAGTTGGCTGCAGCATTACGTCCACCTGCCTTTCTTTGTTTCTTCTCATGCTCAGGTTTAGCAGATTTAATATTACCTTCTGTATAAACCCAAACTTTCAGACCCAGTACACCGTAAGTAGTGTGCGCTTCGCTAGTTGCATAATCTACATTCGCACGCAAAGTATGCAAAGGCACACGACCTTCACGGTACCATTCGCTACGAGCAATATCTGCACCATTCAGACGGCCTGAAGTCATGATCTTGATGCCTTTAGCACCAGAACGCATTGCATTTTGCATTGCACGTTTCATGGCGCGTCGGAATTGAACACGTTTTTCAAGTTGCTGGGCAATACCATCAGCAATGATTTGTGCATCCAATTCAGGACGACGGATCTCTTCAATATTTACATGAACAGGCACACCCATCAGGGCTTGCAAGTCACGTTTCAAGATTTCGATATCCTCGCCTTTTTTACCAATAACCACACCTGGACGAGCAGAGTGAATGGTAATACGTGCAGATTTAGCAGGACGTTCGATTACTACGCGACCAACTGAAGCATTTGCCAATTTTTTGCGCAAGTAATTACGAACATCAATATCTTGTTTCAAAACGGTTGAAAAGTCTGTGCTTTTAGCAAACCATTTTGAAGCCCAGTCTTTAGTTACCGCCAGGCGAAAGCCTGTAGGGTTAATCTTTTGTCCCATAGCTTTTCCTTAGTTGCCCACTGTCACATTAATATGACAAGTTTGTTTCTCGATGCGGTTACCGCGACCTTTGGCACGAGCTTGGAAACGTTTCAAGCTTGGGCCTTTGTCAACAAAGATAGTTACCACTTTCAGTTCGTCAATGTCAGCACCATTGTTGTGCTCGGCATTGGCGATTGCTGATTCCAATACTTTTTTAATCAGCTCAGCACCTTTTTTAGGGCTGAATGCCAAGATATTCAAAGCTTGGGCAACGTCTTTACCACGAATCAAATCAGCTACCAAGCGAGCCTTTTGAGCTGAAATACGGGCATTTTTATGTTGTGCACTTACTCTCATGATTCACCTTATTTCTTTTTAGCCTTTTTATCGGCCAAGTGGCCTTTAAAGGTACGGGTCAATGAGAACTCACCTAATTTATGACCAACCATGTTGTCACTGATAAACACAGGCACGTGAGTGCGACCGTTGTGTACAGCGATAGTCAGACCAATGAAATCAGGCAAAATGGTAGAACGACGTGACCAAGTTTTAATTGGGCGTTTGTCGTTGCTTGCACGAGCAGCATCTACTTTTTTCAGCAAATGCAGGTCTACATATGGGCCTTTTTTTAATGAACGAGCCATACTAATTAACCTTTATTTGAGTAACGACGACGAACAATCATGTTATCCGTGCGTTTGTTATTACGAGTGCGGTAGCCCTTAGCAGGAGTACCCCATGGGCTAACCGGTTCGCGAGCTTCACCAGTACGGCCTTCACCACCACCATGTGGGTGATCGACAGGGTTCATGACAACACCACGAACGGTCGGACGAATACCACGCCAGCGGTTAGCACCAGCTTTGCCAATTTTTTTCAGGCTTTGTTCTTCGTTACCAACCTCACCGATAGTTGCACGGCAATTTACACTAATTTTGCGCACTTCACCAGAACGCAAACGAACTTGAGCATAAGCACCTTCTTTTGCAAGCAATACCGCAGAAGCACCAGCTGAACGGGCAATTTGTGCACCTTTACCTGGTTTCATTTCGATACAGTGAATAGTTGTACCAACTGGAATATTGCGAATCGGCAGAGTGTTACCTACTTTGATAGCAGCTTCAGCACCGGAAACCAATACTGCGCCGGCTTGAATACCACGAGGAGCAATGATGTAGCGACGCTCACCATCTGCATAGCACAACAATGCGATAAATGCAGTACGGTTAGGGTCATACTCGATACGCTCTACTTTTGCAGGGATACCGTCTTTGTTACGTTTAAAATCTACAACACGGTAATGGTGTTTATGACCACCACCTTTATGGCGGGTAGTGATATGACCATTGTTGTTACGACCGGCAGTAGAATTTTTCTTTTCCAACAGAGGTGCATAAGGTGCACCTTTGTGCAAACCTTCTGTTACCACGCGAACCATGCCGCGACGGCCTGCAGAGGTCGGCTTCATTTTAACGATTGCCATTTTGTTTATTCCTTATCTGCAGCTGCAGCAGCGGCTTCCAAATCCAACTCTTGACCGGCAGCCAGGCTTACGTAAGCCTTTTTAACATCGCTGCGACGACCTAAAGTGCGACCAAAACGTTTAATTTTACCTCTAATGGTAACAGTAGTAACGTCTGCAACTTGAACACCGAACAGCAACTCAACTGCTGCTTTAATTTCAGATTTGGTTGCATTTGCCAAAACTTTAAACGTCATTTGGTTACGTTTTTCAGCCAATACGTTGCTTTTTTCAGAAACGATAGGTGCCAAGATTACTTGAGTCAAACGTTGTTGATTCATACCCATTGCTCCTCTAATTGTGCAACTGCATCTTTAGTGATAACGACTTTTTTGTAACGCAGCAAGCTGTAAGGATCAACTTGTTGGGCTTCCAAAACCAATACGTTAGGCAAGTTGCGTGAAGCCAAGTAAACATTCTCGTCGAGCTGTTTAGTTACAAACAGAACTTGCTCCAAACCCAAGTTTTTCACTTGTTCGGCAAAAACTTTAGTTTTAGGAGTTTCAGCAGTCAATGCTTCGATTGCAAACAAACGTTCGTCACGAGCCAATTGGGACAAAATAGTCGCCATACCGGCACGGTACATTTTACGGTTCACTTTTTGAGTAAAGTTTTCGTCAGGTTTGTTTGGGAATGCACGACCACCTTTACGCCACAGCGGAGAAGAAGTCATACCGGAACGAGCACGGCCGGTACCTTTTTGGCGCCATGGTTTTTTAGTAGAGTGATTTACTTCGGCACGAGTTTTTTGAGCACGGTTGCCAGAACGGGCATTTGCCAAGTAAGCAGTAACCAGTTGGTGAACCAGAGCTTCATTGTATTCGCGAGCAAACAAAGCATCAGAAACAGCCAAGCTGCCAGATACTTGTCCTTTAGCGTCAATTACTTTCAATTCCATTACGCACCTACTTTCACGCTAGGACGAACCACGACGTCGCTGTTAACCGAACCCGGAACAGCACCTTTAACCAACAAGAGTTGGCGTTCAGCATCAACACGTACAACTTCCAATTTTTGAACAGTTGCTTTAGTGTTACCGTATTGACCTGCCATACGTTTACCGGGGAACACTCGACCAGGGTCTTGTGCCATACCGATAGAACCAGGAACACGGTGTGAACGGGAGTTACCGTGGGAAGTGCGTTGAGCACCGAAGTTGTGACGTTTGATCGTACCAGAGAAACCTTTACCTTTAGAGGTGCCGGTTACATCCACTAATTGACCAACTTCAAACATGGAAACAGTAATTTCATCACCGGCTTTCAATTCAGCCAGCTTCTCTTCAGTCAAAGCAAATTCAACCAAACCACGACCGGCTTCAACACCTGCTTTCGCAAAGTGACCAGCTTCAGCTTTGTTGACACGATTAGCTTTTTTCTGACCAAAGGTAACTTGTACAGCAGTGTAGCCGTCAGTATCTTTGGATTTTACTTGTGTAACGCGGTTGGCAGACATATCCAAAACAGTTACCGGAACAGAAACACCCTGTTCGTCGAACACGCGAGTCATACCAACTTTGCGTCCAACCAGACCTAAAGTCATGATTATTTTCCTTTTTAAGTAAAGGGGCGGGCTACGATTGGCCTGCCTTTCAGACAAAGTTAAACTTGATACGGATGTACCAAGTCCGCCATTATAATTGACAACTCAAAGAAATATCAACAAAAATTTCAATTTAACTTCTTAAGCCCCTCTTTTTTTCTGACGAATACTACAAAATATCAGAAATTTTCAGACGGCCTAAGAATTTTATAAAAAACCGAACAGCTAAGCTGTTCGGTTTTCCAGTTCTTATTGAACTTTAATTTCTACATCTACACCTGCTGGAAGATCCAGTTTCATCAGTGCATCAGTAGTTTTATCAGTCCAGTCCACAATGTCCATCAGACGCAAGTGGGTGCGGATTTCCAATTGTTCACGAGAAGTTTTGTTCACGTGAGGAGAACGCAAAATGTTGAAACGTTCAATTTTAGTTGGCAAAGGGATCGGACCTTTAACAACGGCACCAGTGCGTTTAGCAGTTTCAACGATTTCTTGCGCAGAACGGTCAATCAGACTGTAGTCATAAGCTTTTAGGCGGATACGGATTTTTTGGTTTGCCATTTATCAATATCCCTCAATTAAGCGATGATAGAAGAAACCACACCTGCACCTACGGTACGGCCACCTTCGCGAATCGCAAAGCGCAGACCTTCTTCCATAGCGATAGGTGCAATCAGTTCTACAGTAATGGTTACGTTCTCACCCGGCATTACCATTTCTACGCCTTCTTCCAAAGTAACTGCACCAGTTACGTCGGTAGTACGGAAGTAGAATTGTGGACGGTAGTTAGCGAAGAATGGAGTGTGACGGCCACCCTCTTCTTTGCTCAGTACGTATACTTCTGCTTTGAATTTGGTGTGAGGAGTGATAGTACCCGGTTTAGCCAATACTTGACCACGCTCTACGTCTTCACGTTTAGTACCACGCAGCAATACGCCTACGTTGTCACCTGCTTGACCTTCGTCCAGCAGTTTGCGGAACATTTCAACACCGGTACAAGTGGTTTTTTGGGTTTCTTTCAGACCTACGATTTCGATCTCGTCACCAACGTGGATGATACCGCGCTCTACACGACCGGTTACTACTGTACCACGGCCAGAGATAGAGAATACGTCTTCGATAGGCAACAAGAAAGGTTTGTCCACAGCACGCTCAGGTGTTGGGATGTAGCTGTCCAAAGCAGCAGCCAGTTCGAAGATTTTTTCTTCGTAAGCAGCATCACCTTCCAAAGCTTTCAATGCAGAACCTTGTACGATTGGGCAATCGTCGCCTGGGAAGTCGTAGCTTGACAGCAGGTCACGGATTTCCATTTCAACCAGTTCCAACAGCTCGGCATCGTCAACCATGTCGCATTTGTTCATGAACACGATGATGTAAGGTACGCCTACTTGACGAGCCAACAGGATGTGTTCGCGAGTTTGCGGCATAGGACCGTCAGCTGCGGAACATACCAAGATAGCGCCGTCCATTTGGGCAGCACCGGTAATCATGTTTTTAACGTAGTCGGCGTGGCCCGGGCAGTCTACGTGTGCGTAGTGACGGGTTTCGGTTTCGTATTCTACGTGTGAGGTATTAATGGTAATACCGCGGGCTTTTTCTTCAGGAGCGTTATCGATTTGGTCGTAAGCTTTTGCAGCGCCACCGAATTTTTTAGCCAAAATAGTAGTCAATGCAGCAGTCAGAGTGGTTTTACCATGGTCAACGTGACCGATAGTACCAACGTTTACGTGCGGTTTGCTACGTTCAAATTTTTCCTTAGCCATGAGCTAATTCCTTTACATATAAAGATCGATTAAAGAACAATGGCCGTCTGAAAATTTATTTTCAGTTTCAGACGGCCTTTTCTGATTAGCCTTTACGGGCTTCAGTTACAGCAGCAGCTACGTGAGCAGGAGCTTCAGCGTATTTTTTGAACTCCATGGAGTAAGTAGCACGGCCTTGGGTTGCAGAACGCAGGTCGGTTGAGTAACCGAACATTTCTGCCAGAGGTACTTCGGCACGAACTTTCTTACCGCCGATACCATCATCATCCATACCCAATACAACACCACGGCGACGATTCAAGTCACCCATTACGTCACCCATGTATTCTTCAGGTGTTTCCACCTCAACTGCCATGATTGGTTCCAGCAGAGCTGGATTGGCTTTACGCATACCTTCTTTGAAAGCTTGAGACGCAGCTAATTCGAAGGCCAGTTGAGAGGAGTCAACGTCGTGTGAAGAACCGAAGATCAGACGCACACGTACATCAACTACTGGGTAACCGGCAACGATACCGTTAGGCAAAGTATCGCGAATACCTTTATCGACAGACGGAATAAATTCGCGAGGAATCACACCACCTTTAATTTCGTCGATAAATTCGTAGCCTGCACCACCTGGTTCCATAGGTTCCATTTTGATCACAACGTGACCGTATTGACCTTTACCACCAGATTGTTTGGCGTGTTTGTATTCAGCTTCAACTTCTTTGCGGATGGTTTCACGGTAAGCTACTTGAGGTGCACCGATATTTGCTTCCACGCCGAATTCGCGTTTCATACGGTCAACAATAATTTCCAAGTGCAGCTCACCCATACCGGAAATAATGGTTTGACCGGATTCTTCGTCTGTACGAACGCGGAAAGAAGGGTCTTCTTTCGCCAGACGGTTCAGGGCAATACCCATTTTCTCCTGGTCGGCTTTGGTTTTCGGCTCAACGGCAATGTGAATTACCGGCTCAGGGAATTCCATGCGTTCCAAGATGATTGGTGCACTTTCTGCACACAAGGTTTCACCAGTAGTAACGTCTTTCAGACCGATAGCGGCTGCGATGTCGCCAGCGCGTACTTCTTCAATTTCAGTACGGTCTGCAGCAGTCATTTGCACCAAGCGACCGATACGTTCGCGAGTGCCTTTTACAGAGTTCAATACGGTATCACCGGATTTCACCACACCAGAGTAAACTCGGATGAAAGTCAGCTGACCAACATATTTGTCGTTCAACATTTTGAACGCCAATGCAGAGAATTTCTCTTCATCACTGGCTTGACGGCTGTCAGCTTCTTCAGTGTTAGGGTTAACACCTTGAACTGGAGGAATGTCGGTAGGAGCAGGCAGCAATTCTACAACTGCGTCCAACATACGTTGAACACCTTTGTTTTTAAATGCTGAACCGCACAACATTGGTTGAATTTCGCCGGCCAAAGTACGTTGACGCAATGCGCCTACGATTTCTTCTTCAGTCAGCTCATCACCGCCCAAGTATTTGTCCATCAATTCTTCGCTGGCCTCTGCTGCGGCTTCAATCATGTTTTGACGCCATTCTTCGGCAGTCTCAACCAATTCAGCAGGAATTTCGCCATAGGTAAAGGTTGTACCTTTATCGGCTTCATTCCAAATGATGGATTTCATTTTCAACAGGTCAACAACACCGCTGAAGCTGTCTTCCGCACCAACCGGAATCACGATAGGTACAGGGTTTGCGCGCAAACGAGTTTTCATTTGCTCAACAACGCGGAAGAAGTTGGCACCTTGACGGTCCATTTTGTTTACAAATGCCAAGCGAGGTACTTGGTATTTGTTAGCTTGACGCCATACGGTTTCAGATTGAGGTTGAACACCGCCTACTGCACAGTAAACCATTACTGCGCCGTCCAATACACGCATAGAACGCTCTACCTCTACGGTGAAGTCAACGTGTCCCGGGGTGTCGATGATGTTAAAACGGTGCTCAGGGAACTGTTTCGCCATACCGGACCAATAAGAAGTCACAGCAGCAGAAGTAATGGTAATACCACGCTCTTGCTCTTGTTCCATGTAGTCGGTAGTAGCCGCGCCGTCATGCACTTCGCCCAATTTATGAGTCAAACCTGTATAGAACAAAATACGTTCTGTTGTGGTTGTTTTACCCGCGTCAATATGGGCAGAAATACCGATATTGCGATACAGGCTGATAGGGGTCTTACGAGCCATTTTGTTAGCCTTTCGATATTAGAAACGGAAGTGAGAGAATGCTTTGTTAGCTTCAGCCATGCGATGTACTTCTTCACGTTTTTTCAACGCACCGCCACGACCTTCAGCAGCATCAATCAATTCGCCTGCCAAACGCAGGTCCATGGATTTCTCACCACGTTTACGGGCCGCATCGCGAACCCAGCGCATTGCAAGAGCCAGACGGCGTGAAGGACGAACTTCAACAGGAACTTGGTAGTTTGCACCACCTACACGGCGGCTTTTCACTTCCACGATAGGTTTGGCGTTTGCAATGGCTTCGTTAAATACTTCGATTGCTACTTTGCCGGTTTTTTTCTCAATTTGCTCCAGCGCACCGTAAACGATACGCTCTGCAACAGATTTTTTACCGTCAATCATCAATACGTTCATGAATTTAGTCAGCTCAACGCTGCCGAATTTTGGATCTGGCAGTACGTCGCGCTTAGGGACTTCTCTACGTCTTGGCATTTTAATTTCCTTTAGTCTATTCAGTTGGGTTTATTCCCATGAATACCCAATCAAGTATTCACTTACTCGGCCGTTGTTCAGCTTAGGCGGCCGACGTGCCTATTTGAGTCCCGATACTTATTTAGGACGCTTAGCACCGTATTTAGAACGGGCTTGTTTACGGTCTTTAACACCTGCAGTATCCAAAGAACCGCGTACAGTGTGGTAACGTACACCTGGCAAGTCTTTTACACGACCGCCGCGGATCAATACGACGCTGTGCTCTTGCAGGTTATGGCCTTCACCACCAATGTATGAAATGACTTCAAAACCGTTGGTCAGGCGAACTTTACATACTTTACGCAATGCAGAGTTAGGTTTTTTAGGGGTAGTTGTGTATACACGGGTACATACGCCGCGTTTTTGCGGGCAAGCTTCCAGTGCAGGCACTTTGTTTACGTACACGGGCTTTTGACGGCCTTTGCGTACCAATTGGTTAATAGTTGGCATATTTTCTCGTCCTGTTGAGTTAAATACTTGCCGACACCATGTCGACAAGATTGGAATTATATTTTTATTGCAAGGGTTTAGTCAAGCAAATGACTGATAAAGTTTAGTGTTTTTCTATTTATCTTTAAATTTTGGAAACAGTGGCCGTCTGAAAGATTCAGACGGCCTCGCTCTCTACCCTATCTAAGCCCTCTTATAAAATAAAACCGCAAGACTGGCTTGCGGTTTTATTTTCACGAAAGTCCTTCCGGATTATTCGTCTGAGGCTTCGATTTCAGAAGCTTCTTGATCGGCTTGATGCCATTGCTGGTGACGGCTACGGTGGTAGGTCAAACCTGTACCGGCAGGAATCAATCGACCGACAATCACGTTCTCTTTCAAACCGCGCAGCTCGTCTTGTTTGCCCATAATAGCGGCCTCGGTCAAGACGCGGGTTGTTTCTTGGAACGATGCCGCAGAAATGAAGCTGTCGGTAGACAAGGAAGCTTTGGTAATACCCAACAACACATTTTCATAACGTGCCGGCTCTTTGCCTTCAGCGATGGCTTTCTCATTGGCAAGCATCACATCGCTACGCTCAACTTGTTCACCGGTAATAAACTCTGTATCACCAGCATCCACAATGTTCACACGGCGCAGCATTTGACGGATGATGACTTCGATGTGTTTATCGGAAATCTTCACACCTTGCAGGCGGTAAACCTCTTGTACCTCTTGAACAATGTAGCGAGCCAATGCTTCGATACCTTGCAGACGCAGAATGTCATGCGGATCTACGGCACCGTCCACGATGGTTTCACCGCGGTTTACCACTTGACCGTCGTGTACCAAAATCTGTTTCTCTTTAGAAATCAGCGTTTCGTATGCCACACCGTCTACGTCGGTAATAATCAGACGCTGTTTACCTTTGGTTTCTTTACCGAAGGAAACGGTACCGGTAATTTCAGCCAACATGCCGGCATCTTTCGGCACGCGTGCTTCAAACAACTCAGCAACGCGTGGCAGACCACCGGTAATATCGCGGGTTTTAGAAGACGCTTGAGGAATACGCGCCAGCACATCACCCTTACCGACTTCCTGACCTTCACGGACAGTAATCACTGCACCGACCGGGAACGCCATAGAAACCGGCGTAGTCGTACCTGGGATACAGATTTCCAAACCGTTCTCATCCAACAATTTGACAGTCGGACGCAACAGTTTGGAAGCACCGGAGGAGCGACGTTTGCCGTCGATGACCACCAAAGTGGACAAACCGGTTACATCATCGGTCTGTTTCGCAACGGTTACACCCTCTTCTACGTTTTCGAATTTCACCAAACCTGCATGTTCGGTAATCATCGGACGGGTATGCGGATCCCAAGTTGCCAAAGTTTGACCGGCTTTAATGGCTTCGCCGTCTTGTACCAACAGGATTGCACCGTAAGGTACTTTGTGGCGTTCACGTTCACGGCCGATTTCATCGTGAATCACGACTTCACAAGAGCGGCCAATGACAACCAATTCGCCTTTGTTATTGGCAACGTAACGCATTTGGCTGCTGAAACGAGCTGTACCGTTGGATTTGGCTTCCACTTGGCTGGCAGCAGCCGCACGAGATGCTGCACCACCGATGTGGAACGTACGCATGGTCAGCTGAGTACCTGGTTCGCCAATAGATTGTGCAGCAATGACACCTACAGCCTCACCGGCGTTAACCAGTTTACCGCGCGCCAAGTCGCGGCCATAACAGTGTGCACACAAACCATGACGGGTTTTACAAGTAATTGGCGTACGGACTTTAACCTCGTCAACACCAGATTGGTCAATGATATCGACTAATTTCTCAGTCAGCAGTGTACCTGCCTCAACCAATGTTTCTCCTGTTGAAGGATCAACAACATCTGATGCTGTAACACGACCTAAAATACGATCGCGCAACGCTTCAATTACGTCACCGCCTTGTACTACTGCTTTCATGACAAAGCCGTCTGAAGTACCGCAATCGTCTTCAACAACAACCAAGTCTTGAGTTACGTCTACCAGACGACGGGTCAGGTAACCGGAGTTTGCCGTTTTCAACGCGGTATCCGCCAAACCCTTACGCGCACCGTGGGTCGCAATAAAGTATTGCAATACAGTCAAACCTTCGCGGAAGTTAGAGGTAATCGGCGTTTCGATAATGGAGCCGTCAGGTTTGGCCATCAAACCACGCATACCGGACAACTGTTTAATCTGAGCCGCAGAACCACGGGCACCAGAGTCGGCCATCATGTAAATAGAGTTGAAGGACTCTTGATCAACTTCGTTGCCGTCACGGTCGATGACTTTTTGCTTGGACAGATTATCCATCATTGCTTTAGCGATTTTATCGCCGGCACGACCCCAAATATCGACTACTTTGTTGTAGCGTTCGCCATTGGTCACCAAACCTTGACGGTATTGGTCTTCAATTTCTTTAACTTCGGCATTAGCCTCAGCCAGCAAGGCTGCTTTTTCTTTCGGAATTTCCATATCGTCAACCGCAATGGAAATACCGCCTTTAGCCGCAAAACCGAAACCGGTATACATCAAGTGGTCGGCGAAAATAACTGTTTCACGCAGGCCGCACAGACGGAACGATGCGTTAATCAGTTTAGAAATTTCTTTTTTCTTCAGCGCTTTGTTGATGTATTCAAACGGCAGGCCTTTAGGCAGGATTTCGCTCAGCAATGCGCGGCCGACTGTTGTTTCGTAACGGTTAACAACAGGTTCAAACTCACCTGCTTCGTTTTTCACCCATTCGCGCAGGCGTACGGTAATTTTCGTACCCAACTCAACCTGTTTGGTATGGTATGCACGATGTACTTCTTTCACATCGGCAAACAGGCTGCCTTCGCCTTTGGCATTGATACGGTCGCGGGTCATGTAGTACAGACCCAATACGATGTCTTGGGAAGGTACAATGATTGGTTCGCCGTTGGCTGGAGACAATACGTTGTTTGAAGCCAGCATCAAAGTGCGCGCTTCCATTTGTGCTTCCAAGCTCAATGGAACGTGTACGGCCATTTGGTCACCGTCAAAGTCGGCGTTAAATGCGGCACATACTAACGGATGCAACTGAATCGCTTTACCTTCGATCAGGATGGGTTCGAACGCTTGAATACCCAAACGGTGCAGGGTTGGCGCACGGTTCAGCATAATCGGATGTTCGCGGATCACTTCTTCCAAGATATCCCATACTTCAGGTACTTCTTGCTCTACCAATTTTTTCGCAGCTTTAACGGTAGAGGCCAAACCTTGTTTTTCCAATTTATGGAAAATGAACGGTTTGAACAATTCCAAAGCCATTTTCTTCGGCAGACCACATTGGTGCAGACGCAGGTATGGACCTACGGTAATCACGGAACGACCGGAGTAGTCCACACGTTTACCCAGCAGGTTTTGACGGAAACGACCGCCCTTACCTTTAATCATGTCGGCCAACGATTTCAGCGGACGTTTGTTGGCACCAGTCATGGCTTTACCGCGACGGCCGTTATCCAACAGCGAGTCAACCGCTTCTTGCAACATACGTTTTTCATTGCGGACGATGATGTCAGGCGCATGCAGTTCCAGCAGACGTTTCAGACGGTTGTTACGGTTGATGACGCGACGGTATAAATCGTTCAAATCAGAAGTGGCAAAACGACCGCCATCCAATGGAACCAACGGACGCAAATCAGGTGGCAATACCGGCAGCACATCCATAATCATCCACTCCAGTTTCATACCGGAACGATGGAAGGCTTCCAACACTTTCAAGCGTTTGGCAATTTTTTTGATTTTGGTGTCAGAACCGGTAGATTCCAGCTCTTGACGCAGGATTTCGATTTCGCCGGCAATATCCAGGGTGCGCAGCAATTCGCGGATACCTTCCGCACCCATTTTGGCATCAAAGTCGTCGCCGTATTCGTCCAGCTTGTTGTAGTAATCGTCTTCAGTCAGCAATTGACGGCGTTGTAACGGAGTCATGCCGGGATCGGTCACCACGAATGCTTCAAAGTACAATACGCGTTCGATATCACGCAACGTCATGTCCAATACCATACCCAGGCGGGAAGGCAGGGATTTTAAGAACCAGATGTGGGCAACAGGTGCAGCCAATTCGATATGGCCCATGCGTTCGCGGCGCACTTTGGACAGGGTAACTTCTACACCACATTTTTCACAGGTTACGCCTTTAAATTTCAAGCGTTTGTACTTACCGCACAAACATTCATAGTCTTTAACTGGGCCAAAGATTTTGGCGCAGAATAAACCGTCGCGCTCTGGTTTGAACGTACGGTAGTTGATGGTTTCAGGTTTTTTAACTTCGCCATAAGACCATGAGCGGATGGTTTCGGGAGAGGCAATACCGATTTTGATGGCATCAAACTCTTCTTCCATGCCGGCGGTTTGCAACGGATTAAATAAGTTCAACAAATTCATTTTTGCTCCTTGAAGGAAGTATTTTTACCGCGTGGCGGATTTTCGATATTGGAAACGGTACTTTTGATTTCAGACGGCCTAAATGCCGATTGCTTCATTCTTATTTTGAAATCATTTTTTCAGACGACCTTAAAAGGCCGTCTGAAAACTTCTGTTTAGTAGCGTTCCAAATCGATATCCAAGCCCAGTGAGCGAATCTCTTTAACCAATACGTTAAAGGATTCAGGCATACCGGCATCGATTTTGTGTTCGCCTTTGACGATGTTTTCGTACATTTTGGTACGACCGTTCACGTCGTCCGACTTCACTGTCAGCATCTCTTGCAACGTGTATGCTGCACCGTATGCTTCCAGCGCCCAAACCTCCATCTCACCGAAACGTTGGCCACCGAACTGGGCTTTACCGCCCAGAGGTTGTTGGGTAACCAGACTGTACGGACCGGTAGAACGGGCATGCATTTTTTCATCAACCAAGTGGTGCAGTTTCAGATAGTGCATCACACCGACTGTTACCTTGCGGTCAAACGGTTCGCCAGAGCGTCCGTCATACAGCGTGATTTGGGTTTTGCTGTCGTTAAAGCCCAATTTTTCAACTTCTGGATCGTCACTTGGATAAGCCAAGTTCAACATTTCGCGGATTTCAGACTCTTTCGCACCGTCAAACACTGGGGATGCGAAAGATGCGCCTTTACGCAAGTTAGAAGCCAATTCGATGATTTCTTCATCTGTCAGGCTGTCTAAATCTTCTTTCTTACCGCTGCTGTTGTAGAGTTTGTTCAAGAACTCGCGCAACTCGCTGGCTTTGCGTTGCTCTTTCAGCATACGGTCGATACGCTCGCCGATACCTTTTGCCGCCCAACCCAAGTGAACTTCCAAAATCTGACCGATGTTCATACGGGAAGGTACGCCCAACGGGTTCAGTACGATGTCTACCGGACGTCCGTCAGCCATGTAAGGCATGTCTTCCACCGGCAGAATGCGTGATACCACACCTTTGTTACCGTGGCGACCCGCCATTTTGTCACCGGCTTGCAGACGGCGTTTGATGGCGATAAATACTTTCACCATTTTTTGTACGCCCGGTTGCAGCTCGTCGCCTTGAGTCAGTTTTTTCTTCTTAATCTCATACAACTCGTCCGCTTCTTCGCGTTTTTGTTGCAGGCTCAATTTAATCAGTTCCAACTGTTTAGCCAAATCTTCGTCAGCCAGGCGGATATCGAACCAATCATGTTTGCTGGACAGGCTTGCCAGATATTCAGTAGTAATCTCGCTGCCTTTAGCCAGCTTCATCGGCCCGCCGTTGGCTTTTTGGCCGACAATCATGCGCTCAATACGGTCAAATGCATCGTTATCAAAAATACGCAACTGGTCGCTCAAGTCTTGACGGTAACGTTTCAGCTCGGAATCAATAATGGATTGGGCACGTTTGTCGCGTTGGATACCTTCACGGGTAAAGACTTGAACGTCGATAACGGTACCGCTCATACCGGTAGGCATACGCAATGAAGTATCTTTTACATCAGACGCTTTTTCACCGAAGATGGCGCGCAACAGTTTTTCTTCAGGAGTCAGTTGGGTTTCGCCTTTAGGCGTTACTTTACCTACCAAGACGTCACCAGCTTCCACTTCTGCACCGATGTAAACAATACCGGATTCATCCAAACGGTTTTGCATACGTTCGGACAAGTTCGGAATATCGCGGGTGATATCTTCCGCACCCAGCTTGGTATCACGGGCAACAACGTTCAATTCCTCAATGTGAATCGAAGTATAGCGGTCGTCTGCAGCCACTTTTTCAGAAATCAGAATCGAGTCTTCGTAGTTGTAACCGTTCCACGGCATAAAGGCGATGGTCATGTTTTGACCCAGAGCCAATTCGCCCAAATCAGTGGAAGCACCATCGGCAATCAAATCGCCGCGTTGCAAAACATCGCCTGCTTTGACAGCCGGACGTTGGTTGATGTTGGTAGATTGGTTGGAACGGGTAAATTTAACCAAGTTGTAAATATCGACACCCACTTCACCGGCAGTCGCCTCATCGTCATGGACACGAATCACAACACGGTTGGCATCAACATACTCAACCACACCGCCGCGGCGGGCAACGATTGCAGTAGCAGAGTCAACGGCAACAGAACGCTCAATACCGGTACCAACCATCGGTTTCTCAGGGCGCAGGCACGGTACGGCCTGACGTTGCATGTTGGCACCCATCAATGCACGGTTCGCGTCATCATGCTCCAAGAATGGAATCAGAGATGCCGCTACAGATACCACTTGACCAGTTGCCACGTCCATATATTGGACACGATCAGGCGTTGCCATAATGGTTTCGCCTTTTTCACGACAAGTGACTAAATCGCCAATCAAATTGCCGTCTTTGTCCAAATCAGCATTCGCCTGTGCAATCACATAGCGGCCTTCTTCGATGGCAGACAAGTAATCGATTTCCTCGGTTACTTTACCGTCGATAACGCGGCGGTAAGGAGTTTCCAAGAAACCATAATCATTGGTGCGCGCATAAACGGACAATGAGTTGATCAAACCAATGTTCGGACCTTCAGGTGTTTCAATAGGACATACACGGCCATAGTGGGTCGGATGTACGTCTCGCACCTCAAAGCCTGCACGTTCACGGGTCAAACCACCCGGGCCCAATGCAGACACACGGCGTTTATGGGTTACTTCAGACAATGGGTTGGTCTGATCCATAAACTGGCTCAATTGGCTAGAACCGAAGAATTCTTTAATCGCAGCAGAAACAGGTTTCGCATTAATCAAGTCATGCGGCATCAAGTTCTCAGATTCTGCTTGATTCAAACGTTCTTTAACGGCACGTTCCACACGAGCCAAACCACTGCGGAATTGGTTTTCTGTCAACTCACCTACGGAACGAACGCGACGGTTGCCCAAGTGGTCAATATCATCTACTTCGCCATGACCATTACGCAATTCAACCAATGTGGCAATGGAAACTACAATGTCTTCTACGCTCAGAACGTAACCGCCTTTTTCAGCTGCGCCAGCCAAAGTCTCATTCAATAGACGGCCATACCAAGAGTTTTGTTGTGCTTCGGACAATTTTTGCTCGTATGTGCGCGTATTAAATTTCATACGGCCTACACGAGACAAGTCATAGCTGTCTTCACTGAAGAATAAACGGTTGAAGAGCTGCTCGACAGCTTCTTCGGTAGGTGGTTCGCCAGGGCGCATCATGCGGTAAATTGCTACACGCGCAGCTTGTTGGTCGGCTGTTTCATCTGTACGCAGAGTGCTGGAAATATAACCGCCCTGATCCAATTCATTGATGTACAGGGTAGTAATTTCTTTTACGCCGTTAATATCAAGTTTGGCCAACAGCTCTTCTGTGATTTCATCGTTAGCAGAAGCCAATACTTCGCCGGTTTCCGGATCAATCAGATCAGTAGCCAATGCTTTACCCAACAGGCTTTCTGGTTCTACATCCAGTCGAGTCAAGCCTGCATTGGTAATATCACGGATATTTTTCGCAGTAATACGTTTACCTTTGGCAACCAATACATTGCCTTCTTTATCCAAGATATCAACTTTGGCAGTTTCGCCTTTCAGACGGCTTGCAACCAGATCTGTTTGAACACCGTTTGAAGACAAATAGAAAGTTTCTTTGTCATAGAAAATATCCAAGATTTGTTCATTGTTGTAGCCCAAAGCTTTCAACAAAATCGTAACCGGCATTTTACGGCGACGGTCGATACGGAAATACAGCAAATCTTTTGGATCAAATTCGAAATCCAACCATGAACCACGGTAAGGAATAATACGAGCAGAGAACAACAGCTTACCGGAAGAATGAGTTTTACCACGGTCATGCTCAAAGAACACACCTGGAGAACGGTGCAACTGGGAAACAATTACACGCTCTGTACCATTGATGACAAAAGAGCCACTTGGCGTCATCAATGGGATTTCGCCCATATATACTTCATTTTCACGAACTTCTTTTACAGTCGGTTTAGATGCTTCTTTATCCAAAATCACCAAACGGATACGTGCACGCAATGGAGCCGCATAAGTAATACCGCGCAATTGACATTCAGGAATATCGAACAAAGGTTCGCCCAATGTGTAATGCACAAACTCCAATCGCGCATAACCATTATGGCTCACAATCGGGAAAATAGAATTGAATGCTGCTTGCAGACCATCATCAGTACGTTGGTCAAAAGCGTTTTCCAGCTGCAAAAATTTCGCATAAGAATCAATTTGGGTTGCCAGCAGGAAAGGAACATCCAAGACATTCTCTCGCTTTGCAAAACTCTTACGGATACGTTTTTTCTCGGTAAACGAATAGCTCATATACACTCCGAAAAGCAATTTTAAATAATAGGCCGTCTGAAACAACGGCATGCATCAACCTGATATTTACATTTATTTGCAATGGTTTTATCAAGACTATGCAAATAAATGTAAACAATGCCTGATGCTTATTTTAAGAAGCAAAATAAGGCTGGCAGAAAACTGCCAGCCTTCACAGGAAGCATTAAATTATTTGATTTCGACTTTAGCGCCGGCTTCTTCCAGTTGTTTTTGGATGTCTTCAGCTTCAGCTTTAGAAACACCTTCTTTCAGAGTTTTAGGTGCACCGTCAACGATGTCTTTAGCTTCTTTCAGACCCAAGCCAGTGATAGCGCGGACAACTTTAATCACGCCAACTTTTTGATCACCAGCAGAAGCCAATACTACGTCAAATTCAGTTTTTTCTTCAGCAGCAGCTGCACCAGCACCTGCAGGACCTGCAACTGCAACAGCAGCAGCAGAAACGCCAAATTTCTCTTCAAAAGCTTTAACCAGGTCGTTCAATTCCATTACGGTCAAAGAACCAACGGCTTCCAAAATGTCTTCTTTAGTAATAGCCATGCTATTTTACTCCAAATATTGTATTAAAAAATAATTGATTAAATGAAACAAAATCGATTAAGCGGCTTCTTCGCCGGCTTTTTTCTCTGCCAAAGCAGCCAAACCACGTGCAAAGCCTGATACAGGAGCTTGCATAACGAACAACAGTTTGGACAACAGCTCTTCGCGGCTTGGAATAGAAGCCAACTCAGCAACCTGAGCAGGATTCATCACTTCGCCATTGTAAGAACCGGCTTTAACGATGATTTTGTCATCTTTTTTCGCGAATTGGTGCAGCACTTTAGCAGCAGCAACAGCATCTTCAGAAGCAGCGTAAACCAATGGACCAACCATTTGATCGGCCAAACCTGCGAATGAAGTACCCTCTACTGCGCGACGAGCCAGAGTATTTTTCAGAACGCGCAAGTAAACGCCTTCTTTACGTGCATTCGCACGAAGCTCAGTCATGCTGGAAACACTGATACCGCGATATTCAGCGACTACGAGAGTTTGAGCGTTAGCAATTGCTGCGCTAATTTCCTCTACGGCCACTTTCTTGGTTTCAATATTGAGACTCAAGGTCTACCTCCCACTGTTTATAAACAGGATACCGAAATGATATCCCACCAGCGCGGTAACCTAAAAAGACATCTTACAAGCAATCTTGCAATGTGTTTCAGGACTACCGTCTGCGTAGGGCAGTTACGATTAAATCTTACGATCCCTACGGTCTTGGACATCTACTTAATTTTAAGTAGCCCAAATTCAGGCAACCCAGAAAGCCGGATCACCTGAAAATTTCTTAGTTGTTCACGCTTGCAGTATCAACGCGAACACCCAAACCCATAGTGCTGGATACAGCAACTTTTTTCAGGTACTGACCTTTAGCAGCAGCAGGTTTGGCTTTAACGATAGCATCCAGCAACGCATTGAAGTTTTCTTTCAAGTCAGCTTCAGCGAAAGAAGCACGACCGATAGTTGCATGAACGATACCGGCTTTATCTGTACGGTATTGTACTTGACCTGCTTTTGCATTTTTAACTGCTTCAGCAACGTTAGGAGTAACAGTACCTACTTTAGGGTTTGGCATCAGACCACGAGGCCCCAAGATGGTACCCAATTGACCAACGATACGCATTGCATCAGGAGAAGCAATAACAACGTCAAAGTTCAGGTTACCAGCTTTGATTTCAGCAGCCAGATCTTCAAAACCGACGATATCTGCACCCGCTTCTTTAGCAGCATCTGCATTTGCACCTTGTGTAAATACAGCTACGCGAGCTGTTTTACCGGTACCTTTAGGCAGAACGACTGAACCACGGATAACTTGGTCAGATTTACGAGGATCAACGCCCAAGTTGAAAGATACGTCAACAGACTCGTCAAATTTAGCGGTAGCAGCTTTTTTAACCAAAGCAATTGCTTCGTCGATTGCGTACAGTTTGTTAGCTTCAACAGAAGAGCGAAGAGCTTTCAAGCGTTTAGATACTTTAGCCATTATACAACACCCTCCACGTCCAAGCCCATTGAGCGAGCAGAACCTGCGATAGTACGAACAGCCGCATCTAAGTCAGCAGCAGTCAAATCAGGCTCTTTAGTTTTAGCAATTTCTTCCAACTGAGCACGGGTCAATTTACCCACTTTGTTAGTCAGAGGATTAGAACTACCTTTTTGCAGACCAGCAGCTTTTTTCAACAAGATAGAAGCTGGTGGAGTTTTCATCACAAATGTGAATGATTTATCTGCAAATGCAGTAATCACGACTGGAATTGGCAAACCAGGTTCCATACCTTGGGTTGCAGCATTAAATGCTTTACAGAATTCCATGATGTTCAAACCACGTTGACCCAAAGCTGGACCAACTGGGGGAGATGGATTGGCTTTACCTGCAGGAATTTGCAGTTTAATGTAGCCGATAATTTTCTTTGCCACTTAAAGGACTCCTAAAAACGGGTATAACGCGGAACCATTCCGCTTCCCAAACAGAATTCGCGATTATATCCGCTTAAAAAAAATTTTTCAAGCGAATTAAACCACTTAAATCTTTTCAACCTGACCGAACTCTAATTCAACTGGTGTTTCGCGACCAAAAATCTGAACTGAAACACGCAGTCTATTACGTTCGTAATTAACTTCATCAACAATACCGTTAAAATCAGCAAATGGGCCTTCGTTTACTCGAACTTGCTGACCAACTTCAAACTCAACTTTTGGTTTTGGCTTCTCAACACCTGTTTTAGCTTGTTGCAAAATAGCATCTGCATCTTTTTGAGAAATTGGGATCGGGCGATTTCCACTACCGCCTACAAAACCATTTACTCGAGGAGTGCTCTTAACCAAATGCCACGAGTCATCAGTCATTTCCATTTCGACCAATACATAGCCTGGATAGAATTTACGCTCACTGATGGTTTTTCGACCATTCTTGATATCTACTACTTCCTCGACGGGCACAAGAATCTGACCGAAATAATCTTCCATGTTTTCACGAGCAATACGCTCTTTCAATGTTTTTTGGACATTTTTTTCAAAACCGGAATAGGCCTGCACCACATACCAACGCTTTGACATCTTTACCCTTTCCTATTTAATAAAACATCAAAAAACAACCATGAAATAATTGTATCTGCCACATAAATGAAGGCTGCTAAAATCGCAACAAAGATAATTACAAATACAGTCATTTTGACCGCCTCATCCCGACTCGGCCAAACCACTTTCTTGAACTCGGTCCAAGAGCTCTTAAAATATGCAAACAGACCTTCTTTCTTTTCAGGAGCTGGTTTACTGCTTACCACTACTTCCTTTTTCTGATGGCCTTCTTTGTGTCCAGACGGATGTTCTGTCATCTTTACTCACTTATCAATGCCCCACCTACCATCCATTTTAGATGGCGACATTAATCCATATAATTAATTCTAGATAATCTTAAAACTTAAGTACAAAAAAATTAACCGGCACAAGGCCGGTTAATTTTTTATTTGGCAGGCCAAGAGGGTCTCGAACCCCCAACCCTCGGTTTTGGAGACCGATACTCTACCAATTGAGCTATTGGCCTCTAAACTTAAGCGATGATAGAAGAAACCACACCTGCACCTACGGTACGGCCACCTTCGCGAATCGCAAAGCGCAGACCTTCTTCCATAGCGATAGGTGCAATCAGTTCTACAGTAATGGTTACGTTCTCACCCGGCATTACCATTTCTACGCCTTCTTCCAAAGTAACTGCACCAGTTACGTCGGTAGTACGGAAGTAGAATTGTGGACGGTAGTTAGCGAAGAATGGAGTGTGACGGCCACCCTCTTCTTTGCTCAGTACGTATACTTCTGCTTTGAATTTGGTGTGAGGAGTGATAGTACCCGGTTTAGCCAATACTTGACCACGCTCTACGTCTTCACGTTTAGTACCACGCAGCAATACGCCTACGTTGTCACCTGCTTGACCTTCGTCCAGCAGTTTGCGGAACATTTCAACACCGGTACAAGTGGTTTTTTGGGTTTCTTTCAGACCTACGATTTCGATCTCGTCACCAACGTGGATGATACCGCGCTCTACACGACCGGTTACTACTGTACCACGGCCAGAGATAGAGAATACGTCTTCGATAGGCAACAAGAAAGGTTTGTCCACAGCACGCTCAGGTGTTGGGATGTAGCTGTCCAAAGCAGCAGCCAGTTCGAAGATTTTTTCTTCGTAAGCAGCATCACCTTCCAAAGCTTTCAATGCAGAACCTTGTACGATTGGGCAATCGTCGCCTGGGAAGTCGTAGCTTGACAGCAGGTCACGGATTTCCATTTCAACCAGTTCCAACAGCTCGGCATCGTCAACCATGTCGCATTTGTTCATGAACACGATGATGTAAGGTACGCCTACTTGACGAGCCAACAGGATGTGTTCGCGAGTTTGCGGCATAGGACCGTCAGCTGCGGAACATACCAAGATAGCGCCGTCCATTTGGGCAGCACCGGTAATCATGTTTTTAACGTAGTCGGCGTGGCCCGGGCAGTCTACGTGTGCGTAGTGACGGGTTTCGGTTTCGTATTCTACATGTGAGGTATTAATGGTAATACCGCGGGCTTTTTCTTCAGGAGCGTTATCGATTTGGTCGTAAGCTTTTGCAGCGCCACCGAATTTTTTAGCCAAAATAGTAGTCAATGCAGCAGTCAGAGTGGTTTTACCATGGTCAACGTGACCGATAGTACCAACGTTTACGTGCGGTTTGCTACGTTCAAATTTTTCCTTAGCCATGGCAATATCCTATAATCTAAGCTTTTGAAAGAAAGGGTAATAATGAGATGGTGCCCATGGGCAGATTTGAACTGCCGACCTCTCCCTTACCAAGGGAGTGCTCTACCCCTGAGCTACATGGGCGAAATTGTTTGGAGCGGGTGAAGGGAATCGAACCCTCACCGTAAGCTTGGAAGGCTTCTGCTCTACCATTGAGCTACACCCGCATACTCACTATTTGCTCCAAGTAAGAATTTTTGGTGGAGGGAGAAGGATTCGAACCTTCGAAGCTCACGCAACAGATTTACAGTCTGCCCCCTTTGACCGCTCGGGAATCCCTCCAAAAGAGAACGCTAGTTTATTTGCAACTCAGATTTCCGTCAAGATTTTTTTTCACTTATTTCTTTAAAAATATCCAAGCTTTTGCTTTTAAACACTATTTATTTAAACTGAATGATTTTTTCGTACTTAGCCATCAGTTCTTCGTGCGTTTCAGGATGCTCTTCATCGATCAAGATACAGTCGACAGGACATACCTGTTGGCACTGCGGCTCATCGTAATGGCCCACACATTGCGTACACAAATTTGGATTGATTTCGTAAATTTCTTCACCTTGCGAAATGGCATCATTAGGGCATTCCGGTTCGCACACATCGCAGTTAATGCACTCATCTGTAATAAAGAGCGACATTTCTATTTCCTTTTTTCTTAAATTATCAAAACCGATTGGGCGCGGATTATAGCACAAATGACGTCGGAACAATTCGTTTGAAAGAATGTTTTACACCTTGGGAATGATTCTCAAATTCCATACTATTCAGCAACTTGCGAATAGAGCAATAATTCAAACTTACTCATTCCCGCCTTTCCTTCCCGATAAATTTCCAGCCAATCCGGTTTTTCAGGCAGCTTCCCTGCTTCAATATAGACCATCGCCTCATTTTTCAAGTGGCTTTGCAATCGGATAAACAAATTTTGCCAATCTTCCCATGCAAACGGCGGATCAAGGAACACGACATCAAATTTTTCAGACGGCCTTGTCAAATAAGCCATGCCGTCTGAACACACGATTTCCACCTGTTTCAAACCTAATTCACGGATATTTTTCTGAAGTGTTTGTACAGTTTGGCGGTGGTTATCGACCATTACCACTTTTGCCGCATGACGAGAAGCAGCCTCCATTCCCAAAGCACCACTACCGCTGAATAAATCCAATACTGTTTTGCCGGTTAAATCCTGACCCAACCAGTTAAACAGTTTTTCACGCACGCTGTCAGGTGTCGGACGCAAACCATCTGCGGACAGAAAAGTTAACTTTCGTCCCCTACATTGCCCGCCAATGATGCGTACTTGATTGGTGTGTTTGGAATGTTTGTTATTTGCCATAATTTTTTAAAAGATGCCGGGTTTTCAGACGGCCTCAATTATATAGTGAAACTGCTATCAAACCGTATTTCGATCTCTGCTTTTAGAGACCACAAGGTCGTCTGAAAAATTTTTCAGACGACCTTGTGGTTTTGAATTTGACGACATGAAATATTGAACTGCGTTTCACCGTGTGAAGTATGTTTTCAACTTAAACATAAAACTAGATAAATTACATTTGCTTATTTATAATGAGTAGTCATTTTTGAAACATTAATGTAAGACTACTATCATGTCAGATCTGAATCTCAGTAACAGTATATTTCAAGGTTACAACGACAAACATGGCTTAATGATTTGTGGGTATGAATGGGGTTGGAGTAAAGCCGATGAGGCTGCTTATGTAGCAGGTGAATACAAACTCCCTGAAAACAAAATCGACCATACATTTGCCAATAAATCCCTCTATTACGGTGAGCAGGCAAAAAAGTGGCGTTACGACAATACGATAAAAAATTGGTTTGAAATGTGGGGACACCCCTTAGACGAAAATGGATTGGGCGGTGCATTTGAAAAATCCCTGGTACAAACCAACTGGGCAGCCACTCAGGGCAACAAAATCGACAATCCAAACAAATTTCTCCAGCCTGAACACGTCGATAATTTTCTCTACCACATTGAGAAACTACGCCCTAAATTGATTCTCTTCATGGGAAGTAATCTGACAAATTATCTTAATCGCGCAAATGTATTGCCGCGCTTTGAGCAGCTTGTCGGAAAACAAACTCAACCGCTACGAGTAGTACAAAAAGATTTTAGCGGTACACGTTTCAAAATCAGATTCCAATCGTTTGAAAATTGCGAAGTCGTCTGCCTGCCCCACCCTAGTGCCAGCCGCGGTCTATCTTACGATTACATAGCCTTATTTGAACCAGAAATGAACCGTATTTTATCGGACTTTAAAACGACACGCGGATTTAAATAAAACAATCACAGAAAAGCAAAGGTCGTCTGAAATTTTTTCAGACGACCTTTTCTCTTTAAACCAACCTACTTTCATCATTCTTTCGGTGCAGGCGGTTCAATCTGTTCTTTCCAGCCGCATTCTTTTTGCGGGCAGACTTTTTCCACGCCCCAGCGTTTGGTGGTTTTGATGGTTAAAACCGGCCAATGGCAGTTCGGACACTCTTCGGCGACGGGCGGGTTCCAAGTGGCGTAGTTACAATCCGGATAGGTACTGCAACTGTAAAACAGTTTGCCGTAGCGGGATTTGCGCTCGACGAGGTTGCCTTTTTTGCATTGCGGGCATTGGACGCCGGTATCTTTCGGTTTTTCCAGCGGCTCGACGTGTTTGCATTTCGGATAGTTGGCGCAGCCGATGAATTTGCTGCCGGTGCGGCTGTATTTGTACACTAGGCGACCGCCGCATTTGGGGCATTCACGTCCGTCAAGTTCGGCTTGCTCGGCTTCGGCTTTGGCGATGCGTTCGGCGGCTTCTTCGGCGGTTTCGTTAACGTTGCGCGTGTAGCTGCATTCGGGATAACCGGCACACGCAACAAAACGACCCATTTTGCCGAATTTGATTTGCAACTTGTGTTCGCCGCATTTCGGACAGGTTTCATCGAGTTCCTGCGTGGTAAATTTGGCGCGTTCGATACCCTCTTTTTCTTCCACTTGCTTGATAAATGGCTTCCAGAATTTGTCCATCACAGGGATCCATTGGCGTTTGCCGTTGGCAATTTCGTCAAGCTGGTCTTCGAGTTTGGCGGTGAAGTGGTAATCGACATATTGGGCGAAGTGTTCGGTCAGGAATTTATTGACGATGTCGCCTGTGTCGGTGGGCATGAAGCGTTTTTGCTCAAGGGTAACGTATTCGCGGTCTTTGAGCGTGGAAATAATGCTGGCGTAGGTCGATGGGCGGCCAATGCCGTATTCTTCGAGGGCTTTAACCAGTGTGGCTTCGTTGTAGCGCGGCGGAGGGGTAGTGAAGTGTTGTTCGCCGTAGAGTTTGTCCACGGGCAGTTTATCGCCCTCGCTCATTTCGGGCAGTTTTTTGCTGTCTTCGCCTTCTTCATCGTCGCTGCTTTCTTCGTAAACGCTGAGGAAGCCTGCGAAGGTTTGCACTTGTCCGGTTACGCGGAATACGCCCTTGCCGACGGTAATATCGACGGTGGTTTGGTCGAATTTGGCGGGCGTCATCTGACAGGCGACGGTACGCTGCCAAATCATTTGATAGAGTTTGAACTGGTCTGCGCTCAGGAAGGGTTTGACGCTTTCAGGCGTGCGGTACACGGAAGTCGGACGGATCGCTTCGTGGGCTTCTTGGGCGTTTTTGGATTTGGTTTTGTATTGTTTGGCGGCACTTGGCAGATATTCTTTGCCGATTTTGTTTTCGATGTAATGGCGGATTTCGGTTAACGCTTCATCAGCCAAATTCACGCTGTCGGTACGCATATAGGTAATCAGACCGATGGCGCCCTGCCCTACGTCTATACCTTCATAAAGCTGTTGGGCGGTACGCATGGTGCGGTCGGTGGTGAAGCCAAGTTTACGCACGGCATCCTGCTGCATGGTGGATGTGGTGAACGGCGCGGCGGGATTGCGGCTGCGCTTTTTCTTTTCGATGGCGGTAACGACGGCCTCTTTACCTTCGAGTTCTTTCAACACGTCGGCTTGCGCGGCTTCGTTCGGCAGGTCGAATTGTTCGAGTTTCGCGCCGTTGTATTGGGCGAGTTTGGCGGTGAACTTGCTGCGGCCTTTGTGGCTGTCGAGATGCACCGTCCAATATTCCTGCGCTTCAAACGCGCGGATTTCGTTTTCGCGTTCGCAAATCAAACGCAGGGCGGGACTTTGCACGCGGCCCGCGCTCAAACCGCGGCGGATTTTTTTCCATAACAATGGCGAGAGGTTGAAACCGACCAGATAGTCCAAAGCGCGGCGGGCTTGTTGCGCATCAACCAAATCCATTTCGATTTCACGCGGATGGGCGACGGCATCGAGTACGGCGTTTTTGGTGATTTCGTGGAACACGACACGCTGCGGCTTGATGTTTTTCAGGCCGCGTTTGGATTTGAGGATTTCCAAAAGATGCCAGGAAATGGCTTCGCCTTCCCTATCCGGGTCGGTTGCGAGGTAGATGTTTTCGGCTTCTTTGGCCCCTGCGACGATGGCATCGACGTGTTTGCTGTTGCGACTGATCAGCTGATACTTCATGGCAAAGCCGTTGTCGGGATCGACTGCTCCGCTTTTGGGTACCAAGTCGCGGACATGACCGTAAGACGCTAAGATTTCAAAATCACCGCCCAGATATTTCTTCAGGGTTTTGGCTTTGGACGGGGATTCGACGATTAATAGGTTTTTCGCCATTGTTGTTCTCTTTTGGATGTATTGGGTTTATGTTTCAGACGGCCTTTTATCATTTTGTTCAGGCCGTCTGAAAAAAGGTTTAGTGCATCACGTTTTGTCCGGTCAACGCACTCATCAAGTCGTCGCCAATCAGGACGGGCAACTCGCTCTTGTGCATCCACAACACCAGCAATACCAATACTTTGGCGGTATCGAGGGTGATTTCGTCCGATGGAATGTGCATCAGGGCGTGAATGACGATTTCGCGTTGCTCATAAGTAATTGCGTGTTCGGCAACCAGATACTGCATCAAGCCCATGACTTCCTGCGGCAGGTTTTCAGCTTCCTCCCGGCAGAATACGCGCAGGGAATCGCTGTTAAACGGCTCGGCATAGAATTCGGACGTATTGAACAAGACTTCCATCATCATCAATGTATTGCCGATTTCCGTAGCGTCAAAACCTGCATCTTCCAAGAGGCGACCCAAATCCTCCGGAGGCGGACAATTGTCGAAATCTTGGAAGTGTTCGATTAAATAGGCAATGACTTCGGTCATGCTGGTTCCTCAAATATAGATAATTTATGCTTTGATACGCTGATAACGGCCGCCCGGCAAGGCGGCGACGATACCGTCAAGTTCATATTCCAAAAGCTGTGCGTATACGTCTGCCGCTGCCGTATTGGTTTGTTGCGCCAAAATATCGGGGTGTATCGGGTCGTAACCCATTGCCTCCAATAAAGCGCTTGTCGATGGGGCGGCAGGAGGGTTTTCAGACGGCCTTGGCGGTTCATCCGCTATTGTTTTGGGTTGCAGACGTTTGGTTTGGTCGTTTTTGGGTTTTACCGTCTTATTTATAGAATATGATGGAACAGGCGTATTTTGCAATAGCTGCGGACATTCGTGAAGAATATCGTCCAAACATTCCACCAATTTTGCCCCGTCTTTAATCAGCTTGTGGCAGCCTTTGCTGTGCGGATTGTCTATCGAACCGGGCACCGCCATCACTTCGCGCCCCATCTCCGCCGCCAGCTTGGCAGTAATCAACGAGCCGGATTCCAATGCCGCTTCGACCACCAATGTCAGCTGCGACAATGCGGCAATCAGACGGTTGCGGCGCGGAAAGTTGCCTGCAAACGGACGCGTGTCCAAAGGGAACTCGCTGACAATCAATCCTTTTTCAGCGATTTCATAAGCAAGGTTTTTATTGGACGGCGGGTAAATGCGGTCTATACCGGTTCCCCAGACGGCGATGGTGCCACCATCTGCCTGCAATGCGCCCTGATGGGCGGCAGTATCGATACCCGAAGCCATACCCGATACGACGGGAATGCCTTTTTCGCTTAACGCCCTGCCGAAATCTTTGGCAATCCGCATTGCCTGCGGCGTGGCATGGCGGCTGCCGACAATTGCGGCAGAAGGCGTGTGCAACAACTCTGCATTGCCGCGTAAAAACAAAACCGGCGGCGCGGTAATGCCTTGCGTCAGCATTTCGGGGAAATCATCATCTTGCAGCAGCAACAGACGGCAACCGTCCTGCATTTCCCATTGTAAAGCGGCTTCGGCAGACTGCTGCGCCAAAGCCCGTTTGTCCGCATTGCGCCACGATTCGGCCGCCTGTTTATGGCGTACCAGGGCGGCAATTTTTTCTGCCGGCGCACTCAAGGCAGCTTGTGCACTACCGAATTGCTGCAACAGCACCAAAAAACTTTCTGCGCCGATATAGGGCGTAAATGCCAGTTGCAACCAAGCAAAACGCTCGTTTTCCGTCATCAATCTGTTCCCTTTTCGTAATGGTTTTCAGACGGCCTGAAGTAAATAAAGGCCGTCTGAAAATTTTATTGGTATAAAACTTTTGTCGGCCCAAAATGCAAAACAACAATGCCGGGCCATATCATTATTCTTTATCAAATATTGCTTATCCAAGCAAACCGTCAAATGACGATGCCGTCTGAAAAACCTGATGGCTTTCAGACGGCCTCTTTTGTGTTTGAACCGATATTGCGCTTATTCTTCGGATTTGTCGGCGCTGCGGCGCGATACGCTGATACCGAGTTGTTTGAGTTTGCGGTAAAGGTGCGTACGCTCCAAACCGACCTTTTGCGCCACACGGCTCATATTTTGGCCTTCTTGGGCAATGTGGTACTCAAAGTAACGGCGCTCGACTTCTTCCCTCAATTCGCGCAAAGGCATATTGAAATTGAAGCCACCGATGATTTCTGTCGCCGTTGCATTTTCCTTCTGACCCAAAGCCGCGGCAACGGCCTGATCGTCCACTTCTTTGCCGTCCGATTCCAACATGATGTTTTTCACCGTTTCGGCAAGCTGGTCGTAATTGCCCGGCCAATCGTATTGGCGCAAAACCACCAACGCGCTGTCGCTGAATTTTACCGGCTGGATTTTTTGACTTTCGGCCAAATCGGTCATGATGCGGTTGATTAAAAAGACGATGTCGTCCGGCTGGCTGCGCAAAGAAGGGATATTGATACGCTCTTTCAACAGCTCCGCCAGTCGGCCTGCAACGACGTCATCGGCGCTCTCGCCGCGCTTAAAGCCGCATGAAGCAATCACACGGACATTGTAGCGGTCGGCTTTCTCCAGCAAGAAAGCGATGCCGTTTTGGATGTTTTTGCTGTAACGGGCAATATCGCCGACATACAAAATACCGCCCGATGCTTTTTGCAACAGCTCCAACGGCGTATCGACAATGTGTTCGACACGGTCGGTTGCCACCCAAGGCGTACTGCTTTTGTGCAGATAGCGGGCGACAATCTCAAACGGCGAGCCTGCCTCACCGGCCAACAACAGCGGGCGGTTGTGTTTAGCGGCCGCTTCAATGCTGCCGTTCATTTCTTGAATGACGGGGCTGTTGCCCAGTTTGTCCAAAGTCATGCCGGAGGCCGTCTGAACTTCGCCATGTTTCAAGGCGCGTTCTACTGCGGACAAGAGTTTTTGCAGGGCAATCGGTTTTTCC
Organism: Neisseria sp. RH3002v2g; assembly: GCF_014596425.2. Taxonomy (NCBI): domain Bacteria; kingdom Pseudomonadati; phylum Pseudomonadota; class Betaproteobacteria; order Neisseriales; family Neisseriaceae; genus Neisseria; species Neisseria sp. RH3002v2g. The sequence goes on along the minus strand of NZ_CP110721.1, from coordinate 1,951,304 downwards.
AGAAAATCGAGCGCGCCGATTTTGGTGGCTTCAACCGCGGTGTCGATGCTGGCATGGCCGCTCATCATGACCACGGGCATATTGAGTTGGCCGTTTTTCGCCCACTCTTTCAACAAAGTGATGCCGTCGCAATCGGGCATCCAAATGTCCAGCAATACCATGGCCGGACGCGTTTGGTAACGCAATTGGCGCGCTTCTTCGGCATTTTCGGCCAAAGTAACGGTATAGCCTTCGTCTTGAAGGATTTCGGAGAGCAGGTCGCGGATGCCTACTTCATCATCTACAATCAAAATATCACTGCTTCGCATAAGTTTCTGCCATTTCCGGTAAAGCTATTTTGACGCACGCGCCGCCGCTGTTCTGATTGCTCAGGCTGATGCGGCCGCCATGCTCCTCGATAATTTTTTTCACAACGGGCAAACCCAGCCCCGTTCCTGTCGGTTTGTCGGTAACGTACGGCTCAAAAGCATTGTGCAGCATTTCTTTGCTGAAACTTTTGCCGTTGTTGCAGACGGTCAGGAAAACCTGTCCGCCTTCGCGTCCTGTTTCGATGTTTACTTGCGGCGCTTCGTCCGACTCCGCCGCTTCTGCGGCATTCTTAAATAGGTTATGCAACACTTGGCGCATGGCCGTCGTATCGGCGGCAATCGGCAGGGCGTCAGCGCTAAGCCGTGCATTAAATTTGCACGCGCCGGCCTCATATAATACCAATACTTCCGACACCAAACCGTTTAAATCTTGTTTTTCTAAATTCAGCGACGGCGCACGCGCATAATTGCGGAATGCTTCGACCATTTCTTTCAGCGCGGCAACCTGTTTGACGATGGTATCGGTTGAACGGCTGAGGATTTGGGCGTCTTGCTCGTCAAGTTTATCATGCAATTTCCATGCCAATCTCTCGGCGGAAAGCTGGATGGGCGTGAGCGGATTGCGGATTTCGTGCGCCAAACGTTTCGCCACTTCGCCCCATGCGGCCTCTTTTTGCGCGCGTATCAAGACGGTAATGTCGTCAATCACCATCACCACGCCGTTATCGTTGTCTTCCGGCAGGATGGTGGCTTTGCCCAACAAGATTCGGGCATCGTCGGGCGCGGCATATTCGACTTGGACGGGTTTGTCGCTGTCGGCGGTTTCATTGATGGCGGCAAACACATCGGCCAACAGGGTTTGCTGCGGCGATTTGCCGTGCCATTGATGCCAGTTGCTGCCCCACAAAGACACCAGCGAAACGCCCAAAATCTGTTCGGCGGCTTTATTAAAGGTTTTCAGACGGCCGTCGGCATCCAAAGTAATCACGCCTGTGGTCAAACTTTCCAACACGCATTCCAAATAATGGCGAGCGGCTTCTTCGCGCAAACGGTTGCGCTCGTCCGCCTCTTTGGCAATCGCCAATTGCTCGGTCATGTGGTTGAACAATTGGGTCAAACGGCCGAACTCGTCATTGCGGAATACCGGCCGGGTCTGGCTGAAGTCGCCCTGAGCCACCGCCCGCGCGCCCTCTGCCAACGACAACACCGGCGCCACAAAACGGCGGGCAAAATACAAAGCCATCACCAACGCCAAAAAGATGGCCAACAATGTCGCGACCAACAGCGTGGACAGGAAAAAGGTTTGCAGGCCTTTTTTGGTATAACTCAGCTCGGCGTATTTGGCACGGGCCGCTTCAATCAGCGTCGCGTCTTGAGCAACATCTTTCGGAATCGGCTGACGGAAAAACAACGCATAATCCTGATTTTTATGCGTACCGATCAGCATCCAGCCTTGAGCATACAGCACGCCGCCGATGTTTTCCAAACTGCGTACCGAGCCGGTCTGCTCCAGCTGCTCCCATCCTTCTTTGTTGAGCGTCGGTTGATTCAGTTTCAGGGGATTGATGCTTTTCTCGACTTTATGGGTGGTCGCGTTATAAAGCGCCAGCTGGGCAAATTCGGAAGTAGGCGCGGATTGGGCCAGCGTTTGCCCCAAGTTGCCGTCTAGCGAAGCGGCGCTGATTAAGTCGATTTGCACCGGCGTGGCGTTGCTGACCGCGTTGTCCACCGCCAAGTTCAGCGCGGATTTGCTCAAGTTTAAGCTGCGCTCCAATGCCTCATGGGTATCGTTGCCAAACCAAGAATTAATCGTGCCGTTAATAAACTGGGCGGAAATACCGAACAAAAACACGCCCGGCAATACGGCAACCAAGGTAAACATCCCCGACAGCCGACGCGCAATCTGCGAACCGAACACGCTTTTGCTATTGTCGCGCATCAAAAGCACGACATAGCGCACCAACACCGCGGCCAACACCAGCAACAGCAAGCCGCACAAGGCGACAATCCACCAGAAATAATCGGACAATACGTTGCTGCTGCCCGTTGCAACAGTCAGGCCGTACAACAAAACTACGGCAAATACGGCGGCAATCAGGAGAAAGCGGCGCATGGTTTACTCCTGTACGACCGACAAGGATTTCCAACCCGAATCCAAATGCCAGTTTTTAGACGTCAGGGCATTGATTTGGAACGGTTTGGGCAGCTTGGCGGTTGTCAGCAGCAGGCGGATTTCAGCCTTCGTGTCTTTGGCGGCCACATCACTCAGCGCACCCTTGGACAAAACCTTCCAATTCGCGACCGCGCCCACTGCGCGCAAGGCAGCTTCAAGCGTGTCGTACTCGGTAGAAAACGTACCGACGGCAACGCGATAGCGGTTGGTCAGCGGATGGAAGGATAATTTATATTGAATCGTGCTGTCGTTGTTGAGCAGCTGGTCGAACTTGAATTTATAAGACGCCACGGACGGCGCCGACAGCTGCCAACTTAAATTGAAATGCAGGGGGACGCCCTGTTTGAGTGCTTCTTTGAGCTGATCGGGCAGGTCGGTGCGGAAACGGCTGCTGACGGAAAGCTGTCCGGCATGGGTCAGCTTTGCCTCAGCACGGGTCGCACTGATGCCCTCGCCCGCCGCGTTCAGCGACACGGCAAGCAAGAGCGGTACAATCAGCGTTTTACTGCTTTTTAATAAGCGCGTAATAAAAGCCATCTTGATGTTTGTTCGGTAAAAGCACATGCGATTCGATTAGCTCGGCATCGGCATGGCGGTTAAGGAATTTTTGCAATTGACCGTCGTTTTCTTCGACAAAGACCGAGCAGGTAGCCAGCAACATCCTGCCGTTTTTCGTCAGGGTCTGCCACAGCGCGTCTAATAATGCTTCCTGTTGGCGTGCGGTTTTGACGGCATCGGTCGGTCGGCGCAGCCATTTGACGTCGGGATTGCGCCGCGCCACACCCGAAGCGGTACACGGCACATCGGCCAAAACAGCGTCAAAGGCCTTGCCATCATACCATGCCGCCAAGTCCTGCGCATCGGCACAAGCCAAAGAGGCCGTCTGAAAGCCTAAACGGTCAAGATTGCTCTTCACCCTGTTCAGACGGCCTTCGTCTATATCCAAAGCAGTAACATGACAATCTGCCAGTTCCAAGATATGGCCTGTCTTACCGCCCGGCGCCGCACAGGCATCGAGGATGCGTTCGCCGTCTTTCGGGTTCAACAAATAGGCAGCACGTTGCGCACCAAAATCCTGCACAGACACCAGGCCATCTGAAAAACCGGGCAGGCGGCTTACCGGCACGGCTTCTTCCAACATCACGGCGTATTCGTCCAATGCCCTGGCCAAAATACCTTCCGCGGCCAGTTTTTCCAAATAGCTTTCAGCATTGCCGTGTCGGCGGTTGACGCGCAAAGTCATCGGCGGATGCGATTGCAGCGCGGTGGTGATGTTGTGCCAATGTTTCGGATAATGGTTTTTCAAGTAAGCCACCCACCACAACGGCAAATTGTGTTTCGCCACATCGTCTTTTTTGCAGGAAGCCGCGAGCTTGTCGCGTTCACGCAAAAAGCGGCGCAAAATCGCATTGGCAAACGAGCGGAACTGGCCGCGGCCGATTTTGGCAATGCTTTCCACCGCCTCATTGACCACGGCATGAGGCGCGTTGCGCGTGTAATGCAGTTGGTACATCGCCGCCAAAAGCAGGCTTTCTAGCTGCGGATTGTCAATCGGCTTCTTCAGCATTTGCCCAAGCATATATTTCAAACTGCCCAAATAACGTTGGCAACCGTAGGCAATATCCTGCAAGGCGCCGTTTTCCTGCGCCGTCAGCTGCGGATACGCCGCGCGGATTTCCGCCAAAACATCCTGAAGATTGCGCCCTTCGGCAACCGCGGCAACGCTGTCGGCGGCCAGTTTTTGGGCGAGGGACATACTCATATTTTTGCTTTCTGATTCATAATTTGATTTCAAGTGTTCGGAGGATCTCAGACGGCTTGTTCGGCAGCCAGCAATGTCCGATAATATTCGGCATCTGTTTTGGAAAAACAGCAAAAGATGATTTTTTCCACTGCCGGACATTGCGGCAGGGTTTGCTTCAAACTCTCCAAAGCGATACGCGCGGCGGCTTCGGCCGGGAAGCGGTACACACCGGTGCTGATGCACGGAAAGGCGATGCTGTGAAGATCGTGTTTCTGGGCAAGCAGCAAGGAATTGGCATAGGATTGTGCCAATTTGGCCTCTTCATTTTGTTTTCCGCCAAACCATACCGGCCCGACCGTATGAATGACAAAACGCGCAGGCAAACGGTAGCCTTTAGTTATTTTGGCTTCGCCTGTGCGGCAACCGCCCAAAGTGCGGCACTCCTCCAGCAGCTCTTTGCCCGCGGCGCGGTGTATCGCACCGTCCACGCCGCCACCGCCCAACAACGATGAATTGGCAGCATTGACAATCGCATCGACTGCCAATCGGGTAATATCGCCCTCGACCACTTCAAAAACAGCCATTGTTTTCTTTCCTCTACGTTGGTTTCCAGCCTGTTACAAAACCGTTCCGACTTCAATCGTCCGGCCTGCCGCAAATGCCTGTATGCTCATGCGTTTGCTGCCGGAAGGCTGCAATTCGGTGATGTTCAGCGCGTTTTCACCGCACGCCACCAGCAGGCCGTCTGAAGTGCAAGACAACACCTCGCCTGCCTTACCCTGTTTGGCCACGACTTCGGCACGCCAGATTTTCATCGGTTTGCCTTGATACTCGACCCACGCGGCAGGAACGGGGTTAAAGGCGCGGATTTTGCGCTCGATAATGTCCGCGCTTTCGTTCCAATCGATACGCGCCTCTTCTTTGCTTAATTTTTGGGCGTAGGTAACGCCTTCTTCAGGCTGTTTGACCGCGTTCAGACGGCCTTCCGCCTGCAAACGCTGCAAGTTGGCCACAATCGCTTCCGCACCCAAACCCATCAGCGCGTCATGCACTTCGTTGGCGGTATCTGTAGGCTGGATGGCGTAGCGGTGTTCGCTGACCACAGCGCCGGTGTCCAAGCCGATGTCCATCTGCATGATGCACACGCCGGTTTCTGCGTCGCCGGCTTCAATCGCACGTTGAATCGGCGCCGCGCCGCGCCAACGGGGCAGCAGCGAGGCGTGGATATTGAGGCAGCCGTGTTTGGGCGTATCCAACACTTCCTGCGGCAAAATCAAGCCATACGCGGCCACCACCATCACATCCGCGCCCGTATCTTTGAGCATTTGCAAGGCTTCGGCGTTATTGCGCAACTTTTCCGGCTGCGCCACGGTCAAACCCAATTCCAAGGCAGCCTGTTTGACCGGCGATGCGGTCAACTGCATGCCGCGGCCTTTGGGGCGGTCGGGCTGGGTCAACACCAGCGGAATTTCAAAACCTGCGGCGGCGATGGCTTTCAAGGCGGCGGCGGCAAAATCGGGCGTACCGGCAAAGATGACTTTCATGTTGTGTCCTTGTGGAAATGGTTTGAATGGGCGCGTTGGGTAAACTGTTTCAGCTGAAAAGGCCGTCTGAAAGATTGAAAACCGAAGTCTGCCTTCTGTTTTGTCTTTTCAGACGGCCTTTAAACGATGCTTAGGTCAGATGGTGTGTTTCTGACGTTTTTTCAGTTTGGTTTTGATGCGGCCTTGTTTCAGCTGCGACAGGTGTTCGACAAACACGATGCCCATCAGGTGGTCCAATTCGTGCTGCACACAGATTGCCAACAGTCCATCTGCTTCCAGCGTGAATTTCTCGCCTTTTTCGTTCAAAGCCTCGACTTTGACGCGCTCGGCACGGGTTACGGTATCGTAAATGCCCGGCACGGACAGGCAGCCTTCTTCATAAGTCGTCTCGCCGTCTTTTTCGACAATGACGGGGTTGATGAACACGCGCGGCTCGCTGCGGTCTTCGGTCAAATCCATCACGACGATGCGCTCGTGTACGTCGACCTGAGTGGCCGCCAAGCCGATACCGCGTGCTTCGTACATGGTTTCAAACATATCGGCAACCAATGTCTGGATGCGCTCGTCAATTTTCTCAACAGGTTTGGCGACCGTGTGCAAACGCTCGTCAGGGTATTGGAGGATGTTCAGTAAAGCCATAATATTCTCGTTTTATAAAGCTGATGTGTGATTTTCATACAGATTTGGTTTCCGCCGCCACAATCTCCTGCCATGACAGCAACATTCAATGCTAAAATAACGCCGAAAAATGTTAAGATAGCGCGACAGAGGCCGTTCGTTATCGTATTGATGGATGGGCGGCAGTTTCGCAAACTCCGACCTTCTCTGTTTATCATCTGAAGACAAACCAAACCGATTTCAAGGGGAACGGTTATGCAACAACGTATTATAACCCTGCTTTGCATGGCAGGCATGGCTATTTCTGCCCACACTCAGGCAGCTTCTTTAAAAATCCGCCCCAATGCGCCGCAACGCTACGTCGTTAAAAACGGCGATACCTTGTGGGGCATTTCCGGCAAATACCTGTACAGCCCATGGCAGTGGAACCGCCTTTGGGGCGCCAACCGCAGCGCCATCCGCAATCCGCATCTGATCTATCCGGGTCAGGTGTTGGTTTTACGCTACGTCAACGGCCAGCCACGACTGGGTTTTGAACACGCTCAAACCCGTTCAGACGGCATTCCCGTGATCAAACTGCATCCGCGCGTACGCGAAACTTCCGGCTACGGTATTCCGACCGTCAACGTCAATCTCTACCGTATGTTCATGAAACATCCGCAGATTATCGCTCCGGAAGAAACCGCCAACGCACCGCGCCTGATTGCAGGCCCCGACAACCGCGTCCTCTACACCCAAGGCAACCGCGTGTACGCATACGGCCTGACCGAACCCGGCCGCTACCTGACCTACCGCGTCAATAAAAACATCACCGATCCGGAAACCGGCAAATTCCTCGGCCAAGAAGTCGTGTTCAGCGGCATCGCCAACACGCTGCCTTACACCGACTCCGCCTTGGAAAACCGTACCCGCGCTTCTGACGAAAAACTCAAAAGCAACGAGTATTACACCCAAGTCAACAAAGTCATGAAGCTGCGCACCCAGTCCGCTCAACCTTTGGTTATCGAAGAAGCCGTTTCCGAAATCCGCAAAGACGACTATCTGCTGAAACTGCCCGAAGGCCTCGACAGTTTCAATGTTATGCCTCACGCCCCTGCCCGTCCGATTCAGGCCAAAGTCGTTTCCATCTTCGACGGCGTGGGCGAAGCCGGCCAGTTCCAAACCATTACTTTGGATAAAGGCGAACTCGACGGCCTGGACAAAGGCACGGTGGTCAGCCTCTACAAACGCGGCCGCCAAGTCCGTGTCAATCTGTCCAATAACCTGATTCGCAAGCCGAAAGACAAAGATACGGTTGAATTGGTTTCCATTCCGGCGGAAGAAATCGGTTTGGCAATGGTGTACCGCACATCCGACCATCTGGCCTCCGCCATTATTTTGGAAAGCCTGAACAGCGTTTCCATCGGCGATACCGCCTCCGAGCCCGGCCGCGATTTGGACAACATGGCCGATGAAAAAACCATGGACAAACCGGCCGAAGACGAACAAGAAAGAGAAATCGAACTGGAAGTCCGCAGCTGATTGAGCTTTCTTAGCAGCCATCTGACAAATAAAGGCCGTCTGAAAACCTGTTTTTCAGACGGCCTTTTGATTTCCGCCCATTAAATAAAATTGGTAACGCGTTGTTTAAAGCGCAAACACCATCTCATTTCTCCAGCCTTTAATCGGCTGCCCTTTTTCTATCGTCTTCCCGTTCTGCCATTCCAATCAGCAATATGGAAAGCCCAACACGCTATTTATTGCCTATTGATTGTTCCATCTGTTCCTGCCAATTAAAAAGGCCGTCTGAAATCTTCAGACGGCCTTTTTATCCACCACTCAAATCCGATTATTTGAATTTGTAAGTGTATTGCAAGCCCAAGATATCCGCTTTGTTTTTGAAGCGGGCAGAGGATGCACCGCGGCTGTCCACGTCGTTGCCGCTGGCTTTGCCGGTGCGGTAAACCGTGTCATTGATGTGGATATGGCTGTACGCCGCATCGATCACATGTTTTTTACCCAGTTGATATTTAGCACCAACGGAGAACCAGATACGGTTGCCGTCAGGCAGGCTGTTCATGCGGTCTTCAGCACTTTTAACCGGTGATTTGTCGAAAGCGATACCGGCACGCAGTTGCAATGGTTCGGTAACTTGGTAAGAGCCGCCGAATGCAACTTTATAAGTGTTGCGCCAGTTAGGCGTAATGACGGTACGGTCGGATTTGCCGTTGACAACGTTTTTGGTATTTTCAAACACCAGCTCGGCTTTGTTGAAGCGGCTGTGGCGCGTCCAAGTCACATCGCCGAACAAATTGGTTTTGTCTGTAGCGCGGTACATACCGTGAACAGACAAAGACTCAGGCGTAACGATTTTGACGCTGGCTTTTTCGTTCGGCACATAACCGCGTGCAGCCATTGCACCCAAATCCCAAGCACGTTTTGCATATGCGCCGTCCGCTTCCCAATCGGCAGTGCCTTTCAGCGTATGCGATACTTTGGAACGATAGTTCACACCCACGCGTGCGCGGTCGTTGATGTCCCACATCCACGCCAGTTGGTAGCCGAAGCCCCAATCGTGGCCTTTTACATCGGCATGACCGTCAGCTTTGCCGGTCGCATCGACAGCAACGGGACGGCCTGCTTGACGGGAAGCCAAGCCGCTGGCCAATTGGCTGATGGCGCCGGAAGCGTCCCAGTCGGAGTATTTGCGCAATTCGGCTTTGGAATATTGGGCAATCAAACCGGCACCGACGGTGTGTTGCTCATTCAGTTTCCATGCGACTACCGGCTCGATAGCGATGGTGGTCAAACCCAGTTTGTTGATGTTGTGGCGCAATACTGAATCTTTTTCATATTCGGTTGCAGAGCCGAAGGGAACGTACACGCCCAAACCCAAAGTGACATCGTCGCTGGCTTTGTACGCGCCATAGATGTGCGGAGCAACGGTGGTTTCGGTAATTTTGCCGCTGGTCGAGCCGCTGACATCGGCACCCGTACGGAAGTGTTTTGCAGATTCCGCTTCATAGTGAATGCTTGGAAAAACGATATTGGCATTGACGGAAATTTGGCTGCTGTCGATTTTGCTCAAACCGGCCGGGTTGTAGAAAATGGTTGATGCATCGGCGGCTTCGGCGGCGGCGGCGTTGGCCGTGCCTTGTGCATTAACGGATTGTGTGCCGAAGTGGTAGCCGGAGGCTTGGACGGCGGTAGATAACAGTGCTGCGCTTAAAATAAATGCTGTTTTTTTCAGATTGAAATGAATCATTTTGGTTTACCGTGAAAGTAGCGGACAAAGAAAAAGGCCGTCTGAAACGTCCTTTATTGATTTAGTATAGGCACTCAATTCTATACTACATCATTATTTTTGCCTAATCTTTTCTTTTTTTACACAAAAAAAGCAGGCTAAAACAGCCTGCTCTTCCAATCATCGGATCACTGCAATTATTTGACCTGCAACACTTCCAGCGTATTGGTCGAACCGGATTCGCGCATTTTCGAACCGCTGGTGATGATGTATTGGTCGCCGCTTTGGAGGATTTTGTGTTCTACCAACATGGCTTCCACTTCGTTCAGCGCGGTATCATGGTCGGTACTGGTGGCCAAAATCAACGGACGCACGCCGCGGTACATCGCCATGCGGCGTTGCGCTGAAACACTCGGCGTCAGGGCAAAAATCGGCAGGGTGATGTTGTGGCGGCTGACTTCGAAGGCGGTCGAACCGCTTTCAGTCAGGGCAACAATGGCTTTGGCGTGAACTGCGCGCGCCACGCTGACCGCACCGCCGGCAATCGCCAAGTTGGTGCTGACGGCTTCGGGATACTCAACCTGTTCGGCAACGCCGTTGAGCGAATCTTGTTCTTTTTCCGCAGCCGCACAAATAATCGCCATTTGGCTGACGGTTTCAAACGGATACGCGCCGACGGCGGTTTCGGCGGAACACATCACTGCATCGGTACCGTCCAATACCGCGTTGGCCACGTCGCTGACTTCCGCGCGGGTCGGTACGGGGTTGGTGATCATGGATTCCATCATTTGGGTTGCGGTAATGCTGAAGCGGCGCAACTCACGGGCACGGCGGATCATGCGTTTTTGCAGGGCGGGGACGGCTGCGTGTCCGACTTCAACCGCCAAGTCGCCGCGGGCAACCATAATACCGTCGCTGGCAAGGATGATTTCGTCCAGGTTTTCAATGGCTTCTACGCGCTCGATTTTGGAAACCAAACCGGGGCGTACGGCAGTGCTGCCTTTCATTTCTTCTTCGACTTTGGCGCGTGCGATGTGCAAATCTTCGGCAGATTTCACAAAGCTGATGGCCAAGTAGTCGCAACCGATGGCAATCGCGGTTTTCAAGTCGCGGAAGTCTTTTTCGGTCAACGCTCCGGCAGACAGGCCGCCGCCGCGTTTGTTGATACCTTTGTTACTTTTCAGCACATGGCTGTTTTCTACCCTTGTAATAATCTTACTTCCTTCAACCGCTTCAACGGTCAAAGTCAACAGGCCGTCGTCCAGCCACAAAACATCGCCGGCAGCGACGTCATTGGGCAAATCGCGGTAGTCCAGGCCAACCGCTTCGCGTGTGCCTTCGCCTTCAAGTGCGGCATCAAGAACCAGCGTTTCGCCTTTGTTCAATTCGATGCTGCCGCCGGCAATTTTGCCCACGCGGATTTTAGGCCCTTGCAAGTCGGCCAGAATGGCGATTTCCTGACCTGCACGTTTCGCGGCTTCGCGTACGATACGGGCATTTTCTTCATGAAACTCCGGCGTACCGTGGCTGAAATTGAAACGGACGACATTAAGGCCGCCGACACGGATCATGTCTTCCAACAATTGTACATTGTTGCTGCCCGGACCCAGTGTGGCGACAATTTTGGTATTGTGGCTGATACGGGTTAAATCACGTTGCAATTGGCTCATGTAAACGTCCTTTCCTGTTGATTTCACGTTTGATAATGAAGAGGATTGTACTCTTAATGCAATAATGTTGGCGTAAAATTACATCATTTTCTGACTTAAACTAAATTTATTTTTGCATTAACCTACTTTCCTATCGGATACAATATACCCTCACGTCGTCATGTTTAATTTTCAGACGGCCTCACTCATCCGAATAGAATACTGAAATATCCGACCGATCTATGAAACGTTTTCTGACTCCTCTGCCCATCGGCATCGTTTTGGCCGACCTGATATACGGTTTCGTCCTGAATGTGATGCAAGGCTTAAACTTGCAACAAACTGCATCCAACCAGTCCGGCACGCTTTCCGTTACGCCCGACATCGCCTTCAACAGCCTGCAAATCGTCGCCAACGGCGGCATGGTCTGCATCATCGGCTTCGGTTTGATTGTTTTGTTCCAACTCAACCGCGCCGTATTACGCCGACAAATCCTGCCCATCGGTATTTTCCGAACCCTCGGTCTGTTGGCTGTTTTGGCATTCAGCATTTCGTCTTTGTGGGAATGGTTGCATGCCGCTTTGTCGCTGCTTTCCGGCCGCAATGTTTTAAACTTCAGCAACCCGCGTTATCTGGTTACCGCAGCCTGCATGCCCATTATTGCTTTCTTGTGCATCTTGCGCCTGTACAATTGGTATCGCCTGCATCGGACTGTTGCCACCGACGATGCCTCCGCTACCCTCTAATCAAGCTGCAAAAAAGGCCGTCTGAAACAAAAAAAACTATTTCAGACGGCCTTGTCATTATATGCCTCAACGTTGATGGCTGGTTTCTACACCGGCCTTAATCTCACCATACATTTGCGAGCTGCCTCCGCTGCCTGATGCGCAAGCCGCCAAACTCAGTGCCAAAACAGCCGTAGTCAAAATCTTCAACATGGGATTCCCTCTTTTTACAACCATTATTTCGGATCGCAACGGAAATGGTACGCACAAATTTCAAATCCGTTTTTGAAGTAGAGACGATGCGCATCTGCACGGTCATGGTTCACATGGACATTCAGATGGATTTTGGTCGCACCCGTTTCCGCACCGATTTTGCGTACTTCTTCCAACAAGCGTGAAGCATAGCCTTTTTGGCGGCATTGAGGCATGGTTACGATGTCGTCAATATGGATGTGGTAACCGCTGGCCAAATTGTACGCGGCATGGAAACCGCATACGGCTACGGCATTTTGTTTGCCTTCTTCAAAAATGCCCAGCAGGCGGTAGCCGGTTTTACGCTGATGCTCGTTGATTTGTTCGACAAAACGGTGAATATCGGTCAAAGAAGAACGCAGAATGCTCAATGCCGCAAAAGCGGTCGCAGTTTCTTCCGGCGGAATTTCACGCAATACGCCGACCACAGGCGCGGCAGCTTGAGGCTCGGACTGGGTATCGGCCGCTTCCTCACGCTCGGCGGCGTGTTTTTCTTCAATCGCCTGCGCCAACAAAACGCGCTCGACCGGCACTTCGCCCTGCTGTTTGCTTTCCTGCTCTTTGAGTAAGGCTTTGCAGTCAATCACGCGCAAATCATTATCCGCTGCAAAATCCATCAAGAAACGGAACATTTGCGGATTGTCTTCTTCCAGTTTTTTATCGACTGCCACGCAACGGACATTATCCACCAAAATCGGGCGCACCCAATTCGAATAGGAAAGACGGTTGTCTTTGGTGAAGGAAGACAAAATACCGCACAGGCGCTCCGCCCAGTCGCTTGGTCGGAAAATCTTGCCTTTGCTGGTCGTACCATGGATCACAACTTCATAAGGATTACACACTAACATAAGCAGCTTCCTGAGAATAAATGGCTGAAGGAATATTTCGCCAGTGCCAACATCAGAAAAAGTTCCGATACATAGCAACAGATTATTGAAAAAATATCAGTAAGGTTTTGAAATACGACAATGATGAGACGGCTTGCCGATCCTGACAATCCGTTTCGAATTCTTTGATTATTATACCCGATACGCCTCTTTTTCTTCAAAAATCATTTGAAAAATAACAACAGGCCGTCTGAAAACAAGTATTTCGGTTTCAGACGGCCTGCATATTTTGAATATCAATACAACAATTTCTTGCGGGGCTTTTGCTCGCCACTGGATCTAATTTCTAACAAATTGAAATTCAATATGCTCAAATCCAAAACGCTTTCAGAAGTGCATTGATCGCCAAAGGCATTTTCATAAGTGGCTTTCAGTTTCAACACGCCGCCAAATGTTTGGTCCGGCAATTCGGCAGCCAGCGCCAACATGCTTGCAAACACGCCGCCATACAATTCGCCCGATGCCAGCATATCCACGCCGCCGGAAAACATCTCCAAGCGCATAACCGCATCGGCAACCAGCTTGCTCGGCAAGTGATCCGGCAAAGGTTCTGCCTCAAAGCGCACATTCTTCGCCAAGCCCTTACCGCTATTGCGGACAACCAAAACCAATAAATCCGTTTGCCCGTCAGAACGCTGCAATGTCGCATGTAAAACCGGATGAATGCTCTCTTTTTGAATCAGCTGCTCACGGTGCAACATCTTGCTTTTGGCTTTGGATCGCGCAGAGACGACGGCCCAAATCAACCAAACCAATGCAACGGCAGAAATGGCTGTAACCAAAAGGGGAAGATTGGCCAAATAGGCTTGCTGATTAAACCAAACTTGTGCGGCTAAAAATCCGGCAAAGAAAATTAAGACGTATAAAATTGGGGCAAACCGGCTTTGTATGGATGAGTGCATGAGTTTTCCTACATTTCGTATCATGTTATTAAAAAATAATGCCTTTCGGGCGAATAATGTCATCAACCCGGAAGGCATTATTTTAACGTAATTTTAACGCAACTTGGCTTAATATCTTGCTTTTTATCATCTAATGTATCAAGCAAACAACTCAAATTTCGCAGCCGTGTCTTCAGACGGCCTGAGATTTTTATCAAGCTTCGGCAACCGAATCACGCGAGAAGGTTTTTTCGCAATAATGACATTTCAAACGCGTCTGCCCATGATGTGAGCGGACATAAAAACGGCTGATGACCGGCTCGCCATGACTGGCGCAATTGGTATTCGGACAGCGGAATACCTCCGAAATTTCATCCGGCAATGATAAATGCTGTTTCTCAACGACCTTAAACCGATCGATTTTGTTGACCACTGCTTCAGGGGCAAATAAAGCCAAACGGTTTGCTGCATTGGCATCCAACCATACGCCGCTGATTTTAATAATGTCTTTGCTGCCCTGCGTCTTGCTGGGCAAATTGAAGCCAACCGTTACTGCATTGCCATAATGCAACAGCTTGAACTGCCTTAAAATGGCCAAGCCTTTACCGGCAGGAATATGGTCAATGACCGTACCTTGTTCAATCGCTTCCACGCTGAGTTTTGAGTTTTCCATCTTTCGCTCCTTAAACTTCTTCGTTCAATACCAAAGACAAAATTGCCATCCGTGCATACACACCGTTGGTTGCCTGTTCAAAATAATAGGCATGAGGTGTTTTATCCACATTCGGATGAATTTCATCTACCCTCGGTAAAGGATGCAAGACGCGCAAATTGGATTTGGCATTTGCCAGCATTGACGCATCAAGATTGAATTTACCCTGGATTTTGGCAAATTCCTGCTCATCAAAACGTTCGCGCTGAACGCGGGTCATGTACAAAATATCCGCCCATTCGACCGCTTCTTCCAAGCCGGGCAAAATTTGATAAGGGCAACCGGCCTCTTCCAGCTCTTCAGTGATATAGTCCGGCATCGCCAAGCTGGGAGGGGAAACAAACGCAAATTCACAACCCCAACGCTTCAGCGCCTGACATAATGAATGTACCGTACGGCCATATTTTAAATCACCGGCCATCGCAATCTTCAAATTGCTCAAACTGCCCTGTGTTTCATAAATCGTGACCAAATCCAAAAGCGTCTGACTCGGATGTTGGTTGGTACCATCGCCGGCATTAATCACGGGCACGCTCGAAAACTCGGCCGCCACACGGGCCGCACCGTCTTTCGGGTGTCGCTGAATAATCGCATCCGTATAGCTGGAAATAATCCTCGCAGTATCCGCAAGCGTTTCACCCTTTTTCGCACTGGTATTCGCGCCATCGGAAAAACCGATAACTTTCCCACCCAAACGCTGTACCGCCGTTTCAAAAGACAAACGCGTACGGGTGGACGGTTCAAAAAAGCACGAACCAATCAACTTACCTTCAAGCAAATCTTCACGAGGCTGCTTTTTCAACTTCAAGGCCGTCTGAAGCAGCAATTCAAGCTGCTCCGTCGTCAAATCTGAAATTGAAATAATATGTTGCCGATAAAGCGGATTAGGCATGACCATTCCTTCCCATAAAAAACCCGCAAAGCGGGCGTTTCAAGCAAACCGATTCCATCGTTGTCCGGCATGATTCCCACCGGACAGTCTCAACCATGTTTCTACCACACCCATGAAATCTCCCGCATTATCGCATATTTAACAGACGACTGCTTCTATCAAGTTTTCAGACGGCCTAAGACCTTTGCAAAAAATCTTTCATTCTCAACAGCCAAAATTCAAATACAGGGATTTGACAGTTTCCTTTTATCTTCACAATACTCGCATCTTGTAGGAGCAAATAAGCGCAAGTAAGCTGTTAACCACTTCAACGATTCAAACATATCGCTTTCGAATAGCGTTGCACATCCATGTTGCCTAAAGCAAATTAAGTTCACAGCCTGATTTACAGTGAAACGTAACAAAGCTTTGTTCAACTACATAACGGGTTTTTCAACAAATATTCGGTTGTATTTGATTTGCGTTTCCGTCGATGAGTTGTTGCAAAGGGCTTTTCAATAATGCAGGTCTGTAGCTGATGTTTTTCTAGGTGCCATCTGTTTTGCTGCCGTAGCCTTTGATCGAGCATTCTGCCATACCTTATCTCGTCGACATTGAAGGAGTGATGTGCAGTTTCTCAATATAGCCTTTCAAAATAGATACAGATATATGTTTGCTGTATCAACCAGCTTTCTACCCTGCAGACAATGCTATCTTTGCTTGGTGTAATTTGTCTGCAGCCTTTATCTTTTATTGTCCTTACCCATGACCGCTCGGGCCGTCTGAATAATGTTGCATCAATAACTTAAACTACCGATTTCTCTACTTTTAAACTTTTCCGCTCCGTTTACAGTTAATTCCCAATAGTTATGACCAGGGCATTACCTTCCGACGGCTGGTTGCAGTGTCAACATAAGGTACTGGATTTGAAATATTCAGTTCGTCAAAATAATAAAACAGGTTAAGACAATAATACTGTACTCGAGGTTGAGATCAGCCTACCCAAAGACGTGCCCGCGCACGTCCTTTTTTCTTTATCCGCCTCCCCCCTTTTCGATCAGATTTCTACCCCATAAAAGGCTTACACTCCGCATCATTACCCCTAAATATCTCCTCGCCGTCCGCACAGCTGCCCGTCCCCTTCATCTTCCCGCACACCACCGCCGTCAGCGACTCGTTCAAGCGCAGCACCCTCGGCTCCGCCTCCCTGTCCAGCGCCACCGCCTTCAAAGTAAACTTACCCTCCAGAATCCCCTTAGCCTGACCGCTCATCCTGATACAGAAACCGCCCGCCTCCTTCACCGGCAATTCCGGCCACTTCGTCGACGTCAGCTTAAAGCTGCCCTTTTTCGTGTAGAACTGCTCCATAAAGCGCGCATTTTCCAGCAGCGCGGCATGCGCCGCACGCAGGTTGGCCGAGCGGACCGATTCCCGATAGGCCGTAAAGGCAGCCGCCGCCAAGATCGAAACCAGCAGCATCACCACCAACAGCTGTACCAATGAGTAGCCCCTCTGCACAGTTGCCCCATTCCGTTTTCCGTCAAATGCTTTTAAGTACATATCTTTCTTCCCTTTATCTTTTATATCCCTATCCAATAGGCGTCCTATCCGTTTATCCCTTTACCCAATGGAATCCTCCCACTGGTTCAAGCTTCATCCCCGCCGCCCCAAACAAAGCCGCCCCGGGCCCAACCGGCAAACGGTTCGGCCGCAGGGCGGCATACAGGCAGAATCCGGCTTATTTTTTCACGGCAGGCTGGGCGGCCTTAGGCGCGGCAGAAGAAACCGTCGCCTCCGCCTTCAACTTGTTCAGCACCGCATCACCGATGCCCTTCACGTTTTTCAGCTCCTCCACCGATTTGAACGCACCGTTCTTCTGACGGTATTCCACAATCGCCTTCGCCTTAGCCGGGCCGATACCCGGCAATGCCTCCAGTTCCACAGAAGAGGCCGTATTGACGTTCACGGCAGCCAAAGAGAATGCCGTACACACGGCGGCAACTACACCAAATAAAAATTTCTTCATCAGGGTTTTCCTATAACGTGTTGGATTGAATCAACCGGGCCGTCTGCAGGACGGTTTTCCCCACCCCGCCGACACTGCCACACGACAGTAGAACACGGCCCTATTCCATATAAATGCATACGACATATTAACGCAAATACCGTTCGATTTCAAACATTCCAAACGGTTAACCATAACTTTCGGTACTTTTGTGCAAGAATAACAACAGGGTAAATATTTCCGATTCCAATACCAAGATGCACAAATACTCCATAAACACCGGCATATCACTATCCCAATGTGTGATCCCAACACCTGTTACCCCAATTCTGCCGCCAAACCGATAGAAACGACAGGCATGTAAAAAGCCCCCGACATCAGTCGGAGGCTTCGGAATGGGTGTTTGGCGGTGACCTACTTTCACATGGAAGAACCACACTATCATCGGCGCTGAGTCGTTTCACGGTCCTGTTCGGGATGGGAAGGCGTGGGACCAACTCGCTATGGCCGCCAAACTTAAACTGTTACAAATCGGTAAAGCCTTAATCAATTATTCGGTGATGACTGAATCAGTCAGTAAGCTTTTATTATTTGAAGTTCTTCAAATGATAGAGTCAAGCCTCACGAGCAATTAGTATGGGTTAGCTTCACGCGTTACCGCGCTTCCACACCCCACCTATCAACGTCCTGGTCTCGAACGACTCTTTAGTGTGGTTAAACCACAAGGGAAGTCTCATCTTCAGGCGAGTTTCGCGCTTAGATGCTTTCAGCGCTTATCTCTTCCGAACTTAGCTACCCGGCTATGCAACTGGCGTTACAACCGGTACACCAGAGGTTCGTCCACTCCGGTCCTCTCGTACTAGGAGCAGCCCCCGTCAAACTTCCAACGCCCACTGCAGATAGGGACCAAACTGTCTCACGACGTTTTAAACCCAGCTCACGTACCACTTTAAATGGCGAACAGCCATACCCTTGGGACCGACTACAGCCCCAGGATGTGATGAGCCGACATCGAGGTGCCAAACTCCGCCGTCGATATGAACTCTTGGGCGGAATCAGCCTGTTATCCCCGGAGTACCTTTTATCCGTTGAGCGATGGCCCTTCCATACAGAACCACCGGATCACTATGTCCTGCTTTCGCACCTGCTCGACTTGTCGGTCTCGCAGTTAAGCTACCTTTTGCCATTGCACTATCAGTCCGATTTCCGACCGGACCTAGGTAACCTTCGAACTCCTCCGTTACTCTTTGGGAGGAGACCGCCCCAGTCAAACTGCCTACCATGCACGGTCCCCGACCCGGATTACGGGTCTGGGTTAGAACCTCAAAGACACCAGGGTGGTATTTCAAGGACGGCTCCACAGAGACTGGCGTCTCTGCTTCAAAGCCTCCCACCTATCCTACACAAGTGACTTCAAAGTCCAATGCAAAGCTACAGTAAAGGTTCACGGGGTCTTTCCGTCTAGCAGCGGGTAGATTGCATCTTCACAACCACTTCAACTTCGCTGAGTCTCGGGAGGAGACAGTGTGGCCATCGTTACGCCATTCGTGCGGGTCGGAACTTACCCGACAAGGAATTTCGCTACCTTAGGACCGTTATAGTTACGGCCGCCGTTTACTGGGGCTTCGATCCGATGCTTGCACATCTTCAATTAACCTTCCAGCACCGGGCAGGCGTCACACCCTATACGTCCACTTTCGTGTTAGCAGAGTGCTGTGTTTTTAATAAACAGTCGCAGCCACCTATTCTCTGCGACCCTCCAGGGCTTACGGAGCAAGTCCTTAACCTTAGAGGGCATACCTTCTCCCGAAGTTACGGTATCAATTTGCCGAGTTCCTTCTCCCGAGTTCTCTCAAGCGCCTTAGAATTCTCATCCTGCCCACCTGTGTCGGTTTGCGGTACGGTTCGATTCAAACTGAAGCTTAGTGGCTTTTCCTGGAAGCGTGGTATCGGTTACTTCATGTCCGTAGACACTCGTCGTCACTTCTCGGTGTTAAGAAGACCCGGATTTGCCTAAGTCTTCCACCTACCGGCTTAAACAAGCTATTCCAACAGCTTGCTAACCTAACCTTCTCCGTCCCCACATCGCATTTGAATCAAGTACAGGAATATTAACCTGTTTCCCATCGACTACGCATTTCTGCCTCGCCTTAGGGGCCGACTCACCCTACGCCGATGAACGTTGCGTAGGAAACCTTGGGCTTTCGGCGAGCGGGCTTTTCACCCGCTTTATCGCTACTCATGTCAACATTCGCACTTCTGATACCTCCAGCACACTTTACAATGCACCTTCATCGGCCTACAGAACGCTCCCCTACCATGCCAGTAAACTGGCATCCGCAGCTTCGGTTATAGATTTGAGCCCCGTTACATCTTCCGCGCAGGACGACTCGACCAGTGAGCTATTACGCTTTCTTTAAATGATGGCTGCTTCTAAGCCAACATCCTGGCTGTCTGGGCCTTCCCACTTCGTTTACCACTTAATCTATCATTTGGGACCTTAGCTGGCGGTCTGGGTTGTTTCCCTCTTGACAACGGACGTTAGCACCCGCTGTCTGTCTCCCGAGGAACCACTTGATGGTATTCTTAGTTTGCCATGGGTTGGTAAGTTGCAATAACCCCCTAGCCATAACAGTGCTTTACCCCCATCAGTGTCTTGCTCGAGGCACTACCTAAATAGTTTTCGGGGAGAACCAGCTATCTCCGAGTTTGTTTAGCCTTTCACCCCTATCCACAGCTCATCCCCGCATTTTGCAACATGCGTGGGTTCGGTCCTCCAGTACCTGTTACGGCACCTTCAACCTGGCCATGGATAGATCACTCGGTTTCGGGTCTACACCCAGCAACTGTTCGCCCTATTAAGACTCGGTTTCCCTACGCCTCCCCTATTCGGTTAAGCTCGCTACTGAATGTAAGTCGTTGACCCATTATACAAAAGGTACGCAGTCACACCACAAGGGTGCTCCCACTGTTTGTATGCATCAGGTTTCAGGTTCTATTTCACTCCCCTCCCGGGGTTCTTTTCGCCTTTCCCTCACGGTACTGGTTCACTATCGGTCGATGATGAGTATTTAGCCTTGGAGGATGGTCCCCCCATATTCAGACAGGATTTCACGTGTCCCGCCCTACTTTTCGTACGCTTAGTACCACCATTGAGATTTCGAATACGGGACTATCACCCACTATGGTCAAGCTTCCCAGCTTGTTCTTCTATCTCGACAGTTATCACGTACAGGCTCCTCCGCGTTCGCTCGCCACTACTTGCGGAATCTCGGTTGATTTCTTTTCCTCCGGGTACTTAGATGGTTCAGTTCTCCGGGTTCGCTTCACTTATCCTATGTATTCAGATAAGGATACCTCCTAAGAGGTGGGTTTCCCCATTCGGACACCGCGGGATCATAGCTTTATTGCCAGCTCCCCCGCGCTTTTCGCAGGCTTACACGTCCTTCGTCGCCTATCATCGCCAAGGCATCCACCTGATGCACTTATTCACTTGACTCTATCATTTCAAGAACCTCTCTGACTTCGTTTACCTACCCGTTGACTAGGGAAGCAAACTTGAAATTCCTACTTTGATAAAGCTTACTGCTTGTTGTGTCTTAATCCTGCCTTTTGTGTTTCAGGATTAAGTCGATACAATCATCACCCAAATACTGTGTTTGTTTTCTTTTCTCTTGCGAGAGATTCTTTATCCTTTGCAAAGAATAAAAAATCAAAACAAACTCATTGTCTTTGTTTGTTGATTTCGGCTTTCCAATTTGTTAAAGATCGATGCGTCGATATTTCACTTCGCAAATCAAAATAAGCTGCTAAGTATAGCAGGCTTCCTTTGATTTGTAAAGTGCTTGGTGGAGGCAAACGGGATCGAACCGATGACCCCCTGCTTGCAAAGCAGGTGCTCTACCAACTGAGCTATGCCCCCGTTCTTGGTGGGTCTGGGAGGACTTGAACCTCCGACCCCACGCTTATCAAGCGTGTGCTCTAACCAGCTGAGCTACAAACCCGGATTCTCTTCTTAAGCGAATCTTGTCTTCACTCAAGCTTTTCTCTTCCGCATCTTTTACAGTTTACCGATAAGTGTGAATGCATCAGACCTCTTCTTTCTCTAGAAAGGAGGTGATCCAGCCGCAGGTTCCCCTACGGCTACCTTGTTACGACTTCACCCCAGTCATGAAGCATACCGTGGTAAGCGGGCTCCTTACGGTTACCCTACCTACTTCTGGTATCCCCCACTCCCATGGTGTGACGGGCGGTGTGTACAAGACCCGGGAACGTATTCACCGCAGTATGCTGACCTGCGATTACTAGCGATTCCGACTTCATGCACTCGAGTTGCAGAGTGCAATCCGGACTACGATCGGTTTTGTGAGATTGGCTCCACCTCGCGGCTTGGCTACCCTCTGTACCGACCATTGTATGACGTGTGAAGCCCTGGTCATAAGGGCCATGAGGACTTGACGTCATCCCCACCTTCCTCCGGCTTGTCACCGGCAGTCTCATTAGAGTGCCCAACTTAATGATGGCAACTAATGACAAGGGTTGCGCTCGTTGCGGGACTTAACCCAACATCTCACGACACGAGCTGACGACAGCCATGCAGCACCTGTGTTACGGCTCCCGAAGGCACTCCTCCGTCTCTGGAGGATTCCGTACATGTCAAGACCAGGTAAGGTTCTTCGCGTTGCATCGAATTAATCCACATCATCCACCGCTTGTGCGGGTCCCCGTCAATTCCTTTGAGTTTTAATCTTGCGACCGTACTCCCCAGGCGGTCAATTTCACGCGTTAGCTACGCTACTAAGCAATCAAGTTGCCCAACAGCTAATTGACATCGTTTAGGGCGTGGACTACCAGGGTATCTAATCCTGTTTGCTACCCACGCTTTCGAGCATGAACGTCAGTGTTATCCCAGGAGGCTGCCTTCGCCATCGGTATTCCTCCACATCTCTACGCATTTCACTGCTACACGTGGAATTCTACCTCCCTCTGACACACTCTAGTCACCCAGTTCAGAACGCAGTTCCCAGGTTGAGCCCGGGGATTTCACATCCTGCTTAAGTAACCGTCTGCGCTCGCTTTACGCCCAGTAATTCCGATTAACGCTCGCACCCTACGTATTACCGCGGCTGCTGGCACGTAGTTAGCCGGTGCTTATTCTTCAGGTACCGTCATCAACTGTCGGTATTAGCGACAGCCTTTTCTTCCCTGACAAAAGTCCTTTACAACCCGAAGGCCTTCTTCAGACACGCGGCATGGCTGGATCAGGCTTGCGCCCATTGTCCAAAATTCCCCACTGCTGCCTCCCGTAGGAGTCTGGGCCGTGTCTCAGTCCCAGTGTGGCGGATCATCCTCTCAGACCCGCTACTGATCGTCGCCTTGGTAGGCCTTTACCCCACCAACTAGCTAATCAGATATCGGCCGCTCGAATAACGCAAGGCCCGAAGGTCCCCTGCTTTCCTCCTCAGAGAATATGCGGTATTAGCTAATCTTTCGATTAGTTATCCCCCATTACTCGGTACGTTCCGATATATTACTCACCCGTTCGCCACTCGCCACCCAAGAAGCAAGCTTCTCTGTGCTGCCGTCCGACTTGCATGTGTAAAGCATGCCGCCAGCGTTCAATCTGAGCCAGGATCAAACTCTTATGTTCAATCTCTAACTTATAACTTCTGGTCTGCTTCAAAGAAACCGACAGGACAATGTCTAAAACATCATCTTGTCTGTCTTTCAAACAGTGTGAGGCCTAATGCACTCACACTTATCGGTAATCTGTTTTTTAAAGAGCGAATCGAATTATACAGTACATTTAGCAAATGTCAACTAAAATTATCGAAAATTTCAACCAACTGTGTTATACTGTCTGCTTCGTTTTCTTCACCGCGTCAGCGGCGAAGAACCGAACTATACGCCTCTCAACAAAACCAGTCAACACCTTTCGCAAAATTATTTCTAGAAATTTAACCACCCCCCTGTTTTAACAGGGTTTTTATTTTTCTAAAAACACCTCAAATCTTCCCTATTCACTTCCAAAATCCAACCCGATTCAATACTAAGGCCGTCTGAAATTTTGGTTTCAGACGGCCTTTTTGAGGTTTTATGTCTATATTTTAGTCGGCAAACTGTTTTTTCATTCGTTCGCGTCGCTCTTGCGCTTCTACGGACAGTGTCGCGGTCGGACGTGCCAGCAGGCGTTTGAGGCCGATGGGTTCACCGGTATCGGCACAGAAACCGTAATCGCCTTCGTCAATGCTGCGGATGGTTGCTTGTACTTTACTGAGAAGTTTACGCTCGCGGTCGCGGGTGCGCAGTTCTAAAGCGTATTCTTCTTCTTGGGTAGCGCGGTCGGCAGGATCGGGGGCGGATTCGTGCTCTTGGAGATGACCGGTAGTGGTGTTTGCATTTTCAATCAGCTCTTCTTGCATTTTAACCAGTAGTTCGCGGAAGAAGGCCAATTGGTCGCTGTTCATGTAGTCCTCTTCAGGACCATCCCAGTTTAAAATATCTTGTTCTGTCAGCTTTGCCATGGTGTCTGCTTTCGGTTTATGTTAATGATTTGGATGCTACGGGTTTGCTTTTATTGGGTTTTCTTGAATTTCCGTTTTGGAAATTGGGCGAATCATATCATGTTTTACCTATTCATTTGTTCTTTATATTTCGATTTGCACTTTTTTGCACTACCTTACACCTAAATGTATTAAAGCGCTTTTTAGGACGTTGTATTTTTGGTCGTTAATACCTACTGCGCTTTCAGACAGCCTATTGAAGCAACCATAGGTTGGTTTGCTGGATAAGCTGGGGAAACCATCGGGCCAGCCACAACCATAATAAGAGTGCCAACAAACTGCCTGAAAAATCGTATCGTCCTACGCGTAAAAAGGAAAACGGTTTGAGCAATGGTTGCAGGATTCGTTCGATGGCATAAGTCAACGGCGAATAGCGGCCCTGTATGCTGGACACCATTCTGATAATCAGAGCGATAAGTAATGTATAGGCTGCGGCTTTCAGCATATGGAGTGCGGCAAACCAGAAGTTTGCCAGAATCAGCTTATTGCTGATGGATAATGCCGGCGAGATGAAAATAATGGAGGTACAGGCAAGGTAATACACCAGAAAACCTGCGGGCAGGCAGTACCAATCGGTTTTCTCGCCGGATGGAAATGCTTTTTGCCAAGGTTTGGTCAGCCAGCCTGTTGCCTGTATGCTGAATTTGAGCAGGGGGTGTTCTGCTGCCAATCCTGCGTATCGGAGCAAAAAGCGCGTGATACACAGGATTGCAATAGCGTCTGCCAATAATAGGAGCAAGTCGCCGCGCATGTTCAGACGGCCTTGTATTGTTGCGCCATTTCTTGCGAACGTTTAACGCAGGCTTCTACGCCCTGTTCGATGGCCTCGGCAACGTGACGGGCTTTGAAGGTTTCGATGGCTTCGTGTGTCGTGCCGCCTTTAGAAGTTACGTTTTGCTGTAATTGTGCGAATGCTTCGCCGGTTTGTTCGGCCAAAGCCACTGCGCCTTTAAATGTGGCGAGGCTCAGTTCGCGTGCGTCTTGTTCGTTGAAACCTTGTGCCAAAGCCGCGTTTTGGAGCGCGCCCAACAGATAGAAAACATATGCGGGGCCGCTGCCGCTGATGCCGGTAATATTGTGGAGTTGCTCTTCTTCGTTCAACCAAACGGTCGTGCCGACAGAACGCATGATGCTGTCTGCGGCTGCGCGGTCGGTTTCTGAAACGCTTGCATCGGCAAACATACCGGATACGCCCAAACCGATTTTGGCCGGCGTATTGGGCATGATACGTACGATACGGCGCGTGCCGCCCAGATAATGGCTGAGGGTATTGATGGATAAACCAGCCGCTACGGACAACACCAGCGTGCCATTCAAACGAATGTTTTGACAGGCTGCCTGCATGTCTTGCGGTTTGACAGCGAGAATGAGGACATCGTCCGCGCTCAATTCGGGCAGGTTTTCAGAAGTGGCTACGCCTAATTCTTGAACCAGTTGCTCTCGTCTCTCAGCGCCGCGTTCGACAATATGGACACGATAGCCGTCTTGTTTGACCAAACCGCCTGCAATGGCAGTCGCCATATTGCCGCCGCCGAGAAAATAGATATTCATAATATATGTCACTCCTTTGTGATATCGATCAGGCCGTCTGAAACTGCTGTCTGTCCTGTTCAGACGGCCATTAATTTTACGCTTGAGGATAATGCCGCTTGCCGAAAATCGCGCTGCCGATGCGGACATGGGTTGCGCCGCATTCTACCGCGATTGGCATATCGCCGGACATACCCATAGACAAAACATCTGCCTCGACACCTGCCGCGTTCAACTCAGCCAACAGCCGTTGCATGGTGTGAAACTGGCTGCGCAACTCATCGTCGCTGCTGTCGGCCTTGGCCACACACATCAATCCGCGCACTTGAATATTCGGCAACTTGGCCACTTCAAGGGCCAGCCCGACCGCTTCATCGGGCGCCACGCCGTGTTTTGCCTCTTCAGCGGCAATGTTCACTTCAATGCACACCTGCAACGGCGGCATTTCAGACGGCCTTTGTTCGCTCAAGCGCCGCGCCGTTTTCAGACGGCCTACCGTATGCACCCAATGTGCACGCTCGGCCACAAATTTGGTTTTATTAGACTGCACATCACCGATAACGTGCCAAACAATATCCGATAAATCGGCCAGCGTTTCCGTTTTTTCAAACCATTCCTGAATATAGTTCTCGCCGAAATCGCGCTGACCGGCCGCATACACTTCGCGGATATCGTCTGCCGGAAATGTCTTACTGACCGCCACCAGCTTTACCGCATCCGCAGGCCGTCCGGCAGCCTCTGCCGCCTGTTCAACCGCCCGGCATACGTCCCGATAGTTTTGTTGCAATACCGACATGGTTTTCTCCTTTAACCCGTTCATCACTCGGCATTTTGAAAATTTTACTTGGTCGAACGGGTTTATCTATTTAAAATAAAGCGATTTTATTATTCTAAACCAAAACAAGGCCACATTATGCAGATTACCGACTTACTCGCGTTCGGCGTGAAAAACAAAGCCTCCGACCTCCATTTGAGTTCGGGCATTTCCCCTATGATACGCGTACACGGCGACATCCGCCGCATCAACCTGCCCGAGATGAGCCCGGAAGAAGTCGGCACCATGATTACCTCGGTCATGAACGACCACCAGCGCAAGCTCTATCAACAGGATTTTGAAGTCGATTTCTCATTTGAGCTGCCCAATGTTGCCCGTTTCCGCGTCAACGCCTTTATGACCGAACGCGGCCCGGCCGCCGTATTCCGTACCATTCCGAGCACCGTCCTGACGCTGGAAGAATTGCGTGCGCCGCGCATTTTCCAAAAAATTGCCGAAAATCCGCGCGGTTTGGTCTTGGTAACCGGCCCGACCGGTTCGGGTAAATCCACCACGCTGGCAGCGATGGTCAACTACATCAACGAAACCCAACCGGCCCACATTCTGACCATCGAAGACCCGATTGAGTTCGTCCATCAAAGCAAAAAAGCGCTCATCAACCAACGCGAGCTGCATCAGCACACCCACAGTTTCACCAACGCCCTGCGTTCCGCCCTGCGCGAAGACCCCGACGTGATTTTGATCGGTGAGATGCGCGACCCTGAAACCATCTCCCTCGCCCTGACCGCCGCCGAAACCGGCCACTTGGTTTTCGGCACGCTGCACACGACCGGCGCCGCCAAAACCATCGACCGTATTGTCGACGTATTCCCAGCCGGCGAAAAAGAAATCGTGCGTTCCATGTTATCCGAGTCCTTGCGCGCCATCATTTCCCAAACCCTGCTGAAAACCCGCGACGGCAACGGCCGCGTCGCCGCGCACGAAATCCTGATTTCCACACCGGCCGTGCGCAACCTCATCCGCGAGAACAAAATCGCCCAAATCAACGCCGCCCTCCAAACCGGTCAGGCCCACGGTATGCAAACCCTCGATCAAGCCCTGCAAACCCTTGTCCGCCAAGGCACCATCAGCCCCGAGATGGCACGCAGCAAAGCGCAAAACATCGAAAACCTCTCTGTTTTCTAAACCATCCTCAGGCCGTCTGAATCCCATCATCCCGTTTTCAGACGGCCTTTGAGCCTGACCGAATACCCGTTTTAAAGAGAATCATCATGAGCGACCTCGCCCCTCTGCACGACCTGTTAAGCGAAATGGTGCAAGCCTACTCACAAAAAAACCAAGCACCGCACATCCCCACCCCGGCCGAAATCGGCACGCATCTTCACCCCCTGCTCGACCGCATGTGTGAAGAGGCTGAAAAACGCAACGCCTCCGACATCTTCATCAGCGCAGGCTTTCCCCCTGCCATCAAAGTCGGCGGCACCCTCACGCCCATGCCCCACAAAGCACTGACCGGCGCGGACACCGCCGCCATCGCCGAATCCACCATGAACCCCGACCAGCTTGAAGCCTTCAATCGCGACTGGGAAATCAACTATTCCGTCCAATCGCGCAGCAACACGCGCTACCGCGTCAACGCCTACCACGAGCAAGGCCGCGTAGGCATGGTATTGCGCCGCGTCAGCCAAGACATTCCCGAGATGAAGACCCTCGGTTTGCCCGAAAAGCTCCAAGAGCTTGCACTCGCGCCGCGCGGCCTGCTGATCCTCGCCGGCCCGACCGGTTCGGGTAAATCCACCACCATGGCCTCCATGCTCAACTACCGCAACCAAAAGCTGCCCGGCCATATCGTTACCATCGAAGACCCCATCGAGTTTATCTACAAACCTTGCCGCAGCATCTTCACCCAGCGCGAAATCGGCATCGATACCGACAACTGGAAAACCGCCGTTCAAAGCGCCATGCGTCAAGCACCCGACGTCGTCTGTATCGGCGAAGTCCGCAGCGAAGAAAGCATGGAATACGCCCTCCAACTGGCTCAAACCGGCCATCTGTGCGTTTTCACCATCCACGCCAGCACAGCCTCCCAAACCATCGAGCGCATCATCAACTTCTATCCGGAAGACCGCCGCCAACAGGTCTTGATGGATTTGGCGTTGAACCTCGTCGGCATCATCGGCCAACGCCTCGTCGTCAAGAAAAACCGCCAACGCACGGCCGTTACCGACCTCCTGCTCAACACTCCGGCCATGCAGGACCTGATTTTCAAAGGCGAATTGCTGGAAATCCGCGACCTGATGGCACGCTCCGGCAGCAACGGCATGCAGACGTTCGACCAGAATCTCTTCAATCTCTACGCACAAGGCCAAATCGAACTCAGCGAAGCCCTGCGCCAAGCGGTATCCGCCAACGATTTGCGCCTGCGCATTCAAATGCACGACGAGGGCAACAATACCGAGCGTCTCTACGACCGCATCAGCGACCTCAACCTGATGACCTGATGACGCAGGCCAAACAAGGCCGTCTGAACAGATGTGGAAACGAAATCAAGCATTTCGCCGTATCCGTTCAGACGGCCTTATCTCATTTAAAGCATTCTGAAACCGACTGAAAATCCTGTTAAAATCCAATCATTCATCTCATAACAAATAAAACAACCCAACCATGAACACCCCGCCGCTCAAACCTCTGATCATTGCCTCCCTACCCGTCTTCGCCAGCGTATTCATCGCCGCCACCCTCGTTTGGCACTTTAACACCCCCAAACTCGCCATGCCCTTCGTACTCGGCATTATTGCCGGCGGTTTGGTCGATTTGGACAACCGCCTCACAGGCCGTCTGATAAACATCGTTATCACCGTCGCCCTGTTTACCCTCTCCTCACTGCTTGCCCAAAGCACCATCGGCACAGGCGTTCCCTTCATCTTGGCCATGACCCTGATGACTTTCGGCTTCACCATCCTCGGCACCATCGGCCTCAAATACCGCACCATCGCTTTCGGTGCGCTCGCCGTCGCCACCTACACCACGCTGACCTACACCCCCGAAAGCTACTGGCTGACCAATCCCGTCATGATTCTGCTGGGCACAGTCCTATACAGCGTCAACACCCTGATCTTCCAAATCATCCTGCCCCACCGCCCCGTCCAAGAAACCGTTGCCAACGCCTACGACGCACTCAGCAACTACTTCGATGCCAAAGCCGACTTTTTCGACCCCGACGAAGCCGCATGGTTGGGCAACCGCCAAATCGACCTGGCCATGAGCAACACCGGCGTGATTACCGCCTTCAACCAATGCCGTGCCGCACTTTTCTACCGATTACGCGGTCAACACCGCCATCCGCGCACCGCCAAAATGCTGCGCTACTACCTCAGCGCGCAAGACATGCACGAACGCATCAGCTCCGCCCACGTCGATTACAGCGAAATGGCCGAGCAGCTCAAAAACACCGACCTCATCTTCCGCATCCGCCGCCTGCTCGAAATGCAGGGTCAGGCGTGCCGGAACATTGCCGCCACCCTACGCAACAACAAACCCTACGCATACAGCAAACGCCTCGGCCGCGCCATGGAAGGCTGCCGCCAATCCCTCGGCCATTTTGCCGAAACCCACGCCGACAATGCCAACCTCCACAATATCCGCCGGCTGCTCGACAATCTCAGCAGCGTCGATTACCAACTGCGGCAACTGCAAAACGACGCGTCCCTTGCCGAAAACGACAACACCGACACCCGCATCGCCGCCCTTGAAAACACCAAGTTCCGCAACATCGGCGAGACCGTCCTCAGCCAGCTCAATTTCGAATCCGGCGTCTTCCGCCATGCCACCCGTCTCTCCATCGTCGTGGCCGCGGCCTGCATCATTGTCGAAATCCTTCATCTCAACCTCGGCTACTGGATTCTACTGACCGCCCTTTTCGTCTGCCAACCCAACTACACCGCCACCAAAAGCCGCGTGTACCAACGTATCGCCGGTACAATTCTCGGCGTGATTGTCGGTTCGCTCGTTCCCTACTTCACCCCGTCCGTTGAAACCAAACTCTGGATTGTCATCGCTAGCACCACCCTGTTTTTCATCACCCGAAGCTACAAATACAGCTTCTCCACCTTCTTCATCACCATCCAAGCCCTGACCAGCCTCTCGCTTGCCGGTTTGGACGTGTACCACGCCATGCCCATCCGCATCATCGACACCATCGTCGGTTCCGTTATCGCATGGGCCGCCGCCACTTACCTCTGGCCCGATTGGCGTTACCTCACCCTCAGCCACACCGCCGCCCAGACCATCACTGCCAACGGCCGCTATCTCGACGCCATCCTCGACCAGCTGCAAAACGGCAGCCGCGACGATGTCGACTACCGCCTCACCCGACGCCAAGCCCACGAAAGCACCGCCGCCCTCAGCAGCACCTTATCCGACATGAGCAGCAACCCGAAAAAATACCAAGACCGCCTGCAAGACGGTTTTACCCTGCTCAAAACCAGCTATGCACTGACCGGCCACATTTCCGCGCTCGGCGCATACCGCGACCAGGTTCATCACGACGGCAGCGATACCTTCGCCCCATATGCCCGCCTGACCCACCACATCGCCGAGTTGCTGACCCAAATGCCCCAAACCGACCCCGAGGCTTTTGAAACGGCCATGACCCAAATCCGTCAGGAATTTGCCGAGCTTGAACAAAACACACAAGCGCAGCAAGACCACATCCTCAAACACCAGCTTGACCTCATCATCCGCCAGCTTACACCGTGTTATCAGGCATTGCACAGACAGTCGGATACGCAAACCGCCTAAACCGATAACACATTTCAACAAAATAAATAAGGCCGTCTGAAACCTGATTTCCAGATTTCAGACGGCCTTTATTCAGCCATCGATATTAAAACCGATTACGCGCCGCGTTTTTCCAAAGCAGCAACGGCAGGCAACTCTTTGCCTTCCAAGAATTCGAGGAACGCGCCGCCGCCGGTGGAGATGTAGCTAATTTGATCGGTTACGCCGAATTTGGCAATCGCCGCCAAAGTGTCGCCGCCGCCGGCAATCGAGAACGCATCGCTTTGGGCAATCGCTTCGGCCAATACTTTGGTACCGCCGGCAAATTGGTCAAATTCAAACACGCCGACCGGGCCGTTCCATACGACAGTGCCTGCAGCTTTGAGCAACTCGGCCAAAGCAGCGGCGGATTTCGGGCCGATGTCCAAAATCATGTCGTCTTCGGCAACGTCGGCAATGTCTTTCACCACAGCTTCCGCATCGGCGGCAAAGGCTTTAGCGACAACCACATCAGTCGGCAGCGGTACGGAGCCGCCTTTTGCCGCCATTTTCGCCATGATTTTTTTGGATTCTTCCACCAAATCGTGTTCGGCCAAAGATTTGCCGATGGCCTTGCCTTCTGCCAACAGGAAGGTATTGGCAATGCCGCCGCCGACGATGAGTTGGTCGACTTTGTCGGCCAAAGATTCGAGGATGGTCAGCTTGGTGGACACTTTGCTGCCGGCAACGATGGCAACCATCGGATGAGCCGGTTGTTTCAGGGCTTTGCCCAAAGCGTCGAGTTCGCCCGCCATCAATACGCCGGCGCAGGCAACCGGTGCGGCTTGGGCAACGGCTTCAGTCGAAGCTTGGGCGCGGTGGGCGGTACCGAATGCGTCGTTAACGAACACATCGCACAAAGAAGCGTAGGCTTTGCCCAGCTCCAAGTCGTTTTTCTTCTCACCTTTGTTGATGCGCACGTTTTGCAGCATCACGACATCACCGGCGTTCAAAGTCGGTTTGTTTTCACGCCAGTCGTTCAATACTTTCACGTCTTTGCCCAACAGTTTGCCCAAATGCGCGGCAACAGGCGCTACATCGTCTTCAGGATGGAATTCGCCTTCGGTCGGACGGCCGAGGTGGGTCATCACGATCACAGACGCGCCGTTGTCCAAGCAGTATTTGATGGATGCGAGCGAAGCGCGGATACGGGTGTCGTCGCTGATGTTGCCGTCTTTAAACGGTACGTTCATATCGGCGCGGATCAGAACGGTTTTGCCTTGAACATTTTGTTCGGTCAGTTTCAAAAATGCCATGATGATTCCTTTGTGATGGTTGGGAACGGGAATGTTTGGGATTATCCGCGAATGAGGCGCGACGGTAAAGATTGGCAACGGCCGCGCTTGATGTGAATCAGCAGATAAAGCCGCAGGCCGTCTGAAACATTCGGCCAATCTTTGCAGATTTTCCGCTATACTTTGGCGATTGATTTTCATTTTACGGATTGAACCATGTTACGCCGAATTGCTTTAATGCTTGCCTTCGCGCTGCCTGCCGCTTCATGGGCGCAGACGCTTTCTGAAACCCTGCCCAACGGTCTGAAAATCATCGTCAAAGAAGACCACCGCGCGCCAGTGGCCGTTTCGCAGATTTGGTACAAAATCGGCAGCGTGGATGAAAAACCGGGCAAAAGCGGCCTGAGCCACGCTTTGGAACACATGATGTTTAAAGGCACAAAAGACGTTCCCTCCGGCGAGTTCAACCGCCGTGTGTCCGAGCTGGGCGGACAAAACAATGCCTACACCAACCGAAATGAAACGGTCTATTACGAAAACGTCGCCGCCGCCAACCTGCCCGAGATTCTGAAGCTCGAAGCCGACCGCATGCACAACCTCAACTTCAGCGACAAAGAATTCCTCAACGAGATGAACGTCATCCGCGAAGAACGCCGCCAGCGCACGGAAGACACGGCCGACGGCAAAATGTGGGAGCAAACCTATCTTGCCGCCTTTACCCAACCGTCCATGCGCGCCTCCGTCATCGGCTACATGAAAGATTTGCACACCCTCAAAGCCGACGACCTGCGCGCGTGGTACAAACAATATTACGCGCCTAACAATGCCGTATTGGTCATTGTCGGCGATGTCGATGCCAAACAAACGCTTCAGACGGCCGCCAAACTCTTTGGCGATATTCCGGCCAAAGCCCAGCCGCCGCGCAACAAACTCAATACCGAACCCTATTTGCGCAAGCCTGTTACAGTCAAAGCCACTTCTCCGGTTACACACCAGCCGCTGATTGCCATCAACTTCCGTGTGCCGAAACTCCAAAAACTCGATGACACGATGCCTTTTGCCCTCGATATCCTCTCCGATATTTTGGCAGGCAACGCATCCAGCCGTTTTGACAAAAACCTCGTACGCGGCAAGCAAACCGCATTGAGTGCAGGAACGCATTACGACATCATCAGCCGTGAAATGCCGCTGTTCAGCGTAATAGCCATGCCTGCCGAAGGCGTGAAAGCCGATACCTTGATTACCCAATTGCGTCAAGAAATCAAAGACATTGCCGACAACGGCGTTTCAGAAGAAGAATTGCAGCGCGTCAAAACCCAAGCAGCGGTCAGCGAAATCTACGCCAAAGACTCCATGTCTTCCCAAGCCTCCATGATGGGCCGCCTCGAAGCGCGCGGTTTCCAATATACCGACGAACAAGAAATCCACCGCCGCCTACAGGCCGTCAGCGCGCAAGAAGTACAGGCCGCAGCCCGGATGTTGACCGACGAGCGCATGAGTACCGTCATCATCGAGCCGCAAAAACCTGCCGCCGCACCAAGCAAAAAAGCTGCCAAACGCCGATAAACATCAGGCCGTCTGAAAGCCCATACCCTTTCAGACGGCCCTAACAGAAAGCCACAACATGAAACCCACCCTGCTCGCCCTTGCCCTACTCCTGCCCTTAAGCGTCCAAGCCGCCACCGACATCCAACGCTGGCGCAACCGCGACGGTACCCAAATCCTCCTTGTCGAACGCCACGAAAACCCCATCATCGACCTTGAAGTCAGCTTCAAGGGCGCAGGCAGCGTCGCCAATCCGGACGGCAAAAGCCAAGTTGCCGAATTTACCGCCGCCCTCCTGACCGACGGCACCCAAGAGCTGGACGAAGAAGCCTTCAATGCCGAAGCCGACAACATCGGCGCACAAATCAGCAGCGACAGCAATGCCGAGAGCGCGTCCGCAGGCTTCCGCAGCCTCAGCAAAGCCGACATCCGCAACAAAGCCGCCAACTTGCTCAACCACTCGCTGACCCGTCCGCGCTTTGACGAAGCCGTTTTCCGCCGCCGTCAAACCCAATCCATCACCGGCTTGCAACAACAAGAAACCACCCCCGACTATACCGCCACGCGCGAACTGACCAAACTCATCTACCCGAAACACCCCTACGGCAGCGGCGCAAACATAACCGTTGACAGCCTCAAACGAGTTAGTCTGGACGACATCCGCGCCTTCCACCGCACCCACTACGGCAAAGACAACGCCATCGTTGCCATCGTCGGCGACCTCAACCGCAAACAGGCAGAGCAACTGGTCGATCGCGTCCTCAAAGACCTGCCGGCCAAAGCCACCGCAACCCACACCATCCCGCCCGTTCCCAAACAAACCACCCAACGCCGCGACATCCCCTTTGCCGGCACACAAGCACAAGTCCTGCTCGGCACCTCTCTCATCAAACGCCACGACCCCGACTACTATGCCCTCGTTGCCGGCAACTACATCCTCGGCGGCGGCGGTTTTGACAGCCGCCTCATGAAAGTTTTGCGCGACCAACACGGCTACACCTACGGCGTATACAGCAGCCTTGCCCCGGCGACAGAAGAAGGCACGTTTGCCGTTTCCTACTCCACCCAAAAGAAAAACACCAAAGCCTCACTGGCCGATACCCAAGCCGTCATCGAACAGTTTATCGCCGAAGGCCCGACCGAAGCCGAACTGAAACAGGCCAAAGCCAACATCGTCGGCAGCTTCCCCCTGCGCTACGACTCCAACGACAAACTGCTCAACTACCTGAGCCTGATCGGCCTCTACGACCTGCCCAACGACTACTTGGAAGCCTACCCCAAAGCCATCAACAGCCTGACCGTCGAACAAGTCCGCGACGCATGGCAACGCCGCGTCAAATTCAAAGACCTCAACACCGTCGTTGTCGGTGCAGAATAAAACGCTTTAAAACAACAGGCCGTCTGAAAGATTTTTCAGACGGCCTATTTTCCTAATTATTCAAATTATTTATGTTATCGTGATACAATCACTTGTTTTTTCAATTTTTGATCGTAAAAGGAATATATTTTATGAAAACTTACAAAATATTCAAAAATCCGACAGGTCAATATGAAGCTGTCAAACAAGGTTGGTCTTGGCCTGCATTTTTCTTTGGCGGCATCTGGGCATGCGTGAAAAAAATATGGGGTTTGGGTATCGGAATCTTTGTTGTATTTATAATTTTGAATTTAATCGCCGGTGACAATCCGGCCATGGGAAGCCTTGTCAGCGCACTTGGCTTCGGTGTAGGCATTGTACTTGGCTTACAAGGCAACAAATTGCGTGAAGGAAATCTGAAAAAACGCGGCTATCAAGAAGCACCTAAAGTCATTCAGGCCAATAACCCGGAAGCTGCTGTCGCACAATACATTTCTGAATACGAAAAATAAATCGGATTCTTAAAATAAAAAAGCCGTCTGAAACCTTGAAACAGGTTTCAGACGGCTTTTTTTTAACCGGTTTATTGCTTATTCAACCGTTACCGATTTAGCCAAGTTGCGCGGTTTGTCCACGTCTGTACCGCGTGCGAGGGCGGCGTGGTAAGACAGGAGCTGCACGGGGATGGTATGCACAATCGGCGAGAGTACGCCGACGTGGCGTGGGGCGCGGATGACGTGCACGCCTTCGGTGGCATTGAAGTTGCTGTCGAGGTCGGCGAAGACGAAGAGTTCGCCGCCGCGTGCGCCGACTTCCTGCATGTTGGCTTTCACTTTGTCCAACAGGCTGTCGTTCGGGGCAATCACGACAACGGGCATGTTCTCGTCCACCAAGGCCAACGGGCCGTGTTTCAGCTCACCCGCAGGATACGCTTCGGCGTGGATATAGGTAATCTCTTTCAGCTTCAATGCGCCTTCAAGGGCGATTGGGAAGTGGATGCCGCGGCCCAGGAAGAGTGCGCTGGTTTTCTTGGCAAATTTTTGCGCCCAAGCGGCGATTTGCGGCTCAAGATTGAGAACGTGCTGAATACTGCCCGGCAGTTGGCGCAGTTCCTCGACGTATTCACGCGCTTGTTCGTCAGAAACCAGGCCGCGCTGTTTGCCCAAGGTAACGGCCAGGCCGAACAGTACAACCAGTTGGGTCGTGAACGCTTTGGTAGAGGCAACGCCGATTTCTGCGCCGGCGCGTGTGTACAGTACCAATTCGCTTTCACGCGGCAAGGCGGATTCCATCACGTTACAGATAGACAGGCTGTGTTTGTGTCCCAAGGATTGCGCGTATTTCAGGGCTTCCATGGTGTCCAGGGTTTCGCCGGATTGGGAAATGGTGATGACCAATTGTTTCGGATCGGCAATCACGTCGCGGTAGCGGTATTCGCTGGCGATTTCCACGTCGGTCGGTACTTTGGCGATGGATTCGAGCCAGTATTTGGCGGTCAGCGCGGCATAGTAGGACGTGCCGCAGGCAAGGATTTTGATGCTGTGGATATCGTCGAACACTTCGCGGGCGTTCGCGCCGAAGTTTTCGGGTTCGAAGCCGCCGTCAAGGAAGACTTCGGCGGTATCGGCGATGGCGCGGGGTTGCTCGTGGATTTCTTTTTGCATGAAGTGGCTGTATGGGCCCAACTCCAAAGAAGCCAGAGACAATTCGGATACTTTAACCGCGCGTTCGGTTTGCGCACCGGTTTTGTCGAGCAGTTTTTCGATACCGTTTGCGTTCAGCAGGGCAATGTCGCCGTCTTCCAAGTAGGCGATGCGGCGGGTAAAGGCAATCACGGCGGATACGTCGGAAGCGATGAAGGTTTCTTGGTCGCCCAAGGCCACCAACAGCGGGCAGCCCATGCGCGCAACAACCATTTCTTCAGGGTTGTCTTGTGCGATAACGGCAATGGCGTATGCGCCGTGGAAACGGGCAGTCGCAGCTTGGACGGCTTCAAACAGTTTGCCGCCGTTTTGTGTGTATTCGTGGTTGACGCTGTGGGCGATGACTTCGGTATCGGTTTGCGATTCGAAGGTGTAACCCAAAGCTTGCAGGCGTTCGCGTTCGGCTTCGAAGTTTTCGATGATGCCGTTGTGGACAACCGCAATCATGCCGCCGGAAATATGGGGGTGGGCGTTAGGCTCGGTTACACCGCCGTGGGTTGCCCAACGGGTATGGCCGATGCCGATGTGTCCGAACACGCCTTTTTCGCGTGCGGCGTCCTCCATCAGCTGCACACGGCCGACACGGCGGACGCGTTTGATTTTGCCGTCCATGTTTACGGCAATACCTGACGAATCATAGCCTCGGTATTCAAGGCGTTTGAGACCGTCGGTCAGAAAATCGACTACATTGTGATTGGCGCGAATAGCACCTACGATACCGCACATATAAGTTCCTTAGTATCAAAAGTTTGAAAAAATCTACGCCACTGACTTTCAGACGGCATAGGGGATTACTTCTGTCAATTTATAAATAATTCTTAATAAGAATAAATACCTACCGCAAGGTAAAATATATTTTTAAAAATATTCCTTACTTTAAATTTATTATTTTACTAAAATAAATTCATTGCCTTTTTTATATTTTTTATTATTCATCGTATTGTATTCAATGATTTTATTATTTTTTATAATAAAATAACTTCTATTATCATCATATTGGGGGCAAGATTTATACCAATTATTTCCCTCATCAGAACAATAGCTTAAAAATAGTTTATTGCCCTTCACATATCCTTTTAATTTTCCACTTCCTCCGCTACCTGTCGAAATTCCTTCATTCCATACTCCTGTAACTAAATTACCCTTCTGTTTAAGAACCAATTCTTTTCCGCCCACAGTATCTCCAACCTGATCAGTATATGACCAAGTGCCAGAAAAAGATGAAGCGTGAGCATATGACATCAATGGAATTAACAAAAGAAATAAAATATATTTTTTCATTTTTTACTCTCTAAATATTCAGTATGTATCATTTTTTACTGTTTACGAATAATCCTATACTCATTTTCTCCGACTTTACCTGTCCTCGTGTATAAATTATTTCTGTAATAGACAATATCCACTTAACTGATCCGTTTAATCATATCTGCATTAATTTTCTTACTCTGAATAACGCTTAAATAAAACTAACCCAATGTCCCCCCATAATTAAAGTTGCTAATGTTAACGATATATAAATCTTTCTTACCTTCAGACGGCCTGTTGTTTCTCAAGGCCGTCTGAAAATAAATAAAAGGCCGGTTTTACTTCTTATCGCCTTTTTCCGGACGCACCCAGCCTTCGATGACGGTTTGGCGTGAACGGGCGAGGACGAGTTTGCCGTCTTCGACGTTTTTGGTAATTGCGCTGCCTGCGCCTGTCGTCACTTTGTTACCCAACGTTACGGGGGCGATTAAGACGCAGTTTGAACCGATACGCACTTCGTCGCCGATGACGGTTTTGTGTTTGTTCACGCCGTCGTAGTTGGCGATGATCGTGCCTGCTCCGAAGTTGGTTTTGCTGCCGATTTCGGCATCACCGATGTAGGTGAGGTGGTTGGCTTTGGTGCCGTTGCCGATGGTGGCGTTTTTGACTTCGACGAAGTTGCCGATGTGTACGTCGTCGGCCAGTTTGGCTTGCGGACGCAGGCGGGCGTATGGGCCGATTTGGTTGTTTTCGCCGACTTCGCAACCTTCAAAATGAGAGAATGGGGCGATTTTGGTGTTGGCACCGATTTTGGCGTTTTTGATCACGCAGTTGGCACCGATTTCGACGTTGTCGCCGAGTTCGACTTCGCCTTCGATGACGACGTTGACGTCAATCACGACATCTTGTCCGTGTTTCAGACGGCCTCGTAAATCAAAACGCGCCGGATCGCGCAGGGTGATGCCTGCTTTGAGCAATTCTTGCGCCTGTTCGGTTTGGAAAATGCGCTCGAGTTCGGCCAGTTGGAGTTTGTTGTTCACGCCGGCGGCCAGATGGGAGGCGCGCACTTGGACGGGATGAACTTTAATACCGTCGGCAACGGCTTTGGCGATGAGGTCGGTCAGATAGTATTCGCCTTGGGCATTGTTGCTGGAAAGGCTGTTCAACCAAGCTTCGAGTTTGGCGTTGGGCAGAACCAAAATGCCGGTGTTGATTTCTTTTACGGCTTTTTGGGCGGCATCGGCGTCTTTTTCTTCGACAATGGCGGTTACGTTGCCGTTGCTGTCGCGGATGATGCGGCCCAAGCCTGTAGGGTCGTTGGGCACGTCGGTCAACAGGCCGACTTCGTTGCCTGCGGCTTCGAGCAGGGTTTCGAGGGTGGCGGCGTCAATTAGGGGAACGTCGCCGTACAACACCAGCGTGCGGCCTTCGGCAGACAGGTGCGGCAGGGCAGTTTTGACGGCGTGGCCAGTGCCGAGCTGTTCGGTTTGTTCAACCCAAACGACATCGCGTTTGACGGTGTCCAAGACTTGGTCTTTGCCGTGGCCGATGACGACGCAGATGTTTTGGGGATTCAGGGAGGCGGCGGTGTCGATAACGCGCTCAACCATGGGAAGGCCGCCGATGCGGTGCAGCACTTTGGGCATTTTGGAGTACATGCGCGTGCCTTTGCCAGCGGCGAGGATGACGATATTTAAAGCTGTCTGAGCCATGATACGGTTTCCGTTGTCGTTGTTTGAGGCCGTCTGAAAAGTTCAGACGGCCTTGGGGATATTGTTATTCGGTTGCTGGCTGTTGGTTGGCAAATTGCGGTTTTTGCCAGTTTTGGCCGCGTTCAGCGTGTTCCGCTTGATTGGATTGGACAGCGCGGCGCTCTGGGCGGAACTGGTTGTAATTCATGTTTTTAGAATAAGTACCGTCCTGATAAACAATGGGTGTGCCGGTAGCATATTTTTGGCGTACGGCGGTACGGCCGGATTCGTTGGTGTAGGTTTCCCAAGAGCAACCGGCCAAAACGGCGGCGGCGGTCAGGATTAAAGCGAGTTTACGCATGATGTTGTCCTTGTTTTTAAATGTCGGCAATACCGTGTATTGTACTTGATTTTTAAAAATTTCATGGCAGGTTTTGTGCAAAATCAAGCAAGCCCTGCATATCTTTCGCTATGCCGTCGGCAAATGGCAACGGATGGGCTTTTTCGCCGTACCAAACGGTCTTCATGCCCAAGGCTTTGGCTTGGTGCAGATTGTCGGCGCTGTCGTCCACCATGATGCACTGTTCGGGATTAACGCCCAACAGGCGGCAGACGTTGAGATAGGCTTGGGGATTGGGTTTGTAGAGCAGGCCGAAGTCATCCGTGCCGAACAAGCCGTCAAAATGCGCTTCCAAGCCCAACGCTTGAACCAATGCGCGGACATAAAACGAAGGCCCGTTGGAAAATACGGCTTTTCGCCCTTTCAGACGGCCTAAAACGTCATCAGTTCCATCCATACCCTCCACCTTTGCCAAAATTTGCTTAAGCGGGTGACTTTCACGCAAAAATTCATCGATATCGACTTCGGGATGGTGGATTTGCAAACCGGCAAGCGTCGCGCCGTATCGGTGCCAATAATCTTGGCGCAGATGGGAGGCGGCTTCTTCGGAAAGTTTCAGACGGCCTGCCATGTATTCGGTCATGGCGCGGTTGATAATGTAGAAAATGCCGGCTTCGGCATTGTGCAAAGTATTGTCGAGGTCAAACAGCCAAACGGAAGAATGATTCATATCGTGCCTTGATATGCAGATTTTGTTATGATATTTCGTATTTTACCCGTACAAAGGAAAGAGAATGAAACTGAAATTGTCCTCCTTGGCCCTATTGCTGGCTTCGGCAAACCTGTACGCCCAAACCGAAGTGCGTTTGGCCGTGCACAAATCCTTCAGCCTGCCCCAATCCGTCATCGCGCAATTTGAAAAAGCCAACGATGCCAAAGTGTTCGTCATTAAGGCAGGCAGCGGCAACGAAATGCTCAACAAACTGATTTTGAGCAAGGCCAACCCGATTGCCGATGCGGTTTACGGTTTGGACAACGCCAACATCGGCAAAGCCAAAGCCGCCGGCATCCTCGCCGCCAACCAACCCAAATCCGCGCCCGTAACCGCTTCCCTGCCCGATGCGCTGGCTGTTGATTACGCCTATGTCGCCATCAACTACGACAAAAAATGGTTTGAACAGAAAAAACTGCCCCTGCCGCAAACCCTGCAAGATCTGACCAAACCGGAATATAAAAACCTTCTGGTAACCCCGTCTCCCGCCACATCCTCGCCCGGCCTCTCCTTCCTCTTGGCCAACATCGGCGGCATGGGTGAAGAAGGCGCGTTCAAATGGTGGGCGCAAATGCGCCAAAACGGCGTGAAAGTTGCCAAAGGCTGGAGCGAAGCCTACTACACCGACTTTACCCAAAACGGCGGCGCCTATCCCCTCGTGGTCAGCTATGCCACCAGCCCGGCGGCCGAAGTCCACTACTCCAAAGGCAAATACAGCACCCCGCCCACCGGCAACCTCTTCCTCAAAGGCGGCACATTCCGCCAAGTTGAAGGCGCGGCCGTTTTGAAAGGCGCAAAACAACCCGAGCTGGCAGCCAAACTGGTGAGCTGGCTGCAAAGCGGCGAAGTGCAAAAAGCCCTGCCTGCCGAAATGTGGGTCTATCCGGCTGCCAAAAACACGTCGCTGCCCAAAGTATTCGAGTTTGCCCAAACCCCGAAACACAGCGATTCCCCCAACCGCGCCGACATCAACACCAAACAAAAACAATGGGTGAGCCGTTGGAGCAAAACTGTTTTACGTTAAACCGAAAAACTTAAAAACACATCAAGGCCGTCTGAAAAACAAATCATTAGTTTTTCAGACGGCCTTGTTTTACAATAACCTTTTAAACAATTTCACACGCATACACACAATCATGAATTTCGATCTTCAAGTCCTCTCTTCGTTCTCCGGCTGGGAACAACTCGCCCAAACCGGCATGTCTTTCGGTACCAACCTGCTGGCCGCCTTAGCCATCTTCTTTATCGGCCGCTGGATCGCCACACGCTTGGTAACACTGATGAAAGCTGCGCTGACACGCGCCAAAGTCGATAAAACACTGGTCAGCTTCCTCGGCAACGTCGCCAACATCGGCCTGCTGATCCTCGTCATCATCGCCGCACTGGGCAAACTCGGCATCCCGACCACTTCCGTAACCGCCCTGATCGGCGGCGCAGGCTTGGCCGTGGCTTTGTCATTGAAAGACCAACTGTCCAACTTTGCCGCCGGTGCGCTGATTATCCTGTTCCGTCCGTTTCAAGTCGGCGATTACATCAAAGTCAATGGCCTTGAAGGCTTCGTCCGCGAAATCAAAATGGTGCAGACCTCATTGAGCACACCCGACAACGAAGAAATCATCCTGCCCAACAGCGTGGTCATGAGCAACAGCATCGTCAACCGCTCCTCCCTGTCCCTCTGCCGCGCCCAAGTCGTGGTCGGCGTCGATTACGCCTGTGATTTAAAAGTTGCCAAAGACGCCGTATTGCGTGCCGCGACTGAAAATCCCCTGTGCGTCCAAACCGAAGACAAACCGGCTGTCGCCTACATTACCAACCTTGGCGACAGTGCCATCGAAATTACCCTTTGGGCGTGGACGCAAGAAGAAAATCTCGGCCCGTTCCGATTCGCCCTGAACGAGCAAGTGGTTGAAAACCTGCGTGCCGCCAACATCAACATCCCATTCCCACAATGTGATGTCCACCTCATTCAGCCGAAAGCCTGATTTCAGCTTTCAGGCCGTCTGAAACCCGGCGGGTCAAACGCCCGCCCCATTCCACCCTTTTCCATAAGGAGCCGCCATGTCCCATCTGCAAACCATCGCCGAACACCTGACCAGCCGCCGCCAAACCGTTACCTGCGCCGAGTCCTGCACCGGCGGCCTGCTTGCAGGTGCGCTGACTTCCATTCCCGGCAGCTCGCAATGGTTTCATCAAAGCTTCGTCACATACAGCAACCAAGCCAAACAAGACCGCCTCGGCGTCATGCCCGATACCTTGCTGAAACACGGTGCGGTCAGCCGCGAGACCGTCTA
This sequence comes from Neisseria sp. RH3002v2g, assembly GCF_014596425.2. Classification (NCBI taxonomy): domain Bacteria; kingdom Pseudomonadati; phylum Pseudomonadota; class Betaproteobacteria; order Neisseriales; family Neisseriaceae; genus Neisseria; species Neisseria sp. RH3002v2g. The sequence goes on along the minus strand of NZ_CP110721.1, from coordinate 1,907,847 downwards.
TGAAATGGCTCGCGGCGCAAAAGCCGTCGCGCAGGCAGATTACGCCTTGAGTATTTCCGGCATCGCCGGCCCTGGCGGCGGCAGCGCGGCCAAACCGGTCGGCACAGTCTGGTTTGGCCTGGCCACGCCCGAAGGCTCGTTTGAGCAAACCGCGCTATTCACAGGCGATCGCGAAGCAGTAAGGGCGCAAGCCGTCGAATACGCATTGGCTTTCTTGGCGGAACATTTAGTTTGATAGAAAAAACTCAGGCCGTCTGAAATCTGGAAATCAGGTTTCAGACGGCCTTTTTATCTATTCAAACCATCGGCGGATTTATACGCCCAAAAGCTCTTTGCCGAGGAAGCTGCCTTTTTCGACACCCGGCAGGACGAAGAAATAGCCGCCGCCAAACGGGCTGATGTATTCCTCCAGCGGCTCGCCGTTGAGCAGGTTTTGCACGAAGATGAAGCCGTCGGCAAGGTTGGCCTGATAGCAGATGAACACCAAGCCGACATCGAGCTGGCCGTTGGCGGCGAGGCCGCGCGAGTAGTTGAAGGCGCGGCGGTAGAGCAGGTGTTTTTTCATAAACTCGGGATCGCGCGGATTGGCAAGGCGCATATGACTGTCTTTGGGCGTGATTTTGCCGTCTGGGTCTTTGGCAAAATCGGCGGTGTCGCCCTCTTTTTTACCGTCCATGGGCGCACCGCTGTATTTGCGCCGGCCGAAAATATCGGTTTGTTCCTGCATTGGGGTGCGGTCCCAAAATTCGACAAAGTGGCGGATGAGGCGGACGGCCTGATAGCTGCCGTTTTTCGTCCATGCTGGTTCGTCCAAGCTGTTGGCGGCAACACCTGTCCACAGGACTTGATCGGCGACTTTGGGATCTTCGACTTTGGGATTGCCGGAGCCGTCACGGAAACCTAAAAGATTGCGCGCGGCAATGGCGCCGGGTTCGGCTTTAGGGAGCCAACCGTCTATGCTCCAACGGATCACGGCAAACTGGGCGGTATTTTTAATGATGTCGCGCAGGGCGGCTTGGCAGGTTTCGGGGGAGAATGCGCAAATTTGCAGGCTGAGGTCGCCGTCGCACCAAGATTTTTGGAGTTTGTCGTTGGGGAAGTCGCGCATTTCTTGCAAGTGTTTCGGCTTTTTGTCTTTGAGGCCGAAGCGGTCGTCAAAGAGGCTGCTGCCGACGCCGACGGTAACCGTCAGCCCGTCGGGGCGGAATTGTTTGCCGAGGATGCCGCTGCCTGCAGGCGGGAGTTTGTCGTCGCCGTCTTGGTATTCGCCGCCTTGGGTGAGGAATTCGATGCGGGCGGTCAGGGCGCGGAACAGGTTTTCAAGTTGTTTGGCGTCTTTGGCGGTAACGTCAAAGGCACACATGATGCCGAAGAGCTGGTGTGGCGTAACGATGCCTGCCTGATGCTCGCCATAACACGGATAGGCCAGCTCGGAATGTTGGTTGTTTTGGGTTTCGGCGGCGGCTTCGCCTTGTTTTTTACCGGCAAAATAACCGGCAACGCCGATGGCGCCGGCGGCAAGGGCAGTTTTGAAAAGGGTTCGTTTTTCGGGTTGTGCCGGTTGTTTGTTTTGGCTCATGGTCTGCTCCTTGGCAGGGAACGGAAAGATTGCAATCGTATGAAGTAAGGTTGGTTTTCAAGCATATTTTGTGTGGACGACAATAAGATTCAGACGACCTTTCAATATCCAAAGGCCGTCTGAAAACGCGTTATCTTATTTCAAACCCAAAATGCCGCGCAGTTTGGCCAAGTCTTCTGCCAAGGCATTAATCGGCGCCTGCAGGGCTTTGCGGTCTTCTTCGCTCAATTTGTCGTACAGCTCGAAACCGTTCGGGGTTTTGTATTTCGCCAAAATGTCTTCAACCTGTTTGAAGTTGGCATCGGTTTTTTCCAACAACGCTTTGTCTTTGGCTTCGATCAGTGGACGGAACAAATCAACGATTTTTTTGGAGCCTTCCACATTGGCTTGGAAGTCGCTCAAGTCGGTATGGCTGTAACGGTCTTCTTCGCCGCTGATTTTGCTGCCGGCCACTTCTTCAATCAGTTCGGACGCGCCGCCGACCACCTTACCCGGAGGAAACGCCAATGCGTCGATTTCTTTTTGCAGTGCTTCGACATCGGTCATCAGTTTGGCTGCAATTTCCTTCACGCCGGATACGTCTTTTTCTACCCAAAGGGCGTGTTCGATACGGTGGAAGCCGGTAAATCCGGCATCTTTCGCACCGTCTTTGAAGTCGTCTTCACGCGCATCGATGACGGGGTCGAGTTCGCTGAAAAGCTCGGCAATCGGTTCGATACGTTCGTAATGGACGCGGGTGGCGGCAAACAGGGATTTGGCCTTTTCAATGTCGCCGGCTTTAACGGCTTCGGTAAAGGTTTTGGTTTTCGCCACCAGCTCTTTAACCTCGCCTTGAACGTAAGCTTTATAGTCGGCGAGCGGTTGGGACAGTTTTTCCAAATCCGCTTCGTTGGCAGTGTCTTTGAAGCCGCTGTCGGTAACAATCAGCTTACCGCGCGGATTTGTCAACAGGCCGCAAGTCATTTCGTATTCGCCCGGCAGTAGGGTAACGGTCATTTTGTCGGATAAACCCGGGGCGATGTTTTCACGCTCGTCCACCACCATCACGCCTTTCAGGATTTCCCATTCCAGCTTGCGGCCGCTGTCGTTTTTAATGTTGAACACGACTTGGCCGCTGGGGACGGTCAATTCCATCGGTTCGCAGGCAGTATCGTTCACACCGATATTGACCGAACCGTCGGCATTGGCGGCAGCGGATGCGCCTGAAGCGGCAGGCGCGGCTTTTTCGGCTTCAGGCGGCTGACACGCGGTCAAACCCAGAGCCAGCATTACAGACAAAGCAGTCAGATTGAATTTTTTCATTTTACTTCCTTCTTATTTAGTTAACGTTTTTGCTGGCGCACTGCCGCGCAAAAACCAAATCATGACGGGAACCAGATACAGCAGCCAAATCAGGACTTCGCCTTCGGTCGGGTGGTCGGTATAGCCGAAGAAACCGCCGAGCAGCACGCCTAAAGGGCTGTCTTCATGCAAATATTTCGATGTGTCGAAAGCAATATCCTGCATCACATTCCATACGCCGGCCTCATGCAGCGCGCGAAATGAACCGGCCAACAGACCGGCCGCTACCACAATCAAAAACGCGCCCGTCCAACGGAAAAACTTCGCCAAGTTCAGGCGCATACCGCCCTGATAAATCAGCGTACCGATGACAACCGCCACCAACAGACCCAACACCGCGCCTATCGGCATAGACCACGTCGGGCTTTGCTGGAACACGGCCAGCAGGAAAAACACACTCTCCAAACCTTCGCGCGCCACAGCCAAAAACGCCATGCCGACCAAGGCCCAACCCTGGCCGCTGCCGCGGTTTAAGGCCGACTGAACAGAATCCTGAAGATGCTGTTTCATCGAACGCGCGGCCTTCTTCATCCACAAAATCATGTACGTCAGCATCGCCACAGCCACCAGGCCGATGGCGCCGACCACCAATTCCTGTTCTTTTTGCGGAATCTCGCCGGTAGCGGAATGAATGCCGTAACCAATACCCAAACACATGACCGAAGCCAAAAACACGCCCAGCCAAACCTTCGGCATCAGCTCGCTGTGTCCCGACTGTTTCAAAAAACTGGCAACAATGCCGACGATCAGGGCGGCTTCGATGCCCTCGCGCAGCATAATCAATAAAGCAATCAGCATAAAAAACTCTAAAGTGAAATGTTCATTTGTTAACGCATTTATAACGCTTTATGCTTAATAACGCAAATTATTTTTATTTTTTAATAACCCCATATTTATTAAGATTTTTTAAAATAAAATAACGGACGTAATCAATAAAAACTAAAAGGCCGTCTGAATAAGGCCGTCTGAATTTTATTTTTTCAGACGGCCTTAATTTATCTAAGCAATTGTAAATAAATAATAAAAAAGTTCCATAGTATAAATTTCCCTATCAGTGATATTTTCAGAATTTATCAAATTTAAAAGGTTGATTTACAACAAAAATTAAAACCGCCTTATCTTTTATAGTTGGCATATTGCTGGTGCAATCAGCAATCCATGACATAACAAACGCATAACAAAGGAACCCTCCTATGCCACGTTTAAAACTCCACCAAATCGCTTTGGCTTTGGCCGTTTCTGCCACGCTGACCGCCTGCGGCGAGAAAACGGCTCAAACAACCGAAACCCCTCAAGCGGCTTCTGCCGCGAGCGCTGCCGATGCTGCCGCAAGCACCGCCGCCGTTTCGGCCCCTCAAAATTCCGCCGATGTTTCTGCCGAAGACAAAGCCCTGTTGGAACGCGCACAAGCCGTGTTCAAACCTTTGCCTGATGCGGCCGAAATGCAAAAAATCCGTCCGTTTACCGAAGAGCAGGTCAAACTCGGCCAACAACTTTGGTACGAAACCCGCCTGTCCAAAGGCAATACCGTCAGCTGTAACTCCTGCCACAACTTGGCAACGGCCGGCGTGGACAACATGCCGACCAGCGCGGGCCACAAAAGCCAATTCGGCGCCCGTAACCCCCCGACTGCCCTGAATGCCGCCTTGTTGGGCAGCCAATTCTGGGACGGCCGTGCCGCCGATGTGGAAGAACAAGCCGGCGGCCCATTGCTCAACCCGGTTGAAATGGCCAACGCGACCGAAGCCGATGCCGCCGCCAAAATCGCCGGTATCCCTGAATACCAAGAAAAATTCAAAGCCGCATTCCCTGAAGACGGCGCGGTTTCCTTCAAAAACATCACCACCGCATTGGGCGCGTTTGAACGTACCCTGCTGACCCCGACCCGTTGGGACGACTACCTCAAAGGCAACGTATCGGCCCTGAGCGAACAAGAACGCAAAGGCGTACGCGCATTTATGGACAACGGCTGTATGTCCTGCCACAGCGGCGTCAACTTGGGCGGTACCATGTTCCAAAAATTCGGTTTGGTGGACGGTCCTTACTGGAAACACATCGACGATCCTAAACACGACAAAGGCCGTGCGGACGTAACCAAAAAAGCCGAAGACGAATTCTTCTTCCGCGTTCCAGGCTTGAGAAACGTTGAACGCACCTACCCATACTTCCACAACGGCAGCGTTTGGGAATTGGATAAAGCCGTCAACATCATGGCGAAAGCGCAATTGGGTAAAACCTTGGCTCCGGAAGACACTGAAAACATCGTTGCCTTCTTGAAAGCCCTTTCCGGCAATGTTCCGGAGTCTGCCCGAACCATGCCTGAGCTGCCCGTCTCCCACGATGTCAAATCCCGACCTGACAACAAATAAGGGTTAGCATAAAACAAAGGCCGTCTGAAAATCCGTTTCAGACGGCCTTTTTGCTGCCGGCCATATGGGCGGCTTTGTTTCACGATTGCGCACAATATGGTAATCTTGAGCCGATTTTCACCATACATCCGAAAGGAACATCATGAACCTGATTATTGAAGACTTGCAAGAAGGCCACGGCAAAGAAGCCGTCAAAGGCAAAGAAATCACCGTACATTACACCGGCTGGTTGGAAGACGGTACCAAATTCGACTCCAGCCTCGACCGCCGTCAACCGCTGACCATCACCCTGGGCGTCGGCCAAGTGATTAAAGGTTGGGACGAAGGCTTCGGCGGCATGAAAGAAGGCGGCAAACGCAAGCTGACCATTCCTTCCGAAATGGGCTACGGCGCACACGGTGCCGGCGGCGTGATTCCTCCGCACGCGACTTTGATTTTTGAAGTCGAGCTGCTGAAAGTGTACGAATAAGCATTTGACGCTTCCAAAGGCCGAGGCCGTCTGAAACCCGAAGTTTGGTTTTTCAGACGGCCTGTTTTTATCAAGATTCGGTATAATGCCTGTTTTACAAACAAACCATTTCCCAAGGAACCCTCATGCTTTTACCCGAACAAGTCAAAACCCTGATTGAAGGCGTTACCCCTTGCGAACACGTCGAAGTCGAAGGCGACGGCCATCACTTCTTCGCCGTAATCGTTTCCTCTTCCTTTGAAGGCAAAGCCCGCCTCGCCCGCCACCGCCTGATTAAAGACGGCCTCAAGCCGCAACTCGAAAGCAACGAATTGCACGCGCTGTCGATTTCCGTTGCCGCTACGCCGGCCGAATGGGCGGCCAAACAGGCTTAATTCGGAATCAAATAAAAGGCCGTCTGAAAACTTTTCAGACGGCCTTTTTGCATTTAAACCCAAGCAGCCTCAGCTTCCGGCCTGCATCTGTTTTTTCGGGAAAAACTGCACCACGTTTTCCCCTTGCGGCAACACCAATTTCTTCACGGCATGGCCGTACACGGTTTCAAGCGTGATGTTCAGACGGCCTTCGTTGGCAAAAATCTTATCCACAGCTTCCTTGGCCGCCTGCGGATTGCTGAACTTCAACGCGTTCCACAATCCCAAGGTTTCCATGTCCTGCCAAAACGTCCCGGCTTTTTTATAGCTCAACTCAAGCTTGGCCGTGTCGGTTACCGGATCGTAAAAGCCGTTGTCGGCGAGCATATCGCCTAAGTCGTGCATATCAATCAGCGTGGGCGCTTCGCATTCGATGCCTTCATGGTTCAGACGGCCTGTCAGCTCGGTCAGGCTGTCGCGGCCAAAGTGCGTGAAAAACAATAATCCGTCGGTTTTCAAGGCTGCGGCCCAGTTTTTCAATACCGGCAAAATATTGTCGGCGCGGCTGAGGCTGAGGTTGGCCCACAACATATCGGCGGATGATTCAGGCAGCGGCGCGGTCAGGGCTTGGCAATGTTGCGGAATGGTTTTGCCGGTCAGCTTCTGCCAGAAACCGCCTTTGCGCGCGGCAGCGGCGGTTTTCAAAAAGTCGGCATTCGGATCGTATTCTTCAAACACGGCGTCGGGATAACGCGCGGCCAGCAGGCTGCGGCTGATGTCGGCATCGGCACCAATCAGCATGATGCGTTTGGGTGCATTGCGGACCAGCTGTAGGCGCTCGTCGGTGTCTTGGGCGAGATGGCGGTGAATTTGCCAGCGTTTGTCTTGTTCGGTCATGGTGGGTCGTGTCAGCGGGCTTTGCCCGACAATATTCTGTTTTTATGGTTGAAGGCTGTTTCAGACGGCCTTTTCGACAAAATTGCGGTAGGTTTCGGCAAATTCGTCGGCATGGCTTAAAAAGGGCGCGTGTGCGGCTTTGTCGATAAGGACCAGCTCGCTGTTGCTCAAATGGCGGTGTAAATATTCGCCCATGCGCGGCGGCGTAATGGCGTCTTTCTGTCCAAACACCAGCAATGACGGCGTTTGAATCAGCGGCAACAGCGGACGCGCGTCGGCATGGTTGACCGCTTCAAGCGCGGCCTGCAGGGCGGAAGGCGTGCCGCAGCGTGCCAAATCGGGCAGCACCCGGTTTAAGATTTCGCCGGAATGGGGCGTGTGCAGCAGTTGCAGTTGTAGAAACTGCTTAATATGTTTGGCATAATCCTGCTGGAATGCGCCGACCATCTTGCCCAAGGCAGGTTGCGCCAAGCCTTCGGGATAATCCGTGTCGGCAGTCAATCGGGCAAAACTTGCCGTCAGGCAGAGCGATCGGATTTTGTCGGGATAAAGCGCGGTCAGATACAGGGCAACCAATCCGCCCAGCGACCAGCCGAGAATGTGTGCCGGCGTGTCGATTTGTCCGGCGAAGGTTTCGGCAACGGCGGCAATATCAAACGGCTCGGTAAAAGGCGCATCGCCGTGTCCGGGCAAATCAAGCGCGCGGACGTCCCAACCGGCAGGCAGGCGCGGTATCAAATCGTCGAATACATGGCGGTTCGCCGCCCAACCGTGTATCAGATAAACTTTTTTGGCGGAGTGTGGCATGAATGTTCTTTCTTGGTGGCGCAATTTGAAACGGCTCAATGCGCGACGTTGCGTATTATGCCACGATTCCGTTTCAGACGGCCTTTGCCGAGGCTGCGCAAACGATTTGACGGAATATTTTATCGACGCGGCACAAAGTTGCCCTTTGTGTTTCCGCCATGTCGCGGGCGGGGCAGTGTGCGGCGGTTGTCAGAAAAAGCCGCCCGCATTTGATAGAATGTGGGCCTCGCTGTATTACGAACCGCCCGTCAGCAGCATGATACGCGAGCTGAAACACTTGGCCGACTTGGGCATGAGCCGTCCGTTGGCGGATTTGATGTGCCAAAACGCACCGGACTGGCTGGCGGCGGAACACTTCGATTTCGTCCTGCCCATGCCTTTGAGCAAAGAGCGGCGGCTCAAGCGCGGATTCAACCAAAGCGAGGCGTTGACGGATATTTTGGCAAAACGCTACGGCTGGACGCTGCTGTCGCGACACGCGGTTTTCAGACGGCATGGCGAGCCGCAAAGTACGCTGAAAAGCGACGAACGTCGGCGAAATATCAAGAATGCATTTAAAATCAAAGCCGAATTGCCGAAGGCGTGTAATATTCTGTTAATTGACGATGTCTTTACCACCGGCTCGACTTTGGACGAATTGGCGAAAACGCTGAAAAAATCAGGCGCAGGTAAGATTTTTTGCTGGAGTTTGGCGCGGCCGCCAATGAAAAAATAGCTTAAAGTTTTTGACACCCATGGAACATTTCGGCATTATGCCACTCTATAAGTGATTGATTTATATGTTTACCATAGTTTTGTACCAACCCGAAATCCCGCCCAATACGGGCAATATCATCCGCCTGTGCGCCAATACCGGTGCCGATTTGCACTTGGTCAAGCCGCTTGGGTTTCCGCTGGATTCGTCCAAAATGAAACGCGCGGGTTTGGATTATCACGAGTTTGCCAAACTGACGGTACATGAGAATTTCGAAGACTGCCTCAAGGCCCTTGAAGGCCGCCGCATTTTCGCGCTGACCACCAAAGGCTCTACCCGCCCCGACGAAGTTTCCTTCCGCGAAGGCGACGTGTTGCTGTTTGGTCCCGAAACACGTGGCCTGCCTGCCGAAGTTCTCGACAGCCTGCCTGCCGGACAAAAAATCCGCCTGCCGATGATGCCCGACAGCAGGAGCATGAATCTTTCCAATACCGTCGCCGTTATTCTGTTTGAAGCATGGCGACAAAACGGTTTCGCAGGCGGCGTATAACAGGCCGTCTGAAACCGCTGCGTTATCAACTCAAGAACGGAACCCGTTTTGACTTTTACCAAAAAAACCCTCCTTTCCTTAGCCGCCACCACCATCGGCGTCCTTTCCATCAATGCCGCCGTCGCTGACAGCGTGGTTCGAGTCGAAAAACTGCATCCTTCTGCCAACCGCAGTTACAAAGTTGCCGGCAAACGCTACACGCCGCTGACCAAAGTTTCCTCTTTCAGCCAAACCGGCAAAGCCTCATGGTACGGCAACCAATTCCACGGCCGTAAAACTTCCAGCGGCGAGCGTTACAATATGAACGCCCTCTCCGCCGCCCACAAAACCCTCCCTATTCCCAGCTACGCACGCGTGACCAATATGCAAAACGGCAAAAGCGTCATCGTCCGTGTCAACGACCGCGGCCCTTTCCACGGCAACCGCGTCATCGATGTTTCCAAAGCCGCCGCCCAACAATTAGGTTTCATCAACCAAGGCACGGCCAATGTCAAAGTTGAGCAGATCATCCCCGGCCAAACCGCCGCTCAAACCATTATTTCCCCAAACAACAAAGAATTTTTTGTTGATTTGAAATCCTTCGGTACCCAACGCGAAGCGCAGGCCTATTTGAACCAAGCCGCACAAAGCCTGCCGTCAGACAGCAAAATCATGCTTGAAAAACGCAACTACGAATACGTTGTCAAAATGGGTCCGTTCAGCAGCCAAGAACGTGCCGCCGAAGCAGGCGAACGCGCCCGTCATCTGAACCTGGCATCCGCCATCTGATTTCGTCCGCGTTACCGCTGAAGTTTGATACAATACAAGGCCGTCTGAAACCCGATTGCAAGGTTTCAGACGGCCTTTTTTAATCACAGGGGAACACCATGATCAGCAGGCTTACAGGCAAATTGATTGAGAAAAATCCGCCGCAGGTCGTTATCGACGTCAACGGCGTCGGTTATGAAGCCGACGTTTCCATGCAGACTTTCTACAACCTGCCCCCCGTTGGCGAAACCGTCCATCTCTACACCCAGCTTGTCGTCCGCGAAGACGCGCATTTGCTGTTTGGTTTCGCCTCAGCCGAGGAACGCGCCACCTTCCGCCAACTGGTCAAAGTCAGCGGCATCGGTGCCAAAACCGCATTGGGCATTTTGTCTGCCATGAATGCCGACGAGCTGGCGCAAGCCATCGCCGAAGAAGACGTCAAACGCCTCTCCTCCGCCCCCGGCATCGGCAAGAAAACCGCCGAACGCATGGTGTTAGAACTGCGCGGCAAACTCGTGTCCCATACCGTTTCAGACGGCCTGTTTGTCTCTGATGCCGTTGCCGACGAAAGCCAAGACATCATCAACACCCTGCTTGCCCTCGGTTATAACGAACGCGAAGCCAAAGCCGCCACCAAAGGCATTCCCAAAGGCACGGAAGTCGGCGAAGGCGTACGCTTGGCCTTGAAAAACCTGCTCAAATAAGGCCGTCTGAAACATGAAGGCATTGGCCCTGAGCATCACCCTCTTTCTAAGCGCATGCATCTATACCGAGACCCCGTATGGACGCACCGCCGTCTTAGACCTGCCCGTCCACTCGCAAACCACCGTCAACAAAACCGTGACCATCAACGCCCCGCCCGGGACGACCGTCATCTATCAAGACAGCAAACCCGTCCGCAATTACCCGGCCTATCCCGTTTATCCCCGCCGGGTTTATCGTTATCGATAAACAACGCTGACCGTTTGAAACCATAGGTTCAGACGGCCTGTTGAGAGACCAACCATGAAATACATCCTTCCCCTGCTTTTACTCCTGAGCGCCTGCACACCGGACACCAAGACCACGGATGCCGCATCCGCCCCCAAAACACACGGCTTTGCACACCGCCTGACCGAAGGCGAAAAACTGCTGACCCAAGCCCTCATCAAACAAGACCTCGCCGCCTACTTCAAACACGAAACCGGCGGCGCATTTGCCGAACAAGCCCCCTTATTCTCGGCCCAACAACTTGCCGAACAGAAAAACATCCCTAAAAACGATGCCATCGGCGTTTACGGCAAAATCATCAAAACCCAAGGCCGCACCGCCTGGCTGCAAACCGACAAGCAAACCCTCAAACTCGATTTGGCCGAACCGTTGCAAGAAGCTCAAGGCGAAGTTACCCTTGTCTGCCAACACGAAAACACCGCATTCCAAGACTGCCAAACAGAAGAAAACTTCGCCCGACGCTTTACAGAACAAATTTTCTCGGCGGTCGAGTCCGGACGCGTATCCGCCCAAACAGACGCACCGGCCGAAGAAATCATGGCCGGCCGCCTCATTCCGTTTTTAAGTGCCGCCAGCGACTTTACCGGCAACTTCAAAGCCTGCGCCACCACCATGACCGAATACTGCACCAGCCGCCTGGCACGCGAAATGCCCGAATCCGCAGTTCGCAAAAAAGCACAGGAATTGGGTTTGACCGAAATAGCATTTAAAAAGAAAAAATAAATATTTAGGCCGTCTGAACCCTATGGCGGCTGTGTTATAATCCGCACCTCATACAGGTCGGACAGACAGTCGCCGCGTATCGCGTAAGGCATACGGGGAGGAAAGTCCGGGCTCCACAGAGCAGAATGCCGGCTAACGGCCGGGCGCGGCAACGCGACGGAAAGTGGAACAGAAAGCAATACCGCCGATGATTGCCTTCGGGCAAAACAGGTAAGGGTGAAAAGGTGCGGTAAGAGCGCACCGTGCATTTGGTAACAAAGCGCAGCAGGCTAAACCCCATTCGGAGCAAGACCAAACAGAACGCGATGACGCTGCTCGCCGAGCGTTCGGGTAGGTTGCTTGAGCACACCAGCAATGATGTGCCTAGAGGAATGACTGTCCGCGACAGAACCCGGCTTACCGTCCGAGCTGTATGTCCCCATACCGCGGCAGGTTTTTAAAACCTGCCGCATTTTTATCGAAATAAAAAGGCCGTCTGAAACCTGAATCTTGGTTTCAGACGGCCTTTTTTAAAACCGCCGTTTATGGGCGGTATTCCGGTTTCATGCCGTTGGGCAGGAGCTGCCATACATAGCCGGTAGTTTTCATTTTGCCGGCCACTTCGCCTGCCTCGTCGCCATAGCCCCAGAAATAATCCACACGGACCGCGCCTTTAATCGCGCTGCCGGTGTCTTGCGCCATAATCAGGCGGTTGAGGGCTTTTTTGGTGATCGGATGGGCAGTGGCGACAAATAATGGTGTGCCAAGCGTGATGTAGTGACGGTCGATGGCACCGGCGTATTCGCCCATCAACGGCGTACCCAATGCGCCCACCGGGCCGGAATCGCCGCTGCCGGTCAGCTCGCGGAAGAAGACGTAGCTTGGATTTTGTCCCAAAACTTCGGCAAGGCGGCCGGGGTTTTGCTTCATATAGGCCTTGATGCCCTGCATGCTGGTCTGACCCAGCGGCAGATAGCCTTTGTCCGCCATATAGCGGCCGATGGAAACATACGGATGTTCGTTTTTATCGGCAAATCCGACACGGATGTATTTGCCGGACGGCGTTTTCAGACGGCCTGAACCTTGAATGTGCATAAAGAAAAGTTCGACCGGATCATCTGCGTAACCCAAAATCGGCGCTTTGCCGTTAAGCGCGCCGCCGTTGATTTGGCTGCGGGTGTAGTAAGGAACGAAACGGCTGCCTTCAAAACGGCCTTTCAGCGCGGTGCTGCGTGCTGTAATCGGGAATCTGGACAAGTCGGCCGTGTATGCGCCGCTGTTGTCGATGACGCCGCTGTTTGGGCCGGTTTGGCGGATGCGGACGGTGGCTTTGCTGCCCCTCAAGTTTGCAGCCAGCGGAACGGAAACAAAATCGTTCGGAATGCCGTAAATAGGGAAACGGGATTGGCTCGTGGATTTGTCGTCGCCGCGCAGGACCGGTTCGTAATAACCGGTAATGGTGCCGGCAGGATTGCCGCCGTTATCGACGCGCCATGCGGTGAAATAGCGCTCGAAAAAGTGCTTGGCTTGGAAATGGTGCACCGGTGTTTGCATGGCCTGGATACAAACGTCCTGCCAGCCTTGGCGGTTTTTAAGTTTTTCACAGCCTAAACGGAAAGATTGCAGGCTTTTGGTAAAGTGTTGGAGGTCCCAGTGCGGCAATTCGTTGTAGGAAACTACGGTGTAGTTTGCTCCTCCCCCGCTCACTGTCGTACCGACGGGATCGGGCGTACCGGTGGGGCGGTCAGGGCCTTTGATAACGCTGGTGTCGGTTTCGGGGAGGTTTTTAATGCTTTTGCTCGGACAGGCGGCAAGAATGGCCGCGGCAATGCTGACGAGCGTAATGCGGTACAAATGTTTTTTCATGAAATCAATAGCGTGTCGAAAGGCCGTCTGAAAGCGATTTTTCAGACGGCCTATGTTGGAAAGTGCTGATTTTACATAAACATAAAATACACTAAGTTATTTTATTGAACATATATCGTACTTTATCTATCCGACTATTTGGACGACGGGGCTGGCAAACAGGTTCACCGGTAGTAACATGGTACCCTTTTAACTCTGTTAAACAAACACTACGTCCATTTGTAAAGAAAGTTAAATCACTACGATATTCTTGAATACACCGAGCAGGGATTTCTCCACTAAGAATGACCTCATTATTTTTCAATTGAGTGTCTACGATGTTCGCACAATATTTAGGAGCATCGTTGTATGCTCGTGAAAGATATTCCTGTGGCGCATAAATTTTAAAACTAAGATATGGCTCTAACAATTCTGTTCCAGCTTTTTTTAAGACTTGTTCCAATACAATAGGAGCAAGCATCCGAAAATCTGCTGGGGTACTAACAGGGCTATAGTATAAGCCATACTTAAAACAGATTTTACAATCCGTCACATTCCAACCATATAATCCTTGTTCGCAACCATAGCGTATCCCTTCCATAACTGCATTTTGAAATGATTGATTTAAGTATCCAAGAGAAACCGAGCTCTCATACTGCATTCCACTTCCCAACGGAAGCGGTGATACAGATAAACCAATGGAAGCCCAGAAAGGATTTGGCGGCACTTCGATGTGAATGGTATATTCTGCATTTTTTAACGGTCTCTCCATATAAATGACTGTAGGCTCTTTTAGTTCTATCTCCACATGATACTTTTCTTGCAACAGTGCACTAATCACTTCCATTTGTACTTTCCCTAAGAAAGAAAGTATGATTTCATGTGTCGCAGAATCCACATAATATCGCAGAAGCGGGTCACTGTCGGAGATTTCTAAAAGTGCATCAAGTAACATTTCCCTTTGTTGAGGTTTGCTCGGTTCAACAGTCGTTTGCAGCAGAGGGAGGGGATTTTCAATTCTCTCTCTCTGTGGCAATAGCTTTGTATCTCCAAGAACACTATTTAACTTCAAAAACTCATTCTGCAAAATAACAATTTCCCCGGAATAAGCCTTATCGATTTTACATAATTCACCATTTATTGAAGTATACATTTCTGTAATTTTTATTTTTTCCTTTTCCGATATTCTAACCGAATCTCGCAAATGCAGTACGCCACTATAAAGACGTATATATGCAAGACGCTGTCTTTTTTCCGAATACTCAATTTTGAAAACTTTTCCGCAAAGTTCAGACTGACCTCGATGTGTTGATGAATAAAATTTATTCGTAATCACTTCTATAAGGTTATCAATCCCTATATTGTTTTTTGCACTTCCGTGATAAACAGGGAACAGGGAACAATTATGAAATCTTATGCTTTCCTCTTGTTCGAGTTCTAATGCTTCCAATAATTTCCCAGACGTATATTTCTCCAAAAGGTAATCATTTCCTTCTATTACCATATCCCATTGTTCAGATTCGGTAAAGTTCATTACACGCATATTAGGATGCAGTTCTACCTTCTGTTTGATTACAATTTCGGCAGAAAGTTTCTCTTTAATATCCTGATAAACCGTTGATAAATCAATTCCATTTTGGTCAATCTTATTGATAAAAAAGATTGTGGGAATCCCCATTTTCCTAAGTGCATGAAATAATATACGAGTTTGTGCTTGTACGCCATCTTTTGCAGAAATCAGTAGAATTGCCCCATCTAAAACTGATAATGAACGATATACTTCTGCTAAGAAATCCATATGTCCTGGCGTGTCTATGATGTTCACCTTCGTATTTTCCCACTGAAAAGAGGTTATTCCTGTCTGAATTGTAATTCCTCTCTGACGTTCTAAAAGCGTATTATCCGTCCTCGTTGTACCTTTGTCCACGCTTCCTAATTCTGTAATCGCTCCACTGTTATATAATAAGCTTTCTGTTAAGGTAGTTTTTCCTGCATCAACATGAGCTAAAACTCCAATATTAATAATTTTCATGTGATTTTCCTCCATTCAAAAACCCAAAAGGGCATAAAAATCCCAGTGATAAATACTTTTATCACTGGGATTTTTATGCATAACCATAGGTATACAAAGCATACAGATATTCTCTGGATACTTTAGAATCACATGATAAAGGTATTCTTAAACTGGGTACAAAAAACTAAGCCCTCCTAAAAAAGGACATCTAATTATTTGTTCCCGCTATCAAATTGACAGTTTATTTAAGAATACCTTGCCGCATATTTATTAACTCCTTTTAAATAGTCACTTAAATAATAGCACGTAAGAGCATATTTGTAAAGGAATCTCCAATTTTTTATCAAAAAAAGCGATTTATCGGCGCGGCGGCAATTTGACGACAACCGTATCGGCCAGCATATCGTAGAGCGTGCGGCGGTCGCGTTTGACGGAAAAGAGCATGATGAAGTTGATGAAGGCTATAAGCAGAGAAATCAGGTTTCCACCCGTGTCACTTATTGCCAACGATACAATAGT
Source organism: Neisseria sp. RH3002v2g (assembly GCF_014596425.2). Classification (NCBI taxonomy): domain Bacteria; kingdom Pseudomonadati; phylum Pseudomonadota; class Betaproteobacteria; order Neisseriales; family Neisseriaceae; genus Neisseria; species Neisseria sp. RH3002v2g. The sequence goes on along the minus strand of NZ_CP110721.1, from coordinate 1,891,971 downwards.
TACCACAACACCAACAGCAAGCGCCCAAACAACTTCGCGGATTAAAACTGTTCCTTCAAAACCTGGATTATTCCCGTCACTTTTTAACACGCGGATGCCCATAATTTTTTTACCTAAAGACTGACCGTCCCGGCTCATGTAATACAGTTGGAAGATACCGAAAACCAAATAAACAGCCAAAGAAATAAAAAATGTTATGGCAAAATATTCAGGGGTATTAGAAAGAGAAGACTCCGAAACTAATTCTTTGCTTTCATCTAAAGTGAAAACTACCATCACAATGAATGGCAACCATATCAAAAAAGTAAACAGATTATTCAACAAATATGCCGCAACCCTCGCCCCCGGCGAAGCAATATGGACATCTACTATTTCTGTTTGGGGCAAATCCGACAAATTGATTTTGCTCATTTAATCTTCCTCTGTACCATTAATGAAATGCAATTTCATTGCCATCTTAACCTATTTTCCTATCATTCTAAAAATTTTCGATAAAAACCTTTACATTTTCCGCAGACGGCGTTAAAACGTTTGTTTTCCCCTTTTTTATAGTGGGTTAACAAAAATCTGAACAAAGCGGCAGGCGATGCCGTTCCGATTTTTGTTAATGCACTATAAACTTATCCGGATTTTCTTTGTAAGGAGTAACACATGAAAGTAGGTTTTGTCGGCTGGCGCGGTATGGTCGGCTCTGTTTTGATGCAGCGTATGAAAGAAGAAAACGACTTCGCCCATATTCCCGAAGCGTTTTTCTTTACCACTTCCAACGTCGGCGGTGCTGCCCCTGATTTCGGTCAGGCGGCCAAAACATTGTTGGATGCCAACGATGTTGCCAAATTGGCAAAAATGGACATCATCGTTACCTGTCAGGGCGGCGATTACACCAAATCCGTGTTCCAACCCCTGCGCGACAGCGGCTGGAACGGATACTGGGTTGACGCGGCTTCTTCCCTGCGCATGAAAGACGACGCGATTATCGTCCTCGACCCGGTCAACCGCAACGTCATCGACAACGGCCTCAAAAACGGCGTGAAAAACTACATCGGCGGCAACTGCACCGTTTCCCTGATGCTGATGGCTTTGGGCGGCCTGTTCCAAAACGATTTGGTCGAATGGGCAACCAGCATGACCTACCAAGCCGCTTCCGGCGCGGGTGCGAAAAACATGCGCGAACTCATCAGCGGCATGGGCGCGATTCACGCCCAAGTGGCAGACGAGCTTGCCGACCCTTCCAGCGCGATCCTCGACATCGACCGCAAAGTGTCCGATTTCCTGCGCAGCGAAGACTATCCGAAAGCCAACTTCGGCGTACCGCTCGCCGGCAGCCTGATTCCTTGGATTGACGTGGATTTGGGTAATGGCCAGTCCAAAGAAGAATGGAAGGGCGGCGTGGAAACCAACAAAATCCTCGGCCGCAGCGACAATCCGACCGTAATCGACGGCTTGTGCGTGCGCATCGGTTCTATGCGCTGCCACAGCCAAGCCATTACCCTGAAGCTGAAAAAAGACCTGCCTGTTTCTGAAATCGAAGCGATTTTGGCAGGCGCGAACGACTGGGTGAAAGTCATCCCCAACGAAAAAGAAGCCAGCATCCACGAGCTGACTCCTGCCAAAGTTACCGGCACGCTGTCTGTTCCTGTTGGCCGTATCCGCAAACTGGAGATGGGCGGCGAATACATCAGCGCGTTCACTGTCGGCGACCAACTCTTGTGGGGCGCTGCCGAACCGTTGCGCCGCGTATTGCGCATTATCTTGGGCAGCCTGTAATTTAGGTTGGCATGAAAAAAGCAACGGTTTGGGCCGTTGCTTTTTTTGTCACAATAAGGCCGTCTGAAATGTTCAGACGGCCTTATTTCCTATTCTTTCTTACCGGCCAAACCGATTTCTTTGGTAGAGTCGCCAACTTTGATTTGCGCCTTACCGGCAATTTCTTCAGCCTGCGAGCCGAAGAGTTTCAAATCATAACGGCCGTTTTCGATACCGTTCAAACTGGTTTTACCGCTGATGGCGGCTTTGCCATTGTTATTGGCAATACCTGCGGCAAGCAGGTCGACATTATTGTAGGAGGCCATGCTGCTAATTTTGCCGTAACCTTGTTTTTTATCGAAATCAACGGTGTATTTCAGACGGCCGCTGCGGTCGTCGCCGTTAAACGCGATCCCCGAATACTGATAGCTGCCTTGTTTGGGCAAATTGCGATACGCAGTTTCATCGCCTTGGACTTCGCCGACGGTGAATGTGTATGTATCAAGGTTTTGCAGCTTGCCTGCGTCATCGGCTTTTTGTTTGGTGTAACGCGCAGCAACAGTGGAATAATTTTGTTTATACACTTGGAAGTCGCCCGTTTCCAAAGTAATGACTTGGCCGTTTACCTTAATTTTTTGGGCGTAGTCGTAAGAAGATACTTTATCGGTTTTCAAAAAGCCGGTATCGAGTTTGCCGCCTTTTTGCAGGGTTTGCGTTTTACCGTTGGCCGTCAGATCCAACATACCGTTTTCAGGGACGGATTCGTTCAATTCAACGGACAACATGCCTTTCGGATGCGGATTGAGCGGCTCGGTAACGGCATTTGACAAGCCGCTTGTTGCGCCGCCGCAGGCAGCCAACATCAAAGACAGGGAAGCCGTCAAAGCAGAAATGCGGAGGGTTCTCATCATTTTTTCCTTTCCTTTTTATTTGGTATGATATTTATTATATCCCTAAAAAAATGAACAATAAATGATTTTTGTCAAAATTAAGTATTTTGAATATTGATTTTATAAATATTGAAACATTTTTAAAATATCGGGTATTCAGTCTATTCAAAGTCCCTTCCGCTATAATCATTTTATTTTGCAAACGGATTTCATTATGCCGAAAATCACCCTTATCGCCGCCTATGCCGCTCGCCGCTGTATCGGCATCAACAACACCATGCCTTGGCATTTGCCCGAGGATTTTGCCTTTTTCAAATCCTACACCACCGGCAAACCCGTCATTATGGGCCGCAAAACATGGGAGTCGCTGCCGCGCAAACCTCTGCCCGGCCGTCAAAATATCGTCATCACCCGCCAAGATTATCAGGCCGAAGGCGCGCAAACGGCGGCTTCTTTAAAAGATGCGCTGGCTTTGTGTCAGGGGGTTGAAGAAGTCATCATCATGGGCGGTGCGCAAATTTATGCACAAGCCCTGCCGATTGCCACCGATTTGCGTTTGACCGAAGTCGGTTTGGATGTGGACGGCGATGCGTTTTTTCCTGAGTTTTCCACAGAAACATGGCAAGAAGCCTCTCGGGAAAACCATGTTTCCGCCAAAGGCATCGAATACGCGTTTGTGCATTATGTGAAGGCATAATCCGACAACACAAAGGCCGTCTGAAACCCTGTTTTCAGGTTTCAGACGGCCTTTTTTTATCTCTTTTATTTACGGCATACCGTTTAAGCCGTTTTGTTTTTCAAAGGCAGTTTGATATGCGGTTTGGCCGGCTTGGGCGCTTCTTTCAGTCCAAGTTCGATTTGCTGCTCTTCGCTCAACAAATTGCTCCAGTCGCCTTTTTTATACCAGTCGCGGCCGTCCAACTCGATGGGGTGTTGGATGCGTTCGCAACCGTTGCCGCATTGCAAATCGTCTTCTTTGCAGTATTTGTCGCAACCCCAGCAGATACGTTCGGGATTTTTCGGAAAAATGGGAAATTTCTTGGCCATGATGTTCTTCTTTTGTTTGTGTGCGGTATGGGCAGAATTATAAGTGATTTGAATGGGACTGGCGGCGGGTTTATCGTGTTTTACGCTGATTTTTTAAGATGTGTTAACCTTTCAGACGGCCTATACTGTAAAAACTATCCCTATTCGGTACAACAAGAGGACCCAATATGAACATATGCCGTCTGAAGCCTGAGTTTGTCGAGCCTTTATCCCTCGCGCTGTTTGAGGAATGGCACGATTTTGCGCCGTGGTCGTCTCTGGACAAAATCCGTGCGTATTACGCGCAATGCCTCGATGGGGATAACTTGCCGCTGGCGTTTGCGGCTGTGGATAAGGAAGGGCGGCTGATGGGTTCGGCGGCATTGAAGCGGTTTGATATGGCGTGTTTTCCCGAATACGAATATTGGCTGGGCGATGTGTTCGTTTTACCGCAATTTCGCGGTTTGGGCGTAGGCAGGCAGCTGGTTTCGTTTTGTCTGGATAAAGCACGCGAACTGGGTTTGCCGCATCTGTTCCTCTATACGCCGGATGTGCAGGCTGTGTATGAAAAGTTCGGCTGGAAAGAAATCACACAGACTTGGCACAACGGGGAAACCGTATCCGTCATGAAATTGGATTTATAGCTTAAAAAGAATAAAAGGCCGTCTGAACATTTGGTTTCAGACGGCCTTTTATTTTAAATTATCCACAACTACCCTATCCGCTTAAACGGCGGCAGACAGGCCAATAATTGCTGGCCGTAGCGTTGCGTTTTGACGCGGTTGTCGAGGATGGTCACGCGGCCGTAATCCTGTTCGGTACGGATAAGGCGGCCGACGGCTTGGATCAGTTTGATGCTGGCTTCAGGCACCGTAATTTCAATAAAGGGATTGCCGCCGCGTTGTTCAATCCAGCGGTTTTGGGTTTTCTCGATGGGGTTGTCCGGCATGGCAAACGGCAGCTTGGCGATAATGACTTGCACGCAGGCCGCACCGGGCAGGTCGAGGCCTTCGGCAAAACTGTCGAGGCCGAAAATAATGCTGGCTTTGCCTTCGGCAATGGCTTGATGATGCCTTTGTAAAAGAATGGCCTTGGGCAACTCGCCCTGCACAAGCAGAAGCGGCAAATATTCGTCAGGCAGGCGCAAGGCAACGTCCTGCATTTGCTTGCGCGAGGAAAACAATACCAGCGTGCCGATGGCTTCAACCGGCGAAACCAGCTTCGGCAACCATTCGACAATGGCGGCCGTGTGCGCATCAGGGTCTTTCGGGCTGGCATGAACCGGCGGAATATACAGCTCGCCTTGCGCATCGAAATTAAACGGGCTTTCCAAAGCGAGCGTGGTGGTTTCGGGCAGCCATAATAGGCCGGTTTGACGCAAAATCAGGTTGAAGCTGCCGAGCGATTGCAGGGTGGCCGAAGTCAACACCGCGCCTGCCGCGCGCCGCCACAGGCTGTTGGCAAGGTGGGATGCGCTGCTGATGGGGCTGGCGTTGAAAATATAGTCGTTTTTGTCATCGGCACGGCGGGTTATCCATTTCGCCAACGGCTCTTCGCCCTCAATGGGAACGGTGGAGAGTAAATCCCAAACCGCGCTGATTTGTTCGATACGGGCGATAAAAAGGCCGAACTCGCTGGTCAGGCGGTCGATGAGCGCGCCGTCCTGTTCTTTTTCGCGGCGTGCGGCGGAAAGCGCATCGTTCAGGCCGATAACATGTTTGAGCAGGCTGCGCGCAGCAATGGCCGTATTGGAAACCGTGGTTTCAAGGCCTTCGGGGATTTTGCCGTCTTCCCACAGCCAAGTCGGTTCGTTTTGTTTCCGCCTGTCGTTTTCAGACGACCCCAGACTTAAAGACGGCTCTTCCGCCAAATGGAACTGCCATTCGTGCAGGCTGTCGAGCAAGGATGTGGCAGCTTCGTCGGCAAGGTTGGCAAGTTCGGCTTTATCGGTCAGCGCAGCAATTTTGCCGGTAAGCTGCGGCAGTTTTTCCAGCGTCCAAACGGCAATATTCCATGAATGTTCGGCGGCAAAACGGCTGAGGGCTTTTTTGGGCAGGTGGTGCGCTTCGTCTATGCAATAGAAACTGTTTTCGGGCGCAGGCAGAATCACGCCGCCGCCCATGCTGATGTCGGCAAGCAGAAGATCGTGATTGGCAACGACGACATCGACGGTTTCCAAAACATCGCGCGCCAGATAAAACGGGCATTCCGGACGGTTGGGACAGGCGGATTTCAGGCAGCCGTGGCGGTCGTTGGTCACTTTAAGCCAAATCGCGTCATCGATTTTTTCCGGCCAAGTGTCGCGGTCGCCATTAAAGCGGCGGGCGGAAAATTCATCGGCAATGTCGCGCAGCAGGTTCAATTCTTCCGGCTTGGGTTTGCTGTCCCACAACACTTCCGGCGCTTCAAAACCAAGCAGGTTTTGCTGGGCATTGTTTTGCGTCAGTTGATAGAGTTTGTAAGGGCAAAGATAACGGCCGCGCCCCTTGGCAAGCGCAAAAGTCAGCTCCAAACCGCTTTTTTCGACCAGAAACGGCAAATCACGGTCAACCAACTGTTCCTGCAAGGCCACCGTCGCGCTGCTGACGATCAACCGTTTGCCGCGCGTCTGCGCCATGATGCCGCCGGCCAAAAGGTAGGCCAATGATTTACCCACACCGGTCGGCCCTTCGATCACGGCAATGCTCTCACCCTCGCGTTTGGGCGCTTCTTCGCCTTCTTCACGCGTCAACGTCCGCGAAAAAGCGTTGGCAATCGCCGCAATCATTTCCCGCTGCGAAGCTCGCGGACGGAAACCGGGCAGGTTTTTGCCGATGTTTTGGTAATGGTCGCGGATGGCGTTTTTTTCTAAATCGGTGAGCATTGAGGCCGTCTGAATGGGTTTGCAAGAATAGCGTATTTTAGCATTTTTACCTTCATGAAGCCTTCGTAAAGTCTTACTCTATTTTAGGGTTTGGCATTTTGATGGCGATGGCCGAACCGAAAAAACATAATCGGTTTTAATCAAGCAAAAGGCCGTCTGAAACTTTAGCCGCACTGATGCAGAGGCACCCACAATTTTTGTTTTTCGGATTTGTTTTTCTCGTAGCGGTTCCACGCTTTTTCGTGAAAATAAAAGACAACGGTATTGACGATGGGTTCGACCAAAGCCACCGCGCTGGAAACGCCGATACTGCCGGTCAGAATATAGGCGACACTAAATGCAACGCTGAAATGCAAAATAGCAAATGTAATGGTTTTAATCATTTTGTTTTCCTGATACATTGATGTTTTAATAGCTACATAATAATTATTATCAACTAACGCGTATATTTTAAATCCTTTATCCTTATTTAGATTTTATAAATCGATATTTTATTTTTGATAGGAATTTTATGAATTCGCTCCAAATTGTCGTCCTTGACCGCGATACCCTCGTCAACCGCCCGTTTGACTTTGATTTTCCACATACATTGAGCAGCTACGGCACAACCGAAGCGCACGAAACGCTGGCGCGTATCCGCGGTGCAGACATTGTGATTACCAACAAAGTCGTGATTTCCGCCCAAGCCTTTGCCGAAAATCCACAACTCAAGCTGGTTGCCGTTACCGCGACAGGCGTCAACAATGTGGACGTTGAGGCCGCCAAACAAAACGGCACGGCAGTGTGCAATATCCGCGCTTACGGCAATGAATCCGTGGCGGAACACGCGTTTATGATGATGATTACCCTGATGCGCAACCTGCCTGCCTATCAGCGCGATGTTGCGGCAGGCTTGTGGGAAAACTCGCCGTTTTTCTGTCACCTCGGCGCACCGATGCGCGATTTAAACGGTAAAACGCTGGCGATTTTCGGTCGCGGCAATATCGGTAAAACGCTGGCAACTTATGCACAGGCTTTCAAAATGAATGTCGTGTTCGCCGAACATAAAAATGCCCAAAGCGTCCGCGACGGCTATGTTTCCTTTGACGAAGCCATCCGCTCCGCCGATGTCGTGTCGCTTAATTGTCCGCTCACGCCGCAAACGGCAAACATGATAGGCGAAGCCGAATTGCAACAAATGAAACCCGGCGCCATCCTCATCAACTGCGGGCGCGGCGGCTTGGTCGATGAAGCCGCTTTGGTTGCGGCGTTGAAATACGGCCAAATCGGCGGGGCAGGTTTTGACGTATTGACACAAGAGCCGCCGCGCGACGGCAACCCTCTGCTGAAAGCCCGACTGCCCAACCTCATCGTCACGCCACACATCGCATGGGCAAGCCAAGAGGCCGCCAACCGCCTGTTTGACATCCTTTTGGACAACATCAACCACTTCGTGGCCGGCAATCCGCAAAATCTGGTTTAATCTATGGAAAACCTGTTGATAAGGTTGTGAACAATTTTAAAGGCCGTCTGAGATATTCAGACGGCCTTTATTAATCTTTATTTATTTCATAAAGTTATCTATCAAATACTTTAAATCGTTTCATTCTTCATTGTGGATAACCCTATAAAAAGGCCGTCTGAAATACTCAGACGGCCTTTTGTTTGTCCAGGCAAATTAAATATCGTATGTGGTTGAAGCGGTATCGCCGCCCTTACCTGTCCAGTTGGTGTGGAAGAATTCACCGCGCGGTTTATCGGTACGCTCGTAGGTGTGCGCGCCGAAGTAGTCGCGTTGCGCTTGCAGCAGATTGGCCGGCAGACGCTCAGAAGTGTAGCCGTCAAGGAAGGTAATGGCGGAAGCCATGCAAGGCATCGGAATACCGCACTCGATCGCTTTGGCCACCACTTTACGCCATGCAGGCAGACAGGTTTCCAATACGCCTTTGAAATAAGGATCGGAACCCAAGAAGACCAAATCAGGATTGGCTTCGTATGCGTCGCGGATGTTGCCCAAGAAGGCGCTGCGGATAATGCAGCCTTCGCGCCACAAGAGGGCGGTGTTGCCGTAATTCAATGCCCAATCGTTGTTTTCACTGGCTTCGCGGATCAACATAAAGCCTTGTGCATAAGAGATGATTTTGGATGCCAACAGGGCTTGGCGCAACGCATCCACCCATGCGGCTTTGTCGCCTTCAATCGGGGTAATAGTTTTACCAAACAGGCTGTTTGCTTGGACGCGTTGGTCTTTGAACGCAGAAACGCAACGTGCAAACACGGCTTCGGAAATCAGTGTCAGCGGAATACCCAAATCGAGGGCGTTAATGCCGGTCCATTTGCCCGTGCCTTTTTGACCGGCAGTATCAAGGATTTTTTCGACCAAAGGTTCGCCGTTTTCATCTTTATAGCCCAAAATCGCGGCGGTGATTTCAATCAGGTAGGAATCCAGCTCGGTTTTATTCCACTCGTTGAAGATTTGGTGCATTTCGTCATAAGACAGGCCTAAGCCGTCTTTCATGAATTGGTAGGCTTCGCAAATCAACTGCATATCGCCGTATTCGATGCCGTTGTGCACCATTTTGACGAAATGGCCCGCGCCGTCGCGGCCGACCCAGTCGCAGCAGGGTTCGCCTTGCGGGGTTTTGGCGGAGATGGCTTGGAAAATCGGTTTGACGGCAGGCCATGCGGCTTCGTCGCCGCCGGGCATGATGGACGGGCCGTGACGCGCGCCTTCTTCGCCGCCGGAAACGCCCGCGCCGATAAAGCGGATGCCTTTTGCCGCCAGCTCGTGCGTACGGCGGGTGGAATCAGGATAGTTGGCGTTGCCGCCGTCAATAATGATGTCGCCTTCGTCCAAAAGCGGAACAAGTTGTTCGATAAAATCGTCCACGACAGAACCAGCGCGTACCATCATCATGATTTTGCGTGGTTTTTCTAATTTATCAACCAGATCTTGCAGTGAATATGCGCCGATAATATTGGTATTTTTGGCTGCGCCGTTTAAAAAATCATCTACTTTGCTGGTCGTACGGTTGTATGCGACAACTTTAAAGCCGTTGTCGTTCATGTTGAGAATCAGGTTTTGCCCCATTACGGCAAGGCCGATTACGCCAATGTCGCCTTTCATTTCGTGAAACTCCGTTATTGATTAATTTTATCAAGCGTAACTCTAGCTGATTTACACGTTTTTAACAATCCTTAACTTTTTAATTTTTTGAAAAGATGCCTTTACGTTTCAGACGGCCTTTGCCTTTGGGAAAACAAACTATAAATAAGATTTTAAATAATAAATAGAAGATGATATTGAGTGTTGCCACACCTTGTTGATAACTTTGATTAAAACAAATTTTCAAATACTTAGCTGATATTTTTTGATGAGGATAAAGTATGGCCGGTCTTGTTTGCATATGTGGGTAAAAATTTTCTGCTGCTTCATTCTGTGGATAAATTTTCGCCTGTGCACAATCCTAGCTTTTTTATACTTCTCCAATCGGAACTGATTGAGTAGGGAAATAGTCAAATGGTTTTTTATTTCTGAATATTTTCATATTTCCTCTTGTTCAAGTTGGGAAAAGGCCGTCTGAAAATATTTAAATTAATGGAGTGAATATGAAATTTTCCTTTAGTATTAAATTGTTATCTATTTTGGTCTTGGCTGCTTGTGCGCAACAGCCGGTTCAAAAGCCTCAAGTTGCCCTGCCCTCCGTATCTGTGGATAACCATGCGCCGGAACAAGGAACGGGGCTGACCGAGCAAAAATTGATCCGCGCCAAGCATTATATGGCGGCGTCTGCCAATCCGTTGGCGACCGAGGCGGGATACGAGGTTTTGAAACGCGGCGGCAGCGCGATAGATGCGATGATCGCCATGCAGACGACCTTGGGGCTGACCGAGCCGCAGTCTTCCGGTTTGGGCGGCGGCGCGTTTCTGGTGTATTGGGACAATAAGGCGAAAAAACTGACGACGTTTGATGCCCGAGAAACGGCGCCGAAAGCGGCAACGCCGGCGCTTTTTTTGGATGAAAACGGCAAACCGATGGGCTTTATGAAAGCTGTTGTTGGCGGCCGTTCGGTCGGTGTGCCGGGGATTCCGAAGCTGCTGGAAGATGTCCATAAGCGTTACGGCAAATTGCCGTGGGCAAGCCTGTTTGACAAACCGATTGCTTTGGCGGAACAAGGCTTTACCGTTTCACCACGCATGGCGAAATCCATCGAGCAGAATCTTGAGTCTTTGAAACGTTATCCGCAAACCGCCGCGTATTTCCTGCCCGACGGCAAGCCTTTGGCAGCGGGAACGGTGTTGAAAAACCCTGAATTTGCGCGTTCCGTACGCCTGTTGGCGGAAAAAGGCAGCGCGCCGTTTTATCAGGGCGCGCAGGCGCAGAATATTGTTCGTGCCGTTACCGGTGCTGTGGATAATCCTGGCAAAATCAGCATGGCGGATTTGAAAAACTATCAAGTTATCGAGCGTAAGCCGGTTTGTGCGCCGTATCGTGAATATGAAGTTTGCGGCATGGGCGCGCCAAGTTCCGGCGCAATCGCTTTGGGGCAGATTTTGGGCGTATTGCAAAATCAGGATATGAAGGCGTTGGGATCGGAAAATATCCACAGTTGGCGCTGGATAGGCGATGCGTCGCGGATTGCGTTTGCCGACCGTGATTATTATGTAGGCGATCCCAAGTTTGTGAATGTTCCGACCCGTGCCCTGATTTCTCAGGCTTATTTGAAACCGCGCGCCGAAGAAATCCGCAAGGCTGACAAGGCATTGGAAACTATTCAGGCAGGCAAGTTCGGCAAGGCATACGCGCAGGGCATGGCGGTCGAGCTGCCGTCCACCAGCCATTTGGTGGTTGTGGATAAAGACGGCAACGTCGTGTCGATGACGACTTCGATTGAAAACGCGTTTGGCTCGGGACTAATGGCAAACGGCTATCTGCTCAACAATGAATTGACCGATTTTGCTTTCAACCCTGTCGGCGCAGACGGTAAAACGGTAGCCAACAGCGTGGCGGGCGGCAAGCGGCCGCGTTCTTCGATGGCGCCGACCATTGTAATGAAAGACGGCAAGCCTTATCTGGCAGTCGGTTCGCCCGGCGGCAGCCGCATTATCGGTTTCGTCGCCAAAACGCTGGTGGCGCATATCGATTGGGGCATGGACATTCAGGCGGCAATCTCTCTGCCGAATATGCTCAATCGCGGCAGCCAGTATGAAATCGAAGAAAAAACCGCAGCGGCGGACAAAGCGCCTGCATTGGAAAAACTGGGCTACAAAGTCCAAATCCGCGATTTGAATTCCGGCGTACAAGGCATTGTGATCGGCAAAGACGGTTTGCTCGGCGGCGCCGACCCGCGTCGCGAAGGCAAGGTCATGGGCGATTGATTTTGTCGGTTTGACATGAAAAAGGCCGTCTGAAACCTAGTTGTTCAGACGGCCTTTTAGTTTGGGAAAAAATATGGATAAGATGTGTATAAGAATAACGTTAAATTTTAATATTTTTATTTTTCAATAAGATAAAAAGAATGAATATGTGGATAATTAATTGTGGAAAATAATATGATTTAGGCCGTCTGAACCTTTCAGACGGCCTTCTCATTGGAATGCTTTATCTATTTTTTATCAGGCTGCCGGCAGCTCGTGAAAAGCGGTGGGCAATTCTTCGTCATCAGCAAACTCAACCCATTCGTAAGCCGTTTCGTCTGCCAAAACGGCACGTAACAGCGCATTATTGATGGCATGACCTGATTTGTAACCTTCAAATGCGCCGATAATCGGATGGCCGACAATGTACAAATCGCCGATGGCATCCAGGATTTTGTGGCGGACAAATTCATCGGGATAGCGCAAACCTTCCGGATTCAAAACGTCCATGTCGTCAATCACGATAGCGTTGTTCAAATTGCCGCCCAGTCCGAGATTATGGGCACGCATCATTTCCACTTCGTGCATAAAGCCGAAGGTACGGGCGCGGGCAATTTCATCGATATAGGATTTTCCTGCAAAATCAATCTCAAAAGTAGGTGCGCTGCGATTGAATACAGGATGGTCGAATTCGATGGTTAAAGTAACTTTAAAGCCGTCGTAAGGCGTAAAGCGCACCCATTTGCCGGTTTCTTTGATTTCAACGGGTTTGAGGATTCTTAAAAAACGTTTTTGGGCTTTTTGATCGACAACGCCTGCATCTTGTAAAAGGTAAATAAACGGCAGGCTGGAGCCGTCCATAATCGGAATTTCAGGCGCGTTCAATTCAATCAAGGCATTGTCGATGCCGTAGGCAGACAGAGCCGACATAATGTGTTCAATCGTACCGATGCGCACGCCTTTATCGGTAACGATGGTTGAAGAGAGGCGGGTATCGTTGATCAAATAAGGATTCAATTGGATGACTTCGCCCATTTCTCCACTCAAATCAGTACGGCGGAACGAAATACCGCTGTTTTCTTCGGCAGGATGCAAAGTCAGAGCGACCCTTTCGCCCGAATGCAGGCCAACGCCGGTAACGCTTACTGATTTGGCTAAAGTCCGTTGCAGCATAATTGCTTCCTTTTAAAAAGTCTGATGGTCAAATGATACGTTAAAAAGGAAAAAACAAGCCATCATTTTTAATAGTATTTGCCAATATGGACGTTTTGCAGGGATGAACTTCACGTTTTGAATTATCCACAAGGGCGTGTGAAATTGAAGTGGGTAATTTAGTTTTTATCCACAGGTAAATAGAGAAACTAAGATTTTATCCTTTTTTATTCCGACATTCAGTTGGGGTTTGCCTCAAAGATAAAAAGTGATTATTGGATTGGTTTTAAAGAAAAATATTCTGTTATCCACAAAGGATTAGGACCATCATCAAAATCATCGTTTTAAAAATTTAAATACTATGATTTGAAGAAAGGACTGTGCTATCAGCACAAAAACGGCAAAATACAGAAAAATAGAACTAAATTTATGAAAATCATAAACTTATAAAAAAACTAAGATGAAAAAATGAAATTCATGAAATAAAATACCAAAAACCAGGATTATTTAGACAAATACGATATTTTCCTACAAGCAAGAATTTCACGTTTTATTTATTTAAATCAAACATTTTAAAAGTAATTACATGTAATTCTAGAAAGTAATTTTATTTCAGGATACAATGGCCTCACTGAGAAATTTTTCCCATTCCATCTAATAGGAGTAGCAAAATGAGTATTAAAGTAGCGATTAATGGTTTTGGCCGTATCGGTCGTCTGGCATTGCGTCAAATTGAAAAAGCCCAAGGTATCGAAGTCGTTGCTGTTAACGACTTGACTCCTGCCGACATGTTGTTGCACCTCTTCAAATACGACAGTACCCAAGGCCGCTTTGAAGGCTCTGCCGAGTTGAAAGACGATGCTATCGTTGTTAACGGCAAAGAAATCAAAGTATTTGCCAATCCTAATCCTGAAGAATTGCCTTGGGGCGAGCTGGGTGTGGACGTCGTCCTCGAATGTACCGGTTTCTTTACCAATAAAACCAAAGCGGAAGCCCATATCCGTGCCGGTGCGCGCAAAGTTGTGATTTCGGCTCCCGGCGGCAATGATGTGAAAACCGTTGTATACGGCGTAAACCAAGATATTTTGGACGGCAGCGAAACTGTCATCTCTGCTGCTTCTTGTACGACTAACTGCCTGGCTCCTATGGCTGCGGTATTGCAAAAAGAATTCGGTATTGTCGAAGGTTTGATGACCACCATCCACGCCTATACCGGCGACCAAAACACCCTTGATGCGCCACACCGCAAAGGCGACTTCCGCCGCGCCCGTGCCGCTGCCTTGAATATCGTACCGAACAGCACCGGTGCCGCTAAAGCCATCGGCTTGGTTATCCCTGAATTGAACGGTAAACTTGATGGTTCTGCCCAACGCGTTCCCGTAGCTACCGGCTCTTTGACCGAACTGGTTTCTGTTCTTGAGCGTCCTGTGACCAAAGAAGAAATCAATGCTGCGATGAAAGCTGCCGCCAGCGAGTCTTACGGTTACACTGAAGATCAAATCGTTTCTTCCGACGTCATCGGTATTGAATACGGCTCACTCTTCGATGCCACTCAAACCCGCGTGATGACCGTAGGCGACAAACAATTGGTGAAAACCGTTGCTTGGTACGACAATGAAATGTCTTACACTTGCCAATTGGTTCGTACCTTGGAATTCTTTGCCAGCAAAATCTAAAGGATAACAGGCTGAATCAATCAGTCTGTGGATAACTCAAAGGCCGTCTGAACATTTCAGACGGCCTTTTGTTTGTAGAAAGATTCAATTTGTAATCAGATTTTGGATAGTTTAATCACTGTGGCACATTTGTTTTCTATCCTAAACTGCACTTCATAATCCGCAATATTCATTACATAAATCCGTTCGGGAATATCTTGGTAGGCAGGACGGGGATCTTGGGCAATGCTTTGCTCAATAAGATGTTTTTCTTCTGTGGATAAATGTTCCGCAAGCGTACTTTCTGCCCAGACTACGCTCAATTCTTCAGGTTTGCCGCTGACAAAGCCCGATGATGCGTCTGGTTTGGATTCGACAAACGGGATGTAGGGTTTGATATCCACTACCGGAGTACCGTCCAACAGGTCTGCGCCGCTGCAATAAATGTGGACAGGTTTGCCTGTTTCGATGCGTTCGAGTTTCAGCAGGGATAAGCCGAGATGATTGGGGCGGTGCGGGCTGCGCGTGGCAAATACGCCCATTTTTTGTTTGCCTCCAAGCCGTGGCGGACGCACCATTTGCGCCCAACCTTCATCCAATACGGCGTGGAAAATAAAACTTATCCACACGTAGTCGAAATCTTCCAATCCCCGAACGCTGTCTGCGGTAAATTCAGGAGAGAGTTCAATGCAAATTTCTGCTGCAGGAACCAAACCGGGTTGGCGGGCAATGCCGAATTTTTGCTTGTAGGGGGAATGAACGGTTGCAATAGGCGTAATCGAATAGGACATAATTTGTGGATAAATATACTGTGCAAATTGTCATCATATCACAGATGTTTTCCCACATTTTGCAGTCGTAATTTGTTATAATACAAAGCATTTATTCCAAATGTCCGAACATTGGCAATAAATGCAAAATTTAAATTATTTAAAATAAAATCAATAGGTTATATTAATCCATGATTGTTTCTATCGATGTAGATGCACAAAAAACGTTTACACCTTTGTGCCCGAAAGAATTGCCTGTTGCCGAAGGTCATCTGATTGCGGATGAACTCAATGCCCAAGCTGCATTGGCGGATTTGCGCGTGATGACGAAAGATGCACATCATGCCGCAGCAAAATGGCTTGTGGATAATCCTGTTGATATGTTGAAACCGACGGGTTTGCCCGATGCGGATTTGACTTGGGTGGCGCATGCGATGGTTGGAACATATGGCTATGAATTGTTGGATGGCCTGCCTTCAGCTAAAGAATACGATTATTGCGTTTGGAAAGGCGTTGATCCTGAATTGCATCCTTACGGCGCATGTTTTCACGATATTGAAGAAAAGCTCAGTACAGGTTTGATCGAATGGTTGCGCTGTCAAAATGCAGATACAGTTATTGTCGGCGGTTTGGCAACGGATTATTGTGTGAAGACAACAGTTTTACAGTTGCTTAAAGGCGGGGCTTGGAAAGTCATCGTCAATCAGGCGGCTTGTCGCGGCATTGCTCCGGAAACGGTTGAATCCGCATGGCAGGAAATGCGTTCCGCCGGAGCAGTTGTTTTAGAAAACGCCGAAGAAATAAAAAAATACATTAATAATCAATAAAATATATTTTAAATCCTATTGTTTCACGTGAAACATCTTTCAAAATATGAAGATTTTACTTGTCCGCTTGTCCAGTATGGGCGATTTAATTCATACGTTGCCCGCAGTTGAAGATTTGGCGCGACAATGTCCTGAGGTAGAGCTCCATTGGCTGTGTGAGGCAGGGTTTGCAGATATTGCCCGCTTACATCCTTTTGTCAAAAAAGTTCATGTAATGAAATGGCGGCAATGGCACAAACACCTTTTGCAGGCTGAAACGTGGCGTGAAATAGGCCGTCTGAAAACGGATTTACAGGCTGAATCTTTTGATTTTGTTTTAGATAGTCAGGGACTGATTAAAAGCGCATGCTTTGCCAAAATGGCGAAATCCCCTACTTACGGTTTGGATAAACACAGCGCGCGTGAAAGTTTGGCTGCCCTTGCATACGGTAAAACATTTGCCGTGCCGAAAGGTAAAAATGCGGTTTGGCGAAACCGTGAGTTATTCGCCCAAGTTTTTGGTTATACAATGCCTGAAACGCAGGTATTTGGTTTGTCGGTTCCTGAATCAGGCCGTCTGAAAAATGTGCAATCCCCCTATTACGTTGCTTTACATGCAACCAGTCGCGACAGTAAATTATGGCCTATAGAACACTGGCGTGCATTATTGAAAAAGTTGAATGAAGAACAACAATGCACCGTATATCTGCCGTGGGGAAATGAAACCGAAAAAATGCGTGCCGAACAGATTGCAAGCGATTTACCGTTTGCTTTCGTCTGCGACAAAATGAATTTATTACAGGCCGCATTTTTATTGAAAAACGCAGTAGGTATTATTGGCGTAGATACCGGATTGCTGCATCTTGCCAATGCGTTGGAAAAGCCTGTTGTAGGAATTTATACAGATACAGATCCGGCTAAGACCGGCGTTCAAGTTTCGGCTTATGCGAAAAATTTAGGCGGTATTGCTCAAATTCCCAATGTTGACGAGGTCTATCAAACCTTGATGGATTGTGTTGCAGCATACGGTAAATAATTGCTGGGGAGTTGTATTTATTTTCTGAGTAAATGCTTTAGAAATGATATAATTCCGCTCTATTTGCCAAGATTTATATAAGTTTGGTTTTGTCATGTTGGTGAAAACTAAATTGGATTTTATATAAAGAATGTATCAAAAGCAGTATGCTTGATTTGATGGACATTCTTTTTAGGAGAATTGAATGAAAGCACTGGTCGCAGTAAAGCGCGTAGTGGACTATAACGTCAAAGTTCGTGTGAAAGCCGATGGTTCCGATGTGGATATCGGTAATGTCAAAATGTCGATGAACCCGTTTGATGAAATTGCGGTAGAAGAAGCTGTCCGTTTGAAAGAAGCCGGAAAAGTAAGCGAGATTGTTGCTGTTTCTCTTGGCGAGAAAAAATGCGAAGAGACGTTGCGTACTGCTTTGGCGATGGGTGCCGACCGTGCGGTTCATGTTGAGACTGATGCGAAGTTGGAGCCTTTAGCCGTTGCAAAATTGCTGAAAGCTGTTGCGGATAAAGAAAATCCGCAAATTTTACTGCTGGGCAAACAGGCAATTGACGATGATGCCAACCAAGTTGCCCAAATGCTGGCTGCGTTGTTGAATGCGGCTCAAGGTACTTTTGCATCAAAAGTGCAAATTGAAGGCGAAGAAGCATTGGTAACCCGCGAAATTGACGGCGGCGAAGAAACTGTTGCGTTGAAGCTGCCTGCGGTGATCAGTGCGGATTTGCGTTTGAACGAACCACGCTTTGTCAAACTTCCTAATATCATGGCGGCAAAGAAAAAACCTTTGGAAAAATTAAGTCCTGCCGATTTGGCTGTGGATATTTCTCCGCGTTTAAATACCGTGAAATTTGCCGAACCTAAAGCACGTCAAGCCGGTGTGAAAGTGGCTGATGTTGCCGAGTTGGTTGAAAAGCTGAAAAACGAAGCCAAAGTGATCTAAGGAGTATGAAATGAGCGTATTGATTATCGCGGAACATAATAACCAACATTTGAATCCTGCCACTTTGCATGCGGTAACGGCTGCCGCCAAATTAGGCAATGTAGATTTATTGGTTGCCGGCAGTAATGCTGCTGCGGTGGTTGAAGAGGTAAAACAGGTTGCCGGCGTAGCGAAAGTTTTGGTAGCCGATGCGCCCTATTACGCTGAAGGTTTGGCAGAAGAATTGGCGCCTTTGGTTGTTAAACTGGCTGCGGATTACCGCTATGTGGCTGCGACTGCAACTGCGTTTGGTAAAAATCTGTTGCCCCGAGTAGCTGCCCTGTTGGATGTGCCACAAGTTTCGGATTTAACCGAAGTTGTGGATAACTCGACATTTGTCCGTCCGATTTATGCCGGTAATGCATTTGAAACCGTTCAATCCAATTCTGAAAAACTGGTGCTGACTTTCCGTGCGACAGCATTTGATGCTGCCGGACAAGGCGGTAATGCAGAAGTGGTTAATGTTGAGGCAACACCTGCTCAAAACCTGAGCCGTTTCGTAAACCGTCAACTTTCCCAATCTGACCGCCCTGAATTGACTCAGGCAAAAGTGATTGTTTCCGGTGGCCGTGCATTGGGCAGTGCTGAAAAATTCAATGAAGTGTTGACTCCTTTGGCTGATGTTTTGGGTGCGGCGATTGGTGCATCCCGTGCGGCAGTGGATGCCGAGTATGCGCCAAACGATGCCCAAGTGGGTCAAACCGGTAAAGTGGTTGCGCCGCAACTGTACTTCGCTATCGGTATTTCCGGTGCTATCCAACACGTTGCCGGTATGCAAGACAGTAAAGTAATTGTTGCCATCAACAAAGATGCTGATGCGCCTATTTTCAATGTGGCAGACTACGGCTTGGTTGGTGATTTGTTTGAAGTTGTGCCTCAACTGACAGAAGCACTGAAAAACTAATGTTTCACGTGAAACGTTCAGACGGCCTTTGTTATAAAAGGCCGTCTGAAAATATTTCGGCATGATTACGACCTATAAAACCATTACCACACCGACACAGACTGAATTTAAAGATAAAGGCAGCCGCTTCATCGCATATGCCTATCCGATCCGCACGTTGGCTGATGTGAAGAAATATCTCGACCCATTAAAGGAAGAGCATCACAAAGCACGACATTGGTGCTACGCCTACCGATTGGGTGTGGATGGAATGCAGTTTCGCGCAAATGATGATGGAGAACCGTCCGGGAGTGCTGGCCGCCCTATTCTGGGGCAGATTGATTCTGTCGGCGTAACGGATGTGTTGGTTGTGGTTGTGCGTTATTTTGGCGGTACGCTATTAGGCGTTCCCGGTTTGATTCATGCCTATAAGGAATCAACGGCTCAGGCACTGGCGATAGCTGAAGTTGTTGAAAAAAATGTTGAAAAAACGGTTTGGTTGAAATGTGAATATCCTGTTTTGAATGAGGCGATACGGATTGCCAAACAATATCAGGCCGATATTGTGGAACAGGATTTGCAGCTGGATTGTAAGTTGACAGTAAAAATAGCGCTGGCCGATTATGAAGCCTGTATTGCCGCCTGGAAAAATACGCGCCAAATTGAAGTAAATACTGAGAAGCCGTTTGAATAAAAGGTCGTCTGAACATATTTGATCAATCAAAAGTTTCAGACGGCCTTTGATGTTTTAGCCTTGGTATCTGTCTAAAGCATTTACGCTTGAGCGCAAGTGTTCCCAAGCCAGTTGATGAAATTCCCCCAGTGCGTTCCATAGGGCATCTTCGCTCATAATGCTGTATTCGCCCTGTGTACGCAAATCAACATCTGCACCTTCTTCAATGGCTTGATGACACGTTTGGTATTCGTTGGTATAGAATTCATCCATGTCCTGCATGAGGCTTGCAGCATGTTTCCAGCGGGCGATATCTGCCTCTAGTTGAGGCAGTAATTCGCACCATTCGCGGTATTTGCTTTGAATTTCGTCAATACGCTTTTGCATGATTTTCCTTTCGTTGTTTGAAATTAGAGTATGGTTGTCTTGGTGCAATATTATTCTTAATTTGAAACAGCTATACAAGATGGAACAATAATTCCATCGATTGAATTTAATTGACAACATCTATTCTTCAAGGAGACGGTATGAAATTGCTCGTTATTGGTAATGGTGGACGTGAACACGCACTGGCTTGGAAATTGGCACAGTCGTCTAAAGTAGAAACTGTCTTTGTTGCACCTGGTAATGCCGGAACGGCAATTGAACCTAAACTTCAGAATATCGCATTAACGGCGCATCAAGATTTGATTGATTTTTGCCGTAATGAAAATATTGCCTTTACCGTAGTCGGTCCTGAAGCGCCTTTGGCTGCAGGTGTGGTCAATGACTTCCGTGCTGCCGGATTGAAGATTTTTGGCCCGACTCAATATGCGGCCCAGCTGGAGAGCTCAAAGGATTTTGCTAAAGCGTTTATGGCAAAATATAACATTCCAACCGCGCAATACCAAACCTTTGAAAATGCCGATGCAGCACATGATTACGTCAACCGAAAAGGTGCGCCGATTGTTATTAAAGCGGATGGTTTGGCTGCCGGTAAGGGCGTGATTGTTGCCATGACTTTGGATGAAGCCCATGCCGCTATTGACGATATGTTGTTGGGTAACAAAATGGGTAATGCAGGCGCGCGCGTCGTGATTGAAGATTTCCTGCAAGGCGAGGAAGCAAGCTTTATCGTTATGGTGGACGGCAATCATGTTTTGCCGATGGCGACCAGTCAAGACCATAAACGTCTGTTGGATGACGACAAAGGCCCTAATACCGGCGGTATGGGTGCATACAGCCCTGCTCCGGTGGTAACGCCTGATGTGTACGAGCGTGCGATGAATGAAATTATTTTGCCGACTGTGGCCGGTATGAAAGCAGAAGGTCATGAATTTACCGGCTTTTTATATGCGGGCTTGATGATTGATAAAAATGGTGCGCCTTATACCATCGAATTTAACTGCCGTTTCGGTGACCCTGAAACCCAGCCGATTATGAGCCGTTTGAATAGCGATTTGGTGGATTTGGTTGAAGCGGCAATCGACGGCAAACTGGATAGTGTTACCGCCGAATGGAATCCGCAGACTGCCGTAGGCGTGGTGTTGGCCGCACAAAACTATCCTGACTCTCCGAAAAAAGGCGATGTGATCTCCGGCTTGGATAAGGCTAATCAAATTGGTAAAGTTTTCCATGCCGGTACTGCAACGAATGAAAAAGGCGAAGTGGTAACCAACGGCGGCCGAGTGTTGTGTGTCGTCGGTTTGGGCGATGATGTTGCACAAGCTAAAAGCAAGGCTTATGAGGCATTGGAAACCATCCGTTTTGACGGTATGCAATACCGTAAAGACATTGCCGATAAAGCCATCAACCGTTAATAATGAATAGAAATAGGCCGTCTGAACACAGATTGTCCGACAATCGCAGTTTCAGACGGCTTTGGTATATGATGATATTCCCTAGAGTTTTATCGGCTGCAGCCCAACGCAGGTTGCAGGCGCATCTTAAAAAAGGTGGTTTGGTCGCCTATCCTACCGAGTCTTGCTATGGCTTGGGTTGTATCCCTACTTTGCCCAAAGCACTCAATCAACTGATTCATCTGAAAAAACGACCGCAACACAAAGGCATGATTGTCATTGGCCATAGCTTGGAACAGTTGCAACCTTTGCTGCAAAGGCCGTCTGAAAATATCCAAACCATGCTGCATGAAGCATGGCCGGCTCCGAAGACTTTTTTATTGCCGGCCGGCAAAAAAGTATTGCCCTCATTGCGTGGGAAAAGACGCAGTAAATTGGCTGTCAGGGTTCCTGCGCATGCAGGTGCAAGGCGTTTGTGTCAGGTTTTGGAAATGCCTTTAGTCTCTACTTCATGCAATCGCGCAGGCAAACGGGCGTGCAAAACGGAAAGGGAAGTCAGAAGACAGTTTGGCAGGAAAGTATGGGTTGTAGGCGGATTGATAGGTAAGCAGAAAACGCCCAGCCAGATTATTGACGGAGAAACAGGAGTAAGGCTGCGTTAAAGAAGGGTTGTATTATCAAAGGAAAGGTATTCATTTAGAGAAGCAAATTTTTTCCAAAAGATTGGAATACCTATGTGAAAAGCATTTAGCGCAGATTCAGTTTGATACATAGTAGTCTAGAGGATAAAGCAGTATTTTATGAAAGAATGCAGCAAATTTTGAGCGTAAATGAATCACTGTAATAAATTATTTTTGAATAAACAAAATTTGTGGATAAATTTGAAGATAAATTTCCATAAAAATATAAAAAGGCCGTCTGAAACTTGATATTCAAAGCATTCAGACGGCCTTTTAAATATTTAAACTGTGGGTAACTTTGTGAATAAGTGTGGATTAAAGCTTATGTCCGCACACCGTTTCGTATTGTTTTTCAGTAATCGTGCCGCTCATGACGCTCATTGGGCGGATGCTGGTCGGTGTATAGCTTTGGTTGGAAATCACCCGGCCGTGTTCGTCCATCAGTTGCAGTGCTGCCAAGCGATAGGTTTTGTTTGAGCAATGAATTTCCCAGCTGCCGATAGCCGTTTTATAGGCAGGTGTGTTGACGAAACGTTCCTCTTTCAGTTTGGAAACGGTTTTTTTATCGCGGAAAGTAACCAGCGCGCCATTTCTTTTAATGCTGCTTTTATCAATGGCCACTTTGATATTGCCTTCAGAGATGGTGCCGATGTTGGTCCAGCTGCCACCGCCGCTCGATGTGGTGGTTGTTTCACAGGCACTCAACATCAAAGCCGCAAATACGGTTGCAGCTAGGGAAAAACGTTTGATATTCATAAAACCTCATTATTTACAGAAAGTCAGCCGATATTATCCGTGAAGATGGCATATATCGTAAATCGATTTTGCAAAGTTGAACCTCTGAAAAGAATTTTATGAAAAATACGCTGAAAAGGCCGTCTGAAACCTGTCTTTCAGACGGCCTTGAAGTGTAAAATCATGTATAATTGCAAACAATTTGGTTTTCATCCCATAGGAAGATCCGACATGATTAACCCTATCGCTGCACTTTCCCCATTAGATGGCCGCTACGCCAAATCCGTTGAAGCATTGCGTCCGATTTTTTCCGAATACGGCCTGATGCGTGCGCGTGTCAAAGTTGAATTAAACTGGCTCAAAGCCCTTGCCGCCGAGCCTAAGATTGCAGAAGTTCCTGCTTTCAGCGATTTTACGCTTGCCGAAATCGACAAAGTGATCGAAAACTTCTCGCTTGAAGATGCCGCCGCCGTCAAAGCCATTGAGGCGACCACCAATCACGACGTCAAAGCCATCGAGTATTGGCTTAAAGAACGATTCTCCGGCGTGCCTGAAGTGGCTGCTGCCAGCGAGTTCATCCACTTTGCCTGCACCAGCGAAGACATCAACAACCTGTCCCACGCTTTGATGCTGCAAGAAGCGCGTGAGACTGTTTTGCTGCCGAAACTGGCCGAAATCATCGAAAAACTGACCGGCATGGCGCATGAGTTGGCTGCCGTCCCTATGATGAGCCGCACGCATGGCCAGCCTGCTACACCAAGCACATTGGGTAAAGAAATCGCCAATGTCGTGTACCGCCTGCAACGCCAGTTTAAAAACCTGCAAGCGCAAGAGTTCCTCGGCAAAATCAACGGCGCAGTCGGCAACTACAATGCCCATATGGTCGCTTATCCCGATGTGGATTGGGAAACCCATTGCCGCAACTTTGTCGAAATCAGCCTCGGCCTGACCTTCAACCCCTACACTATTCAAATCGAGCCGCACGACTATATGGCGGAATTCTTCCAAGCCATCAGCCGTGTCAACACGATTCTGATCGACTTCAACCGCGACGTTTGGGGCTATATTTCTTTGGGTTACTTCAAACAAAAAGTCAAAGCAGGCGAAGTCGGTTCTTCCACCATGCCGCACAAAGTCAACCCAATCGACTTTGAAAATTCCGAAGGCAACCTCGGTATGGCCAATGCCGTATTGGGCTTTTTGTCCGAAAAACTGCCGATTTCCCGTTGGCAGCGCGACCTGACCGATAGCACCGTATTGCGCAATATGGGCGTAGGCGTGGGCTATACCGTATTGGGCTTTGCCGCTCATCTGCGTGGTCTGAACAAGCTTGAGCCGAATCCTGCCGCCCTTGCTGCCGATTTGGACGCTACTTGGGAGCTATTGGCTGAGCCGATTCAAACCGTAATGCGTCGTTACGGTGTGGCCAATCCTTACGAGAAGCTAAAAGACCTGACACGCGGTAAAGACGGCATTACGCCTGAAGTGTTGAAACTCTTTATCGAATCGTTGGAAATTCCGGCAGAAGCCAAAGCCAAATTGCTTGAGCTGACCCCTGCGTTGTATGTGGGCAAAGCCGAAGAGTTGGCAAAACGAATTTAAAAGGCTTTTGTAGGGCATACTTTCTTAATTATTGAGATTTTTTGATAAATAAGAAACCAACCCTCTACATCCGACAAATCAAAAAGGCCGTCTGAAATTTTTTTCAGACGGCCTTTTTCGATTCAAACCGTTATTTCACTTTGCCCTTCAACGTGCCGTAGCCGGCAGCGTCCATTTCTTCCAAAGGAATAAATTTCAAACTTGCGCCGTTGATGCAATAGCGCAGGCCGCCTTTATCTTTTGGGCCGTCGGGGAAGACGTGTCCCAAGTGCGAATCGGCGGCATGGCTGCGCACTTCGGTGCGGCGCATGTTGTAGCTGAAATCGTCGTGTTCGGTAACGGCGGCGGCGTTAATCGGGCGGGTGAAGCTTGGCCAGCCGCAGCCGGAATCGAATTTGTCGGCAGAGCTGAACAGGGGTTCGCCGCTGACGACGTCCACATAAATGCCGGGCTTAAACAGATGGTCGTATTCGTGGCTGAAGGCGTATTCGGTCGCGCTTTTTTGGGTCACTTGGTATTGCTCTTCGGTCAGGATGCGTTTGAGTTCGGCATCGCTGGGTTTTTTATACGTTGCCGCGTCGAAGCCTTTGCTTTGCAGGGCGGCTTTGGTTTTGCCCGGCAGCGGTTCGTCGGCTTTGCGGATGTCGATGTGGCAGTAGCCGTTGGGGTTTTTAATCAGGTAGTCCTGATGGTATTCCTCGGCGTCGTAGAAGTTTTGCAGCGGCTCGTTTTCGACGACGAGGGGCTGTTGGTATTTTTGCTGCTCGCGTTTGAGCGCGGCGGCGATGACGGCTTTTTCGGCAGGGTCGGTGTAGTACACGCCGCTGCGGTATTGCGTGCCGGTGTCGTTGCCTTGTTTGTTGAGGCTGGTCGGGTCAACGACGCGGAAATAGTATTGCAGGATGTCGTCTAGGCTGAGTTTGTCGGCATCGTAGGTGACTTTGACGGTCTCGGCATGGCCCGTGTTGCGGTAGGACACATCTTCGTAGCTTGGGTTTTCCGTTTTGCCGTTGGCATAGCCGGATACTGCGTCCACCACGCCGTCTATGCGTTGGAAATAGGCTTCCAAGCCCCAGAAGCAGCCGCCGGCGAGGTAGATGGTGCGCGTGTTCATGATTGCTGAATCCTTTTTCTGTGTGTCGGGTTTGTAGAACGAGTTTTTCAGACGGCCTAAATCGGCATTCGGGTCGCGGATTAACGCCAATGCCTGCGCTTCGTTGATACTGCCTTTGACGATGCGCTGCACGTCGCCGTCTTTACCGATTAACGCCCACGAGGGGTAAACACTGATATTCAGGCTTTGGGCGATGGTGCCGCCGTTGTCGGTAACGACGGGCAGATTGGGATAATTCAAACCGGCATACCATTTTTGAAAGTCGCCGTCTTTTTTCTCGTGCAGAAAACCGGGCGAGGCAACGGTAATCAGATTGGCAGAACTGAATTTTGTATCTTGCGCCCATTTTTCGGTTTGTCCCAGTTCGGACAAACACAAAGGACACCAACTTGCCCAAAATTTAATCAGGGTTGGTTTGTCTTTTTTCAGATAAACACTGGCAGGGCGGTTGTCAGGAGTTTTCAACGAGGACAATGCCTGCGGTACAGTTGCGGCTTCGGTATCCATCATTTTGGATGAGCAGGCACCCAGCGCAAGCAGGCAGCCGAACTTGGCACAAAGGGAAAAGAAGGTACGGGGTTTCATCTCTATGTTTCCTGTATGGATGGTTTGTCTCGTTAGACGTTGGAAATGCCAAAACCTGACAACCTTGATTTTCAGACGACCTTGCCACGTAAAATACGCTACAATACTCCCTATTTCAAGTTTCTAAAATTAAAAGGAAAATTTAATGTTCAGCTTCTTCCGTCGCAAGAAAAAACAGGAAACTCCGGCTCCTGAGGAGGCTCAAGTTCAGGAAACCGCAGCAAAAGTAGAATCTGAAGTTGCTCAAGTAGTTGAAAATATTAAAGAAGATGCCGAATCTTTAACGGAAAGCGTCAAAGGGCATGTTGAATCAGTTGTTGAATCGGCTGTTGAAACTGTCAGCGAAACCGTCGAGCAGGTTTGGGAGGCTTTGACCGAAATGCCGTCTGAAACAGTTGAAAAAGTAGAAGAACACGTTGAAGCGGCAAAAGAAGCGGCTGTTGAAACCGTCAGCGAAGCTGTTGAGCAGGTTCAAGAAACCGTTGCCGAGATGCCGTCTGAAGCGGCCGATGCTGTTGAGGAAGTAGCGGAACAGGCTGAAGCAGTAAAAGAATCGGCCGTTGAAACCGTCAGCGAGGCTGTTGAACAGATTCAAGAAACCGTTGCCGAGATGCCGTCTGAAGTGGCTGAAGCTGTTGAGGAAGCAGTAGAACAGGCCGAAGCGGTCAAAGAAGAAGCTGTTGAGGCAGTTAGCGAAGCTGGCGAGCAAGTTCAAGAAGCTGTTGCGGAAACACCGGCTGAAGCCCCTACTCCGGTAGAAGAACCCAAGCTCGGTTGGGCTGCGCGTTTGAAACAAGGCTTGACCAAATCACGCGACAAAATGGCAAAATCATTGGCCGGCGTGTTCGGTGGCGGACAAATCGACGAGGATTTGTACGAAGAGCTGGAAACCGTGCTGATTACCAGCGATATGGGCATGGAAGCTACCGAATACTTGATGAAAGACGTGCGCGACCGTGTCAGCCTTAAAGGCCTCAAAGACGGCAACGAATTGCGCGGTGCGCTGAAAGATGCGCTGTACGATTTGATTAAGCCTCTGGAGAAGCCTTTGGTCTTACCGGAAACCAAGGAGCCTTTCGTGATTATGCTTGCCGGTATCAACGGCGCAGGCAAAACCACATCTATCGGCAAATTGGCCAAATACTTCCAAGCGCAGGGCAAATCTGTGCTGCTGGCGGCAGGCGATACTTTCCGTGCCGCCGCGCGTGAGCAGCTTCAAGCTTGGGGCGAGCGCAACAATGTAACCGTGATTTCGCAAACTACGGGTGATTCCGCTGCCGTTTGCTTCGATGCCGTCCAAGCCGCGAAGGCGCGCGGGATCGACATCGTGCTGGCCGATACTGCCGGCCGCCTGCCGACGCAGCTTCATTTGATGGAAGAAATCAAAAAAGTGAAACGCGTGCTGCAAAAAGCCATGCCTGATGCGCCACATGAAATCATCGTCGTGCTTGATGCCAACATCGGTCAAAACGCCGTCAACCAAGTGAAAGCCTTTGACGAAGCGCTGGGTCTGACCGGCCTTATCGTGACCAAGCTAGACGGTACGGCCAAAGGCGGTATCCTTGCCGCGCTTGCCTCCGACCGCCCTGTTCCTGTCCGCTACATCGGCGTAGGCGAAGGCATCGACGATTTGCGTCCGTTTAATGCCAAAGCGTTTGTGGATGCCCTATTGGATTAAACGGACAGGCTGAGGCTTGTCAACGCAGTTTGCGGGGGATTTCTGAGCCGTATTTTGAAAGACTCAGCATTCGGTTGATACCAGCCAAACAGGCTGTTAAAAAGGCCGTCTGAAACCTAAAATCAGGTTTCAGACGGCCTTTATTTTATTTGCAGGTTTAGTTTTTCCGTGCGGTAACAAACTCGGCCAGTTGGCGCAGGCGCAGGGCTTTGTCGCCGAATGGCTCGATCAGGGCAACGGCTTCTGCAATCAGCGTTTCTGCATAAGTACGCGCGGCGTGCAGGCCCATCAGTTTGACGTAGGTCGGTTTGTCGTTGTCCGAGTCTTTGCCGGCGGTTTTGCCCAAGGTGGCGGTATCGGCTTCGCAGTCCAATACATCGTCGATCACTTGGAAAGCCAGGCCTAATTTGGCGGCGTAGTGGTCTAAGGTTTGGATTTGCGCCGGTGTTAAGTCCGGGCAGGAAAGTGCGCCTAAGGCCACGGCCGCGCGGATGAGTGCGCCGGTTTTGAGGCTGTGCATCTGTTCCAATTCAGCCTGATTCATGGCTTTGCCGACATTGGCAAGGTCGATGGCTTGTCCGCCCGCCATGCCGAGGCTGCCGGACGCCTGGGCCAGCGTGGACAACATGGCAAGCTGGCGTTCGGCAGACAGGCCTGTCGGACGGCTCAGTACATCAAAGGCTTGGGTTTGCAGCGCATCGCCGACCAAAAGGGCGGTTGCTTCATCGTATTGCACATGGCAGGTCGGTTTGCCGCGGCGCAGGCTGTCGTTGTCCATCGCCGGCATATCGTCGTGAACCAGCGAATAGACGTGCACCATTTCGATGGCCGCCATCGCCTGCTTGACGGCATTTTGGTTTGCTTCGCCCAATTCGGACGCGGCAAGCACCAAGAGCGGGCGCAGCCGTTTGCCGCCGCCGAGGGTAACGTAACGCATGGCTTCGTGCAGCGTGTGCGGCACTTGGCTTTCAGATGGCAAGAAATGCGCCAGCAGCAATTCGGTTTGCGCTTGGGCTTTTTGCTGCCATGTTTTGAGTTCATTCGCCGGGTTCAAGGTTCAACTCCTTCAGTTCGCCGGCATCCAAGACTTGCAGTTTCTGCTCGACTTCCGCCAATTTGGTTTGGCAGTATCTGACCAATTCGTTGCCTTCCTGATAGGCGGCCAAAGCGTCTTCCAGCGGCATTTCGCTGCTTTGCATGGCCTGGGTCAGGGTTTCGAGGCGGGATAAGGCTTCTTCAAAGGATTGGGGGGCGTTTTTTTTCATGGTTTGAAATGATGGGCAGAAAAGGGGAATTGTAGCATTTTTAGATGATTAAGGCCGTCTGAACAGGGGTGAAAACGAAATCAAAGATTTCTGTTTCTTTGTTCAGACGGCCTTTTTTCAAACGGAATAACGTTATTAGCTCGGTAAAACGGCTTTTTGATAGTTGAGCGCGATAAACTGCTTCTCGGCATCCAATTCAGTGATTTTGAACAATGCCTGCGATTTGGGCAGCGCGTCAAACGGAATACCGGTCGCGCGCGTTACCAGCGGCAGACCTTCAATGCGGACGAGGTCTTCTTTGAGGATGGTGGCCGTCAGCTCGCTCGTGCCTTGCTGTTGCAGATAGACGAGGCTCCAGTAGGCTTCCATTTGGCGTTGGAAGTCGGCATAGGCTGTATAGGCGGCATCGAAGTCGCGCAGCGCGGCGAAAAGCTCGGCATTGCTGTTTTGATACAGCGGCTCGGCAGTGTCGTCGATCAGGCTGATCAGCTGCTTTTGGTTGATGTAGTCGGCGGCGCGGCGCAGCGGCGAGGTAAACCAGCCGTAATGCTGCACGCCCATGCCGATGTGCGGCTCGGATTTGGTGCTCATACGCACTTTGCCTGCCGGTTGGACGCGGAAAAGGCCGGGCAGCTCGTTTTCGTCCAGCATTTGCGCCCAAGTGCTGTTGGCAAGAATCATCATCTCGCTGACCAGCGTATCAATGGGCGAACCGCGTTCGCGGCGGACGACGGATACGTTGCCTTCCTCATCCAATTCGATGCTGTAATCGTATTGCGGCGCACGGTCGGGCTCGTATTTGCCGCGCGCTTTTTGCAGGGCGATGGCAAATTGATAGAACCAAATCAGGTCTTGATGGTGGGCGAACATCATTTCGCCGGCTTCGTCCAAGCCGGTTTCGGCGTTGAAATGCGGCTCGATGGTCTGAATGCGCAGGTTTTCAGCGATGTTGACTGCTTCGATTTTGCAGGTTGGCGCGCCGACGTTGAACTCGTTGTCCACATCGAAATAAATGCTAATGGAAGGGCGGTATGCGCCTGCATCAAGGCTGAACGCGGCAATCCAGTTTTCGGGCAACATGGTGATTTTGCCGCCGGGGAAATAAACCGTGCTTAAGCGTTCCATGATGTTTTTTTCCATTTTGTCGCCTGGTTTAATGGCAAGCGACGGTGCGGCGATGTGGATACCGACGCGTTTCATGCCATTGCCCAAGTCGGTCAGGCTCAAGGCATCGTCCACTTCGGTGGTCGATTCGTCGTCAATGGAAAAGGCGGTAATGTCAGCCTTGGGCAAGTCGGGCATTTCAGGAAGCGGAAGGTCGGGGAAGCCTGTTCCTTTGGGGAAATATTTGATTTCAAACCCATCTTGCAGGTATTGGGGAATGGACGTAATGCCGCCCGTTTTTTTCGCCAGTTCGTAGGCGGAGATTTTCAGCTCGTCGGCGGCTTTGGTAAAGGCTTTGTAGGTCAGCGACTGCTTGTCGGGCGCGTGTAAGATGGTTTTCAAATCCGCCGCGATTTCAGACGGCATCTCGCCGCGTTTCAAGGCTTCCGCCCAAGCGTCGATTTGCGCGTCTTGCTGTTTTTTGCGTTCGATGGCGGCAAGTGCCTGTTTCAAAGTTTCTTCAGGCGCGGCTTTGAACACGCCTTTGGCTTTTTTGTAGAAATACATCGGCGCGGCGTAGAGTGCAATCAAAGTCGCCGCCAGCTCGGTTTTGGTCGGCGCATGGCCGTAATATTCTTCGGCAATCGCCTCGGCGGAAAATTCTTCTTCGCCGCATACTTCCCACAATAAATCGGTGTCGATGTCCGCCGCCTGCGCCTGCGCGTTCTCCAAAAATGCCGCCATATCGCCGTCAAACTCAGCAAAGACGTTGTTTGCCTTCACTTTGGTGCGTTTGCCGTGTTGGGTATCGACTTGGTAGGTGGCGTCGTTTTTTTGGACGATGGAGGCAACTTTGAATTGGCCGGACTCTTCGTAAAAGATATTCATTTTTTTAGGATTTTATGATTTGTAGGAAACGCGTGATTTTAGCAGATTTGCACAAGAAAGGCCGTCTGAAAAACATACTTTCAGACGGCCTGTTCAAATGGCGGATGATTAATACTGATATGCCGCCAGTTTGCGTTTGATTTCAGGCAGGGCGGCGCGTGCGGCCTGTTCGCCCAGTTGGATGGCGCGTTGTTTTTGGTCGAAACCGCCAACCGAACCCAGCTCTAAAACCTGAGGTTTGATGACCACATTGGCTTGGCCCAATTCTTGGTGTAAGGCGGTTTGGCTCATTACGTTGAAGGTTTGGTCAAGATAGGAGAACATACCTTGGCTGACGTTTTTGGCCGGACGGGCGGAAATATCGACGGCAATGATGAAGTTTGCGCCCAGTTTTTTCGCCGCGCTGACCGGTACGGGCTGCGACAGGCCGCCATCTACATATTTGCGGCTGCCGATAACGACAGGTTGGAACACGTTCGGAATCGAAGCAGAAGCGCGGACGGCTTGTCCGGCATTACCTACGTTAAATACCACCGGTTTGCCGCTTTCAAAATCGGTCGCAACGGCGGCAAATTTGATGGGAAACTGCTGCATCGGACGGTTGCCGACTTTGCGGTTGATGTAGTTTTGCAGTTTTTCGCCTTTGATGAAGCCGCTGGTGGACAAGGTCAAATCTACCAAATCGGTTTTACCCAAAATTTCCGCTTCCAATTCGAGGCGGTCGGGCGACATTCCCGAAGCGTACATACTGCCGACAATCGAGCCTGCGGATGTGCCGGTAACGATTTTGATCGGAATATTGTTTTCTTTCAAAACCTTAATAATCCCGATATGGGCAAAGCCTTTGGACGCGCCGCCGCCCAAAGCCAGCGCAACCGTGGCTTTCGGTTTGGGTGCAGTATGCGAAACCGTATTTTGACCCTGCGCAGAAGGTTTGGATTGCGGCGCGTTGCCGCTCGGACAGGCGGCCAATACCAAGACGGACGAAGCGGCTAAAAACGTTTTGAATGTGGAAAAAAGTTTATTCATGTTCAGACAGCCTTTAATATGTCGAAAGGGTTATTTTACTCTGAAATTAAGTCGAAAGGCCGTCTGAAATCAGGATTCAGACGGCCTTGTAAATCCAGCTTAAGCCAATTCGAGCTGTTTTTCCAAGCTTTCGACCAGCTGGTCGTCCAAATTCAATGCTTGGGACAAACGGCTCAGGAACACGATTTCCTTGCGCGACAAGTCCGCGCAGACCAATCGGGCCGCCAGATAAGTTTCGGCTGCCAAAGCCTCGTCATTGCCGACAGAAGCGGCAATTTGCTCGATGGAGGCCGGTTGCGCATATTCAGCCTGCAACCATGCCGCCGTTTCCGCATCGCTGCCGCTTTCACGCTCAATGGCCGCGCGTTCCGCATCATCAATCAGGCCGTCTGAAGCCGCCGCCGCAATCATTGTTTGCAAAATCACACGGCTGTGGTTTTCACCAATCAGGCCGGCAGGTTGGAACGCACTTTGCGGCAATTCGTCCTGTTGCTGGTTTTGTTTCCAGTTTTGATAGCCTTTATAAGCCAGAAAACCCAAAGCGGCGACCGAGCCGGCCTTGACCAGCTTCTTTGCGTTTTTCTTTTTCAACAGCATCGATGCCAAAGCACCCGTCAGCGCGCCGCCGCCGAAAGAATTGAGCGGGCTTTCCGCCACCGCTTTGCCGCCTTTTTGGGCCGCACCCAAAATCTGATTGAGCAACTGACTGAAATCCATAAAAAAATCTCCTGAAAACCAATACATTGCAAATATAGAGTAGAAACACCCAAAAACCAAGCCAAAGAAAGTTAAAAGG
The DNA here is from genome assembly GCF_014596425.2 of Neisseria sp. RH3002v2g. Classification (NCBI taxonomy): domain Bacteria; kingdom Pseudomonadati; phylum Pseudomonadota; class Betaproteobacteria; order Neisseriales; family Neisseriaceae; genus Neisseria; species Neisseria sp. RH3002v2g. Next base: position 1,858,907 of record NZ_CP110721.1, on the reverse strand, counting down.
TGCAAACAAGTTTTCAGACGGCCATAGCCGACTTTCGGTACAATCACACCATTCCAAACAATAAATCCCATCATGACCGATACCGCCCAAATCATTACCAGCTATGGCCGCCGCTATATTGTCCGCACCCCCGACGGCCAAACATATGACGCCACCACCCGCAAAAAACGCGTCGATTTCGCCTGCGGCGACCAAGTCCGCATCAGCCCCATCAACGGCGAACAAGTCGTGATTGAAGACTATCTCCCGCGCGAAAGCCTGCTCTACCGCCAAGACGCGTGGAAAACCAAACTGATTGCCGCCAACGTTACCCAACTGCTCATCGTAACCGCCGCCAGCCCCTCACCCAGCGAAGCCCTGTTGCAACGCGCCCTCCTCGCAGCCGAAGCGGCCGGCATTAACGCCGTCATCGTCCTCAATAAAGCCGACCTCCCCGAAGCCGCCCAATGGCGCGAGAAACTCAAATTCTACGAAACCCTCGGCTACCCCGTGGTTGAAACCAACGCATTAGAAAACGCCGACATCCTGCGTCCCATTTTAGAAGGGCAAACCAACATCCTGCTCGGACAAAGCGGCATGGGCAAGTCCACCCTGACCAATGCCCTACTCGGCAACCAAGCCGCCCGAACTGGCGATATTTCCACTGCGCTCGACTCCGGCAAACACACCACCACCCACGCCCAACTGTACGATTTAAACGCAGAAACCCGACTCATCGATTCCCCCGGCCTGCAAGAATTCGGCCTGCACCATCTCCAAGCCGCCGATTTATTGCAATACTTCCCCGACCTGCGCCACCTCATCGGACAGTGCCGTTTCCACAACTGCACCCACCGTGCCGAACCCGGCTGCGCCGTCAAAGCCGCTGCCGAATCAGGCGAAGCCAAACCCGAGCGTATCGAATTTCTGCAACGCGTTACCGATGAATTATTGAAATAAAGTTTTAACGGAAATAAGCGTTTGGATAAATAAAAAGGCCGTCTGAAAAATTCAGACGGCCTTTTGTTGAAGCATAACCAAATTTACCTTTCAACCGGTATCGCTACCTTAGCGGGAAAGAGAAGGTGCTTTTCGTGGCGGATTGATCATGAGAAGCACGGCTTCTTCAATTTGTTTGTCCTCCCGATCATGGAGTTCTACCGGAAACTTCAGACGCAACACTGTAACAATAGCGCCAACCGATAAGCCTGCATCATGAAGCAACTCAATTTCTTTAAGTACCGGTGCGGAAAGGTTTAACATGGTTTCTCCTTAAGATTTGATACTTAGCCCACTTTATCCCCGGGCTGTGCGCCTGCGTCAACGTCGAGGAGCTTCAGTTTGCCCTCTGCCGTGGCGGCGGAGAGGATCATGCCTTCGGATACGCCGAATTTTGCCATTTTGCGCGGGGCGAAGTTGGCGACGGCAATGACCATGCGGCCGTTCAATTCGGCAGGATTTGGGTAAGACGCGGCGATGCCGGAGAAGATGATGCGTTTTTCAAAACCGAAATCGAGGTCGAATTTCAGGAGTTTGGTGCTGCCTTCGACGGCTTCGCAGTTCAATACTTTGGCGACGCGCATATCGATTTTCATGAAGTCGTCAAAGCTGGCCTGTTCGGCGACTTTTTCGTATTTGCTCTCTTCGGTGGCAGGCGCGGCTGCGGCGGTGATGCTTTGTTTGTTGGCTTCGATCAAATCGTCCACTTGTTTTTGCTCCACTCGTTGCATGAGGTGTTCGTATTTATTGATGGCGTGTTCGCCCAGGGTTTCGCGTGTGTTTGCCCAAGTGATGGCTTCCAAATTCAGGAATTTGGCGGCGTTTTCGGCCACTTTCGGCAATACAGGGGCGAGGTAGGCGGTCAACATGGTAAAGGCGTTGATGAGCTCGCTGCATAGGTAATGCTGTACATCATTTAAAGAAAACATATTAATATAATATTCAGCAATATTATCAATATCTTGATTGATTCCTTCTTCGAATTCTTGCTGTGTTAATCCAAAAAGTCTGCTTTCATTTTTAGGATTATAACCTAAGACATCATTAGTGAATTTCCGAGTAGAAAGTCCTTTCTTATACATTTCATATAATTTGGCAACTGACAGCTTTTGCTGAGTTTCATTAATTGCTTTTCTAATTACTAAATTTTGATTTGAATACTCTTTTTTGTAGTTAAAGAATAAATGTTGTGCTGTTTCTGGCAACGCATCTACAAACTCTTCAATTTTCTTATTTTTTGCCTTGGAAAATCCAACTTGTGAATATACTTCTTCAATAAATAAAGCGTCAGCTTGATTTAGAATGCTTAGTTGCTTATCTAATAATTGCTTAAAGCCAAATTTTGCATAATTTGCAAAAGTCCACGGTTTGTTGGCATCGACGTATTCGTTCACGGTGTCTGCCAATGCCATGATGTCGCGCAGGGCGCGGGCGTATTCGCGGTTTTCGTATTGCTCGGCAATGATGTCGCTTTCGGCAGCGAGTTTTGCCAGCAATGCGCTGCCTGAAACGTCTTTCAGACGGCCTTCAAAGCGTTTGGCGATAAAACCTGAAGCACGGGCGGCGATGTTGACGTATTTGCCGACGAGGTCGCTGTTGACGCGGCTGATAAAGTCTTGCAGGTTCAAATCGATGTCTTCGATTTTGCTGTTGAGTTTGGCGGCGATGTAGTAGCGCATCCACTCGGGGTTTAGGCCTTGTTCCAAATAGGATTTGGCGGTGATAAACGTGCCGCGCGATTTGGACATTTTTTGTCCGTCTACGGTCAAAAAGCCGTGTGCGTACACGCCGGTCGGGGCGCGGTGGCCGGAGAAATGCAGCATGGCGGGCCAGAACAGGGCGTGGAAATAGAGGATGTCTTTGCCGATGAAGTGGTACATCTCGGTTTGGCTGTCGGCTTTGAAGTATTCGTCAAAATCGATGCCGATGCGGTCGCACAGGTTTTTAAACGACGCCATGTAGCCGACGGGCGCGTCCAGCCAGACGTAGAAGTATTTGCCCGCCGCGTCGGGGATTTCGAAACCGAAATACGGCGCGTCGCGGGAAATGTCCCAGTCGGACAGGGTGGTTTCTTCGCCTTCGCCCAGCCATTCTTTCATTTTGTTGAGGGCTTCGGCTTGCAGATGGGGCTTGCCGTCGTGCGGATTGTTGCCGGAAGTCCATGCTTTGAGGAAGTCGGCGCATTCGCCCAGTTTGAAGAAGAAGTGTTCGGATTCGCGCAATTCGGGTTTGGCACCGGATACGGCGGAATACGGGTTAATCAGTTCGGTCGGGGAATAGGTCGTGCCGCAGACTTCGCAGTTGTCGCCGTATTGGTCTTGGGCGTGGCATTTCGGGCATTCGCCTTTGACGAAGCGGTCGGGCAGGAACATTTGTTTTTCGGGGTCGAAAAGCTGCTCGATGACGCGGCTCTCAATCTTGCCGTTGGCTTTCAGCGCGCGGTAGATGTCTTGGGAAAACTGTTTGTTTTCAGGGGAATGGGTGCTGTAATAATTGTCGTAGCCGATGCCGAAACCGGTAAAGTCGGCGAGGTGCTCTTCGCGCACTTTGGCAATCATGTCTTCAGGCGCAATGCCTTGTTTTTGCGCGGCAAGCATCACGGGCGTGCCGTGGGTGTCGTCGGCGCAGCAGTAGTAGCATTCGTGGCCGCGCAGTTTTTGGAAGCGTACCCAAACGTCGGTTTGGATGTGTTCGACCATGTGGCCGAGGTGGATGCTGCCATTGGCATACGGCAGCGCGGAAGTGACAAGGATTTTGCGTGTCATGGTTTGTGCTTTTAAAAACAATGGATAAAGATGTTGGGAATTATACCGCAAAACAATACGCAAAGGCCGTCTGAAACCCGATTGCCGGTGTTTCAGACGGCCTTTTATTTATCGGCTGCGTATGGAATCAACCGCGTACACGTTCGATTTTTGCGCCTACGCCGCCGAGTTTTTTCTCGATGTATTCATAGCCGCGGTCTAGGTGGTAGATGCGTTCGACGATGGTTTCGCCATCTGCGACCAAACCGGCCATGACGAGGCTGGCGGAGGCGCGCAGGTCAGTTGCCATCACGACGGCGCCGGAGAGTTTCTCTACGCCTTTGATGTAGGCGGTGTTGCCTTCGGTGGTGATGTCTGCGCCCATGCGGTTGAGTTCGGGAACGTGCATGAAGCGGTTTTCAAAAATGGTTTCCACCACGCGGCTGCTGCCTTCGGCAATGGCGTTCATGGCCATAAACTGCGCCTGCATGTCGGTTGGGAAGCCTGGGTGGACGACGGTGCGGATGTCCACGGCTTTCGGGCGTTGTTGCATGTCGATGGAAATCCAGTTGTCGCCTGCTTCGATGATGGCGCCTGCTTCGGTCAGTTTGTCCAATACGACTTCCATGGTTTTGGGAGCAGCATTGCGCAGGACGACTTTGCCGCCGGTCATGGCGACGGCGCAGAGGAAGGTACCGGCTTCGATACGGTCGGGAACGACGCTGTGTTCGCAGCCGTGCAGCTCTTTTACGCCTTCGATGGTCATGGTTGCTGTACCGATGCCGCTGATTTTTGCGCCCATTTTGACGAGGCATTCAGCCAAATCGACGACTTCGGGTTCGATGGCGCAGTTTTCGAGGATGGTGGTGCCTTCGGCGAGTGTGGCCGCCATCAGCAGGTTTTCGGTACCGCCTACGGTCACGACGTCCATGGTGACACGCGTGCCTTTCAGACGGCCTTTGGCTTTGACGTAACCGTGTTCGATGGTGATTTCCGCCCCCATGGTTTCGAGGCCTTTGAGGTGTTGGTCAACCGGACGCGAACCGATGGCGCAACCGCCGGGCAGGCTGACTTGGGCTTCGCCGAAGCGGGCGAGGGTCGGGCCTAAAACCAAGATGGATGCGCGCATGGTTTTTACCAGCTCGTAAGGTGCGCAGGTGTTGTTGACGGTGCCGCCGTTGATTTCAAATTCGGAGATGTTGTCGGTCAAAACGCGTGCGCCCATGCCTTGCAGCAGTTTTTGGGTGGTTTTGACGTCGGCGAGCATGGGTACGTTTTTTAAGCGTAAAGTGCCGGAAGTCAACAGACCGGCACACATCAGCGGCAGGGCGGCATTTTTTGCGCCGGATACGATGATTTCGCCGTTGAGGGGGCCGTTGGCAGAGATTTTGAGTTTGTCCACAGGATGTCTTTCGTTATTTGTCTGCACAGCTTATGCCGCACAAATGAAATGAGATGAATAATAAACCATCAATTATAAGGGATTATGCCCTTGCTGTTAGATTTGGCAGTATTAAATTTTCACAAGGTTTGTTTAAGTTGCGAAAGGATAAGATTTCAGGCCGTCTGAATGGTTCAGACGGCCTGTTTGCCAAGGCTTATTTTTTGGCTTTGAAGCCTAAGAGGTGTTGCGTGGTGGCCAGCCATGCGCCGAATACGCCCAGCGCGATGACGAAGCCAAATACCAGCGACACTTCGCTAAATGTGAAGAAACGCCAGCCGATGTTCAGACCGTAGGGTTTGAAAATCGCGTCCACCAGCGGCCGAACTTCGACCAGCAGCCAGGCCGACAAGCCCAAGCTGACGGCGGCGGAGAAAATACTCTGCCACATTGCCTGATAAAGGAAAGGGCGGCGGATGAAGGAAGCAGGCGCACCCAACAGCTTGGTGATTTCCAACTCTTCCTTGCGGCTGAGGATTTGCAGGCGGATGGTGTTGTGTGCCACCAAGACAAAGGCCATGCCCAAAGTCAGCGAGAGGAACCACAAAATCTTGCGGATAAATTCGTTAATACGATAAAGGGTCTGTACCCATTCGGTATCCATGGTTGCCGATTCGACGCGTGGCAGTTTGGTAATGTCTTTATAGATGGCCTGCATCTGATCCGGAGAAGTGGCAGGGTCGGGCGTAACGATAAAGACATCGGGCAACGGGTTGCCATCGAGCATGGAAACGAGGTTTTGGTCGAGATTGGTCTGCAATTCTTCCAAACCTTCCTGCTTGCTGATAAAGCGGACTTTATCGATACGGCTGTCGCGTTGGAGCAGGTTTTTCACCGTATCGGCATCAGAACTTGCCGCATCGGTGTCCATATAAACCGTAATCTGCGGCGACTCGTTGAGTTTGCCCAATACGCTTTGTCCGCTTTGGATGCCCAAATACATGAACAGCGGTAAGGTCATGGCAACGGCAAGCATGAGCAGGGTCAGCAACGTGCCGATGGGTTGGCGCAGAAGCTCTTTGAGCGCGGCGCGCGCCGATTCGACGTGTAGCGAGATGTAATGAATCATGCTCATGCGAGGCGTCCTTTCTGCAGGCGCAAGACGCGGTGGCCGTAATCTGCCATCAGCGTTTCATCGTGCGCGGCAACAATAACGGTCGTGCCTGCTTCATGGAAGGTTTTAAACAATTCCATAATATCCAGCGCATAGGCGCGGTCGAGGCTGGCGGACGGCTCGTCGGCAATCAGCAGGCTGGGTTGGTGAACCACTGCGCGCGCGATGCACAAACGCTGTTGTTCGCCGCCGGACAAAGTGATGGGCATATCGTTTTCACGGCCTTTCAAGCCGACTTTCTCAATCGCAATACGCGCGCGCTCTTCCGCTTTGCGCGGCTGGTAGCCGCCAATCCGCAAAGGCAGGATAACGTTTTGCAAGACATTGCGGTCGTAGAGGATTTTGTGGTCTTGGAAGACAATGCCGATATGTTGGCGCATAAAGCCGATCTGATTGTCGCTCAAGGTGCCGAGGTCTTGGTTGTTGAACCAAACCTTGCCTTTGGTAGGCTTGGTAATGCCTGAAATCAGCTTCAAAATGGTGGATTTGCCCGAGCCCGAATGGCCGGCGATAAAAATCATCTCACCTTTGTTAATCTGGAAACTGACATTTTTCAGGGCTTCGAAACCGCCGGGATAGGTTTTGGAAACTTGTTCGAAACGGATCATGGGTTTTCCTGAAAATAGGGATTCAGGCGGCCGGCGTCATCGATAGGGCAACATGCCGTCTGAAAAAATGGGGATATTCACAGATTATAAATATTTCGGCTGCTTTTTGATAGTGAAACCCCGGTTCTGCCGGCGGATACACTGCCGGTTTGCAACACAAAACAACATGGTTTGAAAAAAGGCCGTCTGAACGATTGGGTTTCAGACGGCCTCGGTATCAGCGTAGGTTAAGCACCTTATCCGCTGTTTTATTTACATTTGGTTTTGGCTAAATTCACGGCGGCGGTCAGGCTTTTTTCGTTGACTTCGCCGGTGATGGTTTGTTTGTAACCGCATTTCGGCGCTTCGACGACAGTGAAAGGCAATACGCCGACGTTGTTGCCGTGGGCTTTCATGAAGTTGCGGCTGTTGGCGCCGGTATAACGCCAAATCGGGTAGCTGACCGGCGTTTGTTTCAGGAATTTGCCGATATTGTCGGTCGTATCCAGTGCGATGCCGACCATATCGACGCTGCCTTTTTTCTGCGCTTTGTACCATGCGGACATGGCAGGCATTTCTTTACGGCAGGGGCCGCACCAGGTTGCCCAAAGGTTGACCACGCGCACGGGGGCTTTGAGCGATTCCAGGCTTTGCGGTTTGTTGTCCTGCCAACCTGCTGTTTCATCGGCGGCAAGGGCCGGTACAGCGGTAAAAACGGTGGCGGACAAAAGAAGGGCGGTTAAGGCTTTCATGGTTGTATCCTTGAGGTTGCCAATCGAAATTGGGTTTATTGTAAAACGGTTTGGTGGGTATGCCTACCGATTCATATCAAGATATCAGGTAAAAAGTTTGAGTAAAAATCAGTTGCAGACGATAATAACCGCCATCATTGAATGATTTTGCAATAATACGGAGAATTTCATGCCATCTGAATTCACACTCTATCACAACCCGCGTTGCAGCAAATCGCGTGCCGCGCTGGCTTTGCTCGAAGAAAAAGGCGTTGCCGCCGATGTAGTCAAATATCTGGATACCGCGCCTGATTTGGCGACTTTGCAGGATATGTTTGCCAAACTCAGCATCGAATCGGTGCGCGGCATGATGCGCACGAAAGACGATTTGTACAAAGAATTGGGTTTGGACAATCCCGATTTGGACAATGCCGCCCTGCTTCAGGCAATCGTCGAACACCCTGCCCTGCTCGAGCGTCCCGTTTTGGTAACGCCTACGCGCGCAGCCATCGGCCGTCCGTTGGAAAACATTGCCGCCCTACTCGGCTGACGGGGTTGGATAAGGCTGTCTGAAGATGATTTCCCTGCTTAAAAGCCGCAATGGCCTGCGATATTACCTGTTTCGCGGCCTTGCTTTGAGCGTTTTGCTGGTGTGCGGTATTTTTTTGACCGGCACATGGCAGATTTACCGGACAGGTTTGCAAACCTTGCCGAAGGACGCTCATGCCGATGCGGCGGTGGTGTTGGGTGCGGCGGCGTGGGACAAACGCCCGTCGCCGGTATTCCGTGAGCGCATCAACCACGCCATTACGCTCTACCAAAGCCATCGGGTCGGTAAAATCATTTTCACCGGCGGGACACCCAAAAAAGGATTTATGACCGAAGCCGAAGTGGGGCGCCGATACGCGCTCAAGCAGGGCATACCGGCGCACAATATCCTGTTTGAAAACACGTCGCGCAACACTTACGAAAACCTGCGCAATATCGTCCCCATCATGCACGCCAACGGAGTCGGCAGCATTATCGTTGTCAGCGACCCGTATCATTTGGCGCGTGCCGAAGAAATGGCCGCCGATTTGGGCTTGTCAGATGCGCAGTTCTCCGCCACCCCGACCACGCGCTTTGATGAGCGCAGCAAGAAAGCCAAGTTTCTGATGCAGGAGAGCTATTCTTTGTTTCTCTACCGTATCGGCAAATGGAGCGATGCCGTTTGGAATTGGATAGGTGGTTGAGCCTTCGGTAATCCATGTAAAAGGCCGTCTGAATCCTTTTAGGTTTCAGACGGCCTAAATGTATGCTTACTTATTGATATTGATTTGCAGCTATACTGCCAAAAATGACTACAGCCAGCACCAGATAAATTGCCATTACGATGGCAAACAGAATCAAGGCAGCCTTGAAATAATTGGCTTTATTCGGATTGGTGTTTGAGCTGAATGCCCACACAAGCATCATGATCAGATTGACCAGCGGAATCATCATAATCAAGTTTGTTAGCAACCATTCTTTGACGCTTACAACAGGAGCCTGCTGATGGCCGATTTGGTTTTGTCCGTTCATACGTACCCAGTAATTTTGTTGAAAGAACAGTAATTATACTCATTAAATCTTTATCGGCATAGCATGCTCAGGCCGTCTGAATCTTCAGACGGCCTGAGCCTATGATTTTTGCAGCCGCTATTTCAATTGGATGTAAAACGTACCGTCCGGCACGACGGGCAGGTATTTGCGGTAGAAGTCCAGATAGGTCTTGTTTGGGTCTATGTCGGCAAACTGCTGCGGATACAGGGTTTTGGCGATAAATTGCGCGCTGGCCAAATCGGCGAGCGAGCGGGAGGCGGTGTGGTAGATGCCGTAAACGCGTTTGTTTTTGACGGCAGGAATGTCTGCCCAGCCTTTGCGTTTGACAAATCCGGCCAGGCGGCGTTGCGCATCGGCCTGGCTGATGCCTATGCCCATCGCCATAATGTCAGGCTTGTCTTTATGGCCGTTTTCCGTCCCCGAAATGACGATGACGTCGGGTTTGGCCGTCAGGAATTTTTCAGGGTTTATCGGTCCCCAGTTTTTAATGTAAGGCGCGGCGATATTGTTGCCGCCTGCTGTGTCGGCAATCGCGCCCCACATATCTTTGCCGAAGGTGTAGCTGTATTCGGACGGGCCTTTATCGCCGAACTCGATATAGATTTTCGGTTTGGACTGCTTGGCGCGTGCGACGCGTTTTTGGATGTCGGCAATGCCTCGGGCGTATTCGGCGGCAATTTTTTGGGCGCGCGCCTGCGTACCGTTGAGTTCGCCGAAAATTTCCGCACTGCGCGTGTGCCGCGCGACGGTTTCGGCGTTGAAATCGACCACGACGACGGGTATGCCTGCCGCTTTAATGCGCGGCAGATGGGTGGCGATGGCCTTATACTGCCAGTCGGCCAGAATCAATACGTCCGGCTTGAGCGCGAGCGTTTTCTCCAGTGAAAACGTGCCGGTGTTGATGTTGCCGATGTCCGCAATGTTTTGCAGCGTAGGCAGCTTCTGTTTGAACATCGCCCAGCTGCCGGGATTGAATTTCTCCCAAAACTCACGCGAAATGCCGATGACGTTTTTAAATTTGTCCGCGCCCGTTACCGCGATATAGTCGGGATAGTAAAACGCCAAAACCGCGCGTTTGACAGGGACATCGACTTTGACTTCGCGTCCCAATACATCTTTGATAGTTTTGATTTCGGCTTGGGCAAAAAGGGGCAGGAGGGCGAGGGCGGCAAATAAAGCGCGTTTGTTCATGAGCGGATCCTTTAAAAGAAATAATTATCATTATATTTGATTTGTTTTCAGGAGAAAAGTCCCAGACGGTCCTTCTGCGCCAACATTATTTTCAGACGGCCTTACATTGTTTAAACCACGCCGAAAAAGTAAAATACCTGTTTTCAAAGACTTTGGAGCCATCATGACCGTCAAAACCCGTTTCGCCCCCAGCCCCACCGGCTACCTGCACATCGGCGGCGTACGCACCGCCTTGTTTTCATGGGCGTTTGCCCGCCATCATAAAGGCGAGTTCCTATTGCGTATCGAAGACACCGACTTGGCGCGCTCTACTGCCGAATCTGTCAACATCATTCTCGACGGCATGAAATGGGTCGGCCTGGACTACGACAACGCCGACAACGTCGTTTACCAAACCCGCCGTTTCGACCGCTATAAAGAAGTCATCGCCGAACTTTTAGAAAAAGGCCATGCCTACTACTGCTATTGCAGCAAAGAAGAGCTGGAAGCCATGCGCGAGAAAGCCGAAAAAGAAGGCACGGCGACGTACGACCGCCGCTGGCGTCCGGAAGAAGGCAAAACCCTGCCAGAAATCCCTGCTGACGTGCAACCCGTTGTCCGTTTCAAAACGCCTTTGGACGGCGTGACCAAATGGACGGATTTGGTCAAAGGCGAAATCTCCATTCCCAATGAAGCGCTTGACGACCTGATTATCGCCCGCGCCGACGGCACGCCGACCTACAACTTCTGCGTCGTGGTGGACGACTACGACATGGGCGTTACCCACGTTATCCGCGGCGACGACCATGTGAACAACACCCCGAAACAAATCAACATCTTAAAAGCCATCGGAGCAAACCTGCCCGAATACGGCCACCTGCCCATGATTCTTAACGAACAAGGCAAAAAAATCTCCAAACGCAGTGGCGATACCGTTGCCATTACCGATTTTGGCGCAATGGGCATCCTGCCCGAAGCCATGCTCAACTATTTGGCACGCTTGGGCTGGGCGCACGGCGACGACGAATTCTTCACAATGGAACAATTCATTGAATGGTTTGATTTGAAAGACGTTTCCCCGTCTCCAAGCCGTATGGACTTGAAGAAACTCTACTGGATCAACGGCGAACACATCAAAATCACGCCCAACGAAAAACTGGCCGAACTCGTTAAACCCCGCCTCGCCCTGCGCGATATCCATGAAACCAGCAAGCCTGCTTTGGAAGATGTGTTGGCATTGGTCAAAGACCGCGCCCAAGACCTGAACACCCTCGCCGACGAGTGCCTCTACTTCTACGTCAAACAAACGCCTGCCGAAGCAGATGTGCAGAAACACTGGGACGATGAAGCCGCCGCCCGTATGCTGCGCTTTGCCGAACGCCTCGAAGGGCTGGAAGACTGGAACGCCGAAGCCATCCACGACCTCTTCAAACCCTTCTGCGACGAAGAAGGCATCAAAATGGGCAAACTCGGCATGCCCCTGCGCCTCGCGGTCTGCGGTACGGCGAAAACCCCAAGCGTCGATGCCGTATTGGCATTAATCGGCAAAGAAGAAGTGTTGAAACGGATTCGTTCGTAAGGCATGAATGATAAAAGGCCGTCTGAAATGTTTCAGACGGCCTTTTCTAATAAAACCAGAAAATAATGGAATAAGGCGGAGAATATGAGAAAATAATAGCTGCCTGTCACAACATTTGATTGAATTAACTTTTATCGGCGGCCTGAATGTCCGGATTGGATAAAATAAACCATCAAGAACAAAGACCAACAAGCATATTTATGTAAACTTGGCAGCTGAAAAATCGGCTCTGCGCTTTACTTTACAAATCAAACAACTTTAAAGGAAAACCCATGAAAAAAACCTTACTTGCCCTGATGATGTTATCTGCCGCCGCGGCGTATGCCGGTGAGGCGGAAGACCGTTTGCTGTCCGTTCAATCGGTTTACCGTGCCGCTTTGCATGAGCAAAACAGCAACGACAGCAAAATCATTTCCCTGCAAAGCGATTTGGAAAGCGCGCAGCGCCGTTTGCAGGCTGCGCAATCCGATATTGACCGTTTGAAAGGCGAAATTCAGACGGCCTTGGCTCAGAAAGAGCAGCAAAATGCCAAGCTGCAACAAGCCGGTCAGATGTTGGATGCGGCGTGGAATGCCGTTTACGGCATAGGCGGCAGCAAGGCGAATCAATAATTTAGACATTGTATTATTTGCGTTTTACGCTTCTTTTATCATATTTATAAGGAAACCTCATGTCTCTACCTCCCTGCCCGAAATGCCACTCCGAATACACTTACGAAGACGGTGCCCAATACGTTTGCCCTGAGTGCGCCCATGAGTGGAACGAGGCCGATGCTGTGGCTGCAAGCGATGATGCCTTGGAAGTCAAAGATGCCAACGGCGCGGTATTGCAAGATGGCGATGCGGTTGTTTTGATTAAAGATTTGAAAGTCAAAGGCAGCTCTATGGTCATCAAGCAAGGCACCAAAGTCAAAGGCATCCGCCTGCAAGAGGGCGACCACAATATCGGTTGTAAAATCGATGGCAGCGCGATGAACTTGAAATCTGAGTTCGTCAAAAAAGCCTAAAGATTTTATTTTTGAAAGGCCGTCTGAAATCCGAAGAGTAGGATTCAGACGGCCTTCATTTATTTCATTCAAGATAAAATAAATGCTTATTTAAAATTGAATGAGTTTTATAAATTTGAATTTCAGGCCGTCTGAAAAAGCGGCGGCAAAATGTTCCGCACATACGCGGGTGCAAAACCGTTAAAATAACGCTTTCCCCTATTCTACGGAACCATTATGCCTCAGCCGACCGCCAAACAGATTTTGCACGAAGTATTCGGTTATCCCGAATTTCGTGGCAAGCAGGAGGCTATTGTCAATGCTTTGGCCGGCGGCGAGAGTTTGATGGTGCTGATGCCGACAGGCGGGGGCAAGTCTTTGTGTTACCAGATTCCGGCGCTGATGCGCGAAGGCGTGGCGGTTGTCGTATCGCCGCTGATTGCGCTGATGAACGACCAAGTGGCCAGCCTGCATGTGGCCGGGATTGAAGCGGCGGCAGTCAACAGCAGCACATCGGCGGATGAGGCGCACGAGATTGCCGACAAGCTTGCCCAAGGCCGTCTGAAACTGCTTTATGTCGCGCCGGAACGCTTGGTTACCGACCGCTTTTTGCGTTTTCTCGACCAACAAACCGTCAGCCTGTTTGCCATTGATGAGGCACATTGCGTCAGCCAATGGGGACACGATTTCCGCCCCGAATATCAACAGCTCGGCATGCTTGCCGAACGCTATCCGAATGTCCCGCGCATCGCCCTGACCGCTACCGCCGATGCGGCCACGCGCGCCGACATCAAGCATTATCTGCACTTGGACAATGCGCCCGAATTTATTTCCAGCTTTGACCGCCCGAATATTTATTATCAGGTTATCGAAAAAAATAATGGCAAAAAACAATTGCTGGATTTCATCCGCAAGCAGATGCATGGGCAAAGCGGCATTGTGTATTGCTTAAGCCGCAAAAAAGTCGAGGATGTGGCGCAGTTTTTGTGTGAAAACGGCTTGGAGGCGATTCCGTATCATGCCGGTTTGAGCATGGACGTGCGCGAGGAAAACCAACGCCGCTTTACGCATGAAGACAATATTATTGTGGTGGCGACCGTGGCGTTCGGCATGGGCATAGACAAACCTGACGTGCGCTTTGTCGCCCATCTCGATATGCCCCAAAGTGTCGAACATTTCTATCAGGAATCGGGGCGAGCCGGCCGGGACGGGCTGCCTGCCGTGAGCTGGCTGTGTTACGGCTTGAACGATTGGGTGTTGCTGCGAGAACGGATTGCCGAAGGCAACAGCGACGAAGTGCAAAAGCAAATCGAAATGCAAAAACTCGATGCCATGCTTTCCGTCTGCGAAACCGCCGCCTGCCGCCGCGTACTGCTGCTCAAACATTTCGGAGAAGAATCTGAACCCTGCGGCCATTGCGACAACTGCCTGCATCCGCCCGTGCGGTTTGACGGCACGGTGTTGGTGCAAAAATTACTCAGCTGCGTGTACCGCGCCGGACAACGTTTTGCCGCCGGTTACATCACCAACCTTTTGCGCGGTAAAAGCGACGATTGGATACAGCGCAACGGCCATGACAAGTTATCCACATTCGGCATCGGCAGCGAACAGACCGACAAGGAATGGCGCAGCGTCATCCGCCAGTGCATCAGCCTGGGCTATCTCACTGTCAACGTCGAGCAACATCAAGCCCTGCAGCTGACCGAAGCGGCCAAAAAAGTCCTCAAGGGCGAAACCGAAGTCATGTTGCGCCCCCTGCGCCGCGAAAAAACGGCCACCCAAAAGCCGAAAGACGATTGGTTGCGTACCGAGCGCGAAGAGCGTTTGTGGCAGGCATTGCGCCAATGGCGGCAACAACGCGCCCGGGCAGAGGAAGTGCCGGCCTATGTGGTTTGCGGCGACAAAACCCTGCGCGATATTGTCGAAAAAATGCCCCGAAGTTTGGAAGATTTGCATCAAATCTACGGCTTGGGCGAGGCGAAAATCAATAAATTCGGTTTGGAGATACTCGACGTTTGCGAAACGGCCGAAGCCGGTACGGTTTCCACAGACAGCGCACAAGTTATCCACAGCTTGGGCGAGCGCGAACAGGCCTTAAAACAGGCTTTGGAAACTTGGCGCGAGCAGCAGGCAAGTGCCGATCAAGTCACACTGGGAACGGTATTCTCCAACGAAAGCATGGACGACTTACTGACCAATACGCCTGCCGAACCCATCGACCTTTTGGGCGTGTATAAACTCGGTGAAAAACGCATCGAACAATACGGCGAGGGCATTTTAAACATCTGCCGCCCGTTTTCAGACGGCCTGAGCGAAGAGGACAAACGCAAACGCCGCTTGATGCGCCGCCTGCTTCAGTGGAACATCGATACTGCCCGCCATGAAGGCCTCGAAGCCTATCAGATATGCAGCAAAGTTACCCTGCGCGCCATTGCCGCCCGACGGCCGCAAGATTTGGCGGAACTGGCGGAAATCCACGGCATGAATGAGGAGAAAACCGACAAATACGGCGCGGAAATTGTCGAATTGTGCAAACAAGCGGATTAATGGATTGCGATTATCATTAAAGGCCGTCTGAAACCCAATCAAGCATGGTGTTTCAGACGGCCTTTTTGAATTTTTAATCTTTATAAAACAATGAATAAGAAAATATCTTCATTTATTTTGTCAGTTTTTTAAAGCTGCCGCGTCTAAACAGGCATGAAAAATGGGATGGTGCCGATGGATTTTTCGTCCCATCCCATTCGACACACATCGATTAGGAAAATAAATGAACACCTCATCCAACCTCTCTTGGCAGGCCGCTTTCGGTTTGTTGATGCTCAGGCTTTTTGCCGCGTATGAATTTCTTGAGTCCGGCCTGGAAAAATGGAACGGGGAAAACTGGTTTGCAGAAATAAACAGTCAATTTCCCTTTCCGTTCAATTGGTTGTCGGATACGGTCAACTGGAATTTGGCCATGTGGGCGGAACTGGTTTTGCCTGCGCTGCTTATTGTCGGCTTGGCAACGCGGCTGTCTGCATTGGGATTGATGGTCGTAACGGCTGTCGCATGGTCTGCGGTACATGCCGGCTTGGGTTACAATGTGTGCGACAACGGTTATAAAATGGCACTGATTTATTTGGTGGTTTTATTTCCTGTCCTATTGCAGGGCGCTGGCCGTCTGTCTTTGGATGCCCTGCTGAAGAAACGCTGTTGCCGCATCAAGCATTTTCTTTAAGGATTATCTTTAAGGATTAATGGTCGCGGGCCGACTTTAAATGCCCGATATTATCTCTTGATTTATTTAAACCCATATTTTAAAAAGGAAGTTGAAATGAAAAAAAATGTAGCTGCTGCTTTGGCCGGTGCACTGTCCCTGTCTTTGGCTGCCGGTGTTGTTGCCGCTGATAAAGCCGCTAGCGACGTGGCCGTTGAGAAAACTGTTAAAGCTGCCGAAGGTACTTGCGGCGCGGCTGCCAAAGCTGGTGAAGGTTCTTGTGGCGCAGCCATGAAAAAAGCACACGCCAAAAAAGGCAAAGCATCTAAAGCCAAAGCTGCCAAAGTAGTAGAAGGCAAATGCGGCGAAGGTAAATGCGGTTCTAAATAATCCTGCAACATACCTTTAACAAAGTCGCATTTTACAAACGAAAATGCGACTTTGTCGTTCATACGGCACCATAACAGGACATCACCATGATTCAACACGCAGGCTTGGGCTACCGCCGCGACTTGGCGGAAGACTTCCTCTCGCTTTCAGACGACAGCCCGATACGCTTTATCGAAGCCGCCCCCGAAAACTGGCTGAAAATGGGCGGCAGGGCGCGCAAACAATTTGACCGCGTGGCGGAACGGCTGCCGTTGGCGTTGCACGGATTATCCATGTCGCTGGGCGGACAAGCCTCGCTGGATACCGCCTTGATAGACGGAATCAAAGAAATGATGCGCCGTTATGACTGCACGTTTTTCTCCGATCATTTGAGCTACTGCCATGATGGTGGTCATCTTTACGATTTGTTGCCGCTGCCTTTCACTGAAGAAATGGTGCAACATACCGCGCGCCGTATCCGCGAAGTGCAGGATCGGTTGGGCTGCCGCATTGCCGTAGAAAACACGTCCTACTACCTGCATTCTCCGCTTGCCGAAATGAACGAAGTCGAGTTCCTTAACGCGGTTGCCCGTGAAGCCGACTGCGGCATTCATTTGGACGTGAACAATATTTACGTCAACGCCGTCAATCACGGACTGTTGTCGCCTGAAGCCTTTTTAGAAAATGTGGATGCAGGGCGCGTGTGCTATATCCATATTGCCGGGCATGATGTGGAAACGCCGGAATTGTTGATTGATACGCATGGCGCGGCGGTTTTACCGACCGTTTGGGATTTGCTCGAACTTGCCTATGCCAAACTGCCGACGATTCCGCCCACCCTGTTGGAACGCGATTTCAATTTCCCGCCTTTTGCCGAACTCGAAGCCGAAGTTGCCAAAATCGCCGAATATCAAACGCGTGCCGGAAAGGAATACCGCTGTGCAGCCTGAAACCTCCGCCCAATACCAACACCGCTTTGCCCAAGCCATACGCGAAGGCAAAGCCGCAGACGGACTACCGCAAGAGCGCCTGAATGTCTATATCCGCCTGATACGCAACAATATTCACAGCTTTATCGACCGCTGTTATACAGAAACGCTGCAATACTTTGACAGCGAAGAATGGGGCCGTCTGAAAGAAGGTTTCGTCCGCGACGCGCGCGCCCAAACGCCCTATTTTCAAGAAATTCCCGGCGAGTTCCTCCAATACTGCCAAAGCCTGCCGCTTTCAGACGACCTTTTGGCACTGATGGACTTTGAACACTCCCAGCTGCTTGCCGAAACCGCTCAAACTGACAGCGAAGCCTCGTCCGCCGATTCAGATGATTTGGCGCACACCCTTTCTCCCGCCGCCTTTGTGCGCCGTTATCAGTATGATGTGACCGACGAATTACAGGAGGCGGAAACTGCTGTTTTGGTGTGGCGCGATAAGGAAGACGACGTGATGTATCAAACGCTCAACGATTTCGACGCCTTATTGCTGGAAACACTGGCAGAAACGCCCACTTCTCTAAACGGCCTGCAAACCATGCTGGCAGAGTTCATGCCGTCTGAAAACGCTTGGCAGGACGCATTAAGGCAGAAATGGACGGATTGGCTGGAACAGGGCATTTTGGTTGCGGCATAAATCAAGGCCGTCTGAAAATAGGTGCAGTCGGTTTCGGCGAAACAAAAATACTACTGAAATCGTTTATAGATTCAATCGCATGCTCTTGCCGTATCAGCGTAAAATCAGAAGCATATTGATCATTCATTTCATACTGATACATTATGGCCCTACCCGAACTGACCGATGCCGAGCTTGCCGAATCCCGCAAACTGCTGCTGCGCTTTGCCCATATCCAGCTGCCCGACCGCCCCGATTTGGCGGAAGACCTCGTCCAGGAAACCATGCTTTCCGCCTACCGCGCGGCCGAAGGTTTCAAAGGAGATGCACAAGTGAGTAGCTGGCTGTTTGCAATCTTAAAAAACAAAATTACCGACTGCCTGCGCCAAATCGGGCGGCAACGCCAAGTTTTCGTCACGCGCGACGAGGAAGCCTTGGATGAAGCTTTTGAAGGACATTTTGCCGCCGACGGGCATTGGACGGACGAAGGTCAGCCTCAGGGTTGGGACTCGCCCGAAGCCAGTTTGCACAATAAAGAGTTCTATCAAGTTTTGCAGACCTGCCTCTACCATCTGCCGGAAAACACCGCCCGCGTGTTTACCATGAAAGAGATTCTCGGCTTTTCAAGCGATGAAATCCGCGAGCAATGCGGCATCAGCCATGCCAACTACCACACCATCATGCACCGCGCGCGCGAAACCTTGCGCCAGTGTCTGCAAATCAAATGGTTCTCCCATGTCTGACAGGAAAATGCCATGAAAAAATGCCGCAAAATAACCGATCTGATTTCCAAACAGCAAGACCAAGTGCGTCTCAGTCTTTTTAACCGCATTGCCCTTGCCGTCCACCTGTCGCTCTGTCCCCGTTGCCGCGAATATAAGAAACAGCTCGAATTAATCAGCAACGCCATGCACAAGATGTTTCGATGATTCAAAAAAGGCCGTCTAAAACCTACCCCTGTCAGTTTCAGACGGCCTTTTTGTGTCCGCTTGATTTATCGCTAATCTTGAATAAGCCGTGGCTGGCCGCCCACTTTTTTAGTTGCCTTTATTTTCAAACTTGCGCCGTTGGCCTTTGTCTATTTGAAGCATGGGAGAAAGATTCTAATACGGTAGAACAAGATAAAGGCCGTCTGAAAGATGAATTTCAGACGGCCTTTTTCACGGCTTTTAGTGTTGTTCTTCCGGCTCGGGTTCGTCTTTGCCGAACCAGTTGTCAAAGCGGATGGTGTATTTCAATTCGCCGCCGGATGAGCGTGTGCCGATGCGGGCAATGGCTTGGATGGCGCGGGTCAGTTGGTACACGAGTTTGACGGATTGTTCGGCGCTGGAGATGCCGTATTCGTAACCTACGTAGAGGTTGTTGGTGAGCTGTTTGCCGACGGTCAGGACTTGTTCGGCAGGGTTGAGCTCGCCGGTTTGGGCGTTGCGGCTGCGTTTGCTGGTAAAGCCCAAATCATCCACGAGGCCGATGCGGTCGTTGACTTGGCCGGCAAGCAGTGCGCTGGCGGCCGCAGAGAGCGTGGCATTGTCGCCGTCGCTGCCGCTGCTGGCACGGTTGAGGATGAGCCAGGAGAGTTTGTCTTTTTCACTCATGGCTTCTTTGGCAACCAGGGTTACGCGCGGATTGCTGAGGCTGCCGAGGACTTCGACACCTGCGCCGACTGGGGAGAGGCGGCGTTCGGCACGGATGTTGAGGTTTGGATTCGATAGCGGGCCGACGAAGGAAACCGATCCTTTGGTGATGTCGAGGTCTTGGCCGTAGGCTTTGTAGCGGCCTTTGACAACGCGCACGGTACCGACGCCTTGGACGGTTTCGCCCGGACGTGATGTGATGGCCAGTTTGCCGCCGATGGTAACGTCTGCGCCGTAGCCGACAAAACGGACATTGTCGTTGATGTTCAAGACAAGGTTCAGATTAATCGGCGTGGTGGCCGTTGCTTCTTTTTTGGTTTCGCCCAGTACAACCACGTCGTCATCGAGGGTCGGCATGGAGGATTTTTGCGAACCAAACCTGCCGTAGTCGGTGTTGAGCGTGCCGTTGAGCGATACGCCTTTTTCCGGATTGTAGAGGACTTTGGCCGCACCGGAGAGCTGCAGTTGGCGGTTTGGACGCGAGAGGGTGCGGTATTTGTCGAAGACGATGTCCACGTCGACATCGGGGTTGGCGTTGGCAAGGTTGACCGCGCCTTTGAGCTCAATCGTGCCGCCACGGTGGAATTTGAGGCTGTCGATTACCCATTTTTGACCCTGCAGGCGCGAACGCAATACGCCGTTGTCGAGAATCAGGCCTTGGGTTTGATGGCGGTAATAGAGGTTGTCGCCGTTAATCTGGCCGCTCAGTTGCGGATCGTTCAGACGGCCTGCCAAGCTGACGGCGGCGTTCAGACGGCCTTTGAGGGTTTGGCCGACGGGCAGGAAGTTGCGGAAGACTTCGAGGTTGGCGACGTTCAGGTTGAGTTTGCCGCTCAGGGGGGCGGTATCGAAGCTGGTGCCTTGACCGATGTTGACGGTACCGTCGGCCCGGCCGTAATTGGTTTGGAGGTCGAGGTTGCTGTTGACGGTAGGTGAACCGAGTCGGCCGCCGATGGTGGCAGTCGCGTTCAGACGGCCTGCAATGCCTTGGGCTGTGGCCGGCATAAAGGATTTGAGCGAGCCCAAATCGGGAACGCTGATATTGACCTTGCCGCTGACAGGGGCGTTGTTGATGTTGTTGCCGAACTGTTGGGCGATGCCGAGCGTGCCGTCAACTTTGCCGAAACGGGTGTTGCCTTCCAGCGTGCTGTCGATGCGGCCGTTTTGGAAATGGGTGCGCAGGGCGAGTGCGGAAAGTCCCAAAGGCTGTTTGTTTTTCGGGTCTTTATTCGGCAGGATGATGTCGCCGCTTTGTCGGCTGATGTTGAGGAAGCCGCGCGCGTTTTGACTGTACGCCAAATCCCAGTCGCCGCCCAAGACGAGGTTGTGTTCGATGGGCGGGGTGTAGAAGTTGTGCAACTCGGTAATGTGCAGATTTTGTGCGCTGCCTTTGCTGGTAATGCCGGCTTTTTTGTCCCAAACGAAATTTTGCAGGTTGAGGCTGCCGCCCATGGCCGCCCAGCGTGCGCTGCTGAGGGAAACGCGTTCACTGCCGGCTTCGAGGTTGAGGCGGTTTTGCAGTTTGAGGTTGAACGCGCCGTTGATGTCGAGCGTGTCAACCGTGCCTTTCCATTGGGTTTGGTCTTTGTTGAGGCCGCCGGTGGCGTCGAGGTCGAGCTTATAGCGTTTGTTGTCCACAGCCATATTGCTGTTGCCGCGGATGTGGTGGTGCGAACCGGTGCCGCTGATGAGCAGGTTGACGTTGTCGATCATGGCCGCACCGCCGGAGACGGCGATGTGTTCGCCTTTAATATCGGCACTCAGCGGACGGTTGGTGTCGGGCGAACCTTTGAGCTTGAAGTCGAGGGTGCGGATGTTGACGGTATCGGCGACTTTGAAGTTGCGCGCTTCGCCGTTCAAATCGGCTTCAAGGGTTTTGAGGCCGTCTGAAAAGCTGCCTGAGATGTAGCCGCGCGCGTTGAGCAGGCCGCCCAAGCCGAAGCCGAAACGCGACAAATCGGGGGCGGTAATGTTGAGATTGAGGCGGTCGCCTTTTTTGCCGAAGCTGCCGTTGGTTTTAATGACGTTGCTGCCGAGGGTCAGGTCGGTCAGGGCGCGCGAGAGGTGTTTGTTTTCATAGGCAACGTCGGCTTTGCCGCTGAGCGGAACGCCGTTGAGCGTACTCGGTGCAAACTGCATTTTGCCGGCGAATTTTTCTTGCGCCAGTATGCCGGTCAAGTTGATGTTGCCGTTGACGCTGCCTTGCGGAAGCTGCGGATCGATGCGCGCAGGGTTGAAGGCTTTGCTGACGATATCCAGTTGCAGTTTGCGGTCTTTGAAGAGTTCGAGCGAGCCTTTGGCGTTGAGTTCGCCACCGTTTTGCGGAACCAGACGGACTTTGTCAAGCTTGAGTGTGCGCTGGCCGAGCTGTTTGTCGGTTTGGAAAAACAGCATGCCGTCTGTGCGCGCGAATCCGCTGTCGAGATTCCAGTTGACGACGGGGGAGGAGGTTTCGCCTTTGACATCGATACTGCCGTTCAGACGGCCTGCGATGTTTTGACGGACAAAGTCGTCTGCGCCGGTATTGTTGATGCCCAGTGCGAGTTTGAGCTGGTCTTGGGCGGTGTCGATAGAGCCGGATACATCGATACTGCCGTCTTTGAGCAGGCCGACGCCGATGTCTTCGATTTTGACCGTGCCTTTGTCGTCGACGATGAATTCGCCGAGGATGCGTTTGACGGGGATATGGTTTTCATCGGCAAAACCGGCTTGGTCGTTTTCCAAGTCTATCGAGCCTTCCAGCGCAACGCCGTCTGTAAAGGACGGAATGGTGGTGGCGTCGAAATTCAGACGTGCTTTGGGCAGGGTGGGCAGGAAGGCCTGCGGATTGATGTTGGAACCTTTAACCAGGATTTCGCCGACGGTTTCGTTGAGGCTGTCGGCGAATGGGTGGATGGTGGATTTGGCAGACAAATGAACGTTGTCGCCGTCGAGCAGCAGGTCGGTGTACACGTCTTGCAGGCTGCCCCACAGGCGCACCGTGCCGTGTATGGTTTCGCCCTCAAGCTGGCCTTTGGTGTAGATGGCGGTATTGAGGACGTAAGGTTTGTTCAAACCGAGTACCACCGCGCCTGTCGAGCTGCTCCAGGGCGTATCGGCGGTTTTGATGTGGAGGCGGTGTTCTTTTTTGTCGTAATGATAGGCCGCGTGCAGATGGTCGAGATAGACGGTCTGCTTGTCAAAACGCTTGCCCACGCTGATTTTGCCGGTTTCCAAACGGTCGAGATAGGCGGTAACGGGCAAGTCTATGCTGTCGGGCAGGCCTTTTGACGGCTCTTCTTCTTTGGGCGGCGTGCGCTTGGTCACGATGGCGATGTCGCCGGCCACGACTTCGGTAATATGCAAAGACGGACGGAACAGCTCGGACGGTTTCCAATCAAAGCGGAAGCTGCTGATTTTGATGTCCGCACCGTCTGTTTCAATCAACCATTTATCGCCTTCAAAACCTTCAATCAGCGTGCCTTTCAGCGTATCCGAAGAGATTTTGACGCCGAACCATGACGGAATTTTGTACAAACCGAAACGCAAACCCGATTCCGTACCGACCAGCCAGCCGATCGCGCCAGCGGAAACGGTCAATACGCCCAAGGCGGACAGGACAAAGCCGCGCAACAGGCGTTTTTTGCGCTTTGGCGGGGCGGGCTGTTGTTCAGAAGGCGTGGAAGTGTTTGCAGTATCGGTCATGATATTTTTCTGTTTGTCTGTTGTTCAGACGGCCTGGAATGGCTGAGGCCGTCTGAAAAAATGGATGGTGTATGTTTGTTAAAACCTTGTGCCTAAGCTGATGTGCCAGCGGATTTTTTTGTCGTGGTGGCCGTAGGCAATGTCGAAGGAGAACGGCGCAACCGGGCTGAACCAGCGCACACCCAAGCCGGTACCGTGTTTTAAGGTCATGTGTTTGAAGTTGCTTGCCGCGTCGCCGACATCGTGGAAGATGGCGCCGGAGAAGCTTTTGGTGACCGGAAATTGATATTCGAGGCTGCCGACCACCAAGGCGCGTTGCGGCAGGACGGAGCCGTTGGGGCCGGCCAAACCGATGCTGTCGAGTTCGTAACCGCGTACGGAAGTCGCGCCGCCGGTGCGGAACATCAGGCTGGAAGGCACTTCTTCGCCTTCGCGGGCGTAAACGTAGCCTGCCTGCCCGCGGACGATGAAGGTGCCGATTTTTTTGTTTTCAGGTGTGAAGAAATAGCCTGCCCGTGCTGTAGCGCGCGCCATTTGGGTGGAGGAGAGGAATTTGCCCAAGGTCGAGCCGATTTTGCCGTCGAGGTAATAGCCGTTTTGAGGATGCAGCTCGGTTTCGATGCTTTGCCGTTTCCATGAGGCGGTCAGCATGGTGGCATGGCTTCGGCCCAAATCGTAGCTGGTGTCGGGGACTTTGCGGTCTTCGGTAATGAATTCGAGGCCGAAGCGGGCATCGATATTGTTACGGTCGCGGACATACCAAATGCCGCTGGACAGGGCGCGTTTTTCAAGGTTTTGCGTGGTCGAGCGGTTGTAGGAAACGTTGCTTGTCCAGTAGTTGCCGCGGTTGTTGCGCGGCTGGCTGATACCGGCGGCCAGCGTGGTTTCGTATTTGTCCATGTCCCAAACAACCGAGCCGATGTAGCCTTTGTTGAAGAGGTTGTAATAGTCGTAGGCGATGCGGCCGCCGATTCCGTATTCGGAGTCGTAGCGGATACCGGTTTCCAGTTTGTGGCGTTTGACTTCGGTCACGTTGATTTTGACGGGGACGCGGTCGCCTTGCAGTTGGTCGAAGTCGGCCTGTACGGACGCGCCGGAATAGTGGCCGTTTTGCTCAAGCGCTTGTTGCAGGTCGAGTATTTTGTCCAAGTCGTAAGGCGAACCGGGTTGGAAGCGCGCCATGCCGGAAACCACGCTCTCAGGGTAGCGGCGCGTGCCGGTGATTTGGAACTCGCCGAAGTAAATCGGGCGGTTGCTCTCCACGATGACGTTTAAGTCGGCCTTTTGGGTATTGGGATTGATGGTGGCTTGGGTGGTAGTGAGTTTCGCCAAAGGGTATTTTTTGCGTGTTACCGCGCTGAGGACGGAGGTTTTACTCGCATTCCAGCCGTCTTGGTCGAAGTTTTCGCCAATGGGCTGCTGCCAGTTTTCCATCGCATTTTGGTAGTACTCGGCCAGGTTTTCGTCATTCAATACGTCGCCGAGGATGGCCACGCTGACGTTGTCGACTTTGGTGCGCGGGCCGGGGGTGACGTTGACGGTATAGCTCTCGCCGTGGTCTTGAATATTGACGTTGCTGTTGAAGTAGCCTTTGGTCCGGAGCATGGTTT
Source organism: Neisseria sp. RH3002v2g (assembly GCF_014596425.2). Taxonomy (NCBI): domain Bacteria; kingdom Pseudomonadati; phylum Pseudomonadota; class Betaproteobacteria; order Neisseriales; family Neisseriaceae; genus Neisseria; species Neisseria sp. RH3002v2g. The sequence goes on along the minus strand of NZ_CP110721.1, from coordinate 1,833,896 downwards.
TGACGTTGTCGGGCGCCTCTTCGGCGAGGAAGCCGACCTGCTCTTTATCCAGCTCTTCTTCCTGCTGCTGGGTAATCAGCGGCAGGTATTCTTCAAGCATTTCTTTGATTTCGCTGTCTTGGGTGTCGATTTTGACGGGGAATTTGGGCTTGAGTTTGCCTGTTTGGTCGTCTTTGGGCTGCTTGGGCATTTCGGATTCGGGAACGGCCTCGTAGTCTTCCGCTTTGGGAACGGAAGTATCTACTGCCAACGCGTGTCCGTAGGCGAGCGCCAATGATGCAAATAAAACAGGGTAGGTCAGTTTGGTCATGATGTGTGTTCGACAGCGACAATTCTTCAGTTTGTGGATTTTAACATTATTTCTGCAAGCTTTCAGGCTATGGATATAAACGGAAATTTAGCGCGATAACGTTGCAAAATGCGGCTTAAGGGCGGATTTTAATTTGTTTCTATCTGATTGTAATATTTATGTTTTTGTATTTTGACTGATGAAGTTACCTTTGTATTCGGCCTTATGGCGCAGATTTCAGGCCGTCTGAAAGCAAGATATAGAGAAGTAAAGCAACGGTATGGGCATACTTTAAAGTAGGGTTTGAGTAGGTTTTACCGTATTTTTGGCATAAAATGCCAACTATGTCATAAATGTTAAATTTTAATGCTGTTTTTGTGAGGTGTGCATGAAAACCTCGCCGACAAATGATTTTTTATTTTAGAATGTAAGACTTTTTTAACATATCTTTAAATTGTGAAGGAACGGATATGGCAAGTGGCAATCCGCTTTTGAACGCGCTCAATCGCGTCAGCCTGGTGGCACAAATCGCCATCGGCTTGGTTTTAGGTATTCTTGTAGGTGCATTTTCGCCGCAAGTCGGTATCAGCGCAGGACTGCTGGGCAGCCTGTTTGTCGGTGCGCTTAAGGCTATCGCGCCGATTTTGGTATTTGTTTTGGTGACTGCCGCCATTGCGCAACACCAAAAAGGCAATCAGGCCCACATCAAACCGATTTTGATTTTGTATATTTTCGGTACGTTTGCTGCGGCTGTGGTGGCAGTCATTGCCAGTATGGCATTCCCGACCACGCTGATTCTGCGTACGGCCGGCGATGTATCCGTTGCGCCGCCTTCCGGCATTGTCGAAGTGTTGAAAACGCTGCTGATGAATTTGGTGGCCAACCCGATTAACGCGCTGGCCAATGCCAACTATATCGGCATTTTGGCTTGGGCTTTGGTATTGGGCGCGGCTTTGCGCCATCACGGTTCGGATACGACCCGCCAAGTGGCCGCCGACTTGGCCGACACCGTTTCGACCGTTGTGAAATGGATTATCCGTTTTGCGCCGCTGGGTATTTTCGGCTTGGTGTCTTCTACTATTGCGGAAACCGGTTTTGAAGCGCTTGCCGGCTATATGCAGCTGTTGGCCGTATTGCTCGGCTGTATGTTGTTTATTGCGTTGGTGGTCAACCCGATTATTGTGTGGTCGCAAATCCGCAGCAATCCTTTCCCGTTGGTGTTTACCTGCCTGCGCGAAAGCGGCGTGTATGCCTTCTTTACCCGTTCTTCCGCCGCCAACATCCCTGTGAACATGGCATTGGCGAAAAAACTGGGTCTGCACGAAGACACTTACTCTATCTCCATTCCATTGGGTGCAACCATCAATATGGCCGGTGCGGCCATCACCATTACCGTTTTGGCGATGGCTGCGGCGCACACGCAAGGCATTACGGTTGACTTCGCCACTGCCCTGCTGCTGAGCCTGGTGGCAACTGTCAGCGCGTGCGGTGCATCCGGTGTGGCCGGTGGCTCATTGTTGCTGATTCCTTTGGCGTGCAGCCTGTTCGGTATCGATAACGATGTGGCCATGCAGGTGGTTGCCGTCGGCTTCATTATCGGCGTGATTCAAGACTCTGCAGAAACTGCGTTAAACTCTTCCACCGACGTTTTGTTTACTGCCGCTGCCGATTTGGGCCGTCAACGTAAAGAGTAATTTTTAAGGGCAACCTAAATCCAGCAAAGGCCGTCTGAAAAGTTTCAGACGGCCTTTGTTTTGGGCAAAGAAAAGGAAAATTTTTAGATGGTCAAGCCGATAGATTGGTTTGATCGGACTGACGGTATCCGCTGTCATCAGTTAGATTTTTCCCGTAAAATACAGTCTTGAATGTATTTGAACACCTCTTTTCAGACGGCCTGACCGTCTTATCACATTTGCAAAAACAATGATTAAAAAAATATTCTCATGGTTCGAGTCCCGCATCGACCCTTATCCCGAAGCCGCTCCGAAAACGCCAGAAAAAGGGTTGTGGCGGTTTATTTGGAGCAACATTGAAGGCGTGCGCAAATGGATTGCCGTGTTGGCTGTGTTTACGGTCGGCGTCGGCATTATGGAAGCCTTGATGTTCCAGTTTATGGGCAAGGTGGTCGACTGGCTCGGCGCTTATACGCCGCAAACGCTTTTTGTTGAAAAAGGCCATGCATTAATCGGCATGATGGCCATGGTGGCATTTTTTGCCGTTTGGACCTTTTTTGCTTCCAATGTACGCCTGCAAACCCTGCAAGGCGTGTTCCCCATGCGCCTGCGCTGGAATTTCCACCGCCTGATGCTGGGTCAGAGCCTGGGCTTTTATCAGGACGAGTTTGCCGGCCGCGTGTCCGCCAAAGTCATGCAAACCGCGCTGGCGCTGCGTGATGTGGTGATGACCGTTGCCGATATGGTTGTGTATGTGTTGGTGTACTTCATCACTTCCGGCGTGATTCTGTCCTCATTCGATGCCTGGCTTATCGTGCCGTTTATCTGCTGGATGATTGGATTCGCGATGATTATGCGTTTCCTGATTCCCAAACTCGGCAGAACCGCTGCGCGTCAGGCCGATGCGCGCTCGCTGATGACCGGCCGCATTACCGATGCCTACTCCAATATCGCCACCGTCAAACTCTTCTCCCACGGCGCACGCGAGGCCGCTTATGCCAAACAGTCGATGGAAGAGTTTATGGTAACCGTCCATGCCCAAATGCGTTTGGCAACGCTGCTGCACACCTGCAGCTTTATCGTCAACAGTTCGCTGACCGTCGGCACAACCGCCTTGGGTATTTGGCTTTGGTATCACGGCCAAGTCGGCGTGGGCGCGGTCGCCACCGCCACGGCCATGGCATTGCGTGTGAACGGTTTGTCGCAATACATCATGTGGGAATCCGCCCGATTGTTTGAAAACATCGGTACCGTCAACGACGGCATGGCCACCCTGTCCAAACCCCACACCATCCTCGATAAGCCGCAAGCCCTGCCGCTGAAAGTTACCCGGGGCGAAATCAAGTTTGAACACGTCGATTTCTCCTACGAAGCAGGCAAACCGCTCCTCAACGGCTTTAACCTGAACATCAAACCCGGCGAAAAAGTCGGCTTGATCGGCCGCAGCGGCGCAGGCAAATCCACCATCGTTAACCTGCTCCTGCGCTTTTACGAACCGCAAAGCGGCACGATTTCGATCGACGGTCAAAACGTGGACAGCGTTACCCAAGAAAGTCTGCGCGCCCAAATCGGTTTGGTAACGCAAGACACTTCTCTGCTGCACCGCTCCGTGCGCGACAACATTATCTACGGCCGCCCCGACGCCACAGACGCCGAAATGATTTCCGCCGCCGAACGCGCCGAAGCCGCCGATTTCATCCCTAACCTTTCCGACGCCAAAGGCCGGCGCGGTTATGACGCACACGTCGGCGAACGCGGCGTGAAACTTTCCGGCGGCCAGCGCCAGCGCATCGCCATCGCCCGCGTCATGCTTAAAGACGCGCCGATTCTGTTGCTTGACGAAGCCACCAGCGCGCTCGACTCCGAAGTCGAAGCCGCCATCCAAGAAAGCCTCGATAAAATGATGGAAGGCAAAACCGTGATTGCCATCGCCCACCGCCTCTCCACCATCGCCGCGATGGACCGCCTCATCGTCTTGGACAAAGGCCGCATCATTGAAGAAGGCAGCCATGCCGAGCTCCTCGAGAAACAAGGCTTGTATGCCAAACTTTGGGCGCACCAAAGCGGCGGCTTCTTGAGTGAGCATGTCGAGTGGGAAAACAATTAAACGCTTTGAAAGAAGATAACAGGCCGTCTGAAAACATTTTCAGACGGCCTTTATTCATGAAGCAAAGGGCAGGCGGGATAACTGCTTTTTCAGTTGAAACCTTAGTTTTTTTACAACCCCAGCGACCAAGCATTTTGGTGTTCGGACAAGTCTTCCAAGCGGTTTTCGTAATGGGCGAAGATTTCTTCGATAATTTCGTCTTCGTCGTCGATGACGCGGATCAGGTTCAAGTCTTCTTCCAGAATCAGGTTTCTGCCCAGCAACTGCTCGCGTATCCAGTCCAACAATCCCGCCCAAAATGCTTTGCCCACTAAGATAATCGGGCGGTCGGGCGTTTTGCCGGTTTGCACCAAGGTCAGGCTTTCAAACAATTCGTCCAACGTGCCGAAACCGCCGGGCATGACGACATATGCCACAGCGTGTTTGACGAACATGACTTTGCGAGGGAAGAAGTGTTGGAATTTAATCGACAAATCCTGATACGGATTGGCTTTTTGCTCGTGCGGCAACACGATATTCAACCCCACCGCCGGACTTGCGCCTGCAAACGCGCCTTTGTTGGCTGCTTCCATAATGCCCGACCCGCCGCCGGAAATGACGGAAAATCCGGCATCCGATAGTTTGCGGGCCAAGCGCAATGTGAACTCGTAGTCGGGATGGTTTTCGGGCGTACGCGCGCTGCCGTAAATGCTGACGGCCGGTTGAATGGCGCGCAATTCTTCGCCGGCTTCGACAAATTCGGAAATAATCTTCAATACATGATACGACTCGCGCGCCTGAATATCGCGGCGGGTTTCGTCGGGCAGCATGGGTTTGGGCAGTTTTTTGAGCAGGCTCACGGCTTTTCCTTCGTGTTTTTATGTGCCGTATTGTAACCCGAAAGGGGCGGGCCGTCTGAAAGTTGGGTTTCGGCGGCAAGTGTGCCTGCCACATTTTCAAAAGCCCGTTACAATATCTGCTTTTATTCAACTGCTCCGCCATGCTCGATATTATCCACCGCGACAGCCGCACCATTGCCGTCAACAAACCTGCCGGAATGCTGGTGCACCGAAGCTGGTTAGACAAACACGAAACCCGTTTTGCCGTGCAGACCCTGCGCGACCAAATCGGGCAGCACGTCTATCCCGTCCATCGCCTTGACCGCCCGACTTCCGGCGTCTTGCTGTTTGCACTTGATACGGAAGCCGCACGGTTATTGACGCAGCAGTTTGAAAACAAAACCATCGAAAAAACCTATTGGGCGATTGTCCGCGGCCATCTGCCTTCAGACGGCCTGATTGATTACGCCCTCAAATATATGCCCGACAAAATCGCCGAAGCGCAGACCGAAGCCACATTGCAGGAAGCGCAAACTACCTACCGCTGTCTGGCACAAACCGAGTTGCCGTTCCAATCCGCCCTGCGTTATCCGACTTCGCGTTATTCGTGGGCCGAACTCACGCCGCACACCGGCCGCAAACACCAACTCCGCCGCCATATGAAACACATTTTCCACCCCATTGTCGGCGACACCAACTACGGCGATTTGCGCCAAAACCATGCCGTTGCCGAATATATCAGCACGCAACGCCTGATGTTGCACGCGCGAAGCCTCAGTTTTCAAAGCATAGAAGACGGCAGCCGGATGACCGTACAAGCGCCGATAGACAACGACTGGCGGCTCTGGATGGAAAAATTTAAAACCGAGGCCGTCTGAAAACCCCAACCGCACATTTTCAGACGGCCCGGTCATGGAAAAAAACAGGCAAATCCCTTACAATACGCCCCTAAAATTTTGAAAGAACACAAGAATCATGGAAGCCGAAGTAATCAACCAGCTTAACAACACCCTAAACGACTTGGAGAAGCGCAGCGAAGACATCCGCGTCTATATGGACTATCAAGGCAAAAAAGACCGCCTTGAAGAAGTCGTCGGCCTCTCCGAAGACCCGGAACTCTGGAACGACCCCAAACGCGCCCAAGAAATCGGCAAAGAGCGCAAAATCCTCGAAGGCATCGTGGTGACGCTCGACAACATCGCCACAGGTATCGAAGACAACCGTATGCTGATTGAAATGGCCGTCGAAGAAAACGACGAAGAAGGTTTTGCCGCCGTGCAGGAAGATGTGGCCGGTTTGGAAAAACAAATGGCCGACCTCGAATTCAAACGAATGTTCAACCAGCCTGCCGACCCGAACAACTGCTTTATCGACATCACCGCAGGCGCGGGCGGTACCGAAGCCGAAGACTGGGCGGGCATGCTGTTCCGCATGTACAGCCGCTACGCCGAGCGCAAAGGCTTCAAAATCGAAATCCTTGAAGAAGACGACGGCGAAATCGCGGGCATCAACCGCGCCACCATCCGCGTGGAAGGTGAATACGCCTACGGCCTGCTGCGTACCGAAACCGGCGTTCACCGCTTGGTGCGCTACTCGCCGTTTGACTCGAACAACAAACGCCATACATCGTTCTCGTCCGTGTTTGTTTACCCTGAAATCGACGATTCCATCGAAATCGAAATCAACCCGGCCGATTTGCGCATCGATACCTACCGTGCATCCGGTGCCGGCGGTCAGCACATTAACAAAACCGACTCCGCCGTGCGTATTACCCACGAGCCGACAGGGATTGTGGTGCAATGTCAAAACGACCGCTCGCAACACGCCAACAAAGCCGCTGCGATGGAAATGTTGAAATCCAAACTGTACGAATTGGAAATGCGCAAACGCAACGAAGAGAAACAGGCATTGGAAGACGGCAAGTCCGATGTGGGTTGGGGCAGCCAAATCCGTTCGTACGTCTTGGACTCCTCACGTATCAAAGACTTGCGTACAGGCTACGAAGTCGGCAATACCAAAGCCGTATTGGACGGCGACTTGGACGGCTTCATCGAAGCCAGCCTGAAACAAGGCGTATAAACCGTAAGAGATAAACAGGCCGTCTGAAAGATTTCAGACGGCCTGTTTGTTAGTAACTATACCTACGACTACTGAAAAAATTAAATTGAAAAAAAATCTAAATCTATAAAATATAGAAACGGAAATAAAAGTCCGTGTATCTGAAAACTTAAGTATAGAATGGAGCAATAATGGCAAATAATCAGACAGGCAACAGTAACCCAAACTGGCCAAGCAAAACAGGTAATCCGTCAGGCGGCGGACGTGGTAACAATCCCCCGTCAGGTAGCGGAAAATCTGGTGGGGGCAAAAAATAAACAATTTCTTTAAGCCCTACTTTTTTAAGTAGGGCTTTATTTTATCTGTTATTTGTATCACATAGTTTTCAGGCAGCCTGAAACTACTCTAAAGTCTTATCAGCCTAAATGGAATACCGAACGCAGTAAATATATCCGTTTTCGGCCACATGAAAAATACAATATAGAAAATCTAAAAATTAATGGGTTTTTGAATATGTAGGGCATGACGGAGATGGCCGCGATATCTTTGTTATGTAGCTATTGAGTTCTTTTTAGATACGAATCTTAAATCTTTCTGTAAAAATATGCTTTTTAATGTTTTGCAAATGCAAAGATTGGCGGTAATATATAGTTTCTATAAAAATGATTGGTAGGTGCAATAGGCCGTCTGAAGCCTGATCCTGTCCGATATATTAGGAGAACTTATTAAATGTCCGGTCAAAAGCTGTCTTCTGCCGAGAAAACTTTCTTCGGCCATCCTTTGCAATTATCCACCCTATTCCATATTGAGCTGTGGGAGCGTTTTTCCTTCTACGGTATGCAGGGCATCCTGCTGATTTATCTGTATTACACCGCTAATCAAGGCGGTTTGGGTATGGATAAAGCCTTGGCCGGCGGCATTGTCGGCGCGTACGGCGGCAGCGTTTACCTGTCCACCATTCTCGGTGCGTGGTTGGCCGACCGCATTTGGGGTGCGGAGCGTACCCTGTTTATCGCCGGCATCGTCGTGATGACCGGCCATATTTTATTGGCGATCGTACCGGGTTTGATGGGATTGCTGCTGGGCTTGGTGTTTATTGCGCTGGGCAGCGGCGGCGTGAAATCGTCTGCCGGTTCGATGGTCGGTTCTTTGTATGAACGGGAAGACTTGCGCGAATTGCGTGATGCCGGTTTCTCTATTTTCTATATTTCCATCAATATCGGCGGCTTCTTAGGCCCGTTGTTGACCGGTATTTTGCAAGACAGGATGGGTTTCCATTACGGTTTCGGCGCGGCGGCCGTCGGCATGGCATTCGGCCTGCTGTGGTATTCGCGCGGCCGTAAAAACCTGCCGCATACGCCGGTTCCCAATCCGTTGCGTCCTGAAAAGGTGCAGACCGCCATGGCTGTCGGCGTGTTGCTGGTTTTGGTGTTGGGCAGCGTGATTGCTTCCGGCGCACTCACCCTTGAAAACTTCTCCCGCTGGCTCTTGGGCGTGGTTATCGTTACCGTCGTCGCTTATTTCGCGCGCCTGTTGGGCAGCAGCCACGTTGAAGCGGCCAATAAACGCTATATTGTGGCCTATATTCCGCTGTTTTTGACCATTTGTATGTTCTGGGCGGTTTGGTTTCAGGTGTACACCGTTGCGACGGTCTATTTTGATGAAACGGTGGACCGTACTTTCTTCGGCTTTACCGTGCCTGTTTCATGGAAAGATTCAATACAGGCCATGTGGGTGGTCCTCTTTTCCGGCGTGATGGCGGCGGTGTGGACGAAAATGGGCAAACGCCAACCTAAAACGCCGTTGAAGTTTGCACTGGCCATGTTGGTAACCGGCGTCTCTTATTTGAGTTTCATTCCGTATATTTCATCCGGAACCCCGATGCCGATTATCGTGTTTATGCTGGTGTTGCTGGCGATTACGATAGGCGAGCTGATGCTGTCGCCGATTTCGCTGTCGTTTTCTACCAAAATCGCACCGAGCATGTTTAAAACACAAATGGTTGCTTTGAATTTCTTGGCATTGTCCATCGGCTTTACCTTGGGCGGAGTGTTGTTTAAAGACTACTACAATGCTCAGTCGCCATTGGACTTCTACTGGATGCTGGCCACCATCGGCGCGGTAACCTGCGGTATCCTGTTGGTACTCGCCCCGGTATTGAACCGCATGCTCAAAGGTGTCGATTGATTTTTCCATTTAAATGGATGTGATGTACGCAGGCCGTCTGAAAATAATCTATTTCAGACGGCCTCATGTTTGATTGGGAATTGGAAAGAGGGCGGATTCGGGGCATAAATCGGATAGGCGGAGAATCCGAATGAAATGATACATGATTAAACTGAAATTAAAATTTGGAAATATTAAATACAAATAAGAATTGTTCTCATAACTTTATTGAATTTATTGAGGTTTTTTTGCTGATTTGCTGATATTTACCTTTAAATGGCTTTTGAAATTCGATAAAATGGTAATCTATTTTTAAGATTTGTCTGTCAACCAGTTAGGTACGACCATGTTGGCCAGTTACTTTCCCGTCCTCGTATTCATCCTCGTCGGCCTTGCGGCCGGCGTGCTGTTTATCCTACTCGGCACGATTTTAGGCCCGAAACGCCACTACGCCGAAAAAGACGCGCCTTACGAATGCGGTTTCGAAGCCTTTGAAAACGCAAGGATGAAGTTCGACGTGCGCTATTACCTCGTCGCCATCCTCTTCATCCTGTTTGATTTGGAGGTTGCGTTCATGTTGCCGTGGGCTGTCGTGTTCAAAGATTTGGGCGCATACGGTTTCTGGTCTATGCTGGTGTTTATCGTCGTTCTGACGGTAGGCTTTATTTACGAATGGAAAAAAGGTGCGCTGGAATGGGAATAGAAGGCGTTTTGAAAAAAGGTTTCATCACCACCAGCGCGGATACGGTGTTGAACTATATGCGTACCGGTTCATTGTGGCCGGTTACTTTCGGCTTGGCCTGCTGCGCCGTGGAAATGATGCATGCGGGTATGGCGCGTTATGACCTTGACCGTTTCGGCATCATTTTCCGTCCGTCCCCCCGTCAGGCCGACCTGATGATTGTGGCGGGTACGCTGACCAACAAAATGGCGCCCGCCCTGCGCCGCGTATACGACCAGCTCGCAGAGCCGCGCTGGGTATTGTCTATGGGCTCGTGTGCCAACGGCGGTGGCTATTATCACTATTCTTATTCTGTTGTGCGCGGTGCCGACCGCGTCGTGCCGGTAGACGTTTATGTGCCGGGTTGTCCGCCGACTGCGGAAGCCTTGATTTACGGCCTGATTCAACTCCAACAAAAAATCAAGCGCACTTCCACCATCGCGCGTGACGAGTAAGGAGAGGACGATATGGCAAGCATTCAAAACTTATACGAGACCGTCATCGGCGTGCTTGGTGATCAGGCAAGCAAAGTCATTTCAGCTTTGGGCGAGATTACCGTCGAGTGTCTGCCCGAACACTATATTTCAGTCATGACCGCATTGCGCGACCATGAAGATTTGCATTTCGAGCTTCTGGTTGACTTGTGCGGTGTCGATTACAGCACTTACAAGAACGAAGTATGGCAGGGCAAGCGCTTTGCCGTCGTCAGTCAGCTGCTTTCCGTTAAAAACAATCAACGCATCCGCGTACGCGTCTGGGTTTCAGACGACGACTTCCCCGTAGTCGAATCCGTAGTCGATATTTACAACAGCGCGGATTGGTACGAACGCGAAGCCTTCGATATGTACGGCATCATGTTCAACAACCACCCGGATTTGCGCCGCATCCTGACCGATTACGGCTTTGTCGGACATCCGTTCCGCAAAGACTTCCCGATTTCCGGCTATGTAGAAATGCGTTACGACGAAGAGCAAAAACGCGTGATTTACCAACCTGTTACCATTGAGCCGCGCGAGATCACGCCGCGTATCGTCCGTGAGGAGAACTACGGTGGCCAATAAATTAAGAAACTACACCATCAACTTCGGCCCGCAACACCCTGCGGCGCACGGCGTATTGCGTATGATTTTGGAGTTGGAGGGCGAAACCATCGTCCGTGCCGACCCGCATATCGGCCTCCTGCACCGCGGTACTGAAAAATTGGCTGAAACCAAAACCTACCTGCAAGCCCTGCCCTATATGGACCGTTTGGACTACGTTTCCATGATGGTCAATGAGCAGGCGTATTGTTTGGCAGTAGAAAAACTTGCCGGTATCGATGTACCTATCCGCGCCCAGTATATTCGCGTGATGTTTGCCGAAGTAACACGCATCCTCAATCACCTGATGGGCATCGGTTCGCACGCCTTCGACATCGGTGCGATGACCGCCATCCTTTACGCCTTCCGCGACCGCGAAGAGCTGATGGACTTGTACGAAGCCGTGTCCGGCGCGCGTATGCACGCGGCCTACTTCCGTCCTGGCGGCGTTTACCGCGACCTGCCCGACTTCATGCCCAAATACGAGAGCAGCAAATTCCGCAACGCCAAAGTATTGAAGCAGCTCAACGAATCCCGCGAAGGTACCATGCTCGACTTTATCGATGCCTTCTGCGAACGTTTCCCGAAAAACATCGACACACTCGAAACCCTCCTGACCGACAACCGTATTTGGAAACAGCGTACCGTCGGCATCGGCGTTGTCACCCCTGAGCGCGCCATGCAAAAAGGCTTTACCGGCGTGATGTTGCGCGGTTCCGGCGTGGAATGGGACGTGCGTAAGACACAGCCTTACGAAGTATACGACAAAATGGATTTCGACATCCCCGTCGGCGTCAACGGCGACTGCTACGACCGTTACCTCTGCCGTATGGAAGAAATGCGTCAATCCGTACGCATCATCAAACAATGTTCCGAGTGGTTGCGTGTCAATCCGGGTCCGGTCATTACCACCAACCACAAATTTGCTCCGCCCAAACGTACCGAAATGAAAACAGGTATGGAAGACCTGATTCACCATTTCAAACTCTTTACCGAGGGTATGCACGTTCCCGAGGGCGAGACCTACACCGCTGTCGAACATCCGAAAGGCGAGTTCGGCGTTTACATCATTTCAGACGGCGCAAACAAACCCTACCGCCTGAAAATCCGCGCACCCGGCTTCGCCCACCTGCAAGGCATGGACGAAATGGCAAAAGGCCACATGCTGGCCGACGTCGTTGCCATCATTGGTACGCAGGACATCGTATTCGGGGAGGTTGACCGATAATGTTATCCGCAGAATCCTTAAAACAAATTGACATCGAGTTGGCAAAATATCCTGCCGACCAACGCCGCTCCGCGATTATGGGCGCATTGCGTATCGCCCAAACCGAAAAAGGCTGGCTTGCTCCCGAGACCATTGCCTTTGTCGCAGACTATATCGGCATCTCGCCTGCACAAGCCTACGAAGTCGCTACTTTCTACAATATGTACGACCTTGAGCCTGTCGGCAAATACAAACTGACCGTTTGTACCAACCTGCCCTGCGCCCTGCGCGGCGGTATGGCAACCGGCGAATACCTCAAACAAAAACTCGGTATCGGCTACGGCGAAACCACACCCGACGGCAAATTTACCCTTGTCGAAGGCGAATGCATGGGTGCATGTGGCGACGCTCCGGTTATGCTGGTCAACAACCACAGCATGTGCAGCTTTATGACCGAAGAAGCGATTGACAAGAAACTTGCCGAACTGAAATAAAAGGCCGTCTGAAAACAACGGCTGCAACCGATACGAAAACGAACAGGCACACCAAAAATGGCTATTTACCAATCAGGCGTGATTTTTGACCAAGTGGATACCGCCAATCCCGATTGCTGGACATTGGACGAATACGTCAAACGTGGCGGTTATACCGCCCTGCGTAAAATCCTGTCCGAAAACATTTCGCAAACCGATGTGATTGACGAAGTCAAAACCTCCGGCTTGCGCGGTCGTGGCGGTGCAGGCTTCCCGACCGGTTTGAAATGGAGCTTTATGCCCCGTTCCTTCCCCGGCGAAAAATACGTCGTCTGCAACACCGACGAAGGCGAACCGGGTACGTTCAAAGACCGCGATATTATCATGTTCAACCCCCATGCCCTGATTGAAGGCATGATTATCGCCGGCTACGCGATGGGCGCGAAAGCGGGCTACAACTACATTCACGGCGAAATTTTCGAAGGTTATCAACGTTTTGAAGCTGCACTCGACCAAGCGCGCGCGGCGGGTTTTTTGGGTAAAAATATTTTAGGTTCGGACTTCGAATTCGAACTCTTCGCCCACCACGGCTACGGCGCATACATTTGCGGCGAAGAAACCGCATTGCTCGAATCGCTGGAAGGCAAAAAAGGCCAGCCGCGCTTCAAACCGCCGTTCCCCGCCTCGTTTGGCCTGTACGGCAAGCCGACCACCATCAACAATACCGAAACCTTCGCCTCCGTACCCTTTATCGTCCGCGACGGCGGTCAGACGTTTGCCGACAAAGGCATTCCGAACGCCGGCGGTACCAAACTGTTTTGCATCTCCGGCCACGTTGAGCGTCCGGGCAACTATGAAGTGCCGTTAGGCACGCCGTTTGCCGAAATCCTGAAAATGGCGGGAGGTATGCGCGGCGGCAAAAAACTCAAAGCCGTTATCCCCGGCGGTTCGTCCGCCCCCGTATTGCCTGCCGACATCATGATGCAGACCAATATGGACTACGACTCGATTTCCAAAGCCGGCTCCATGCTCGGTTCCGGCGCGATTATCGTGATGGACGAAGACGTGTGCATGGTCAAAGCCCTCGAACGCTTGAGCTACTTCTACTACGACGAGTCTTGCGGCCAATGCACCCCGTGCCGCGAAGGTACCGGCTGGCTCTACCGCATCGTCCACCGCATCGTAGAAGGCAAAGGCCGCATGGAAGACTTAGATTTGTTGGATTCCGTCGGCAACCAAATGGCAGGCCGCACCATCTGCGCCCTTGCCGATGCCGCTGTCTTCCCAGTCCGCAGCTTTACCAAGCATTTCCGTGATGAGTTTGTGCATTACATCGAACACGGCGGACCGATGAAACCGAATAAGTGGTGCTAAGTTTTCAGACGGCCTCTAAAAGAATTATTTATTAAATACCCGTAACTAGGAACGAACCATGTTACAAATCGAAATCGACGGCAAACAGGTATCTGTGGAGCAGGGCGCGACGGTAATTGAAGCCGCGCACAAGCTCGGTACTTATATCCCGCATTTCTGTTACCACAAAAAACTCTCCATCGCCGCCAACTGCCGTATGTGTTTGGTGGACGTGGAAAAAGCCCCCAAACCGCTGCCCGCCTGCGCTACGCCGGTAACGGACGGCATGATTGTGCGCACGCATTCGGCAAAAGCCCGTGAGGCGCAGGAAGGCGTGATGGAGTTCCTGCTCATCAACCATCCGCTTGATTGTCCGACCTGCGACCAAGGCGGCGAATGCCAGTTGCAGGATTTGGCGATGGGCTACGGTAAAACCACCAGCCGTTATACCGAAGAAAAACGTTCCGTCGTCGGCAAAGACATGGGTCCTTTGGTTTCTGCCGAGGAAATGAGCCGTTGTATCCACTGTACCCGTTGCGTTCGTTTCACTGAAGAAATCGCCGGCGTGCAAGAAATCGCTATGGCCAACCGCGGCGAACACTCCGAAATCATGCCTTTTATCGGCAAAGCAGTGGAAACCGAATTGTCAGGCAACGTCATCGATTTGTGTCCTGTCGGCGCATTGACCAGCAAACCGTTCCGCTTCAACGCGCGTACTTGGGAATTGAACCGCCGCAAATCCGTTTCCGCCCATGACGCTTTGGGCAGCAACCTGATTGTGCAGACCAAAGACCATACCGTCCGCCGCGTGTTGCCGTTGGAAAACGAAGCCATCAACGAATGCTGGCTGTCCGACCGCGACCGTTTCGCCTACGAAGGCCTGTATCACGAAAGCCGTCTGAAAAACCCGAAAATCAAACAGGGCGGCGAGTGGATGGACGTGGATTGGAAAACCGCGTTGGAATATGTCCGCAGCGCGATTGAATGTATCGCCAAAGACGGTAACCAAAACCAAGTCGGCATTTGGGCCAATCCGATGAATACGGTTGAAGAGCTGTATCTGGCCAAAAAACTTGCCGACGGCTTGGGTGTTAAAAACTTTGCAACCCGTTTGCGCCAACAAGACAAACGTCTTTCAGACGGCTTTAAAGGTGCGCAATGGTTGGGGCAAAGCATCGAATCTTTGGCTGACAACGATGCCGTATTGGTAGTCGGTGCGAACTTGCGCAAAGAACAGCCGCTCCTGACCGCCCGCCTGCGCCGCGCCGCCAAAGACCGTATGGCCTTGAGCGTATTGGCCAGCAGTAAAGAAGAATTGTTTATGCCGCTTCTGTCTCAAGAAGCCGTACATCCCGACGAGTGGGCAGGCCGTCTGAAAAACCTGTCTGCCAATGCGGAACACGCCGTTACCGCCAGCCTGAAAAACGCTGAAAAAGCAGCGGTGATTTTGGGTGCGGAAGTGCAAAACCATTCTGATTACGCCGCCATTTATGCCGCCGCGCAAGAGCTGGCAGACGCAACCGGCGCGGTGCTGGGTATTTTGCCGCAAGCCGCCAACAGCGTTGGTGCGGATGTCTTGGGCGTGAACTCCGGCGAGAGCGTTGCCGAAATGGCAAATGCGCCGAAACAGGCAGTCTTGCTACTCAACATCGAGCCTGAAATCGATACGGTTGACGGTGCAAAAGCCGTAGCCGCGTTGAAACAGGCGAAAAGCGTGATGGCGTTTACACCGTTTGTCAGCGAAACGCTGCTGGATGTGTGCGACGTATTGTTGCCAATTGCGCCGTTTACTGAAACCTCAGGCAGCTTCATCAATATGGAAGGCCGTCTGCAATCCTTCCATGGCGTGGTACAAGGCTTCGGCGATTCGCGTCCGATGTGGAAAGTATTGCGCGTATTGGGCAACCTGTTTGACCTGAAAGGTTTTGAATACCATGATACCGCTGCGATTCTGAAAGATGCGCTGGATGCAGAAAGTCTGCCGTCCAAACTGGACAACCGCAGCACATGGACAGGGGAGGGCGTTCAGACGGCCTCAGACCGCCTCGTCCGTGTCGGCGGCGTCGGTATTTATCATACTGATTCTATCGTGCGCCGTTCCGCACCGTTGCAAGAAACCAGCCATGCCGCCGTGCCTGCCGCGCGTGTAAATCCGAACACATTGGCACGCTTGGGCCTGCAAGACGGACAAACCGCTGTTGCCAAACAAAACGGCGCAAGCGTATCGGTTGCCGTCAAAGCCGATGCCGGTTTGCCTGAAAACGTGGTGCATCTGCCGCTGCATACCGAAAATGCCGCGCTGGGTGCGTTGATGGACACTATTGAACTGGCGGGAGCTTGATCATGCAAGAATGGTTCCAAAACCTCTTTGCCGCAACGCTCGGTCTGGGCGATTTGGGTATCACCGTAGGCTTGGTGGTATCCGTCATCGTCAAAATCGTGATTATCCTGATTCCGCTGATTCTGACCGTTGCCTACCTGACATATTTCGAACGTAAAGTCATCGGCTTTATGCAGCTTCGCGTCGGCCCGAACGTAACCGGCCCGTGGGGTCTGATTCAGCCGTTTGCCGACGTGTTCAAACTCTTGTTTAAAGAGGTAACCCGTCCGAAGCTGTCAAACAAAGCCTTGTTCTACATCGGCCCGATTATGTCGCTCGCCCCGTCTTTTGCGGCTTGGGCGGTGATTCCGTTCAACAAAGAATGGGTGCTGACCAATATCAATATCGGTCTTTTGTACATCCTGATGATTACTTCGCTGTCGGTTTACGGCGTGATCATTGCGGGCTGGGCTTCCAACTCCAAATATTCGTTCTTGGGTGCAATGCGTGCTTCCGCGCAAAGCATTTCCTACGAGATTGCCATGAGTGCCGCGCTGGTGTGCGTTGTGATGGTATCGGGCAGCATGAACTTCTCCGACATCGTTGCCGCACAAGCCAAAGGTATTGCCGGCGGTTCAGTATTCTCGTGGAACTGGCTGCCGCTCTTCCCCATCTTCATCGTCTATCTGATTTCCGCCGTTGCTGAAACCAACCGCGCGCCGTTTGACGTGGCAGAGGGTGAATCTGAAATCGTTGCCGGCCACCACGTTGAATACTCCGGCTTCGCATTCGCGCTATTCTTCCTTGCCGAATACATTTTCATGATCCTGATTGCCGCGCTGACATCGCTGATGTTCCTCGGCGGCTGGTTGTCTCCGTTCCCGCAAAGCTGGGGCTTTATCGGTACGCCTTCCGCATTCTGGATGTTCGTGAAAATGGCGGCAGTGTTGTACTGGTACCTGTGGATCCGTGCAACTTTCCCACGCTACCGTTACGACCAAATCATGCGTTTGGGCTGGAAAGTGCTGATTCCGATTGGCTTCACCTACATCGTGATTTTGGGCGTGTGGATGATTTCACCGCTGAATTTGTGGAAATAGGGCAGGGAGGCCGTCTGAAAGTTTTCAGGTAGCCTGAACCCCAAATTTTTAACCGTTTCAAACCGAGAGAAACCGATGAAAGCTCAATGCCTGTGCGGCGCAGTATCACTGGAAACCGCCGAAAACCGCGAACTCCACGCCTGCCATTGCGGGAAATGCCGCACATGGGGCAGCGGCGCGTCTTTTACTTTGGCCGCCCGGTCGCCCGAAATCACAGGCAGCGAGCACATCGCGCATTATCAGTCGTCCGAATGGGCGCAACGCTGTTTTTGCAAACACTGCGGCACACACCTGTTTGTGCAGGTTGGCAACGATTATTACATCAACGCCGGGCTGTTTGCCGACAACGCGGGCTTTGAAACTACCTCACAAATCTTTATTGATTGCAAAGCTCCGTATTATGACTTGGCCAACGATACCCCGAAGCTGACCGAAGCCGAGTTTTTAGAAATGGTGGGCGCGGCAGGTTAAAAAAACCGCTTTCAGACGGCCTGTAAACAGAACAATCCGAAAAGAGCATCCGAAAATGGCTAACTTAGTAAAAACCTTTCTGCTTGGCGAATTGGTAAAAGGCTTGGGCGTAACGCTCAAAAACTTTTTTGCCCGCAAAGACACAATTTATTTCCCCGAAGAGAAAACGCCGCAATCCGTGCGTTTCCGCGGCCTGCACGCGCAACGCCGTTATCCGAACGGCGAAGAGCGCTGTATTGCGTGTAAATTGTGTGAGGCAGTTTGTCCGGCAATGGCGATTAACATCGAATCGGAAGAACGCGAAGACGGCACCCGCCGCACCAAGCGTTACGACATCGACCTGACCAAGTGCATCTTCTGCGGTTTCTGCGAAGAGGCCTGCCCGACCGATGCGATTGTGGAAACCCATATTTTTGAATATCACGGCGAGAAAAAAGGCGACTTGCACATGACCAAGCCGATTCTTTTGGCCATTGGCGACAAATACGAACCCGAAATCGCCAAACGCAAAGCCGCTGACGCGCCGTATCGTTAAGGAGCAGACGAATGACTTTTTCCGCGATTCTGTTCTATATCCTTGCCGCCATCGTTTTGTACGGTGCGGTTCGTACCGTTACTGCTAAAAACCCCGTGCATGCCGCTTTGCATCTGGTGCTGACCTTCTGCGTGAGCGCGATGATTTGGATGCTGATGCAGGCCGAATTCTTGGGCGTGACGCTGGTGGTGGTTTACGTCGGCGCCGTGATGGTGTTGTTCCTGTTCGTCGTGATGATGCTGAATATCGACATCGAAGCCATGCGCGCCGGTTTCTGGCGTCATGCGCCGGTTGCCGGCGTGGTCGGCACATTGTTGGCGGTTGCTCTGATCCTGATTTTGGTCAACCCGAAAACCGACCTTGCCGCATTTGGTCTGATGAAAGACATTCCGGCCGATTACAACAATATCCGTGATTTGGGCAGCCGTATTTATACTGACTACCTGTTGCCGTTTGAGTTGGCGGCGGTATTGCTGCTGTTGGGTATGGTGGCCGCGATTGCGCTGGTTCACCGCAAAACTTTCAATCCGAAACGTATGGACCCTGCAGACCAAGTTAAAGTACGCGCCGATCAAGGCCGTATGCGCTTGGTGAAAATGGAAGCGGTCAAACCGCAAGTCGAATCTGCCGAAGAAAGCGAAGTTTCAGACGGCCTCAAGCCGGAAGGGGAGGGCAAAGCATGATTACCTTGACGCATTATTTGGTATTGGGTGCGCTCCTGTTCGGTATCAGCGCAATGGGTATCTTTATGAACCGCAAAAACGTGCTGGTATTGCTGATGTCCATCGAGCTGATGCTCTTGGCGGTGAACTTCAACTTTATCGCTTTCTCCCAATATTTGGGCGATACTGCCGGACAGATTTTCGTATTCTTCGTACTGACCGTTGCCGCTGCTGAATCTGCCATCGGTTTGGCAATTATGGTGCTGGTGTACCGTAACAGAAAAACAATCAACGTTGCCGATTTGGATGAGTTGAAAGGGTAATCATGAACGACATGACTTTATATTTGGTAATTGCCCTTGTGCCTTTGGCAGGCTCGCTGATTGCGGGTTTGTTCGGTAACAAAATCGGACGTGCCGGCGCGCATACCGTAACAATACTTGGTGTGGCGGTGTCTGCCGTGCTGTCGGCTTATGTGCTGTGGGGATTCCTCAATGGCAGCCGTACCAAGTTTGACGAGAACGTTTATACCTGGCTGACAATGGGCGGCTTGGATTTCTCCGTCGGCTTCTTGGTCGATACGATGACGGCGATGATGATGGTCGTAGTAACCGGCGTGTCGTTGATGGTGCATATCTATACCATCGGCTATATGCACGATGAAAAAGTCGGCTACCAACGCTTCTTCAGCTATATTTCTTTGTTTACTTTCAGCATGTTGATGCTGATTATGAGCAACAACTTCATCCAGCTCTTCTTTGGCTGGGAGGCTGTGGGTTTGGTGTCGTACCTTTTGATTGGTTTCTATTTCAAACGTCCGAGCGCAACATTTGCCAACCTGAAAGCCTTTTTGATTAACCGTGTCGGCGACTTCGGCTTTTTGCTCGGTATCGGCTTGGTGCTTGCCTATTTCGGTGGCAGCCTGCGCTATCAAGATGTATTCGCTTATCTGCCTAATGTTCAGACGGCCACCATCCAGCTTTTCCCCGGTGTGGAATGGTCTTTGATTACCGTAACCTGTTTGCTGTTGTTTGTGGGCGCGATGGGTAAATCGGCTCAGTTCCCGCTGCACGTCTGGCTGCCCGATTCGATGGAAGGCCCGACGCCGATTTCCGCATTGATTCACGCCGCAACCATGGTTACTGCCGGTCTGTTCATGGTATCGCGTATGTCGCCGATTTATGAGATGAGCAGCACTGCGCTGTCTGTCATTATGGTAATCGGTGCGATTACTGCCCTGTTTATGGGTTTCTTGGGCGTGATTCAAAACGACATCAAACGTGTGGTTGCGTATTCTACCTTGTCGCAACTGGGCTATATGACCGTGGCTCTGGGCGCGTCTGCCTATTCCGTGGCGATGTTCCATGTGATGACCCACGCTTTCTTTAAAGCCTTGTTGTTTTTGGCGGCGGGTAGCGCAATTATCGGTATGCACCATGACCAAGATATGCGCCACATGGGCAATCTGAAAAAATACATGCCGATTACTTGGCTGACCATGCTGATCGGTAACTTGTCGCTGATTGGTACGCCGTTCTTCTCCGGCTTCTACTCCAAAGATTCGATTATCGAAGCAGCGAAATACAGCACCCTGCCGGGCAGCGGATTTGCCTATTTCGCCGTCCTTGCCAGCGTTTTTGTTACCGCGTTTTACGCGTTCCGCCAATACTTTATGGTATTCCACGGCGAAGAAAAATGGCGCAGCCTGCCTGAACATCATGACGATCATCATGGTGAAGAGCATCACGGCTTGGGCAAAAACGACAATCCGCACGAAAGCCCGCTGGTTGTTACTCTGCCTTTGATTTTGCTTGCCATTCCGTCCATCATCATCGGCTATGTTGCCATCGAGCCTATGCTTTACGGCGATTTCTTCAAAGACGTGATTTTCGTTAATGCCGACGCGCATCCGACCATGCACATCATGAAGGAAGAGTTCCACGGCGCATTGGCAATGGTGTCGCACAGCCTGCATTCGCCTGTACTCTACCTTGCTATCGCAGGCGTGTTGAGCGCATGGCTCTTGTACGTCAAACTGCCGCACCTGCCTGCGAAAATTGCACAGGCGTTCCGTCCGATTTACGTTTTGTTTGAAAACAAATACTACCTCGACGCCCTGTATTTCAATGTTTTCGCCAAAGGCACGCGCGCATTGGGTACTTTCTTTTGGAAAGTCGGCGATACCGCCATTATCGACAACGGCATCGTCAATGGCTCTGCCAAACTGGTCGGTGCGATTGCCGCGCAGGTACGCAAAGTCCAAACCGGCTTCATCTATACCTATGCCGCCGCTATGGTATTCGGCGTATTGGTACTGCTCGGCATGACCTTCTGGGGATTGTTCCGATAAAAGCGGGATTTCAGACGGCCTGTCTATAGTTTGTGTATAGGGCCGTCTGAAAAAGAAAATTTGAGCAACAATGATTGAAGATAAATTACCGCAAACCCTGGACGAAGTCCGTGAAGCCATCGATGGTTTGGATAAGGGATTAATCGAATTACTCGCCCGCCGGCAGAAATTGGTACGGCAGGCTGGTCGTCTGAAACCTAAAAACGATGTGCAGGCGGTTTCCGCGCCCGAACGGGTGGCTCAAGTGATTGCCTCTCGCCGCGCTTATGCCGAAAAGGCCGGTTTGTCGCCCGAAGTAGCAGAAGCAGTTTGGCGCAGCATGATTGATGCGTTCATTAAACTTGAGATGGACACCAACCGTACCGACGGAGCGTAGTCAAAATCTTCGGATAACGGTTTTGACAAGAAAAATAGGGAAGAGGCCGTCTGAAATATAAAGGCGAGAAAAAACCATGTCGGACACACAAATCATCTGCTCTGCCGAATTTACCGCTTCCCGCGCATGGGGCGCACTCGACATCGCCAATATGAACGGCATCACCGTGCGCCTGCACTGGACGAACCAGCCCTACACATGGCACATCAACGACGGCGAGGAAGTGTTTGCCGTGATGGATGGCGAAGTTGAGATGCACTACCGAGAAAACGGCGAAGAACACATCGTTCGTTTAAAAAGCGGAGATATCTTCTATGCAGGAATCGGCACGGAACACGTCGCCCATCCGTGCGGCGAAGTGCGGATTTTGGTGATTGAGAAAGAGGACAGTGTTTGAGGCCGTCTGAAAAGAAGGTTTGAGACAGCAACAGAATAAGAGAATGACGGCAGATATACATTTTTCTTGATTTTGCCGTACACAAAATACACAATCTTTTTCAGACGGCCTCCCGAAATGTCGTCTGGAAACCAACCCATACAACTATATTTTTTATTTTAACCACAGGTTAACCACTATGTTTTCCAACTACCTACTCAGCTTGGCAATATGGATACCCATCGCCGCAGGTGTGCTGGTTTTGGCGACCGGTAAGGACAGCCGTGCGCCACTGGCGCGTGTGCTTGCCTTCATGGGTGCGCTTGCCGGTTTCTTGGTAACGCTGCCCCTGTTTACCGGTTTCGACCGTTTGAGCGGCGGCTATCAATTTACCGAGTTCCACGAGTGGATTCCGCTGCTGAAAATCAACTACGCATTGGGCGTGGACGGTATTTCAGTGCTCTTTATCATCTTAAATGCGTTTATTACGCTGTTGGTGGTATTGGCCGGTTGGGAAGTCATTCAGAAACGTCCGGCGCAGTATATGGCCGCTTTCCTGATTATGTCGGGTTTGATTAACGGTGCGTTTGCCGCGCAGGATGCGATTCTGTTTTATGTGTTCTTCGAGGGTATGCTGATTCCGCTGTACTTGATTATCGGTGTATGGGGCGGTCCGCGCCGCGTCTATGCGTCGGTCAAGCTCTTCCTCTATACGCTGATGGGTTCGCTTTTGATGCTGGTTGCCATGGTTTACCTGTACTATCAGACAGGCAGCTTCTCTATTGTCGATTTCCAAAACATCAAACAGATTCCGTTGGGCGTGCAACAGCTTTTGTTTGCGGCATTCTTCCTGTCATTCGCCGTAAAAGTGCCGATGTTCCCTGTGCACACTTGGTTGCCGGATGCCCACGTTGAAGCGCCGACCGGCGGTTCGATGGTGTTGGCGGCCATTACGCTGAAGCTGGGTGCGTATGGTTTCTTGCGCTTTATCCTGCCGATTATGCCGGATGCGGCACGCTATTTTGCCCCTGTGATCATCGTATTGAGCCTGATTGCCGTGATTTACATCGGTATGGTGGCTTTGGTGCAAACCGATATGAAAAAACTGGTGGCATACTCTTCCATCAGCCACATGGGTTTTGTCACTTTGGGTATGTTCCTGTTTGTGAACGGTCAACTGAATGACTGGGCATTGAAAGGTGCAATCGTTCAAATGATTTCCCACGGTTTTGTGTCTGCCGCGATGTTTATGTGTATCGGCGTGATGTACGACCGCCTGCATACCCGCAATATTGCCGACTATGGCGGCGTGGTCAATGTGATGCCTAAGTTTGCGGCGTTTATGATGTTGTTCGGTATGGCCAATGCCGGTCTGCCTGCGACTTCCGGCTTCGTGGGCGAGTTTATGGTGATTATGGGCGCGGTTAAAGTGAATTTCTGGGTAGGCGCGTTGGCCGCCATGACCTTGATTTACGGTGCGTCTTATACCCTGTGGATGTACAAACGCGTTATTTTTGGTGCGATCCACAATCCGCACGTTGCCGAAATGAAAGACATCAATTGCCGCGAATTTGCGATTTTGGCGATTTTGGCGGTTGCTGTTTTGGGCATGGGTCTGTATCCGCAAGCGTTTATCGAAGTGGTGCATCAAGCGGCAAACGATTTGATTGCCCATGTGGCACAAAGCAAGATTTGAGGTGTGTAAATGAACTGGTCTGATTTGAATTTAATGCCCGCCATGCCCGAAATCGTGCTGCTTGCGCTATTGGGTGTCGTATTGCTGGCAGACTTGTGGATTTGCGATAAAAACCGCTATCTGACCCATCTGATGAGTTTGGGAACGGTCATCATCGTGGCCGTTACCCAGTTGGCGGTATGGGAGCAGGGCAGTGTCGATGCCTTTCACGGTATGTATATTGCAGACGGCATGTCCCGTTTGGCAAAACTGGTGCTGTATGCGCTGACGTTTGGTCTGTTTATTTACAGTAAACCGTACAACCAAGACCGCCAAATTTTTAAAGGCGAGTTTTACACCCTGTCGCTGTTTGCCCTGTTGGGTATGAGCGTCATGGTCAGCGCGGCACATTTCCTGACTGCGTATATCGGTTTGGAATTGTTGTCTTTGTCGCTGTACGCCATGATTGCCCTACGCCGCGATTCCGGCCGCTCTGCCGAGGCTGCGCTAAAATATTTCGTATTGGGCGCGTTGGCCTCCGGTTTGCTGCTCTATGGTATTTCCATGGTTTACGGCGCCACCGGTTCTCTTGATTTTGCTTCCGTCTTGGCTTCTGCTTTCAATGAGCAGGCCAATGAATGGTTGTTGAAATTGGGTATGGTATTTATCGTAGTTGCCATTGCATTTAAATTGGGTGCGGTTCCATTCCATATGTGGGTACCCGACGTGTACGATGGCGCGCCGACATCCGTTGCCGCCTTTGTGGGTACGGCTCCGAAAATTGCCGCCGTTGTCTTCGCGTTCCGTATCCTTGTTACCGGCATGGGTACAGTACATTCAGACTGGGCGCCGATGTTGGCCATCCTTGCCGTTGCTTCTTTGGTGGTCGGTAACCTTGCCGCCATCATGCAAACCAATATCAAACGTATGCTTGCCTACTCCACCGTATCGCACATGGGCTTTATCCTGTTGGCGTTTATGGCAGGCGCAGTCGGCTTTACTGCAGGTCTGTACTACGCCATTACCTATGCTTTGATGGCGGCAGTCAGCTTCGGCGTTTTGATGGTATTGTCCACCAAAGACATTGAATGTGAAAACATCAAAGACCTCGCAGGCCTTAACCAACGCCATGCATGGTTTGCCTTCCTGATGCTGCTGTCCATGTTCTCCATGGCGGGTATTCCGCCGCTGATGGGTTTTTACGCCAAATTCGGCGTGATTATGGCGCTCTTGAAGCAAGGCCATGTTTGGTTGTCCGTATTTGCCGTCATCATGTCGCTGATTGGTGCGTTCTACTACCTGCGCGTGGTCAAAGTCATCTACTTCGATGCGCCTGACCATGACCAGCCGGTCGGCAGCAACTATGCCGCCAAATTTGTCCTGACGGTCAATGCCTTCCTGCTGCTCCTGTGGGGCATCATGCCGCAAACCGTTATCGACTGGTGTGCCAAAGCATTGATAAATACCCTGTAAGCTTCAAACAAAACCAACGGCGGCTGTTCCAAAGTCGCCGTTTTTGTTAGGATTCGCATTCGGATGAAATATACCCAAAGGTCAGACGGCCTCAAGCCTTTGAACAATCATCAAGCGGGTATCATCAAGATATTGAATATTCCACGGATAATAATGGGCAAGAATGCCCATTTAACATGTTAAAATCACACGCAGGCCGTCTGAAAACAGAAAGACCATCATGACCGCATCCATGTACATTCTTTTGCTGTTGGCACTTATCTTTGCCAACGTACCATTTATTACCACCAAATTCTTCGGCATCGTCGCCCTGAAACGCAAACATATCGGCCATCACTTGATCGAATTGCTGGCAGGTTTCCTTCTTACCGCAATTCTCGCCTATATTCTCGAATCGCGCGCCGGTGCCGTGCATGCCCAAGATTGGGAGTTTTACGCGACCGTGGTTTGCCTCTACCTGATTTTTGCTTTTCCATGCTTTGTATGGCGTTACTTTTGGAATGAGCGAAATAGAGAGTAGGAATCGGATTTGAATAGGGAAAAGGCCGTCTGAAAGATTTTCAGACGGCCTTTATTTTGTTTGATGTTAAATATCGGTTAGAAAACAAGGCTGTTGGGGCGTAAAGCCTTGTCGTGAGGGCGGTTTAACGGTACTATTCTCGGTTAATCCTGTTTTATTCCTATGAAATTGAAAGTATAAGATGATTAATGATATTCAAAAGACAGCTGAAGGCAAAATGCAGCGTTCTCTGGAAGTATTGAAAGAAAACTTGGCTAAGGTGCGTACCGGCCGTGCGCATACCGGCCTGCTTGACCAAGTGGAAGTGGAATACTGGGGCAGCATGGTGCCTGTGAGCCAAGTGGCGAACGTGACGCTTTTGGATGCGCGTACGATTGGTGTGAAACCTTTTGAGAGCAATATGGCTTCAAAAGTCGAGAAAGCGATCCGTGATTCTAACTTGGGCCTGAACCCTGCTTCTGTCGGCGATTTGATCCGTGTCCCTATGCCTATGCTGACTGAGGAACGCCGTAAAGATTTGATCAAAGTGGTACGCGGCGAGGCGGAAGAGGGCCGTGTGTCTATCCGCAATGTGCGCCGTGATGCAAACGACCACATCAAAAAATTGTTGAAAGACAAAGAAATTTCTGAAGATGAAGCCCGCCGTGGTGAGGAAGCGGTTCAGAAATTGACCGACAAATACATTGCTGAGGCAGACAAGCTCTTGGCGGCCAAAGAAGAAGATTTGATGGCGATTTAATCCTGTGTGCAAACCGTTCAGACGGCCTTTGGACGGTTTGCTCCCTGAAAGGCAGACATGAAAAGCAGTACGCAGACGATTTTGGAACACTCTGCCATCCCCCGACATATTGCCGTGATTATGGACGGCAACGGACGTTGGGCAAAGAAGCGTTTTCTTCCCCGTGTGATGGGGCATAAGCGCGGCTTGGATGCGCTGGAGAACATGGTGAAGCATTGTGCTGAACTAGGTGTGCGGTATTTGACCGTGTTTGCTTTTTCGACTGAAAACTGGCGACGCCCCGAGGAAGAGGTTTCTTTTCTGATGGGGCTGTTTTTGCAGGCTTTGCAAAAGCAGGTGCGCCGTTTGCACGACAACAATATGCGCTTGAGAGTCATCGGCAGCCGTGAGCGGTTTAATGCTGAAATCCTGAAGGGGATTGAGGCGGCAGAGGCGTTGACGGCAAACAATACCGGTTTGACTTTGAGCATTGCCGCCGATTATGGCGGCCGCTGGGATATTTTGCAGGCGGCAAATCAGGTGATTGCCGAGGGTGCAACAGAGATTACGGAAGAGGCGTTGTCGCGCTATTTGATGTTGGGCGATGCACCCGAGCCGGATTTGTTTATCCGCACCGGCGGCGAGACGCGCATCAGTAATTTCCTGCTGTGGCAGATGGCGTACGCGGAATTGTATTTTACGGATACGCTGTGGCCTGATTTTAATGAGAAATCGTTGAACGAGGCGATTGCTTCGTTCCAAAAACGGGAACGCCGCTTCGGGCGGACTTCCGAACAGCTGCCGCTTGAGCAGCAACGGGGTTGAGAATTATGTTGAGACAACGGATTTTAACGGCGCTGTGGCTCTTGCCGCTGATGCTGGTCATGCTGTTTTATGCACCTATGTGGCTGTGGGCGGCGTTTTGCGGCCTGATTGCTATGTTGGTTTTGTGGGAATATGCCCGCATGAGCGGCTTGGACAAGCTGAAAATCAATCATTATTTGGCGTCAACGCTGGTGTTCGGTGTGATTGCCTATGCCGGCGGTTGGCAGTTGCCCAATTTGGTTTGGTGTGTCGTATTGGCGTTTTGGCTGATTGTCATGCCTTGGTGGCTGAAAGCGAAATGGAAGCTAAACGGCGGCTGGCAGGCTTACACGGTCGGTTGGTTGTTGGTGATGCCGTTTTGGTTCGCACTGGTTTACCTGCGCCCTCAGCCTGAAGACGCGCTGTCTTTATTGGCGATTATGGGCTTGGTGTGGGTGGCCGATATTGGCGCGTATTTCTGTGGCAAGTCGTTTGGCAAGCGTAAAATTGCGCCGACCATCAGTCCGGGTAAAAGCTGGGAAGGTGCGATCGGCGGCGCATTGTGCGTTGCCGTGTACATGACCATCGTATGGAAAGCCGGTTGGCTGGCTTTTGAAGCCGGTTGGTTCAAAACGATTTTGATCGGCTTGATTCTGACTGTGGTCAGCGTGTGCGGCGATTTGCTGGAAAGCTGGCTCAAACGTGCGGCCGGTATCAAAGACAGCAGCAATCTGCTGCCGGGACATGGCGGCGTGTTCGACCGTGTGGACAGCCTGATTGCCGTTATCAGCATTTATGCCGCCTTTGTATATTTGTTTTAAACCGCCTGTCTCACGTTGTTGAGGGAGCTGATTATGTCCGAACAAAAACAGATTTCATCTTTATCGATTTTGGGCGTATTGTTGGCACTGGGATTGATGGCTGCGGCGTTTATTTTGGGCGTGCAGTTTAAGAATCTGCGCCAACCGGGGACGATTACCGTAAAAGGTTTGGCGGAGAAAAACTTCCAATCCGACAGCGCGACGTGGAATACGGGCGTGAACGCGCACGGCGAGAGCTATCAGGAAGTTTTGGATTTGCTGACGGCAAGACGCAAGAAGTTGTCTAAGTTTTTGGGCGAGCAAGGCTTTACGGCGGCTGAAATGAAAGTGGGCCTGCCCGAAGTGTCGCGCGTTTTCAATGAAACCCGCGACGAACTGGGCAATGTAACCCGCACGCCCAACGGCTACGACGGCGACCTCAATATTGTGGTCAACACCAAAAAACTGGACAAAATCCAAGCCGCCCAGCGCGCCATTTTGAATTTCCGTGCGCAAAACGAATTTATCCGCTTCGACAATCCGCAATATTTGCTGGGCAATTTGGAAACCATCAAACGCGATTTGATCACGCAGGCGACTGAGGATGCGCAGAAACGCGCGGCCGAATTTGCCAAAACCGGCGGCGGCAAAGTGGGCGCCATGCGTTCTGCTTCACAAGGCTCGTTCAACATCTATGCCGACACCGGCAGCAGTGAGGACGACGAGTACGGTGGTTCTTACGATAAAAGCACCGTCGGCAAACAAGTCCGACTGGTTGTTACCATCGAATACGGCATTGAGTAATTCTTTCAGACGGCCTGTTTAGCCGGGAGGTAAAAGGCCGTCTGAAAATTGGAAACGGCAAAGAAATCTATTTCAAACACAATGAATACCGTTTGCACAGCACACAAAGAACACACCATGACACAACAAGTTCTGACCATATTAGGCAGTACCGGCAGCATAGGCGAAAGCACTTTGGACGTTGTTTCCCGCCATCCCGAAAAATTCCGCGTGTTCGCGCTGGCAGGGCATAGGCAGGTGGACAAGCTGGCGGCACAATGCAAACAGTTCCGCCCGGAATATGCCGTTGTTGGCGATGCCGGCCATGCCGCCGAGCTGGAAAAGAAACTCAAACAAGAAGGCATCGATACGCAGGTTTTATATGGTGCTCAAGCCCTGATTGATGTGGCTTCGGCCGATGAAGTCAGTGGCGTGATGTGTGCCATTGTCGGCGCGGCCGGTCTGCCGTCGGCTTTGGCCGCCGCTCAAAAGGGCAAAACCATTTATCTGGCCAACAAAGAAACGCTGGTGGTTTCCGGCGCATTGTTCATGGAAACCGCCCGTCAAAACGGCGCCACCGTCTTGCCGATTGACAGCGAACACAACGCCATCTTCCAAGTATTGCCAAGGGATTACACAGGCCGTCTGAATGAGCACGGCATCAATTCGATTATCCTGACTGCATCGGGCGGGCCCTTCCTTAACACCGATTTAAGTACATTTGACAGCATTACGCCCGAGCAGGCGGTCAAGCATCCGAATTGGAGCATGGGTCGCAAAATTTCCGTCGATTCCGCGTCAATGATGAATAAGGGCTTGGAATTGATTGAGGCGCATTGGCTGTTTAACTGTCCGCCGGAAAAACTGGAAGTCGTCATCCATCCGCAATCCGTGATACACAGCATGGTGCGTTATCGCGATGGTTCGGTATTGGCGCAGTTGGGCAATCCCGATATGCGTACGCCGATTGCTTATTGCTTGGGTCTGCCCGAACGTATCGATTCCGGCGTGGGCCAGTTGGATTTCGGCGCATTGTCCGCGTTGACCTTTCAAAAGCCTGACTTTGACCGTTTCCCATGTTTGAAACTTGCCTATCAGGCCATGAATGCAGGCGGCGCCGCGCCTTGCGTATTGAACGCCGCAAACGAAGTTGCCGTGGCCGCTTTTTTAGATAAACGCATCAAGTTTACCGATATTGCCCAAGTCGTTGCCCACTGCCTTGCCCAAGATTTTTCAGACGGCCATCATGATATTGAAAGCCTGCTGGCGCAAGACGCGCAAACACGCAGACAGGCAGAAGCCTTTATCGGTAAATATTAAAGTTTCAATGACAGGCCGTCTGAAACGCCAACCGCTTGGCATTTAGGCAGACAAAATGGAACAACTGCCTTTATAATCGGTTTTCAGACGGCCTTATCCGTTGATTATCACATTCCACTCAGGGGATTTTTTTGCAAACCTTTTTAGCCTTTATCGTCGCCATTCTGATTTTGGTCAGCCTGCATGAGTTCGGACACTATATTGTTGCCCGCTGGTGCGGCGTTAAAGTCGTGCGCTTTTCCGTCGGCTTCGGTAAGCCCTTTTTCACCCGAAAACGCGGCGATACCGAGTGGTGTCTTGCCCCGATTCCGCTGGGCGGTTACGTTAAAATGGTCGATACGCGCGAAGGCGAGGTGGCAGAAGCAGATTTACCCTACGCCTTTGACAAACAGCATCCGGCCAAGCGCATCGCCATTGTCGCCGCCGGCCCTTTGACCAATTTGATTTTGGCCGTTTTGCTTTACGGTTTGAGCTTTTCTTTCGGCGTAACCGAGTTGCGCCCCTATGTCGGCATGGTCGAGCCTGCCAGTATTGCCGCCAAAGCAGGTTTTCAGGCAGGCGATAAGATTGTATCGGTCAACGGAATCGCCGTTAAAGACTGGAGCGATGCGCAAACCGAGATGGTGTTGAACCTTGAAGCCGGTCCTGTAAAAGTCGCTGTTCAGACGGCCTCAAATACCCAAGTCGTCCGCATAATTGATGCCGCCGGCACGCCTGAAGCAGGTAAAGTTGCGAAAAACCAAGGCAACATCGGCCTTTTGCCTTTTAGAATTACTAACCGCATCGGCAAAGTCTTGGCTGATAGTCCGGCCGAAAAAGCAGGCTTGAAGGAAAACGACAAACTGCTGACCGCCGATGGGAAGCCCATCGAAAGCTGGCAGGCATGGACGGAACTCTTCCGCGCCAGCCCCGGCCAACGAATCGAACTGACTTACGAGCGCGACGGCAAAGTGCTGGCAACCGCTATCCGGCCGGACAGCGTCGAGCAGTCAGCAGGCGTGCTGGTCGGTAGAGCCGGGCTTGCCGCCCAGGCGGATAAAGAGTGGGATAAAACCATCCGCTACCGTTATACGCCTTCCGTTGCCCAAGCCTTTGAATTGGGTTGGAACAAAACCGTCAACTATTCATGGACGACCCTCAAGTTTTTCGGAAAACTGGTTACAGGCAATGCCTCTTTGAACCATATTTCCGGCCCCCTGACCATTGCCGATGTCGCCGGACAGTCCGCCAAACTCGGATTGCAGAGCTACCTCGAATTTCTGGCCTTGGTCAGCATCAGCTTAGGCGTATTGAACCTTTTGCCCGTACCCGTTTTAGACGGCGGACATTTGGTCTTCTATACCGCCGAATGGATACGCGGAAAGCCTTTGAGCGAGCGCATACAGGCAGTCGGCCTGCGCTTCGGACTGGCAGCCATGCTTTTGATGATGGCTGTGGCTTTCTTTAATGACATCAACCGTTTGTTTGGATAATTTATGAAACTGAACCAGATTGCTTCCGCTTTAATGGTATTGAGCCTGTCGCCAATGGCATTGGCTGACTTTACCATTCAGGACATCCGCGTCGAAGGCCTGCAACGCACCGAGCCGAGTACCGTCTTCAACTACCTGCCCGTTAAAGTCGGTGATAATTTCAATGATGCGCGCAGTGAAGAAATCATCAAAAAACTCTACGCAACCGGTTTCTTTGACGACGTACGCGTCGAGACCATGGATAATCAAGTCCTGCTGACCGTGATTGAGCGTCCGACCATCAGCTCGCTCAATATTACCGGCGCGAAAATGCTGCAAAACGATGCCATCAAGAAAAACCTTGAAGCCTTCGGTTTGGCGCAATCCCAATACTTCAACCAAGCAACACTGAACCAAGCCGTCGCCGGTTTGAAAGAAGAGTATTTGAGCCGCGGCAAACAGTCGGTCAAAATCACGCCGACCGTCACCAAACTCGCCCGCAACCGCGTGTCTATCGACATTGCCATCGAAGAGGGCAAATCTACCAAGATTACCGATATTTCCTTTGAAGGCAACGAAGTTTATTCCGACCGCCGCCTGCTGAAACAAATGTCCCTGAGCGAAGGCGGCATGTGGACTTGGGTGACCAAGAGCAACCAGTTCAATGAGCAAAAATTTGCTCAGGACATGGAAAAAATCACCAATTACTACCAAAACAACGGCTACTTCAACTTCCGTATTTTGGATACCGACATCCAAACCAACGAAGACAAAACCAAGCAGACCATTAAAGTAACCGTCAGCGAAGGCGACCGCTTCCGCTGGGGCAATGTACGCATCGAAGGCGATACGCTGGAAGTGCCGAAAGAAGATTTGGAAAAACTGCTGACCATGAAGCCGGGTAAATGGTACGAGCGCGCGCAAATGTCCAATTCGCTCGAAGCCATTCAAAACCGCATGGGTCAGGCAGGTTACGCATTCAGCGAAATCAATGTCCAACCGATTCCCAATGCCGAAACGCATACCGTTGATTTTGTGCTGACCGTTCAACCGGGCCGCAAAATCTATGTAAACGAAATCAACATTACCGGCAACAACAAAACCCGCGACGAAGTTATCCGCCGCGAGTTGCGCCAAATGGAATCGGCGCCTTACGATTCTGCCAAACTGCAACGTTCCAAAGAGCGCGTTGAGTTGTTGGGCTACTTCGACAACGTTCAATTTGATGCCGTTCCTGTGGCCAATACCCCCGACCAAGTTGACCTGAACATGAGCCTGACCGAACGTTCGACCGGCTCGCTCGACTTGAGCGCAGGTTGGGTTCAGGATACCGGTTTGGTAATGTCTGCCGGCGTGGCTCAGGACAACCTGTTTGGTACGGGTAAATCCGTTGCCCTGCGCGCGTCCCGCAGTAAAACCACAGTAAACGGCTCGTTGTCGTTTACCGACCCATACTTCACACCGGACGGCGTAAGCTTGGGTTACGATATTTACGGCAAGACTTACGACCCGCGTAAAGCTTCTTCCAGCGCGAAACAATATAAAACCACGACTTTCGGCGGTGGTTTGCGTATCGGTATTCCGGTTACCGAATATGACCGTGTGAACTTCGGCCTAGCCGCAGAGCGTCTGACCGTGAACACCTATAAAGGCGCGCCTAAACGCTATGCCGACTTTATCAACCAATACGGTAAAGGCAACGGCAACGGCGTGGGTAACTTCAAAGGTTGGTTGTACAAAGGCACCATCGGCTGGGGCCGTAACAAAACCGACAATGCCTTGTGGCCGACCCGCGGTTACCTGACCGGCGTAAACGGTGAAATCGCACTGCCGGGCAGCGACCTGCAATACTATACCCTGACCCATAACCAAACTTGGTTCTTCCCGTTGAGCAAAGATTTCACATTGATGCTGGGTGGCGAAGTCGGTTATGGCAACGGCTACGGCAAAACCAAAACCATGCCGTTCTTTGAAAACTTCTACGGCGGCGGCTTAGGCTCCGTCCGCGGCTTTGAAAGCGGTACGCTGGGCCCGAAAGTCTATGACGAATACGGCGAGAAAATCAGCTACGGCGGTAACAAAAAAGCTAACGTTTCCGCAGAGTTGCTCTTCCCGATGCCGGGCATTAAAGACTCGCGTACCGTCCGTCTGAGCTTGTTTGCCGATGCAGGCAGCGTGTGGGACGACAAAACTTACAACGACAGCAGCAGCAATACTTATTACACCAATGGCGCGCTCCAAAACGTGTACGGCGTAGGCAAAACGCACAAATCGACATTCAAAAACGAATTGCGTTACTCTGCCGGTGCAGCCGTGACCTGGCTCTCTCCGCTGGGTCCGATGAAGTTCAGTTATGCTTATCCGATTAAGAAAAAAGAAGGCGACGAAATCCAACGCTTCCAATTCCAACTCGGTACGACATTCTGATGATGTTTAGGCCGTCTGAAACCGGGTTTGTCCGTTTCAGACGGCCTCATGGCAGATTGGCGGCAAGCTTATTGCCAACCGCCCGTCTGTTTTCAAGCAAGGATTTTTATCATGAGTAAAATAGCCGACACCCTCCGTGTCCTCGCCGTAGCCCTGCCGGGTTTCGTGCTGTTGCCGCAAGCGGCGGCGGATGGCGTACAGAAAATCGGTTTTATCAATACCGAGCGCGTTTATCAGGAATCCAAGCAGGCACAAAGCATTCAGACGACTTTGGAAAAAGAGTTCAAAAGCCGTCAAACCGCCTTGCAAAAGCTGCAGCAGGAAGGCGAGGCTCTGGAGCGAAAACTGAGCGGCGACAAGCTCAGCGACAGCCAAAGGGAAGCGGAAACCCAAAAGTGGCGCAATCTGGTACAAAAATTCCGCAAGGAGCAGGCCGAGTTGGCTGAAGACTACAATCTGCGCCGCAATGAAGAATTCGCCGCGCTCCAGCAAAATGCCAACCGCGTCATCGTCGATTTGGCCAAACGCGAAGGTTACGACTTCATCTTGCAGGACGTGATTTACGTCAACGGCCGCTACGACATTACCGACAGCGTTATCAAAGCCTTAAACGCACACTGACCCTGCTCGGCAGCGAATGTAACCATACAGACAAACCTAAGGCCGTCTGAAACCCAAACCGGCAACTTTCAGACGGCCTGACATCTTGACGGCAGATTATCATGACTTCACAAGCATACACCCTGTCCCAAATCGTTTCCCAACTCGGTGGCGAATGGAAAGGCGAAGACATCGCCATTACCGCCGTCCGTCCGTTGGATCAGGCGCAGGCGGAACACATCAGCTTTTTGGCCAACCCGAAATACAAAGCCGAAGTACACGACAGCAAGGCAGGCGCAGTGATTGTGTCGCCGAAAGCCGCAGACGAATTTGCAGGCCGCAACCTGATTGTGGCTGCCGACCCTTATCTTTATTTTGCCAAAGTGGCACGATTATTCTCGCCGATTGTCAAAGCTCAGGGCGGCGTACATCCGACCGCCGTTGTCGAGGCAAGCGCCAAAGTACCGGCAAGCTGCGAAATCGGCGCAAATGCCTATATCGGCGCGAATGCCGTATTGGGCAAAGGCTGCCGTATTTTGGCCAATGCCGTTGTCCAACACGATTGCACGTTGGGCGATGAAGTCGTGCTGCATCCCAACGCCGTCATCTATTACGGCTGCACGTTGGGCAACCGTGTTGAAATCCACAGTGGCGCCGTCATCGGTGCGGACGGTTTCGGCTTGGCCTTTGCCGGCGATTCATGGTTTAAAATTCCGCAAACAGGCGCAGTCACGCTGGGCGATGATGTGGAAATCGGTTCGAACACCAACATCGACCGCGGCGCAATGAGCGACACGACCGTCGGCAACGGCACCAAAATCGACAATCAAGTCCAAATCGGCCACAACTGCAAAATCGGTTCGCACACCGTTATCGCCGCCAAAACCGGCATTTCCGGCAGCGTCACCATCGGCAATTATTGCATTATCGGCGGCGGCGTCGGCACGGTCGGACACATCGAAATCGCCGATAAAACCACCATCGGCGGCGGCACATCCGTTACCCACAGCATTACCGAAAGCGGCCAGCATTTGGCCGGTATTTTCCCGATGTCGGGCTACAAAGACTGGGCGCGCAATGCCGTTTATATCCACCGTTTGAGCGAAATGAACAAACGCCTCAAAACGCTGGAAAAACAGCTTGCCGACAGCGACGAAGCCTAAAGGCGGCGCAAACAGTCCGCGCCCCGCATCCGAATACGTTTAAACCCAATACAAACAAGGAAAGACGAACATCATGGACGTACAACTCCCGATCGAAGCCAAAGACATTCAAAAACTTATCCCACACCGTTATCCGTTTTTGCAACTCGACCGCATTACTGCGTTCGAACCGATGAAAACCCTGACTGCGATTAAAAACGTCACCATGAACGAGCCGCAGTTCCAAGGCCACTTTCCCGACCTGCCAGTGATGCCTGGCGTGTTGATTATCGAAGCTATGGCGCAAGCGTGCGGCACACTGGCCATCCTCAGCGAAGGCGGCCGCAAAGAAAACGAATTCTTCTTTTTCGCCGGTATCGACGACGCCCGTTTCAAACGCCAAGTCATCCCCGGCGACCAACTGGTTTTTGAAGTCGAGCTGTTGACCAACAAACGCGGTATCGGCAAATTCAACGCCGTTGCCAAAGTTGATGGCCAAGTTGCCGTTGAAGCCGTGATTATGTGCGCCAAACGCGTGGTGTAAGAATGGGACAGGCCGTCTGAACGTTCAGACGGCATCTTGCAGGCAATACCTGTATCAGACAGCAAGGAAACAGCATGACCCTTATCCATCCGACCGCCGTCATCGACCCCAAAGCCGAACTCGACTCCAGCGTCAAAGTCGGCCCGTACAGCATCATCGGCCCCAATGTGCAAATCGGTGCGAATACTGAAATCGGTCCGCACGCCGTCATCAACGGCCATACGACCATCGGTGAAAACAACCGCATTTTCCAATTTGCCAGCCTTGGCGAAATTCCGCAGGACAAAAAATACCGCGACGAGCCGACCAAGCTGATTATCGGCAACGGCAACACCATCCGCGAATTTACGACGTTCAACCTCGGTACGGTTACCGGCATCGGCGAAACCCGTATCGGCGACGACAACTGGATTATGGCCTACTGCCACCTCGCCCATGACTGCGTGGTCGGCAACCATACCATCTTCGCTAACAACGCCTCACTCGCAGGCCACGTTACCATCGGCGACTACGTCGTCTTGGGCGGCTACACGCTGGTGTTCCAATTCTGCCAAATCGGCGATTACGCCATGACCGCGTTTGCCGCCGGCGTACACAAAGACGTACCGCCGTACTTCATGGCCGCAGGCTACCGTGCCGAACCGGCCGGCCTCAACAGCGAAGGTATGCGCCGCAACGGTTTCACCGCCGAACAGATTGCCTCCGTCAAAGATGCGTATAAAACCATTTACCATCGCGGCATTCCGTTTGAAGAAGCCAAGGCAGAGATTCTGAAACGCGCCGAAACCCAAAGCGAATTGGCGGTATTTAAAGACTTTTTTGCACAATCCACACGCGGCATTATCCGTTGATGGATGGATTGAAGGCCGTCTGAAACTTTTTCAGACGGCCTTTGGATTGCAAAAATCCGAGCAGTAGGGCAGGTTTCCTGTCTGTTTACCGCAGATGCCGTCTGAAAACGGGTGGGCAAATGTCTGCCCAAAATCTTTTAGCTTTTAAACCTCAACACATGAATTCCAATCCTTCCCCCCTTATCGCCATCAGCGTCGGCGAAGCTTCCGGCGACTTGCTCGGCGCACATTTAATCCGTGCCATTAAGGCGCGTTGCCCGAATGCGCGGTTTACCGGCATCGGCGGCGAGCGCATGAAGGCGGAGGGTTTCGAGAGTTTGTACGATCAGGAAAAGCTGGCGGTGCGCGGTTTTGTTGAGGTCATCAAACGTCTGCCGCAGATTTTGAAAATCCGTAAAGGGC
The DNA here is from genome assembly GCF_014596425.2 of Neisseria sp. RH3002v2g. Lineage (NCBI taxonomy): Bacteria > Pseudomonadati > Pseudomonadota > Betaproteobacteria > Neisseriales > Neisseriaceae > Neisseria > Neisseria sp. RH3002v2g. The sequence continues at coordinate 1,796,252 of NZ_CP110721.1, read as the reverse complement.
TGGTGAACGATTTAATCCGCCTCAAGCCGGATGTGTTTATCGGCATCGATGCGCCGGACTTTAATCTCGGCGTGGCGGAAAAACTCAAGCAGGCAGGCATTCATACCATTCATTACGTCAGCCCGTCGGTTTGGGCGTGGCGGCGCGAACGGGTCAATAAAATCGTGCATCAGGTCAACCGCGTGTTGTGCCTGTTTCCGATGGAGCCCCAGCTTTATATCGATGCCGGCGGCAAGGCCGAATTTGTCGGCCATCCGATGGCGCAAACCATGCCGGTGGAAGCGGATAGGGCGGCGGCACGGCAGAAGCTTGGCGTGCCTGCGGACGTGCCCGTGTTTGCCATCTTGCCCGGCAGCCGCGTGAGTGAAATCGATTACATGGCGGCGGTGTTTTTTCAGACGGCCTTATTGCTGCTGAAACGTTATCCGCAGGCACAGTTTTTGCTGCCTGTGGCAACGGCCGCAACGCGCAAACGCATTAGCGAAATTTTGGCGAAACCTGAGTTCTCCACCCTTCCCATCACGTTGACCGACAAGCAGTCGGATACGGTTTGCACTGCTGCCGACGTGGTATTGGTTACCAGCGGTACGGCGACTTTGGAAGTGGCTTTGTGCAAGCGGCCTATGGTCATCAGCTACAAAATTTCGCCGTTGACTTATGCGTATGTGAAAAACAAAATCAAAGTGCCGCATGTCGGTTTGCCCAATATTCTGTTGGGTAAAGCCGCCGTTCCCGAGCTGCTGCAACACGATGCCGTCCCTGAAAAACTGGCGCAGGCCGTGGCAGACTGGTATGACCGCCCTGAAGCCGTGGCCGCGTTGGAACAGGATTTTCACGCCTTGCATCTGTTGTTGAAAAAAGATACGGCGGCATTGGCGGCGGCGGCAGTATTGGAGGAAGCCGGATTTTCAGACGGCCTGAAAGACAATTAAGGAAAATACATGAATTTATTGGGAGCCTTGGCCAAGGTTGGCAGCCTGACGATGGTGTCGCGCATTTTGGGCTTTGTGCGCGATACGATTATCGCCCGTGCGTTTGGTGCAGGCATGGCGACGGATGCGTTTTTTGTCGCGTTCAAACTGCCCAACCTATTGCGGCGCGTGTTCGCAGAGGGCGCGTTTGCCCAAGCCTTCGTGCCGATTTTGGCGGAATACAAAGAAACCCGTTCGCCCGAAGCCACGCAGGCGTTTGTGCGTCATGTGGCCGGTATGTTGTCGTTTGTGTTGGTCATCGTTACCGCGCTGGGCATCCTCGTCGCGCCGTGGGTGATTTATGTTTCCGCGCCCGGTTTTGCCAAAGATGCCGATAAGTTTCAGCTCTCCATCGACCTGCTGCGGGTAACGTTTCCTTATATTTTATTGATTTCACTATCCTCTTTTGTCGGTTCGATACTTAATTCCTATCATAAATTCGGCATTCCCGCCTTTACGCCGACATTTTTGAACATCTCCTTTATCGTCTTTTCCCTGTTTTTCATACCGTATTTTGATCCGCCTGTTATGGCGTTGGCGTGGGCAGTATTTGTCGGCGGCGTGTTGCAGCTGGTGTTCCAACTGCCTTGGTTGGCGAAACTGGGCTTCTTGAAAATGCCCAAACTCAGCTTTAAAGACGCAGCGGTCAACCGTGTGATGAAACAGATGGGGCCGGCTATTTTGGGCGTGAGCGTGGCGCAGATTTCCTTGGTCATTAACACCATCTTCGCCTCATTTTTGCAGTCCGGCAGCGTGTCATGGATGTATTACGCCGACCGACTGATGGAATTGCCGACCGGCGTTTTGGGCGTGGCACTCGGCACGATTTTGCTGCCTACCTTGTCCAAACACGCAGCCAGTCAGGATACCGAGCAGTTTTCCGGCCTACTCGACTGGGGTTTGCGCCTGTGTATGCTGCTGACCCTGCCTGCCGCTGTCGGCCTTGCCGTGTTGTCTTTCCCTCTGGTTACGACCTTGTTCATGTACCGTGAATTTACTCTGCACGATGCGCAAATGACCCAATATGCGCTGATTGCCTATTCCTTCGGCTTGATCGGTCTGATTATGATTAAAGTGTTGGCGCCCGGCTTCTACGCGCGTCAAAACATCAAAACTCCTGTTAAAGTCGCTATTTTCACGCTAATTTGCACGCAGTTGATGAACCTCGCCTTCATTTCGCCGCTCAAACACGTCGGCCTGTCCCTCGCTATCGGTTTGGGCGCGTGTCTGAATGCAGGTTTGCTGTTTTTCCTTTTGCGCAAACACGGCATCTACCGCCCCGGCAAAGGTTGGGCAGCGTTTTTGGTCAAAATGGCCATCTCTTTGGTCGTCATGGGCGGCGGTTTGTGGCTGGCGCAATCTTATCTGCCGTTTGAATGGGTGCACGTCGGCGGCTTTAAAAAAGCAGGCCAACTCTGCGTCCTGATTGCCTTGGGCGGCGGCCTCTACTTCGTTTCCCTCGCCGCGCTCGGCTTCCGTCCGCACCATTTCCGCAGGGTGGAAAAATAAGCAGCCGTAGGGCGTATGTGCTTAGCTTAAAGACTATTCGCTAAAAAGGCCGTCTGAAACATTTTCAGACGGCCTTTTCTTGTTTTATGTTTTAGCTGTAAAGCTTCGCCCCTTTTTTGACGAACTCAATCGCTTTTTCTTCCATGCCCTGCCGTTGGGCTTTTTGCTTGTCGGCGTAGTTGCGCACTTCCTGCGTGATTTTCATCGAGCAGAATTTAGGGCCGCACATCGAGCAGAAGTGGGCGATTTTTGCGCCTTCGGCGGGCAGGGTTTCGTCGTGGAAGCTTTCGGCGCGTTCGGGGTCGAGGCTTAAGCGGAATTGGTCGCGCCAGCGGAATTCGAAACGCGCCTTGCTCAGGGCGTTGTCGCGTAATTGTGCACCTGGCCAGCCTTTGGCGAGGTCGGCGGCGTGGGCGGCGAGTTTGTAGGTGATGATGCCGGTGCGCACATCTTCTTTGTCGGGTAGGCCGAGATGCTCTTTCGGAGTAACGTAGCAGAGCATGGCTGTGCCGTACCAGCCGATGTTGGTCGCGCCTATGCCCGAGGTGATGTGGTCGTAGCCAGGGGCGATGTCGGTAACGAGCGGGCCGAGGGTGTAGAAAGGCGCTTCAAAGCAGTGCTGCAGCTCTTCGGTCATGTTTTCTTTGACGCGTTGCAACGGTACATGGCCGGGGCCTTCGATCATGACTTGGACGTCGTGTTCCCATGCTTTGGCGGTCAATTCGCCCAAGGTGTGCAGTTCGGCGAATTGGGATTCGTCGTTGGCATCGGCAATGCAACCGGGGCGCAGGCCGTCGCCGAGGCTGAACGATACGTCGTAGGCTTTCATGATTTCGCAGATTTCGTCGAAATGCGTGTAGAGGAAGTTTTCCTGATGGTGGGCGAGGCACCATTTTGCCATGATGGAACCGCCGCGCGATACGATGCCGGTGAGGCGGTTGGCCGTCATCGGCACATAGCGCAGCAACACGCCTGCGTGCAGGGTGAAATAGTCCACGCCTTGTTCTGCCTGCTCGATTAAGGTGTCGCGCACCAAATCCCAAGTCAGGTCTTCGGCGATGCCGCCGGTTTTTTCCAAAGCCTGATAGATGGGCACCGTACCGATGGGGACGGGCGCGTTGCGGATAATCCATTCGCGCGTTTCGTGGATGTGTGCGCCTGTGGACAAATCCATAATCGTGTCTGCACCCCAACGCAGCGACCATACCATTTTTTCGACTTCTTCGGTCAGGCTTGAGGTTACGGCGGAGTTGCCCAAGTTGCCGTTGATTTTGACGCGGAAGTTGCGGCCGATAATCATTGGTTCGAGTTCGGGGTGGTTGATGTTGGCAGGGATAATCGCGCGTCCGGCGGCGATTTCTTGGCGCACAAATTCGGGCGTGATTTGGTCGGGGTGGGTCGGGATATTCGCGCCGAAACTTTGCCCTGCGTGTTGTTTCAAGAGTTTGGCGTATTCAGGCCGTCTGAAAAGCTCATCCAACTTCATGCGTTCGCGTATGGCGACAAACTCCATTTCGGGCGTAATGATGCCTTGTCGGGCGTAGTGAAGCTGGGTTACGTTTCGGCCTGCTTTGGCGCGGCGCGGACGGGTGATTTGGTTGAAGCGCAGATGGGCGGTTTTCGGGTCGTGCGCGCGTTCGGTGCCGTATTCGCTGGAGAGCTTGGGCAGGATTTCGGTGTCGCCGCGTTCGTCCAGCCATGCAGTGCGGACGTGCGGCAACCCTTGTTTCAAGTCGATATGCGCCGCCGGATCGCCGTATGCGCCGCTGGTGTCGTACACCGGAATTGGCGGATTGGCTTCCGTACCTTGCGCCGTGTAGGTGTCGTCCTGACGGATTTCGCGCAAAGGCACGCGGATGTCGTCGCGGCTGCCTCGCAGATATACACGTTCGGAGTTGGGATATTGGAAGCGGATGCTGATGTCTTCGCTCAAGTCGGAAAGACGGCGCGCCTCATCACCGGTTTTTTTAGCGGTAGTCATAAAAATTGCTCCTGTTTCTCGGTTATGAAATGGAAACAGGAGCATTGCTTTTTTTCAGACGGCCTTGCGGATATCTTCAATCGACCGTCTAAAATCACATTTGCCGAAACTCCCCACGCAGGTATTATCCTGTTCGGGTGTAAAGGGTATTTCTCAGCCGCTCGGTTTGAAAGCAGCACCCCTGTTTCTTTATTAACGAAAATTAAACCACGCGGCCGGTTTTTTGTAAAGCAACGTTTGGATATTTTCTGTCAAAAACGCTTGACAGCGATTCCGTTTTTCCGTATAGTTACAACTTCTGACGCGGGATGGAGCAGCATGGTAGCTCGTCGGGCTCATAACCCGAAGGTCGTAGGTTCGAATCCTGCTCCCGCAACCACATACTAAAAAGACCGCTTGTATAGCGGTCTTTTTTCATATCTATATCGTCCAATAAAGTCTGAAAAACTTATTAATTTCAATCTGTTGTATTTTTGCGATTATTTCCACCATTCAATTTAGTCTAGCAGTGTCTGCTAAAGTCCAAAACTGTTGTTGGTACATTTGTTGGTACATTTCCTTTGCTACCATTTTTGTACCAACACGAAATCAGAAAGGTATAGAAATGAACGCACTGTCAGAAGCGAGAATTCGACACGCTGAAACTCCAACCACCATTAAAAAACTATCAGATGGTTAAGGCCTAGTACTTTTGCTGCATCCCAACGGCAGCAAATACTGGCGATTTAACTATCGCTTCAATAAAAAGCAGAAAACTTTGGCTATTGGGAAATATCCTAATGAGCCCTTTGCAAAATCTTCTAAATGTCTTGGTGAGGATTCTGCAAAGGTCTTCAAGTGTAAGGCAAAAAAGCTTTGCTTCGTAGTTTGAAATTAGAAGCCTAAAGGAAAAAATAAAGGCATATACGTATCGCGCATATGCCTTTATTTTTTATATCTAAATAGTTGCTAATAATCGTTTGTATTCACTGTCTAAATATTGATTGGCGACGGCATGATCTATTGAGCCTTCAGCAAACCATGATGGAATTTCTTTTAAAGCAATTGTACCTAAACGTATCCATGCAATGAAATTAGTATGAGTTAAGAATACGATTGGATTCGTTCCTGAACGAATACCGGCGTCAACAGCATCACATATACATAGTGTCCCATGTGCAATTAGTAGCATTCGACGTAATTCTGGATTGTTTGCACTCGGAATACAATTTTTCCAGTCCTCCTTATGAAAGAATCTACGCTTCACAACCCATATTAAACGTGTCAATAATTCAGTGACTAAAACAGGGATAGCTAGTGCAATACCATGACGAAAATCATAGCCTTCTTGGAAAACGCGTACAGCAATAGTAGCAAATGTTTGTTTGTCTTTCCCAAATTCACCAAATTCGCAAAATTGCAACATTGAATAGAATGGGATCGGAATACCAGATCCGCGCCCTGTTCCTCCTCTTGCTCCACTAGAGCCTGCAGCATCAGAGAACAAATGTCCTAGCCAGTTACAAAAACCACTGAATATTTTAGCTGGAACAGTATTACCCTTTAATTCAAAAGAAGTTCCAGTTGTAGAATATTCTGTTGTATCAATAGTAATAATTTTTCCTTGGTCTACAAAACTAGCTGTATTGGTAAATTGGTTTAGAATAGAAAAAAATAACCCTAACAAATCAGGTGAATGGCCTAAACTTTTAATATGGTGATTTTTTGTAGTCATTTTGAATTGATTGCCAACATCCGCAGAATGACGATGGTCGTAGTTAATAGCGAATTTTTTTTCTAAAAAACCAATTGCCTTATTGACACTTTCTTCTTTCCCTTCTTTCACAGTCCAGCCATTTAGTTTTGCAAACTTCTTAACAGCTTGATCAGTTAGATCATCTGCAAATTTTGTTAAATACCCCTGGCCTGGTGCTCCAACCAGGAAAATATCGATTAGGCCACCAATTAAGCCACAAGTACCCGCAAGCATATAATCGTATTTATCGCAATTTGCACCTTTAATCGAAAATTCATCCTTAACCCATTTTTCAAATTGCAATCTTTCGGTATCGGTCAAAAGATTGTTAAATGTATTTTCATCAAATTGAATTTGATGTGTATGAGCATAATTTTCAATATTAGATAAATAAGCTTCCCAATTATCTGCCATATCAATAGATTGCAGTTCATTCAATACTGAATATTTAGGTTGGTATTCTTGGTAAGTGTTAACTTCTATAAATGTTAATTCATCTTCTTCACAAACAAATTGAACGTTATTTTGTTCAATTTGTTTTAATTGATTAAATAAATTATCTAACTCAGTAGTTGAGTTTTCAATATCTTGATTTATACTAGTTATGTTAGATTGTATTTCTCCTAATTGTACAGTAGCCTGCCTTAACTGATGTTTTTGTACAGTTAAGGCTCGGGCTTGGTTGTTGTACATAGGGGCTAGTTTTTTATTAACCACCAAACAAACCTTTCACTTTATTTTTTATTACTGAAGTTGCGTCAAAATAACCAATAGCCTCGAAAGCAGCGGCTAAATGCTCAACATCATTTTGAGAAATATCTTTTTTTACTCTCAATTTTATAATTGTTTCTTTTTGTTCGCTCTTCGTATTAATCATTTCTACTTCTTCATATTTATCACGAATAAAGTTGAAATACTCTTTTTTGGTAGGCTCTGAAGTTAATTGACGTAATTTTTCCTCATCTAAGTATTGGGCACAGCGAATTTTAGTAACATTCTTTTGCACATTTTCATTTCGCTCATTCAGCACATGACCTGATAATGTAAGTTGTTGTAAATATAAAGTAAGATGTCGAATTTTTTCATTCAATCCATCTTGATTGCTCATAGTTTTATTAAGTTCTTTAGTGACATAATTGATATCTTCAATTAGCTGGGCAATGGTCTTTTGAGTTAAACGAATAACCATGTTTAGCATTAGTTCACGTTTTTTGGATTTACTAATTTCATCGGCACCTGTTAATTTACGTATACCTACGTGTGCAGCAACACCTATAAGAACAGCAACGCCAATGCCAGTAACCATCCCAGATAGACCAAATACCCCACCTAAGCCTAATGCTGATAAGCCCGAAGTAATACCAGCAGCAGATAACCCCATCACAGAACCTGAAAGATAGATAGCTGCAATAGGGACACCAACAGCGGCAGCTTTTGAGGAAACATCTTTCAGTAATGTTGTAATTTCATCATCGCTCAACTCGTCATTCAAAATCTTCCTATCAGTGTTTATAGTAGATAAGATAATATTGATGTCATCATTTGATACTTCAAATAAATGACGATTATTATTCAGGAAATCAAAACCTTTGATAGATTCATCTGTAATATCTCCATCGATTCCAGTGGTGGAAATATAAGTGTTAATTAAGTCTTTAACTAAGGAAATATGAATATTTTTGATTTGTCCACCGGGTTCATTTTCTGCAATGGTAGATAACAATACTTCCAATGGTTGTAAAGTATCTAGGTTACACATATAAGAACGTATGATTGAACGAGATTCAGGTTGTAAATTGATCCTGGACATGAGAACAAAAATTTCTGCTAACTCTTTTTCATCAATTATGTTGTCATTAGCAAAAGCCATATTCGCAATACATTGAACATAAGCGGTTTTTAATTTTTCTGGCATATCCTCAATAGGAACAAGCTGTTGTTCATCCTTAAATTCAAATTGTGTTTCATCTGTTACAACTTTGCTAAAAATATCAACAAAAGCATGATAATTAAAGCTGTGCAATAATGATTTCAGAACAATTCTTTTCCCTTCTTTGGATGTAATAAGTACCTGAGTTTCTATCTTATTCTTTGCGGCATCTTTAACTATTTCTTGCAATTTAACAGATTCAATATTCTCATATTGAATTGATTGAGGGTCAGAAAAATCTTCTTTTAAAATTAATTGTTCGCCTGTAAATAATAGACCAGTTTTACAACTTCCAAACACTGTATTGTCATATATGGCAACTACATTATTGTGAGATCCTGGATATTTAAAGGAAGAAATGGCATTGTTTAATTTTTTTTCTTCAATATCAGGAGCTATATGTGTTTTTTCAGAGATTCTTTTTAAATTGTCGCGCAGGTATTCATTGATATTCATGATGTTTTCCATTAATAGAATTGATTGGTAATTAGATTTATAATAATAAAATTAGTTTTCAAAAATGAATTTTCTACTCTAGCATCTCCTATATTTTCGTATCGTAGTTTCAAGGACTTTTTGAGAATCATCCAGATTACATATTATACAATATCCAGTTAGCCTGAGTAATAGAGATTAAATATTCCCCTAACTTACTCCAAATAACTTGGTTTTCTTCGGCATAGTCGTGTTTTAATTAAATAATGTCTTTTGGGCGCGTGAATCGCTTAAAACATAGTTTTGGTATCAATAATATCCTGTTGTAGGATAGGTTCCTGTATGATGTAAGTTATGTGGAGTCGATTCTTCTTCGCCAATTATTAGAGAATTATAATTTCGACGATTTGCCAAAGTAGGTTTTTTTCTTTTGAAATAAACTTGGTGATCACCAATCGTGTTACAAATCACTTTCGTGCCTATATGCTTATTTATAGTGTAAAGAAGGGAAATATCATTCAGATGATCCTATTACTTCTTTTAACTTAATAAATTGTTGTAATACAAAATTTGATATAGGTGGATAGAGGTTCTTAATTTTTTCCGAGCGTACTTTCACATTTTCTTTTGGGATAAACCAAATTCTATTTTCGAAATCAATTAAAGGCTACGACAGCATGGGAAACCACAATATTTGAAAGTACATTGATTACAAGACAACATCATATCAAGACCTACCGCAACTGCCTGTTGATGGAAGCGCAAACGAAACGTAACCAATTTTGTCGAAAACCTGTTATGTGGTCGAACAAAGTTTTGGGATACTATCCGTAAATTCTTCCATGTCTGAGTGGCCTATTTGGGGCTGAGCAAAGTAAGTGCGCAAAGCTATCTGAAGGCAATGTGTTTAAACTTGTTGAAAGCAGCCAACGGGCTAATTGTGCCTGTTGCCGCCGAAAATGGGTTCCTGGTTACGGGGTATCCGGTAAGAAAAAAGGGGATATTTGGCACGAAAACAGCCGACAACCTGTGTTTGTGTTTCGGTTGTTGGAAGAAGGGACTATTTTGCAAAGGTATCTACCATATTTTGTTATGGCCTAAAGGCCGTCTGAACCATGGGGTTTCAGACAGCCTTTTTTATTGGCCGGTGTCATCGGCGGCTAATTCGCTTTTGTCTTTTATTTTGAATTTGTGTTTTTCAGACGGCCTCTTCCGATTTGGGCTTGTTGTCGTTGCGCAGGTGTTCTTTCAGGCGTTGCAATTCTTTTTTGTCCAACCATTTATTGCGCGAACGTTGCAACAGGATCACCAATGCGGCGATTTCGTTACGCATATTGGTGCTGAGCCAGAGGAAGCCTTGCCAGTCGTAATGCAGGCGGGCGGCCGGTTTGCTTAGTTCGGCATTGAGCGAAGTATCGATGCGGATGCGGCGGGCGTAGTGGCCTTTGATGAGGCGGACGGTCAGGCGCAGTTCGCGTTGGAGTTGGTTGAAGTGGCGGTCGAGCAGGCGGATTTCGTTTTCGTTGAGCGTGGGCGCACGCAGTTTGGCAGCGGTGGTCAGGAGCAGCTCGGTGGTGTTGACGATTTTGCGGTGGGCATGCTGCATGGCTTCCATCATATTGTTGCTGATGTGGCTTTCGCCGGATGTAGCGGCCAGATGGCTGCGGCTTTTGACCATGCGGGCGTTGATTTGGCGCATTTTAATCATGTTTTGTTCCAAACGCTCGCGCGTCATGCGCTTGCCGTTGCTGATTTCGGCAATCATTTTGGCGCAGTCGGTGAGGTTGTCGGCAAGCATGAAGCGCCACATGAGCGTGGAGCGCAGGGGCAGGAGCTTGGCGGCGGCAATGGCGATGGCGGCACCAATCAAAACGTTCATGGCGCGCATCAGGCCGCTGTCGAGCCAGTGGTGGCTGCTGTCGCCGATGAGCATGCACATGGTCAAACCGGCAAGCATGGCGACATAACCATTTTTGCCGACCGCAGACCAACCGGCCACTGCGCTGGCGGCACCGATAATCAGATAGAAGAAAACGCCGTCTTGCAAATAATGCTGGTTCAACCATAAAACGGCCAAACCGACGCCCAAACCGATGGCCGTGCCGAGCATGCGTTCGACCGCTTTGGAGTAAATCGCGCCTTGGAATTGCAGCATGCCGAGGACGACAAAGACGGTCATGCCGATCCACTCGCCGTGTTGCAGATGGAAGACTTTGGCCAAGAGGGTGGAGAATACGATCGCCAAGCCGAGGCGGAAGGCGTGGATATGGCGGCGATAGCGGTAGCGTTCGTAGGCGTTGAGCCAGCGTTCGGAAAAATGAAGGCGTTCGGATTGGGCAGGCATGTTGTAAGACGTATCGGTATGTGGGGATGTAAATTATAACTGATTGGTAAAGCAGATGAAATTTGAACTGATCCCCAACGGTTTGAACTATTGCAGAATTTCTCTGCCGCAAGCGGATATAATGGCGGCTTTGAATCAGACAGGCGGTGAAGAAATGGCGACGGTTTTAAGCGCAGGCGTGGACGAGGCGGGGCGCGGCCCTTTGGTCGGCAGCGTATTTGCGGCGGCAGTGATTTTGCCGGAACATTTTGACCTGCCGGGTTTGACCGACTCAAAAAAACTGAGCGAAAAAAAGCGCGATATGTTGGCGCAGATGATTAAGGAACAGGCGGTTGCGTGGAGCATTGCCTTTGCCGACCCCGACGAAATCTTGAGACTGAACATCTTGCACGCAACCATGGCTGCGATGAAGCGCGCCATCGAGGGGCTGTCGGTCGCGCCCGACAAAGTGTGGATAGACGGCAACCGCGTGCCGAAAGATTTGAATGTTCCTGCCGAAGCCGTGGTCAACGGCGACAGCAAAATCATCGAAATTTCCGCCGCTTCGGTTTTGGCCAAAACCGCGCGCGACGCGGAAATGTATGAATTGGCGAAACGCTATCCGCAATACGGGTTTGACCGCCACAAAGGTTATGGCACGGTGCAACATTTGGCCGCATTGAAACAATACGGCGTCTTGCCGGAACACCGCCGCGATTTCGCACCGGTCAAAACCTTATTGGCACAAGGCAATCTGTTTGAAGAATGAAAGCACATCAAAAGGCCGTCTGAAAGATTTCAGGCGGCCTTGTTTTTGGAAAAGTATTATTTCAACGCAGCCAAACACTCTTTAATCAACTCAGGGCCGCGATAAATCAAACCGCTGTACACCTGAACCGCACTGGCGCCCAAGCGGATTTTTTCTGCCGCGTCCTCGCCGTTCATAATGCCGCCGACGCCGATAATCGGCAGCTTGCCGTCAATGCGTTCTGCTAAAAGTTTCAACACCTGATTGCTTTTCTCACGCACGGGCAAACCGCTCAAGCCGCCTTGTTCGCCTGCGAGCGGATGACTGCCCAAGCTGGATTTGTCGATGGTCGTGTTGGTGGCGATGATGCCGTCCATTTCCACGGATTTGACCACATGGGCGATGTCGTCGATTTGCGCTTCGTCCAAATCCGGCGCGATTTTAACCGCCAGCGGCACATATTTGCCATGCGCAGCCGCCAGTTGCGCCTGTTTGTTTTTCAAGGCTTCCAACAATGCGCTCAATTCGTCGCCGCCCTGCAAGGCGCGCAGGTTTTTCGTATTGGGGGAGGAAATATTGACCGTGATGTAGCTCGCGTGGGCGTAGGCTTTTTCCAGGCAAATCAGATAATCGTCGGCCGCGTTTTCAATCGGCGTAACGGCATTTTTACCGATGTTGATGCCCAAAATGCCTTTAAAGCGGCTGTTTTCAATGTTACGGATCATCGCATCGATGCCGTGGTTGTTGAAACCCATGCGGTTGATGATGCCTTGGTGTTCGGGAACGCGGAAAAGGCGCGGCTGCGGATTGCCCGGCTGCGGCTTGGGCGTTACCGTGCCGATTTCGACAAAGCCGAAACCCAACGCGGCAAACGCATCGATGCACTCGCCGTTTTTGTCCAAACCCGCCGCCAAGCCGACCGGATTGGGCAGCTGCAAACCCATCAGCTCGGTTGGCCGGGTGTGGCTGTCCACTTTGGGCAGCAGGCCGAGTTTTTCGGCGGTACACAAACTGTTGAGCGTGAAATGATGGGCCTTTTCAGCATCGAAACGGAACAGGATGGGGCGGACGAGTGAATACATGGCGGCGGCTTTCTGAACGGTTGATGAATTTGGCGTTATTTTACCTGAAACCGTCAAACTGCCCCAAATCCTACGCTATGCCTCACTCAGTAATTCTTCGGCTACTTCCTCCGCTTGCTTAATCACATAGCTCACGGCTTCTTCCTGTTTATCAGGCGGGTATTTATAACGCTGTAAAGCTCGTTTCACGAGAATACGCATTTTGGCGCGTACGCCTTCTTTGTATTGCCAGTCGATGGTAACCGAGCGTCTTAAAGTATCGGTAATTTCTTTGGCAAGTTTGCTCAATACTTCATCGCCCATCAGCTCTCGGGCGCTTTGGTTTTGGGCTAGGGCTTCGTAGAAAGCGAGTTCTTCTTTTTTCAGCCCCAGCTTTTCACCTAAAGCTAAGCGTTCTTGGAAGTCTTGGCTCATTTTGAAAAGCTCATCCAAAATTTCTACCACGCTTAAATTATGGTTGTGGTATTGATTTAGGGCTTCTTTTAAACGCTGCTCGAAGTCTTTTTGCAAGGTGAGGTTTGCGCCTGATTTGGCTTTGATTTCGCTTGCTAAATAACGCTCCACCGCGCTGACCCATAAGTTCTTGGTCGGGCTGTTTTTAATGGTCTGCAAAAACTCTTCAGAAAGTAGATTGATTTGAGGCTGCGGTTTTTCCAGCAGATCAAACAAATCAATCACGCCTTCGGAATAGACGGCTTGATTGACCAATTTTTTCAATAAAATCTGTCTTTCATTAGAACCCGTACCATTTTGTTTGCTCTTCGTGAGAATCGAGCGAACGGCATCATAAAAAGCAATTTCTTGGCTGTATGGCTCAACTTCAGCCAATGCGCCGCATAGCATATAGCCTTTTTTCACCAATCCTGCCGCTTTCAAAAAGGCTTTTTTGCGCGGCTCGGTTTCTTTTTTATTAAACCAATGTTGCTCGTGCGCTTTGCCATCAAACGGTAATTGATCGAGGCTTAAAATATGGTTGGCGGCAAAACGAATTGCCATCAAAAGATCATGCGGATTATCTTTTTCTAAGGCCGTCTGAACATCAAAGGTTTTCCCTTCAACCGGCGTTGCAAACAGGCTACGGATAAATTCCAAATGCTCTTTCATTTTAAAGAACACATCAATTACGTTATCCGTCAGCTTGCCCTTGCCTTGCGAATTGGTGTATTGCTGGGTTGCTTCTTTGAGTTTTTCGGCAATACCGACATAATCCACAATCAAGCCGCCATTTTCTCGGCTTTTATTGCGGAATACACGGTTAACCCGCGCAATTGCCTGCATCAGGTTATGCCCCTGCATCGGCTTGTCGATATACATCGTATTACAACAAGGCGCATCAAAGCCCGTCAGCCACATATCGCGCACAATCACCACTTTCAGCGGATCGTTCGGGTCTTTAAAACGGCGTTCCAGCGTTTGTTTGTCCTGTTTACTGTAAACGTGTTTCTGCATTTCCGGCGCATCGGAAGCCGAACCCGTCATCACAATTTTAATCACCCCTTCGTTAATATTGTCCGAATGCCATTCAGGACGCAGTTTGATGATTTCATTGTATAAGTCCACGCAAATCTGACGGCTGGAAACCACCATCATCGCTTTGCTGTCGACGACTTCATTGCGTTTGGCAAAATGCTGCACAAAATCCGCGGCTAAATCAGCCAGACGGGCTTGCGAACCCAGCAATTTTTCCTGCAAACGCAGGGCAGGGGATTGCTCCTCTTCTAGCAAATCATCAATTTCTTTGAATAGCTCATCGTGTTCTTTTTCGTTTAAGCGGATTTGGCGCGCTTCATACACAATCGGCACGGTTGCGCCGTCTTCCACCGCATCTTGCAAGTCATAAATCGACACATAACGCCCGAAAACATCTTGCGTGTCTTTATCTTCTAGGCTAATCGGCGTGCCGGTAAAACCGATAAACGAAGCATTAGGCAGCGCATCGCGCAAATAGCGGGCGTAGCCTGCCTGAAATTTGCCTTTATGCAATTTTTGCGTAAACCCATATTGACTGCGGTGTGCCTCATCGCTGATTACAATAATATTGCTGCGCTCATTTAAAACGGGGAAGTGGCTTTCTTTCTTATTTAGGGCGAATTTCTGAATCGTCGTAAAAAACACGCCGCCGACTTCATTTTGCGCGAGCAGTTGGCGCAGTTGGTCGCGGTCTTCCACTTGTTGCGGCGTTTGTTTGATTAAATCTTTGCCTGAAGAAAAGGTTTGGAAAAGCTGACCGTCCAAATCGTTGCGGTCGGTAACCACCACAATCGTCGGATTTTTTAATTCAGGCTGCGCAAGCAGTTTGCCGGCATAAAACAACATGGAAATCGATTTACCCGAACCCTGCGTATGCCACATCACACCAATACGGCGGTCGCCTTTTTCCGAAGTTGCAAAAAGCGTGGAATCTACCGCTTCATTTACGCCGTAATATTGATGGTACGCCGCGATTTTTTTGATGGTTTTACCGCTGGAATCCCGCTCAAATAAGACGAAATAGCGGATATAGTCCAATAAATCTTCAGGTTTCAGCAAGCCATTGAGCAGGCTTTGCAATTCATCGTCAAAATATAAGCGCGCGCTTTTATTTTTTTCATCAACCACTTTCCACGGTGTAAAGCGTTGGAAATCTGCAGAAAGCGAACCCAAACGTGCGGCTATGCCGTCTGAAATAATCAAGGCTTGGTTGTAAACAAACAGCTCGGCAATTTCATCTTTATAGGTTTCAAACTGATTAAACGCCTGCAACAAATCCGCCGATTCACGCAGCGGATTTTTCAGCTCAAATACCACCAAGGGCAGACCATTTACAAAGCCGATAATATCAGGAATCCGTTTGCCCCCTTTACGGCTGCGGATTTCCAACTGATTGACGGCAACAAAGCGGTTGTTCTTCACATGCTCAAAATCCACCAAGCGCGCCATCTCGATTTTTTGCTCACCGTTTGCCTGATATTCCACCCGCACGCCATCACGCAACAGTTTATAAAACGCCTGATTACGCACCACCAAGTCGCCAATATCGCTTTTCGTCGCCGATTTGACCACAGAATCAACCGCACTTTCAGGCAGCTGCGGATTAAACTTACGCACCGCTTCACGCAGTTGCTCAACAAAGACCACACCGCTCAAATCGCCACGGGCAAACTCGCCTTCATGAACAGGCAAGTCTTTACCATAGCGATATTCCCAACCGAGGGATTGCAGGCGTTTAAGGGTGAGTTGTTCGATGTCGTTTTCATTGAGCATGATGAGTTCCTTAGTGTATTGGGCTTAAATCCCTTTTAACCTCTCTTTTACGAAAGAGGGGATTGCAGTATTATAAAACTACTTAATATTTAACTATTCTCCAAGAGGATATCTACAATAGCCTTATCAATACCAACCTCGCATGCTTTCATTTTTCCTAATAAATCAGGATAAATGGTATAAGGATCTATATTGATACTAGCTAAAAAATTTAAAGCATCCGTTCTTAATTTGCTAGAAATTAAATATTTACTAATGAATGGGACACCTTTTCCTAAGTATTCCGGTCGAGTATGTGATGCCAATTCTTCTAGGCGATAAGATGGTAGTTTAGTAAATACTCCATTTTGAGCATTTATCCTTGCACCAATTTTTATTTTGGGCGTAATGATGACATCCTGTTCTGGAGGGAGAAAGTCGTTTAATTGATATATTACACGATATTTTTCTTGTTCTGATTCTAAGTCCTCAAAGGCGAAATAAAGTGCAACAAAGAATGAGTGAGACCAATCTAATAATGGTGTTTTTAGATGATAATGTCGTCCAAAGGCCCAAATGTCATTATCAGTTAACTCCATAGGTAAAGAATAAAATCCATCAATACTTTGTTCTAATAAAACTTTCCTACACTCTTTTAGATATATTTCTTGTATTTTTTCAAAGTTTCTTTGAACGTAATTCTTACCAAAAATATCAGTTAAATAACGTTCTAGTGTTGATGATAGTCTATAACTTTCTTTGCTATGTCCTCTAAAATATTTTAAATAGGAGTGATTTTCTCTCGATGTAGTTCTAGTTTTAAACACTGGTGGTGTTTCATCATCAAATTCATATTCAAAATTTTTAATGAACGTTTTTAACTCATCTAAGGTTTCTATTACGCAAAGGATTTCAATTTCATCGGAGTCTATATTTCTTTTTGAGTTTTCCATTTTATAAATTCTCCATTTAATAATTTAGGTAATAACAAATCCCTAGTATCTTTCAATACATCAATTTCAGACAGAAGCTGTTTTCTTTTTTCAAATAAAGAAGAAGCATATTTCTGGTGTAATTCAAGTAATTTAAAATCGGGTACTAATAAAGAAATTTGTTTCAAATGTGTAGGTCCAAAGTTACGCTGGGCAGAACCTGAAGCTCGAGTTTCCAATTCATGTTGTAATTGATTCTCAACAAAACCAGCAATGAAGCCTAATGTACTTTTATTTTTAATAGGACGGAAACGGATAACACTTGTATTGAGTGATAAAGGCAAATGTTCCTTCCTAACAAAAGCAAATCGTCCTAATGTTCCAGATGTCGAAACAACAATATCGTCTTCTTCAAGTTGGAAGTGTTTATATTTTCCAAAAGCTTCTTCCTTCGTGATTTTATTTGCGGTTGTTAATGTCAAGTCTCCATTCTGGATGCAGCGAATATTGATAAACTTGATACCATCTTCTTCATCTGTATATTGCCAATTACGAATGCCAGGCCCTTCAAGGAAATCAATGATTTCAGGTAGTGGTTTAACCTCCCACCCCTTCGGCACTTCAACCCCATCAACTTCCACCATTTCACACGGAAACGCTTTGGCGGTTTCGGCTAATTCGGCGTAGCGGTCAGGCTCGGCTTGTGAAAGTGAGGTCAGTTCTTCGGGTGTTTTTCCGCTGATTGCCTGCATGGCTGCCAGTTCTGCTTGTTCAAGGCTAAGGCCGTCTGAAAGGGCTTGGACTTTGGCACGTACGGGATCGAAATCGACAAACCAGCTTTTAAACAGGGCTTGGGCGATTTGTTCCAAGGTTTGGTTGATTTGGGTGTTGAGTTGGATTTTGTCATCAAAACTTCCCAAATTTTTCGCAATTCCTTTTTGAGTACCTAAATCAGGATACGAAATTTGAATATGTTCAAAAGTATCTCTTGTAATTGTGTCAAAAACTGCACCATGAGTTTTTTGTTTTAATTCTGATATATTATTTTTTAAAAAATAATATAAAAAACCATTATCAATAATTCCTTCTTTACCGTTTAATCCATAACAAGATTGATTAAATGCCATGGGAACAGATAATTGAGCCAAACAACCGACAGTTCCTCTAGCAGAAATAATTAAATGATCTTTATCTAATAACTTAGTACTACTTTTCTGCAATCCTAATTCTGTAATATGCTCAATAGAGTCATTAACATATCTAAAATCATTATTAAAATCTGCAACAGATAACCAAGGAATATCACCATTCCAATATTTATTTTCACTTCTTTTTGGTGTTCCACCACCAATAATTTCAATGACATCGGATAATTTGCTTGTCGTCCAATTACTCATACCCCAATCCCCCTAAATTCTTCTTAATCTCCGCTTCCAATTCCGCACTTTTCGCAAATTGTTCCTTCAAAAGAGCGGTCAGATTTTGCATTTTTTCTGCAAATGGTACGCCGTCGTCTTCTTGTTCTGCGGTGCCGACATAGCGTCCCGGTGTGAGGACGAAGTCGTTGTCTTTAATCTCTTCTAACGTAGCGGATTTGCAGAAAGCGGCTTGGTCTTCATAGCCGTCTGATTTTTGCCAAGTGTGGAGGGTGTCGGCAATTTTGGCGATGTCGTCAGCGGTGAAATCACGCAATACGCGGTCTTTCATGTAGCCGACTTGGCGGGCGTCGATAAACAATACTTCGCCTTTGCGCTTTTTGTTGCGGTTTAAAAACCAAATACAGGCGGGGATTTGGGTGTTGGTGAAGAGCTGGCCAGGCAGGGCAACCATACATTCGACCAAGTCGGCATTGATGATGGCTTTGCGGATTTCGCCTTCGTTGTTGGTTTGGCTACTCATGGAGCCGTTGGCAAGCAATAATGCCATTTTGCCGTTGGGCGAGAGGTGGTAAATCATGTGTTGCAGCCAAGCGAAGTTGGCGTTGCCTTTGGGCGGGGTGCCGTATGCCCAACGTGGGTCGTCGGCCAGGGATTCGCTCCACCAATCGCTGATGTTGAATGGCGGGTTTGCCATGATGAAATCCATCTTTTTGTCGATGTGCTGCGGCTGGGTGAAGCTGTCGGCGTTGTGTTTGCCGAAGTCGTAATCAATGCCGCGGATGGCCATGTTCATGGCAGCGAGTTTCCAGGTGGTGGGGTTGAATTCTTGCCCGTAGATGGAAACGTTGTTGATGTTGCCTTGATGGGCGGTGATAAAGCGTTCGGTTTGCACGAAAAAGCCGCCGCTGCCCATAGCCGGGTCATATACGCGGCCGGAGTATGGCTCGAGCATTTCGACAATCAGGGAAACAATGGATTTCGGCGTGAAATATTGCCCGCCGCGTTTGCCTTCGGCTTGGGCAAAGCGACCGAGGAAGTATTCGTAAACGTGGCCGAGAATGTCTTTTGCGCCTAAATGTACGGGCTCGCCGTTGTAAGTCGGGCGGGTAAAGTGGGTATCGGAGAAGAGGATAATCAGTCCGCGCAGGGTGTCTTCGTTTACGGCATAGCCGCTAATGCGTTGGAGTACGCCTTTGAGTTTTTCGTTGTCTTTTTCAATGGCATCAAAGGCATCGTCAATCAGTTTGGCCACGCCGGAAAATTTCCCTCCCCAAGGCAGCTCTGCGCCGATGTTTAAGATGGAAACGGCTTTAATCTCGTCCCAACGGGCTTGCTGCGGCACCCAGAACACATTGTCGGCGGTGTAGTAGTCGCGGTTTTCCAGTTCGACGGTTAAGGCTTCTTGATATTCTTCGTCTGTATCGTAAAAAGTGCGGTCAAGATAGAGTGGATTTTCGGGGTCGCTCAGCTCCGCCTGAATTTTGGCTTGTTGATGGGTGAAGCTGTCGGAGATGTATTTCAGGAAAATGAGGCCGAGTACGATGTGTTTGTAATTGGCGGCATCAAGCTGCTGGCGCAGTTTATCGGCAGATGACCAAAGTTTTTCATCTAGATCGTTTAGGAAGGCTTGTTCAAGCGCATGATTTGCACCAGTCTGTCTCATATCTTAATCCTTGATATAGTTATTTTGAAAACAATAATTTAATTTTGATTGAAAATTTTCGTAATCTTGGGATTATAGTGGTTCTATATAGTAATGTCATTGATTGTTGTGCCGCTTTTGCGTGTAATCGGATAGTTCATTACAATGGCAATAAGACGGTTGTTTTTCAGACGGCCTTTGTGTGGCACAAGGCCGTCTGAAAAGTTTCCGGTTCGATTGTTTACCTGAAAAGGAATATTTTTATGAAACAGGCGGTTGATCCTTATGCGAGTTTCCGTGAGCTGACGCTGCGGGGGATGATACTCGGTGCGTTGATTACGGTGATTTTTACGGCATCCAATGTGTATTTGGGCTTGAAGGTGGGCCTGACTTTTGCGTCTTCGATTCCGGCTGCGGTGATTTCGATGGCGGTTTTGAAGTTTTTTAAAGGCAGCAATATTCTGGAAAATAATATGGTGCAGACTCAGGCTTCGGCCGCGGGTACGCTCTCCAGTATTATTTTTATTCTGCCGGGTTTGCTGATGGCCGGTTATTGGGCGGGCTTCCCGTTTTGGCAGACAACGCTGCTGTGTATGTCCGGCGGTATTTTGGGCGTGATTTTCACTGTGCCTTTGCGTTATGCGATGGTGGTGAAGAGCGATTTGCCTTATCCGGAAGGCGTGGCGGCGGCCGAGATTTTGAAGGTCGGCGACCATGATGCGGACAAACAGGAAGGCGGCAGCGGTATCAAGGAGTTGATGTCGGGCGGCGCTCTGGCCGGTTTGATGAGCTTCTGCGCAAGCGGTTTGCGCGTGGTGGCGGACAGCGCGAGCTTTTGGTTTAAAGGCGGCGCGTCGGTGTTTCAAGTGCCGATGGGCTTTTCGCTGGCTTTGCTGGGCGCGGGCTATCTGGTCGGCCTGACCGGCGGTATCGCGATTTTGCTGGGTATTTCGATTGCCTGGGGCGTGGCCGTGCCTTATCTGTCGGCGCATATTCCGCAACCTGCCGATATGGAGATGATTCCTTTTGCGATGTCTTTGTGGAAGGAAAAAGTCCGTTTTATCGGCGCGGGTACGATCGGTATCGCGGCTATTTGGACGCTGTTGACTTTGATGAAACCGATGGTCGAGGGTATGCGCCTGTCTTTCCGCAATTTCGGCGGCGCGCAGATGACCGAGCGCACGGAACAGGATTTGTCGCCTAAGGCGATGATTGCCTGGGTATTGGCGATGATGCTGGTGTTGGGCGTGTCCTTCTTCCACTTTATCGGCGACTCGCATATTTCCGGCGGTTTGGCTTGGCTGTTGGTGGTCGTATGTACGTTGCTGGCTTCGATTATCGGCTTTTTGGTGGCCGCGGCTTGCGGTTATATGGCCGGTTTGGTCGGTTCGTCTTCCAGCCCGATTTCGGGTGTGGGCATCGTCTCTATCGTTATCATTTCGCTGGTGTTGCTGCTGGTCGGCGAATCCGGCGGCTTGATGGCGGACGAGGCAAACCGCAAATTCCTGCTGGCGTTGACGCTGTTTTGCGGTGCGTCTGTAATTTGTGTGGCTTCGATTTCCAATGACAACCTGCAGGATTTGAAAACGGGTTATCTGGTAAAGGCAACGCCTTGGAAACAGCAGGTTGCGTTGATTGTCGGCTGCGTTGTCGGTGCTGTGGTGATTTCGCCTGTGTTGGAGCTTTTGTATGAAGCCTACGGCTTTACCGGCGCGATGCCGCGTGAAGGCATGGATGCGGCCCAAGCCCTTGCCGCGCCTCAGGCAACTTTGATGACCACCATCGCCCAAGGTATTTTCTCGCACAATTTGCAATGGGATTATATTTTCACCGGCGTGGGCATCGGCGTGGCGTTGATTGCGGTCGATTTCACATTGCGCAAATCTTCCGGCGGCAAGCGTGCTTTGCCGGTATTGGCCGTGGGCATGGGCATTTACCTGCCGCCGTCTGTGAATATGCCGATTGTAATCGGCGCGGTATTGGCGGCGGTGTTGAAATCCGTCATCGCCCGCCGTCAGGAAAACCGTGAAGGCCGTCTGAAAAATGCGGAACGTATCGGTACGCTGTTTTCCGCCGGTTTGATTGTCGGCGAGAGCCTGATCGGTGTGATTATGGCGTTTATCATCGCCTTCTCCGTAACCAACGGCGGTTCGGATGCACCTTTGGCCCTGAACCTGGAAAACTGGGATACGGCCGCCAAATGGCTGGGCTTGGCGTTTTTTGTCTTCGGTATGTTCGTGTTTGCACGCCGCGTGTTGAAAGCAGGACGTTAAGTTTGTAGGTTGAGAAAAGGCCGTCTGAAACCCAAAACGTTGGGGTTTCAGACGGCCTTTTCAGTGGAAATTTGTTTGGAATGATTTTAGGAAGTTTGGATATAATTGTTGCGGGGCTAGGTAGTGAAACAGCCCCATGGCAGTGGGGCTGTTTTATTTGAACCTCCCTAGAAAGGAGAGTTTCAACATGAAACGAACCAAGCCGAAAGGTCGTTCATGGCTGAGACTGCGGACAGTCGTTAGGATTATCTTAACCCTGTTCCTGCTCTTAGTCAATTAAACGGCTGAAAACAAAAAACTGTTTTTCAGTTTCCGCCTGTTTGTCATGAACGGGCGGTTTTTTATTGTTTAACGCTGGTTCAAACAATCGGCAATCGCTTTGGCAATTTTGGCACTGGCGCCTTGGTGTTGCGAAATGAATTGCTCGGTGTGGCTGATCAGCTGTTGGCGCAGCGTTTCGTCGTCGAGGTATTGGCGCGTGGTTCTGTACCAGGCTTCGGCGGTTTCGACGCGGACGGCGGCTTTGGCTTCGACTGCGCCTTTGCAGGCTTGGGCGAAGTTGTAGTTGGAGTAGCCGAAGAGGGTGGGGACGCGGCAGGCGATGGGTTCGATGATGTTTTGGCAGCCGGCATCGACGAGGCTGCCGCCGACGAAGGCAATGTCTGCGCTGAGGTAGTAGGCGGCAAGCTCACCCATGCTGTCGCCTATCCAAACTTGTGTGTCGGGGGAAACGGGTTGTCCGTCGCTGCGTTTTTGCACGGTATAACCAAGCGATTTGGCGGTATCGTAGGCCGTCTGGAAATTTTCAGGGTGGCGCGGGACGATGACCAGCAAGGCATTGCCGCGGTAGCCCTGCCATGCTTTGAGGAGCAGCTCGACTTCGTCTGTGCCTTTGTACACGCGCGTGCTGGCACAGACGACGACGGCTCGTGCGCCGATGCGTTCTTTAAAGGCGGCGGCAAGCGGACGCAGGTCGTCGGGGGGCGCGATGTCGTATTTGGTGTTACCGCAGACGTGGACGTTGGACGCGCCGATGAGGTGCAGGCGTTCGGCATCGGCGGCGGTTTGGGCAAAGCAGCCGGAGAGGGTCTGCATGGCTGGCTCGACCAGCTTGCGGATTTTGAGGTAGCCGCGTTGGGATTTTTCGGAGAGGCGCGCGTTGGCCAGAAAGAGGGGAATGCCTGCTTTTTGGCAGCCGTGCATCAGGTTGGGCCAGATTTCGGTTTCCATCAAAATGCCGCAGATGGGGCGGTGTTCGGCTAAAAACCGGGCGACCCATTCGGATTTGTCGTAGGGCAGGTAACGGCATTGCGCATCGGGGAACAGGGATTGCGCGGTGGCGCGGCCGGTCGGCGTCATTTGGGTAATCAGAAACGGCGAGTCGGGAAAATGGCGGCGCAATGCCTGCACCAAAGGCTCGGCCGCACGCGTTTCGCCGACGGATACGGCGTGTATCCAAATCGGGCGTTGCACGGGATTGGGATACGCCTGCCCGAAACGCTCGTCCCAATGCTCGAGATAGGCTGGGGATTTGAGGGCGCGGCGGCGCAGGTGGCGGCGGATCAGGAAGGGGGCGAGGTGCCACAGCGTGGCGTAAAGGCGGCGTATCATGCTTACGGGTCTTGTGTCGGAATAGGCCTATTTTATCGGAAACTGAAACGGAAGATATAGCTTTGATGCGTGTTTTACGCAAAGGAAACAGGCCGTCTGAAAGGTTTCAGACGGCCTTTAATGCAGGCATAAACGCTTTTACTTCACTTGTGCCATGTATTTTTTCAGACGGCCTTTGCTTTGCATGGCGCGGTTTTCCATTTCATCGACAACGGCTTGCGCTTTGGCTTTGTTCACCGGTTTGCCGACCTGAATCACGCCGCTCATGTTCATCATGCGGTGCGGCGGGCAGGTGTAGACGTACACGCCTTCTTTGTCGAGTTTGAGGGTGAAGTCTTTGCCGTCTTCGGAGAGGAAGTCGGCAACGCCGTCGGGCAGGGCTTTGCTTTGCACCCAGTGGCCGCTGTTGGTGGCTTTGAAGGTTACGGTGTCGCCGACTTTAGCGTTGACGTAGCCGGGTTCGAACACCATGCTGCCGTCTTTGCCGTTGTCGAGCATTTTGACTTCGTGGTTGGCGGCGTATGCGCTAAGGGAAGCGGTCAGCATGAGGAGGAAGAGGGATTTTTTCATGGGGAAAGTCCTTTCTAAGGATAAAAAATAGAGATCGGGCTGATGGGGCGAAGAGATAAGCCTTGGGCTTACCGCCCTCTCCCTAACCCTCTCCCGCGGGAGAGGGGGTAAGTTGCAGGGAGTTCGCAGATCGGATGTTCAAATCCGACATTTCAGAAGCGGATTGTTGATTGTCAACCGTCGTCATCCTCGCGCGGGCGGGAATCCATTGGAATGACGGCGGCGGTTAAGTTACGCACTCTTCCGCATCGGGCGGATAACGGGCAGGCCTTTGCTGTCGTACAAAAGCTCGATGTCCACTTTGTACAGTCTGCCTATCATGTCCGCCTGCAACACGTCCTGCGGCGCGCCCTGCGCCTGTACTTTGCCTTCGCCGAGCAGAATCACGCCGTCTGAAAACTGCGCGGCGAGGCTCAAATCGTGCAAGACCATCAGCGTAACCAGATTGTGTTCGTGCGTGTATTGCACCACGCGTTCTAAAAGATTGAGTTGATGGTGCATATCCAGTGCGCTGACCGGTTCGTCCAGCATCAGGATTTCGGGGCGGCGCAGCATGACTTGGGCAAACATCACAAGCTGCCGCTGTCCGCCGGAAAGCCGCATGACGTCGCGGTGCGCCAGATGGCCGATGCCCAGCTCCGCCATGATACTTGCGGCTTCGTGCAGCAGTTCGTCGCCGACGTGCATGTGCAGTGCGTCCATGCGGCCGAGCAACACGACTTCCAGTGCGGTCAGCGAGGCTTCGGCGGCGGTGTCCTGCGGCATATAGCCTATGCGTTTGCGCCAGCTTTGCAGGTGGATTTTGCTCAACGCTTCGTCGCCGTAGCGGATGGTGCCTTTGTGCGCCACTTCGCCGAAAATCGTTTTCATCAGCGAGGATTTGCCCGTGCCGTTCGGGCCGAGCACGGAATAGACTTTGCCTTGTTCCAGTGTCAAATCGATATTGTCGGCGACCACATAATCGCCGCACCGGATGTGTACGTTTTCAAGTTTCAACATTTCAGACGGCCTATCGTTTCGTTAATACAATCCAGAAGAAGAACGGCACGCCGACAAACGACGTAACGATGCCCACCGGAAACAGCGCGCCGGGGATAATCACCTTGGACAACACGCTGGCGACCGATAAAAACGCCGCCCCCGCCAGCATCGCGCCGGGCAGGAAGAAACGCTGGTCTTCGCCCAAAAGAATCCGCGCCACATGAGGGGCAACCAAGCCGATAAAGCCGATCACACCGACAAAACTGATTGCCGTCGCCGTCATCACCGCCACCAACACCAGCGTTTTCAGGCGCAAAAATTGCAGATTGATGCCCAGCCCAACGGCGCGTTCTTCGCCCAAGCGCAACGCGGTCAGCTTCCACACGTCGCGCGAAAGCAGAAACACGCATACCGCCGTAACCGCTGCCGTAACCGCGACAGTCTCCCAAGTTGCCTTGGTCAGGCTGCCGAACAGCCAAAACAGAATCTGCTGCGAAATCTCAGGCGCGGCGATAAACTGAATCAGCGACAGAATCGACTGAAACAGAAACAAAAGCGCAATCCCCACCAGCACCAGCATCGCCGAGTTGAAGCGGCGCGCCGAAGCAAACAGGAACAAGATGCCCGAAGCCAGCATGGTCATCACAAATGCGCCGATGGGGACGGCAACCGTTTCAGGCAGCCCGAAACCGCCGAACGCAATCACCACCGACGCGCCCAAGCCCGCCGCCGCCGCCAAACCCAGCGTATAAGGGCTGGCCATCGGGTTGTTCAAGAGCGTCTGAATCTCCGCCCCGCCGACGCCTAAAGCCGCACCGACCACCAGCGCCATCACCGCAATCGGCAGGCGCAAATCCATCACAATCAGACGGTTCATTTCATCGACTTCGGGTTTGCCCAGCAAAACATTGACCACTTCGCCGACAGGCAGCGTGTCCGTCATCGCCGGGCCGGTGGCGATGTCGAATAAGAAGCTGACTGCCGCGATGATTAAAAACATCAACACAATCAACCAACGCTTGCCTTCCAACTTGCGCTGGTTTTTCACAATCTCGGCGACAACCGAATCATTCATGTTTCAAACCTTTAAAAAAGAATGTTGATAAAGGGGAGAACGGGTTTGCCTTTTTCTTCCGCAAAAATTTCAGACGGCCTTCCGATTTAAAAGGCCGTCTGAAAATCTAAACTACCTTATTGTCCTTTTGGATAGAGGTAGAACGTGCCGCTCGGTACGACCGGCAGGTTTTGGCGGTAGAAGTCCAGATAGGTTTTCTCAGGGTTGAAATCCTTAAACAACTGCGGATAAATCGCTTTGGCCATAAACTGAATCGACGCGCTGTCGGACAGCGTGCGCGAGTTGGCATGGTAGGCGGCGTAGAGGCGGTTGTTTTTAATCGCAGGCAGGTTGGCCCAACCGGCGCGTTTGGCAAAACCGGCCAAGCGTTTTTCCGCTTCGGCTTTCGGAATGCCCCAGCCCATCACCATGGCGGCAGGGTTTTTCTTCAATTCGGTTTCACGGCCGGTAATCACGATGACGTCGGGTTTGGCGGCGAGGACTTTTTCAGGATTGATCGGGCCGTAGAATTCGACCGAAGAAGCGGCGATATTGTTACCGCCGACCAGCGTCGCCATCGAACCCCACATGCTCTTGCCGAAGGTTACGCTGTGTTCGGCAGGGCCTTTGTTGCCGAACTCGACATAGACTTTAGGCTTGGGCAGGTTGGCTTTTTGCACGCGCGCCTGGATGGTGTCGGCAACGCGTTTGTAATCCGCCGCCAGTTTGTCGGCTTTTTGCTGCTGGCCGGTCAATGTGCCGATGAGTTTGGTCGATTGAACGTGTTTGGCCACCGTTTGCGCGTTGTAGTCCAACACGACGATGGGGATGCCGGCTTTGTTGATGCGGTCGAGATCGGAACCCAGAGCCTTGTATTGCCATTCGGCCAAAACCAGCAAATCGGGTTTCAACGCCAATACTTTCTCAATCGAGAAAGTGCCGACTTCCACTTCGCCCACGTCGGTCAGCTGATTCAGTTTAGGCACGGCTTTGCTGAATGCCGCCCAGCTTGGTGGCGCCCAGTCGGCCCAAACTGCTTTGGAGAAGCCGACAACGTTGTCCAACGCGGTTTTACCGCCGATGGCCATGTAGTCTTGGTAGTAGAAGCCCAAAACCACGCGCTTGGCAGGCAGGTCGACGGTTACCTTACGGCCGACGGTATCGGTCAGCTGAACGGGTTTGGCAAAAGCCGATACGGAGCCGACGGATAAAGCGGCGGCGGCAATCAAAGCAGAAAGTTGCGTAAATCTCATGAGTCATTCCTTCAAAATATGATGATAATTACTATCTTTTTATAAATTTACAAGGTATTGAATCTTTTTTCAAGTGAATGTAGGGATAGACATATTTCGGAATAAAAAGTTGCATCATTAAAACGAAGGGATAGTGTTGATATAGGGCTTGGGTGTACTGAAGACCTAGTAAAAAGGACGAGTATGGTGTGCCTAAATCCATAGTGGGCAGTAGCTGAAATGGATAGGCAAAGGGTTTTTTATTGCAAAAAATAAAAGGTATCCGGTTGAATACAGCAGGCCGTCTGAAACCTTGCGATTCGGGGTTCAGACGGCCTTTGGTGTGGGCATAAAAGTTTTATTTCACTTGCGCCCTATATTTTTCAGACGGCCTGTAAGCAGTGTTTGGGAAAAGTGAAAAAGGTTGGTTTTTGAAATGGCGAAATAGGAAAGGCTTGAGGGGAATCGGGTGTCAACCCAAAATGGGAAAAAATAAAAAGGGCGTGTTCAATACGCCCTTGTGTCGGTTTCGGATATTTTGCGAATTTCAGACGGCCTTGTCTTCGTTCTGCTCGCTTTGGTTGAGGATTTTAATCAGTTTCTCGGCTTTTTCCGGGTCTTCGCAGCGCAGGATTTTGGCGGCATCGTTTTCAAGATGGCCGGTGTGGCTGTGCAGGATGATGTTTTTAACCGAAAGCAGGTTGTTAGGGTTCATGGAGAATCGGCGTAAGCCCATGCCGAGTAACAGTCGAGTGAAGACGGTATCGCCGGCCATTTCGCCGCAGATGGACACGCCTTTTTCCATACGGTTTGCGGTGCGGATGATGTGTTGCAGCGTTTTGAGGACGGCAGGGTGGCCGGGTTGGTAGAGGTGGCTGACGCTGTCGTCGCCGCGGTCGACCGACAGGAGGTATTGAATCAGGTCGTTGGTGCCGATGGAAACGAAGTCGACGAGCTTGAGGATGCTGCCGACGGTCATGGCGGCGGACGGGATTTCGATCATGCAGCCGATGCTGACCGGGCCGAAGGTTTCGCCGCGCTCGGTCAGTTGGCGTTGGGCCGTGTCCAGATGGATAAGGCATTGGCGCACTTCGGAAATGGATGTAATCATCGGCCACATCATGCGCACGGGGCCGTGGGCGGTGGCGCGGAGGATGGCGCGCATTTGGGTGCGGAACATGACCGGCTCGGCGAGACACAAACGGATGCCGGTCAGGCCGAGCGCGGGGTTGAGGCTGCCGTTGGGCGTGCTGTTTTGGCCGAACCAGCGCGGATTTTTATCGACACCCAAATCGACGGTGCGGACGGTGATGCTTTTGCCTTTCATCTTTTTCACAATCGCGCTGTACACTTCGTATTGCTCGTCTTCAGACGGCATGGTGTCGCGATTGAGATAAAGAAATTCGCTGCGGAACAAGCCGACGCCGTCTGCGCCGAAGTTGTGCAGGGCTTTGATGTCTTCGGCGGATTCGATGTTGGCGAGCAACTCAATGTTGATGCCGTCGGCCGTGGTGGCAGCGGTTTTTTTGATTTTGTTGAGTTCGCGCTTGTGGCTGCGGTATTCGCGGGCGAGGCGGCGGTATTCGTTGAGGACGACTTCGTCGGGATCGATGATGAGGACGCCGTTGATGCCGTCGACGATGACGATTTCGTTTTCGGTGATGAGTTTGCGGGCGTTGTGCAGGCCGATGACGGACGGGATGTCGAGGCTGCGGCCTAAGATGGCGGTGTGGCTGGTCGGGCCGCCGGCATCGGTTACGAAGGCGGTAATGTGCTGCTCTTTGAACAATACGGTATCGGCAGGCGAGAGGTCGTGCGCGATGAGGACGGTGTCGTCAAACAGGTTGCCGGCGAGGTTGATTTCGTTGCTTTGGCCGACAAGGTTGTTGTGGATGCGGCGGACGACTTGGAGCATGTCCTGTTTGCGTTCGCGCAGGTAGTCGTCGTCGATGCTGTCGAACTGGGCGGCGAGCTTGTCGCTTTGTTGTTTCAATGCCCATTCGGCGTTGATTTTCTGCTCGCGCAAAATGTCGATGGGTTCGCGCGAGAGGGTAACGTCGGTCAGCAGCATCAGGTGTAGGGAAATGAACGCGCCCAATTCGGTCGGGGCGTTTTCGGGAATCGCGCCGCGCAGCTGTTCCAGTTCTTTGCGCGTGGCTTTGATGGCGTTGTCGAAACGGGCGACTTCGGCCTCGAGTTTGTCGGGATCGATGTCATATTGGGGAACTTCCGCCGCGCCGCGCGTGATGAGGTGGGCGTGGCCGATGGCGATGCCTTTGCCTGCGGCCACACCGTGTAGGACGATGCTCATTATTCGCCCTCGCCGAAGTAGTCGTTGATGAGGTCGGTCAACGCCTGCATGGCGGCGGCTTCGTCTGCGCCTTCTGTTTCCAGCTCAATCACGG
Source organism: Neisseria sp. RH3002v2g (assembly GCF_014596425.2). NCBI lineage: Bacteria > Pseudomonadati > Pseudomonadota > Betaproteobacteria > Neisseriales > Neisseriaceae > Neisseria > Neisseria sp. RH3002v2g. The sequence continues at coordinate 1,766,237 of NZ_CP110721.1, read as the reverse complement.
TGCCTTTGGCGGCGGCCAGCATCATCAGACCCATGATGCTTTTGCCGTTGACGCGGTTACCGTTTTTGGTAACCCAGACTTCGCTTTGGAATTGGGAGGCGGTTTGGGTGAATTTGCTGGAGGCGCGCGCGTGCAGGCCGAGTTTGTTGATGATTTCGATTTCTTGTTTGAGCATGGATGTCCCCTAAATGTTCGTAAAGTGAATGTTTTCAGACGGCCTTAGCCGTGTTCTTTGCACACCAGGTCTTCGGGTGCGGATGTAATGGCGAAAATGCCCCGGATGGCGGCTTCTTTGACGGTTTCGGTGAAGTCGGAGAGGTTTTCGGCTTGTGATGAGTATTGGATGGCTTTAATCATCATCGGGGCGTTGAGGCCGGTCAGGATGGCGGATTTGTTTTCGCGCACCAGCCGGCGTGCGGCGTTGCACGGGGTGGCGCCGAAGATGTCGGTCATGATCAGTACGCCGCGGTTGTCGGGAAATTCCTGCAAGGCGGCGATGGCGTTGTTGATGATGTCGTTTTGGTCTTCATTGGGCTGAACGCCGAGAATACGGACGTTTTCGGGAAAGCCGTTGGGGAAGAAATGGTGGGTCAGCCCTTGGTAGGCTTCGCCTATGGTTTCGTGCGTGATGATAAGCAGGCCGATCATGATGTGTTCCTAGTGTTGGTTTGAGGCCGTCTGAAAACCTTTCAGACGGCCTTGGTTTTATTTGTTGTTTAAGGCGTAGATTTCGCCGAGGTTGCGCCAGCAGCCGGCGGCATCCATGCCGTAGCCGAAGACGTAGCGGTTGGGCACGTCCAAACCGATATAGTCGGCTTGGGTCGGTTTTTCTTTGTCGATCAGCTTGTTGGCAAATACGGCCGCACGGCAGCTCGCCGCGCCCATTTCCAACAGTTTTTCCTGAATGGCGGCCATGGTGTGGCCTTCGTCCAGGATGTCGTCCAAAACGACGACATGACGGCCTTTGATTTGCTCGGGGTCGGGCATGCGTTTCCAGTTGAACGCGCCGCCTGCGAGTTTGTCGCCGTAGCGGGAAACGTGGACGTAGTCAAAGTCCAGAGGGAAGCGCAACAGCGGCAGCAGCTGTCCTGTAAACACCACCGCACCACCCATGACAGGCAGCAGCAGGGGGTATTTGTCGGCCAAGTCGCGGGTAATGTCGTCGGCAACTTTTTGCAAGGCCGCGCGGCATTGTTCTTGGTCAAACAGCAAGTCGGCATTGTCCAGCATGGCTTGGGTTTCAAGGCGTTTGGTTTCTAAGTCGGTCATGATAGGTCGTGTTGGGTACGGTTAAAAACAAATTATATAGCGGATTCAATCAATTTTCGATACAGGCCGCAATGGCGCATGGGAAGGGAGGAAATTGAAACCGAACGCGTTCAGACGGCCTTTTGTCCTTCTGCTTCGTCCACCAGCAAAAATGCCGCCAAAGCCAAAGCGGTCAATACGGCCGTCAACACCATCGCCCGTCCGTAATTGTCCGCACCGGCGCGCCCGAGATAATCGTAAATCAAGGTGGTCAGCGTCTGCCATTCGGGGCGCGACAGGAACAATGTGGCCGCAAATTCGCCGATACACGTTGCCGAAGCCAAGGTCAGGCCGCGCCGTAAGGCCGGTTTCAATAAAGGCGCGGTTACATAACAGGCCGTCTGAAAACCGTTTGCGCCCATGGTGCGCGCCGCCGCCGCGTAATCTTTGGGCAAACCGTCCCATGCGGCCAATACGTCTTTGGCCACAAACGGATACGCCAACAACGCATAAGTCGCCGTCAGCAGCCACAGCGAAGCCGTCCATTGCGGATAGAGCAGCAATACGCCAAACGCGATGCACACGGGCGACACCATAAACGGCAAAAACATCAGCGCGCGCAACCACGCCATTTGCCGTGCCGCCGCCGCATACAGCACGCCCAAAACCGTCGCCGCCGCCACCGCTGCCGCAGAGAAACGGATCGTGTTCCACACTGCCGCCCACGTTTGCGCTTCCAGCAAAACCGCCCACGAAGAGCCTGCCGTTGCCGCCTTGAGCCACACCGCCGCCAAAGGCAGCAGACAGCACAGCACCAATATGGCCAATACCGTTGCCGTCAGCCATTTTTCCCAAGCCCGTACCGGCGCGCGCGGAGGCAAAGGCGAGACTGATTTATCCACCGCCACGCGCTTACTCCAATACGCATACAAACCGCCGGCCGCCGCCGTAGCCGCCAGCACCAGCCACACCAATACCGACGCACGCACCATGTCCAACTCGTACGCCACCAGCCGGTAGATTTCCACTTCCACCGTTGCAAAACGCTCGCCGCCGAGCAGCAAGGCCAGCCCGAAGCCTGAAAAACAATATAAAAACACCAGGCACGCGCCGCCGGCGACCCATGCACGCACCACCGGCCATTCGACCCAGACAAACCGCCGCCACGCGTCCGCGCCCAACGATTGCGCCGAGAGCAACCGCGCCTGCGGCACACGCACAAATCCCTGATACGCCGAGCGCACCAAAACCGGCAGGTTGAAAAACACATTGCCGTAAATCAGCAGCCACGGCGTGTCCTGCCAACCGGACGCCAGTATGCCGTGTGCGCCAAACAAGGCCAGCACGCCCATGCCCGCTACCAAAGTCGGCATCACAAAAGGCAGCATCAACAGGCGCAAAACCATACGCCGTCCGGCAAAATTCATTCGCGCCAGCACCCACGCCGCAGGCACGCCCAAAGCCGTGACCAAGACGCAGGTCAAAACCGCCTGCGCCACCGTCCAGCCCAAGCGCAGGCGCATATAGTCATCAGCCACCACTTCCGTCCAAGCACCCTCGCCGTCGTAAAACGCCAGCGACAGCAAAGGCGCGGCCACCATGACCGCCAAGAAACCCAAAGGCAGCAGCAACAGCGCACACCGCCGAATCCAAACCTGCATCGATGCGTACCCGAGAATAAAAACGCCTATTTTAGCCCGAGTTCGGCATAGAAGGTGGTATTCCTGCCCTTGTTTTCAGACGGCCTGTACAGCCTGACGGATAAAACTGATGTTTATTCAAAATTTTCAAATATTTACGAAATATCTTCAAAAAGGCAACAAAATTGGTTGGGCATTTTTGATACAATCCGCCGCTTCAAAAAATCAAATAAATCAAAAACAAGGAAACATTATGACCACTACACGCCCCCAAACCTACGATGCCGTCGCGCGCGCATTGCACTGGCTGACCGTACTCGGTTTCATCGGCATCCTGACCACCATCGCCATCTGGACCATTTATGACGGCGAAGAATGGGTCGGCGCACTCTTCGGCGTGCACAAATCCATCGGTTTCATCACGCTGCTGGTGATTATCGTGCGCATTGTTTGGGCCTTGCTCAATGCATCCAAACGTCCTGCCGCCGACAGCTTTGCCGCCAAAGCCGGCCACCTTGCCCTTTACGTCCTCATGCTTGCCGTTCCCGTTATCGGCATGATCCGCCAATACGGTAGCGGCCGCGGCCCGTTGAAAGTATTCGGCGTCCAAGTGATGCAGGGTTCGCCTGAAAAAATCGAATGGATGGCCAACCTCGGCAATATGGCGCATGGCAAACTCGGCTGGCTGCTCTTCGCGCTGGTCGCCGGCCACATCGCCATGGTCGTCGTCCACCGCATTCAAGGCCACGACGTTTTGTACCGCATGATCGGCCGCCGTTCTTAAGTATAAAACGGTAAACAGACAAGGCCGTCTGAACACAGTTTGACCAAGCAAAAACTGTTTTCAGACGGCCTTTTTGTATTTGTGTTAATCTGCAAAAATAGGGCAGGCATTTTGCCTGACTGTTGTCTAAATACTGTAAACCATACCGAGAAACACCATGACTGCTCCCATTCTCGCCATCACTTCCGGCGAACCGGCCGGCATCGGCCCCGACATCTGCCTTGATTTGGCTTTCGCCGATCTTCCTTGCCGCCCCGTTGTTTTGTGCGATAAAAACCTGTTGGCGCAAAGGGCCGAACAGCTCGGCAAATCCGTTATCCTGCGCGATTTTCAAGCCCAAGCGGCCGATCCGTTGCACAAGTGCGAACTCGAAGTCCTGCATATTCCCTTAGATGCCGAGTGTCGGGCAGGCGAACTCAATCCTGCCAATGCCGCGTATGTCCTCCGGCTGCTGGATACGGCGTATCAAGGCATTTCAGACGGCCTGTTTGCCGGTATGGTGACCGCGCCGCTGCACAAAGGCATCATCAACGATGCACACGTAGGCAACGGCTTTTTCAGCGGCCACACCGAATACCTCGCCGAAAAAAGCCATACCGAACAAGTCGTCATGATGTTGACCGGCGGCGGCCTGCGCGTGGCGTTGGTGACCACCCATCTGCCGCTGAAAGACATTTCCGCCGCCATCACGAAGCCTTTAATCGAGTCGGTTGTCCGCATTCTTGAACACGACCTGCGCCATAAGTTCGGCATAGCCAAACCGGTCATCCTCGTTACCGGCCTCAATCCCCACGCCGGCGAAGGCGGCCATTTGGGACACGAAGAAATCGACACCATTATTCCGGCGCTTCATGCCTTGCAGGCCGAAGGCATAGACGCACGCGGCCCTTATCCGGCCGATACCGTGTTCCAACCCTTCCTGCTTAAAGATGCCGATGCCGTCCTCGCCATGTATCACGACCAGGGCCTGCCGGTGCTCAAATACGCCGGTTTCGGCGAAGGCGTGAACATTACCCTCGGCCTGCCCTTTATCCGCACCTCCGTCGATCATGGCACGGCCTTGAATTTGGCAGGCACGGGCAAAGCCGATTCCGGCAGCCTGATGACCGCCGTCCGCGCCGCGCTCGATATGGCGCACAATATGCAGAAACAGGCCGTCTGAAGCGTGGAGGTTTGATCGTTTGTCGGCGTAAAGTGTTCCTGTAAGAGCATCATCAGGAAATATTTATCTGCCGATTTGATAAAGCCAATGAGTGTTTGGACAATAATCAGCGTTTTATTGTAAAAACCATATCAAAAGGCCGTCTGAAACCCCGATGTTTAGGGTTTCAGACGGCCTTTGAGTTTTTTGGTTTACCAAATTTCAGACAAAGTTTCTTTGACTTTGGCCTTCACTTCCGCACCGAAGCGGCGGCTGAGCATTTTGCTGAAATCGTCTTGCGGCGTGTAGTTGACCAGCTCGGGGGCTTTGACGACATCGCGGGCGACGCTGTAAATGCTGCCGAAGTCGTCAATCAGGCCGACCTGTTTGGCTTCTTTGCCGGTGTAAATACGGCCGCTGAAAACGTCGGGATACTGTTTGTCTTTCAACCTTGCGCCGCGGCCGAGTTTGACGGCTTTGATGAATTCTTGGTGGATATCGCCCAACATGGTTTCCCAGATTTGGGTTTGCGCTGGGGTTTCAGGCGTGAAAGGGTCGCCCATGCCTTTGTTGCTGCCGGCGGTTTTCAGACGGCGTTTGACACCGGCTTTGTCCATCAGGCCGGTGAAGTCGAAACCGCCGCCGATCACGCCGATGCTGCCGACAATGCTGGAAGGGTCGGCGTAAATTTTGTCGGCTGCGGCGGCAATGTAGTAGCAGCCGGAAGCGCACATGTCTTCGGCAACGAGGTAAACAGGGATGTTTTTGTGTTCGGCTTTGAGGCGGCGGACTTCGTTAAAGGCCGTGTTGGACACGACAGGCGAACCGCCGGGGCTGTTGGCGCGGATGATGATGGCTTTGGCGTTGCCGTTTTCGTAGGCGGCTTCCATGCTGTCGCGCAGGATTTGGACTTGGTCGTCGATGTCGTTGCCGATTTCGCCGGTCAGGTCGATAACGGCGGTGTGTTCGCTGCGGGCTTGGACCGACGAGGTTTTTCCTTCTTCTTCCGCAAGGCCGAAAATCAGGCTGAGGAAGATGAGGACGGCGACGCCGCGCCAGATGTTGCGCCAAATGCGGGCGCGGCGTTGTTCTTGGTAGGCGGCGAGGAGGACTTCGCGCAGGGTGTTGCGCTCCCAGTTGTCGACGGGGGTGGAGGCTGAAGAGGGTGTGTTTTGGGCATCGCCTTCACGGTGGATTCGGTATTGCATGATGTGATGTGCTTTCGTGCAGGCCGTCTGAATGTTCAGACGGCCTTATCGGTTTTAGTTGATGGAATAGCCGCGCAGGTATTGCGTGCGTTCGCGGGTCATGCGGGTTTCACACTGCAGGCGCAGGTATTCTGCTTGTGCAGCGTTGTCTGCGGACGCGGCGGCTTGTTGGCAGTTGAGTTTTTTGCTTTGAATCCAGGCGCGTTGTTCGCCGAGGATTTGTTGTTTGACGTCGCTGTCCAAGCCGCCCCAGAGGTCGTTGATTTCACCGTCCGCCTGACGGTTTTGCGCGCGCGCGTTGTCAAGTTCGCTTTGGCTGAGGCCGGGCGGCTCGTTGCGTTGGGTTTCATGGTCGGGGCGCAGGACTTCGTAATCTGAATCGTCGCCGTCATCGGTCAGGCCGGCAGCCTGGCTGGCGGCGTTGTTTTCAAGGATGTCTTGCGGATTGAGGGTGGGCGGTTCTTCCGTGTTTTGGTTTTGCAGCAGTTTGATGGCCTGCTCTTTGGACACGGGTTTGCCGTCTATCATGACGATGCTTTTCACGCCGTAGGGCAGCAGGGTGGCGGAAAGGGTTTGCGCGGTGGAACTCAGGGTATTGTCTTCGAAAACCGGTTTGCCGTCTTTGTCGGGGGTGTAGAGCAGGGTGGTGCTGAACGTGTTGTTTTCAAAGGTCAGGTTGCTGCCCATCAGTTTTTGTTCGAGCATGTCGGCCAACGGGGTGCTGCCGTAAATCAGCGGGCTGTTGTCTATGGCCGTTTTGAGGATGGTGTCGGGAATACGGATTTTGAGGTTGGCGCGGCAGATGGCTTTGCCGTCGTCTTCGGTTTCTTTGGGGTCTTCAAGCAGGGTTTCTAATTCGAGGCCGGCGGCGATGATTTTGTCGGCATCGACGAATTGGCGGTTGTCATTGCGGGCGAAGGAACGTGCTTGTTGTTTGAGGGTGTCTTCGATGGTGGTACGGATGTTTTGCAGTGTGGCCGGTTGGGCGCAATCAAGTGCGGCTTTGGGCTCTTCTTTGCTGCATGCGGCAAGCAGAATTGTGCTTAAAATCAATACGGAAGCGGTTTTTTTGTACATGTGTACTCCTGAAGGTGACGGCCTTTCAGACGGCCTGACGTACCTATCATAGCAAAAGCACTTGCAGCAAGTAAATGCGGCAAGTGCTTTTCTATGTCGGACGTATCAGCCTTTGATGACGCTGACGAAGCCGGAGAGGATGGCGGCGTTGAGCAGGTCAACGAAGAACGCACCTACCATAGGCACAATCAGGAAGGCTTTGTGCGAAGGGCCGAAAGTTTGGGTAATGGACTGCATGTTGGCAACGGCAGTCGGGGTAGCGCCCAAACCGAAACCGCAGTGGCCGGCTGCCAAGACGGCGGAGTCGTAGTCGCGGCCCATGAAGACGTAGGTAACGAAGGTTGCGTACAGAATCATCACGACGGTTTGTACGGCCAGGATGATGGTTACCGGGCCTGCCAGACCGGTCAATTCCCACAGTTTCAGGTTCAGAAGAGCCATGGCGAGGAAGAGCGACAGGGAGGCGTTACCGAATACGTCGATGGCGCGGTCGAACATATTGACTTTGAAGGTTGCAGTCAGGACGTTGCGGATAACCACGCCGGCAAACAGACACCATACGAATTTAGGCAGGTCGAAGAAGGCTTTGTCGTAGCCGTCGACGATTTCGGCAAAAGCCAAACATGCGGCAAACATCGCGAGTGTTTCGACAGCGGAGTCAGCCGTAATCAGACGGGTACGTTGTGCTTTTTCGAAGACGTCGTCGGTTTGATCGTTGTCAACTGGTTTTTTGTTTGTTTCCAGAGGTTTGCGACCCATTTTGTTGATCAGGCGACGGGCAACGGGACCGCCGATTAGGCCGCCGAATACCAGGCCGAAGGTGGCGGAAGCCATACCCAAGCCGGTTGCGCCGGTCAGGCCGAATTTGCTTTCAAAGTCAGGACCCCATGCGCCGGCTGTACCGTGACCGCCGGTCAGGGTAATCGAACCGGTAATCAGGCCGATCAGCGGATCCAGACCCAATGCGCTTGCCAAGCCGACACCGACGAAGTTTTGGACGATGATGAATGCACCCACCACGGCGGTAAAGATGACCAAAGGCAGGCCGCCCGCTTTCAAACGGGTGAAGTCCGCGCTCAAACCGATGGATGTAAAGAAGATGAGCATGAACGCATCTTGCAGCGGTTTTTCAAATTTGAAGCTGACGCCGTAGGCTTCGTGCAGGGCGAACAGGACGATAGCGGCAACCAAACCGCCGGCGACCGGCTCGGGAATATTGAAGTCTCGTAAGAATTTGATTTTTTGAACCAGAAATTTACCAACCAGCAACACGAGCGTGGCGGCAATCAGTGTGTAATAACTGTTGAATTCCCATTCCATGTTGTTTCACCTCCTAGAAATGTTTTTCCGAGTATCCGTTTCTTTCCGGATGCAGTGTGTTTCAACGCTTGGCGTTATCCGCCGAGTGTTATGGTATTGATGCGCGGACAAGGTGTTTCTGGAAAGAAATGGAAACGATGGCTTGTCCGTGAAAAATAACTGGCAAATATTAGGGGAATAGTTAAAGATTGTCAAAAAATGCGTGTGTAAATCTTTTCAGACGGCCTTTTCCCCGATGGCATGATGCGCTTCGCGGCGCCATTGTTCCAATAGGGATGTTAATAACCCGGCCGAGGTATGCCCGTTGCCGATGGCGGCCTGCAGCCAGTAGCAGGCAGTCGGAACATGGCAGCTTACACCTTGCCCGTGATAGTAAAAACAGGCGAGGTGGTATTGGGCGGAAGGGTGGTTTTGTTCGGCTGCGATGGCGTACCAGTGGGCGGCAGCCCGAGGGTCTTGCGCCGTGCCGAGGCCGTAATGGTAGATGCGGCCCAAGGCTGCCGCCGCATTTTTATGATGGAACTCGGCCGCTTCCATGTAATTTTTGCGCGCGGCATTGTAGTCGGCAGGACGGCCGATGGCGTGGGCTTGTGCTTCCGCCAAACGGTATGCGGTCTCGGTTTGTTGTTGTTGCAGGGCGGCTGTTTTGATTTGTTCGTATTGTTGCGGATGGTACAGCGCGGCATCGCTGATAAGTTTTTGTGCAGCGGCGGCAGAACCCAGCGCGGCGGCACGGTGGTAGTAATCGTGCGCGACATGGTTGTCGGCTTTGATGCCGAGGCCGTAGCGGTAGAGGTCGCCCATGATTTTCAGGGCTTCGGGATGGTTTTTCTCGGCGGCGGCTTTGGCGTAGCGTGCTGCTTGGAACGGGTCTCGTTCGGAAAGTTCGCCGGTCAGGGCGTATTGGGCCAGCTTGGCTTGAGCTTCCGCTTGTTCCTTGTCGGCGGCACGGCGATACCATTCCAAGGCTTCGGGTCGTCGTTGGGCGGCAAGAAGGTCGGCCAGCAGGGTTTGTGCGGCGGTGTGGCCGGCTTGCGCGGCTTGTTCGAGGTATTGTTCGGCTTGTGCGTGGTCGGGGCTGATGCCTGTGCCGTAGAAGTAGATTTGACCGAGTTGCCAACAGGCGGCAGTCACGCCGAGGGCGGCCGCTTTTTCGTATTGTTCGATGGCTGTCGCAACGTCGCCTTGGCGTTGATGATGGCGCGCCAGATGGTAATACGCGGGCGCGGCATATCGGGCGGCGGCAAGCTCCGCCCAGTAGAGCGATTGTGGGTCGTTGCGTTGCGCGTGGTAACGCATGAGGATTAATTGGGCTTCTGAGTGCCCCTGCTCACCCAGCCAGGCATATTCGTTGAGGAGCTGTCCGGTCGGGGTGCCGTTGTGTTCGCGCTGTTGCAGCAGGGAGAAGAGTGCTTTGGGATGGCGTTGGGCCGCGGCGGCTTCCAGCCATGGAAGTGCCTGCTCCGGTTGGCCGTTTTGCAGCAGATGGTTGCCCAATACGAAAGCAGCTTCCGCATAACCTTGCTCTGCCGCCTGTTGCAACAGGGGCAGGGCTTGGGCGGTATGGGATTGTTCCAAAAGGGCGGCGGCTTGCCGGTAGAGGATTTCAGGAGCGGCGGTCATGGTTTGCGGGCGGATAAAGTGGAAGACGGGTGCTGCGTCATATAGGCGGCGATGCCGGTCGATGGCTTTGTAAAAAATAGGGTTCGGCACAGTTTTGCAGTTGCCTTAGCGGCCTGCCTTTAAAGATGTTTGGCTTGTTGTATTATTTTCCTGGGAAAACATCTCTATTCAGTGCGTTACAAAGCTTTCGGCTTGAGTCGGCATGCGTTCATGACAGCTTGGTTATTATACTGTTTTTGTAATTTATTGTTAATGATAAATGCGGTTTTTTATGGTTTGTTTACATGACGGCGGCTAGGGTGTTGATTGTTTCAGGCCGTCTGAAATGTTTTTCAGACGGCCTGAATTATTTTTGCTAAGTCAGGTTGTCGGAGTGGAAGGGGCAGAGGTTTTTTTGTCGGGGAAAAACACCTGGCTGTAGAAGTTGCCGTTAATTTGGGTTACGTTGAGGTGGTACATACGGTAGGCATGGAACAGGTCGCTGTCAGGCGGCGTCGGATGATTCCAAAACTCTGCCAAGGTATTTTGGTCGGTTATGCCGGGAATGTCGTAATGGGCGCGGCCGAGGACTTTGACTGGCATGTTGTGGATCAAGCCGGACAGGCCGCTGGTGCTGTTGATGGTAACCATGCCGAGGCCGTGACGCAGGAAAACGGGCAGGGGGACATCATGGACGTAAGTGATACGGCCTTTGAGTTTGGGGTGTTTTTTGATAAAGCGTTTGATGTCGCGCGAGTAGTCGATAAAGCCGCGGTCCATCGGATGATGCTTGATGATGAGGTTGGTATCGGCAGGCGCGTGCGCGGCAAAGGAGGCCAAAACATGGAGCAGGAAGCTGCGGACGCTGGAAAAGTCGCAATGGATGCGGACTTGGCTGTCGTTGAATACCTGCAGGGGAACAATAAAAAATTTGCCGTATTTGCCCGCCTCCACGCGTTTGGCGATTTGGATGTCTTCAATATAGTAGTTCAAACGCTTGAGGATGGAGATTGACCACAGTTTGAGGTAATGGCCTGCATTGGATGCGCGGTGGTGGATGTAGTTCGGGTACTTGTTCGGATTGCGGAACAATTCAATATAGTAACGGACGGCGTTTTTGGCCATGGGCGTAAACCCGCCGCGTACCGGTGTCGGCGCTTTGTATTCTTGCTGGGCCAGTTTGGGGAATTGTTCCAGAAAAAAGTCGGCACGGCGCGGCAACGGAGAAAATGCGTTGACGCCGTCTTTTTCTAATGTGATGTAATAGGGGCGGAAATAGCCTTCTTCAAATGCCCAGAAACTGGCTTGGTTTTCGTTTGCAATTCGTTTGGCCAGGAGATGGTAGGGACGTGTGTCTCCAAAGCAGACAACGGCTTGGATGTGATGTTGAACGATGTATTTTTGCAAAAATTCAGGAAAGGTATCGTAGCTGTCGTTAAAAGCAACGGTATGCGCTTGAGTAGGCGGATAAAAATAGTCGTCGCCTGCATTAAAGTTGAATTTATGCACGGTTTTGCCATTTGCGGTCAGCCAGTCGGCGAGGCGCTGAAAAAAATCGCCGACAGGACCTTGAAGCAGCAGGATGTTTTCTGCGCTTTCAAGTAAGTTTTGCAGGTTGTTTTGGAAGACGGGCTGTTTCATGTCGCAATGTGATTTTGTTTTTTGTGTAATAGTTTTGGGTTGAACTTTTAAGCATACGCCAAGCGTATTAACGATGCAAAAGCAATGATGCTGCAATTGAAGCCGGTTTATGACGCATTGTTAATTTTGATGGCATTTATTTAAAAGATCGATATAGTTGTTTGATTTTACCTAATTTTTTGGCAAAGTACCCACGATGTAATCCGTTGTTGTTTTTTTGCATATTTTTTTGTCGTATCAGGATTTGGGCTGCAGTTTCCGCATTGATGGCCTGATGGGTTTCGGGGTGGATGTAGTCGGGATAGTGGATGAGCGTGCCGGCGATCAGCTGCCAAAGCTCAAGCCTGCGGCTGCGGCGCGGAATGGGGAGCAGATCTTGGGTAAGCCCCCAACCTGCGTAAAAAGGCAGGCCGTAGCAGCTGACTTTTTTGCCGCGCAACAGGGCTTCAAAACCGGTCAGCGAAGTCATGGTGTGAACTTCGTCTGCGTATTGGAGACAAGTCAGGATGTCGGCTTGTTCGGCGGTTTGGTCAGCATATCGTGCCGTATCTTCAGGGGAGATATGGCCGATGCGGTTACCGCTGACTACATCGGGATGCGGTTTGTAGATGATATAGGCATCGGGATTGCGTTCGCGTACGGTACGGAGCAAATCCAGATTGCGGTAGATTTGGGGCGAACCGTAGCGGATAGACGCATCGTCTTCAACCTGACCGGGAACGAGGATTACGGTTTTGTCGGTTGATGGGGCGGTAAAGTCCGAGCTGCCGACGTTGTATTTGCTGATGTGGTTTTCGGTCAGCATTTTTTGCAGCTTTAAGGCCGTCTGAAAGTCTTGATCGTCAAAGTCTTGGTTTTGCAGGATGTGTTCAAGACGGGACGGGGTTTCGGCGTTGAAATAAATGCCCATATCGTCGGTAACGAGCGACAGCGGCGGGACTAAATTAGAACCAAGCCCGACCGAGCGGATAAAGCCGTCTTCCATACGCAGCAGGGGGATGTGGTGTTGTTCGGCAAAACGAACGATGGCCTCTTTGCCGTTGCCCCAGGCAAGGATGCGTGCATTGTCGGACAGTTTGACCCCGGCCAGTTTTTGGGTGGAGGAGATAAATTTCAGACGGCATGAAGGTACGTTAAAGAACGGTTTGGCAACCGCGCGTTTCCACAAAGACATGCCGACGCAATACAACTCGCCACGCAATTTGTCGTTTTTGCGTTTGACCGTCGCTAGATAGTCGATGACATCAAAGAGGCTGCCTGCTTCGCCGGTATTGGGGTTGAGGTAGCGGCTGTATTGCAGATAGGCTGCGGCGAAGAGCTGCAGTAAGTTGCGGGGGACGCGGCGTTGGGTTTGGACAAGGCGGTTGATTTCAGGATGGCGGTCGTCGCTTACGCCCCATCCGGCATACCACGGCAGGCCGAAGGTGGTCAGCGGTTTGCCGCATAAAAGCGCCTCAAAACCCATTTGCGAGGTAACGCAATAAACTTTATCGACGTTTTGCAACAAAGAAATCGGATTGATGTCTTCTGCCAAAAGATGGACGCGGTGTTGCTGCGCCAGCCGGGTCAGATAGCCTTGTTTTTTGCCGCACAAAACATCGGGATGGGTTTTGACCCAGATATCGGCTTGCGGGTTTTCATTCAAGGCCGTCTGAAACATCAGTTCAAACGTAGAGGCGTCTGCGCCGCCATACTGGATGGCCATATCGCCGAAGGTTTGGTCGATGATGAGGACGGTTTCGGGCTTGGATGGGGAACGTAAAGGATGATCGTCTGAAAGTTCGGGCGCGTGGTTGTATTTGGATAGATGATGTCTCAGGATGAAATCCATCGCCTGCTGAGCCTGAGCCAAGGTTTCAGACGGCATGGTATCGGCGGCGAAAATCAGTTGTTCCAAACGCGAAGGACGGGTGGTGTCGTAGTAGATGCCGAGGTCGTCATAGACGATGGAATAGGGTGGATAACCAGCGACACCGAGTCCGAGCGAGCGTAAAAAGCCGTCTTCCAACGCAATAAAGGGAAGCTGGTGTTCAGCGGCGAAAGCACGCGCTTTGTGTGTTGTCGGGCGCAAACCCCAGCCGACAACAGCCTCCGCTCCTTTTCCGTCTTTGCAGATATGAAATTCAGGCAATAGGGTGGAGAGATGGGGGATTTTGCGGATGCCGCGAGAGGGGATGTAGGCGTTTTTCACAATGCGTTTTCGTCGATTATTGTTATTAATGGATTGTAGGCCGTCTGAAAAGAGGAACATTCTTTCAGACGGCCTGAATTATTTTTTAAAACTTTTTAAAACGTGACGGCTTCGGCCAATACTTTGCCTGCCAAGTCTTTAGGCGACAGGTTCGGCTCACCTTGTAGCGGCCAGTCGATGCCGACGGTCGGATCATTCCAAATCAGCGAGTGTTCGGCTTTGGGGTTGTAATAATCCGTGCATTTATAGACGAACTCGGCTTCGTCGCTCAGTACATAGAAGCCGTGAGCGAAACCTTCGGGTACCCACAGTTGGCGTTTGTTTTCTGCGGACAAGATCTCGCCTACCCATTTGCCGAATGTGGGGGAGTCTTTACGCATATCGACGGCTACGTCGAATACTTCGCCGACAACCACGCGCACGAGTTTGCCTTGTGTGTTCTCAGTTTGATAGTGCAGGCCGCGCAATACGCCTTTGCTGGATTTGGAGTGGTTTCCCTGCACGAAGGTGCGGTCGCAGACTTGGGTTTTGAACCACTCGTCGCGGAAGGTTTCCATAAAAAAGCCGCGCGCATCGCCGAAGACTTGCGGCTCAAGCAGTTTTACGTCAGGAATGGCGGTATCAATGATGTTCATCGTTTTATCTTTCATCTAAAGGCCGTCTGAAAAGTTTCAGACGGCCTCAAACATTATTTTTTTAACAGGCGCAGCAAATATTGGCCGTATTGGTTTTTCGCCATCGGGCGCGCCAGTTCTTCCAGTTTTTCATCGGAAAGCCAAGCGTTGCGCCAAGCGATTTCTTCCAGGCAGGCGATTTGCAGGTCTTGGATGTTTTGCACGGTTTGCACGAATGAAGCGGCTTCGTGCAGGCTTTCGTGAGTGCCGGTGTCCAGCCATGCGAAACCGCGTCCTAACAGTTGCACCGACAATGAACCGTCTTCCAAATACATTTGGTTGAGATCGGAAATTTCCAATTCGCCGCGGGCGGACGGCTTGATTTGTTTGGCGAACTTGACGACGCGTTGGTCGTAGAAGTACAAGCCGGTTACCGCCCAATCGGATTTGGGCTGTTGCGGTTTCTCTTCGATAGACAGGGCGTTGAAGTTTTCGTCAAATTCAACCACGCCGAAACGCTCGGGGTCTTTGACCTGATAACCGAATACGGTTGCGCCGTGGGTCTTGGCGGCGGCCTGTTTCAATGTTTGCGTAAACGATTGGCCGTAGAAAATATTGTCGCCCAAAACCAAGCAAACATTGTCGTTGCCAATAAATTCTTCACCGATGATAAATGCCTGTGCCAAGCCATCCGGACTGGGTTGCACGGCATAACTGATGGAAATGCCGAAATCGCTGCCGTCGCCGAGCAGGCGTTTGAAAGAGGCGTTGTCTTCAGGCGTGGTAATCACCAAAATATCGCGGATTCCTGCCAGCATCAATACGGACAGGGGATAGTAAATCATGGGCTTGTCGTACACGGGCAGCAGCTGTTTGGATACGCCGCGCGTGATGGGGTAGAGGCGTGTGCCGCTGCCGCCGGCAAGGATAATGCCTTTCATGGGTTTTCTCCTGAGTAGTGTGTGTTTGCGTGATTTTCAGACGGCCTAATATGGAAACAGGCCGTCTGAAAACTTATTTTCCGGTGCCTAAACGCTCTAAACGATAGCTGCCATTCAATACGTTTTGCCACCAGGTTTTGTTGTCCAAATACCATTGCACTGTTTTGCGGATGCCGGATTCGAACGTTTCCTGCGGTTTCCAGCCCAGCTCCCTGCCGATTTTGGCAGCGTCGATGGCATAGCGCACGTCATGGCCGGGGCGGTCTTGTACGAAGGTAATCAAATCTTCATAACGCGCCACGCCTGCAGGTTTTTCGGGAACGAGTTCTTCCAACAGGGCGCAGATGGTTTTGACGACTTCGATATTGGCTTTTTCATTGTGTCCGCCGATATTGTAGGTCTCGCCGACGACGCCTTTGGTAACAACCTGATACAGCGCGCGCGCGTGGTCTTCGACAAACAGCCAGTCGCGGATTTGCATACCGTCGCCGTACACAGGCAACGGTTTGCCGTCGAGCGCGTTCAGAATCATCAAAGGAATGAGTTTTTCCGGGAAGTGGTATGGACCGTAGTTGTTGGAGCAGTTGGTTACGATGGTCGGCAAACCGTAAGTACGCAGCCATGCGCGGACGAGATGGTCGCTGGACGCTTTAGAGGCAGAGTAGGGGCTGGACGGCGCGTAGGGCGTGGTTTCGGTAAACAAATCGTCCGTGCCGTGCAAATCGCCATAGACTTCATCGGTGGAAATATGGTGGAAGCGGAAGGCTTCGCGCTTTTTAGACGGCATTTGTTGCCAGTAGGCGCGTGCCGCTTCAAGCAGATTGAATGTGCCGACGATATTGGTTTGGATAAACTCGCCTGCCGAATCGATAGAGCGGTCGACATGGCTTTCCGCAGCCAAGTGCATCACGGCATCAGGCTGGTGTTGTGCAAACACGCGGTCAAGTTCGGCGCGGTTGCAAATATCCACTTGCTCAAAAGCATAGCGAGGATTATCGGCTACCTCGGTCAAAGATTCCAAATTGCCGGCATAAGTCAGCTTATCGACATTGACGACAGAGTCTTGGGTGTTTTGGATAATATGACGGACAACGGCAGAACCGATAAAGCCAGCGCCGCCGGTAACAAGGATTTTTTTCATAAGTTTCAGAGGATAGTCAAAATAATATAAATGGATTATAGCAGACAGAATGTGTGTTTTTCAGATAAAGAGGCCGTCTGAAAACATCTCTTTCAGACGGCCTGTATCAGGTCAACTTAATCATCGTAGCCATTTGGGTTGTTGCTGACCCAACGCCATGAGTCTTCCATCATCTGTGCCAAATCACGCTTGGTTTCCCAACCGGTCTGCGCTTTGGTGTAGGCGGGATCGGCGTAGAAACAGGCTAAATCGCCATCGCGACGCGGTTTGATTTGGAACGGAATGGTCAAACCGGATGCCGCCTCAAAGGCACGAATGATTTCTAAAACCGAATAAGCACGTCCCGAACCCAAATTAAACAGGTGTACGCCCGAAACATCACTTTTCGCCTGCATCGCCGCCACATGGCCTTCCGCCAAATCCATCACATGGATATAGTCGCGCATACCCGTACCATCGGGAGTAGGGTAGTCGTCGCCGAAAACCGACAATTGCGGCAGCTTGCCTGAAGCCACTTGGCAGATATAAGGCAGCAGATTGTTTGGGATACCGTTTGGCTGCTCGCCGATCAAACCGCTTTCATGCGCACCGATAGGGTTGAAATAACGCAACAAAATTACACTCCAGCGCGGATCGGCCTTTTGGATATCCGTCAAAATGCGCTCCACCATAGACTTAGACGTGCCGTAAGGGCTGGTCGTATCCCCCGGTTGCATATCTTCCGTATAAGGTACTTTGCCCGGATCGCCGTAAACCGTAGCCGATGAGCTGAACACAATCTTAAATACACCGGCACGCGCCATTTCTTCAGCCAAAACCAAGCTGCCCGACACATTGTTGTCATAGTATTTCATTGGCTCGGCCATGCTTTCACCGACTGCCTTCAAGCCGGCAAAATGAATGACGGCATCAATATCGTGTTCGGCAAAGATTTGACGTAACACTTCACGATCACGGATATCCCCTTGGTAAAAAGGCACAGATTTGCCGGTAATCTTTTCCAAGCGCGGGAGGATGTTGGCAGACGAATTGCACAAATTGTCCAAAATCACAGCATTAAAGCCTGATTTCAGCAGGGAAACAACGGTATGGGAGCCGATGAAGCCGGTACCGCCGGTGATAAGAATAGTCATTGTTTTTCCTTAATTAAAATTGTGTTTGTGGAAGTCGTGAAACCGGTTGGCTGAAAATACAAACGCTTTCAGATAACCTGGTGTAAATGTTGCCAAAGAGGGATTGCTTTATTTGGATATTGTATATTTAGTTACCTGAAAAGTAAAAAAATATGGGATAATCACAGTGTTATGCACAGGGTGCAAAGCGTTATCATTTCAATTTCAATAAAAGGATCTTACCATGTCAGTATCTAACGAAGTTTTGGCGTTGATTTCACAAGTTGCACAAAAACAAGTATCAGCAAATGAAGAATTGTTGTCTACAGGACTTATTGATTCCGTGAGCGCAATGGATTTGGTTATGGCCATCAAACAAAAATTTGATGTTGATTTGCCGTTTGAGCAATTGGTTGATATTTTGGCAAACTCAGCCAATATCATTCAATATGTTGAAAATAATTACAAAGGCTAAATCATGAAACAATTAAATGAATTCCAAAATCTTGATGATTTTTTGGAATACCGTTTCAGCCAAACTTCGGGAAAAGCGTTAGTTAATGATACTCAGGAATGTTCTTGGGAAGAGTTGCGTGTAAAAATAGCCACATTTATCGAGGCTTACAAAAGCATAGCAGATATTACCAAAAACATTCCTTTGGTGTTGCACGGCCATAAAGAAATTGATTTTGCAGTGGCAATTTATGCCTGCTTATTGAACAAAATCCCTTTTATTCCGGTGGATAGTATTTATCCTGAAAGCCGTCTGAACAATATCTGCCAACTGTCGAAAGCACGTTTTGTGTACCGTTCGGCAACGCAAACTTTTGAAAAGCAGACTGACGAAGAAGTAGAGCTGGCTGAAAAAGATTTGGCTTACATCATGTTTACTTCAGGAACAACCGGCGCACCTAAGGGTGTGCAAATCGGTCGTGAAGCTGTATTCAACCTGATGAAGTGGATGAAAGAGCAGCTTAATTTAGCCGCACCTAATGTATTCATGAATCAGGCTCCGTTTGCGTTTGATTTGTCAATGTACGAAATCTTTGGCAACTTGGCTTACGGTGGTTGTATTGTCATGAACAGTCGTGATGCTATTTCTAATCCTGCCACCTGGATTGATTTTTTGGCCAAACAACAAATTACTACTTGGGTTTCCACGCCTTCTTTTGCCATGCAGCAGCTGCTTAACCCTAAATGTAGTCAGGCTACTTTACCGAGTTTGAAAGAATTTTTGTTCTGTGGCGAAAAACTTGGCAAACCAGTAGTAAATATGATTTTTCAAAAATTTCCCGGTGTCCGTGTTATCAATACCTATGGTCCGACTGAGGCTACTGTAGCAACAACTTACGTTGATATTACACCTGATATGCTGGCGGCAGAAGAAGAGTTGCCTGTAGGCGTTGCCGTGCTTAATTCCAAATTAGAGATTGTTGACGAAGAGATTTGGATTAGCGGTAACCATGTGATGCGTGGCTATCTGAACAACGAAACTGAAAATGCCAAACGTTTGGTAGTCCACAGTGCCGATAACCGCACTTATAAAACAGGTGACTACGGTTTTGAAAAAAATGGATTGTTCTATGTACAAGGCCGTAAAGACGAGCAGATTAAGCTCAATGGCTACCGTATCGAACTTTCAGAAATTGAAGAAAAAATCCTTAACCTTAAGGAATTTGCCTTTGATAATGTGGCAGTAGTGGCTTTGAAACGCAACACAGGCGCAGTATTGCGTTTGGTGTGTTTCTATACAGCCAAGCAAAGTGCAGATACTCAGGCGATCAAAGACGCATTAGTACAAAATTTACCGTCTTACATGATGCCGTCTGAATTTATTCACATTGATGAAATTCCAGTCAGCACCAACCACAAAACCGACAAAAAAGCATTGTTGGAAAAATATCAACAGGGTTTATAAAATGGATTTATATAAAATTCAGCAAAACATCTTACGAAAAGCCAAGATTGATCCTCAAAAGGTTAACGCTTGGATTTATAACAATCAAAGTATAGTGTTCGATTTTCTGTTGAACGACTATTTTGTCAGCGTCAGTTATACGGCAGTAGGTCAAACTTTTAACTTTATTGAGCGTAATAAGAGCAAAGTTTCTAAGATTTCCGGCTTCCATAAATTTCTGAAATATATTTCAGAAGTTTATGGAAGTTACCCACAATCGGTTAATCAAGAAAAGACAGTATTGTCTTTTAAATTTGCTGAAGCCGATTGGGCAAAAATCGAGGATAAATTTAGTGAGATTTTAGAAGTTACTTCCATTTATCTTGGCAGCGAACTGTGCTACATCCTGAATGTTGAAAAAAATAAAGGCATTAATTTAGCCGAGTATTTGGATAAGCCGGAAGTTGAATACATTGGTGTTAAAGGCGACAGTAATGAGTTTTTCCTAAGCTATGCTCGGAATCATGGTCTGAGTGATTATGTTTATGAGCTAAATAATAGAGGCTTTTTAGCTGTTGAACACAAAATGGGTGTAAGTGTGTTCCGTCGTGTGAACAAGCACAGTTATAAAGATCTTTTGGCTTATTTCCCAGACTCTTTCCATGAGTTGGAGAATGTCATTTATACTGTTGAAGCACCGAAAGTATTGAGTGCCAACAAGAAAAACCTATTGGTGTTGTTCTCTTATACCAATAAGAGCAATGAGAATATGGTTGACCGTTATTATAGCCACCCATTTCCATTTATCAGCAACAGCATTATGCCAAATACTTATATCATCCGTATGGCTGATGTATCGGACGCGTTTGGCAGTCACGGTTTGAATACAAAGTTTGATGAAAATATCGAAGATAATATCCAGCGTTTCATTAAGAGCCTGATGAATATTTATGGCGTAGATAAGAAAAACGTAGTCATTTGCGGTGCATCATCAGGCGGTACAGGAGCGGTATATCACGGCTTAATTGGTGGGTACAAAACCTTTGCAATCGACCCATTTTTGGGCAACCATAAATACTATGGTGGCAAAGATCCATTGTATCTGCATTCTATCCGTACGCCGATTTTGGAGACTTTCAAAAAGCTACCAGATGTAATTGATCATAACCTTGAAAATCAAGTGGTCATTTCATCGGCTAAGGTATCAGAGTTTTATCCGGATATTAAAGAGTTGAAAGAAGCATTGCCTACAGTTGTATTATGTGAATTTGACTTTGAAAAAATTCAAAAGCACATAGATTTTTCAGGCAACACAGTATTCTTGTCCAATACCATTATCAATAATTTGCTGTTGGATATCCATATCACTGATTCGGACATTAATCTGAACTAAATGCGAAGTAAATAGACAGTAAGTTTTAAATTTACTGTCTATTTTTTTAAGATTTGAACCATATTTATCATGTTTGGGGAATGTAATGGTAGATAAAACGACTGAAGAATTTCAGCAAGAAATTCTTAAAAATATCAAATTAAAAAATACGTCTGTTGATATTTATTATCAGCAGAATGTGTACTGCAATTTCAAATCTGACCGTGAAACACCATTTTCTGTCAGTTTAAATTTAGATTGGCAGAAGATTTTCCTGTTTTATCGTAATAAAAGTGAGATAGATAATATCGGAGAAATGTTTCCAAACTTCAGTTTATCTAAGCAGGATGGGGATAATGTATACATTTATGATGTCAGTGCTTTGGATTTTGCCCAAACCTGTGCGGTCTTTATCAAATTGGCCGAACGTGCGGAACAATATTTTTCTGAACGGCCAGTAGTTAACAGCCGCAAAAAAGAAGTGATGTCAGGTAATTATATCGACACCTCTGGAAATAAAATTACTGCACCTGATAATCTGCGAAACTGTCATTTCCAATTTCTAGGAGGAGGTGGGAATGAAGTTGTTATCCACCCTAATGCAAACTTGCGTAATGTATTTTTAGAATTTTTAGGCAAGGACAGCAAAGTCTATATTGGAGAAAATGTTTCTATGCAAGGCCAATGGTGTTTGGGAGTAGGCTGTACGATTAACATCGGTAGTAAAACTACCAGTACCAATCCGGTTTATATTACTGTTGCCGAACATACAACCTTGTCCATTGGTGAAGATTGTATGTTTGCCACTAATAATCAAATCCGTACTGATGATGCACACCCAATTTATGATGTTCATACTGGAAAACGTTTAAATGTTTCTAAAGACGTTACTATTGGAGACAGAGTGTGGGTAGCCTATGGCGCAACAATTTGGGGTGGTACAAAGATTGGTAGCGGTAGTATTGTTGGTGCATTTTCGGTAGTGAAAAAACATTTTCCTAATAACTGCGTTATTGCAGGCGTGCCGGCTAAAGTCATACGCAAAGATGTATTTTGGGAACGTAATAATGTTTTATATACAGATATAGATGAAGGTAAGGATTTGGCAGAAATGAATCATGTTACCTATATCAATTCAACAGTAGAACTTGATTAGTGCATCTAACTAGTAAAGGCCGTCTGAAAACATAAAAGTTTTCAGACGGCCTTTTTTAAGATAAGACAGAGATTACTCTAAACAAGCCAATTGTTTTTTCAGACACTCAGCCTGTAATGCCTTGTCACCTTTAGCTTCGGCTATTTCGGCTGCCAGTTTCCAATATGCTGCTGTGTCTTGTAGAGAGAGACTGTCAAAATAACGTTGTGCTGCCTGATGGTTTTTCAGACGGCATAAAGCAGTTGTATAAAGATACATCGTTTCCGGTGAGGCTTGTGCAAAATCAGCCAATATTTTGGTGACAGACTCCCAATCTTGGTTTTGGGCAAGTTTTTCAGCTTCATACAAGGCCAAAGACGGATTCTCAGGATATTTTTGGCGCAGTTGAGCCAATAGATATCTTTCGCCGTCAGTGTTACCGGAAGCGTACATTTTTTTCAGATAATCGACTGTTAAATCTTCAGGAATTAAGAGCAGATTTTCTTCAAAGGCACGGTTAAGCTGGGTAAATAGTTTTTCAGAATCACCGCGTAATTTCGCCAGTCTTGCAATCGCGATACGGCAACTTGGATCATTCTGAGTATGGTTTTCAAAAGCAACCAAAAACTGATGCGCGCCTTGTAAGTTACCAAGTTTCATGCAGAGGTAAGAAGCCAACAGCTCGGGTTTGAGATAGCCTTTTTGGCGATCGTCCAAGCTATCAATATACGTTTTCAGTAAAGCCAATGCTACAAAATAATTCTGCTCCGATAGCTTTTGTGCTACGGTCAACAAAGGTTGATATGAATCGGGTAAGTCTGTACCTATCCGGGCAAACAGTTTTTCAGACGGCCTTTTTGCTTGGTGAAACGAGGCTGCAAGTAATGCGATAAGTAAATCATTTTGCGTTCCTATATGCTCGTTTTCAGCAAAAAATTCCGCCCCTTTAACGGCATTACCGATATATAAATCCATTTTCGCATGCCAGTAACCTGCGGTATCGGGATAATCAGGTAACAGGTTTTGCAAAGTACCAAACTGGTTGCTCTCAAATAAAGCGTTCAGATAACGATGGCGATAATCAGCTGTTTCTTCCGCATTCAGACGGCCTGTATCAAGCAGAGTTTGGATACGGGTTGCTGCCAAGTCCCATGCATGATGATTCTCTGCTTGGGTAATCATATTCTGAATAATAGGCAGATTATCTGTAGTGTCAGGTTGGTCAAGTGCTGTAATAGACTGATAGACACGCTCACAATTATTCGAATCCCTAAATTGGAATGTCTTATCAATGCGTGTTTGATACAAATCTGGTACTTTAGCTTGGTTTTCTACTAGATCTTTTAATGCTGCCAGAAGTTCTGTTTCATTATAAGCAACTGCACCAAAACCATCTCGGTTATAGTCAAAATAACCTTTTTGATAGGTGTGATTTCCACTGGAGAATACTTCATCATAATCAAATTGATAATACAAAATAGCTTTATTCAAGTAGGCTACATCAAATGCAACAGATGAATAGTCTGTAATCAAGATGCTAGTATTTTGGAAGACGGATTGGATGTTACCTTCTGAATAGCTATAGATTTTAATAAAGTCAGGCACAGTGAACTCATCCATGTATTCCTGAATACTTGGATGTGGTGCAAAGACGATTTGATAACCTTGATCATTCAGTTCTTTTAATATGGCGTGATTCATGAAACCATGCCAATGTTTGGCATAGTTAGTTTTCATGAAATTAGGGTTTCTTGTTCGTTCTGTACCTGAAATATATGTGCCTACAATAGAGCTACGCCATGTTGGCATAATTAAAATCTGTTTAGATTCAGTATTGTTATTGATAAGTAAACGGTCATAACGAGGGAAACCTGTCAGTTTAACTTCTTTTTTACCAAATTTATAAGCAGTCGTGTTGTCCACAATAGAATGGTATTCTGGATTTGTCGCTGTAACGAAACAAGCAATTTTTTTGGTATTTAACCAACCTGATAAATCATCTTTCGTAATGCCATGTTGTAAAAAGACGTAGTCTTTATCTAATAGGGAATTATCTTTGAAATAATGTGTGATATATCCATCAACATGACTACTGATGATTTTTTCGCAGTCTTTTAATTTACTCTCAAATGCAGATGAGCCAAATTCAAGCAAATTAAACCCATCTTGTTCGAGCCTTTTCCAATCAGAGGAGGTTTTTTTCAGGGCAAAATAAATATCTTGTTCTGGATGATTTTCACTAATATAACGATATAAGTGTTCTGCATTATCATCGGCCTGATTGTCCCTATCCATTAAAATCCAGGCATTCGATTTAACCGTGGATTTTTGTTTGAATGAAGTGAATACTGTTTCGATTGGTAGTTTGTCAAATTGTTTTCCTGAGAATGTTAATTTAGCTCTTTTACCGGCTAGAAAAAGTTCTAAATCGCCCATGTCGTGACAAGGAAGCCATGTTCGGTATTCTTTAGTGTATAAACTGCCTAGAAAGTCATAGACAACTTCTTTTTGGTATTTAGGGAATATTTCCTTACCATTGATTACCCATTGTTCAACAATTGGAAAATTTGAAAAATATTTCACCAAAATCTGTTTCTTTTTCAAATCAAAATCTTCAATATAGGCAATTTGATTCTTAGGTGCCGTATTTTTAAATAAACCGAGCAGAGCTACTTTTTGGAAAAACCATGTCCCTGCTAAATTAAAGCGAAGAATTGTTGCTTCATCAATATATGAAAACATTTCATGTAATAAGGCAACGAAATGTTTTTTTTGCTCTTCACTTAGGTGTGACAATGCTGCAGGTTTGTTTACGATACGGCCAAAATACCAGATGATATGGTATAGGACGATTCTTTGAATATGCTCAGGGACTTCTCCAAATTTCATTTTGGCTGTTTTTAAAATTTCAATACAGCCTTTTTCAATTACCCTAGAAAATAGTAATGGATTGTTCCATGCTCCATCTAACGTGGACGAACCATCAGAACGTTTTCGATAAAAATAACTGATTTTTGACAGAAAAGCAGCATTAGTTGAGGCATCAGTATTTAGAATATAATCAGTAACAAATTTTGCATCTTCAAAGCTAGGTTTCATCGCCTCATCAAAATAAATATGTGCATTACGGATATTATCAATTTTGAAAAAAGCAGTACTTGCAGATAATTGTAGGTGATCTTTTAGATTAGATAATGGAAAGACAACATCCCCTTTAGCAAAACGGTATTTTAAGGGGTGTGTATCTTTCACCATGTCTTTATCTTCAAAGTAGAATACTAATGGGCAACCTACTATGCTAATGTTGGCATTATTACTTAAGAAGTTATCTGTCTTGTAGAAGTAATCAGAAGAAACAAAATCATCTGGATCTATGAATGTTACCCATTCGGTTTCAACATGTTGTAAACCCAGATTGCGTGCCGAGGCCTGGCCGCCATTTTCTTTGTAAAAATAATGGATATTTTGGGGAAACTTGGCTTGCCATCGTTTGATGATTTCTGCCGAATGGTCGGTTGACCCATCATCTACTAGAATGATTTGAATGTGTTTTTTGAAATTCAAGCTTTGTTTGACGATGCTGTCAAAGTATTCATCAAGGTATTTTTCGACGTTATAAACGGCTGAAACGATTGTAAATTGATTATTACCTTCGTATTTTAAGGGAAGGTATTTTTTGAGTTTCATTACGCGTTTGGCGTACATGTCGCGGAAAAAGAGTTTAGGATCTCGTAAGAGCTTCCGAAATTTTTTATTGTTCATTTTTTGACCTTTTATTTTTATTTGATTTTGAAGTAATTTTCCAGCATTTGAATCAGTTTGTCCTGGTAGTTTTCAATCTGTTGCTGGCTGTGAAAATCGTTGGCACAAAAAGAGTGTGGCTGCCGCCCATTTTTTTTATTTTCCAAGAGCTTGATATATTGGGCAGGCGCTTTGTTGGAGCGGATATTAAAATAATAACATATTTCATTACCTACTGTAGATTTCCTGTTTAAAAACATCAGCCAAGGTACGAGGAAGGTGGCAAGGTTGAGATCGTGGTTAGAACGGAAACGGTTGGATAAAAAGGCTTCAATCTCAGTACGGTAGTGCTGCCAAGCAAATTGAAAGCTGCTTTTATGCAGTGGGATATAGGTGTGTACTAACGGACGGTCGATTTGGCAGTCGTAGTGTTGTTGTAATAGTGCGATACAGTTTTTTGAGGCGGAAAGAGTTGGTGTGTCAGTTCCTCTTTCGGACATTTGTTTTAGGCTTTTGTCTGCAATAAAAAGTGAAGCAATCCCGTTGGCGTGAAAAAAATGTTCCTTGGGTAATGGTCGGGCAACAAATACATCATCGTTAAAATAGATGAAGTGTTCATTTAGATTGGGAATGTTGTGCAGGTGTGCTTCGATTACATGCGAATTGAAGGTGGGCAGGTATTGCGGGTCAATGATTTGACTGTGATCTATTATACTGACATTGGGATAGTCGGCAGGATTGAGCCAGTCGGGGCGTTGGTTATCGGTAATGATGTAGATATGGTTGACCCACGGCAGGAAGGTACGCACGCTGTGAAGTGAATAGTAAAGTTCGTTGTGGTTGCTGAAACGGGCTTCGTCATTATTGTGAAGTGCGTTTTGTTCGGCGGTAGGGCTATATTGGCGGCGACGTTGCTGCCATTTGGGATCTTGGTTATTTACCCATGTGAAAACGACATCAACTTTAATAGGGGGAAGGTCGATACTATTTTCAAGTTCGGCTAAATACAGGCTGTTGTCGATAATGACCGGTTCGTCAGGCTCTGTTGTACGCTGTTCGGCGTTACGGACAGGGTATCTTTTATTGAGATAGTCGCGGAAGAATACACCTGGTTGTCGAATCAGTTTTTTAAGTTTCCTCATGACGGTATTCGCTGTAATGTGATGTTTTTGATGTTTATGTCAGGTTTTCAGACGGCCTAATATTTCATCAGGTGTTATAATGGTCGTGCTTAATTAAAAGTATAGTGAGATTTAATCAATGTTGAAAGCAGAATGTCTTACCCGCAGGGGCATGTTATTGTTGTGTGTCAGCCTGTTAGCCGCATGCTCTTCTCTTCCTAATTCCGGCCCAAGTACACGAAATGTTGTTGCTTTGGGGCAACAGCCGGCTACAGCCGAAGTGCCGGAGGTGGAATTGATTGATGTGAATGGCGCGGTGGCTCAGTCACTATATCAAGCGCAAGTTAATCAGTCATTTGCTCAGTTGGGCGATGGTACATCATCAATAGGGGCTATCAATATAGGCGATGTGCTGGACATTACGATTTGGGAAGCTCCTCCGGCTGTGTTGTTCGGTGGGGCTTTGTCGTCTACTGGTTCGGGTAATGCGCAGCAAACGAAGCTGCCAGAACAGATGGTCAGCTCTGCAGGTACGATTTCTGTGCCGTTTATCGGCGATGTGTCTGTCCTTGGTAAAACACCGGTTCAGGTGCAAAACATTATTAAAGGCCGTCTGAAAAAAATGGCGAACCAGCCGCAGGTAATGGTGCGCATGGTGCAAAACAATGCGGCGAATGTATCGGTTATCCGTGCGGGCAACAGTGTGCGTATGCCTTTGACGGCTGCAGGCGAGCGTGTGTTGGATGCGGTGGCTGCGGTGGGCGGTTCGACTGCGAATGTTCAGGATACGAACGTACAGCTGACACGTGGCAATGTTGTCAGAACGATTGCTTTGGAAGACTTGGTGGCGCATCCGCGTCAAAATATTTTGTTGCGCCGCGGGGATGTGGTCACAATGATTACTAATCCGAGCACATTTACTTCTATGGGTGCGGTCGGTCATACGCAGCAGATTGGTTTCTCTGTGAAGGGCTTGTCTTTGGCTGAGGCTGTGGGACGTATGGGCGGTCTGCAGGATTATCGTGCAGATGCGCGCGGTGTATTTGTATTCCGTTATGCGCCTTTATCCGAGCTGCCTCCCGAGAAACAATCTAAATGGGTTGAAAAGGGTTATGGCGATCGTGCGGAGATTCCTGTGGTCTACCGTTTGAACCTGGCAGATGCGAATTCTATGTTTTGGATGCAGCGTTTCCCTGTGAAGGATAAGGACGTGGTGTACGTATCGAATGCGCCGATGGCTGAAGTACGCAAGTTCTTGTCATTTGTGTTCTCGCCTGTGGTTAGCGGTGCGAACAGTATTAATAATTTAGTGAACTAATGGGGAAAATAATGTCTGAGCAAGTTTCTGCAAATGTGGATGTGAAACCGGAACAACCGGTTCCCGAAAAGAAAAAGGCCAAAAAGTCTTGGTTGCGTAAGATTAATCCGTTGCTTTGGGTAACGGTTATCGTGCCGACTTTGTGTTCCGGTGTGTATTACGGACTATTTGCTTCTGATCAGTTCACATCCCAGTCCAGCTTTGTGGTGCGTTCTCCTAAAAGCCAATCGTCTTTGAACGGCTTGGGCGCTATTTTGCAGGGGTCTGGTTTCTCTCGTGCACAAGACGATATTTATACCGTGCAGGAATATATGCAGTCGCGTTCGGCTTTGGACGCGTTGCGTAAGAAAATGCCCGTTCGTGATTTTTATGAAAAAGAAGGCGACATTTTCAGCCGTTTTAATGGTTTTGGCCTGCGTGGCGAGGATGAAGCGTTTTATCAATACTACCGCGATAAGGTATCCATCCATTTTGACTCTGTCTCAGGCATTTCTAATTTGAGCGTTACATCTTTCAATGCCGGTG
Source organism: Neisseria sp. RH3002v2g (assembly GCF_014596425.2). Classification (NCBI taxonomy): domain Bacteria; kingdom Pseudomonadati; phylum Pseudomonadota; class Betaproteobacteria; order Neisseriales; family Neisseriaceae; genus Neisseria; species Neisseria sp. RH3002v2g. The sequence goes on along the minus strand of NZ_CP110721.1, from coordinate 1,737,468 downwards.
AATCTCAAAAGATCAATGATGCTTTGCTCAAACAGGGCGAGGTATTGATCAACCAGCTGAACGAACGTGCTCGTCAGGATACGATTCGTTATGCTCAAGAAGTGGTCAATTCGGCTGAAGAAAAAGTTAAAGAAGCTTCTGCCCAATTAACAAAATTCCGTGTGTCCAACGGTATTTTCGACTTGAAGGCGCAATCTGATGTGCAAATGGGTTTGGTATCTAAATTGCAAGACGAGTTGATTGTCATTCAAACCCAGCTGGATCAGGTAAAAGCTGTTACGCCTGAAAACCCGCAAATTCCAGGTTTGATTGCGCGTGAGAAGAGCTTGCGTAAAGAAATTTCGCAACAAATGAAAGCGATTTCCGGCGGTGGCGAGGGTTCGTTGTCCAATCAGGCGGCGGAATATCAACGCGTGTATTTGGAAAATGAATTGGCTGAGAAACAATTGGCTGCGGCGATGACTTCTTTGGAAAGTGCAAAAGCGGAAGCGGATCGTCAGCAATTGTATTTGGAAGTGATTTCCCAGCCGAACAAACCTGACTTGGCACATGAGCCAAACCGTTTGTACAACATCGTGGCAACGTTTGTCATCGGTTTGATTGTCTATGGCATTGCCGTGTTGCTGACGGCAAGTATCCGTGAGCATAAAAACTGATGAAAGAGCTACATAAAACATCGTTTTTGGAGTCGCTGCTTATTCAAAAAAGGGTAATCGGCGCACTCTTAATGCGTGAAATTATTACTCGCTACGGTCGTAATAACATTGGTTTTTTGTGGTTGTTTGTCGAACCTTTGCTGCTGACTTTGGTTATGGTGTTGATGTGGAAATTTTTCCGCATGCACAACGTGTCAGCTTTGAATATCGTGGCATTCACGCTGACAGGCTATCCGATGATGATGATGTGGCGTAATGCTTCTAATCGTGCCATCGGTTCGATTGCGGCCAATACAAGCTTGCTGTATCACCGAAATGTACGCGTTTTGGATACCATTTTTGCGCGTATGTTGTTGGAGATTGCCGGCGCCACCATTGCGCAGGTCGTGATTATGTTCGCATTGGTCATCATCGGTTGGATTGATGTACCGGCAGATATTTTCTATATGTTGTTGGCTTGGCTTTTGATGGCAATGTTTGCCGTTGGATTGGGGCTGGTCATTTGTTCGGTGGCGTTTCACTTTGAACCGTTTGGTAAGGTTTGGAGTACCATCAGTTTTGTGATGATGCCTTTATCCGGCGTGTTTTTCTTCGTACACAACCTGCCTCAGCAGTTGCAACACTATGTGCTGATGATTCCGATGGTGCATGGTACAGAAATGTTCCGTGCCGGATATTTTGGCGACAGCGTCACGACTTACGAAAATCCTTGGTATATTTTGTTGTGTAATTTAGTTTTGCTGCTGCTTGGTTTGGCGATGGTGGCGAGATTCAGCAAAGGGGTTGAGCCGCAATGATTTCAGTTGAACACGTTTCCAAACGGTATCTGACCCGCCAAGGTTGGCGGACAGTCTTGCACGATATCAACTTCAAAATGGAGAAGGGCGAGAAAATCGGTATTCTCGGCCGCAACGGTGCAGGTAAATCGACGCTTATCCGTTTGATCAGCGGCGTTGAGCCGCCGACCACGGGTGAAATCAAGCGGACGATGAGTATTTCTTGGCCTTTGGCATTCTCCGGAGCGTTTCAGGGCAGTCTGACCGGTATGGACAATTTGCGTTTCATCTGCCGGATTTACAATGTCGATATCGATTATGTGAAGAACTTTACCGAAGAGTTTTCCGAGCTGGGTCAGTATCTTTACGAGCCGGTTAAGCGTTATTCTTCAGGTATGAAGGCGCGTTTGGCATTTGCTTTGTCGTTGGCGGTAGAGTTTGACTGCTATCTGATTGACGAAGTGATTGCAGTGGGCGACTCGCGCTTTGCCGATAAATGTAAGTATGAGTTGTTTGAAAAGCGCAAAGACCGTTCCATCATTTTGGTGTCACACAGCCACAGCGCCATGAAGCAATATTGCGATAATGCGATGGTGCTGGAAAAAGGGCATATGTACCAGTTTGAAGATATGGACAAAGCCTACGAATATTATAATTCGCTGCCTTAAAGCGATTGTTTTTTAAATCAGGCCGTCTGAAATTTCAGACGGCCTGTCCGTTGGAATTCTATTGATGAACATTACTCAAATTCTCTCCCAAGAACTCTCCGCCACCGCCACGCAAATCACCGCCGCCGTCGAGCTTTTAGACGACGGCGCGACCGTGCCGTTTATCGCGCGTTACCGTAAAGAAGTCACAGGCGGGCTGGACGACACGCAGCTGCGTCAGCTTGCCGAGCGGCTGCAATACCTGCGCGAGTTGGAAGAGCGCAAAGCCGTTGTTTTAAAAAGCATTGAAGAGCAAGGCAAGCTTTCAGACGACCTCAGGGCGCAAATTGAAGCCGCCGACAACAAAACCGCGCTGGAAGACCTGTATCTGCCTTACAAGCCCAAACGCCGCACCAAAGCGCAAATCGCGCGCGAACACGGTTTGCAGCCGCTGGCAGACATGTTGCTTGCCGAGCAGCCGCAGGATGTTGAAGCCGCCGCACAGGGCTACCTAAACGAAAACGTCCCCGACACCAAAGCCGCGTTGGACGGCGCGCGTGCAATTCTGATGGAGCAGTTTGCCGAAGACGCGGAACTCATCGGCACGCTGCGCGACAAGCTGTGGAACGAAGCCGAAATCCACGCGCAAGTCGTTGAAGGTAAAGAAACCGAAGGCGAAAAATTCAGCGATTATTTCGACCACCGCGAACCTATTCGCACCATGCCCAGCCACCGCGCGCTGGCGGTTTTGCGCGGCCGCAACGAAGGCATTTTGAACATCGCGCTCAAATACCAGCCCGACGACACGCCGATTACCCAGCAAAGCGAATACGAGCAAATCATCGCCCGCCGTTTCAAGGTTTCAGACGGCCACAAATGGCTACGCGACACCGTGCGTCTGACTTGGCGCGCGAAAATCTTTTTATCGTTGGAACTTGAAGCCCTAAATCGTTTGAAAGAAGCCGCCGACACCGATGCGATTACCGTGTTCGCCCGTAATCTCAAAGACTTGTTGCTTGCTGCGCCTGCCGGACGACTGACGACTTTGGGCCTCGACCCCGGCTACAAGAACGGCGTGAAATGCGCCGTGGTGGACGACACGGGCAAGCTGCTGGATACGGTCATCGTCTATTTGCACCAAGAAAACAATATGTTGGCAACGCTGTCGCGCCTGATTAAGCAGCATGACGTGAAACTTATCGCCATCGGCAACGGCACCGCCAGCCGTGAAACCGACAAAATTGCGGGTGAACTGGTGCGTGAAATGTCGAAAATGGGGCTGCACAAAATCGTCGTTTCCGAAGCCGGCGCGTCGATTTATTCCGCGTCCGAACTGGCGGCGCGCGAGTTCCCCGACTTGGACGTTTCCCTGCGCAGCGCAGTGTCCATTGCCCGCAGGCTGCAAGACCCGCTCGCCGAGCTGGTCAAAATTGACCCCAAATCCATCGGCGTGGGTCAGTATCAGCACGACGTGAACCAAAGCCAGCTCGCCAAATCGCTGGACGCGGTGGTCGAAGACTGCGTGAACGCCGTCGGCGTGGACGTGAACACCGCGTCCGCCCCGCTCTTGGCGCGGATTTCCGGTTTGAATCAAACCCTTGCCCAAAACATCGTCGCCTACCGCGATGAAAACGGCGCGTTCGACAGCCGCAAAAAATTGCTGAAAGTGCCGCGTTTGGGCGAAAAAACCTTCGAGCAGGCGGCGGGCTTTTTGCGGATTAACGGCGGCAAAGAGCCGCTGGACGCGAGCGCCGTCCACCCCGAAGCCTATCCCATCGTCGCCAAAATGCTGGCGCAACAAGGCATTACCGCCGCCGAACTCATCGGCAACCGCGAGCGCGTGAAGCAAATCAAAGCGTCCGACTTCACCGACGAACGCTTCGGCCTACCGACCATTCTGGACATCCTGTCCGAGCTGGAAAAACCCGGCCGTGACCCGCGCGGCGAGTTTCAGACGGCCTCATTCGCCGAAGGCATCCACGAAATCAGCGACTTGCAAGTCGGCATGATACTCGAAGGCGTGGTCTCCAACGTTGCCAACTTCGGCGCATTCGTGGACATCGGCGTCCATCAGGACGGCCTGGTGCACATCTCCGCCCTGTCCAACAAGTTCGTCCAAGACCCGCGCGAAGTCGTGAAAGCCGGCGACGTGGTGAAAGTGAAAGTGCTGGAAGTCGACGCCGCCAGAAAACGCATCGCGCTGACTATGCGGCTGGATGACGAGGCGGGCGGCGCAACCAAGGGCAACAGGTCGTCTGAAAGCAAACACTCCGAACGCCGCGACCGCAAACCCCAACGCAACGACCGCGCCCCGACCAATTCGGCAATGGCGGATGCGTTTGCGAAGTTGAAGCGGTAAGGTAGAAAACCAATTGAAGGTCGTCTGAGAAATGATGTTCAGACGGCCTTTATTGTATGGGGTGGATTAGATAATTGATGGAGTGGATATAGTGATGCGTCTATTGAATATTACCGATACATTTTGTAGTAGGTACATGCAAACAAGCGTATAGTTCCAAATATTACAAACCCATCATCACAACCTTAGGAGTTCAAACCATGAAACCTGTTTTGTTTGCCGCGCTGATTTCCTGTTTCTCCGTTGCGGCTTATGCGGCTTGTACCGACAGCCAGCAGCAGTGCGTGATTTATAAAAACGGCAACGTCGCGACAGAAGGCGGCTGTACAGTCAATAAGTGTCAGAATGCCGATGCGCAAGTGTTGAAATGGAAGCTGAAAAACGGTAAAGGCGTAACCGTGGAAATCGGTAAAAACGGTAAGGTTTTGGTGAACAAGAAACCGGGTGCGAAAGCGAACAACAGCAATGCGTCAGGCATGGGTTTGACATGCTATGCCGCCGATGCGGACAAACGTGAACAGTTCTGCTCGACCAATTATTGATTGGATTGTTGCTTTGATTAAAGGCCGTCTGAAAAGTGTTTCAGACGGCCTTGATGTTTATCCTTCCGATATTTTTTCATTGAAGAAGTTGATAAAGCTGCGCACTTTCGCGCTGAGAAAGGCCCTGTCGACATAGGTGGCGTTCAGTTGGTCTGTCCAGATGGTGTAATCGGGCAGGAGTTGGACCAATGTGCCGTCCTTCAATTCCTGCTGAACCGCCCAAAGGGGCTGATAGCCTATGCCTGCGCCTGCTTTAATCAGCTCGCGTATCATCAGCGTGTTGTCGCTGCGGATAACGGGGGAGAGATGGAGAATGACTTTTTCTCCGGTGTGGCAGTGGGTAATTTCCCAGTTTTGTTGACTGGTATAGGAAGGCAGGATGGCTTGGTGCTGCATGACGGCTTCGGGCGTATCGGGTGTGCCGTGCCGGGCAAGATAGTCGGGGGCGGCAAGCAGGACGAATTCGATTTTGGCCAGCGGTTTGACGATCAGCGAAGGGGAGGGAGTTTTGGAAACGCGCAAGGCGAGGTCGAAACCTTCGGCAATGAGGTCGATATGGCGGTTGTCGAGGACGAGGTCAAGCGTGACTTTGGGATAACGCTGGCGGTATTCGGCCAACCATGCGCTCATATTGCCACCTGCAAACCACAGGGGCATGGTAACGCGCAACATACCTTGCGGCGTGTCGGTGCCGCCTGCCGCTTTTTGGGCGGCGGTGTCCAAGGTATCCAGCGCGTAGCTGCATTGGCGGTAGTATTCTTCGCCTGCTTCGGTTAGGTGGAGATTACGGCTGTTGCGGTGTAAGAGCTTGGCTTGAATGGTGTTTTCCAGATGGCTGACGTGTTTGCTGGCCATGGAGGTGGAGATATTGAGCTGATCGGCAGCACGGGTAAAACTGCCGCTTTGAACAACTTGGCGGAAAACTTTCTAGGCTGAATAGGGTGTCCATGATTTCTTATTAGGAAACGTTGTATCAATAATTCGAGTATATATCTCTTACTGGGAATTATCTATACTGTACTTATTGAAATTGCTCCCTACCTCTTTCAGGTAGTCATTTAAGATAAGGATTATTAAGATGTCAGCCCTCAAATCATTTCAACCTGTTGTATTGTCTGTCTTGCGCATTGTGACGGCGTATCTGTTTTTGCTGCACGGTACGGCCAAGTTTTTCAGTTTTCCGATGTCCATGGGCGGAGCGCCCGAAGGCTTGATGCTGGTGGCCGGTATTTTGGAAATTGTCGGCGGTATCTTATTGATATTGGGCCTGTTTACGCGTCCGGCCGCGTTTGTTTTGTCCGGTCAGATGGCAGCCGCCTACTTTATGGCGCACGCGTCTTCTGGTAATGTTTTGTTTCCATTGGCCAACCAGGGTGAATCTGCCGTTTTGTTCTGCTTCGTGTTTTTGTACCTGGCAGTAGCCGGCGGCGGAGCGTGGGCTTTGGATAGCGTTTTTGGTAAAGATAAAGATTAATTTAAGGAAAAGATCATGACTTATTCTGTTTTGCAACAAGCTGCTGAAACCCGTCGTTCTATCTATGCATTGAACAACACCCTGCCTCTTTCAAATGAGGAAGTAACCAAAATCATCGAACACGCCGTTTTGCATACGCCGTCTTCTTTCAATTCGCAATCTGCCCGAGTGGTCGTATTGTTTGGCGAAGAACATGCCAAAGTGTGGCATTTTGTCGAAGAAGCTTTGCGTGCAATTGTCCCTGCCGAGCAGTTTGAAGCCACTGCGCAAAAACTGAACTTGTTTAAAGCAGGTGCAGCGACAGTTTTGTTCTTTGAAGATCAAGATGTTGTCAAAGGCTTGCAAGAGCAGTTCCCATCTTATGCGGCCAATTTCCCGATCTGGGCGGATCAGGCAAATGCCATGGTGCAATATGCCGTTTGGACAACATTGGCGGCTGCCGGTATCGGCGCCAATCTGCAACACTACAATCCGCTGCCTGATGCGGCCATTGCCAAAGAATGGAACCTGCCGGAAAGCTGGTTGTTGCGTGCGCAAATGGTGATTGGCGGTATCGCGGCTCCAGCCGGCGAAAAAACCTTCCAACCAATCGAAGGCCGTCTGAAAGTATTCGGTGCATAAATGAAATGATGTTTTCAACAAAGGGCGCGATGTTTGCGCCCTTTTTGAAATAGCAAAATTAAAAAGGCCGTCTGAAAAACAGTTTCAGACGGCCTTTTATCTATGTCATGAAATCAACCGCGGCGCCAAGTTGTACCGCCGGCGTTGTCTTCCAGAATGATTTTGTGTTCGTTCAGAAGGTCGCGGATGCGGTCGGACTCCGCCCAGTTTTTATCTGCGCGCGCCTGTTTGCGCCGGGCGATTAAGTCTTCGATTTCTTCGTTGGACAGGCCGTCTGAAACAGCGCCGCCTTGCAGGAACTCGGTCGGATCGCGTTGCAACAGGCCGATGATGCCGCCCAAGGCTTTCAGGCAGCCGGCGAGGTGTGCATCATTGGTTTTGTTCACTTCGCCTGCCAGCTCGAATAGTACGGCAACGGCTTCGACCGTGCCGAAATCGTCGTTCATGGCGGCGTAGAAGCGGCGGGTGTAGTCGTTGGCGTTTTCAGATAAATCAAACTCAGCCGCTGGTGTGTTTTTCAAGGTGGTGTACAGGCGTGTCAGCGCACCTTTGGCATCGTCCAAATGCGCGTCGGAGTAATTCAGCGGGCTGCGGTAGTGGGCGCGCAGGATGAAGAAACGCACGACTTCGGGGTCGTATTGTTTCAACACTTCGCGGATGGTGAAAAAGTTGCCCAACGATTTGGACATTTTTTCGCCGTCCACGCGGATGAAGCCGTTGTGCAGCCAGTATTTGACATGGCTGGCAATGCTTTGACCGTGGTGGGTTTGCGCGTGGTCGTGGCCGCAGGTATGCCCTGTCGCGCCGACACTTTGGGCGATTTCGTTTTCATGGTGCGGGAATTGCAAATCCGCACCGCCGCCGTGGATGTCGAAAGTATCGCCGAACAGGTTTTCACTCATGGCGGAGCATTCGATGTGCCACCCCGGACGACCATTGCCCCACGGGCTCTCCCATGCCGGTTCGCCTGCTTTGGCGGCTTTCCACAACACAAAATCAAGCGGATCACGTTTGAAACCGTCCACTTCCACACGTTCGCCTGCGCGCAGGTCGTCCAACGATTTGCCCGATAATTGGCCGTAAGCGGCAAACTCGCGCACGGCGTAGTAAACGTCGCCGTTTGCAGCAGGATATGCCTTGCCGTTTTGAATCAGGGTTTCAATCATGGCAATCATTTGCGGAATGTTTTCCGTCGCCTTCGGCTCAATATCCGGACGCAACACGCCCAAAGCATCGGCATCTTCGTGCATAGCCTGAATGAAACGCGCGGTCAGTTCGCCGATGGTCTCGCCGTTCTCAGCCGCACGGGCAATGATTTTGTCGTCGATGTCGGTGATATTACGCACATAAGTAAGCGGATAGCCGCACTCGCGCAACCAACGGGCAATCATGTCGAACACAACCATCACACGGGCATGGCCTAAGTGGCAGTAGTCGTAAACAGTCATGCCGCAAACGTACATACGCACGTTTTTAGGGTCGATGGGGGAAAAGGGTTCTTTTTGACGGGTAAGGGTGTTGTAGATGGTGGTCATGGGATTATGGATTGATCTTTGTTGCTCGGATGATAATTTCTGTTCTGTTCCTATAGATACGGACCAAGGAACATTACGTAGTTGCGGATTATTAATATGGTTGATATTTGTGAAAATTGGTTCTGCATAACAATTCTCAAATGTTTTTGTAAACTTTGATGTTTTAAACTTAACTTTTAATGAGGCTATATCTAATGAAGAAGGAGAAAGTTTGCTTATACTAGGCATTTCAATATGAAGAACTATTTTTATTTCGTTGCAATTTAAAGCTGAGTGAGCAAAATCTTTTTCCTCCTGCTTTTCTGCTTTAAATTTAGCGGAAACCAATCCTGCCAATGAATCTCGAATTTTTCTTGCGATTAAATATGGTAGGTCAGATAATTTTTCATCTATTGATTGAGAATTTGGCTCAAACTCAAGTTGGTAATAATCTTTGATTTCAATTAGCCAAAGTGTCGATTCATGAAGAGCTATTATATCTACACCTGAGCTGCCACTATCGTTATCCACACTTTGATCTATCCCATTTTTCCCTTTTTCATTTGTATCAATTTTGTTACGTAAATTACAACTGTTCTGAAAAATTTCATAATGTTCCCAATTATCATATTTGGTAGCACGGTAATCTTCAGGAAAAGTAAGAGTTAATCTCTTTTCTTTGATTATGGTCATAGCCTAACCTCAAATATTCAGATACCTGTCTGCCTGCATAATGCTTTCATCTAACAATATCAATGTATCCAAATCATTAATGCTGTCCCCTTGTTCTACTTTTGTTCCATCATCGGAAGCAACCAATGAGAAAAAACGTACAGGTAAATTTGTTTTATTTTCAAAATTCAAAAGTTCCAATTCTCTCAATAGGAATAAAGAGTGTGTCGCAATAAAGACTTGAATGCCTTGTTGAGATAAAGACCAAATAATACGGGCAGCCACTTTGATCAATTTAGGATTCAGATTAGCTTCCGGTTCATCCCAAAATAGATAGCCTTTATCTAGCAATGCCCCTGTTGCGATTAACCGGGCAATCATGACAAATTTCCGCAAACCCTCTGCTACCAAAGGTGCTTCAATCTTACCGCCCGTGTTTGTCAGTGATAGATAAAATCTTCCTTGTTCTTCAGATACTTTTCCTCCCATTGCGTTCTCAATAGGTTCGAGCAATTCTCGAATTTTTGTTTCTCTGGGGCCTTTGGCGAGTGGGTGATTTAATTGCGTACAAGTATCAAACCAAGTTTCTTCAAAAGGGATGCTTTGGCTTTGATATAAGGAAATGAACCAAGGGCAAAGTGTAATTAATTCGCGGCTGGGTAAGAAGATAGGTGTCGGAGTATATTCATTTTCTTTCAATCCGATGCTTTGAACATTGACTTGCGATGATGAGTTACTGGAAAAATTCAGACTACTATGCGTAGTACCGTTTTGCAGTTTTAAAACGATTTCCGTACGCCCTCGCCCCTGCAAACGTTTGCTCAACCTGCCCAAGGAATCGGGACGGAAAACATTCAGTAATTTATCGGCAAAACTTTTTTGCAATTCTGTTTTCAGTAATCTGTTTTTGGTGTTAGATGTTACTTCTAGCAGGCTGTATAAAATTTTTAACAAATGTGTTTTGCCACAACCGTTTTCGGCAACAATAACATTGAGATTTTCAGAAAATTCAAAAGTATCGTTTGGAAGAACGGTAAAGTTTGTCAACTCAAGCGACTGGATATATTGGTTAGATGACATTTTTAATCCATTTCAATCTTGCTTTAAAATTGTTTTAGACAACCTTTTGTAGAACAAATATCGTCTGAAACCCTTTCTTTTTTCACTCCGGCTTAAACACACCAGTATCCGTTTTAGGCTGCTGCTCAGTAATTTCGGCTTTTGCGGCTGCCTGTTCCGCTTCGGCTTTCTCAGCTTCGATGCGTTTTTTTTCGGTCAGGTATTGGTTGATTTGGTGTACCAATTCCTGCGTGCCTTGGTGGGTCAGGGCGCTGATTTGGAAGAGGCGCGGGGTTTCTATGTCGAATTGGAAGCGGTCGTCTGGTTTGGGGTAATCCCAGCCGATGGCTTCTAGGAAGGCAGCGGTACGCGTTTGGGCTTCTTCTTCATCGAGCATATCGAGTTTGTTTAGCACCAGCCAGCGAGGTTTGTCGTAGAGTTCTTCGTCGTATTTGCGCAATTCGTTGATGATGGCGAGGGCTTCTTCGGCGGGGTTGACGGTTTCGTCGAAGGGCGCCAAATCGACGACGTGCAGCAGCAGGCCGGTGCGCGATAGGTGTTTGAGGAAGCGGTGGCCGAGGCCTGCGCCTTCTGCCGCGCCTTCAATCAGGCCGGGGATGTCTGCCATGACAAAGCTGTGGTTTTCGTCAATGCGCACGACGCCTAAATTCGGATGCAGGGTGGTGAAGGGGTAGTTGGCGATTTTGGGGCGTGCGGCGGAGACGGCGGTAATCAGGGTGGATTTGCCGGCGTTGGGCATGCCTAATAAGCCGACATCGGCGAGGACTTTAAGCTCGAGTTGCAGGGAACGGGTTTCGCCTTCTTCGCCAGGTGTGGACTGTTTTGGGGCGCGGTTGACGGAGGATTTGAAGTGGATGTTGCCCAAGCCGCCTTTGCCGCCCTTGGCTAGGCAGACGCGCTGGCCGTGGTGGGTGAGGTCGGCGACGATTTCGTCGGTGTCGAGGTCGCGGATAAGGGTGCCGACGGGCATTTTGAGGACGATGTCGTCCGCCCCTGCGCCGTAGCGGTCGGAACCGTGGCCTTTTTCGCCGTTTTTGGCTTGGTAGCGTTTGACGAAGCGGTATTCGACGAGGGTGTTGGTGTTTTCATCGGCTTCTGCCCAAACGCTGCCGCCTTTGCCGCCGTCGCCGCCGTCGGGGCCGCCGCGCGGTACGAATTTTTCGCGGCGGAAACTGGTTGCGCCATTACCGCCTTTGCCTGCGGCGACTTCGATTTTTGCTTCGTCGATGAATTTCATGATGTTCTCTTATGGGTATTCGGTTGTTTCAGACGGCCTTTGTTAATAGAGGAGCTTGGTGTCTGAACGGATAAAATGTTGCTTATTATAAAGGATATTTCGGTTTTAGGCCGTCTGAAATGTGGTTTCAGACGGCCTTGGATTTATTGGGCGAGAGCCTGGTCGATTTCTTGATAGAGTTGGGAGAAATTGGGTTCGCCAACGTAGGTTTTGAGGATGTTGCCGTTTTTGTCGATCAGAACGGAAGTCGGGTAAACCTGTGTGCCAAAGGCTTTTGCGGCAGTTTTGTCGGCATCGTACATGACGGTGAAAGGAAGGCCGTATTCTTTGACGTATTGATGGACGCTTTCAATGGGGTCGATGGGTTGGGCAATGCCGAGGACTTGGAAGTTTTTGCCTTGATAATCTTGGGCGGTTTTGATGATTTTAGGCATCTCACTCACGCAGCCGGGGCAGGAGGGAAACCAGAAGTTGATGAGGGTAACTTTGTCTTTTAAATCGGCGTTGGTAATGGTTTTGCCTTGCAGGTCGGGCAGGGCGAAATCAGGGGCGGCTTTGTTGCTGGGGATAAGGACGAAGGTAAGAAGCGCGCCAATTGTGGCAACGATGAGGAGTGTGAGTATTTTTTTCATGATTCGAGGTTTTGAATGACGTGTGCTAAGGTTTTGGGAACGCTGATGCTACGGCCGCTTTCGCTGCTGACGGGCATAAGGGTCACTTCGGCTTCGATGGCAGCTTTGCCGTTGGGCAGGGTCGCGGTTTGGCTGAGGATGATGTGGCGTGTGCCGATGTCTTTCAGACGGCCTGTGAAGGTTAAAACATCGCCTTCAAGCGACGGGCGGCGATAGCGGATGTCAACGCGTGCAACAACGAGCATGATGCCTTTGAGTTCGGACAGAAGGTCATGCTCTTGAAAAAACGTCCAGCGCGCTTCTTCGAGAAATTCGAGATAGCGTGCATTGTTGACGTGGCCGTAGCCGTCAAGGTGGTAGTTGCGGACGGTCAGTTTCATCAGTTGAGATTGATGGGTTGGAACTCTTCGCGTGCGATTGGTTCGTGTTCGAGGTCGGTAATCACGGTGGAGAGTTGGATATCGAACCATTCGTTGAAAATGTCGGCATCCAAATCCGGCCATTCGCTTTCGTCTTCGCACCAGTCGGCCAATTCGGCAGCAAAAATATCTTCAAAACGCGCTTCGATTTCGTCCCATACTTCGTCGGCAGTTTCGCATGGGCGAACGAGGTAGGAATTGGCATCGGCTTGAATGTCTTCCAGTGTCAGGCCGTCTAGGTGATTGCCGGGCAGGGATTTCAGCCAGTTCCAAAATGGATCGAGGGGGATAAGCAGGAAGACGCTGCGGTTGACTTCGTACATGGTGTTTTCCTTGGTTTCTGTATAGTTGAATGATATAGCAAAGGTGGTGGACTGGCTATCTTTTGGGGGATAAAGGCCGTCTGAATTTCAGACGGCCTTTATTTTTGGGAACAATCAGAGGTTTTCTGATGGTGTTTGATACAGGGTTTGGGGATTGGCTGTATCGGGAATTTCTGCCGGAGCGGTTTGAGGGGCTGTTACCGGTTCGGAAGTGGCATTGCTGTCCACTAAGTCATCAATGTCGATGTTGTCGTCTTCGCTTTGAGGGAGCGTGCCGCCGGTTTGTTGGGTGCGGACTTTCATGTAAAGGTCGCGTGTGTAGCTGTATTTGTCGATGGCTGCACCTTCGAGGCTGTCGGTCAGGTCGAGCAGTTCTTCACGGGTGTTGATGGCTTGCAGGCCGATTGTGCCCCAGCGTCCTGCTCTGGTGTGGAAGACGGCATTTTTAACCGGATAGACGGTGGTGACGGCGTTGCCGACGGTATCGCGTACGGTAGACGGGCCGAGTAGGGGGACAACGAAGTAGTTGCTGTTTTTCCAGCCCCATGAGGCGAAGGTATCGCCGAGGGTGTTTTTATTGCTGGGCACACCGCCTGCACCGGCTACGTCGATTAAACCGCCAAGGCCGAAGGTGGTGTTGATGCCGACGCGGACGAGGTCTTCGCTGGCGCGTTTGACGTCAAGGCGCAGTACATTGCTGCCGAAGCTGACGACATCGCGCAGGTTGTTGAAGAAGTTGATCACGCCGGTACGCACCGGTTTGGGCGTTATTTTGCGATAACCGCGTGCGACAGGGGAAAGGACGTATTTGTCTGCTTTGTCGTTGAACTTGGAAACGGTACGGTTGTAGCCTTCGTAAGGGTCGGCTGGATTGCGTTCGGCAAGTGCGGGAGCGGAGGCTATGCTGATGAGGAGGCAGAGTGAAGCGGTGGTTTTTTTCATGATTGCAACCAGTCTTTGATTTCGTAAAGTTCGGCCAGTGCGCGGACGGAATCGGGAATGTTTTGAATGGTCGGTTTTTTGTCTGTCCGGCGCAGAGCGTTGAGCAGCAGGGAAACGCAGGCTGAATCTGCTTTGCCTACTTGGCTGAAGTCTATACTGTCTGTTTCTTTCAGACGGCATTGTTGTTCGTAGCGCGCAAAGGCGGAGGCAGTCAGGGTTTTGACGGTAACGTCGCCGCTGATGTAGAGCGTGCCGTTGCGGATTTCTGTTTGCATGGTGTCTTTATGATGTAAGGCACCATGCCGTCTGAACATCAGGCGGCATGGTGCGGGGGTGGATTATTTACCGCCGTTTTTGGCTTTCAAGTCGGCAATCAGGCCGTCGATGCCTTTGGCTTTGATGGTTTCGCCGAATTGGTTGCGGTATACGGTAACCAAGCTTGCGCCTTCTACTGCGACATTATATGCGCGGTATTTGCTGCCGCTTTGGTAGGTGGTGAAGTCCATGTTGACCGGTTTTTGGCCGGAAACGTTGATTTCGGCGCGGACGACGATTTCTTTACCGCCTTTGTTTACGACCGGGTTGTCTTTGATGTTGACCTTGGCGTTTTTGAATTTCAGCATGGTGCCGGAGTAGGTGCGGATCAGCAGGGTTTGGAACTCTTTAGTCAACGCTTGTTTTTGTGCGTCAGTTGCAGTACGCCATGGGTTGCCGACGGCCAAAGCTGTCATGCGTTGGAAGTCGAAGTAAGGGATGGCGTAGGCTTCAGCTTTTTGGCGTGCAGTGTTGGCATCGCCGCTGTTGAGGATTTTCAGCACTTGAACGGAGTTTTCACGGACTTGGTTGACTGCGTCGGCAGGAGAGGCAAATGCCATGCTGATGCTCAATACGCCGATGCTCAATGCGCTGATGAAGGAAGTTTTTTTCATGGGAGTGTCCTGAATATTGGGTTGATATGTGTTTATTGTTTGTTTTGACCGGCAGATTCACTGTCTGCGTTTTTTTCGGCAAAGCTGGTCATGAATTTGCCGATAAGGTTTTCCAAAACCATGGCGGAGCTGGTGACGGTAATGGTGTCGCCTGCCGCCAAAGAATCAGTATCGCCGCCTTGTTGCAGGCCGATGTATTGTTCGCCCAACAAGCCTGAAGTCAGGATTTGTGCGGAAACGTCGCTGCTGAACTGATATTGACTGTCCAGATTGAGGGCAACTTTTGCCTGATAGGATTTAGGGTCGAGCTGAATGGATGCAACGCGGCCCACCAGTACGCCTGCGGATTTGACCGGGGCGTTGGTTTTCAAGCCGCCGATGTCGCTGAAATCGGCATAGACGGTGTAGGTTTGTGATGATTTGCCGAACGATTGTCCGCCGGCGGCACGGAAGGCGAGAAAGCCGATAGCGGCTGCGCCCAGTAAGACAAACAGTCCTACCCAAAATTCCAAAGCATTTTTTTTCATGTGCTATTGTCCTTGTTTCATTCTTTTTAAGTGTCGTTTCAGACGGCCTTTAGTCGGTAAACATCCATGCGGTCAACATGAAGTCGACGGCGAGGATAGTCAGGGCGGAAGACACTACGGTGCGTGTACTGGCGCGCAAAATACCTTCGGAAGTCGGTACGCAGTGGAAGCCCTGATGTACGGCGATCAGCGTAACGGCTACGCCGAAAGCGGCGGATTTGATTAAGCCGTTGAGTACGTCGTAATGGAAGGTAATGTTGTTTTGCATTTGCGACCAGAAAATACCGCCGTCCAAACCCAGCCATTCGACGCCGACTAAATACGCGCCGTAAATGCCGGCAACGTTGAAAATCGACGCCAACAAAGGCATGGAAAACACGCCCGCCCAAAAGCGCGGCGCAACCACACGTGCCACAGGGTCGACCGCCATCACGTTCATTGCTTCAAGCTGCTCGGTGGTTTTCATCAAGCCGATTTCGCTGGTCATGGCACCGCCCGCGCTGCTGGCAAACAGAATTGCAGACAATACGGGACCCAATTCACGCAACAGGGAAGCGGCAACCATATAACCCAAAATATCGGCGGATTTGAATTTTGCCAGCTGCGTATAGCCTTGCAAGCCCAATACCATGCCGACAAACAGGCCGGACACGGCAACAATCAGGACAGACAATACGCCTGCAAAGTAAACCTGGCGGATGCTCAGGCGCGGGCGGGTAAACGCCGTACCTGATTTGGCCAGGATCTGCAGGAAAAACAGCGTAATGCTGCCCAGTGATTGGATGAAGCCGAGGGTTTTTGCCCCGACGGAACGGATAAAATTCATAGGTTTCAGTTGATTGGTTAAATGGTTTTCAGACGGCCTTGTTTAAGTTTCAGGCCGTCTGAACATCAGCCCAGCAAGTCTTGTTTTAAAGTCGTTTGCGCCGGATAGCGGTAGGCGACAGGGCCGTCTGCCAAACCGCCGACAAACTGGCGTACCCAAGGCGAGTCGAGTTCGCGCATTTCTTTGGGCGAGCCGGAGAACATGATTTCGCCGTGTGCCAAGAAAATCACTTGATCGACGATTTCCAGCGATTTTTCGATGTCGTGCGTTACCATCACGCTGGTGGAGCGCAGGGCTTTGTTGGCGCGGCTGATGAGGTGGGCGATAACGCCCAGCGAAATCGGGTCGAGGCCGGTGAAAGGCTCGTCGTACAACATGATTTCAGGGTCGAGCGCAATCGTACGCGCGAGGGCGACGCGGCGCGACATACCGCCGGAAAGCTCGGAAGGCATTAGGTTTTCAATGCCGCGCAAACCGACTGCATTCAGTTTCAGCAATACTAAATCGCGGATGACCGCTTCGGGCAAATCCGTCAGCTCGCGCATGGGGAAGGCGATGTTGTCGAAGACGGATAAGTCGGTGAACAATGCGCCGTGTTGGAACAAAACGCCCATGCGGCGGCGGTGTTCGTACAGCTCCTGCGCCGAAAATGCGGCCAAATCACGCCCTTCAATCAGCACTTTGCCCGATTGCGGGCGGATTTGACCCGTAATCAGGCGCATCAGCGTGGTTTTACCGCTGCCCGAACCACCCATTACGGCGGCGAAATTGCCTTGTGGAATGCTGAAGTTGATGTTGTTCAGAATCGGACGGTCGCCATATGCGAAGGCAACGTCTTTCATTTCGATGAAGGGTGTGGAACTCATGCAGGATGGGAGTGTCGAAAAATGTATTTTAATTACGGGTATTGTAAAGGGTATTGGATATTCGGGCAATTTTCAGACGGCCTGCGCTTAGGAATAACGGGTAAAAACGTGTGAAAGAACGCAGAAGCGTTGGTGCTACGGTCGTTTGTTGTATGTTGTGTCAAACATACAGACAGTTGTGTAGGTAAATAAAGAGGCGGGTAAATATGCCCGCCTTGTTTTTAATATTTCTGCAAACCTTCTACCTTGATTTCTTTGGCATTGGCATGGATGAAGGCTTGGGTAGCTTTCATCGTGGCTTGGATGCGCGGATCGTTCCAGCGCACGATTTGGTTGTTTTCATCGCGCTTGTCCGACCAAATAATCACGCCGTCGGTGTATTTTTTGCTGATTTCAAGCATTTTGCGCCAGCGGACGGGGTCGATGAACTGCTTGAAATAAGGGCTGTTGGTGGCCGAATAATATTGCGGCCAGATGTAGCCGATGATTTTTTTGTTGGGAAAGCGTTGATGGATGTCGTCAACGGCGGTTTTTACGTCTTTTTCCCATTGCACCAAATCGGGGGAAGTGATGTAGAACACAGGATTGGCATAGTCGCTGATGGCGGCGGTGGGTGCACGGCGTTTGCTGACTTGCCGCCATTTGGCCAAGATGGCTTCGTTGTCAACGTTGGGGCGGTAGTGGCGGATGCCGTGCAGGTGTTCGGAAGGCATGCCGTAGTTGCTGATGAAGGCGCGCGGGTTTTCTTCTCTGAAGATTTGGTACATCCGCGCGAAGTCGGTTCTCAATTCGTCGGGGGTCAGCAGCTGGCCGTCTTTTTCGGCAAACCAGCTTTCGATGTCGGTGGAAATGGTGCGGTAGCCTTCGCGGCGCGATTGTTTGGCCAATTCGCGGATACGCGCTTCGTTGAGTACGCCGTGTTTGCGTTTGCCTGTCGGATCGGGTTTGACCAGCTCGCTTTCGTAAACCAAAAACACTTTGGAGAGTTTGTCGGCGGTAAGGTCGGGTTTGCCGACGTAGTCCATGCGGTCGTAGATGATGAAATCTTTGGCATGGGCGGAGAGGGCTGTCAATAAGAGGACGAGGGGCAAAAGGCGGTTGGGTTTCATGTTTTTAGGCAGATAAGGGAAAAGGGCCATTGTACGGGAAGCGGTGTTAAAGTAAGTCAAAGGCCGTCTGAAAGGATAAAAGTTCTTTCAGACGGCCTTTGTTGAACGGAGAATTTCCGGTTTTGAGGCTGGTGTGATTTACTGCGCCGCAGTTTTTTCCAGTAATAAGAAAGTCTCGGCTTTGTTGCGCGGTCTTGCGCCTTGCCACAAGGTTTGCCAGCCCGAAGGTGCGCCGATGTTGGCGGCTTGGCGGATGAGGCGGTAGCGGCAGGACGGGTTGTCGGTCGTGGTTTTGATATGACTGTATTGAGTCCACGCGATGCGTGTGCGTTGGTCTTGGCCGTCGATGTTGATACATTCGAGGCCGTCTGAAAGCTGCTGTTTCAATTCGGAAGAAAGCGCGGCTTCCATTTGGTGTACCACCGGCGCATGGCTTTTGGCGGCGTTGAGCCACGGTAAAAACAGGGTCATCAGCAAGGCCCAGGCCAAGGTAACGCCGGCCGCCCAGTTGGTGACGGCTTGGCGGCCACGGATGTTTTTACGCGTAATCGCCCAGAGCCACAAAGGGGTAAACAGCAGGGCGACGGCCATTGGAATCGGGTCGATGTCGGGGATGTAATAAGGGCTGAAATAGGCGGCGCGTTCGGCCAGTTTGGCAGGCCAGCCGTAGTTCATGGCGAAGAAGCCCAGCCACAGGAATACGGCAATCAAACCGAATGCCATGATGCCGAACCAGTTGATAAATGCCGCCGCGCCGCGGCGCAGGCCGTCCAGTTGTGCCGCGCCGAGCAGGGCGAGTGGCGGCAGCAGCCAAACGAGGTTGTCTTGCAGGCGTTGCGGGTTGATGGCGAGCAGGGCTGTCATGATAACCAGCCACGACAGGCTCAGAATGCCCCAGTTTTTATCGTGGATACGCGTGCGGCTGAGCGTCCATGCCGCCAGCGGCCAAGCAGGCAGGGCAAAC
This sequence comes from Neisseria sp. RH3002v2g, assembly GCF_014596425.2. Lineage (NCBI taxonomy): Bacteria > Pseudomonadati > Pseudomonadota > Betaproteobacteria > Neisseriales > Neisseriaceae > Neisseria > Neisseria sp. RH3002v2g. The sequence goes on along the minus strand of NZ_CP110721.1, from coordinate 1,718,353 downwards.
CACAGCAGGTTTTTCAGATAATAAGGCAGATTGAAGGCCGTCTGAATATGATGGAAACCGCCGAATACGCCTAAGGAATAATGGTTGAACCAAATATCAAACCATTCGGGATGGGTTCTGGATAAAACCAGCGGATACAGAATCAGCAGGGGCAGGGAAACGACGATGGCGCCAATCAGAGTCAGCAAATAGCGTTTGCTTTGCCAAGTGGAATGGAACGACAGGGAAAGTGCCAAAAACATCATGGCCGCGGTCAGCAGATAGCCTGAGGAAAGGGAGAGTAAAACCCAGCCGCCGCACAACAGCAAAATGGCAATAATGACGCGGCGGCGTGCCAGTGAGAAGCCGCACAAAATCAATCCAAATGCGGCAAAAGCGGCCGACATGGGATTGAGGAAGTGGGCGATGGGCAGCAAACCGATGCTGCCGATAAGGATTAAGACAACGCTGCGGCCGTGGTGTCTGCCGAGAAAGTTGAAACCGGCAAAACCGCAGGCGGTCAGTCCGACGGCGGTGAATACCACGCCGGCAAAACGTGCGGCATCATAGGCATCGGCCGCCCAAGGCGAAAACAGGGTTTGGAATGCGGTTGCCACCCACAAAAAAGCAGGGGAGATGGTGAAGTCGGGTTGGCCGAAGATTTGTGCAACCAACAGGCTGCCGCCGTTTTTCATGGACTCGGAGGCGGTAAAGAGGGAGGGTTCGGCAGGGTTCCACAAGTCATGCGAGAACACGCCCGGCCACAGCCAGGCAAAGGCCATCAGCAGCAGAAGCCACGGTTTTTCATGGGTTTTTTGGGGGCGGCGCGGATCGGGCGGTGTGTAAGTCAGCATGGAAGGTCAAAAAACGGTTGGTTTGAATGGCAATGGTACAGGGTTTGACGGGTTTGCGCGATATGCCGGAACGGAGAGCTTTGTAAAAATCATGTTTACCGCTGGTTTTTCGGGTATTTGAAAGGATGTTTATCCGATATGGCGAAGCCGTCTGAAAGAAAGGTTTCAGACGGCCTGAATGCAAAAAAGACTGCACGAAGCAGTCTTTTTGACAAAGCGGCAATTAGCGTTTGAACAGGTTGCCGAATTTGTTGTTGAATTTGTCCACGCGACCGGTAGTGTCGACGATTTTTTGAGTACCGGTGTAGAAAGGGTGGCACAGAGAGCAAACCTCAACGTTGAAGCTGTCTTTTTCCATTGCGGATTTGGTTACGAATTTGTTGCCGCAAGAGCAGGTAACGTTGATTTCGTGGTAGTTCGGGTGAATACCTTGTTTCATTTGATTTCCTTTCGATTAAGCGGGCACAGGGGTTTTGCCTGTACTTCAGTTAAGCGTGGGATTTTCGCTATTTTTGGCTGTTTCGTCAAGCGGATATTTTGCGTAGCGGGCAGTTTCGCAACAGGCGAGAACAGTTTAGAATAGAGTTTCAAACCAAATATTGTGTAATCGGGCTGTAATTCAACTGAAAAGAGGATGTAAAACCTCTTCTAGATGTGAAACTTTAAGAAAAATAATAGTCTGATTAATATTTACGCTTTTACGAACAGGAGACGGAATCCATGCAAAAAAGGATATTGACGCGTATTTTGCGTGTCTGGGGAGGAATGTTGCCTCCGTCTTATTGCAAACCCTTCGGCCGGATTGCGCAAAAATTCCGCGCCGCTTTGGCTGCGTGCATTTCCCCAAACATCGGCAAAAACGTCAATATCGAAAAAGGCGGATATGTTTTTCCGGATACGGTAATCGGCGACAATTCGGGTATCGGCGTCAATTGCGAAATCTGCCACGGCCTGACCCTCGGCAAGAATGTGATGATGGGACCGGAATGCCTGTTTTATTCGACCAACCACAAATTCAACCCTGAAACCCGCCGCTTTGAAGGCTATACGGACATCCGTCCGATTGTGATTGAAGACGATGTTTGGATCGGCCGGCGTGCGATTATCATGGGCGGCGTTACCATCGGCAAGGGCGCGGTAATCGGCGCAGGTTCGGTGGTTACCAAAGATGTGCCGCCTTATTGCGTGGCCGCGGGCAATCCTGCGGTTGTGAAGAAAAAACTGTTGGATGAGCAAGAGCTTGCAGTTGAATAATGTGAACGAAACCATAAACAAAAGGCCGTCTGAATTTCAGACGGCCTTTTTTCAATAGTGATTAAGCGGCAATTTTTTCGCATTCTTTAATGCAGGCCAAGCAAGATTCGTAGCAGGCTTTGCACTCGGCGTGGTGGCCGGCGTGTTCTTTGCAGGCGGCGGAACATTGTTTGCAGGCTTCGATGCACACTTTCGCCAAAGACGGGGTCAGGCGTGAATTTTGGGCGGCGAGGTTTTGCAAGGTGCCGCACAGAGCCAGCATTTGATTGACGCCGGTTGCGCAGTCTTTCATGGAGGTATCGCCTTCGCTCAACAGGGAGATGCAGTGCGCCAGGCAGATTTGGCCGGCTTCAACGCAATGTGCGGCCGCTTTGCGCGCAGCTTCGTAGGCGCGCGGTGCAGAATGTGCGTGACCGGCATGGTGTGCATGGCCTGCGTGGTCGTGTGCACGGGCGAATGAGGCGGCTGCGGTGAGGGAGACGGCGGCTGCGCTGCCGATAAATTGACGACGGTTCATCATAGTTTCCTTTTTGCTTTGTAGAAATATCGGACGAATTATTTCATCCGTTATTAAAAGGTTATCATGTTATTCGTTTTTAAACAACAGGCCGTCTGAAGGTATCGAGAACACGTTCAGACGGCCTGTCGTTGGATATGATATTTGTTTAAATTAATCACAAATCGGATGGCTGAAATACGGCAAAGTGACTTTTTGCCGAGAAAATAGTCGGTTTATTCCGCCAACAATTCTTCCGGTTTGACTTTCTCGCCATACACGGGCAAGAGGGTTTTTTCATAGGCGGCTTTCAGACGGCCGTCTTTTTTCATGGCAGCGATTTCGCCGTTGACCCAGTTCAGGAGGTCGGTGTTGCCTTTTTGAACAGCCGGGGCGATGAATTCGGCAGGGCCGAGGTTGCCGATGGCGACTTCAAAATTCGGGTTTTCTTTTGCCCATGCCCACAGCAGGGCGTTGTCGTGGGCGAGTGCTACGCCGCGGCCGTCTTTCAGTGCGTCGAAAGTTTCGGTATTTTGGTCGAATTTCAGCAGTTTGACTTCAGGATGGCTTTTGGTGAAGAAGGCGTCGGCGGTGGTGCCTTTGTTGACCAGCAGGGTTTGGTCTTTCAATTGCGCAACGTCGGTAATCGGTTTGTCTTTGGGGGAAACCACGCCCAAGGCCACTTTCATGTAAGGATCGGCAAAATCGACGGCTTCGGCGCGTTCGGGTGTTTTGGTGAAGTTGGCGAGGATGAGGTCGACTTTGCCGGAACGGACGTACTCGACGCGGTTTGCGGCCTCGGTCAGGACGAATTCGACTTTGTCGGGGCTGCCGAGCAGGTCTTTGGCCAGGTCTTTGGCGATTTCAACGTCAAAGCCTTGGTTTTTGCCGTTGGCGTCAACATAGCCGAACGGAGGTTTGTCGCCGAATACGCCGATACGGATGACGCCTTTTTCTTTGATGGCGGCAACGGTTGCCGCGCCGCTGCTTTGTGAAGATTGGGCATCGCCGGAGCCGCCTCCGCAAGCAGTCAGGCCGACGGCGATGGCGGCGGAGGCGAGGAGGGCTTTAAATTTGGCATTCAATTGCATGAGTGTTTCCTTTTCAAATGTTTGGTTGAAAGTGGAGGCCGTCTGAAAAAGGGTTCGGACGGCCTGAAAATAAAATCAGTAGTCCATGCCTGCCAAGAATTGGCGGGCGCGTTCGCTTTTGGGGGCGGAGAAGAAGGTCTCGGGGTCGGTCGATTCGACGATGCCGCCTTTGTCCATGAAGACGATGCGGTCGGCAACTTTGCGGGCAAACCCCATTTCATGGGTTACGATGAGCATGCTCATGCCTTCATGGGCGAGTTCTAAAACCACTTCCAAGACTTCGCGCACCATTTCGGGGTTGAGTGCGGCGGTGATTTCGTCCAGCAGGATGACTTCCGGATTCAGGCACAGGGCGCGGACAATGGCGATGCGTTGTTTCTGTCCGCCGGAGAGTTCGCGCGGATAGGCGTTTTTGCGGTCGAGCAGGCCGACGCGTTCCAACAGTTTGTCGGCTTGTGCCTCTGCTTCGGAACGGTTGCGGTTTTGTACTTTCACCGGGCCTAAGAGGATGTTTTCGATGACGGTCATGTGGGCAAACAGTTCATAGCTTTGAAAAACCATGCCGACTTTTTGCCGGGCGGTTTGCCAGGAAACGTCTTTGCCGAATTCGCCGACCCCATCCATCACGATGCTGCCGCCTTGGTGCGGCTCCAAACCGTTGACGCAGCGCAGGAGGGTGGATTTGCCGCAGCCGGATGGGCCCAGCAGTACGATGACTTCGCCTTTTTCCAAGTCCAAGTCTAAGGATTGAATGGCGGTTACGTTGCCGTATTGTTTGTGCAGGTTGCGGATGCTCAGTAAAGCCATGTCAGTGTTCCCATTTTTGTTCAAGTTTTGCCGCCAGCAGCGACAGCGGCCAGCAACAGAAGAAATACAGCATAAAAATCAGGCCGTAAACCCAAAATGAAGCATTGGGTTGCGTCAGCAGCGAGTTTTCGATGATTTGCTGGCCGACTTTGACGACTTCGATGACGCCGATAAGGGAGGCGAGCGAGCTGGTTTTGATCATGCGCGTAAACAGATTGACGGCGCCGGGCAATACGCGGCGGATGCTTTGCGGCAGCTCGATGTAGCGGAATACCTGCCCGCGGCTCAAACCGAGTGCCAGGCCTGATTCGACCTGGTGTTTTTCAATCGATTCCAATGCGCCGCGGACCAAATCGCCCATTTCAGCGATGCCCCACATGGTAAATACCCAGACGCAGACCCAAAATCCGTCGATGTGGATGCCTGTCCAGACGGATAGGCCGAAATACAGGCCGAACAGCCACACCAAAATCGGCACGATTCGGATGGTTTCGAGATAAAACCGTCCGATAAAGCGGATGAGCCGGTTGCGCGAACGCAAAACCAAGCCGAACAGCGTACCCAATACGCAGGAAGCGGCAACGGAGGCCAGGGAAATCTGCGCCGTCAGCAACAAGCCTTCGCCCAAGCGTGCCGCGTTTTGTCCTTCAAACAGCCAGTCAAACACCATATTTTGCACTCCGTACGCGGTTTTCGGCCCAGCGCGCCAGAAGCGAAACAGGCAGAAGGATGATCAGGTAGCTGGCAAACAGCAGGAACAAGGCTTCGTTGGTTTTGTAGTCCATGCCGATGATGTCTTTGGTAACGAACAGCAATTCCGCAATGCCGACCGCGCTGACGATAGATGTTTCTTTCATCAAAAACAATACGTTTGCGCCGATGGCGGGAACGGCGACCGCCCATGCCTGAGGCAATTCGACATAGCGGAACACTTGAAAGCGGCTCAAACCGATGGCCTTGCCCGCTTCGATCTGCCCTTTGGGGACGGCCAGAATACCGGCGCGGATGGCTTCCGCCATGTAGCTTGCGCCCAAGAAAACCAGTGCGATTACGCCGCAGGTGAAACCGTCCCATTTAATGCCCATTTTCGGCAGGCCGTAATACAGGAAAAACAATTGGATCAGCAGGGGCGTATTGCGCGACAGCTCGATATAGGCGCGTGCCAATGCGTAGAAGGGGCGGATTTAACCACGGCAACGGGCAGGCCGAACAGCAACGACAAAACGACGCCATATACCGACAATTCCAGCGTCAGCTTTGCCGCATCGACGAATTTGGGGATGGCATCGATCAGATAAGACCAGTTCATCAGAGTCAGACAATCAGCATAATAAAGGCAGTATTTTAACGGGTTTGTAAGGGAGTGTTAAATAATGGATAGGAATATCGATTGTGGATAAAACACAAAAAATGGAATAAGGCAAAGGCCGTCTGAAACGTTTCAGACGGCCTTGAAATGCCAAGGTTCCGCGTCAGGCGGCAGCCGCTTTCCGTTCATGAATCAGTAAATTCAACAGAGCGGCCGTGCCTGCCAAGACTGCGTCGGCGTACCACATCCAGCCGTAATCGTTGAAGCGCGTGATGACGATGCCGCCGATGTACGAACCCAAAAAGCCGCCGATTTGGTGGCTTAACATGGTCAACCCGAAGAGGGTGGCCAAGTAGCGCGTGCCGAAAAGTTTGCCGGTAATGGCGGCGGTGGGGGCGACGGTTGCCAACCAAGTGAAACCGAGTCCGGCGGCGAAAAGATAGAAGTTCAAATCGGTTTTAGGTGCGGCCAGATAAATCAATATCATGGCGACACGCGAAGCATATAAACCGAAGAGGACGTATTTGCCCAAAAATCTGCCGGTACACCAGCCTGAAAAAATACAGCCGGCAATGTTTGCCAAACCAATAATGGCAATGGAGGTTGAAGCGACCTAGCGGGGAGGCCGCAAAGTGAAATTTCGGTCGGCAGGTGGGTAACCAAAAAGGCGATGTGGAAACCGCAGGTAAAGAAACCTAAATGCAGCAAGATATAGCTGCGGTTGGCGAAAGCCTTGCAGACGGCCTGCTTCAGGGTTTGGCCGTCATCGTCGGTATGGACGGTATGAGCAGCATGTTTGCCGCCGGCCAACCACCAAGAAATCGGCAAAATCAAGATGGCAATGACTGCCCAAACATAAAATGTCCCCATCCAGCCGACATGGGGCAGGGCAATTAAACCTTGAACCAGCGGCGCGAACAAAAATTGCCCTGCGGACCCGCCTGCATTGACCAGGCCGGAAGCCAAGCCGCGCCGATGAGGCGGCGTTTTGGCGGCGACCTGTCCCATAATGATGGAAAATCCGCCCGAACCCGTACCGAATGCCAACAATAAACCGATACCCAGCATCAGCCCCCAATAAGTCGGCATTTGCGGCACCATCAGACAGGCGGCAATCAACAGAACCGTACCGCCGGCTAAAACCTTAAACGCGCCGAAACGGTCGGCCAACGCGCCGGACAAGGGTTGCGATATGCCCCACATCAATTGGAAAACGGCAATAATCAGGCTGAACTGGGTCATGCTCAATTCGGTCGAGTTGACAACGGGCAGGACAAAAAGCCCTAAAGTCATCCTCATGCCGATGGTAATCAGCAGGATGGAGGCAGCAGCGGCAATCAGCAGCCACAAATTGGGTAATTTGGCAGAAGAATCGGTCATGATGTTTGTGTGTGTAAGGGGCAGGGAATAAAAGCTATTTCTGCCGCTATATTATTTATTTGATTTCTCGGCGGGCCGATATATAAACGCGCGATTCTAGCATTGGGCGGAAAACGGTATAAATAACCGTTGGTTCTTTGGATATGGTAAAAAGTGATATGGCTTGAGGATGAATTGAGGATGAAGCGGTCAAATATTCTTCGTTTGGTACTGACGGAGCAAGCAAATGCCGTTGAATTTTCGTTTGAGAAGAAAGGCCGTCTGAAAAGTTTCAGACGGCCTTTGTTTGACTGACTTACATCAGATGATTTCCAAAATGAAATACTGACGCAGTTTTTCGTACACATTATTTTGTACGTTGATACAACCATTGGTTATGATGCGGTCGGCCACATTAGGAGAAGCGATGCGTTCCATGCGCCTTTCCTGCGGCTTGAGCGTCCATACCCGGTGTAACGCAAACAGAAAGTCATTTTCTTCTTTGAAGCCGATAACCTCGCCACCGTAACCCGGTTTGCTGGTCATCATCGGCGTCATATTGAATTTGCCTTTCGGCGTGGTCTTGCCAATCAGTACCGGATGGCACTGACCGTCATCGGCAAAGCAAAGCTCTGCCTTAGCTGTATTGACCACGACTTTTTTGCGTTGGATATAGTCGCTGACAGCATCGGCAGCGGCCAAAGAATTCAGACCTACTGCCAAGGCTATACCCAATAGGATCCGTTTCAAATTTGTCCTTATTGACGGATGCGTTTAGGAGCTTCTTTAATGATCTCGCGGATGATCACTTGAGGCTCTTGTTTAGGTGCTGGAGGAGGACATACGGCATCTTTAGGGAATACTGGATTCCAGAAGAAGCTGCGTGCAAATTTGTCTTTGTCGAAGATCACTTTGTATTGGCAAGTAGTGATGCCTTCAACGCCGGAAGTGTTTTCAGGGTCAACGCCTACGCCCGGGGTGTAGAAGTGGAACAGGTAGTCCCATTCACGCACGCCAACCATGCCTTCGTCGTAGTGAGGACGGCCGAGGATTTTGTAGATGTCGTCTTTGGTCAGACCAGGACGCATTTGATCCAACTCGTCAAAAGTCGGGAATGTACCGCGGTCATTGTTGAAGGTCAGGGAGTAAGGTTTAGGGAAGCGAGGCTCGTCGGTAGTGCCTTCAGGAGTGATTTTACTCTTAGTAGCACAGGCGGCCAGCAGGCCGGTAGCCAGCAGGGCAAAGCCCACTTTTGCGATTTTTTTCATTTGATAATCCTTTTATTGATTTTACCAGCCGAACTTTTCAGACGGCCTGTTAGTGCCGGCAGCGAGTTTGCCGGTTTACCCAAATAATGTTGTGCTTCTTAAAGATGTACCCGACGGTTTGACAAACAGAACATCGGCACATTCCGGTAGGGCATTGCGCCTCATCTCCGTTGTATCCGCCTGAATCGGCAAAACCGTTCAGACGGCCTGACTGACATTTATTGTCACTTTGTAACAATTTCACTTCGAGTCAGGCTTGGGGTTTAGAGATGTCCGGTTTTCGATAAATCAGGTTGTATTGCGTAATACCTTGTTATCTTTGTGCTTTAGTTCTTTTTGGCATTTGCCGGAGATTAGGTACTTAATCTTTCGGGTGTTATCCCTGCAAATTGTATGCCAGTTTTCCTTTATACGCATAATTTGTGTATGCCAGAATGTTGGCTTTATACAACATTCATATTAACGAACCAGAAACGGATTGTACCTTTTCTCATGCCCGATACTGGTCATACGGCCGTGTCCGGCTATAACTTGCGTGGTTTCGGGCAGGGTTAATAGTTTAGCGCGGATATTGTTTATGAGGTCATCATGATTGCCGCGCGGAAAATCTGTGCGACCAACGGTCTCATAAAACAAAACATCGCCTGCGACTAAAAGTCCGTTTTCGGCGTTGTAAAAAACGACTTGGCCGGGGGTGTGGCCGGGAATGTGGAGGACTTGGAAACTGTGGTTGCCGACCTTGAGCGTTTCCCCTTCTTCCAGCCAGCGTGTCGGCGTGAATGACGGAGAGACGGGGAAACCGTATTGCGCCGTTGTTTGCGGAAGGGCTTGGAGCAGGAATTCGTCGTCTTTGTGCGGGCCGAGAACGGGTACGTCGCAGGTTTTCAAAAGTTCAACCACGCCGCCTGCGTGGTCAAGATGGCCGTGGGTCAGCCAAATGGCGGTCAGCTTGAGGCCTTTGTTTTGGACTTGTTGCAATAAATAGGGTACGTCGCCGCCGACATCGGTCAAAACGGCTTCTTTGGTTTCGTCATCCCAAATCAGCGTGCAGTTTTGACGGAAGGGGGTAACGGCGTTGATTTCAAATTGGAGTGCCATGGGTGTTCCTGGGAAATGCTTATTTAATGTTGTTTACGTTTCAGACGGCCTTTGTTATTATGCATATATAATAACAAAAGCAAATATGGAAAAGTGTCTTATGAATAATGTAATGCGAACCATGATACCGATTTTTGCGGCTTCTTTCATCTCAGCGGCGTTTGGTGCAGATTTGTTGTTGGCGCAGGAATATAAAAATCAAGATATTGCCGGTTGGGCCATGAGTGAAAAGTTGGATGGCGTACGCGCGTATTGGGACGGCAGGCAGCTGGTCAGTCGTCAGGGCTATGCGTTTACACCACCCAAAGGTTTTACAGCAGGTTTTCCGCCGTTTCCGATGGATGGCGAGTTATACAGCGGACGAGGGCGGTTTGAGCAAATTTCCGCGACGGTGCGTTCTGCCTCGGGAAATTGGGACGGTATCCGTTTGCATGTTTTTGATGTGCCACAGGCGCAGGGTAATCTGTATCAGCGGCTGGAAACGGCTTCGAAATGGCTGAAATCACACCCGTCGGCACGGTTTACGGTTATTCCGCAAATCAAGGTGCGCGACAAACAGCATGCTTTGGATTTTTTGAAACAAGTTGAAGCGCTGGGTGGGGAAGGGGTGATGCTGCGTCAACCTGAAGCCCGTTATGCAAGCGGTAGAAATGGGCAGCTGTTGAAGCTGAAAAGTGAATATGATGATGAATGTACGGTAACGCGTCATTATGAGGGCAAAGGGCGCAATGTCGGGCGTTTGGGTGCGGTCGGGTGTAAAAACCGATATGGCGAGTTTCGTATCGGTAGCGGTTTTAAGGATAAGGACCGCGATCATCCGCCGAAAATCGGTGCGCTGATTACTTACCGTTATCGTGGTTTTACGCAAAAAGGAACGCCGAAATTTGCAACATTTGTCAGGGTGCGTTCGGATCGATAAAACAAATTCAAGGCCGTCTGAAAATAGGTTTCAGACGGCCTTTAATATAGATGTTGCATAGCTTTTTATAAGGTTTCCAATACATCAGGCAATTCGGCCAAGCTGTTGAGCATGGCGACATGGGGCAGGGCGGAAAGTTGTTGGGCGGTGTGCGCGCCTGTGGTAACGGCGATGGCGCGGATTTTGGCATTGGCGGCCATTTCTAGGTCGTGGGTGGTGTCGCCGACGACGACGGCCTCTTCCGGTTCAACACCCAGTCGGTCGCAGAGGGCGAGTACCATATCGGGCGCAGGTTTGGACGGATATTCGCTAGCGCAGGCGGTTTCCAGCCAGAAGGCTTGGGTGCCGGTTTGCTCGATGGACCTATCCAGTCCGCTGCGGCCTTTGCCGGTCGCTACGGCAAGCCAATAGCCTTGTTGCTTCAAGCGTTGCAGGCAGGGCAGGGCTTCGGGGAACAGGGTCATGTTGCGGTTGTTGGGATTGAGGTAGTGCGCGGCATAGGTCTCAATCAGGGTTTCCTGAACGTGTTCGCTGACGTTGTGGGCAAGGCGGCGGATGATGCCGGAGAGGCTGTATCCGATGAGCGGGCGGATTTGGTCGGCTTCGGGAACGGGCAGGCCGCAATCGGCAAAGCTTTGCTGGAAGGTGTGGATGATGGGGTTGGTGGTGTCGGCAAGCGTGCCGTCCCAGTCGAAAATAATGAGTTTGGGTTTCATGGGTTTCCTTTCAGACGGCCTTTTCCTGATTTTCCAACATTAAAACGAATTGCGCCAATTCTTGTGGCAGGGGGGCTTTCAGAATCAGTTTTTCGCCGGTCAGCGGATGGGCGAGGTGCAGCTCGGAAGCGTGCAGGAACATTCTTTTCAAACCGAGTTTCTGCAGGCGTTTGTTGGCTTGATAGTCGCCGTAGCGTTCGTCGCCGGCAATGGGGCAGTCTTGCGATTGCAGGTGGACGCGGATTTGGTGGGTGCGGCCGGTTTTCAGGGTGGCTTCGACAAAGGTTAGGTCGGACAGGCCGACTTGGTGCAAAAGGCAGTCTGAAAAACGGTTTAACACGCGGAAGATGGTGTGGGCGGATTGGCCGTCTTCGCTGACGCGCACCATTTTTTCGCCTTGTGCGCCGGTGTATTTGAACAGGGGGAGCTTGACGTGGAAGCGGTCGTTCGGCAGCCTGCCGACACACAGCGCGAGATAGATTTTTTTCGGATGGTCGTTGCGGATGGCTTCGTGCAGTTTCACCAAGGCGCTGCGTTTTTTGGCTATCATCAAAAGGCCGCTGGTGTCTTTGTCGAGGCGGTGGACGAGTTCGAGATAACGCGCTTCGGGACGGGCGCGGCGGATTTGTTCGATGACGCCGAAGCTCACGCCGCTGCCGCCGTGGACGGCAACGCCGGACGGTTTGTTGATGACCAAAAGCGCATCGTCTTCGTAAACGATGTCAAATTCGCGTGCCGGCGCGGCCTGGCTTTCAGACGGCCTTTGTTTTTCGGCGGTGCGTATCGGCGGAATGCGGACGGTATCGCCTGCCTGAATGCGGTTGTCGGGTTTGCAGCGTTTTTTGTTCAGCCGCACTTCGCCGGCGCGGATGATGCGGTGGATATGGCTTTTCGGGACGCCTTTGAGGATTTTTATCAGATAGTTATCAAGGCGTTGGCCTTCCTCGTGTTCGGCAACGGCAATCAGGCTGACTGAATCTTTGCGTATTGCGTGCATTTTCTCTATAATCCCAAACGTCCGTTTCGGGACTCGAACCTGCCGTCGCAGGCCGTCTGAAACGGATTTATTGTTAAAACGAGATTTTATATTAAAAACGCACTCCGCAAAGCATTTCCTTGTGTTTGTTCAAAGCCGGCAAACGCAATCCCGTAATTAAGTTTGAATTGAACCTGCCGTCCGGCCGGGCGTAAGACGCAGTCCGCGCAGCACCGTCCGAAATTACCGGCGCTACGATAATAAGAAGATGTAGGCTGCCTTATTTTGTCCGAAACATCAGCATTCGGACGGCAGCGGAACCATCAACCTTTCCGCCGCATTGTTCTTTATTTCCTTCTTTATCCGAATCCGTCCGCACATGGCTTGAGTTCAAGCATGCAACCTTGCGGATTTCAAATCAAAAACTGGTTACACGGGGGTTCCCCCATCTTGCCTTTGCAGAGTGCCAACCGGACAGACAGGCCGTCTGAAAAAGATATTCACAAATCAAACGGCCGCTGTTCACGAGGTGACTATGAAAAGAATGTTATTCAACGCAACGCAGGCCGAAGAGCTGCGCGTTGCCATTGTCGATGGCCAAAACCTTTTGGACTTGGACATCGAAACGCTGGGCAAAGAACAGCGTAAAGGCAATATCTACAAAGGTATCATTACCCGCATCGAGCCGTCGCTGGAAGCGTGTTTCGTCGATTACGGAACCGACCGCCACGGCTTTTTGCCGTTTAAGGAAGTGTCGCGCTCATATTTTCGCGACTACGAAGGCGGCAGGGCGCGTATTCAGGACGTGCTCAAAGAGGGCATGGAAGTTATCGTCCAAGTCGAAAAAGACGAGCGCGGCAACAAAGGCGCGGCACTGACCACCTTCATCAGCCTGGCCGGCCGCTATTTGGTATTGATGCCCAACAATCCGCGCGGCGGCGGCGTATCCCGCCGTATCGAAGGCGAAGAGCGTCAAGAGTTGAAAGCCGCCATGGCCGAACTCGACATTCCAAACGGCATGAGCATCATCGCCCGCACCGCCGGCATCGGCCGCAGCGCGGAAGAGTTGGAATGGGACTTGAACTACCTCAAACAGCTCTGGCAAGCCATTGAAGAAGCAGGCAAAGCGCATCATGACCCTTACCTGCTCTTTATGGAAAGCTCGCTGCTGATTCGTGCGATTCGCGACTATTTCCGTCCCGACATCGGCGAGATTTTGGTGGACAATCAAGAAGTTTACGACCAAGTTGCCGAGTTCATGAGCTACGTCATGCCGAGCAATGTAGGCCGTCTGAAACTCTATCAAGACCACACGCCGCTGTTCTCCCGTTTCCAAATCGAACACCAAATCGAAAGCGCGTTCTCACGCAGCGTCAGCCTGCCGTCAGGCGGCGCGATTGTGATCGACCACACCGAAGCCCTGGTTTCCATCGACGTCAACTCTGCGCGCGCCACACGCGGCTCGGATATTGAAGACACCGCGTTCAAAACCAATATGGAAGCTGCCGAAGAGGTCGCCCGCCAAATGCGCCTGCGCGACTTGGGCGGTTTGGTCGTGATCGACTTCATCGATATGGAAAATCCGAAACACCAACGCGATGTTGAAAACGTCCTGCGCGACGCGCTCAAAAAAGACCGCGCCCGTGTGCAAATGGGCAAACTTTCGCGTTTCGGCCTTTTGGAATTGAGCCGTCAACGTTTGAAACCGGCTTTGGGCGAAAGCAGCCATGTTGCTTGTCCGCGCTGTGCCGGTACCGGCGTCATCCGCGGTATCGAATCCACCGCCCTGCACGTTTTGCGCATCATTCAAGAAGAAGCAATGAAAGACAACACCGGCGAAGTACGCGCACAAGTGCCTGTCGATGTTGCCACCTTCCTGTTGAACGAAAAACGCGCCGAGCTGTTTGCGATGGAAGAGCGTTTGGATGTAAATGTCGTCCTGATTCCGAATATCCACTTGGAAAATCCGCACTACGAAATCAACCGCATCCGCATCGATGACGTAGAAGAAGACGGCGAACCGAGCTACAAACGCGTTGCCGAGCCGGAAGAAGACGAATCCGCCAAACCTTTCGGCAGCGAAAAAGCCAAAGCGGCCCGTCCTGAGCCTGCCGTCAAAGGTGTACGCCATACCCAGCCTGCACCGACTGTCGCCCCTGAGAAAAAAGCCTCTTGGTGGGACAGCTTCAAAGCTTGGTTGAAACGCATTTTCGGCGGCGAGCCTGCACCTGCTGCAGTTGCTCAAGAGCCTGCCGAAAAACGCACTACAACCAACCGCAGTCAAAACAGCAACCGCCGTTCAAACAGCCGCCGTCAAAATCCACGCCGCAACAACAAAAACGACGGCAGCAAAGTCGAAGTGCGCGAAGTAGGTGCCGAAGCCGCCGACAGTAAGTTTGAAGAAAGCAAATCAAACGAAAGCCGCAACGACGAGCGTAAAGAAAGCCGCCGCAGCCGCAACCGCAACAACCGCCGCGATGAGCGCAACAACGAGCGTAACCGTGTTGAGGAAACGGTTGAAGACGTAAACGTTCAAGAAGTGGCCGCACTGGCTGAGATGCCGTCTGAAAACCAAGCGGAACAAAACGGCAATAAACGCCGCCGCAACAACGGCCGTAACGAGCGCAACCGTAACCAATATGCGGAAAGCCATGTTGAAGACGCAAACGTTCAAGCCGATAGCGAACAGGCGCAAGCGGAAGCGGACGACAACGCCCGCAGCGAAGAGGGTGTGAAAAACAACGGCCGTCAAGGACGCGACCGCAACAATCGTCAGCGCAACAACCGCAACGACCGCCGTTCAAACAGCAAAAAACGCAATATTCCGTCTTCGGCAAAAATCGAGCAATACCTGAACATTACCGACACCGCGGACAAAGTCCTCTTTGCCGTGGCGCATGTTTTGGGTTTGAACGAAACGGTTGAAGCTGAAAATGTGCCTTTGCCGCAGGAAGATGATCATGCCGAGCCGCTGGTGATTGTGGTATCCGAGCCTGAAGTTGCCAGCGCAGAGCCATTCGTATTTGCCATTGAAAGCGAAGACGAACCTGCCGTCGCGAAAGCCGAAAGCGCCGATGCCGAGCAAGCCCTGTTGGCTTCTGCGGTCAGCAACGTCAAAGAAGCTATTTCCGCAGTATTGTCTCCGAATGAAACTGCCGTTGCAGAAGTCGCAGAACCGGTTGAAACAGCAACTGAAACTGTGGCAACGCAAACTGAGGCCGTAGCTGAAAAAGCGCCTGTTGCCGCTGTTTTGCCGGAAGGTTTGGGCGATTTGATTTTCGTTGAAACCGATCCGCAAGCCGTTGCCGCTTTTGCCGCGCAGCCGCAACCCGAACCGGTTGCCAAAACACGCCGTTCGGATGTGCCTAAAGTAGAAGTGGAAGACGTAGCAGTCGAAATGATTTTGGTGGAAACACGCAAAGACTAAGATTAGTTTTCCAGTTAAAAGCCCGATGTTGAACGCATCGGGCTTTTTTACAGGAGAAGTGCTACGACTATAGGAAATAGTTAAGAAAAGGAAATTTCTTTTGAGGAGGGTGAGAAGTATGAAGCATCAAGAAGTTGGAGTTCTCGATATTTAGAGCTCAGAATCATTGCTACCTTGAAAGGCTTAGCCTTTACATAGGGTTGGTCCTGTATAAAAAATAAGATCATGGAAGTATGAATATGAAGTTAAGATATTTTGAATTAGATAGACCTTATGTGGAAAATCACCAAAGGATCGAGGAGTTGATGGACTCAGCTTCATTAAGATACGAGGAGGCCAGGATAGAGGACTACCATCAAAATTGGAAATGCCATAGAAAAGCGTTTGTATATGAATCGAAGTGTATGACATCTATGTTGGAGCGACTCTTCAAGCCTGTTTCAACTAAGGATTGTTGGAAAATCATCATAGAATGCATGGATAAGGTTTGCAATCCTTGTATCATAAACTTACTTGGTGTCTATACTGTTCAGGTTCCATTTGATTTTTGTACCTATGAAGCTTTAGATCCTGTTGATAAGAAAAAGATGCTCTTGGCTGCTTTAGTTGAAGGGGCAAACCGTGTGTTTCATAAGCTTTCTATTCCATTCTGCTTACTTGGGGATGTAGTGAATGAAATAGAAAGAAACCATTATGAAAATAGTTGGGTATGGAAAAAGAAAAAGATTCAATCCACCACTTTTTCCATTCAAGTGGAACATCAGATCGATAAAGTTGACTTGTTTTGGAATATTGAAAATAAAGACAAGAGTATTTGTCATTTGATTAAAACCTGTCCTGCTCATGAAATGGATTATGGCGTTTATCTTGGTAAATTAGAGGTAAATGATAATTTCCTTTATCTATTGGGTAAAAATAATGAGGTCGTAAGCAAGGTTTCTATAAATAAATGAAGGATAGCTGCTTGTAGTTTTTCTTAAACAGCTAACTATGTCAGAGCGATGGAGTTAGAAAAGGCCGTCTGAAATGGTTTCAGACGGCCTCGGCTTGTGTGTATGTTTGGGTATTGTGATTATTTTTTGTTCAGAGAGTCACGGATTTCGCGCAACAACAGAACTTCTTCGCTAGGCTCTGCCGGTGCTTCTTCAGCAGGAGCTTCGGCTTTTTTCACGGAGTTGATGGCTTTAACCACGCAGAAGATGGCAGCGGCGATGATCAGGAAGCTGATCACGGTGTTGATGAACAGACCGATATTCAGGGTAACGGCACCGGCTGCTTGGGCGGCTGCCAAGTTGGCGTAACCTTCTGCAGGAGCGGCTTGTGCGCCGTCTTTCAACGTAATGAACAGGTTGGAGAAATCAACGCCGCCGATCAACAGGCCGATAGGGGGCATGATTACGTCGTCAACCAATGATTTGACGATGCCGCTGAATGCTGTACCGACAACCATACCGACTGCGAGGTCGATCACGTTGCCACGCATAATAAATTCTTTAAATTCTGAAGCGATTGACATAATTAATCTCCTGTATGTGTTTGAGTCAAAATCAGATGTAGTTCAATAAAACGGCAGGCATATTAACGCTTTATCGGTTAAGAAAATTTCAATAATGTTAAATTTTGTATTTTATGCTAAAAATGTCCGGCTTCTATGCCTTCTGTATGAAAAATAGGCCGTCTGAATTTTTTTTGTTACTTTTTTGCACCACTTTTATCCGTGGCTAAGTATCAGATAATATGAATGTTATCTTTAGAATCAATGCTCTATCGAATCTTTAGGTTAAGGTGGAATGATAATATAATAATGTTGAAAACATAATCATTGAAAGCCTGTAAAGTTAATGTTTCGTATCCGTATTTGACTTTCAGACGGCCTTTTGGGTTATGCAGTTATTCAAGCCATAATGTAACGGTCATAAAAAACGCACTTTCATGATGAAAGTGCGTTTGGTGTGTAAACCGTTTAGTTCTCTTCGTCGTTCAGCGCGTTGATGCTGTAACCGCCGTCAACGTAGGTAATCTCGCCGGTAATGCCGGAAGCAAGGTCGGACAG
Source organism: Neisseria sp. RH3002v2g (assembly GCF_014596425.2). NCBI lineage: Bacteria > Pseudomonadati > Pseudomonadota > Betaproteobacteria > Neisseriales > Neisseriaceae > Neisseria > Neisseria sp. RH3002v2g. The sequence goes on along the minus strand of NZ_CP110721.1, from coordinate 1,700,747 downwards.
CAGGAAGGCGGCTGTGTTGCCGACTTCTTCGGTGGTAACGTTGCGACCCAATGGGTTGTGGGAAGCGACGTGGCCCAAGAGTTTGCTGAGATCGGCGATGCCGGAAGCGGCCAGGGTTTTGATCGGGCCTGCGGAGATGCCGTTGCAGCGGATGCCTTCTTTACCCAGACAGGCGGCAGTGAAGCGGATGCCGGCTTCGAGGCTGGCTTTGGCCATGCCCATAACGTTGTAGTTAGGAATAGCACGAACGGCGCCCAAGTAGCTCAGGGCAACGATGGCAGCGTTGCGGCCCTGCATCATCGGACGGGCGGCTTTGGCCAGCGCAGGCAGGCTGTATGCGGAGATTTCGTGAGCGGTGTTGAACGCTTCGCGGCTGATGCTGTCGAGGAAGTCGCCGCTCAAAGCTTCTTTAGGGGCGAAACCGATGGAGTGAACGAGGCCGTCCAAGCCGTCCCAGTGTTTGCCCAAGTCAATGAAAACTTGGTTGATTTCGTCGTCGCTGGCAACGTCGCAGCGGAACACGAGTTCGGAGCCGAGTTCGGCCGCCATTTTACGGACGCGCTCTTCCAGTTTGTCGACAACATAAGTAAATGCCAATTCCGCGCCTTGTTCGCGGCAGGCTTTGGCGATGCCGTAAGCGATGGAACGCTCGGAGATCATGCCGGTAATCAGAATTTTTTTGCCTTGCAAAAAGCCCATTTTCTTATCCTTTAGCAGTGGTATTGCGGTTGCATTAAACTGCGCATTATAGCAAAAACCGCTGTTTCGGCATAGAAAAAAACGGATAACCCTTTGTCTTGCCTCAAATAGGGATAAGGTTTTCTGCCAAGGCCGTCTGAAACCTGACGGAACGGCGGCAAAACGTTATACTTGATCATCTTAATGACCGATGTTTCAGGAGGAAACCATGCCCGAACAAAACCGAATTCTTTGCCGGGAACTCAGCCTGTTGGCGTTTAACCGCCGCGTATTGGCTCAGGCGCAGGATGCGAATGTTCCTTTGTTGGAGCGTTTGCGTTTTTTGTGCATTGTTTCTTCCAATTTGGACGAATTTTTTGAAGTGCGCATGGCGTGGTTGAAACGCGAAAACAAACTGCGTCCGCATCAGCTGCTCGACAACGGCAAAACCGCAGCCGAAACCATTGAGGCGGTGGCAAAAGAGGCGCAGGCGCTGATCCGCGAGCAATATGATTTGTTTAATAATGTGCTTCAGCCCGAACTTGACCGTGCAGGCATCCATTTTTACCGCCGCCGCAATTGGACGGCCGCGCAAAAGAAATGGATTGAAAACTATTTCGACAACGAGCTTTTGCCCATTCTCACCCCCATCGGCCTCGATCCTTCGCACCCGTTCCCGCGCCCGTTAAACAAATCGCTCAACTTTGCCGTCGAACTCGAAGGCACGGATGCGTTCGGCCGTCCGTCCGGCATGGCGATTGTGCAGGCGCCGCGCATTTTGCCGCGTGTCGTCCCCATGCCGTCTGAAATTTGCGACGGCGATGCAGGCTTTGTGTTCTTATCGTCTATTTTGCACGCCCATGTCGGCAAACTTTTCCCCGGCATGAAGGTTAAAGACTGCCATCAGTTCCGCCTCACGCGCGACAGCGATTTGACGGTTGATGAAGAAGATTTGAAAAACCTGCGTGCCGCGATTCAAAACGAGTTGCACGACCGCGAATACGGCGACGGCGTGCGCTTGGAAGTAGCAGACACCTGTCCGGCGCATATTCACGACTTCCTGCTTGCCCAGTTCAAGCTGACTTCTGCCGAGCTGTATCAGGTCAAAGGGCCGGTCAATTTGGTGCGCCTCAATGCCGTTCCCGATTTGGTGGACAGGCCGGATTTGAAGTTTCCGCCGCGCAATGCAGGCCGTCTGAAAGCCTTGCGCAAAAACGGCTCCGTGTTCAAACTGGTCAAACAGTCGCCGATTTTGCTGCACCACCCGTATCAGTCGTTCGATCCGGTTGTCCAAATGATACGCGAGGCTGCGGCCGATCCGGATGTATTGGCCGTCAAAATGACCATCTACCGTACCGGCAGCAATTCCGAGCTTGTGCGCGCATTGATGAAGGCCGCACTGGCGGGCAAGCAAGTTACCGTCGTGGTCGAACTGATGGCGCGTTTTGACGAAGCCAACAACGTCAACTGGGCGAAGCAGCTGGAAGAGGCAGGCGCACACGTTGTGTACGGCGTATTCGGCTACAAAGTCCATGCCAAAATGGCTTTGGTTATCCGCCGTGAAGACGGCGTGCTCAAGCGTTATGCCCACCTCGGTACCGGCAACTACCACCAAGGCACATCGCGCATCTACACTGACTTTGGCATCATCACCGCCGACGAACAAATCACTGCCGATGTGAACACCCTGTTTATGGAAATCACAGGTTTGGGTAAGCCGGGCCGTCTGAACAAGCTCTATCAAAGCCCGTTTACCCTGCACAAAATGGTCATCGACCGCATCAAGCAGGAAACCGACCACGCCAAAGCCGGCAAACCGGCGCGGATTACCGCCAAGATGAATTCCCTCATCGAGCCGAGCGTAATTGATGCGCTGTATCAAGCCAGCGCGGCAGGCGTACAAATCGACCTGATTGTGCGCGGTATGTGTACCTTGCGCCCGGGTGTAAAAGGCTTGTCCGAAAACATCCGCGTCCGCTCCATCATCGGCCGCCAACTCGAACACTCGCGCGTGTATTGCTTCCATAACAACGGCGCAGACGATACCTTTATCTCCAGCGCCGACTGGATGGGTCGCAACTTCTTCCGCCGCATTGAAGTCGCCACGCCGATTACCACGCCCGAACTCAAAGAACGCGTGATCCGCGAAGGTTTGGAAATGGCCTTGGAAGACAATACCCAGGCTTGGCTGATGCAGCCTGACGGCGGCTACGTCCGCACCCAGCCGCAAGACGGCGAGCCTGCGTTTGGTTTGCAGGAAGGTTTGTGGAAAATATACGGACGTTGAGTTGAATAATGTCTCAGGCCGTCTGAAATGCAGGTTTCAGACGGCCTTTTTTGATTTTGCCGTTATAATTCCGTTTCCCAATCTTTCAGACGGCCTTTTCTTATGAAATCTTACCCCGATTCCTATCTCCATTTTGAAAACCTCGAATCTCCCGAAACGCAAGAGTTTGCCGCCGCGGCCCATGTCGAAACGCGCGCCCGTTTTTTAGAAAACGACAAGGCGCGCGAATTGTCTGACGGCATTTTGGCGCAGTTGCAGGACACGCGGCAGATTCCGTTTTGTCAGGAACACCGCGCGCGGATGTACCATTTCCATCAGGACGCGGAATATCCGAAGGGTGTGTACCGCGTGTGTACAGCGGCGACGTACCGTTCCGGCTATCCTGAGTGGAAAATCCTGTTTTCAGTGGCGGATTTCGATGAATTGCTCGGCGACGATGTGTATTTGGGCGGCGTGTCGCACTTGGTGGAAAAGCCCAACCGCGCGTTGTTAACACTGAGCAAATCGGGCGGCGATACGGCGTACACGCTGGAAGTGGATTTGGAAGCAGGGGAGTTGGTAGAAGGCGGTTTTCACTTTCCGGCAGGCAAAAACCATGTGTCGTGGCGCGATGAAAATAGCGTGTGGGTGTGTCCGGCTTGGGACGAACGCCAGTTGACCGAATCGGGCTATCCGCGCGAAGTGTGGCTGGTGGAGCGCGGTAAAAGTTTCGAGGAAAGCCTGCCGGTGTATCAAATTGCTGAAGACGGCATGATGGTGAACGCTTGGCGCTATCTCGATCCGCAGGGTTCGCCGATTGATTTGATTGAAGCGTCGGACGGTTTTTACACCAAAACCTATTTGCAGGTGTCGGCCGAAGGTGAGGCGAAACCGTTAAACCTGCCTAATGATTGCGACGTGGTCGGCTATCTGGCCGGACATCTTTTGTTGACGCTGCGCAAAGACTGGAATCGCGCGAACCAAAGCTATCCGAGCGGCGCATTGGTGGCAGTAAAATTAAACCGTGGCGAATTAGGTGCGGCGCAGCTTTTGTTTGCACCTGATGAAACGCAGGCATTGGAAAGCGTGGAAACGACCAAGCGTTTTGTGGTGGCGAGCTTGCTGGAAAACGTACAAGGCCGTCTGAAAGCATGGCGCTTTACCGACGGCAAATGGCAGGAAGTCGAATTGCCGCGCCTGCCCTCGGGCGCGTTGGAAATGACCGACCAACCGTGGGGCGGCGATGTGGTTTACCTTGCCGCCAGCGATTTCACTACGCCGCTGACGCTGTTTGCGCTGGATTTAAACGTGATGGAACTGACCGTCATGCGCCGTCAGCCACAGCAGTTCGATTCAGACGGCATCAACGTGCAGCAGTTTTGGACGACTTCGGCCGACGGCGAGCGCATTCCTTATTTCCACGTCGGCAAAAACGCCACGCCCGACACGCCGACTTTGGTTTATGCCTACGGCGGTTTCGGCATTCCCGAATTGCCGCATTATCTGGGCAGCGTCGGCAAATATTGGCTGGAAGAGGGCAACGCCTTCGTGTTGGCGAACATACGCGGCGGCGGCGAATTCGGCCCGCGCTGGCATCAGGCGGCGCAGGGAATCAGCAAACACAAAAGCGTTGATGATTTGTTGGCAGTCGTGCGCGATTTGTCCGAACGCGGTATCAGTTCGCCCAAACACATCGGCTTGCAGGGCGGCAGCAACGGCGGCCTGATTACCGCCGCCGCCTTCGTGCGCGAACCGCAAAGCATCGGCGCGCTGGTGTGCGAAGTGCCGCTGACCGACATGATCCGTTATCCGCTGCTGTCCGCCGGTTCAAGCTGGACGGACGAATACGGCAATCCGCAGAAATACGAAGTCTGCAAACGCTGGCTGGGCGAATTGTCGCCGTATCACAATCTTTCAGACGGCATCGATTATCCGCCAGCGCTCATTACCACCAGCCTCAGCGACGATCGCGTCCATCCCGCCCACGCGCTCAAGTTCTACGCCAAACTGCGCGAAACCTCGCCGCAATCTTGGCTCTACTCGCCCGACGGCGGCGGCCATACCGGCAACGGCACGCAACGCGAATCCACCGACGAACTTGCCTGCGTGTTGCTGTTTTTAAAAGAATTTTTGGGGTAGAAGCAAGCAGCAAGACTGACCGTTTTGTAAAGTTGAGAAACAAAATACTCTTGTTTCGGCAAGTGAAAAGAAGGCCGTCTGAAAAACGAATATTAAAGTTTTTCAGACGGCCTTCTTTTCTTTTAACTTTCAACAAGTCCCGATAAAATGGACACTTTGTAAGTGATCATTGATGGAAGATGCAATTATGGCAACCGAACCGAAATTATACACGATTTAGAAAATAATTTCAAACAAAACAACATGTTAAAGTTCAAACAACTCTTTCCCGAAGTCTTTTGCGAAGATCAAATTGACTTTGAAAAGCTCAAACTCGTCCTTGGCGCAGAAAACCTTGCCGGTGTGGGCGAACGTTATCAACTCGATGCTGTAGAAACTAGTAGCGTTGTTTACAGTATTTCCAGGAGAATACTGAAACATGAACATGCACAAAAACACCCGTCTCACCCCGTCTCTGGATTTGGATATCCTCAACGGCATCATGCGCCAAGCCGTGTTGCAGCAGCCGCAAACCTACTTGGGCGCGGACACCATCATCGAAACGCACATTACCTGCGACATGCTCGAACGCGCAGAAAAAATCCGCCTCTCCAACGCCTTGAGAGGCGTGTTTGAGGCGGATTTGGTGTACTAGGAACAATCAATGATTTCTCGGAAATGGATAAAGCCTGAAGGCGATTATTCGTTAGACGGTTTATCTGTCTGAGACGGTTTATCTGTCTGAGACTTGTGCGTTTGCAATATGCTCACTACCTTACCCTCATAACGCTGGCGTAACCACGCCTGTATCCGCTCGTAATCTTTGGCAGGTAGTGGCTGCTCCAATTCGAGAGAGACAACGACGATATCGTCATATGTATCTGTCTTCGGTTCTGCGTTTTTTTGGCTTTCAGACTGTTCGGAAACAGGCGTTGTTTGCGCTTTATCCCAAGCCAAGCCGCGTCCGACAACGATTTTTTCCGCTTCCGGATATTGGGCTTTTAATTCCTTAAGTACCGCTGCATCGTCGATATCGGAGGCTTTGCCTGCCAGTACGGTATCGATATAGGCCTGTTGCTCTTTCAGCTCATTTTGCTGCTGAACCGGGTTGTTTTGGCTTGCCAGCAATTCTTCGATTTTGGCATTGTCCCCTCCCGCATAGACCACGTTGACCTTCGGCTCTTTCACACCTGACGCTTCAAGGCTTTTCACGAGCAAGGCGGAAATTTTCTCGGCATTGCCCGTTCCATTGACAACCAGACTGACTTTATTTTCTCTATGGTTCAACATCTTACGCAGCACGAAAAAACCTTCCTGTTGCTTCGCAGTGGCAATGGCAGCATTGGCTCTGGTGTTGAAGATTTCCTGACGCACCAGTCCTGATGCCATATAGCCGCTCGGAATCATGACAGCAAGTACGACGGCAGTAATAATGATGCTGTGCAACCGGCGTTTGGATTCCTTTACCAACCCCCTGCGCGGCAGCTTGAGCAGCTTGGAAAACAACAAGGTCGCAAAAGCGATGAACACGCAGTTGATGGCAAAAAGATATGAAGCACCGAGAAAGTAGTGCCAGTTGCCATGTGCCAGTCCGTAGCCCGCAGTACACAGGGGTGGCATCAATGCGGTAGCAATCGCCACACCCGGTATGGCATTGCCTCCCTCTTTTCGGGTCAGCGCCACAATACCCGCACTACCGCCGAAGAAGGCAATCAACACATCCCAAAGGGTCGGCTGAGTACGCGCCAAAATCTCGCTTTGCGCCTCTTTAAGCGGGGTTAACAGGAAATACAACGTAGCGGTAATCAAGCTGATGACGACGAATATAATAATATTGCGCACGGCTTGACGGATCAGCGCAGTATCCCCTACCGCCAAACCGTAACCCATACCGACTATCGGCCCCATCAACGGCGAAATCAACATCGCTCCGATCACTACTGCCGTGCTGTTTACATTCAGACCGATACTCGACACGGCAATGGCAAACATCAATACCCACATACTGGTTCCGGTCACCCGAGTATTGGCGCGGATGGTGGCATCGATCTTATCGGGATGAGCTTGGTCATGCGCAAGATTGAACACATCTTGCAACTTGGTCATGGCACCATTGTCTTCTTGTTTCTGCTTTTCTTGTATTTCCTGATTTTTACTTTCTTCCTGATCTTGCATATGCGTACCCTAAAGTTTTAATAGTTTATTTTAAACATCTAATTCATAAAGAATTTTTGAGTAATGAAATAATGCCTTGCCATTACGGCTAAATCTGACAGGCACACTTCCCGCAATATACTATATTAGCATACGTCCGCAAACTTTTCCTCCGTTAGATGAAGGAAGGGCAAAGTTGCCGTTACAGCAAGCCGTAACGTGGGCTTTACCCACGAGATGAATGCCAAAATGAAAGTCTATGTGACTGTTGTCGGATTTAGTTGTTGGATGGTGGATTTCGTGGGCAAAGCCCACGCTACTTGGGTTATCCCAAATCTGCCTTGATTGAATAAAAGGTCGTCTGAAAACGGGGAAATCAGTTTTCAGACGACCTTTCCGCTTATTAACTTATTGATACCAAGGAAAAACAAATTCCCGCTTGTAGGTTAAAATCAGCCTATGCTAATATGCGCAACAACAGGTTTTTCCAGAATAATCTGTGCTAAAATGCAGGATTAGATGGAAAACTCTATCCGAATTCGGTACAATACCGACGAATTATTTCCCTTAAACAACCTGCCGCAAGGCGAAAAGGAACGACTGACATGTCAAACATCGAACAACAAGTTAAAAAAATTGTTGCTGAACAACTGGGCGTAAACGAAGCCGAAGTGAAAAACGAATCTTCTTTCCAAGACGATTTGGGTGCTGACTCTCTGGACACCGTAGAACTGGTGATGGCTTTGGAAGAAGCTTTCGGCTGCGAAATCCCTGACGAAGACGCTGAAAAAATCACTACCGTACAATTGGCTATCGACTACATCAACGCCCACCAAGGCTAATCGGTCGCACCAAACATCCAGCCTCTGCTGCGCCATCGCAATAGAGGCTTTTACCTTATTATTAAACCCCTGAAATTTCAGACGGCATGAGTTTTGCCCGTTTTCACGAAGAAAAAGAGCAAGGCTGCCGCGAAAATCCCGACAACCAACAGCGAGATTATCATGAGTCAGAGAAGAGTAGTCATCACAGGTCTTGGCCAAGTATCACCGGTCGGCAACGACGTCGCCACCGCATGGAGCAATCTGCTCGCAGGCAAAAGCGGCATCGGACGGATTACCCGCTTTGACGCATCCGACATCAACAGCCAAATCGCCGGCGAAGTGCGCGATTTCGACATCGGCCAATACATCAGCGCGAAAGAAGCGCGCCGTATGGACGTGTTCATCCACTACGGTATCGCCGCCGCCCTGCAAGCCATCAATGATTCAGGCTTGGACGATTTGGAAACCCTTGACAAAGACCGCGTCGGTGTCAACATCGGCTCCGGTATCGGCGGCCTGCCGAGCATTGAAGCGACCGGCAAAGCCGTTATCGAAGGCGGCGCGCGCAAAATCAATCCTTTCTTTATTCCAGGCTCGCTGATTAACCTGATTTCCGGCCATGTCACCATCCTGAAAGGCTACCGCGGCCCGAGCTACGGCATGGTGTCTGCCTGTACAACCGGCGCACACTCCATTGGCGACTCTGCGCGACTGATTAAATACGGCGATGCGGATGTGATGATTGCCGGCGGTGCGGAAGGCGCGATCAGCACTTTGGGCGTGGGCGGCTTTGCTGCGATGAAAGCCCTTTCTACCCGCAACGACGACCCTGCCACCGCATCCCGTCCGTGGGACAAAGGCCGTGACGGTTTCGTTATCGGCGAAGGCGCTGGCGTGCTGGTGTTGGAAGAATTGGAACATGCGAAAAAACGCGGCGCGAAAATCTACGCCGAAATCGTCGGCTTCGGTATGAGCTCCGATGCCTACCACATTACTGCGCCGAACGAAGAAGGCCCGGCATTGGCGGTTACCCGTGCGCTGAAAGATGCCGGCCTGAACCCTGAAGACGTTGATTACGTCAACGCACACGGTACATCGACTCCGCTGGGCGATGCCAACGAAACCAAAGCCCTCAAACGCGCTTTGGGCGACCATGCGCGCAAAGTTATCGTCAACTCCACCAAATCCATGACCGGACACTTGCTCGGAGCGGCTGGCGGTGTGGAAGCGTTGTACAGCGTGTTGGCGGTACACGAGCAAAAATCTCCGCCGACCATCAACATTTTTGAACAAGACGTTGAAGCAGGTTGCGATTTGGATTACTGCGCCAACGAAGCACGCGACGCGAAAATCGACGTTGCCATCTCCAATTCCTTCGGTTTTGGCGGTACCAACGGCACATTGGTATTCAAACGCTTTACAGGCTGATATAGCTTTTAAACCAGATTGGAAAGGCCGTCTGAAACTTGGTTTTCAGACGGCCTTTATATTGTCCGTATTATAAATATTGTTGATAATCTATATCATTTATAGAATAATATGGTCTTGTTTAAAATTTGTCCGAGTTTTTCGGATAAATAGTCTAACCATATTCTACATCAGGAGTAAGCGATGAAACGCATCGGTATTTTGACATTGGCCGCTTTGGCTGCCATACCTGCATTTGCGGCTGATTTCGGCCATGAACAAGCATTGGCCATAGACGGTAAACCTGCTTATCTGGCAGAAACATCGGCCCGTATTTTGGCAAATGAAGATTTGACTGCGCCGCAGTTGGTTGAAGATATTGCCGATGGGTTGGGGTCGAAAAAAATTCCGGGCTATAAATTGATGATTATGGGCCGTACTTATTCGGTGGCGGCGGAAACCAAACCGCCGAGAGAGGGCCAAACTCAGTGGCGGGACAATACGTTCATTCATCGCGGCGTAAAACTGTTTGTCGGTATTCCGGTTAAAAACGGCAAGATGGATTTGGCAGCTGCCCGATTGATTAATATCGGCGTGGTTGACGATAACGGTGGTGCCGCGCCTCATGATGAGGGTGAAAAAATCCGTCCGGTCGGCAAGCAGCTGATGTCTCCCGATACCAAAGTGGAAAATGTGAAACTCAATATTGCCAAACTGACGTTCCCAAATATGAAATTGGGCGAAACCAGTGGCGGTGGCGTGAAATTGGAAGCATCGGCAACATTGGACGGTAAACCGATACAAACCAAAATCGACAGCACTTTCTCCCGCTTCTATTCGGCCAAACCAGCTGCTACACGGCCGTTTATGGCAGATGCACGGTTTGTGAAATAATCGCAAAGGCCGTCTGAAACCCAATTTCAGACGGCCTTTTATTCATAAAAGCAATTTAATACCGCATCATCTTGGCATCGATTTGCTCCGCCCAAGCATCAATACCGCCTTGCAGGTTGTAGAGATTTTCAAATCCGGCGTCTTCCAAATACATTGCCGTGTGCAGGCTGCGGATGCCGTGGTGGCAATAGACAACAATGGGTAAATCATCGTCGGGCAGCTCGTTTTGGCGCAGGGGGATGAGGTTCATCGGAATATGAATGGCAGCGGGCAGGGTGCAGATGGCGCGTTCTTCATCGGTGCGGACGTCGAGCAGATGAAATGCGCGGCCTTCGTCCTGCCATTGTTTCAATTCGGTGGGCAAGAGTTGGATGATGTCGGTCATAAAGGTGGGGATAAAAGCATGAGGCCGTCTGAATTTTCAGACGGCCTGTTGTTTAAAAATCGAAATCGCCGAACGGATTGGCCGATTTGTCTTCCAAGTGGGCCACGACGGTGTCGAACAATACCTTTTCGGAAAACTCATTGCCGTTGCGTGTCAGCAAAAGCGCGTGTTGTACCGGTTTGCGGCCGACAATGATGACCATGCGGCCGCCGTCTTTCAATTGCTCTTTTAAGATTTCAGGCACTCGGTCTACTGCGCCGCCTACATAAATCGCATCAAAAGGCGCGCCTTGCGATGCTTCGGTCAGGCCGTTGTTTTGCACATAATCGACGTTGGCAAAGCCCAATTCGTCCAAAACTTTTTTGGCACGTTGCTGTTGCTCGGCATCGATGTCGTCGGTAATGACTTTGCCGGCCAGTTTGGACAGCAGGGCGGTTGCATAGCCTGAGCCTGTACCGATTTCTAAGACGGTTTCGTCTTTTTTCAGTTTCAAACCTTGAGCCAGGCGGGCAACGACTTTGGGTTCCAACATCTTATGGCCGTTGGCCAGCGGCAGCTCCATATCCGCATAGGCCAAGCCTTGAAAAGCCTCGCCGACGAAATGTTCGCGCCCGATCTCCTCCAAAGCATCCAAAATGTCGAAATCCAAGACATCCCACGGACGAATCTGCTGTTCAACCATATTGAAACGCGCTTTTTCAAAGTCCATATTTGTGCTCCGTTCAATTCTTAATTTTATCGAAACATACATTATAAATCCTTGTCGGAGAGTGTGCCATCTTTCAGACGGCCTCAAGGCTTGTTAATAATTGCCAAGCGCACATATATCCACTAAACTTTCACATTACACCACGCTACAACAAGCAACAACCAACACACGGAGCAATAAAGATGTATCACCAAATCGGAATGTGGGACCAAAAATGGGTTATCGGCAACTGGAAAATGAATGGCCGACTCCAAAACAACAATGCGCTTATGCACCGCTTCCGTGTCATGCCAACCGCAGAACGCGTCCTCATCGGCCTGGCCGCTCCGACCGTTTATCTGTTGCAACTGCACAACGCCATGCAGATTGTTTTGAACAACCGCATCTTGACCTGTGCGCAAGACGTGAGCCGTTTCCCGAATAACGGCGCGTACACCGGCGAAGTGTCCGCCGAAATGCTTGCCGACATCGGTACAGACATTGTCCTCATCGGCCACTCCGAGCGCAGCCTTTATTTCGGCGAGAAAAACGAAATCCAACGCCGCAAAATGGAAAACGTCCTCAACGTCGGCCTGATTCCATTGTTGTGCGTCGGCGAAAGCCTGGAAGAGCGCGAAGCAGGTAAAGAACACGAAGTCATTGCCCACCAGCTTTCCATCCTGCAAGGTCTGAACACCCAAAACATCGCCGTTGCCTACGAGCCGGTTTGGGCGATCGGTACAGGCAAAGTCGCCACCGTCGAACAAATCGCCGACATGCACGCATTTATCTACAAAGAAATCTTGTCTTTGTGCGGAAGCGATGTTAAAATCCGCGTTCTTTACGGCGGAAGTGTGAAAGCAGATAACGCAGCCGACATCTTCGCAGTACCTCATGTAGACGGCGCATTGGTTGGTGGCGCGTCATTATCCTATGACTCCTTTACCGCCATCATCAACGCAGCACAAGCCTCGTAGAAAACATATGGAAGCCTTTAAAACCCTTATCTGGATTATTAATATTATTTCCGCTCTATTCGTAATCGTGTTAGTATTGCTGCAACACGGTAAAGGTGCGGATGCCGGCGCAACATTCGGTTCCGGCAGCGGTAGCGCGCAAGGCGTATTCGGTTCTGCCGGTAATGCCAACTTCCTCAGCCGCTCGACTGCCGTTGCTGCAACATTTTTCTTTGCGACCTGCATGGCAATGGTGTATATTCACACCCACTCCAATAAGCACGGTTTAGACTTCAGCGATGTGAAGCAGACCCAACAGGCTCCTAAACCTGCAACGCCTGCACAAAACAATACAACTCCTGTTGCTCCGAATCCTCAGCAGCAGTAAGACAATTTGATTTATGCCGACATGGTGGAATTGGTAGACACGCTATCTTGAGGGGGTAGTGGCCGTAGGCTGTGCGAGTTCAAATCTCGCTGTCGGCACCACATTAGAAAATCTAACCGCTTTTTAGCGGTTATTTTTTCGTCTTGAGAATCTGCCTTTCCTTTATTTTTAGGCCGAGACAGGGAAATACAATGAAGCGTTTGGTTGTCGGCATCAGCGGTGCCAGCGGTTTTCAGTATGGCGTGAAGGCTTTGCAGCTTTTGCGTGAGCATCAGGTAGAAACGCATTTGGTGGTTTCGCAAGGGGCGGAGATGACCCGCGCTTTGGAAACGGATTACACCAAAGAAGACGTTTATGCTTTGGCGGATGTCGTGCATTCTGTCCGTAATGTCGGCGCAAGTATTGCCAGCGGTTCGTTTTTGACGGACGGAATGTTGATTGCGCCGTGTTCAATGAAAACTTTGGCTTCGGTTGCTCACGGGTTCGCCGATAATTTGCTCAGCCGTGCGGCGGATGTAACGTTGAAAGAGCGGCGTAAGCTGGTGTTGATGGTGCGTGAAGCGCCGTTAAACTTGGCACACATCGACAATATGCGCCGTGTAACAGAGATGGGCGGCATTGTGTTTCCTCCCGTTCCGGCTCTGTATCAGAAGCCAGAATCCATTGATGATATGATTACGCACAGCGTGTCTCATGCTTTGGACTTGTTCGGTATTGTTCAAACCGATGTGCCGCGTTGGCAGGACTGATGTTTCAGACGGCCTGAAAATAAATTTAATACACTGAGAAAGAGGATAAAAATTATGCAAGCGATTCCTGCCAATATCGTTAAATTTTTGAGCAATCATCATGTCGTCAGTATTGCTGCGGCGGCAGACGGCGAAGTTTGGGCGGCTTGTTGTTTTTATGTGTTTGATGAAGCCAATGCCCGCCTGATTGTGCTGACATCTTTGAAAACAAAGCATGGCGGACTGATGAGCCGTTCTGCCAAAGTAGCCGGCACCATCGCCGGTCAGCCCGACAGTATCACGAAAATCAGCGGTGTTCAGTTTGCGGCGACTGCCGCTTTGATTGAAGATGAAGCGGATTTGAAAGCGGCGCAGTCTTTATTTTACAAAGCGCATCCTGCCGCCAGGGTGATGAAAAGTGATGTTTGGGCGTTGAATTTGGACAATGTGAAATTCACTGACAATAAATTGGTATTTGCACAAAAAACGTATTGGAATCGTGAGGATTAAGAAAAGGCCGTCTGAAAGATGAAATTTCAGACGGCCTTTGATGCTTTAAGAATTAATCGTGTCCGATGTCTACGGTTTTTTCTTTGTAACGTGTGTCGGGAATCAAAACAATTTTATCGTCCACTTTGCCGATGGCTTTCACGTCTTTGCCCGGATAGTCCAGCTGGTGCAGGAAGTAGCGGATACAATTCAAACGTGCGCGTTTTTTGTCGTCGGAGCGGATGATGACCCAAGGCGCGTCGCCGGTGTGGGTGTGGAAGAACATGGCGTTTTTGGCTTCGGTGTAGTCGTCCCAGCGGTCGAGCGACTGGATGTCCACAGGGGACAGTTTCCAGTGTTTCAGGGGGTCATCACGACGGGAGATGAAGCGGCGGAGTTGTTCTTCACGGGATACGGAGAACCAGAATTTGAACAGATGGATGCCGCTGGCAACAAGCATGCGTTCCAATTCAGGGGTTTGGCGCATGAAGAGCAGGTATTCGTTAGGTTCGCAGAAGCCCATGACGCGTTCTACGCCGGCACGGTTGTACCATGAACGGTCGAAGAATACCATTTCGCCTGCGGTCGGCAGGTTTTGGATGTAGCGTTGGAAATACCATTGGCCGCGTTCGGTAGTGGTCGGTTTCTCCAGTGCGACAACGCGTGCGCCGCGCGGGTTTAAATGTTCCATAAAACGTTTGATGGTACCGCCTTTACCGGCTGCATCGCGGCCTTCAAACAGGCTGACGATACGCTGACCGGAATCTTTAACCCAGCTTTGTACTTTCAATAATTCGATTTGCAGCTTCTGTTTTTCTTTTTCGTAAACAGAACGGCGCATACGTTGTTTGTACGGGTAATTGGCAGGAAGCGGTGCGCTGCTGGAATCTTCGTCTGAACCGCGTCCTTCGTGTTCCAAAACAGCCTTTTCGAATACTTGCAGCTGGTCTTGTTTCTCGCCCAGTTCAACATTCTCGAACGGTTCTAATTGGTGGTCTGCCATAAAGTCTCCTTATCGATTAAGTTTTAAATGATATAGTGTGGTATGGTTTGATTCTACCCTTTTATGCCTCGTTCGACTACATAAAATTACATTTGAGTGCTTTTTTTGAATTTGTCTGCTAACTTATGTAAAAGCAGCGTATAATCAGCCTATTTGTACAGCAATCATGCCTTATTTCGCCCTGTTTGACGATGCCGTGAGCGGCCGAGCAAAACTCTATCAAAATCATGTAGAAAGCCATCGGTTTTATCATAACGAACTGGATTCGTTAACAAGTATTTTGCAAGCCGGCTGGGAAAAGGGTTTGCATGCAGTGTTGTTTGCAGACTACGAATTCGGGTTGCCGCTGATGGATATTCTGTCTGGTCGCAGTGGCAGTCTGCGTTTGCACTGGTTTGCCGATTATTCTGAAATCGATGCCGAAAACTGGCTGGCCAATCATTCAGACGGCCTTGAGGCAGGTATTTCCACTCCCCGATTCTCCGTATCCGAAGCCGATTATCTCGAGCATATCCGTCAAATTCACGAAGCCATCCGCCGCGGCGATACCTATCAAATCAATTACACCGCACGCCTGCACCTGCAAGCATACGGCAATCCGATTCAACTTTACCGCCGCTTGCGCCAGCCTGTGCCGTATGCCGTTTTGTCTTGTCTGCCTGACGGGGCAGGGCAGGAGGCGTGGACTTTGTGTTTTTCCCCCGAACTTTTCCTCAAAATCGATTCAGACGGCCTGATTATAACTGAGCCGATGAAGGGCACTGCGCCGATTCTTCACGATGGACAAGATGAACGCCGCGCCGTTGAATTGCAAAACGATCCGAAAAACCGCGCCGAAAATGTGATGATTGTCGACTTGTTGCGCAACGACCTCGGCAAAATCGCGCAAACAGGCAAAGTACGCGTGCCTGAACCGTTTAAAGTTTCCAGTTTCGGCAGTGTTTGGCAGATGACCAGTGCCATCGAGGCGCAGGCGCTGGCTGATGTTTCGGTTGCCGATATTCTCCGCGCAGCCTTCCCGTGCGGCAGTATTACCGGCGCACCCAAACGCATGAGTATGCAGATTATTGAGTCCCTTGAATCCGAGCCGCGCGGTTTATACACAGGCAGCATCGGCTTTTTGCATCCGTGCGATACGGGTTTGGGGTTTGAAGGCGTGTTTAATGTCGTGATCCGCACTTTATCTCTGAAGCCGGTTTCAGACGGCCTTTATCAAGGTGTTTATGGTGTGGGTTCGGGGATTGTGATTGATAGCGATCCGGAGGCCGAATATCGCGAGTGCGGTTGGAAGGCGCGTTTTCTCAATGACTTGCGGCCTGATTTCGGTATTTTTGAAACCATGCGCGTGGAAGACAAACAATGCCGTTTGCTTGATTTGCATTTGGGCCGTCTGAACAGCTCGGCGCAAGCACTCAACCTGACTTGGCCTGAAAACGCAATAGAGCAAATCCAACATTATATAGATGCGTTGCCAAGAGGGTTATTTAGAGTCAAAGCCGCCTTGTTTTCAGACGGCCTCGCATTGAGCCATGCGGCTGTTTCTGAATTGAGTGAACAACAATACGTCATCTTGAGTGAGCACATATTAAGCCAACGCGATTATCTGCGCCGTTTCAAAACCACGCGCCGTGAAATGTTTGACCAGGCGTGGAAAACGGCAGAAGGGCAGGGCGCATTTGACAGCTTGTTTTTCAATTCAGACGGCCTGTTGTTGGAGGGCGGAAGAAGTAATGTGTTTATCAAATATCAGGGACAATGGCTTACGCCGTCTTTGGATTTGGATATTTTGAACGGGGTAATGCGCCAAGCGGTATTGAAGCAGCCGCGGCTTTTAGGTGCGGATACAATCAAAGAAACCCACATCTCGCGTTCTATGTTGGAAAATGCGGAAGAAATCCGCTTGAGCAATGCTTTAAGGGGTATGTTTGCGGTTTCGCTCCGTAAATAAATAGCGAGGGTCAAATCATCGTGATTCAAATTGTCGTAAAGCGGCAATATCCGATAGAATACGTCATTTCAACATTGAGGCCGTCTGAAAGGGAAAACAATATGGCAAAAGCAAAAGGATTGGGACGCGGTTTGGATTCGCTAATATCCAATGCGGTGGACAGCAGCAGTAGCGACCGCCTGACAACGGTTGCCATCGCCGATATTCAGCCCGGCCGCTATCAGGCGCGTGTGCAAATGGATGACGAAGCCTTGCAGGAATTGGCCGACTCCATTAAAGCGCAAGGCATTATCCAGCCGGTTATCGTACGCGAACGTGGTCTGTCTCAATATGAATTGATTGCCGGCGAACGTCGTTGGCGCGCTTCCCAGTTGGCCGGTTTGACCGAAATTCCCGTCGTCATCAAAACCATCAGCGACGAAACCGCGTTGGCCATGGGTTTGATTGAAAACCTGCAACGTGAAAACCTCAATCCGATTGAAGAGGCGCAAGGTTTGAAACGCCTCGCCGACGAATTCGGCCTGACCCACGAAACCATCGCAAAAGCCGTCGGTAAAAGCCGCAGCGCCATTTCCAACAGCCTGCGCCTGTTGAGCCTGCCTGAGCCGGTTCAAGAAATGCTTTACCAACGCCGTCTGGAAATGGGTCATGCCCGTGCGTTGCTGACCTTGCATGTAGTTGACCAATTGGAATTGGCGCAAAAAGCCGTCAAAAACGGCTGGTCGGTCCGCGAAGTAGAACGCCGCAGCCAATTGGCGCATCAAAAAGCTAAGCCCGAAGCAGCCAAAACCATCAGCCCGGATATCCGCCGCATCAATGATGCATTGACCGAGCATTTGGGCGTTAATGCCGAAGTCAAAACCAGCAATCAGAAAAAAGGCAAAATCGTGCTGCATTTTGATACGCCGGAAACATTCGAATATTTGCTGAAGCAGTTGGGCATCAATCAAGCGTTCTAACGGCTTTATAAACAGAACAGGCCGTCTGAAAAAAGCTTTTCAGACGGCCTCAATTTTTGAAAAAGCGTAGAGCGTATAAATGTTTACAATACAAATCAAAATCTTCTGTAAAATCTATGTAACAACATGTAATTTGTGTTAAACTCCGTTCCAGCAAAGATTTGTTTTATATGTGTTAATCATTTATTTGTGAAAGGTTCACAAAGATTAACATATTGCTTGACGTTAACAAACTTCTTGATTATATTAGCCTGCCTTGCTTTTTGGGGTACAAAGTACAATGAATCAGATAGTCCCATTGCAAGTGATTGTATTATTAATAATTTCAGTTGTTTGTGCATTATTCTCCGGATTGCCCGGCTTCCTCTCTGCTTTGGCGGGAGGATTTTCGTACATTGTGCCTACCCTTGTTGCAGTTTTACTTTTAAAGTTTTCCCGACGAAATCCCGATCTGCAAAGTTCGATGTTTATCGGCGGAGAGGTTTTAAAAGTAGTGCTGTCGCTGGTATCCATGTCGGTCGTTTTCGCGATATGGCATCGATCACTGGTATTTTACCCATTTTTATTGGCGTTTCTTGGCGTCAGTCATTTGGTTTTTTTAGTATTGTTGAGAGTAAAACACTATGGCAGGTGAAACTATGACCGCTGCCGACTACATCAAGCACCACTTGCAAAGCTTGACCAGTATGTCGGATGTTACTCAGGGTCAAGGACTGAAAAACATTGCTGATTTTTCGTTCATTAACCTTGATGCAATCTTTTTTGCCGTTCTGTTAGGCGTAATCGGCAGCTTCCTTTTGTGGCGCGGTGCCAAAAAAGCGACGGCCGGTGTTCCCGGTCGTTTCCAAGCGGCTGTTGAAATTCTGTTCGAATTCGTGGATGACATGTGTAAAAGCATTATCCATAACGAACAATCGCGTAAAGCCGTTGCTCCGTTGGGTCTGACCTTGTTTGTCTGGATTCTCTTGATGAATGCCATGGATATGCTGCCGGTTGATTTACTGCCGATGGCATGGCAAGGCATTACCGGTAATCATCATGCCCTGTTGCGCGTCGTACCGACTGCTGACTTGAATACGACTTTGGCTCTGGCGATTGGCGTATTGCTGATCTGTATTTACTACAATGTCAAAATCAAAGGCCTTGGCGGTTGGATTCACGAGTTGTTCTGCGCACCTTTCGGTCCGTGGCTTGCTCCGGCTAACTTCCTGCTGAACTTGGTAGAGTTTTTGTCCAAAACCGTATCCCACGGCATGCGGTTGTTTGGTAATATGTATGCCGGTGAGCTGGTGTTCCTGTTGATCGCTCTGTTGGGCGGTGCATGGGCGTCAACCGGCAGTGTCGAAACTTTGGATCCGATTTTATTTGTGTTCCACCTGATTGCCGGTTTGGCTTGGGCGATTTTCCACATTTTGGTCATCACCTTGCAGGCATTTATTTTCATGGCGTTGGCGTTCGTATATATCGGACAGGCGCATGATGCACACTAATCAAGTAGTTTTTTTGTAGTTTGTTTTTTGTAGTTTAACCTTTACTATTTTAAGGAGTTTAAAAATGGGTTTGATTGCTATCGCATGTGGTTTGATCGTTGCCTTGGGCGCATTGGGTGCCTCTATCGGTATCGCAATGGTTGGTTCTAAATACTTGGAATCTTCTGCTCGCCAACCTGAGCTGATCGGTCCGCTGCAAACCAAACTGTTCTTGATCGCTGGTCTGATCGATGCGGCTTTCTTGATCGGTGTGGCTATTGCCCTGTTGTTCGCCTTCGTTAACCCGTTTGGTGGTGCGTAATCAAGACGGAGCGATCCGTTCAGATACAGGCTTGCCGTCTGTTTGATTAACCCAGATACGAAGGTTAAGTAACGTGAATATTAATGCAACCTTATTTGCGCAAATCCTAGTTTTCTTTGGCTTGGTTTGGTTTACGATGAAATTCGTATGGCCTCCGATTGCCAAAGCATTGGATGAGCGTGCCGCAAAAATCGCCGAGGGCTTGGCTGCCGCCGAGCGCGGTAAGAGCGATTTTGAGCAGGCAGAGAAAAAAGTTGCAGAACTTATGGCCGAAGGGCGTAATCAGGTAACCGAAATGGTTGCCAACGCCGAAAAACGTGCTGCGAAAATTGTAGAAGAAGCCAAAGAGCAAGCTTCTCATGAAGCAGCACGCATTGCAGCCCAAGCAAAAGCTGATGTAGAGCAAGAAGTTAACCGTGCACGCGAAGTGTTGCGCGAACAGGTCGCTTCATTGGCTGTTAAAGGTGCGGAATCTATCCTGCGTAAAGAAGTCGATGCTTCCAAACATGCAGATCTGCTCAGTGCCTTAAAACAGGAGCTGTAATCTTATGGCAGAGTTCGCAACGATTGCCAGACCTTATGCGAAAGCATTGTTTAGTCTGGCTCAGGAAAAAAACCAAATCGAGTCTTGGTTGGGCGAACTGAAAGAACTCGCAGCGGTTGTTCAGGATGAGAAAGTCATTGCTTTCATCGAGCAGCCGGAAACGGGAGCTTCCGAAAAGGCAGAAACGCTCAAAGGTCTTGTCGGTATCAAAAATGTCGAATTGGCAAATTTTATTACCGTTTTGGCCGAGCAAAAGCGTTTGCTGGTATTGCCGGAAATTTATGCCCAATATCAAGATTTGACCTTGATACACAACAATACGAAATCGGCCGTAATTTACAGCGCGTATGAGCTCAGTTCTCAGCAGCTGGCCGATGTTACCGATATCCTGACAAAACGCTTCAACAGCAAATTGGATGTGGTAACTAAAGTTGCCCCTGAATTAATCGGCGGCATCAAAGTAGAAGTGGGTGATCAGGTCTTGGATTTGTCCGTACAAGGCAAACTGAATGCTTTGTATGCGACTATGACAAATTAGGAGAGTTTTCATGCAGCTTAATCCTGCTGAAATTAGCGATTTGATTAAAGCCAAAATCGAAAATCTGTCCGTCAATGCAGAAGTGCGTACCCGTGGTACCGTTGTTTCTGTTACAGACGGCATTGTGCGCATTCATGGCTTGTCAGACGCGATGCAAGGTGAGATGCTCGAATTCCCCGGTAACACTTTCGGTCTGGCCATGAACTTGGAGCGCGACTCCGTCGGTGCCGTAGTGTTGGGTGAGTACGAACACATTAAAGAAGGCGATACAGTTACCTGTACCGGCCGTATTTTGGAAGTGCCGATCGGTCGCGAATTGGTTGGCCGCGTAGTTGATGCATTGGGTCGTCCTATCGACGGTAAAGGTCCAATCAACACAACATTGACTGCTCCAATCGAAAAAATCGCACCGGGTGTGATTGCACGTAAATCGGTTGACCAACCCATGCAAACCGGCCTGAAAGCCATTGACTCTATGGTTCCGGTTGGTCGTGGCCAACGTGAGCTGATCATTGGTGACCGTCAAACCGGTAAAACAGCCGTAGCACTGGATGCCATCGTTAACCAAAAAGGTACAGGAGTTATCTGTATCTATGTGGCTATCGGTCAAAAAGCATCTTCTATTGCCAACGTAGTGCGCAAATTGGAAGAGCATGGTGCGATGGAACATACTATCGTGGTTGCTGCGACTGCTTCTGAAGCCGCTGCGCTGCAATACATTGCTCCTTACTCCGGTTGTACCATGGGTGAATTCTTCCGTGACCGCGGTGAAGATGCGCTGATCGTATACGATGACTTGTCTAAACAAGCCGTTGCATACCGTCAAATTTCCCTGCTGCTGCGCCGTCCACCTGGCCGTGAAGCCTATCCTGGCGACGTATTCTACCTGCACTCCCGTCTGTTGGAACGTGCCGCCCGCGTCAGCGAAAACGAAGTTGAAAAACTGACCAATGGCGAAGTAAAAGGCAAAACCGGTTCTCTGACTGCGTTGCCGATTATTGAAACCCAAGCCGGTGACGTATCAGCATTCGTACCAACCAACGTAATTTCGATTACAGACGGCCAAATCTTCTTGGAAACCGACTTGTTCAACGCCGGTATCCGTCCTGCAATCAATGCCGGTATTTCCGTATCGCGCGTAGGTGGTGCAGCACAAACCAAAGTCATCAAAAAACTGGGTGGCGGTATCCGTTTGGCGTTGGCACAGTACCGTGAATTGGCGGCGTTCTCGCAATTTGCTTCCGATTTGGACGAAGCAACACGCAAACAGCTGCAACACGGTGAAGTGGTTACTGAATTGATGAAACAAAAACAATTCAGCACATTGAACACTGCCGAAATGGCATTGACTTTGTGGGCGATCAACAACGGTTCTTACGCAGATGTTCCGGTATCCAAAGCCTTGGCTTTCGAAGCAGAATTCCTGAGTTTCGTACGTACGCAACATCCTGAGGTTCTGGATGCGATTAATGCATCAGGCGCAATGTCTGACGAAAGCGAAAAAGCATTGACCGAAGCCATGAAATCTTTCAAATCTTCTTACGCTTACCAAGCATAAGTATTGAGATGAAAGGAGTCTGAAATGGCAGTCGGAAAAGAGATTCTCACCAAAATCCGTAGTGTTCAAAATACCCAAAAGATCACTAAAGCGATGCAAATGGTGTCGACCTCTAAAATGCGGAAGACTCAAGACCGGATGCGCTTAGCGCGTCCGTACGCCGAAAAAGTGCGTACAGTGATGAGCCATCTTGCACAGACCAATGCCGATCATGGTATCAAATTGTTGGAGCCACACCGCGAAGTGCGCCGTGCCGGTTTCATTTTGATTACCTCGGATAAAGGTTTGTGCGGCGGCTTGAACGCAAACGTACTGAAAAAGTTTTTGGCGCAAGTTCAAGAGTATCAGGAACAAGGCATCGAAGTCGAAGTCGTGTGCCTGGGTAGTAAAGGTTTGGCTGCATGCCAAAGCATCGGTTTAAACGTTATTGCCAGTGCAACCAATTTGGGCGATACCCCGAAAATGGAAGCGTTGCTTGGCCCTTTGACCGAAATCTTCCAACGTTATGAGAAACATGAATTAGACCGTATCCATATGGTTTACT
This sequence comes from Neisseria sp. RH3002v2g, assembly GCF_014596425.2. Taxonomy (NCBI): domain Bacteria; kingdom Pseudomonadati; phylum Pseudomonadota; class Betaproteobacteria; order Neisseriales; family Neisseriaceae; genus Neisseria; species Neisseria sp. RH3002v2g. Next base: position 1,677,887 of record NZ_CP110721.1, on the reverse strand, counting down.
CACGTTTTATCAATACAATGCGCCAAGAGCCGCGTATGGAAGTTTTGCTGCCTATCGGTGAAAACGTTATTGACGACGGAACAGGTCATTCTTCATTTACTTGGGAATACCTCTACGAGCCGAGTCCTATCGCCGTATTGGAATATTTGGTTCGCCGCTATTTAGAGTCTGTGGTTTATCAAGCATTGAGTGACAACATGGCATCTGAACAAGCCGCGCGTATGGTAGCGATGAAAGCCGCAACCGACAACGCAGGCAATGCCATCAAAGAATTGCGCTTGGTGTACAACAAATCGCGTCAAGCCGCGATTACCACAGAATTGTCAGAAATTGTAGCAGGTGCAGCGGCAGTTTAATGCCGTCTGAAGCCTGAACAGGAAATTAGGATACGATAATGAGCCAAGGCAAAATCGTACAAGTTATTGGTGCGGTGGTTGACGTGGAATTTCCACGTGACGCTATCCCGCATGTTTACGATGCCCTAAAATTGGACGAGAACGGTCTGACTCTGGAAGTTCAACAGCTTCTGGGTGACGGCGTTGTCCGTACTATTGCAATGGGTAGTTCAGACGGCCTGAAACGCGGCATGTCTGTAAGCAATACTGGTGCGCCAATCACTGTGCCGGTAGGTAAAGGTACATTGGGTCGTATTGTCGACGTATTGGGTACGCCTGTTGATGAAGCAGGTCCGATCGATACCGACAAGAGCCGTGCCATTCACCAAACTGCTCCGAAATTCGACGAGTTGTCTTCAACTACCGAATTGCTGGAAACCGGTATTAAAGTGATCGACTTGCTGTGTCCGTTTGCTAAGGGCGGTAAAGTAGGTCTGTTCGGTGGTGCCGGTGTAGGCAAAACCGTGAACATGATGGAATTGATCAACAACATCGCCAAAGCGCACAGCGGTCTGTCCGTGTTCGCAGGTGTGGGTGAGCGTACCCGTGAAGGTAACGACTTCTACCACGAGATGAAAGATTCCAACGTATTGGATAAAGTAGCCATGGTGTATGGCCAGATGAACGAACCTCCGGGCAACCGTCTTCGCGTTGCTTTGACCGGTTTGACTATGGCCGAATACTTCCGTGACGAAAAAGACGAAAACGGTAAAGGCCGCGACGTATTGTTCTTCGTTGACAACATCTACCGTTACACTTTGGCCGGTACCGAAGTATCTGCACTGTTGGGCCGTATGCCTTCTGCAGTGGGTTACCAACCGACATTGGCTGAAGAAATGGGTCGTTTGCAAGAGCGTATTACCTCAACCCAAACCGGTTCCATTACTTCCATCCAAGCCGTATATGTACCTGCGGATGACTTGACTGACCCGTCTCCAGCGACAACTTTCGCCCACTTGGACGCAACCGTCGTATTGAGCCGTGATATTGCCTCTTTGGGTATTTACCCGGCAGTTGACCCGCTTGATTCTACTTCACGTCAATTGGATCCGATGGTATTGGGTCAAGAGCACTACGACGTAGCGCGCGGTGTACAGTCTACTCTGCAAAAATACAAAGAATTGCGCGACATTATTGCCATTCTGGGTATGGACGAATTGTCTGACGAAGACAAACTGACTGTAATGCGTGCCCGTAAAATCCAACGCTTCCTGTCTCAACCGTTCCACGTTGCAGAAGTGTTTACAGGTTCTCCAGGCAAATATGTCGCCCTGCGCGATACCATTGCCGGCTTTAAAGCCATCTTGAACGGCGAATACGACCATCTGCCTGAACAAGCGTTCTACATGGTAGGCGGCATCGAAGAAGCAGTTGAGAAAGCGAAAACCTTAAACTAAGGAGGTCGGCATGAGCGTCATGCAAGTTGAAGTGGTCAGTAGCGAGCAAAACATCTATTCGGGCGAAGCCAGCTTTGTGGTGGTTCCGACCGTTCAAGGTGAGCTTGGTATTTATCCACGACACGAGCCGATTATGAGTTTGGTACGCCCCGGCGCATTGCGTTTGACTGTTCCGGGTGAAGCTGAAGAAGTGCTGGTTGCTGTTTCCGGCGGTGTTTTAGAAGTACAGCCTGATAAGATTACCGTATTGGCAGACGTTGCCGTCCGCAGTACCGAAATGGATCAGGCGCGTGCTGAAGAAGCTAAGAAAGCAGCCGAGGCAGGTGTTTCTGCAGCCAAAGATGATAAATCTCTGGCCGAAGCGAACAAAGCATTGGCAGCAGCCATTGCCCAGCTGAAAACTTTGGACTACCTTCGTTCGCAAAAAAACAAGTAATGTGGGTTCATTAAGAAAAAGCACAACGAAATGTTGTGCTTTTTTATTTGCCTGAAGATAAGCGGCTTGGTATTGAAATGTCGATAGATGAGTAGATGGCAAACTTGAAATCGAAACGGTAGAATCAGTTTTTATGACTCAATTGTTGATGGATCATTGTCAAAGTAGTTAGCCTTGTTATTTGGCTAAGAATAGCCCACCCAATCTTTTTTAACCACAAAAAGCAGGTTGGATAATTCCTAATTTATTGCAACCGCAACAGATCTGAATTGATCAGTATTGAAAATATTAGAATTTGCGGAAGCTCTTGTATAAACAAAAGGCCGTCTGAAAACCTGTTTCAGACGGCCTTTAAACCATTATGACGGTATCTGTTTATGATTGGTCGATGCTTTTATCCAACCCTTGGGTCAGACCGTTGATGTCGCCACCATTTAGTCCCAACTCTTTCAAGAGACCGTCAACCAACGGGGCTTGGCTGCGGTAGCGCAGGGCGCTGTTGACCATTTGGTCTGCAAGGCTGGCTTGTGTGGTTTGGCCGTCTGAAGCACCTTCCGCGCCGTTTGCACCACCGGCAAAGCCACCCAGACCATTGACTTGCAAAATCTTGATGTCTTCGATTTTTTCCATTGGGCGGACGGATTCGCGGATGATGTCAGGCAGGTGTTTCAAGAGGGCAAGGCGGACTTGCATTTCAACCTGCTCGACGCTCAGGACATTGGCAGCTTCGTTGACGGCACGGGTACCTTCGGCATCAACCTTGTATTGTTGCTCTTGCGCTTGCGCCAACAAGATTTTGGCATCGGCTTCACCTTTGGCTTGCAGGCGTTGTTTCTCAGCTTCAGCTTCGGCAGCGATGCGCACGGCTTCGGCGCGGTCTTGCGCAGCCTGTTTCTCGGCTTCGGCGGCGACGGTGAGCGAAATCGCATCTTTTTGCGCGGCTTCTTCGGCGGCAATCAATTCCACCGCTTTGGCACGCTCGGCGCGTTCGGTTTCGCGTACGGTAATCACGCTCTCTTCTTCGCGAACGGCGGCAGCGCGGGCTTTGTCGGCCTCTGCTTTGGCTTCGGATTCGGCACGCGATTTCTCGGCAACGGCGATGGCGCGGTCTTGCTCGGCCAACTCGATGGCTTTGCGGCGTTCAACCTCTGCCTGTTCGACGGCTTGGGCTTTGCGGATGTCTTCGTTTTTAATGTCGCGTTCGGCGGCAATGCGTTTCAAATCCACTTCGCGTTCAGCGGCAATTTTGGCTTCTTCCGCCTCGCGTTTTTTCTGAGATTCTTGTTCGGCAATGCTGGCCTCTTGTTCGGCGCGGCGGACGGCGATTTCGCGTTCTTGTTCGAGTTTGGCGTATTCTTCTTCGCGCGAGATTTTCAGGCGTTGCTGCTCGGCTTCGAGGTTTTTGGTTTTGATTGCCAAGTCAGTGTCTTGTTCGATTTCGTTGCGTTTTTTGCGACGGCCTTCGATGGTTTCGGTCAGTTTGGTCAAACCTTCCGCGTCAAACGCATTTTGTGGGTTGAAGAACTCAAAGCTGGTTTGGTCGAGGCCGGTCAGGGAAACGGTTTCGAGTTCGAGACCGTTTTTGAACAAGTCTTCGCTCACGACTTGTTGTACTTTCTGAACGAAATCAACACGTTTCTCATGCAGCTCTTCCATCGCCATTTCGGCGGCAACGGCACGCAGGGCATCAACGAATTTACCTTCGACGAGGTCTTTCAGCTCATCGGGGGACATGGTTTTCATACCCAGCGTTTGTGCGGCGGTCGCAATGCTCTCGGCACTGGGTTTGACGCGGACGTAAAATTCAGCCATCACGTCAACGCGCATACGGTCGCGGGTAATCAATGCTTGTTGGGCAGCGCGGCGCACTTCGAGGCGCAATGTGTTCATGTTGACGGGGATGATTTCGTGCAGCACGGGCAGTACCATCGCGCCGCCGTTCATGATGACTTTTTCGCCGCCGAAACCGGTGCGTACGAAGGAGACTTCTTTGCTGGCGCGGCGGTACAGACGGGTCAGGATGAGGCCGAGTACAATTAGCGCGACGAGTATGACGCCGGCGATGGTGCCGATGGAGACCAAGTTCATGGTTTTTCCTTTCTTCTTGTTAATATGCCTTTGAGGGCGGTGGATTCAGAAGGCTTTAAGGGAAAGAGGCCGTCTGAAAGGGTTAAAAATATGGGTTGAAATAATAGGGGGGTTGTTTTTCTAATTGTTATTTCAAATTTCTAGATGGTAAGGATAGGGCGGTAAAGTATCTATTTTTTCCCGTATCGATGAATCAGCGGTTTCAGACGGCCTCAATCCACCAAGCTTCCGCTCGGATTTAAAATCGCTTTAAATGTATTTCCGTCCAACGACACCAGTAATACCGCATCACCTTGTTTCAATACATCATCAGAGTCAGGCTCTACCATCACATAATGCTGTTGGCCGTAAGCATCTTTCACGCGCACCTGCGCCGCATTGCCTATCCGAGCTTCGCCCAACACCACCGTGCCGACGCGGCCGATTAAACTTTCCTGCGAAACGGCAGTGGTTTCATCTTTCGGCATAATTTTGTACAAACCGCTAGCCGTTACCCGCACTAAGGGTAGGGAAAGAAACCAAACGATGACTGCTGCTAGCGTGCCATTCAGATAACTGCCGAATACAGTGGCAAAGGCCGTCTGAAACAGATAACCCGTCAATCCGTATACGGCAAGGAACACCACCATCAACATCAACACCGGGATACGTCCGACATACAGCCAGCTCAGGAAACGCACGAATATGCCTGCGTCCACCACATCCAATCCGACCTCGGCGTGTGCAGTTTCGGTCAGGCTGTCGGGCAACAGGTTGTCCAACCAGTCGCTAATACCGCCTGCCAGCATGGAAATGATTTCAAACACACCGAGCAAAACCATCAGCGCAATGGCAATGCCGAAGATTTCAGTTTCGGGGGCGTTGATTAAATTCCACATATTGCATTTCCTTATTCTTTTTAATTTTCAGACGGCATATATTTTATTTTAAAGTTAAGCCGATTGGATATGGATATTTTTATTAATTTGTTATAACTGACAGGATTTTTCCCAATCCGGCATCTTTTTGTTATTGAAGCGTGTATGGTTTTCTTTTTTCAGACGGCCCTGTGAAGATAGGGGCCGTCTGAAACCGTGATTTCCTCAATATGGCTTATGATTTCGCCTTCAACGCCGCCAATCGTTCGGCAATGCGGTTGTTGCGGCTTAAGTCTTCCAGCTCTTTCAGCTTGGCCAACTGCGCCGCATCGGTGCTGCTGTGTACCGCGTTCTGACGGCCCATCACCCGGTCGAAAGCGTTGCCGCTTTTTTCAGCATCACGGGCGATGCGGTTGAGGTCGCTGCCGCCTGCCACTTTGCCTGCGCCAGCGTTCTGCTGCGCGGCGCGCCAGTCTTGCAACTGCTGCTGCATCTCGCGTTTTTTTGCCTGCAGGGCGGCGATAAAGCCTTCGAGCTCTTTTTCTTGTGCGGCACAATCGGCAATGGTGTTTTCCAAGATGGGCAGACGCGCTTCGATGTCCATTTGTTCGGCGATACCCGCCTCGGCAAGATCGTCGCGCCCCGCCGTTACGGCAGCTTGCAGGTTGGCATCGATGGCTTCGTGACGGTTGCTCTCGTCCGCCATTTTCTTGGTGGCAAGGTGTTTCTGCGCCAACACTTTGCCCAACTCGGCGCGTACTTCGTCCACCGCCCGCTCGATTTCGCGGATGCTCTCGTTCATGACCGCTTCAGGTGCAAGGTTTTCCGCCGCATCAATCAGGGCATGAAAACCGCCGCTTACCAGACGGCCTACTCGGCGGGATAGGGTTTCGCTCATTTGGATTTTCCTTTCTTTATGAAATCATGAGAAATATTGTGTTTAGCCGGCATCCGATTGTGCCAACCAGTCGTAACATTGCTCCCATGACAATGTTTCGTTTTCGTCTTCTTTGCCTTCCAGCAGGGCTTGTTCTAAAGCTCGTCTGAATGTGGTGCGAGTATCCGGGTGGGTAAACCAAGCCGATAGTCGGGCGGCGAATTGCGTTCTATTCGGACAATGCTCGGGCAGATAGCAGACTTTGTACCAATCCGGCTCGTCGCTTCCATACGGAATTTCTAAATACAAGTCGACAAATTCGCGTAAAGCTGCTGTTTTATCCGCCTGTTCCGTCCACACTGCCAGCAGTTCGTCGACAACATCCAATCCGGCAAATTGAAACATATTCAGCCAAACGACCAAGCAGCCTTCGTAGCGGGGCGCGGTCAGTTGCGAGTCAAACCAAGCGGCGGCGAAACGTTTCAACCAATCGATTTCTTCTTTTGTCCAGCATTCGGGAAAATAGCAACACAACTTATCGAGCAACGTTTCATCAAGCGATCGGACATCTTCGTCGTTGACCAAAGCCTGCAAAATACGCGGCAGAAAATGTTTCATGTCTAAAGCCGTCGCGGCTGCGTCGTCTAAAGGCACGCTGCCCAAATACGCCTGCAACATATCGGTAGGAATCTCGCGTAACGGATATTCCAACAACGTCTGTTGGAAATCTTCGGGAGAGCAGCTATTGCAAGTGCAGATATTCAGCGGGAAATGCACGCTGTAAGGTGCAAATAATTCGTATGCTTCTGCTATCCATTTTTCCATCTTTGTTGCCTCTGCCTTCGATGTTGAGCATTGGTATTTAGGAATGGGGGAAGGGGCGTTGTTCAGACGGCCTTAAACTTCATTTGCCTGCTGCACAATCTTTGCCAGTTTCAAAGTATTTTCAAGCTGTTGCAGCACGCTGTCGTCGTATGCCGCGCCTTTGCCGGTTACGGCGAGTTGCAAGATGCTGTCGGTGAGGCGGACGATGCGCCACATCAGTTCGCGTTCGTATTTTTTCAAATCGTCGAGGTCGGCTTCTTCGGGCAGGTCGGCGGCGAGTGTTGCACCTAAGTCGGGAAGCTGTTCAAACAACCTCGCCACGATATGCGAATGCACTCCGGCCTGTTTTTCAGCGTGCAAGATTTCGTGTTTCGCCGCTTGGAAAAATTGCTCCTGCGCCGTCAGTGCTGAGCTGTAATCGCGTGTCTGCGTATGCGTCAAGCGAGCCAGTTTGAGCAGTTCGCGGATTTTTTCAGACGGCGTATTCGCACCTTCGATTTTGAGTTCAGCAATAAAATCAGCATCTTCCTGTGTGATGCGCACGCTGATTGGGATACGGTTCGTTGCATTCATATTCGTTTGTTTTAGTTTGTATTCATTTGAATACAAATATACAAGATGGGATTCTGTGGCGCAATACCTGAAACCGTATATTTATGTAAACATCAGGCCGTCTGAAACTTGATTTTCGGTTTTCAGACGGCCTTTTCCTTTATAATCCGTACATTATTTTCATACACACAGCAGGTTCTCCATGTCCAACAAACCCACTCTCCTTCTCGTTGACGGCTCTTCTTATCTTTACCGCGCTTATCATGCCATGGGGCAGAATTTGTCTGCGCCCGACGGTGCGCCGACTGGGGCGATGTATGGCGTGTTGAACATGCTGCGCCGCCTGCGTGCGGATTATGTGCATGACTATTGCGCAGTGGTGTTTGACGCGAAGGGTAAGAATTTCCGCCACGAGATGTTTCCCGACTATAAGGCGACGCGCCCGCCGATGCCGGACGATTTGCGCCCGCAGGCGGAAGCTTTGCCGGATTTGGTGCGGCTGATGGGCTGGCCGGTGCTGGTGATTCCGCAAGTGGAAGCGGACGACGTTATCGGCACGTTGGCGGCGATGGCTGGCGAAGCAGGGTGGAACGTGGTGGTGTCCACCGGCGATAAGGACATGGCTCAGTTGGTGAACGAGCGCGTGACGCTGGTGAACACGATGAGCGGAGAAACGCTGGACATTGAAGGCGTGAAGGAGAAATTCGGCGTGCGCCCCGACCAAATCCGCGATTATCTCGCGCTGATGGGCGACAAGGTGGACAATGTGCCGGGCGTGGAGAAGTGCGGCCCGAAAACGGCAGTGAAGTGGCTGGAAGCCTACGGCTCGCTGGCCGGTGTGATGGAACACGCTGGCGAAGTCAAAGGCAAAGTGGGCGAAAACCTGCAAGCCGCTTTGGAACAACTGCCGCTGTCGTATGATTTAGTGACGATTAAAACCGATGTGGACTTGCACACCGAGCTTTCAGACGGCCTCGAAAGCCTGCGCCGCACTACGCCTAAATGGGCGCAGCTGGTTGTCGATTTCAAACGCTGGGGCTTCCGCACTTGGCTGAAAGAGGCGGAAAGCCGTATGCACGAAGCGCAAAACACAGATTTGTTCGGCAGCGAGCATATCGGCGAACAAGCTGCATTGGCGATGGAAACACAGCCTGAAAAACAACCCGAACTTGCTCCAGCCCCCGAAAAACTGGATTATCAAGCCGTTACCACCAAAGCGCAGTTTGCCGCTTTGTTGGACAAACTGGCGCAGGCGGATAAAATCGGCATCGATACGGAAACCACTTCCCTAGACGCGATGAACGCCGCGCTGGTCGGTATCAGCATCGCGTTCCAAGCAGGCGAAGCGGTTTACATCCCCGTAGGACACAGCCTGACCGCCGCGCCCGAACAGCTTGATTTGCAAGACGTATTAGGCCGTCTGAAACCGTATTTGGAAAACCCCGCCCTGAAAAAAATCGGGCAAAACCTCAAATACGACCAACACGTTTTCGCCAACTATGACATCGCCCTGAACGGCATTGCCGGTGATTCCATGCTCGCTTCCTACATCATCGAGAGCCATCTCGGACACGGCTTGGACGAGTTGTCTGAACGCTGGCTCGGCTTGGAAACCATTACCTACGAATCGTTGTGTGGCAAAGGCGCAAAGCAAATCAGTTTTGCTGACGTTGCCATCGGACAGGCAACCGAGTACGCCGCCCAAGACGCCGATTTCGCCCTGCGCCTCGAAGCGCATCTGCGCGCGCAAATGGATGCCAAACAGCTTGAAATGTATGAAAAAATGGAGCTGCCCGTCGCGCAGGTATTGTTTGAAATGGAACGCAACGGCGTACAAATCGACCGCGCCGAACTCGCCCGCCAAAGCGCAGAACTCGGCGCCGAGCTGATGAAGCTCGAACAAGAAGCCTACGCCGCCGCAGGCCAGCCGTTTAACCTCAACTCTCCCAAACAGCTGCAAGAAATCCTGTTCGATAAAATGGGCATCCCCACCAAAGGCCTGAAAAAAACCGCCAAAGGCGGCATTTCCACCAACGAAGCCGTGCTCGAACAGCTCGCGCCCGACTACCCCCTGCCCAAAATCATCCTGCAAAACCGCAGCCTGGCGAAACTCAAATCCACCTACACCGACAAACTGCCCGAAATGATTTCCCCCAAAGACGGCCGCGTGCATACCACCTACGCCCAAGCCGTCGCCATTACCGGCCGCCTCGCCAGCAACAACCCCAACCTGCAAAACATCCCCATCCGCACCGCCGAAGGCCGCCGCGTGCGCCGCGCCTTTACCGCACCGCAAGGCAGCGTCATCGTTTCCGCCGACTATTCCCAAATCGAGCTGCGCATCATGGCGCACCTCTCCGGCGACAAAACCCTCATCGCCGCGTTCCAAAACGGCGAAGACGTACACCGCCGCACCGCCGCCGAAGTGTTCGGCATCGCCCCCGAAAACGTCTCGTCCGAACAACGCCGCTACGCCAAAACCATCAACTTCGGCCTGATTTACGGCATGGGCCAATACGGCCTCGCCAAATCATTGGGCATCGACAACATCTCTGCCAAAAACTTTATCGACCGCTACTTCGCCCGCTACCCCGGCGTCGCCGAATACATGCAGCGCACCAAAGAACAAGCCGCCGCCCAAGGCTTCGTCGAAACCCTGTTCGGCCGCCGCCTCTACCTGCCCGACATCCGCAACAAAAACGCCAACGCCCGCGCCGGAGCCGAACGCGCCGCCATCAACGCCCCCATGCAGGGCACCGCGTCCGACCTCATCAAACGCGCCATGATAGACGTATCCCGCTGGTTGGATTTAGACGGCCTGAAAACCAAATTGATTATGCAAGTGCATGACGAATTGGTGTTGGAAGTACCCGAAGCCGAACTGGATTTAGTGAAAGAAAAATTGCCGCAGATTATGGCGAAAGTGGACGAAGGGATGTTGAACGTGCCGCTGGTGGCAGAAGTGGGCGTGGGTATGAATTGGGAAGAGGCGCATTAAAAACAAGCCAGATTAAAATCTGGCTTGTTTTTATATAGATATTTACTTTAATTGTCTCTTTGTAAGTTTTCATGAAACCTACAAAAATGTATAGAAAGTTTAAATAAAAATAAATAAAAGCCAATTTGGCTAAGTGTGAATACTTTTTTTCGACTAGTTTCTTCTTGGAAATATCTGACTGGTAAAGAATGAAGGTTATCTAAAAGGATTATTGATTCTTCTAAATCTCCGGATGCAGGAAGATAAAATAAAGAAGTTACCTCTTGTTTTTTTATGGATTGAAATTTTGATCGAATTCTTTCCTCAGAAATTCCGCTTTCTTTAAGTTTATCCTCATATGAATTAAGAGAAATTATTGGAGCAAATACTATGCTTGTAGGAATATCCCGAGGATTTTCAATGCTGATGTCGCAACTATTGCTAAGAACCATTCCTTTTATTGATTTCTTCTTCATTGATTGAATATTTACGACATCAAATCCTTTCCAACCATCTCCCTGTAATACTGTTTCAAATTCAAAATGCTGATTTGTGAAATAATTTATTTTCTCAGGGAAATCTTTTAAAGCTAAAGCAAGTCCTTCTTTTTTTTCTTCTGTTAAATAATATGGAAGGTATTCTGGAATTTCTTCTAGTTTCATAATTTTATCGGTATGTTATGTTTGGTATAAATCCCATAAATTATTTATCAAGACATTTTGAAAATCTTCTTCCAAGTCTTCTTGCTGAGAGGATAATTGAGCGATAAAATTTGTGAGGACAGTTTCAAATTGTAACTCTTTTTGTTGCGTTAAAGGAAATGTATTCGTTTGATAGTATGGCGCAGTTTTTGATATTGCATTCGCACGATAAGGAACAGCTCGTAACTCACTATCCTTTTTTTGAGGAATAGTATTATAAGGGATAGATGCAATAACTCCGATTGTAACTAGCGTACTAACTGTTTTTTGTATTTGACTTACATTATAGTTATTCATAATGAGGTTCCAAATGTTGAAGAATTTCTGAATGTAAACAATCAAAAAAAGTTTCTTTACTTACATCGTGAAGTTTATCTAATTGATCACTTAATGTTTTTTTAATTTCTCCCAATTGAGTTTGATCATCCGGAAACTGTTTAATAGTGTCTATATCTATAACTAGCCCTTCTTTTTCATTTCCGTTAATATCAAGAGCACGAACATTAGAAATAATCTGGATTATATTAATGAAATCATCTTTATTAAGGTCTAATCTAATTTGGAAAGACTCGTTTTTTAAGAGATTACTACCAATACGTAAATCCAAATTAACAAGCTTAGTCTTAGGTAAGATGTGTTCATTTGATATAAGATTGGCATATTTAAGAGAATATCTTGAAATTGAGTTAGCTAACTCGCTCAATTCTAAGATTTCTATAGCTGTAATTATTTTTTCTTTAAACTCTGCCCAGCCCTTATAAGGTAGATTACAGGCCACAGCTAAACTCTTATCCCCAATTAAAAATATATAATCTTTCAGACGTGCGCGAACTAATGGTAAATATTCCATACTTGGATCATTATTTCTTACAAATTCAGGTATTTCAAATTGAGGTAAACGCTCTAAATACTTTTCCTCATCAGAAAATTTTGTATAAAAAATACCAGGTAATATGTTTGATGCCGGTAGTCTTGAGTCAAAACGACATTCAAAAATTACATCAATAATTGGATCCTTACCTAGTTTTTTAGGTAATTTAGTTGTTGTCATAATTAGTTACTCTTAATTTAAATAAGTATTTAAATTTTTTAGTATTTATTAGTAAGGGTGAAATTGTTATTTTTGTGAGGATAAGCTTAAGAACAACAAGAGTTGTTTAAGTTAGTAAGCTCAGGTAGTGGTTTGCAAGTGATAGCCATACATAGCTTATATACTTTGAGTATGCACGTGTTGATCGTTTATGTCAAATCACGGGGGGCCCTTGATACATATGGCTCCATCTAAATAAACATCGCGAAAATTGAGGACAACGAGCAGTGTTCTAAAAACCTATTACATAGGTTTTTAGACGACCTTTATTCTTCCCGCTGACAGGCATACAATCAAAAGTGTAGTACCTTTCATGGATTCAATACAAGGAGACCAGTTATGCGCGGCATAAAATCAGTTACATTTTTGTGTACTTTGGCATTGGGTGCGCCAGCGTTTTCGGCGGGTTTGACCAAAACACTGTCGGGCGATTTGACGACGGCTCAGGCGCAGGCGGTGGTGCAGGCTTCGATGAAAAAGGCGCGTGAAATCAAGGTGCCGATGAATATCGCGGTCATGGATGCGGGCGGTAATTTGAAGGCGTTTACGCGTATGGACGACGCGTTTATCGGCAGCATCGATATTGCGCAGAAAAAGGCGAAAACGGCACGCTATTTCAATATGTCCACCCGCGATTTGGGCAAGGCTTCGCAGCCGGGCGGCGAGCTTTACGGTATTGAGGTGACCAACGACGGTTTGGTGATTTTTCCCGGCGGTGTGCTGTTGGTGGATAAAAACGGTGTTATCGTCGGCAGTGTCGGTGTGAGCGGCGGCTCGGTCGATGAAGACGAAAGCGTCGCGAAAGCAGGTGCGGCAGTATTGTCGGGAAGTTAAGCCGTAGTTTGAAACAAGACCCAATGCGTTTCTTTTCATGATTTGCGTTGGGTTGTTGAAATAGGTAGAGGCCGTCTGAAAATGTGGGTTTAACCCCACACTATTTTCAGACGGCCTTTTTCTATTCTGATTCCCTATATTCTATTTGCCGTATGCTTCTGTTCTCGGCCTTTTGTCTCTTTTTTTCATGAATAATGTTGCCGGTGTTACAATCGGCATATTCTTATTGTTATCAAACAGGTGTTTCATGCAGTTTTTCGGCCTGCTTATTCCTATTATGATCGGCTATTTTCTTGATGAGATGGCCACGGGCGTTATTATTGGGTCGTTGTTTTGGCTGGTTGCTTGGTCAATCGCCAAACAACGCCAAGAAGAGCGTTTGGCTGAATCTGCTACGGCAGGCGACAGGATGCAGAAGCTGGAGCAGGAAGTCGAGCTGCTGAAACGGCGTTTGTCGGTGTTAGAGCATGAGGCTGTTCGTGATGAGGCGAAGGTAGGGCAGGGGCTTGAGGCTCGGGCTGTTGCTGATGTTCAGACGGCCTCCGAGCCACTTCAGGTTCGGGTTGAGCCTGAGGCGGAAGCTGCGCCTGTTAAGCAGAAAATTGAGGAAGCGTTTGCCCCTTCTTTTTCTATACCTATTAATTCTGTTTCTGCTAAGGCTGCTGCTTCGTCTGAGCCTGTTGTGGAAGAAGTTGTCGAGGCGGTTGTTCCGGTTGTTGCTGAACAAGCAGGGCTGCCTAAGGAAGAGGTTGTTGTTGCTTCGATGCCGTCTGAAAGTGAAGAAGCGCCATCGCGTCAATTCGTTATCCATAAAGCTCAGTCGGAAGGCGGAGAGTACAAGTTTTCCGACAATCCGATTGTTGCTTGGTTCTTGCGCGGTAATCCGCTTTTGAAAACCGGTATTGTGGTGCTGTTCCTCGGTTTGGCGTTTTTGCTGCGCTATGCCTCCGAGCGGGTTCATGTGCCGGTGGAACTGCGTTATCTGACTGTGGCAGGCGCGGGTTTGGCGGCGGTGGTCGGCGGCTGGAAGCTGCAAAGCCGTAAGCGTGAATATGGCTTGGTGTTGCAGGGTTTCGGCGTGGCGGTGATGTATTTGACGGCGTTGGCGGCGTTAAAACTGCATCCGCTGCTGCCTGTGTCGGTCGTGTTCGGGCTGATGGTGGCGATGGTCGTGCTGATGGCGTGGCTGGCGGTAAGGCAGAATGCGCAGATTATGGCGCAGGTTGCTTTAATCGGCGGTATGGCCGCGCCTTTGCTGACTTCAGACGGCAGCGGCAATTATTTGGTGCTGTTTTCTTATCTTGCCCTGCTCAACGGCGGTGTGGCCGCGATTGCTTGGTTTAAGGCATGGCGTCCGCTGAACCTGACGGGTTTTGTCGCTACTTTTGCCATTGCCGCGCTGTGGGGCATGCGAAGTTATACGCCGCAACATTTCGCCACTACCGAGCCTTTCCTGATTTACCACTGGCTGCTTTATACCTTTATCGCGTATCTGTTCGCACGCCGTAAGCTGACGGAAAATAGCGAAGACGGCGTTACGCCGATTGCCGACAATGCGACTTTGGAAGAAATCGGCAAGAGTATTTATACACACGGCCTGCGCGTGCATGTCCTCGACCATACTTTATTGTTTGGCACGATGGCGGCGGCGTTCGGTCTGCAATACCGCATGGTGGAGCATTGGCCGTCTGCGGATGCGCTTTCCGCATTGGGTTTTGCCGCTGTTTACGGACTGGCCGCGCTGCTGCTGAAACGTCAGCAGGGGCTGTATATTTTGCGTCAGGCGTTTTTTGCGTTGGCAGTGTTGTTCCTCACGATTGCCGTTCCGCTTTATTTTGAACCGAGCAATACGGTTATCTTGTGGAGTGCCGAATCCGCACTGGTTTATTTCTTCGGTTTACGCCAACAGCGTCCGCATATCCGTTTGGGTGCGCTGATGGTTTATCTCTTGGCGGCACTGATTCAGCTGGGCAATTATCAGAACTTCGGCACGGATACCGTTCTGGAAGGGCAGTGGTTTACGACGGTTGTGGTGTTGCTTGGCGGAGCGGCGATTTATTTATTGTGGAATTTCTTGCGTCGCGAAGGTTCGGCGCAATGGGAAAAATCCGTTCAGACGGCCGTGTTGTCTGCCGCCTTGCTGTACATCTCTATTTTGCCTTTGCTTTTCTTGGCCGAACAAGGCAGCATTGTCGCTCTTTCCGCTTTGGCGGCGGCGTGGGCATTCTGCCGACGCAAACACGAGCCGAATGTGTTCATCACATTTGCCTTGGGCAATGTATTGTTCGCCCTGTTGCTGCAAGCCGGCATCATTTATGAATCCCAAGGCTTCCTGAGCCATCTGTACCTTATTGCCGCTACTCCTTTGCTGTTTGCGGCTGCCTACGCGCTGCAATATCCGCGCGTGCCGGTTGCAAGTGAAAAGCCGGAAGGAAACGAGGTTTACTTTGCGCAGGTTTCAGGCTGGATCATCCTGCTTACTGCATTGGCGACAGGCAGCTACGCCCTCTATATGCAATGGACAGGCGAGGAAACCCTGTTTATCGAGTTGTGGCTGTGGCCGATATTTGCCGGCCTGCTGCTGTTTGCCAAACGTTTGAACTGGGAAGAGCTTCTGCAGGCAAACTTGGCATTCCTGCCCGTGTTTGCCCTGCATTTCGTCTTCTACCATACCGAACACGCATGGACAGCTGCTGCAGCCTTGCCGCTTGCCGCCGCTACCGTGTTGAACTTCATCATTCTGAACAACTATCCGCGCCATGATCTGATTTGGCTGCACAAACTCAATATCACGATACTCGGCGTGCTTTGGACGCTTTGGACCGCGCTGTATATCGGCGGCCTTCTCTCCGGCGTTTGGACTCAGCTCTCATGGCTGGTTGTGCCTTTGGCAATGTGGATTGTTTTCCATACTCAGCGCCAACGTGAATTTTTCAGACGGCATCAAACCATTTATCAGCATTTCGCCTTGCCGTTGTGCGCCCTTGCTGCCGCTTGTTGGATGCTGTGGACCAACTTCTCCACGCCGTTCCAACCTTCGCCGTTGCCGTATATTCCCGTGCTTAACCCATTGGAACTCGCCTGCGCCGGTATGCTTTGGTTTGCCCTGAAATCCCTGCCCGACGCCTTGCCGCCCGACCTTCGCCGTACCACGGCAACCACAGTCGCCGCCTTGGCATTTATGCTGATCAGCGCAGGCGTGATGCGCGTATGGCATTTCTACGACGGCATCACTTGGCGTCTCGACATCATGCTCCAATCCTTCGGCCTGCAAGCCAGCCTCTCTGTCGTTTGGGCAGTAACCGCCATCATCTTGATGGTACTCGGCAACCGCCGTAAACAGCGTTCCTACTGGATGACAGGCGCGACGCTGATGGGCATCGTGGTCGTCAAACTCTTCCTGATCGAGCTTTCCAACAGCGGCGGTATCGAGCGCATTGCCTCCTTCATCATCGTCGGCCTGCTGCTGCTTCTGGTCGGCTGGTTTGCCCCCGTTCCGCCCAAAGCAGAGAATGATGGCGAACCTAAAGCCTAATCACTAATCCCCAAAGGAAAAGGCCGTCTGAAACCCCATTTAAGTTTCAGACGGCCTGAGACCTTTGCAAAGGATGGTTGAACAAATTATACATTATACCCGTGCAGAAAACGTGCTGCTTCATTGTTCCATTTGACCAAATGATCGCCTTTGGCCGTCAGGTTTTCAGCACCGCGCTCGCCCAAGATAATCTCGGAAGACTGGCGTTTGCCTGTTTTCAACGCAATTTTGGTCGGCAGGTTGTCACGTAGGCGGCCGCTGAGTGTTTTCGCATCGGGGCGTTGCGTTGCCAATAACAGATACATTCCTGCGGAGCGCGCTTTTTGTGCCAGCCGTACCAAATGCCCTTCTGCGTCACTGCTGACATCGATAAGGTCGGCCAGTTCGTCAATCACGATAACAACATATTTTGGACGGGCGTGCTGTGGGACTTCTGCAATATCCTTTGCAGCGTATTCGTCCATCAGGCGGTATCGTTTATCCATCTCGTCAGCAAAAGACGACAATATTTCAGCAGCTTCTTCCGCATCGCTGACTATGCGCCCCTGCCATAAATTCGGACGGTCTTTGAAGGCGGCGAAATCCGCAGAAACTTTGCAATAACACACGACGATTTCCGTTTCATTCTGAGGAGCGAGTTCGAACAGGGAAGCCAGCATTGAGCGCACCAGTACCGATTTCCCAGCCCCCGTTTCCCCGCCTACCATCACATGCGGCGCGGTGGCAAAATCTTGAAACACGGGTTCGCCGCGTTCGTCTAAACCGATACACACTGGCAATCTGAATTGCTGTGCCGATGCGCGGTATTGCTGTAAGGCCGTCTGAAACTCACTTTGCCCGTATTGCCGCCAAGTGTCTTGCGGGCGCAGGATATTGATGTGCCATGTATTGGCTTCGCCGCGTATGCGTCCGCAGCGCATTTCGTCATCGCCGATGCCTAATTCGGAGCAAATCTGGCTGTGGTATTTTTCCAAATCCACATAGCAGTCGAACTGTACGCGCAAGCAGTCGTAGCGCACGCCGACGTATTCTAGTTGTATCGTGCCGCCCTTGCCGACTGTTTTGTCCAGTGCGGTTTTAAGTTTGATGCGGGCTGCATCGAGTGTTCCGACATTTTCTGCGGGAAATTCGCTTGAACTAGAAATCTCTCCTGCATGTTGCCGTCCGCTACTGTTTTTAACAGCCAATTCAGCCAATTCGTTCAAAAAGGCCTGCCGTTGTGCCAAATCGTCATCGGGTTTGAATTGTCTGCAACGTTCCCAAAACGCATGCAAACCAAGCGCGCCGGTATGCCACAGGTCGGCAATTAGTTTGTACAAATCATCTTTTCCCGCCGGTTTCCCTTGCCTGATGTGGAACAGGGTTTCGCTCAACAGGGCAAGCCAAAGCCGCGAATGGTCTTGAAAGCAGGTTTGGAAAGAAGGGATGTCGATGCCTTTGGTATCGGGGGCGGCAGTCAAATTTTCCGGCTGGCGAGCCCAGCCTTTGGCAAAGCAATAGCCGATACAGAGTACCGCCCACTCGTAGTTGTTGTCCAGATGCGGCAACGCACCTGCGTGGGTGAGTTTTTCGCGTATGGCTTTGGCTTCGCTGCTGGAAATAATGTGTTTGTCGCTAATCAGGGTATGGAAATAGTCGGAATCCCACTGGCGGTTGTCTGGCAGCAGATACATGTATTGTTCCTTTAATTATTCGAAATAAACATCGGCAGTTACACGTGAACATGCGCCCGCGCTGTCCAGTGATTCGGCTTCCACCAGATAGGTGCGGCCGATATGCGGGTCGAGACGGCGGTACACTTCGGGGGTGATTTCGGTGTCCTGCGACAACAAAATCACCTGCTGTTCCAGCCCACTCCAATGCTTGAACAAACCTTCTCGGTGGCCCTCATCCAAACGTGCCAAAGGGGTATCGATGACAAAGGGGGCAGGATAGTGGGTAACTTCCGCCAATGCCGACACCAGCGACATAATCAGAATTTGCATTTGTCCGGCCGACAAATCGACCTGCGCTTCCCTGCCGTCACGGCCGTAAAGCCCCATCCTTCCGTCGGCTTCGATGCTGATTTTGTGGATGCGGTCATCGTGTGCAATGGTGCGGTTGATGCGGGTGGCGGTTTCACCGATTTCACCCGCCTTTTGCCGCATTAGAGCATCGGTCAATGCGGCAATAACTTTTTCTACCTGTCCCGCACGGCGCGACTTCACCATCAGCGGGTTGCTGTCGCTGATTTTGTCTTGCAGTTTGCTGACTTCATCCTTTTTGCGCCGGCATTCTTTTTCTTTTTCCAACACGTTGCTTTTCAGGCTGCCCGAACGTTCTTTCAGTATATCGGCCTGCTTGTTCGCCTGTTTGAGCTGTTCCACCAGTTCGTCTTTGTTGCTGCCTTTGAGCAGCTCCAATTCTTCCAAGACTTGTTTTTGTTCGCTCCGCCGCTGTTCGATATCGGCCAGCAGGCTGCCTATCCTTCCTTGTGGCATACCCTGTATGCGGCTGATTTCGTTTTGGATTTCAGCATGGGCGTTTTTCGAGAGATAGTTGTGCTCGATAGTTTCGGCGCAATTTTCAGGCAACGGGTAAAATAATTCGTTCCAGCATTCGGCTACAGCTTCCTTCATCAGCGGGTCTTCCAAAATGGCGCAAGCCGAACGCCCCAATACTTCTTTGACTTTGCCGCTGCCGACAAACGCGCTCCAAAAATCGTTTACCCGTCCCGCAATCTGCTCCCTGCCGGCTTCATGGTGCAGGCGGTTGGCTTCTCGTTCGAGTTTGATTTTTAGCGCGTTCAGGCCGTCTGAAGGCAGGAAGGCCAGCGGCATGGCTTTAACCGCCGCCTTGACCTTCGCATTGAAATCGTCCATTTCCTTCTCCAGCCGTTCCCGCTGCATCAGCAAATCCTGCGAAGTGCGGATGTCGCTGCCGCCGCCGATCTGCTGTTGCAGCCTGCTTCTTTCCGCATCCCAATGCGCCCATTCCTGTTGTACTTTTTCCCATTCTTCACGGAATACATCATATTGCACTTGGGCAGAAGTCAATGCGCTTTCGGCTTTGTCCAAATCTTCCTGCATCTTTTTGCCCGCGTTCTCGGAAATGCAGCGTTTGCGGTAATCGCCAAGGCTGTCTGCAAGCCGCGTCAGCAGGGTTACGCCCAACAGGCCTTTCAGGGCGGTATTGAGCCACATACCCGTGCCGCTGCGTTCTGCAGCCTGCACGATTTTTTCGCCGTCGAAAAAGAAAAACGGCGCATAATCGAACGGCAGGGCGTAAGTGTTGAGATATTTGTCCAATTCGGCTAAATCGACAGGCAGGTAGCGGTCGTCAACCAGCACGTCTGCCCGCGTTTCGGTGCTTTCGCGTTCAAATTGCCTTTTCTCATTGAAATGCCATTTCCGGCGGATTTTCAGGCCGCAAATCTTACCTTGCCGCCGTTGGCGGATTTCAATTTCCAGCTCGATGCGGTATCGGCCGTATTGCGGCGCTGCTTTGTGATGCAGGGCAGCCTGCAGGAAATTCGGGTAATTGACATCTTTGCTGTTCAAGCCGGCCCGCTGCAAATGGCTGACCGCATCCGCGTCATACAGGCACAGGTAAACCGCTTCCAACAAAGTGGTTTTGCCGTGCCCGTTCATCGCGCCGATTAAAACAATGTTCTGCCCGTTTTTCGGTTCGGGAAAGGAGAAGGCCGCTTCTTGGTAGGATTTGAAATTAAGCAGCCTGATTGAATGTATCCACATATTCAGCCCCAATATTTCCTGTTTTCAAAAACTTCATCGAATACTTCGGTCATGCCGCGTTTGCGGATCCGTTCCTGTTGCTCGCGCTCCCATGCCGCCAAATCGGCCAGCGCATCGGGCGATACACCATGTTCGGCAGCGATTTTCTCCATCAGGTTTCTGGCATTTTCATCACTCCACAGCAGCAAATCAGCCACCTGTTCCCGTGTTTCCGTCTTCATTTTTATTCCTTGAGTAAGTGTTAATCAGATCTTCCGTCCAAATTCGCTTGATTAGGTCGATTTCGTCCTGCGAAATCAGTTCTTCGCCGAAAGCAGCCTGCACTTTTAGCAGCTTCGCCAGCATTTCCTGCCGCGCCGCGATGGTGAACGGGCCGGGGATGTGTTTGCCGCCTTTGAACGTGAGTTTTCCGTTGCGCCGTTCGGCCTGGCGGTATTCGGGTTTGTTGCGGATGTCCACCAGCCAGTCGCGGTATTCGATTAACGGTGTGAATTCGGTTTTCCCCGCGTCCACAAAGCCCTGCAGGCTTCTGTCCTTATTGACCACCGTGCACGTCCAGCAGCCGAAGCGGCTGGAATTGGTGCCGCAACCGGGGGCTTCTTCCTGCGACAGCACAATCGGACATTCGCCGCCGGCGGCTTCGCGGTAGAGCTTGATTAAATCGCTGTGTGCGCCTCCCCAGGGCGGGTCGTTGGCAGCAAGGAATTCCCACACGTCGTCGGTACTCAAATCGACAATCGGTCGGTACACCAACGCGTTTTTCAAATCACTGTGCGGGGTCAGATTGCTGTTTTCCAAGTTTTGGTGGCTTTCGATACTTGCTTTGCGGGTGGCAGATTCGTCTTTGCGCACGCCCAGTACGATGATGGCTTTGCCGTTTTCGTTTACTTTTTGCAGGATGTAGCCGCTAGTAGGCTGGATTTTCAGGCGGTCGGTGCACCAGCGCATTGAGCGGTTGGGCGTGGGGTAGCCTTTGCCGATGAGTAGCGTCCAAAAGGTGTCCTGCAATTTCGGCACGGTGATTTCGCCGCTGACGGGCAGCCTGAAAATTTCAGCGGCACGCAGAATTTCTGCCAAAGATTGGCGCATGTGTTTCACTACCAGCGGGCTTTCCACCAGCGTGTCGTTGGAAATGAAGAACACCTGCCGCGTCCGCAGCATCGGCGGCAGCGAAAGCAGCATGTCAAACACCAAATGGGCGACAAGGGTGCTGTCCTTGCCGCCTGAAAAGGTAACAATCCAAGGGTAGTTCTGTGTTTCGCTCAAATATTCTTCAGTGATGTTTTGGCGTATAGCGTCGAACGGGTTGGCAGGGTGTATGGGTATTACGGTCATTTTTATACATATTTCTTATTTGCACCTAAAACAGGTGCATGCGTGATTGTACCTAAAATCGGAGCGCATGAGAAATATTCGTTTGTCGGTACACTCTGCCGAACACACCTATTTGCGACAACTCCTTATCCGCAGAAGATTGGATTTGGGGTTGTCGCAGCGTGCATTGGCGGAACGGATGAATGTGGTGCATTCGTTCGTAGGAAAAGTGGAAACAGGTGACAGGCGGCTGGATATCTTTGAGTTTATTGATTATTGCCGCGCATTGAATTGGCAACCGGAGGAGGTATTGCAAAGTTTGCAGAAGGAAGCGGTATGAAAGATTTGGCAGCATTATTAAAATATGCGGAACAATTCCGCAGCCTGCATACAAGTTTTACACAAGCAAACAACCGTGCCCCGCATAAATTCATCCTTCTATACAGTTTATGCCTGCTGTATGAATCAGGCAGCCTGCACACAGAAAAAATTGATTTTTCGGATACGCTTTTGGAAGAATGGCAGGCAATATTCAGACAGCAATGGCAGCGGTGGGTGGCAAACGCATACCACCAAGAAAATTTCGGCATGCCGCTCTACCACATGAGGACCGAGCCGTTTTGGTATTTTTGTGTCAAACCTGGTATGGAAGATGCATTCGAACAAAAAAACCGCATGAAGGCTTTATCCAGCCTGCGTCAAACTGTTTCGGGCGTAGAAATCGATGCACTACTCGCACGGCTGCTTCGGCAGGCCGAAACGCGGGTGGTGCTGCAGGATGTGCTGTTGGCACAATTGTTTGAAATCTTATGAGCAGGGAAACGAGTGAAATTTAAAGTGCAGGCTGCTTTTTCATCGCCCCAAAAGCAGCAGCCGTAGGTCGGATTCTCGAATCCGACATTTTCCAACAGCGTTTTTTTCGGAAACGATAGACGCGTCAATGTTTTTGTTGGATACGAGTATCCAACCTACATTTCTACTTCTGGATTCCCGCCTGCGAGGGAATGACGGCGGAGGTTTCGGCAAAATTGCTCCTCCCGTTTTCAGACGGCCTCTGCCATCTCCCTTCTACATCTCTTCCAATTTCGCAAACTTGGTGTCCAGCTCTTTTACGCCTTGTTTGCCGAAGTTGATGGTCAGTCGGGCGGATTCGCCTTTGTCCACGGCATCGATGATGACGCCGGTGCCGAATTTGGCGTGGCGGATGTTTTGTCCGATGCGGAAGCCTGCGTAGGTTTGCGGCTGTTTGTAGTCGTCGATGATTTTGTCTTTGGGCGCGGCGGTTTGGCGCGGGCTGCCGTAGCTGTCGAAGGCGGGTTTTTTGACGGACAGGTAGTGCAATACTTCGGGTGGGATTTCTTCGACGAAGCGGGAGACGATGCCGAATTGGGTTTGTCCGTGCAGCATGCGTTGCTGTGCCATGGTGATGTAGAGGCGTTTGCGGGCGCGGGTGATGGCGACGTACATGAGGCGGCGTTCTTCTTCGAGGCCGCCGCGTTCGGCAAGGCTCATTTCGCTGGGGAAGCGGCCTTCTTCCATGCCGGTGAGGAAGACGGCGTTAAATTCCAAGCCTTTGGAGGCGTGGACGGTCATGAGTTGGACGGCTTTTTCGCCTGCGCCTGCTTGGTTTTCGCCGGATTCGAGGGCGGCGTTGCTGAGGAAGGCGAGGATGGGGAAGGCGGGGTCGTCTGAAATGTTTTCAGGCAGGGTTTCAAAGTTGCTGTCTTCGGGTTTGAACTCGATGGCGGCGTTGACGAGTTCGTCGAGGTTGTCGAGGCGGTCTTGGTTGTCGCCTTTTTGGATGCGGTAGTGTTCGGTCAGGCCGCTGTCTTTGAGGATGCCGACGATGATTTCAGGCAGGGGCATTTGTCCGACTTGGTTGCGCAGGGCTTCAATCAGGCGGACGAAGGCGGCAATTTTGGCGGCTTTCGCGCCGGCATTGCAGGCTGCCTGCCAGAGGGTGATGCCTTGTTCGTTTGAGGCCGTCTGAAGGTTTTCAATGGTGCGTGCGCCGATGCCGCGCGGTGGGAAGTTGATGACGCGCAAGAGGGCGTTGTCATCGTCGGGATTGACGGCGAGGCGCAGGTAGGCGAGGGCGTGTTTGATTTCTTGGCGTTCGTAAAAGCGCAGGCCGCCGTAGATTTTGTAGGGAATGCCGCTGCGGAACAGGCTTTGTTCGATAACGCGCGATTGGGCGTTGCTGCGGTAGAGGACGGCGATTTCGTCCAAATCCCAGCCTTCGCGTTCGAGGGCTTTGGTTTCGTCCACGATGAATTGGGCTTCTTCGAGGTCGGTAAAGGCGGAGTAGTAGCGGATTTTGTCGCCTGCTTCGGCATCGGTGCGCAGGTTTTTGCCGAGGCGTTCGTCGTTGTTTTCGATGACAGCGTTGGCGGCGGCGAGGATGTTGCCGACGGAGCGGTAGTTTTGTTCGAGTTTGACGGGCGCGTCGATGTGGAACTCTTCCATCAGCGCGGTCATGTTGCCGACGTTTGCGCCGCGGAATCGGTAAATGCTTTGGTCGTCGTCGCCGACGGCGAAAACGGCGGCGTTGTTGCCGGCAATCAGTTTCAGCCAGGCGTATTGCAGCTTGTTGGTGTCTTGGAACTCGTCGACCAGAATATGGTTGAAGCGGTTTTGATAGTGTTGGCGTAGGATTTCGTTGTTTTGCAGCATTTCGTAGCTGCGGAGCATGAGTTCGGCAAAATCGACCACGCCTTCGCGTTGGCAGATTTTGTCGTATTCGGCGTAGCACTCAATCATGCGGCGTGTGTGCGGATCGGGCGCGCTCAACACGGAAGCGCGCAAACCGGATTCTTTTTGCGCGTTGATAAAGCCTTGCAATGAACGCGGTGCGATGATTTCTTCGGCGATGTTGAGGCTTTTGAGCAGGCGTTTGATCAGGGAAAGCTGGTCGCCGCTGTCGAGGATTTGGAAGGAAGAGGGCAGCCCGGCATCGCGGTGGTGCAGCCGTAGAAAGCGGTGGCAGAGACCGTGGAACGTACCGAGCCACATGGCGCGGACGTTGACGGGAATCATTGCGCCGAGTCGGGTTTGCATCTCTTTGGCGGCTTTGTTGGTAAACGTTACCGCCATAATGCTGTGTACGCTGGCTTGCCCGCTTTGCAAAAGCCATGCGATGCGCGTGGTCAGCACGCGCGTTTTGCCGCTGCCCGCGCCCGCCAAAACGAGGGCGGATTGCGGCGGCCAGGTTACGGCGGAGAGTTGTTCGGGGTTTAAGCCTTGCAGGAGGTTGGGGGCGGATTCGTTGGGAAACATGAAGAGGCCGTCTGAAAATAAATGGGAATGCGATATTTTAAAGGAAATACAAAAGGCCGTCTGAAAAGATATTTCAGACGGCCTTTGCGTTGGAAGCCGATTAGAACGGACGTACTTCCAAACCGAACATACGGCGCGCGGTGTTCAGCATTTGGCAGCTGAAGCCCCACTCGTTGTCGTACCATGCGAACACTTTAACCATTTTGCCTTCGGTTACTTTGGTCAGCGTAGAGTCGAATGTGCTGGCTTGGGTGGTGTGGTTGAAGTCCATGGAAACCAGCGGCAGGGTGTTGTAACCCAAAACGCCTTTCAGACGGCCTTCTTCGGAAGCGGCTTTCATCAGCGCGTTGATTTCTTCGACAGAAGTCTCACGGCTTGCTTGGAAGCTCAAGTCAACCAGGGAAACGTTGACGGTCGGTACGCGGATGGCGAGGCCGTCGAGTTTGCCTTTCAGGGCAGGCAATACCAAGCCGACGGCTTTTGCTGCGCCGGTTTTGGTCGGAATCATGTTTTCCACGCCGCTACGCGCACGGCGCAGGTCTTTGTGGCGTACGTCGGTGACGGTTTGGTCGTTGGTCAGCGCGTGGATGGTAGTCATCACGCCGTTTACGATGCCGATGTTTTCGTTCAACACTTTGGCTACGGGTGCCAGGCAGTTGGTGGTACAAGACGCGTTGGAGATAACGGTCATGTCGCCGGTAATCACGTCGTCGTTTACGCCGTAAACGATGGTTGCGTCAACGTCATCGCCGCCGGGAGCGGAAATCAGCACTTTTTTCGCGCCACTTTCCAAGTGGATTTTGGCTTTCTCTTTGCTGGTGAACGCGCCGGTACATTCCATTACCAGGTCAACGCCCAATTCGCCCCATGGCAATTCGGCAGGATTGCGGGTGGAGAAGTAAGGGATTTTTTTACCGTTGATGATGAGGTGTTTTTCATCATGGGAAACATCGGCGTCAAAGCGGCCGTGAACAGTGTCAAATTTGGTCAGGTGGGCGTTGGTCTCGATGCTGCCGCTGGCGTTGATGGCAACGATGTCGAGTTGGTCTTGCAGTTTGTAGTCGAAAATAGCGCGCACTACTTGGCGGCCGATGCGGCCGTAACCGTTGATGGCAACTTTGATACCCATGGCTTTTCCTCTTCTTTTGGGTTTGGGTTATGGATTGAATGGCGGCAATTATAGCAAAAATGTAGTGTTGTGTAATTAATGTTTTATTGAAATTTTTTGATTCGATTATTTTTGATTGTAGATGATTAGAGTAGAAATACGGGTTTTAAATTAATTTTATTTTGGATTTTTTGTTATTTTATTTTTTATTCATTTTATTTTTGATATTTTATGCTTATTTTAAATAATGGTGATGAAGGGCGCAGAAAAAGGCGGATTGTTTTTGTTTATATTAAACAGAATTTGAGAACGGTTTCTTGATTACAACATGCAACAGTGAAATTTTCAGACGGCCCGGATGGGACGGAGGGGAAACAGGCCGTCTGAAACATTTTGATGACGGGGGATTTGAATGCGTTGGGTTGCCGCTTTTCCTTACGGGATAAGGGAAAGGCGGTTTGCGGCGAGGGCGGTTGTCAGTGGGAAGGGGAGGAAAAAGCGGGGCTTGGGTGTTGCGTTTGGCTTGTATATAAAGAAGTGTATGAAGATTTTAGTCGTAGTGCATGAAGATTTTCCTTGCGATTTTAATGCAATACTGACTTGCCAACAGTGTTAAATTTTTTTACGATAAGGTCAGATTATGTTTGCATGGCCATAAGCGGTGCATTCTTTAAATACCGGATATTATCCTTGTCCGAATATCTATTTTAACCGGCCGCTTTGTCCGGCCTGATTTCTAAATATATACGCGCAAGGCCGGGAGGCCTTGACGACACTCGATTTTTAAGAGGTTCATTGTGTCAAATTCTCAATCCAGCGAACGCGCGACGTTTAGCAGTCGCCGTGCCTTTATGTTTGCCGCCATCGGCTCGGCCGTGGGCTTAGGCAACATTTGGCGTTTCCCTTACATCGCCTTCGACAACGGCGGCGGTGCTTTCGTCCTCCCTTATTTGGTTGCGCTGTTGACGGCGGGTATTCCGCTGTTGCTGCTCGACTATGCCATCGGCCACCGTTACCGCGGTTCGCCTCCTTTGGCCTTCCGCCGCCTCGGCCGTTGGTTTGAGCCGGTGGGTTGGTGGAACTTCCTGACCAACGTCATCATCTGTATCTACTACGCCGTGATTGTCGGTTGGGCGGCAAGCTATGCCTATTATTCGTTTACTTCGGCATGGGGTGCGGATCCGCAGGCATTCTTCTTCAAAGACTTCCTGCAAATGGCCGATGCCAAAGACTTGGGCTTGGACTTTGTCGGCAAAGTGGCCGGTCCGCTGATTGCCGTGTGGGTGTTTACGCTGGCAATTATGGCTTTGGGCGTGCAAAAAGGCGTAGCCGGTGCATCCACATTCTTCATGCCTTTGTTGGTGGTGATGTTTGTCATCATGGTGGGCATCGCCCTGACCCTGCCGGGTGCGGCAAAAGGTTTGGACGCTTTGTTTACGCCTGACTGGAGCCGTTTGGCGGATCCGAAAGTCTGGGTAGCCGCATATGGCCAGATCTTCTTCTCGCTCTCCATCTGCTTCGGCATCATGATTACTTATTCTTCTTACCTGAAGAAAAAAACAGACTTGGGCGGCACAGGCTTGGTTGTCGGCTTTGCCAACAGCAGCTTTGAGTTGCTTGCCGGTATCGGCGTATTTGCCGCATTGGGCTTCATGGCTCAAGCCGCAGGCAAAGAAGTCAGCGAAGTGGCATCCAGCGGTATTGGTTTGGCGTTTATCGCATTCCCGACCATCATCAACCAAGCCCCTATGGGCGCGTTGATCGGCGTGTTGTTCTTCGGCTCGCTGGTGTTTGCGGGTGTCACTTCCATGATTTCCATCGTTGAAGTGATTGTGGCCGCGATTCAAGACAAAATGAACATCGGCCGTGTCAGCGCAACGATGATTGCAGGCGTTCCTATGGCGATTATTTCCACCTTGCTGTTCGGTACGACCACCGGCCTGCCTGTGTTGGACGTATTGGACAAATTCATCAATACTTACGGCATTGTGGCTGCCGGTTTTGTTTACGTTTTGGCGATTGTTTTGTTGCGCAAGCTGCCCGAACTGCGCAATCACTTGAACGCGCTGTCTTCCATCCGTGTCGGCAAAGTGTGGACCGCCAGCGTGGTGGTTACCGTTGCTATGCTCGGCTATATGCTTTATCAGGATACTGCCGGCCTCTTAAAAGAGAATTACAGCGGCTATCCTGACAGCTTCCTCAATATCTTCGGTTGGGGTATGGTGGGCGCCATCCTCGTATTGTCGGTCTTGCTGTCGTTCTTGCCGTGGAAACACGGTCAGGGCTTCAACGTCAAAGACGAACATGAACACGAACGTGAAGGAGACGAATAATGAGTACTTCAGCCATTATTATGATGCTTGTCGCACTGATTGTCATTTGGGGCGGATTCATCGTCTCCGTCCTGCGCCTGCCTAAAGAATAAGGCTTGAGCAAATGAAAAGGCCGTCTGAAACTTAAATTTCAGACGGCCTTTTTGCGACATGACGGGGAAAGTGGGAAAGAAGGATTCCCCTGGTTGGCGGGGTAGTCTGGAAATTTGATTATGTATTATTGATTATGATGTGTAAATTTTATCTATTTGTTTTTAAAAGATTTTAGTCCGATTGTCGTTTTAATGAACCGTTGTTCCCTTTGGCCCCTGCCTGCTGTTTTCTTTGTTTTAGAATAAAGGCTCTCATCGACTTGATGGGGCATTGGGTACAGCAACTGTTTATTTTTAAGGAGAGTTCCGTGGCTAAAGTATATCAACCAGGTACAGAAATTGATTCTAAAGATTTTGTTTTCGGTCTCGATCCGCGCGAGTGGAATGGCTTTTTTTCAAAAGGCATAGGGTCGGATAATGGCCATAATGAGCATGTCTTCCGTCTTGACCCGCGCGAGTGGAACGGCTTTTTTTCAAAAGGAGTAGAGTCCGATCATGGTCATAATGAGCATGTTTTCCATCTTGATCCGCGTGAATGGAACGGCTTCTTTTCAAAAGGAATAGAGTCTGATAATGGCCATGACGATAATGGGCGTATCATCCGCCTTGATCCGCGTGAGTGGGAAGGTTTCGAGCCTGCGCAGCCGGCCGCGAAGCCGATATTGGAATCCAAAGCTTTCGATGGCGATGAACTTTTGAGCCGTGCGTTTGGTGAGGCTGATCCTCTTGATTCTTCTGCCGGTCTTTCCTCAGACAATGCGACCTATTCAAGCAATGGTACAGGTTCATCTGCGTTGGATACCATTCATGATTTAGCAGAGGCTTCTATTTTCAAACTGTAATCGTTCCATAATATAAAAGGCCGTCTGAAACCGATATGTGTTTCAGACGGCCTTTTTGTGTATGGTCATCAGGACGGGGCCTAACTCATCATCCAGATTACCAAATGCACCATGGTCGGGCCAAACAATACCATAAACAGTCCGGCCAAAATCATGGTCAGGCTGGCCATCACGCCTTCGGTTTCGTGACGTTGTCCGGCGCGCGATGTACCGAAGCCGTGGGCGGCATTGCCGAATGCCACGCCGTTGGCGGTACGGAAACGGATGCGGGTAAAGGCCAAAAACAGGTCGCCGAATATCATGCCGACAAAGCCGGTGATGATGGTGAACAGGGAAACGAGCGAGGCGGAGCCGTGGATTTCGCTGGCGAGGACGACGGCAAACGGCGTGGAGATGGAACGCGCCATCAGGCTGTTGGTCACTTCGTTGTTGAAATGGAACATATGGCTCATGAGGAATGCGCTGACTACGCCGACAAACATGCCCACCATAATGGCGATGGAGAGGATGGGCAGTTGGCGGCGGATGACTTCGCGGTTTTCATAAATGGGGACGGCAAAGGCAACGGTAACCGGAGTGAGCAGGAAGACGATGCCTTGGGTATATTTGTGGTAGGTGTCGTAATTGACGCCGAATGCCAGCAGCAGAAGGATGGTGCTGACGGAGACGGTAACAACGGGGGAGAAAATCATTAAGGGTTTTTTGCGGTGGATTTTTTTGGCAACGACATAGGCAAAGCAAGTCCAGATGAAGCAGGCGAGGGCGGTGTAGTCCATTTTTATTCTCTATTTTTAGGAGTGGAGTTTTTTGTAGAGGCGGCGTTTCCAGCGGTAGCAGAAATCGAGGGTCAGGGCGGTGCTGATCATCACGAGCGCGGTGCCGACGGCGATGGTCAAAATCAGCTGCCAGCCTTCGGACATCAGCAGGTCTTGATATTGCAAGACGGAAACCATGATGGGGATGAAGAAAAAGACGAGTTCGCCCAATGCCCATTTTGCGCCGCGGTCAACCATGCCCGGGCGGATGATGCCGAGCCCCAAAAGGGCGAGCATGAGGAACAAGCCCAATACGCCTGAAGAAATAGGCAGATGCGTGAAGCGGACGATAAGGTCGGAAACGCTCCATACTGCGCCGATGATGGTAAGCTGCAAGGCCGTCTGAAAAAATCTGGTGAGGGAATCCATGATATGGGTGTGTGTTGAATGAAAGGCTTGATTATAGAAACCTGGTTTCTGCATAATATGAATTATTAAACGAATAATCATGCCTTAGAGGAATAATGGACTTCAAAAGCCTGTATTGTTTTACCGAACTCATCCGCCTGCAAAGTTTTTCGGCCACGGCTTCCGCGTTGAATTTGACGCAGCCGACGGTCAGCAAAATCATTCAGGCTTTGGAAGAAGAATTGGGCGTGCCGCTTTTGTGCAAAGAAAACGGACGCAAAAAGCGGCAGGTGCAGCCGACCGCAATCGGCGAAGAAGTCTATCGCCACGCGTTAAACCTTCTACACGAACGCGATTTGCTGCTGGCCCGCATTGATGATTACCGCCATGTCAAAAGCGGGACGCTGCGTTTGGGCTTGGCATTGTTTGGCAGCGATTTGCTCAGTCATGCGCTGTTTGATTTCCACCAAAAATGGCCGGACATCGAATTGTCGTTTTTGGAACAAGGCTCGCTCGCCATCGAGCAATCCTTGCGCAACAACGAACTCGATGCCGGGCAGCTGCTCGCGCCGGTTCACGAAGACTTCGACAGCATCACGTTGTGCGACTATCCGCTGGTGGTCTTGATGCCGAAAAATCGGGCGAGACACGATGCGCTGACGCTCAAAAGCCTGCAACACGAGCCCTTCATCCTGTTCGGCGCCGGCTTTTCCCTCAACGAAACCATTCAGACGGCCTGCCGCAATCAAGGTTTTACGCCTAATGTTGTCTGCCGTACCGGACAATGGAATTTGGTTGCCGACATGGTGGCGCACAATATGGGCATTGCCCTGCTGCCCGAATACTATGCCCGAAAAATCAATCCCGATGTCTTTGCCGCCATTCCTTTGGTCGAACCCGAAATCCGCTGGCAGCTCACCATGGCATGGAAAAAACACCAACGCCCGACACCGGCCTTAAGGGCTTGGTTGGACGTGGTCAGGGAAGCGTTCGGCAGGCGAAACAAATAAAATCAAATCATCAGGCCGTCTGAAAAAAAGGGTGTTGCTATCACCCGGTTTCAGACGGCCTTTCCCGTTAAAAATGGTAAAACGGCCTAAAAAAGAGTAGAATATACACCGTTTACAACTCTGCGCCTCTCAGCAGGCTCGAATTATGGACCTTCCCAGTTCGCCTTTGAACTTCCCATCAGACACACAACAACCATAATCATCCCGCCGAAATGCTTCCCCGCGTCCGGCGGGCGGAGCATTTATGAGCATCGAACAAACCCCTCCGAATCTCGACCATACCCCCGACAATGAAGCGGTGGAAGACCGCATTTCTGACGATCGCATCTCTGACGATATCGACCGCATCCACGCCTTATGCGAAATCCTCGAGCCGTCCTTCGAACAAATCGAAGCAGGCGTGCCGATTGAAGACGAAAGCCTGCGCGATAAGTTCACCGAGCTGACCGTCCTCTTGGCCGAGCTGCACCCCGCCGACGTGGCCGCCGTCTTGGAATCCCTGCCGCCGCGCGAGCGTAACATCGTCTGGCTTTTGGTCGCCCCGGAAGATGACGGCGAAGTGTTGCTGGAAGTATCCGACGCCGTACGCGAAACGCTGATCGAGTCCATGGACAAAGACGAGCTGTTGGCCGCCGTCGATGATTTGGACGCAGACGAATTGGCAGAGCTGGCAGACGACCTGCCGCACCAAGTGGTGTACGAAGCGCTGCAAACGCGTGATGAAGAAGAACGCGAGCAGGTCAAAGCGGCGATGTCTTACGAAGACAACCAAGTCGGCGCGATTATGGACTTTGAATTGGTCAGCATCCGAGCCGATGTGGCGTGTGAGGTCGTATTGCGCTACTTGCGCCGTTTCGACAGCCTGCCCGACCATACCGACAAAATTTTCGTGGTCGATGAAAACGACGTGTTGCAAGGCGTTCTGCCCATCCGCAAACTCTTGGTCGCCGACCCCGAAGACATGGTGGCGGACGTGATGGCCACCGATGTCGTGCGCTTCCGTCCCGAAGACGACGTGGAAGAAGCGGCGCAGGCGTTTGAACGTTATGACTTGGTCACCGCGCCGGTTGTCGATGAAAACAAAAAGCTGATCGGCAGGATCACCATTGACGAAATGGTGGACGTGATCCGTGAAGAATCCGAAGCCGACATGTTTAACATGGCCGGTTTACAAGAAGAAGAGGACTTGTTCGCCCCAATTTGGGACTCGGTGAAAAACCGCTGGATGTGGCTCGCCATCAACCTGTGTACCGCCTTTATCGCCAGCCGCGTAATTGGCGCATTTGAAGGCAGTATCGAGAAAATCGTCGCACTGGCCGCGCTGATGCCCATCGTCGCCGGCATCGGCGGCAACTCCGGCAACCAAACCATCACCATGATCGTCCGCGCCATGGCAATGGGACAAATGACCAGCACGCAGGCAGGCCGCCTGCTGAAAAAAGAAGTCGGCGTCGCCCTCGTCAACGGCATTATTTGGGGCACCGTGATGGGCGTGATTTCATGGCTGCTCTACGGCAACATCGGCATCGGTCTGGTCATGGTGGCCGCGATGACCTTGAACCTTTTGCTGGCTGCGACCGTCGGCGTCCTCATTCCCGTTATGATGGACAAAGCCGGGCGCGACCCGGCATTGGGTAGCTCAGTGCTGATTACCGCAGTTACCGACTCCGGCGGCTTCCTGATTTTCTTGGGATTAGCAACCATGTTCCTGTTGTAATAGGAAAAAAAAGACGTGTTCGATACGTCCTTTTCAAACCGTTTAAAAGGCCGTCTGAAATTTCAATTTTCAGACGGCCTTTGCTGTTTTTTAAAGCTTTACATCATGAGGGCGTTTAGTTTTGGGGCTGACGTAGATTAGCCCCTTGTTTAAAGCGAAGTCAGAAAAGTCAGAAATCCCAATATCACGCCGACTGCGTTGGGTATAATCAGAATCCAGTCTTTCCGGGGTTCTTTGCTCCAACCGTACAAAACCCAAATCAGACAGGATACTGCTGCAAACAGGGGTTGCCACGGCTGCGCCTTTGCCCCTTGCATATTGGCGATAATTTGGGGGATATAGGCGACAAATACGAAAATACCTATTGCCGCTCCTATGCTGCCGACAACGGTATTGAATTTTGCTTTGCTTATCATGCTGGTAAGTCTCCTTTTAATATGAAAATCGAGGCGGTAGATAATATGGGCAGGCTGACTCAGCCGAGGGAACAGCCGCAGCCGCAATGATGTTCGTGGCCTTGGCCATGTTCGTCCGAATCTTCGGCAAGCAGGGCTTCGTAGTCGCCGCTTTCAATCAGGCTGACCAGTTCTGCCGGACTTTCCGCGCCTTCTACCTAGTCGCAGGATAAATAACTCTATTCTACCGCAAAATATGTATGTCATCATCCATCATTTGGCCTTGGCTGCCGATGAGGTTTTCGAGGGCTCTGTCGAGCTGGACGAAAGCTATTTCGGCGGACAGCGTAAAGGCAGACGTGGTCGAGGTGCGGCAGGAAAAGTGGTTGTCTTCGGCATTCTGAAACGCAACGGACGGGTCTATACCGTTGTGGTGGATAATGCCAAGTCTGAAACGTTATTCCCTGTCATCAAAAAGAAAATCATGCCGGACAGCATTGTTTACACGGATAGCCTGAGCAGCTATGATAAGTTGGACGTGAGCGGTTTTATCCATTACCGCATCAACCATTCCAAGGAATTTGTCGACCGTCAGAACCACATTAACGGCATTGAGAATTTTTGGAATCAGGCAAAACGTTTCTTGCGAAAATACAACGGAATCGATCGCAAATCTTTCCCGCTGTTCTTGAAAGAATGCGAATTTCGATTTAACTTCGGCACACCGTCTCAACAGCTTAAAATCCTGCGAGATTGGTGTGGAATTTAGGGCTAATCTACGTCAGCCCCTTAGTTTTTGATGACGTTTACGGCGTAATGGGCAGTAGTGTTACGGCGGGCTTGGGCGCGCATCATATAGACCTGCACTTTATATTTGCCCGATTGGGTAGCGATACCGTCAAATTTATCGCCTTGTGCCGAACCGTTAAATACGGCTTCATCGTCTTTGGGTGCCCATACGTTGAAATAGGCGTTAGGGCTGCCGGTTTTACTGATGCGCAGGCGGTCGCCCTTGCGTACGGAGAACAAATGCTCGGCGGTTTGATAGCCGGTGATTTTGCCGGAAAAACGCTGCTTGGTTTGTTTGTGTGCCGAAGCTGGTTTTGAAGCTTCCGCTTTAGGCGTGGCGGCATTTGAATAAGTGGTAAACAGTAAGGGAAGGGCGGCTAACAAGAGAAATTTTTTTCATGGGTTGGGTCTCCGAATGTGGGGCGCCAATATGGCACTCATTTTGATAACCCATCAGTATGTTCATATTTTTATAAAGCCAAAGCCGAATAGGGCAATATTCATTTTTTCAATCAGGCCGTCTGAAAACAAATATTATTCAGACGGCCTTTTCTGATAATATAACAACGAATTATTCCTTTCGGAGCCGTTATGACCTTCCCGCCACTCAAATCTCCCCTGAAATTTTACGCCGTTGTTCCCACTGCTGACTGGGTCGAGCGCATGGTCAAAGCAGGTGCCGACACGGTGCAACTGCGCTGTAAAATCCTGCATGGCGACGAGTTGAAACGCGAAATCGAACGTTGCGTCGTAGCCTGTCAAAACAGTGCAACCCAGCTTTTCATCAACGACCACTGGCGCGAAGCGATTGCCGCAGGTGCATACGGCGTGCATCTCGGGCAGGAAGACATGGACACTGCCGACCTAGCCGCGATTGAAGCTGCCGGTTTGCGCTTGGGCTTGAGTACGCACTCTGTTGCCGAACTCGATCGCGCCTTGTCCGTACAACCTAGCTACGTCGCCAGCGGTGCGATTTTCCCGACCACGACCAAGCAAATGCCGACCGCCCCGCAAGGTTTGGACAAACTGCGCGAATACGTCAGACAGGCACGCGGCACGCCCGTCGTCGCCATCGGCGGCATCGATTTGAACAACGCCGAAGATGTGCTTGCCACCGGCGTTTCCTCACTTGCCGTCGTCCGCGCCGTGACCGAAGCGGAAAATCCCGAAGCGGTGGTTAAAGCGTTTCAGGCTTTGTGGGATGAATAAGGCCGTCTGAAAATAAGAAGTCTGACAAGAGGAGCAAACATCATGAAGATTATATTGAACAATGAAACCATCACATTAAACGGCACAACCGTTGCCGACCTTATCGCCCAAACCTCGCCGCAGAAACCGTTTGCCGTTGCCGTCAATACCCAGTTTGTCGCCAAAGGCGCGTATGCGGAAACGCTGTTGAACGAAAACGACAAAGTGGACATTGTGCGCCCGGTAGTCGGCGGATAAGCGGTTTTACTGCGCGTATATCTGCGCTATTGGTTTAATGCTGAGAAAAGGAAAAGAAATGTTTATCGTATCGTTGGAATATATTAAAGACTTGGCTGCGGTTGAAACCTACCTGGCCGAGCATATCGCGTATCTTGAACGGTATTATCAAGCAGGTATATTTGTTATGTCTGGCCGCAAACAGCCGCGGACAGGCGGCGTTATCCTGATGAAAGCATCAGGCAGGGAACAGGTGGAAAAGTTAATTGCAGAAGACCCGTTTCACCGAGAAGGCGTAGCGAAATACACGATTACCGAGTTTATTCCGACTAAGGTCGCCGAAGGACTTGAAAACTATTTGGAAACTATCTAAACCGATTTTTCAGAAGGCTATTGCCCCAAAAATAATATTACAAAGGAATTCATCATGTTTACCCTATACGGAGAAACTTTCCCTTCACGGCTGCTGCTCGGTACGGCTGCTTATCCGACGCCGGAAATCCTCAAGCAGTCTGTCCAAATCGCGCAACCAGCGATGATTACCGTTTCATTGCGCCGTGCCGGTAGCGGCGGCGAAGCGCACGGGCAGGGTTTTTGGTCGTTGTTGGAAGAAATGGGTGTGCCTGTGTTGCCCAATACCGCAGGCTGTCAAAGTGTGCAGGAAGCCGTGACCACTGCGCAAATGGCACGCGAAGTGTTTGATACCGATTGGATTAAGCTCGAACTTATCGGCGATGATGACACGTTGCAGCCCGATGTGTTCCAACTCGTCGAAGCGGCGGAAATTCTGATTAAAGACGGTTTCAAAGTGCTGCCTTATTGCACTGAAGACCTGATTGCCTGCCGCCGCCTGCTCGACGCGGGTTGTCAGGCGTTGATGCCGTGGGCGGCGCCGATTGGTACGGGTTTGGGCGCGGTTCATGCTTATGCGCTGAAAGTCCTGCGCGAACGCCTGCCCGACACGCCGTTGATTATTGATGCCGGTTTGGGTTTGCCTTCACAGGCGGCGCAAGTGATGGAATGGGGTTTTGACGGTGTGTTGTTGAATACCGCCGTTTCCCGCAGCGGCGATCCGGTCAATATGGCACGCGCTTTTGCGCTTGCGGTCGAGTCGGGCCGTCTGGCATATGAGGCGGAACCTGTGGAAGCGCGTGAGAAAGCGCGCGCCAGTACGCCGACGGTGGGTCAGCCTTTCTGGCATTCGGCGGAATATTGAAAAACATTAGGGCGTGTCGAACACGCCCTTTTTTATTGGTGGAAAACCTGATTTCAGGTTGAACAGAATGTTCAGACGGCCTTGGCCAAAAGTTGTTTCAATGGCTTTAAGATTTGCCATGCTTGCGCTTTAAGTTGCGGCTGCATCAGCAGGCGGGCGGGGTGGGGAATGACGAAATGCGGCCGCTCTGCGCACAATTCGTTCATCAGTCCGATCATGTCGGGGCTGTCGAAGATTTTGCCGAGAAACAAGACTGCGCGTGCTTGCGAAGCGGTCAGCTCGTTTTGCATTTCGGCAAGCTCGGAGCGGATGTGTTCGGCATCGGGGAGGGCGGTGAACACGGGCGCGGTTTTGACCCATGCGGTTTTGTGCGCCTGCTCAGGCTTGAGGCCGATGGCGGCGAGGATGTTGTCGAGAAGCGTGCCGACGTCGCCGCTAAAGAGCGTGCCATGCAGGCTGTCTTCGGTGGACGGACAAATGCTGACCACCATGATTTCAGACGGCCTGATGGTTACGTCAAGATGGGGCAGATTGTCTGAATGCGCGGCTTTTTCTGTTTTTGCCGCTGTTTCGGCCATGGCTTTGGGTGCCGCTTCGGGAACGCGGACAGCCGGTTTGGCCGTTTGCGCAGTGGCAATGGCGGCGGTGCGTGCCTGATGGGCACTTGCGGATAAAGTGCGCACGGCTTGCGCGGTATCGGTGGCAATGGTTTTGGGGCGGACGGGCGCGGCTGTGGCTTGAGGCGCGGCATGGATGATTTTAGCGTTTCGGTTCAGCCACATCGGGCCCAAGCCCAAGGCTTCGTGCAGGTGCAGGTAGCGACTGCTTAACATGATTTCTCCATCAACACGGCATCTTCGCTGCCACCGTCGGGCAGGGCGTAGTAGTTTTTGCGGCGGCCGCAGGTTTGGAAGCCGTGTTTGCGGTAGAGCTGTTGCGCGGTTTCATTGTTTGCACGGACTTCGAGCAGCAATCGGGTTGCGCCTTGCTGTTGAACTGTGTTTTGCCAGTGTTGCAGCAGGGCGGACGCAATGCCTTGGCGGCGGTATTCGGGCGCGACGGCAATCAGGTGCAACTCGGATTCGTCAAACACGGTTTGCCACACGATAAAGCCGGTAATTTGGTGGTCGGTCTGGCTGAGCCAAACGCTGTTGGGATGGTGTTGAACCGTCGATTCAAACTGCTGCGCCGTCCACGACGAAGGATTGCCTTGTGCGTCGATGGCAGCAAGGGTGGGGCAGTCGGCAAGTACGGCTGGGCGCAGGTTCACGGTTTGGCCTTTTGTTGGGCTTGCTCTTGCGCGGTCAGGGCAATTTTGTTGCGGACGTAGAGCAGCTCGGCGTGTGCCGCATCGGTGGCAACATAGCGGCCGCTGCGGGCAAGTTTAAGATAGTCGGCAGCGGTCGGCATATCGGCTTGACCGTCAAAAGGCGGTTTGTCGGCGAGGGCAAAGGCATTGCCGATGCCGCCGCTAGGCGTTTTGCCTTCGGGCGCGGTAATAGAGGCGGCTTTGCCAACCGTGTAATCGCTCAAGCGGACGTGGTTTTGCGTATCAAACCATGCGTAGAACACTTCGCCCATACGCGCATCGGTGGCCGCCAGTACGCAGCTTGATGGCGGCAGCAGCGAAGCGGCGGCATCGAGGCAGGGAATGCCGATCATGGGCGTGTCAAACGGCGTGGCCAAACCTTGTGCAACCGCCGCGCCGATACGCAGGCCGGTAAATGCGCCGGGGCCTTGTGCATAAACGATGCAGCCCAAATCGGCGGCAGTGATGCCCGCTTCTTTAAAGAGGCGTTCGATTTGCGGCAGGATTTGTTCGGATTGCTTAGTGCCGACGTTTTCATGAAACAGGCGGATTTCGCCTTGATGTTCCAATGCGATGGACAAAAAGGATGTGCTGGTGTCGATGGCAAGAGTCGGGCGGTTGTTGGTTGGCATGGTGTATTTTTTTAGAAGGATATGGGTTGCCATTATAGTGGAACGGCGAGGGGGAACAAAGCACTCGGGCGGCGCTTGGGTAAAAACGCCGTTTATCGCAAAGCTATTCGATAAGTGAACCAAGGTTTCAGGCCGTCTGAAAACGTTTCAGACGGCCTTGTTTTATTTGTCGAGTTTCAATAAAGGCGAACCTGCTTTTTCAACGGCGCGGCG
This sequence comes from Neisseria sp. RH3002v2g, assembly GCF_014596425.2. NCBI lineage: Bacteria > Pseudomonadati > Pseudomonadota > Betaproteobacteria > Neisseriales > Neisseriaceae > Neisseria > Neisseria sp. RH3002v2g. Next base: position 1,638,755 of record NZ_CP110721.1, on the reverse strand, counting down.
GTAGGCTTCATGCGCTTCGATGCGCTGCAAATAGGCGCGGATATTGGGGTAATCGGCAAAATCGAAGCGGTCGGCCGCGGCTTGCAGCGGATAGCTCATCATGATGTCGGCACCGCTGAGGCTGTTGCCGACCAACCATTCGCGGTTTTCCAACTCGCTGTTGATGTGGGCAAGATGCAGCGCGGCTTGCGGATGGATAAAGCTGTTTTTGACGCTGCCGCTGATTTTGCGGGCAATCGGTTTGACGAAAAACGGCATGGGCGCGCTTTCAATCCGGCGGAACACCAGCCCGAGCAGCAATAACGGCATCAGCGAACCTTCGGCATAATGCAGCCAGCGTTGATATTGCCAGTATTCGCGGCTGTCGCGTTCGGGCATCAGACGGCCGTTGCCGTAGGTTTGAATCAGATAGTCGGTAATCGCGCCGCTTTCCGCCAAGATAAAGCCGTCATCATCCAATAAAGGCGATTTGCCCAAGGGATGGATGGCTTTGAGTTCGTCAGGGGCGAGTAAAGTGTCGGGATGACGGCGGTAGGTTTGCAGGCGGTAGGGCGTACCGAGGATTTCAAGCAGCCAAACAATGCGCAGGGCACGGGATTGGTCGAGCGAATGCAGGGTAATCATGAGGGGCTTTAAATATCGGTTTGTTTGAGGCCGTCTATGCTGATTTGGCAGGCATCGGCGTATTTTTGCAGGGTTTTGGCCGGTAGTTTGGCGAACACTTCAGGACGGAAATGCCGGCGCAGCTGCCATTTCCATACGCCTGCCGCCATGGCCAAGCCGGTTTCATCATAACGGCAGCGAAACATATGGTAGTACAGCGGCGAATATTCGCCTTTTTCGACGGCTTCGCGCGCGGCCTGCGTTTGGGCATCGAGTTCGCATACCGCCATTTCGGTGGCGTAGGCTTCGTCCTGCCAACCGTTGCTGGTGGCCGCTTCGTAGTGGCCGTCGCGGGTGCCGTAGATGACTTTGCGGTGGCCGTGGTAGCTGGCGCTGTTGTCTTGAGGGATGTCGTCAATTTTCATTCAGACGGCCTTTACTGCTTCCAAAAGCATGAAACATGTTGAAAAACGGCCGCTTTCCGGAACGTAACACAGGATTTTTTGGCCGTGTTCGATGGGGAAAGTGCGCATAAATTCTTCAAGGATGATGTAAATCGAGGCCGAACCCGTGTTGCCTTTGCTGTGCAGATTGGTAAACCATTTTTCCTGCGGAATGTCGAAGCCGATGTTTTTCAGGCCGTCTGAAAGGCGGTCGCGGAAAAAGCCGGAAGAGTAGTGGGGCAGGAACCAATCGATTTCTTCGGCACGGATGCCGTGTTTGGCGACGATTTGGGAGAGGGGTTTTTCCACCGTATAGCGGACGATGTTTTCGTTCAACAGTTTGACGTCCTGCTTGACCGCCATCAGGCTGTGGCGGCGGCCGTAATCGGCATCGGCGTGTTTCCAGCCTTCAAATACGCCGTCGCGGAATTCTGCACCGGCATACATGCAGGGCGGCATTTCGTTGGCGTAGGAAAGCAGGTCTATCCAATGGATTTTCAGGCTGAGGCAGTCTGAATTGGGGCGGTCGGACAGATACACCGCGCCTGCGCCGTCAGACAGCATCCAGCGCAAAAAGTCTTTTTCAAACCCGATTTCGGGGGACGCGTTTTCCAGTTTTTTATGGTCGGTTTCATTTTGAAACACTTCGCCGCGCATGACCGCCGAGGCGTTTTCGGAAGCAACGGAAACCGCATGTGCGTGTTCGCCGGTGCGCACAGCGTTGTAAGCGTGTTTCATCGCCGCCATACCTGCCGCGCATACGCCTGCCATGCTGAACACTTCGCAAGGCGGCATATCCAGCAAACCATGCACCATCACACCGTGTCCGGGCATGGTTTGGTCAGGGTAGGAAGTGGCGCAGGCCAGACTGCCGATGGCTTCTGCAGGAACGCCTTGGGCAAACAGGCCGTTGACCGCTTCGGCGGCCAATTCGGCATTGGTGTGCGTCGTGCGGCGGCTTTCGGGATCGATGGCGTAATGGCGTGACAAAATGCCGTTGGAACGCAAGATCATACGGCGCACGCGTGACGGCACATCGCCTGCCATGCCGAGGACGGCTTCCATTTCGTCATTGCCGACGGGAGCATTGGGCAAGAAGGCAGAAACGCGGTTGAGATAAACGTCTTTGAGTGTGTTATTCGATGTCATGATGTGTTTGTCAAAATAATCAACCGATAAACCGCGCCGCGTAGTCGCAGCTTGCAGTTAACGGGATGTTGTGTGTTTCGGCATATTCCATCAGCGCGCTCACCAGCAGTTTGGCAATGCCGCGATGACGGAAGTTGGGCGAGACCACGGTATGGTTTACGTCCCAGCCGCCGTTATGTTCGGTATAGCTGATATAGCCTGCTTCCAAACCGTCAATGTCGATTTGAAAGCGACGGCGTTCGGGGTAGTGGATAACTTTGGGCATGATGGATTCCTAGTTTGAGGCCGTCTGAAATGGATTATCTGCCTGACGGTTGTTCATAATAGTCCGCCAGCTTTTTCAGACGGCCTTTGAGCAGCGGATGCAGCAGTTTTTTCAAAATTACACTGATGGGTAAAACCACCAAAATCATCGCCAATAAAAAGACGATGTAGAAGCACAGCAGCGCACGGCGCAAAAGCGGAGAAATACGGCCTGCCGCCATCAAAAGCTTGCCCCAGACGAAGAAGCTGCGGCCGGCGGTACGTTCGCTGAAAATCAGTTTTTCATTAACTGTCACTGCGCCCATGTTTTGAAACAGGGTTTCGTCCAAAGGCTGTTGGTTTAACAGTGCATTGCGTAATTTCGTACCAAACCGCGCCGCATCCGCCAATTCTTCTTCAGCAATGCCGGCAGAGGGCAGGGAGCGGAAATAGCGCTTGTCGCCGGTCAGCATCCATGCGGGCGTGGTAATGAAACTTGCCGCGCTGTTGCAGTCATCGATTTTTACGATGTTGCCGATGAGTTTGGCGCCGTTTTGTTTCAGCAAAGATTTCATTTTTTCCTGCGCGCCCAGCCACATATTGCGACAGCCGATAAGCGTGATGACCGGTTTGCCGTCCAGCAGCCGGCGCGTTTCTTCGCGTTGCAAAAAGGCGGTAATTGGTTGCGAAGGAGAGAGGAACCAAACGGTGTAGGCAATGACCACTACATCGTAATCTTCGGATGGGATTTGCGGCGGCAGAATCGGGGCGGGTTTTAAATGGACGGTTTCAGGAAAGGTATCGAAAAAACGCCAAAACGGCCACGGAAACGGAAACGCCTGCTTCGGTACGATATTGACGCAATCGACCTGTATGCCGGCTGTTTGCAACGGCGCGGCAAAATTTCGCGCCAGGCTCGAGAGCTGCCCCGTTTGCGAGTAATGCACAATCAGCACTTTTTTCATTATCTTCCCTGCAATGAGTAAGTTATGGTTGGTTTGGACAGTATTATATAGTAAACCAACCTGCCTTGAACTTTATTCATATTCAGTATGTTCGCGAAGGTTTCAGCCGATTTGGATGGAAGCGCCGTATTCTGTCGGAATGGGGCGGTAAAGCGGATTTTTATGCCATGCCAACATGAACAACGGCCGTCTGAAATTTTTCAGACGGCCTTGTGTGGAAATCGGGACGCATGGTCTGGAGCAGGATTTGCGCTAAGTATGGCGTGCAAATCGTATAGATAAAAAAATAACCGCTTCAATGCGGTTGGTGGTGGCCAGAGGCGGAATCGAACCGCCGACACACGGATTTTCAATCCGTTGCTCTACCAACTGAGCTATCTGGCCTTCGCGTGTTTCGTTGCGAGATGTGAATTAAACCAAATTTCGTTGCCTTGTGCAAGCGTTTGCAGGCTTTATTTTTGAGGCGGCAAATTAAGATTTTGTTTTGTATTGAATTATTTTTCGTTTTAATTGGCGGTTTTTAGGTTTGCCGGTTTGATTTTCAGACGGCCTAAGATACAATCGGCTTTTTTGCTTTGGATTTATGCCATGCTGTATGTGTTTGTTCGTGATATGTGGGATGTTTTGCGTTTGCGCTATCGTTCGCCGGAGACGTATTTGTATTCGCCTTTGGTGATGGCGGCGGTGTTGCTGCTGTTGGGTGTGGTAAACGCGGCCAGCATGTCGCCTTTGTTTGGCAGTGGCGCGGCGGCGGTGTGCCTGTCGGTGATTTTGGTGATTGTGAAATGGTTGGTGTTGAGCCGCTCGATGCGCAAGGTGCTGCATTATTATGGTGCGCCCCGGCTGCCTTTGTGGGGCTTTATTTTGGTGTCTGAGGCGTTGCTGCTGCCGCTGTTGCTGGTGATGTATGTGCCGGCGTTGGCTGCGTTTGCGCTGTTGTGGCAGGCTTGGGTTTTTGTGGTGCAGGTGCGCGGTTTGATGTGGATGGGGAATGCGACGGTAGGCCGTGTTTTAGTGGGTTATGTGTTGTATGGTATCGGCATGTTGTGCGTGGGTACGGTGATTTTGATGTTGTTTATTAACGCCGGTTGGTTGGATATGGAAACGTTAAAACAAAACCTGCAGGCGGTGATGTCTGCCCGTCAATAATCAATGAAAATGGAAAGGCCGTCTGAAATGTTCGGACGGCCTTTGTTTTATGTGTTTGTTTCGTGGTCTTGGAGGATTTTTTGATAGACAGGGTCGGGGAGGTAGCGGCCTATCATGTCGCGCCAGCCTTGGGGGCCGACCAGGCCTTTGACCATGGTGGAGGACACTTCGGCTATTTCGCGCGGCGGCATCAGGAAAACGGTGGAGATTTCGGGGGCGATGTCGCTGTTGATGTAGCGCATCGAGCGTTCGTATTCGTAGTCGGCGGCGGAACGGATGCCGCGGACGATGAAATTGGCCTTGGCCTCGCGGGCGTAATCGACCAAAAAGCGGTTTTCAAACACGCTGATGCGGACGTTGTGGAAGGAGTGGGTAATGGCATCGAGCATGGCGCGGCGTTCTTCTATGCTGTAGGTACTGCGCTTTTCGGGATTGGTGCCGATGGCGACGATGAGTTCGTCAAAGAGGGATTGGGCTTCCTGTATCATCCACAGGTGGCCGAGGGTGGGTGGGTCGAAGCTGCCTGCGTACACGGCACGGCGCGGAGTGGTCGTGGTCATTTTGGGTTGGGAATGGGGTTTGTGTGCGTTCAGGATAGGGGAGTTTGCCGGTGATGTCAAAAATCAAAAAGGCCGTCTGAATTTCAGACGGCCTTTGCGGCTTGATCAGTCGTCACCGCTGAGAGAGATGAGGATTCTCAAGAGGCTGCTGAAAATATTGTAGATGGAGATGAAGATGGTCAGCGCTGCGCTGATGTGGCTGTCTTCGCCGCCGTCGATGACGGTACGCACCTGCCACATAATCATCAGGGAACTGAAGACAACGAAGCCGGCCGCGATAGTCAGGCTCAGGGCAGGGATGTTGAGGAAGATGTTGGCCACAACGGCAATCATGAGCACGATGGCGCCGGCACCGAGGAAGCTGCCGAGTTTGTTCATGTTCATTGTGGTGCGGCGTGCCATGGCGGACATGGTGAAGAATACGCCGGCGGTCATGGCGGCGGCCGTACCGACGATTTGTGCGCCGTTATTAATAGACAGGGTGTATTGCAACATAGGGCTGATGGCAAGGCCCATGCCGAAAGTGAAGATCATCAACAGGGCTACGCCGACGTTGCTGTAACGGTTTTTTTCGATCAGGAAGGTCATGCCGTAGAAGAAGCCGAAGAAGGCGGCCAGGGCAACATAGTATGAACCGAACATGGCGAAAATGTTAAAGCCTGTTTTGGCGGAAAAGAACGCGCCGGCAATGGCAGGAATGAAAGACAGGCCGAGCAGGCGGTAGGTTTTTTGCAGGACGGTATTTTTGGCAACCGAGCCTTGCGAGGTATAGTCGTAAACGTCGTTTTGCATGGCGTTTGCTCCAGTGTGGATTGAAATGAATGAAATTTGGATTTTAACAGAAAATCATGGGTTTGTATGATTTATCTGTTCTATTTGTCTAATATGCGGGGTAATCGGGAATTTTAAAGGCCGTCTGAAAATCGGGTTTCAGACGGCCTCGGCGTTTAATGTTTATTTAGGCTCTTGCGGAACGTAGCCTTGTACGGCATCTGCGCCGTCGCCGAAGAAGTATTGTTCCATCTGCTGGGCGAGGTATTCGCGCGCACGTGGATCGGCAAGGCTTAAGCGGTTTTCGTTGATGAGCATGGTTTGGTGGCGGGTCCATGCCATCCATGCTTCTTGGGAAACGTTTTCGAAGATGCGTTTGCCCAGCTCGTTGGGCAGCGGCGGAAATTTCATGCCTTCGGCTTCTTTGCCGAGTTTGACGCAGTGAACCATACGGGTCATGGCGGTTTCCTTATGATGGGTTGCAAAGTTGGTATTTTAGCCGATTGCACGGATAGGGGAAAGCGTGGGTTTCAGACGGCCTGAAACCTTGCTATGATGGTCTTTTCTGTTTATTCAGGCAAAGATTATGAACCGCCTCGACACCGCCCGCCGTTATTCCCTTTTTCTCGCCCGTAATCTTGATTCAGGCAAACTCAAGCCCGAAATCTTCCTGCCCATGCTGGACAAGGTGTTGACCGAAGCGGATTTCCAAGCCTTTGCCGATTGGGACAAAATTCGCGCGGAAGAAAACGAGGAAGAATTGGCGCGGCAGTTTCGCGAGTTGCGCCGTTATGTGGTGTCGCAGATTATCGTGCGCGATATCAACCGCATCAGCGATTTGAACGAAGTAACCCGCACGATTACGCTGTTTGCCGATTTTGCCGTCAATACCGCGTTGGACTTTTCCTACGCCTATTATCAGGATATGTACGGTACGCCGATCGGGCGTTATACCAAATCGCCGCAGCATTTGAGCGTGGTAGCGATGGGCAAGGCGGGAGGCTATGAGTTGAACGTGTCTTCCGACATCGATTTGATTTTCGTCTATCCCGAATCGGGCGACACCGACGGCAGGCGCGAACGGGGCAATCAGGAATTTTTCACCAAAGTCGGGCAGAAACTGATTGCATTGTTGAACGACATTACCGCCGACGGGCAGGTGTTCCGCGTCGATATGCGGCTGCGGCCGGACGGCGATTCGGGCGCGTTGGTATTGAGTGAAACCGCGCTGGAGCAATATCTGATTACGCAGGGGCGCGAATGGGAACGCTACGCGTGGTGCAAAGGCCGCGTGGTTACGCCGTATCCGAACGACATCAAATCGCTGGTGCGCCCTTTCGTGTTCCGCAAATATCTGGATTACAGCGCGTATGAAGCGATGCGCAACCTGCACCGCCAAATCCGCAGCGAAGTCAGCAAAAAAAGCATGGCGGACAACATCAAACTCGGCGCAGGCGGCATCCGCGAAGTCGAATTTATCGCCCAGATTTTCCAGATGATACGCGGCGGGCAAATGCGCGCGCTGCAACTGAAAGGCACGCAGGAAACGCTGAAGAAACTTGCCGAACTGGGCATCATGCCGTCTGAAAACGTCGAAACCCTGCTGGCTGCCTACCGATTCCTGCGCGACGTCGAACACCGCCTGCAATACTGGGACGACCAACAAACCCAAACCCTGCCCACCTCGCCTGAACAGCAACAACTGCTCGCCGAAAGCATGGGTTTCGACAGCTACGCCGCCTTTTCAGACGGCCTCAACATTCATCGGAACAAAGTCAATCAGTTGTTCAACGAAATCTTGAGCGAACCCGAAGAACAAACGCAAAGCAACAGCGAATGGCAGTGGGCATGGCAGGAAAAACCCGACGAAGAAGAGCGGCTAGGCCGTCTGAAAGAACACGGGTTTGATGCCGAAACTGTCGCCGCAAGGCTCGACCAAATCCGGCACGGCCATAAATACCGCCATCTCTCCGCACACGCCCAGCCGCGTTTTGACGCCATCGTGCCGCTGTTCGTACAGGCGGCGGCAGAGCAACCCAACCCGACCGATACGCTGATGCGGCTGTTTGACTTCCTCGAAAACATCAGCCGCCGTTCCGCCTATCTCGCCTTCCTCAACGAACATCCGCAAACCCTGGCGCATCTGGCACAAATCATGAGCCAAAGCTCATGGGTGGCGGCGTATCTGAGCAAATATCCGATTCTGCTGGACGAACTCATTAGCGCGCAGCTTTTGGATACCGCGTTCGACTGGCAAGCCCTCGCTGCCGCCCTTTCAGACGACCTCAAAGCCTGCGGCGGCGACACCGAAGCGCAAATGGACACCCTGCGCCGCTTCCAACACGCCCAAGTCTTCCGCCTCGCCGTCCAAGACCTCGCCGGACTGTGGACGGTAGAATCCCTTTCCGACCAACTCTCCGCCCTCGCTGACACCATCCTCGCCACCGCCATGTCGTGCGCGTGGGCGGATATGCCCAAAAAACACCGCGACACGCCGCAATTTGCCATCATCGGCTACGGCAAACTGGGCGGTAAAGAGCTCAGCTATTCCTCCGACCTCGACCTCGTCTACCTCTACGACGATCCCCATCCCGACGCAGGCGACGTGTACAGTCGCCTTGCCCGCCGCCTGACCAACTGGCTTTCCGCCGCCACCGGCGCAGGCAGCCTCTACGAAACCGACCTGCGCCTGCGCCCCAACGGCGACGCCGGCTTCCTCGCCCACAGCATCGCCGCCTTCGAAAAATACCAGCGCGAAAACGCCTGGACGTGGGAACACCAGTCCCTCACCCGCGCCCGTTTTATTTGCGGCACACCCGAAATTCAGACGGCCTTCGACCGCATCCGCACCGAAATGCTGACCGCCGAACGCGACCCAACCGTTTTAGCAAGCGAAATCATCGAAATGCGTGAAAAAATGTTCCCCACCCATCCGCCGGTTGACAGCAATGTCAAATACGCGCGCGGCGGCGTGGTCGACGTCGAATTTATCGTCCAATATCTGATACTTGCCCATGCCCGCCAATATCCGCAACTCCTCGACAACTACGGTAACATTGCTCTCTTGAACATCGCCGCCGACTGCGGCCTCATCGACAAAACCCTCGCCGAACAAAGCCGCACCGCCTACCGCTTCTACCGCCAGCAGCAACACAACACCAAACTGCGCGATGCCAAAAAAAACGAAGTAACGGACGAATTGCTGACCCACTACGGCAATGTGCGAAAACTGTGGCAGGAAGTATTCGGGGCAGAAGTGAAGTTCGGATAAGCAGGCGGACGTATTCAGCGTCAAAGCCTGCACGGCAACACAATTTACCGCCACAGCAAACGCGCTTTAAAAGGCATATTTTCGGATATAAAAGTACTGTTTTGCAAAGATATAAAAAAGGCCGTCTGAAACTTTTCAGACGGCCTTTTATGGTATTTATTCTTCTTCCTCTTCCGGTTCTGCTTCTGCCTCTGCAGGTTTTTCAAGGAAATTGCCTGCCAACCACAGTAAAGCGCCGCCGCCTGTAATGCCTGCTTTAATCCACATGGCGGTATCTTCGCCCCATTCGTAAATCCAGGCCAAGACTTTGGGGACGGCGTTCATATAATTCAAACCGAATGCCAATACGCCGAGGATAAATAAAGTACTGCCCAAGCTTTTCATTTTTATTCCTTATAAAATCAAATATATGCATCAAAACAATTTAATAAATGCAGTGATGCCGAGTGAATGAATGTGTCAAGAAATGCCATTATATTCGGTTTTATGTAAAGAAGATATTTTTATCAAAGCTGATTGGCAGCCTGAGGCGATGGGGAACTGCTTGCAGAGGGAGGGATTCCGTCTGTTTGTTTATAAGTTATCGGCTTGGCCTGGGCAGTCATGATATGCAAAAACTGTTCTCATTTTGTGTCGATATTGTGATAAAGCAAAACAAGTTCTAAAATGTGCAGTTCATTTTCATATTAAAAACAAGGAGAAACTAATGTCTAAGATTGCTGTACTCGGCGGCGGCCTTTCCGGTCGCCTTATTGCGTTCCAATTGGCGGAGCAGGGCGTGGCAGTAGAGTTGTTTGAGAAAGGCGAACGTAACGGCGCACAAGCCGCAGCCTATGTTGCCGCCGCCATGCTGGCGCCTTCTTCTGAGGCGGTGGAGGCAACGCCTGAAGTCATCCGTTTAGGCCGGCAGAGTTTCGCGCTGTGGCGCGGTATTTTAGGCCGTCTGAACACGCCGGTGATGATGCAGGAAAAAGGCAGCCTGATTGTTTGGCATACGCAGGACAAGCCGCTTTCTGCCGAGTTTGCCCGTCATTTGAAGCGCGGCGGCGTGCCGGAACACGAAACCATACGTTGGAACGCGGACGAAATCGCGGCCAACGAGCCGCAACTGGCAGGACGGTTTTCAGACGGCCTGTATCTGCCGGCGGAAGGACAGTTGGACGGACGGCAGGTATTGAATGCGCTGGCCGATGCTTTGGCGTCGATGAATGTGCCTTGCCATTGGTCGTGCGAACGCGAAGTCGAAGATTTGGCGGCGCAATACGATTGGGTCATCGACTGCCGCGGTTATGGTGCAAAAGCAGCGTGGAACAGGCCGTCTGAAAGCCAATTGCGCGGCATACGCGGTGAAGTGGCGCGCGTTTACGCACCCGAAGTCGAGCTGTCCCGCCCAGTGCGCCTGCTGCATCCGCGCTATCCTTTGTATATCGCGCCGAAGGAAAACCATATTTTTGTGATTGGTGCGACCCAAATCGAAAGCGAAAGCCAAGCTCCGGCCAGCGTGCGTTCCGGCTTGGAACTTTTGTCTGCGCTGTACGCCGTGCATCCGGCATTTGGCGAGGCAAACCTTTTGGAACTGGCCACCGGCCTGCGTCCGACGTTAAACCACCACAATCCTGAAATCCGCTTCAACTGCGAACGCCGCCTGATTGAAGTCAACGGCCTGTTCCGCCACGGCTTTATGATTTCTCCGGCCGTGACCGGCGCGGCCGTGCGTTTGGCCGGCGCGCTGTTTGCCGGAAGCGACATTCCCGAAAGCGACATTCCCGAAAGCGACGAAACCAGCGGTTTGCCGTATATCCGCGCTGCGAATTGAAGCCTTTGCGGACGAAGTTGCTTGAAAATCGGGCAAATTGTTTGTGAAAGACAGCCACAGGCCGTCTGAAAATGATAAAATCGCCGTCAATTCAATCAACCTTGCGTCTGAAAACCGCATGATGCCGTTTTCAGACGCCAAACCAATTTCCTATTTAACGATAAGCACATGACAACCCAAACCCTCTTAATCGAACTTCTCACTGAAGAACTCCCGCCAAAGGCCCTCAATAATTTGGGCAACCATTTTGCCGCTTCCGTTGCCGAAGGCTTGGAAAAAGCGCAACTAATTGACGGCACAGCCGAATACACTGCCTACGCTTCTCCGCGCCGTTTGGCCGTCCAAGTCAAAAACGTGAAGGCCGTACAAGCCGACCAAAAAATCGTGAAAAAAGGCCCGGCCGTGGCCAATGCCATGAAAGACGGTGCGCCGACCAAGGCTTTGGAAGGTTTTGCGCGCGGTGCGGGTGCGAAAATCGAAGACTTGACCATCATCAACGACGGCAAGCAAGACGTGTACGCCTACGAATACGTCCAAACCGGCAAACCGCTGGGCGAACTTTTGGAAGACATCATCAATGCCGCAGTGAAAAAACTGCCGATTCCTAAAGTCATGCGTTGGGGCAGCAGCACATTCACCTTCGTGCGTCCTGTACACAGCCTGATCGTGCTGCACGGCGGCGACATCGTCAACGTCAGCGTTTTGGGTCTGCAAAGCGGCAACAAAACATTGGGTCACCGCTTCCTCTCCAACGGCGAAATCGCCATCGAAAATGCCGACAGCTACGCCGCACAAATGCGCGAGCAAGGCAAAGTAGAAGCATCGTTTGCCGAACGCAAAGCCGCCATTCAGGCGGCCTTGAACGAACAGGCAGGCCGTCTGAATGCGACCGTTGCCGCCGATGAAGCATTGTTGGACGAAGTGACCGCATTGGTCGAATGGCCTGTGGTATTGGAAGCCGGTTTTGAAGAACACTTCCTCGCCGTACCGCAAGAATGCTTGATTCTGACCATGCAGCAAAACCAAAAATACTTCCCGCTGCTCGACCAAAACGGCAAGCTGATGAACCGCTTCCTGCTGGTGTCCAACCTGCAAACCGAAGATCCGTCACACATCATCCAAGGCAACGAACGCGTTTTGCGCGCGCGCCTGTCTGATGCCGAGTTCTTCTACAAACAAGACCAAAAAGCGACTTTGGAAAGCCGCCTGCCGAAATTGTCCAGCGTGGTTTACCACAACAAAATCGGTTCTCAGGCCGAACGCATCGAGCGTCTGCAAAGCATTGCCGCCCACATTGCCAAAGCATTGGGTGCGGATGCCGCCGCAGCCGAGCGCGCCGCACGTTTGGCCAAAGCCGACTTGGTGACCGAAATGGTCGGCGAGTTCCCTGAATTGCAAGGCACCATGGGCAAATACTATGCCCGCTTGGATGGCGAAACAGAAGAAATCGCCGAAGCCATCGAGCAGCACTACCAACCGCGTTTTGCCGGCGACAACCTGCCAGAGGGCAAAGTGGCAACTGCCGTTGCTTTGGCCGACAAACTGGAAACCTTGGTCGGCATTTGGGGCATCGGTCTGATTCCGACCGGCGACAAAGACCCATACGCCCTGCGCCGCTCCGCCTTGGGTATTTTGCGTATGCTGATGCAGTACGGTTTGGACGTAAACGAACTGATTCAGACGGCCTTCAACAGCTTCCCTCAAGGTTTGCTCAACGAGAAAACGCCGTCTGAAACCGCCGACTTCATGCAGGCGCGTTTGGCTGTGTTGCTGCAAAACGATTATCCGCAAGACATCGTTGCCGCAGTATTGGCGAAACAGCCGCGCCGTCTGGACGACGTAGTGGCCAAACTGCAGGCCGTTGCCGCGTTCAAACAGCTGCCCGAAGCCGCCGCATTGGCCGCAGCCAACAAACGCGTGCAAAACCTGCTGAAAAAAGCCGATGCCGAGTTGGGCGCGGTTAACGAAAGCCTGTTGCAACAAGACGAAGAAAAAGCCCTGTACGCCGCCGCACAAGGTTTGCAGCCGAAAATCTCTGCCGCCGTTGCCGAAGGCAATTTCCAAACTGCTTTGTCCGAGCTGGCTTCCGTCAAGCCGCAAGTCGACGCATTCTTCGACGGCGTGATGGTAATGGCCGAAGATGCCGCCGTGAAGCAAAACCGTTTGAACCTGCTGAATCGCTTGGCAGAACAAATGAACGCAGTTGCCGACATTGCGCTCTTGAGCGAATAAGGCCGCGTTTCAGTTGACCCTTTTTTCAGGCTGCCCGATGATTCAGGCAGCCTGAAGTTTTTCGGGCGTATCCCTTGCATGGCGTTCAAGGGTATAATTCAGCAGATTTGTCAGGCAGGCAAATCGCGCACATCAAACAATTTCCCACATTCAAGAGGCAGATTATGAATATTCCAGCCATCCGAACCGCACTCGATGCCGTGTTGATTCCCACCACAATACGCACTTTGGGCAGCGAAAAAGCCGTTTCGCTTCTGGAAGAGCATTCAGACGGCCTGCATATCGGCCTGAAATTCGCGTTCCCAGTTGCCCATATTGCCGCAGACATTGCCAACGCCGTTCAAGAAGCCGTCATTTTGCATACCGGCGATACCCACATTCACTTGAGTATCGATACCGAAATCGGTACGCATAAAGTTCAACCCGGCGTAGCAACCATCAAAGGCGTGAAAAATATCATCGCCGTTGCATCGGGCAAAGGCGGCGTCGGCAAATCAACGACCACAGCCAACCTTGCCACCGCAATGGCCAGAATGGGCGCGCGCGTCGGCGTACTCGATGCCGACCTGTACGGCCCAAGCCAGCCCACCATGCTCGGCGTACAAGACCGCAAACCCGACCAACAAAACAAAAAACTCATTCCCGTTGAAGCCGAAAGCGGCATTCAAGTGATGTCCATCGGTTTCCTGGTCGATACCGACCAAGCCGTCGTTTGGCGCGGCCCGATGGTCAGCCAAGCCTTGCAACAGCTTATGTTCCAAAGCGAGTGGGACAATGTCGATTATCTCTTCATCGACCTGCCGCCCGGTACCGGCGATATCCAATTGACCCTGTCGCAAAAAATCCCCGTGACCGGCTCCGTTGTCGTCACCACGCCACAAGACATCGCCCTGATTGATGCACGCAAAGCCGTGGATATGTTCAACAAAGTCAATATCCCGATTTTGGGCGTTTTAGAAAACATGTCTGTCCATATTTGCACCAACTGCGGCCATGCCGAAGCAATCTTCGGCGCAGAAGGCGGCAAAAACTTGGCAGAGCGTTTGAATGTACCGTTGCTCGGCCAACTTCCATTGAGCCTGCCTGTACGCGAAGCCATGGACAGCGGCACATCTTCAGCCTTGTTTGAAAACAACCAAACCATCGCCGATATCTACACCGAAGCCGCCTTCCAAATTGCACTGGCCATTGCCGATAAAGGCAAAGACTTCAGCAGCCGCTTCCCGAAAATCGTTGTCGAATAAAAAAGTTTAAAAAAGGTGTTGACAGCTGTGCGCCCCATCTCTATAATGCACAGCTTATCGGGTCGTTAGCTCAGTCGGTAGAGCAGCGGACTTTTAATCCGTTGGTCGAGCGTTCGAATCGCTCACGACCCACCAAATATAAAAAACCTGCTTTGAAAAAAGCAGGTTTTTTTACGTTTGGATTTTAGTATTTTGCAAAGGTTTTAGATATATAATATGAATGACCACATCTTAACTTGTTAAATATAATATTGCTAACATGACTATCTATAAATTTAAGGAGTATTTAAGGAAATGAAAAAAGTATTATTTTTCTCTACGATTCTCATGGGTATGACCTTTTGTTATGCCCAAGGAAATGTTACCCATAATAAAGATGTTTGCCCTAAAAGTATGTTAGAAAATATTGAAGAGGTCGACTACGATTGCTTAGATATTTTAGATATGCGTTTGGAAAAAGAAATTGATGAAGAATACAAACTACTATACCAACGGGTAAAGAACGAAGATATAGCTTTACACGCTTTGCCAGCTTCTTATTTTACTAAGATACATAAAACTTGGGAGGAGTATAAAGATCAACTTTGCTCTGACCCGACAAATGACACAGACCTGAAATCCGCGGCCGATTGGTATATTCTTAAATGTAGAATTGAACAATCACAAGCGCATTTGAAAGCATTGAAACGTTTTTAATTTCTTTTATTCACTATATAGAAATCTTTATATGAAAAAATTATTTATTTTGGCATCGCTCACTTTATCTGTTACAGCTTATGCAACATCTCCTACAGAAGGAACTGAAAATGAGATAAATAGCGGGCTATATAACATCGATTTTCGCGCAGGAAACGGTAAGATTTATTGTGGCGGTGATGTGAAAGTATCTGATTTGGCTCAGGGTGTATCATGTCTGACTGAAATTAAAGGCAAACCTGTTTTACCGCGTCCCAACGATTGCGAACTTGAATGGGGTGGAACATTCTTCTTAGGTAAAACTGGTAAAGCAGATATGGTTTGCCATAGTGATTTTCCTTTTAATCCTAAAGCCCGTATCTTGAAAAATGGAGAAACAGTTAAAGGCAATGGCTGGCAATGTACGGCATCTGCTTCTGAAGTGACTTGCTCTAATCAAGATAAACATGGGTTTAAGATTAGCCAAAAAATGCAGAAGTTGTTTTAATACATATAGTGACTGTATTTTTACCCTATGGAGTTAAAATACAGTCACTATTGGTTTTCTTGTTATCGAGACAAGTTGAAACTGTTATAGCTTTAATAAAAAGGCTGTCTGAAATTTAAACATAATTTCAGACAGCCTTGCTTTTATGGTTTTGACAAGGTTTTTTAAAACCTAACCTGCGTCTGCAACTGCCTACGATAAACCAATACGGCAGCAGTCAGCGTGGCAAAAGAGAACGCTGAAAGTAGAAGCAGATAACGGCTGATCCCGTCCAAGCCGCTGCGGTTGAGCAGCAGTTCCTGAAAAGCCTTTAAGCCCCATGCCATCGGGGAAATCCAAGTGAGTTGCTGCATGGTTTCGGGCATGACGTGTGCAGGCACCATAATGCCGCCGATTGCCGCCATCAGGATGATGCCGCCGCCGCCGAGGACGACGGCGTGTTCGGTGGATTTGGCGCAGACGCTGATTAGCAGCGCATAGCCGAGTGCGGCAGCGCTGACGGTGGCGGACAGCAGCGCGTAGGGAACAAGGCTGCCGTTGAGTATGAGGGCGGGTACGCCGATTTCGGGCAGCAGGTAGCGGCCGAGCAGCAGCATTCCGACAAATTGAAGCTGGTTAATCAGGAAATAGGGGACAAGTTTCGCAGCAATCAGGCCAGACGCGGAGGCGCGGGCGAGACGCAGGCGGGTGATGGTGTTGGTTTGGCGTTCCAGCGCCATGACGTTCGACAGCGGTATCATGATGAAAAACATACCGAAAATCAGCCATGCGGGAACGCTGTGCTGTACGGCGTTGGGTTTTTCCACCGTGCCGCTGCCTGCGCTCAGATAGTGTTCTTCCAGCATTTTTTTATCTAAAAAGCTGCGCACGGCGGCGAATTGTTCGTCGTTTTTTTCATCGACTTTTTTCTGGATGTCTTTGCGGATGGAACGGGGCAATTTTTTATTGTCGATTTTGATGCCGTCGTTGTTGTCGAAATAAGCGTCCAGCCGCGTTTGGGTGTAGTGCTGCTGCAAAACGCCTTTGACCGCTGCCAGCCATGAAGGCTCGGTATCCGGCGGTACATAGATTTGCAAGGCTTTGTTGTCGGTGATTTTGTCGGAAACGGGGTTCGGGTTGTGCAGTACTAGTTGGAAACGCTTGTCGTGCAGGCCGTTTTGCGCGTCGGTCAGTTTTTCAGACGGCATCAGTGTGACATGAATCTGCTCTTTTTCCAGTGCGGCGGCCAGTGCGGTATTGACGTTGTCGTCTGCTGCGCCGACCAGCGCGATACGGCTGTCGGTATGCGGATCTTGGTCGCGGCTCAGCGCCAACGACATAATCAGCATGAAGGCGATGGGCATCACAAACAACACGGCCAAACCGTGCAGGTCGCGGCAGAGCAGTTTGAGTTCTTTGAGGAGGGAAGAGATCGTCATTGTGGATTTTGCTTATCTGTTGCTGGCTCGTCTTTGCGCAGGAAATCAAGGTAAAACGTTTCCAGCGAACCGTGTCCCTGCTGGAAGTAGCGGATTTGCGCGCCGCTTTGTTGCAGGGCGGCGTAAACGGCGGCGGCATCGTGCGCCGTTTCCATCATACCGCGGCTGTCTACTTGCTTTGCACCCAAAGCGGCCAGTGTTTGAGGTGGCAGCGGCGGTTCGACGGTAAAGCGCACGACACCGGTTTGCGTACTTAAAAGCTCGTCCAAACCGCCGTGGTACACCAGTTTACCGTGTTGCAGCAGCGCAATTTTGCCGCAAAGCTGCTCGATTTCCGACAGATAGTGCGAGGTGTAAACCACCGTTACTCCCTGCCGCGTCAAATCCGCCACGCTGTCGAGGATAAAGCGGCGCGACTGCGGGTCGATGCCGACCGTGATTTCGTCAAGAAACACCAATTGCGGCGTGTTAATCAGGCCGATGGCAAAATTCAGACGACGTTTAAGCCCGCCCGAAAGATGCTTTGCCGCCTTGTTTTTGTGGGTGGTCAGGTCGGTCTGTTCCAACAGCGCATTCAGACGGCCTTTGTCGCGCACTTTGTAAAGCGAGGCGAAAAACAGCAGGTTGTCCCACACCGAAAGCTGCGGATAAAACGCGAAATCCTGCGGCACCAAACCGATTTTCTGCCGCTCGCTGCGGCTCAACAGGCGCAACGGCTTGCCGTCAAACAAAATTTCGCCCTGCCGTACTTCCTGCAAGCCGGCCAAAAGCGACATCAGCGTCGTTTTCCCCGCACCGTTGTGGCCGAGCAGCCCCAAACATTCGCCGTCGGCAATGTCGAACGACACATTATCCAGCGCAGCGGTTTCGGCTTTGGGATAACGGTGGGAGAGGGATTGGATTTGAATCATGGTTTCAGACGGCCTTTCGAGCGATATTTAAATCACAGCACCCCATAAATAACGGCGCTGGAATTTGCCGTCCTTAAATATAAAGCAGACGCCGAAAGGATCGCCGTCCGAACCTTGTCTGCCGAACAGGTAAAGCGTCTTATCATTGCCGCGGTAATAAGCTTCCCAGCCTTGATATACATTGCTGCCGCGTGCAGTAGCAGCAAAATCAGGCGAGAACAGTCCTTGCAGTTCGGCAGCGGGAACTGCTTGACCGTTTAGCGTGATGCGTTCAAGCGCGAACACGCTTTTGGAAATCATAGAGTCCATGCCATAGAACGGCTTGCCTTGATAGAGACGCACGGTGTATTTGTCTTTGCTGATACCTGAGAAATCACTGCGTTTTGGGTGAATACGGCGGGCTACGATGTGTACCTTTTGACCGTTGCCGGACAAAGTCAGCGTATCGTCATGACCGGATTGTTCGCGCAGGCGGACGAAGTTTTTGTCGGAGGCGGGAAATATCAGACGGCTGTAATGGATAAAGCCGAAATCATCGGCGTTTGCCTGTTGTAGCTGAACAAAACAGAAGTCCGATCTGCTTTCACTGAGTTCTTCTATACATTCCAACGGTGTGCCGTTGGGGATTTTTGCCAAAACTTTGGCATTCAAATCGGGTCTTTTGCGCAAGTTGGTGTGTCCGTCGGCATCATGCACCAAGGCAAAGCCATCCAGCGGCGCGGCATGGGTTAAGGCGGAACACAAGAATAAGACAGTAGCTAGGTAACGCATTTTTAATTTCTTTTAGTTTTCAGACGGCCTGAATGTCAAAATAATTCACGGTAGAGTAATCGGGATCGAATAAATCCTGATTATTTCAATAATCCTCGCCACAACGCTTCTTCATCATCCGCAATTTTGCGCAGAAATTCGGCGATGTTGCGGCAGCCGTTTTCGGACGGTTTTTTGCATTGCTTCACGCACATGGCTGCGAATTGGCGCCATTGGTCGCCGATGGCGGTCATTTGTTCCGAGGCCGTCTGAAACGCAGGTTCGTTGCAGATATGGGCGGCTTGTTCGAGGAAGTAGGCGTAGATATAGCGGAAACCTGCGCCGCCGGTACCGATTTCTTCCTGCATCCGCACCAAATGGCCGAGAAACAGTTTTTGGTATTTGTCGTTTTGTTTGGCAGGCAGGGACTCGATTTTTTTGGCCAGCGTGCGGATGCCTTTGACGCCGATGAAAAAGACCGGCGCGAGCATATGTTTGGCGTTTTTGCGTATGGCTTTGCGGATAATGGCGGGCAAGTCTGCCATGATTTGTTCAGACGGCCTGTTGTCTTCCAAGGTGTACATCATGCCTTTTGCCGCCAATACGCCTTTGGCGAAGCGCGCCCGCTGCAAATCTTCGGCGGCGCAGCGTTGTACGGTTTCAAATACGGGGTCGCTGATGAGGTAGTCGTTGCCGTCTTTGCCGTACACCAAAAGATTGTGTGCGTTGAAATGGAAGCGCATTTGCGGCGGGAAGTAGGGCAGCCAGAAGACGGAGGTTTGCAAACCCGCCAGTTTGCCTGAAGACAGCGCGGCATCCAATGCGGCTTGCCCGCTTTGTGCGTCGGAAAATTTGCGGACGGATAATTTCAGCCCCAATGCTTTGCAGGTGTTTTTGATGATGCTGCGCGGCGCGGTACGGTAGGAAACCAGCGGCATGCCGTTTAATTTGATCAGCGGCATCCAGACAAACGTCAGCGCGTGGGCAATGCCGAAAATCATGGCTTCGTCTAAATTGTGGCCATGGTATTTGAGCAGGGTGGACATCACACCGCTTTCGCAATGGGCGGTATGCTGGTGTGGAAATTCTTGTGTGGTCATAAAGTTATTGGTTTTCGTGCAATGTTTTCAGACGGCCTGAAGCGGTCGGAATGGGTTTGTTGTTTTGGAAATCAGCGCGCTTCTTTGGCCGCTTCCTGCTCGGCTTTGTGGCGGCGCAGAAATTCGATGGCGGCGGCTTTTTCGGCTTCGTTGCCGTATTTAGCATCACGTTGGGCGCGGCGCAGTTCGGCGCGTTCTTTGGCTTCTTCGATTTGGCGCGCTTTGAAGTCTTCGCGGTTGTCGGAGGAGACGAGTTTGTCCTGCTGCGATTGCGCTTTGGCCATGGCTTTGGCAATCAAATCCATGGGGTTGAATGCGGCGCTTGGTGCGGCTGTTTGGGTTTGTGCCTGTGCGGCCTGTTTGGCTTTGACGGCGGCTTCGCGTTGCGCCAGCAGGGCTTTGCGTTCGGCATCGTCGCGCTGTTTGCGCGCGGTATGGCGTTCAAAACGGCTTTGCGCGTGTTCGGCGGCGGCAAAGCGCGGTTCGGTAGAGGTGCTGAAACGGCGTGCGGACGGCAGGAAGGGCTGCGATACGGGAACCATGTCGATGCAGTCGACGGGGCAGGGGGTAACGCACAAGCCGCAGCCGGTGCATTCGTCACTGATGACGGTGTGCATCAGTTTGGACGCGCCCATAATGGCATCGACAGGACAGGCGCGGATGCAGGCGGTACAGCCGATGCAGGCGGATTCGTCAATCAGGGCCACGGCTTTGATTTGTGTTTTTGCCGGCGCGAGGTAGGGCTTGCCCAACAGGTCGGCCAGGTCTTTCATGACGGTTTCCCCACCCGGCGCGCACAGGTTTACCGGCGCTTCCCCTGTAGACAGGGCGCGCGCATAGGGTAAGCAGCCTTCATAGCCGCACTCACGGCATTGGGTTTGCGGCAACAGGCGGCTGATGCTTTGGATGGGAATGGTCATCATGGATAGTCAAAATCGAAAAGGCGCATTATATCAGATTGTTGCGTTTATTTTGGCGAAACTCTCTACGCTTATTTTAGTGAAATTTACCACGCTCGTTTTCAGACGGCCTGAGTCGGGTTTGCGTTATAATTTTGAAATAGATTTATTTGGGTAATTAGGAATGACGGCTACACTTTGCCCTTGTCAGTCGGGGCGCGGTTATGCGGAATGTTGCGCACCGTTTCATGCGCGTGAGGCGGTGGCCTTGACGGCGGAAGAGTTGATGCGCTCGCGTTACAGTGCGTATGTTTTGCAGGAAATCGACTATATCGTGGACACGACCGTCCCTGCGCAGCAGAATTTGTTGGACAAGCAGGATTTGGCGGCATGGAGTCAGCAGACGCAGTGGTTGGGATTGAAGGTTATCCGTCATGTACCGTTTGGTAAGCTGCATGCTTTGGTCGAGTTTGAGGCGTATTTTGAAGAGAACAGGCAAACCGAGTGCCATCATGAGTTGTCGGCGTTCGTGAAAATAGACGGACGTTGGTATTTTATTGATCCGACCGTTGCTTTGCCGACGATGAAACAGCCTTGTTTGTGCGGTTCGGGCAAAAAGTTTAAGGCGTGTTGCGGACAGTTTTTCAAATAGTCATGTAAACAGGCCGTCTGAACATTCAGACGGCCTGAGCTGTTTTTGCAGATAAAAAAAACCATTCATACTAAGGGAGAAGTATGAATGGCCAATACATTGCGGGAAAACGTCTTACTTGCTGCACCGCCCAAAAGGGATGAAAGAGCGGTGTTGTGTCAGCAATTGGTATTCTACCGTTTTTAGTATTAAATGCTGTTAAGAAGTGAAATTATTTCAATAAATTGCAAGATAATCGTGATATTTTGAAGATAAACGGTATTTTCACTGATTTTCGCGAATCCATTTCACCCATTGTTTGAACAGCTCGGGTTGCAAAGCGGCAATGACGGAACGCTTGAAAACGTGCTCGCCGCTCCAAAAATCGTCGCCTTCCAAAGTGGTCAGGCAGCCGCCGGCTTCTTCAAAAATCAATGCGCCGGCAGCGTAGTCCCACAGTTTTTGTCCGCCGTGGATGTAAATATCGTAGCGGCCGCTGGCAAGATAGCACCAGTCGAGCGTGCTGCTGCCCATGCTGCGTATCGTGCCGAATGGGGCGAGGGTGTTCATGCGGCTGGCGAGTTTGCCCGAGCGCAGGTATTTGATTTCCACGCCGGCAATGGATTCGCTGAGTTTTTTTTCTACCGAACGCAGCGGCAGCGGCGTACCGTTGAGAAATGCGCCTTTGCCGTGTTCGGCATAGAAACATTCGCCGCTGACCGGATTGTAAATCACACCCAGCTCGGTGCGCCCGTTTTTAACCAGTGCGACGGATACGGCAAAATGCGGCAAACCGTTGACGAAGTTATTTGTGCCGTCGATGGGGTCGACAATCCACAGGCCGTCTGAATGTTCGTTCCACAAACGGGTTTGCTCCTGAACGCTCATCTCTTCGCCCAACATCGGACAATCTTCCAATAAGGGCAGGGCGGCGGCAAAAGCGGTTTGTGCGGCCAAATCTGCTTCACTCAAAACCGAACCGTCTTCCTTGCGTCGTGACGGCGTGTTCAGAAAACGCGGCATGACTTCGGTTTGGGCGATGTGGCGGACGACTTTCTGTAAACGGTATAGCACGGCATATCCTTGTTTTTTGCAGTTTTGCGCGACAGTGGATTAAAATTCGGGAAGTTTTCAAATTATAGTGGATGAAATCGAAAGCAGGCAGGAGCATGTTGCCGCGTTTCTACTTCATTCATGAAATTTTAAATTTAAATTATATACATGAATAAAGCAGGAAACCATGCCCCGATTTTATGTTGATTTTGCCTTAAGCCCCGACAGCGTGGTCGAATTGCCCGATAATGTGGTGCGCCATCTGAATGTATTGCGCGTGAAAAATACGGAAGAAATCGTGTTGTTCAACGGCGATGGCAAGGCATATCCGGCTTTGCCCGAAGTTTTGGAAAAACGCCGCGCCAGCGTGCGGATTTTGCGTGAAGAGGCAACGGACAACGAGTCGCCACTGAACATTACTTTGGTGCAGGCGGTATCCGCCGCCGAGCGCATGGATTTCACTTTGCAAAAAAGCGTGGAATTGGGCGTGGCGGAAATTCGCCCGGTCATCAGCGAACGCTGTGTCGTGCGCTTAAGCGGCGAGCGCGCTGAAAAGCGGGTGGCGCGTTGGCAGGAAATCGTTGTTTCGGCGTGTGAACAAAGCGGCCGCAATATTGTGCCGAAGGTTTTGCCGCTGACGACTTATGCACAGGCATTGCAGCAGTTGCCGCAGGAAACGGCCAAACTGTTAATGAGCTTGAACCGCGCTCAAAAACTGAGCGATGTTCGGCCGCAATCCGGCAAAGTCGTGTTTATGGTCGGCCCGGAAGGCGGCTGGACAGAGAAGGAAGAGCAACAGGCGTTTGATGCCGGTTTTCAATCCGTTACGCTCGGCAAACGGGTGTTGCGTACCGAAACCGCCTCACTTGCGGCCATCGCCGCCATGCAGACGCTTTGGGGCGATTTTGCATAAAGTTCGGGCCGTCTGAAAACGAGCGTAGCGAGTTTCGCTAAAACAAGTTGTTGCTTCATGATATAAAAATGGGAGTTTAAAAAATGTCTTACACCTTTACGCTGGCCGAGCACGAGCTGGAAGCGGAATTGAAAAAGTTAATTATACAAGAGGCCGATAAGGCCGACGATGTGGATATGGATGATTTCACCGACGATGCGCTTTTGTTTGGCGATGACAGTCCGGTCGGTTTGGATTCGCTTGATGCGCTGCAAATCAGCGTCGCCTTGCAACAGTATTTTCAAGTGCGCCTGCAGGGCGACCGTATGGTGCGCAAACATATGATGTGCGTACGCGATTTGGCGGTGTTTATCCGCGCGGAGCATGGCGCGTGAGTTGGGTTTGCGGTACGGAGGCCACGTCTGCCTTGAATCCGCAAACGGATTTCAGACGGCCTGATGCGGTGTCTTATACGTTTTTAAACCAGCCGCAGCAGGCTGCTTATTTCCGTGCATTCGCCGGCAACCACTTGGGGCGGAAGAAACTTGCGGATATTGCTGAACAACATTTGCGCCGAGCCGCCGAACATGCAGGCTGGCCGTCTGAAAGTTGGCATGAAGCGCCGGTGTTTATCGGTTCCAGTTCCTATTCCATCTCCGAATATGAAAATGACTATCTTGCGGGCAATGGGGCGGCAGAAGAACACAGTCTGCTTTATCTTGCCGAAGATTTGCGCCGTCGCAGCGGCAATCGGCAGATTTTCAGTTTCGCTACTGCCTGCACTTCATCCGCCCATGCGCTGATTCAGGCGGATAACTGTTTGCGCGGCGGGGTGGGGCGTGCCTTTGTGCTTGGTATTGAAAACCTAAACCGGCTGACTTTGCTGCATTTTCACAGCTTGGGTTTGTTGGCCGAGCAGTATCAGCCTTTTGGCGGAAACGGTTTGATTTTAGGCGAAGGTGTTGCCGCACTTGCCTTGTCTTCCGTCGCGCCCGAATCTTCTTCAGGCCGTCTGAAACTTATCGGACACGCAGCCAATACAGGCAATGACCTGATTCAAAGCGATGGCCAAGCGCAGGAGCAGGTGATGCGCCGTGCTTTGGATGTTGCAGGCATTGTTCCTGAAAATATTGCAGCCGTTAAAACACACGGCATCGGCACGGCTGACAGCGATGCCGCCGAATTGGCCGCACTGGAAAATATATTCGGTACGCTGCCGCCTCTGATGGCGTTCAAGCCGCAAATCGGACACACGCTTGGTGCCACGGCAGCCCTTGAAACAGCCCTGCTTTTATCCGCTTTAAAACAAGGCAAAAGCAGCGATTATCAGGGGCGGGAAATTTGTTTTTCCGAGTGCGCGGCTTCACAAAAAGGCGGCTTTTTCTGTTTGGCCAATCAGTTTGGTTTTGGCGGCAGCAACACATCTTTGGTATGGCAATGGCAACTGTAAATCCTAATATCCGCATTACCGCCGCCGTGCGTTTTGATACGGACGCCGACACCGGCGGCAAAATCCTCAAACAAACGTTAAAGCAGCAAAGCGATATAGACACCCGCCGCCTCAGCCGCTTGAGTTTGATTGCCGCGCTTGGCGCAGGGCAACTGAAGGAACAAAGCGAAATCCGTTCTGATTGCGCTGTTTTTCTCGGTACGCCGTTTTCTTCGCCATCCGTGTTTGAAAAAATGGCGGATAATGTATTGAACCATCACGCTGCGATGCCGTTTGACTTCATTGCCAATCTGCACAATTCCCCCGTTTTTCATGCTGCGCAAGCGTTAGGCACGCATGGTGCAACTTTGGTCGTTGCTGCCGACAATAATATGGATACTTGCTTTCATCCATTGTTGCTGGCGATGCAGTCTTTGCAAAATGGCGGTCAAGCTGCGGTTGGCTGGGCATATGAACATCAAGCAGCCTATACCGATACCCATGAAGGCAGCGTCTGGATTTTGCTTGAAACCGGTACAGAGCAGGGTGTTCCCGTTGCGTTGAATGATGAAGTGATACAGACTGATAGGTCGTCTGAAAAGCCGCAATATTATTGGCAAGATATCGCCGACTGGATAGAAAAAGTGATGGCGTGCGAGGGTAGGGATGTGAAGAAATGTACTTTGGCGTGATCGGCAAATGATTTTAGCGAAAGTATTTGTCTGTTGAATAAAAAAGTTTACGTCATTAAAAAGGCCGAGACCTTTGCAAAATTCCTTTTCCCCCAACAGCCGAAATACCAACATAGGTTTTCGGCTGTTTTTGTTTCAAATATCCACTGATTCTACCCAAATCCCCCCTTAATCCTCCCCGGACACCCGATAATCAGACATCCAGGCCACCTTTTAGGCAGCAACAGGCGCACTTAGCCTGTTGGCCGCTTTCAACAGGTTCAAACACATCGCCTTCAGATGGCTTTGCGCACTCACTTTAATCAGCCCGAAATAGGCTGCCTGGGCATAGTGGAATTTACGGTGCAGCGTCCCGAAGCTTTGTTTGACCACATAACGGGTCTTCGACAAATATCGGTTGCGTTTGGTTTGTGCTTCCGTCAGCGGACGGTTGCGGTGGGCTTTGCGCATAATGCCGTCCAGCAACTGATGTTCTTTCAGGTGTTGCCGGTTTTCCGCACTGTCATAGCCTTTATCGGCATAGACGGTCGTATCTTCGGCAATGCCTTCCAGCAAAGGCGACAGGTGGTTGCACTCATGGGTATTGGCGGGGGTGATGTGCAGTTTCTCGATATAGCCTTCCTCATCGGTACGGGTATGTTGTTTGTAGCCGAGTTTGTAGAGGCCGTTTTTCTTTATCCAACGGGCATCGCTGTCTTTACTCGGTGTGGTTTGGCCGCTGACTTGTCCTTCCTCGTCAACTTCTATGGCCTGGCGCTGTTTGCTGCCGGCGGTCTGAATAATGGTGGCATCAACGACAGCAGCGGATGCTTTTTCTACTTTTAGGCCTTTTTCGGTCAATTGTCGGTTAATCAGCTCCAGCAGTTCGGACAGGGTGTTGTCTTGCGCCAGCCAGTTGCGGTAGCGGCATAAGGTGCTGTAATCGGGGATGCTCAGTTCGTCAAAATGGCAAAACAGGTTGAAATCGATGCGGGTGATAAGGCTGTGTTCGAGTTCGGGATCGGAGAGACTGTGCCATTGGCCAAGCAGGACGGCTTTGAACATGGACAACAGGGGATAGGTTGGACGGCCGCGGTGGTCTCTAAGGTAACGGGTTCTTTGACGATTTAGGTATTGTTCGATCGGTTGCCAATTAATCACCTGATCCAACTTCAATAGTGGGAAGCGGTCGATGTGTTTGGCAATCATGGCTTGTGCGGTTTGCTGGAAGAAGGTACTCATGAAAAATCCCCTAAATGTCTTGGTGGGAATTTAGGGGATTTTGGGGAATTTTGCAAAGGTCTCAGGCCGTCTGAAAAACTTTCAGACGGCCTTTTTCATCACAATCAATCAACGGGACATCTCGCCTTGAATCGCACGGATATTCGCTTTACGGGCATTGATGGTACGGGTCAGCTGTTGGATTTTAATTTGGTCGCCTTTTTGTTTGGCCGCATTCAGCTGGGTTTGAAGGCGGGTAATAGCGGCCTGTTCGTTGCGTACTTCGGTCTGCAATATTTGTTTGCGGGTTTCCTTAGGACTTGGCTTAGGTGCCGGCGTAACCACAGGGGCAGTGCGGATCACAGGGGCTTTGTATTTGCTGTATGAAGAAGCGCGTGATTTGCCCGGACGGTTGCGCAAGATAATATTCAGACGCGGATTGGCGGCTTCGGCTGTGTTGGTTACGCTGGTAATCGGTACGTTCGGCAGAATTTTAATATCGCTGTCGTTATTTCCTTTATCCAGCAAAATGTCGGCTGCCGGTTTGTATGCTTTAGGGAAAGGTGTAGGGGCTGTGGTTTTACCATGCTCTGCCGGGGTAGCGGTTGCCGGTGTGCTTGGTTCGGATGAAGCTGTGGTAATTGGTTTGGCAGCTTGTTCTTCAGATGAATGAACAACGTCAGTCTTGTCGGCTTTGCTGCGGCTGAACTTGGCTTTGCGTCGAGAAGATGTTTTGGCGTAAGTTTTGCCTTTGCGCTTAGTCTCAGCTTTGGTTGGTGTTTTATCGAGCGCTTCATCTTGAGTTGTTACCGCATGGCTATTTTGGCTAGCTGAAATTTGCGGCTGAACAGTAGGATTTTGAACAATCTCTTGTGGGATTTGAATTGCAGGTACGATAGGTTGATCAACTGTTGTTTCATTAAGAATGGCGAGGCCGTCTGAAACAGTTTTTTCGGTAGAAGCAGTAGGTTGGGCAGGGGCGACAGGAGTTGTATTGCGGACAGTAGTGTCGGCAACATAGTCTTCGGCTTTTATTGTGGGCGGCGCTTCCAGAGTAGGCGTATTGTTGGGAACGATTACGCCGTCTGCAATGGCTTTGTCGGTTGCAACGGTAGGTTGGGTTTGCGCAGCGAGCATTGGAGGAACAATAGTGCTGTCCGCTTGAACGGCAGTCGTCTGCGTTTGTACGACAGGCACTGTATTGTGAACTATAGTATCGACAACATTATTTTCGGGTTTTGTAGAGGCTGGTGTTTCCAAAGCAGGCGTATTATTGGAAACCATTACGCTGTCTGCAGAGGGTTTGTTTGTTGGTACAGTTTGTCGGATTTGTGCCATCGGAATGGAAATAGGTGCAGGGATACCGTTTTCATTTCGAACAGCTATAACAGGGGTTTGTACGGCAGGTGTTGCACGGGGGATATTGATGTAGTCAGCGGCGGTGGCTTTGAATTCCGTTGTCTGTACTGTTTTTAAAACCGGCGTGTCGCTTGGAATTGTAACGGTTTTACCGCTTGCTGTTTCAGATTCGATGAATACGTTTGGTTCTGCAGCAACGCTGCTTTCCACGGTGTTGTTTGTGTCAACTGCGCGGCAAGTATTGTTGAGTTGGTGTGATGCGTAAACGGTGATGCCTTCAATATTGCAGACATACTCGGCAGCGTTGGCGGCGGCAGGGAAGGTCAGGCTGAGGGCAATAGCGGTTTTGCAGAAAAACGGTTTCATAAAGGCAATAGAATCAGGTTGTTTGTTTAAAGTGTAATTATACTATGTACATTGTCAGCAACCGCCAACTTATTTTTAGGCGGTGTAAAACTGCGGCTGAAAGGTTGAAAATCGAAATAAAAGGTCTTAGGCCGTCTGAAATTTTCTTTCTCTAAAGTTTCAGACGGCCTTTGTTGTCATCGCGTATTAAGCGTTCAACAGGCTTTCGTCCAATGTCAACTCTTCGTTTTTATTGACGGCTACTTTGCGTGCCAAAACGTTTTGGGCGATTTTGTGCGCTTCGGCAAGCGAATGCATCAAGTAGGTACCGCATTGGTATTCGTTCAACTCGGGGATTTTGCTTTGGTCTTGAACGGTCAAAACATCCTGCATTGAAGCGAGCCATGCGTCGGCTACTTTTTGCTCGTCGGGCGTGCCGATGAGGCTCATGTAGAAACCGGTGCGGCAGCCCATCGGGGAAATGTCGATGATTTCGACGCCGTTGCCGTTTAAGTGGTCGCGCATAAAGCCGGCGAACAAATGCTCCAGCGTGTGAATGCCTTTTTCGGGCAGGATTTCTTTGTTGGGAATGCAAAAACGCAGGTCAAATACGGTAATGGTGTCGCCTTTGGGCGTGGTCATGGTTTTGGCCACGCGTACGGCAGGGGCGTGCATACGGGTGTGGTCGACTTTGAAACTGTCTAGTAGGGGCATTTGGGTATCCTTTGAGGTAAATAGACTTTTAGCGGGTCGGATTTAAAGATTCAATCACAATTCGGCAATATTGACTGCTTCGCCCGAAGCCGCACTCAGTGCTTTGTTCAAAACATCGTAGAAATCCCGTCCGTCGCGTGTTGCCAGCCATTTGCCGTTTTGCTCGGCGAAATGGTAGCCGCCACTTTTGGCGGCAATCCACAATTCTTGGTTGGGCGTGTGGCGGTTGACGATGATTTGCGTGCCGTCCTCGGCTTCGATGGTCAGCACGTTTCCGGCAAACTGGCAGTCGAAATCCCAGCCGTTTTCATCGATTTGGTCTTCAATGTGTTCAAACAATTCTTCGCTCAGGCGGATGAATTCGCTTTCGGTCATCATGGCTTTTTGTGTGGTTTTTGTTTAAGATACCGAATCTTGCCACATTCGTAATGATGAAGAAAGTTTTACTGATGAAATACGGCGTATTTTTTGCAGCGGTAACGGCTCTGCTGCTCTCTGCCTGCGGCTACAAAGGCGACCTCTACCTGCCCAAAGAAGGCGACAAGGCGCGCTTCGGCGTGATTCAGACTGGCTTGAAATTCGATACGGCCAAAGAGCCGACCACTCAAACCAACGATTAAAAAAAGACTTCACAAACATGACCTTATCCTGCGAACAAATCCCTTATTCCCACCTTGCCGAGGAATTCGGCACGCCGCTTTATGTGTACAGCAAATCTGCGCTGACCGAGGCGTTTGAAAACTACCAAACCGCGTTTGCTGCTTTGAACCCGCTTGTCTGCTACGCGGTCAAAGCCAATGGCAACCTGAGCATCATCAAACACTTTGCTTCTTTGGGGAGTGGTTTTGACATTGTGTCCGGCGGCGAGTTAGCGCGTGTTTTGGCGGCCGGCGGCGATGCGGCGAAAACGATTTTTTCCGGTGTGGGCAAGAATGAGGCAGAAATTGAATTTGCGCTGAATGCAGGCGTGAAATGCTTCAATATGGAAAGCATTCCCGAAATCGACCGCATTCAGAAAGTTGCCGCGCGTTTGGGTAAAGTCGCTCCGGTTTCCCTGCGCGTCAATCCTGATGTCGATGCCAAAACCCACCCTTATATCTCCACCGGTTTGAAAGCCAACAAATTCGGTATTGCCTATGCCGATGCGCTTGAGGCCTATCGTCATGCTTCCCGACAAAGCCATTTGAAAATCGTCGGTATCGACTGCCACATCGGCTCGCAACTGACCGACCTCAGCCCGCTCATCGAAGCCTGCGAACGTATCTTGGCCTTGGTCGACCAACTGGCAGATGAAGGCATTGTGTTGGAACACTTGGACTTGGGCGGCGGTGTCGGCATTGTTTACCAAGACGAAAATGTGCCTGATTTGGGTGCGTATGCCAAAGAAGTTCAAAAACTGATCGGTACACGCCGTCTGAAACTGGTCCTCGAGCCAGGCCGTAGTTTGGTCGGCAATGCCGGTGCGTTGTTGACGCGCGTCGAGTTCGTCAAACATGGCGAAGAGAAAAACTTTGTGATGGTCGATGCGGCGATGAACGATTTGATGCGTCCGGCACTTTATGACGCCTATCATCACATTGAAGCGGTCGAAACCAAAGACATTGAGCTTCTGACGGCCAATATCGTCGGCCCGATTTGCGAAACCGGCGACTTCCTCGGCAAAGACCGCACCATCGCCTGCGAAGAAGGGGATTTACTGCTTATCCGCAGCGCCGGTGCGTATGGTTCAAGCATGGCGAGCAACTACAACACGCGCAACCGTGCGGCGGAAGTATTGGTTGACGGCAGCGGATACAAACTTATCCGCCAACGTGAAACCGTCGAGCAGCAAATGGCCAACGAATTGGCTTGTTTGTAAGGTTGGATCGTTTAAAAGGCCGTCTGAAAGCTTGATTGACTTTCAGACGGCCTTTGTTATGAAAGAAAAAGGCATGTATCCAACACGCCCTTTTTTAGGTTATCAATAATGCGGCGGAATCTCGTCGCGCAGGCTGTACGGTTCGCGTTCGCCGTTTGCACCTTTGTCCTGCATCCGTTGATACAGCAGCCGCAACTGGCCTTGCTGTAAATCCAAAGCCTGCTGCATCTTGGCGATGGTGTCGTTCAGGCTGCCGATTAAGTCTTCTTGCAAGGCCGTCTGAATTTCCAGCTCCGTGATGCGGTGTTCCAATTCCTGAATATCGCTCATATTACAGCACCATCGCGGCAATCCAGCCGGCAACCATCAGCGGGATATTGTAGTGGATAAAGGTCGGGATAACCGAATCGCGGATGTGGTCGTGCTGACCGTCGGCGTTCAAACCCATGGTCGGGCCGAGCGTTGAGTCGGAAGCAGGGGAGCCGGCATCGCCCAGCGCGCCTGCCGTGCCGACGATGGCCACGGTAGCCATTGGGGAGAAACCCAAGCTGATGCACAAAGGCACATAAATCGCGGTAATAATCGGCAAGGTGGAGAAAGACGAGCCGATGCCCATGGTTACCAGCAGGCCGACAAACAGCATGGTAAAGGCGGCCATGCCTTTATTGCTTCCGAACAAAGCCATGCTGCGTTCGACCAAAGGCTGGATGTCGCCGGTCGCGTTCATAACGGCGGCGAAACCTTGTGCCGCAATCATAATAAAGCCGACCATCGCCATCATTTTGATGCCTTCGCCGAACACATCGCTGGCGGCGGAGCGGTTCATCACGCCCAGCATCATAAACACGGCAAAGCCCAACATCGCGCCCAATACCAACGAGTTTTCATATAAAAGCTGAATGGCAAAACACACGGCAATCGCTACGGCCGCTACCAAGCTGCGATAGGTTGACGGCTCTTGCTGCTGCACCGCTTCACGATTGTCTTCCGTATCGGCGGCGTTGTTTTGATAAATGCGCGGCTTGCGGTAGTGCAAAAAGGCCAGCAGCAAGCCGGACACCATGCCCAAAGCCGGAATCGCCATTGCATGCATCACATTGATGCCGCCGGTGTCCATGCCTGCCGAGCGGATATTGCCCAACATGATGTCGTTCAAGAAGATGGCGCCGAAACCGTAAGGCAGGAACATATAAGTCGTTACCAAGCCAAACGTAATCACGCAGGCCACCAAGCGGCGGTCGAGCTTCAAGCGGTTGAACACCAACAGCAGCGGCGGAATAATCATCGGGATAAACGCAATATGAATCGGCACAACGTTTTGGCTCATCACGCCCATGCACAAAATAATCGCCAGCAACATCCATTTGACCGCGCCTTCACCTTTCGCATTGCCTTCGCCGCCGTTGAGCTTGCGGATAATCACGCCGGCGAGCTGTTGTGGCAGGCCGGAATGCGTGATGGCCATGGCAAACGCGCCGAGCATGGCATAAGACAGCGCGATTTGCGCCCCGCCTTTCAGGCCTTCGTTAAAAACAGGAATAATCCCTTGCTGC
Source organism: Neisseria sp. RH3002v2g (assembly GCF_014596425.2). Lineage (NCBI taxonomy): Bacteria > Pseudomonadati > Pseudomonadota > Betaproteobacteria > Neisseriales > Neisseriaceae > Neisseria > Neisseria sp. RH3002v2g. The sequence continues at coordinate 1,606,322 of NZ_CP110721.1, read as the reverse complement.
ACCACATCGCCGGCCGCGTTGGTTACATTCTCCAAAGGCATACCGGCCACCAAGCCGCCGACAAACGCGCCGACAGCCAAGCTGAGCACCACATGCACGCGCGATAAAGACAGCGCCAGCATGATGATGACTGCAATTACAACCGCATTCATATCGTTCTCCGTTGTTCAGACGGCCCGTTATGTAAAAACAGGCAATCGTCTGTTTACATATTACAAATAAACATCATAACCCAAGCAGGAAGCCTTTGCAAAAAACGGCAGGCCGTCTGAAAACCAAATAATCGGCTTTCAGACGGCCTGAAGTGATTTCTTGTTTCATGTCTCAATATGGTATGCGGTTTATCGCCGAGATGAATATATTCAAAAATAGCCAAAAAACGAGAGCTTCCTATTCTTTGCATAGGGTACCAATGTTAAAATCGACACAATGTCTCGGTTTCAGGCTTGTTACTGAAATTAAAGCATTTATTGATAAAACCCAATTCAATCATACACAAACAAAGGAAAGAAGTGATGGATATTCTGACGCGGCTGCACAATCTGCCGCCCTCCCGCTTTCATTACAAACTTCTGGTTTTGGTCGGCATCGGCTGGCTGTTTGATGCCATGGATACAGGCTTGGTGTCGTTTGTATTGCCGGCTTTGGGCAAAGATTGGGCGTTGGCTCCGGCGCAGTTGGGTTGGATTGTCAGCATTGCCTTTGTCGGCATGGCTTTGGGCGCGGTATTCAGCGGCTGGCTGGCGGACAGGTTCGGACGGAAAACCGTTTTTGCCGGCACGATGGTGGTGTACAGCATTGCCACAGGTTTGTGCGCGCTCGCGCCTGATTTGACGGTTTTGCTGGTGTGCCGCTTTTTTGTCGGCGTCGGCTTGGGCGGCCAACTGCCCGTCGCCGTGTCGCTGGTCAGCGAATATGCGCCGCCGAAAGTACGCGGCCGTTTTATTGTGTTGCTGGAAAGCTTTTGGGGCTTAGGCTGGCTCTCGGCCGCGCTGGTGTCTTATTTCTTTATTCCGCAGACCGGCTGGCACAGCGCGTTTTTATTCGGCGCCTTGCCCCTGTTTTATGTGCCGTTGGTGTTGAAGTTTGTTCCCGAATCCGTACCTTACCTGCTTTCCCGCGGCAAAACCAACGAAGCGCACCGTTTGGTATCCGCGCTGGAAATACAATCGGGCATAACGCCGCCGACAGAAGCCGTTGCCGCCCCGGTCGCCCCGCGCGAACGCATCCGCTTCTTCCAACTTTGGCAACATCCGTTTGCACGGCGCACGCTGATGCTGTGGCTGGTTTGGTTCGGCATCGTGTTTTCGTATTACGGCATTTTCACTTGGTTGCCCAAACTGCTGGTCGAGCAGGGCAATACCGTGGTCAAAACCTTTGAATATGTGCTGGTGATGATTGTTGCGCAACTGCCTGGCTATATTGCCGCCGCGGCTTTGGTGGAAAGAATCGGCCGCAAAGCAACGCTGGCAGGCTTCCTGGCCGCTTGCGCCGCGTGCGCATGGTTTTTCGGGCAAAGCACCACTGCGGCCGAAGTCATGGTTTGGGGCAGCCTGATGTCCTTCTTCAACTTGGGCGCATGGGGCGTTTTGTACACCTACACCCCCGAACTCTACCCCTTGCGCTTCCGTGCCTTCGCATCCGGCTGGGCAGGTGCCATCGGCCGCGTTGGCGGCATACTCGCGCCCATGGTAGTGGCGGCGATGGTGGGCAACAGCGGCGGCTTCGGCAATATCTTTATGATGTTTGCGCTGGTTATGCTGCTGATTGTGGCGGTAATCTTGGTATTGGGTGAAGAAACCAAAGGCCGTACGCTGGAAGACATCAGCCAATAAAAGGCAAGGCAAAAAAAGGCCGTCTGAAAAATATTTTCAGACGGCCTTTTTCATTTACGATTGTAATTTTAATACATCAATTTTCTGTTTTTATCTTAATTACCGAGGAAAGCGACGAAGAATAACCGTTTTTGTTTTCGTGTGGATAAAAATATTATACTTCAAAGAATTAAAATGAATAAACGATAAAATGGCCGTCTGAAAAGTTCAATCATGGTTTGTGATGTAGGTCAAAGCAAAATGTAACTAAATTACCTATAGTTATCGTAGTGAAAATTTATTGATCTTATTGCCACCTTTTATTAAGGAGATACACCATGAACGCATCAGCCGACAACGTCGTCAGCCCAGCCGTAGTCGAGGTAAACAGCCTGGTTGACAAGGGTTTACGGGCATTGGACGAGTTTCTTAAGCTCGATCAGGAGCAGATTGACTTTATTGTTGCCAAAGCCTCTATTGCCGCGCTGGACAAACATGGTGTACTCGCCATGCACGCGGTCGAAGAAACGGGACGCGGCGTGTTTGAGGATAAGGCGACGAAAAACCTGTTTGCCTGCGAAAACGTCGTGCGCCGCCTGCGCGATTTGAAAACTGTGGGCGTCATCAGCGAAAACGATGTAACCGGTATTACGGAAATTGCCGATCCGGTCGGCGTGGTTTGCGGTATTGTGCCGACGACCAATCCGACTTCCACCACCATTTTTAAATCCCTGATTGCGCTGAAAACCCGCAATCCGATTATTTTCTCGTTCCACCCGTCCGCCCAGCAGTGTTCCGCCCATGCAGCGCGTATTGTACGCGATGCGGCGATTGCGGCTGGTGCGCCGGAAAACTGCATCCAGTGGATTGAAAAGCCGTCTATGGAAGGCACTTCCGCGCTGATGAAGCATCCGGGCGTGGCAACGATTTTGGCGACCGGCGGCAATGCGATGGTGGAAGCCGCGTATTCTTGTGGCAAACCTGCGCTCGGCGTCGGGGCGGGCAACGTACCTGCTTATGTTGAAAAAACGGCGGACATCAAACAGGTGGCGCACGATATTGTGATGTCGAAATCTTTCGACAACGGCATGGTGTGCGCCAGCGAGCAGGCGGTAATTGCCGATAAAGAGATTTACAAAGAGTTGGCCGAAGAATTCAAATCCTACGGCGTGTACTTTGCCAACAAAAAAGAAAAAGCCATGCTCGAAGAGTTTATCTTCGGCGTAACGGCGAATTGCGCCAGCTGCGGCGGCGCGAAACTCAATTCTGCCGTCGTGGGCAAACCGGCGGCATGGATTGCCGAACAGGCCGGGTTTAAAGTACCTGAAAAAACCAACATCATCATCGCCGAATGCCGCGAAGTCGGCCCCAACGAGCCGCTGACCCGCGAAAAACTTTCGCCTGTTTTGGCCATGATTAAGGCGGATTCGACCGAACAAGGTTTGAAGTTCGCCGAACAAATGGTTGCCTTTGACGGCTTGGGACACTCTGCCGCCATCCATACCGCCGATGAAGAATTGGTCAAAACGTTCGGCTCCCGCGTCAAAGCGCTGCGCGTGATTTGGAATTCGCCTTCCACCTTCGGCGGCATCGGCGACGTGTACAACGCCTTCCTGCCTTCTCTGACCCTCGGTTGCGGCTCTTACGGTAAAAACGCCGTCGGCGGCAACGTCAGCGCAGTCAATCTGTTAAACATCAAAAAAGTAGGCCGTCGGAGAAACAACATGCAATGGTTCAAAGTGCCCGCCAAAATCTATTTTGAACGCGATTCCATCCAATATCTGCAAGACATGAAAGACTGCGAAAAAGTCATGATTGTGACCGACCGTTCGATGGTTGATCTGGGCTTTGTCGATAAAATCACCTACCAGCTCCACCAACGCAAAAACAAAGTGACCATCCAGCTGTTTACCGATGTCGAAGCCGATCCGAGCGTCCAAACTGTCTATAAAGGCACGGATTTGATGCGCAGCTTCCAGCCCGACACCATCATCGCTCTGGGCGGCGGCTCGCCGATGGACGCGGCCAAAGCCATGTGGCTCTTCTACGAGCAGCCGCAAGTCGATTTTGAAGACTTGGTGCAAAAATTCATGGACATCCGCAAACGCGCATTCCGTTTCCCTGAATTGGGCCGCAAAGCCAAATTTATCGGCATTCCTACCACGTCGGGTACAGGCTCCGAAGTCACGCCGTTTACCGTCATCAGCGACGGAGACAAAAAATATCCGATTGCCGACTACTCACTGACACCGACCATTTCGATTGTCGATCCTGCGTTTACCATGACCGTACCGGCAGGCGTAACCGCCGATACCGGTTTGGACGTACTGACCCACGCCGTAGAAGCATACGTTTCCGTACTGGCGAACGACTTTACAGACGGCCTCGCTCTGCAAGCCATTAAGCTCGTGTTCCAATACCTCGAACGCTCCTACAAACATGGTGCGGCCGATCCTGAAGCGCGCGAGCATATGCATAATGCCTCTACCATCGCAGGCATGGCGTTTGCCAATGCGTTCTTGGGTATCAACCACTCGATGGCACACAAAATTGGCGGTAAATATCATGTTCCGCACGGCCGCGCCAACGCCATCCTGCTGCCGCACGTCATCCGCTACAACGGCACGCGTCCGCAGAAAACCGCCACTTGGCCGAAGTACAACTACTACAAAGCCGACCTGAAATATCAGGAAATCGCCCGTACCTTAGGCCTGCCATGCAGCACACCGGCAGAAGGCGTAGAATCCTTCGCCCGCGCCTGCCACGAACTGGCGGTCAACGTCGGCATCAAAATGTCGTTTAAAGAGCAGGGCATCGATGAGAAAACCTTCCTCGATGGCAGAAAAGAGCTGGCCATGATGTCTTTTGAAGACCAATGCACCCCGGCCAACCCACGCCTCGCGATGGTGGCCGATATGGAAGAAATCCTGACCAAAGCCTACTACGGCGAATAAAATAGGGTAGTTAAAAAGGCCGTCTGAAACCTGAATATAGGGTTTCAGACGGCCTGAGACCTTTGCAAAATTCCCCAAAATCCCCTAAATTTCCACCAAGACATTTAGGGGATTTCTCATGAGTACTTTCTTCCAGTAAACTGCCCAAGCCATGATTGCCAAACACATCGACCGCTTCCCACTGTTGAAGGTTTCCCTCATGCCAAAATGGATACATTATTGGCAGAAAAAGGCTTGTTTGATCCCCAAGAATTTAAGTTAAGTGTGATGGCAGCATTTGGCTATCGCAAGTAAGAGCCTCACCCAAAAACGCGAAGTGGTGGAATTTATTAAATAATGTTCCACTTTAAACTATCAACGACAAGAAAGGCTGAGCATACCAACATTGGCGTTTTAAGCCCTAACAATGAATACAGGAAGCACTTTATCGATAATTTTGGCCTAATTTTGGCCTAATTTTTCCAAGATATACTTAGTCCTGTTAAAACAAGCACCAACTGTTTTATATTTTAATTTCACAAAGAACACTACCATGAAAAATATTAAATTTACCTTATTTGCCTTTTTAGTCGGCATATCCGCTTTATGGCTGTTTGCCACGCCATTTCCAGACAAGTGGGGCGTATTTCCCGTACGTAACCTATTATTACAGTTCACCGGCAGCATCAGCATACTGGCCATGAGTGCTTGTATGATTCTTGCAGTACGTCCCAAAATGTTGGAAGGACTATTTGGCGGATTGGATAAAATGTACCGCCTGCATAAATGGTTGGGCATCATTGCCCTTTCAGGCAGTATCCTGCATTGGATCAGTAAGCAATTCCCCAAATGGCTGGTAAAGCTCGGTCTGTTTGACGGCAAAAAGCCACCGCGCCCACCGATGCAGGAAGTCTTGACTTTAAAAGATTGGTTAGTTACCCAGCGCCATTTTGCTGAAGAAGTGGGTGAGATTGCTTTTTACGTTGCAGTCGTCTTATTGGTTATCGCACTGATCAAACTTATTCCCTACCGTTGGTTTGCCAAACTTCACATCTTAATTGTCCCTGTCTATATTGCACTCGTATGGCACACCATCGTATTGGCAAACTTTGCTTACTGGGCTCAGCCACTTGGCTGGTTGCTGGCTACCGCCCTATTCTTCGGTAGTATTTGTTCCCTCCTCGCCCTCTTTAAACGCATTGGTAAACCGCAAACCGCAACAGTAACTGCCATGAACCAAAACGGCTCCCTGCTTTCACTTACCCTGAATGCGCCAAAATGGCAGGGACACCAAGCCGGTCAATTCCTCTTTTTACGTGCACATGGAGAAAGCCACCCATTTACCATCGCTTCAAACTGGAATCCTGAAAATCAACAAATCAATCTTATCATCAAAGACTTGGGCGACTACACCCATCGTCTGTCTCAACGTTTGAACATCGGTGATACCGTTAAAATTGATGGTGCATATGGCCGCTTCAATTTTTCAGATAAAAATGAACAAATTTGGGTGAGTAACGGTATTGGTTTTACGCCTTTCCTTGCAAGGCTCAAAGAATTAGCCAAACAACCATCCAATCAACAAATTGACTGGTTCCATGCCGATAGAAATTTATCTGCAGAAATAATCAACTAATGGAAAGATTTGGCTCAACAAGCGAATGTTACATTCCACTATATTCCTTCTGAAACCCAAAGATTATCAGCTGATCATATTGTACAAAGCGTTCAGAATAGTGAAACCCGCAGTCTATGGCTTTGTGGTAGTCGTAGCTTTACAAACAGTATTGCAGGAAAACTTAAGACACGCTCATTGCATCAAGAGCTGTTTGAATTCCGCTAAATGAACCTGATGAGACCTTTGTTTGGATTTAGGCTGTCGTGGGAAGGGCTTTTTTGCAAAGGTCTCAGCCTTTCTTTATTCGTCTAAACCTTAGTTTTTATCAAAGCTAAGGTCTTCATTTGAATACGATGGTTCAAAAAATATCTTCATAACTTTAATTTAATGGTAAACCTTACAATTCAAGGAAATAACGGTTTTAAAAATAAAAGGCCGTCTGAAAACCTGTTTCCAAGTTTCAGACGGCCTTTATCCGTATGGCTAAACCTTAAAAGCGGTTTAGACGACGATATTCACCAAGCGTCCGGGTACGACGATGATTTTCTTCGCAGGCTTGCCTTCCATGAATTTCACTGCGCCTTCGTTGGCAAGGGCGGCGGCTTCGAGGTCGGCTTTGGATGCGTCGGCGGCAACGGTGATTTTGCCGCGCAGTTTGCCGTTGACTTGAACCATCACTTCGATTTCGGATTTGACCAAGGCTGCTTCATCGACTGTCGGCCAGCCTGCTTCCCACAGTTTTGCGCCGTTCAATTCGCTCCACAGGGTTTCGCAGATGTGCGGCACAATCGGCCACAGTAGGCGTACGGCGGCTTCCAATACTTCTTGGGCGACGGCGCGGCCTTGTTCGCTGCCGGTGTCGGTTTTGTCGTATTGGTTGAGCAGTTCCATCACGGCGGCGATGGCGGTGTTGAACTGCTGGCGGCGGCCGTAGTCGTCGCTGACTTTGGCGATGGTGGAATGCAGTTTGTGGCGCAGGTCTTTGAGTTCTTTAGACAAACCGTCTTGGCTGCCTGCAAACGCTTTGACTGCTTCGCCTTGCTTCAAGTATTCGTAAACGGTGCGCCACAGACGACGCAGGAAGCGGTGTGCGCCTTCGACGCCGCTGTCGCTCCATTCGAGGGACTGTTCGGGCGGTGCGGCAAACATCATGAACAAGCGGGCGGTGTCCGCGCCGTAGGCATTAATCAGCTCTTGCGGATCGACGCCGTTGTTTTTGGACTTGGACATTTTTTCCGTACCGCTGATGACGACAGGCAGGCCGTCTGCTTTCAGAACGGCGGAAACAGGGCGGCCTTTGTCGTCAAAGGTTAGCTCGACATCGGCAGGGTTGATCCAGTCTTTGCCGCCTTTGTCGTTTTCGCGGTAGTAGGTTTCGCAGACGACCATGCCTTGAGTGAGCAGGCGTTCAAACGGTTCGTCAACATTGACCAAACCTTCGTCGCGCATCAGTTTGGTGAAGAAACGCGCGTACAGGAGGTGCAAAATCGCGTGTTCGATACCGCCGATGTATTGGTCGACCGACCCCCAGTATTTCGCGGCTTCAGCCGATACCATGCCTTCTGCGTACTTGGGCGACATGTAGCGGAAGAAATACCAGCTCGATTCCATGAAGGTGTCCATGGTGTCGGTTTCGCGTTTTGCCGCGCCGCCGCAGCATGGGCAGGTGGTTTCGTAAAACTCGGGCATTTTTGCCAAAGGCGAACCCATGCCGTCGGGTACGACGTTTTCGGGCAAAACGACGGGCAGTTGGTCGGCAGGGACGGGTACGTCGCCGCATTTTTCGCAATGGACGATGGGAATCGGGCAGCCCCAGTAGCGTTGGCGCGAAATGCCCCAGTCGCGCAGGCGGTATTGGGTTTTCGGTTCGCCAGCGTCTTGGCTTTGCAGCTTGGCGGCGATGGCGTCGAAGGCCGTCTGAAAATTCATGCCGTCCAAGTCGCCGCTGTTGACCAATACGCCGTTTTCTTTGTCGCCGTACCATTCTTGCCATTGGTTTGCGTCGAATGTGTTGTCGCCGACGGCAATAACTTGTTTTTTCGGCAGATTGTATTTGGTGGCGAACTCGAAATCGCGTTCGTCGTGTGCCGGAACCGCCATCACTGCGCCGTCGCCGTAGCCCCATAATACATAGTTGGCAATCCACACTTCCAGCTTGTCGCCGTTGAGCGGGTTGACGACGTAGCGGCCGGTCGGCACGCCTTTTTTCTCCATCGTCGCCATATCGGCCTCGGCAACCGAACCGGCTTTGCATTCGGCGATAAATGCCTGCAATTCGGGTTTGTCGGCGGCTGAGGCGGTTGCCAGCGGATGCTCGGCGGCAACGGCAACATAAGTCGCGCCCATCAGCGTGTCGGGACGGGTGGTATAAACTTGCAGGAATTTCGCGTAATCGCCTTCCAAGCCTTGTTTGCTGTCGTCTGAAACAGCGAAGCGCACGGTCATACCGCGTGATTTGCCGATCCAGTTGCGCTGCATGGTTTTGACTTGTTCCGGCCAGTGTTCCAGTTTGTCCAAATCGTTGAGCAGCTCTTCGGCGTAATCCGTGATTTTGAAGTAATACATCGGGATTTCGCGTTTTTCGATCAACGCGCCCGAACGCCAGCCGCGCCCGTCGATGACTTGCTCGTTAGCAAGGACGGTTTGGTCGACCGGGTCCCAGTTTACCGTGCCGTTTTTGCGATAGACGATGCCTTTTTCAAACAGTTTGGTAAACAGCCATTGTTCCCAGCGGTAGTATTCGGGTTTGCAGGTGGCGACTTCGCGTTCCCAGTCAATCGCAAAACCCAGGCTTTTGAGCTGGGTTTTCATGTATTCGATGTTGTCGTAGGTCCAAGCGGCGGGGGCGACGTTGTTTTTCATCGCCGCGTTTTCCGCCGGCATGCCGAATGCGTCCCAACCCATAGGCTGCATGACGTTGAAGCCGTTTAAGCGTTTGAAGCGGCTCAATACGTCGCCGATGGTGTAGTTGCGCACATGCCCCATGTGCAGCTTGCCGCTGGGGTAAGGGAACATGGAGAGGCAGTAGTATTTGGGTTTGGAAGCGTCTTCGGAGACGTTGAAAATACGCTCGTCGTCCCATTTTTTCTGCGCCGCAGGCTCGATGGCGGCGGGTTGGTAATGTTCTTGCATGGTCATTCTGTTTTTCGCTTGAAAACGTTGGAAAAAATAAAGATGGGATTATAGCAGGTTGTCGGGCTTGTCGGTTTGACAAAGGCCGTCTGAATGTTTGGATGTCGGAAAAGCACAATTTCAGACGGCCTTGAAAATACTGACTTGAGTTTTTGATACTCGCCCACATATCCCACCCAGTTTGAATTCATTCTTAACACTATCAAAATTATGAGCAATAAAGATTTTTACGAAACACTTGGTGTTGCCCGCAGCGCTAGCGACGATGAAATCAAAAAAGCCTACCGCAAGCTGGCAATGAAATACCATCCCGACCGCAACCCTGACAACAAAGAAGCGGAAGAAAAATTTAAAGAAGTCCAAAAAGCTTACGATACCTTGTCAGACAAGGAAAAACGCGCCATGTACGACCAATACGGCCATGCCGCGTTTGAGCAGGGCATGGGTGGCGGCGCGGGCGGATTCGGCGGTTTTGGCGGGTTCGGCGGCGCGCAAGGCTTCGATTTTTCCGATATTTTCAGCCAAATGTTCGGCGGCGGTGCCGGCGGCCGCCAGCCGGATTACAGCGGCGCGGACTTGCAGGTCGGTATAGAGATTTCTCTTGAAGAAGCCGCCAAAGGCGTGAAAAAACGCATCAATATTCCGACTTACGAAGAATGTGATGTCTGCCACGGCTCAGGTGCCAAACCGGGCACATCCGCATCGACTTGTTCGACCTGTCACGGCTCAGGTACGGTACACGTCCGCCAAGCCATTTTCCAAATGCAGCAGACTTGTCCGACTTGTCACGGTACAGGCAAAGAAATCAAAGATCCTTGCGTTAAATGCCGTGGCGAAGGCCGCACCAAAACCAGTAAAACAGTTGAAGTCAACATTCCGGCAGGCATCGACGACGGTCAACGCATCCGCTTGAGCGGCGAGGGCGAGCCGGGTCAACACGGTGCGCCGGCAGGCGATTTGTACGTCAATGTCCGCGTGAGACAGCACAAAATCTTCGAGCGCAACGGCTTGGACCTGCATTGCGAACTGCCGATCAGCTTTGCCATTGCCGCATTGGGCGGCGAAGTCGAAGTGCCGACTTTGGACGGTAAAGTCAAACTGCACATCCCGAAAGAAACGCAAACCGGCCGCCGTATGCGCGTGAAAGGCAAAGGCATTAAGTCTCTGCGCTCCAGCTCGACCGGCGATTTGTACTGCCACATTTTGGTTGAAACACCGGTTAACCTGACCGACCGTCAGAAAGAGTTGCTGGAAGAATTTGAAAAAATCTCCTCCGGCCTCAATCTCAGCCAAACCCCGCGCAAAAAATCGTTTTGGGAAAAAGTAGGCGAAAAAGTAGGCGATTTGTTCTCCGATAATTAATCGTTGTGAAAAAGGCCGTCTGAAACCTGATTGAATGAGGTTTCAGACGGCCTTTTGTTTTTCTTTTTGTTGCTTCAGGCTATGGTTTGCCTTACAATGCGCGCTTCACTCTTACGGGAGTAGCCATTCGGCGCAATGCCGAAACCGTTGTCAACATAATCGGCTTGTGCGGCCGTGGCAGCGGTATCTTCTCTGCTTTATCGGAAGACAGGCAAGACGTAAGCGTTGTCCATACCCTTGCGGGCGGTATGCACAGCGCTTTTTGTTTGCCCGCTTTTCGGTTGAGTATCTTAAATCATGGAAGCTTTTTTCTCCTCGACGCTGGGCGTTGCCATTGCCGAAATCGGCGATAAGACGCAATTGCTCGCGCTCTTTTTGGCAGCACGTTTTGCCCACAAAAACGCGATTGTTGCCGGTATCTTTATTGCAACCCTGTTGAACCATCTTGTTTCAGCCGCACTCGGGGTCTGGCTGGTATCCGCTATTTCGCCCGAAGTCATGAAATGGGTGGTCGGCGGCAGTTTTATTGCGGTTGGATTGTGGCTGCTGTTGCCGGACAAAGACGAAGATCCTGACGGCAAGTGGCTGAAATACGGCGCATTTACGGCGACGGTCGTCCTGTTTTTCTTGGCTGAAATCGGCGATAAAACGCAGATTGCAACAGTTCTTTTGGCAGCAAAATACCAATCTATCCTGCTGGTCGTGTTCGGCAGTATTGCCGGTTTGATGATTGCTTCTGTGCCTGCCGTGTATTTGGGCGAAATGCTGATGCGCAAGATTCCGGCCAAAGCAGTGCGCATTGTTGCGTGTATCTTGTTCTGCCTGCTGGGTATTTTGACCCTGCTTGGCGACGGTATTGTGTTGAAGGCCGTCTGAAATGTGGGACATTGTTTTTGAACACGAAGACTTTGTGGTCATCAATAAGCCTTGCGGCGTATCGGTGCACAGCGAATCGGAAGGGGATGTTTGCCTGACCGCTTCGCTGGCGCAGCAACTCGGCGTTGAACGCGTGTGGTTGGTTCACCGTTTGGACAAGGCCACCAGCGGCCTGTTGCTGTTTGCGCTCAACCGCGATAGCGCGGCCGCTTTGTCGGCGCAGTTTGTCGAGAAAACCATGCGTAAAACTTATTTGGCACTCGGTACGCACAAGCCGGCGAAAAAGCAGGGCTGGGTGAAAGGCGGTATGGCGCGTTCACGGCGTGGTACATGGAAGCTGACGCGTGATGAGGATAATTTTGCCGTTACCCGTTTCAGCAGCCAAAGCCTGCAGCCCGGTTTGCGCCTGTTTGTGTTGCAACCGTTTACCGGTAAAACCCATCAGCTGCGCGTGGCCATGAAAAGCATAGGCAGTCCGATTTTGGGCGATACGCTGTATGGCGGCGATGAGGCGGGACATCTGTTTCTGCACGCTTGGCGTTTGGTTTTCGACTATCGCGGCGAGCATTTCGATATTCGGGTTGCGCCTGATAAAACATGGCCGTCTGAAATCGATTTGTCGGCGTGTTTGGATTCGGATGAATCCGAAGAGAAGAAGTGAGATTTTTTATATATTGAAAAAGCCGTCTGAAATTGTTCAGACGGCCTTTTGATTGTTTCAAGTTTACATTTCCAATTCGCTCAAACCCGGTAAGTCGGCAAAACAGCGGTCGTGCGTAATTTGGCAGAAGTTGTCCAGATAGCCTTTGTTGGCGTCTTCCGTACGAATGGCGGCATAAAGTTTGCTTTGCAGGCCGTCTGAAGTGATTTTGCGGTGGACGACGTAGCCTTTTTCCAGATACGGCATAACCGTCCAATAGGGCAGGGCGGCGATGCCGCGTTTGCTGGCAACCAGTTGAATAATGGCGATGGTCAACTCGCTGTGGCGGCGCGGCGGATTAATGCCTTTGGGCAACAGCACTTTTTTGGGCAAATCCAGCATTTCGTCGGGGACGGGATAAGTAATCAGGGTTTCGTCGATAAAATCTTCCGCTTCCCAAACGTCTTTGTCGGCAAGCGGGTGGTCTTCTGCGCAGATACCGACCATTTCATAGGCAAACAGAGGGCGGTAGCTGATGCCGTTGAGCGGCTCGGCTTCGGAAACGATGGCAAGATCGGCGCGGTGTTGCAGCAGCAGCCCGACCGGATCGGCTTGGAAACCGGAAACGATGTCCAATTCAACTTGCGGCCATAAGGGGCGGAACTCACCCATGGCAGGCATCAGCCAGTCGAAGCAGGTGTGGCATTCGACAGCAAGCCTGAGTTCGCCCGCTTCGCCTTCGATAATCCTCACTAGATCGCGCTCGGCAGCGGCAACCTGCGGCAACAGTTCGCGCGCCAGTTGCAATAGGCGCATACCGGCCGGAGTGAAGCGCAAAGGTGTGGATTTACGTTCAAACAACGGCGTTTCGTAATAATTTTCCAAGGCGCGGATTTGGTGCGACAGGGCGGATTGGGTCAGGAAAACCCGTTTGGCGGCAAGGGAAACGCTGCCGGTTTCTTCTAAAGCCAGCAAGGTTTTGAGATGACGCAATTCGATAATAGAGTCCATGTGTTTTCAGACGGCCTGTGGGTAAGGTGGTGTATATTAAAATAATTCATGATGATGTGCAAATGATTAATGTTGGGAATGATTGCTGAAATCGGAATGTAAGAATTTGAGGCATAAACAGATTTTGCGGTTAGAATGCGAAGCTGTTTTTGAAGATAGATATAAGGAGCGGAATATGGCTTTACGCCGCGAAATTCTGGCTTGGTGTGATGAGACTTTGCAGATCGGGCTGTTTAAGGACTATGCGCCCAATGGTTTGCAGGTCGAAGGCAAAGAAGAAATTGCCAAAATCGCCACTTCGGTTACCGCCAGCAAAGCTGCAATTGATTTTGCCGTAGAGCAGGGGGCGGATCTGCTTTTGGTTCACCACGGCATGTTTTGGAAAAGCGAGCCTGTCACGATTACCGGTTGGAAAAAAGCACGCATTGAAACCTTGCTGCAACACCAAATCAATATGGCGGGCTACCACCTGCCGCTGGACGCGCACCCGCAATTAGGCAATAACGCACAGTTGGCCGAGAAACTCGATTGGGTGCTCGAAAAACAATTCGGCGAGCAAAACCTGTTGAATACAGGCCGTCTGAAAACCACGCAAACGCTGGCGCAGTTGTCTGAACGCATTGAGGCGGTATTCGGCCGCAAGCCGACCGTTATCGGCGATCTTGAACGCGAAATCAAACGCATTGCCTGGTGTAGCGGCGGTGCGCAGGGATTTTTTCAGACGGCCGTAGACGAAGGTGTCGATGCGTATCTGACCGGTGAAATTTCCGAAGCGCAATATCATCTTGCCAACGAAACGGGTGTGGCATTTATCAGTGCCGGCCATCATGCGACAGAACGTTACGGCGTCCGCGCCTTAGGCGATGCCGTGGCAGAAAAATTCGGTATCGAAGTGGTTCACTTTGATGAAAACAATCCTGCTTGAGTATTGAGCAATATCATAAAACTTTACCTTATTTTAAATAATGCTTTGAGTATTACAACAAACTAGGTAGAATTACGCTGTTTAATGGCTCGGTATTCCCAAAATTTTAGGACGACTGAATAATGGATAATCAAGAAATCAACAACGGTCGCCGCCGTTTTCTGACACTGGCTACTTGCGGTGCAGGCGGTGTGGCGGCTCTAGGCGTAGCTACGCCTTTCGTGGCCAGCTTCTTCCCATCGGAGAAAGCTAAGGCTGCCGGTGCTGCTGTCGAAGTAGATGTCAGCAAAATCGAAGCAGGTCAAATGCTGACTGCCGAATGGCAGGGTAAACCGATTTGGCTGGTCAACCGCACAGATCAACAGCTCAAAGACTTGAAAAGTTTGGATGGTGCAGTTACAGACCCTAATTCCGAAGTGGATCAGCAACCGGAATACGCTAAAAACGAGCACCGTTCGATCAAGCCGAACCTCCTCGTCGCTATCGGTATCTGTACCCACCTGGGTTGCTCTCCGACTTACCGTCCCGACATTGCTCCCGCCGACTTGGGTGCAGACTGGAAAGGCGGTTTCTTCTGCCCTTGCCACGGTTCGAAATTCGACATTGCAGGCCGAGTATACAAAGGTGTTCCTGCACCGACCAACTTGGTTGTACCGCCTTACAAATATCTGAGCGATACGACTGTTTTGGTGGGCGAAGACTAAAAATAAGGAACGATAATTATGGCAAACCAAACCAATAGCAAAGCAAAAGCATTGTTAGGCTGGATGGACGCTCGCTTCCCTCTGTCTAAAATGTGGAATGAGCATTTGGCTCAATACTATGCGCCGAAGAACTTCAACTTCTGGTATTACTTCGGCTCTTTGGCCCTGCTTGTCCTTGTAATTCAAATCGTCAGCGGTATTTTCCTGACCATGAACTACAAACCGGACGGCAACCTTAACGCCTACCATCTACCTGCTGCCTTTACTGCAGTAGAGTACATCATGCGCGACGTGTCCGGCGGCTGGATCATCCGCTACATGCACTCCACTGGCGCATCTTTCTTCTTCATCGTCGTTTATCTGCACATGTTCCGTGGTCTGATTTACGGATCGTACAAAAAACCTCGTGAATTGGTGTGGATTTTCGGTTCCTTGATTTTCTTGGCATTGATGGCAGAAGCCTTTATGGGTTACCTGTTGCCTTGGGGTCAAATGTCCTTCTGGGGTGCGCAGGTAATTATTAACCTGTTCTCCGCCATCCCTGTTATCGGTCCTGATTTGTCCACTTGGATCCGCGGTGACTTCAACGTTTCCGACGTTACTTTGAACCGCTTCTTCGCCCTGCACGTTATCGCAGTACCTCTGGTATTGCTCGGCTTGGTCGTGGCTCACATCATCGCTCTGCACGAAGTGGGTTCTAACAACCCTGATGGCGTTGAAATCAAGAAAAACAAAGACGAAAACGGTATTCCACGCGATGGTATCCCATTCCATCCTTACTACACCGTTAAAGACATCTTGGGCGTCGTTGTATTCCTTATTGTCTTCTGTTCTGTGTTGTTCTTTGCACCTGAAGGCGGTGGCTACTTCTTGGAAGCGCCAAACTTCGATGCAGCAAATGCACTGAAAACACCTCCGCACATTGCGCCGGTATGGTACTTCACTCCGTTCTACGCAATTCTGCGTGCGATTCCTTCGATGGCAGGTACTCAGGTATGGGGTGTAATCGGCATGGGTGCAGCAGTTGTGTTGATTGCCTTGTTGCCTTGGCTGGATAAGTCACCTGTAAAATCTGTTCGTTACCGCAACAACTCTTTCAAAGTAATGTTGGCGTTGTTTGTTGTATCTTTTATCGGCTTGGGAATTTTGGGTGCATTGGTAGCAGATGATACTCGTACAGCTTTTGCTCGTGCATTCAGTGCATTCTATTTCTTGTTCTTCATCGGTATGCCTTTGCATACAAACCCTAAATGGTTGGCTGAAAAAGCTGGAGGTATTAAATATTTAATCAGTCTGTTTGTTTATGTAGCTTTAATTATTTATAACCTGTATTTAGTTGCAGTCTTGCCAAATTACATCGTTAAGGCGTTCGTTCTGGCTTACACTGTTTTCTTTGCAGCTATTCCATTCCTGAATGCGTTTAATATCGAAAAAGATACGCCTGAACGCGTAACCATGAGCACTACTAAACAAAAAATTATGTTCTTTGTTTACATTGGTATTACCGTTGTCGGTGCTTACCTGTTTGCAACCAATATCTGATGAGGGCAGCGAAAATGAAACAAACTCTGAAAAACTGGTTTGCTGCCTTATTGCTGGCAGTGCCTATGAGTGCAGCCGTCGCCAGCGGCGGCGGACACTACGAAAAAGTCGATATCGACCTGCGTGATCAAGTCAGCCTGCAGCACGGTGCGCAAATCTTTACAAACTACTGTTTGTCTTGCCACTCTGCAAGCGGTATGCGCTTCAACCGTCTGAAAGACATCGGTTTGACTGAAGATGAAATCAAGAAAAACCTGATGTTCACAACAGACAACGTTGGTGATGTCATGGTAGCGGCAATGGATCCGAAAGATGCCTCCAAATGGTTGGGTGCGCCTCCGCCGGATTTGACCCTGATTGCCCGTTCTAAAGGTGCAGACTACCTGTACGCTTATATGCGCGGCTTCTATAAAGACCCAACTCGTCCGACCGGTTGGAACAATACTGTTTTGGCTGGTGCAAGTATGCCTCACCCACTGTGGGAGCAACAAGGGGTTCAAGCCGTTGAGTTGGATGCTAAAGGTCAGCCCGTTATGATTAAAGACGAGCATGGCAACCTGACTCCTAAGCTGTATTGGGAATCTACCGGTCTGTACAGCCGTCGCCTGCCTAACGGTAAAGTGATCCAAAAAGAGTACGATACTTATGTACGCGATTTGGTGAACTACTTGGTGTACATGGGTGAGCCTGCTCAGTTGCAACGCCACCGTATCGGCTACATGGTTCTAGCATTCCTGTTTGCGGTAATGCTGCCATTGGCTTACTTCCTGAAAAAAGAATTCTGGAAAGACGTTCACTAATTCTTTTGAATCAAAAAGGCAAACCTGTTTCAGGTTTGCCTTTTTTGTTTGTGAAATCAGTTTATGCGGAAATAATGTAAATTTTAAAATTACTTAATATAAACAATGTGATATGTGAAATTTCTGGATTAAGTGTTTGAAATTATGTATAATTCTGTCTGAATTTTTATAAGGCTTAAGGCCGTCTGAAAAGATTTATCAGGAGTAAAAGATTATGATGACATTGTATTCAGGTATTACTTGTCCATTCAGCCAACGTTGCCGTTTTGTGCTGTACGAAAAAGGCATGGATTTTGAAATCAAAGATGTGGACGTGTTCAATAAACCTGAAGACTTGGCTTTGATGAATCCGTATAACCAAGTACCGGTCTTGGTTGAGCGTGATTTGATTTTGCACGAATCAAACATCATCAACGAATACATTGATGAGCGTTTCCCTCATCCTCAGTTGATGCCGGGTGATCCTGTTATGCGCGGTCGCGGCCGTTTGGTGCTGTACCGCATGGAAAAAGAATTGTTCAGCTTGGTGCAAGTGTTGGAAAACCCTGAATCTACCAATAAAGAACAAGCTAAAGCGCGTGAAGCCATTGGCAATGGTTTGACACTGTTGGCACCGTCTTTTACTAAAAACAAATACATCTTGGGCGATGACTTCTCCATGATTGATGTTGCCTTATCTCCACTGTTGTGGCGTTTGGACTATTACGACATCAAACTGGGTAAATCTGCTGCGCCTTTGCTGAAGTACGCCGAGCGTATTTTCCAACGCGAAGCCTTTATTGAAGCATTGACGCCGGCTGAAAAAGCCATGCGTCGTTAAGGGATGGATCTATGGCAACTTCAACCAAACCGTATTTGTTGCGTGCTTTGTATGAATGGTGTTTGGACAATAACCAAACACCGCATATCGTAGCTTGGGTAAATGAGCATACCCGTGTGCCGATGCAGTATGTACGCGATAATGAAATTGTTTTAAATATTGGTCCTACCGCCAGCCATAACTTGAATATCGACAACGAATGGGTCAATTTCTCTGCACGCTTTTCCGGCGTAGCGCACGAGATTTGGATTCCGGTCGGTCATATTGTCAGTATATTTGGCCGCGAAAGTGGAGAGGGTATGGGTTTTGAGGTAGAACCATATCAGCCTGCTTCTGCCGAGGTTGCGGTAGCTGAAGATAAAAAAGCTAAATCTGCGGAAGAAAAATCGAAAAAAGTATTGAAGCTTGTGAAGTAATTAAAAGATAAAAGGCCGTCTGAAATGTTTCAGACGGCCTTTATTGATTAGGTATTGTATTGATTAGGTATTGTATTGATTGGGTATTGAAGTGGCAAAATTAATGAGCAATCAGTTATTAATCAAGCTAAACAAAAAAGCTCTTGCATTTAACAAGAGCTTTTTTGTTTAGTGGTGGAGGTAAGCGGGATCGAACCGCTGACCTCTTGCATGCCATGCAAGCGCTCTACCAACTGAGCTATACCCCCGAAATTTGGTGGCGAATCAGGGACTCGAACCCCGGACACAAGGATTATGATTCCTCTGCTCTAACCGACTGAGCTAATTCGCCGTTTCGTGAAGTCGCTATTATAGTTTTTTTTGAATATTTGGCAAGCGCTAATTTTGGTTTTTTTTATTTCTTATTGTTTTTAAAAAATAAAAAGTAGGTTGTCAGGCTATAGCTTATGGCAAATATCGCCGTGGCTAAAGCCTGTCCAATCGATATCGATGTCTTTGCCAAAAGCGATCACTTTAAAAAGTTCGCCCATTTCGTGCTGATGTATTAGTTTTTGTACTGCGGCGGCGGCTTGGATATATTCAACCGAATCCGGGCTGCCGATTTGTGTCAGCAGATCAGTGATGCCGAGATTGAGCAGGAAATAAGATTGGGGCAGGTAGCCGATTAAGTCTAAACCTGATTCCGTGCCGGCACGTGCAATATCAGTGAAATTGACGTGTGCAGTCAAATCGGTCAGGCCGATATTGAAAAACGGATCATGGATGGTGTGGTGGCGATAGTGGCCGATAAATGTGCCTTCCTTGCGTTGCGGATGGTAATACTGAGCGGCATCGAAGCCGTAATCAATAAATATCATGCCGCCGCGCTGCAATTTGGCGGACAGGGTTTGGATAAAGGCATATTGTGCCGGATGCAGCTCGCTTGTGTATGAGGGAAGGGGAGGGAAGTACAAGGCAGCTGTTTGCGTAAGTTCGGCTTGGGTCAAGGGTCTTATGGCTTCGATTAACTCGTCATTCTTTAGGCTGACGCCGATTTGTTGAAACCCGTCATCTTGATAAATCAAGCGTTCAACCGGCATGGCATCCAATACTTCGTTGCCGATGATGATGCCGTCAAAGTGTTCAGGCAATGTGGTGAGGTGGATGGCTTTAGCGGCTATTTCAGGGGAGGTATGTTCAAGAATATATTGACGTTGTCTCTCTGCAAGCTCTGCCGATAGCTCGATAATATAGTAATGATTCAGGCCGTCTGAAAGGTTTTGCAAGAGTGTAGCAGCGAGATGACCTGTACCTGCACCAAATTCATAGATATTGCCTGCTGTTTGCGGCAGTAATTCGTCAAGTTGTTTGGCAAGGGTTTGTCCGAATAAGGGAGAAAGGGTAGGGGCAGTAATGAAGTCGCCGTCCGTACCGATTTTATGGCTGCCTCCGCTGTAATAGCCGTATTGAGGTGTGTAAAGGGCAAGCTCCATAAAACGGGAGAAGGGTATCCAGTTTTGATGTTGTTCAATTTCATTTTTTATGAGCTTGGTCAGATGTGCTGAAGAAGCTTGTGCATCAGGGGAAGGAAGGGGGAGTTGAGGCTTCATGACTGTTAGATAATGTAAAAAATTTGAATTTGTTTGTATATTATAGCCCCTTATGAGAGGGGTGGTAATAGGGTATAAAAATACTATATGTAGTATGTTAAAAACAAAAATGATACTATATATAGTGTTTTATGCTATATGAAACTACTTGTATATCAATTTGTCATGCTTTTTTATATATATAACCTATTGAATTTAAAGTGTTTAGTGTTTTATTTCAGATAAGAAACGGATTTGACCTGATTGCCAAAATTTCTTATAGTGTCGGTTAGTGGGGCATAGTGGGTGAAAGTGGTTACTTTTTCCTAAAAAGTGTTCCGTGGAAGTGAAAACGAAAGATTTTAGGAAGGTGGGATTTTTAATCCCACTCTGTTTTATTTTAATCGAATTTGGGGTGTGATGTGTTTGGCGGTGCTCATGAATTGAGTATGGACAGTAAAGGGCGGTTGGCGATTCCTGCCAAATTCCGCGATATTTTGCTGCGCCGTTATACGCCTGCGATTGTGGTCACACTGGATTCCCGAAAAAAATTATTGATGTACCCCGAGCCCGTTTGGGAAGAAAAAGCCGAGCAGATTTTGAAGTTGAAAGTGGCTGGCAATGAATCTTTACAACGGTATCAGAATTTACTGCTGCATAATGCGGAGATTTTGGAGTGGGATAGCGCCGGACGAGTTTTGATTCCGGCCAATCTGCGCAAACGCGTGGATTTTGAAAAAGAAGTTACTTTGGTTGGCCGTGCAAACCGTATGGAGTTGTGGGGCCGCGAACATTGGGAAGAGGAAATGAATCAGGCTTTGGATATCGATCCTGATGAATTGGCTTTCCAATTGAGTCAAACGGATTTGCAATTGTGAGTAAAGTTGAAAATTATCAGCATGTTACTGTCTTGTTGCATGAGGCGGTGGATGCGTTGGCAATCCGTGAAGACGGGATTTATGTGGACGGCACGTTCGGTAGGGGAGGGCATTCCCGGCTGATTTTGTCGCGTTTGGGTGAGCAGGGGCGTTTGGTTGTTTTTGACAAAGACCCCGAGGCGATTGCGGTAGCTAATGAATTGGCAGAGCAAGATAGGCGCGTCAGTGTCGTACACAATGGTTTTGAAACATTTCAGACGGCCTTGGATGAATTGGGTATCGATAAGATTGACGGTGCGCTTTTTGATTTGGGGATTTCGTCGCCGCAAATTGACGATGGCAGCCGCGGATTCAGTTTCCGCTTTGATGCACCGTTGGATATGCGGATGGATCCGACTCGCGGGATGTCTGCGGCAGAATGGATTGCAACCGCATCCGAACAGGATTTACACGAGGTAATTAAGAATTATGGTGAAGAGCGGTTTAGTCGCCAGATTGCGCGCGCCATTGTTGCGCAACGCGAGGAGAGTCCCATCGATACAACCCGCAAGCTGGCGCAGCTTGTGGCGCAAAACGTCCGTACTCGTGAGCGCGGACAAGACCCTGCAACGCGCACCTTCCAAGCAGTTCGCATCTTTATTAACCGCGAGCTCGAAGAGGTAGAGGCAGTTTTGCCGCAAGTTGCAGGCCGTCTGAAAGAGGGTGGGCGCTTGGCTGTCATTGCGTTCCATTCGCTGGAAGACAGAATTGTGAAGCAGTTTATTAAAAAATATTCGCAACATGCGCCATTGCCCCGTTGGGCAGTGGTTAAGGAAGCGGATTTGCCTCAGCCGCCTTTGAAGGCTGTGGGCAAAGCAATCAAACCGGGTTCGGCAGAGACTGAAGCCAATCCGCGTGCGCGCAGTGCAGTTTTGCGTGTGGCGGAGCGAAGCAGCGGCGAATTTTCGGTTGTTGACTAGGGAAGCGTTTCGGCATTGTCGCAAGGGATGTTTCTATTGACAGGCCGTCTGAAAGTTTGAAATGGGTAAGTTGAATATTTTATTACTGGTTTTGGTGACGGTTTCAGCCTTTGCCGTAGTGTTTAAGCAAAACCAGTCGCGCTTGCACTTTATCGAGTTGGATAAGGCGCAAAAGCGGGAAATTCAGTTGGAACAGGATTACGCGCGCTTGAAGCTGGAGCAGGCAAGATTGGCCAACCACAAACTGATTAAAGTGGCGGCCGAAAAGCAACATCTGCTTCCGCCGGGTGCGCATAATACGGCTATGCTGGAACGCAAAAAATAAGAATATCGCCTTGTTTTCAAGGTGTTTACGGGAATTAATAGCTCACTGAGCAGCTAAGTCATGAGAAGTCCAACATGTTAATTAAGAACGAATATAAACCTCAAATGCTGTCTGGAACCACAAAAACAAAAAAACCGCTGACAAGTAACGGACGTATCGGTTTGGTGCTGGGTGCTGTTGCGCTGGCATTTACCGGTCTGTTGGTGCGCGGGGTTTATCTGCAAACCAGTCAGCATGAGTTTTTGAAAAATCAGGGTGACCAACGTTTTGTGCGCACGCTTCCGCTGCCTGCATCACGCGGTATGATTACCGACCGCAATGGTGCTACATTGGCTTTGAGCGCACCTACCGAATCATTGTATGCCATGCCTTCCGGTATGGAGGAAATGCCGACTGACGAGCAGTTGGAGAAACTGTCTGCCATTGCCGATGTGCCTGTTGAAGTGTTAAAAAATAAATTGTCTAAAAAAGACAAAGGCTTTATCTATCTGAAGCGTCAACTCAGCTACGAAAAAGCGGAAGAAATCAAAGCATTGGGCATTAAAGGCATCGCCTTCCAAAAAGAATTGAAACGCCATTACCCGATGGGCAATCTGTTTGCGCACGTTATCGGTTTTACCAATATCGACGGCAAAGGTCAGGAAGGCTTGGAGCTTTCCCGTGAAGACAGCCTGCGCGGTGAAGATGGTGCGAAAGTCGTATTGCGCGACAACAAAGGCAATATCGTAGACAGCCTCGACTCTCCACGCAACAGCGTGCCTAAAAACGGCCAAGATATGATTTTGTCTTTGGATCAGCGCATTCAGACGCTGGCTTATGAGGAGTTGAACAAAGCTGTGGCTTATCACAAGGCCAAAGCGGGTACGGTTGTGGTATTGGATGCGCAAACCGGCGAAATTTT
Source organism: Neisseria sp. RH3002v2g (assembly GCF_014596425.2). Lineage (NCBI taxonomy): Bacteria > Pseudomonadati > Pseudomonadota > Betaproteobacteria > Neisseriales > Neisseriaceae > Neisseria > Neisseria sp. RH3002v2g. Next base: position 1,583,098 of record NZ_CP110721.1, on the reverse strand, counting down.
GGCTTTGGTCAACAGCCCGGCTTACGATCCGAATCAGCCCGGCCAAGCCAATAGCGAACAGCGCCGCAACCGCGCCGTAACCGACATGATCGAACCCGGTTCTGCCATGAAGCCGTTTACCATTGCCAAAGCGCTGGATTCCGGCAAAGTGGATACGACCGATACATTCAATACCCTGCCTTACAAAATCGGTCCGGCCACCGTACAAGACACCCACGTTTATCCTACTTTGGATGTACGCGGCATCATGCAAAAATCTTCCAACGTCGGCACCAGTAAGCTTTCTGCCATGTTTACGCCTAAAGAAATGTACGATTTCTATCATGATTTGGGTGTGGGCGTGCGTATGCATTCAGGCTTCCCGGGTGAGACTGCAGGTTTGTTGAGAAGCTGGCGCAGATGGCAAAAAATCGAACAGGCAACCATGTCTTTCGGTTATGGCCTGCAATTGAGCCTGTTGCAATTGGCGCGTGCCTATACTGTCTTGACCCATGACGGCGAATTGTTGCCGGTCAGCTTTGAAAAACAAGCAGTTGCCCCTAAAGGCAAACGCGTCATCAAAGCCTCTACCGCAAAAAAAGTGCGCGAGTTGATGGTTTCCGTTACTGAAGCCGGCGGTACCGGTACTGCAGGTGCGGTGGATGGTTTCGATGTAGGTGCGAAAACCGGTACGGCGCGTAAACTGGTCAATGGCCGCTATGTGGACAACAAACACGTCGGTACGTTCATCGGTTTTGCTCCGGCTAAAAATCCACGCGTGATTGTGGCCGTTACCATCGACGAACCGACTGCCAACGGCTATTACGGCGGCGTGGTTGCCGGTCCCGTATTCAAAGAAGTCATGAGCGGAAGCTTGAACATCTTGGGCGTTTCCCCAACCAAGCCTTTAAGTAATGCCGCTACCGTCAAAGTACCGTCATAATCCAAACAATCAAAGAGATATTGTTTATGTTCAGCAAGTTAACCCCCTTGGCTGAAACCAACTTTCCGCCTCTGCTGTGTGAAAACACAGCAGGGCGTTTGTTGCATTCAGACAGCCGACAAATTAAGCAGGGTGACATTTTCGTTGCCTGTCAGGGCGAATATACAGACGGCCGCAGCTATATTCCTGCCGCCATTGCCAACGGAGCAACCTTTGTTTTTTGGGATGATGACGGCAAATTTGCGTGGAATCCCGAATGGAAAGTCCCCAATCAAGGCATCAAAGATTTGAAACACCGTGCCGGCATGTTGGCAGCACAAGTTTACGGCAACGTTTCAGACGGCCTTAAAGTTTGGGGCGTAACCGGTACCAACGGTAAAACCTCCATCACACAATGGCTGGCGCAAGCTGCCGATCTGTTGGGTGAAAAAACCACCATTATCGGCACGGTCGGCAACGGCTTTTGGGGCGCATTGGAAGAAACCACGCACACCACCCCCGCCCCTGTCGATGTCCAAACCCTGCTCTACCGCTTCCGTCAACAAGGCGCAACAGCCGCCGCGATGGAAGTCTCCAGCCACGGCCTTGACCAATCGCGTGTCAACGGCGTGCCATTCCGCAGTGCAATCTTCACCAACCTCACCCGCGACCACCTCGATTACCACGGCACGATGGAGGCCTACGGCGCCATCAAGTCGCGTCTGTTTTACTGGCATGGCCTGCAACACGCCATCATCAATATCGATGACGAATACGGTGCGGAACTCGCAGGCCGTCTGAAAAAAGACTGTCCCGATTTAGCCGTTTACGGCTATGGTTTCAGCGAACACGCCGATATCCGCATTACCGATTTCACCGCTTCTTCAGACGGCATGGAAGCCGTATTCCAAACCCCATGGGGCGAAGGAAAATGCCGCACCCGCCTGCTCGGACGGTTCAACGCGCAAAACCTCGCCGCCTGCATCGCCTTGCTTTGCGCCAACGGTTATCCTCTTGATAACGTTTTGGAAGTATTGGCAAAAATCCGTCCTGCTTCAGGCCGCATGGACTGCATCATGAACAGCGGCAAGCCCCTGGTCGTCGTCGATTACGCCCATACACCTGACGCATTGGAAAAAGCACTCTCTACCTTGCAGGAAATCAAACCGCAGGGTGCGGCTTTGTGGTGCGTATTCGGTTGTGGCGGCAACCGAGACCGTGGCAAACGCCCATTGATGGGCGCAGCAGCCGTGCAGGGCGCAGATAAAGTTGTCGTAACCAGCGACAACCCACGCTTGGAAAATCCGCAAGACATCATCAACGATATTTTGCCTGCCGTCCCTAATCCTGAACGCGTCGAAGTTGATCGTGCCGTTGCCATCCGTTATGCGGTTGAGCAGGCTGCCGCGAACGACATCATTCTGATTGCCGGTAAAGGGCATGAAAACTATCAGGATGTACAAGGCGTGAAGCACCATTTTTCCGATTTTGAAATCGCAGAAAAAGCATTGGCAGAGCGCAGATAGACCATATCGCAAATGTTCAGACGGCCCGAAACCTTAAGGCCGTCTGAAAAAGATTTAAACCTATACAATAAAAGCAATACGACACACGCATTACGGCACGTCAGCTATTAAACCCATCACAGTTGTTTGTTCCAGAAGACTTTTTAACAAGGCCGTCTGAACAACAAGGAGACCGATTTGATGCTGAAAATGCCGACAAAAACCTTATTAATCAGTACAGCCGTAGTTTTATTCGCTGGCTGTGCCACCAAACAACTTCCGCGTCCTACTGCCGAAATCGAGCAGTTGAGGGCGCAACAGCCTCCGGCCGAGCAAAGCCTGCCGAATCCCGTTAAAGGCAAGCGTTTTGACGACACTTGGGGCGCGGCGCGCAGTCAGGGGCGCAGGCATGAAGGTGTGGATATTTTTGCCAAGAAAAACACGCCGATACGCAGTACCACGCCCGGCATCGTGACCAAAATCGGGCGCAACCGATTGGGTGGTAAAGTTATCGGTATTCAAGGGCCGGGTGCGTGGCATTACTATGCCCACCTGAATAAATTTGCCCGTATCCGCCTGTATGAGCGAGTAAAAGAAGGGCAGGTCATCGGCTATGTCGGTAAAACCGGCAACGCTAGGACTACACCGGCCCACCTGCATTACGGCGTGTATCTGCCAAACGGCGCGGTGAATCCGTATCCGCTGATTAATCAGAGCAGATAGGCCGTCTGAACAAGATTTGAGAGTATGAACGCAAAGAAATTGGTTAAGGCAACGAATATCCTCGGTATGGTGGCAGTCGTGCTGCTGGTGTACTGGGTATTTGTTCTGATTTTATCCAATGTTTTCGGGCTTAAGGTATTCCGCGAATACATTACGGAAATTTTCCTGATGAGTATTTTGGGGATTTTTGCCGTGATGGCGGGTGCTTTGATATTGAACATCATGCTGAATCTGACCCGTATCGCCGAGCGAGGACAAGAGGAAGAAAGCAAAGGCGGCCGGAAAACCTTATATTTGTTGTTGGCCGTATTTCCTGTTTTGGCAGCTTTGCTATTCGGAGGAAATTATCTGACTGTTCAGAAAAAACGTCAGATTTTGACTCAATCGCTAGAGCGCATCGTCAAGGATAATCCATCTCAAATCAACGCGTTGGCAGATTATCGTTTTGATTTTGCGTATATCAAAAAAGCAGCGTTAATCCTTGAGCTGATGTCGAAGGAAGATTCTGCCTTTAAAGCGGCTACGGTGATTGTGCCGGATACAATAGGTAATAAACAGGTTTATTTGGCTTTCTCAGCTGATTCCCAGTTAAGTGGGATTGATGAGCAGGCACCTGATACTCAGGGAGTAGGTGATGATAATGGTTTTGTCGTTACTCGGAATGGCAATAAAGAAACAATCAGCAAAACGCAATATCTTTATGCGCCAAATCTGAGTGAGCGTGAATACTTGCAAAGAATATTTGCCGGACAAACAAATGAAATACGTTATGAGGCAAAAGACGGCAATTACAGCCTTTGCCACCCCTACCGCCAAAACGGTAAAACCATTGTATTGTGTTTTTCCGATTACCAGCAGTACGGGAAAATCGGCAGTTGATGAAAGAAATTTATAAAATGAAAAGTTGGTTTTCCAATACATTTCCTGAATATAAAAAATTGCCCAAAAGCGGCAAATTTATGGCATGGCTGACTTTTGTGCAGGGCGTGGTTTGGTTGATTCTGGCATCAATTCAGAGTGTGCAGGGACTGATTAACAACATGGCATGGGCTGTGTTGTTTGGCGTTTTAGTTTTCGCTCTAGGTGTATTGGCGCTGTCTGCAGCATGGAATGCGTTTAAATTCCGTGAAGTAGGTTTTAAAAGAATGATATATGTGTACACGCCATGCTTATTGCAGATTGCTTTTGCAAGCGATGTATTTTCTTTTACATATTATATAGAAAGTGTACTGCAATTATCATTTAGCCTTATAGTACATAAACTTACTGTCGGTATAAATTTTGCCGCTATTCTTTTTATTGTGCTGGCAGGACGCAATTATCGTCATTTAAAAATGGTTTCCCAAAATACGGATAAAAATGTGGAACCGTTAGAACAAGTAGAACAAGGACAAGAAACACAATCATGAAACCACTAGACCTTAATTTTATTTGTCAGACCCTCAACCTTCCGATGCCGTCTGAAAATCAACCCGTTTCACGTATTGTTACCGATAGCCGCGATATTCAGGACGGCGACGTATTTTTCGCGCTTACCGGCGAACGCTTTGACGCGCATGACTTTGTTGAAGATGTGTTGGCAGCTGGGGCAACGGCGGTTGTGGTTTCGCGCGAAGATTGCGCGGCTTTGAAAGGCGCGTTGAAGGTTGACGATACGCTTGCGGCTTTGCAAAAACTGGCGAAGGCGTGGCGTGAAAATGTGAATCCGTTTGTCTTTGGTATTACCGGCTCTTCCGGCAAAACGACGGTTAAAGAGATGTTGGCTGGCGTATTGCGTCATCGATTCGGTGATGAAGCTGTGTTGGCGACTGCCGGTAATTTCAACAATCATATCGGACTGCCGCTGACTTTGTTGAAACTGAACGAAAAACACCGCTATGCCGTCATTGAAATGGGTATGAACCATTTTGGCGAATTGTCTTTGTTGACCCGAATCGCCGGTCCGAATGTTGCTCTGGTCAATAACGCCTTGCGCGCGCATGTCGGCTGCGGTTTCGATGGTGTCGGCGATATTGCCAAAGCCAAAAGTGAAATCTACGAAGGTTTGCTTTCAGACGGCATTGCGCTGATTCCGTGCGAAGATGCCAATATCGCTACATTTGAAGCGGCTACTGCGCAATTGAACACTCAGACTTTCGGCGTTGTCAGTGGCGATGTCCATGCAGAAAATATTGAGTTGAAACCGTTGTCCTGCGAATTTGATTTGGTGCGTGGTAATGAACGTGTTGCCGTGGTATTGCCAGTTCCCGGCCGTCACAATGTGCATAATGCCGTAGCAGCGGCGGCTCTGGCTTTGGCGGCAGGTTTGAGCCTTGCCGAAGTTTCAGACGGCCTGAAAAATTTCAGTAATATCAAAGGCCGTCTGAATATCAAGCAAGGCATTAAAGGCGCGACTTTGATTGACGATACTTATAATGCCAACCCCGACAGCATGAAAGCCGCCATTGATGTGCTCGCCGCTATGCCTGCGCCGCGTATTTTTGTGATGGGCGACATGGGCGAATTGGGTGAGGATGAAGCCGCTGCCATGCACGCCGAAGTTGGCGCGTATGCACGGGATAAAGGCATTGAGGCCGCGTATTTTGTCGGCGACAACAGCGTTGAAGCAGCGGAAACGTTTGGCGCGGAAGGTTTGTGGTTTGCTGACAAAGATCCGCTGATTCAAGTGATGAGCCACGACTTTCCTGAACACGCTACTGTATTGGTCAAAGGCTCGCGCTTTATGAAGATGGAAGAAGTGGTCGAGGCACTGACGGATAAAGAGGTTGTCTGAAAATGGAACAGAAAAGGAAACGGCCTATACTGTTGCAGGTTATCGTTGGGATGATGGTAGTGGCAGCAGTTTTATGGCCGGTTGTAGTGTGGCAGTACATCAAAGATGTAGGGTTTGAGGCAATAAGCGAAGCATACGAAAGTACAAGTGGACGTTGGGGGTGGTTTGAATTTTGGTTAGGAAATTTTCATTTGCTTGTGCAAGTGATATTGATGCTGGTTAGTGCTGTTGGGCTATGGAGAGGTAAGGATTGGGCGCGTAGATTGTGGCTGTATGGCTGTATACTGTATATCGTCTACAATATGGTCGGTTATTTGGTTTCCCCTAGGAATGGGTTTCCATTGTTGGATGTCATTATTCGTGTTGTAATTTGTTACAGCTTGTTTTGTTTACATCCCAAAGATTATTTTCAGACTCAAGAAAATAAAACTTAAGAAGGCCGTCAGAAATATGAAAAAGATTTTACTATTGGCTGGATTGCTGATTGCAGCATTTTATGCCGGAATGAAAGTACAGGCATTTATCTATGAAGATACCTGTTTGGACTTAGGAGGCGGAAAGAATCCTGGAAACTATCCGATTTGCGTGGTAGAGAAATAATCTTACTCAATAAGGCCGTCTGAAATTTCAGACGGCATACCGATTGATTTTTAATTGGGCAATAAGCCCGCTGTAACAACAAAAACAAAAAAGGAAGCCCCATGTTTTTATGGCTCGCACATTTCAGTAACTGGTTAACCGGTCTGAATATTTTTCAATACACCACATTTCGTGCCGTGATGGCTGCGCTGACTGCGCTGGTATTTTCATTATTGTTGGGTCCATGGACCATCCGCAAACTGACTGCGCTTAAAGTAGGCCAAGCCGTCCGTACCGACGGCCCTCAAACCCACCTGATCAAAAACGGTACGCCAACTATGGGCGGCTCGCTGATTTTGACCGCCATTACCGTGTCCACAATCTTGTGGGGCAACTGGGCAAATCCTTATATCTGGATTCTCTTAGGCGTCTTGCTTGCTACCGGCGCACTCGGTTTTTATGACGACTGGCGCAAAGTGGTTTATAAAGACCCTAACGGCGTGTCTGCCAAATTTAAAATGGTGTGGCAGTCCAGCGTTGCCATTATTGCCGGTTTGGCATTGTTCTACCTTGCTACAAATTCCGCCAACAATATCCTGATTGTTCCCTTCTTCAAACAAGTTGCCTTGCCGCTTGGCGTAGTCGGTTTCTTGGTATTGTCTTACCTGACCATCGTCGGCACATCCAATGCCGTTAACCTGACCGATGGTTTGGATGGCTTGGCCGCATTCCCCGTTGTACTTGTCGCAGCCGGTCTTGCCATCTTTGCTTATGCCAGCGGACACTCCCAATTTGCACAATACCTGCAACTGCCTTACGTTGCCGGCGCAAACGAAGTGGTGATTTTCTGTACCGCCATGTGTGGCGCGTGTCTCGGATTTTTGTGGTTCAACGCTTATCCGGCACAAGTCTTTATGGGCGATGTCGGCGCGCTCGCGCTTGGCGCGGCGCTCGGTACCGTTGCCGTCATCATCCGCCAAGAATTTGTCCTCGTCATCATGGGCGGCCTGTTTGTTGTTGAAGCCATTTCCGTTATGTTGCAAGTCGGTTGGTACAAACGAACCAAAAAACGCATCTTCCTGATGGCGCCGATTCATCATCATTACGAACAAAAAGGCTGGAAAGAAACCCAAGTTGTTGTTCGTTTCTGGATTATCACCATCGTCTTGGTGCTGATTGGTTTGAGTACCCTCAAAATCCGCTAAATCTCCAAAGGCCGTCTGAAACTTTCAGACGGCCATTATGTAAGGTAAGCATGCTTGCCTGAATCCTACATCTCAAAATAAATCCCGTAATAATCCACACAGAAAGTCCCCAAACATGTACCAATCTTTTGGCGGCGCAATCGGCATCCGCACCCTGACCGACCGTTTCTACGATTTGATGGAACTCGAGCCGAAATACCAAACCTTGCGCCAAATGCACGGCGAAGACATGACCCTGATACGCGAAAAACTCTACGAATTTTTTAGCGGCTGGCTCGGCGGCTCGCAACTTTTTGTCGAAAAATACGGCCATCCCCAACTGCGTGCCCGCCATATGCCTTTTGCCGTCAACGTACAAGTCCGCAACGAATGGATCGCCTGTTTTGCCCAAGCCATGAGCGAACTGGACATCGACAAAGTACTTGCCGAACCGGTGTTAATCCAAGTTTTTGCGATGGCAGATTGGTGTCGTAATCAAAACGAAGACGGTGTCGAACCGCCAATGCCGCCGATGGCGGTTGATCCATGGGTACGCGCACCGGAATTGCAGCAGATTTTGAGTAGCTACGGTGTGAATAGCTTTTTTAAGGAATTCACTAGTTAAGGCCGTCTGAAACTTCTTGGATAAAACAGGAACAATAATTTAAAAGTAAAAAGTAATAGGTTTTAAAATGAATAAGTGCTTTAAAATAATAATGTTGGGCATGATTGCCTTGAGTTTCAGCCAACTAGTGTGGGCGGATAATGTTCCTAATTTTCAGGAAACCTTACGGGCGGCAGAACAAGGAGTTGTTGCCGCCCAATACAATCTTGGTCAGATGTATCGTAACGGACAAGGTGTCCGTAAAGATTATGCTGAAGCGGTTAAATGGTATCGCAAGGCAGCAGAACAGAAGCATGGCGCTGCACAACACAATTTGGGCGGAATGTATGCCTATGGACTGGGTGTCCGTCAAGACTATGTTGAGGCTGTAAAATGGTATCGCAAAGCAGCAGAACAGGGTTATGTAGAAGCCCAAAACAATTTGGGTGTGAAGTATAAGGAAGGACAAGGAGTCCGCCAAAACTATGCAGAAGCAGTCAAATGGTTTCGTAAGGCGGCAGAACAGGGAAATGCTTCATCACAAAACAATTTAGGTTCGATGTATGAAAAAGGACAAGGTGTTCGGGAAGACCATGTTGAAGCGGTCAAATGGTTTCGTAAGGCGGCGGAACAGGGGGGTGCCGAAGCTCAAAATAATTTAGGTACGAAGTATGCTAATGGGCAAGGTGTTCACCAAGATTATGCACAGGCATTTAAATGGTATCGCAAAGCGGCAGCTCAGGGAAATATCATTGCACAATACAATTTAGGTGTAATGTATCTAAAAGGGCAAGGTGTACGTCAAAGTAAAATAGTTGCTAAAGAATGGTTTAAGAAGGCTTGTGCTAATGGAGACAAGCAAAGTTGTGATGTTTATCGCCAATTAGATTAGACAGGGTATTGAATTTTGCTAAGGGCCGTCTGAAAAAACTAGGATAAAACAGAAATAATAATTTGAATGTAATGGATTTTAGAATGAAGGTTTCGATGAAAAAAATAATAATGGGCGTGATGGCTTGCTTTGGGTTAGGGCAGGCAGCTTTAGCTGAAAGTATTCCGGATTTTAAGAATATGCTGAGAGCTGCGGAGCAAGGAGACCCAGAAGCTCAATTAAGTATTGGAGCAATGTATGCCAATGGACAGGGTATTAATCAAGACAACAGACTGGCAGTGCAGTGGTTTCATAAGGCAGCAGAGCAAGAGAATGCTCAAGCTCAATTTAACTTGGGTGTAATGTATCAGCTAGGGCAAGGTGTTGGTCAAGATTACGTACGGGCGGCGGAATGGTATCGTAAGGCTGCCGCACAGGGTGATACTGGAGCCCAAAATAATTTGGGCATGCTGTATCAAAATGGACAAGGTGTTAATCAAGACTATGCTCAAGCTGCAAAATGGTTTCATAGGGCTGCGGATCAGGAAAATACAGATGCTCAGTTAAATTTGGGTATGCTGTATGCTAATGGGCAAGGTGTTAGCAAAGACTATGAGCAGGCGTTGAAATGGTTTCGTAGAGCGGCTGATCATGGAGATGCCATAGGTCAGTATAATTTAGGTGTGGCATATGCTAACGGGGAAGGAGTACATCAGGATCATATACAGGCTATAGGATGGTATCGTAAAGCTGCGGAACAAGGGAATGTAGATGCACAATATAATTTAGGTGGTATGTACGCTAGCGGAAAAGGTGTAAGACAAGATTATGTGCAGGCGATTGAGTGGTACAGAAAGGCAGCAGAGCAAGGTGATATGGTTGCGCAATTAAATGTGGGTGTAATGTATGCTAATGGCCAAGGAGTTGAGCAAGACTACGTACAAGCTGTGAAGTGGTATCGCAAGGCGGCAGAACAAGGAAATGCCAAAGCTCAATTTAATTTGGGTGTAGTGTATGCCACTGGGCAAGGAGACCGTCAAGACTACGTACAAGCAGCACAGTGGTACCATAAGGCAGCAGAACAAGGCTTAGCTGATGCTCAATATAATTTGGGCGAGATGTATTATTACGGACGAGGCATTCGTCAAAATCATACTCTTGCCAAGGAGTGGTTTGGTAAGGCATGTCAGAATGGATTGCAACAAGGCTGCGAGGCGTATCGTCACTTGGATGGTGCAGAATTTTGAATCAAAGGCCGTCTGAAAAACTAGGATAAAACAGAAATAATAATTTGAATGTAATGGATTTTAAAATGAATAAATTATTAAAAAAAATAATGAGAATCCTATTATCTTTGTGCTTAGTGCAGGAGGTTTGTGCGGATAATGTGCCGGATTTTCAGGAAACGCTTCAAGCTGCAAAACAAGGGTATGCTAAAGCCCAATTTAATTTGGGTCTGATGTATGACAGTGGGCGAGGAGTCCGTCAAGACTATACAAAGGCGGTGCAGTGGTATCGCAAGGCGGCAGAACAAGGGGATGCAAAAGCCCAATATAATTTGGGTGTGAGGTACGACAATGGGCTAGGAGTTCGTCAGGACTATACACAGGCAGTACAGTGGTATCGCAAGGCGGCAGAACAAGGGCATGCAAAAGCCCAATATAATTTGGGTGTGAGGTACTACAATGGGCAAGGAGTTCGTCAGGACTATACACAGGCAGTGCAGTGGTATCGCAAGGCGGCAGAACAAGGATTGGCCGATGCTCAATATAATTTGGGTGTGGCGTATGTAAAAGGTAAAGGAGTTCGTCAAGATGATACACAGGCGGTGCAATGGTATCGCAAGGCGGCAGAACAAGGGGATGCAGAAGCCCAATATAATTTGGGTGTAATGTATGCCAACGGACAGGGAGTCCGTCAGGACTATACACAGGCAGTGCAGTGGTATCGCAAGGCGGCAGAACAAGGATTGGCCGATGCTCAATATAATTTGGGTGTGGCGTATGAAAAAGGTAAAGGAGTCCGTCAGGACTATACACAAGCAGTGCAGTGGTATCGCAAGGCGGCAGAGCAAGGGTATGCCGATGCCCAATCTAATTTGGGTGTGATGTATAAGGAAGGACAAGGAGCCCGTCAAGACTATGCACAGGCAGTGCAGTGGTATCGCAAGGCAGCAGAACAAGGGCTTGCAGAAGCCCAATATAATTTGGGTGTGATGTATGCCAAAGGAGAAGGTGTTCGTCAGAACTATAAGATCGCCAAAGGGTGGTTTGGTAAGGCTTGTGATAATGGATTGCAACGAGGTTGCGATGCTTACCGAGAATTGAATCGGGCAGGATATTGAATTTTTCTAAAGGCCGTCTGAAAAAACTTAGGACAAAACCAAAATGACTTTTCAAAATAAAAAAATCCTCGTCGCCGGACTAGGCGGCACGGGTATTTCCATGATTGCCTACCTGCGCAAAAACGGCGCGGAGGTTGCCGCTTATGATGCGGAGCTGAAAGCTGAGCGTGTGTCGCAAATCGGTAAGATGTTTGACGGGCTGGTGTTTTACACGGGCCGTCTGAAAGATGCGCTGGAAAATGGTTTCGATATTTTGGCGCTCAGCCCCGGCATCAGCGAGCGGCAGCCGGATATCGAGGTGTTCAAGCAAAACGGTGGACGTGTGTTGGGCGACATCGAATTGCTGGCGGATGTTGTGAACCGCCGCGGCGACAAGGTGATTGCGATTACCGGCAGCAACGGCAAAACCACGGTAACGAGCCTCGTGGGCTATCTCTGCATCAAGTGCGGGCTGGATACCGTTATCGCGGGCAATATCGGTACGCCTGTTTTGGAGGCGGAATTGCAGCGTGAAGGCAAGAAAGCGGACGTGTGGGTGTTGGAGCTTTCCAGCTTCCAACTGGAAAACACTGAAAGCCTGCGCCCGACTGCGGCGACGGTGCTGAACATTTCCGAAGACCATCTCGACCGCTACGACGACCTGCTCGACTATGCGCATACCAAGGACAAGATTTTCCGTGGCGATGGCGTGCAGGTTTTAAATTCAGACGACGTGTTCTGCCGCGCCATGAAACGGGCAGGACGCGAGGTGAAATGGTTTTCGTTGGAACACGAAGCCGATTTTTGGTTGGAACGCGAGACAGGCTGCCTGAAACAAGGCGATGAAGATTTGATTGCCACGCAAGACATCCCGCTACAAGGTTTGCACAACGCCGCCAACGTTATGGCTGCCGTCGCTTTGTGCGAGGCCATCGGTTTGCCGCGCGAAGCATTGCTCGAACACGTCAAAACCTTCCAAGGCCTGCCGCACCGCGTGGAAAAAATCGGCGAGAAAAACGGCGTGGTATTCATCGACGATAGCAAAGGCACAAACGTCGGCGCAACTGCAGCCGCGATTGCTGGTTTGCAAAATCCGCTCTTCGTAATTTTGGGCGGCATGGGCAAAGGGCAGGACTTCACGCCATTGCGCGACGCGCTTGTCGGCAAGGCAAAAAGCGTGTTCCTGATCGGTGTCGATGCGCCGCAAATCCGCCGCGATTTGGACGGCTGCGGTCTGAATATGACCGACTGCGCCACTTTGGAAGAAGCGGTTCAGACGGCATACGCCCAAGCTGAAGCGGGCGATATCGTGTTGCTCAGCCCGGCTTGTGCGAGCTTCGATATGTTCAAAGGCTATGCGCACCGTTCGGAAGTGTTTATCGAGGCGTTCAAAGCTTTGTAAGGCCGTCTGAAAGATGAAAGTGGGTTTGAAGATCGGCTTGGCGGCAGTCGTGCTTTCGGCTGTCGCCGCTTTGGTGTTTTGGTTTGCCGCGCCGATTCGTTCCACGACAACCGTTGCCACGCCAAGCGAAGCGCCGTTGCCTGAAGATGCGGTTATCGACAGGTTGGTCGTGCATAAAAGCAAGCGCACCATGTCGGCGTACTCGCAAGGCAAGTTGCTGAAAACCTATCCCATTTCGTTGGGCAAGCAACCGGTCGGGCATAAACAGTTTGAAGGCGACGGCAAAACGCCCGAAGGGAAATACCGCATCAATGAGCGTAATCCCAACAGCGGCTACCATAAAAACCTCGGTATTTCCTACCCCAACGAAGCCGACAAAGCCTACGCTGCGGCACAAGGCAAAAGCCCGGGCGGGCTGATTAAAATCCACGGCATGAAAAACGGCTGGGGTTTTATCGGCAAAAAACACCTGCAAAAAGACTGGACCGACGGCTGTATCGCGGTAACGGACGAAGAAGTCGATGAACTCTACCGTAGCGTAAAGCACAATGCGGAAATTGAAATTCTGCCGTAGGTTTTATGTCTGTTGAAGTGATGGGGCAGATTGGAACGGGTAGTCGATTGCTTGTCAGGCCGTCTGAAAACTCGGCAGGGGAGGGGATTTGATGCCGGGGTTTCATCTCAGACAAACCGCTCGTCATCCCTCAAGATAGGTCAACACGTTTTCTCTTTTCTAACCGTAGATTCTGAATTGTTGGTTTGGAAATAAACCTTTAAAATAACGTTAATTCATTTTTTCAGACGGCCTCTTGCCCATTAGCAGGCCGTCTGAATATTTTATTCAAGCCGTTACGGATGTTTTCATGATTAGTCTTTCCAAAATGCTTGACCGGCCGATTGCGCGCGATGGTCGGAAGTTTGATGTTTCTCTCTTGTGGATGGTCGTTTTGATGACGACCTTCAGCTTGGTAATGATTTATTCAGCCTCTATTGCATATGCGGCATCGGATGGGGGCAGCCAGTTTTCTTTTGTGTCCAAACAGGCAATGTTTATCCTGTTTACGGTGGCCATGTGCTTGCCGCTTTTCCTGCTGAAAATGAGCTTTTGGCGGCGGATTATTCCGTTTTATTTTGTCATTTCCGGTTTGCTGTTGTTGCTGGTTTTGTTTGTCGGCCGTGAGATTAACGGCGCGACGCGCTGGATTCATATCGGACCGCTCAACTTGCAGCCAACCGAGTTTTTCAAATTGGCAACGGTTTTGTATTTGTCCAGCCTGTTTACGCGCCGTGAAGAAATGTTGCGCGATTTGGATTCTTTGGGTTGGTCGTCTTTGTTTACCGGTATTGGCGATTTGGTGTGCAGCCCTTTTAAAAGTGAAGCTTGGGTAAGGGTAAAGGAACGCTTCCGTAAGTTTAAAACCCTGATTTTGCCGATTATGTCGGTGGCGGTCGGTTTGGTTTTGATTATGGGCCAGCCGGATTTCGGCTCATTTGTCGTGATTGTCGTGATTACCATGGGTATGCTGTTTTTGGCAGGCTTTCCGTGGAAGTATTTTGCCGTATTGGTGGCGACCGTTGTGAGCGGAATGGGTTTGCTGATTTTAGCCGCGCCTTACCGCATGGCGCGTGTGGCGGCGTTTTTGGACCCATGGAGCGATCCTTTGGGCAAAGGCTATCAGCTGACGCATTCTTTAATGGCGATTGCGCGCGGTGGCTGGTTTGGCGAGGGTTTGGGCGCAAGTTTAGAAAAACGTTTCTATCTGCCGGAAGCGCACACGGACTTTATTTTTGCCGTCATCGGTGAAGAATTCGGCTTTTTAGGGATGCTGGTTTTGGTGTTCTGCTACGGCTGGCTGGTGTGGCGCGCGTTTTCCATCGGCAAACAGGCGCGTGATTCGGGCTTGATGTTCAGCGCGTACATTGCCAACGGCATCGGCATTTGGATTGGTATTCAAAGTTTCTTCAATATCGGTGTAAACATCGGTATCCTGCCCACTAAAGGCCTGACTTTGCCGTTTATGTCTTACGGCGGTTCGGCTGTCTTTATCATGCTGGTGTGCGTTACTTTGTTATTGCGCATTGATTATGAAAACCGCCAAAAAATGCGCGGTTATTCGGTGGAGTAAAACCATGAGCGGTAAAACTTTTATGCTGATGGCCGGCGGTACGGGCGGTCATATTTTCCCTGCATTGGCGGTTGCCGAGTCGCTGCAAAAGCGCGGCCATCATGTGATTTGGCTGGGCAGTAAAGATTCGATGGAAGAGCGCATCGTGCCGCAATACGGCATACGCTTGGAAACGCTGGCGATTAAAGGCATCCGCGGCAACGGCATCAAGCGTAAGCTGATGTTGCCGTTTACGCTGTACAAAACCGTCCGCGAGGCGCAGCAGATTATTAAGAAACACCGTGTCGAGTGCGTTATCGGTTTTGGCGGTTTCGTGACTTTCCCCGGCGGCGTGGCGGCAAAAATTTCCGGGGTGCCGATTGTGATTCACGAGCAAAACGCCGTAGCCGGTTTGTCCAACCGCCAACTGTCGCGTTGGGCAAAACGTGTTCTGTATGCTTTCCCCAAAGCCTTTCAACATGAAGGCGGATTGGTGGGTAACCCTGTCCGTGCCGATATTGCGGCATTGCCTGTTCCTGAAGAACGCTTTAAAAACCGTCAAGGCCGTCTGAAAGTTTTGGTGGTCGGCGGCAGTTTGGGTGCGGATGTGTTGAATAAAACCGTCCCGCAAGCTTTGGCATTATTGCCTGAAGCGGCCCGTCCGCAAATGTATCATCAGTCCGGACGCAATAAATTGGGCAACCTGCAGGCGGATTACGATGCGTTGGGCGTGCAAGCCGAGTGCGTTGAATTTATTACCGATATGGTGTTTGCCTACCGTGATGCCGATTTGGTAATTTGCCGTGCCGGCGCGCTGACGATTGCCGAGCTGACGGCTGCCGGTTTGGGTGCATTGCTGGTGCCGTATCCGTACGCAGTGGACGACCATCAAACAGCCAATGCGCGTTTTATGGTGCAGGCCGAAGCCGGTTTGCTGCTGCCGCAAACTCAACTGACGGCAGAAAAACTGGCCGAAATCCTCGGCGGCTTGAATCGTGAAAAATGCCTGAAATGGGCGAAAAATGCCCGTACCTTGGCGTTGCCGCACAGTGCGGACGATGTGGCGGAAATTGCCATATCCTGTACCGAATAAGCAGGCAGACTTTGTTCAAGGCCGTCTGAAAAGTTGATTAACGGCATTTCAGACGGCCTTTATTGCTTTTGTTAAAATTCCTTTACAATAAAAGCATAGCGCAGAAGCGGATAGCCCTTTAAAATAACGCCTTTACGCACTAAAAACCAACCGGAACGCAACATTATGATGAAAAATCGAGTGACCAACATCCATTTTGTCGGAATCGGCGGCGTCGGCATGAGCGGTATTGCCGAAGTTTTACACAATTTGGGCTTTAAAGTTTCCGGTTCGGATCAGGCGCGTAATGCCGTTACCGAGCATTTGAGCGCTCTCGGCATCCAAGTTTATCCCGGTCATACTGCCGAACACGTCAATGGCGCCGACGTGGTTGTTACCTCTACCGCCGTCAAAAAAGACAATCCCGAAGTCGTCGCTGCGTTGGAACAGCAAATCCCTGTCATTCCGCGCGCGCTGATGTTGGCAGAGTTGATGCGCTTCCGCGATGGTATCGCCATTGCCGGTACGCACGGTAAAACCACAACCACCAGCCTGACTGCTTCTATTCTCGGCGCGGCAGGACTCGACCCGACTTTCGTTATCGGCGGCAAACTCAACGCCGCTGGTACCAACGCCCGTTTGGGTAAAGGCGAATACATTGTTGCCGAAGCCGATGAATCCGATGCTTCTTTTCTGTATCTGACGCCGATTATGTCCGTCGTGACCAATATCGATGAAGACCACATGGACACTTACGGACACAGCGTTGAGAAACTGCATCAGGCGTTTGTCGACTTCATCCACCGTATGCCGTTCTACGGCAAAGCCTTTTTGTGTATCGACAGTGAACACGTCCGCGCGATTTTGCCGAAAATCAGCAAACCTTACGCCACTTACGGCTTGGACGATACTGCCGATATCTACGCGACCGATATCGAAAACGTCGGCGCGCAAATGAAATTTACCGTTCATGTTCAAATGAAAGAACATGAGCAAGAGCCATTTGAAGTTGTTTTGAATATGCCCGGCCGACACAACGTCCTCAATGCGTTGGCGGCTATCGGCGTTGCGCTGGAAGTTGGTGCATCGGTTGAAGCCATTCAAAAAGGCTTGCTCGGCTTTGAAGGTGTCGGCCGTCGTTTCCAAAAATATGGCGACATCAAATTGCCAAACGGCGGAACCGCGCTGCTGGTGGACGATTATGGCCACCATCCCGTCGAAATGGCGGCAACTCTGGCCGCCGCACGCGGCGCATACCCTGAAAAACGCTTGGTCTTGGCTTTCCAACCACACCGCTATACCCGCACGCGCGATTTGTTTGAAGACTTTACCAAAGTCCTCAATACCGTTGATGCGCTGGTGTTGACCGAAGTTTATGCCGCAGGCGAAGAGCCGATTGCCGCAGCCGATTCCCGCGCCTTGGCGCGCGCCATCCGCGTATTGGGCAAACTTGAGCCGATTTACTGCGAAAACGTTGCCGATCTGCCGCAAATGCTGCTGAATGTTTTGCAAGACGGCGATGTTGTTCTGAATATGGGTGCCGGTAGCATCAACCGCGTTCCGTCTGCATTGGTGGAATTGTCGAAACAATCATAATAAACAGGCATATTTGCCTTTGAGGACACATAGGTCGTCTGAACAATATTTCAGACGGCCTGTATCAGTATTTAAGAAAGTAGAAATTATGCAGAATTTTGGCAAAGTGGCCGTGTTGATGGGCGGCTTCTCCAGCGAGCGCGAAGTTTCTCTGGACAGCGGCGCCGCTATTTTGGCTGCCTTGAAAAGCAAAGGCGTGGATGCCCATGCGTTTGACCCCAAAGAAACCCCGTTGTCTGAATTGAAAACCCAAGGTTTTCAGACGGCCTTCAATATTTTGCACGGCACTTTCGGCGAAGATGGCGCGATTCAGGGCGCGTTGGAACTGATGGGTATTCCTTATACCGGCAGCGGTGTGGCCGCTTCCGCGCTGGGTATGGACAAATACCGCTGCAAACTGATTTGGCAGGCTGTGGGCTTGCCTGTTCCTGAGTTTGCCGTATTGCATGACGACAGCGACTTTGATGCTGTTGAAGAAAAATTGGGCCTGCCGATGTTTGTGAAACCCGCCGCGGAAGGCAGCAGCGTCGGTGTGGTAAAAGTTAAAGAAAAAGGCCGTCTGAAAAGCGTTTACGAAGAATTGAAACATTTGCAGGGCGAAATTATTGCCGAGCGCTTCATCGGCGGCGGCGAATATTCTTGTCCGGTATTGAACGGTAAAGGCCTGCCGAGCATTCATATTATTCCGGCTACCGAGTTTTACGACTACGAAGCCAAATACAACCGCGACGATACGGTTTATCAATGCCCGTCGGAAGATTTGAGCGAGGCGGAGGAAAACCTGATGCGCGAACTGGCCGTGCGTGGCGCTCAGGCGATTGGTGCGGACGGCTGTTCGCGCGTGGACTTCCTGAAAGATACGGACGGTAAGCTGTATCTTTTGGAAATCAACACCTTGCCCGGTATGACCAGCCATAGTTTGGTGCCAAAATCTGCAGCCCATACCGGCGTAGATTTTGCTGATTTATGTATTGAGATTTTGAAGACCGCTCATGTGGGATGATGCAGGCGCACTGGGTCGGCTGACCCGCCGGCTATTGTTGTTGATGGCCTTTCTGCTGATAGGTTCGGGCATAGCTTGGCTTTACAATTCCAAATATTTCCCTGTGAAACAGATTGCCATTCAGGGCAAGCTGAAATATGCTTCCGGCAAAGAATTGCAAACTGTTGCAAGAGAGCATATCAGGGGTAATATGTTCCGCGCCGATATTGATGCGGCGCAGGCCGCTTTTCAGGAGTTGCCTTGGATTGACTCGGCAATGGTGCGCCGCCGTTTTCCGGAAACCGTGGAAATTATCCTGACCGAGCGCGTGCCGGTTGCACACTGGCGCGCTGGCGGCTTGGTGGACAGTAAGGGCAATGTGTTTGCCGCAAGCCTGAAACAGGACCTGCCTATATTTGAAGGGCAGCAGGGGACAGGCAAAGACATGGTCAAACATTATGCGGACTTTTCCGGTATTTTGAGTCCGTTGAAACTGACCATCAAAGAATTGATCTACACGCCGCGATCGGCATGGTTGCTTGTATTGAACAACGGCATTACCGTGCGCTTGGGGCGTGAAAACGAAATCAAACGTTTGCAGCAGTTTGCCCAGATTTGGCCGTCGCTGCTGCGTAAAAAACAAAGTCGTATCGAGTATGTCGATATGCGTTATAAGGATGGTTTTTCAGTCCGTTACAGGCCGTCTGAAAACCCTTCCGACAGTAAATAGCCGATTAGACGTGAAGCAATCTTGTTTCAAAAATAATCAAACCGTCAGTCAGACAACATAGCGAACGAGCAATTATGGAACAACAACAAAATAAATATATCAGTGCCTTAGACATTGGTACGTCCAAGGTCATCGCCTTAATCGGCGAGATTCGGGAAGATAATGAAATCCACATTGTCGGCTTGGGCCAAAGCCCTTCACGCGGCCTGCGTGCAGGTATGGTGACCAATATCGACGCTACCGCTCAAGCCATTCGTCAGGCGGTAGAAGATGCCGAATTGATGGCAGATACCAAAATTTCCCACGTCGTCACCGGTATTGCCGGTAACCATATCCGCAGCCTGAATTCACAAGGCGTGGTCAAAATTAAAGATGGCGAAGTATCGCAAGCCGACATCGATCGTGCCATCGAAACAGCCAAAGCCATCAATATTCCGCCTGATCACAATATCTTGCATACCGTGGTTCAAGAGTACATCATCGACAACCAACCCGGTGTGAAAGAGCCTATCGGCATGAGCGGCGTGCGTTTGGATACCCGCGTGCACATCATTACCGGTGCGAACACTGCTTTGCAAAATATCCAAAAATGTATCCAACGCTGCGGCCTGCAAATGGATCAAATCATGCTTCAGCCTTTGGCGAGCGGTCACGCCGTTTTGACTGAAGACGAAAAAGATTTGGGCGTGTGCGTCATCGATATCGGCGGCGGTACGACCGACATCGCGGTTTATACCAATGGCGCCATCCGCCATACTGCGGTTATTCCCGTTGCCGGCGATTTGATTACCAAAGACTTGGCACAAGCCCTGCGTACGCCGCACAGTGCCGCCGAGTACATCAAAATCCATTACGGCGCCGCCATTCCGACTATGGACGGCTTGGATGAAATGATTGAAGTTCCTAGCGTTGGCGACCGTCAATCACGTCAAATTTCACGCCGCGTATTGGCTGAAATCATCGGTCCGCGCGTAGAAGAGATTTTGGAATTGACGCTGAACGAATTGCGCCGTTCCGGCTTCCCTGAAGAAGTGCTGACTTCCGGTATCGTTTTGACCGGCGGTGCCTCTATGTTGACCGGTATTGTTGAGTTGGCGGAAGAAGTCTTTAATTTGCCGGCCCGTATCGGTGTTCCACAAGAAATGGGCGGCGTATCCGAGCGTATCCGCAATCCACGCTATTCAACAGCAATTGGCCTACTTCAGACGGCCTATGCTGCCGAAGAGGGTGAGCAAACCAGCCGAACCGGTGCGATTGCCCTGAATGATTCAGGCAAAAAAATGGGTCTGTGGGAAAAAATCCAAAGATTCTTCAGAGACAATTTCTGATAAAAGTTTTCAGGGCAGACGGTGTAGCAACCGTTTGTCCTGAATATTTAAGTGGAATTAAACGGTTTTAAATAATTGCTAAGTGGATAATTTAAAACTTGTATATTTTCTGTTAAAAAATGTAGTAAAAATATAACGCCGACAGCCGAATGGTAAGAAGATTTTTGCCAGTATCTGGATACTTCTTATATAATACGGATAATAAGTTATTTTTGAACCGTCCTTATAAAGCGGGGCGCGGAGGATTATTGAATGGAATTTGTTTACGACGTAGCAGAATCAGCAACAAGCCCTGCTGTTATTAAAGTTATCGGTTTGGGTGGCGGCGGCTGTAATGCCATCAACAACATGGTTGCCAACACTATTCATGGTGTTGAGTTCATCAGTGCCAATACCGATGCGCAATCATTGGCTAAAAACAATGCGGCCAAACGCATTCAATTGGGCACAAACCTGACTCGCGGTTTGGGCGCTGGTGCAAATCCTGAAATCGGCCGTGCTGCAGCCCAAGAAGATCGCGAAGCCATCGAAGATGCCATCCGCGGTGCAAATATGCTGTTCATCACTACCGGTATGGGTGGCGGTACGGGTACCGGTTCTGCTCCTGTTGTGGCTGAAATCGCTAAAGAAATGGGTATTCTGACCGTTGCGGTTGTAACCCGTCCGTTTGCTTACGAAGGCAAACGCGTACACATCGCTCAAGCAGGTTTGGATCAGCTCAAAGAGCGCGTTGACTCCCTGATTATTATCCCGAACGACAAATTGATGACTGCCTTGGGCGAAGACGTGACCATGCGTGAAGCTTTCCGTGCGGCCGACAATGTATTGCGTGACGCGGTTGCCGGTATTTCCGAAGTGGTGACTTGCCCGAGCGACATGATCAACTTGGACTTCGCCGACGTGAAAACCGTGATGAGCAATCGCGGCATCGCCATGATGGGTTCAGGTTTCGCGCAAGGTATTGACCGTGCCCGTTTGGCTACCGATCAAGCCATCTCCAGCCCGCTCTTGGATAATGTTACTTTGGATGGCGCACGCGGTGTATTGGTAAACATTACCACTGCTCCTGGCTGCCTGAAAATGTCTGAGTTCAACGAGATTATGCGCATCGTCAACCAAAATGCACACCCTGAAGTGGAATGCAAATTTGGTGCTGCCGAAGATGAGAGCATGAGCGAAGACGCTATCCGTATTACCATTATTGCTACCGGCTTGAAAGAAAACGGTACTGACAACCAACTGCGTGCTGCTGCCCGTACCCAACAATTGGTACGCGGTGCGGAAGAAGCGCCTCAAGCTCAAAGCCAAAGCAGCGCTGAAAGCTTGGTTCGTACCAACCGCAATATCCGTTCTATGAATCTGACTGCGGCTGATTTCAGCAACCAGTCTGTACTGGATGACTTTGAAATTCCGGCAATCTTGCGCCGTCAGCAACACACTCCTGAGAAATAATCAGGATAAGGTATGAAAAGACCTGCCTTTAAGGCAGGTCTTTTTTATTGGCAAAATAAACTCAAGGCCGTCTGAAAATTTTCAGACGGCCTTGAGTTTTCAAATAAAGCAAATAACAAACCTACCCTTTATTGAGAATTTGCTTGTTTTCTCCCTCGCGGCGCAATTCTTTAGGCAAGACAAATACAATGCTTTCTTCTGCGCCTTCTCCTTCACGTATGGTCTCATGTCCCCAGTCTTGAATGGTTTGTAAGACTTCTCGAACCAAGACTTCAGGCGCAGATGCGCCAGCAGTTACACCAACCTTGGTTTTGTTTTCAAACCATTCTTTTTTCAGATAGGAAGCATTATCGACCATATAGGCATCAACTCCGCGCAATGCGGCTACTTCACGCAAGCGGTTGCTGTTGGAAGAATTGGGCGAGCCGACAACAATCACAAGATCGCATTCTTCCGCCAATTCTTTAACGGCAGTTTGGCGGTTGGTTGTGGCATAGCAGATGTCTTCTTTGTGCGGATTGCGGATATTGGGGAAGCGTTGATTCAAAGCTGCAATGATGTCTTTGGTTTCGTCCACCGATAAAGTGGTTTGGCTGACGTAGGCCAGCTTGTCAGGATTTTTGACGTTCAGCCCGGCCACATCTTCCACTGTCTCGACCAAAAACATTTTACCCGGAGGCAATTGTCCCATCGTGCCTTCTACTTCGACGTGGCCTTTGTGGCCGATCATGATGATTTCGTAATCTTGGGCATCGAGGCGGGCTACTTCTTTGTGGACTTTGGTTACCAAAGGGCAGGTGGCATCAAAAACTCGGAAACCGCGTTGTGCTGCTTCTTCCTGTACGGCTTTGGATACGCCGTGAGCCGAGTAAATCAGCGTGGCCCCCTTGGGTACATCCGCCAAATCATCGACAAATACGGCACCTTTTGCCCGCAGATTGTCCACGACGAATTTGTTGTGAACGACCTCATGGCGGACGTAAATAGGCGCGCCGAATTCTTCGAGTGCACGTTCAACAATGCTGATGGCGCGGTCAACGCCGGCACAAAAGCCACGGGGATTGGCAAGGATAATGGTTTTTTGAGTCATGTGTGTTCCGTTTTCAGACGGCCTTTGTGTCGTTTGAAGATGTTTTTTTGTGCAGCAAACCATCTAATACCAAGCAAACCGCGCCAACGCAGATAAAGCTGTCGGCAATGTTAAATGCTGGATAGAACCAGTTTTGCCAATAGAAAAGCAGAAAATCGACAACGTGGCCGTGAATCAGACGGTCAACCACATTGCCAATTGCGCCGCCGATAATCATGGCTGCCCCCAGTTTGCCCCAGCGTCCAAACTCATCGCGCCAGATGGCACGGGCCAAATACAGGCTGATTACGACGGCCAGACCTAAAAAGAAGAATTTTTGCCAGCCGCCTTGGTCGGCCAAAAAGCTGAATGCCGCGCCTGGATTATAGGCAAGCGTCAGGTCAAAAAAGCCTGGAATGATATTGAGGCGTTCGCCTTCGGTAAAGTGTTTCAAGATTTCCCATTTGCTCAGTTGGTCAAGAATGATGGCAACGAGGGAAAGTAAGAAAAAGGGTGTTTTTGCAGAAGAGGATGAACTCATGTTTTCAGACGGTTTATGTAATAAAGGGCTTATTTTACCTGAAAGCAGGCAGGAAGTGTTTGCGATGGCAACGACGTTAAGGCCGTCTGAAAATAGAAACGCCGCCACTTGAATGTATCAAAGGGCGGCGTGGTAAGCATGTGCGGGCTTATTGGTTTTTAAGCAATGGGAAGCCCAGTTTCTCGCGGCTTTCAACGAATTTTTGTGCAACGATACGGCTCAGTGCACGAATGCGGCCGATGTAGGTTGCGCGTTCGGTAACGGAAATGGCGCCGCGTGCATCCAAGAGGTTGAACGTGTGGCCGGCTTTGAGTACAAGCTCGTAAGCAGGCAGGGCAAGACTGGTGTCTTCAACTGCAAGCAGGCGTTTGGCTTGTTCTTCGTAGTCGTTGAATTGGCGCAAGAGCCAATCGGCATCGCTGTATTCGAAGTTGTAGGTAGATTGTTCAACTTCGTTTTGATGATAAACGTCGCCGTAAGTGACGATGTTGCCATCAAGGGTTTTTGCCCAAACGAGGTCGTACACATTTTCCACGCCTTGCAGATACATGGCGAGACGCTCGATGCCGTAGGTGATTTCGCCAAGTACAGGGGAGCAGTCGATACCGCCGACTTGTTGGAAGTAGGTGAATTGGGTTACTTCCATGCCGTTGAGCCAAACTTCCCAACCCAAACCCCAAGCGCCGAGAGTAGGGTTTTCCCAGTCGTCTTCGACAAAGCGGATGTCGTGTACTTTAGGGTCGATACCCAATTCGCGCAGGGAATCGAGATATAGGTCTTGAATATTGGCGGGAGCTGGTTTGAGCGCAACTTGGAATTGATAGTAGTGTTGCAGGCGGTTGGGGTTGTCGCCATAGCGGCCGTCTTTGGGGCGGCGGCTGGGTTGAACGTAAGCGGCAAACCAAGGCTCCGGGCCTAATGCACGCAGGCAGGTGGCTGGATGGGAAGTCCCGGCACCGACTTCCATATCGAAAGGTTGGATAACGGTGCAGCCTTTGTCTGCCCAGTAGTTTTGTAATTTGAAAATAATTTGTTGGAAGGTGAGCATGGTGGATGGAATAGATTGGAATATAAAGAGGGTATTTTACTGTTTTGAGCCTGTTTTGGATAGGCTGAAGGAAGCGGCGTAGGTTATTTGCCGTCCAATAGGTCTGAAAAAGGGTCGTCTTCTGAAGAAACGGTGTATTTTTCTTGAGCCCATTCGCCTAAATCAATGAGTTTACACCGTTTGCTGCAGAAAGGGCGGTAGGGGCTGTCGGTATTCCAAACGACTTCTTTGTGGCAGGTCGGACATTTTACAACAGGAGCGGTCATGCAGTTTCTTTCAGTGATTGTGCAATGGATTGATAGTATTGATGCAGGCGGAAAACCTTGATTTTTGCTTCTTCCAAGCTATGAGTATTGTCCAATACGTCGTCGGCATGAAGCAGTCTGTCAGATCGGGAAGCTTGGGTAGCCATGATTTGGCGCGTCTGCTCTTCTGAAAAACCATTGCGTTGGTGTACGCGTTCGATTTGGACGGACTCTGGAACATCTACAACTAAAATGCGGTCAGTCTCCGCTTTAAATGCCGGATTCTCAATTAAAAGCGGTACATCGACAATGCCGTAGGCAGAGGAAGCAAGTTTTTGTTTCTGCTGTTGGATTTTGTTTAAGATTAATGGCAGAAGCAGGTTTTCCAGTTGTTTTTTGGATTGAGGCCGTCTGAAAACCTCTTCCCGTAAAGCCGTACGATTCAGACGGCCTTTGCTGTCAAAAACCTCATCGCCGAAAAGCTGGCGGATGGCTGGAAGCGCTTCACCGTTTTCAGCGGTCAGTGAGCGGCTGATGGCATCGGCATCGATAATGGGTACGCCAAGTTCGGCAAACATTTGGGCGATAGATGATTTGCCGCTGCCGATACCGCCGGTCAAGCCTATCCATAATGTCATTATCGGAATCCTGATTGTATGAGCCACCATTGTACCAGTTGGGTAATAGGTGCATTGGCAACCAAAATAATCCATCCTGCTACAGCGAGGCTGGGACCAAAAGCAAAATATTGACCTTTACCGACACGGGCGATGAGCGCGCCCACCAGCCCGACTAAGGCAGCCATGAAGATCAGAACAGGCAATATCCCTACGCCCAGCCATGCGCCGAGTGCGGCCAAAAGTTTGAAATCGCCATTGCCCATGCCGATTTTACCGGTCAGAAGTTTATAGACAGCGCATAAAGTATAAAGGCTCATATAGCCTGCGATTGCACCCCAAACGGCTGAATGCAGGGGTACGAATGTATCGTTCAGATTAAACAGCAGGCCGATCCAAATTAGGGGCTGAGTCAGGCTGTCGGGCAAATATTGCGTATCAGCATCGATAAAGGTCAGCGCAATCAATATGGCAGTCAGAATGAATCCGCCAATAGTCGCCCATGACCAGCCGTATTGCCACGCGACAATACCGAATAAGACACCTGTCAGCAGCTCAATCAACGGATAGCGTATGCTGATATGAGTTTTGCAGGCGTGGCATTTCCCGCCCAGTAAAACATAGCTGAGGATGGGTATATTTTGCCAAATTCTGATCGGACTTTTGCATTTTGGGCAGCGTGAATCCGGTTTACGCAGATTAAATGGCTGTTTTTCTTCGTCTGCCAATTCGATGCCCAAATGCTCTTTAGAAAATTGTGTCCATTCGCGTTCCATCATTATCGGCGTGCGATAAATGACAACGTTTAGAAAACTGCCAATCAGTAATCCCAAAATAACGGCTAAAGGAATCGCGAATGGTGCAAGAACGGAGAGGGCGTCGATGGCAGAGTAAATACTATCAAGCATATCAACCTACGACATTACCCAAGTTAAACAGCGGCAGATACATGGCAATCAGCAAAATACCGATGAGCGAACCCAATACCACCATGATGATAGGTTCCATCAAGGCAGACAATCGGGAGACGGAGTTATCTACTTCATCTTCGTAGAATTCGGCTGCTTTGTTCAGCATATCATCCAAAGAGCCTGACTCTTCGCCGATGGCCGCCATTTGAATCACCATGTTGGGGAACATATCAGTACTTTGCATACTGGATGTCAGCGACAGACCTTGGGTTACCTTGGCGCGGATGTCTTGAGTGGCTTCTTCATAGAGAATATTGCCGGATGCGCCTGCAACTGAATCTAATACTTCCACCAAAGGAACGCCGGCCGCGAAGAGGGTAGAAGTCGTACGCGCCCAACGGGCAATGGTCGCTTTACGGACGATGGTACCGAAGATAGGCAACCTCAAAATCAAAGCATCGATTCGCTTTTGGAAGGTGGGCGATTTCTCATGGAGTTTGTACAGGCCGAAGGCGGAAGCAATCAAAAGGATGATCATAATCCAGCCGTAATCGACGAATAAATCAGACAAGTTCATGACGAGTTGGGTAAGGTCTGGCAGCTCTGCACCCATATTGGCATAAACTTCTTTAAAGGCAGGCAGTACAAACATCATCATGATGAAGATAAGCGCGATGGCCACCACGATAATGGCAATCGGGTAGGTCAGCGCGGTTTTAACCTTTTTCTTAATGGCTTGGGTTTTTTCTTTATAAACAGCCAGTTTGTCCAATAAGCTTTCCAGTACGCCGCCGGATTCGCCTGCGCTGACCAGGTTGCAATAGAAACGGTCGAAATATTTTGGATATTTGGAGAACGATTTGCCCAATGCACTACCTTGTTCGACATCGGAGCGAACCTGCATCAGCATTTCGGTCATGCTCGGATTGGAGTGGCCGCGCGCAACGATTTCAAAAGCCTGCATCAGCGGCAAGCCTGCCTTCATCATTGTTGCCAGTTGGCGCGTAAACACTGTGATGTCTTCTTGGGTAATACGGCGTTTGCGTGCGGTTTTGACTTTGCTGATGCGCAAAGGACGAATGCCTCTGCGCTGGAGTTTTTTGCGCGCCTCTTCTTCATCTTTGGCAACTACTTCGCCGCGGACAAGACGTTCGGTCTCGATGTTTTTTCCTTCAAATGTAAAACGCTTACCTTTGCTTCTTGAACCGAACAGACTTCTTTTTTGCTCTGCTTGAGCCATGAGTTATCCCTTGTTAGTAAGAAATAAAGCGGACTGTTTCCCCGTGACGCTTTATTGTAATTTTCGAAAATATGGCAGTTTAGTCATTGGTATGAGCAGTTACTTCTTCCAACGAAGTCAGGCCTTGCATGACTTTCATGAGGCCGGCGCGACGCAGGTCTACCATGCCTTCCTGATAGGCCATGTTCATGATATCAACTTCTGTACCGTTGTTCATAATGACTTTTTGCATTTCATCGCTGACCGGCATGACTTCATAAATACCGACGCGGCCTTTAAAGCCTTTGCCACGGCAGCTGTCGCAACCAACCGGGCGGTAGAGTTTCCAATCTTGAGCCAAGTCCGCATCGGTAAAGCCGGCTTTTTTCAATGCCGGAACCGGCGGGCGCTCCACTTCGCGTTTGCAGTTTGGACACAGTCTGCGCAACAGCCTTTGCGCCATAATCAGGCTGACCGAGCTGGCGATGTTGAAAGGCGCGACACCCATGTTCAAAAGGCGGGACAGCGTGGCCGGTGCATTATTGGTATGCAGGGTAGAGAAAACCATGTGGCCTGTTTGGGCGGCTTTAATGGCGATGTCGGCGGTTTCCAAGTCGCGGATCTCACCGACCATAATAATATCAGGATCTTGACGCAAGAAGGATCGGAGTGCGGTGGCAAACGTCAGGCCTTGTTTTTCATTGACGTTGACTTGGTTGACGCCCGGCAGGTTAATCTCGGCCGGATCCTCTGCTGTTGAAATGTTGACATCTTCCGTGTTCAAAATACTTAGGCAGGTATAGAGCGAAACGGTTTTACCCGAGCCTGTCGGGCCGGTAACCAACACCATGCCGTAAGGGCGGTTGATGGCCTCAAGCAGCATTTCTTTTTGGAAAGGCTCTAAACCGAGCTGGTCGATATTGAGCGATGTACCATCGGAATTTAGGATACGCATCACCACTTTTTCGCCAAACAGCGTCGGCAAAGTGCTGACACGGAAGTCAATAGGACGGCCGTGTTTGTGGAAGGCAATTTGAATTCTGCCGTCTTGCGGAATACGTTTTTCAGAAATATCCAAACGCGCCATCACTTTGATGCGCGATGCCAACTGGCCGCGCACGGCGACAGGCGGCTGTACGACTTCACGCAACTGTCCGTCCACGCGGAAACGGACGCGCGCCATTTGCTCGTAGAATTCAAAGTGGATGTCCGATGCGCCTGCGTTTAGGGCGTCGGATAAGGTTTTGTGGATGAAGCGGGGGATAGGGCCGTCTTCAGCCTCTTCATTATCGATATAAAGCGACTGAGATTGCTGCGTTGCTTCATGTTCTTCGTTGATTTCTTTCAGAATGGTGGTCGAACGCTGACCCAACC
Organism: Neisseria sp. RH3002v2g; assembly: GCF_014596425.2. Lineage (NCBI taxonomy): Bacteria > Pseudomonadati > Pseudomonadota > Betaproteobacteria > Neisseriales > Neisseriaceae > Neisseria > Neisseria sp. RH3002v2g. The sequence goes on along the minus strand of NZ_CP110721.1, from coordinate 1,553,944 downwards.
ATTCCAGCAAGGAGCTGAGTTGGTCATCGGGAACTACCACCAAATCAACGCTTAAACCTGAAGAAAAAGCGATTTTTTGGAAGTTTTGGATTTGAGTCGGATCGGATACGGCGAAATAAACCTTGCGTCCGCGTTTGAAAATCGGAACGCAACGGTTTTGCACCATTTGCTCTTCCGTCAGAATGTCGCCGACTACATTATTGCGCGGATAGTAGTGCAAATCCAAAAGGGGATAGCTGAATACGCGCGCAACCAATTCGCCCAAGGCTTTAGGGGTGATGATGCCGTCTGAAAACAAGTCGGGCAGGATTTCTTTGCCCGATTGTAAAAGGCTGTTGTAATGTTCCGCTTGTTGATTTGAGATGGTTTGGCTTTGAACCAAAACACGCAATAATCCGACACTCATTTATATTTTCCGTTTCTTGTGCAGTTTTCCCTTTAATTTAGAGGAAAGCCGTATTATTTTATCATTATTATGATTAAAGCATATGGTTAATTATGCAAATCTGCTTAAGTTGCAAAGACATGCTTCTGCTTTAATTGTATTTTTATTTCAGACGGCCATTATAAAGCAAGGAGAATAGGCGTTAAACTTAATATTTTGGGATGATGATGAAAAAACAACAATTTTGTCATATGAATCCAATCAATAACGAAATTATATTTCATGTTGCTATCCCTTGTTAGAAGACGGCAGAAAAGGTTGTTTTGATGGATAGACGGTTGGAATTTGAAATATGAAAAGGCCGTCTGAAAAGAGGAAACACATAATTTCAGACGGCCTCTGTTTTTGATTTTCTTATCCGTAAATCTTGGTTCGGATTTCAATAAGGGCATTGATTGCCAAACTGCTATTTACAGTTTCCGGTAGATCGGACTGGGCGAACAAATTTTCCACTTCGTTAATCAATGTTTCTGCACGCGCCAACAGTTCATTGTAAGGAAAAGAACCGCGCTTGATGGCCAGCAATTCGTCACGATTGGGACGGCGTGGACGGATTTCGCCATGAAGGGCAATATCGCGCGCAGTTTCAAGCAGGCGGAAGGTGTGCATCATATTTTTTGCATCGTAACCTTGACCGTGTGCCTGCGTGCCTTGATAGCGTGTTTCGTTGCGTTCTGCCAGCCATTGTTGATAAGAGGAATATTCGCGGCAGTAGCTGCTGTATCCGTCTTGGTTGAAGGATAGATGGGCAAGCGGTGTTTCTCCTTCTGGAATGGGGCTGAGTGAAAGTGTTGTGGCTTCAGGTTTGGGTGCAATACCGTGGTAGCCAAGCGTGCCGTCGGCATCGTAAAACAGCGCATAAAGTTCTCGGGCGTGGGCTATTTTGATTAAGCCTACACGCCTTTGCTCCATTCCGCGTTGTGTAAGCCAGTACTGCAACGGTACGGTTTGCCTGCCTTCTATGATGTAGCAGAAATCAAGGATGCTTTTCTTTTCAGACGGCATCGGATTGCTGATTTTTTTATTCAATCCCCGTGCTTTTTTGATTTGTCTGTAGGCATAGCCTGCAAAACTTTGCTGACAGGTTTTGGAGATAAACCATTCGGTTTTGAATGCATCCATCAATGGCGAACGGTATCGCACACAGTCGGAAGGGGAGACCAGCAGCTCTAGTGTGTTCGGATTGCTTTGCAGCAGCAATTCGATAAACCGTCCCAGTTCGTAATACACAATATCGTTGGTTTCATTGCTGATTTGTGGGATGTATTCCATGCCGTAAAACATGGATTTGGGCAGGTAAAACACGCCTTTGATGTCGGTATCGGACTCAGGCGTTGCCAAACCGTAGGCGCGGCTGCCGGACACGGCTTCAAGCAGAATCAGATTTTGCGTGTGCAAGTCTTCGGGGGTCAGCATATTCAGACGGCCTTTTACGGATAAATGGTTGCCAAGGTGGAGCGGAACAATTCGTTCAAAGGTCCGCTATCGGCAGGTTCGGCAGTAGGGGCAGACAAGGCAGAAACTTCGTTATATAGATCAATAGTCAGCTTTTGCAGCTCTGGCGATAATGTGTGCAGATAACTTTCGTCCTGTCCTGCTTTTAATGCAACCAGATCAGTAATTTGGGTAGCACAATCTGTCTGCCACTCATTCATCAACTCAACCAAAGTCATTGGCGGAATACCGCCTTGTTTCACTGCCCAGCGTGCCGCCAATAAAGGGCGTAAGACGTAAAACCATTTCTTCAATTTAATCGGCTGCGCCAAATCCATGGCTTTCAAAGTATTGCCGGCGATACCGCGATAATGGTGCAACAACGCGGCGGCTTGGACGTATTGGGGCACAAGTTCGTTCAGACGGCCTATGAATGCCTTATCTTGTGTATAAACAATCGGCGAACGCAACCATTCCAGCAATACGGCATTGCTTTTTCTCAACAGGCGCAAAGCCTTGCGGATATCCCAGCCACCTACGTCAAACCATTGGTTTTCAATAAATTCAAACGTATCTTTTGCTTCATCAATTTGCAGATAATGTTCTTGCGGACGGATATAAATGGCACGAACATCATAATCGCTGTCGGGTGAAGCAAAGCCCCATGCGCGGCTTCCACTCTCCGCCGCCAACAGAAAATGCAGTGGTTCTGCAAGTGAAATTTGAGTCAGTTTTTCTTGAATGGTTTGTTTCATGATGTTTCCTGAAAAAAAGCCGTCTGAAAACCTAAAGTTTCCAGACGACATTTTAAATATTTTTCCCTACGCCTTTAAATTTCTCTACAAACACAGAAATTTTTTGGAAGACACTTTGTTTCTTCGTTAAATACTGTGGGTTGAGCGGGCTCATTTTCGGCAGGGCTTCGGTTAGTTCCGTTCCATTTTCACTGGCATAGCCGCGTTTGAGTGAGCTGGTTAAATAGCGTTTGGCGGCAGTTTCGTTCAGGCCTTCGGCGGCAATCAACTCTGCTGCTTCGCTCTTCATCACTTCTTGCGCGTATGCGTAAAAGGTTTCCAGTATGGTGGGAACGTCGGGCACTTTGTCCAAATCCGTATCATTGATAAAATCTACAATCAGGCTCTCCTTGGCACGGTGGTCGATACTGGCGCGGATGATGCGGCGGATTTCTTCCACCAGCTCCGCTTTGCCTTTGATTTTTTTGTGATGCTCGAAAACCAGTTGCAAGATGTAATCTAGATTGATTTCCTGCGATTTGAGCAAATCTACCTCAAAAACCACATCGTCCCAGTCGATTTTTGATTGCTCTTTCTGTTCGCCTGCTTTTTGGCGGCGCAGCCAGTCACGGATGTCGTTGTAGACAGAGCGGTAATCCTGCACTGCCCTTTCAGACGGCATCGGCACTTGCCGCATTTCCTGCACGTCTTCATCGCTCAGGTAGTATTTTTCCTGAAACGCCTTCATAGCATCTTCGTCCGCCGCATCCACATTCTGCAACTCGCGCAATGCGGCAAATTCATCGTAGTTCTGCAATACGTTTTCCGCCCGCAGGTATTCGCCGAAGAGTTTTACGAAGGCTTTTTTGTCTTTTTCCTTTTCGATTCTATCGGGATCGGGGAAGTTTTCGCGCAATTCTTTTGCCACATCCAAATAGCCGCGCCGCGCTTCGCCGGTCTGGCTGTCGGTATAGCCGTTCATGTATTCTTCGTAGCTTTTTTCCAGCACCACATTTTTGGTGTTTTTGTCGCCAAACAGGGTAATCGCATCAATGGTTGCCTGCTCCAAATTGCGGAAGCAGACAATGTTGCCGAAGGTTTTGGTGGCATCATAAATGCGGTTGGTGCGAGAAAACGCCTGCATCAGGCCGTGATAGCGCAGGTTTTTATCGACAAACAGCGTGTTCAGCGTCGGCGCATCAAAACCCGTCAAAAACATGCCGACCACAATCAGCAAGTCCACTTCCTGATTTTTCACCCGTTTTGCCAAATCGCGGTAGTAGTTCTGAAAGGCTTTGCTGTCCGTGCCGAAATTGGTTTTAAAACAGGCGTTGTAATCGTTGATGGCAGCCTGCAAAAATTCTTTCGCACTGCTGTCCATCGCTTCCGGTTCAAAGGTCTCGTCAACAATTTCACCGACGGCGTTTTGCTCTTCGTTGGCCGCAAAGGAAAAAATGGTGGCCACTTTCAGCGGGTTCAGGCTGCCTGCCTGTTGTGTTTTGAACGCTTCGTAATAGCACTTCGCCGCATCTACGCTGCTGACGGCAAACATGGCGTTAAAGCCTTTGCCGCCTGCGTTCAGCCGGTGCGTTTTCTGCCTGAACTGGTTCAGGATATATTGCGTGATTTCGCGGATGCGTTCGGGGTGCAGCAGGGCTTGGCGGTTTTCGGCGGCACTCAGTTTCTTCTCGTCCTGTTCCGCTTCCACGGCTTTGAACTGCGGGCGCACATCGTTGTAATCCACTTTGAATTTCAATACTTTTTCATCGCGGATGGCATCGGTAATCACATAAGAATGCAGCTCCCGCCCGAACACGCCCGCCGTGGTTTCTGCGCCCAAAGCGTTTTCAGGAAAAATCGGCGTACCGGTAAAGCCGAACTGGCAGAATTTTTTAAATTTCTTTTTCAGGTTTTTTTGTGCTTCGCCGAATTGCGAGCGGTGGCATTCATCGAAAATAAATACAACCTGCTGGTGATAAACCGGCAGATTATCTTCACTCTTCATCAGATTGTTCAGTTTTTGGATGGTGGTAACGATGATTTTGTTGTCGTCTTTTTCCAAATTGCGTTTTAAGCCCGCCGTGCTTTCCGAACCGTTCACGCTGTCGGGTGAAAAACGTTGGTATTCCTTCATCGTTTGATAGTCCAAATCCTTCCTGTCTACAACGAAGAAAACCTTGTCGATAAACTTCGATTCCGTCGCCAGACGCGCCGCCTTAAAGCTGGTCAGCGTTTTGCCGCTGCCCGTGGTGTGCCAGACATAGCCGCCGCTTTCCGGTTTGCTCCAATTCTTCGCCTGCGCAGAGCTGTTGATTTTCCACAAAATGCGTTCGGCGGCGGCAATCTGATACGGCCGCATAATCAGCAGCGTATCATTCGCATCAAACACGCTGTAATGCAGCAAAACGCTCAGCAATACGCTTTTCTGCAGGAACGTGGCGGTAAAGTCTTTCAAATCTTTAATCGGATAATTGTCCGACCGCGCCCAATTCATCGTGAAATCAAAGCTGTTTTTGTCGCGCTTAGTGGTGTTGGCGAAATAGCGCGTGTCCGTGCCGTTGGAAATCACGAAAATTTGCAGGAATTTGAACAGCGAATTTTCGCTGTTGAAGCTCTCTTTGCTGTAACGGTGCACCTGATTGAATGCTTCCCGCACCGCCACGCCGCGCTTTTTCAATTCAATCTGCACCAGCGGTAGGCCGTTTACCAACACGGTAACGTCATAGCGGTTTGCATGCGTGCCCGTCTGCTCAAACTGGTTGATAACCTGCACATGGTTGCGGGCAAGGGTTTTCTTGTCCAGCAGATAAATATTTTTCAGACGGCCGTCATCGAAAGCGAAATCGTAAATATGGTCATCGTGGATTTTGCGGGTTTTGTCGGTAATGTTTTCAGACGGCCTGTCCAGATATTCCGTTAAAAAACGCGCCCATTCGTCGTCTGAAAACGCCACATCGTTCAGCCGCTGCAACTGGGCGCGCAGGTTTTCCAACAGCCTGCTTTGGCTGTTCAAGTCCTTGCGGTATTCGTAACCCTGATTCTGCAAATCGGCGATTAATTCCGCTTCCAACTGGTTTTCCGATTGGTAGCTGCCCGACTGTTCGATTTTTTCATATTGGTCAAGCACGATGAAATTCGGCGTTTCGGCGATGGGTTTGGTTTCGAGGCTCATGGATTATCTCTTTGTTCATTACTTTGAAAAAAATTATAGTTATCCAGCAAGTGTTTCAGAAGTAATTTGATAGTTTCTTGTTCTTGCCGTGTTGGTTCAATAAATTCCTCATTTGATAATGTAGAATGACTTGTGAAGTTAATAATACGTTGAAAATAGTTTTGTCTACCATCTTCAGGCAGAAGATTAGACCATTCTTCATAACCTAAAAAATTAGCTGTTTTCTCATACAGGTTTCTTAGTAAAATAAAATGAAATCTCTCTACTTGTTGATTTTGTATAGCTTTTTCAATAACTCCTTTTAAGTGAAGGTGATATGAAAAACTTTTATTGGAATCCCCACGTTTTTCAAGAATATCAAAACTACCATCTTCATTTTTTAACAAAAGATAACTTCCATTTTTATTTTTCAACTTTAGTTCATTGTATAGAACGTTGTAAAATAAAACATTATGTGTGGTAATAATAAACTTTAACTTTGATTCGCTACTTTTTATCAAATCAGCCAAATCAACCGCTTGCTGAATCAGATGATTTTCATCCAAAGAGCTGACAGGGTCATCAATAAAAATATATTCCAAATCGTCAAACTGATCTGTGGAACGTCCTTCTTCGCTATCTTCTGGAATATTCAATTCAGCGATGACTTGTCTGATTAATACATAGAAAATGCTCCAAATAAAATTACTTTCTTCACCTTTGGAAATTTTGATATTTTCAATCTGCTCATCATTACCACGAGCAAAATAAAATGCAATTTCTGAAAAATCATCATTAAAATCAGGAGTCAACTTATCATCTGTATAATATTGAAAGTTTTTAATAACAGCTCCATCCAGTCCATTATCCCTAAGCAACCAGTCGGTAAAACTATTCTTTTGAATTTTTAATCTTGGAGCTTCGTTCGCTAACAAATCATTGTCCCAAAAGAATAAATCTTCAGTAAATGCATTATAGTAGAGAAATTTTCTCCTTGTTGGCTCTCCGTCTGCCTCCTCTGAACTGGTTGGAGCAATTAAATTCTTAAACTCTCCGGATAAGCGCGTTTTCCCTGTTCCGTTAAAGGCGTAGATAAGCTGAACTTTTTTATTGCTTTCTTTTAATTGTTCAGCAATCTCAGTTAAACTTTTTCCCATTATATTTCCTTATTAATATCTTCAGACGACATAATCCCAATTTCAGGCTGCCTTAGGGAAGGCAAGCAGTTGTTCGCGGTAATATTCGTATTGTTTGCGGCGCAGGGCGATTTCGTGTGGCAGGCCTTCGCTGATGGAGTGGGTCAGGGTGTCGAATTTGTCGAGGATGGCGACGATTTTTTCCTGTTCGGGGAGTGAGGGGAATGGAAAACGCATATTACTAAAAGTAGCAAGATTAATATTTTCTTGTGCACTACCCATCCCTTTTTCTTGTAACTTCATTTTCAATGAAGATAACAAATATTCAACATAATCAGATGTTGTTTCTTTAGGATTTGCAACAAAGCCAATCACGCTATCAGGAAAACATGCATCAAAACCAAGAACGGCAGTCTCTGCAATATTTGCAGCGATAGTTATGCAAAGCGTTCCCTTTTTCCAAAGCTTGCTTTGCTTTAAACCAAAATCATTATATGTCTGAGTATACGATTCAATAATATGACCTGCATTTTTTATGTCCCCTGTTTGAATAAATGGAATACTCCCTCCATATAGTCGAACATCATTTCTAGGTCTGTGTTTAGATTTCCCCCGCCCAAAATCTAATGCCACCTCCCCCAACGTCTTCCAAACCACATCTTTCAGACGTCCTTTATAGTTATCAGCTATCCCCCCCCCGATTCGATTGTTAAAATCTAAAAGGAAGTCGCGGTAATACTGGTATTGGCGTTTGCGCAGGGCTAATTCTGCTTCTAGCGTAGCTTCTAGCGTAGCTTCTAGCTCGGTGAATTTGTCAAGTATTTTTACAATTTTTTGTTGGATTTCTAGGGGTGGGATGGGAATTTTGATTTTTGCTATTTCAGTAACTTTTAATGAAGGATACGACTTATCTGGAATCAGTTCATTAACGTCAAATTGCGATAAGAAATAAAATAAATATTTTGCTAAAACAATTTTCTCATTTCTATAAATTGTTGCTAAGTGTGATGAAACATAACTATCTATAGTAAGCATCACGCGATGATTTAATAAGGTTGAAGCTCCACTTTTTGGTAATAAGATAGTTTCTTTTTTAAAAAGTCTTAATCCTTTTATTCCTATATCGTTTAACTTATCTTGTATCTGATAAAAATTGATAGAGTGATGAACCCTTCCAACATCAGATGTCCTACAAAATGGGTAAATACCATTTTCAAAAAAGGCACTATTTTGTGGTGCCGAATTGCCAGCAGACACTTCGGCTATCTCCCCCAACGGCTTCCACTCCACTGGTGCCGTCTGAATCATCTCAATCAATTTTTTCGCTTTGCTTTGTATATCCATGGTTGTTTTCCGTTTCCTTCTCGCTGCGGCGGGATGTGGGGCGGTTGTGTCCGTCGTAGGGTGGCTTCAGCTCACCGCTCCGCCTACCGTTGTTTTGCCGTTGTTTTGGTGGGCTGAAGCCCCCTTTCAAGCTGCTTTTTCCGGTAGTCTGAATGCGGCTTCGTCTTGCAGTTCTTGGCGGCGGGTTTGCACGGCAAAGTAGGTTTGCCCTGCAGCAATGACGTTTTTGGACGAATCGCCGTTTTGCACAATCAGGTAGCAGGCATAGCGGGAAGGGCGGTAATCCGGCACTTCGCGCTGCCTGCCTTTTCCAAGGGCTATCATTTTGTTGGTTTCAACAAAATGATGATTTTTGTCATTTCCTGATGTTTCGCAAACGGTTATGGCTTTGTCAATGGCCCGTTGGAAATTGCACCATTCGGAATATTCCAATATTTGCTGCAAGGTGCGCGCCGACCAATATTCATTGCCTGTTTCGTCGATGTGTTTGGTGTTTTCAAAAGCGTTGTTTTCTGTTGTCATGTATTTTCCCTGAAAATTTCTTGATTTGAACTTGTAAGGATTGCTTACAGGTTGCTACCCGTATTTTCAGACGGCCTCTTCCCGTTCAGTTGTTGCAAAATATGCAACAACTGCCTAGGCTTCAATCTCTGCAATTACTTCGTCAATTTCGCGCCGCAGCCGTTCGATTTTGGCGACGGTTTCGCTGATTTCGGCGTTGAGTTTTTTGATGTCGATGACCTCGCGGCTGTCTTCGGGTTCAACATAGTGGCTGACAGCGAGGTCGTAGTGTTTGTTTTTGACGGTTTGCTGGGCAGCGTTTTGGGCGATATGCGGCACATCGGCTTTGTCGGCGAAGAGTTTGACGATTTCGGCAATGTGTTCTTCGGTTAAGACGTTGTTGTTGGTTTCTTTTTTAAAGAAGCTGCTTGCATCGATAAATTGGATGTCGGTATTGTCTTTATGTTTGGACAAAACCAAGATATTGACGGCGATGCCGGTGCCGTAAAAGAGATTGGGCGCAAGGGCAATCACGGTTTCCACGTAGTTGCCCTCCACCAGATATTGGCGGATTTTCTGCTCTGCGCCGCCGCGATAGAAAATGCCGGGGAATGAGACAATGGCGGCGCGGCCTCTGCTAGAAAGGTAGTTCAGCGCGTGAAGGATGAAGGCAAAATCGGCTTTGGATTTCGGGGCGAGTACGCCTGCGGGGGCAAAGCGGTCGTCGTTGATTAAGGTGGGGTCGTCGCTGCCTATCCAGTTGATGGAATAAGGCGGATTGGAGACGATGGCATCAAAGGGTTTGCTGTCTTTGAGCTTGGGGTTAGTCAGCGTGTCGCCCAATTCGATGTGGAATTGGTTGTAATTGACGTTGTGCAGGAACATGTTCATGCGGGCGAGGTTGTAGGTGGTGTGGTTGATTTCCTGCCCGAAGAAGCCTTCTTCAATAATGTGTTCGTCAAACTGTTTTTTCGCCTGCAAGAGCAGGCTGCCCGAGCCGCAAGCGGGGTCGTAAATTTTGTTGACTTTCTCCTGCCCGTGCACCGCCAGCCGCGCAATCAGTTTGGAGACGCTTTGCGGGGTGAAAAATTCGCCGCCGGATTTGCCTGCGTTGGCAGCGTAGTTGGAAATCAGGTATTCGTAGGCATCGCCAAAAAGGTCGATGTGGTGGTCTTCAAAACTGCCGAAATCGAGTTCCGCCACGCCTTTGAGGACGGCGGCAAGGCGTTTGTTCTTGTCGGCAACGGTGCTGCCGAGCCGGCTGCTGGTGGTGTCGAAGTCGTCAAACAGGCCTTTGATGGCTTGTTCGGACGGATAGCCGGAGGCGGAGCTTTCAATCGCGGTAAAGATTTCTTTCAGCTTAGTGTTGAGCTCTTCGTTTTGATGGGCTTTGGCGGCAATATTGCAAAAAAGCTGGCTGGGGTAGATGAAATAGCCTTTGACTTTGACGGCATCGTCTTTGATTTCGGGCGTGATGATGCTGTCGGACATAGCGGCATAATCAATACTGCTGTCGCCTGCCTGCATATAGTCGGTGAAGTTTTCGCTGATAAATCGGTAGAAAAGCGTACCAAGAACGTATTGTTTAAAGTCCCAGCCATCCACCGCGCCGCGTACTTCATCGGCGATTTTCCAAATTTGGCGGTGGAGTTGGGCGCGTTGTTGTGTGGCGGACATTAGACGTTTCCTTATTGTTGTGAAAGGATAAGTTTGGCCGTCTGAAAAGTTGGAAACCAGCCTTTCAGACGGCCTCATATGTAATAAATATATGGGTAACTATCAAGATGAATTTCAGTAATCATGGATTCAGTCATAAATCCAATCTGTGGATCTGAATTGCATCTTTTGGGCTGAATTAAAACAGTCCAAATTTCCCTTACTTCATTGCTTTTAATCGGCCATGCAATTCCTGTACGCTGTACACACCCAAGTGTTCGCGGCTTTTTGCGCCTTCGCTCATGGCTTCGCCGCCGGCGATGGTGGTGTATTGCGGTACGCGTTGGGTGAGGGAGGTGCGGCGGATGCTGTGGCTGTCGGTCACAGATTGTACTGTGCTGCCGACGGTGTTGACCACTAGGGCGATTTCGCCGTTTTTAATGGCGTCCACGATGTGTGGGCGGCCTTCCTGCACTTTATTGACCGCTTGCACGATGATGCCGTGTTCTTTCAAGTATTCGGCGGTACCGCGTGTGGCGCAGACACCGTAGCCGAGTGCTTGGAAGTTTTGTGCGGTTTTGACGATGAGCGGTTTGTCTTCGTCGCGTACGGCAAGGAAGATTTTGCCGGTTGTGCTCAAGCGTTCGCCTGCGCCGAGTTGGGCTTTGAAGTAGGCTTCGCCGAAGCTTGCGCCTACGCCCATGACTTCGCCGGTAGAGCGCATTTCTGGGCCGAGAATGGTGTCCACACCCGGGAATTTGATGAACGGGAACACGGCTTCTTTAACGGCGTAGAAGTCCGGGATGACTTCTTTTTCTACGCCTTGCTCTTTCAGCGAGATGCCTGCCATTACGCGTGCGCCGACTTTGGCGAGCGGTACGCCGGTGGCTTTGGATACGAACGGTACGGTACGGCTGGCGCGTGGGTTCACTTCCAGTACGAAGACCACGCCGTCTTGTACGGCAAACTGTACGTTCATCAAGCCGACCACGCCCAGTGCGTATGCCATGGCTTTGGTTTGGCGGCGGATTTCGTCTTGAATCTCTTCGCTCAAAGAGTATGGGGGCAATGAACAGCCGGAGTCGCCGGAGTGGATACCTGCTTGTTCGACGTGCTGCATGATGCCGCCGATCACGACGTCTTGGCCGTCTGAAACGCAGTCTACGTCCACTTCGATGGCGTTGTTCAAGAAGAAGTCAAGCAATACGGGGCTGTCTTCGGAAACTTGTACGGCTTCGCGCATGTATTTTTGCAACTCTTCGGCAGAGTGAACAATCTGCATGGCTCGGCCACCGAGTACGTAAGAAGGACGGACAACCAACGGATAACCGATTTCTTCGGCTTTAACGAGGGCTTCTTCTTCGTTGTGGGCGATGCGGTTAGGCGGTTGACGTAGGCCTAAGTCGTTCAACACTTTTTGGAAGCGTTCGCGGTCTTCGGCGGCGTCGATGCTGTCGGCGGATGTACCAATGATGTTTACGCCGTTTTCAACCAATGCGTTGGCGAGTTTGAGCGGGGTTTGGCCGCCGTAATGCACTATCACACCCCATGGGTTTTCGGTGCGGACGATTTCCAATACGTCTTCCAAGGTCAGCGGCTCGAAGTACAGACGGTCGCTGGTGTCGAAGTCGGTGGATACGGTTTCGGGGTTGCAGTTGACCATGATGGTTTCAAAACCGGATTCGCGCAGGGCGAGTGCGGCATGAACGCAGCAGTAGTCAAATTCGATACCTTGGCCGATACGGTTCGGGCCGCCGCCGAGAATCATCACTTTTTTACGGTCGGAAGGACGGGATTCGCATTCTTCTTCGTAAGTGGAGTAGAGGTAGGCGGTTTCGGTGGCGAACTCGGCGGCACAGGTGTCGACGCGTTTGTAAACCGGATGCAGGTTCAGCGCGTAGCGGTGTTCGCGGACTTCTTTTTCGCTTACGTTCAACAATTGTGCCAAACGTTTGTCAGAGAAGCCTTTGCGTTTCAGACGGCGCAAAGCGGCATAATCCAAGTCTTGCAACTGGCCGTCTGAAACCGATTTTTCTTCTTTTACCAAGTCTTCGATTTGCGCCAAGAACCAAGGGTCGATGGCGCAGATTTCGTGGATTTCTTCCAGCGTGAAGCCCGCGCGGAACGCATCGGCTACAAACAGCATGCGCTCAGGGCCGGGGTTGGCCAGTTCGCGGCGGATTTCCGCTTTGTCTTCGCTGCGAGGGTTGAAACCGCACAAGCCGGTTTCCAAACCGCGCAAGGCTTTTTGGAAGCTTTCCTGAATGGTACGCCCCATCGCCATCACTTCGCCCACCGATTTCATCTGCGTGGTCAGGCGGTCGTCTGCGGCGGGGAATTTTTCAAACGCGAAACGCGGGATTTTGGTCACGACATAGTCGATGGAAGGTTCGAACGACGCGGGCGTGCGGCCGCCGGTAATGTCATTGCGCAACTCGTCCAGCGTAAAGCCGACAGCCAGTTTGGCCGCTACTTTGGCAATTGGGAAGCCGGTTGCTTTAGATGCCAACGCGGAAGAACGGCTCACGCGCGGGTTCATCTCAATCACAATCATCTCGCCGTTTTCAGGGTTCACCGCAAACTGAACGTTTGAGCCGCCGGTATCCACGCCGATTTCGCGCAACACTGCCAATGAAGCATTACGCATGATTTGGTATTCTTTGTCCGTCAGCGTTTGAGCCGGCGCAACCGTAATCGAGTCGCCCGTATGCACACCCATCGGGTCGAAGTTTTCAATCGAGCAAATAATGATGCAGTTGTCGTTTTTATCGCGTACAACTTCCATCTCATACTCTTTCCAGCCGAGAACGGATTGCTCAATCAGCAATTCATGCGTAGGCGATGCATCAAAACCGCGTTCGCAAATCGCTAAAAACTCGTCTTTATTGTAGGCAATGCCGCCGCCCGAACCGCCCATGGTGAAAGACGGACGAATCAGCGTCGGGAAGCCAACCTGTTCTTGCGCTGCCAAAGCCTCGTTCATGGTGTGGCAGACAAAAGATTTCGGGCAAGACAAACCGATTTTTTCCATCGCTTCTTTAAAGCGGCCGCGGTCTTCTGCCTTGTCAATTGCGTCTTCGGTCGCACCGATCAGCTCGACATTGTATTTCGCCAGCACACCGTTGCGCGCCAAATCAAGCGCACAGTTCAGCGCGGTCTGACCGCCCATGGTAGGCAGAATCGCATCGGGCCGCTCCTTGGCGATAATCTTCTCCACCGTCTGCCACATAATAGGCTCGATGTAGGTAACATCAGCCATTTCAGGGTCGGTCATGATCGTGGCGGGGTTGGAATTCACCAGAATGACTTTATAGCCTTCTTCACGCAAGGCTTTGCAGGCCTGTGCGCCCGAATAGTCAAATTCGCAGGCCTGACCGATAACGATAGGGCCGGCGCCGATGATAAGGATGGATTTTAGGTCGGTACGTTTGGGCATTTTACTTTCTCACACGATATTCAGGTTTTTAAATTTCATTATTGAGCAACTATTTCATAACCAAGAGTTTGCTTAACATGGTCAATAAACTTTTCAATACTATCTTTTCTCCATTGTGAACAAACTGCTATTTGCTCACCATTTTTTAATTGGATGATTTCTTTATCCTTAATATAAAATCTACCTTCTTTTTGATAATCCTTAAGCTCACCAAATATATTTAATACACCATTTGAGCCTTGTAATTTTTTAGGGAAAATTTGACTCAATTTGGCAAAGTCGGCTTCTGGGTTGTCTTTGCAATATTTTCTAACAACTTCCAAAACCAAACGGCCTTTTGTTAGGTCAGATTTGTCGTTAAATGTGTATTTTGTATAATCTCTGCTGTTAATTTCACGTTTTATTTCTTGGTCTGAATTTTTCTTTTCTTTGATTTTTAGCTGGTATTCTTCGGTCTCTTTGACGGGAATAATAGTATCTACATCCCAAATCAGATCGTTGTTTATTTCATACTGAGTAATCTTGATACATTTGATATCTAAGCCCTGCTCATTTAACCATAATACAGAATTGGTTAATTCTCTAGAGAAATCTTGATTAACCAGAATAATTCTAATGTTATCAAAATCTAATTTGTCGATTTCTTGGTCTAAGAAATCGGTAAAATCTTCCTGGGCATTTCCATGTGCGTAATCTTGGTAATGCCTTATAACATCTTGGATACTGAATAGCCTAATCATTGAGGCATAGCGGATGGCTTGTAAGTCCATGTGAAAACCATCGTCATTCCGCTTTAGTTCTATTACAACCAGTTTCCCAGATTTATCCAGTGCTAATAAATCTAACCTTTTTTTAGAATCTTCACATGGAGACAGTTCTTCGCTGATAATAAGTAAATCTTCGCCTAAAATTTTAGGATTGGATTTAATAATATTCTGTACATCCCGCTCTTTTGTGTGATTGTCTTTGAATGCTGTTAAATTCGGTACAGTAGCAGTTTGATCAATTTTATTAATTTGGAAGATGCTCATATCGCTATTTTCGTTTCCCTATTTTTATGACTTCTATAACAGTAGATGCCTTTTATTTTTCGATTGTTACTTTCTTGGCTTGTTTTAGGCGTATGGCCAAGCATTGCTCTATTATCAGTATTGAAGTATTTATTTTTCAAATATTTGGTTTCAAAGGCCGTCTGAAAATATTGTTGAGCATTTCATATCGAAGCAGGTTAGGCATAAATACCCAACCATACTCTTATTGGCATTAAAAACTAGTGACAAATGTAATCAAGCCCAAAATGATGCCCGGGGCGTTTGCCAGCATAACGGGATAGTCGCGTTTTTCTTTTAAAAAGCCGTAGGCAACCCATAATGTGCAGTTGATGGCGGCGACGAGGGGTTGCAGCGGCGAGCCGGGGTTGCCTGCCAGGTTGTTTTGGATTTGCGGGATATAGGAAACGTACATGCCGACGGCGGTCAGGGTGGCGACTACGGAGAGGATGCGCATTTGTTTTTCAGTCATGGGAGTTTCCTTTCTGACTTGAGTTACAGGGTTTTGAACTGCTTGATTTTCAGACGGCCTGTTGTTGAGTTGAGTGTGGCCGTCTGAAAAAATCAGCTTTATTGCTTCGCCGCTTTCATATTGTCAATGAATTTGTCAAACAGATAGCCGACATCCTGCGGACCGGGGCTGGCTTCGGGGTGGCCTTGGAAGCAGAATACAGGTTTGTCGGTCAGTTCGATGCCTTGCAAAGTGTTGTCGAACAAGGATTTGTGGGTAATGCGTGCATTGGCGGGCAGGGTGTCGGCATCGACGGCGAAGCCGTGGTTTTGGCTGGTGATGACGACTTTGCCGCTGTCCAAGTCTTGTACCGGATGGTTGGCGCCATGATGGCTGAAGCGCATTTTCAGGGTTTTTGCGCCGATGGCGAGGCTGATCAGCTGGTGTCCCAAGCAAATGCCGAAAATCGGTTTGCCGCTTTCCATTAATTTTTGTACGGCTTTGATGGCGTAGTCGCAAGGCTCGGGATCGCCGGGGCCGTTGGACAGGAAGACGCCGTCGGGGTTGAGTGCCAACACTTCTTCCGCGCTGGTTTGGGCGGGAACGACGGTCAGGCGGCAGCCGCGAGAGGCGAGCATGCGCAGGATGTTGGTTTTCACGCCGAAATCGTAGGCGACGACGTGGTAAGGCTGTTCGGCAGGGGTAACGAAACCTTTACCCAATTCCCATTCGCCTTCGGTCCATTCGTAAGTTTCTGTGCAGGAAACTTCTTTTGCCAAGTCTTTGCCGACCATGCTGCCGAATGCGGCAATCAGTTCTTGTGCTTTTTCAACGGTGGCATCTGCACCGGTCAAGATTGCACCGCCTTGCGAGCCTTTTTCACGCAACAGGGTGGTCAGGCGGCGGGTGTCGATGTCGGCGATGGCGACGGTTTTGTTGCGTACCAAATAGTCATGCAGGCTTTCGGAGGCGCGGAAGTTGCTGTGCAAGAGCGGCAGGTCGCGGATAATCAAGCCTGCGGCATAAACGCTGCGGCTTTCTTCGTCTTCGGCGTTGGTGCCGGTATTGCCGATGTGGGGGTAGGTGAGGGTAACGATTTGTTTGCAGTAGGAAGGGTCGGTCAGGATTTCTTGATAGCCGGTCATGGAAGTGTTGAACACGACTTCGCCGGAAGTCGAACCTTCGTAACCGATTGATGTGCCGTGAAATACGCTGCCGTCAGCGAGAACGAGAAGAGCCGGAGTGGTCATGATGGAATCCTGTTTGCCTGATGATGGTCGGTTCGAAAAAAAATGGGTCGGGCCGTCTGAAAAATAAAATTGTTTACAAAAAAGACAGCCTTCGGAAATCTCGGCTAAAAAAAAACACGCTCCGCAGCTTTGATTTTGCTGTGTAACGTGCTTTTTCAGACATAGCGGTCTATGCCGTAGAAGCAGTGTATTTTAAGTCAAAATGATAGGAATTTCAAGCATAGAGCAAGGAGTCGATAATTTAAAAACGTTTTACATTTACGGGACAATCCCTTGCTTTTGGAATGCCTGATGAGTAAGGTTGAACTAAATATCCAGTCTGGCCGTCTGAAAACTGATCAGGCAGATTGTTTCATTTTTGTTGTGTTTGAAATGCAGGCGTAGGGAAATTCAGCTGAATCAAACATGGAACAGGCTGTTTATGCTAAAATCGTAGCCTTATAAAAAATAAAAACAATGTCATTTTTAGCTGAGATTATCCGATGAAAAAAGAACACATTATGCAAAACGCTCCATCAGGCCGCCATCGCCTCATTCATGCAAGCGTCGCTTCCGCTTTAGCGCTTATCAGCTTTTCCGTTCAGGCAAATACGCAGCAATTTGCCAAAATTCCGTTTTACCTGCAAAACGAAACCGCCGTCAACGGCCAACCCAAAGTCAAACACAATATTATGTTTTTGATTGATGACTCGGGCAGTATGCAATGGAATGTGCAAGGTAAGGAAACATCTGTATGGGCTGATAAAAGAATAACGATTACTAAGGAGGCTCTAAAGTCAGTATTGCAGGAGTATGGCAAAAAACAACAATTCCAGTGGGGTTTGCAAACCCTGCATAATAATGGTGGTACTGATATTCCAGATAAGGAGGGCTTTACCGATGATTGGCAGGACGTTCAAAAGAGGGTAGATGGTATCGACCCTGGTCATGCTACGCCAATCACGCGCCGTTATTATGAAGTAGTCAAAAACGTTGTGATGCCCAAAATCAAATACCGTTGTCAGAAGTCTTATGTGATTGTGATGTCGGACGGTGATGCCAATATGAGTTGTAGCAATCAGAGTTATGGTGAGGATCCTCGCTTATCTCGCAATACTAACTTCAACTATGATAGGGATGATTACTATTCAAACTATTACCGCAATATTGAACGTAGTGCGGGTACGTCTGCATACCAATATTTCGGTCCGTCTGAGGCAAAAGCTTATGAGAATAATCATAAGCAGGGCGAAAAATTTGGCCATTTTGATTTGCCGATTTATGATCCGACCCAAGAGATTCCGGAAGCGGAAAAAAAATTCCAATGTCAAAATACAAGGTATAGAAAAGATGCATCTGGCAATTGGGTTTTTTTGCCTAATTATAAGAATGGTAAACGTGAAGTTGAAGGTATTGGCGAAATCATTGTTCCTTATTGGGATAGAAACTATAAGGATGAAAAACGCGGTATGCGATTCTTTAGTCAAACTTTGGCAGAAAAAGACATCAAAACAGAAAAAGATGGCAAAGATGCTGCAGATAAGAGCTGGGATGGTGATCCAAGCGATCCCAAAGGCGTAGATTACAGCAAGCAATTGGTACAGACTTTTACTGTGGGCTTTGGTGAAGGAATCTCTGAAGTTGGGCGAGAGTATCTGAAAAAGGGTGCAAGCCGTCCAGACTGGTATTTTAATGCTGCGAAAAAAGAAGATTTGCTTGAAGCCTTTAAAACCATCGTCGATAATATTGAAAATGACAGCAAAATAACAAAATTTGAAGGGACATCTTCAACTGCGCCTGCAACGACCAGTACAGGTATTCCCAATATGGCGGCAACGGTTCATTTGAATACCGGCTCTTGGAGCAGTCAATTGCGGTTTTATAAATTGAACCGTGATGGCACGCCTATCAATACGACAGAGTTTGACCAGCCATCATTTAATAACCGCCTCACTTTGGTTAATGACGGCAGCAAGACCTATTTCATCGATAGAGTTGCAGATAATGAGGCTTCAAACGCCGATTTTGGCATTTCAGACGGCAGTGCGAAAGATAAGTTGGAATGGAAAAATGCATTGCTGAAATGGACTGGCCGAGCAGAGAGTGATGAAGACATTAAAGCAAATGCAGGAGCAAAAGGTTATAGCCAGTCTTATCGTGTCCGTCCGACTGACCCTAATGATCCAAATAAAGATGAACGTAATTTGGGCGATATTTTAGACGGTTCGGTTGCGGCTATTGGGGATAAGAATAAAGATAAAGGCAGTCAAGAGTTTTTGGTCGCCGCTGCCAATGACGGCATGGTACATATTTTTCGTAATGATACGTCTGACAATCCTTATGACTTGAAACTCAGCTATATTCCGGCAGGCATGGAGCGTGAGGACGATCAAGGTCAAGCAACAACTTTGGGCAAGGTTCTGAAGGATGTCGCTCGCGATGGTTACGGCTCCAGCACGCCGCATCGCTATATGGTCAATGGTGGTTTTGTTCTCCGCCAAACACCTGATAAACAAACCTTTATGTTTGGTGCAATGGGTCAGGGTGGACGCGGTGCATATGCGTTGAATATTGGTGCGGTAGCTGACAGCGATCGTAGTAGTTGGAATAAGACTGTGCCTTTGTTTGAAACAGAAAAAGGCTCTGGCAATAAGCTGGGCTATACCATTGGTTCGACACAAATCGGCCGTGTTTCCATTAAACGTAATGCTACCCCGGTTAATCTGGAATCTGATGTGCGTTATGCAGGCTTCTTGGCCAGCGGCTATCGTACTGAAGATTTGAACAGTGCCGATAATGAAACAGCTTTATATGTCTATGATATGACGGGTAAAGAAGCTGGTAAGCAAGATACCGGTAAAAATGTTTCTAGTGCCGGTAAGCTCTTGGCTAAAATTCCTGCGCCGAATGGCAAAGGCGGCCTCTCTACCCCTACTTTGGTAGATACCGATTTTGACGGCATTGTCGATATTGCCTATGCCGGCGACCGTTACGGCAATATGTTCCGCTTTGACTTGAGTGGCGAAACGCCTTCCAAATGGTCTGCACAGATGATCTTCCAAGGTTCGGGTAATCAACCGATTACGTCTGCGCCTGCGGTATCGCGTCGCAGCAAAGATAAGTATGTTGTTATTTTTGGTACAGGTAGCGAGATTTACCATAGCGAGCTGGATGTAGCGACACAGAACAATGCGGTTTACGGCATCTATGACGATACTTCCAAAGAAGCTGTCTTGGCTAAAAGCGATGAGCTGACCGGTCAAACTGTCCAAGCGGACGGCGAATATATTTCTGTTACCAACAATAAGGTCAGCGAAGATCAAAAAGGTTGGAAGCTGGCGTTGGGTTCGGGTGAGCGGGTAACTGTCAAACCGACGATGATTTTGCGTACGGCAGTGGTAACTATTCGCAAATACAAGCAGGAAGTCATAC
Source organism: Neisseria sp. RH3002v2g (assembly GCF_014596425.2). Classification (NCBI taxonomy): domain Bacteria; kingdom Pseudomonadati; phylum Pseudomonadota; class Betaproteobacteria; order Neisseriales; family Neisseriaceae; genus Neisseria; species Neisseria sp. RH3002v2g. The sequence continues at coordinate 1,533,946 of NZ_CP110721.1, read as the reverse complement.
ATACAAATTCTTCCAGTGCCGATGTTTGTTTGCCGGACAGTACGTCCACACAAACGACTGCAAAAACGATTATTCTGGGCGTCAATGCCGAAAACGGCGGCCGTTTGGGTTTGCGTGATGCGCGTATTTCCGATAAAAACCGCCAATTCATCAGACGTGAAAACAACGGTCAAGTTTATTACGCCAGCGGTATGGTGTTTGACGGCGTGGTCAACTTTACTTATCTGAACGGCTCTAAGGCCGATGATTCTCCGGTAACCGCTGATGGCGATAGCGGCGGCACGGGTACGGATAAAGAGTTGAACGCTACGCCGAGTGTGCCAAACAATAAATGTTTTGCAACCCAAGCCGAGCGCAGTCTGTTGACCAACTCTGATAAGATGCACAGTCTGAAAGTAGAAGGCCGGAAATGCGGACTTAAACGCATCAGCTGGCGTGAATTGTTCTTTTAATCGGTAAGGCTTGAGTATCGAGGCCGTCTGCATTGTTCAGACGGCCTTTTCTGTTGAGTGATAATAATTGAGGGATGTTGGATTAAAAAAATAGAAAACCTTGTTTGTGGGTAAAACGGTTTGATTAAATTAAAAGCCTGGATAAGTCCAAACGGTAGGTTTTAGTCATTTCTTTTTTCTGCTTTCTGTTATTGAAATGAGAAGTTAAAAGGCCGTCTGAAAAGATATTTTCAGACGGCCCTTGATTTAAAAAGAGCGAGTCAAAGAACATTTAGATGCTGTTTTTAATGATTTTCCGCAGGGTGGACAGTTGTCGGCGGCTCACGGGCAGCGGGGTCGGAATATCGAGAATTTTTGCGCCCCATGTGGATGCGTATTCGTCGTTTTCGTCGTCGTCCAGTCGAATCAGGCTGTCGAGGGTGTGGCGGAAGACGAGGGCGTTGCGGTGGATGCGGATGACTTTGTCGCCCAGCAATTCTTCCCAGTAAACCAATGTTTTCGGTAATTCGTAGCTTTGGCCGTCGCCGGTAAACAGATAGACGGTTTTGTGTTCCGCCATCAGGTAACGCGCCTGCTGCCAGGGGATTTCAACCATGCGCTCGCGGTTGTACACTTTGAAATGGGTGAAACTGTCTGCTTTTTCGCGGTTTTTCTCGATGATGCGGTCAAGCGCGGTTTGCAGGCGGGTCATTTTGATCGGTTTGAGCAGATAGTCTGCGGCAGCCAGCTCGAACGCGCGCAGGGCGTGTTCTTCGTAGGCTGTGGTGAAGACAATCTCCGGCTGGCGTTTGGCGGTACGCTTGATGCGTTCGACAAACTCGAGACCGTCGATTTCCGGCATGCCGATGTCGGCAAAGACGATGTCGACTTCGTGGACGCTCAGCCACTCCAATGCTGGCATGGCATGGTGAAAGACGTTGAGCAGTACGACATTGCATTCTTCCAATAATACACGCAAGCGTTCTGCTGCTAATACTTCGTCTTCTACAATAATGGCACTTGGCATAGCGGTATTTCTTTTTGTTGTATCGTGGGAGATCTGCCGCGCTTTGTCATCCTCAATAACGCGCCAGCCGTATGTTGTTGCAATCTTGAAATTATCACTTCGCAACAATTTTAGGAAATTTTTAAAATATACATGATTTTTCGCTTCTTGGGCGTGATTTGGAATGAATCTGAAGATTACTTACATAATTTTATGAAATATTGTAATACCTAGAGTAATTTTGTTGTAATCGTGCTAATTCATTTCGTGATAATGGAAGATTTTGGGATTTTGTCCATTTGCCAGTGCGCCACCGCCCAATCGAGTAATTCTTGCGGCCGGTTTACGGCGGGTGCATCGGGTAGGTTGAGGTAGGTTAGGACTTGGCGGAGAAGCTGTTCTTTTTGATTCAAATCCAAAGCCGGGGCAAGGGTTTGTTTCGACCATTTTTGCCCTTGGTTGTTGGTTAACAGGGGAAGGTGGGCGTAGGCCGGTGTGGGAACGCCGAGGCATTGTTGCAGATAGATTTGGCGCGGCGTGGAAACGAGCAAGTCCTGACCGCGGACAATATGGGTTATTCCTTGATCGGCATCGTCGGCAACCACGGCAAGCTGATATGCCCAATAGCCGTCTGCACGAAGCAGGACGAAATCGCCGATGTCGTGCGCCAGATTTTGTGCGTAATGTCCGACAATGCCGTCTGAAAAACCGATCACGCGATTGGGCACTTGAATGCGCCATGCTGGCGTTTTGTTTTGCGTATGGGGTCTTTGCTGAGGAACGCGGCAACGGCCGTTGTACACAAATCCGTCTGCACCCTGAGTTGCCGCTACCTGCCAGTCTTTGCGGCTGCAGTAGCAGGGATACACCAGCCCGGCTGTTTTGAGGCGGTCGAGTGTGTCTTGATACAGGTCGTAACGGCGGCTTTGATAGGCGACTTCGCCGTCCCACTCAAAACCGAAAGCCTCAAGCGTGCGCAAAATGTCGGCAGCGGCACCGGGCATTTCGCGCGGGGGGTCAAGGTCTTCAATGCGGACCAGCCATTTGCCCTGATGGGCGCGCACGTCGGCATAGGAGGCAACGGCGGTCAGCAGGGAGCCGATATGAAGCAGGCCGGTAGGGCTGGGGGCGAAACGTCCTATATACATGGCAGGGTGTTTGTGTAGGGCAGGGGCAGTATGCCTGCACGGTATTCAAATCGTGATAGAAAAGGGCGTGCCGTACACGCCCGAATTTGGGTTTCAGACGGCCTGAGACTTTTCAAAATGATTTAAGTTTCAATCGGCCGTCTGTTTAATCTGCTTAAGCCAAGGGAGCCAGCAGTTTGGCGAAAGCGTCTTCAAATTGTTTCAAACCGTCTTCCTGCAAACGCGTTGCCAAAGTTTCGACATCAATGCCGAGTTTGGCGGTTTCGGCAAGCTGCGCTTGGGCTTCGTCCACACCTTCGGTCAACGTGGCTTTGGCGGTGCCGTGGTCGATAAAGGCTTTGAGTGTCGCATCGGGAACGGTGTTGACGGTATGGGCGCCAATCAGGCTGTCAACGTACAACGTGTCAGGATAGGCAGGGTTTTTCACGCCGGTAGATGCCCACAAAAGTTGTACGCGGTTGGCACCTTTTTCGGCAAGTGCGGCAAATTCGCTGCTGCCGAAGTATTGCGCCCAATCTTGATAGGCGGCTTTGGCCAGCGCGATGGCGACTTTGCCTTTGAGGTGGTCGGGCAGGGTGGCGTCCAATGCGGCATCGACACGGGAAATAAAGAAGCTGGCGACAACGTGGATATGGGAAACGTCGTGTCCCGCTTCCAAACGTTTGGCAATGCCGCGCGCGTAGGCCGCATAGGCTTTGAGGGTTTGGGCGCGGGAGAAGAGCAGGGTCAGGTTGACGCTGATGCCGTCTGAAACGAGGGTTTCGAGTGCTTCGATGCCTTCGTCGGTTGCCGGTACTTTAATCATGGTATTTTTACGGCCGATGGCGGCGTGCAGGCGGCGCGCTTCTTCAACCGTGCCTTGCGCGTCTTTGGATAATTCGGGCGAAACTTCGAGGCTGACAAAGCCGGTTTTGCCGCCGGTGGATTCATGTTCGGCAAGGCATACGTCGCAAGCGGCTTGTACATCGGCAACCGCCATGGTTTCGTAGCGTTGTTTCGGGGTCAGGTCTTGCTGTTTGAGCGCGGCTACTTCGTCGGCGTACAGGGCATCGCCTGCAAAGGCTTTTTGGAAAATGGCAGGATTGGAAGTTACGCCGCACACGCCCTGTTTCAGCATTTCGGCCAATTCGCCGCTTTGTACCAGCGAACGGGAGAGGTTGTCCAACCAGATTTGTTGTCCTAATGCTTTAACGTCCGATAAAATAGTCATCTCTGATTCCTTTTACATAATAGGTTTGTTTGTGAAGTGGCGGTAATGCTACGCCGATTCGATGAATTTGAACAGTTTACAGCCGATTAATTTGGGCAAAACAAACCTAAATTCAAGCATGAAAGGCGGCTTTGATGGCGGAAAACACACTTTATCTCGACTGGGCGCGCGATGTATTGGATACGGAAGCCGAAGGTTTGCGTGAAATTGCGGCGGCTTTGAACCATGATTTTGTCCGTGCGGCGGAAGCGTTGTTGCACTGCAAGGGCAGGGTTGTCATTACCGGTATGGGCAAGTCCGGACACATCGGCCGCAAAATGGCGGCAACCATGGCTTCCACCGGTACGCCTGCGTTTTTCGTTCATCCAGCCGAAGCGGCGCACGGCGATTTGGGCATGATTGTGGACCACGATGTCGTGATTGCCATTTCCAATTCCGGAGAAAGCGATGAAATTGCGGCGATTATTCCGGCGTTGAAACGCAAAAACATCACGCTTATTTGTATCACTGCCCATCCGGCTTCCACCATGGCGCGTCATGCCGATATCCATATTACCGCGGCGGTTTCCAAAGAAGCCTGCCCGCTCGGTCTTGCGCCGACTTCCAGCACGACCGCCGTGATGGCCTTGGGCGATGCGCTGGCGGTGGTATTGCTGCGCGCACGCGCGTTCACGCCCGATGATTTTGCTTTAAGCCATCCGGCCGGCAGCTTGGGCAAACGCCTGCTGCTGCGCGTGGCGGATATTATGCACAAAGACGAAGCCCTGCCTGCCGTTTTGTTGGGCACGCCGTTGAAAGAGGCCATTGTCCGCATGAGTGAAAAAGGCTTAGGCATGTTGGCGGTAACCGATGCCGAAGGCCGTCTGAAAGGTGTATTTACTGATGGCGACTTGCGCCGTCTGTTTCAAGAACGCGACAGCTTTGCCGGTTTGAAAGTGGACGACATCATGCACGCTTCGCCGAAAACCATCTCCGCCGACCGCCTTGCCACCGAAGCTTTGAAAGCCATGCAGAGCGGCCATGTGAACGGTTTGTTGGTAGTCGAAGAAAACGGCATGCTGATTGGCGCGCTGAATATGCACGATTTATTGATGGCACGAATTGTCTGAATCGACGGTAAAAACGTTTTCAGACGGCCTTATGCTAGAATAGGCCGTCTGAAATAAGGAAACCTTATGCAAAACCTCTCTTCCGACCTGCAACAACGCGCTTTGGGTATCAAACTGCTGATACTGGATGTGGACGGCGTTTTGACCGACGGCCGCATTTTTATCCGTGACAACGGCGAAGAAATTAAATCGTTCCACACTTTGGACGGACACGGTTTGAAAATGCTTCAGGTCAGCGGCGTGCAAACGGCGATTATTACCGGCCGCGATGCGCCTTCCGTCGGTATCCGCGTGAAGCAGCTCGGTATCAACTATTACTTCAAAGGCATTCACGACAAACGTGCCGCCTACGCCCAATTACGCGAACAGGCCGGTGTGGAGGAGCATGAGTGCGCCTTTGTCGGCGACGATGTTGTCGATTTGCCCGTGATGGTGCGTTGCGGATTGGCGGTTGCCGTCCCCGAAGCGCATTGGTTTACTTTGCAATACGCCCATTATGTAACCCGACGTTCCGGCGGCGCAGGCGCGGTGCGTGAAGTGTGCGATTTGATTATGCAGGCGCAAGGTACGCTTGAACCTGCTTTGAAAGAGTATGTACGATGAAAATCAGATGGCGTTACGGAATCGCCTTTCCGCTGGTGTTGGCCGTTTCACTCGGCGCACTGGCGGCGTGGCTCGGCCGCATCAGCGAAGTGCAGGTCGAAGAAGTCGTCCTCAATCCGAATGAGCCGCAATATTCGATGAAAGGCATCAACGGCAAACGTTTTGACCAAGAAGGCCGTCTGAAAGAAAACCTGAGCGCGGCCGATGCCGTTCAATATCCCAATAGCGCGGACGTGCATTTGGACAAACCGCATCTTTCGTTTTACCGCGACGGCAGCCTGTTGTACGAAGTCGGCAGCGACAAGGCCGTGTACAATATCCAAAACAAAAAAGTCGTTTTCGAACAGAATGTTGTCTTAAACAAAGCGGCAGATACCAAGCGTTTGGCCGGCATCGTCAAAACTGAACGTTTGAATGTCGATACCGAAGCACAATACGCCCATACCGACAGCCCGGTTACTTTCCAATACGGACAGTCCGGCGGTCAGGCAAACGGCATGACTTATGATCACAAAACCGGTTTGCTGAATTTCCCTTCCAAAGTGAAAGCCACAATTTATGATACAAAAAATTTGTAAAACCTTAGCCCTTGTTGCCGTTTTTGCTGCCAGCCCGGCCTTTGCCTTGCAAAGCGACAGCAAGCAGCCGATTCAAATCGAAGCCGACCAAGGCTCGCTTGACCAAAACAACCAAAGCACCACCTTTTCCGGCAACGTCATCATCAAACAAGGCACGCTCAATATCCGTGCCGGCAGCGTAACCGTTTCACGCAACGACAAAAGCGAGCAGTTGATGAAAGCTACCGGCTCGCCCGTCAAATTCAGCCAAGAGTTGGACGGTGGCAAAGGCGTGGTCAACGGCCAAGCCAATACTGTAACGTATTCTTCCGCAGCCAGTCTGGTTACCCTGACCGGTAATGCCAAAGTACAGCGTGGCGGCGATGTGGCCGAAGGTGCGGTCATCACTTACAACACCAAAACCGAGGTTTACACCATCAACGGCAGTGCCAAATCCGGTGTGAAATCCGCCGCCAAATCCGGCCGCGTCAGCGTTGTCATCCAGCCGTCCAGTACGCAGAAAAACAAATAAGAAAACACACAAAAAGGCCGTCTGAAAAAGGTTCAGACGGCCTGAGGTCAATATCGAAAGTCAACAGAATATGAGCGCAAACAACAGCCGTCTTGTGGTTCAAAACCTGCAAAAAAGTTTCAAAAAACGCCAAGTCGTCAAAAGCTTTTCCCTTGAAATCGAAAGCGGCGAAGTCATCGGCCTGCTCGGCCCCAACGGCGCGGGTAAGACCACCAGCTTTTACATGATAGTCGGCCTGATTGCCGCCGATGCAGGCAGCGTGATGCTGGACGGCCAAGAGTTGCGCCACCTGCCCATTCACGAACGCGCCCGCCTCGGCGTCGGCTATCTGCCGCAGGAAGCCTCGATTTTCCGCAAAATGACCGTGGAACAAAATATCCGCGCCATTTTGGAAATCAGCATGAAGGACAAAAGCCGCATCGATGCCGAACTTGAAAAACTGTTGGCCGATTTGAATATCGAACGCCTGCGCAACAACCCTGCGCCGTCCTTGTCCGGCGGCGAACGCCGCCGTGTCGAAATCGCACGCGTGCTGGCCATGCAGCCGCGTTTCATTTTGTTGGACGAACCTTTTGCAGGCGTTGACCCGATTGCCGTCATCGATATTCAGAAAATTATCGAGTTCCTCAAATCACGCGGTATCGGCGTATTGATTACCGACCACAACGTGCGCGAAACCCTCAGTATCTGCGACCGTGCCTATATCATCAGCGACGGTACGGTATTGGCTTCAGGCAAGCCGGATGATTTGGTCAACAATGAACAAGTCCGTTCGGTTTACTTGGGTGAAAATTTCAAATATTGAGTTTAGGCCGTCTGAAAAGGTGTATCTGTGTTGAAACGAATTTTTTTGTCTTCCTTTGCCGTTTTGGCAGCTACTGCTGTGCATGCCATGCCCGAACAGTCATGGCAGGATATGGGTGTGCGCCAAGGCGTGATAGATAAAAATGGCAAGCCGATAACCGGTATCGTAACGGCGACAGCTATCGTGGATAAAGAAGGTAAGCTGGGAAAAAGCCTCCATTGGGAAGTGGATGCGCTGGAATTGTTGAAACTTGCTCAAGAAGTAGGTTTGCCAAAACAAGTCGAGCCTTATAAAGAGTGTACTTATAATCAGAAAACCCAACAAACGGATTGTAAGACACTGGAAAGCCTTAAAAAATTCAGATTCTTTTATACTGTGCCAAATGGATTCAAAGAAGAGATAAAGACGAAACCTGTCCAAGTTGCTCCCCCACCTTATCCACAGCTTTCTACAGAGAATGGCGAGGAAGGGACTGTGGTATTAAATGTCTTTATCAATATAGATGGCAAAGCATTTGTATGGATACAAAAGAGTAGTGGATACTCGCGTTTAGATGCGGCAGGACGAAAAGCAGTTTTGAAGACAAAATTTCAACCCGCTACCTATCGCGGGAAGCCTGTTGCCATGGTTTTTGTTCTGCCTATTACGTTTGCTTTACCGTTAGAAACCATCTCTACTGTTGAATAATTCATTTATCGGTTGATAAAAGAATAATATATTGAAATAATCATCCAATATATAAACAATATATTTGATACTTTCAGACGGCCCGTCAGATACAGGCCGTCTGAAATCCATAAAGCACATTCTACTATCAAACATTATGTCTTCACTCGTCCTTAAACTCAAACAGACCCAGCAGCTCAACCAGCGGCTGCAGCAGTCTCTGCGCATCTTGCAGATGTCGGGTCTTGAGCTTGAGCGCGAAGTGGAAGACTGGTTGTCAGACAATCCTCTGCTTGAACGTCCGGAAAGCGATGAGTTTGCCGACAGCGGGCTCAACCGTGCCGTCACCATGCCGCGTGCCGGTCAGCAGTTGGGCGGCGACGATGCCGAAGATATTTGGAGCAACATCGCCGAAGAAGAGGATTTCAAACACTATCTGCATGCCCAAGTGTGCGAGCATCCGCTCTCGCAAGTGGAGGCAGCCTATGTTCATGTCTTGATTGATTTTTTGGACGAACAAGGCTACCTCACCGACAGCCTTGAAGAAATCATCGACCACACGCCGTTGGAATGGATGCTGGACGAAGAAGCCCTGCAAAATGCGCTGGACGTATTGCAAACCTTTGACCCGCCCGGCGTGGCGGCGGCCGATTTGACCGAGTCTCTCATGCTGCAGCTGATGCGTTTGCCGGCTTCTCCGGCCAGACAAATGGCCGCGCATTTGGTGCAAAGTTCGCTTCAAGATTTGGGCAAAAACCGTAAACAAAACGTTCTGCGTTTCCGCAAACTTTATCCCCAGGCCGACAGTGAAACCATAGAAGCCGCACTCGATATGATTGCCGGGTTGAATCCTTATCCGGCTTACGGCTTCGCTTCTGCCACCCCTACGCCTTATATTCAGCCTGACGTTTGGGTGAGAGAGGGCAAGGACGGCTGGGAAGTCATCAGCAACGAAGCGGCCTGGCCGAAGCTGCAGCTCAATCAGGAATATTGCGACCTGATGAAATCGGCGGAAGAGGGCGCGCCGGAGTGGAAGGAAAAAATCAGCGAAGCCAAACAGCGCATTGATTCTTTGGAACTGCGCAAAAGTACAGTCCTCCGCCTTGCCGAGTATATTGTCAAAAATCAGGAAGATTTTTTCATCTTCGGCGAAATCGGCCTGTCGCCCATGCTGATGAAAGATGCCGCCGCCGAATTGGGTTTGGCGGAAAGCACCATTTCGCGCGCCGCCAACCAGAAATATTTGTCTTGCCCGCGCGGCCTGTTTGCGTTACGCTATTTCTTCACACAGGCAGTCAATGCCGACGATGAGGGCGAAGGGTTCAGCCAAGGCGCAATCAAAGCTGTCTTGAGCCAGCTGATTGAAAGCGAAGACAGCAGCAAACCTTATTCGGACGAGGCCCTCGTCAAATTATTAAAACAACGCGGCATTGAAATCGCCAGACGTACAGTGGCTAAATATAGAGAATCATTAGACATCCCACCGGCACACAAACGAAAATTTACCGAGTAGATATATTCCGATCCGTTTTGACGGACTAACCAACCGAAGGAGCTGTATCATGAATCTGAAAATCACCGGTCTGAATTTTGATGTTACCGAAGCCATCAAAAACTACGTTTCCGACAAGTTGGCACGAATCAGCCGCCACGCCGACAACATCATTTCCGTGACCATCACGCTCTCGGTGGAAAAAGTCAGCCAAAAAGCCGAAGCCGATGTGCATTTGGCAGGCAAAGATTTGCACGTTGAAGCGATTGAACAGGATATGTACGCTGCGATTGATGTTTTGATGGACAAACTCGACCGCGCTGTTTTGAAACATAAAGAAAAAAGAGGCGATGTCCGCAGCACTGTCAAACCTGAAGCAGAATAAAATGTTTGTATGATAAAGGCCGTCTGAACATTCAGACGGCCTTTTGTTTGTTAAGGAGATTTAGCCTTGCAAACGGGTATTCGCTTTGTCGCCGTTCCATGGTGCCACTTTAAACAGCAGCAACATGCCGGGTATGCCCAGGGCAAAACACAGCCAGTAGAAATTGAAGTAACCCATCGCTTCAATCAGATAGCCTGCCGAAGCATTGATAAATGTACGGGGAACGGCTGACAGGCTGGTAAAGAGGGCCAATTGTGTGGCCGTGAAAGCAGGATTGGTTTCACGGGCCATATAGGCGACAAATGCCGCCGTACCCAAGCCTACGCCTGCCGCTTCCGCACCAATCACGGCGGCAAGCATCATTTGTTCCGTCAGGGTAATGGTTTCAAATTTACCGAAACCCGCCAGCCAGGCAAAGCCTAGAATAGTAACCCATTGCGCCACGCCGAAAACCCACAAAGCCCTGTTGATACCGAGTTTCAACATCCAAATGCCACCGGCGATACCGGCAATGACGGCAGGCCATAAACCGGCATTTTTGGCAATCAGGCCGATGTCGGTTTTGCTGAAGCCCATGTCCAGATAAAACGGCGTTGCCAGGGAAGTCGCCATACTGTCGCCCAGTTTGTAGAGGAAGATAAACAGCAATACCAATATGGCTTGTTTGATGCCTTTGCGGGAGAAGAACTCACTGAAAGGGTCGGAAACCGTTTGGGCAAAGGTGCGGGGAACAGTTGGCGGAATATCGGGTTCTTTGGCTAAGAACAAAGTCATCAGCAGGCCGGGCAGCATAAATAGTGCAGTAATGATGAATACGTTGTGCCAAGGCATCAAGTCGGCCAAAATCAAGCTGAGCGAGCCGGGTACCAAAGCGGCGATACGGTAGGCGTTGACGTGGATAGAGTTGCCTAAGCCTAATTCTTCATCTGACAAAATTTCGCGGCGAAATGCATCCAATACAATGTCTTGGCTGGCAGAAAAAAAGGCGACCACCAACGATAAGCCCATAATTACATATAAATGCTGAGCAGGATTTAGGAAGGCGTAAATGAGCAAGGTCAGCAGCAAACCAATTTGCGTAACCAGCATCCAACCGCGCCGCCGTCCTAAAAAAGGTAATCTGACCAAATCAATGACGGGCGACCAAATAAATTTCCAAGTGAAAGGCAGCCCGATAAGTGCCATCAGGCCGATGGTTTTCAAATCGACGTGTTCGCTGCGCAACCATGCCGGAATCAGGTTGATCAGAAAATAAAGCGGCAGCCCCGAAGTGAAGCCTGTAAAGATACAAATCAGCATACTGCGCGAGAAAATCTTGCGCCAAGTGCCGGATTGGGGTGCGGTTGTCATAGTGAAATCAATAAAAAAGAAAAGGGATATTGTAGCAAAGATGGGGGAGATGGCGAATGAACTTCTGTTATCTTTATCGAATAATGAGAGGCCGTCTGAAACTTTAGCAAATTAAGTTTCAGACGGCCTTTTGTTGGAACAAGCCAATCAGGTTTTGAAATGTCCGTAAGACAGGCAGAGTGTTTGTCTTACGGATATTTTATTTTCAGACGGCCTTCGATGCTGCGTTGCAGTTGCGGTAGAAGGCAATCAGACCGTTGGTAGAGCTGTCGTGTGCCGGCGTACCGCGTTCGAGTTCGGGTTCGATGGTTTTGGCCAGTTCTTTACCGTATTCCACGCCCCATTGGTCGAAGGGGTTGATACGCCAAATTACGCCTTGAACGAAGGTGCGGTGTTCGTAAGCCGCCATCAGCATGCCGAGGTTGAAAGGTGTCAGGCTGTCGATGAGCAGGCTGTTGCTCGGGCGGTTGCCGGGAAACTCTTTCTGCGGCGCAAGTCGGTCGCGTTCGTCTTGGGGTAGGGCGGCCAATTCGATTTGCACTTCGTCTAGGGTTTTGCCTTTCATCAGCGCTTCGGCTTGGGCGAAGGCATTGGCAACGGTAAAGCGGTGTTGGCGGTGGTTGCCGTAGATTGTGGTCATGGGGACGATGAAATCGACGGGAATCAGACGCGTGCCTTGGTGCAGAAGCTGGAAGTAGGCGTGTTGGCAGTTGACGCCTTCGTCGCCGAAGACAATGCCGCCGGTGGTGCAGGAAACGGGTTGGCCGTCTGAAGTACGCTGTTTGCCGAGGCTTTCCATATCGAGCTGGTTGAGCCACGGGGTGAAGAGGCGCATGTTGTGGCTGTATGGGACAACGGTTTGGCCGTCTGAATGTTGGAAGTTGTTGTACCAAACGTTGATGAGCGCCATCAGGACGGGAATGTTGCGGCGGAACGGGGTCTCGAAGAAATGGGTGTCCATCGCGTGTGCGCCGGCCAGCATTTTGCGGAACGCTTTTTCGCCGACGGCAACCATCAGCGGCAGGCCGATGGGCGACCAGACGGAATAGCGGCCGCCGACCCAGTCGGACATGGCGAAGACTTTGTCGGGGGAGATACCGAAGTTTTGGGCTGCGGCCACATCGGCGGAAATGGCGCAGAAGTGTCGGTAGATGCCGGAATCGGGCAAACCTGCATCGCGGTACCAAGTACGCGCGGCGTAGGCATTGAGCAGGGTCTCTGGTGTGCGGAACGATTTGCTGGCAATGCTGAATACGGTGGTCTCGGGGTTGAGGCCGAGAAGGGTTTGGGTCAAGTCGGCATCATCGGAGTTGCTGACAAAGTGGACGCGGATGTTTTGCCAATAAGGCTGCAGCGCCTGTGTGGCCATGCGCGGGCCTAAATCGGAGCCGCCGATGCCGATGTGAACCAAGTCGGTAATGGGTTTGCCGGTAATGCCTGCGTGGGTGCCGTCTAGGAGTTGGCGTGCGAATTCGAGGGTACGGTTGAGTTCGTGATGAACTTTGGACACGATGTTTTCGCCGTCGACGTAAATGGGTTGGGCATTGGCCGGCAGGCGCAGGGCGGTGTGGAGGACGGCGCGGTGTTCGCTGGTGTTGATTTTTTCGCCGTTGAGCATGGCCTGCATATATTGTGGCAAATCGGCTGCTTCGGCCAGTCGGCACAATAAATCAAGGGTATTTTCATCCAGACGGTTTTTGCTGTAATCAAATAACAAACCGTGCAGAATTTCGTGCATATTGTTGAAACGTTCGGCATCTGCAGCGAAACGTTCGCGCAGGGTAACGTGTTGCGTATCGGCATGATGGGCTTCCAAGGCCTGCCATGCGTCTGAGTATGCGGTCATCTCGTTTCCTTAGTATGTAACGGTAAAATAAGCAGGATAGATAGGTATTTCCTGCTTTTTTGTAGTGGCTTGTAGTTTAACAAATTTGAACAGGTTTTGGGAGGTGGCGGGGGTGGTTTTATTTAAGAAATGTATGCAAAATGAAAAAGAAATGATTGATTATCATCAAGTTTCTGTAAAAAAAGGGGTATGACACCGATGTCTGCTGTGTTATCCTATGTAACATTATTGAAATCCTGTCGGGGCGAGTTCGTAAGATGGCTACAATTTATGATGTCGCTGCTTATGCCGGAGTGTCTCCCAAGACGGTCAGCCGGGTGATTAACGGCGATGCGCCGGTCAGCGATAAAACCCGTTCCAAAGTAGAAACAGCGATTGCCGCTTTGGGCTATATCCCGTCTTCTGCGGCGCGGATTATGCGGTCCCACCGTTCCGGCTTGGTCGGCCTGATTACCGGCGCCATTTCGCGGACGGGCGAGAATACGGGCGGACACGGCATTCCAGATATGTTCTTGATTAAGGGCATTCAGCAGCGGATTCGCGCACAAGGCAAGATTTTGATGATTGCCGACATCGACAACAAGCCGAGTCAGCCCGGTCAGATGGAGCCGCTGATCCGTACCTTTATGGAACACCGTGCCGAGGGGATTTTATATGTCGCCGGTTTCCATCAGGAAGTATTGTTGCCGGAAGTGCCCAACCGCTGCCCGATGGTGTTGGTCAACTGCTTTGATTTGGCAGGTACGCCGTCGGTTTTGCCGGACGACGAAGCAGGGCAGTATGGCTTGGTGCGCCGGATTATCCAAAGCGGACACAAACGGATTGCTTATGTGACTTTGCAGCCGGGTGTAGAAGCAACGAGATTGAGATTGGCCGGATACCGCCGGGCTTTGGCGGATGCGGATATTGTCTTCGATCCTGATTTGGTGCAAACTGGTTATCCTGACTTCAGCAATGACAGCGGGTCTTTGATTTCGGCTATTTTGAAGCTGCTGTCTTTGCCGCTTCCGCCGACGGTAATTTGCTGCGGCAACGATGAAATGGCAGTGCGCGTGTACGGGATTTTGAGGACGCGCTGCGTGCGGGTTCCCGAGCAAGTCTCCGTTGCCGGCTACGATAACCACAGCGCGATTGCGGAAACGCTGTTTCCGCCGTTGACCAGCACCGAGCTGCCTTATCTGCGCATGGGCGAAATGGCGGCGGATTTGCTGTTCCAATACATCGAACATCCGGCCGGTACGGCTCAGCCCGTCAAGGTCGTTGGGGAAACCATCTGGCGTCAGTCTGTAATGAATAAATAGTTTCAGACGGCCTAAAAATAAGCTTCAAACAACACAAACACACATCAAAACAAGATTATATAAACGGTCAAAATAAAGGCCGTCTGAAAACAGGGTTGCCTCATTAAAAAGGCGGCCCAATACAATAAGAGCGTCATACCGCTGAAATTGGAGTTTGTTGTTTCCATAGTTTATTATCCAGGAGTAGCCTTCCTATGAAAATCTCCCCACAAGTGGCGATGACACTTCGCCAGATTATGCTGATGAACTTCGGTTTCTTCGGCATTCAATACAGCTTCGGGTTGCAGCAGACTGCGATTAACCCGATTTTCAGCTTCCTTCATGCCGACCCGAGCCAATTGCCGATTCTGAATATGGCAGGCCCGATTACCGGTTTGCTGGTGCAGCCGATGATTGGTGCGATGAGTGACCGCACTTGGGTGCCGGGATTGGGCCGCCGCCGTCCGTATTTCTTGATCGGCGCCATCGGTTGCAGCCTCTGCCTCTTTATTTATCCGCACGTTACCGCCTTGTGGGTGGCCGTATTGCTGCTGTGGCTCTTGGACATTAGCAACAACACGGCAATGGAACCTTTCCGTGCCTTTATTGCCGATACCGTTCCTGAACACCAGCAATCCACCGGTTTCTTGATGCAGTCCGTGTTTACCGGTTTGGGTATTACCCTGGCCAACGTTTCCCTCTATATCTTCCAACAAATTGGCTGGTTGCAACAAACTTCCGAAGCGGGCATTCCGTATTGGGTATTCGGTTCGTTTTATATTGGTGCGGTCTGCTCCATCGGTTCGGTTTTGGTTACCGTTTTATCAACGGCCGAACGCGAGCCCAGCCCTGAGGAAATGGCGGCCATTAAAGCCCAGCCGAGCGGTCCGGCCCATGCTGTTAAAGATATTGTCGTTGCCGTGCGCGAAATGCCGACAGCCTTGTGGCAACTGGCTTTGGTGTATCTCTTCCAATGGTACGCGCTCTTCATCTACTGGCAATATATTTCCCACAGTATCGTCCAATCCGTTTGGGACTCGACCGTTGAGAATACCGAAGCGTATAGCCAAGCGGTTGCGTGGACCGGCCTGGTAAACGGTTTCTACAACGTGGTAACCTTTATCTCCGCCTTCGGCCTGATGTGGATGGCGCGCAAATACGCCGCCAAATATGTTCACGCCTTTGCCGTAACCCTTGCCGCGCTGGCCTTGCTCACCATTCCGCACATCGGCAACAAATACCTGATGTTTGCGCCGATGATTGGTTTTGGTGTCGGTTGGGCAAGTATGATGGGCGTGCCGTTTATGATTGTGGTCGGCTCTATCCCTAAAGAACGTTACGGCGTGTACATGGGTATTGTGAACATGATGATTGTGATTCCAATGCTGATTGAAACTGTATCTTTCGGCTGGGTGTACAGAACTTTCTTGGGTTCAAACCCTGCCAACGCGATGACTTTTGCCGGTGTTTCCCTGGCTATCGCCGCTGCGTTGACCTTAACCATTAAAACTGCGGCCAAACCGGCTACTGCAGAATAACGAAGTTTTGATTTAAAACCAAAATGAAAAGGCCGTCTGAAACATGAAAGGGTTTCAGACGGCCTTTTTGGTCGAAACAAATCATATTTGCCGACTTGATTCGGTAAGCCTTATTGACGCCGAGCTACCGTTCATCACTCAAATTGGCTATGACTGCCGATTTTGCTTTACAATATCCTTCTTTAATTAATTTCGTTTTACCATCCTGATGACAGAACACATTTCCGCTCCCAGTCCATCCCCCGTCGGCGAAGACTACCTGCTGTTAGGTCAATACGCCGAACGCGCCTATCTCGAATACGCCATGAGCGTGGTCAAAGGCCGCGCGCTGCCTGAAGTTTCAGACGGCCAAAAGCCCGTACAACGGCGTATTTTGTTTGCCATGCGCGATATGGGTTTGATGGCGGGCGCGAAGCCGGTGAAGTCGGCGCGCGTGGTCGGCGAGATTTTGGGTAAATACCATCCGCACGGCGACAGTTCCGCCTATGAGGCGATGGTGCGGATGGCGCAGGATTTTACCTTGCGCTATCCCTTAATCGACGGCATCGGCAACTTCGGTTCGCGCGACGGCGACGGGGCGGCGGCGATGCGTTATACCGAAGCGCGGCTGACGCCGATTGCGGAATTGCTGTTATCCGAAATCAATCAGGGGACGGTGGATTTCGTGCCGAACTACGACGGCGCGTTTGACGAACCGTTGCACCTGCCCGCCCGCCTGCCCATGGTGTTGCTCAACGGCGCGTCTGGTATCGCGGTGGGCATGGCGACCGAAATTCCGTCGCACAATTTGAACGAAGTCACGCAGGCGGCGATTGCGCTCTTGAAAAAACCGACGCTGGAAACCGCCGACCTGATGCAATATATTCCCGCGCCCGATTTTGCCGGAGGCGGTCAAATCATCACGCCGGCGGACGAATTGCGCCGGATTTACGAAACCGGCAAAGGCAGCGTGCGCGTGCGTGCGCGTTACGAAATCGAGAAACTGGCGCGCGGGCAATGGCGCGTCATCGTAACCGAGCTGCCGCCGAACGCCAATTCTGCCAAAATCCTTGCCGAAATCGAAGAACAAACCAACCCGAAACCGAAAGCGGGTAAAAAGCAGCTCAACCAAGACCAGCTCAACACCAAAAAGCTGATGTTGGATTTAATCGACCGCGTGCGCGACGAGTCCGATGGCGAACATCCCGTGCGCTTGGTGTTCGAACCAAAATCCAGCCGCATCGATACGGATACCTTCATCAATACGCTGATGGCGCAAACTTCGCTGGAAGGCAATGTGTCCATGAACTTGGTGATGATGGGGCTGGACAACCGACCCGCGCAGAAAAACCTGAAAACGATTTTGCAGGAATGGCTGGATTTCCGCGTCGTAACCGTAACACGCCGTCTGAAATTCCGTTTGAACCAAGTGGAAAAACGGTTGCACATCCTCGAAGGCCGTCTGAAAGTCTTTCTGCACATCGACGAAGTAATTAAAGTTATCCGCGAATCAGACGACCCGAAAGCCGATTTGATGGCGGCGTTCGGGCTGACCGAAATCCAAGCCGAAGACATTTTGGAAATCCGCCTGCGCCAGTTGGCGCGTTTGGAAGGTTTCAAACTCGAAAAAGAATTGAACGAATTGCGCGAAGAACAAGGTCGTCTGAATATCCTTTTGGGCGACGAAAACGAAAAACGCAAGCTGATTATCAAAGAGATGCAGGCGGACATGAAGCAGTTCGGCGACGCGCGCCGCACGCTGGTGGAAGAAGCCGGACGCGCCGTGCTGACGCAAACCACCGCCGACGAACCCATCACGCTGATTCTGTCGGAAAAAGGCTGGATACGCAGCCGTGCCGGACATAATCTCGATTTGAGCCAAACCGCGTTCAAAGAAGGCGACCGCCTCAAACAAACCCTTGAAGGCCGCACCGTCTTACCCGTTGTTATCCTCGATTCATTGGGCAGAACCTACACGCTCGATGCCGCCGAAATTCCAGGCGGACGCGGCGACGGCGTGCCGGTTTCATCCTTAATCGAGTTGCAAAACGGCGCGAAACCCGTCGCCATGCTCACCGGCCAGCCCGAACAGCACTACCTGCTCTCAGGCAGCGGCGGCTACGGCTTTATTACCAAGTTGGCCGATATGGTCGGACGCGTGAAAGCAGGCAAAGTAGTGATGACCGTGGACAGCAGTGAAACCGTCCTGCCTCCGGTTGCCGTCTATGCTTCTTCGCTCATCAATCCCGACTGCAAAATCGTACTGGCCAGCAGCGACCACCGTCTCTTGGCGTTTTCCATCGGCGAACTCAAAGTCATGCCCAAAGGGCGCGGTTTGCAGTTGATGTCGCTGACCGACGGCGCATTTTTGGAACACGTTATGGTAACGACCTCTCCTGAGTTTACCGTTGTATCGGTCGGCCGGCGCGGCGCCGAGCATCAGGAAAAACTGCGGATTGCTGATATTGACGGCAAGCGCGGTAAAAAAGGCAAAGTATTGGAAATATCAGGCCGTCTGAAAAGTTTGTCTTAAGGCAAAAACCAATATATTCAAATAAATTAAATTTACTACGACATTGCATGAAAATAAAAAAGGTTCACTTATGAACAGAGCCAATCTTCAAGAGCTGGGTAATCTGAGGGAGCGGATTCCCGGCGTCATCAACATCGCCCGAATAGCCATCGTCTTGCCGCTTTTGGTTTTGCACGCTTTCGGCAGCTATACGGGCGGCAATTTGATTGGCGTTTCGTTGCCGGCGGTTGAGTTTTATATCTGGATAACGCTGTATTTCTTCCTGATTATGCTCTCCGTACTCCGCCCGGGCTGGCAGTGGCAATCCTTGGATTTGCCCAACGCCAGCGCCGTGGTCGACATCACCATGATCATGGTTTTAGTGTATATCTCCGGCGGTACGGCTTCCGGTTTCGGGATTTTGGTTTTGCCGTTTGTCGCTACGTCGTGTCTGCTCAGTTATGGCCATTACCCCATGCTGTACGCAGGCTATACGGCAATGCTGTTTATTTTGAACCTGTTTTTAGACGGCAGTATGCGTTTCGATTCGTTTAATTGGGACGCAAAATCAGTGGCGAATTCTTTAATGCTGATCGGCGCCAGCTATCTGGTGGCGATGCTGACCTCGTTTGCCGCCCGTTATCTCGAACAGGCCACAGAGTCCGCCAGCCGCCATCAATTGGCCTACCGCCGTATCAGCGGCTTGAACCATTTGGTTTTGAACCGAGTACAGGAAGCGGTGGTGGTGATTGATGCGACCCAGCGCGTGTGGCTGTTTAACAAACAGGCAAAAATCTATTTTCCCAGCCTGATTATCGATCAGCAGGAAATCGTGTTTGGCGAACTGGTGGCCCGCTGGCAGCGCCAACCCGACAAACCTTTTGAAACCGATATCCATATTTTCCAACACGCCATGCACGTTCGAGCCGTACCGCTGATTCAGGAGCAAACCGAGCTGCTGATGCTGTACGTCCGTTCATTGCGTGAAGTGGCTGCGGAAGCCATGTCCACCAAGCTGACTTCGCTCGGACAGTTGACTGCCAACCTTGCCCACGAAATCCGCAACCCGATGTCCGCCATCCGCCATGCCAGCGATTTGTTGCAGGAAGGCGACGAGGCAGATCCGCTCAAGGCCAAGCTCTACAACATCATCGACAGCAATATCCAACGCATCGACAAGATGTTGGAAGACGTATCCCTGATTAACAAACGCGACAACATCAGCCGCCAGCCGATTAATCTGATGAAATTCTGGTTGGAGTTCAAGCAGGAATTTACCTTGAACAATCCCGATGCCATCGGCTGTCTGCGCATGAATATGGACGGCAACAACCTGACCGTATTGGTCGACCCCATGCACTTGCAGCAAGTGATGTGGAACTTGTGCAACAATGCTTGGCGACACAGTCGTCAGGACGAAAATGCCATTACCGTCCTTATCCGTCCAAGCGGCAGGATGCATATTTCCATCGTCGTGGCGGACAACGGCAAAGGCGTGCCGCCGGATGTACGAAACCATCTGTTCGAGCCGTTTTACACCACCGAAAAACAAGGTACCGGCTTGGGGCTTTACGTCGCACGCGAGTTGGCACACGCCAATATGGGACAGCTGCATTATCACCCTGAAATGAACGGGTTTGAATTGATTTTACCGAAGGAGCAAGCGCAGGATGAATAAATTGCAAGAGCCGGTTTTGGTTGTCGATGACGAGGCAGACATCCGCGATCTGATGGAAATGACCCTGATGAAAATGGGTCTGCGCGTCGATACGGCGGCTGGTGTTGAAGAAGCCAAAGACAAGCTGGACAACAACGATTATTCGCTGGTGTTGACCGATATGCGTATGCCCGACGGCTCCGGCCTCGAGGTGGTCCAATACATTGACGAGTTGATGCTCGACACGCCCGTTGCCGTGATTACGGCTTTCGGCAATGCCGACCAAGCCGTTGAAGCCTTGAAAGCAGGGGCGTTTGACTATCTGCAAAAACCGATTACGCTGTCGCAACTGCGTTCATTGGTGAAATCGGCCGTATCGGTTTCAGACAATACCAATGAACCCACGCCGTCTGAAAAAGTCAAATCTCAGCCTGCGCCTGTTTCTGCCGCCCTGTATAAACCCGAACCCCAGCCGGTCAAGCCTGTTGTTACGCCTCCTAAGAGCGTGCAGAGCGAATTTAACCGGCCTTTGACCGTTCCGGAAGGGCTCAATTCCTTAAAAGAGCGGTTTTCAACCGGCAACATCAATCCTGCTTTGCAAGAAGAGCCTATCCTGAAAGGCGACGACGATATGCCGCGCCTGTTGGGTACTTCGCCGCAAATGGTCGAAGTACGCCACCTGATTCGCAGATTGGCCCGCAGCCTTGTTCCCGTTTATATTTCCGGCGAATCCGGTACCGGTAAAGAGCAGGCGGCACGCACGATTCACGAGCTGTCCGACCGCGCCGACAAACCGTTTATTGCCGTCAACTGCGGCGCGATTCCTGAAAACCTGATGGAAAGCGAATTTTTCGGCTACAAAAAAGGCAGCTTTACCGGCGCGGATCAAGACCGTCTCGGCTTTTTCCAACACGCCGACGGCGGCACATTGTTCCTCGACGAAGTTGCTGATTTACCGCTTGCTATGCAGGTCAAACTCCTGCGCGCCATCCAAGAAAAAGCCGTGCGCCGTATCGGCGATGCGCGGGAAACCTTTGTGGACGTACGCATTATTTGTGCAACCCATAAAAACCTCGAAGTCTTGGTTGAAAGCGGCGCATTCCGCCAGGACTTGTATTACCGCCTCAACGTTGTCTCCCTGCACATGCCGCCTTTACGCGAAATGCGCGAAGACTTGGGCGCGCTGATTCTGTATTTGCTGTACAAACACCGCCACGGCAATCAAACCTACAAACTCAGCCCCAAAGCCCAAGAAGCCCTGCTGCATTACAGCTACCCCGGCAACTTCCGCGAGCTGGAGAATATCCTCGAACGCGCCGTTGCACTGACGGTCGGCCAAGTGATACAAGTGGACGACTTGCAGATTCAAAACGCCCCGCAGGCCAAGGCCGATCGCAGCAGCCTCTCCTTTGACGATATTGCCGAACCTGACGCGCGCGAAACCACGCTCAATCACAGCCCCATTCCGCCGTTTGATCCGCGCACCATGCAGATACAGGATTACCTCGACCAAGTGGAACGCAGCATCATCGAGCAGGCCTTGCAGCAAACCCGTTACAACCGTACCCAAGCCGCCAAACTTTTGGGCATCAGCTTCCGCTCCATGCGCTACCGCATGGAACGCTTGGACATCAATTAAAACGTTCAGACGGCCCAAGTTTTCAAGGCCGTCTGAAACATAAGCCTTATGTACAAGATTTATTTTGACGAAACCGCATCTGCCGAACTTCGCAGCCTTGCCGCGCCTTTTGGGTTGACCGTTATCGACAGGCAGCCTGAAGCAGGCAGTTTCCTTATTGCTGACGAAAGCGGTATCAGTTTGTGCCGCGCCGGTGAAAAAGGCCGTGTCCGCGTTGATTTTGATGGCGGTGCCGCCCATTATCGGCGCACAAAAGGCGGCGGCGAGCTGATTGCCAAAGCCGTCAACCACACTGCACAACCGACTGTCTGGGACGCTACCGGCGGACTGGGGCGCGACAGCTTCGTGCTTGCCTCGTTGGGTTTGAATGTACACACTTTTGAACAAAATCCTGCGGTTGCCTGTCTACTTTCAGACGGCCTCAATAGGGCGGGGCAAAGTGAAGAAACGCGGGAGATTACCCGGCGAATTACTTTGCACTTTGGCAATGCCGTTGATTTGATGAAGGAATTATCTGCGCAAAACGGCAGGCCCGATGTGGTGTACCTCGACCCGATGTACCCGGAACGCCGCAAAACCGCCGCCGTGAAAAAAGAAATGGCCTATTTCCACGACTTGGTCGGCGCGGCACAAGACGAAGCTGAGTTATTGGATACTGCATTGAATACCGCCAAAAAACGCATTGTCGTCAAACGCCCGCGCTTGGGAGAGTTTCTCGACGGGCGCAAACCTGCTTATCAATACACAGGCAAAAGCACGCGTTTTGACGTTTACCTTCCGACAAGGCCGTCTGAAGACTAGAAGCAAACTTGCAACATATCAAAAGAAGCCGCCGACGTTATCAGCGCGGCGGCAAAGTGTGCTATAAATACCTTTTCCCAAACTTCATTGGAGCAAACTATCATGGAATTAGTATTCATCCGTCACGGACAAAGCGAATGGAACGCGAAAAACCTTTTCACCGGCTGGCGCGACGTCAAGCTGAGCGAACAAGGTTTGGCAGAAGCCGCCGCAGCAGGTAAAAAGCTGAAAGAAAAAGGCTATGAATTCGACATCGCCTTTACTTCCGTTCTGACCCGCGCCATCAAAACCTGTAACATCGTTTTGGAAGAATCCGACCAACTGTTTGTTCCACAAATCAAATCATGGCGTTTGAACGAGCGCCACTACGGCCAGCTGCAAGGCTTGGATAAAAAACAAACCGCAGAAAAATACGGCGACGAGCAAGTCCACATTTGGCGCCGCAGCTACGACACCCTGCCTCCGCTGCTTGATCCTAAAGACCCGCATTCCGCCCACAACGACCGCCGCTATGCCAACCTGCCTAGCGATGTTATTCCCGATGGCGAAAACCTCAAAGTTACCCTCGAGCGCGTCCTGCCTTTCTGGGAAGACCAAATCGCTCCGGCCATCCTGAGCGGCAAACGTGTTTTGGTTGCGGCACACGGCAACTCCCTGCGCGCGTTGGCCAAACACATCGAAGGCATTTCCGACGAAGACATCATGGGCTTGGAAATCCCGACCGGCCAGCCGCTGGTGTACAAATTGGACGAAAACCTGAAAGTGGTTGAGAAATTCTACCTGTAAGGTAAAGGGAAAAAGGACGTGGCGAACACGTCCTTTTTTGTATTTGTCTGTTTGAGGCCGTCTGAAAGCAATTGATGGCAGGGCGAAATGAAAAAAGGACGCGTAAAGCGTCCTTGATGGAGATTAAACCCTGTATTACTGGTTTTTCTCGATGACTTCTTTGAGGTGGGGCATAGGGCTGTAACCGCTTTGGCTGCGGCCGTTAGGGAAGACCAGGGTCGGCGTGCCGTTGAAGCCGAATTGTTCGCCCAATGAAGTGGTTTCCGCAACAGGGTTTTCGCAGTTTGCTTTGCCGCTTGGGAGTTTGCCTTTGCGCATCCAGTCGGTCCATGCCTGGGTCGGATTAGGTTGGCACCACAACAGCTCGGCTTTGCGCGCAGCATCAGGGTGCAGGCTCGGAATCGGCATCATGAAGGTATAAATCGTGATGTCGGTCATTTTTTCAAATTCATGCTCCAAGCGTTTGCAGAACGGGCAGTCCGGATCGGAGAAAACGGCGACTTTCAGTTTGCCGTTGCCGCGCACTTCTTTGATGGCTTTGTCCAAAGGCAGGGAAGCGAAGTCGATTTTGTTCAAATCGGCGGCGCGTTCTTCAGTCAGGCTTTGGCGCGTGTTGACGTTGATGAGGTCGCCGACGAGCATATAGTCGCCTTTGGCATCGGTATAGATGATTTGTTTGCCGCTGACGACAACTTCGTAAATGCCTTTAATCGGTGTTTCACTGACGCTCAAAACTTTCAAATCTTGGGCGGCATAGACTTTTTCCAGACGCGCTTTCAAAGAAGCGGCAACGGATTTGTCGGCAGGCGCTTCCGCTTTGGCAGCCGGCGCAGGCGCGGCGTTGGCGTTGGATACGGCAGGTTGACCGCATGCCAACAAAGGAAGGACGGCAAACGGTGTTAAGATTTTGATTAACTTGGTTTTCATGCGAGAGACTTGCGTGTGTTAAAAGTAAGGCATTGTATCAAACCTCTGTCATGTCTGCATTGTGCTCAGGCTCAAATTATCGTCTGAAAATAGCTTTCGGCTGTTAAAATACGAAAAAATGATTTGATTGTTTGTATGATTTACCACCGCATCGCTGTGAACGTGCCGCTTTCAGACGGCCTTTTGACTTATTCCCATTCCGAGCCGCTTCCTCCGGGAACGCGGGTGCTCGTGCCTTTCCGCAATAAAACCGTTGTCGGGATTGTGTGGGAAACGGATATTGCGCCCGATATGGATACGGCGCGGATTTTGAGCGTTCAGACGGCCTTTGTGGAAGAAAAGCCGTTGCCTCAAAGCTGGCGTGATTTGTTGGCGTTTACGTCGCGTTATTACCACTATCCGACGGGGCAGGCTGTATTTGCTGCATTGCCGCAGGGTTTGAAGGAAACGCGCGCGGTGGAAATGCCGCAGCCGCCGTTGTTTTATGCTTTGAACGAAGTGGGCAGGGTGCAAACGCCGCCGCCGGCTCGGTTCAACAAAAAAGTGGCTTTGTGGGACGCGCTGCTGTCGGGCGGAATGACGATGGCGGCGTTGAAGCAGGTGAACGCGCAGGCGGCGAAATTAATTGAAGATTGGGCGGAACAGGGCTGGATTGAAACGACGGAAGCGGCAAAGTCTATATTGAGGCCGTACCACGGGCAGGCTTCGCACTCTAAATTTGTGTTGAATGCCGACCAACAGAAGGCTTCCGATGAAATTCAGACGGCCTTTGGCAAATTTCAGCCGTTTCTGCTGTACGGTATTACCGGCAGCGGCAAGACCGAGGTGTATTTCGATGCGATGGCGAAAGTGTTGGCGCAGGGGCGGCAGGTGTTGTTTCTGTTGCCTGAAATCAACCTCACGCCGCAGCTTTTGAAGCGGGTGGAAAACCGTTTTGCCGATGTGCCGACCGCCGTGTTGCACAGCCAGATGGCGGCAGGCAGGCGCACGCAGGATTATCTGCGCGCCATGTTGGGGCAGGCGAAGCTGGTCATCGGTACGCGGCTGGCGGTGTTCACGCCGATGGATGATGTCGGGCTGATTGTGGTCGATGAGGAACACGACGGCTCGTTCAAACAAGACAACGAATTGCGCTACCACGCCCGCGATTTGGCGGTGTGGCGGGCGAAGCAGAGCGGCTGCCCCGTCGTGTTGGGCAGCGCCACGCCCAGCTTGGAGAGCTGGCACAAAGCGCAAAGCGGCGCGTACCGCCTGCTGCAACTGACCGAACGCGCCCATACCGCCGCGCAACTGCCGCAAGTGGAAATACTTAATGTAGGCCGTCTGAAACTCGACAACGGCTTCTCGCCGCAAGCCTTGCAGCTTTTGAAACAGAATTTTGAAGCGGGCGGCATGTCGCTGGTGTACCTCAACCGGCGCGGCTTCGCACCCGCGCTGTTTTGCGGCGACTGCGGCCATACCTTCGGCTGCCCGAACTGCTCCGCCAAAATGGTGCTGCACCAACGCGCCCGCCAACTGCGCTGCCACCACTGCGACCACCGCGAACCCATCCCGTTCAAATGCCCCGACTGCGGCAACCAAGACCTGACCGCTGTCGGTCACGGCACGCAGCGCGTCGAAGAAACCCTGCGCGCCTTCCTGCCCAAGGCCGCCGTCGTCCGCGTCGACAGGGACAGCACGGCGCACAAAAACGACTGGGCGGATTTGTACCGCCGCATCGCCGACAACGAAATCGACATTCTGGTCGGTACGCAGATGCTCGCCAAAGGCCATGATTTCGCGCGGCTCAACCTCGTTATCGTGTTGAATGCTGACGGCAGTCTGTACAGCGCGGACTTTCGCGCGCCGGAAAGGCTGTTCGCCGAGCTGATGCAAGTGTCCGGCAGGGCGGGGCGCGCCGACAAACCCGGCAAGGTGTTGATACAGACCCAACTGCCCGAACATCCCGTTTTCGCCGCCGTCAAAGCGCAGGACTACGCCGTGTTTGCCGAAAACGAATTGAATGAGCGGCAAATGTTTGCCATGCCGCCCCTCGGTTTTCAGACGGCCATCCGCGCCGACGCGCCGCGCGTTGCCGATGCGATGGAATTTCTCAACGCCGCCAAAGAAACCCTCGCCCCGCTTTTACCCGAAAGCGTCTCCCAGTTCGGCGCCGCCCCCATGCTGATGGTGCGCCTTGCCGAACGCGAACGTGCGCAAATTTTCCTCGAATCGACATCCCGACAAGATTTGCACCGCGCCGTGAGTTTGTGGGTGCAGGTGTTGCAGCAAAACCGCGACGGCAAAATCCGATGGTCGGTGGATGTGGATGTGCAAGAGGCTTGATTGGAATAATGCAATCAATATAAATATAAAAGGCCGTCTGAAAATCTGTTTTTCAGACGGCCTTAAGTTTTGAAATCAGTTTAGAAGAATTTTGCAGCGATATAGCCGAGAGCAAGCAGGCTCAAAACGGCGAATACGATGGCCATTGTAAGCAGAAACTGTGTTTTCTTCCTCGCTGCAAGTGCTGCCAGCTCAGGATTTTGACCTAACTCTTCGCGTAGTTGGGATTCTAATTCGGCGCGGATTTTTTTGCGCAGTTTTTTCTCTTCCTGCTCGCGTTCATATTTGAGCTTGTGGGCAATTTCGGTTTGTTTTTTATGCTCGAAAGAGATTTTTTCCTGCCATTCAATGCGCTTGCGCTGAATGGCCAGCTCATTTTTTTCTGTCAAATCAAAGTGGCAGGTCTTACATTCCTGTGCATCGAGTTCGTCAATAATCGTCATGCAGACGGGGCATTGGATAGGGTCGGGGATATTGACTGCCGATACGGGTTCTTCTTCGAGCGCCTCTAATTCCATGGCCTGACGGACAATGACGTCCAAACCCAAATAGCTGAAGTAATGCTGCGCATTTTCGCGCTCGTCTTGCGTGCATTTTTCGGCCACAATGGCTTGCGGACGTTCTGCCAAGGCTTGAATCAGGCTCTCGGCTTCGTTTTCGGGCAGGTTGTCATACAGGCAGGCATGGATGCGCTCCTTATCCGTGTTCGGCGGATAAGAAACATATACGTCGAAAAATTTTTCTTGTTTGCTCATTGATATCCCATGAATATTTCGACTGCGTCAACCAAATGGGTTGGGCCTGAGGTTTTGTTATTGTGTTTGAGCTATTTTGGCTTGCGATGCAGGCAAAAACAGAGGCCGCAGTCTGAGGCAGACCGAATAGGGGGTGCCTTCGTGTCGTTAATCGGCTGGACAATGATTTTTTATTTATATGGCAATATGCATGTCCAATGTTATGTCTATTGTAGAGTAAATATTCACGCCCGATATTATTATTATAAGATAAATCCAATATTGTTTAAAATAAATTCACACAAAAGGCCGTCTGAAGATACAGACGGCCTGTGTTTTTCATGAAGAAACGGATTGTTTATACGGAGAAGGACGAGCCGCAACCGCAAGTCGTTTCGGCATTCGGATTGCGGATGACGAATTGAGAACCTTGCAGGCTTTCGGTGTAGTCGATTTCCGCACCAACCAGATATTGGTAGCTCATCGGGTCAACCAAGAACGTCAGGCCGTTTTTTTGGATTTCGAAATCGTCGTCGTTTTTGATTTCGTCAAAGGTAAAACCGTATTGGAAGCCGGAACAGCCGCCGCCGTTGACGAATACGCGCAATTTCAGGTCGGGATTGTTCTCTTCGGCAATCAGGTCGGCAACTTTGGTGCAGCAGCTGTCAGTAAAGATAATAGGGCTTTCGTCTGACATGATGTGATTCCTTTTATATGAATATTTTTACTATTGTCGCGCAAACCGTTGGCCAAAGCAAGTTTGTGCAGACAGGTCTGCCAGCTTACATGG
This sequence comes from Neisseria sp. RH3002v2g, assembly GCF_014596425.2. Taxonomy (NCBI): domain Bacteria; kingdom Pseudomonadati; phylum Pseudomonadota; class Betaproteobacteria; order Neisseriales; family Neisseriaceae; genus Neisseria; species Neisseria sp. RH3002v2g. The sequence continues at coordinate 1,505,838 of NZ_CP110721.1, read as the reverse complement.
AGGGTATGGCAGAAATTTCAAGCACCAGTATGTCAGATTTAGATGCTTCTGCCAAACCATTCGACTCGGCCGATGATGGCAACGTCGTCGGTCGGGTTTTTCAAGTCGATTTCAAAAGTAGGGTAGGCTTCGTTGGCGGAAATGACGTTGACGATGCCGCCGGGTATCAGTTGCAGGCGTTTGACCAGAAGGTTTTCGTTGAGGCGCAAAACATAGAGGCCGTCGCGCGGCGTGGTTTGGCCGTGGTTGATGAGGATGGTGTCGCCATCATTCAGCACGCCTTCCATCGAGTCGCCTTTGACTGAGATAACGGAAAGGTTTTTGATGTCGCGCGTTACATAATTTTCTATCCAATAGCGTCGGAACGCCATGGCGAACATGGGCTGTTCGTCGCCGACGAGCTGGCCGTGTCCGGCCGCTGCTTGGATGTCATAACGCGGTACGAAGACAAATTCGTCTATATCGACAGGGTTGCCCAGTGTGTCGGTGGCCGTGGCTTTTGGGGCTTCGGAATCGGGGAAGGGGGAACCTTCGCCGGTCAACAGCCAGTCTATGCTGCAGCCTTTAAGTTGTTTGATTTTTTTTAGCGTTTCTGATTTCGGCAGGCCGCCTTCGTTCCAGATACGGCTGAATCCGGCGATGGTCATATCGATGTCGGCGGCGATTTTGGCTTGGCGGGCTTCATCTTTCCATAAGAAAGCCAGGCGGTCTTTAAAGGTATCCATGTTTATGCCTTTATGGAGGTATGTTTTTTATATGGTTTGGACGATTTGAGTGTATTTTACCTTAGTTTTTATAAAATTGTAAGAAAAAAATTACTTAATCTAAGAAAAAGTATTGCATATTTTATTTTTTCTTAGTATTATTCGTTTTGTCTTAGATAAATCGATATTTCTAATTTTCTATTCGATTTTTCTTAGTTTAGTTTTATTTGGTTTAGTTTTTCTGACTTAAACCTGCTATATGATTATGATGAGAGGTGTGAAATGACTCGTTCGCGTAAAAATATTTTTTGGGTACTGCTGGCGTTGGTGCTGGGTTTTTTTGCCCTGCCTTTCGGGTCTTCGGAAGCGCATGAAGCGGACGGTAATTTGACGGCTTCGGAATGCGAACGCTTGGGCAGTTTGAGTCTGGATCAGATGGACGGCAGGCTGCTTGCCTTCGCCAAAGAATGCGATATGGTGGAGGCTACCCACGATTGGGAGCAACAGTACGGTAACTTGAATGAAGAAGAAATGCTTGCCGGCGTGGTGTATGAGTGATGTTTGCGTATGAATTAATGAAGGCCGTCTGAAAACCATTGTTTCAGACGGCCTTGTGTTTTTAATAAGGATGACGTTAAGGCATCAACGGCGCATTGGTCAGGCCGGTGGTTTCGGGCAGGCCGAACATGATGTTCATATTCTGCACGGCTTGACCGGCTGCGCCTTTAACCAAGTTGTCGATGACGGAAAGCACAATCCACACATTGTCTTGATCAGGCGCTTTTTGAACGCTGATACGGCAAAGGTTGGCGCCGCGCACGCTGCGGGTTTCGGGTGTCGAACCTGAAGGCAGGATATCGACAAAAGGGCTGCCGCGGTAGTATTCGCGCAGCAAGGCTTCAGGATTGGTATGTTCTTGCAGGTGCAGATACAGGGTGGCGTGCATACCGCGTATCATCGGAACAAGGTGTGGCACGAAAATCAGGCCGTCTGAAACCTGGTCTTGCAGTCCGGACAGGGTTTGTCGGATTTCAGGCAGATGACGGTGGCCACCGACGCCGTAGGCTTTGAAGTTGTCGCCTGCTTCGCACAATAGGGCGTGAGTACTGGCTTTGCGGCCTGCACCGGAAACACCTGATTTACAGTCGGCAATCAGCGGCGCGTTGGCTTTCAGACGGCCAGCCTGAAGCAGCGGCAATAAGGGCAGGGAAACGCAGGTGGGGTAGCAGCCCGGATTGGCCACCAGCATGGCTTTGGCGATGTCGTCTTTGTGAAGTTCGCACAAACCGTACACTGCTTGGGAAACGAGTTGCGGCGCGGCATGGGTCATTTTGTACCATTGTTCCCATGTGGGGATGTCGCGGATGCGGAAGTCGGCAGACAGGTCAATCACGCGTACGCCTTTTTCGACAAGGGCCGGTGCTTCTTTCATGGCCACGCCGTTGGGTGTGGCGAAGAATACGAGGTCGCAGCGGTCAAGCCCGGCCTCTTCGGGCGTTTGGAATGCAAGGTTGTAAATGCCGCGCAGGCTGGGGAAGTAGTCCGCTACTTCAATACCGGCTTCGCTTCGGCTGGTAACGGCGGTGACTTCTGCGTTGGGGTGGCTGCTGAGCAGGCGCAACAATTCAACGCCTGTGTATCCGGTTGCACCGACAATACCGATTTTAATTTTTGTGGTCATGGTGTGGCTCCTTTGTAGGGATGACGATGCGTTTGATTATATAGTAATTGATTGCCGTCGGTCAGAGGTGCTTGTGCCAAGCTTTGCAAGGGACGGTTAAACAGGCCGTCTGAAATATGGAATGAATAATATTCGAGAGCGGGTTTCAGACGGCCTGGGCGTTTGGAAAACGCAGTTTGCGGTTTGATTTGTGGTGGGTGTTTCGTCTTTATCCTATCCGTACGAACACAAAATAAAAATGTAAAAAAATGCCCCCGGGTTGGAGGACCGGAGGCAAGTATCCAAGGAGTAGCTCTCATCAATAAGAACTAGTTACTTAGTACTATATCCCTTGTTAGGATGGAAAGCAAGCGTTTTGCACATTTTAACGTTTAAATAATTTTTTCATTCAAATTCAGCGAACTATCAAACAGGGTTTGAATCTTGGGTTGGTGGCTGATGCCGATGACCAAAGTGTCGGACAAATGTTGTTTGAGGGTCTGCATCAACATCAGGGCGGATTCGTCATCAAGCTGGTTGGTGGCTTCGTCGAGGAACAGGATTTGCGGTTTGTGCAGCAGTGCGCGTGCGAGGCTGAGGCGTTGCTGTTCGCCGCCGGAGAGGATGCCGTGCCATTCGTATGGGGTATCCAAATCGTTGATCAACGTGTGCAGCCTACCCGTGGGGCTGTTTAGGCCGACTTGTTCCAAAACGGTTTGAATCAAATGGTCGTCTTGGCAGGCTGAGTAAGGGTAGCTGACGGTTTGGCGCAGGGTATCGGTAGGCAGGTAAGGGCGTTGCGGGAAAAACAGGCGGCTGCCTTCGAGTGAAAAACTGCCTTGATAATACGGCCATAAACCGGCCAGCACGCGCAACAGCGTGGATTTGCCGATGCCGCTTTTGCCTTCGAGCAATAGCCATTCTGGGGCATGGGCTTCAAGGTTGATGCCGGAGAGCAGGGGAGTGCCGGTTTGGGTGTGGACGGTAAGGTTGTGCAGGACTGCCTTGCCGCGATGTTGCGGCAAATCTGCTTGGTGTGGCTGAAGGACGGGGCTTTTTTGTTCTGCTTGTTCTAAGGCCGTCTGAAAACCGGAAAGCCGCTCGATGACTGCCGCCCATTCAATCAGGCGACGGTAGGAGTCGGTAAACCAGCCGAAGCTGTCTTGGACGCGGGCAAACGATGTGCGCGTCTGCATCATGTCGCCGAAGGTCATGGTTTTGGCGAGGTACATGGGCAGGGTGGCGAGGATGGGGATGAAGATACTGATGCGGACATAGGTTGCCCAGAAGGTTTCTTGGCGGAATTCGCAGTTGGTCAGTCGCCGCCAGTTGTCGCGGATGCGGAGGTAACGTTGTTTCAGACGGCCTGTTTCCGCTTCGCCGCCGTTGTAGAAGGCGATTTGTTCGGCATGGTCGCGCACGCGCAGGAGGGCGGCGCGGTAGTCGGCTTCACGGTGCTGGCGGTCGATATTGAGGTTTTTCAGTTTGCGGCCGACAAGGTGGGCGATGACAGTGCTGAAGATGGAATAAATCAGGGCAACCCAGACGAGGTAGCCGTGTATGGTGATGCTGTATCCGCCGATGTTGAAGGTCTGCACGCCGGAGAGCGTCCACAGTACGGCGACGAACGCGCTGAATTTGGCAACGTTGTTGATGAAGGAGCGAAAGAGGCTGATGCTTTTGTCGGCGAGGAGGTAGATGTCTTCGGCGATACGCTGGTCGGGGTTGTCCGGTTCGCCTGTCAGGCGCAGGCGGTAGTGTTTGTGGCCTTCGAGCCAGTTTGTTTGGAATTGCTCGGTCAGGTGGGTGCGCCAGCGGAAGATGAGGCGTTTTTGCAACCAGTCGCCGCAAACGATGCAGCCGATGATCATCGCCATGTAGCCGAGGTATTCGACGATGAGCGCGGGCATGGACGCGCCGTCAAATGCGGCCAGCGCGTCGTAGAAACGTTTGTCCCACGCGGCGATCCAAACGCTGATGGTGATGGAGCAAAGGGTGAAGCCGATGAGGACGGCGAGCATCAGCCATTGGAGGCGGCCGTGCGCCCCCGACCAGAAAGGACGGGCGAGGTAAAAGAATTTTTTGAGTGTTTTCATAATGCTTGCGAATGCGTGCGAATGGCCGTCTGAAAGTGAAATTGTACTTTCAGACGGCCTTTTTATCAGCAATAGTTGGTTTATGCTTTTAAAAAATGAGCGGTCAACCCGTGCTTGCTATGCTGCTATTTACATCTTCCACTTCAGGCTGAACACGGCGTTGCGCGGTTCGCCGTAGAAGTTGTCGCTGTTGGCAGCTCGGTTGTATTGGTTTTCGTAGTAGCGTTTGTCGGTCAGGTTGTTGACCGCCAGCCCCAGTTGCAGGTTTTTGCTCGGGCGGTATTGGACGTTGGTATTCCAAATGGTGTAGCCACCTTGCTTGATGGAGCCGTAGGAATTGGCGGTTTTGCTGCTGCTCTTCAAGCCAAGACCGACTGTCCATTTGCCGTTATCTACCGGCAGGACATAGCTGGTGTAGAGGCGGAACATATGCTTCGGCGTATGGCTGCTGAAGTTGTAGCCTTTTAGGCGCGATTCAACATTGTTACCGACGCTGTTGCGGTTGGTGCTGCGGTTGAAGGTGTAGCCTGCGTAAACTTGCCAACGGTCGGTCAGACTGCCGGAGATTTCGGCGTCCAAGCCGCGGCTGCTTTGATTGAGCGGTTCCCAATAGGGATGTGGTTTGGCATTGACGCGTTGGTTGTTGTTGTCTTTGTCGGTGCGGTAGAGGGCGACGGAAGTATTCAGACGGCCTTCGTTCCATTCGCCTTTCCAGCCGATTTCGTAGTTGCGACCCATAATCGGCGGCAGCAGGTTGTCGTTGTAGTCGCGGTTCATCGTTTGTTTGAAGATGGACGTATAGGCGGCGTAAATACTTTGTTTGGGCGTGATGTCGTAAGTGATGCCGGCATAAGGAACGAAGCGGTTGCGTTTGAGCGAGTCTGATGAACCTGCTGCCCCGTCTTTGAGGTCGCGATCCCAATAGTAGTCGCGTTTCCAGCTGGTATAGCGTCCGCCTGCGATGATGTGCAGTTTGTCGGTGGGATTGATGCGCGCGCCCAAACCGAAGGCATGGGTAGTATAACGGCCGTCGCCGCCACGGGCTTTGGCTGTGGCAGAATCCCAATCGGGTTTGGCTTTTTCGCTGCCGTTGAAGGCATCTGCGTCATAGGTGCTGCTGTCGTTGAGCCAGCGGTTGCTTGAGTTCACGTTCTCTTTGGAGTAGCTGTGCATGAAGAAGAGGTCGTGATTTTGGCCGAAAGCGAAGATGCGGCCGGTCAGGTTGTTTTGGAAAGTGAACTGGCGGTTGCCTGCATCGTAACGGTCGAAGCTGTATGTGCTTCCCAGGCCGTCTGTACCGATGCCGTTACCCGTGCCACCCAGCGTGTAATATTCTTTTGAACTGGTGTTCTTGCGCCAGTCCAGTTTGCTGCTCAGTTTCCAGTTGTCGTTGAAATAATGTTCAAACTCGGCAAAAAGATTGTATTTTTTCAGGCGGGCTTCGTTCCAATCCGCACCCAAATAGCGGCTGCGTTTCCACTCTTTGCCGTCTGCACGCATCGGCAGGCCGTCCGGATCGGGCGTTTCGGTTTGGTTGAGGTAGCTTGCGCCCCAAGTAAGTTTGCTGTTGTCGCCGATGTCTTTGTCCATCACGCCATACAGAAGGACGTCGCGGCCGCCGGATTGGTCTTTGAAGGTTTTGTTGCTGCCTACCGAGCCGACAAAGCGTCCGCGCAGGCCGTGTTCTTGGCTTAAGGTACCGGATGCATCAAAGACGCTGTTTACTTTGCCCCATGAGTTTGCCATCAAATCGGCGGAAAGTTGGCGTTTTGCAGTCGGTTTTTTACGGACGGCGTTTACCGTGCCGCCGGGTTCATTGTTTGCCTGTGTCAAACCTGCCGCACCGCGCACCACTTCAATGTGGTCGTACATTGCCATGTCGGTTGCACTGGTCGGGTCGCCGGCCGGGCCGCCCAAGCCGAATCCACCGGGAGAGCCGAGTTGTGTGGCAATGCCGTCCTCTTCAAACTGTTCGATAAAATAGCCGCGCGACATGAAATGCGTACGTCCGCCGCTTTTGAAAACATTGATGCCCGTAGCGTTTTGCAATGCACCTTCTAAGTCGGTGATGCCTTGGTCTTCAATTTGTTTTTTGGTAATGACGCTGACGGATTGGGGAATTTCCCGAGGAGAGAGCACTAATCCTGTAGTCGAACGCATCGCGGATACGGTGTAGCTGTTTTGACTTTCAGTGCGCAGGCTTTTGTTTTTGCCGACAACGGTAACTTGTTCCACTTCAGCCTGCCGTACCTCTTCGGCAGCTTGTGCGGCTTGGGGCAATGCGGCAAGGCAGAGGGCAAGTGTGCTCAGTTTGAATAGTTTCTCAGAATGGTGCATTGGGAGGGGTCCTTGATAAAGAAAGGTCTGTTTGTTTTTAAATATTGGCGGCAATATCCGTTTAAATTGAGCCGTCGTTTTTTATAAGCCGTTTTATTTTAAAAATAAATATAAGTCCCCGAATCATTTTATTTGATTCAATTTCGATATTGCCAAACCATCGGATCAAAAAAAGGTTGCCGCCGGAAAGAGAGCCGTTGGCAACGAATGGAGGTGGTAATGCAATGAAAGCTAGATACAAAGGGTAGTATCAAACTAGCCACAAATAACTATATCGAAACGGTGAAAAAAATCAACAGGAATTTTTTTCGGTTGAGAAAATTTTTTAGACTGTTTGCTTTATATCAAGATTTAAAAAAAGGTTTGATTGGAAAAGGCCGTCTGAAAACGGAAAGAATCGGTTTCAGACGGCCTTTTAATCAAGCGGGGTTAGAACTTGTAATCGACTTTGAACATGACGTTGCGCGGTTGGCCGTAAATATTGTTAATGCCCATTGTGCGAATACGGTGGTTTTCATAGTAGCGGTGGTTGCCCAAATTGCTGCCGATCAAACTGAGGTTGAGATTTTTGGTCGGTGTGTAATGAACATCGGCATTCCAAAGCAGGTAGCCGCCTTGGCCTACATCCCACAAACTGTTGGTTTTGCTTTGCACAGTCATGCCGCCGCCGATGGTCCATTTGCGGTCGGCAAAGGGGAGGCGGTAGCTGGTGTACAGGCGGAACATATGTTTGGGCGTATGTTTGCTGAAGTTTGTGCCGATGGGGTAACGCGCCCCTTCGCTTTCTTTATATTTGCTCATATTGAAAGCGTAGTTTGCCGATATTTTCCAATCTTCGGTGAGCTCGCCGGAGAGTTCGGCTTCAAAACCGCGGCTTTGAACTTTGCCGATGGCCTGATATGCCCATTCGCCTATAGCGTTGCGTTTATCTAAATCATACGGACGGTTTTTTTGAATGATTTGGTAGAGGGCAAACGAGCTGTTGAGTCTGCCGTTGCCAAACCAGTCGGATTTGAAGCCGATTTCGGTATTGGTACCGGTAATCGGGTTCAGGAGGTTGTTGCCCATATCGCGGTTGGTCTGCGGTTTTTTGATTTGGGTATAGTTGGCATAGATGCTGTGGTTTTTATCGACATCGAATGTAATGCCCAAGTAAGGGACAAGGCTGGATTTTCGGTATTCGGACAGTTTGCCTGTTTTGCGGTTGTCGAAGTCGTATGCCCAGTGTGTGTAACGCAATGCGCCCAAAATGTGGAGTTTGTGCCAAGGGGTAAAGAGAACGCCTGTCGATACGGCATGGTTGGTGATGGTGCGTTCGGTATCGGTATAGTTGGCGTTGCCGCTTGTCCAATCGGTGCGCGCCACGCTCTTCCAGTCGTAATCGAAAATATTGTATTCGTTAGAGGTACGGGCTTTCCATAGATTGTAGGAGCTGTTGTTTTCCCGTGAATAAGTGTAGTTGGCAAATGCCTGCTGTTCGTTGCCTAAGGCTTGGAATTTGCCGGATACGCCGGTTTGGAAGGCAAATTGTTTGCCGGTGTTGTCGTATTTTTGGATGTTGTCGGTTGCACCGGTAAAGATGCCGTTCTGTCCGATGCCGGCGAACCTGCCGCCTGTATTGGCTGCGGTGGCGAAGTTTTGGGCGGATGAAGAACGGTTGTAGTTGAGCTTGCTGCTCCATTTCCAATTGTCGTTGATTTGGTGGTCGAATTCGGCAAAGACATTGCGTTTGTACAAGCGGATTTGATTCCATTCCGCGCCCAGATAGGTATCTCTCGGAAGGTTAAGGTCAAAGCCGTTGCCCATCGGTACGCCGTAGAAATCGGGTGTTTCTTCGGTGCGTTGGTACAGGCCTCCAAGTGTGGCTTTGCTGTCCTCGCCGATATCGGCCTCTAAAATCCCGTACAGCATTTGGCCTTTGGTTGGGTTTTTGTCTTGGAAAGTTTTATTGCGTGTCAGGCTGGAAACCAAACGGCCGCGGACGCTGTGACTGCTGTTTAAACTGCCCGATACGTCGCCGATCAGGCCTGCTGCGCCGAAACGGTCGGCCATAAAACTTAAGGTTGCCTGCGTATTGGCGGTCGGACGTTTGCGTACGGCATTGATTGTGCCGCCGGGTTCGCTGTTGGATTGGGTCAGGCCTGTCGGTCCGCGGACAACTTCGATATGGTCGTAGATGGCCAGATTGCTCATGCTTTGAGGGTCGTTGTACGGGTTGCCGGACGAACCTGCCACGGTAGTGGATAAGCCGTCTTCTTCAATTTGATCGATGTAAAAGCCGCGCGACTGATAACGCCAACGGCCGGAATCGGGAATTACGTTGATGCCGGTTGTGGTTTTTAAGGCTTGTTCCATATTGGTCATGCCTTGGTTATCCAGCTGCGTTTTGGTAATCACGTTTACCGACTGCGGCGTTTCTTTCGGAGACAAGGCAAGGCCGGTGGTGGTGCGCATGGCTGAAGTTGTGTAGGAGTCGCGGTTTTCGGTGCGGGTGGAACGGTTTTTGCCGGTTACGTTGACGGTTTGCAGCTCGGCAGTTTGTTCGAGCTTGGGTGTTGCAGTGTTTTCTGCTAAGGCTGCATAAGGCAGGGTGGCGATAATGAGTGCTAATGTTTTAAGGGTTGGGGCGTTCATGAACGTCTTTCTATAATTAAAATAATAATAATTATATTTTACGATAATTTTGTTGTTTTGTAATTTAAGAACAATATTTTGAGGGTTTTTAGCGAATTTATGTTGTTTTTATGGTTTTTGAAGGTTTTTTTGAAATTAAACTAGCTAAGGGAATCAAGCGACAGGCCGTCTGAAAATTTTCGGGGTGGTTCGGCTATAATGCTGTTTTGGTTTTTTAAGGCCTTCGCAAAAATACGGTTTCGGGGTTTTAGGCTGAATGTGTACCCGATATGTTTGCAAAGGTTTTGGGGTATGAGGAGAAAGAGATGAAGAAAGTTTTGGTGTTGCAACATGGGGATTTGGGCGCGTGCGACTGGTCGGCGTTTGGCGGTTTGGTGTCTGCGCCATCAGGGAAGTCGGTGTTGCGTGTGTCGGTTTCGGATGATTTTGAACTGACGGACGGGATGCGTGCGGCGTTGATTGCGCAGCAGATAGATGGCGCGGTGTTGCCGGATGTGGCTTTTGCTGATTTGGGACTGATTGTCAGCGATATGGATTCGACGCTGATTACGATTGAGTGTGTGGATGAGATTGCGGCCGGTGTCGGGCTGAAGGATGAGGTGGCCAAGATTACGGAGCAGTCAATGCGCGGCGAGTTGGACTTTGAGCAGTCTTTGCGTAAGCGTGTGGCTTTGCTGGCCGGTTTGGACGAGTGCGTGTTGGAAGAGGTGTACGAGAATGTGTTGCAGCTGTCGCCGGGCGCGGAATTTTTGTTGGAAGCGTGTAAACGGAATGATGTGAAGTTTATGCTGGTGTCGGGCGGATTTACGTTTTTTACGGAACGCCTGCAACGGCGTTTGGGCTTGGATTTCCATTTTGCGAATGTGTTGGAAGTGGAAAACGGCAAGCTGACAGGCCGTCTGAAAGGGCGGATTATCGATGCGCAGGCTAAGGCGGATTTGTTGCGCGAATACCGTGAGCTTCTGGGTTTGGCTCCGTGGCAGGTGGTAGCGATGGGCGATGGTGCGAACGATATTCCGATGATACGGGAGGCGGGATTCGGCATTGCTTATCGGGCGAAACCGAAAACTGAAGCGAATGCGGATGCGTGTGTGCGCTTTGGTGGTTTGGAGCGGATACGCGGTTGGTTTGTGTAAACGGTTTGAGGATGTTTGTCAGTCAGGCCGTCTGAATAATCGGGAAACCGGTTTTCAGACGGCCTGATGTTTTATAAGGCGATAAAACGGTAGCCTTCGGCATCGACTTCGAGAATGGAGGCATAATTGTCGCGCCAGTCGCCGAGTACGATGCGGGTGTAATCGGCGTTGAGGTGGATATTTTCGCGGTGGGTATGGCCGTGAATGAGTAGGGGCGTGTGGAAGCGTTGGATGGTTTCGTGGGTAAAGGTTGGATTGACGTCCATGATGTCGGCGGTTTTGTACTGTTTGTCCTGTTTGCTTTGCTTGCGGATTTTGGCGGCAATGTTCAGCCGGAGTGTGAGCGGCAAAAGCAGGAACAGGCGTTGCAGCCATTTTTGATGGACGGTACGGCGGAATTTTTGATAAGAATGATCGTCGGTGCAGAGGGTGTCGCCGTGACAGAGTAGGGTGGGTGTGCCGAATAGGTCGATCACGGCGTACTCGGGCAGTAAGGTTATGCCGGTATCGCGGGCGAAGGTTTTACCGATGAGGAAGTCGCGGTTGCCATGGATAAAATAGCAGGCGATGCCGCGCTCAGTCATGCTGCGGATGGTTTGTTTGATGGTTTGAACCAAAGAGCTGTTTTCGTCATCGCCGATCCAAAAATCGAAAAGGTCGCCGAGGATGTACACGGCTTGGGCGTGAACGGCTTTTTCTTGGATAAATTTCTGGAAGAGTGCGGTCAGCTGAGGATGGGATTCGCTCAGGTGTAAATCGGCGATGAAGTAAATCGGCATGATGATGTGGGGCGTATGGGAAGGGTTTTATTATAACTTGGGTTGTCGCGTTTGGATTTGGGCTTGGTGTTTTTCGTTTGTAATGCGGTGATTTTGTTGTTTTGATTTGGTGTGATAAAGGCCGTCTGAAACATCTTTTCAGACGGCCTTTATGGTTTATTGGGCTTTGCCCTGATAGGTGATTTTTTTCAGTGTCTCTTCTTGGTACAGGTCGGTAACGGGGACGCTATAGAAGAATTCGTTGCTGCGGACAAAGCGGTTGACCAAGTCTTTGTCGAGATGGAGAACGTGGTGCCGCAGTTTGTTTAAGCCTTTGAATATCATGGTGCTCCAACGCATATAGCCGTCTGAATTAGGACGGATGTCGTTCATGGCGTCAAGGGCGAGGAGTTTGCGGTTTTGCTCCTCTTTGTCCAAAGGATGGGAATAGATGCTTTGGAAGTAAAACGGCTGTTCGGCAAGCGGCGGCAGGCTGAGGGAAGAACCTACTTTGCCGATAGGGAAGTCGTCGCTCAGATAATGTATGGTGTGCAAAAACAGGTTGCCGCGGCGGTAATCGATTTTGCGCAGGGCTTCGATGGCGGCCAGCGTTGTGTGTTGGTGGTCGGGATGCGTGTCAATATTGGGGGAAGGCGACACGATAATATCCGGCTGGAATGTTTCTATCAGATAGCCGAGATTGTCCACCAAGCTGTTCCAGGTTGAGCCGGGTTTGAGTTGTTGCGCCAATGGGGAGGTGTTGGCATGGCGGAAAATATCGACGTCGGTCGTATCGATTTTGGTCGATTTAATCTCTTTTTCCGGATTTTGGCGCATGGCGGTCAATGTGCTGTCGAAGTAGCCCAGTTGCAGGATGTTTTCAGACGGCACGCCGGCCAAAAGGGGGACGGTCAGGCTGTTCCAAACGCGCATCCGGCCTTTTTGCAGATATTGGGCCTGAGTGTCGCAGTCGCATTGGCCGTAAAGGTTGCCATAGTGGAAACTGCCGCCTTCGCTGGCGGTTAAAGTGCAGATCATTGAATTGGCGGCGTGTTTTTCGTACAAACTGTATGCGCTGAGTTCGGCATCGTCGGCATGGGGCGCGAGGACAAGGATTTTTTTGCCGTCGAGGTTTTCACGCGGATAAACGGAAAGTTCGATTTCTTGATCGGCCAAAGTCAGGTATCTACCTTCCAAACGGACGGTTTTGTCGCTGTCGGAGAAGGTGTCGCTCAGATTGATATAGCGCACGCCTTTTGCGCCGTATTCGAAATATTGCTTCCATTTGCCTTTGGATGAAATGGTTTCGACAAAAGGCAAGAACAATAGTCCCATCCAGTTGGACTTGATACGGATTTTGGCAATGACGGTATCCCGTCCGCTGACGGTGGCGGGCAGGGTCAGTCTGCCGCCTTTGAGGGTTGCATGCGCGGTAGAGGGGAGGGAGGGATAGTTATAGTCTTGGTGTGTATTATAGGCAAACTGTTTTTTATGAATAATTGAAGTAATAATAAACAACAAAATAAAAAAAGTCAGTATCAGCCCCATCAGTATCAGAAACATTGTTGGGTTCCTTTATTGTTGTAACAGTCATGATAGTGCTTGTGGAGCTTATTTGTTTGTTTTTCTTACAAACGGTTGTTTTTTATACTCTAACGTCATTAAAGTGAACGTTTAAAATAAAACAGTTTATAAGTTGATTATATATAAACGACTAGGATACAGAAAGGCCGTCTGAAAAATTTGAAAGAAATTTCAAATTTTTCAGACGGCCTTGATATTTTAAAGGTTAAGCCGATAAATTATGCTTCTTTTGTTTCAACTGCTTTCTGACGCAGACGCAGGCTCAACTCGCGCAGCTGTTTGTCGTCCACTACATTGGGTGCATTGGTCAGCAGACATTGGGCGCGTTGTGTTTTCGGGAAGGCAATCACGTCGCGGATGGACTCGGCACCGGTCATCAGGGTAACCAGACGATCGAGGCCGAATGCAAGGCCGCCGTGAGGAGGCGCACCGAATTTCAAGTTATCCAAGAGGAAGCTGAATTTCTCTTGTTGCTCTTCAGGGCTGATTTTCAGCGCGGCAAACACTTTCTCTTGTACGTCTGCACGGTGGATACGGATAGAGCCGCCGCCGATTTCCCAGCCGTTCAATACCATGTCGTAGGCACGGGCCAGGCAGTTTGCCGGGGCGGAAACCATCAGGTCTTCATGACCTTCTTTAGGCGCGGTAAACGGATGGTGTACGGCAACGTAGCGGTCGGCTTCTTCGTCGTATTCGAACATTGGGAAATCGACAACCCACAAAGGTTTCCATTCGTCTACGAAGTAGCCGTTGTCTTTGCCGTGTTCCAAGCCGACTTTGATACGCAGCGCGCCGATGGCTTCGTTCACGACTTTGGCTTTGTCTGCGCCGAAGAAGATAATATCGCCGTTTTGCGCGCCGGTACGCGCAATGATTTCTTTCAGGGCGTTTTCAGACAGGAATTTCACGATTGGAGATTGCAGGCCGCTGTCTTCGCCGTTGGAGAGGTTGCTCACATCGTTTACTTTGATGTATGCCAGACCTTTCGCGCCGTAGATGCCGACAAATTTGGTGTATTCGTCGATTTCTTTGCGGCTGAATTTCGCACCGTTCGGCACGCGCAGTGCAACCACGCGACCGCCTTTCATGTCGGCTGCGCCACGGAAGACTTTGAATTCCTCCGTTTTCATCAGGTCGGTCAATTCGGTAAATTTCAAGTTGATGCGCATATCCGGTTTGTCAGAGCCGTAGTAGAACATGGCTTCAGAGTAAGGCATGCGTGGGAAGTCGCCCAAATCTACGTTTAAAGCATCTTTGAAGACTTGTTTGGCCATGCCTTCAGTGATGTCCATGATTTCATCCTCGTTCAGGAACGAGGTTTCCAAGTCGATTTGAGTGAATTCAGGTTGACGGTCGGCACGCAAGTCTTCGTCACGGAAACATTTGGTAATTTGATAGTAACGGTCGAAACCGGCAACCATCAGCAATTGTTTGAACAATTGTGGAGATTGCGGCAGAGCGAAGAATTCTCCCGGATGAACGCGGCTTGGTACGAGGTAGTCGCGCGCGCCTTCCGGAGTGGAGCGGGTCAGCATCGGTGTTTCAATGTCGATGAAGCCTTGTGCGTCCAAGTAGCGGCGAACGCCCATAGCGACTTGGTAACGCAGGCGCAGGTTGCGTTGCATGGTAGGACGGCGTAAGTCGATAACGCGGTTGGTCAGACGCACGTTTTCGCTGATGTTTTCGTCGTCGATTTGGAACGGAGGCGTAGCGGCGGCGTTCAAGACTTCGATTTCTTTGGCAAGGATTTCGATTTTGCCGGAAATCATTTTGTCGTTGGTCGTACCTTCTGGACGGTTGCGTACGCGGCCGGTAATGCTCAAAACGTATTCGTTGCGGGAAGAGTCGGCAGCGGCAAATGCTTCCGGAGTGTCAGGGTCAATCACGACTTGAACGATGCCTTCGCGGTCGCGCAGGTCGATAAAAATCACACCGCCGTGGTCGCGTCGGCGGTGTACCCAGCCTTTGACGGTAACGGTTTGGTCTAAGTATTGCTCGCTGATAAGGCCGCAATAGTTGGTACGCATAAAATCACCTTTTTATATTGTTCAATTTGAAAAGAAGGAAAGGCCGTCTGAAAAAAAGAAGACCTTAATTGTTGTGTTCGGTATCACCGTCTTTAGACGGTTTTTGGGCAGGTAGGGCTTTAACCGGCAAGTCGTCCGGCATGACCATGCCCAGTGAAATCACATATTTCAATGCCTGATCCACGCTCATGTCCAGCTCGCGCACGTCGCTTTTTTTCACCATGATGTAATAGCCGCCGGTCGGGTTGGGCGTGGTTGGGACGTAAACGGAAATATAGTCGTCATCTTGCGGCAGGCTGCCTTTGAGTTTGGCGGGGATATGGCCGGAAACAAAGGCTATCGTCCAAATGCCCGGTTGCGGAAAGGGAACCAGTACGGGGGTTTTGAACGAGCGGCTGCTGTCGGAGAGCAGGGATTCGGAAACTTTTTTAACGCTGGAGTAGATGGATTTGACGACGGGAATGCGTCCTAAAAGGCTGTCCCATGCGCCGAGAATCCGTCTGCCCAATACGTTGGCGGCAAATACGCCGGTAACGAACAAGACGACGGTGGCGGCGACGATGCCCAAACCGGGAATGTTGAACCCCCAGAAATGCTGGGGCTGCCAGCTTTCCGGTAATAGGTTGATCAGTCTGTCGGCGGCGGAGATGATGTAGCTCATCGCCCAGATGGTTACGGCAATCGGCAACCAAACCAGCACGCCTGTAATCAGGTATTTCTTTAAAGCCTTGGCGATTTTTCCGCTTTCGGCTGCGGCTTCTGTCATCTTTGTTTCATTCCGGCAAGTTTTGCCCAAACTTTGCATTATACGCGTTTGGACGCTAGGAAACGAGTATTTTAAACGAATGGCTTGTTTTGTCTTATTGTTTCAGACGGCCGCCTTGGTTGCAAAGGCCGTCTGAAACAATATGGGGTCATTTAGATGCCGTCCCAGTCGTTGAACATCAGGCCGAAGCCGATGCCGTTTTGTTTGTGGTTGTAGTCAATCAGGCTTTCGCCGTAGCCATGGAAGCCTCGGACAACGCCTTTGAGTTTGCCTTTGATGGGGAAAGTATAGGCCGCTTCAACGGCGCCGCGTCCGCTTTTTGGATTGTAACGCAGGACGGAATAAACATTTTGTTTGTCATTGAGGCGGTATTGGACTTTCAAGTCGCCGTAACCCATGTATTTGTTGATGTCCGGATTGTCATCGTCCTCTCCTTTTTGGTCGAAGGCGCGCATCCAAACTCTAGGGATGACGGTCAGCTTGCCCCATTCCATGCCGGCCATGGCGTAAACCCGGTTCCATGAGCGTGATTCGGGGCGGCTTTGACCGTTGGACTGGTGAACAAAACCTGCGCCGACCATGCGCAGTTTGCCGCCGAAAGGCAGGTCTGCTTTAACGGGTTGCGTAATGAAAATTTCAGGCTCGTAGTCGGTATTGCGGAACGGAGCGGATTTGCGGCCTTGGTTGAAGATTTGCCAGTCGGATTTTTGGGTGTAGCCAAACCATACGTCGGCACGGGTTTTGAATAAATCTTCGGCAATCTTGCTTTTGAAGGAAACCTGCATTTTGGTTTCGAGGCGTTTTTGCTCGCTGAATTTTTCCTGCGTGGTTACGCCGCGGCTGGGGGATTCTGGGTAGTAGTTGGGGCTGCTGTTGTACCAAACGGGCATGAGGTACATAGGGTTGTGCTCGCGTACGCTCAATAGGCCGCGCGTGTCGTTTTTATCCAAATCGTACATCAGGCTTAGAGGCGTGTAGCTGTCGGCAGTTTCGCTTAATACGTCGTCTGAAATATTCGGGTGGGTAGGATTGTCGAATACAATGGCCGCTTCTTTTTTCTCAATGCTCTTGCGCACGCTTTTTTCGAGGTCGACCGGTGTTTTGGCGGTTTCAGTTTGCGCTTGCGGCAGTGGGGATTGAGGGGGGAGTTGCGCCGAGTAGATGTTGTCGTAACACGCCAAACGGGTGGCGTTGTCTTGAATGGTGGTGCAGTGTAGGGCGGTATTGGCGGCGGCCAGCGGGGCGGCGGCAATGAATCCGATACTTAGGGAATGTTTCAACATCTTGTTCATGAGAGTTTCCGTTGTTTTTCAGACGGCCTGATGAGGGGGTAAATAGGTTTATTTAGTCGGTTTGGGTTGTGAATACGGCAATGCCCCTGAAAGGCAGGACCTCAGGGGCATCGTATCAGCTCGATTCATCCTGTTTTGATTGTCAGGATTTCCGGCATCTGCGTCAGTATTAAGCCAAAGCTTTTACTTTTGCAGACAGACGGCTTTTGTGACGGGCTGCTTTGTTTTTGTGGAATACGCCTTTGTCAGCGATACGGTCGATGACTTTAACGGATTCTTGGTAAACTGCTTGAGCAGCAGCTTTGTCGCCGGCTTCAACTGCTTTCAACACTTTTTTCACAGCGGTACGGAATGCAGTACGCAGGCTGGCGTTGTGGGCGCGTTGTTTAACCGACTGGCGGGCACGTTTGCGGGCTTGTGCGCTGTTTGCCATATTGAATATCTCCTGAAAAATAAATTCTGTAAACGCGCAATTTTAAAGACAGATTTCCTTGTATGCAAGCTTTTTCTCTATAAACGCGCGCAAATCAGCCGTATTTTGCCCAAAAACGACAGCCGGTGCAACGCTTTTGGTAAAAAGATGGTGTTGCGGTGCCTTATTTCAATAAAAATCAGATGGATATTGCTTTGCGTTTGCTTACGTTTCCATTACAATAGCCTAACTCTGCGCCGGGGTGTTTATGGGGTGCAGGGTTTCTTATTTATTGACATTAACCACTCTTTCATCAGGAATCTGCCCGTATGAAAAAATCTGTATTAGCCGTATTGGCCGCATTGTCTTTGGCCGCGTGCGGCGGTGGCGAGAAAAAAGCCGAGCAACCTCAAGCAGGCAGCGCGCCTGCTGCCAATGCCGAAGCAGCCGCCACCGATACTTTGAATATCTACAACTGGTCAAACTACGTTGACGAAAGTACAGTCGAAGACTTCAAAAAAGCCAACAATTTGAAGCTGACTTACGATTTGTATGAAAACAACGAAACGCTGGAAGCTAAAATGCTGACCGGTAAATCCGGCTATGACTTGGTTGTGCCCGGTATTGCCTTCCTGCCGCGCCAAATTGAGGCAGGTGCATACCAAAAAATCAATAAGGATTTGATTCCGAACTACAAAAACATCGATCCTGAATTGCTGAAGATGTTGGAAACCGCCGACCCGGGCAATCAATACGCCGTCCCATACTTCTCAGGTGTGAATACGATTGCGATTACGGCGAAGGGCAAGGAGCTTTTGGGCGGAAAATTGCCTGAAAACGGCTGGGATTTGCTGTTCAAACCTGAATACACCAACAAGCTGAAATCTTGCGGCATTGCTTTGTGGGATACCCCGAGTGAAATGTTCCCAATCTTGTTGAACTACTTGGGTAAAGATCCTAAAGGCTCGAATCCTGAAGATTTGAAAGCGGCGGCGGAAGTGTTGAAGTCTATCCGTCCTGATGTAAAACGTTTCAGCCCTTCCATCATTGACGAACTGGCGCGCGGCGATATCTGCTTGGCGGCAGGTAACGGCGGCGACTTGAACTTGGCCAAAGCGCGTTCCGAAGAAGTGAAAAACAATGTCGGCATCGAAGTGTTGACGCCGAAAGGCATGGGCTTCTGGATTGAATCTTGGCTGATTCCGGCCGATGCGAAAAATATCGCCAATGCCCACAAATACATCAACTACACGCTTGATCCCGAAGTGGCTGCAAAAAACGGTATCGCCGTAACCTTCGCACCGGCCAGCAAACCTGCACGCGAAAAAATGCCTGCCGAGCTGGTGAATACACGTTCTATTTTCCCGAACGAACAAGACATGAAAGACGGTTTCGTCATGCCTCAAATGAGCGCGGATGCAAAAAAATTGTCTGTCAATTTGTGGCAAAAAATCAAAGTCGGTTCAAATTAATTGTGAGCTGATTATTTGAAGCAAAGCAAAGGCCGTCTGAAATTTTTCAGACGGCCTTTTTTGATGTCCCAATCTTTATCGTTTCAAAGCCAAAGTCAATACGCCTGCGGTTACCAAGCCTAAGCCTATCCACTCCTGAGTGCTTGGGCGTTCGTCTAAGAAAACGACGGCCATCAGGGCAACCAAGACCAGGCTGAATTTATCGACGGGCGCGACTTGTGAGGCGTTGCCCAATTGCAGGGCTTTGAAGTAGGCGAGCCAGGATGCGCCGGTAGCGAGGCCGGATAGGATGAGGAATGTCCAGTTGCGGCCAGTAAAGCCGTTTACGCCCTGCCATTTGCCGGTGTAGGTTAAAAACAATACCAAAGCGGCGAGGATGACCAAGGTGCGGATAAAGGTGGCAAAATCGGAATCTATCCCTTGTAAACCCATTTTGGCGAAGATGGCGGTCAATGAGGCGAAGCCTGCCGATGCCAATGCCCAAAACAGCCATGCGTTGCTGCTCATGTTTTTTCCTTTTGTTTTGAATTGTTGACAATATGAATCCGCTTGTTGATGAAATATCGAAATTTTCACTGCGGTTTATTCTTGGAAAACGTTATAATAGAACGAATATTCTTTTTCTTCCAGCCGTCTCTTGAGATTGTTTCAGACGGCCTTCCCTCACTCAATAAAGGAAAATCATGAGCTTCAAAACCGATGCTGAAATTGCCCAGTCTTCCACCATGCGCCCGATTGGTGAAATTGCCGCCAAGCTGGGTTTGAACGTTGACAACATCGAGCCCTATGGCCATTACAAAGCCAAAATCAATCCTGCCGAGGCATTCAAGTTGCCGCAAAAACAAGGCCGTCTGATTTTGGTTACCGCCATTAATCCGACTCCTGCGGGTGAGGGTAAAACTACTGTAACCATCGGTTTGGCGGACGCATTGCGTCATATCGGCAAAGATTCTGTTATCGCACTGCGCGAGCCTTCTTTAGGACCTGTGTTCGGCGTTAAAGGCGGCGCGGCGGGCGGCGGCTATGCCCAAGTTTTGCCGATGGAAGACATCAACCTGCACTTTACCGGCGACTTTCACGCCATCGGCGCGGCGAATAACTTGCTCGCCGCTATGCTCGACAACCATATCTATCAAGGCAATGAGTTGAACATCGATCCGAAACGCGTGCTGTGGCGTCGCGTGGTCGATATGAACGACCGTCAGTTGCGCAACATCATCGACGGCATGGGCAAACCTGTTGACGGCGTGATGCGTCCTGACGGTTTCGACATTACCGTTGCGTCCGAAGTGATGGCGGTATTCTGTCTTGCTAAAGACATCAGCGATTTGAAAGAGCGTTTGGGCAACATCCTTGTCGCCTATGCCAAAGACGGCAGCCCCGTTTACGCCAAAGATTTGAAAGCGAATGGCGCGATGGCGGCATTGCTCAAAGATGCGATTAAGCCTAACTTGGTACAAACCATCGAAGGTACGCCGGCCTTTGTACACGGCGGCCCGTTTGCCAACATCGCCCACGGCTGCAACTCCGTTACCGCCACCCGACTGGCGAAACACCTTGCCGATTACGCCGTAACCGAAGCAGGCTTCGGCGCGGATTTGGGTGCGGAAAAATTCTGCGACATCAAATGCCGTCTGGCGGATTTGAAACCTGATGCGGCTGTTGTCGTGGCCACCGTTCGCGCGTTGAAATACAACGGCGGCGTAGAACGTGCCAACCTCGGCGAAGAAAACCTCGACGCTTTGGCAAAAGGTCTGCCTAATCTCTTGAAACACATTTCCAACCTGAAAAACGTATTCGGCCTGCCTGTGGTGGTTGCCATCAACCGCTTCGTGTCCGACTCCGATGCCGAGTTGGCCATGATTGAAAAAGCCTGCGCGGAACACGGCGTCGAAGTTTCCCTGACCGAAGTATGGGGTAAAGGCGGCGCGGGCGGCGCGGATTTGGCGCACAAAGTCGTCAACGCCATCGAAAATCAACCGAATAACTTCGGCTTCGCCTATGATGTCGAATTGAGCATCAAAGACAAAATCCGTGCGATTGCCCAAAAAGTGTACGGCGCGGAAGATGTTGATTTCAGCGCGGAAGCGTCTGCCGAAATCGCTTCACTGGAAAAACTGGGCTTGGACAAAATGCCGATCTGCATGGCGAAAACCCAATATTCTTTGAGCGACAACGCCAAATTGTTGGGTTGCCCCGAAGGCTTCCGCATCACTGTGCGCGGTATTACTGTTTCCGCCGGCGCTGGCTTTATCGTTGCGTTGTGCGGCAATATGATGAAAATGCCGGGTCTGCCGAAAGTTCCGGCTGCTGAGAAAATCGATGTGGACGCAGACGGCGTGATTCACGGCTTGTTCTGATTTGGATTGATCTTGAAATAGACAAAGGCCGTCTGAAACTTGGGTTTCAGACGGCCTTTTATGATTTAAGTGAATTTTAACTGACTTTTTAAGAAATTGAAGAACTTGTCTATCATGTCGAACATGGTATTGCGGTCTTCGCCAAACAATGAAATGCTACGGTCTTTGCTGATTCTGTCATAGGCGGCAAAAATGGTTTTCAGCTCTTCAGTGGTCAAGCGCAGTTGCTTTTCGTACAAGATGCGGCTTAAGAGCGTTACTTCCGTCGCGTTCAAATCAGGGAAGAGATGACTGATCCACAACTCCATGGTGTATTGGACGGATCTGTTGATTTTGTCTCTTTTTTTGCTTTCTTGAGTTTGGTGTATCCTGTAAAACAACAAAGGTTCGGGTAGGTTGGCAAAGGTTTTGCCATGTAGGGCGCATTGTACCCACATATGGAAATCGGGCGCGGTTTCCGTTGCGGTGTAGTTTATTCCGAGGTTTTTAATGCTGTCGTGCCGCCACATGGTGGTGGGGTTGAACATATTTTGAGCGGCCCTGGAGAAAAAGGCTTTAATGTCTTTGTCGAGCAGGGGCAGATCGCTTAAAACGGGTTTTCTTCCGGTTTGGTCGTCGAAAAAGATGGTGGCTTGGCTGCCGACAATATCGATTTCGGGATGGTTGTCTAAAAACTGAATTTGTTTTTCAAAACGATCCAAGGTGCAGATATCGTCCGCGTCCATCCGCGCCACGTATTCAACCTCTACATCTTTGAGCATATCCATGGCAAATTGGCAGACAAACGGCTCGCCCCTGTTTTCCGGGAGGTGGAAAACCTGCAAACGTGGATCTCTGGCTGCGTAAGCCTCGAGGATTTCGCCGGTTTTGTCTTTTGAGGCATCGTTGACGGCGATGACGAAAAAGTCGCGGAATGTTTGATTCAATACCGAATCCAAGCATTCGGGCAAATAAGCTTCGGCACAATAGGCCGGCAAAATAACGGCGAGTTTCATGTTTGCTTTCGATGTGTTTTGATGGGTAGTCGGCGGGGGGATTTTACTATAAGTTTCCAAAAGCCAAGGCCGTCTGAAACCTTATTGCCAAGTTTTCAGACGGCCTTAGTATCAATCCGATCTACGGATTATTTAACGATTTGGTTCAATTCGCCTTTGGCGTATTTGGTTGCCATTTTTTCCAAAGAAATCGGTTTGATTTTGTCGGCTTGGCCTTCGCAACCGAATGCGAGGTAGCGGTCAAGACAGATTTGTTTCATGGCTTCGACGGTTTTGCTCAAGTATTTGCGCGGGTCGAATTCGGACGGGTTTTCTGCCATGAAGCGGCGGATGGCGCCGGTAGAGGCAAGGCGCAAGTCGGTATCGATGTTGACTTTGCGGACACCGTGTTTGATGCCTTCGACGATTTCTTCAACCGGTACGCCGTAGGTTTCACCGATTTTGCCGCCGTATTCGTTGATGACTTTCAGCCATTCTTGCGGAACGGAGCTGGAGCCGTGCATCACGATGTGGGTGTTCGGCAGAGCTTGGTGGATTTCTTTGATGCGGTCGATACGCAATACGTCGCCTGTGGGCGGACGGGTGAATTTGTATGCGCCGTGGCTGGTGCCGACGGCAATAGCCAATGCGTCCACGCCGGTATCTTTAACGAAACGTACGGCATCTTCAACGCTGGTCAGCATTTGGTCGTGGGAAAGTTTGCCCACTGCGCCTACGCCGTCTTCTTCGCCGGCTTCGCCGGTTTCGAGGTTGCCCAATACGCCGATTTCGCCTTCAACGGACACGCCGCAAGCGTGGGAGAAGTTAACCACGGTACGGGTGGCGTTGACGTTGTATTCG
Organism: Neisseria sp. RH3002v2g; assembly: GCF_014596425.2. Classification (NCBI taxonomy): domain Bacteria; kingdom Pseudomonadati; phylum Pseudomonadota; class Betaproteobacteria; order Neisseriales; family Neisseriaceae; genus Neisseria; species Neisseria sp. RH3002v2g. Next base: position 1,482,765 of record NZ_CP110721.1, on the reverse strand, counting down.
TAGGTGGACGGAGTTTTGCCGTCTTCGAGCAGCGAGCCGTCCATCATCACGGAGGAGAAGCCCAGTTGGATGGAGCGTTGGCACACATCGGGCGATGCGCCGTGGTCTTGGTGCATCACGACAGGGATGTGTGGGAATTCTTCGACTGCGGCCAAAATCAGATGGCGCAGGAATGGGGCACCTGCGTATTTGCGTGCGCCTGCGGATGCTTGAACGATAACGGGGGCGTTGACTTGGTCGGCCGCCTCCATAATGGCGCGCATTTGTTCGAGGTTGTTAACGTTGAATGCGGGCAGACCGTAGCTGTTTTCGGCGGCATGGTCCAACAGTTGGCGCATGGATACGAGTGCCATGAGAAGCTCCTGAAGTAGTGAAGGGTAAATTTATCCGATAAATTATAATGTTTTTTGCCATGAAAAACTACAAGCCGCTACATTGTTTTTATATATTAACGAACGGGGTCTCGGTTTATAATGGCAGAGTATTGAAAACGGGTGTGCAAAATGGATAGGATTTCGGTGGCCGAGTGTGATAAGCCTTTGTTTCAGACGGCCTTGACGGTGCAGGTGGGCGATGTGAACTATGGCGGCCATTTGGCGAACGATGCAGTGTTGCGTTTGTGCCATGAAGTGCGGATGCGTTGGCTGGCGACGCTGGGTTGGAGTGAAATGGATGCCGGCGGGGCAGGCCTGATTATGGCGGATGCGGCGGTACAGTATTTGGCGCAAGGTCATCATGGCGATGAGCTGTCGGTGGAGATGGGTGCGGCCGGCGTGGCCGGTGTGGGTTTTTCTTTACTGTACCGTATCCGCAGGATTTCAGACGGCCTTGTGCTGGCGAAAGTGCAGACAGGCATGGTGTGTTTCGACTATGGCAAACAACGCGTCTGCCGTCTGCCTTCGGCCTTGAAAGCAGCATTGGAGGCCGTCTGAAATGGCGGAATCAAATCATTTTGCGCTTCATCTTGAGCGCTATCTGAAAACCTTGTCGCAACAAGGCAAGTCGCAGCATACTGTTTCCGCTTATCGGCGCGATTTGAGTGAATTGATGCGCTTGTTGCCCGATAATCTGAAAAACGGCCTGCCGACGCGCCGTGATTTTGTGGCGGCATTGAAAAAGCTGTCGCAAAAGGGTTTAAGCGAAAGCAGCTTGGCGCGGAAATTGTCGGCGTGGCGGCAGTATTGCAGTTGGCTGGTGCAGATAGAAGTCATGGAAAGCGACCCGACGTTTAATATGAAAGCGCCGCGCCTGCCCGAACGACTGCCCAAAGCGTTGCCGCAGGAACCTTTAAACCATATCCTTGATCAAGCGCCGGTTGATGACGAGTTGGATGTACGCGATAAGGCCATGTTTGAATTGATGTATGGCAGCGGTTTGCGTCTGAGTGAGATACAAGGGTTGAATCTGAACAGTATCGTCTTGGACGAAGGTTGGGTCAGCGTGAATGGTAAAGGCGGCAAGCAGCGGCAAGTGCCTTTGGTGGGCAAAAGCATTGCGGCATTGCGCGATTATTTGGCGGTGCGTATTGCCAAAGAGGGCGAGCAGGCCTTGTTCACCAATAAAAACGGCGGCAGGCTGGGGCAGCGTCAAATCCAAAAACGCCTGCAGGCGTGGGCGGTGCGCGTGGGCAGTGCCAGCCATATCTCGCCGCACATGATGCGCCACAGTTACGCCACCCATCTTTTGCAGGCATCGGGCGATATCCGTGCTGTGCAGGAATTGTTAGGACACAGCAATCTTTCCGCTACGCAAGTTTATACCAAGCTGGACTTTGACCATTTGGCGCGCGTTTATGATGAGGCGCACCCAAGGGCGAAACGGAAAAAATAATTTTGTTTGAATCAGGCCGTCTGAAGAGCGTTTTCAGACGGCCAGATGTTTTATGAATAAAAAATACAGATGATTTGAAACCATTTGAATTTTTATTGGTCTGATGAAGTTTCGATATTGGCTTAATGTGCGGATAGCATAAACGCCGGAAGAATAGGCTGTTTTACCTTGCCGCTTATCTTTTAAAACGACCTTTTGTTTGATAATATTAGTAATGAGAGCTAATATCATATTATGATATGCGACCTTTAAAAAGCAGGTCTATAAACTTTTTATATAAGCATTAATGCTTATTTTGACTGTAAAACGACTTGCAAACGGGAATTGTTGCTATTAACATAACGGAATTATGGATAAAAAACGAATTTTAACTCCAGCCGTCGTGACTTCCGTTGCGTTGATCCACGTCGGCTTGGTTGCACTTTTATGGCACGCGCACAAACCGCCTCCTGTCGAAATGGCGAATATTGAATTTGTCGATTTGGGCGATTTCGGCGGAGGCGATGGCAGCCCTGAGGGCGAAGGCGCGCCTGCTGCACCGGAGCCTACCCCCGAACAGCCGAAACCTAAACCCAAACCTAAGCCTGTCGAGCCGCCCAAGCCTGTTATCAAACCTGTGGTAACGAAAAAAGAAAAAGCGGATATCGTACAGCAAAAGGAAAAACCGAAACCTATCGAGAAACCTAAGCCCGAGCCTAAGCCGGAACCCAAACCTGAGCCGAAGCCCGAGCCAAAACCTGAACCGAAACCAGAGCCGAAGGCAGAGCCTAAACCGTCTCCCAAAGCATCTGAATACTCAGGCAACAAAACCGGGCCGAATACTGCTGAAAACGGTAAAGGCAGCGGCGAAGGCAAAGCCTTGAACGGAGAAGGTAAAGGTAACGGCGGCGGTACGAAAGGTACTGGCAGCGGACGCGGCGAAGGCAGCGACTCCGGCAGCGGCGGTGCAAAAGGCGAACATGGCTCCGGCACCGGCGGTAGCGGAGGTGGCAGCGGTACAGGTGCCGGCAGCAGTAAAGGCAATCCTGCAAAAGGAACCTGCCATATTCCAAGACCCCCATATCCGACAATGTCAACTGAAAATGGCGAAGAAGGCTTGGTCGTGCTGAAAGTCTTGGTTGGTCCGGGTGGTAAAGTGGATTCAATTAGTGTCAATAAATCAAGTGGTTTTAACCGTCTGGATAATGCGGCGCGTAAAGCCGTTAAGGATGGCAGTTGCCATGCAAGTGTTTGGACTGAATTTAAAGTACCTGTCAAATTCACGCTCGAATAAGCATCCAGGCATAAGCTGATGGATTAGAAAATATATGCTATTGGGAAATGGTTTTAAATGACCCGATAGAAATTTTAATTTTATTTTTAACTTGGAAAAATTATGGATTTAAGTTTAGTTTTCAAATCAGGTGATGTGGTACTGATTGGTGTATTTGTCCTGATGTTGTTGATGAGCGTGGTAACATGGAGCGTTATCGTGATCCGTTGCATCAAATACTGCAAAGCGAAAAAAGGCAATGCACAGGTAAAAGAGCTGATGTTGAATGCGTTTACGCTGGCCGATGCCGTACAGAAAGCCAAAGCGGTAGAAGCACCGATGAGCCGCGTTGCCGATGAATCTCTGCGCGCATACCAAAACTACCGTCAAACAACGAGCAAATCGCTGATTGACGAATTGCCTTTGAACGAATACTTGGTTGTTCATATCCGCAACAGCATGTCCCAAACCATGCGTCAGTTCGACTACGGCATGACTGCTTTGGCCTCCATCGGCGCAACCGCTCCGTTTATCGGCCTGCTGGGTACTGTTTGGGGTATTTATCATGCCCTGATCGGCATCAGCGAAAGCGGTCAAATGAGCATTGCCGCGGTGGCCGGTCCGATTGGCGAAGCTTTGGTATCGACTGCTGTCGGCCTGTTTGTAGCGATTCCAGCTGTATTGGCGTACAACTTCCTCAATCGCGGTACAAAAACTATCGCGCAAGATATGGACGCATTTGCACATGACCTGCATGTCCGCCTGCTGAACCAAAAGGATTAAACCATGGCTTTCGGATCAATGAATTCCGGCGATGATGCGCCGATGTCGGATATCAACGTTACGCCTTTGGTGGACGTGATGCTGGTGTTGCTGATTGTATTTATGATTACCATGCCGGTGCTGACCCACTCGATTCCTTTGGAGTTGCCGACTGCTTCGGAAAAAGCGGCGAAAGAGGATAAGCAGCAGCCTAAAGATCCTTTGCGTTTGAGCATTGATGCCAGTGGTGCTTATGTCGTTGGCGGAGATTCGGATAACAAAGTGGATTTGGCAACGGTAACTGCCAAGCTGAAAGAAGCCAAAGCGAAAAACGAAGATGTGATTGTGGCGATTGCGGCGGATAAAGCGGTTGAATACGATTATGTCAACCAAGCTTTGCAAGCGGCGCGCGAAGCCGGTATCAGCAAAATCGGTTTTGTAACGGAAACCAAAGCGCAGTAATCTTTTGAATACAGTCAAGGCCGTCTGAAATTTGAGTAAAGTTTCAGACGGCCTTTTGTTGTATTTGGTAACTATATGTCCAGGCTGTATAATTAGCGGATTAAATTGAATAATGACAATACAGGAACCACTATGACAGAAACCATCGAACGCGACAGTATGCAATACGATGTCGTGATTGTCGGCGCAGGCCCGTCGGGTTTGTCTGCCGCCATCAAACTCAAGCAGCTTGCCGAAAAGAATGGACGCGAAATCAGCGTTTGCGTGGTGGAGAAGGGTTCGGAGGCCGGTGCGCACTCGCTTGCAGGCGCCATCATCGATCCGATTTCTTTGAATGAGCTGATTCCTGATTGGAAAGAAAAAGGCGCGCCGCTGACGCGTACAGTGACGAAGGACAGGGTTTTGTTCCTGACCGAGAAAAAAGCCTTCAACCTGCCGGTTACCCCGAATTTCGACAACCATGCGAACTATATTGCCAGCTTGGGCGAAGTTGTCCGCTGGTTGGCGGAGCAGGCGGAAAGTTTAGGCGTGGAAATCTATCCGGGCTTTGCCGCCGCCGAAGTGCTGTATCACGAAGACGGTTCGGTCAAAGGCATTGCGACCGGCAATATGGGCGTGGGCAAAGACGGCGAACCGACCGATTCATTCCAGCCCGGCATGGAGCTTTGGGCGCAGCAAACCATATTTGCCGAAGGCTGTCGCGGTTCGCTTTCCAAGCAAATCATCGAGCGTTTCCAACTCGACCAAAACAGCGAGCCGCAAACTTACGGCTTGGGCATTAAAGAAATTTGGGAAGTGCCGTCTGAAAAACATCAGCCCGGTTTGGTCATGCACAGCGCAGGCTGGCCGCTAGACAGCAAAACCTACGGCGGCGCGTTTATTTACCATTTCGACGACAACAAAGTCGCTGTCGGCTTTGTGGTCGGTTTGGACTATCAAAACCCTTATCTGTCGCCGTTTGAAGAGTTTCAACGGTTCAAAACCCATCCCAAAATCCGCAAAACCTTTGAAGGCGGCCGCCGTATCGCGTATGGTGCGCGAACACTGATTGAAGGCGGTTTGCAAAGCCTGCCGAAACTCTCGTTCAGAGGCGGCGTTTTAATCGGCGATGCCGCAGGTTTCCTGAATATGCCGCGCATCAAAGGCATCCATACGGCCATGAAATCCGCCATGCTCGCCGCAGAAGCTGTGTTCCCTTTGTTGGAAAACCTCGAAGAAGTGGAAAGTTTCGACAGCGGCAAAGAGGCGGCTGATTATCAGCAACGTTTTGAACAAAGCTGGCTATATCAAGAGCTTTACGCTGCGCGCAATGTCCGTCCGTCATTTAAATGGGGTGTTTACCTCGGCTCAATCTATACCGGCATCGACCAAATGATTTTCAGAGGCAAAGCCCCGTGGACTTTGAAACATCACGGCAAAGACAACGAGCAGCTCAAAAAAGCCGCCGAATGCAAGCCGATTGATTATCCGAAGCCCGACGGCGTTTTGACCTTCGACCGCTTGAGCAGTGTGTTCCTTGCCAACCTTGCGCACGAAGAAAACCAGCCCGACCATTTGGTGCTGAAAAATCCGCAGGTCATGATAGACGTAAACTACAAAGAATACGCCTCGCCCGAAACCCGCTATTGTCCGGCCGGCGTATATGAAATCGTCGAAGAAAACGGCAGTCCGCGCCTGCAAATCAACGCCGCCAACTGCGTGCACTGCAAAACGTGCGACATCAAAGACCCGACGCAAAACATCACTTGGATTTGCCCCGAAGGCGCAAGCGGGCCGAATTACGGCGGAATGTAATTGACTGTTTGAAGTCAAAATCTAAAGGCCGTCTGAAAAATTTCAGACGGCCTCTATCCTATTATTTCATCAATGGACGCATTATGAACACACGCATTTGGCAGGCAGGACGATTTGAAATCGCCTTGGACAAACCGAAAATCATGGGCATCGTCAATCTGACCCCCGATTCATTTTCCGATGGCGGCACCTATTCGCAAAATGTCTCAATAGCATTGGCACATGCCGAGCAGCTGCTGAAAGACGGCGCGGATATTCTCGATATCGGCGGCGAATCTACCCGCCCGGGTTCGGATGATGTTTCTCTCGAAGAAGAATGGGCCAGAGTGCAGCCGGTTTTGGCGGAAGTGGCCAAGTGGAATGTTCCCGTCAGCTTGGACACGCGCCGTACGGCGATTATGGAAAAAGCCTTGGCGCAAGGCGGCGTCGATATTATCAACGATGTTGCCGCATTGAGTGATGAAGGCGCAGTCGCCTTGCTGGCGCAACAGCCGAAGACAGGCGTGTGTCTCATGCACATGCAGGGTTTGCCCAAAACCATGCAGCTTAATCCGCAATATCAAGATGTCGTCGAAGAAGTCGCGCGTTATTTAAAAGCACGCGCGGCAGAATGCGTTCAAGCAGGCATTGCCCCCGAACGCATCACGCTAGACCCCGGCTTCGGTTTCGGCAAAAACCTGCAACACAACATTACCCTGATACAACATTTGCCTGAGTTGATGGACGCAACCGGATTCCCACTCCTGATCGGCATATCGCGCAAACGTATGATTGGCGAGCTGACAGGCGAACAAGATGCCGCCAAACGCGTACACGGCAGCGTGGCAGCCGCTTTGGCAACAGTCGCCCGAGGCGCGCAAATCATCCGTGTTCACGATGTCAAAGCAACATCGGACGCTTTGAAAGTTTGGGAAGCATTGGGCATATCGGCATAATGCCCGAATAGAAAACCGACAGGCCGTCTGAAACATTTGCCCGGCATCTTGAACAAGCAACAAGTTATGCTATAATCCGCTTCTACTCTTGACGGGTCTGTAGCTCAGGGGTTAGAGCAGGGGACTCATAATCCCTTGGTCGTGGGTTCGAAACCCACCGGACCCACCAAATATTAAAAATGCCTGAGGCTTTTGGCTTCGGGCATTTTTGTATTCATTGGTTTGCGAAAGATTGGAATATAATGTCGATAATAGCAATTCGGTTATGTCGTCTAATATGTTTTTTAGGAAAAATTCTTTTTAAAAAAGAAGGAGTAGTTTGGTGGAGTTATTGCCTTATTTTCTGTTTTTTTAGTATTTGTGTATTTTATTGTAATTATAATTAATCTAGTAATGCTATATAAAATATCAAAATTAGAAGGGATGAATGCGGGTTTTTTTGAATATCTGTTTATTGCTAGAAGAATGCAATTTAATTTTTTCAAGGTGCTGTTTGGAATGCAAAAAATCTCCAATAAATTTTATTTGAAAGTATTAAGAATAAATTTTATGGTTGCTATGATTATTCTTATTTTGGGTTTTTCTATTGTCTTATATTCGACATATTTAGTATAAAAATTAACCTATCAAATGAAAGTCAGCTATTTAAGCTGTAGAGTGTTTTATAAAAAAAATGCCGTCTGAAAATCTTCATTTCAGACGGCATTTTTTATTATTTAAGTAATACCATTTCAGTATGGCTGGATTGTTTTCAGACGGCCTGAAGATTTAGTCGGCCGTTCCGCGTATTTCGTTAATCGGGATGCGCGGTGTATAAAGTATGTCGTAAGTCGGTTTGTCCAGCAGATCTTGCAGTGAGTATTGATCTAAATGATTAAAGAAGGCTTTGATGGCGCCGGTGATGATGCCGGTCAGTCGGCAGGAAGGGGTGATGAGGCATTCGTTGTTGTCGCCCATGCATTCGACGACCTGCATCGGCTCAAGATGGCGTACCACTGCACCAATATTGATGTTTTCAGGATTGTCTGCCAAGCGCAAACCGCCGCCTTTGCCGCGTACGCTGACCAGAAAACCGCCTTTGACTAATGAGGTAACCACTTTCATCAAATGGCTTTTGGAAATATTGTAAGTCTCGGCAATGGTGCCGATATTGACGAGGGTGTCGTCATTGATGGCGGTATAAACCAATACGCGCAATCCGTAATCGGTATGTTGGGTCAGATACATGGCTGGCTCTTTAGATATTTTTATTATATGTCAAAAGCGTAGTGCTTGGTAAGGGGCTGTTTGACTTTATGTGGGATTGGGTTTCATAATATCCGAAACATTTGAATTAATCCAGTTTGACAAACTGTTACCATTATAACGAACTTATGAAGCCCTTGAAACGCCATCCTGCCTTAATAGAACTTTCCCGCGAACATCATGGCTCGCTGTCGTTGTGCGTCCGTCTCCTGCGTACGCCCGATCAAAGCCATCAGGCGGAGCTGGATCCTCATTTTATTGAGCTTGAGCCACATTTTTTGGAAGAGGAAACCATGTTTGCGCCGTATTGGGATAAAATTGACCCTGCGTTGCGGCAGCGTTTTGAAGGCGATCATGCCAAATTGCGTGCGATGATGGTGCATCCTGAATATATGAATGAATCATGGAATAAGGAGTTTGCTGTTACTTTGCGCGATCATGCGCGCTTTGAGGAGCGCGAGCTTTTCCCTGCGATTGAACCTTTTTTGCCTTTGCCTGAAAATGTGTAACAGGGAAAGGAGTCGATGGCCGTCTGAAAAGTTTCAGACGGCCTCTGTTGCTGTTTTATGATGATATAAAAATTGAAGGAACCACCATGACCGATTTGTTCAAACACCCGGTTTGGGCAATGGCCTTCCGCCCGTTTTATTCGTTGGCGGCTTTGTATGGCGCATTGTCTATACTGCTTTGGGGCTTCGGCTTTCAGGGTACGCCTGAGTTGCCGGGTTTTTATTGGCATGCCCATGAAATGATTTGGGGCTATGCCGGATTGGTTGTCATTGCATTTTTATTGACGGCCGTGGCGACTTGGACAGGCCAGCCGCCGACACGCGGTAAGGCGTTGGCCGGTTTGACCGCATTTTGGCTGTTGGCCCGCATTTGTATGTTTATCCCCGGTTGGGGGGTAACGGCAAGCGGCATATTCGGTACGATCTTTTTCTGGTATGGCGCGGTATGCATGGCTTTGCCGGTAATTCGTTCTCAAAACAAGCGTAACTATGTTGCCGTGTTCGCTATTTTTGTTTTGGGCGGCACCCATTTCGCCTTCCATCTAAAAGTGCAGCCGTTTGATGCCATTGCGCTAATGACCGGTTTGCAATCCGGTTTGATTATGGTGGCCGGATTTATCGGTTTGATCGGTATGCGGATTATCTCGTTCTTTACGTCCAAACGCCTGAACGTGCCGCAAATCCCCAGCCCTCAATGGGTAGCGCACGCTTCACTTTGGCTGCCTATGCTGACCGCCATGCTGATGGCGCATAACATTTTACCGGGACTGGCCGCGTTGTTTGCTCTGGCTGCCGGTGTGATTTTTACCGTGCAGGTGTACCGCTGGTGGTATAAAGCCGTGCTGAAAGAGCCTATGCTTTGGATTTTGTTTGCAGGCTATCTGTTTACAGGTTTGGGCTTGATTGCTGTCGGCATTTCTTATTGGGTTCCAAGTTTCCTGAATTTGGGCGTGCACCTTATCGGCGTTGGCGGTATCGGCGTGCTGACTTTGGGTATGATGGCGCGAACTGCGCTTGGCCATACCGGCAACTCTATTTATCCGCCGCCTAAAGTAGTTCCTGTCGCCTTTTGGCTGATGATTGTCGCAACGGTTATCCGTGTTTTGGCTACCTTTGTGAGCGGTACGGCATATACGCACAGTATCCGCTGCTCCGCCGCTTTGTTTGCTGCTTCTTTGCTGTTGTACGCATGGAAATATATTCCTTGGCTGATCCGTCCGCGTTCGGATGGTCGTCCGGGTTAACGGTTTGGCAAAATGAAAAGGCCGTCTGAAAAGTTTCAGACGGCCTTTATTTATTGATAACAAAAAAGCCTTTCAAAGTATGAAAGGCTTTTATTGAAACTGTGGCCTCGCCAACAGGAATCGAACCTGTATTTTACGCTTAGGAGGCATACGTTCTATCCGTTGAACTATGGCGAGGCGGTAAAGGAGGGGATTTTAAACCTTTCCGGCAAAAAAAGACAATAAGCCAGCGGCAATCAAAGGGCCGACCGGAATGCCGCCGACAAAGGCAACGCCGATGACCGTGCCGATTAATAATCCGGTTACCAAAACAGGCTGTTTGCTCATCAATGGAACGCCGCGTCCGGCAAGCCAGGCAACCAAAATGCCGATAAGGACGGCGGCAATCATTTTAAAATTGATAAACTCGGAAACCGGCGGAATCTGGATTTTACCGGAAACCAGCGGGCTCAATACGCCGATGGTCAGCAGGATGATGCCCAGATGCAAACCGTGTTTTTCCACCAAGGGAAGATATTGCGACAAGGCCGTCTGCTGCATGAGCAGCAATACCGCCGCCGAAATCGTAATCGAGTTGTTGTTGCTGACGACGCCCAAAAAAATCAGCGTAACCAGAAACAAAGGGACAAAGCTGAAATTCATCGGATTAAGATACTCGGGCCAAAGATTCTTTTGCCAGTTGGATCATGGCTTCTTTGACTTCGCTGTCAGGCAATACGTCCAATGAAGCGATGGCTTTGTCGACAGCTTTTTTCGCTTCGGAAATCGAATATGGCAAAGCATCGGAGTTGACGACATAGTCGTGGATTTTTTCAAAATAGCTGCGGTCGGCATTTTCCAAAGCATGGCGCACATCGTTGGCGGCCTGCTCGGAGCCGTTTCGCATCAGGTAAATCAATGGCAGGGTGGGTTTGCCTTCGGCCAGATCGTCGCCAACGTTTTTGCCGATTTCTTCGGTTTCGCCTGAGTAGTCCAAAACATCGTCAATGATTTGGAAAGCCGTACCGACGTACATGCCGTAGTCTTTCAAGGCTTGCTCGTGTTCGGGGGAAGCCTTGCCCAAAATTGCGCCGACTTGCGCGGCCGCTTCAAACAATTTTGCTGTTTTGTATTGGATAACTTGGACGTATTGCTCTTCGGTAATATCCGTATTGCCGATGTTCATCAGCTGCATGACTTCGCCTTCGGCGATGATGTTGGTCGCATCGGCCATCACTTCCAAGATACGCATGCTGCCTGAACCAACCATCAGTTGGAACGCGCGTGTATAGAGGAAGTCGCCGACTAAAACGGCTGCCGCGTTGCCGAAAAGGTTGTTTGCGGTTTTACGGCCGCGGCGCAATTCGCTTTCGTCAACGACATCGTCGTGCAGGAGGGTGGAGGTGTGGATGAATTCCACCATCGCCGCCAGCGAATACAGCTTTTCATCGTCATGCCCAACTGCTTTGCCTGCCAAAATGGTAATAATCGGACGCAGTCGCTTACCGCCCGCGCTGATGATGTATGTGCCGATTTGCGAAATTAGCGCGACATCGGATTGAACAGCTTGGTTGATGACCGCGTTCACTTTGGCAAGGTCATCGGGCAGGTGGCGTTGGAAGTAAGGCAGGTTTTCGAGCATAAAACATTCTCTGTTGATAAAACGGAGCGGAGGCTCCAATGAATCTGTTTAAACCCGTACATTCGGTCGGGGTAGTGATGTTGCATAAAGATATCAGCAATCCAGCGCGTGATTATATCAGTTAAAAAGCATGCAACATATCTTTCAGACGGCCTTTTCAGTTGTAAATAAAATAAATTTTGACAAAACAGGCAAATAGAAATAGAATAGCTCGTTTCGCACATGGTGTGCGGAATGTTAACCTAATTCTCATGGAGTTGAGTATGTACGCGGTCGTAAAAACCGGCGGTAAACAATACAAAGTTTCCGTTGGCGAAAAATTGAAAGTAGAACAGATACCAGCCGAACTCGACAGCCAAATCGAACTGACTGAAGTTTTGATGATTGCTGACGGCGAATCTGTAAAAGTAGGCGCACCTTTTATCGAAGGCGCAAAAGTAACAGCTAAAGTCGTTGCTCATGGTCGTGGCGAGAAAGTACGCATTTTCAAAATGCGTCGTCGCAAACACTACCAAAAACGCCAAGGCCATCGCCAAAATTTCACCCAAATCGAAATCGTGGCAATCGCCTAATTTCAAGTAAGTTCAGGAGTATTACAAATGGCAAGTAAAAAAGCAGGCGGTAGCACCCGCAACGGTCGCGATTCAGAAGCCAAACGCTTGGGCGTTAAAGCCTACGGCAACGAGCTGATTCCGGCAGGCTCCATCATCGTTCGTCAACGCGGTACTAAATTCCACGCAGGTGACAACGTAGGCATGGGCAAAGACCACACTTTGTTTGCTAAAGTCGACGGTTACGTTGAATTCAAAACCAAAGGCGCGCTGAACCGTAAAACCGTCAGCATCCGTCCTTACACCGGTTCTGAAGAATAATCGTTTTACGATTGAAAGCCGCATTCCCTTTTCGGAATGCGGTTTTTGTTTATCTGAATGTTTGTCCGTTTGATAAAATCCGTATGTCGTGAAGCTTGATTTATATTAAGGCCAAAGTAAAAACGCGCTTACAATTGATAACATTTGTTTTATTCTATCAATGCTTTCTATATAATCTATCAAATGCCTTTGATTTACCCTCATGTAGCTAAACACAGTAAACTTAAGGCCGTCTGAAAAAATCCGTATCAGTTGAATACAAGGAATTCCTCCCATGAGCTTACACAGTGATATTCTCGTCGTCGGCGCAGGCCCTGCCGGATTAAGTTTTGCCGCAGAGTTGGCCGGAAGCGGGTTGAACATAACCCTGATTGAAAGAAGTCCTTTAGAAGTGTTGCAAAATCCGCCGTATGACGGCCGTGAAATCGCACTGACGCACTTGTCGCGCGAAATCATGCAGCGATTGGGTATGTGGGATTTGATTCCAAAAGACGAAATTTATCCTTTGCGCGATGCCAAAGTGTTGAACGGTCATTCCGATTACCAGCTCCACTTCCCGCAACCGACTCAGGCGCGCGGCGAGCCTGCGGACTGCTTGGGCTATTTGATTTCCAATCACAATATCCGCAAAGCCGCTTATGAAGTCGTGTCCAAATTGGACAACGTGAAAATCCTGACCGGCACCAATGTTAAAGAAGTCAAAACTTCTGACGATGAGGCGCAAGTTATTTTGGAAAGCGGCGAAGTATTGACCGGCCGTCTGTTGTTGGCCGCCGATAGCCGCTTCTCACAAACGCGCCGTCAATTGGGCATTTCTTCCGATATGCACGATTACAGCCGCACCATGTTCGTGTGCCGCATGAAGCATACTCTGTCCAACCTGCATACCGCATATGAATGCTTCCACTACGGCCGTACCATTGCGTTGCTGCCTTTGGAAGAGCATTTGACCAATACGGTGATTACGGTGGACAGCGATAAAGCCGAGACGATTAAAAACATGTCGCCGGAAGAATTGGCAGCCAGCGTGAAAGAGCAACTCAAAGGCCGTTTGGGCGATATGGAATTGGTCAGCACCATTCACAATTATCCTTTGGTCGGCATGATTGCCCAACGTTTCTACGGCAAACGCAGCGCGTTGATCGGCGATGCCGCGGTTGGTATGCATCCGGTTACTGCGCACGGTTTCAACTTGGGTCTGGCAAGTGCCGATCTTTTGGCTAAATTGGTTCTCGAAGCCGAGCAACGCGGTCAGGATATTGGTGCGAAGAGCCTGCTGGAAAAATACAGCACCAAGCATATGCTCCACGCCCATCCGATTTACCACGGCACCAATATGCTGCTGAAACTCTTTACCAATGAAACTGCTCCGGCGAAACTGCTGCGCGGTTTGGTATTGCGTGCAAGCAATAACTTCCCTCCGCTGAAAAAACTGATTACCAAACAATTGACCGGTTAATTGTTTAAAACATAAAAGGCCGTCTGAACGATTGAAGTTTCAGACGGCCTTGTTTTTTATCTATTGCTTATTCGGCTAAAACCGATTCGGGCATTTCTTGACGGACGTTTAAGGAAGTCAGTTTTTTGGTCAAGATGCTCAATACGATGCCGTAGGCAGGCAGGAAGAAGAGGGTGCAGATGGCAAGTTTGAACAGATAATCGACAAATGCAATGCCCTGCCAATTTGCCGCCATAAATTCATCGTTGCTCGCGTAAAAGGCAACGGCAAAAAACACCAGCGTGTCCAAAGCGTTGCCGACGACGGTGGAAGCAGTAGGGGCTACCCACCATGATTTCAGACGGCGTAATCTGTTGAACACGAAAATATCGAGGATTTGCCCAAGCGCATAGGCGGAAAAGCTGGCCAATGCGATGCGGCCGACAAAGGTGTTAAAGTCGGCCAAAGATGCCCAGCCTGTCCAGTTGCCGTCATGAAAGAGGACGGAGAAGACGTAAGAGAGCAGCAGGGCGGGGAACATCACCCAAAAAATAATCCGTCTCGCCAACGGCGCGCCGAAAATGCGCACGGTCAGGTCGGTAGCGAGGAAGATAAAGGGGAAGGAAAATGCGCCCCAGGTGGTAAAAATACCGAAAATCTGAAAGGGGAACTGCACCAGATAGTTGCTGGCGGCAATAATAAAAATATGGAAAAGCACCAGCCAGAAGAGCGCTTTCTTCTGCTGTGCGGCGGTAAATTCGTACATGGAAATCTTTCGGAAGTTTTTCAGACGGCATGAAGCCTTGCGAGACTGTGCAATAAATAAAGTCTTGCAATGAAAAAGGTGTTAGGCCGTCTGAATAGGATTATTGTGCATCGTGTTCGAACAGGCGTTTGCGTGCCAAGGCTTCAAACTCTGTACCTGCTTTGCCGTAGTTGGCAAACGGATGAATGGCGATGCCGCCGCGCGGTGTGAATTCGCCGAATACTTCGATGTATTTCGGATCCATCAGGGCGATGAGGTCTTTCATGATGATGTTGACGCAGTCTTCATGGAAGTCGCCGTGGTTGCGGAAGCTGAAGAGATAGAGTTTCAGTGATTTGCTTTCCACCATTTTGATATGGGGGATGTAGCGGATGTAGATGGTGGCAAAGTCGGGCTGGCCGGTCATCGGGCAGAGGCTGGTGAACTCGGGGCAGACGAATTTGACGAAATAGTCGTTGTTGGGGTGTTTGTTGTCGAACGCTTCTAAAATTTCAGGCGCGTATTCGCTCGGGTATTGGGTTTTCTGGTTGCCCAAAAGGGAGATGCCTTGCAGCTCTTCGTTGTTGCGGGACATGAGGTTTCCTTAGTTTTTTAATGTGGGAGGTTTTCGAACCACGGGGTGCGGATTGTAATATAAATTGCATGGCTTGTGCGGATTTTATAGCGATGAATCAGCAGGATAGCTTTCAGACGGCCTGTTTTGTATTTTATGAAACCTGTTTTCCGCTTTACAATAGCAGCCAATCAACAGGCCGTCTGAAAGTTTCGTATGTCTTTATCCCAACCCAAACGCATCCTGATCATCAAATTGCGCCATCATGGCGATGTGCTTTTGAGCACGCCGGTGGTCGATGCGCTGAAAACCCGTTTCCCCGATTGCGAAATCGATATGCTGGTGTATGCCGGTACGGGGCAGCTGATTGCCGATAATCCGCAGATTGCGCAGATTTTTACCATTGATCGAAATTGGAAGAAGCTGGGTGTATTCAAGCAGTTGGCGTGTGAGAAAAACCTTTTTGCAAAGCTGAAGGCGCGCGATTACGACTGGGCTTTCAACCTGTCCGACCAATGGCGCGCGGCGGTAATCGCCAAACTGTGCGCCCGTTGCAGCGTGGGTTTGGACTGCATCAAGCGCGACGGTTTTTGGTGGCGTTTCTGTCATGATTTTATCAACCATGAGCTGGATCCCAGCCATCATATCGTTGAAAACCAATTGAATATCCTCGCGCCGCTTATCCAGCCGGAAGACGTGGCCGATGCGAAGGTGCGCCTTTGGGTGGCACAAGATGCAAGGGAAAGCATGCGGCAGAAATTGCGTGAGCAGGGTTGGAGCGGCGAAGATTATGTATTGATGCACCCGGGTGCGCGTTGGCATTTCAAATGTTGGGAAGACGGAAAAAACGCCGCCATCGTACAGCTTCTGCTCAACAGCGGGCAGAATGTCGTATTGACCGCTTCCCCCGACAATGTCGAGCAATACATGCTTCAGGAAATTATAGGCCGTCTGAATATTCCGGAAGGCGGAAAAGTTTGGGTGTTGTCCGGATGCTTGAGCCTGCGTGAATTGGCGGCGGCCATTGAGGGCGCCAAACTGTTTATCGGTGTCGATTCCGCACCGATGCACATCGCCGCTGCTTTGGATAAACCGCAAATCGCTTTGTTTGGCGCGTCATGGGTGGACAAATGGCGTCCGTATTCCGAGCAGGCCGAAGTTATTTATGCCGGTGATTATGCCGAGTTGCCCAACCCCGACAGCATCGATACCAACGATCCGACCCGTTTGTTGAAAGCGATTCCGTTGCAGGATGTGTGGGATAGAATTTCTGCCAAATTGGAGGCGTTGGAGGCTTAAAACCGCTTACCATGATCCGTTAAACATTTTAGCTTTGCGCCAAAATGCCCATTTGGAACGGCGGCCGATTTCCAGCGTGCCGCCGTTTTCGCCGTCTGTGGCAATGCACACTGCTTTCAGACGGCCTGAATCAAGAGCGTCCCATAAAGGCACAAACCAACGGGTTTCCCAGCTTTCCAAAATATCTTTGTATGCCCAAACATCGCCTGTCTGTAAGGTGGAAACCAAGTCGTCCAAAAAGATAAGGCCGTCTGAAACCGTGTTGCCTGTTTCTTGAACCATCTCAAACCAAGCCTTCAAATCATACGGCGCATCGAGTTTGGGCGTATCCGAAAAACGCGCCCATGCGCTGTCTGAGGCGATAATATCCGCAGACTGTGTACCGTTCGCATCGTTCCACAGCCACAAACCGTTGATTTCCGGCAATCCTTGTTGTTCACGCGCTTGGTTAATCGGATGCGTGTGGAGAAACATTTGGATTTCCGTCTGCATGGCCAACCAAGATACCGCATCTTGGCCATGTGCCTGACCGTCCATTTCCGGCTGCCCGCACACATCCAAAACACATTCCGCGCCCCAATCTTCTATTGTCGGCATACTGAGCAGCCACATGCTTTCGCAAAGCGGCTCGAATTGCCAATCTTTATCTTGATAAAACGCCGACAAATCCGCACATAATCGTTGTGCCTCCTCTTTTTGGATGCCGATAAACTCACCGCTGATAATGTTGACATGGTGCATGCCCATCTGTTGCCAAACCGGAGAGGCAAAAGCGGCCGCGCGTTTTTGGCTTGTGTGGCGTAAACGTTGCACTTGGGTAATGAGGCTGCCGCCCCACAAATGGCGTCCGTAAAATTCAGACGGCCTGAGTGTTTCTTTGCGTAATGTGCCATAACGCAAAAGACGGTTAAAAGCAGGTAAGGCAAGCTCAGGGACGGATTCGTCGGCAAAGCGGTTGAGCGAGGGGAGGGCGAGGGTCAGCTTCATAAGCGCAAATAGATAGAAAACCGTTATTTTACGCGACAAATGATGCGTTTCGGAACCTTGCCCTCACGTACTCAAAAAGAGCCGTTCAGACGGCCGGTTTGGAAAAAATGGGCTGCCATGCTAAAATGAGTGGCGTAAATTTCAGAAAAACAGGGTGTAAATCAACACAATAGCCCTGATAATAACGTCAATCTCAAACACGACCTCATTCATTCCGAATGAAAACCTGATTTTCAGATCGGAAAAAAGACTCAAAGTCCTTTATCCCCAAAACTGTTTAAACCAGCAGGCGGTCGCGGCAGGCCGGATGTGCCGGCATTCTGCAAACTTTAAAAAACAGACCGCCCCATTAAGGATAACGCGTGATTAAAAACAAATATTCCACTCGATTCAAAGCAACCCTCTTAGCGTTTCTGCTGCCGGCTTCAGGCATCATGACCGCATACGCCATTACCGACCCTCAACCCGCACAAACTGATTTCAAAGTCGAGCGTATTTCCGAAGAGTTGCCTGCCGTTTATGTGGAAACCAATACCTATCAATCCAGCTATTGGGCGCAAGAAGCCGTCCAAGCCGGCGACTCTTTGGCAGACGTTTTGACGCGCATGGGTGTCAACCAAGAAGACATCAAGCAAATCATGGCGAAAAACAATGCCAACCTCGACATGAAAAACCTGCGGACCAACCAATCCGTCAACATCCGCATCGATTCTTCAGGCCAAGTGACCGACGTTCAATTCTTTACCGATGAAGAATTGGAACGCAATTTGGTGGCTTTGGAAAAAGTTAAGGGCAAATGGCGCATCTCCAATGCCGAAATCGACATGAAAACCATGCCGACCCTGCGCTCCGTGCAAATCCGCACTTCCGCCATCGGCGATATGCTCCGTGCCGAAATCCCTTCCGAAGTGTATATCCAGCTCAAAGAAATCTTTGCCGACTCGTTCAATATGAGCGATTTGAAAGAAGGCGATACCGTACGCCTTTTGTACAACAGCATGTATTTCCGCGGCCAACAAATGGCCGTCGGCGATATTTTGGCGGCTGAAGTGGTTAAAGACGGCAAAACTTACCAAGCCTATTATTACAGCCAAGGCAAAGGCGACGAAGAAAGCGGCAGCTACTACGACCAAAACGGTAAGTCCCTGCAACAAAAAGAAGGCTTTAATACCGAGCCTGTTGCATACACGCGCATTTCTTCCCCGTTCGGCTACCGTGTCCATCCGGTTTTGCACACTGTCCGTATGCACACCGGTATCGACTATGCCGCGCCGACCGGTACGCCGATTAAGGCCGCCGCCGACGGCGAGGTGATTTTCAAAGGTTGGAAAGGCGGCTACGGCAATACAGTGATGATTCGCCATGCCAACGGTGTGGAAACCCTGTACGGCCACATGAGTGCGTTCAGCCCTGCCGACGGCAGAGTCCGCGCCGGCGAAGTGATTGGTTTTGTGGGTACAACCGGCCGTTCTACCGGTCCGCACCTGCACTACGAAGCACGCGTCAACGGCCAGCCGGTCAACCCGACTACCGTCGCACTGCCGACGCCGAAGCTGACCCCGACCAATATGGCCGCGTTCCGCAAACAGCAAAAAGATGCCAGCACGATGTTGTCTACCATCCGCTCTTTGCCGGTTTCCGTAGCGCAGCTGGATTAATAAGATAAAGGCCGTCTGAATAAGGTTTCTTTCAGACGGCCTTTTCCATTAAAATCGATACCTCAACGCCCACGTTTACTCAGAGAAAGCTTATGTCTGTTCATCAGCCCATTATCCAATCCCTGCTTGATACCGACCTGTACAAATTCACCATGCTGCAAGTCGTGTTGCATCAATTCCCGCAAACCCACAGCCTCTACGAATTCCGCTGCCGCAACAAAGAGATGGTGTATCCGCTGGCCGATATTCAAGAAGAATTGGAACGCGAACTCGACGCCCTGTGCCAGCTGCGCTTTACGCATGACGAACTCGACTACCTGCGCAGCCTGCGTTTTATCAAAAGCGATTTTGTCGATTATCTCGAGCTTTTCCAACTCCAACGCCGCTTTGTCAAAGTCAGTCCCGACGATCAAGGCCGTCTGAACATCCGCATCGAAGGTCCGATGATACAGGCGATGTTCTTCGAGATTTTCATTCTTGCCATCGTCAACGAACTCTATTTCCGCCGCTTGGAAACGTCAGCCGTCATTGAAGAAGGCGAGCGCCGTCTGCAGGCCAAAGCGCAACAGCTGAAAGAAATTGCGGCTACACAAAATCCGAATGATCCGCCATTCCTGATTTCCGATTTCGGCACGCGCCGCCGCTACACCCTCGCATGGCAGGAACACGTTATCCGCACCTTGCTGGAAGCCGCTCCCGACATCGTGCGCGGTACCAGCAATGTTTATCTGGCCAAAAAACTCGGCATCACACCCATCGGCACCATGGCGCACGAGTTCCTCCAAGCCTTCCAAGCCTTGGACGTCCGTTTGCGCAATTTCCAAAAAGCCGCGCTGGAAAGCTGGGTACATGAATACCGCGGCGACCTCGGCATCGCCCTGACCGACGTGGTCGGCATGGATGCCTTCTTGCGCGATTTCGACCTTTACTTCGCCAAACTCTTCGACGGCCTGCGCCACGACAGCGGCGATCCTTATGTTTGGGGCGACAAAGCCTACGAACATTACAAAAAACTCAAAATCGACAGCCGCACCAAAATGCTGACCTTTTCAGACGGCCTCGATATTGAACGTTCATGGGCATTGCACCAATACTTCAAAGACCGTTTCAAAACCAGTTTCGGTATCGGTACCAACCTGACCAACGATTTGGGACACACGCCTTTGAACATTGTCTTAAAGCTCGTCGAGTGCAACGGCCAATCCGTTGCCAAACTCTCCGACTCCCCGGGCAAAACCATGACCACCAACAACACCTTCCTCGCTTATCTGCGCCAAGTGTTTGACGTACCGGAGCCGGAAGAGAAAGCCTAAAAACAAAGGCCGTCTGAAATGTTCAGACGGCCTTTTGAATTAATCCATATCGCTTTCGGGCAATTCTGCCGAACCCATGCGGCGCAGGATAATATTGGTTTTGTTGTGCATCCGTTTGCTCTTGGGGTGGTCTGCGTAAAACAGCGGAGCCGGAACGCGCGCCGTGAGTTTGGCGGCTTGTTGGCGGGTGAGGGCGGAGGCAGGTTTCTTGTAGAAATACTGGGACGCCGCTTCCGCGCCGAATACGCCGTAGTGCCATTCGATTGAGTTCAGATACAGCTCAAAAATGCGGTCTTTGTCGGTAACGGCTTCCATCATCGCCGTAATCGCCGCTTCTTCGCCTTTGCGGATGTAGCTGCGGCTTTCGTTGAGAAACAGGTTTTTCGCCAGCTGCTGGCTGATGGTAGAACCGCCGGCTTTGACTTCGCCGCTTTGCTTATTGCGTTTCATGGCGTATTTGATGCCGTTCCAGTCAAAGCCGCTGTGTTCGGCAAAATTGGCGTCTTCGGAAGCAATCAGGGCTTTTTTGAGATTGACGGAAATTTGGTCGTACGGCACCCAGCGGTAGTCCAGCTCGACATCGCGCCCTTCGCTTGCAAACTGGCTCATGCGCATGGACATGAAGGCGGTTTTGCTGGGCGCGACGGCGCGGTAGGTAATGATGTTGCCGTACACATAAGCGTTGAAGAAAATGAAGATGCCGATGGGCAGGGCAATCAGCCATTTGATGATGCGGAACATGGTTACAGGGCTTTCATGTATTCGATAACAGGGCGGATATCGGGCGTAAATCCGCGCCAAATATGGTAAGAGGCGGCAGCCTGACCGACCAGCATGCCCAGGCCGTCTGAAACTTCGGCCGCACCGTTACTTTGGGCAAAGTTCAAAAACGCCTGCGCCGCGTCGCCGTAAACCATATCATAGGCAAGGCGGCAGTCGCGGAAAATTTCAGGATTGACGGCAGGAAGCTGACCGCTCAAGCCGCCGGACGTGCCGTTGATGATGATATCGAAACCGCCGTTCAACTCCGCCATCGGGACGGCTTCAATGCCGAAAAGCCGCGCCAATTCCTCGGCTTTTGCGTGGGTACGGTTGGCAATGACGATACGGGCAGGGCGGTGTTCTTTCAAAACAGGAATCACGCCGCGCACCGCGCCGCCCGCGCCCAAAAGCAAAATAGTTTTGCCTTCGATGGCAATGTTTTTGACCTGCGTGATGTCGTTGGCCAAACCGATACCGTCGGTGTTGTCGCCGCGTATTCTGCCGTCTTCCAACCACACCAGCGTATTGACCGCACCGGCAGCCAAAGCGCGGTCGGAATGTTCGTCCGCCAGCGCAAAAGCTTCCTGCTTGAACGGGACGGTTACATTCGCACCTTGCCCGCCCTCGGCGTGAAACGCCGCAACAGCCTCGGCAAAACCGCCGATTTCGGCACAGATGCGCTCATATTCGATGGCCGCGCCTTCCTGCAGCGCAAACTGCTGATGGATTTGCGGCGATTTACTGTGTGCAACGGGATTGCCGAAAACGGCGTAACGCGGGGTATTGTTCATAAAACAGGTTCTGCGGAAACAAAAGAAAAGAGTGCTTATTATAGCGGTCTTTATGTTAAGAAAGCGTAATGTAAAATTGTTGACAATCAAACAGTCTGAAACTATATTTCAGTGCGTAAAAACGGGCGCCCTGATGTATTTCAGACGGCCTTACCGTGATAGAATAACAAATTATACCCAATCCCTCAGGAGCTGAAGATGTCCATCAAAGACGCTGTAAAACTGATTGAAGAAAGCGAAGCCCGCTTCGTAGATTTGCGCTTTACCGATACCAAAGGCAAGCAGCACCACTTTACCGTGCCTGCCCGCATCGTCCTCGACGATCCCGAAGAATGGTTTGAAAACGGTCAGGCGTTTGACGGTTCGTCCATCGGCGGCTGGAAAGGCATTCAGGCTTCCGATATGCAGTTGCGTCCCGATGCATCTACAGCCTTCGTCGATCCTTTCTACGACGATACCACCGTTGTCTTTACCTGCGACGTCATCGATCCTGCCGACGGTCAAGGCTACGACCGCGACCCGCGCTCCATCGCACGCCGCGCCGAAGCTTACTTGAAATCTTCCGGTATCGGCGACACCGCCTACTTCGGCCCTGAGCCTGAATTCTTCGTTTTTGACGGCGTAGAATTTGAAACCGACATGCACAAAACCCGTTACGAAATCACTTCCGAAAGCGGCGCATGGTCAAGCGGCCTGCATTTGGACGGTCAAAACACCGGCCACCGCCCGGCTGTCAAAGGCGGCTACGCCCCCGTCGCACCGATTGATTGCGGCCAAGACCTGCGTTCTGCCATGGTGAACATTTTGGAAGAACTCGGCATCGAAGTCGAAGTGCACCACAGTGAAGTCGGTACCGGCAGCCAAATGGAAATCGGCACGCGTTTTGCCACTCTGGTTAAACGTGCCGACCAAACCCAAGACATGAAATACGTCATCCAAAATGTTGCTCACAACTTCGGCAAAACCGCCACTTTCATGCCCAAACCCATCATGGGCGACAACGGCAGCGGCATGCACGTCCATCAATCCATTTGGAAAGACGGTCAAAACCTGTTCGCAGGCGACGGCTACGCCGGCTTGAGCGATACCGCTCTCTACTACATCGGCGGCATCATCAAACACGCCAAAGCCCTGAACGCGATTACCAATCCGTCCACCAACTCCTACAAACGCCTCGTGCCGCATTTTGAAGCGCCGACCAAGCTGGCATATTCCGCCAAAAACCGTTCCGCTTCCATCCGCATTCCGTCCGTAAACAGCAGCAAGGCACGCCGCATTGAAGCGCGCTTCCCCGACCCGACCGCCAACCCATACTTGGCATTTGCCGCTTTGTTAATGGCCGGTTTGGATGGTATTCAAAACAAAATCCATCCGGGCGACCCTGCCGATAAAAACCTGTACGACCTGCCTCCGGAAGAAGATGCATTGGTGCCAACCGTTTGCGCCTCTTTGGAAGAAGCACTGGCCGCCCTCAAAGCCGACCACGAATTCCTCCTGCGCGGTGGCGTGTTCAGCAAAGACTGGATCGACAGCTACATCGCCTTTAAAGAGGAAGATGTCCGCCGTATCCGCATGGCGCCGCACCCGCTGGAATTTGAAATGTATTACAGCCTGTAAAACAGCTGAAACATTTTAAATTAGGAAATCAAAGGCCGTCTGAAACTGGATTTGAAGTTTCAGACGGCCTTTAGGCTTAAAATAGATAGGGCGATCGAATTGGGTATGATAGCGAGAAGCAATGAATCATGCCGTTGGAAAGCCTTTATGGAATCGGTTCTACGTGTTAAATTTCAGCATGACAGGCCTTTTATTAAAGATATTCGCCATTACTTTGTAGTAATCAGTCTTCAAGCTGAATCCGCAAGGTAAAGGCATTACTTGGCGAGAGCTGAAAGAGTCTTTCGGTTCGGACAAAAAACAGGAAGATTAAAGCCTCAGGCCGTCTGAAAGGGTATTTAAGGATATTTTTTGTTTTCAGACGGCGTGTTTGATAAGGAAAAACATGTTTGCAAATTTTGATTTAGGCGTATTTCTGCTGGCAGTATTGCCCGTGTTGTTGGCCATTACCGTGCGCGAAGTGGCACGCGGTTATACGGCGCGTTATTGGGGCGACCATACCGGCGAGCAGCTTGGACGTTTGACGCTCAATCCGCTGCCGCACATCGACCCTGTCGGTACGATTGTCGTGCCGCTGGTGTGTCTGATGATAGGCAGTTTTCTGTTTGGTTGGGCGCGTCCCATGCCCATCGATTCGCGCAATTTCCGCGATCCGCGCCGCGCGTGGCGTTGGGTGTCGATTTCAGGCCCGATTGCCAATTTGATTTTGGCGTTCTTTTGGGGTTTTGTCGTCGTACTTGCCGCGTATGTGCCTGAGTCTTATCAAGCACCGTTGGTACAGATGGCCGGTTACGGCGTGATGGTGAACTCGATTTGGGTCGCATTCAGCCTGATTCCGATTTTGCCTTGGGACGGCGGTATTTTTATCGATACCTTCCTTAATGCCAAGCAGTCCATGCAGTTCCGTAAAATCGAGCCCTACGGCACATGGATTATCCTGATCCTGTTGTTTACAGGCCTGCTGGCCAAACTGATTTGGCCGATTATCGACATGATTCAGACCGCAGTGCAGATGGTTGTCATGTTGTTTATTTAAATGTTTTGGCTGAAAAGGCCGTCTGAAACCCAGTTTCAGACGGCCTTTTCATTGTGCAACATGTAAATACGATTGGAAAAGTTGCTTAAAAATTGTACAATTTCAGCCCCTTCAATTCGGCGCACACATCATGCACATCGGCGGCTATTTCATTGACAACCCCATCGCACTTGCCCCCATGGCAGGGATTACGGACAAACCGTTCCGCCGGATTTGCCGCGAGTTTGGCGCAGGGTGGGCAGTGTGCGAAATGCTGACCAGCGACCCGACGCTTAGAAATACCAAAAAGACCCTGCGCCGCAGCGATTTTGAAGGCGAGGGCGGAGTGGTGGCCGTCCAGATTGCCGGCAGCGATCCGCAGCAGATGGCGGAAGCCGCGCGGTATAACGTCGGCTTAGGTGCGCAGGTTATCGACATCAACATGGGTTGCCCGGCCAAAAAAGTCTGCAATGTGCAGGCAGGCAGTGCATTGATGCAAAACGAGCCGTTGGTTGCCGAAATCTTGGCAGCCGTTGTCAACGCGGTGGACGTACCCGTTACCCTCAAAACCCGTTTGGGCTGGCACGACGAACATCAAAACTTGCCGACTATCGCCAAAATTGCCGAAGAATCAGGCATCGCAGCCCTTGCCATCCACGGCCGCACCCGTACGCAGATGTACAAAGGCGAAGCGCGTTACGAATTGATTGCCGAAACCAAAGGCCGTCTGAACATCCCCGTTTGGGTCAACGGCGACATCACTTCGCCGCAAAAAGCCGCCGCCGTCCTCAAACAAACTGCCGCCGATGGCATCATGATAGGGCGCGGCGCACAAGGCAGGCCGTGGCTCTTCCGTGATTTAAAACATTATGCCGAACACGGTGTTTTGCCGCCGGCCTTGAGCTTGGCAGAATGCAACGCCACCATTTTGAACCACATCCGCGCCATGCACGCGTTTTATGGCGAAGCCGCCGGCGTGCGCATCGCCCGCAAACACATAGGCTGGTACATCGACGAAATGCCCGATGGCGAGCAGACACGCCGGGACATCAACCGCTTGGACAGCGCCGCGGCACAATACGATACCCTTGCCGCCTATCTTGAGACGCTTTCAGAGAAAACCGACCGCTGGGTATGCCACTATCGGGAAGGCTAAAGGGTTTCAGACGGCCTCATCATTTAAAAATAAATCCATTTAAAAACAAATCTAA
This sequence comes from Neisseria sp. RH3002v2g, assembly GCF_014596425.2. Taxonomy (NCBI): domain Bacteria; kingdom Pseudomonadati; phylum Pseudomonadota; class Betaproteobacteria; order Neisseriales; family Neisseriaceae; genus Neisseria; species Neisseria sp. RH3002v2g. The sequence goes on along the minus strand of NZ_CP110721.1, from coordinate 1,456,829 downwards.
AGAAAGACAATCACGATGAATCAAACGACGACTGACATTGCGCAATGTATTGAACAAAACTTACGACAATATTTCAAAGACTTAGATGGTACGGAACCTTGCGGCGTGTATGATATGGTGTTGCATCAAGTGGAAAAGCCGATGCTTGCCTGCGTAATGGAGCAATGTGGCGGCAACCAGTCTAAAGCGGCGGTCATTTTGGGTTTGAACCGCAATACCCTGCGTAAAAAGTTACAACAGCACGGTATGCTGTAATGCGGCAGGGCAACCCGTCCTGACGGTCGAAGGAGAAATAACAATGCAAAATCCGAATAAATTAAATATCCATTTCATCCTGCACGAGGCATTTGAAGTGCCGGGCGCATATTTGAAATGGGCGCAATGGCGCGGGCACAACATCAGTGCGACCAAAGTGTACGAAAGGGAAGCCCTGCCTGACAATGTGGACGATATAGATTTTTTGATTGTGATGGGCGGGCCGCAATCGCCTGATGAAGACAGGCAGGCATTCCCGTATTACGACCCCCAATCCGAGCTGCGCCTGATGCGTCAGGCGATGGCGGCGGATAAATATATTGTCGGCGTGTGTTTGGGTGCGCAGCTTTTATCCGTTGCCTACGGCGCGCGCCACACGCGCAGCCCTGAGCGTGAAATCGGTATTTATCCGATTGAGCTGACGGCGGAAGGTCTGGCGGATGCCCATGTTTCCCTGTTGGGCAAAACCCTGAATACCGGCCATTGGCACGGTGATATGCCCGGTTTGACGGATGAATCGGTTGTGTTGGCAACCAGCAAAGGCTGTCCGCGCCAGATTATCCGTTTTGCGCCCAAACATTATGCCTTCCAGGCTCATTTGGAGTTTGACCGTGAAGCCGTCGGGCTGCTGATTGCGGCGGACGGACGCGAAAATGTGGCCGAACAAAGCCAAGCCCAAACTTATGTCCAGCATCCGGATAAAATCGAAGCGGCGGATTTCAGTGAAATGAATGCCAAACTCTTCGACTTTTTGGATTCGCTGACGCAGACAAAATAAAAAAGGCCAACCCTCCAGGCCGTCTGAATAATAAATATAGAGAAGAAACGATTAACCCTTTTTAAAAGGTCGGACCATGTTCTATCAAATACTTGCCCTGCTGATTTGGGGCAGCTCTTTTATCGCTGCCAAGTATTCTTACGAAATGATCGACCCGGCGCTGATGGTCGAGGCGCGTTTGTTGATTGCCGCGTTGATGGTGTTGCCGTCATGCCGACGTTATTTGGGCAGGATTCCGCGGAGCGAGTGGAAGCCCTTGTTGTGGATTTCCTTTGTCAATTACGTTGTTGTTTTGATGCTCCAGTTTATCGGTTTGAAATACACATCTGCCGCCAGCGCGATTACCATGGTCGGACTGGAGCCTTTGCTGGTGGTCTTTGTCGGTCATTTCTTCTTCAACGACAAAGCCAAACTGTACCACTGGATTTGCTGCGCGGCGGCGTTTGCCGGCGTGGGCATGATGGTAATGGGCGGTGCGGAAGAGGGCGGTACGATTGACTGGTTCGGCTGTCTGCTGATTTTGCTTGCGGGATTGGGTTTCGCCGGCGTGATACGCCCGAGCCAAAAAATGATTGCCCGTATCGGTGCGCCCGCATTTACCGCGGCTTCCATGGCGGCGGCGGCGCTGTTGTGCCTGCCGTTTTCGCTGGTGTTGGCAGACAGCTATCAAATCAATTGGTCGTGGGGCGGCACGTTGTCGGTGTTGTATATGGGGATTGGCTGCAGCTGGCTGGCCTATCTTTTGTGGAACAAAGGCATGAACAAAGTCCCTGCCAACGTCTCCGGCCTGCTGATTTCGCTCGAGCCCGTCATCGGCGTTATCATGGCGGTGTTGATTTTGGGCGAACATTTAAGCAGCATGGCCGCGCTGGGCATTACCGTCGTCATTTCGTCCACTTTTGTCACCGGTGTGTTGGCGCGTATCGGCAGCAAACACAAAAAGGCCGTCTGAAAACAGTTTCAGACGGCCTGAAATAGCCGTACTTTTTCAATAAAACATTTTGGGAAAATTTCTATGAAACGCATCATCCCCCTGCTTTTGCTTGCCTGCCCCGTTTTGGCGTCGGCTGCACCCGATAACGACAAAGCTGCCGCACAGGCCGTCATTGCCAAGTATTACAACCGACCGCTTGCCGCGCACAAATGCCAGCTCGCCAAGCCGCCGAAAGACAGTGAGACAGTATCTGACAATATTATGTATTGCATGAAACCCGTTGCCGACCATACCGTAACGCGCAATGGCAAAGCTGCGCGCTATGTGTTGTACACAGGTTTTGCCTACGATATGGAACAAAAAGTTAAACAGGACGCCCATGCTTCTTCGGGTTTAGCGGAATTGTTTGTTTTGGAGAAAGCAGACGGCAAGTGGGCAATCAAACAGCACGGAAGCGATGAAATTGGCGCATGGGGGGATGTGCCGGAGAATAAGGATTGGCGGTTTGTCCAGATGGGTGAGCAAAACTGGGGCTACACTGTCGAATCAGGTTATACAGGTCAGGGTGAAACGACAACCGGAGAAAATTTCCTGTTTACCGATAATAGCAACCGTGTCCGTAAAAGCTTAATTATCAACGGTAACGATAACGGCGCATATTTTGGCGATTGCGATGAATTGAAAGGGCGTGAAAAACGAGACTGCAAAGACAGATATACCAGCCTGGAAGCCAAAATTGCTTTTGACAAAAGCCGTCCTGCCGTATCCGGCGTGTGGGCGTTGACTGCAAAACTCAGCGGCGTATCAGGAAAGAAAAATTATAAAAATCAGAAATATATTTTCCCTTATAACGGCAAAACCCACGTTGCCCCCAAAAATTATCCCTTGGGCGGACAATAGTTTCCCTGAAAAACGCTTTGATCAAACCATTCATACCTCAAGTCAAATCCCGTGAAAGACACTTATAAACTCTGGGCCGCCCTCATCATTACCGGCATCATCGGCGGCATGGTCGGCATTGTATTAACCGAAATCATGCATACGATTCAACATCTTGCCTATGGTTACGGTTCAGACGGCCTATACGTTTCATTCCGAGAGGGCGTAGCGCAGGCAAGTCCTGCGCGGCGTGTCGTGGTCGTGACCTGTTGCGGCGTGGTGGTCGGCTTGGGGTGGTGGTTGCTCAAACGCTACGGCAGGCCGCAACCGGGTATCAAAGCCGTGGTTAAAAATCCGCTTGCCGGTTTTCCGTTTTTGGAAACCGTCAGCCATGCCCTGTTGCAAATCATCACCGTCGGGCTTGGCTCGCCGCTCGGCCGCGAAGTTGCGCCGCGCGAAATGACCGCCGCTTTCGCCTCGGTCGGTGTCAACCGTTTCGGATTGAGCGAAGACGACGCAAGGCTGGTCATTGCTTGCGCCTCGGGTGCAGGTTTGGCGGCCGTGTATAACGTGCCGCTTGCCTCCACACTTTTCATCCTCGAAGCCATGCTGGGCGTATGGACGCAGCAAGCCGTCACCGCCGCATTGCTGACTTCCGTCATCGCCACTGCCGTCGCACGCATCGGCTTGGGCGACGTGCAGCAATATCATCCGACCAACCTTTCCATCAATACCTCATTACTTTGGTTTTCCGCCATCATCGGCCCGATATTGGGCGCAACCGCCGTCTTTTTCCAGCGCACCGCCCAAAAGTTCCCCTTCATCAAGCGCGACAACATCAAAATCATTCCCTTGGCCGTCTGCATGTTTGCACTCATCGGCGTGATTGCCGTTTGGTTTCCCGAAATTTTGGGCAATGGCAAAGCAGGCAACCAACTGACCTTTGGCGGCATGACCGACTGGCAACACAGCCTTGAGCTGACCGCCATCAAATGGCTGGTCGTCTTGATGGCGCTGGCGGCAGGTGCATACGGCGGCCTGATTACCCCGTCCATGATGCTCGGCAGTACCATCGCCTTTGCCGCCGCAGCCGCGTGGAATACTTTCTTTCCTGCCATGTCGTCCGAAAGTGCGGCCGTTGTCGGCGCTGCCGTTTTCCTCGGCGTTTCCCTCAAAATGCCCCTGACGGCCATCGTCTTTATTTTAGAACTCACCTACGCCCCCGTTGCCTTACTCATGCCCTTATGCGCAGGCATGGCAGGCGCAGTATGCGTAGCGAAGAAAATGGGATTTAAATAGTCAAAAACATCAGGCCGTCTGAAACCGAGTTTCAGACGGCCTTTTACAATAAAATTGTCAACAATATCTATAAAAACCTACTGCCAAAAAGACGAAAATAGCGGATAATACCGCCCTGAAAATTCATCCCATATCGATTAAACCTTCAACAAAGGAAATCCCATGCCTTCCATCAAACGCGCCCTGATCAGCCTGTCCGACAAGACAGGCGCAGTCGAATTTGCCCAAACCCTGACCAAGCTCGGTGTAGAAATCCTTTCTACCGGTGGTACAGCAAAGCTCTTGGCTGATGCAGGCGTTCCCGTTATCGAAGTTGCCGACTATACCGGTTTTCCCGAAATGCTCGACGGCCGCGTGAAAACCCTGCATCCGAAAATCCACGGCGGCATCCTCGGCCGTCGCGATTTGGACGAACACGTCGCTAAGATGGAAGAACACGGCATCGGCAATATCGATTTAGTGTGCGTCAATCTTTATCCCTTCGCCGCTACCATCGCCAAACCAAACTGCACACTGGAAGATGCGATTGAAAACATCGACATCGGCGGCCCGACCATGGTGCGCTCTGCCGCGAAAAACTGGAAACACGTCGCCATCGTTACCGACACCGCCGATTTCCCGGCCATCGCAGCCGAACTCGAAGCCAACAACGGCGCATTGAGTGACAAAACCCGTTTCAACCTTTCACGCAAAGCATTCAGCCATACCGCCCAATACGACGGCATGATTTCCAACTACCTGACCTCGCTTTCAGACGACGTCTTGAGCGGTCAGCCTCAAATCGGCGAATTCCCAAGCCAGTTCAACCAAAGCTGGATTAAAGTGCAAGACATGCGCTACGGCGAAAATCCGCACCAACGCGCCGCGTTCTACCGCGATATTTACCCTGCCGCAGGCAGCCTTTCCGCCTACAAACAGCTCCAAGGCAAAGAATTGTCGTACAACAACATCGCCGATGCCGATGCCGCTTGGGAAGCAGTCAAATCCTTCGACGCGCCCGCCTGCGTGATCGTGAAACACGCTAACCCGTGCGGCGTTGCCGTTGCAGCCGATACATTGACCGCCTACAAACTCGCCTACGCTACCGACACCACCAGCGCATTCGGCGGCATCATCGCCTTCAACCGCGAAGTGGACGGCGCAACCGTCAAACAGATTACCGACAATCAGTTTATGGAAGTCCTCATGGCGCCGAAGTTCACCGCCGAAGCCCTCGAAATCGCCGCCGCCAAGAAAAACGTGCGCGTATTGGAAGTGCCGCTTGAGGCAGGCGCGAACCGCTTTGAACTCAAACGCGTCGGCGGCGGATTATTGGTACAAACCCCCGACATCCACCGCCTCAACCGCGCCGATTTAAAAGTCGTCTCCAAACGCCAACCGACCGAGCAAGAATGGAACGACCTGATGTTTGTCTGGAACGTCGCAAAATACGTCAAATCCAACGCCATCGTTTTCGGCAAAGGCGGTCAAACCTACGGCATCGGCGCAGGCCAAATGAGCCGCGTGGACAGCACCCGCATCGCCGCCCGCAAAGCGCAAGATGCCAATCTCGACCTCAACGGCGCATGTGCCGCTTCCGATGCCTTCTTCCCATTCCGCGACGGCGTAGACGTCATCGCCGAGCAGGGCATTAAAGCCATCATCCATCCCGCAGGCTCCATGCGCGACCAAGAAGTCTTTGACGCAGCGGACGAACACGGCATCGCCATGGTCGTAACAGGCATCCGCCATTTCCGCCACTAATAAGCTAATATAAAATAAAGGCCGTCTGAAAACAAAGTTTCAATATCATGAAACCCGTTTTCAGACGGCCTTCTTTAATCATCAAACAATTTAGCGGCCTAACTGCAAATCAGGATAAAGCAACCAAGCCCCAGCCAGCCCGATTCATGCAGCAACACAACGCCACACAAGTCTAAAACCAACCCACTCAGAGAAAAAACATGAAACACATCCTCCTCATTCTCACCCTCGCCACACTCACCGCCTGCGCCTCCAGCCATACCGGCGGTTACGGCTATGCCGGCAACAACGGCGCTTCCGCAGGTGTAACCCAAACGTTCCGTTGGTAAGGCCGTCTGAAAAAACAACACAGTTTTCTACAATAGAAAACAAATAAATCCCAAACGTAAAGGCAAGTTTTACACTTGCCTGTTTAACGCTGTCCATCGGCTCAATAGTGCATAAATTCGTATCATTTGTTCACTATTTATATGTTAGGAAACGTCAAAGGCCGTCTGAAACAGGCGATACAAACCCGTTACACGTTTCAAACCGATCTTCAATACAAATTTCATTAATTCTCTAAATAAAAGCCCGCGTTTAAATCTATCACTAAAGAAACTATTCAAATCATATATTATTTAGTAATCATTATTGTTTGAGAATAAAAAAGTAAAATCAAATAGCTAGAAAAGCCGTTTAAAAAAAGCAACAAGTAAATTTAACGGGCATGACCGTTGAGGCCGAAAAAGTAACACTTTATCGGAAGAGTTGATTTACGAAACCAAACGCATATAAAATTTGGATAAGGATTCCGAATGCATTGATAGAAGCTGACAAAAAGTGACTTGTTAAGAAACAAGCTGACAAAAAACGGCACATCGTTTCCCAAACTTCACAAGCTTCCCAAAATGTATCAGCATAAAATCCCATAAAACAGGCTTTTAGCTGTTATTCGGCCGAGTGGAGACTTTTGGCACGGGAATTGCATACAGGAGATTACGGCATGAAACCGCATAAAGGGGAGACTCTGAAATGCGGCAAATGTGTGGACAGGCGGTTTACAGCCGAGCAACACGTCCCAAAAGAAATCAAACCCCTTACAGGAAAATCGATATGAATAAAGTCTTTAAAGTTATTTGGAACCACGCGACCCAGACATGGACCGCGGTTTCCGAAATCAGCCATGCGCACGGCAAAAAATCCGCTTCTGACAAGCGTAAAGCCGTAGCTGCTGCGGTGGTTGCTGCAGGTGCTTTGATGGCATCTAGCGGAGTAGAGGCCGCTGTAAGATTGGGAGGTAGTGCAGTAGACATTACTCCTGATGGTACTTACAACGGTTCTAACAGAAACGTTGGTGTCAACTCTGTTGTAGTGGGTTATCAAAATACTGCCAGCAGTCAAGATGGCACTATCGCTTACGGTGCGAACAATACTGCGACTGCAAACGCAGCATTGGCAGTAGGTAATAACAATATCGCAACCGGCGGTGCATCGACTGCAATGGGTGTAAGCTCTGTTGCAAGTGGTGAAGCTTCTGTTGCAATCGGTAATGTAGCCCAAGCAACTCAAATTCGTGCGACTGCAGTAGGTAACCGTGCAACTGCTACTCAAGACTCCGCAAGTGCATTCGGTAACCGTGCAAATGCTGGTGCACAATTTGCAACAGCTATTGGTGATAACTCCAATGCAAATGCTGCTGCAGTTGCTGTAGGTACGCATGCAAACGCTGAAAAACAAGATTCTATCGCTATTGGTAACAACGCTCATGGTGCTTGGACCAATGCTATTGCTGTCGGTAAAGATACTGTGGCAAGCCAAGACCACGCGATTGCAGCAGGTACTAGCGCAAATGCGTCAGGTATTCAAGCTGTCGGCGTTGGTTCATATACAAAAGCAGAAGGTAATCTGACAGTTGCAGTTGGTCCATATGCGCAAGCCAATAAAGAAGCTGCAATTGCTGTAGGTTCTAACGCTACTGCTGCTCAGTCTAACTCTATTGCTGTGGGTCAAACTGCCACTGCGTCTAACAATAACTCCATTGCTGTCGGTACTAAATCAGTTTCTAGAGGTGATAACGCAATTGGTGTCGGTGCTTATGCTGAATCAACTGCTCACCGTGCTACCGCTATCGGCGTGTTGTCTCAAGCTAATGGCACAGGCTCATTTGCTGGTGGTGCATCTGCTCAAGCAACAGGTGAAAATTCTGTAGCTATTGGCGGTGCGATGGATGGTAATTTCGGTAATAAAGCAGGTTCTGCTGCTAAAGCAATCGGTAACAACTCTATCGCTTTGGGTACTCAATCTAAAGCTGCTGGCAATAACTCTATCGCTCAAGGTAACGGTGCAACTGCTAAGCAAGCTGCTGACGTTGCCGTAGGTCATTCTGCTACAGCTGACGGTACTTCTACTGGCGCTGATGGCGACGGCGTAGTAAATAATGCCGGTTCGGCAATGGCAATCGGTACAGAAGCTCAAGCAACCGGTATCGTAGCAACAGCCATCGGTGAGCGCTCTAAAGCTCTGGCAAACGGCGCGGTAGCATTGGGTGGCGACGCTCAAGCCAAACAAGGTTCTGACGTAGCAATCGGTCGTGGTTCCGTAGCTGACGGTACTTCTGCTGCAGCATTCGGTCCTGCTGCTACAGCAACTGGTAAATACTCAGTAGCTTTGGGCGTACAAAGTAACGCTGCTTCTAAACAAGCAATTGCATTGGGCCGTGGTGCTCAAGCTAATGGCGGTGAATATGCAACTGCTCTGGGTAACGGTGCTCAAGCAACAGCTAAAAACACTCTGGCTTTGGGTACTGAAGCTAAATCTACTATCGAAAACAGCGTAGCTCTGGGTAACGGTTCTACAACCAGCAACTTCGTACCTACTAACACTGCTACTGTTGGCAGCTACACTTACAGCGGCTTCGCAGGTGCAACCAGCGGTTTGGGCAATGGCGCAGTATTGTCTGTAGGTTCTGCAGGTAAAGAACGTCAAATTCAAAACGTTGCCGCAGGCCGTATCTCTGCAACTTCTACCGATGCAATCAACGGCTCTCAATTGTACGCTGTTGCAAATCGCATCGAAAACCTGAATCCATTTGTATTCTCAGGCCACAATGGTAGCGGTAGCTCACCTGCTGAAGGTACTTACAAATACGATCCTAAATCAAATGCCAATAACACCCTGAAACTGATCGCCGGTAACGGTTTGACAATGACCTCAAACGGCACTAACGAATACACCCTGAGCGTAATCGGTGGTGGTTCTACTGGTGCTTCCGGCGCGACTGGTCCTAAAGGCGATACTGGTGCAACTGGTGCTAAAGGCGATACCGGTGCAACTGGTGCTAAAGGCGATACCGGTGCAACTGGTGCTAAAGGCGATACCGGTGCAACTGGTGCTAAAGGCGATACCGGTGCAACTGGTGCTAAAGGCGATACCGGTGCAACTGGTGCTAAAGGCGATACTGGTGCAACTGGTGCTAAAGGCGATACCGGTGCAACTGGTGCTAAAGGCGATACCGGTGCAACTGGTGCTAAAGGTGATACCGGCGCAACTGGTGCTAAAGGCGATACCGGTGCAACTGGTGCTAAAGGTGATACCGGTGCTACTGGTGCTAAAGGTGATACCGGTGCAACTGGTGCTAAAGGCGATACCGGCGCAACTGGTGCTAAAGGCGATACCGGTGCAACTGGTGCTAAAGGTGATACCGGTGCTACTGGTGCAGATGGTAAGAATGCTGAAGCCGACGTTAAAGACAACGGCAACGGTACTCACACTGTAACCATCAAAGACGGTAACGGTAATACCACTACTACCATCATTAAAGACGGTGCAACTGGTGCTAAAGGTGATACCGGTGCAACTGGTGCTAAAGGTGATACCGGTGCAACTGGTGCTAAAGGTGATACCGGTGCAACTGGTGCTAAAGGCGATACTGGCGCAACTGGTGCTAAAGGCGATACCGGCGCAACTGGTGCTAAAGGCGATACCGGTGCAACTGGTGCTAAAGGTGATACCGGTGCTACTGGTGCTAAAGGTGATACCGGTGCTACTGGTGCAGATGGTAAGAATGCTGAAGCCGACGTTAAAGACAACGGCAACGGTACTCACACTGTAACCATCAAAGACGGTAACGGTAATACCACTACTACCATCATTAAAGACGGTGCAACTGGTGCTAAAGGTGATACCGGTGCAACTGGTGCTAAAGGTGATACCGGTGCAACTGGTGCTAAAGGTGATACCGGTGCAACTGGTGCTAAAGGCGATACTGGCGCAACTGGTGCTAAAGGCGATACCGGTGCAACTGGTGCTAAAGGTGATACCGGTGCAACTGGTGCTAAAGGCGATACTGGTGCAACTGGTGCTAAAGGTGATACCGGTGCTACTGGTGCAACTGGTGCTAAAGGTGATACCGGTGCTACTGGTGCTAAAGGCGATACCGGCGAAAAAGGTGAAGACGGCACCAGCATCACAGGTGAAGTTGTAGATAATGGTGATGGTACCCATACAATCACTATTACTGATTTGGGTACCGGTTCAGTCACTACTACCATCGTTAAAGACGGTAAAAACGGTAAAGACGGTGCTACTGGTGCAACTGGTGCTAAAGGCGATACCGGTGCTACTGGTGCAGATGGTAAGAATGCTGAAGCCGACGTTAAAGACAACGGCAACGGTACTCACACTGTAACCATCAAAGACGGTAACGGTAATACCACTACTACCATCATTAAAGACGGTGCAACTGGTGCTAAAGGCGATACCGGTGCAACTGGTGCTACTGGTGCAGATGGTAAGAATGCTGAAGCCGACGTTAAAGACAACGGCAACGGTACTCACACTGTAACCATCAAAGACGGTAACGGTAATACCACTACTACCATCATTAAAGACGGTGCAACTGGTGCTAAAGGCGATACTGGTGCAACTGGTGCTAAAGGTGATACCGGTGCTACTGGTGCAACTGGTGCTAAAGGTGATACCGGTGCTACTGGTGCTAAAGGCGATACCGGCGAAAAAGGTGAAGACGGCACCAGCATCACAGGTGAAGTTGTAGATAATGGTGATGGTACCCATACAATCACTATTACTGATTTGGGTACCGGTTCAGTCACTACTACCATCGTTAAAGACGGTAAAAACGGTAAAGACGGTGCTACTGGTGCAACTGGTGCTAAAGGCGATACCGGTGCTACTGGTGCAGATGGTAAGAATGCTGAAGCCGACGTTAAAGACAACGGCAACGGTACTCACACTGTAACCATCAAAGACGGTAACGGTAATACCACTACTACCATCATTAAAGACGGTGCAACTGGTGCTAAAGGCGATACCGGTGCAACTGGTGCTACTGGTGCAGATGGTAAGAATGCTGAAGCCGACGTTAAAGACAACGGCAACGGTACTCACACTGTAACCATCAAAGACGGTAACGGTAATACCACTACTACCATCATTAAAGACGGTGCAACTGGTGCTAAAGGCGATACTGGTGCAACTGGTGCTAAAGGTGATACCGGTGCTACTGGTGCAACTGGTGCTAAAGGTGATACCGGTGCTACTGGTGCTAAAGGCGATACCGGCGAAAAAGGTGAAGACGGCACCAGCATCACAGGTGAAGTTGTAGATAATGGTGATGGTACCCATACAATCACTATTACTGATTTGGGTACCGGTTCAGTCACTACTACCATCGTTAAAGACGGTAAAAACGGTAAAGACGGTGCTACTGGTGCAACTGGTGCTAAAGGCGATACCGGTGCTACTGGTGCAGATGGTAAGAATGCTGAAGCCGACGTTAAAGACAACGGCAACGGTACTCACACTGTAACCATCAAAGACGGTAACGGTAATACCACTACTACCATCATTAAAGACGGTGCAACTGGTGCTAAAGGCGATACCGGTGCAACTGGTGCTAAAGGTGATACCGGTGCTACCGGTGCAACTGGTGCAGATGGTAAGAATGCTGAAGCCGATGTTAAAGACAACGGCAACGGTACTCACACTGTAACCATCAAAGACGGTAACGGTAATACCACTACTACCATCATTAAAGACGGTGCAACTGGTGCTAAAGGTGATACCGGTGCAACTGGTGCTACCGGTGCAACTGGTGCAGATGGTAAGAATGCTGAAGCCGACGTTAAAGACAACGGCGACGGTACTCACACTGTAACCATCAAAGACGGTAACGGTAATACCACTACTACCATCATTAAAGACGGTAAGAACGCTGAAGCCGATGTTAAAGATAACGGCGACGGTACTCACACTGTAACCATCAAAGACGGTAACGGTAATACCACTACTACCATCATTAAAGACGGTAAGAACGCTGAAGCCGATGTTAAAGATAACGGCGACGGTACTCACACTGTAACCATCAAAGACGGTAACGGTAACACTACTACTACTATCGTTAAAGATGGTGCAACTGGTGCTAAAGGCGATACTGGCGCAACTGGTGCTAAAGGTGATACCGGTGCAACTGGTGCAGATGGTAAGAACGCTGAAGCCGACGTTAAAGACAACGGCAACGGTACTCACACTGTAACCATCAAAGACGGTAACGGTAATACCACTACTACTATCGTTAAAGACGGTGCAACTGGTGCCAAAGGTGATACTGGTGCTACCGGTGCAACTGGTGCAGATGGTAAGAATGCTGAAGCCGACGTTAAAGACAACGGCGACGGTACTCACACTGTAACCATCAAAGACGGTAACGGTAATACCACTACTACTATCGTTAAAGACGGTAAGAACGCTGAAGCCGATGTTAAAGACAACGGTGACGGTACTCACACTGTAACCATCAAAGACGGTAACGGTAATACCACTACTACCATCGTTAAAGACGGTGCAACTGGTGCCAAAGGTGATACTGGTGCTACCGGTGCAACTGGTGCAGACGGTAAGAATGCTGAAGCCGACGTTAAAGACAACGGCAACGGTACTCACACTGTAACCATCAAAGACGGTAACGGTAACACTACTACTACTATCGTTAAAGACGGTGCAACTGGTGCTACCGGTGCAACTGGTGCAGATGGTAAGAATGCTGAAGCCGACGTTAAAGACAACGGCAACGGTACTCACACTGTAACCATCAAAGACGGTAACGGTAATACCACTACTACCATCGTTAAAGACGGTGCAACTGGTGCCAAAGGTGAAGCCGGTAATACTGGTGCAACTGGTGCCGATGGTAAGAATGCCAAAGCTGATGTTAAAGACAATGGCGACGGTACTCATACAGTGACCATCGTTGACGGTGATGGTAAAACTACTACCACTATCGTTAAAGACGGTAAGAACGCTGAAGCCGAAGTTAAAGACAACGGCGACGGTACTCACACTGTAACCATCAAAGACGGTAACGGTAACACCACTACTACCATCGTTAAAGACGGTGCAACTGGTGCCAAAGGTGACACTGGTGCCGACGGTAAGAACGCTGAAGCCGACGTTAAAGACAACGGTGACGGTACTCACACTGTAACCATCAAAGACGGTAACGGTAACACCACTACTACCATCGTTAAAGACGGTGCAACTGGTGCCAAAGGTGAAGCCGGTAATACTGGTGCAACTGGTGCCGATGGTAAGAATGCCAAAGCTGATGTTAAAGACAATGGCGACGGTACTCATACAGTGACCATCGTTGACGGTGATGGTAAAACTACTACCACTATCGTTAAAGACGGTAAGAACGCTGAAGCCGAAGTTAAAGACAACGGCGACGGTACTCATACTGTAACCATCAAAGACGGTAACGGTAACACTACTACTACTGTTGTTAAAGACGGTGCAACTGGTGCCAAAGGTGACACTGGTGCCGACGGTAAGAACGCTGAAGCCGACGTTAAAGACAACGGTGACGGTACTCACACTGTAACCATCAAAGACGGTAACGGTAACACCACTACTACCATCGTTAAAGACGGTGCAACTGGTGCCGACGGTAAGAACGCTGAAGCCGAAGTTAAAGACAACGGCGACGGTACTCATACTGTAACCATCAAAGACGGTAACGGTAACACCACTACTACCATCGTTAAAGACGGTGCAACTGGTGCCAAAGGTGATACCGGCGCAACTGGCGCAACTGGTGCCGACGGTAAGAACGCCGAAGCTGATGTTAAAGACAACGGCGACGGTACTCACACTGTAACCATCAAAGATGGTAACGGTAACACTACTACTACTGTTGTTAAAGACGGTGCTAAAGGTGATACTGGTGCAACTGGTGCTAAAGGTGATACCGGTGAAAACGGTAAGTCTGCAGAAGGTAAAGTTGAGCGTGATGAAGCTAAAGGTACTTCTACCATCACTATCAACAACTTCGATAAAGACGGTAAAGTCATCTCTACTACTACTGCAACCGTGAAAGATGGTAAAGACGGTAAAGATGGTAAAGATGCTGATGGCACCTTCGGTCTGGTTGACGAGACTGGTACTACTGACGGCTCTATCTCCAAAAAACTGAATAACACTATTCAGATTAAAGGTGATGCGGGTACTAAAGTTCAAGTATTCGACAAAGCAACCGGTAAGACTTCAGAGAAAGAAGTTCAAAACATCTTCGTTAAGAAAGACGGCGATGCGCTGAAAGTCAGCTTGAACCCTGATCTGACCGTTAACAGTGTTACTACTAACGAACTGAAAGCAGGTCCTGTAACCATTAACCAAGGTGGTATCGATGCCGGCAACACTACTATTAAAAATGTTGCTCCAGGTAAGAACGGTACCGATGCGGTTAACGTTGACCAGCTGAACCAAAAATTCGGCGATGTGAACAGCAATGTGAACAAGGTTGACAACAACGCCCGCGCAGGTGTGGCTCAAGCCTTGGCTACTGCCGGTCTGCCACAAGCTTACTTGCCAGGTAAGAGCATGTTGGCTATCGGTGGCGGTCACTACCGCGGTGAAACCGGTTACGCTGTCGGCTTCTCTAGCATCTCCGATGGTGGTAACTGGATCATCAAAGGTACTGCTTCCGGCAACTCACGTGGTCACTTCGGTGCTACCGCAGCAGTTGGTTACCAATGGTAATCTGACTTTCAGACGGCCTGAAAAGGCCGTCTGAAAAGACGAAGCAAAGTAAATGCGGCCTATTTAGGCCGCATTTTTTTATGCTTGGATTATGTTTTGAATTTATTTGATGAATTAATCAGGACAGTAGCCAAAGATAAATGAATATATCTTTAGTAGTCTGTTGTAATTCAAAAGGCCGTCTGAAACATCATTGGATGCTTCAGACGGCCTTTCTTTTATTCGCACTATATGCCATTAATCCCAAATATTTGCGCGTTCGACTTCTTTCCATGCGTCTAGAATCAGGCTGCCGTCGTTGTCTTTCAGCAAAGTAGCATCTGAGAGCATACGGCGCCAAGTGCGGGCATTTTTTAGGCCGTGCATTAAGCCTAATGCGTGGCGGACGATGTGGCGCAGGATGGTGCCGCGTCCTGAAGCGATTTGTTCGCGACTGTATGCGTATAGCCAAGCCGCTAAATCTGCGTATTGGATTGGTGCGTGTGCGTCGTTGTAAAACAGTGCATCCCAATCGCGCATCAGCATTGGATTGTGATAAGCCTCGCGCCCGATCATGACGCCATCGACAAATTTTAAGTGTTCGGCGATTTCTTCGTTGGTGGTAATACCGCCGTTAATTAAAATTTCTGAGTCTGGAAATTCTTGTTTCAAACGGTACACGTATTCATATTTGAGTGGCGGGACTTCGCGGTTTTCTTTCGGGGATAAACCGTCCAACCAGGCATTACGCGCATGGACGATAAATGTGCGGCAGGCTGTTTTTTCGCGAAGTGTTCCCACAAAATCTGCTACGACTTGATATTCTGTTTGTCTGTCTACACCGATGCGGTGTTTGACCGTCACCGGAATTTCAACTGCATCCTGCATCGCATTCAAACAATCTGCCACCAAATCTACATCATTCATCAGGCAGGCGCCGAAAGCGCCTTTTTGAACGCGTGGGCTGGGGCAGCCGCAATTTAGGTTGACTTCATTATAGCCATACGCCTCAGCTGCTTTAGCGGCGATTGCCAAGTCATGCGGATCTGAACCGCCAAGCTGTAAAGCTACCGGTTGCTCGCCTTCGTTGAAACTCAAAAAGCGGTCTTTATCTCCATAAACTACCGCGCCTGAATTGACCATTTCGCTATAAAGCCAAGCATTGCGTGTAATTTGTCGCGCCATAAAGCGATAGTGTCTGTCTGTCCAATCGAGCATGGGTGCAACAGACAAGCGGCGGGAAGGTAGGGAAGAAGCAGGCATTGAGATGACTTTCAAACAAAATAACGCATTATATAGTGTATTAAATTGACTTTCGATATCGGCCGGTAAATCAAAATAATATATAGGGTATCACTGGATTTAGCCGTGTTGTAGCTGAGGCTAAATCCATTCATGGTGGTGGAAATCCAATATTCAGACGGCCAAATAAGTTTTAAAATGTCAAACAACAAACCATTAGAATGATAAGGAAAAAACATGGCACAATTTTTCGCCATCCATCCCGATAATCCCCAAGACCGCCTCATCAAACAAGCCGCCGACATTGTCCGCAGTGGCGGCGTTATCGTTTACCCTACGGACTCCTGCTACGCGCTGGGTTGCAAACTCGGCGACAAGAACGCGATGGAGCGCATTCTTGCGATTCGTAAAATCGATCAAAAACACCATCTGACCCTGATGTGTGCCGATTTGAGCGAATTGGGTACTTACGCCAAAGTAGATAATGCCCAATTCCGCCAGCTCAAAGCAGCTACGCCCGGCAGCTACACCTTTATCCTGCAGGCAACCAAAGAAGTCCCCAATCGCACGCTTCACCCCAAGCGCAAAACCATCGGCCTGCGTGTTCCCGACAACGCCACTGCCTTGGCACTTTTGCAAGAATTGGGTGAACCTATTTTAAGTTGCACCCTTATGCTGCCTGAAGACGAAGAGCCGTTGACCGATCCATACGAAATTCGAGACCGTCTTGAGCATGCTGTCGATTTGGTTATTGATGGCGGCTGGTGCGGTACTGAGCCGACAACGGTTATTGATATGACCGATGGTACCGAGCTGATTCGTCAAGGCAAGGGCGATATTGCCGTATTTGGTTTATAACATTCTCTGCGTTTACATCGGCTAGGGATGTGCCTATTCCTGCTATTATCGATCACAAGCCATATTGCTCAGTTATCGTCAGCTTATACAATCAGAACATCTTTAAATTAAGCAATTGTTCAAAATCATTTCATCAAAGGCCGTCTGAAATATTTCAGACGGCCTTTCCCATTTCTTAAAAAAATAATTCATTTTAAATAAAATTCCGAGCAATTGGCACGTGGCTTGCATGATTACTGTGTTTGCTGATGACTTGTCGACGGAATACAACATTACGCTTATTAATAAAAACATGGCCGGAGAACTTTTGATGATTGGTTTTTCTGTTCAAGCGTCATGATTTTATTTAAAAATTAAAGATAATCGGTTGATATTTTAGACTAGCGGATATTTTGTAAGTATGAAATACTATACCGTTGCGAGATAGTCAAAGGCCTAAATTTCGTCTCAAAGTGACAATAAACGTCAGCTTGAGATAAGCATTTTGCTGGGAAACCTCCGCATAAATTCTTAAAGTAGCGTCATGTTCATGCTCACGCTTTTATCCATCATAAAAAGAGAAAGACACACCAATGAATAAGATATTTAAAGTTGTTTGGAACCGTACGATTCAATCTTTCGTCGTAACTTCCGAATTGGCCAAAGGCCGTGTGAAATCGTCCGCAGAACAAAACAGTACAGATGTATCTGCCGAATCCGGTAAAAATGGTATCGCGACAGTTTTTAGATTGACAGTGATTTCGGCAGCTCTTTTAGGTGCGGGTAATTCGTATGCGGCAACTGCGGGGGGAAGAGAAATTGCATTTGATGCTGTAACCAGAGCGACCGCGGTCAGCGGTGCAACAGCGACCGGTATTGGTGCGCTGTCAATAGGAGCATCAGCCAATGCTACGGCTAATGGTGCAGTTGCGGTAGGTACGAGTGCAAATGCAACACATAATAAC
Source organism: Neisseria sp. RH3002v2g (assembly GCF_014596425.2). Classification (NCBI taxonomy): domain Bacteria; kingdom Pseudomonadati; phylum Pseudomonadota; class Betaproteobacteria; order Neisseriales; family Neisseriaceae; genus Neisseria; species Neisseria sp. RH3002v2g. Next base: position 1,438,882 of record NZ_CP110721.1, on the reverse strand, counting down.
AGCCTTGCTGTTGGTACAAATGCCAAGGCTATTCAAAATCATGCTGTTGCGATGGGTGCAGATACAAGTGCAAGTAGTTCACAAGCAACAGCGATAGGTAAAAGTGCCAATGCTGTTTCTGCAGATTCAACAGCACTGGGTGCAGATTCCAAAGCAAATGGTACGCAAGCGACAGCGGTAGGTAAGAATGCTCTTGCTAATAATACGAGCACAACAGCATTAGGTAATTCGGCACAAGCATTTGGTATAGGCTCAATGGCTTTAGGTCGTTCCAGTACATCAAGGGGCCAAGACGGCATTGCAATCGGTAGTGGCAGCCAGGCTGCAGCCAATGCGCAAAATGCCATTGCAATCGGTACCAATGCAGTGGGTTATCAAAGTGAGACTATCGCTATAGGTAGTTCAACCCAAGCTCAAGCTGCAAATACCATTGCCATTGGTAAAGGTGCAGTGGCAAATTCTCCAGCTTCGGGTAGTGCGTCATCAAGTGCTATTGCACTTGGTGCAGACGCGAATGCAACCGGACTTGGTACGATTGCTATTGGACGTGCATCTGGGGTTCTTTCTCAAAATATTATGAATGTGAATGTAACGCACAATAATATTGCTATTGGTAATACGGCTCGAGTAGGCGATTCAAGTAGTTCTAAGATAACTCAGTCTATTGCTATTGGTTCAGGTAACCGTGTTGATCCACAGGGCAGACCTGAGGGTGCGTGGGCAAAGGGAGACCAATCTATTGCGGTTGGCGGCAATGTCTTGGCTAATGGTAATTCATCTGTTGCTATTGGTGGTGATGATTTAGATGCGGTAGGTGGTACTCGATATTCTGGCAATGCAACGGATAAATTCATCAAATATAATGAAAAAGGTGCAAAGACCGGTGAATATACGCTGAGCGGTAAAAGTCTGCGTGATATTTATAAAGAGATGACTGGTGATACGATGAATTACGGTTCTTATGGTAATACTATTGCCGGTCAAGGTTCTGTTGCATTAGGTGTGCAGTCTAATTCATCTGCCGATTTGTCTCTGGCTATCGGTACCAAATCTCAGGCGACTGCTTTTGGCGGTGTAGCTTTGGGTACAGGTGCGAAGGCTACTTTGCTGAACTCTGTGGCTTTGGGTACGGCTTCTAAAACCGATAAAGAAGGTCAGGCATACGTTCAACGCGAAATTATGGGTGTAACCTACACTTGGGCAGGCGGTCAAACTACCGATGCCGGTGATGTTGTGTCTGTCGGTTCTAAAGGCTATGAACGCCAAATTATCAATGTATCCCCTGGCGATATTTCTGCTACTTCTACTGATGCCATCAACGGCTCTCAACTTTATGGCGTTTTGAGTGCAATTGAGCGTATCCGCTATTTCTCTGTTAAGTCAGAAGAAGGCAAAACTGATGGTACGAAAAACTGGAACAATGACGGCGCAAAAGCAACCAATTCGATTGCCATCGGACCGAATGCGGCAACAAGCACTAGTGCGACGGGTAGTGTCTCCTTAGGCTATAATGCCAACGTACTTGGCGAAAATTCTGTTGCTGTTGGTCAAAATGCAACGGTAACTTCGGGAACTGTGGGTGCTGTTGCCTTGGGCTCTAATGCCAATTCACGTGGTACAGGTTCTATCGCCATAGGTTTGAATACAGAAAATAATTACAATTACTCTGTAGTCGTCGGTGCTCACAGTAGGGCCAACTACGAAAATGCAACCGTTGTCGGTGCAAGGGCAGCGGCACAAAATAACGGTACGGCAATGGGCTATTTGTCAAATGCAGTCGGTGATGATTCTGTTGCAATCGGCCATCAGGCGCAGACAACGCAAGCTTATTCTATCGCCATTGGTAAGCAGGCAAACAGTTCAGGCCTTTATTCCACCGCTATTGGTTCCTCAGCCCAAGCTGCCGGGCAGAATAGTTTTGCCGGCGGTAATAATGCAAAAGCGACCGGAAGCGATTCAGTTGCTTTGGGTAGTGGCGCGACGACTACGATCGGTAGCTCTGTTGCATTGGGTAATGGTGCTGTTGGTACCGCCAATAATTTTGATGCAACAGCTAAAAATGCGACATTCAAAAACGATAGCGGTGCGACGACCAATGTCAGCTATGCAGCTTCTTCATCTGCTAAAACAGGCGCGGTTTCTGTAGGCAGCGCAGGCAATGAACGCCAAATTCACAATGTTGCCGCAGGCCGTATTTCCGCCACTTCGACCGATGCGGTCAACGGTAGCCAACTGTACACAGTTATGAACAATGTTGGACACAATATCCAACAAAACGGTACAGATAAATCCCGTATCAATAACAACGGTACAGTCAACTACGCCGATGGCAACTTGACGACCGTTGCGGTCACCGATGGCGAAAATGCGTCAAAAGTTCAAATCAATGTCACTCAAGGCACATTGTCTGTCGATAATAATGGCACAGTTTCCGCGCCGACTGCCGGTGTGGCGACTGCCGGCGATGTAGCCAATGCCATCAATAATGCCAAAACCACAACCAAGGTGGCGGCAGGCAGCAACACGCATGTCAATAAGACAACTTCAGGCAAAGAAACCACTTATACCGTCAGCGCAGATAAAGCAACGGTACAAGTTTCCAATGCTTTGAATTTGACCTCCAATGCTACAACTGCAGCCGATGGTGCAGTAACAACTGATTACAGTATCGATCTCGCTCAAAGCACCAAAGACGACATCCAAAAAGGCGTAGACGCCAAAACCACCGTTGACACCAAAGGCCTGACCTTCAACGGCGACAGCGGCAGCACCAATGTCGAAAAACTCGGCTCTACCGTGACCGTTGCCGGCGACGACAACATCACCACCGAAGCCCAAGACGATAAAGTAACCGTCAAGCTGAACAAAGACCTGGTGGTAGACAGCGTCAAAGCCGGCGACACCACCGTGAACAACGACGGTGTGAAAGTCGCAGGCGGTCCTAGCCTGACCAAGTCCGGTATCGATGCCGCAGGCAACAAAGTGACCAACGTGGCCGACGGCGACCTCAATGCCAACAGCAAAGACGCCGTCAACGGCAGCCAACTGTTTGCGACCAACCAAAACGTCGCCAACAACGCCACCAACATCGCCAAAGGTCTGAACATTGCCGCCGACAACGGCAGCGACGACAACGTCCAACTGGGCGAAACCGTTGCCTACCGCAGCAGCGACCGCAACATCGTCACCACCGTGTCCGACAACCAGATTGACTTCAAACTGGCCAAAGACATCACCGTTGACAGCGTCACCGCAGGCGACAGCAAACTGAATTCAGACGGCCTCACCATCACAGGCGGCCCGAGTGTGACCAAGTCCGGCATTAATGCCGCCGGCAACAAGATCACCAATGTTGCCGCCGGTACCGATGATACCGACGCCGTCAACTACAGCCAGCTGAAACAGCAAAGCGCCGCCGCCCGTACCGAGGTTGCTGCCGGTACCAACATCAAAGACGTGGTGAAAACGACCGGCGCCAACGGCCAAGACGTTTACACCGTCAACGCCAAAGGCACGACCGCGAGCGCAGGTTCCGACAAAGTGACCGTCACTGCTTCAGCAGCAGACGCGAACAACGTGACCGACTACAGCATCGACTTGGCGCAAGACACCAAAGACGACATCCAAAAAGGCGTAGACGCCAAAACCACCGTTGACACCAAAGGCCTGACCTTCAACGGCGACAGCGGCAGCACCAATGTCGAAAAACTCGGCTCTACCGTGACCGTTGCCGGCGACGACAACATCACCACCGAAGCCCAAGACGATAAAGTAACCGTCAAGCTGAACAAAGACCTGGTGGTAGACAGCGTCAAAGCCGGCGACACCACCGTGAACAACGACGGTGTGAAAGTCGCAGGCGGTCCTAGCCTGACCAAGTCCGGTATCGATGCCGCAGGCAACAAAGTGACCAACGTGGCCGACGGCGACCTCAATGCCAACAGCAAAGACGCCGTCAACGGCAGCCAACTGTTTGCGACCAACCAAAACGTCGCCAACAACGCCACCAACATCGCCAAAGGTCTGAACATTGCCGCCGACAACGGCAGCGACGACAACGTCCAACTGGGCGAAACCGTTGCCTACCGCAGCAGCGACCGCAACATCGTCACCACCGTGTCCGACAACCAGATTGACTTCAAACTGGCCAAAGACATCACCGTTGACAGCGTCACCGCAGGCGACAGCAAACTGAATTCAGACGGCCTCACCATCACAGGCGGCCCGAGTGTGACCAAGTCCGGCATTAATGCCGCCGGCAACAAGATCACCAATGTTGCCGCCGGTACCGATGATACCGACGCCGTCAACTACAGCCAGCTGAAACAGCAAAGCGCCGCCGCCCGTACCGAGGTTGCTGCCGGTACCAACATCAAAGACGTGGTGAAAACGACCGGCGCCAACGGCCAAGACGTTTACACCGTCAACGCCAAAGGCACGACCGCGAGCGCAGGTTCCGACAAAGTGACCGTCACTGCTTCAGCAGCAGACGCGAACAACGTGACCGACTACAGCATCGACTTGGCGCAAGACACCAAAGACGACATCCAAAAAGGCGTAGACGCCAAAACCACCGTTGACACCAAAGGCCTGACCTTCAACGGCGACAGCGGCAGCACCAATGTCGAAAAACTCGGCTCTACCGTGACCGTTGCCGGCGACGACAACATCACCACCGAAGCCCAAGACGATAAAGTAACCGTCAAGCTGAACAAAGACCTGGTGGTAGACAGCGTCAAAGCCGGCGACACCACCGTGAACAACGACGGTGTGAAAGTCGCAGGCGGTCCTAGCCTGACCAAGTCCGGTATCGATGCCGCAGGCAACAAAGTGACCAACGTGGCCGACGGCGACCTCAATGCCAACAGCAAAGACGCCGTCAACGGCAGCCAACTGTTTGCGACCAACCAAAACGTCGCCAACAACGCCACCAACATCGCCAAAGGTCTGAACATTGCCGCCGACAACGGCAGCGACGACAACGTCCAACTGGGCGAAACCGTTGCCTACCGCAGCAGCGACCGCAACATCGTCACCACCGTGTCCGACAACCAGATTGACTTCAAACTGGCCAAAGACATCACCGTTGACAGCGTCACCGCAGGCGACAGCAAACTGAATTCAGACGGCCTCACCATCACAGGCGGCCCGAGTGTGACCAAGTCCGGCATTAATGCCGCCGGCAACAAGATCACCAATGTTGCCGCCGGTACCGATGATACCGACGCCGTCAACTACAGCCAGCTGAAACAGCAAAGCGCCGCCGCCCGTACCGAGGTTGCTGCCGGTACCAACATCAAAGACGTGGTGAAAACGACCGGCGCCAACGGCCAAGACGTTTACACCGTCAACGCCAAAGGCACGACCGCGAGCGCAGGTTCCGACAAAGTGACCGTCACTGCTTCAGCAGCAGACGCGAACAACGTGACCGACTACAGCATCGACTTGGCGCAAGACACCAAAGACGACATCCAAAAAGGCGTAGACGCCAAAACCACCGTTGACACCAAAGGCCTGACCTTCAACGGCGACAGCGGCAGCACCAATGTCGAAAAACTCGGCTCTACCGTGACCGTTGCCGGCGACGACAACATCACCACCGAAGCCCAAGACGATAAAGTAACCGTCAAGCTGAACAAAGACCTGGTGGTAGACAGCGTCAAAGCCGGCGACACCACCGTGAACAACGACGGTGTGAAAGTCGCAGGCGGTCCTAGCCTGACCAAGTCCGGTATCGATGCCGCAGGCAACAAAGTGACCAACGTGGCCGACGGCGACCTCAATGCCAACAGCAAAGACGCCGTCAACGGCAGCCAACTGTTTGCGACCAACCAAAACGTCGCCAACAACGCCACCAACATCGCCAAAGGTCTGAACATTGCCGCCGACAACGGCAGCGACGACAACGTCCAACTGGGCGAAACCGTTGCCTACCGCAGCAGCGACCGCAACATCGTCACCACCGTGTCCGACAACCAGATTGACTTCAAACTGGCCAAAGACATCACCGTTGACAGCGTCACCGCAGGCGACAGCAAACTGAATTCAGACGGCCTCACCATCACAGGCGGCCCGAGTGTGACCAAGTCCGGCATTAATGCCGCCGGCAACAAGATCACCAATGTTGCCGCCGGTACCGATGATACCGACGCCGTCAACTACAGCCAGCTGAAACAGCAAAGCGCCGCCGCCCGTACCGAGGTTGCTGCCGGTACCAACATCAAAGACGTGGTGAAAACGACCGGCGCCAACGGCCAAGACGTTTACACCGTCAACGCCAAAGGCACGACCGCGAGCGCAGGTTCCGACAAAGTGACCGTCACTGCTTCAGCAGCAGACGCGAACAACGTGACCGACTACAGCATCGACTTGGCGCAAGACACCAAAGACGACATCCAAAAAGGCGTAGACGCCAAAACCACCGTTGACACCAAAGGCCTGACCTTCAACGGCGACAGCGGCAGCACCAATGTCGAAAAACTCGGCTCTACCGTGACCGTTGCCGGCGACGACAACATCACCACCGAAGCCCAAGACGATAAAGTAACCGTCAAGCTGAACAAAGACCTGGTGGTAGACAGCGTCAAAGCCGGCGACACCACCGTGAACAACGACGGTGTGAAAGTCGCAGGCGGTCCTAGCCTGACCAAGTCCGGTATCGATGCCGCAGGCAACAAAGTGACCAACGTGGCCGACGGCGACCTCAATGCCAACAGCAAAGACGCCGTCAACGGCAGCCAACTGTTTGCGACCAACCAAAACGTCGCCAACAACGCCACCAACATCGCCAAAGGTCTGAACATTGCCGCCGACAACGGCAGCGACGACAACGTCCAACTGGGCGAAACCGTTGCCTACCGCAGCAGCGACCGCAACATCGTCACCACCGTGTCCGACAACCAGATTGACTTCAAACTGGCCAAAGACATCACCGTTGACAGCGTCACCGCAGGCGACAGCAAACTGAATTCAGACGGCCTCACCATCACAGGCGGCCCGAGTGTGACCAAGTCCGGCATTAATGCCGCCGGCAACAAGATCACCAATGTTGCCGCCGGTACCGATGATACCGACGCCGTCAACTACAGCCAGCTGAAACAGCAAAGCGCCGCCGCCCGTACCGAGGTTGCTGCCGGTACCAACATCAAAGACGTGGTGAAAACGACCGGCGCCAACGGCCAAGACGTTTACACCGTCAACGCCAAAGGCACGACCGCGAGCGCAGGTTCCGACAAAGTGACCGTCACTGCTTCAGCAGCAGACGCGAACAACGTGACCGACTACAGCATCGACTTGGCGCAAGACACCAAAGACGACATCCAAAAAGGCGTAGACGCCAAAACCACCGTTGACACCAAAGGCCTGACCTTCAACGGCGACAGCGGCAGCACCAATGTCGAAAAACTCGGCTCTACCGTGACCGTTGCCGGCGACGACAACATCACCACCGAAGCCCAAGACGATAAAGTAACCGTCAAGCTGAACAAAGACCTGGTGGTAGACAGCGTCAAAGCCGGCGACACCACCGTGAACAACGACGGTGTGAAAGTAGGCGACGATGTCGCATTGACCCAAGACGGCGTTAAAGCAGGTGACGTCAAACTGACCAAAGACGGTTTGAACAACGCCGGCAACAAAGTGACCAACGTGGCCGACGGCGACCTCAATGCCAACAGCAAAGACGCCGTCAACGGCAGCCAACTGTTTGCGACCAACCAAAACGTCGCCAACAACGCCGCCAACATCGCCAAAGGCATCAACTTCGGCGGTACCACCGGCAGCAACAACTACGCATTGGGCGACACCATCAATGTCAAAGGCGACAGCAACATCATCAGCGAAACCGTAGCCGGTGGTGCACAGCTGAAACTGGCCGATGTGTTGAATGTCGGTCAAGCAGCTCCGGTGAAAATCGATGGCGACAAAGGCGAAGTCAGCGGCTTGAGCAATACGACTTTGGGTGGCAGCGATTTTGCCCAAGGCAAACGTGCGGCGACCGAAGAGCAGCTGAATGCAGCCCAAGATCAGTTGGTGAATGTATTGGGTGGCAATGCGGCCAATAACGGCGGCAATATCAGCATGACCGATATTGGCGGTACGGGTGAGAACAACATCCACGATGCAATCAAAGCCGTCAATGCAACTGCCAATCTGCCTCTGACTTTCGGCGGCGACAGCGGCAAAGACGTTGAACGCAAACCGGGTACGAAGCTGAATATTGTCGGCGGTCAAACCGATGCAGCCAAACTTTCAGACGGCAATATCGGCGTTGTAGCGAATGGCTCCGATAAGTTGGAAGTCAAATTGGCTAAGGACTTGGCAGTTGACAGCGTGAAAGCCGGCGATACCACAGTCAATACTGACGGCGTGAAAGTTGGTGATGTCAACCTGACTAAAGCCGGCTTGAATAACGGCGGTAACAAGATTACCAATGTTGCAGCCGGTACCGACGATACTGATGCGGTGAATGTTGCTCAGTTGAACAAAGCTGCGGCTGCGGCTAAGACTGAAGTCGTTCAAGGCGATAACATTGTTGTTACTCAGGATGTCGGCGCCAATGGCCAAACCATTTACAAAGTGGCGACCGATAAAAACCTGAAAGTCGACAGCGTTACCGCAGGCGATACCGTGATGAATAATGATGGTGTGAAAGTCGGCGATGATGTTGCCTTGAACAAAGACGGCTTGAAAGCAGGTGATGTGAACCTGACCAAAGCCGGTTTGAACAACGGCGGCAATAAGATTACCAACGTTGCGGCCGGTACGGATGACACCGATGCAGTCAATGTTTCTCAACTGAAACAAGCTGCCGCTGCGTCTAAGACTGAAGTCGTTCAAGGTAAGAACATCGTTGTCACTCAGAAAACAGGCGACAAGGGTCAAACTGTTTACGAGGTGGCAACCGATAAAGACTTGGATGTTGATAGCGTGAAAGCCGGCGATACCGCAGTGAACACTGACGGTGTGAAAGTGGGTGACGATGTTGCCTTGAACAAAGACGGCTTGAAAGCAGGCAAGGTAAACCTGACGAAAGACGGCTTGGATAATGCGGGCAACAAAGTAACCAACGTAGCGGATGGCGATCTCAATGCAAACAGCAAAGACGCCGTCAACGGCAGCCAGTTGTACGCAACCAACCAAAACGTAGCCAACAATGCTGCGACTATCGCTAAAGGCATCAACTTTGGCGGTACGACCGGCAGCAACAACTACGCGTTGGGCGGCACCATCAACGTTAAAGGCGACAGCAACATCATCAGCGAAACCGTTGCCGGTGGCGCTCAGCTGAAGTTGGCTGACGAGATTAGCGTGAAGACCGTGAATGCCGATACCTTCAAAGCAGGCGATACTGTGATGAACAAAGACGGTGTGAAAGTCGGCGATAAAGTTGCGTTGAACAAAGACGGTCTGACCGCAGGCAATACCGTGGTCAACAACGACGGCGTAACCATCGCTGCACCGACTGAAAGCAATCCGAACAACCAAGTCAAACTGTCTCCTGTCGGTCTGAACAACGGCGGCCAACGCATTACCAACGTGGCTCCGGGTAAAGACGGTACAGACGCGGCAAACGTGAACCAGTTGATTGGTTTGGGTACCGAGTTGCAGAACAACATCAACCAAGTAGGTAAGAAAGCCTACGCGGGTGTGGCCGGTGCGATTGCCCAAGGCTCGATTCCGCAAGTAACCCGTCCGGGTGCGACCGGTATCGGTGTCGGCAGCGGCTACTACGGCGGTCAGTCTGCCATGGCCATCGGCGTGTCTGCGATGAGCGACGGCGGCAACTGGATTGTCAAAGGCAACTTCTCGGCCAATACCGACGGTCATGTCGGTGTCGGTGCCGGTGCGCTGTATCAGTGGTAAGTTGGCAATGACAGGCAACTAGATTTGCTGCCTGAATAGGAAGGCCGTCTGAAATTTTAGGTTTCAGACGGCCTTTTTTTCTGAAAACACTTGAATTTGGGCTATCTGAAACGATATGCTTCATCTATTTACCGCATAACCCCGAAAGAGAAAAAATGAGCAAAACCGTCCATTATTTGAAAGACTACGCCGCGCCAGCGTACCGTATTCTGAAAACCGACCTGCATTTCGATATTTTAGAACCGCAAACCATCGTCAAATCCAGCCTGACCGTCCAACCTGAAAGAGCAGGGGAGCCGTTGGTATTGGATGGTTCGGCAAAACTGCTGTCTGTGAAAGTAAACGGCCGGGCCGTAGATTATGTGTTGGAAGACGAAAAACTGACGATTGCCGGCGTGCCGTCTGAAAACTTTACGCTGGAAGTGGAAACCGAAATTTTGCCGGCTGAGAACAAATCGCTGATGGGTCTGTATGCTTCCGGCGGTAACCTGTTCACCCAATGCGAACCGGAAGGTTTCCGCAAAATTACCTTCTACATCGACCGTCCGGATGTCATGTCTAAATTTACCACCACGATCGTTGCAGACAAAAAACGCTATCCAGTGTTGCTGTCTAACGGCAATAAAATTGATGGCGGTGAGTTTTCAGACGGCCGTCATTGGGTGAAATGGGAAGACCCGTTTGCCAAACCTAGCTATCTTTTTGCTTTGGTGGCAGGCGATTTGGCGGTAACGGAAGATTATTTTACGACCATGAGCGGCCGTAAGGTCAAAATCGAGTTCTACACCACTGAGACAGACAAACCTAAAGTCGGTTTTGCAGTGGAATCGTTGAAAAATGCGATGAAATGGGACGAAACACGCTTCGGTTTGGAATACGACTTGGATATTTTCATGGTCGTTGCGGTGGGCGATTTCAATATGGGCGCGATGGAAAATAAAGGTTTGAATATTTTCAACACCAAGTTTGTGCTGGCCAACAGCCGTACCGCGACCGATACTGACTTTGAAGGCATCGAATCTGTGGTCGGCCACGAATATTTCCACAACTGGACAGGCAACCGAGTGACCTGCCGCGATTGGTTCCAATTGTCGCTGAAAGAAGGTTTGACCGTATTCCGTGATCAAGAGTTTTCCGGCGACCGAGCCAGCCGCGTGGTACGCCGTATCGACAATGTCCGCATGCTGCGCCTGTTCCAATTCCCTGAAGATGCGGGCCCGACTGCGCATCCTGTCCGCCCGGCCAGCTATGAGGAGATGAACAACTTCTACACCATGACTGTCTATGAAAAAGGTGCGGAAGTCGTGCGCATGTATCACACCTTGCTCGGGGAAGAGGGCTTCCAAAAAGGTATGAAGCTGTATTTCCAACGCCACGACGGTCAGGCGGTAACCTGCGATGATTTCCGTGCCGCAATGGCAGACGCAAACGGCATCAATCTCGATCAGTTTGCTTTGTGGTACAGCCAAGCCGGTACGCCGGTTTTAGATGCCCAAGGCCGTCTGAAAGATGGTGCGTTTGAATTAACCATCAAACAAACCATTCCGGCCACGCCCGATATGGCAGACAAACAGCCGATGATGATTCCGGTCAAAACCGGTTTGCTGAACGAAAAAGGCGAAGTGGTTGAGTTTGAATATCAAGGCAAACGTGTGAAAGAGGCTGTTTTGGTATTGACTGAAGCCGAGCAGACTTTTGTGTTGGGCGGCGTCGATGAGCCGGTTATCCCGTCTCTGCTGCGTGATTTCTCTGCGCCGGTTACCCTGAACTATCCGTACAGCGATCAAGAATTGGCGACTTTGCTGGCAGCAGATGAAAATGAGTTTGCACGCTGGGAAGCTGCTCAAACCTTGTACCATCGCGCCATTAACGCCAACCGTCAGGCATTGGCGGAAGGCCGTCCTTTACCGGAACACAAAGCATTGATGGACGCTTTGGCTTTGGTGGTTTCCGGTGACTTTGATCCGGCATTCCGTGCTATTTTGCTGCAAATGCCGTCTGAGACCGATGTATGGGCGGAAGAAGAAAATATTGACCCGATTCAGGTTCATCAAGCGCGTGAAGCCTTGCTCAATGCCGTTGCCGTCAAGTTCCTGCCTCAATGGCGTGAGTTGAATCGTCAAGCTGCCGAGCAAGAAAACCAGGCCGATGCCGCTGTTCGTTATGAATACAGCCCGGAATTGGCCGGCTGGCGTACTTTGCGCAATGCTTGCAGGGCATTTGTCCTTCGTGCTGATGCTGCGCATATTGAACACGTTGCGGAAAATTACGAGGCAATGGCGCAAAACATGACCCACGAATGGGGCATCTTATCCGCAATCAACAGCAATGAAAGCGAAATTCGCGATCGTTTGTTGACGCAATTTGCCGATAAATTCTCCGATGATGCTTTGGTAATGGACAAATACTTTGCCCTGATTGCTTCAAGTCGCCGCAAAGATACTTTACAGCAAGTTCAGACGGCCTTGAATCATCCTAAATTCAGCATTGAAAACCCGAATAAGGCCCGTTCTTTGTTGATCAGCTTCAGCCGTAATATTCCGCACTTCCATGCAGAAGACGGCAGCGGCTACCGCTTTATAGCCGATAAAGTGATGGAAATCGACCGCTTTAACCCGCAGGTTGCCGCCCGACTGGTACAAGCTTTCAATATCTGCAACAAATTGGAAGCCAACCGAAAAGCCGTCATGACCAAAGAATTGCAACGCATCAATGCACAAGAAGGTTTGTCCAAGGATGTGGGCGAGATTGTCGGTAAGATTTTGAATGAAAAATAAAGCTTGTCTGTTAAACTTATTGTAATCTAGCAATAAGGACAGATAGACTAAAGGCCGTCTGAAACCGATTGGTTTCAGACGGCCTTTTTATATATCAACGCTTAAATTAATTTTCGTTGAGGGTAGGGAATATGAATAAAAAAAGAGCCTGCATAAAACAGGCTCTTTTTCATACTAATCCGAAGATTAGAATTTGTGACGCAGGCCAACCAAACCAGAGATGGTTTCAACTTTGTGAGGGCCAGACTCAGCACCACGCAACCAGCCGGCAGAAACCAAAGCAGTAGTGCGTTTAGAGAAGTCGTAGTCAGCACCAACGATAACTTGGTCGTATTGAGTGCCTTTCAGTTTTTCGCCGTCAACTTTAGCTTTGAAGCCGTGAGCGTAAGAAACGCGAGGAGTTACGTTACCGGCGCGGTAAGCGGCAGTAGCGGCAACTTCGATAGTTTCAGCAGGACGGCTGTCCAAGCCAGCAGCAGTACCGAATACTACGTTAGAAGCGTTAGTACCGGCAGCACGCATAGCAGAAGTTACAACACCGTTAGATTGGGCTTCAGCGTAGTCACCCAAAGTTTCCCAGTTTTTAGCGTATTGACCGGCTACAGATACGAACAGGTTGTTAGCATCGTAACCACCTACCAAGCGGTGTACGTGACCGTCTTTTTCAGAAACGGCGTTTTTACGGAAACCACCGGCGTATTGACCGAAGAAGCCAGAGTTTTCGTAGTTCAGGCCAGCGTAGTAAGTGTCACGGGTAGCGTCGTTGTGAGTGTATTTGTCAGAAGGGTTAGCATTGTCGCGAGGAGTGTATTGTACGCTTGCGCTGAAGCCTGAGAATACAGGGCTGTCGTAACGTACAGAAACTGCACGTTCGTCAACACGGGTAAATACAGACATATTCAAAGCGCCGTTGCTGCTTTCCCATTGGTCAACATTATCGCTAGTATTTTTAACAGTAGAGTCCAGTTTACCGGCACGAACTTTACCGAAACCACCTTCCAAACCGATGAAAGATTCGCGAGAAGCCCACTCTTTGTCGCCACCGGCGATAGAAGTGTTTTGTTCAACTTGCCAGATGGCATTCAGGTTGTTACCCAAGTGTTCGTGGCCTTTGAAGCCGATACGTGAGCCGAAGTCGGCGATTTCAGTAGCAGTTTTAGAGCTTTTCTCGTGGCCCAGTTTAGCAGCAGTTTGTTCACCCAATTTTACTTTGGATACTTCAACGCCAGCTTTAATTTGACCGTACAGAGTTACGTCAGCCATAGCTGCAACAGGCAGAGCCGCCAGAGTCAGGGCAATCAGTGATTTTTTCATTGCTGTTTTCCTTTTTTAAGTGTGAAGAAGCGAGTATTCGTCCTTCTTATTACGATATCGTTCTCTTTCAACGATTCCATGACCATAATATAAAGGTTATGGCGTAGGAAAACAAATTTTCCTCTTGTTTTGAGTGATTTTTGCAGGGAAACGTTGTTTTTTACAGACAGGGTGGAAGCAAGGCGGTCTTTTATTTTGTAATGTGTTTTCTAAAAGGGAATTTTGGGATGGCTATAAAATATGGGGTATATAAAATTGGGTTGTGAATATTGTTTATCGTGTTTTCAGACGGCCTTGGTAATTGGAATTTATCGTGTATTGGGTTTGCAAATATATAAAAAACCTGCCTGATTGCTCGGGCAGGTTTTATTTGATTGAAAGACAGATTAGTTTTTGTCTTGGTCAACCAGTTTGTTTTTGGCAATCCAAGGCATCATGGAACGCAGTTGAGCGCCGACTTTTTCAATTTGGTGGTCGGCGGTCAGACGGCGGCGGGCTGTCATGCTGGCGTAGTTGACGGCACCTTCTTGGATAAACATTTTAGCGTATTCGCCAGTTTGGATGCGTTTAAGAGCATTGCGCATGGCTTCGCGGGATTTGTCGTTGATGACTTCGACGCCGGTTACGTATTCGCCGTACTCTGCATTGTTGGAAATGGAGTAGTTCATGTTGGCGATACCGCCTTCGTAAATCAGGTCAACGATGAGCTTCATTTCGTGCAGGCATTCGAAGTAGGCCATTTCTGGGGCATAGCCTGCTTCAGTCAGGGTTTCGAAGCCGGTTTTGATCAATTCGACCACGCCGCCGCACAATACGGCTTGTTCGCCGAAGAGGTCGGTTTCGGTTTCTTCGCGGAAGTTGGTTTCGATTACGCCGCCTTTGGTGCCGCCGTTGGCTGCTGCGTAAGACAGGGCGATGTCGCGTGCTTTGCCGCTTTTATCTTGGTAAACGGCGATCAGGGAAGGTACGCCGCCGCCTTTCAGGAACTCGCTGCGTACGGTGTGGCCTGGGCCTTTAGGGGCAACCATGATAACGTCGAGGTCGGCGCGGGGTACGATTTGGTTGTAGTGTACGTTGAAGCCGTGAGCGAATGCCAATACTGCGCCTTCTTTCAAGTTCGGCTCGATTTCGTTTTTGTATACGATAGGTTGGTTTTCGTCAGGCAGCAGAATCATCACAACGTCGGCTGCTTTGGTTGCTTCGGCAACGGTGCGCACGTCGTGGCCGGCTGCTTCGGCTTTTTTCCAAGAGCCGCCTTGGCGCAGACCGATGACGACATTTACGCCGGAGTCTTTCAGGTTTGCTGCGTGTGCGTGACCTTGTGAGCCATAACCGATGATGGCAACGGTTTTGCCTTTAATCAGAGAAAGGTCAGCGTCTTTATCGTAATAAACTTGCATTTTATTTCCTTAGTGTAAGAGGGTTCCGGACAATCCGGGTTGAGTTAAAAGTAATAGGGGGTTAAGCGGGGACTTGGTTCATCAAGACGATTTCCAATGCTTCGGTTTTTCCTTCGATGGATTTGACGAAGTTTTGGAAATGTTCGCTGGCATTGTGTTCGTCAATAGCTGCTTGGGATTTCCAATTTTCTACGAATACGAAACGGTTGGGTTTGCCGATTTCTTGGTGCAGGTCGTAGCTGATGTTGCCTTCTTCTGCACGGCTGGCTTTGACCAATTCTTTAAATTGGGCAGCCAGAGCCTCGGTGTATTCGGGTTTGACGGTAACTAATGCAACGATTTGGATGCTTGACATGTTTGTCTCCTGCTGTTTTCAGACGGCCTTGGTTGAAAGTAACAGGCCGTCTGAACGATACAGCGTTAAATTTTCAAAATACGCTCGCCGCGGCCGATGCCGGCTGCGCCTGTACGTACGGTTTCCAAAATTTGAGCACGACCGACTGTTTCGAGGAAAGAGTCGAGTTTTTCGGTAGAACCTGTGATTTCGATGGTATAGCTGCGGTCTGTTACGTCAATAACGCTGCCGCGGTAGATTTCGGTCAATCGCAGGAATTCGTCGCGGTCTTTGCCGACGGCGCGGACTTTTACCAACATCAGTTCGCGTTCGACAAAACGGCTTTCGTTCAAGTCAACCACTTTGACAACTTCAATCAGTTTGTTGAGTTGTTTGGTGATTTGCTCGATGACGTGCTCATCGCCGTGGGTGACAATGGTCATACGGGACAAGGTTTTGTCTTCGGTTGGGGCTACGGCCAGGGAATCGATGTTGTAATCGCGTGCGGAGAATAAACCTACCACACGGCTCATCGCACCTGATTCATTTTCCATCAGAATAGATAAGATATGTCGCATTTCTTTCTCCTTACGCTTTTGCAATATCGCGCATATGCGGCGGCAGAACCATTTCATCCAAACCTTTGCCGTTGCCGACCATAGGCAGTACGTTTTGTTTCTTGTCTGTCAAGAAGTCGAGGAATACCAAACGGTCTTTTTGGTTTAATGCTTCCAACAGGGCGCCTTCGACGTCGGATTTTTTGTCCACACGGATGCCGATATGGCCGTAGGATTCGGCCAGTTTGACAAAGTCGGGCAATGAATCGAAATAGGTTTCCGATTCGCGGTTGCCATAATACAGCTCCTGCCATTGGCGAACCATACCCAAATAGCCATTGTTTAATGTAACGACATTGATGGGGACATTATATTGGAAGCAGGTGGACAGCTCTTGGATATTCATTTGAATAGAGCCTTCGCCTGTGATACAGAAGACGTCTTGCTCCGGAGCCGCCAGTTTGGCACCGAGGGCGTAAGGCAGGCCTACACCCATCGTACCCAAGCCGCCGGAATTGAGCCATTGGCGGGGACGCTCGAATGGATAATATTGAGCGGCAAACATTTGGTGTTGGCCAACGTCGGAAGTAATAATGGCTGAGTTTTTGGTAATTTCTGCCAGTTTTTGAACAACGTATTGCGGTTTGATGATTTCGCTGTCGTTTTCAAACCACAGGCAGTTGTGCGAACGCCATTCTTCGATGGTTTTCCACCATTTGTCCAATGAGTCGGTTGAAGGCGCAGTTTCTTGTTTGCCCCATAGATGAGTCATTTCAGTCAATACGTTTTTGACATCGCCGACAATCGGGATGTCCACTTTAACGCGTTTGGCAATGCTGGACGGGTCGATGTCGATATGGATGATTTTTTTGGGTTTGTCCAAGAATTTTGACGGTACGGAAACCACGCGGTCGTCAAAGCGCGCGCCGATTGCCAAAACGACGTCTGCATTTTGCATCGCCAAATTGGCCTCGTAAGTGCCGTGCATGCCCAACATGCCCAAGAATTGGCGGTCGCTGGAAGGGTAGGCGCCCAAGCCCATTAATGTGCCGGTACAGGGTACGCCGGTCATGCGGACAAATTGGGTCAGTTCATCGGAGGCATTGCCCAATACCACGCCGCCGCCGAAGTAAACGATGGGGCGTTTGGCAGAAGCCAGCATTTGTACGGCTTTTTTAATTTGGCCGATGTGGCCTTGTACAACCGGTTGGTAGGAGCGGATGAAGATGTCTTCTTGTGGATAGCTGAATTTGGCCATCGCTTGGGTTACGTCTTTAGGAATATCGACGACAACGGGGCCCGGACGGCCGCTGGCGGCAATTTGGAAGGCTTTTTTAATCGTATCAGCCAGCTCGCCAATATTGGTAACCAGGAAGTTGTGTTTGACACAAGGGCGGGTAATGCCGACCGTATCCACTTCTTGGAACGCATCTGTACCGATGAGGGAATTGCCCACTTGGCCGCTGATGACGACCAGGGGGATAGAATCGCTGTACGCAGTGGCAATACCGGTCAATGCGTTGGTTACGCCCGGGCCGGAAGTTACCAAGGCCACACCGACTTTGCCGCTGACGCGGGCATAGGCATCTGCCGCATGTACGGCTGCCTGCTCATGGCGGGTCAGAATGTGCTTGAATTTGTTGAGTTGGAAAATGGCATCGTAGATTTCGATAACCGCACCACCGGGATAGCCGAATACGTATTCAACACCTTCGGCTTTAAGACTTTGCACGACGATTTGTGCGCCTGATAATTGCATATTGACCTCTTTTATGCGGTTTCTAACCAATAGGAACAATCCGCCTCACCACAGCACCTGTAATGCAATTCCGCCAAGCAGCGATTTAGGGTACGCGCATTGAGGGAATACGGCGACAGTCAGACTGTCCAAACAATTGGAAAGGAACACAGAGTTTGTGAAAAAGAGTAGAAAAGATAACGCAAACCGACTGTTCAATCAAGATAAAATCTTTCATCTTTTAACATTTGAAACGGGAAAATAGATTGAAGGTTGATTTTAAAGAAATAAAAAAACAGTTTTATTGATCTTGGTGTGGATGGATTGTTGACAGTTTGAGTAAGGAGAAGGTTTTTGCAAATGACGAATTGCAAAAAACCTCTTGACTGAATCAAGAGGTTTTTTAAATTTGGTGCCCAGGGTCGGACTCGAACCGACACACCTTGCGGCGGGGGATTTTGAGTCCCCTGCGTCTACCAATTTCGCCACCTGGGCTAGCGAAGAAGTCGTTATTATAGCGAGTTCTCGAATCTTGTAAAGCGGTATTTGAAAAAAAATTGAATTATTTTTATATTTATTTGATTTTTAATGAATTAAACTTTTTGAGTTTAATGCCTGTCCAAATGGAAGGCAGGTTTTTAAAACAAAAAAACGGTATTTATCTACAAAAGGGCTACTTTTAATGTGTCAAACGCGTTAATATGAAGATGTTTTGTTTTTAGACTGGCCGGGTGGTTGTTTGGCCTTATTTATTTGAAACGGTTTTGGAGAAAATTTATGCTTTCCGTTACACGAACTTTCTTACTCAGTGCTATTGCGTTGGCCACCCTGGCTGCTTGTCAGCCTAAAGAGGAAGCCAAAGAGGCTTCTTCGGCGCCTGCCGCTTCTGCCGCACCGGCCGCTTCCGGTGAATCTACTGCCAAAGCGCAAGCGCGTGGTACCGATATGCGCAAAGAAGACATTGGCGGCGATTTTACGTTGACCGATGGCGACGGCAAACCTTTCAGCCTGAGTGATTTGAAAGGCAAAGTGGTTATCCTGTCTTTCGGTTATACCCACTGTCCTGACGTGTGCCCGACCGAGTTGCTGACTTACAGCGACACTTTGAAACAATTGGGCGACCAGGCTAAAGACGTGAAAGTGGTATTCGTCAGCATCGACCCTGAGCGCGATACGCCTGAAGTAATCGGCAAATACGCCAAACAGTTCAACCCTGATTTTATCGGCCTGACGGCCACCGGCGATCAAAGCCTGCCTGTCATCAAACAGCAATACCGCGTGGTATCGGCTAAAGTGAACCAAAAAGAAGACAGCGAAAACTATTTGGTCGACCACTCTTCAGGTGCATATTTGATTGATAAAAACGGTGAAGTGGCGATTTTCTCGCCTTACGGCAGCGAGCCTGAAACGATTGCAGCCGATGTGAAAACTTTATTGTAAAACCGTAGTTGAGGTCGTCTGAAATGGGTTGTGGATTTCAGACGGCCTTCTTGCTTTTGATACGGCAAAGGAAAAGAAAAAATGACCGACACACTTTTAACGATTGCTTTATCCAAAGGACGGATTTTTGAGGAAACCCTGCCGCTGTTGGCCGCCGCCGGTATTGTGCCTGCAGAAGAGCCGGAAAAATCGCGCAAGCTGATTATTGGCACGAATCATGACAACATCCGTTTGGTGATTGTGCGTGCGACCGATGTGCCGACTTATGTGCAATATGGTGCGGCGGACTTCGGCATTGCCGGGAAGGATGTGCTGATCGAGCATGGCGGAGATGGCCTGTATCAACCTTTGGATTTGCACATTGCTTCATGCCGCATGATGGTTGCAGTTAAAAAAGGTTTTGATTATGCCGCTGCTTCCCAACCCGGCAGCCGCTTGCGGATTGCCACCAAATATCCCGACATCGCCGCCGAACATTTTGCCGACAAAGGTGTGCATGTGGACATCATCAAACTGTACGGCTCGATGGAGCTTGCGCCTTTGGTCGGTTTGAGCGACGCGATTGTTGATTTGGTTTCCAGCGGCAATACGTTGAAGGCCAATGGTTTGGAAGCTGTAGAACATGTGGCTGATATTTCCAGCCGCTTGGTGGTCAACAAGGCGGCATTGAAAACCAAATATGCGCTGTTGAATCCGATTATTCAGGCATTTGAAAATGCCGCTAAGGCCGTCTGAAAATTTTGGATAGATATTGCAAACCTGTTTGCCAACCCAGTTTGAAAGCCCCGTCATGATGCAAAGCAAGCCGACACTCGATACGATTCTTTCCCATCGCTCCATCCGCAGGTTTACTTCCGAGCCGATTACCGATGAAATCCTCGATACGCTGGTGCGCGCCGGGCAGCAGGCTTCGACTTCCAACAACCTGCAATGCGTTTCCATCATCCGCGTATCCGACCTTGCGCTGAGACAGGGGATACATGAAGCGGCTGGAAGCGCACCTTATATTGTCCATTGTGCGGAATTTTTATTGTTTTGCATCGATTTTTCCAAACACAAGGCAATGTTTCCCGATGTACAAATTGATTGGGCGGAAGTCACCCTGATTGGCGCGGTCGATGCAGGCATTATGGCGCAAAACGTATTGCTTGCCGCCGAATCGCTTGGGCTGGGCGGCGTGTATATCGGCGCATTGCGCAATAATGCGCAAAAAGTATCGGACGTATTGAACCTGCCGGATTATTGCGTGCCTTTGGTGGGGCTCTGCCTCGGTTATCCTGACCAAGACCCGCCGTTCAAACCGCGCCTGCCGAAGGAAATGGTGTACGCCGAAAACGCCTGTCCAAGCCTGAATGCCGATGCGGTTGAAACCTATAATCAGGCAGTAGCGGATTATTATGAGTTACGCAAGGGTAGTCCGATACCTTGGAAGGAATCGCTGGCCAAAACCTTGGGCAATCCTGTGCGGCCGCATATGTTGGCGTTTTTGCAGAAAAAAGGTTTTTTGAAAAGATAATGTTCAGACGGCCTGTGTGTGGCTGAGGCCGTCTGAAAACAATAGGAATAAAACAAAGAAGAAAGCAAACCATGAAGAAACTCGACACCCAATTCCCTGATTTTCAAGCCGAACTCAAAGCGTTACTTGCTTTTGAAACCGCGCAAAATCCTGAAATAGACCGTATTGTCGCCGACATCTGCGCCGATGTTCAAAAACGCGGCGATGCGGCGCTGATTGAATACACCAACCGCTTTGACGGTACATCCGCTCAAACCATCGACGATTTAATCCTGACGCAAGACGATTTGCAGTCTGCGTTTGAGCGTTTGCCTGAAAACATTCAGATAGCCTTGAAAACGGCCGCGAGACGGGTGGAAAGCTACCATAAACACCAAAAAATGGAGTCGTGGACTTACGAAGACGAAGACGGCACGCTTTTGGGCCAACAGATTACGCCGCTTGACCGTGTCGGTATTTATGTTCCGGGCGGTAAAGCCGCTTATCCGAGTTCCGTCATCATGAACGCCATGCCTGCCCACGTTGCCGGCGTGAAAGAAATCATCATGGTCGTTCCCACTCCGAAAGGCGAGCGCAACGATATTGTGTTGGCGGCTGCTTTTGTGGCCGGTGTAACCAAAGTGTTTACGGTCGGCGGCGCGCAGGCGGTTGCGGCTTTGGCTTATGGTACGGAATCGGTGCCTCAAGTCGATAAGATTACCGGCCCGGGCAATGCTTTTGTCGCTGCGGCCAAGCGACGCGTGTTCGGCGTGGTCGGCATCGATATGGTGGCAGGGCCGTCTGAAATTTTGGTGATTGCCGATGGTACGACGCCTGCCGATTGGGTGGCCATGGATTTGTTCAGTCAGGCGGAACACGATGAAATTGCACAAGCGATTTTGATCGGTACTTCCCAAGCGTATTTGGACGAAGTTCAGACGGCCATGAACCGCCTGATTGAAACCATGCCGCGCCGTGCGATTATTGAAGCTTCATTGGGTAACCGCGGCGCAATGATTTTGGCTAAAGACTTGGACGAAGCCTGCGAAATCGCCAACTATATTTCTCCCGAACACTTGGAATTGTCGGTTGAGAATCCGCAAGAGTGGGCGAAAAAAATCCGCCACGCCGGCGCGATTTTCATGGGACGTTATACCAGTGAAAGCTTGGGCGACTATTGCGCAGGCCCTAACCACGTTTTACCGACCAGCCGCACGGCGCGTTTCTCTTCTCCTTTGGGAACGTATGATTTCCAAAAACGCTCCAGTTTGATTCAGGTTTCGGAACAAGGTGTGCAGAAGTTGGGCAAAACCGCCAGCGTGTTGGCGCATGGCGAAAGTTTGACTGCGCACGCCAGGGCGGCTGAGTTCCGTTTGAAAGACAATCCGTAAGAAACCAAAAAGGGCATCTAAACAGATGCCCTTTTTATTGTGATGAAGGTTTGGCCGATAAGGCATCAGGCCGTCTGAAAACAGGTTTAACGGTTTTTCAGCCAGTCATTACGCATTTGTGCGGCTTCTTCAAAATAGCGGTAAAGCTCGGTTTTGTTGCCGTCTGAAAGGAGCTGTTCCAATTTGGATAATTGTTCTTTCAAGTCGCCGGTCAGCTTGAGCAGGGCAGGGCGGTTGGCCAGGCAGATGTCTGTCCAGACGGCAGGGTGGCTGGAGGCAATGCGGGTAAAGTCGCGAAAGCCGGTGGCGGCATAAGGGAGATAGTCTTTGCCGTGCGGATGGTCGAACAAAGCGTGGACGTAGGCAAAGGCGGTCAAGTGAGGCAAGTGGGAAACGGCGGCAAAAATATTGTCATGTTCTTCGGCACTCATGGTGAAAATCTGCGAACCAACCGCCTGCCACAGGCTTTTCAACCGTCTTAGGCCGTCTGAAGCCTCTTGGCCGTGCAAGGTAATGATCAGGCGGCTGTTTTGAAACAAACCGCAACGAGCGGATTTTGCACCGCTTTGATCCGAACCGGCAATCGGGTGGGCGGCAAAACATTGCGGCAGGCGCTCGGACAAGTGGGTGCGGAAGGCATCGAGTGCCGATTGTTTGGTGCTGCCGACATCGGAAACGCAGGCAGTGTCTTTTAAGAGGGGCTTGATGTCGCGGCATACGTCAGGCAGGACGGAGACCGGCGTGGCAATCAAAACCAAATCGGCATGGCCGATGCTTTCAGCGCAAATATTCGGGTAGGCATGGTCGATGATGCCGCAGTCGAGCGCGTAATTGAGGTTGTCGGCATTGGTGTCGATGCCGGTAACGCTTTGCACCAGCCCCAAGCGTTTGAGGTCGAGCATGAACGAACCGCCGATTAAACCGACGCCGATAAGGGTGATATGGGGGAAAAAGGCGGAAGTGTTCATGGTTTGCATCCGGTTTTAAATGGAAAAGCTTATTTTAATCTGTCATCGAGGCCGTCTGAAAGATGAAATCAAGGTTTCAGACGGCCTTTTTTAGGGTCGATTTTTCATGATTTAGGCATAGAAAAATCCGTTTAGTAGGATCATGTAACCGATTATCAGATTTTCATACACTAAAATAATCATCTGAATTAGTATAACGTCTTAAAGTAAGTAATTGGTATTTTAAAGTAAATTATTACATCATATTTTATTCTGATTGGTATCGGATAAAGTAATTCACTCAGAAAGAAGGAATTTATGAGTTTTTCACAAACCGAATTAGTCAATGCAATGCATTTGCTTTCCACCCGTCTGCCTCAATTTCCCGAGCAGCAAAACCAAGTATCCCGCATGTTGCGCATTGTAACCGAACGTTTGAGCAGCCATTTGAATGAAAACCTGAAAGCGTTCGGCATCAATGAAAACCTGTGGTTTTCCCTGATGGCGGTTTACGTCAGCCCAAACAGCGAAATCCTGCCTTCGCGCTTGAGCGACCTGATGGACTTGACGCGCACCAGTGCCACACGCCTGTCGGACGATATGGTTGAGCGCGGCTGGGTAGAGCGCTATATCAATCAAAAAGACCGCCGTCAGATTGTGCTAAAATTGACCCCTTCGGGTGAGACCTTCATCCACGAAGTATGGCCGCAAATTGCCCGTCAGAGCGGCCAAGCGTGGGAAGATTTCACGAAAGAGGATTATGATACGCTGCAACACCTGTTGGGTAAACTGTTGAACCGTTTGGGCAATTGACAACAGACGGCCTGATGGTCTGCGGCAGGCACACATAAACGGAGTCTGTATGAAATTAGGTTTGGTCAAATCAAGCGTATGCGTTGTCGCTGTTTCGCTGTTGGCGGCATGTGCGCCTTTCGGCAAACAGTCGCCTTTGGATGAGACAACAGCCTATCCGCTGCCGCAAGGCCAATCTGCCGCTGCTGCCCAAGACGGCTGGTGGATGAAGCTGAAAGATGAAAAATTAAACAATTTGATTGCTTCCGCCATTCAGACGTCTACCAATCTGCGTGTCGTCAAAGCAAGGTTTGAGCAGGCTCAGGCGCAGCTGGGAGTTGTAGGGGCCGCAAACAAACCGCAAGTCGGCTTGGGCGTTACAGGTCTGGGTGCTTATGTTTCACCCAAGCCTCAGGCTGGTATGGTCGATACCGACCATACATTGGTTTTGGCGAACGCAGCCTTGCAAGGCAGCTTGGTTTTTGACTTTTGGGGTAAAAACCGAGAGCAGATTCAAGCTGTTTTGGGAAAAAGCCGGGCGGCGGTGTATGAGGCGCAGCACATCCGCACTGAGCTGGCTCACGCCGTTGCCGCCCAATATTTTGCGTGGCAGATGGCGACAGAACAACTGGCGCTGCTGGATACGCGCATAGAGTTGGCGGATAAAGCATTGAAACTGATGCAACAACGCGTTAAAGCGCAGCTGGCTCCTGCCGATGCATTGCACGCTCTGGAAATGGCGCAACAACAATTGCAGCTTGAAAAATCGGCATGGACTCAGAAAAACGAGAAAATCCGCAACAGTCTGGCAGTATTGACCGGCCGTGTACCGGGTGCACTGAATGGACAGGTTCCGGAAAAAATGGCCGCTGTGCCGTCATTGCCGGTTAGCCGTATTGAAGCGGACTTGCTGGCGGCCCGCCCCGATATCGCGGCACAAAAAGCCTTGCTTGAAGAGAAATGGCATATCGTCAAATCAACCGAAGCAGAGTTTTATCCGAATATTGAGTTGAAAGTTTTGGCAGGCATGACGCATATTGATGCGTTCAATCTGATTCGCGGACGGACATCCGGTATGTTGGGCATTGTTCCAGCTTTGAATCTGCCATTGTTCACCTCCGGCGCGCTGCAATCCAAATTGGCAGGCAAACGCGCCCAATATAATGAGCAGGTTGCCATGTACGACCAAACTGTTTTGAACGCCATGCGTGCGGCGGCAGATGCCGTCGTGGACTATCAAAGCCTGAAAAGCCGACAAGATACTTGGAGCAAGATGGTCAATATTGCAGATAAATCTGTACAAAATGCGAAAGGACGTGTTCGTGCAGGTTTGGATAACGGCTTAACTGCTTTGCAAAAACAAGACGAAGCTGTGCGTACGAAAATGTCGGCAGTCCAATACCATGCAGAATATCTGACAGCTTGGAGTAACCTCAATGCCCAGTTGGGCGGAGGTTTTAGATTAAATAAGAAATAAACGTTTGATTAAAACGGAAGGCCGTCTGAAAGTGATTTCAGACGGCCTTTTGCTTACCTTATTTACATTTGCTACCGGAAGAAATTATTGTAATGAATAGAGTGTAACTATAGAATATAACCCTTTAGCGCGTTAAATGCGCGTATTGGGTTGAGGGTGGAGCCAGCAGCCTGGGGTAAGACAATAATATCGTTATCACATGTACAGAATTAAAGTTGGGACTTATGGATACTCAATCAGAAAAAAATAATGTCCAAAATGAAACGGAAGTGGCCGCTTCCGGCGCAAAAACGCATCGCAAACGCAATTTGGTTATCGTTACACTCTTATTTCTTATTACGGCAGCCGCAGTTGCTTTGGCGTATTTTCTGTTTTGGCAGCATGAAGAAGAAACGGAAGATGCTTATGTGGCCGGTCATTTGGTGATGATTACGCCGCAGGTGAACGGCACGGTGCGCAAAGTCATGTATGACGATACGGACGTCGTGAAAAAAGGCGATGTGTTGGTGGCTTTGGACGACAGCGATTTTCAGCTGGCATACGATCGCGCACAAAATGAGTTGATTCAGGCCATCCGTCAAAACAAGCAGCAAACTGCGGTTAATTCAAAAGCCAAAGCGCAAGTATTGTTGCGCAAAGCCGATCTGGCCCGTGCGCAAGCCGATTTGCGCCGCCGCGAATCTTTGGCGGGTACGGAAGCGGTTTCCGGCGAAGAACTCAGCCATGCCCGCGCCGCTGTGGTTCAGGCTCAGGCTGCATTGAAAGCGGTTGAGGCGGAAGAAGTTTCTGCTCAGGCAGCATTGGGCAGCAATATTCCGCTGCGCCAACAACCGGCAGTTCAGACGGCCATCAGCCACATCAAAGACGCTTGGCTGAATCTGCAACGTACGCAAATCCGTTCGCCAATCAGCGGCCAAATTGCCAAACGCAATGTCCAAGTCGGCCAACGTATCGCGCAAGGTACGCCGATGATGGCTGTTGTACCTCTGTCTGAATTGTGGGTGGATGCCAACTTTAAAGAATCGCAACTGCGCAAAATGAAAATCGGCCAGCCTGTTGAAATGACAGCCGATTTGTACGGCAGTAAAGTGGTTTACCATGGCAAGGTCATGGGCTTGTCGGCCGGTACGGGCAGTGCGTTCTCATTGTTGCCGGCGCAAAATGCAACGGGCAACTGGATTAAAGTCGTACAACGCGTGCCGGTGCGCATCAGTTTGGATGCCAAAGAATTGCAAAAAAATCCGCTCCGTGTCGGTTTGTCGATGACTGTTAAAGTCGATGTTGCCGAGAAGGGCAGCGGTAAAGCCATGACTGCCGAAGCAGAACGAAATACTGCGCTGCCGGAAACGGAAAGTGTGGATTGGAAAGCCGCCGATGCTTTAGTCGATAAAATCTTCGAGCAATATGCAAAATAATCTTTTCAGACGGTCTGGGTCTTTTATTGAAGGCTCAGGCCGTCTGAAATATTGATTCTCTTTAATCGACCGCTTTGGCGGTTGTCTTATAGTTTAAAAATATGAATTATCCGCCGTTACAAGGGTTTAAGCTGGTGTTGGCAACGTTGGCGCTCAGCTTGGCCGTATTTATGGAGGTCTTGGACAGCACCATCGCCAACGTTGCCGTGCCTGTTATCGCAGGAGATTTAGGCGCGGCGACCACGCAGGGCACTTGGGTGATTACCTCATTTGCCGTAGCCAATGCCATTTCAGTCCCCCTGACCGGCTTTTTGGCCAAGCGGTTTGGCGAGGTGAAAATCTTTATCGCCGCTGTGATCGGGTTTGTCGTAACGTCATGGCTGTGCGGTATGGCGCATAATCTTCAAGCCTTGGTTTTTTTCCGGGTGTTGCAAGGCTTTATCGCCGGGCCTTTGATTCCCTTGTCCCAAAGTCTTCTGATGGCTTCCTATCCGCCTGAAAAACGAACATTGGCATTGGCTTTATGGGCGATGACTGTTGTCGTTGCCCCTGTATTGGGGCCGATTTTGGGCGGTTGGATTTCGGACAACTGGCATTGGGGATGGATTTT
This sequence comes from Neisseria sp. RH3002v2g, assembly GCF_014596425.2. NCBI lineage: Bacteria > Pseudomonadati > Pseudomonadota > Betaproteobacteria > Neisseriales > Neisseriaceae > Neisseria > Neisseria sp. RH3002v2g. The sequence goes on along the minus strand of NZ_CP110721.1, from coordinate 1,411,331 downwards.
CTTTATCAATATCCCAATCGGGGTTTTATCCGCTTCCATCGCTTGGAAACAGCTTAGACACAGGGAAACCGAAATCATTAGGGCGCCGATTGATTACGTCGGGCTGGTGTTGATGATTGTCGGTATCGGTGCATTGCAAATGATGCTTGATAGGGGTAAAGAGTTGGATTGGTTTGCCTCAGGAGAGATTATCGTTTTGGGCGTTACCGCTTTGGTGTTTCTGACCTATTTTATTGTTTGGGAGCTGGGCGAGAAATACCCGATTGTCGATTTGTCATTGTTTAAAAATAGAAACTTTACGATAGGCATCGTTGCCACATCGTTGGGATTTATGGTCTATATGGGCACATTGACCCTGCTGCCTTTGGTGTTGCAATCAAATCTCGGCTATACCGCTACTTGGGCCGGTTTGGCTGCTGCACCGGTGGGTTTTTTGCCGATTATTCTGTCGCCGATTATCGGTAAGTTTGGTAATCGCGTCGATATGCGTCTGTTTGTCAGTGCCAGCTTCTTGGTGTTTGCCTACACATTTCATTGGCGAACCGATTTCTATGCCGGTATGGATATGAGCAACGTCGTTTGGCCGCAATTTTGGCAGGGTTTAGGCGTAGCCATGTTCTTCCTACCTTTGACCAGTATCACGCTGTCGCATATGAAAGGCAATCAAATTGCCTCGGCCAGTAGCCTGTCTAACTTCTTGCGTGTGTTCATGGGCGGTGTCGGAGTATCCGTTGTCAGCACCATGTGGGAACGACGCGAAGCTCTGCACCATACTCAGCTGACCGAACATATTAATTCATTGTCCTCAATCAGCAACCAATCTATTCAAGGCATGATGGCCAATGGCCTGAGCAAAGAGCAAGCCCTGGCTGCGATAAATAGTACCATTTCCCAACAAGGCTTTATTATTGGCTCAAATGAAATCTTCTTGGCAGGTAGTATCATATTCATCAGCATGATCCCCATTATTTGGCTGGCAAGACCGCCATTTAACGGCTCCAACGGGGGAGGGCATTAGATAAAAGGCCGTCTGAATTTCAGACGGCCTTTTATCTATATATTATTTAAGACTCAATAACAGATCTCTAAATGCATTCGGATCTTTAATAAATGTCATTTCGCCTGATTGAGGAAAATGGAAATCCAGTAGGCGGGATACCCAGAAACGGATACATCCGGCTCTTTGTGCAGTAGGGAAATATGCACGTTCTTCATTAGATAAAGGACGCACGCTTTCATAGCCATGGATAAAAGCATCATAAAGAGCAGGGTCTAATTTATTATCGGCTGTCCGCGCCCAGTCGTTAACTGCAATGGCCAAGTCGTACATGAAATTACCGTTACACGCATAATAAAAATCGATAAAGCCGGAAACTTTATCTTCATTAAGCAGTACGTTGTCTTTAAATAAATCGGCATGGATAATACCGGAAGGCAAATGTTCTCCAAGATTTTCATCTAAAGCAGCAATTTCAGCTTGAAGCAGTTTGGCATCTTCGCTATCTAAAACCGGGAGCAACTGAGTGCAGGCATCATGCCACCAGCCATCATAACGGGGATTTTTCATTTTTAAAGGAAAATCTTGGCCGGCTAAATGCATTTTGGCCAACATCGCACCAGTGTGGAAACATTGTGCCTCAGTCGGCCAGCCGGTATCGGAGCCATTCAAACAGGTCACCAAACAAGCAGGTTTTCCGGCTAACATAGAATGCAGTCCACCATCTTTACGGGCAATCGGAGCGGCGCAGGCAACGCCATTTTGGCTCAAGTGTTGGTTTAGCTCTAAAAAGAAAGGCAGTTCCTCTGATTTTAAAACCTCAAAAACGGTCAACACAAAACGACCGGTTGAGGTAGTCAGAAAATAATTGCTGTTAGTAATCCCTTGAGCAATCCCCTGTAAAGAGACAAAATCTCCCAAATCATATTGCAGCAAGAAATCGCGCATTTGAGCGTCGGAAACACTGGTATAGACAGACATAGCAAACTCGAAACTGAAATAAAATCAAAGAAACATCATACCAAAAAACAAGCGTCAACAATATCAATTAAAGCATAGGTCAAATTCAAAAGGCCGTCTGAAACCAAAATTTCAGACGGCCTTAGTATTGAATCGGGTTGGATTTTGGAAGTGAATAGGGAAGATTTGAGGTGTTTTTAGAAAAATAAAAACCCTGTTAAAACAGGGGGGTGGTTAAATTTCTAGAAATAATTTTGCGAAAGGTGTTGACTGGTTTTGTTGAGAGGCGTATAGTTCGGTTCTTCGCCGCTGACGCGGTGAAGAAAACGAAGCAGACAGTATAACACAGTTGGTTGAAATTTTCGATAATTTTAGTTGACATTTGCTAAATGTACTGTATAATTCGATTCGCTCTTTAAAAAACAGATTACCGATAAGTGTGAGTGCATTAGGCCTCACACTGTTTGAAAGACAGACAAGATGATGTTTTAGACATTGTCCTGTCGGTTTCTTTGAAGCAGACCAGAAGTTATAAGTTAGAGATTGAACATAAGAGTTTGATCCTGGCTCAGATTGAACGCTGGCGGCATGCTTTACACATGCAAGTCGGACGGCAGCACAGAGAAGCTTGCTTCTTGGGTGGCGAGTGGCGAACGGGTGAGTAATATATCGGAACGTACCGAGTAATGGGGGATAACTAATCGAAAGATTAGCTAATACCGCATATTCTCTGAGGAGGAAAGCAGGGGACCTTCGGGCCTTGCGTTATTCGAGCGGCCGATATCTGATTAGCTAGTTGGTGGGGTAAAGGCCTACCAAGGCGACGATCAGTAGCGGGTCTGAGAGGATGATCCGCCACACTGGGACTGAGACACGGCCCAGACTCCTACGGGAGGCAGCAGTGGGGAATTTTGGACAATGGGCGCAAGCCTGATCCAGCCATGCCGCGTGTCTGAAGAAGGCCTTCGGGTTGTAAAGGACTTTTGTCAGGGAAGAAAAGGCTGTCGCTAATACCGACAGTTGATGACGGTACCTGAAGAATAAGCACCGGCTAACTACGTGCCAGCAGCCGCGGTAATACGTAGGGTGCGAGCGTTAATCGGAATTACTGGGCGTAAAGCGAGCGCAGACGGTTACTTAAGCAGGATGTGAAATCCCCGGGCTCAACCTGGGAACTGCGTTCTGAACTGGGTGACTAGAGTGTGTCAGAGGGAGGTAGAATTCCACGTGTAGCAGTGAAATGCGTAGAGATGTGGAGGAATACCGATGGCGAAGGCAGCCTCCTGGGATAACACTGACGTTCATGCTCGAAAGCGTGGGTAGCAAACAGGATTAGATACCCTGGTAGTCCACGCCCTAAACGATGTCAATTAGCTGTTGGGCAACTTGATTGCTTAGTAGCGTAGCTAACGCGTGAAATTGACCGCCTGGGGAGTACGGTCGCAAGATTAAAACTCAAAGGAATTGACGGGGACCCGCACAAGCGGTGGATGATGTGGATTAATTCGATGCAACGCGAAGAACCTTACCTGGTCTTGACATGTACGGAATCCTCCAGAGACGGAGGAGTGCCTTCGGGAGCCGTAACACAGGTGCTGCATGGCTGTCGTCAGCTCGTGTCGTGAGATGTTGGGTTAAGTCCCGCAACGAGCGCAACCCTTGTCATTAGTTGCCATCATTAAGTTGGGCACTCTAATGAGACTGCCGGTGACAAGCCGGAGGAAGGTGGGGATGACGTCAAGTCCTCATGGCCCTTATGACCAGGGCTTCACACGTCATACAATGGTCGGTACAGAGGGTAGCCAAGCCGCGAGGTGGAGCCAATCTCACAAAACCGATCGTAGTCCGGATTGCACTCTGCAACTCGAGTGCATGAAGTCGGAATCGCTAGTAATCGCAGGTCAGCATACTGCGGTGAATACGTTCCCGGGTCTTGTACACACCGCCCGTCACACCATGGGAGTGGGGGATACCAGAAGTAGGTAGGGTAACCGTAAGGAGCCCGCTTACCACGGTATGCTTCATGACTGGGGTGAAGTCGTAACAAGGTAGCCGTAGGGGAACCTGCGGCTGGATCACCTCCTTTCTAGAGAAAGAAGAGGTCTGATGCATTCACACTTATCGGTAAACTGTAAAAGATGCGGAAGAGAAAAGCTTGAGTGAAGACAAGATTCGCTTAAGAAGAGAATCCGGGTTTGTAGCTCAGCTGGTTAGAGCACACGCTTGATAAGCGTGGGGTCGGAGGTTCAAGTCCTCCCAGACCCACCAAGAACGGGGGCATAGCTCAGTTGGTAGAGCACCTGCTTTGCAAGCAGGGGGTCATCGGTTCGATCCCGTTTGCCTCCACCAAGCACTTTACAAATCAAAGGAAGCCTGCTATACTTAGCAGCTTATTTTGATTTGCGAAGTGAAATATCGACGCATCGATCTTTAACAAATTGGAAAGCCGAAATCAACAAACAAAGACAATGAGTTTGTTTTGATTTTTTATTCTTTGCAAAGGATAAAGAATCTCTCGCAAGAGAAAAGAAAACAAACACAGTATTTGGGTGATGATTGTATCGACTTAATCCTGAAACACAAAAGGCAGGATTAAGACACAACAAGCAGTAAGCTTTATCAAAGTAGGAATTTCAAGTTTGCTTCCCTAGTCAACGGGTAGGTAAACGAAGTCAGAGAGGTTCTTGAAATGATAGAGTCAAGTGAATAAGTGCATCAGGTGGATGCCTTGGCGATGATAGGCGACGAAGGACGTGTAAGCCTGCGAAAAGCGCGGGGGAGCTGGCAATAAAGCTATGATCCCGCGGTGTCCGAATGGGGAAACCCACCTCTTAGGAGGTATCCTTATCTGAATACATAGGATAAGTGAAGCGAACCCGGAGAACTGAACCATCTAAGTACCCGGAGGAAAAGAAATCAACCGAGATTCCGCAAGTAGTGGCGAGCGAACGCGGAGGAGCCTGTACGTGATAACTGTCGAGATAGAAGAACAAGCTGGGAAGCTTGACCATAGTGGGTGATAGTCCCGTATTCGAAATCTCAATGGTGGTACTAAGCGTACGAAAAGTAGGGCGGGACACGTGAAATCCTGTCTGAATATGGGGGGACCATCCTCCAAGGCTAAATACTCATCATCGACCGATAGTGAACCAGTACCGTGAGGGAAAGGCGAAAAGAACCCCGGGAGGGGAGTGAAATAGAACCTGAAACCTGATGCATACAAACAGTGGGAGCACCCTTGTGGTGTGACTGCGTACCTTTTGTATAATGGGTCAACGACTTACATTCAGTAGCGAGCTTAACCGAATAGGGGAGGCGTAGGGAAACCGAGTCTTAATAGGGCGAACAGTTGCTGGGTGTAGACCCGAAACCGAGTGATCTATCCATGGCCAGGTTGAAGGTGCCGTAACAGGTACTGGAGGACCGAACCCACGCATGTTGCAAAATGCGGGGATGAGCTGTGGATAGGGGTGAAAGGCTAAACAAACTCGGAGATAGCTGGTTCTCCCCGAAAACTATTTAGGTAGTGCCTCGAGCAAGACACTGATGGGGGTAAAGCACTGTTATGGCTAGGGGGTTATTGCAACTTACCAACCCATGGCAAACTAAGAATACCATCAAGTGGTTCCTCGGGAGACAGACAGCGGGTGCTAACGTCCGTTGTCAAGAGGGAAACAACCCAGACCGCCAGCTAAGGTCCCAAATGATAGATTAAGTGGTAAACGAAGTGGGAAGGCCCAGACAGCCAGGATGTTGGCTTAGAAGCAGCCATCATTTAAAGAAAGCGTAATAGCTCACTGGTCGAGTCGTCCTGCGCGGAAGATGTAACGGGGCTCAAATCTATAACCGAAGCTGCGGATGCCAGTTTACTGGCATGGTAGGGGAGCGTTCTGTAGGCCGATGAAGGTGCATTGTAAAGTGTGCTGGAGGTATCAGAAGTGCGAATGTTGACATGAGTAGCGATAAAGCGGGTGAAAAGCCCGCTCGCCGAAAGCCCAAGGTTTCCTACGCAACGTTCATCGGCGTAGGGTGAGTCGGCCCCTAAGGCGAGGCAGAAATGCGTAGTCGATGGGAAACAGGTTAATATTCCTGTACTTGATTCAAATGCGATGTGGGGACGGAGAAGGTTAGGTTAGCAAGCTGTTGGAATAGCTTGTTTAAGCCGGTAGGTGGAAGACTTAGGCAAATCCGGGTCTTCTTAACACCGAGAAGTGACGACGAGTGTCTACGGACATGAAGTAACCGATACCACGCTTCCAGGAAAAGCCACTAAGCTTCAGTTTGAATCGAACCGTACCGCAAACCGACACAGGTGGGCAGGATGAGAATTCTAAGGCGCTTGAGAGAACTCGGGAGAAGGAACTCGGCAAATTGATACCGTAACTTCGGGAGAAGGTATGCCCTCTAAGGTTAAGGACTTGCTCCGTAAGCCCTGGAGGGTCGCAGAGAATAGGTGGCTGCGACTGTTTATTAAAAACACAGCACTCTGCTAACACGAAAGTGGACGTATAGGGTGTGACGCCTGCCCGGTGCTGGAAGGTTAATTGAAGATGTGCAAGCATCGGATCGAAGCCCCAGTAAACGGCGGCCGTAACTATAACGGTCCTAAGGTAGCGAAATTCCTTGTCGGGTAAGTTCCGACCCGCACGAATGGCGTAACGATGGCCACACTGTCTCCTCCCGAGACTCAGCGAAGTTGAAGTGGTTGTGAAGATGCAATCTACCCGCTGCTAGACGGAAAGACCCCGTGAACCTTTACTGTAGCTTTGCATTGGACTTTGAAGTCACTTGTGTAGGATAGGTGGGAGGCTTTGAAGCAGAGACGCCAGTCTCTGTGGAGCCGTCCTTGAAATACCACCCTGGTGTCTTTGAGGTTCTAACCCAGACCCGTAATCCGGGTCGGGGACCGTGCATGGTAGGCAGTTTGACTGGGGCGGTCTCCTCCCAAAGAGTAACGGAGGAGTTCGAAGGTTACCTAGGTCCGGTCGGAAATCGGACTGATAGTGCAATGGCAAAAGGTAGCTTAACTGCGAGACCGACAAGTCGAGCAGGTGCGAAAGCAGGACATAGTGATCCGGTGGTTCTGTATGGAAGGGCCATCGCTCAACGGATAAAAGGTACTCCGGGGATAACAGGCTGATTCCGCCCAAGAGTTCATATCGACGGCGGAGTTTGGCACCTCGATGTCGGCTCATCACATCCTGGGGCTGTAGTCGGTCCCAAGGGTATGGCTGTTCGCCATTTAAAGTGGTACGTGAGCTGGGTTTAAAACGTCGTGAGACAGTTTGGTCCCTATCTGCAGTGGGCGTTGGAAGTTTGACGGGGGCTGCTCCTAGTACGAGAGGACCGGAGTGGACGAACCTCTGGTGTACCGGTTGTAACGCCAGTTGCATAGCCGGGTAGCTAAGTTCGGAAGAGATAAGCGCTGAAAGCATCTAAGCGCGAAACTCGCCTGAAGATGAGACTTCCCTTGTGGTTTAACCACACTAAAGAGTCGTTCGAGACCAGGACGTTGATAGGTGGGGTGTGGAAGCGCGGTAACGCGTGAAGCTAACCCATACTAATTGCTCGTGAGGCTTGACTCTATCATTTGAAGAACTTCAAATAATAAAAGCTTACTGACTGATTCAGTCATCACCGAATAATTGATTAAGGCTTTACCGATTTGTAACAGTTTAAGTTTGGCGGCCATAGCGAGTTGGTCCCACGCCTTCCCATCCCGAACAGGACCGTGAAACGACTCAGCGCCGATGATAGTGTGGTTCTTCCATGTGAAAGTAGGTCACCGCCAAACACCCATTCCGAAGCCTCCGACTGATGTCGGGGGCTTTTTACATGCCTGTCGTTTCTATCGGTTTGGCGGCAGAATTGGGGTAACAGGTGTTGGGATCACACATTGGGATAGTGATATGCCGGTGTTTATGGAGTATTTGTGCATCTTGGTATTGGAATCGGAAATATTTACCCTGTTGTTATTCTTGCACAAAAGTACCGAAAGTTATGGTTAACCGTTTGGAATGTTTGAAATCGAACGGTATTTGCGTTAATATGTCGTATGCATTTATATGGAATAGGGCCGTGTTCTACTGTCGTGTGGCAGTGTCGGCGGGGTGGGGAAAACCGTCCTGCAGACGGCCCGGTTGATTCAATCCAACACGTTATAGGAAAACCCTGATGAAGAAATTTTTATTTGGTGTAGTTGCCGCCGTGTGTACGGCATTCTCTTTGGCTGCCGTGAACGTCAATACGGCCTCTTCTGTGGAACTGGAGGCATTGCCGGGTATCGGCCCGGCTAAGGCGAAGGCGATTGTGGAATACCGTCAGAAGAACGGTGCGTTCAAATCGGTGGAGGAGCTGAAAAACGTGAAGGGCATCGGTGATGCGGTGCTGAACAAGTTGAAGGCGGAGGCGACGGTTTCTTCTGCCGCGCCTAAGGCCGCCCAGCCTGCCGTGAAAAAATAAGCCGGATTCTGCCTGTATGCCGCCCTGCGGCCGAACCGTTTGCCGGTTGGGCCCGGGGCGGCTTTGTTTGGGGCGGCGGGGATGAAGCTTGAACCAGTGGGAGGATTCCATTGGGTAAAGGGATAAACGGATAGGACGCCTATTGGATAGGGATATAAAAGATAAAGGGAAGAAAGATATGTACTTAAAAGCATTTGACGGAAAACGGAATGGGGCAACTGTGCAGAGGGGCTACTCATTGGTACAGCTGTTGGTGGTGATGCTGCTGGTTTCGATCTTGGCGGCGGCTGCCTTTACGGCCTATCGGGAATCGGTCCGCTCGGCCAACCTGCGTGCGGCGCATGCCGCGCTGCTGGAAAATGCGCGCTTTATGGAGCAGTTCTATGCGAAAAAGGGTAGCTTTAAGCTGACGTCGACGAAGTGGCCGGAATTGCCGGTGAAGGAGGCGGGCGGTTTCTGTATCAGGATGAGCGGTCAGGCTAAAGGTATCCTGGAGGGTAAGTTTACCTTGAAGGCGGTGGCGCTGGATAGGGAAGCAGAGCCGAGGGTGCTGCGCTTGAACGAGTCGCTGACGGCGGTGGTGTGCGGGAAGATGAAGGGGAAGGGTAGCTGTACGGACGGTGAGGAGATATTTAGGGGTAATGATGCGGAGTGTAAGCCTTTTATGGGGTGACAATAGGGTGGAATGGATAAAGGAGAAGAAAAAGGACGTGGGGTACACGTCCTTTGAGGAGAATGAAGGGAGCGATTATTCGCTCCAGCTGACTATGCCTAGCATCCAAGTAAGGAGAATCAGACCACCGAATACGATGCGGTAGTAGGCAAAAGGAACATAGTTTTTACTGGAAACAAATTTCAGCAAAGCTTTTACTGCCAATAAACCGGCGATAAATGCTGCGATAAAACCGATGGCAATTTGTCCGACATCTTGCAAGGTAAAGAGTTTGTAGTTTTTTAAGATGTCGTAACCTGTGGCTGCAATCATCATTGGTACAGCAAGGAAGAATGAAAATTCGGTAGCTGTTTTTCGTTCCAGCCCCCACAGCATACCGCCCATGATGGTACTGCCTGAACGTGATGTACCAGGGATAAGGGCACAAATTTGGGCGCATCCTACAACAAATGCGTCAATTGGGCGCATATCATCGACATGGCTGACTTTAGGTTTGGCTGTTGTTTGGCGTTTTTCAACCCATAAAATGAAAAAGCCACCTAATACCAGCATGGTAGCAACGGTAATCGGGTTGAAAAGATGCAATTTAATTTGTTTACTGAATAAGAGGCCGACAATCGCAGCAGGGATGAACGCGATAAATAAATTCAGCACAAAGCGATTGGCTGTTCGCTCTTTGCCTAGTCCTTTTATGATATGGGTAAATCGTTGGCGATATTCGAATACGACGGCTAATACGGCACCGAGCTGGATGGCGATTTCGAATACTTTTCCGTTGCTTTGGAAATTCATCAAGTCGCCGAATACAATCAAGTGACCGGTACTTGAAATAGGGAGGAACTCGGTTAAACCTTCGATGATACCGAGAATAAGTGCTTTAAATAAAATCAGAATGTCCATAAGTTTTCAGACGGCCTTGAGGCCGTCTTTCTTTTGTTGAATAGTTAAAGTGGTTTTGAGGATTGTTCGCGGCGGACTTTAATGATGAGTTCGTCTATGGTTTTCATACCGGCTTTCCAGTCGCTACCGTTGAAATTGACTTTGTATTTACCACCGACAATGACAGTTGGTGTGTTTTCAATTCGATAAGTTTCCGTCAATTGCTGCATTTTTGCAGCAGCCGATGCGGCAGCAGGGCTGTTATAGGCTTGAAGCAGTTTTTTACTGTCAAAACTTGTCTGTTTACTGACCCATGTGCGGAATACATTTGCATCAGCCAAGTTAATCTTCTGTTTGTAAACGGCTGTGAAGATGACTGGATTGGCCTGATATTTTAAACCTGAAAGATTGACGGCAGCGGCTACTTTGGCCAAGCCCAACATTTCAGGCATCCAAACGACGTGTTCTGTCCGTAAGGAAACATCTTTGGCGAAGGTTTTGCTGTGTTGCAACAAAACTGGATCGAGATGGTAACAATGGACGCAGAAGTAGCCAAAAAATTCTAGCACTTCAATTTTTCCGGCTTGCTGCTGCGGGATAGGGCGATTAAGAACGGTATAGTCCACGCCCTCGGTAGCAGCCTGCGCACTCAGACTGAGCAGGCTCAGGCTGAGTGCGGCAATAGTTTGTTTCATACGCTGCTTCATCAGTGATTCCATTATTTGGTAGAACGAATCAAGCTGTTGATATTATGGCCTTGCAGGTTTTTTTGCAGTTTCACAGCGGCTTCCTGCGGCATGGTGTTACTTTGAACTCGATAAATGGTTTTGTCGCCGTTTTGCGATTCAACCACTTTGGAAGAAACACCTAAAATAGCCAGTTTTGCACGTTGTGAGTCTGCGCTGGAGCGGTCTGCATATGAACCAAGTTGCAGGAAGGCTTTTTTACCGCTGTTGGCAGCTGCTTCAGCTTTTTCTGCAGACTGTTTACTTGCAGCGTTGCTGCTTTCTTTTGTTGCAGAGGCATTTGCTGCTTTACGTGCTTTTTCGATGCTGCCGCTGTTGAGGATTTGCTCAGGTGTCGGCTTGTTTTGTTTTTTGGCTTCGGCTGCTTTTTTCTCAGCCAATTTGCGCTCGGCACGCTCTTTTTGTTTGTCGGTCAGTTGGTCGGCCGCTTTTTTGTCTTTTGCAGTTTTATCAGCAGCTTCTTTTTCAGCTTTGGCTTTTTCTGCGCGTTTTTTTTCTAATTCGGCTTTTTTCTCGGCCAGTTTTTTCTTAGCGGCTTCTTTTTCTGCTTCCGCTTTTGCGGCTTTTTCTTTGGCTTCACGTTCGGCTTTGTCGGCGGCAGTTTTGTCTGCTCTTTCTTTGGCTTCGCGTTCGGCTTTGTCGGCGGCGGCTTTTTCAGCTTTTTCTTTAGCTTCGCGTTCGACTTTTTCTGCTTCGGCTTTATCCGCTTTTTCTTTGGCTTCGCGCTCGGCTTTTTCCTGAGCCTCTTTTTCTGCTTGTGCCGCTTTCTCTTCAGCTTCTTTGGCAGCCTTTTCAGCCGCTTCTTTTTCAGCTTTGGCTTTTTCTTCATCTGCTTGGCTGGACGAATTGTCGGTAGCAGGGCGTTTTTCTGCTTTGTCTTGAGGCTTCAGGATTTCAGGTTCTTCACTTTGTTTAGGCTGGGTCAGCTCTTTGAAAACGTTTTGGTTGCCTTGGTTCAGGAAGAACAAAATACCGGCAATAATACCTGTTGCCAGTATCAGGCCGAAAAAGAAACCGGCCAAGCCTTTGCCATATTGTGTAGATTTTTTCATGACTTACCTTGTAATAATGGGTTCAGACGGCCTGAAGGGAGACTGTCTGAGTTTGAATTCGATATTTTATCAATAACCGTTATAGACGGCAAAATCCTGATGCTTTGTTTACTCTAGTTTTACTTAAATATAAAGATTCAGGCCGTCTGAAAAGTTAGAGGGCGCGACGGAAACCGATGGCTTTCATCACATGGGTTTTACTGACTTCTTCGTCGCCTGCCAAATCGGCCAGCGTACGGGCAACGCGCATGATGCGGTGGAAACTGCGCGCGGATAGGGACAGTTTTTCGAGCATGGTTCCTAAGGCTTCTTGCGCTTCTTTTTGGATACGGGCTTTGCCATCGAGCTCGCTGACACTCAATTCGGCATTAACTTTGCCTTGTCGGCCGTATTGGATTTTGCGCGCGGCGGTAACGCGTTCTAATACGGCGGCACTGGATTCGCCGGCTTCTTGTTGCATCAGCTCGGCGGCGGAAAGGCTGGGTACTTCGATGGTTAAATCAATGCGGTCGAGTAGTGGCCCTGAAATTTTGCTGCGGTAACGGGCGATGCTTTCAGGCGTGCAGCGGCAAGGTTTGGACGGATGACCGAGATAGCCGCAAGGGCAGGGGTTCATGGCGGCGACGAGCTGGAATTTGGCCGGATAAACGGCTTGGCGTGCGGCGCGGGAAATATGGATTTCGCCATTTTCCAAAGGTTCGCGCAATACTTCCAATACTTTACGGTCAAACTCGGGCAATTCGTCTAAAAACAACACACCGTGGTGCGCCAATGAAATTTCACCCGGACGCGGGTCGGAACCGCCGCCGACCATGGCGGCCGAGCTGGCGCTGTGGTGGGGACTGCGGAAAGGACGGTTGCTGTCGAGTTGCTGTTGATGGTTGGGCAGGAGCGAACGCAATGCCCAGACTTCGACCAATTCGTCTTCGGTCAAAGGCGGCAGAATGCCGGGCAGCCGTTGGGAAAGCATGGACTTGCCCGTTCCCGGCGGGCCCATCATCAACAGGCTGTGTCCGCCTGCCGCGGCGATTTCCAAGGCGAGGCGGGCGGTATGTTGGCCTTTGACATCGGCTAAGTCGGGTATTTTACTTTGTTCAGACGGCCTTCGTGGCAGTTTGCATTCGGTTTGTGTCAACAGTTCGATGCCGTTTAAATGGGCGGCCACTTCGCCCAAAGAACGCGCGCCATAAACCGCAATGCCGCGCATGACGGCAGCCTGTTCGGCATTTTCTTGCGGCAAGACGAACGAACGGCCGGCCTGCATTCCCTGCCATGCCATGGCCAGCGCGCCGCGTACGGGACGCAGCAAGCCGGACAGCGCCAATTCTCCGGCAAACTCATATTGCGCGAGCTTTTCAGGATTAATTTGTCCCGATGCGGCAAGAATGCCTAAGGCAATAGGCAAATCGAAACGGCCGGATTCTTTGGGGAGGTCGGCCGGTGCGAGGTTGACGGTAATTTTCTTGGCGGGGAAGTCGAAACCGCTTTGGATGATGGCGGCACGCACGCGGTCGCGGCTTTCTTTGACTTCGGTATCGGGCAAACCGACGATATTGAAATGTGGCAAGCCGTTGGCAAGGTGGGCTTCCACTTCGACCAACGGCGCGTTCATACCGCTTAAGGCGCGGCTGTAAACCAAAGCAAGCGACATGTTTCAGACGGCCTTATTCGGCGGCTTCGGTTTGTTGTACGATTTCGGCAACCGCTTCTTCGGCAGCGGCTTCGGCAGCTTTCAAAGCAGCTTCTTCAGGCTCTTGGGCGGCTTCGAGTTTGGCCAAACGGGCTTCCAATTCGGCCAGCTTGGTACGGGTTTTAATCAAAACCTGTTGTTGGATGTCGAATTCTTCTCGGGTTACCAAATCCATGCGGTTAAACGCGCTGCCGAGCATGGCTTTAACGTTTTTTTCCATGTCTTTGGCAGGGCTGTTGGCGATGGTTTCGCTGATTTTGGAGCTGACTTCTTCAAAAAGTTGTTTGCCGAACATAATCCGTATCCTTTATTCAGAATGTATATAGAAATTCAAGTGGCTATTGTATAAGGAAAAAGGCCGTCTGAAAACGTTTTGCTTTTCAGACGGCCTCAAATGCGGAAGTTTACACGCCTGCGGCTGCTTTCAATGCAGCTGCTTTGTCGGTACGCTCCCAAGTAAATTCAGGCTCTTCGCGGCCGAAGTGGCCGTAGGCGGCAGATTTGCTGTAAATCGGGCGCAAGAGGTCGAGCATTTGGACGATGCCTTTAGGACGCAGGTCGAAATGTTCGCGAACCAGGGCAATCAGTTTTTCTTCGCTGATTTTGCCGGTGCCGAAAGTATCGATAGAAATCGAAGTCGGTTCGGCAACGCCGATGGCGTAGGAAACTTGGATTTGACATTGGGTTGCCAAACCGGCGGCAACGATGTTTTTCGCAACATAGCGGCAGGCATAGGCGGCGGAACGGTCGACTTTGGACGGGTCTTTGCCGGAGAATGCGCCACCGCCGTGCGGAGCTGCACCGCCGTAGGTATCGACGATGATTTTGCGGCCGGTCAAACCGCAGTCGCCTTGCGGGCCGCCGATGACGAAGCGGCCGGTCGGGTTGATCAGGTATTTGGTTTCGTCGGTCAGCATTTCAGACGGCAGAACCGGTTTGATGATGTGTTCGATCACGGCGTTTTTCAGCTCTTCGTAATCGATAGACGGATCGTGCTGGGTAGACAGGACGACGGTGTCGATGCGTTTTACTTTGCCGGTTTCGCTGTCGTAAACCACGGTCAGTTGCGCTTTGGCATCAGGACGCAGCCACGGTAGGCGGCCGTCTTTGCGCAATTCGCTTTGACGTTGCATCAGGCGGTGGCTGTAATAGATGGCAAACGGCATCAGGGTAGGAGTCTCGTCACAGGCGTAGCCGAACATCAAACCTTGGTCGCCTGCACCTTGATTCAGGTCGATGCCTTCGCCTTCGTTCACGCCTTGGGCGATGTCGGGGGATTGTTGGTCGTAGTACACGCCAACCGCGCAGCCGTTGGCATCAAAGCCCAGCTCGGAGGAGTTGTAACCGATGCGTTTGATGGTTTCGCGTGCGATTTTGATGTAGTCCACTTGGGCGGTGGTGGTGATTTCGCCTGCCAATACGCACAAGCCTGTGTTGACCAGGGTTTCCGCGGCGACACGCGCTTTGGGGTCTTGCGCCAAGATGGCATCCAAAATCGCATCGGATACTTGGTCGGCAACTTTATCCGGATGGCCTTCGGATACCGATTCGGAAGTAAACAGATATTCGCTCATTGCTATTCTTTCATTAAAAACAGGCTGCTGTGTTTTCAGACGGCCTTTTATTTCGGACAGCGGAAATCATAACAAAAACTCCGCTTTTTCTCTATACAAGTGAGAAACATTCGCACTTGCCTGCTGTTTCGGAATCCTGTTGCGCGTTTCTTACAGGCAAAAAAATTCCCGCATTAAGCGGGTTTGGATTGCTCTGGCGAGCCACATCGGTTTTTCAACCGTCCACCTTACCTTTCCGTTTGAAAAGCAGGTTGGCATGGAATTCCCAACTCTTAATGCAGCGCGGATAGTAGCAGAAAAGCAGGTGTGCCGCAATATATTTGCCCGAAGTCTGTTTTGTTCAGACGGCCTGTTTCGTTTACAATCTGTCCACTTCATTTTGGTAAACCCTTATGCAAACGCTTGTTACCTTTGTTTTTAAATTTTTGGCCGCGCTGCCTTTGGCTTGGTTGCACAAATTAGGCAACCTGCTCGGCAGTTTGGGTTTCCGCGTGCTGTCGAAAGATCGCCGGCGTGTTTTTGAAAACATGAAACTTGCCGGATTGAACCCGACGGACGAGGCAGTGAAAAAAGTTTTCCGTGAAACGGCAAAAGGCGGCTTGGAATTGCCGGTGGCGTTTTTCAGACGGCCTGAGGAAATTGAAAACCTGTTTGTCAGTGTCAACGGTTGGGAACATGTTCAGACGGCCTTGAGTGCGGGCGAAGGTTTGCTGTTTATCACGCCGCACATCGGCAGCTATGATTTGGCGGGCCGCTACATCAGCCAGCAGCTGCCGTTTCCGCTGACGGCGATGTACAAACCGCCGAAAATCAAGGCTTTTGATGCGGTAATGCAGGCAGGGCGTGTGCGCGGCAAGGGCAAGACTGCGCCGACCAGCATTCAGGGTGTCAAACAAATCATCAAGGCCCTGCGCGGCGGTGAGGCGACCATTGTGTTGCCGGACCATGTACCGTCTCCGGAAGAAGGCGGCGACGGCGTATGGGTGGACTTTTTCGGCAAACCTGCCTACACCATGACGTTGGCGGGCAAGCTGGCGCAAGTTAAAGGTGTGAAGGCTTTGTTTTTCTGCGGCGAGCGTCTGCCCGACGGCAAAGGCTTTGTCTTGCACATCGAGCCATTGCGCGGTGAATTGAACGGCGATAAGGAGAACGATGCGCGCGTGATCAATGAAAATACCGAATATTGGATACGCCGTTTTCCGGAACAATATTTGTTTATGTACAACCGCTACAAACATCCCGAAGGCGCGCCTTTCCCGCCGCCGGAAGTATAGGCTTGCCGAATGTAAAAAACCTGCTTGGATTCAAGCAGGTTTTGTATTTGGTCGGAATGAGAGGATTCGAACCTCCGACCCCTTCGTCCCGAACGAAGTGCGCTACCGGGCTGCGCTACATTCCGAATGTGGGGAATTATAGGATAGGAGAAACCGGTTTGTACAGGGGGTCGATAAATAATTAATAATTGGCTGCTGATGGATTTGTTTTGTTTTAGGCCGTCTGAAGCGATGTGTTTCAGACGGCCTGTGTTTTTGTTTGCTGCTTCTGCTGAAGCATTTGTCCTAATGGCATTATAATGTGGGCAATTGTTTTTTAGATTGTCTGCTATGTTTTATCTTTATCAGTCCGACCGTTTGGAAGCGCTTGCCGAAATGTGCGCGCATATTCATCAGGCCTTGCCTTTGGATGCGGTATTGGCGCCGGAAGAAGTGGTGGTGCAGAGCCAGGGTATGCGGCGGTATCTGAATGTGTTTTTTGCGCGCAAACTCGGCGTGGCGGCGAATTTGAAGTTCAGCCTGCCGGCCGGTTTGGCGTGGCAGCTGATGCGTAAATTGGTTCCCGATGTGCCGCCGCTCAGCCCGTTTTCGCCTGAGGTCATGCGTTGGCGTTTGCTGAATTTGTTCCGCAGCGAAGCGTTTCAGACGGCTCCGGAATACGAAAACGTGCGCCTGAAGCTGGAAAGTTATTTGCACAGCTCGGCATCGGCGGATTATCAGCTTGCTGGACAAATGGCGGATATTTTCGACCAATATTTGGTGTACCGGCCGGATTGGATTGATGCGTGGCAGGCTGGGAAGCTGCTGGGCTTGGGCGATGATGAGGATTGGCAGGCGCGGTTGTGGCGTTATTTGGACGATGGCAGCCAATCGGCGCCGCACCGCGTGGCCTTGTGGGAAAAGTTGTTGGCGCAGTTGGATAAATCGGTCTTGCCGCAAAGGTTGTTTGTATTCGGCATTTCGACAATGGCGCCGATGTATCTGCAACTGCTGCACCAAATTTCCAAGCATTGCGATGTGTTTGTGTTTGCGCTCAATCCGAGCAGCCAATATTGGGGCGAGGTCATTGACGAGGCGCAGATTTTGAAAAGGGGCGATGAGGCGGATTTGTCGCAGGCAGGACATCCGCTGTTGGCTTCTTTGGGCAAGCAGGGACGCGATTTCTTTGATTTTTTGTCGGAAGTGGAAACCGAGCAGGATATTCAGGTTTATGAAGAGGGAAAAGACGATACCTTGTTGCATTGCCTGCAAAACGATATCCAAAACTTAATTATGCCGTCTGAACGCTTATACCAACAGGAAGAAGGCGAGGCAGGCGCGCAGCAGGCTTGGGTTCAAGTCCACGATGCGGACGGCAATCCGGTGTGTGTCGAGCCGGACAAGCTGTTGAACGACGGCTCGGTCAAAATCGTCGCGGCCCACAGCCCTTTGCGCGAACTGCAGATTTTGAAAGAAGAGCTGTCGCTGGTGTTGCAAAATAATCCCGACTGGCAGCCGCACGATATTGCCGTTTTGACGCCGAACATCGAGCCCTACAGCCCGTTTATCGAAGCTGTTTTTGGACAGGAGCAGGCCGGCAGCCAGGCTTTGCCGTATTCGATTTCGGATGTAAAACTCAGCCGCCGTCAGCCCTTGTTGTATGCTTTGGCGCAAACGTTGGACTTGCTGGAAAGCCGGTTTGAAGTGGACAAGGTTTTGCCTTTGCTGGAAAGCCGGTTGGTGCTGCAACGCTTCGGTTTGAGCGAAGAAGATGTGCCGCTGCTGCATGAGGCTGTTGCCGGATTGAATGTGCATTGGGGTTTGGACCAAACCATGCGCGAGGGTAAAGACAACCTCTTTACTTGGCAGCAGGCGGTAGAGCGTTTGGCCTTGGGCTGGATGCTGCCCGAAGGCGGCAACGGTATGTGGCAGGGCGTGAGCGCGTGGCATAGCAACGTCAACCAGTTGGACGTGTTCAGCGGTTTTGCCGAATTTATCCGTACTTTGGCCGATATGGCGGCGCAATGGCAAGAGCCTGCCGATGTGGAAGGCTGGGTGCAGCGTTGCCACGATTTGCTGGAGAAACTGTTTGCTCCGGATACGGACGACCAATACGCGAAACAGCAGTTTGAGCAGTCTTTGGCGAAATGGCAGGAAGAGGCGCAGTTGGCCGAATTTGACGGATTGTTGCCGTGTAAAACCGTTATCCGCCATATCCGTCGTTTTTTGGACAGTGAAAGCCAAGCCGGATTTTTGAGCGGCGGCATTACTTTTTGCAGTATGGTGCCGATGCGCAGCCTGCCGTTTAAAATGGTTTGCCTGTTGGGTTTGAATGACGGTGATTTTCCGCGCAATACCAAAGCGGCGGTGTTCGACCTGATTGCCAAACATCCGAAAAAAGGCGACCGCGCCCGCCGCGACGACGACCGTTATCTTTTCCTCGAAGCCTTAATCAGCGCGCGCGAAATGCTGTATTTGTCTTATATCGGCCGCGATATACGCAATGATGCCGAGTTTGCGCCGTCTTCGTTAATCAGCGAGCTGCTGGATACCATTGCCGCCATGACAGGGAAAAGCGGGCGCGAGTTGGCGGAGAAATGGGTGAAACATCATCCTTTGCAGGCGTTTTCGCGCCGTTATTTCCAAAAGGATGCGCTTTCAGACGGCCTCTTCAGTACGCGCCAAGATTACGCCGATGCGCTGAACCAACCGCCTACGCAACCGCAGCCGTTTTTCCTTGAGGCTTTAAGTCAGGAAGAGCCGGGCAAAACCATTCAGCAGGGCGAGCTTATCAGTTTTTGGCGCAACCCTGTCAAAGTTTGGCTGAAGAGAAATTTAAGCTGGGATCAGCCGTATTTGGACGGCGCATGGGAATCTGCCGAACCGTTTGAGCCGCAACATGAAGGCCGGATTGCCGATGCCTATTTGGATGCGCGGCGCAAAGGTGAAGATTTTGAAGATACGGCCATTCGGCTGAATGCAGAAAGCCTGATGCCGGTGGGCGAATTAGGCGGCTTGTGGCAGAAGCAGTATCAGATATCTGCGAAAAACGTAGATGCCGAGTTGATACGCAGCAACAAAAGGCCGTCTGAACCTTATGAATTACACTTTGACGACTTGGTTTTACAAGGCACCATCGGCAATCTTTACGAATGCGGACGCATTGTGTTCCAAAACCAAAAAGACAATGCGCCCAACCGCATTGCCCGTTTATTGGAGCATTTGATTTTTTGCGCCGTCGCCCCTCAAACCGTTGCCAACCGACAAACCTATATTGTCAGCCTGGGACAGACCGAAACCTATGCCGCCATCGGGCAAGAGGCGGCGAGAGAGCTTTTGAAAGAATGGTTGGTATATTTCCGAATCGGACAAAATACCCCCTTGCCGTTTTTTGCCAAAACCAGCCTTGCCGCTGCGGAGGAGTACGGCAAGAAAGAGGATTGGGATGCTGCCTTGAGAAAAGCCTATGAGGTTTTTAACGGCAATAAAATGAACAAAGCGCAGAAAGAATATACCGAAGTGAAGCTGGTGTTCGGTCATTCGAACGAAGCGCCGCTTGAAGAGCCGCTATTTGAAAACCTCGTCGTCAATCTGCTTGTTCCGCTTTTGAACAGCGCGGCAGGGAAAAACAATGCAACAGAACAGGAGTAAAGCATGGCCACTTATACAGAATATTTGGATTTTGATACCGAAGAAGACAAATTGAAACAGCAGCAGCTCTATCAGGCGACCGAGTTGTCGGCGCAAACGGTAGCGACGGTTAAAAAGATCAGCCGTCCGCAAAACTGGCTGCTTGTCGCTGCGCCATATTGCCCTGATTGCCGTGTGTTTGTGCCGTTTATTCAAAAAATGGCGGAGCTGAACCCCAATATCCGCGTCAACTATATTGCCCGCAACGATTTTGACGACAGCAGCCGTTTTGAGAATCCGCGCCAACAGGAAATCGTCCGCGCCAATCAAAAAATCCCTGCGCTGTTTTTGATGGGTCATGAAGAGGAGGGGCCTGTGTTTAACGAGTTTCCGCAAGTGGTGTTAAACCAAATTGCGGCAGATGAAACCCGTCGCACAGAATTGCGCGATGCGTACCGTGCCGGCGAGTTTAATGCCGATATTGAGGCTCAGGTTGTAGCGGCCTTGGCATGGGCAGAGCAGCGTTGTTGAGTAGATATTGTTGGTGTGTAAGACTATATTTTGAGCCACTTTGATAAAGGGGACAATTTCTAGTGTAATTTAGTTCTTACCTAGATTTTCTCATTATGTATTTACGTTCTGGAACTTCAATGGTTTGAACAATTTCAAATCCCTCTTTTTGGTAGAGGTCTCTAGCTATTTGATTTGACTCAAAAACCGTTAGGGAAATACTTTCTATTTCTTCATTTTCAAACATTTCTTGAAGAAAGTATTGAAAAGCTTTTCTACCTAATCCTTTTCCCTGCTTCTGTGGAGCTATGAGAAATCTTCCAATATGAAGATTTTTATCTTCTAGTTTGATTTTCTGGATGATGCCTACAAACTCTTCTCCAACAAAAATGGAAAAAATCCCTTCCATCTTTTGCAAGGATTGGGCAATCAAGGGATAAGAAATCTTTGGCCCCATCCATTGCTTCTGAAAACTTTCTCCCAAAGCATTAGACCACTGACAAATGAGTTGGGCATTTTCTAACTGAAGTCCTTTTTCAAAGTGAATTTTCATATTTGCTCCTAAAACTTCTCTTATATCCAACTATTATACTCTTTCTCATATTTTTTCCGAATAATTAAGTATGATTCAACTTTATTTTTTTCTTGTTGGAACGATTCTTGCTTCCTTTCTTTGCTTTGTAATAAAAAGGCCGTCTGAAAAGATTTCAGACGGCCTTTTTTTAATGCTTAACGCTTGATTAAATTTCGATTTTATTCGGCGTAAAGGTTTGCCATTTGTTGCAGGCCGGGCAGTGCCAGAAGAAGACTTGGGATTTGAAGTGGCAGTTGCGGCAGCGGTACATGACACTTTTTTGCAGCTGGCGGCCGATAATGGAACGAATCATATCGGTATCGGCTTTCCACTCAGGATTCATACTGCTGAGTTTCAAACCAAGCAAGCGGTACACGCCGTTGAGGTCGGGTTTTTGGCGGACGAGTTCGACAGCGATTTGCGCCGCTTCGGTTTCGCCCTTGAGCAGCAGGGCTTTCTCGTAGATGACGTTGATCAGGTCAAGATCGGGAAAGGTTTGCATATAGCCGATGAGGCGATTGAGGCCTTCTTCCTGTTTGCCTTGTGCGGCATAGGCTTCATAGAGTTTTTCGCCGACCATGCTCAAATAGGCGTGGTTTTGCTGCTCGATGGCGGAATATGCTTCTACTGCGGCAGGGAAGTTGCCCTGACGATATTCGATGTCGCCGAGGATGATGTTGGCGCGCGTACATTTTTTGTTGGCTTCGAGTGCTTTGCCGATGTTGTAGCGGGCGGCGTCGAAGTTGGATTTGAACAGCGCGGCTTGGGCGATTTCGCAATAGAACTGGGCGATTTCAAACTGGTAGGTCTGTTCGTCATGGCTCAAGAGCTGCGCCATTTCGATGGCCTTTTCCCAGTCGCGGTCTTGTTGGTAGATGCTCAGAAGGTGTTGGCGGGCTTCGCGTGCCATGTCGCCTTCCTGCAAACCGAGGAAGATTTGTTCGGCACGGTCCACCAAGCCTGCGCTTTGGTAGTTTTGCGCCAATTCAAAAAGCACGCGCGCGCGTTTTTCGTTGACGGTGTCGGGCGAATCGAGCAGGGCGCGGTGCATATTGATGGCTTTGTCGTTTTCGCCGCGTTGGCGGTAGAGCTTGCCTAAAGTCAGGTTCAAATCGTATGACTGCGGCTGCTGGTCGATGACTTCCGCCAATTCGCGCGCGGCGCGGCCGCTGTTGCGGTCAACGAGGGCGTCAAGGCTTTTGTAAAAGCCGGCCGGTATGCTTTTGGCCTGTTTTAGGACGGTCTTCATATCGACGCGCGCGGCAAACCAGCCCATAGCGAAGAAAACGGGGAGGAGGACGATGGGTAGTAAGATGACCCACAATTCGTTGTCCATGGTATTCCTTTATTGATTGGTGGCGTTACGCTTTGGGAGCGGTTTCGGAAGCCGTTGCCGGTGTTTCGGTTTTGACCGGAGTCAGGTCTTTTTCGGAAAGGTGGGCGTATTTTTTCACTTCGGCACGTAGGCGGTTGTTTTCGCTGCGCAGGGTCAGCAGACGGCCGAAGAGGGCAAACATACCGAACACGATGCCGATAATAAAGGCACCGAAAAGCACGACAATCAGCGGCAGATTGACGTTTTGTCCGGGCAGGTAGAAGAAGGATACGGTGTGGGTATTGGTGATGGCCAGCAGGAGGAAAACAAGAAGAATCAGGATTTTGATGATGGTATAGATGAGTTTCATGGGTTGCTCCGGGTGGGCCGCGGTTGGGGCAGGCCGTCTGAAAAATGGTATCAGTTTAAACGATTTGCCGGATTTCGGATAGGACGGCATGTTTCAGACGGCATGGAAAGAGTGCCTTTAATGCTGACGGGTACTTGTCAAACCCATATTGAAAGGCGTATTGTTCAGTCTTTAGTTATTATCTTACAAATCAGAATAAGAAAGGCAATCATCATGAGCAGACCAGTCCCAGCCGTATTCGGCAGCGTTTTCCACGCTGAAATGCCCGTTATCGCTTATCGTGAAGGTAAATGGCAACCGGTAGAATGGCAATCTTCCAAAGACCTGACACTCGCCCCGGGCGCACACGCCCTGCATTACGGCAGCGAATGTTTTGAAGGTTTGAAGGCATTCCGTCAGGCAAACGGCAAAATCGTGATGTTCCGCCCGACCGCCAACATTGCGCGTATGCAGCAAAGCGCAGATATTCTGCACCTGCCGCGTCCTGAAACGGAAGCTTATTTGAATGCTTTGATCGAATTGGTCAAACGCTCCGCCGAGGAAATCCCTGACGCACCTGCCGCTTTGTACCTGCGTCCGACTTTGATCGGTACCGACCCTGTGATCGGTAAAGCCGGTTCTCCTTCCGAAACAGCCTTGCTGTACATTTTGGCTTCTCCTGTCGGCGACTACTTCAAAGCCGGTTCGCCCGTTAAAATCTTGGTGGAAACCGAACACATCCGTTGCGCCCCGCACATGGGCCGCGTGAAATGCGGCGGCAACTACGCTTCCGCCATGCCTTGGGTATTGAAAGCCAAAGCAGAGCACGGTGCAAACCAAGTATTGTTCTGCCCGAATGGCGACGTTCAGGAAACCGGCGCGTCTAACTTTATCCTGATTAACGGCGATGAAATCATTACCAAACCGTTGACCGATGAATTCTTGCACGGCGTTACCCGCGATTCCGTACTGACTGTTGCTAAAGATTTGGGCTACACCGTTACCGAGCGCAACTTTACTGTCGACGAGCTGAAAACTGCGATTGAGAATGGTGCGGAAGCGATTCTGACCGGTACGGCTGCGGTTATTTCTCCGGTAACTTCTTTCGTGATTGACGGCAAAGAAATCGAAGTGAAGAGCCAAGAGCGCGGTTATGCAATCCGTAAGGCAATTACGGACATTCAATACGGTTTGACAGAAGACAAACACGGCTGGTTGGTCGAAGTTTGTTAAGTAGAACGCAGTGAATATAAAAGGCCGTCTGAAATATTTTTTCAGACGGCCTTTTTTTATTGGTTTTTTGATGGGGAAAACGATAATAAAATGCTAAATTTTTTAAACAAACGGTAGTATTTTTAGATAATCGGTATATAATGCGCAGGCATGTTGTAAAAATACATATTGGAAATATCGAATTTTATTGATTTTTAGAAGAAGTTAAAAACAGTTGTAGATATTTATTCTGTATATTTTGTAAATTTAGTTAAATAGGGAATGCTAAAAACATATCGTGTTAGAATTTCCCTCCTTTTGGGCTTCGCGGGATTCACTCTGTCAAGCTAAAAAGGAAAACGATGCAAGATAAAACCATTTTTATTTTGCTATAAAAATCAAAAATAACTTAACTTTGGATGAACTAATCAATTAAAAAGGGACTCTGATACATTTCCGTCAAAAATAACCGGACACATGGTACGCGGACAGATTGCCTATATAAAGTCATCCAAGGGTTCTGTCTGACACCATGACCGTTTCCAATCAGAAAACCGGCAGAAGGGGAAACGCTGCCGAGTTTCTCAAAGCGGCCAACTTCAGTTTGGCCTTTATACAGGCAATTGCTGTTACGACAGAATCCGTCTTACCTCTTTAATCAATCGGCTTTTTTGTTGCACGCTTGTGCGGTGGGAAAGGCGATATTCGATACAAGGAAATACGCTGATTATGTCACATAAACTTGCTCCTCTTGGCCGTACCCACATTCGTCACGGCTCATCCACACCTGAAGCAAATTCCAAATCATCTTCTCCTCTAAAAGAATGGATACACACCCACAATTGGGGGGATATGCCGTCGGTTTCTCCTGAGCTTAAGCAATTAAGCGGTAAAAATACGGTAACGAGAGAAGTGGTGCATGTGGCGGAGGCAGCAAGATTCGACAGTTCTTCATCATCTTCAGACGGCCTTGTGACCAAAATGCATGTTGCACGGGCCAGCGTTGCTTCTGTAAGCAGCGTTTCCAGTAAACATACCATTGCGCCTAAAGTGGCGAGCAAACACGTTGTTTCAAAAGAGCCGGTAAACAAGCCAGTTAATCAATCGATGGAAAAAGTCCTGGCTGAAAGGCAAAAAGTTTACGAAGAAGCCAAAGCAAAAAAAATAGCCGAGGCTGCTGCAGCCAAAGCAAAAGCTGTCGAGCGCGCAAAAGAAGCGCATAAAGCGGCAGTCGAAAAAGCGGTTGCAGAGCGTAAAGCCAAACTCGAAGCCGCACGCAAAGAAAAAGAGGCGGAAGACAGAATTGCCGAAGAAAAAGAAACCGTTGAGATTATCCATAAAAAGAATCTGAAGGATTCAGACGGCCATGACAAAATAGCGGGCGTTTCTTCCGGTAAAAAAGCAATCAATAGCCACGACGGCCACCTCAGTTCGGGTAAAGCAAACAAAATTGATGATCATGCCGAAGGCAGGGAAGGTCTATCCGGAAAATACCGCGTGTATGAATCTAAAGAGTATGGTAATTACGTTCGCGTGAATGATTTTGGTGCCGATGCGCAGGGTAAAAAAGACAGCCTTCAGGCATTTAAGGCAGCTTTAGAAGCGGCGCACAAAGAAAAAGCCATGGTTTTCTTGGATGGTACTTACTATATTTCCAATCAGATTGTGATGGATAAAACCGTCTCCGGCGCGCGCGGCTTGTTTGGTTCGGGCATGGGCAAAACCAAAGTAACGTTTGATAAGGCGCAAACAGGCGAATTCAATCCGGACACTAACCATGACGATATCCGCGAATTTGCCGGTATTTTGGTTGATGGGCAAAACAATAAAACCATTGCCGATTTGTCGGTTCAATATACCAACCCTGATTTTTACCGCAAAGGCTTAAGCTATTTTGGCAAGGTAAACGGTATTTTGGTCAACGATGCGGACAATACTTTAATCAGTAAAGTAGAGGTTTCCGGTGCCAACCGTGCTGGTGTGATGTTTACCTCGACCGCTTCTTTGGAAACGGAAAAAGGCCATAAGCTGACCTTTAAAGAGCGCGTGCAAAGCGGCGAAATTGATGAAAAATACGAAGCGCTGCCTTTGGGTGAAAACAACCGTATTGTCGATTCGTATCTGCACCACAACCGCGTTGCCGGTGCGCTGATCGGTTTCCAACAAAACTTTATCGGCGAGGGCAACCGTTTGGATTGGAACGGCCACGAAGCGGATGGTGGGACAGGGTACGGTATGGCTGTGGCTGCCGGCAGCTACAATTACGGCATCACATACCGTAAAAACACGACCGACCACAACTACCGCAAGGGTTTGGATGTGCATGATGGTACAGGCATTGTCATTGAAAACAATGTGTTAACGGGTGATAGGCTGTATGGTATTGTTGCCTACAACCGTCAGTTTTCTATGGATAAAGTCAAAATTACCGGCAATACCATTATCCAAGACCCGAACTTCCGTTTGAATGTTGATGATGACTTGGGCAAGTACTACCACATGTATTCAGGTATTCAGGTGCAAACCAATACCCAATACAGAGATTTGCACTCAGCTGACAAAGGCTATTTCGATATCAGCGATAATGTCATTAAAAATCTGACGGTTTATCAAAATAATATTCAGACCTACGCGATTGAGTTCCGTAACCATGAAAGCAAAATGGATTACACGCTCAATATGGCAAACAATAAGATCAGCGGCGAATCCACCAAATATCTGATTGCCGTCATCAACGATACTTACGACCGCGTTTTATCTAAAAACGGCATTGGTAGCGGTACCATTACCATTAGCGGCAATGATGCCGATATCGGCAAGATTATGAAAGGCGCAGTACCGGTTTATGTGGAAGAACACCATGGCAATGTCGCTATGCATGGGGCGGTAACGATTCACAACAACAAAATTTCTGTGCGTGAAGAATCTGCCGGCTACGTCGAATTTGCTTATTTAAAGAGCAATGCCAAAGAGTACAACATCACCAATAATACATTGAAACTTGGCGGTGATTTGAATGATGCTTTGATAGACGTACACAGTACCAACCCTAAGGGCAAGGCATCTTTAAATGTGGCCAACAACAAAATCCTGACGGACATTAAAGGTGAACTATATGATTCATGGCTGCGCTTTGAGAATGACATCAACACGTATTCTGAAGGCAATAGCCATAACGGCGCGACACTGAAAAAAGTGAATACGACCAGCAGTAAAGTGGCATTGAGTGATGTTCTGTCGGAAGCCAACCATATTGTTGAAACGACTAAAGAGACTGTGTATCACCATACTCAGAACGTGTATACATCAGGAGTGGAAGAACATCATACAACGACAGGGATTTTGTAAATTGTTGAAGTCGTAATCTTTATGTTTTAAATATTGATAAATAAAAAAAGGCCGTCTGAAAATTTTCAGACGGCCTTTTCATCTAACTCACATTATTTAGCCAGTTCGGCACGCAATTTGTGGGTTACGTTCATCATCACTTGGAGTTGTTCCAGAGTTTCTTTCCAGCCACGGGTTTTCAGGCCACAGTCCGGGTTCACCCATAGACGTTCAACCGGTACGACTTCGATGGCTTTGCGCAGCAGATGCTCAACTTCAGCTTCAGTCGGTACGCGTGGGCTGTGGATGTCGTAAACGCCCGGGCCGATGTCGTTCGGGTATTTGAATTCGCCGAACGCGGTCAAGAGTTCCATGTCGGAACGTGAAGTTTCGATGGTGATCACGTCAGCATCCATAGCGGCGATGGCCGGCAGGATGTCGTTGAACTCAGAGTAGCACATATGGGTGTGGATTTGAGTGCTGTCTTCGCAACCGGTAGAGGACAGGCGGAAAGATTCGCCGGCCCAGTTCAGGTAAGCATCCCAATCGGCACGTTTCAAAGGCAGACCTTCGCGGATGGCAGGTTCGTCAATTTGGATGACTTTGATGCCGGCTTTTTCCAGATCCAATACTTCGTCGTTCAGAGCCAGTGCGATTTGTTTGCACACGGTAGAGCGAGGAATATCGTTGCGGACGAAAGACCATTGCAGAATGGTTACAGGGCCGGTCAACATACCTTTCATCGGGCGTTTGGTCAGGCTTTGAGCGTAAGTGGACCAAGCGACAGTCATGGCCTCAGGACGGCTTACGTCACCGAAGATGATAGGTGGTTTAACGCAGCGTGAGCCGTAGCTTTGTACCCAGCCGTATTGGGTGAATGCAAAACCGCTCAACAATTCGCCGAAGTATTCAACCATGTCGTTACGCTCGGCTTCGCCGTGTACCAGTACGTCCAAGTCCAGTTTTTCTTGCTCTTCAACCACCAAGGCGATTTCTTTTTTCATCGCGGCTTCGTAATCAGCGGCAGACAGTTCGCCTTTTTTGAAGGCTGCACGTGCTTGGCGGATTTCGGTAGTTTGTGGGAAAGAACCGATGTTGGTCGTCGGCAGCAGAGGCAGGTTCAACCATGCTTGTTGCGCTTTGATACGGTCGGCAAATGGAGATTTGCGTTGGTCTGCGTTGGCAGGCAAATCGGCCAGGCGTTTGGCAACGTCTGCACGGTGGATTTCGCTGCTGTTGGCACGGGAGTCGGCGGCAGCTTGGCTGGCAGCCAGTTCTTCGGCAACAGAATCACGACCTTCGTTCAATGCGGCTTTCAGAACGCGTAATTCTTGGGTTTTTTGCAGGGTGAATGCCAACCAAGAGTACAGGTCAGGTTTGTTGGCTTTCAGTTTTTCTTCAACTGACAAGTCAAATGGGGTGTGCAGCAGGGAGCAAGAGCTGGAAATCCACAAACGGTCGCCCAGTTTGGCTTGCAGAGGCTCAACAGTTTCCAAAACTTTGTTCAGGTTGGCGCGCCAAATATTGCGGCCGTCGATAACACCGGCAGACAGAACTTTGTCGTAGTCGGCAAATGCGTCCAGTTGCTCAGGGGCGCGTACCAAGTCGATGTGCAGGCCGTCAACAGGCAGGGATTTCAGCAAAGCAGCGTGTTCGGCAACGGAACCGAAGTAAGTGCTCAACAGGATTTTGGCGTTTACTTTGCTCAAAGTGGCGTAAACGTCTTTGTAGGCTTCTACCCATTCTTTAGGCAGGTCGACAGCCAAAGCAGGCTCGTCGATTTGAATCCATTCGGCACCGGCTTCAACCAAAGCGTTCAGGATTTCAACGTAAACAGGCAACAGTTTAGGCAACAGGCTCAGACGGTCGAATTCGACAGCGCCTTTTTCTTTACCTACCCACAGGAAAGTCAATGGGCCGACGATGGTCGGTTTGGCTTTCAGGCCCAAAGCTTGGGCTTCTTGCAGTTGTTGAACGTAGTGTTTAGCGTTGGCTTTGAATTCGGTATCGGCGTGGAATTCAGGCACCAAGTAGTGGTAGTTGGTGTCGAACCATTTGGTCATTTCGATAGCGAATTGGTCTTTGTTACCACGCGCCAGTTGGAAGAATTGTTCCAAAGACAGGTTTTGGCTGTCGAAGCCGAAGCGGGCAGGGATGGCACCGGTGGCAACTTGCAGGTCGAGGATGTGGTCGTAGAAAGTGAAATCGCCTACGGCAACGTAATCAGCGTTGGCCGCGGCTTGGTGTTTCCAGTTTTTCTCGCGCAAGTCTTTAGCAACAGCCAGCAATTCTTGCTCGCTGATTTCTTTGCGCCAGTATTTTTCTTGTGCGAATTTCAATTCGCGGAAGGCACCGACGCGCGGGAAGCCTGAAAAATGCAATGTTGTCATGTTAACTCTCCTGGTTGGAATTTTGAATCAGGCCGGTATGGCCTGAATGTTCGATATTGTAAATCAGAATGGGGAGGCCGTCTGTTTTATTAACGCGGACGCACGCCCAAAATATGGCAGATGGCGTAAGTCAGTTCGCTGCGGTTGAGGGTGTAGAAGTGGAAGTCTTTGACACCTTCGCGCGAGAGGACTTTGACCATGTCGATGGCGATGCTGGCGGCAACAAGGTTGCGCGTGCCTTGGTCGTCATCCAAACCTTCGTACATTTTAGACAGCCAGCTTGGGATTTTGACGTTGGTCACTTGGGCCATTTTGGTCAATTGTTTGAAATTGGTTACGGGCAGGATGCCGGGAACGATTTCAACGTCGATGCCCATCATCACGCAACGGTCACGAAAGCGCAGATAGCTTTCCACGTCGAAGAAGAATTGGGTAATAACGTTGTTTGCACCCGCATCGATTTTGCGTTTCAGATTGATTAAGTCGGCTTGTGCGGATTTGGCTTCCGGGTGCACCTCTGGATAGGCCGCTACGGAAATATCAAAGTCGGCAACGGAGCGCAACAGTTTGACCAAATCTTCGGCATAGAAAGGTTTTTTCTCATAGCCGGGCGGCTCGTCGCCACGCAGGGCGACAATGCGGCGGATACCGCTGTCCCAATAATCTTTGGCGATTTGGCGCAACTCGTCAGGGCTGGCATCGATACCGGTCAGGTGGGGGGCGGCGTCAAGGCCGGTTTCTTGTTTGATGCGTTTAACGATACTGTGTGTGCGGTCGCGTTCGCCGGAGTTTGCGCCGTAGGTTACGGAAACGAATTTCGGATGCAAGGTTTGCAGGCGATGGATGGAATCCCACAGCATGGTTTCCATTTGTTCGTTTTTCGGCGGGAAAAATTCGAACGAAACGTTGATGTCGCCTTTTAAATCAGAAAGGCTGTTGTTTAAAGCGGCGATTTCTCGAGCGTGATTCATGGTTATGCACCTTCTGCATATCTTTTATTTGTTGTCAGACTGCATAATAAATTTGAGGTTGGTATGAGTCAATTTCGAAATTTTCCGAAATTGTATGAATAGATTTAATAAAGACCTCAGGCCGTCTGAAAAACAGCCTGAGGTCTTGTTTGATGAAAAGGGAAAAGGTTATTCCGCTTCATCTATCCAGGCTTGTTGTACAGCTTCGAGAATGCGCTCGCCGCAACGCGCCGGATCATCGTCAAATTCAGGCAGAGCCATAATCAAATCACGCAGTTGGGTGAAACGAACGGTTTTCGGGTCGATGCTGTCACCGTGTAAATCGTAGAGTTCTTCGGCGATGCGTTGGGTGTCTGTCCATTTCATGATGTGTTCCTTTATTGGGTTTCGATTATTGCCAATTATTTTAATCAAGAAGAAGTCGGACTGCCAGATTGTTTTACGGAAGAAGGGCAGATAAATGATGACGCTATTTTTTAACAAAATAGCATAGTTGCGTTAAAATACGGCAAGACACTTAAAACTCACGGCAATCTGCCGTTTTATACTTTCTATTCCGTTTTGAATGATTTGGTTTCCATGCAAAATTTACATTTCGCTCTGCAACCAAATTTTTTGGAACGGCTCTTAAGACAATCCATCGCTTAAAAATAAAAGGAAAAAAGATGAATAACGCACTCAACGCCAAGCTGTCCAAACTGATTTACGCGCTCGCTTCCGATGATCCGGAGTATATGTCCAAAGCAGGTGCATTTGACCGTTTGCTGTTGTTGGTTCGCGAATTTTATCGGATGCTGGATGAAACAGAAGGTTTGAAGCAGCTGGTGTTTCGTCTGTATTACGGCAAACACTATGGCTTGATTAAACTGGATGCTGCTTCACACAATGACGATGCAGGTGCATTGAGGTTGAAACGTTGGATGGTTTATTCGCGCATCGCAGAACGTATCGAAAATTGCGGCAAGCATTTGTCGGTCGTGCTTGAAGATACGGTGTTGGAAAATGGCGCGGACAAATCGCGTTATATAGATGAAGCCAATGCCATTATCGAGCGTTTCGGTTTGGTAAGGGATGAGGCAGCACTTTCGGCGATTGAGGCAGAGGAAGCTTTGAAGGCTGAGGCTGAACTGCAGACAGTCAACAAATCTCAGAACGCTGCTCCCCGTTATAACGGCAATCTACATCAAATCAGAATGCAAGAAAAAATTGAGAATTACTCCGCTACGCAGAAAGTGGCTTCCATGCAAATTTCGCGTATGCGTTTTATTTTTCCTCATATCAAATAGTTTGCCGCATAAGCAACAGGCCGTCTGAAAACCATGAATTTGTGGTTTCAGACGGCCTTTTTCATTAAGCCTTGTTCTAGTGGTCTTCACGTGCATGGTTGATCGTATATTTGGGAATTTCTACGACCAAATCTTCATCGGCAACAACTGCCTGACAGCTCAAGCGTGAATCGGCTTCCAAACCCCATGCCTGGTCGAGCAGGTCTTCTTCCAGTTCACTCGGCTCTTCCAAGCTGTCAAAACCTTTGCGGATAATCACGTGGCAGGTTGTGCAGGCACAGGATTTTTCACAGGCGTGATCGACTTCGATATCGTGGTCGAGCAGTACGTCAAGGACGGTTTGGCCTTCCGGTGCGTCTTCGATAACCGCGCCTTCGGGGCATAATGTCGCGTGTGGGAGTACGGTAATTTTTGGCATTTTTATTGTCTCGGTTGTTTAAGAGTGGTTGTGGTTAAAGTGGTTTCAGACGGCCTTGGGTATTCAATATTCAGGCCGTCTGAAAAATGGGTTTATAACATGATGCCTTTACTTTTTAAATTTTCCAGACATTCGTCCAAGTAAGCATCATCATGTTCGGCATAAATCGGCGAAGTGGCTGTTTCAGCCGCGTGCGAATGGTATGGGGCAACGGCTTTGCCGCGATATAGCGGATCTTTCCATAAAACATCCGGTTTGTAACCGCGCTTTTCCATCTCTTCCATAATCAACGCGTGATACAGATAGAGTTTGTAGGGTGAGTGGATAAAAACGTAATTAACCGTCGCATGCGGCCTGCCCCAGCCCGCTCCGCGTAAAGCAGCGCATTCGCGGTGTTGCCCCAAAAGCTGGGCGCGGGGGAGTAGGGGGATAAGGGTTTGGTGCCAGAGTCGCATAGAAGTAATCAGGTCGTTTGGGATATTAGATTTTCAGACGGCCTCTTTATACAAGGCCGTCTGAAACCATTTGCCGTCAAATATTATCAACGCTTTGCCCTGTCAACGCGCGTTGGATGTTGCGGTTCATGCGCTTGGCGGCGAAGTTGTCGGTGCTGTGGCTGAGTTTGGCGACGGCGGCGCGGATGTCTTCGGCTTTACCGTCTTTCAGATAGCTTTGCAAAGCGGCGATGTCTTGTTGAATCTGTTGCAATTCTTCGGCTTCCAATAAATCGCTGTCCAACTCAAGGGCGGCATTGACGGCGTCGGTCAGGCTTTCGGCTTCGACTACGGCTTCGGCGCGTGCGCGTGCAGCCATGTCTTCGGCGGCGTTGCTCATGCTGTCTTTGAGCATTTGGGTAATGGTGCCGTCGTCTAAGCCGTAGGAGGGTTTGACTTCGATTTGCGCCTGTACGCCGGTGCTTTGTTCTTGTGCGGAAACAGACAGCAAACCGTCGGCGTCAACTTGGAAGGTTACGCGGATACGCGCTGCGCCTGCGGCCATCGGCGGAATGCCGCGCAGGGTAAATTTGGCCAGGCTGCGGCAGTCGGAAACGAGTTCACGCTCGCCTTGTACGACGTGTATCGTCATGGCAGTTTGACCGTCTTTGAAAGTGGTGAAGTCCTGCGCGCGCGCGGTGGGAATGGTGGAGTTGCGCGGGATGATTTTTTCGGCAAGGCCGCCGTAGGTCTCCAGGCCGAGTGATAAAGGTGTAACGTCCAGCAGCAGCCATTCGCCGTCGGTTTTGTTACCGGCAAGGACATTTGCCTGTATGGCGGCACCGAGTGCAACCACTTCGTCTGGGTTGAGGTTGTTCAGCGGAGTTTGACCAAAGAATGTGGCGACCGCTTGTTGAACATGCAACATGCGGGTTGAACCGCCGACCATAATCACGCCTTTAATGTCGGCTTTGGTCACGCCTGCGTCTTTCAGTGCTTGTTTGACCGGCACTATGGTTTTTTGCACCAGATTTTGGGTCAGATTGTGAAACTCTTGGCGGGTAATGACAGTATGGACTTTATGGCCGTCTGAAAGTGTGGTTTTGATGACGGCTTCGGTTTGAGTGGTCAGTTTTTCTTTGGCGGCACGGACAAGGGAAAGCAGAAGCTGGCTGTCTTGTTCGTTGAGTTTGGAAAGGTCGTTTTGTTCCAGCAGGTGGCAGAACAAGCGATGGTCGAAGTCATCGCCGCCCAATGCGCTGTTGCCGCCGGTGGCTTTAACTTCAAACAGACCTTTGGTCAGTTGCAATACGGATACGTCGAATGTACCGCCGCCCAAGTCGTAAACGACAAACGTGCCTTCCGAGGCGTTATCCAGCCCGTAGGCGATTGCGGCGGCGGTCGGCTCGTTGAGGAGGCGCAATACATTCAAGCCTGCCAAACGCGCGGCGTCTTTGGTGGCTTGGCGTTGAGCATCGTCGAAATAGGCGGGTACGGTAATGACGGCGCCGACCAAATCGCCGCCCAATGTTTCTTCGGCACGCGATTTGAGGGCTTTGAGGATTTCTGCCGATACTTCGATAGGCGTTTTCGCACCTTGACGGGTGTTTAATTCGACCACGCGCTCATTGGGTGTAAATTGATAGGGCAGGTATTGCGCGTCTTGCGTGAGGTCGGTAAGGGTGCGGCCGATCAGGCGTTTGGCGGAGCTGACGGTATTTAGCGGATCGGTTTTTTGGGCAGAAAGGGCGTTTTTGCCGACTTCTACTCCGCCATCCAAATAACGGACAACCGAAGGCAGGGTGGTACGGCCGTCTGAATCGGGCAGACAGACTGCGCTGCCACTGCGTACGGTGGCCACCAAGCTGTTGGTTGTACCTAAATCAATGCCTACGGCGAGGCGGTGTTGATGGGGGGCGGCGGACATGCCGGGTTCGGAAATCTGCAAAAGAGCCATGATTGTGTGCCTTCTGATGCTGTATTTATTAGGATGGGGCAGATTTTAGCAGATTTTTGGCAGATAGTTGAGTGGTTTGCTAGGAAATAACCCTAAGGCCTAATGTTGTTTTTTAATTGAAAAGAAAGTGGATTTTGAATCCGGACTTGTATTTTTTAAGAAATGCGGATAAAATTCAGCCTCTTTGCCTTGCCTTTTACTTCGCATGGTGAAAGGCTGTTTTTAATCATCCATAAGGAGATAACATGCGTCATTACGAGATCGTGTTTATCGTTCATCCTGATCAAAGCGAGCAAGTGCCTGCTATGGTTGAGCGTTACAAAACCATGATTACCGAAGCCAACGGTAAAATCCACCGTTTGGAAGACTGGGGTCGCCGTCAATTGGCTTACCCGATCAACAAAATCCACAAAGCACACTATGTTTTGATGAATATCGAAACTACTCCTGAAGTGGTTGAAGAGTTGGAAACTGCTTTCCGCTTCAATGATGCCGTACTGCGTCACCTGACCATCAAAACAAAACACGCTGTAACTGAAGCTTCCCCAATGCTGGGCGGCGAAAAAGCAAAAAACTTGCTGAACGGTGCGGCTGAAGAAGTTGCAGCAGCCGAATAAGATTGAATAATCTGATTAAGCTTACCGCACGTATCTTACAGGTTCAGCCTTTGAGATATACGCCGGCAGGAATTCCTGTTTTAGATATTGTGTTGCAACATGAATCTT
The DNA here is from genome assembly GCF_014596425.2 of Neisseria sp. RH3002v2g. NCBI lineage: Bacteria > Pseudomonadati > Pseudomonadota > Betaproteobacteria > Neisseriales > Neisseriaceae > Neisseria > Neisseria sp. RH3002v2g. The sequence goes on along the minus strand of NZ_CP110721.1, from coordinate 1,375,947 downwards.
GGCAGGAAGAAAACGGACAGAAATGTCTGGTCAAGTTTGAAATTCCCGCACGGATTTTAGGTAAGCAGGCTGAGGAATGGCAGTATCGGCAAGATGCCGTCATCGAGTCGGAAGGTTTTTTGGCGCAACGCAGCCAACGCTTCCCCAAGCCGGTACTACGCATACAGAACATTAAAGAATATAAAGGTTAAACGACAATGGCTCGTCAATCATTCAAACGTAGAAAATTCTGCCGCTTTACGGCTGAAAAAATCCAAGAAGTTGATTACAAACAAGTTGATTTGTTGAAAGACTTCATCTCTGAAAACGGCAAAATCATCCCTGCCCGCATTACTGGTACTAAAGCACACTACCAACGTCAGTTGGCTACTGCTGTGAAACGTGCCCGTTTCCTGGCTCTGTTGCCTTACACCGATCAACACAAATAATTTTGGAGTTTAAATCATGCAAATTATTCTGTTAGAAAAAATCGGCGGTCTGGGTAACTTGGGTGATATCGTTACCGTTAAAAACGGTTACGCACGCAACTTCCTGATCCCTGCCGGTAAAGCAAAACGTGCAACCGAAGCCAACATGAAAGAATTCGAAGCACGCCGCGCTGAATTGGAAGCCAAACAAGCTGAAATCTTGGCTGATGCTAAAGCCCGTCAAGAAAAACTGGAAGGCCAAACCATTACTGTTGCTCAAAAAGCCGGTGTTGATGGTCGTCTGTTCGGTTCTGTTACCAATGCTGACATCGCTGAAGCGATTGTTGCTACCGGTATCCAAGCTGCTAAAGCAAACGTACGTCTGCCTAACGGTCCTTTGAAAGCTGTTGGCGAATACGAAGTTGAAGTGGCTCTGCACACCGACGCTGTTGCTAAAATTACCGTTGCTGTTGTTGCAGCCGCTGAGTAATTGATTCATTCAAGGCCGTCTGAAAATCAAGGGTTTCCTTGAATTTCAGACGGCCTTGTTTATCTGCTTGAGCCGAAGTAAGTAAATATCGATTTTTCTATATTTTTTAAGTCTGTCTAGAAATATAGCGGAAGAGATGATGTATTGGCCGAATATTCATTCGTGTTCGGGTTTGTCGTATTATTTAGTAAAGAGATTATTTATGAATAAAATCAAAATCTTTGGGATAGGTCTGACTGCTTTGGCTTTAGCTTCATGCGGCACTCCGCAAAAGCCTGCTGTTGATACGGCAAAACCTGTCGAGCCTGTTTCCTCTGCAAAACGCCCTGTATTTGATGCAGCGGCTGAATCTGTTGCCAGCAGCGGTTTTAATGAAAACGTCAATGTTCAGCAGTTTATCCAATATGAAGTGAAAAACCGTCGTTTCAGTGCGGAAGAATTGCGTAACTTCTTCAATGGCGTGGTGTATAAAGGCAATATTATTACCATTATGTACCGCCCAAGCACTTCGCGTCCTTGGTATGAATTCCGCACCGGTAACTCCGGTGCAGTCAAATTTAACGGCGGCAGACAATTCTATGCGGCAAACCGTGCCGTAATTGATGATGTGGCACGCAAATACGGTGTTCCTGCCGAATTGATCGTGGCGATTCTCGGTATTGAAACCAATTATGGCAAAAATACGGGCAGCTTCCGCGTTGCCGATGCTTTGAGTACATTGGCCTTTGATTATCCACGCCGTGCCGAATTTTTCCAAAACGAATTGAGCGAACTTTTGCTGATGGCAAAAGAAGAAAAAGAAAATATTTTTGATTTCAAAGGCAGCTATGCCGGCGCGATGGGCATGCCGCAATTTATGCCTTCCAGCTACCGTAAATGGGCGGTGGACTATGATGGTGACGGTCATCGCGATATTTGGAATAATGTCGGCGATGTGGCGGCTTCTGTCGCCAATTATATGAAACAGCATGGCTGGCAGACTGGCGGTAAAATGATTGTGCCGGTCAGTCTGACGATTACGCCGCACTTGCAGGCGATTATCGATGAGAAAACTGCTTTGACACGCACTGTCGCAGATTTCAAAGCCTTGGGTGTCGTGCCTCAAGCTGCTGTTGCCGATAATGAAAAAGCTGTGTTGTATGCTTTGGAAACCAGCCCTGGCGTATTTGAATACTATTTGGGCCTGAATAACTTCTACACCGTATGGCAATACAACCACAGCCGTATGTATGTAACAGCGGTACGCGATATTGCGAATGCAATCAATAACAATGGCCTGTAAGCCATAAGAAAACCACCCTTCGGGGTGGTTTTTAAATATCGAGAATTTGTAAAGTGAGTTAAGCCATCAGTCTGATTTTCATGGCGTAACGTTTTTTACTGTGTCCTGAAACAAATTGTCCGCCTCGGGCAGGGGATAAAAATGCATTGCCTTCTGCGGTTGGCTCTGCACAAGTATATTGGCCGTTTCGATCGCTCCAGAGTGCGTACACAGGCAGATTGTGGGTACGGATATCCAGTTTCAAGCCGTCAAATGCAACGTGTGCATCTTGGTCGGAGGAAACAAATTCGGTATGGGAGATATAGTCGGCATCGTATGGCGCGCCGTTGAAATCAAATTGTGTGCCGGCGGCGGTAAAGTAGGGGTGAAATCCTGGAGAAGTGCGGACGGGTGATTCGCCGTAATTGCAGACGGTTAGGATGGCGATGGCTTCATTTTCATTAGGCAGGCTGTAATCGAGCAACCATTCGACGTGTTCATAGCCTTTTTCTGTGCTGATTAATTTCAAGCCGATATCCGATTCATTTTGATGGCGGATTTCCCAGTCTGAGGTTCTGCCGAAACCATGTTGGGCCAGATGATTTTTGCTGTCAGGTCCGAATTGGGGTAAGCAGACGTGCATGCCGCCGCGTAATTTTGTGTCATCGCCCACTTGAACGTTGGTTTTCGGAAATAAGACTTCCCGTCCTTTTAGAATCAGGGAGTCAATATATCCGCCCATTGTATTGATTTGCATGGTGGCTGATTGGTTGCGTAGTATGATTTCAGACATGATATTTTAAACTTCAAATTACTTATTATTTATGTAGTATTCTAACATTGCAATAACATGCTGTCGCCGTCGGCTGTATAGAAAATCCTTAATAAAAATCAAAAAAATGCTAGAATATATGCCATTTTCTGAGGCCGTCTGAAAAGCGGAGAATTCTTTTCAGACGGCCTTCCGATTTATTTCCCGTAGAGAAACAACATGGCTTATCAAGTTCTTGCACGAAAATGGCGTCCGAAAACCTTTGCCGATTTGGTCGGTCAGGAACACGTCGTCAAAGCCCTGCGCAACGCGCTGGACGAAGGCCGTCTGCACCATGCGTATCTGCTGACAGGGACGCGAGGTGTGGGTAAGACTACGATTGCCAGGATTTTAGCCAAGAGCTTGAACTGCGAAAATGCCGTGCATGGCGAGCCGTGCGGTCAGTGTGAAAGCTGTACGCAAATCGACAGTGGCCGTTATGTGGATTTATTGGAAATCGACGCGGCATCGAATACCGGTATCGACAATATCCGCGAAGTGTTGGAAAACGCGCAATACGCGCCGACTGCGGGTAAATACAAAGTCTATATCATCGACGAAGTGCATATGCTTTCCAAAAGCGCGTTCAATGCCATGCTGAAGACTTTGGAAGAGCCGCCTGAACACGTCAAATTTATTTTAGCGACCACCGATCCGCACAAAGTCCCCATTACCGTATTGAGCCGCTGTTTGCAGTTTGTTTTGCGCAACATGACAATCCAGCAGGTTGCCGAGCATTTGGCACATGTTTTGGACCGTGAAAACGTTCCTTATCAGCCGCAGGCCTTGCAGCTTTTAGGACGCGCCGCCGCCGGCTCGATGCGCGATGCGTTGAGCCTTTTGGATCAGGCGATTGCCATGGGTTCGGGTAAAGTGGCCGAACAAGATGTCCGCCAAATGATCGGAGCGGTCGATAAACAATACTTGTTTGAATTGCTTGAAGGAATCATCAATCAAAACGGTGAGGCCTTGCTGGAAAAAGCTCAGGAAATGTCCGCCAGAGCGATTGGTTTTGATAGCGCATTGGCAGAATTGGCCATGCTGTTGCAACGTTTGGCTTTGATTCAAACTATTCCTTCCGCCTTGGCAAATGACGACCCTGAACGTGAAACCTTGCTTCGTTTAAGTCAAGCCTTGAGTGGCGAGCAGATTCAGCTTTATTATCAATGTGCTATTCATGGCAAACAGGATTTGCCGCTGGCTCCGGATGAGTATGCTGGTTTTGTCATGACGCTTTTGCGCATGCTTGCATTTGCGCCGTTGGCCGCTTCGGGTTGCGATACGCAAAGTCAGATTGAACACACGGATTTGCATTCCGACCATCAGAAAGCTGAGGCTGAAAAAAAGCCTTTTCAGCTGCCGAAATCTGAGCCGATAGCAGCACCGGCGGTTGAGGAAGAGGCTGTTTTTGCCAAGCAGGATACCGTTGAAAAGCCGTCTGAAGAAACCGTTCAGTCTGTTCGGCAACAACAGACGGATGTACCGCCTTGGGAGGAAATGCCGAGCCAAGTATCGACTGAGCCGCCTCAAACTCAAACGGCGCAGATGCAAGAAACTGCGGAGCCATTGCCTGTTGCAAAAGTTCAGACGGCCCCTGAGCCGGAAACATATCCGCACATGGATGAGGAAATTCCGCCTCCGTATTTTGATGAAGCATATGTATATGAAGATTCACACCGTGCTGATGTGATGGAAGTACCGCAGCCGGTTGCGTCTGCTGAGTCTGAAGAAGAGGAGGGAGATGAAGAAGAGCTTCAGTTCGCTCCTTTGCCTGAGTTTAAAACAGAGAATTGGCACAGCATTATCGAACGCTTCGCCCGTAAATTAGGCGCGGCGCAGATGTTGGCGCAAAATGCGGCATGGACGAATTATGATGCGGAAGCAGGATTAATCATGCTGTCGTTGACGGATGAGGCCAAAGCCACTGCCAATAAAGAGCGCTTGGATAAAATCTGCCAGACGTTGAGCGAGGCCTATCATCTTGGCAATTTAAGGCTGCAAACCGAGCCTTGGCAAGATGATAAAGGCTGGGAAACGCCGGTGATGCGCCGCAAACGTATTCAAGAAGAAGGGCGGCAGCAGGCGCAAGATTTGCTGGAAGCGGATACGACGGCGCAGAAAATCTTGCAAACCTTTGAGGCGCAATGGCTGCCGGATTCTTTAGAGTTGGCAGGACATTCTTAACATACTGATATACAAGGCCGTCTGAAAGGCAATAGCGTTTTCAGACGGCATGAGTAAAACCCATTTATTCAAACCCATAGGAGTAAAACATGTTTGGAAAAGCCGGATTAGGCGGCCTGATGAAACAGGCCCAACAAATGCAGGAAAACATGAAAAAGGCACAAGCCAAGCTGGCTGAAACCGAAGTTGAAGGTGAGGCAGGCAATGGTTTGGTGAAAGTCGTGATGACCTGTTCCCACGTTGTCCGCAAACTTGAAATCAGCCCTGATTTGATTCAAGAGGCTGCTGACGATAAAGAAATGCTGGAAGATTTGGTATTGGCCGCCATCAATGCCGCTTCTGAAAAAGCCGAAGAAACCACCAACAAAACCATGGGCGCATTCACCCAAGGCCTGCCTGCAGGCATGGGAGATTTCTTCCGCTAAACCCGCGCCGCAAAGCAAACAAAGGTCGTCTGAAACACCAAAAATCAGTTTCAGACGGCCTTTGGATTATCTGTTCTGCAGATTGAAATCAACATATCGGCAGTTATTCCGCTTATTGCATTCAAATCAGCTCAATCAATATTAAAACCAACCGATACACTAAACAAAATGAAACCGTCCCTTCCCATCCGCTCACTTCTTTTAAGCTGTATACTCGCCGCAGCAAGCGCAAACAGCCTTGCCGCTGAAACTGTCATTACTTCTCCGGATAAGCAGTTCAGCGTCAGAAAAATCTGCAACCACAAAACCCAAGAATGCTCTTTCTTTGCAGGCAAAAAAGCCATCGAAAAAAATCTCCCTGAAGACAGGATAAGCCATGAATGGCTTGGCAATACTTTCGCATTAAGAATCAGCTTCGGGTCGTATGATTCCTACACCACCTTCGCCGACCGCACCCATAAGCCCCATACGCTTTCCTCCGTCATTGCCGCCGACGGCAAAACGCAATGCGCAGTGACCGCAGATAATAAAGGCGTTTCTTTCTATTCGTTATTTCATGAAAAACCGGTCAAATTCATTGCCGCAAACGACAAAAAATTCGGCTTCACCCGAGATGTTGCCACGCTGGAATCCGTTGTCAAAGCAGAATTCAAAGGCAAGAAAGTCCACATGACGTATATGAACAAAGCCGAACGCAATGTCTCGGTCGTTTTGGACAATCCGTGTGTGAAATGATGTGTCAAGTTTAAGGCCGTCTGAAAAGACGCTGTCCATTTCAAAACGAAACAGCCCGAAACCTGACTGAAAAAGGTTTCGGGCTGTTTGCATTTGTTCGCCAGACGAAGCGGGTAAGGCGTAAGGCGTGCCAGTTTTGGGGATAGAGACCTTTGCAAAGGTTTCATGAGGGTTCAGGGCTTTTTTGGAAAAGAACAATCGTTCCTTATTGATGTAAAAAAGCCTGAACAGAAGTTCAGGCTTTTAAAATTTGGCTCCCCGACCTGGGCTCGAACCAGGGACCTGCGGATTAACAGTCCGTCGCTCTACCGACTGAGCTATCGGGGAATGGGGCGTATTATAATGGCTGGAAAAAATGTGTCAATCCATATTTTCAAGAAAATGGTGCAAAATATTTCAAATGTTTGAATGTTAAAAATATTTTGTAATCAAGTTTCACAGGCTTCCAGCCGTTTCAGACGGCCTTTAGTATTTGGCGTTAACCAATTTGCCGTTTTGGAATACTTGCTGCTGCATCAGGGTGCCGTTGTAGGCGTAAGTGGTCAGCGAGCCGTTGCTTGGTGTGGCGCGGAACTGCATCAGCTGGTTGCGGCTGAGGACATAGGGGTCCGTGCGTTTTTGGCTGTTGTCGCTGTAAAAGTCTTGGACGACGTATTCGTTGTTGCGTTTGCTGATCAGTTGACGATGGAAGCCGCCTTTGACTGCGCTGTTGCTGGGCGTACCGTGTGCATCAAAATAGGTCACGATTTGTTCTTCTGAGATACGGATGCCGTCTGAATCCGTGCCTTTGGTGGTTTTGGTTTTGTCCAATCCGACAGGGATGTTGATGGATGTACCCAGGCCGACATGGCGGCCGATGCCGGTACCGACGCCTAAGCCGACGGAAACGCCGGGTGTGCCGACTGTACATGCGCTGAGTGAAGCGGCCAAAAGGGCAGGTAAGAGAACTTTTTTCATAATGTGTATCCTTGTAATAAGAAATGTTTGTAATGTTGGAAGTATAGTATTTTTGCGGGGTGGCTGGTGTTAGTATTGGTAAAAGGGCGCAAGGCCGTCTGAAAAACAAGATAGAAACGGATATATCATTCTGGTGTAGAATGTGCCGGAATAATGATTTAATAAGAATGTGAATGAATAATGAAAACTTTAAAATTTACGAAGATGCACGGCTTGGGCAATGATTTTATGGTGGTCAATGCCATCGAGCAGGATTTTGATCCGTTGGCTGCGCCGTTGGCCCAATGGGCAGACCGCTATCGCGGCGTGGGGTTTGATCAGTTTTTGGTGGTGGAGAAGCCTTCTTCTGATGCGGTCGATTTTCGGTATCGTATTTTCAATGCGGATGGTCGGGAAGTAGAGCAGTGCGGCAATGGTGCGCGTTGTTTTGCGCGTTTTGTCGCGGATAAGGGTTTGACGGATAAAACGGAAATTTTGGTCGAAACGGCCAAAGGGATTATTGTGCCGAAGCTGTTGGATAACGGTTTGGTTACCGTCAACATGGGTAAACCGCGTTTCATGCCGTCTGAAATTCCGTTTGTGCCTGCGCATAGCGAAACGGAAGATGCGCTGACACATATTGTCTTGGTCGGTTTGGAATCTGTACCGGTAAGCTGCGTGAATATGGGTAATCCTCATGCAGTGATTTTGGTTGACGATGTTGAGGCTGCGCCGGTGGAGCATTGGGGCAGTGCCATTGAATCGCACGAGCAGTTTCCTGAACGGGTCAATGTCGGTTTTATGCAGATTGAAGATGAGTTGTCCGTCCGCCTGCGTGTGTTTGAGCGCGGGGTGGGGGAAACTCAGGCTTGCGGCACTGGAGCTTGTGCGGCCGTGGTGGCCGGCGTGCGCAATGGCCTGCTGAAAGCAGGTGCGCCTGTGCGTGTTACTCTGCCTGGGGGCGAACTGTTTATCAGTTGGGAAGAAGGCGGCGATGTGCAAATGACCGGCCCTGCTGAAACCGTTTTTGAAGGCGAGTTGCAGTATTCATGATGGTTTCTTGGGATTTTTGGTTTGCCGTTGCGTATGCTGCGGTATCGTTGGCGTTTATTTTTCGCGCGCAGCGGTTTCAATGGTTGTGGGCTGCGGTGTTGTTGTGGCTGGGGATTTCGGTACTGGGTGCGCGCCTGTTGCCCGGAATGTGGGGCTTTACGCATACAGGCCCTTTGTTCATCCCTCATTTTTACCTGACCGCCGCCAGTGTTTTCTTCTTTATTGACGATTGCAGTAAAACGGAAGACGGAAAGTTTTGGTCGGCAGGCGAATATGCCGGTTTAACCTTATTTGCCGTTTCCAATGTCGTCATGACTTTGGCTTTTGTTTTCCTGGCTTGCGCGGTTTATTTCATCTTGCCGCTGGCAGGCTCGGTTTTTGCATGGGCGGCCTTGCTGAAAATTTATGCTTTGAAACCCATTTATTGGTTTGCATTGCAGGGCGTCCTGATGCTGGTGTTTTATCTGCACAGAGTGGTTGTTTGCAAGCAGTCTGCCTCTCTTTTCAGTATGCGGCAGATGTGGGCAGGCTGGATGGTTGCCGTCGTGATGCAGGCTGTGGTTGTCGTTGCATTGATTTTTGAGCGAAGTGGATATTGACCGCGCTTGAACCAAAAGTTATAAAGAAAGAAATTTTCGATATTGGTTTTTCAGACGGCCTGAGTTTAATATGCAGGCTGTATTACATCTAAATCAGGAGCAGGAAATGAAAATTGCAAATAATATTACCGAGCTGATCGGCAACACACCTCTGGTGAAACTGAACCGCCTGACCGAAGGTTTAAAAGCGCAAATCGCCGTTAAACTTGAATTCTTTAATCCGGGCAGCAGTGTGAAAGACCGTATTGCTGAATCTATGATTGAAGCGGCCGAGAAAGCCGGTAAAATCAATAAAGATACCGTTATCGTCGAGGCAACCAGTGGCAATACCGGTATCGGTTTGGCCATGGTGTGCGCGGCCCGCGGTTATAAATTGGCCATCACCATGCCTGAAAGCATGAGTAAAGAACGCAAAATGCTGCTGCGTGCGTTTGGTGCAGAATTGATTCTGACCCCTGCTGCCGAAGGCATGGCAGGCGCTATCGCCAAAGCCCAATCTTTAGTGGACGAACATCCGAGCACTTATTTCATGCCGCGCCAATTTGATAATGAGGCCAATCCTGAAGTTCACCGCAAAACCACTGCCGAAGAAATTTGGCGTGATACAGACGGCCAAGTTGATATTTTCGTGGCCGGTGTGGGTACTGGCGGTACGATTACCGGCGTGGGCGAAGTATTGAAAAAACACAAACCCGAAGTTCAAATCGTGGCTGTCGAGCCTGAAGCTTCCCCGGTATTGAGTGGTGGCGAAAAAGGCCCTCATCCGATTCAAGGTTTGGGTGCAGGCTTTATCCCCAGCGTTTTGAATACGACTGTTTACGACAGCATTTCCAAAGTACCTAACGAGGCAGCGTTTGAAACTGCACGCGCTATGGCCGAAAAAGAAGGCATTTTGGTGGGTATTTCTTCAGGTGCGGCAGTATGGAGCGCTTTGCAACTGGCCAAAAAACCTGAAAACGAAGGCAAGCTGATCGTTGTCTTGTTGCCATCATATGGCGAACGCTATCTTTCTACACCTCTGTTTGCCGATTTGGCATAATATAGGATTGTTGTTAAAAGGCCGTTTTCAGACGGCCTTTTTTGCGTATGGGCTTGAGATATCGTATGAAATCTGTTGTAATTCAGTTAATCTGTTTTGAATACCGTTATTCAAAAGTTGGTTTCTTCAACGAATCATGCTTATAATGCGCATTATGAAAAAATACATTCTTCCTATCCTTGCTGTAGCGGCACTTGCCGGTTGTGAATCGATTTATGTTCCGACTTTGAAAGAAGTGCCAGTTCGACCAACCAACGTCAAAAAACCTAAGGCTGATTCACAAGTTTCAGCTACCGGTTATCATTTGGCTCCTTCGCATTGGGCAGATGTTTCCAAGATTCATGATGAAGCACGCCGCTTGAGTACCCAAGTGAGCCAAGGCAACCTGACCAAAGTTCAGGCCGCCCAATATTTGAACCGCTTCCGTATCCAACAAGTGGGACGCAACTCCGTTGATGACAGTATGTATGAAGTCTATCTGCGTTCCGCCGTTGACAGCCAACGTGGTGAGATTACTACCGAGCAATCCAAACAGTATATCCAAGGTGCTTTGCGCGGTTGGCAACAACGCTGGAAAAACATGGATACCAAGCCAAGCAATCCTGCGTTTACCAACTTCTTGATGGAAGTTATGGGTATGCAGCCTTTGAAATAAAAAGTCATAAACCGAGAAGGCCGTCTGAATATTCAGACGGCCTTCTTTTTGCATTTTATATCGGTATTGTTGAACTCTATCTAATCAAGAGCCAAACAGCTTGTCAGCCGCTTGACGGGCTTTTTCTTTGATGTCTTCGGTCAGGTAGTTTTTCATTTGGGAATAAACCAACGCAATGACGGCAATGTCATCACTGAAGCCAAATGGAATCAGAAGGTCGGGAATGCTGTCGATAGGGCTGAGGAAGTAAACCAGTGCGCCGACAATAATCATTTTGGCGCGTTTGGGTGTATGTTCGGATTCCCAGAGATAATAAAGCGCATAAAGCTGGCGGACGACAGGTTTGCCCAAGCGTCCGGCAAAGCGTCCGAGTTTTTTCATGAAGCCGGATGTGTCTAAATTTCGACGGCGGAAGGAGGGGATGTAGTCTTCCGGATCGGGTGTGTTTTGATGAGGGGAGTGTGTCATGATGCAGCTTCCTTATAAGGTATGGAAACATTGTTGGTGTTGCACTGTATTTTAGTCCATCTAGGGATGGATGAAATGTCTTTGAATGTATAACTATGTAAGAGTAGTGGTGATAATGCAATGGTAATAAGTTAAGAATGGCTTATGCCTTTGTAAAGATTAGGTATCAAGAGTGAGAATTTATCTCACAATAGATACAATTCTCAAACAATAATGATGTTATCGTAAGTGCTTTGATGGGGAGATGGCTTAATTGCAGGAAAGTAACAAAAAAGGCTAGCCACGCAAAAAAAAATCTAAGAATGATTGTTTGATTTTATTAGTCTTTTGGTAAAAATCATTAGAGCATTCATAAATTGCACTGTTCAAAATGAGATAAAACAGGTAAATTATGGTTTATGTAGCTTATTGTAGTGCTGAGCTATAGGTTTTGAGCTGATAATAAATCTAGAGGAACTGACCATGTCCGCCAAATCACGCCCGGTATTTTTGGAAATTCCGAATATCCGATTGCCCATACCGGGGATTGTATCTATTCTTCACCGTATCAGCGGCGTCGGCTTGTTTGTGATGCTGCCTGTTCTCTTGTATTTCTTCTCTGGAACGCTGGATCGCGAAGCGTCGTTTGAAGCATATCGTTCTGCTATCTCCAATCCGTTTGTGAAGCTGATCCTTATCGGTCTGTTGTGGGCATATCTGCACCACTTTTTCGCCGGTATCCGCTTTCTGTTTTTGGATGTACATAAAGGCTTGGAATTAAATACTGCCCGTGCTACTGCTAAAGTTGTATTTGCTTCTGCTTTGATTCTGACCGTCGTTTTGGGAGCTTTGTTATGGTAGAACGTAAATTGACAGGTGCGCATTACGGTTTGCGCGATTGGGCAATGCAACGTGCAACTGCGGTCATCATGTTGGTGTACACCGTGGTTCTTTTGGTTGTTTTGTTTACGTTGCCTAAAGAGTATTCGGCATGGCAGGCATTTTTTGATCAAACTTGGGTGAAGGTGTTTACCCAAGTGAGCTTCTTGGCCGTATTTTTGCATGCGTGGGTAGGTATCCGTGATTTGTGGATGGACTACATTAAGCCTTTCGGCGTGCGTTTGTTTTTACAAGTTGCCACCATCGTTTGGTTGGTAGGCTGCTTGGTGTATTCAGTTAAAGTAATTTGGGGGTAAATATGAGTTTTCCTGTTCGTAAGTTTGATGCCGTGATTGTTGGCGGTGGTGGTGCAGGTTTACGCGCAGCCCTCCAATTGTCTAAATCTGGTTTGAATTGTGCTGTTTTGTCTAAAGTGTTCCCGACCCGTTCTCATACTGTAGCGGCTCAGGGCGGTATTTCTGCTTCATTGGGTAATGTGCAGGAAGACCGTTGGGATTGGCACATGTACGATACCGTGAAAGGTTCCGACTGGTTGGGCGACCAAGATGCGATTGAGTTTATGTGTCGCGCCGCGCCTGAAGCGGTGATTGAGTTGGAACACATGGGTATGCCTTTTGACCGCGTGGAAAGCGGCAAAATTTACCAACGTCCTTTCGGCGGCCATACTGCCGAACACGGTAAACGCGCGGTAGAACGTGCTTGCGCGGTTGCCGACCGTACCGGTCATGCGATGTTGCATACGTTGTACCAACAAAACGTCCGTGCCAATACACAATTCTTTGTGGAATGGACGGCGCAAGATTTGATTCGTGATGAAAACGGCGACGTTGTCGGTGTAACTGCCATGGAAATGGAAACCGGCGAAGTTTATATTTTCCACGCTAAAGCTGTAATGTTTGCTACCGGCGGCGGCGGCCGTATTTATGCGTCTTCTACCAATGCCTATATGAATACCGGTGATGGTTTGGGTATTTGTGCCCGTGCAGGTATTCCGTTGGAAGACATGGAATTCTGGCAATTCCATCCGACCGGTGTGGCCGGTGCAGGTGTGTTGATTACCGAGGGTGTACGCGGTGAAGGCGGTATTTTGTTGAACGCCAACGGTGAACGCTTTATGGAACGTTATGCCCCAACCGTAAAAGACTTGGCTTCCCGTGACGTGGTTTCCCGTGCAATGGCAATGGAAATCTACGAAGGTCGCGGTTGCGGTAAAAACAAAGACCACGTATTACTGAAAATCGACCATATCGGTGCAGAAAAAATTATGGAAAAACTGCCGGGCATCCGCGAGATTTCCATTCAGTTTGCCGGTATCGACCCGATTAAAGACCCGATTCCTGTCGTGCCAACTACCCACTACATGATGGGTGGCATTCCGACCAATTATCATGGCGAAGTTGTCGTTCCTCAAGGCGATGAATACGAAGTGCCTGTAAAAGGCCTGTATGCCGCAGGTGAGTGTGCCTGTGCTTCCGTACACGGTGCAAACCGCTTGGGTACCAACTCCTTGTTGGACTTGGTGGTATTCGGTAAAGCTGCCGGCGACAGCATGATTAAATTCATCAAAGAGCAAAACGGTTGGAAACCTCTGCCTGCTAATGCCGGCGAATTGACCCGTCAACGTATCGAGCGTTTGGACAACCAAACCGGCGGTGAAAACGTTGATGCCTTGCGTCGCGAGCTGCAACGTTCTGTTCAGTTGCACGCCGGCGTGTTCCGTACCGATGAGATTCTGAGCAAAGGCGTTCGAGAAATCATGGCGATTGCCGAGCGTGTGAAACGTACTGAAATCAAAGATAAGAGCAAAGTGTGGAATACCGCGCGTATCGAAGCTTTGGAATTGGATAATCTGATTGAAGTAGCGAAAGCGACTTTGGTGTCTGCCGAAGCACGTAAAGAATCGCGCGGCGCGCACGCTTCAGACGACCATCCTGAGCGCGATGACGAAAACTGGATGAAACATACCCTGTATCATTCAGATACCAATACTTTGTCTTACAAACCGGTACATACCAAGCCTTTGAGCGTGGAATACATCAAACCGGCCAAACGCGTTTATTGATGAGTTTTCAGACGGTCTTTATCTTGGAGGCCGTCTGAAACCTAACCATACCCACATTGAACTGCCTGAATCCATAATACAAAATCATTGGGCAGTTTATGAGAAAAGGAACACTTCTCATGGAAAAAATGAGTTTTGAAATTTACCGTTACAACCCGGACGTTGATGCCAAACCGTATATGCAACGTTACGAGTTGGAATTGGAACCAACCGACGTTAAACTTTTGGACGCTTTGGTGCGCCTGAAAGCACAAGACGATACATTGTCTTTCCGCCGTTCTTGCCGCGAAGGTATTTGCGGTTCTGACGGTATGAACATCAACGGCAAAAACGGCTTGGCATGTTTGACTGATTTGCGCAGCCTGAAACAGCCGGTCAAAATCCGTCCTCTGCCGGGTCTGCCTGTTATCCGCGACCTGATTGTGGACATGACCCAATTCTTCAAACAATATCATTCCATCAAACCTTATGTTGTCAACGACAATCCGATTGATGCGGACAAAGAGCGTTTGCAAACTCAGGAAGAGCGTAAAGAGTTGGACGGTTTGTACGAATGTATTTTGTGTGCCTGCTGCTCGACTGCTTGCCCGTCATTCTGGTGGAATCCTGATAAATTCGTCGGTCCGTCTGGTTTGCTGAATGCTTACCGCTTCATTGCGGACAGCCGCGATACCATTACTAATGAACGTTTGGATAATCTGAACGACCCATACCGTTTGTTCCGTTGCCACACCATTATGAACTGCGTAGACGTATGTCCTAAACACTTGAATCCGACCCGAGCCATCGGTAAGATTAAAGAGATTATGTTGAAACGAGCCGTTTAAGAAATGATGGTTTTTGACGATATTGCCAAACGGAAAATCCGTTTTCAAACCCGCCGGGGGTTGTTGGAATTAGATTTAATCTTCGGTAGGTTTATGGAAAAAGAATTCGAGCACCTGAGTGATCAGGAATTGTCCGAATTTTCCGAAATCCTCGAATTTCAAGACCAAGAATTGCTTGCCTTGATTAACGGACATTCGGCGACGGACAAGAAGCACCTGATTCCCATGCTTGAAAAAATCAGACAGGCATGATGTGTTATAGAGCTTGTTTGCGATACCGATCCGAACAAGCTCTTTCCATACGGAGGCCGTCTGAAAAAAAGACCGTGCCGCTTAGACGGCAACGAAAGCCCCAACCTACAAAGGAGTTTAAGAATGTCTAAATCAGTCAAGCTCACCACCCCAAATCAAGAGGCTTTGGAGCTGCCAGTATTGGAAGCAAGTATCGGCCATGATGTGGTTGACATCCGTGCGTTGACAAAAAATACAGGTCTGTTTTCATTTGACCCAGGATTCGTATCCACTGCAAGTTGCGAATCCAAAATCACTTATATTGACGGCGATAAAGGTCTGTTGTATTACCGTGGTTATCCTATCGAGCAGCTGGCCGAAAAATCCGATTACTTGGAAGTTTGCTACCTGTTGATCTACGGCGAGCTGCCTACGCCCGAGCAGAAAAAAGAATTTGATGCCACAGTCAGCCACCATACTATGGTGCATGAACAGTTGACTTGGTTCTTCCGCGGTTTCCGCCGTGATGCGCATCCGATGGCGATGATGGTGGGTGTGGTTGGCGCGCTGTCTGCGTTCTATCAAGACAGCTTGGATATTACCAATCCTGAACACCGCAAAATCGCGATTTACCGCTTAATCTCCAAAATTCCGACCATTGCGGCAATGTGTTACCGTTATTCCAACGGTTTGCCGTTCAATTATCCAAAAAATAACCTTTCCTATGCTGAAAACTTCTTGCACATGATGTTTGCCACACCATGTGAAGAATACAAACCTAATCCAGTATTGGCCCGCGCGCTCGACCGCATCTTTATTTTGCATGCCGATCACGAGCAAAATGCGTCAACTTCAACCGTGCGTTTGGCAGGCTCTTCAGGCGCGAACCCGTTTGCCTGTATTGCTGCCGGTATCGCTTGCCTGTGGGGTGCTTCACACGGCGGTGCAAACGAAGCCGTCTTGAAAATGCTGGATGAAATCGGCGATGTTTCGAATGTTGCCGAATACATGGAAGGCGTGAAACAACGCAAATACCGCCTGATGGGCTTCGGTCACCGCGTATACCGCAATATGGACCCGCGCGCCAGCATCATGCGCGAAACCTGCTATGAAGTTTTGAAAGAGTTGGGTTTGGAAGACAGTCCGAAATTCAAACTGGCAATGGAATTGGAACAAATTGCACTGAAAGACCCATTCTTTGTCGAACGCAAACTGTATCCAAACGTCGATTTCTACTCCGGCATCGTCTTGTCCGCGTTAGGTATCCCGACTGAAATGTTTACCGTTATCTTTGCGTTGTCCCGCAGTGTAGGCTGGATTTCACATTGGCATGAAATGATTAGCGATCCGACACTGAAAATCGGCCGCCCACGTCAACTGTATACCGGTGCGGAACGTCGTGATTATGTTCCGGTAGATAAGCGCTAACAGACGATATATTAATATATTGTTGAAAAGTCGTTTGAAAAAATCGAATTGTTGTTTTCAATGAGGTTGACCCGTAATTAATTAAGTTGATAACAGGTAATTTGATTTAAAATAGGGTAGAATAAAGTGTCATTTCAGACGGCCTGAATTCCGTTCGGAGAACACGGGATTCTACCCTTTGTTTATATTTTAAAGAAAAGAGCTCACGCCATGATGGACGAAAAACTCAATTTCTCTTATCTGTTTGGTTCTAATGCGCCATACATCGAGGAGTTGTATGAAAAGTTTCTGGAAAACCCGGAATCTGTCGATGAAAAATGGAAACAGTATTTTACAGATTTGAGTAAACAGCCGGGCGCAGTCGCTGTCGATGTTGCCCACACACCGATTCGTGAATCATTTGCCACTTTGGCTAAAAAGAAAATTGCATCTGCTGTTGCAGGCGGTGTGGATGAGGCAATGATGAAAAAGCAAGTCAGCGTTTTGCGACTGATTTCTGCCTATCGTATTCAAGGCGTGGGTGCGGCCCAACTTGATCCGCTCAAACGTATTCCCCCTCAAAACATCGAAGCACTCGACCCTAAATTCCACGGTCTGTCTGATGCCGACATGGCGCTTCAATTCAATATGGGCGAGGGCGACTTTTCCGGTCAAGGCAAATTGCCCCTTTCCCAAATCATCAGCAATCTGAAACAAACCTACTGCGGCCACATTGCATTGGAATATATCTATATTCCGAATACTGAAGAGCGTCGTTGGGTGCGCAATTATTTTGAAAGCGTATTGTCCACACCGCATTACAATGCCGATCAAAAACGCCGCATTTTGAAAGAAATGACTGCCGCCGAAACTTTGGAACGTTATCTGCATACCAAATATGTCGGTCAAAAACGTTTCGGTGTCGAAGGTGGTGAAAGCGCGATTGCCGGTTTGAACTACCTGATTCAAAACGCCGGTAAAGACGGCGTGGAAGAAGTCATCATCGGTATGGCACACCGTGGCCGTCTGAATGTTTTGGTTAACATTTTGGGCAAAAAACCGGCCGATCTGTTTGCCGAATTTGAAGGCCGTGCCGAAATCAAATTGCCTAGCGGCGACGTGAAATACCACATGGGCTTCAGCTCCGATATCGCCACTCCGCATGGCCCGATGCATGTTTCTTTGGCGTTCAACCCGTCACACTTGGAAATTGTTAACCCGGTAGTGGAAGGTTCTGCGCGCGCCAAACAAAAACGTTTGGGCGAAAACGGCCGCGATAAAGTTTTGCCGGTATTGATTCACGGTGACTCCGCATTTATCGGTTTGGGTGTTAACCAAGCAACATTCAACCTGTCTAAAACACGCGGTTATACCACCGGCGGTACTGTTCACATCGTGATCAACAACCAAATCGGCTTTACCACTTCCGATACCCGCGATACCCGTTCAACCGTACACTGTACCGATATCGCAAAAATGGTTTCCGCTCCGGTTATCCACGTGAACGGCGATGACCCTGAACGCGTTTGCTTTGCCATCCAAGCCGCTTTGGATTACCGCAAAAAATTCCATAAAGACATCGTGATCGACGTTGTCTGCTACCGTAAATGGGGCCACAACGAGGGCGATGATCCGACCCTGACCCAACCGATGATGTACAAAAAAGTATCGCAACACCCAGGTGCGCGTGCTTTGTACACCGAACAACTGATTGCCGAAGGCGTGGTCACCCAAGCTGAGGCTGACGGTTACATCCAAGCCTACCGTGATGCTTTGGACAAAGGCGAACATGTTGAACAAACAACGCTGAGCAACTTCCAACGCACGCAAATCGACTGGAGTAAATACCAAGGCAAAGATTGGCGCGAAAAAATCGAAACCGGTTTGCCTGCCGCCGACATCGAGCGTCTTACCGAGAAATTCACCGCCGTACCGGAAGGCTTTGCCCTGCATCCGACTGCAAAACGTGTGATCGAAGCGCGTAAAGCCATGGCATCCGGCAAACAGCCTATCGACTGGGGTATGGCCGAAACCCTCGCGTACGCAAGCCTGCTGACCAAAGGTCATGGCGTGCGTATCTCCGGTGAGGACTCCGGCCGCGGTACATTCTCACACCGTCATGCCGTTCTGCACGATCAAAAACGCGAAAAATGGGACGACGGTACTTATGTTCCTCTGCGCAACATGGGCGAAGGCTTGGGCGAGTTCCTGGTTATCGACTCTATCTTGAACGAAGAAGCCGTGATGGCGTTCGAGTACGGCTTTGCCTGCTCCGCTCCTGACAAGCTGACCATTTGGGAAGCTCAATTCGGTGACTTCGCCAACGGTGCGCAAGTAACTATCGACCAATTCCTGTCTTCAGGCGAAACCAAATGGGGTCGTTTGTGCGGCCTGACCACCATCCTGCCACACGGCTACGACGGTCAAGGCCCCGAGCACTCTTCTGCACGCGTAGAACGTTGGTTGCAACTGTGTTCTGAGAACAATATGCAAGTTATCATGCCGTCTGAAGCGTCGCAAATGTTCCACCTCTTGCAACGCCAAGTTTTGGGTTCATACCGCAAACCGCTGGTGATTTTCATGTCCAAACGCCTGTTGCGCTTCAAAGGTGCAATGAGCCCGCTGGAAAACTTCACCGAAGGTTCGACTTTCCGTCCGGTTATCGGCGATACTGCCGAACGCGCAAGCAACGACAGCGTGAAACGCGTAGTCTTGTGTGCCGGTCAGGTTTACTATGACTTGGAAGCTGGCCGTGCCGAGCGTAAACTGGAAGATGATGTTGCTATCGTCCGCGTTGAGCAGCTGTATCCGTTCCCATATGAAGAGGTTAAAGCTGAACTGGCGAAATATCCGAACGCAAAATCTGTGGTTTGGGCGCAAGAAGAGCCGAAAAACCAAGGCGCGTTCTACCAAATCCGCCACCGCATCGAAGGCGTTATCAGCGAAGAGCAAAAACTGTCTTATGCCGGTCGTCCAAGCAGCGCATCGCCTGCAGTGGGCTACTCAAGCAAACACATTGCTCAATTGAAACAATTGGTTGAAGACGCTTTGGCGTTGTAAGCCTAGCAGCATTCCGTCTGAGGCTGCTCAGGCGGAATGCCCATATGCAGAATTAAAAACACACAACAGGCCGTCTGAAAGGGCCATTGGAGACACAAAATGATTATTGATGTAAAAGTACCTATGCTGTCTGAAAGCGTATCTGAAGGCACGCTCTTGGAATGGAAGAAAAAAGTTGGCGAAGCAGTTGCGCGTGACGAAATCCTGATCGATATCGAAACTGACAAAGTGGTTTTGGAAGTACCTTCTCCGCAAGCCGGCGTATTGGTAGAAATCGTAGCGCAAGACGGTGAAACCGTTGTTGCTGACCAAGTTTTGGCCCGTATCGATACAGCTGCCACTGTCGCCGCTGAAGCACCTGCCGCCGCGCCTGCAGAAGCTGCCCCAGCAGCCGCTCCAGCTGCCGCACAAAACAATGCCGCTATGCCTGCCGCTGCCAAACTGGCTGCCGAGACCGGTGTTGACGTGAACGCATTGCAAGGTTCCGGCCGTGACGGTCGCGTCTTGAAAGAAGACGTACAAAATGCCGCTGCCAAACCTGCCGCAGCCGCTGCTCCTGCTGTTGCACTTCCTGCCGGCGCACGTCCTGAAGAACGCGTACCAATGAGCCGCCTGCGTGCCCGTGTTGCAGAACGCCTCTTGGCTTCTCAACAAGAAAACGCCATTCTGACTACATTCAACGAAGTCAACATGAAACCAATCATGGACTTGCGTGCGAAGTACAAAGAAAAATTCGAGAAAGAACACGGCGTAAAACTGGGCTTCATGTCCTTCTTCGTTAAAGCCGCTGTTGCCGCTCTGAAAAAATATCCGGTTGTGAATGCTTCTGTTGACGGCAAAGACATCGTGTACCACGGCTACTTCGACATCGGTATCGCGATTGGCAGCCCACGCGGTTTGGTTGTGCCTATCTTGCGCGATGCCGACCAAATGAGCATTGCCGACATCGAACAAGCAATTGTTGATTACGCGAAAAAAGCCAAAGACGGCAAAATCGCTATCGAAGATCTGACCGGCGGTACATTCAGTATTACCAACGGCGGTACTTTCGGTTCTATGATGTCTACCCCAATCATCAACCCGCCTCAATCTGCGATTTTGGGTATGCACGCCACTAAAGAGCGCGCTGTGGTTGAAAACGGCCAAGTTGTTGTCCGTCCAATGATGTATCTGGCTCTGTCTTACGACCACCGTATCATCGACGGCCGCGAAGCTGTATTGACCTTGGTAGCCATTAAAGACGCATTGGAAGACCCAGCCCGCCTGCTGTTGGATCTGTAATCGTTTCAGACGGCCTTTTATTTATTAATGAAAAGGCCGTCTGAATTTTTATTTAGATGTAGCGTAATGTAGTATCGTGCTACAATAGGCTCAACGAACGATTGAGGCCGTCTGAAACATTTGATTCGAATGAATCGACAGATATGGACTTTCAGACGGCCTTTTCTTAAAACCATCAAAACGCAGTCATTCAAAATAAAAAAGAAACAAAAAGTATCGTTTTTATTTTGAGATACTGCGAAAAGCAAAGGATGACACGATGTCTCAATATGATGTAGTAGTGATTGGTGCAGGCCCGGGCGGATACGTTGCCGCCATCCGTGCCGCGCAACTGGGTTTCAAAACCGCTTGCGTTGATGCAGGCGTCAACAAAGCTGGCGATGCCCCTGCCTTGGGCGGTACTTGTTTGAACGTAGGCTGTATCCCTTCTAAAGCCCTGTTGCAATCCAGCGAACATTTCCACGCAGCGCAACACGAGTTTGCCGAACACGGTATCACTGTCGGCGACGTAAAATTCGACGCGGCCAAAATGATTGAGCGCAAAGATGCCATCGTGACCAAACTGACCGGCGGCGTGAAATTCCTGTTCCAAAAAAACAAAGTAACCAGCTTGTTCGGTACAGCTTCCTTTGCCGGTAAAAATGGCGATGCTTACCAAATCGAAGTCGATAACAAAGGCGAGAAAACCGTTATCGAAGCCAAGCACGTCATCGTAGCCACCGGTTCCGTACCGCGTCCGCTGCCACAAGTCGCCATCGACAATGTGAACGTATTGGACAACGAAGGCGCATTAAACCTGACCGAAGTGCCTGCCAAACTCGGCGTGATCGGTTCCGGCGTGATTGGTTTGGAAATGGGTTCCGTATGGAACCGCGTGGGTGCAGAAGTTACCATTCTTGAAGCTGCTCCGACCTTCCTGGCTGCCGCAGACCAACAAATCGCCAAAGAAGCCTTCAAATACTTTACCAAAGAGCAAGGTTTGAACATCGAATTGGGCGTGAAAATCGGCGACATCAAATCTGAAGGCAAAGGCGTTTCCGTTGCTTACGAAACTGCTGCCGGCGAAGCCAAAACCGAAGTATTCGACAAACTGATCGTTGCCATCGGCCGTATTCCAAACACCAAAGGCCTGAACGCCGAAGCCGTAGGCTTGGAAAAAGACGAACGCGGCTTTATCAAAGTGGACGGCGAATGCCGTACCAACCTGCCTAACGTATGGGCAATCGGCGACGTGGTCCGCGGCCCGATGTTGGCACACAAAGCCAGCGATGAAGGCGTTGCCGTTGCCGAGCGCATTGCCGGTCAAAAACCGCATATCGACTTCAACAACGTACCGTTTGTTATTTACACCGACCCTGAAATCGCTTGGGTAGGTAAAACCGAAGAGCAGCTCAAAGCCGAAGGCGTGGAGTACAAAAAAGGTACTTCAGGTTTCGGCGCAAACGGTCGCGCATTGGCCATGGGCAAAGCCAAAGGTACGGTTAAAGTGTTGGCAGATGCCAAAACCGACCGTATCTTGGGCGTACACATGATCGGCCCGGTTGTCAGCGAATTGGTTACCGAAGGCGTGACTGCGCTCGAATTTTTCGCCAGCAGCGAAGACATCGCCCGCATTATCCATGCCCACCCAACCTTGTCCGAAGTGGTTCACGAAGCTGCCTTGGCGGCCGACAAACGCGCTTTGCACGGTTGATAGACATTAAGGCCGTCTGAAACTTTTCAGACGGCCTTAAGGCCTTCGACAAATTGAATGTTTCGATAGCTTCGTTTTCTGATTTATAATTCCGTCAGACAAACACACAGCATTTACATTCATTATGAACAAAGAAATAGTCGGTATTTTCTTTATACCGGCGGGCATCATCAGCATGTGTATGGCTGCATTGTGGCAGATGTATGTGATGATGACCGAAACTTATACGCTCAACCGTTTCAAAGATAAAGAATTGGTTTGGCGCGTGGCATTGTTGTTTATCAGTTTCAGCCTTGCCGTTTATCTGCTCTGCCCGAATTCGCGTAAAAAAGGCATTGTCTTTTTTATTCTCGGAGGAGGCGGTGCAACCATGTATCTGCTGGCGCGGATGTGGTTGCCCTTCAGTAAATAGTAGGGCCGTCTGAAAATATGGGATTGGCCGCAGGGCGATTCCTAAAACCCACTCACCTTAAGGAGAAATCCATGAATTTACACGAGTATCAGGCTAAAGAACTGCTGGCTAGCTACGGTTTGCCCGTACAAGGCGGTATTTTGGCACACAACGGCGAAGAAGCCGCTGCAGCTTACGACAAATTGGGCGGCAAATTCGCTGTTGTCAAAGCACAAGTACACGCCGGCGGCCGCGGTAAAGCGGGCGGCGTAAAAGTCGTTAAAAGCCGCGAAGAAGCTAAAGAAGTGGCTGAAAGCCTGATTGGTACCAACTTGGTAACTTACCAAACCGATGCCAACGGCCAACCTGTCAACAGCGTTTTGGTTTGCGAAGACATGTATCCGGTTCAAACCGAGCTGTACTTGGGCGCAGTGGTTGACCGTTCTACCCGCCGCGTTACATTCATGGCTTCTACCGAAGGCGGCGTGGAAATCGAAAAAGTTGCTGCCGAAACTCCAGAAAAAATCTTCAAAGTAACCGTTGATCCGCTGGTCGGCCTGCAACCTTGCCAAGCTCGCGAAGTTGCCTTCCAACTGGGCTTGAAAGACAAACAAATCAACGAGTTCGTCAAACTGATGACCGGCGCGTACAAAGCGTTTGTCGAAAACGACTTCGCCCTGTTTGAAGTAAACCCATTGGCAGTCCGTGAAAACGGCGACTTGGCCTGTGTGGACGGCAAAATCGGTATCGACAGCAACGCGCTCTACCGCCTGCCGAAAATTGCCGCTTTGCGCGACAAATCTCAAGAAAACGAACGTGAGCTGAAAGCTTCTGAATTCGACCTGAACTATGTTGCCCTGGAAGGCAACATCGGCTGTATGGTTAACGGCGCAGGTTTAGCGATGGCCACTATGGACATCATCAAACTGAAAGGCGGCCAACCTGCCAACTTCTTGGACGTTGGCGGCGGCGCAACCAAAGACCGCGTGGTTGAAGCGTTCAAACTGATTCTAGAAGACAAATCCGTTAAAGGCGTATTGATCAACATCTTCGGCGGTATTGTACGTTGCGACATGATTGCGGAAGCCATCGTGGCAGCCGTTAAAGAAATCAACGTCAACGTGCCTGTCGTTGTTCGTTTGGAAGGTAACAACGCCGAACTCGGCGCGAAAATCCTGAACGAATCAGGTCTGAAACTGACTTCTGCAGACGGCCTGAATGACGCAGCCGAAAAAATTGTTGCAGCCGTAAACGCCTAAGGAGAAAAGAATGAGCGTATTGATTAATAAAGACACTAAAGTATTGGTTCAAGGTTTCACCGGTAAAAACGGTACTTTCCACTCCGAACAAGCTCTGGCTTACGGCACTAAAGTTGTCGGCGGCGTTACCCCGGGTAAAGGCGGTCAAACCCACCTGAACCTGCCTGTGTTCAACACCATGAAAGAAGCCGTTAAAGAAACCGGCGCGGACGCATCTGTAATTTACGTTCCCGCTCCGTTTGTGTTGGATTCTATCGTTGAAGCCGTTGATTCCGGCGTAGGCTTGGTCGTTGTGATTACCGAGGGCGTTCCGACTCTGGACATGCTCAAAGCCAAACGCTACTTGGAAACCAATGGCAATGGCACCCGCTTGGTCGGCCCTAACTGCCCTGGCGTGATTACTCCGGGTGAGTGCAAAATCGGTATTATGCCGGGCCACATTCACCAACCTGGCCGCATCGGTATTATTTCCCGTTCCGGTACATTGACTTATGAAGCCGTGGCACAAACCACCAAACTGGGCTTGGGTCAATCAACCTGTATCGGTATCGGCGGCGACCCGATTCCGGGCATGAACCAAATCGACGCGCTGAAACTCTTCCAAGAAGACCCAGATACCGACGCCATCATCATGATCGGTGAAATCGGCGGTACTGCGGAAGAAGAAGCAGCCGAATACATCCAATCCAACGTAACCAAACCTGTTGTCGGCTACATCGCAGGTGTGACCGCTCCTAAAGGCAAACGCATGGGCCACGCCGGTGCGATTATTTCCGGCGGTAAAGGTACTGCCGAAGAGAAATTTGCCGCTTTCGAAAAGGCCGGCATCGCCTACACCCGCAGCCCTGCCGAATTGGGCACTACCATGCTGGAAGTGTTGAAAGTAAAAGGTTTGGCATAAGACTTAAGTCTTTAAGCTGAATGGAAAAGGCCGTCTGAAGTTTTCAGACGGCCTTTTTTAATTTCATTTGGTTGTTTTTACATATTTGATACTTAATTTGATTGGAATTAATGCGATAACCGGAGAGAAATGTTTATAATTGATTAACAGATAAACAGTCTGTAACCATATCAACCTATCTCAAGGAGAAAAACATGAAAAAACACGATTTTGAAGCACGTCGCGAGGCTTTGCTGAAAGACATCCGAGAAGTGATGGATGATGTGGAAGAGTTGTACCGTGACGGTGTGGAAGCCGGTTCGGAAGAGGGCGGCAAAGCCCGGGCCAAATTGGAAGAGAAATTGGCCGCGGCCAAAGAACGTTTGAGCCGTTTTGAAGAAGAGGCCGGCGAACGTTTGCGCCATCATGCCGAGCGTGCGCGTGAGAAATACGAGCGGTTTGAAGAGGCGGCCCAGGAGCGTTTTAAAGAAGGCAAAGAGCGCTTTGCCGAATTTGAAGCCGATGCGGGCGAGCGCTTGAAACGCGGTGCCAAACACGCTGATGAAGTGGTGCATGAGAAACCATACTATGCGATGGGTTTTGCCGCATTGGCCGGTTTGGTTGTCGGTGTGTTGTTGAACCGCCGTTAATGTGAATATGTTAAGGCCGTCTGAACAGGCGTACACATGAAATCTTGGATTTCATTGCGCCGTACAGAC
The DNA here is from genome assembly GCF_014596425.2 of Neisseria sp. RH3002v2g. Classification (NCBI taxonomy): domain Bacteria; kingdom Pseudomonadati; phylum Pseudomonadota; class Betaproteobacteria; order Neisseriales; family Neisseriaceae; genus Neisseria; species Neisseria sp. RH3002v2g. The sequence goes on along the minus strand of NZ_CP110721.1, from coordinate 1,350,195 downwards.
GGCCTTAGCCTTATGTTTCCTGAGAAAAAGGATAATCGAGATGGGAATTCGCCAGCGTTTTGAACATGGCAAGGCTTTGTTGAATCAGGGCGCGGATTTGCTGCTGCTGCGTTTGCAGGTATTGAGCTTGGATTTGACGCGTCAGGCGGAGAATGTGTTCCGTTTGGCGGTTTGGCTGGTGTTGTCCGGCGCGCTGTTGATGGTGGGCTTGGTCGGTTTGCTGTTCGGCTTGAACCGCGTGCTGTCGGATGTGGCGGCGTTATGGGTGTTTTTTGGCATTTTCTTCGTGAGCCTGCTGATTATTGCTGTATTGTTCCGCAAAGTATCGGCAGATTATCGCGAGCAGGGCAGTCGTGTGGCTGAGACCTTGCAGGATATTCGGACGGACATTGCGTATTTGCGCGGTGAGATAGACAAGGGGGCGGACGATGAAGCAACAGGTGCATAGAGTTTTTTAAGAATATTAGAGCATGTTAATTTTATTGCAAATGCAGTTATAGATAGACATAAAAATATTCTCGTAGCTTTTAAGATACTCTTGAAACCTTAGTTAGGCACTTGCTATCTAATGATAAGGGATTGTCCTCGAATAATCAGTAAAGAGAGATTTGTTCTGGTTATCTATAGCAGGGTAGTTCCAGTAATATTAATTTTGGGATAGAGTTTTATCAGTATATGAAGGTTGTTAGAAAATTTAAATGATAGGCAATCACCATTTTCATCCAAATATAGCTCCGACAGATCTTCTAGATAAAGATCAATGACAATATAATCTTTTCTGTAAAACAAGAGTCTGACAGAATTTACTGTCAGATCAAAGCTTAAAGTAACTCGTTCATCACCGTTAACAAACTTAACGGTCTGAATAACATCGTCTATTTCGCAATCAAACCCATAAATAGACATAAACTCATTACAATTTGGAATCACTAATTTAGCATTATTCATTTTGGTTCCCTTCTTTGAGTATTATGGTAGCAGAAGATTTCGAGTTGTTATTTATTATTGGAAAAAGGCTCTCAAATTTTTAACTTTTAAGGGCAGTTACATCTTCTTTTGTTTAATCATTTTGTTTTCCTGAAAAGAGATAATTGAGATAACGTTGTCAAATCTGGTGGCTTTGAGGATATTTTTAGGTATTTTTTATGAAGCTGTTGATTATACTGTATCATTTTAAACAGTATCGGCAGATTATCGGGAGCAGGGCAGTCGTGTGGCTGAGACCTTGCAGGATATTCGGACGGACATTGCGTATTTGCGCGGTGAGATAGACAAGGGGGCGGACGATGAAGCAACAGGAGTATGAAGAAGCGCGCGAGCTGCTGATTTTGGAAGCCAAGCTGGTGCGGTTGCGGATTGAGGCGGAAAATTTGAAACTGCGTAAAGTGGAAGAACGGGAGGCGTGGCAGTCTGATCGTTTGATGATGTTGGCCGATGTGGCGTTTCAGTTGAGCCAAACGCGTTTGCTGTCTCAACGCGCTTTGTTGTCTACATCACGCCGGCGGCATTGGATTTGGCTGGTATTGGCGGTCGTATTAGGCTTGTCGAGATAATCGAGGGCAGAGGGGTAGTCTAAACATTGTCTGTGATGAGGTGTCGGATTGTGTGAGCCGCTTGTTGAGGACGCTGTGTTGTTGTGTTGCCGAGATTTAAACTTTATCTATGTTGAGTATTTTTTACAAAAGACACCGGCCGTCTGAACATTTCAGACGGCCTCAATGTTTGGAGTTTCAGATATAATGGCGGCAATTTTGAAATTGTTAAATGAAGGATAAGTGATGAACCGTTTGTATCCCCACCCGATTATCGCCCGCGAGGGCTGGCCGATTATCGGCGGCGGTTTGGCTTTGAGCCTGTTGGTGTCGATGTGTTGCGGCTGGTGGTCTTTGCCGTTTTGGGTGTTTACTGTATTTGCCCTGCAGTTTTTCCGCGACCCTGCGCGTGAGATTCCGCAAAATCCTGAAGCGGTGTTGAGTCCGGTTGACGGCCGTATCGTGGTGGTCGAGCGCGCACGCGATCCGTATCGTGATGTCGATGCTTTGAAAATCAGTATTTTTATGAACGTGTTCAACGTGCATTCGCAAAAATCGCCTGCCGATTGTACAGTAACGAAAGTGGTTTATAACAAAGGCAAATTCGTGAATGCGGATTTGGACAAAGCCAGCACGGAAAATGAACGTAACGCGGTGTTGGCGACTACGGCCTCTGGTCGTGAAATTACTTTTGTTCAAGTGGCCGGTTTGGTGGCGCGCCGTATTTTGTGCTACACCCAAGCCGGTGCGAAACTGTCCCGTGGCGAACGCTATGGCTTTATCCGCTTCGGTTCGCGCGTGGATATGTATCTGCCTGTCGATGCGCAGGCGCAAGTGGCGATTGGCGATAAAGTAACCGGCGTCAGCACTGTATTGGCGCGTTTGCCGCTGACTGCGCCGCAAACTGAATCTGAGCCTAAAGCCGCAGCTTCTCAAGCTGCCCCGGTTGAAACAGTGGCAAACCCATCTACCGAACAGCAGCAAATCGAAGCAGCGGCGGCCAAGATTCAAGCGGCTGCGCAAGATGTGTTGAAAGATTAATGGCCGATTTTAAAATTGGTTTAAAGTAAGAAAAAGGTTTTCAGACGGCCGTCTGAAAACCTTTTTTGTTTATCTATCTGATTTTAAAACTTCACGTTTACACCGCCGGTAAAGCTGCGGCCCATTTGCGGCGTATCAGAGAGGAAGCTGCTGTGGGCGTAAACGGATTGGTTGAGCAGGTTGTCGGCTTTGACGTACCAATTCCACTCGCCATAGTGCGTATTGCGGCGGTAGTTTGCGCCGAGGTTGAGCATATGGTGTCCGGGCGTGCGCGTTTCGTAGCGGGCGAGTTTGTTTTGGGCGAACACGCGGTAGTAGTCCAAATTGGCATCGATGCGGTCGGTCAGCGCGGCTTTCAGGTGGACGCCGAGGCGCGCAGCTGGAACGCGGGGTGCGTTTTGGTCGTCCTGTGCGATGAAAGGACGGTTGCCGTAGGCATCTTCCCTGCCGGGTAGGGACGGTAGGTTTTTCAGACGGCCTCGTACATAGTCGCCGGAAAGTCCGATGCGGTAGCGCGGCGTGGGCTTGAAGTAAATTTCGCCTTCCGCGCCGTAGAAGTCGGCGCCGGATTGGTTATAGCGTACGAGCTTCATTTCGCTGTCGTCTTCGATGGATTTGGGGCCGCGCCCGTCGTTTAAGGTTTGGGCATAGATGTAGTTGCCGAAGCGGTTGCGGTAGAGTGCCAGATTGTATTGCCAGCGGTCGCCTTCGTAGCCCAGCGCGAGTTCGATGTTGTTGGAACGCTCTTTGTTGAGGTGTTTGTTGCCGACTTCAAAGGTATTGGTGGCGACGTGTTTGCCGTGTGCGTACAGTTCTTGCGTTGACGGCAGGCGTTCCTGATGGGAGGCGGTCAGGCTGAGTTTGTGATGTGGCGTGAAATACCAGTTGCCCGAAAGCGCGAACGAGCGGGCGGTTTGGCGGTGTGCGCCGAGGTCGGGCAGGGGTTGGTTGTAGTAGTTTTCCCGATCAATCAGGGCTTTGTCGTATTGGATGGAGGCTTTTTGTTTTTCCACGCGTACGCCGCCTTCAAGCGAGAAGTTGTCCCAGTTCGCCTGTTCTACGCCGAAAAAGCTGTAATGGCGGACATTGTTGTCAATCAGCATCGGTTGTTGGACGGTTTCGGGAATGGCGGAGAGCGCGCTGGATTTTTGTCCCAAATATTGCACGCCCCAGCTGCCTTTCAGACGGCCTATGGGTTGGTGGCGCAACTCGATGCGGGCGTTGTGTGTTTTGTTGTTGAAGAAGTTTTCTACTGCATCGCCTGCTTTTTCGTCGTGGTGGTAGTCGTTGCGGTTCAGGTGTACGCGCAGGGCTTCAAAACCGGGGAATGGCTGCTTCCATTCGGCGCGGAGTTCGTAGCGTTTGTTGCGCAGGTCTATCCACGGTTTGCCGTTGTGGGCATGGGCGTGTGCATTATCGTCGTCATGAAAGCCGCAGCTCAAGCCCGGGTTGTCGTAATCGATGTCTTCTTCGGTCAACAGGTGCGGATAAAGCTGCAAATAGCGTTTGTTAATCAAACTCTTCTGCCAGATGATGTCGGCGTGGCAGTCGTCGTAGAGATGGCTGTGGGCAGGCAGGCCGTATTGGTCGCGACGGTCGCTGTACGCTACGCCGAGGAAACCTTTATCCCCAACCCAAGACAGCCCGATGCTGCTGGTTTTTGAATCGGCATGGCTGTCTGGCAGTCGTTTCAGACGGCCTTCTTCTTTGTAATAGCGCGGTACGGCGTAATCGCCCGATTTTCGATACAAGCCTTCGGTATGCAGCACAAAGTTTTTGCCCAAGCCGATATTGATGCCTGCGGACGTCAGTTTTTCCAAATTGCCGCTGCTCAAACGTAATCCGGCTTCACCCGATACGCCGTTTTCAGGCATTTTTTCGGGGATTTTGCCATCGGCAACGTCGACCAAACCGGCCACATTGCCCGAGCTGTACAAGAGCGTAACCGGGCCGCGCAGGATTTCGACCTGTTGCGACAAGGCGCTGTCCACCATCAGGGCATGGTCTGGCGAGAAGTCCGCCATGTCGCCCGTTTCGCCGTGATGGTTCAACACTTTAATCCGTCTGCCTGTTTGACCGCGTATCACAGGCGCGGACGCGCCGCCGCCGTATTGCGAGGCATGAATGCCCGGTACGCCGTCCAAAGCATCGCCCAAGTTGACGGCTTTTTGGCGCAAGGTATCGCCGGAGATGATTTTGTCGGAGGCGGTCGAAGCGTGCAGCAGCCCCGAAGTGGCGCGCGGACGGCTTTTACCGACGACGGTAACCTCGTCCAAGTCAACCGACTGCTCGGTTTCATGCGCTTGGGAGAGGATAGGGGCGCTGATTAAAAGAATAGATAAAACAATGGGTTTGAGTGTGGTTTGTGTCATTTTAGTTTCTCATCATATTTCGAAAGGCTGTTATTATATAACATTTCATTATTAATATGATAAGATTTTTGAGAAAAAAGGCCGTTTGAAAACGAAGCGTGGTTTTCAGACGGCCTTTGGCTTGTATGCAGGTTTAAATGAAAACGGAACAATCTCTCTGCTGCCTAGTTCTAGTAAGACAGAAAATCACGGCAGATAGTTTGCTTCCATTGGAAGTATTACTTGGTTTCGGCGGCTTTAGCGCCAGCGGTCTCTGCAATCAAATCCAAGAATACCAACGGCTTTTTGCCGATATTTTTCAATGCATGGGACTGGCCGGGGCGGGCGATGGTAATGTCCCCTGCGCCGACTTCGGTTTGTTTGCCTTCGCTGTCGGTAAACAGACCTTTGCCGGATACGATGATGTAAACATCTTCATTGCCGGTGTGTTTGTGTTGGCCGATAGAAGCACCCGGCGGTAATGTAAGCCAGCCGATTTCTTTAAATGCGTCTTGGTCGGCGGTTTGATGGCGCGTGAAGGCAAAGCTGCCGAGCAACGGGCCTTGGCCTCCGGCTGCGTTTTCGCGGTTCCATTCTGCTAAGTCGGCTTTTTTGTACACTTGGATGCTGCGGTCGGTGGGGGTGGTTTGTTCGGCGGCTTGAGCGTTTAGAGATGTGCCGAGCAGAAGGGCGGCAGATAATGCGGCAAATAGCGGTTTCATGGCGGTTCTCCGTTTGTCAGGTTGAGTCAGATAATGCGGATTCCGTTTTCAGACGGCCTGCGGGGTTGAAACGATTAACCCCGCAGGCTTCCCCCAAGATTTATTTCACGTTGCGCAGATAGTTCAGCAATAAAGGAACAGGGCGGCCGGTCGCGCCTTTTTCACCGCCGGATTTCCATGCCGTACCCGCGATGTCGAGGTGTGCCCATGGATAGTCTTCGGTAAAGTAAGACAGGAAGGTAGCGGCGGTAATCGTGCCTGCACCGGGCGTGCCGATGTTTGGAATGTCGGCGAAGTTGGATTTGAGTTGGTCTTTGTAGGTTTCAAAGAGCGGCAGTTGCCATGCTTTGTCGTCCACGTTGCGGGAAGCGGCCAGCAGGCTGTCGACCAAATCCTGGTTGTTGCCCATCACGCCGCTGACGTCATGACCCAAGGCGATGATGCACGCGCCGGTCAGGGTGGCGACATCGATGACGGCTTTGGGTTTGAATTGTTCGGCGTAAGTGAGCGCGTCGCACAAAATCAGACGGCCTTCGGCATCGGTGTTCAACACTTCGATGGTCAAGCCTTTCATGCTTTTCACGACGTCGCCCGGTTTGTTGGCTGCGCCGGAAGGCATGTTTTCGCAGGTGGCGACGACGGCAATCAGGTTGATCGGCAGTTGTAGTTTGACGGCGGCGCAGAAGGTACTGATGACGGTTGCCGCGCCACACATGTCGAACTTCATTTCGTCCATGTTCAGGCCGGGTTTGAGGGAAATGCCGCCGGTGTCGAAGGTAATGCCTTTGCCGACCAATACCACAGGCGCGGCTTCTTTGTCGGCCGCGCCGAAATAGCTCAGTTCGACCAAATATGGGTCTTCGACGCTGCCTTTGGCGACAGACCAGAACGAACCCATGTTTTCTTTGATGTAGTCTTTTTCAATGATTTTGGCGTGTGCGCCCAGTTTTTCGGCTTCGGCTTTGGCGGTACGCGCTAAAAATTCGGGCGTGCATTCGTTGGGGGCAGCATTGCCCAAGTCTCGGCAGAGGCTTTGTCCGTAAACCTGCGCTTCGGCGACGCGCAGGGCTTCTTTGACGGCGGCTTCGTGTGCGGTGTGGAACACGGCTTGCGAGAATTTGGCGGGCTTGGCTTCTTTTTTATAGCGATCGAAACGGTAGGCGGCGTTGCCGAACGCGATGGCAAAAGCTTCGGCAACGGCGGCGGCTTGCGCTTCATCGAAGGCATGGATGTCCGCATTGACCGTTTCTTGGTTTTGCGCCCATTTGGCGGCTTCGGCTGCGGCTTTGTTCAATGCGGCGCGGTCGGTTTTTTCGAGGCGGGCGACGGCAATGGCTTGCAAACCGTTGTCCGTCGGGATTTTGGTGTCGGCGAAATTTTGACCTTCTTCAAGGGAAGCGAAGAGGGCGAGGGCAGTCGGGTTGCTCAGTTGCGATGCTTCGGCGCAGACAAATAATTGCGCACCTGCCTGTTGAGCCTGCAAAGTTTCGGCTTTTGTGCTAAATTTCACGTTTATTCTCCTGATTGGAACGGTTGTCGGTTATTCAGACGGCCTGTTGACCAACCGTCCGAACAGATGAAAATCATTGTACTCCATTTGTGTCATGCCGTCTGAAGCCTTATGAATAAATATGGGTTTCCCATAAACCGTATACCACGCTCAATCTTATGATTTACCAAAGAAACTTTATTAAAGAACTTTCCTTTACCGCCGTCGGCATCTTTGTCGTCCTCTTGGCGGTATTGGTGTCCACGCAGGCGATCAACCTGCTTGGCCGCGCAGCCGACGGGCGTGTCGCCATCGATGCTGTGTTGGCCTTGGTCGGCTTCTGGGTCATCGGCATGACGCCGCTTTTGCTGGTGTTGACCGCATTTATCAGTACGTTGACCGTATTGACCCGCTACTGGCGCGACAGCGAAATGTTGGTCTGGCTCTCCTGCGGATTGGCGTTGAAACAATGGATACGCCCGGTCATGCAGTTTGCCGTGCCGTTTGCCATTTTGATTGCCGTCATGCAGCTTTGGGTGATGCCGTGGGCAGAGTTGCGCAGTCGTGAATATGCCGAAATTTTGAAGCAGAAGCAGGAATTGTCTTTGGTGGAAGCCGGCGAGTTTAATAACTTGGGCAAGCGCAACGGCAGGGTTTATTTTGTCGAAACCTTCGATACCGAATCCGGCATCATGAAAAACCTGTTCCTGCGCGAGCAGGATAAAAACGGCAACGACAACATCGTTTTTGCCAAAGAGGGCAATTTTTCGCTGACCGACAACAAACGCACGCTTGAATTGCGCGACGGCTACCGTTACAGCGGTACGCCCGGCAAAGCCGACTACAACCGCGTTTCCTTCCAAAACCTCAGCCTGATTGTCAGCACCACGCCCAAACTTATCGACCCTGTTTCACACCGCCGTACCATTCCGACCGCCCAACTGATTGGTAGCAGCAATCCCCAACACCAAGCAGAATTGATGTGGCGCATTTCGCTGACCGTCAGCGTTTTGTTGCTGTGCCTGCTTGCTGTGCCGCTTTCCTATTTCAATCCGCGCAGCGGCCATACTTACAATATCTTGATTGCCATCGGTTTGTTTTTGGTTTACCAAAACGGGCTGACCTTCCTGCGCAATGCCGTGGAAGACGGCAAAATCCATTTCTGGCTCGGACTGCTGCCCATGCACATCATCATGTTTGTGATTGCCGTCGTCCTGCTGCGCGTGCGCAGTATGCCTAGCCAACCCTTCTGGCAGGCGGTTGGCAAAAGTCTGACATTGAAAGGCGGAAAATGAACCTGATTTCACGTTACATCATCCGTCAAATGGCGGTTATGGCGGTTTACGCCCTCCTTGCCTTCCTCGCTTTGTACAGCTTTTTTGAAATCATCAACGAAGTCGGTGATCTTGGAAAAGGCAGCTATAACGGCGCAAAATTGGGGCAGTATGTTTTAATGCAGATGCCTGCGCGCGCCTATGAATTGATGCCGCTTGCCGTTTTGATCGGCGGCCTGATTTCCCTCAGCCAACTGGCTTCCGGCAGCGAACTGACCGTTATCAAAGCCAGTGGCATGAGCACCAAAAAGTTGCTGTTGATTCTGTCGCAGTTCGGTTTGATTTTCGCCATTGCCACCGTTGCACTTGGCGAATGGGTTGCCCCCACGCTGAGCCAAAAAGCCGAAAACATTAAAGCCGCTGCCATCAACGGCAAAATCAGCACCGGCAATACCGGCCTTTGGCTGAAAGAAAAAAACAGCATCATCAACGTGCGCGAAATGTTGCCCGACCATACGCTTTTGGGCATCAAAATTTGGGAGCGCAACGATAAAAACGAACTGACCCAAGCGGCAGAAGCAGAATCCGCCGTTTTGAATCCTGATGGCAGCTGGCAGTTGAAAAATATCCGCCGCAGCATATTGGGCGAAGATAAAGTCGAGGTTTCCACCGCCGCCGAAGAAAACTGGCCGATTTCCGTCAAACGCAACCTGATGGACGTATTGCTCGTCAAGCCCGACCAAATGTCTGTCGGCGAATTGACCACTTATATCGACCATCTGGAAAAAAACAACCAAAATACCCAAGTCTATGCCATCGCATGGTGGCGCAAGCTGGTGTATCCTATTGCCGCATGGGTGATGGCGCTTGTTGCCTTCGCCTTTACGCCGCAAACCACGCGCCATGGCAATATGGGCTTGAAACTCTTCGGCGGTATCTGCCTCGGTTTGTTGTTCCACTTTGCCGGACGGCTCTTCGGCTTTACCAGCCAGTTGTACGGCGTGCCGCCGTTTTTGGCCGGTGCATTGCCGACGGTTTTGTTTGCACTGTTGGCGGTGTATCTGATACGCCGTCAGGAAAAAAGATAAGGCAAAATCAACTTCAGGCCGTCTGAAAGGCAATCTTCAGACGGCCTGAGTATTTTGTGTGCAAAAAACAAGATGCTAAAGTAAAATAATACCTTTCCAAACCAATACGGCTATTGAAAATGTCCCAAACCATCTGCTTGAATATGATTGTCAAAAACGAAGCGGCAATCATCGAAGAAACACTGGCCAACATCACCGACCACATCAAACTTGACTACTATGTCATCAGCGATACCGGCTCGACCGATGATACCGTCGGCGTGATCCGCCGCTTTTTCGATGCAAAGGGCATCGCGGGCGAGATTCATCATGATGGTTGGCAAAATTTTGCATACAACCGCAATCAGGCTTTGAAACACGCAAAAGGTAAAACCGATTACGTGTTGATTTTTGATGCGGACGACCGCTTTGAAGGCAAATTGGAATTGCCCGAGCTGACCGCCGACCGCTACCGCCTCCGCATGAGAAATGCTACGGGCAGCGTGATTTATTACCGTCCGCTGTTGTTGCGCAATGACGGCACATTCTACTGGCGCGGCGTGTTGCACGAATTTATTGAAACCGATAAACAAGATACCAGCGAAGCCACGCTTCATGGCGACTATATGGTTCTCAGCGGCCGTTTCGGCGCGCGCAGCAACATGGCGAACAAATACCTGCTTGACGCCGTTTCTTTGGAAAAAGCGTTTTACAGCCCCGAAGATGAAGACCTGAAACCGCGTTACGCCTTTTATGCGGCGCGTTCTTATTGGGATTCCGATATGCCCGAGCGCGCGAGCGAATGGTTTAAAAAACGCATCGAGTTGGGCGGTTGGATCGAGGAAGTGACGGTTTCTTACCAACAGCTGGGCGAGTGCTACAAATTAATGGGCAAACGCGATGAAGCCTTGGCGACTTGGCTGGCAGGCTACGATTACAACCCGCGCCGTGCCGAGTGTCTCTATCTTGCGCAAACCATGCTGCGTCAGGAAGGGAAATACCGTATTTCCCATGCAATCGGCCTGATGGCGAAACGCATTCCGTTCCCGACAGACGATATTCTTTTTGTCCAAAACAATGTTTATCATTTGGACATCGACTATGAATTGTCGGTTACCGCCTATGCGGCCGGCGATTTGCGTCAAGGCTATGAGTCTTGCCGTCACTTGCTCTTGCTGAATGTGCGCGAGGCATTGACCACGGTGACCATGCAAAATATGTGGCTCTACCGCGAACACGCGCAAACCGAAACGCGCGAAGTGTTGGAGCAGCTGGTGGCCGTCATGCAGCCTTATGCCGTGCAGGGCGGACGTTTGGCGGAAGTAACCGAATATTTTGCCGATATTTTGAAAAACCGTTAATCAGGACTTTGACCCAGCTGTCAGGCCGTCTGAAAGGAAATTTTTTGAGCAAGCGCAATCTGTTTTCCGTCGATAAATCTTTGGAAAAGCCCGAACGCGTCCTCTTGGTCGGCGTGATGTTGACGGCGGACTATTCCGGCGCAAACGAAACGCGCGAGCGCGGCTTTCAGACGGCCTTGACCGAAGCGGCAGAATTGGTGGGCGCGGCCGGCGGCGATTTGGTTTCTATCGAAACTTCACGCCGCGACAAACCGCATCCGGCTTTGTTTGTCGGTACGGGCAAGGCGGAAGAATTGGCGGCAGCGGTTAAGCAGTATGATGTCGGGCTGGTTGTGTTCAACCACGAACTCACGCCGACACAAGAGCGTAATCTGGAAAAAGAGCTTCAATGCCGCGTCCTCGACAGAGTGGGTTTGATTTTGGCGATTTTTGCCAAACGCGCCCAATCGCAGGAAGGTAAGTTGCAGGTAGAGCTGGCTCAGTTGAACCACTTGAGCGGACGGCTGGTGCGCGGTTATGGACACCTGCAAAGTCAGAAGGGCGGTATCGGCTTGAAAGGGCCGGGCGAAACCCAGTTGGAAACCGACCGCCGTTTAATCGGACAAAAAATTACGGCATTGAAAAAACAGCTTACCGATGTCCGCAAACAACGTGCCACGCGCCGCAAATCGCGCATGAGCGGCCGTCTGAAAACCTTTGCCATCGTCGGCTATACCAATGCCGGAAAATCCAGCCTGTTTAACCGTTTGACTAAAGCAGACGTATTGGCGAAAGACCAGTTGTTCGCCACCTTGGATACCACTGCACGCCGGCTTTTTCTGTCGCACGAGGCGAGCGTGATTTTGACCGATACCGTCGGCTTCGTCCGCGATTTGCCGCACAAGCTGGTGTCGGCGTTTTCCGCTACTTTGGAAGAGACGGCGATGGCGGATGTGCTGCTGCACGTCGTTGATGCGTCCAATCCCGATTTTGAACGGCAGATGGATGATGTCAACGACGTCTTAGAAGAAATCGGCGCGCATGAAATTCCGCAATTGGTGGTGTACAACAAAATCGATTTACTGCCGTCGGGTATGCGTGAAGCAGGCATTTTGCGCGACAATTCCGGACAGGCAGTCGGCGTGAATGTTTCCGTTGCCGAAAGTTTGGGCTTGGACGGTTTGCGCGAAGCGATGATTGAATTGGCCGTACAGCCGAATGCTTGATAGTATGGAATGAAACAAGGCCGTCTGAATCTTCAGACGGCCTTACCGTAAAATTCTAAATCTGAGGATTATGCCGACAGAGGGCTTTTCTTTTTGAACACGCTTTCGTAAAGCATCCAAGCGGCGAGGCTCAGGTATACGGTGCTGGACAAAATGCCGATAACGGCAAAAATAGGCATAAGGCGATCAATCATGGTGAGGTTTCCCAATAAGTTAGTTTTATAAGTAAATGTGTGTTTTTTGATTTCCGTCTTCGCGGAATGCCTAAAGTATGCTGCTTAAATGGATTGAGGTCAACAAAGAATGTATCGGGATTTTTAAAAAAGTTCCATTTTTACATTAAAATAATCGGAAGTTTTTAAAGATAAACGGTATTTATATATTACCGTTCATCGTTTGATGAACGGTCAATACTTTGTTTTCCATATTTTTTATAAAATCCGACAGCCTGTTAATTCAAAATTGAATGAAAAGAGGCGGAAAAACGCTTTTTGCTAAAATGTAACACCCAGGGACGGTTGTTTCAGGCCGTCTGAAAAATAAATCGAACACATGATGACATCTCCCACACACTCCCAAAAAAACTGCTTTCATTGCGGACTTGAAGTCCCCGAGCATCTGCATCTGACGGTTCGTTTTGAAGACGAAGAACACGAAACCTGCTGCGCCGGCTGCCAAGCAGTGGCGCAGAGCATTATTGATGCCGGTTTGGGCAATTATTACAAACAGCGTACCGCCGACGCGGAAAAATCCGAATTGCCGCCGCCGGAAGTGTTGTCGCAATTAAAGCTGTACGATTTGCCTGAAGTGCAGGCGGATTTTGTCGAGGTAGGCGTTGGGGATGAACGCGAGGCGGTGTTGATGCTGGGCGGCATTACCTGCGCCGCGTGTGTGTGGCTGATTGAGCAGCAGTTGTTGCGCATGAAGGGCGTGGTGCGTGTGGATTTGAATTACAGTACCCACCGCTGCCGCGTGGTGTGGGACAGCGCCCACATCGAATTGTCGGATATTTTGCTGAAAATCCGCCAAACCGGTTATACCGCCGCGCCTTATGATGCACAAAAAATCGAAGCGCAGGCGCAGAAAGAGCGCAAGCAGTTTATCGTCAGATTGGCCGTGGCCGGTCTGGGCATGATGCAGACGATGATGTTTGCCCTGCCGACTTATTTTTACGGCGGCGACATCGAGCCGCTTTATTTGGAAATCCTGCATTGGGGCGGCTTTTTGATGGTGTTGCCCGTTGTGTTTTACAGCGCGTTGCCGTTTTACCGCGGCGCATGGCGCGACTGGAAAAACCGCCGTGTCGGCATGGATACGCCGATTGCCATTGCCATTGTGATGACCTTTATCGCCGGTATTTACAGCCTGGCCACCAACGCAGGGCAAGGCATGTATTTTGAATCCATCGCCATGCTGCTGTTTTTCCTGTTGGGCGGGCGTTTTATGGAACAGATTGCCCGACGCAAAGCAGGCGATGCGGCGGAGCGGTTGGTCAAACTGGTTCCGGCATTTTGCCACCGTTTGCCGGCTTATCCGGAAAGCGAAGCCATCGAGGAAGCCGCAGTCGTCCGCCTCAATATCGGCGATACGATTGTTGTGAAGCCCGGCGAAGTCATTCCGGTGGACGGTACGGTTTTGTCCGGCGAGAGCGAAGTCAACGAAGCCATGTTGACCGGTGAAAGTTTGCCTATCGTGAAAAGGCCGTCTGAAAAAGTAACCGCCGGCACGCTCAACACCAGCAGCCCTTTAATCATCCGCACCGACCATACCGGCGGCAACACGCGCCTGTCCCATATCGTCAAACTGCTCGACCGTGCGCTGGCGCAAAAACCGCGTGCCGCCGAGTTGGCCGAAAAATACGCGTCCAGTTTTGTGTTTGGCGAACTCTTGCTTGCTATTCCCGTTTTTATCGGCTGGGCTTGGTATGCCGACGCGCACACCGCCTTGTGGATTACCGTCGCCCTGCTGGTCATTACCTGCCCGTGCGCCTTGTCGCTCGCGACTCCGACCGCGCTGGCCGCTTCGACCGGTGCGCTGGCCAAAGACGGCATTCTCATCAGCGGCAAACAAAGTTTGGAAACCCTTGCCCAAATTGACGATGTCGTGTTCGACAAAACCGGTACGCTGACCAAAGGGCAGCTTTCCGTCAGCCGGATGTTGTCCGCAGGCCGTCCGAACGAAGCCCAAGCCCTTGCCGTTGCCCAAGCATTGGAGCAGCAATCCGAACACCCCATCGCCCGTGCCATTTTGAACCATATGCTTTCAGACGGCCCTGTATCCGCGCTTGATGTGAAAGTGCAGCAACGGGTCAACCGCATTGGACACGGTGTCAGCGCGCAAATCGAATTGGATGGCGAAACCCAAGTTTGGGCTTTGGGCAAAGCAGCGTTTGTTTCGGAAATCGCCGGTAATCTGCCCGAAACATTTGCCCATATCGACCACACGGGCGGCATTATTTTCTTGGGCAATCAAAGAGGTTTTCAGACGGCCTTTTTGCTGGAAGACCAAATCAAAGACAGCGCCGCCGAAATGTTGCAAAACCTGAAACAGCACGGCATCCGTCTGCACCTTTTAAGCGGCGACCGACAGGCTGCCGTCGCCCAAGTTGCGCAAGAGCTAGGCTTGGATGCCTATCGTGCCGAAGCCACGCCTGAAGACAAGTTGGCCTATGTGGAAAATCTGCAAAAACAAGGGCGTAAAGTTATGATGATCGGCGACGGTATCAACGACGCCCCCGTCCTCGCCCAAGCCGACGTGTCGGCCGCCGTGGCCACGAGTGCCGATGTGGCGCGAGACGGTGCCGATGTGGTTTTGCTCAATGACGATTTGAATGTTTTGCCCGTGATGATGGAACAGGCACGCCGCACCCATCAAATCATCCGCCAAAACCTGACTTGGGCGAGCGCATACAATCTGGTTGCCGTTCCGCTGGCCGTATTTGGTTACGTGACCCCTTGGATCGCCGCGCTCGGCATGAGTTTCAGCTCGCTGCTGGTGTTGGGTAATGCCTTGAGATTGTTGAAAACCAAAAAGGCCGTCTGAAAACGGCAAATCCATTGCCTAAACGAAAGAATACGCCATGCCTAAAGCCACTTTTTATACACACGTCGCCCGACCGGCCGCCTTTGCCTGCCGCCTGATTGCGCGCGCTATACGCGATGGCGGGCAGATTTTGGTGTGGTCGGATTCTGCCGCGGCAGTGCAGCAACTCGACATTGATTTGTGGCAGCAGATTCCCGAAAGCTTTATTCCGCATGAAGTCTGGCTGCCTACCGACCCCATGCCGTCTGAAACGCCGGTATTGCTTGCGTTTGGAAATGCACTGCCGAATATTCCGAAAGATTGCACGGTTTTAAACCTGTCTGCCGATTTCTGGAGCCAAGCCCCGGCCATTCCAAACCGTATCCTTGAAATTGTGGGCAACAGCTTAGAAGATTTGGCCGAAGCCCGAGACCGTTTCCGAGCTTATCGTCAGAGCGGATTTGAGATTGAGCATTTTTCGAGAGAAGGAAAGGATTGAGTTTTGAAGATATTCAAGGCCGTCTGAATATAAACAAAGGGACATTTTGATGATGTCCCTTTGTTTTTTAGATTGATTATCGGAAGGCTTCATGCCATATGCCATAAAATATGAGGCAACAGCAGAAAGCGTAGAAATAGTGGAAAAAGCGTTCGAAAAGGGAAGTATTGGCAAGATACCATTGAACAGACTGATGGTGGTGTTGGGGATTTTTGAGGATTAAGTTAGGGAAACGGACAATCAAAGGTACGGTAAGCAAGTCAAACAGATTGAGGAAGATAGTAACCAATAATGAAAAACCGATTGTCTCATGAAATACGTCGAATGGCTGCAATGACAGGGTGTGTGCAAATAGGGAGGTTAGGGCAGATTTGTTGGACATCCATAAATAAAACAGCCCACCGATAGACAGGTAAAGCGCAAGACGGACCCATATGGATAGTTTGCGTGGCAAATAAAGGATGAAGAATAAGTTGAGCAGGATAAAGAAAATAGGAAAACCGGATTTCATGGGTTTGTTTGCTTACAGTTTGGTATTTAAAGCTGCTAAGAGAAACGCATTATTGATTGTATGAAAGGCCGTCTGCCATTCTATTTTATGGCTTTCTGAAAAAGATTTGCGTAAGGGCAAGGGTTTCAGACGGCCTTAAGTTTTTTGAAGTCAAAATCCCATGGTTCAGAATTAGGTTTTTGCGGCCGCGCTGGCGAAATAGCGGTTGGATACCGGATTGAAGATGAGGAGCAGCAAAACAAGGTGGAGTATGGATTGAATAATGATTTGTTGGGAACTATAGCTCGCCATATCGCTATACACCATGATCAACGAAGCGGCCGCCAACACAACAGCCAGCCAACGGGCAGAACGGTTGCCTGAAAGCAGACCGACGGCAATAAATACCGGCAAGGAAAGGAGTATGAAGTATAGGGGCATAGACAGCCACCAAGGCAGGAAAGGGAATGCTAAGGCTGCACCCTCTATCAGTAAATCGCCCGAATAAATTGCAAGAGCAACGGTGGTAAAGCAAGTAAGGGCAGTTAGGATGAAATAGAGAACGGTGGCGATGGTAACAGGGATTGGACGTTTCATGTAATAAAAGCCTTGGATAGAATATCGGGGATAAGGATTAAAATCGGTATCGGCCAAACCTTGTCATTGAAGGTAATGGCCGTCTGAAAGCAGGCTATTCGTCTTTCTCAAATGAAGAAAGCTTGATAATGGCAGGCTGGAAGACTGCAACCAAATAGATCATGATAGGGAGGATAAGATACGTAAAAGGAATATCTGCGCGCAATAGTGCAATTAGAAAGGCAAGGTATAATGTCAGCAGGGCAAGGAAAATAACGCTCTTTTTCCATGTCGCTTGGCGGATTTCTTTTGCAGTCGGCTGCTTATAGCGGACTTTTTTGTGGCAGGTCGGGCACTCTTTAATGCTTTTCAGTCCTTTGAATGCACTACCCCGAATCGGATTGGAACAATGAGGACAAGAGAATGGGGACGGTTTCATTATTTTTTTATCGGGCTGTATAAGGCATTGCCCATCCGGAAAAGCGGGTCGGATGGGCAAAGTATATGTTTATTCGTCTTTTTCAAAAGATGAAAGTTTGTTTTGAATCGGGATAATATAGTAGACAAGAAAGCCTATAACTAATGCCGTACTGATATATGGGGGGAATGTACCAAACAGGCTGATCAGTATTGCCGCTACGATACAGACAACTACTACAAAAATAGCGAAAGGTTTCAGCAAAGCTTTGAAATATTCGCCAACAGGCGGCTTTTTGAATTTGACTTTTTTATGGCAGGAAGGGCATTCTTTGACTGCGGCCAAACCTTTAACCAATCCGCCTTGGATCGGGGCATGGCAGTGTGGGCAGGGGAGTGAAGGATTAAGATTGTTCATTGTGTTCAACCTGACTTAGGGTTTGGAAAGGTGGTATCGATATTGCCGATACCACCGCTATTTATCGGAAACAATAGGCTTATTGGGCGTATTTTTTGCTTAAAGCTTCGGCTGCTTTTTGTAATTCTTGATTGGCTGTACGCAGGGTTTCTTGCAATTTTTGAGATTTGTCTTGGAAATCTTTGGCAAATTTGACTGCTTCTTTATCTTTACTATCGATAGTCAGTTCAGAAGCATACTTGCTTCCATAAATCATAAACTCATTAATTGTACTGTTGACTTGCACAGTTCGATCTAAAACTGCTTTGATTTCAGGATCTTTGATATCAATAGCAGCTGCACTTTGATGGAATTGTTCCAGTGCGGCAGTCAGTTTTTTTATCTGCTCGATAGTCTCGGCTTCTTTATTCTGTCTAGCCAACTGTTGCAATTCTTGACCTATTCGACCAATTTTTTGAGCTTCCTCACCAGTAATGAAGTTATTGAATTTTTGCAATTCGGCAAGACCGTCTGGAGATTTTTTATCGGAAATAACGATAGGCTCGGCCAGTTTAGGATCTGCTTCCGGGAATTCACTCAGGGCTTTTTCGTATTTGTTGGCCGGGCTAGATTCGCTTTGGGCAACTTGTTCTGCCGGTTTGTCGCTGCTGCCTTTATTGCTGGAGTCGCCGCAGGCTGCCAGTAGGGAAGCGGTCAAGATCAGCATACCGAATTTGTTTAATACGTTCATATTAGGATTCCTTCTTAAGTTAGGGGAAACGGGAAAATTTGTTTTTATTGATGAGTGTAGATAATTATTTGTACTTTTGTTCTATTTTATTACAAATTTGTTCTATTTTATTACAAATTTGTTTATTTTTCATAAATTAGGTTAAGTGGTATGTTTTTGGAATTAAACGGCAAAGATGGATGGTTATAAATTTTTGAATGTATAATGAAATTAACAAGGGTAATAAGGTTGGCTATGCTGTTTTGAACTAAAGTAGATTTTTTTATTAGGATATTGTTGGTTGATGCGATAGGAATAAAAAAAGGCCGTCTGAAACAATAAGTTTCAGACGGCCTTTTGATTGGCTGGAATTAGTTGCCCAAGTCGAATGCTTTATGCAGAACGCGGGTGGCCAGTTCCATGTATTTTTCGTCAATCAGGACGGATACTTTGATTTCGGAAGTTGAAATCATTTGGATGTTGATGCCTTCTTCTGCGAGGGTGCGGAAGATTTTGGCGGCTACGCCGACGTGTGAACGCATGCCCAAGCCGACTGCGGAGACTTTGCATACGGTGTCGTCGCCGTCGATGTAGGCTGCGCCGATGCTGTCTTGACGTTGTTGCAGGATTTCGATGGTTTGTTTGTAGTCGCTGCGCGGTACGGTGAAGGAGAAGTCGGTTGTGCCTTCGCTGCCGACATTTTGGATGATCATGTCGACTTCGATGTTGGCATCGGCAACTGCGCCGAGGATTTGGTAGGCAACGCCGGGTTTGTCGGGTACGCCGCGTACGTTGATACGGGCTTGGTTTTTGTCGAATGCGATACCGGTTACGGCTGCTCTTTCCATGTTGTCGTCCTCTTCAAAGGTAATCAGGGTGCCGTCGCCGCCTTCTTGCAGGCTGCTGAGTACGCGCAGGCGCACTTTGTATTTTCCGGCGAATTCTACGGAGCGGATTTGTAAAACTTTTGAGCCGAGGCTGGCCAATTCGATCATTTCTTCGAATGTGATCGTGTCCATGCGGCGTGCTTCGGGTACGACGCGCGGATCGGTAGTGTAAACGCCGTCTACGTCGGTATAAATTTGGCATTCGTCGGCTTTGAGGGCTGCGGCAAGTGCAACGGCGGAGGTGTCGGAGCCACCGCGGCCGAGGGTTGAGATATTGCCTTCGCTGCTGATGCCTTGGAAACCGGCTACGATAACGACTTTGCCCTCGGCGAGGTCGGCACGCATTTTTTCGTCATCGATGCTTTCGATGCGGGCTTTGGTGTGGGAAGTGTCGGTTTTGAGGGCAACCTGCCAGCCGGTGTAGCTCTTGGCGTCAACGCCGATGTCTTTCAGGGCCATGGCCAGCAGGCCGATGGTTACTTGTTCGCCGGTGGCAAGGACGACGTCCAGCTCGCGCGGATCGGGATGTTCTTGCATTTCGTGCGCCAGGGCGACCAGTCGGTTGGTTTCGCCGCTCATGGCGGATACGACGACTACGATGTCGTGTCCTTCGGCGCGGGCTTTGGCGACACGTTTGGCTACGTTTTTGATGCGTTCGGGCGAGCCTACTGATGTGCCGCCGTATTTATGTACGATTAACGCCATGTTTCGTGCTTTCTTGTGGGGTTTGTCGGGCAGCTTGGTTTGCTGGGAAAAGGGTTATTATTACTATTTTTTACATGAAATTCAAGGATGGGACGCGCTTTTTTGAGTAAATGCGCATAAATGGACGGGGTTAAAAAAGGCCGTCTGAAATCTTTCAGACGGCCTTGCTGCTTATCGGGACAAAAGGGCGGCCTTTTGGTGTTGGACCAATTCGGCAATGCCTTTATGGGCGAGGGCAATGAGTTTGCCCAATTCTTCGATGCTGAACGGCGCGCCTTCGGCCGTACCTTGGATTTCGATGATTTTGCCGGATGCGGTCATGATGATGTTGACGTCGCTGTCGCAGCCTGAGTCTTCGGGATAGTCTAAGTCCAGAAGCGGTACGCCGCCCACCGCGCCGGCGGAAACGGCGGCAACGGCTTCGCGGATGGGGTTTTCGCTGATGAGGCCGTCTGAAAGGAGTTTGTCCACGGCGATTTGCAGGGCAACGTAGGCGCCGGTAATAGAGGCGGTACGCGTGCCGCCGTCTGCTTGGATGACGTCGCAGTCAATCAGGATTTGGCGTTCGCCGAGTTTTTCCATATCGACGACGGCGCGCAGCGAGCGACCGATCAGGCGTTGGATTTCTTGTGTGCGGCCGGACTGTTTGCCTGCGGCGGCCTCGCGGCGCATACGGGAGGCAGTGGAAGCAGGCAGCATACCGTATTCGGCCGTTACCCAGCCTTGTTCTTTACCACGCAGGAACGGTGGGACATTTTCGTCGATGGAGGCGGTGCAAATCACTTTGGTGTTGCCGCACTCGATGATGCAGGAGCCGTCGGCGTGGGGAAGAAAGTTTGGGGTGATTTTGATGTTGCGCAGGCTGTCGGCGGCGCGGTCGGTGCGTGTGTAGTCGCTCATGATGGTCCTTTGGGGAAATAAAAAACAGGTTGCCTTGAATTATAGAGGAATTTGGCGGCAAAGGCCGTCTGAAAATCGGCGGTCGGGTGTGTTATAGTATCCGTACTTTCACTCGTATTTGGAAACGGAGTAAAACCATGGCTACAAGACGAAATATTCAAATCCACAGCATGACCGGCTTTGCCAATGCCGCAGGCGAATGTGGCGGTAAGCGGATTAATTTGGAAATCCGCGCGGTCAACCATCGTTATTTGGATGTCCAATTCCGTATGCCGGAAGAGTTGCGCTATTTGGAAGGCGCGTTGCGCGAGCAGATTGCCGCGGCCGTGGCGCGCGGTAAATTGGAATGCCGCATCCAGCTGCAGGATGCCTCTTCGGGCGGACAGACTTTGGAGGTCAATCAGGATTTGGTTGCCCAACTGGCGCATTTGAACAAAACTTGGCGTAAGGAGCATGATTTTGCCAAATTGAGCGTGGCCGATGTTTTGCGTTTTCCCGGCGTTTTGGCGGGTCAGGGCGAAGATGCCGAAGCTTTGGCCAAAGGCGTTAAAGATTTATTGACCAGCGCTTTGAAAGAGTTTGCAGCCGCCCGCAAACGCGAAGGCAAAAAACTGGGCGAGCACCTGCTGCAACGTCTGGACGGCATGGAAGAGATTGTGGATGCTTTGAACGAATTGTTCCCCAGCCTGCTGCAGGCGCATATGGACAAAGTCAAAACCCGTTTGGCCGAAGCCGTCGGCAATATCGACAACGACCGCTTGCAACAGGAATTTGCTTTATTCATCCAAAAATCCGATGTGGATGAGGAATTCAGCCGTTTGCGCACCCATATCGCCGAAGTGCGCCGCATCGTTACCGAAGGCAAGGGCAGCGTAGGCAAACGTTTGGATTTTCTGATGCAGGAGCTCAACCGCGAAGCCAACACTTTGGGCAGCAAAGCCATCGCCGCCGAGTGCACGCAAGCGTCGGTTGAACTGAAAGTCTTAATCGAACAAATGCGCGAACAGGTTCAAAATATCGAATAAATCGATAACGAACAGATAAAACAAGGCCGTCTGAAAAGTTTCAGACGGCCTTTGTGTCGATATGAGGCGGAATAGGTTTGGTTTGTTTTTAAACACTATTGGAGTCGGGTTTCCTGTTTCGTGACTATCATTGCGCAAAAGAGTTAACATGTGTTAAATTATGGCAATTATTGTCATGATAAGAACATACAAAGGAGTAAAAACATGAACTTTCTGACCGCTATCAGTCGGCAAATGACCCGCTTCACCGCCCTGATCATCATTCTTGCCTCCATCATCGCCTTTATCGAACCTGCCACTTTTTCGTGGGTAAAAGGCGATACGCAAGTCGTCGTACTCGGCATCATCATGCTCGGCATGGGCATGACTTTGGGCAAAGAAGATTATCAAATTCTGGCGCAGCGTCCGCTCGATATTTTTATCGGCGCAATCGCCCAATACACGATTATGCCCCTGCTTGCCATCGGTATTGCCAAAGCCTTCAATCTTTCGCCCGGATTGACGCTGGGTTTGGTTTTGGTCGGTACCTGCCCGGGCGGCGTTTCGTCCAATATCATGAGTTTTTTGGCTAAAGGCGATGTTGCTTTTTCAGTCGGCATGACCACGGTTTCCACCGTCCTCGCGCCTGTGATGACACCGCTGTGGATGACTTATTTGGTCGGACAAACCGTTGAAATGGACGGCTGGGGCATGTTCAAATTTATGCTGCTTGTAACGCTTTTGCCTGTTGTCATTGGTTCGGTGGCCAATATTTTGCTGCACAAAAAACACTGGTTTGAAGACGTGCGCGCGATTATGCCTGCTGTTGCCGTTGCCGCATTCGCGTGTATTGTCGGCGGCGTTGCGGCCGTCCACGGCCACCGCTTCGCCGAATCCGCCTTGGTCATGATACTCGCCATCGCCGCACACAACATCGGCGGCTATATCCTCGGCTATTACAGCGGCGCGTTAACCGGCATGAATACTGCTAAAAAACGCACCCTTGCCATCGAAGTCGGCGTACAAAATGCCGGACTTGCCACTGGTTTGAGCGCCAAATTTTTCCCCGGTAATGCCGAGTCTGCCGTTGCCGCCGCCGTTGCCTGCGTTTGGCACTCCGTATCGGGAACGATTTTGGGCAATTTGTTTGCCTGGTGGGACAAGCGTCAGCAATAAGCTGGTAAACATTGCCAAATAATAAAAGGCCGTCTGAAAAGGTTTCAGACGGCCTTTTGATTGTTTTTGAAATCAATGCGCTTTATGTGTCGTGCTGTACACGATTTTGTCTGTTAACGCCATGGCGAGGGCGGAAATCAGGAAACAGATGTGGGTAATGCACTGCCACATCATTTGTTTTTCGGTCAGGTTGGCGGCGTTGAGGAAGGTTTGCAGCAGATGGATGGAGGAAATGCTGATGATAGACATTGACAGCTTAACCTTCAAAACCGATGCGTTGACATGGCTGAGCCATTCGGGCTGGTCGGGGTGTTCGTTAACGTGGAGGCGGGAAACGAAGGTTTCGTAGCCGCCGACAATGACCATGGTCAGCAGATTGGCAATCATCACAACGTCAATCAGGTTTAACACGGCCATCATGATGGTGTTTTCATCCATGATGCCGAGATTGGTGACCAAATGCCATAAGGATTTGAGGAATTTGTAGGCGTAAATGCCTTGGGCGACAATCAAGCCCAGATAAATCGGCAGTTGCAGCCAGCGGCTGGCGAAGATGAAATGCGCGAAGATGCCCATTCGGTCGCGGGGCGTGTGTTTGGTCGGGGTAGGATGTTCCATAATATGTTGTGTTCGGGAAAGACAGGGGGCGGCATTTTAATGGAAAAATTTTCAAGCTGCAATCTTATTAGTGGCTGAATTTAAAAAGAAAGGCCGTCTGAAAACAGGATGTCGGCTTCTTGTTTTCAGACGGCCTTGTAGGTTGTCAGGTCGGGCAAACACGCGCAAAATCGCTTTGCTTTTTAGAGATGGACATTATGCTTGCAGATTCGTTTTTTTATTATCTGGTGTTGGTCGGTTTTGCCGCAGGGCTGATGGACGCGGCGGTTGGCGGCGGCGGGCTGTTGCAGATTCCTGGCTTGTTCAACCTATTGCCAAATACCACGCCTGTAGCTTCAGTGATGGGCATCAATAAATTCGCTTCCTGCTGCGGCACGTTGACCGCGACGGGGCAATACCTGCGCCGAATCCCCGTGCCGTGGAAAATGCTGCTGCCTGCCGCGGCGTTGGCGTTTGCCGCTTCCTATCTGGGCGCGAAAACGGTGGTGTATTTCCCCGTGCAATACATGAAGCCGGCAATGTTGGTCATCATGATTGCCATGTGTCTGTACACTTTTTTGAAAAAAGACTTGGGGCAGACGGTGCGTACTGAAAAGCTGACGCGCCGCGAAACTTTATGGGGCTTGTTTTTCGGTGCGTTAATTGGGTTTTACGACGGCATTTTCGGGCCGGGAACGGGCAGCCTGCTGGCTTTCGTGTTCGTCCGCTTTTACGGCTATGATTTTTTAGCGGCGAACGCTTCGGCGAAAGTCATCAATTCGACCACCAATCTTGCCGCGCTGACGTTTTTTATCCCCCAAGGCCATGTTGTGTGGGCATGGGCGATACCGTTGGCGGTAGCGAATTTGTGCGGCGGCGTGGTTGGCGCGCGCTTGGCAATACGCGGCGGAACTAAGCTGCTGCGTTACGGGTTTATGTTGCTGCTGTGTCTGACCATTGGGAAGTTTGCTTTGGATTTATTGGGTTGATATCGAATGAAAAAAGGCCGTCTGAAAGTTTCAGACGGCCTTTGCGTTTTACAGTTTAACCGAATGCTCGCGCGTTTCGTGGAACACGATGTCCGGCCAGCGTTCCTGCGTCAGATTTAAGTTGACGCGGTTAGGGGCGAGGTAGGCGAGGTTGCCGCCTGCGTCTATCGCCAGATTGCCTGCGTTGGCTTTTTCAAACTCCGCCAGCTTTTTCTTGTCTTCGCACGATACCCAGCGCGCCGACCAGATGGATGCGTTGTCGAACACGGCTTCTACGCCGTATTCGTTGGCCAGCCGCGAGGTAACGACTTCAAACTGCAACACGCCGACCGCGCCCAAAATCAAATCTGCGCCGCTCATGGGTTTGAAGACCTGCACCGCGCCTTCTTCGCCGAGCTGTTGCAAACCTTTTTGCAGTTGCTTGATTTTCAGCGGGTTTTTGATGCGGACGCTGCGGAACAGTTCGGGCGCGAAGAATGGGATGCCGGTGAACGCCAGTTGTTCGCCTTCGGAGAAGCTGTCGCCGATTTGGATGTTGCCGTGGTTTGGGATACCGATGATGTCACCGGCGTAGGCTTCTTCCACCAGCTCGCGGTCGTGCGACATGAAGGTTACCACGCTGGAGGCGGCGATTTCGCGGTTGATGCGCAGGTGTTTCATCTTCATGCCGCGCTCGAATTTACCGGAGCAGACGCGCAAGAAGGCGATGCGGTCGCGGTGTTTTGGGTCCATATTGGCTTGGATTTTAAAGATAAATCCGGAAAACTTCGGCTCGTCCGGCTCGACCATGCGCACGGTCGCATCGCGCGGTTTCGGCGCAGGCGCCCATTCAATCAATGAATTGAGGATTTCCTGAATACCGAAGTTGTTAATTGCCGAACCGAAGAATACGGGCGTGAGCTCACCGGCGAGAAATTCGTCGAGATTGAACTCGTTGGAAGCGGCCTGCACCAATTCGATTTCGTCGCGCAACTGTTGGATTTCCAACGGAAAGCGTTGTTCCAATTCAGGATTGTCGATGCCTTTGATGATGTCAAACTCGTGCGGCAGGCGCTCGCCGCCCGCTTCAAAGAGATAGATTTCATCGTTCAGGATGTGGTACACGCCTTTGAAGTTTTTGCCCATGCCGATTGGCCAGGTGACGGGCGCGCAGCGGATTTGCAGGATGTTTTCCACTTCGTCCAGCAATTCCAAAGAGTCGCGCACTTCGCGGTCGTATTTGTTCATGAACGTCACAATCGGCGTGTTGCGCAGGCGGCAGACGTTCAAGAGTTTGATGGTTTGCGCTTCCACGCCTTTGGCCGCGTCGATGACCATCAAGGCGCTGTCAACGGCGGTCAATACGCGGTAGGTGTCTTCGGAGAAGTCTTGGTGTCCCGGCGTGTCCAAGAGGTTGACGGTGTGGTCTTTGTAGTCGAACTGCATCACGCTTGATGCCACGGAAATGCCGCGCTGCTTCTCGATTTCCATCCAGTCGGAAGTGGCGAATTTGCCGGTTTTCTTGCCTTTTACCGTACCCGCGCTTTGAATCGCACCTGAAAACAGCAACAGTTTTTCGGTCAGCGTGGTTTTACCTGCGTCAGGGTGGGAGATGATGGCAAACGTGCGGCGGCGGCGCACTTGGTCGAGGATTTCTTGGGACATGGTTTTCTTTGCAAAAAGTTTCAGGCCGCTTTTTCAGACGGCCTGAAGGATATGGGTGTTGGGAAACAGGCTAAAATAAGGGCGTGTGCAACACGCCCTGCAATAGATTGAAAGATGCGGAATTGTACAAAAAAATGCTTGATAATTCAATGTTTGCACCAAACCAAAGGCCGTCTGAAAAGTTTCAGACGGCCTTCGGTTATGAATCGATGATTAAATATCCATCGGTTTCCATTCCGCGCCTTTTACCGGCGGCAGCCATGATTGCGTACCGCTGGAGGCAAATCCCCACAAGGTGTCGGGGAGGCCGTAATGGTCGGCGCGTGTCGGGTCGAGTTGCGTTTCAATTTCAGCTTCGCGGCCTTCGCGGATTTGCGTGGCGATGTGCGGATTAATCATCACGGTTTTGCCCAAGGCGATAAATTCTGCCCAGCCGGTTTCATAGGCGGCCAAAATTTGGTCGGCGGTAAACAGGTTGCCCACGCCGATAAGCGGCAGTTTGCCGTTGATGCGTTCGTGGATAAACTGCATACGGGTTTGGGCGGTATCGCCGCCGCGACGGATTTTTTTATCAAATTCCCACAGGGAAACGTGCAGATATTGCAGCGGTTTTTGTACCAATGCGTCAATCAGTGCGCCGGTTTCGGTCATGGTTAAGCCGTCATCGCCCGGTTCTTCGGGGGAGAAGCGGTAGCCGATAATGAAGTCGTCGCGCTGGTGTTTTTCACGGACGGCAACCACGGCATCGACAACGGCCAGTGGGAAGCGCATTCTGTTTTCCAAGCTGCCGCCCCATTGGTCGTTGCGGCGGTTGCTTTGGGCAGAGTAAAACTGTTGGATTAAATAGCCGTTCGCGCCGTGGATTTCCACGCCGTCAAAACCGGCGCGAAGCGCCAAATCGGCGGCTTGGGCGAAGGAAGCGATGAGTTCTTCCACTTCTGCGGCACTCGCTTCACGCGCACCTTCTTCCTCGCTGGCGGACGCGCTGATTTTGTCGAGACCGTCCAAAAGGTCATCAATGGCTTTGGAACCGCCGTGATGGATTTGCAAAATCGCTTTTGTACCTTGTTGTCGCAGGATTTGTGCGGTTTCTTTCAGGCTGTCGAGGCAGTGTTCACCTGTGGCTTCAGGTTGGCCGTGAAAGGCTTTGCCGTCTTTTTGAACCAAAGTGGCGGCAGTGATAAACAGGCCCATATCGCCTGCGCGGTTGCTGAGGAAGGTGCGCTCTTGGTCGCTGATCAAACCGTCGGCTTGTGAGCCGAAATGGGTCATGGGGGCGACGACAAGGCGGTTTTTGATGGTTACGCCGTTATTGAGGGTGTATGTTTGAAAGAGTGGGGCATATTTTGGATTCATGAGATTTTGCTCTTGATAAGTGAATAGTTGGCAGAGAGTTGGGCCATTCGGGAAATTATCAAGTAAACAGGCCGTCTGAAAAGTTTCAGACGGCCTGTTTATTCTTTAAGCCTTAGGATTAAAGATTAGGATTAACAATGATTTTTACTGCGGATTCGTTGTTGTGGATCAAGCGCTCGAAGCCTTCGGAAATCAATTCGTCCAGTTTGATGCGTTGGGTGATGAAAGGCTCAAGGTTGATTTTGCCTTCTTCAACCAATTTGATGGTTTCGGCGTGGTCGTTGCAGTAGGCGATGGTACCGCGTACGTCCAGCTCTTTCATCACAACGCTGTGGACGTTGATGGTAGCGGGGTGGCTCCAAATGGATACGATGACGACTTTCGCAGTCGGACGGCAGGCTTCGACCATGGTGTCCAGCACTTTGTTCACGCTGGTGCATTCGAATGCGACATCTACGCCTTCGCCGTTGGTCAGTTTTTTCACTTCTTCAACGACATCGACTTCGGACGGGTCAAGGATGTAGTCGGCCACACCGGCTTCGCGTGCTTTGTCTTTGCGCGCTTTGCTCAATTCGGTGATGATGACTTTGATGCCTTTGGCTTTCAGTACGGCAGCCAACAGCAAACCGATTGGGCCTGCACCGCCGACCAATGCGACGTCGCCTTCTTTCGCGCCACTGCGTACATAAGCATGGTGGCCGACAGACAGAGGCTCAATCAAAGCAGCTTGGTCTAATGGGATTTTGTCGGAAATAGGGTGCACCCAACGGCGTTTGACGGCGATTTTTTCAGACAAGCCGCCACCGCAGCCGCCCAAGCCGATGAAGTTCATGTCTTTGGAGAGGTGGTAGTTGCTGCCTTCGCCGGTCGGTACGTCGTCGCGGATGATGTAGGGTTCGACCACAACGTGTTGGCCGACTTTGATGTCGTCCACGCCTTCGCCTACGGCATAAACCACGCCGGAGAACTCGTGACCCATAGTTACTGGCGCAGACTCGCCGGAGATTGGGTGCGGATGGCCGCAAGGCGGAATGAAAATCGGGCCTTCCATGAATTCGTGCAGGTCGGTACCGCAGATACCGCACCAAGCAACATTGATGCCGACAGTACCCGGAGCGACGGTTGGCTCGGGAATGTCTTCGATACGGATGTCGCCTTTGTTGTAAAAACGTGCTGCTTTCATTGTAACGCTCCTTTTTTAAAGTGGAGGCCGTCTGAAAAAGACGGTCAATTGGGGAAAGGGAAGCAGTGTGGCGTGTGAAGTATTTTTATTGATATGTTTTATGTTTGTTATTTTACTACTGATAATATGGAAATGGTTTGTCTTTGCTCAAATTAAAGTTTGTAAATGAAAAAAAGGCCGTCTGAAATGGATGATCTGTTTTCAGACGGTCTGGGGTCAATGGTTTGAATGCGTTATGGTGTAGGATTGTTACTTTTGCCGCGCTTCAAATGTTTTTGGTAGGCGATGACGTAGTCGGCCTTGCTCAAGCCCGCCAATACGCGGATGTGGGCGGCGGCGGATTTAGACATGGATTCCAAGGTATAGCCGCCCTCCAGTACGGAAACGACGCGTCCCTGGCAGCTTGCCGTTGCTTGGACGATTTTGTGCGTCAGCCAGGCAAAGTCGGCTTCATGCAGGTTCAGACGGCCTGTTTCGTCTTGTTTATGCCCGTCAAAACCTGCCGAAAGCAACACCAACTCGGGGCGGAAGGCCGTGAGCTTGGGCAGCCATTGTTCGCGGATGGTCGTACGGAAGATACGGCTGCCTGTGCCCGGTTTTAGGGGCGTATGCAGCATATTCTTATTGCCGGCGTATTGTTCCGCCTGAGGGAAGGGGAAGATGTCGGTTTCAAACAGGTTGAAAAACATCACGCGCGGATCGTCTTGGAGAATCTCCGCCGTACCGTCGCCGAAGTGGACGTCAAAATCGATGACGGCGATGCGTTGCAGGCGGTATTGGGCAATGGCGTGCATCACGCCGGCGGCAACGTTGTTGATCAGGCAAAAGCCGCCGGCGCTGTTGCTGTGGGCATGGTGGCCTGGCGGGCGGATGGCGCAAAAAGCATGCCAGGCCTTTTTGTTCATCACCATATCGACTGCCTTGACGACGGCGCCGGCCGCAAAACGGGCGGCTTGGAGGGAGTCGTGGCAGATGACGGTATCGTCGTCGATACGGTGGATTTTACCGGGGAGCGGCTGGGCGGCTTCCAACTCGTGCAGATAGTTGCGCGAGTGGACCAATGCCAGCTGCGCATCTTTGATTTCCGGTGCTTCGGCGGTTTGCAGGCGACGCCAAATGCCTTCTTGTTTTAAGGCGGTTTGAATGGCGCTGATGCGTTCGGGCCTGTCGGGATGGTTGGGCCCCGGCTGGTGCTGTAGGAATATCGGATGCGAAATCCATACGGTGCGGGCGTTTTTGCCAAACAAACGGCGCAGGCGAGTACTGATGCGCCAAAGGATTTTTTTGAACATGGAACAGTATGTGTCGGACAAGTCGTAAAGACTGCTAAATATGGTTAATAAATACGGAAATACTTGGAAATTTTTCAGACGGCCTTTAGAATAGCTCAATTTTGCAGTCCAACCAATGTGTTTGATTGCAGTGTGCAGTTTTTTACTTAATCTAAAACTTGAAAGAACGGATATATTATGAATCAAGCAGTGGCTCAATTTGCCCCTTTAGTGCTGATCATGGTGGTGTTTTACTTCCTGATTATGCGTCCTCAACAAAAGAAATTCAAAGCGCACCAAGCGATGTTGGCCGCTTTGAAAGTCGGCGATAAAGTCGTTTTGGCGGCAGGTTTCAAAGGTCGCGTGACCAAAGTCGGCGAGCAATTCTACACTGTCGACATCGGCCAAGGTGCGAAAATCGAAGTGGAAGTTGAGCGCAACGCGATTGCCGCGAAAGCCGAATAATCCGTTTTTTTGCAAAAAGCCGCCTCATTTTCCGAGCGCGGCTGTTTGCCTTTATAAATAAAGCAAAGGTTTACCATGAACCGTTATCCTTTATGGAAATACCTGCTGATTGCGTTCACGATTGTGGTTGCGGCTGTTTACTCGCTGCCCAACCTTTTCGGTGAAACGCCTGCTGTACAGGTATCGACCAACCGACAAGCCATCGTGATCAACGATCAAACCCAGTCTAAAGTGGATGCCGCGCTGAAACAGGCGGGTATTCAGACTGATGGTATGTTCATCGTCGACAACTCGCTGAAAGTGCGTTTCAAAGATACCGAAACGCAATTGAAAGCGCGCGACGTCATCGAAAATACTTTGGGCGAGGGCTATATTACCGCGCTCAACCTGTTGGCAGACAGCCCTGAGTGGATGGCGAAAATCAAAGCCAATCCGATGTTCCTGGGTCTGGACTTGCGCGGCGGCGTGCATTTCACCATGCAGGTGGACATGAAAGCCGCGATGCAGAAAACGTTTGAACGTTATTCCGGCGACATCCGCCGCGAATTGCGCCGCGAAAAAATCCGTACCGGCACGGTGCATCAGACTGAAAACGGTCTGACCGTGCCTCTGCAAGATGCTGCCGATGTACAAAAAGCCTTGCCTCAGTTGCAAAAATTGTTCCCTGAAGCCACGCTGCTGCCGGACGGCAACAATATCGTGCTGACTTTGTCTGAAGAGGCAATCAATAAAGTACGTTCTGATGCGGTTAAACAAAACATCAATACGTTGCACAACCGTGTGAACGAATTGGGCGTAGCCGAACCGGTTATCCAACAATCCGGCCTTGACCGTATTGTCGTACAGCTGCCGGGCGTGCAAGATACTGCCAAAGCCAAAGACATTATCGGCCGTACCGCAACTTTGGAAGTGCGTATGGTGGAAGACGATCCGATCAAATTGCAAGAAGCTTTAAACGGCAATGTGCCGACCGGTTACGAATTGCTGTCAAGCGGTGGCGATCATCCGGAAACTATCTTGGTCAACAAACAAGTTGAACTGACCGGCGACAACATCAACGACGCGCAACCTAGCTTTGACCAAATGGGCGCGCCTGCCGTGAGCCTGAGCCTAGATAGTGCGGGCGGTAGCATTTTTGGCGAATTGACTTCGGCCAATGTGGGTAAACGTATGGCTATGGTGTTGATCGACCAAGGTAAATCCGAAGTCGTTACCGCGCCTGTCATCCGTGCCGCCATTACCGGCGGCCGCGTGGAGATTTCCGGCAGCATGACGACAGCCGAAGCCAACGATACTTCATTGTTGCTGCGTGCCGGTTCGCTGGCCGCGCCGATGCAGATTGTCGAAGAACGTACCATCGGCCCGTCTTTGGGTAAAGAAAACATTGAAAAAGGTTTCCACTCTACCTTGTGGGGCTTTGCCGCTGTTGCTGCATTCATGGTGATTTACTACCGCTTGATGGGTTTCTTCTCTACCATTGCCTTGAGTACCAATATCTTGTTTTTGGTGGGTATTTTGTCTGCCATGCAGGCAACGCTGACCTTGCCGGGTATTGCCGCCTTGGCCTTGACCTTGGGTATGGCGATTGACTCCAACGTGTTGATTAATGAACGTATCCGTGAGGAATTGCGTGCCGGTGTCGCACCGCAGCAGGCCATCAACCTCGGTTTCCAACACGCTTGGGCAACCATTGTCGACTCCAACTTGACCTCTCTGATTGCCGGTATCGCTTTGTTGGTATTCGGTTCCGGCCCGGTACGCGGTTTTGCGGTTGTACACTGTATCGGTATTCTGACTTCGATGTATTCATCCGTGGTCGTGTTCCGTGCTTTGGTCAACCTGTGGTACGGCCGCCGTCGCAAATTGCAAAATATTTCCATCGGTTCGGTATGGAAGCCGAAAGCTGAAATGGCAGAAGGCAAGGAGTAAAACATGGAATTATTTAAAATCAAACGCGATATTCCGTTTATGAGCTACGGCAAACTGACGACTTTTATTTCGTTGGTTACGTTTATTGCCGCCGTGTTCTTTTTGGTAACCAAAGGCCTGAATTTCTCCGTCGAATTTACCGGCGGTACGGTGATGGAAGTCCAATATCAGCAGGGTGTTGATGTGAATAAAACACGCGAACGCCTCGATACGCTGAAAATGGGCGATGTACAGGTTCAGGCATTGGGTACGAACAAGCACATCATGATCCGCCTGCCGAACAAAGAAGGAGTAACCTCCGCCCAGTTGTCCAACCAAGTGATGGATTTGCTGAAAAAAGACAATCCTGACGTTACCTTGCGCCAAGTCGAATTCATCGGTCCTCAAGTCGGCGAAGAATTGGTCACTAACGGTTTGATGGCATTAGGTTTCGTGGTGGCAGGTATTATTATTTACTTGTCCATGCGTTTTGAGTGGCGTTTTGCAGTATCGGCGATTATTGCGAATATGCACGATATCGTGATCATTCTCGGCTGTTTCGCCTTCTTCCAATGGGAATTCTCATTGACTGTCTTGGCAGGTATTTTGGCAGTTTTGGGTTATTCCGTGAACGAATCCGTGGTGGTGTTTGACCGTATTCGTGAAAACTTCCGTAAGCCGCATATGCGCGGTCATACTGTGCCGGAGGTCATCGACAACGCGATTACCGCCACCATGAGCCGTACCATCATTACCCACGGTTCGACCGAGGCAATGGTTGTTTCTATGCTGGTGTTCGGCGGAGCGGCCTTGCACGGTTTCTCTATGGCGCTGACCATCGGTATCGTGTTCGGTATTTACTCTTCCGTATTGGTTGCCAGCCCGCTCTTGCTAATGTTTGGTTTGAGCCGTGAGAACATTGCCAAAGAAGTGAAGAAAAAAGAAGAGGTTGTAGTCTAAACACTGCAATAATTCAGTAAAGGCCGTCTGAAAATTGATTGAATCAGTTTTCAGACGGCCTTTTGTATTTAAATTTCAGAATGTTTTATTTTGATGAAATCAGAGGGGATAAATGTGAAAGAAAAAGAAAAAAATATGGACGATATAATTTTGTGATGAATCAAGTTTATTGTCTGATATGCCCTTAATTGCTTGTCAGTGCCAATATTTTAAAACATAATACTTTTGCCCCCAGTACTGGAGTTTTACTACAAGTACATGATTTAAAAAAATCTGTCGGGTGTGCAGACCCTGCCAATCAACCTCAAATAAGGAAGGTTAAGAATGAAAGTAACCAGTTTCGGCGAAGTGCTGTGGGACGATTTTCCAAACGGAAAAGTATTGGGTGGCGCGCCCTTGAATGTTGCTGTCCGTTTGCAGTCTTTAGGTATCGATGCTGCCATCATCAGCCGTCGCGGTGATGATGCCGACGGCGAGGAATTGCTGCGCCAGGTCCAAAGCAAAAACGTCAATACTGATTATTTGCAGGTTTGCCACGAATGCGCGACCAGTTTGGTAAAAGTGCATTTGGACAAGTGCGGCAGTGCGTCTTATGAGATTGTTTATCCTTGCGCGTGGGACAGAATTGCGAATAATAATGCGGCAATCAAGCGAGTGGCGGAATCCGATGCGTTCGTTTTCGGCAGCTTGGCAACCCGTGACGAGGTTTCGCGTAAAAGCTTGGACGCTTTATTGAAAGAAGCCAAATTCAAAATTTTTGACGTTAATCTGCGTAAGCCGCATTACGATATTGACCGCTTGTTGGAGACCATGAAACAGTCAGATATGGTCAAACTCAATGACGATGAGCTGTATGAGTTGGCTGCGGCTTACGGCTCTCCTTATCACAGTATCGAACAAAATATCGGCTATCTTGTTAAGCTGACCGGTGTCAAAATCTTGTGTGTGACTTTGGGCAGCTATGGTGCGGTTTTGTATAAGGACGGCGAGATGTACCGTCATTGCGGTTTCCGCGTTAAAGTGGTGGATACTGTCGGCTCGGGCGACAGCTTTCTTGGCGGTTTGACTTACAAATTGTTGAACAATGCGCCTCCTCAAGAAGCCATTACTTTTGCTTGTGCGTTGGGCGCGTTGGTTGCTTCGCGTCATGGTGCAACGGCGGATATTTCTTTGGAAGAAATTGAAGCATTTATGAATCCGGCTTGATGCTTCGATAATAGATATAAAAAGGCCGTCTGAAAAAACATTAAATCAGGTTTTCAGACGGCCTGAGTGTTTTTAGGCTTTACCAATAAGTGGTAAAGCATTCCAGGTTGGTATTTTTCGGGCCGCTGCCTTCTTCGGTCGGCGAACCAATCATCATCAGACCGATGATTTTGTCTTTGTCGGTACACTCAAATGCTTCGCGCAACAATGGGCTGTTGACCCACATGCCAGTAATCCAAACATTGTCGAAGCCCTGGGCTGATGCGGCCAGTTGCAATGCGTAGGCGGCGCATCCGGCGGTCAGCATTTGCTCCCATTCGGGTTTGGGTTTTGCCACTTCACGGTTTGGCACGAATGTAACGCCGATAATCATGGGCGCCATGTTGCCGACGCGTTCGGCTTTTTTCATGGCGTCATCGCCGAAGTTGAGTTCGGTAACGGTCTTGCTCAAAAGCCCGCGGAAACGTTCCAAGCCGGCCTCGCTTTGAATAACGGTAAAGCGGTAGGGGCGCATATTGCCGTGATCGGGCACTTGGGTTGCCGCTTGCAGCATTTGTTCCAGTTGCTCGGCATTGGGTGCCGGAGCCGTCAGTTTTTTGGAAGAGCGACGTGTGGTCAGGAGATTTAAGGCATCCATGTTTTATTCTTTCTTGTGAACTTGAATGAGAATAATTATATAGCGGAAAGATAAATAAATCAGCAAAAGACTGAGGCCGTCTGAATTCAGGTTCCAGACGGCCTTTTGGTTTTACAGGATACCGTTGTTTTGCGTATTTTCAGTAATCAGTGCTTTGCTGAGTTCGTCGGCGGTGTAGCTCTTACCGCTTTCAAATACAAAGCTGTCGATATTATTGTTGGCAATATCATGGATGGTCAGGGTTTCGCCTGTATCTTTGATGGTTAAGACCCAATCATCGCCGGTTTTCAACTGTAAATCTTTCAGCGTCAGCCCTTCTTTAAAACGGACTTGGGTATCGCTGCCTCCATACGGATTAAAGGTGTCGTTGCCGCTGTTTCTGCCAAACATGATAACGGTGTTGTCGGCACCAGGATCGGTAATGGTGTCGTTGCCGCCGGCCGTATCAACGATGTTGATGCCTCGGCCCAAAGTAATGGTTTCATCGCTGCGGTTGCCCCTGTATTCGACAACAGAAGTGTAACGCGACAAATCTAAATCGCTGTTGTCGCTATCGGCATGGATGGTGTGGTTGAAGTTGTTGTACACATCCCGGTTGAGTTCTTCAACGGGTTGGCCGGTGTATTGGACGATGTTTTTGTTGCCGATCATGTGCGGGATAGACAGTTTGAAGTGGTTGATCAGCTCGCCCGTGCTGTATGAGGTATTGCCGTCAAACTGAAACTCGGAAATCGCCCCATAGATACCGCTTTGGTTTTTGATGGTCAAAACATCGTCTGTGCCTTTGATGCGGATATGCCAAGTGTCGCCATCCAGCAGGGGAGGAGATACAAATTGGTTGCTGTCGGGCAGGTCGGCAATCCCGGTTTTGTCGTAACCTTTTTCAACGGTAATTTCAAGGTCGTCAATGGTAATGCCGCCGCTAAATTTCACGGTGTTGGCGTTGAGCGTGTGCAGGCCGGCCTCGTTGTCGAAACCGAAGTTGTAGTCGAAAATGGTGTCGTGTCCGTAACCTTTTCCGAAAACATAGGTGTCGTTGTGTTCGCCGCCTTCCAGATAATCATTGCCTGCGCCGCCGTCGAGTAAGTCGGCACCTACATGGGCATAAAGTTTGTCGTTACCGTTGCCGCCGTAGAGTTTATCGTCGGAAGCGGGTTCGTTGCCGTAATAGGTTTCGCTGTGTTCGCGCAAGATGTCATCGCCGTCGTGGCCATAGAGGATGTCGCGGCCGTCATTGCCGCCGTCGATTTCATTGTTGCCTGCATCGCCATGCAAGGTATCGTCGCTGTTTGTACCGACAAATTTGATGGCTTCGGCCTTCAGCGCTTGGAAGGCTTGTTGGAACTGCGTGGCAGTGTAGGTTTGGTCGCTGAACTGGAAACGGTCGATGGAAATGCTGCCATCTGCGCCGATTTGGTTTTGAATCAGGGCTGAACCTTGCTCCGACGTAATTTCCCAGCTTTGGCTGCCGTCGTCGTTATGAATGGTCTTCAGGTTGAGCTTGGCATTGTTCAGGCCGTCTGAAAACTTGAGGGTATTGATGCCTTGGTTGTCAATAATGGTATCGTTGTCGCCGTAGATATAGGTATCGTTTCCGGCGCCGCCTTTCAGGATGTCTTTGCCGTTGCCGCCCACCAAAACATCATCGCCAGCATCGCCATTGATGGCATCATTGCCGTCGCCGCCATCCAGATAATCGTTGCCGTCGCCGCCATTGAGGTTGTCGTTGCCGCCCATGCCGTAAACGGTATCATCACCGCGTCCGCTATTGAGGCGGTTGCGGCCTTCGTTGCCGGTCAGGATGTTATTGCTGTTGTTGCCGGCGGCAAAAATATTGGCTGTGCCGGTCAAGGTAACATTTTCAACGTGGGTGGCGGCAGTATATGAAATGCTGCTGAATACGGTGTCTTCGCCGCCACCAGCTTGTTCAATCACCACGTCTTTTGCGTTATCAACATAGTAAGTGTCATTGCCGTCCCTGCCTTCCATGGTGTCGGCACCGGCTTTGCCGTCGATAATATCGTCGCCGGATGTGCCGATTAGGTGGTCATTACCGTCGCTGCCATCGATGGTCCGGCCGCTTTCGGTATGACCTGCTAGGGAAAGGTCAAAATATTTGGCAAAGCTGTTCACATCCAGTTTTTGTGTGCCGATGATGAATTGGGAGACTGCCGGCGTTGTACCGTTTTGCGTGTATTGGTTTTGGATGGTTAAAACGGCATTGCTGTTTTTCACGGCAATCAGCCAGTCTTGACCGCCGGTTTCGTTGTTTCGGACTTCGACGGTTAAATCGTTAAGGCTCAGGTCGGTATGGAAGCGGATACTGTTGTGACCTTGGTCGTCGATGACGGTGTCTTGTTCGCTTTTGGCAGAGAAAAGGTAGGTATCGTCGCCTTCGCCACCTTCAAGCACATCGTTGCCTGCTTCGCCGTTGAGGGTGTCATTGCCTGCTTCGCCGAAAAGACGGTCGTTGCCTTCGCCGCCGTTGATGAAATCGTTGCCGCCGCCGCCGTAAACGATGTCGTCGCCGCGCCCGCTGTTGAGTCGGTTGCGGCCTTCATTGCCGATGAGGATGTTGTTGCTGTTGTTGCCTGCGCCGAAGATGTTGGCCGAACCGGTCAAAACAAGGTTTTCAACGTAGTTGGGGAGGGTATAGCTGACGTTGCTGTAAACCGTATCATCGCCGCCGTTTGGGTCTTCAATGATTGTATCGTCGCTGCGGGTGACATAATAAACGTCATCCCCGGGCGTGCCTGTGGTTGTTTGGGCAAGGGGGGGAGGTTGTAATTGCTCTGCATGTCGTAATTCAAATTGCGCATTGCAGATGCGGGTTGCTTTTTCGGTTGTCATGATATTTTCTTTAGATATTGATGAGAGTAACAAGGAAGTAAACGTATCCGGCATATGTCCGGTATTGCTTAATTTGTATTGTGTTTAGGCTATATATACTAGTGCCGAAATTTGATAAAAACAACAAAAACATTAAGATATGACAATAATTAGAGAGCCTTGTCGGGCCGTGTTTGCCGTCCCTTCTTTTACTAAATGGTTTTGCCCTGTTTGATTGTTTTGTGCCTTCTATACCACACATTGATTTCTATAGTTTCAAACTATGAAGAGTGTAAAAAGGCCGTCTGAAAAAAAGAAGCAGGTTTCGCATTGCAAAACCTGCTTCTGATTTTTCAGACGGCCTGTCTGATTACAGCGTACGGGCAACTTCGACGATGTCGAAACATTCGAGTTGGTCGCCTTCCATAATCTCGTTGTAGCCTTTGATCATCAGACCACATTCGAAGCCCATGCGGACTTCTTTGACGTCGTCTTTGTAGCGTTTCAAAGAAGACAGTTCGCCGGTATGGATGACCACGTTGTTGCGGATGAGGCGGACATGGGAATCGCGTTTGACCACGCCGTCGGTAACCATACAGCCTGCAATATTGCCGACTTTGGAAACGGAGATAACCTGACGGATTTCAACCGTACCGGTGACTTGCTCTTTCTCTTCCGGAGAGAGCATACCGCTCATGGCGGCTTTCACGTCGTCGATGGCATCGTAAATGATGTTGTAGTAACGGATTTCCACGTTTTCATTTTCAGCCAGTTTGCGTGCGGAAGCATCTGCACGGACGTTAAAGCCGATGATGAATGCGCCGGAAGCGATGGCCAAGTTGACATCTGATTCGGTAATGCCGCCCACGCCGCTGTGCAACACGTTCACTTTCACTTCGTCGGTGGACAGTTTTTTCAGGCTGCCCGCCAAAGCTTCGTAAGAACCTTGTACGTCTGCTTTGATGATGACGGACAAGGATTGGGCTTGGTTTTCGCCCATGTTGTTGAACATGTTTTCCAGTTTCGCGGCCTGTTGTTTGGCCAAGCGCACGTCGCGGTATTTGCCTTGACGGAAGAGGGCGATTTCGCGCGCTTTTTTCTCATCGGCCAATACCATTGCATCTTCGCCTGCATTCGGTACGTCGGACAAGCCGAGGATTTCGACAGGGATAGACGGTCCGGCTTCATTGATGGCTTTGCCGTTTTCGTCAACCATTGCACGGATTTTACCGAATGCAGTACCGGCCAGCAGCATATCGCCTTTTTTCAGCGTACCGCTTTGCACCAAGAGGGTGGCAACCGCGCCGCGGCCTTTGTCCAAACGTGCCTCAACGATGATACCTTTGGCTGGTGCATCGACAGGGGCAGTCAGTTCCAATACCTCGGCTTCGAGCAAGACGGCTTCGAGCAAGGCATCGATATTGATGCCTTTTTTGGCGGAAACGTCGATAAATTGTACATCGCCGCCCCATTCGTCTGGCACGACTTCGTGCGCGGTCAACTCTTGGCGGATGCGCTCTGGATTGGCGGCTTCTTTATCGATTTTGTTGACGGCAACTACTATCGGCACGCCTGCGGCTTTGGCGTGGGCAATCGCCTCGATGGTTTGCGGCATCACGCCATCGTCGGCTGCGACCACAAGAATCACGATGTCGGTTGCTTTCGCACCGCGCGCACGCATGGCGGTAAACGCTTCGTGACCCGGAGTATCCAAGAAGGTAATCACGCCGCGCGGGGTTTCAACGTGGTATGCACCGATGTGTTGGGTAATGCCGCCCGCTTCGCCTTGTACCACTTTGGCACGGCGGATGTAGTCCAGCAGGGAAGTTTTACCGTGGTCAACGTGACCCATGACGGTAACCACCGGCGGACGCGGCAATGCTTCGGCTTCCACGGCTTCCACGCCTTCATCCAAGAATGCTTCGGGATCGTCGGCGGCGGCAGGTTTACCGATGTGGCCGAGTTCTTCTACCACAATCAGGGCGGTGTCTTGGTCGATGGATTGGTTGATGGTGACCATCATGCCCATTTTCATCAGGGCCTTGACCACTTCGACGCCTTTAACGGCCATTTTGTGCGCCAAATCGGCAACGGTAATGGTTTCGGGAACCAAGACTTCGTGTACGACAGGTTCGGTCGGTGCTTGGAAGGCGTGTTGGTTCGGCTCGAGTTTGAGTTTCTTGCCTTTTTTACCGCTGCGTACGCGCTCGTCGTCGCCGTTGCGCGCATTGTTGCGGTCACGACCGCCTTTGCCGCCTTTGCCTTTGGCGTTGCGGCCTTGGTTCTCTTCGTCACGATCACGGCGGTCGTCTTTTTTATTGCGCACGTTGTGTTCGGATTTGCCTTCACCGGATGGGGCTTTGGTTTTCTCGGCAGATTTGTTGCGTTCGCCTGATTTGGATTTGGCTTCTTTGGCAGATTTTGCTTCTTGCTCGGCCTGTTGTTTCATGGCTTCGCGGCGTGCTTGACGCTCTTGTTTTTCTTTCAACAAAGCCTCTTGATGCGCACGCAGTGCGGCGGCACGGCGGGCTTCTTCATCGCGTTGAGCCTGTTCTTCCTCGCTGACGACAGGTTGCGGTACGGCAGGCGCGGCAGGTTTGGCTGCCTTT
This sequence comes from Neisseria sp. RH3002v2g, assembly GCF_014596425.2. Taxonomy (NCBI): domain Bacteria; kingdom Pseudomonadati; phylum Pseudomonadota; class Betaproteobacteria; order Neisseriales; family Neisseriaceae; genus Neisseria; species Neisseria sp. RH3002v2g. The sequence goes on along the minus strand of NZ_CP110721.1, from coordinate 1,309,697 downwards.
TTCGCTTCTTTGCCTTTACCGCCTTTGTCTTGTTTGGCTTTGGCAGGTTTTTTGGCTTCGGCCGGTTTTTCAGCTTCAACGGATTTTTCAGACGGCTTGTTGTCTGCTTTGGCTTCTACTTTAGCTTCTGCGGCTTCAACCGGTTCGGCTTCTTCTTTTTTGGCTTCGGCAGGCTTGCTTTCTGCTTTTGGTGCGGCTTTGGCTGCTTTCAGTCTGGCTGCTTCGGCCTCTGCTTTGGCGCGGGCTTCGGCTTTTGCGGCTGCTTCTGCTTCAGCTTTGGCTTTTTCTTCGGCAGCTTTTGCGGCTGCTTTTTCTGCTTCGGCTTTTTGGTTTTCAGCCGCTACTTTGGCTTTGGCTTCCGCGGCCAATTCTTCGGAAGAAGGAATGGTAACGGCACGGCTGCGGCGGCGTGTTTCCACTTTTACGCCGTCAACGGTGCTAACTTCGGTTTTTTTGCGGCGGATGCTGATGGTGCCGCTGTTGCTGCCGTTTTTCTTTTGCAGGTAAGCGGTCAGCAATTGTTTGTCGTCAGTGGTCAGGCTGTCATTACCGCTGTTTTTGTTGACGCCGGCTTCTTTCAATTGTTTAAGCAAATCATCGACGGGGCGGTTTAGTTCGGCGGCAAATTGTGCTACGGTTGTATTACTCATTCAGTACCCCCTTAGTTGTTTTCTTCAGTAAACCAGTGTTCGCGTGCAGCCAAAATCACTTTTTTGGCTTCTTCTTCGTCAACACCGGTAATTTCGACCAATTCGTCAACAGACAATTCGGCCAGATCATCGCGTTGGGTCACGCCTGCTTCGGCAAGCTTGCGCAACATATCGGAATCTATGCCGTCCAGATTGCGCATGTCTTCAGACACTTCGCCCAGTTTTTCTTCTGCCGCGATGGTCATGGTCAGGATGGCGTCGCGTGCGCGGTTGCGCAGGGTTTCAACGATTTCTTCGTCAAAGCCTTCGATGGCGAGCAATTCTGCCGCCGGAACGTAAGCCACTTCTTCCAATGTGGCAAAACCTTCTTCAACCAAAATATCGGCGGTTTCGTCGTCGATGTTCAAGTGGGTGGTGAAGAGGTTGCGGATAACCGCGTCTTCGGCGGCATTGCGCTCGTCGGCTTCTTCAACGGTCATGATGTTCAGCTGCCAGCCGGTCAGGATGGAAGCCAGGCGGACGTTTTGACCGCCGCGGCCGATGGCCAGCGCCAGTTGGTTTTCATCAACAATCACGTCAACGGCGTGTTTGTCTTCGTCAATCACGATGCGGCTCACTTCGGCAGGAGACAGCGCGTTCATCACGAATTGGGCTGGCTCTGGAGACCACAAAACGATGTCGATGCGTTCGCCGGACAATTCGTTGCTCACGGCGTTAACACGGGAACCGCGCACGCCGATACAAGTACCTTGTGGGTCGATGCGTTGGTCGTTGGCTTTAACGGCAACTTTAGCGCGTTGGCCGGGGTCGCGTGCTACTTCGCGGATTTCCAACAGGCCGTCTGCAATTTCAGGCACTTCGTTGGCGTAGAGTTTGGCCAAGAAGTCGCCGCTGGTACGGCTCAAAATGACTTGTTTGCGGCCGGTATTGCCGATTTCGTCCACACGCAGGAAGAGGGCGCGGATACGGTCGCCGCTGCGGAAGTTTTCGCGCGGAATCATTTCTTCGCGTGGAATCAGTGCGTCAAGTTTGCCTGCTACGACTTCAACGATGATGCCGTGGCGCTCGACGCGTTTTACCGTACCGGAAACGATGTCTTCTTTAGAAGCGAGGAACTCGTTCAGGTTTTGCTCGCGCTCCGCATCACGGATGCGTTGCAGGATGATTTGTTTGGCAGTTTGCGCGGCTTGGCGGCCGAAGCCTTCGTTTGGCAGCTGCTCTTCGTAGTATTCGCCGATTTGGATGGTGGTGCCGGGAATTTCTTCTTGGATTTCCTCGATGGTTTTTTCTACGTCGGGGTAGGTATAGTCTTCATCGGCAACAATCAGCCAGCGGCGGAAGGTTTGGTATTCGCCGGTATCGCGGTCGATTTCGACGCGCACGTCCATGTGCTCGCGGTCGGCTTTTTTCTTGGCGGCAGTAGAGAGGGCGAATTCAAGGGCTTTGAATACGACTTCCGTTTCAACGTTTTTTTCACTTGCCAGCGCTTCGGCCAGCTGTAACATTTCGCGACTCATTTTCTAGAATCTCCAAGTAATCGGTTTTTAAAATTTAAATTCGGGGCGCAAACGGGCTTTGTCGATGTTGCTCAATTCGATTTGGGCAGTTTTGCCGTCGAAAGAGACGGTAACGATGTCGTTTTCGCAAGATTCGATGCGGCCGATGAAGTTTTTCTGACCATCAATCGGCAGGCGTGTTTTGATTTTGGCGTTTTGGCCGGCAAAGCGCACGAAATCGGCGGCTTTTTTCAACGGTCGGTCAAGGCCAGGGCTGGAGATTTCCAAGCGTTTGTAGTCGATGTCTTCAACCATGAACACGCGGCTCAGATGGTTGCTGACAGTGGCGCAGTCTTCGACGGTGATGCCGCCTTCTTTATCAATGAAAATGCGCAAATCGCCTTGCGCGGTCAGTTCAAAATCGACCAGCTCGTAGCCCAAGCCGGGCAGGGTTTTATCAAGAATGCTTTGAATATCCATGCTTCTCCAGAAGTACATAAACAAAAAAATGGCCGCGCGGCCATTTTTCGTGTGATTTGAAAAATTGGCCTATTATAACTGTTTTCCAGATAAAAGAAAAGCATTGATTTGGTGTGGATTTTTTGAAGTGATTGCTTAAATGGAAGAGATTGGGATGAGGCCGTCTGAAAAGGAAATTGTTGACAAGTTTTGATGTGGTGTTTCCGAAATTATTTTGGAAAACAAAGAATTGGTATTGCTTTGTTTTCAGACGGCCTTGGATTTCCTGATTTTTCGTGCTTGCACAATGTGCAAGGCGGTTCTACAATTTCTTCATACCCTCCGAATAAGAAAGATGGCCGCTATGTCCGCACACCCGATTTATAATTTTTCCGCAGGTCCTGCCGTATTGCCGGAAGCCGTATTGCGTACCGCGCAACAGGAAATGCTCGACTACAACGGTACGGGTTTCCCCGTGATGGCGATGAGCCACCGTTCGGATATGTTTTTGAGTATTCTGCATCATGCCGAACAAGACTTGCGCCAGCTTTTGAATATTCCGTCCAACTATAAAATCCTGTTTTTACAGGGCGGTGCGACCACACAATTCAATATGGTGGCCATGAATTTGGCGCACGGTTTTGCGACTGCCGACGCGGTGGTAACGGGCAACTGGAGCCGTATTGCCTATGAACAGATGAGTCGGTTGAGCAATGCCGAAATCCGTTTGGCCGCGCATGGCGGCGAGCAATATGCCTATAAAAACCTGCCTGCGGTTGAGGATTGGGATGTCAACCCGAATTCTGCGTTTGTTCATTTTGCGATTAATGAAACCGTAAACGGCTTGCAGTATCAAAACGTCCCCAAACTTTCAGACGGCCTGCCGCCGCTGGTGTGCGATATGTCGAGCGAGATTTTGTCGCGTGAGTTTAATGTATCCGATTACGGCCTGATTTATGCCGGCGCGCAAAAAAATATCGGCCCTGCCGGTGCGACCGTGGTCATTATCCGCGAGGATTTGCTGGAGCGTTGTCCGAACGATATTCCCGATGTGTTCAACTACCGTTCGCACATCAACCGCGACGGTATGTACAACACGCCGTCCACCTATGCGATTTATATGTCGGGCTTGGTGTTCCGCTGGCTGCAAACGCAGGGCGGTGTGAAAAAAATTGAAGCGGTCAATCGAATGAAAGCGCAAACCTTGTATGAGGCGATAGACGGCAGCGGCGGTTTTTACATCAATGATATTCATCCTGATGCGCGTTCCAAAATGAACGTGGTCTTCAAAACCGCAAGCGAAGATCTGGACCGCCGCTTTGTGTTGGAAGCCGAGTTGCAGGGCTTGTGCCTGCTCAAGGGTTATAAAACCGTCGGCGGTATGCGCGCCAGCATTTACAATGCGATGCCGCTTGAAGGTGTGAATGCGTTGGCCGAATTTATGAAAGAATTCCAACGACGTTACGGTTAAGATGAAGATATAAAAAGGCCGTCTGAAACTGGGTTTCAGACGGCCTTTTGATTTAAACAAGCCTTATTCGGTCACTTCTTCAGTAATGCTGTCGCGGTAGATGGTGCTGTCGTAAGTCGGCACGGGAGGCGGCAGCAGGTTGTCAAGTGTCAGCGCGGACGGGTTCAGCGTCGGGTAGCCGCTGAAGGTTACGGAATAACCGCCGTTGCCGGTACTGCGGACTTTGGCATGTGCGCCCAATGGGAAAGTGGTTTTGTTGGTGATGTGGCCGAATGGGAAACCGGTCAACACAGGAATCTTGGCGGTGCGCGAAATGTGGTTGACGACGGCGGAGAAGTCGTAGCTGGAATCGTACGCGTCACGGATGGTGCCCATGCGGAAATCGCCGAAGATGATGGCGCGTTGTTTTTGCAAAACACCTGACAAATAAAGCGTATTGAGCATACGCTCGATGCGGTAAGGCTGCTCGCTGACGTCTTCGATAAAGAGGATGCCGCCTTGAATATCGGGCATGTAAGGCGTACCGGCGAGGGAAGCGAGAACGCTGAGGTTGCCGCCCCACAATGTGCCTTCGACGTTGACATCGGCGCGTTGGATGGTCGGAACATCAACGATGTTGACGTTGTTGGTCGTGCCGCGGATGAATGAATCCATGGTAAAGACGCTGGGGTCTGCTTTGCCGAATTCGCTGTACACCATCGGGCCTGCAAAGCTCATCATATTGCCTTTGGCCAACAGGGCGAGTTGGACGGCGCAAACGTCGCTGAAACCGAAGAACAATGTGCCGCGTTCGCGCATTCTGGCACCGAGTGAGGCGAAGTCGATTTGTGGCAGGATGCGTGCCGCGCCATAGCCGCCGCGTAGGCCCATCAAGACTTTAGGCGTTTCGACACGGCCGACGGCAACGTCTTGGAAGTCGGCGGCGCGTTGGGTGTCGCTGCCGGCAAAGCGTTGGTAACGGCGGCTGCCTGCTTGTTGGTTGGTCACGGTAAAGCCTGCATTGTAGAGGCGGGTCAGGCCGGTGGTTACGCGGTTGGGGTCTTCGGCGAAGCCTGACGGCGCAACAACGCGCAGGAGGTTGTCGCCGGAACGTGGCGGATGGGGTTGCTTAGGTTGCACGGTTTGGGCTTTCGCGGTGGTGGAAGTGGTTTTGGTTTGCGGTGTGGTGGTCGTGCCTGTACCGCAGGCTTGCAACAACCCTGCGCCTGCCGCGGCAGAGCAGGTGCGCAGGAAATGGCGGCGCGTGGTGGAAGTCATTGAGGTTTTCCTTTCGTTATATGTTCAGATGGCCTGAAGCTTGGCATGTCGGGCCTTGCAGGCCGTCTGAAAGTTTAAGCGATTAAGTTTTTGATTTGTTGCGGCCAATTTTCGGGCAGGGTCATGCCGTGTTCGCGTACGGGTGCGGCCCAAATCGGCGCGGGGAAGTTAGCGTCGTTTTCAAAGCGGGCGATGACGTGCCAATGCAGATGGGGTACAACATTGCCGAGGCTGGCCAAATTGATTTTGGCCGGGCGGAAGACTTGGCGCATTGCGGCTTCAACCTGATACACCATTTCCATGATTTCGTTGCGTTCGGCAGGGGAAAGGTCGGTCATCTCGGAAACATGGTTATTCCAAATAACGCGGCAGAATGCCGGTGCGCCGGCTTCGTTGTGAACGGCGATGACGCGCAGGTTTGGCGTTTGCAGCAAAATATCTTCGTTGTCGGCAGTGCAGATAGGGCAGGTCATGGGTTTTTCTTTCTCAGTCTGAATAGGAATCGGATGATTTCAATCAGGATTTTTAGAATGAGGTAAATAGCAGTCAGCGTGATGAATGCGAAAAGCCACGGTTTGGGTATAAACCACCAAAATAAATAGGAAGGCGTGATTAAGTCGTCACATTCTTCGGCACTCTCAATGTGATCGCACAATCCAAAGTTAAAATAATCATTGACATCATGAAAGGGCGAATAGGCGAACATAAGTGCTTTTGGCGTCACATAAATCAATGCAATGATAGCAATCCAAAAGAATGGTTTGAGATATTTGAGTACAGTCATGGGTGAAGTGTTATAAAAATTTTGCTGCGCCTCGGTTGGCAAGCTCGTCGGCTTTTTCGTTTTCTGGGTGTCCGGCATGGCCTTTTACCCACGTCCAGCGGACATCGTGCTGTTGAACCAAACTATCCAGCTCTTTCCATAAATCATCGTTTTTAACCGGTTTTTTGGCGGCGGTTTTCCAGCCGTTTTTTTTCCAACCGTGTATCCAGCTTTCCATGCCGTTTTTGACGTATTGCGAGTCGGTGCAGATGATGACTTGGCAGCGGCGTTTTAAGGATTTCAGGCCTTCGATGACGGCGGTCAGCTCCATGCGGTTGTTGGTGGTTTCGGCCTCGCCGCCGAACAGTTCTTTTTCGTGCGTGCCGTAGCGCATAAACACTCCCCAGCCGCCTGCGCCGGGATTGCCTTTGCATGCGCCGTCTGTGTAGAGGTAAACGGGTTTATCCATGGGCATGTCTTTGTCGAATAAGGCGGTATCATAACATAAGGCCGTCTGAAATATCGGCAAATACGGTTTGCGCGTGTAAAATACCCTGCACTTTATCACTCGTATAGAAAGCAGGCAGATATGGGATTGTTCAGCGGCCTTTTGGGCAATGCTTCGCAAAAAGACACCGATGCGGTGGAACGCGATTTGGCGAATATCCTGATTGATGGCGAACAGGTAAGAATGGCATTCAGCCTGGTGCGCGATTTGATTGTGTTTACCGAATATCGGCTGGTGTTGGTGGACAAGCAGGGTTTGACCGGCAAGAAAGTGTCTTACCGTTCGATTCCGTATCGTTCCGTATCGCGCTTTTCTGTGGAAACCTCGGGTCATTTCGATTTGGATGCCGAGCTGAAGATTTGGATTTCTTCTAGCGAGGCGCCAACCGAAACCTTGCAGTTTAAAAGCGACAAGAGCGTGATTGCCATTCAAAAAGCTTTGGCAGAAGCTGTGTTGAAACCGTCAAAATAGAAAGGAAATATGATGAGCGAACAGCAAGAATTGTTTTGTTACAAACAGATGCCGGTGTGGACGGCGGACGAGATTCCCGAAGCCTTGTTGTCCAAACACAATACCGCCGCTGGTACCTGGGGCTGTCTCAATGTCCTCCAAGGCCGTCTGAACTTCAATGAATTGGACGAAGCGGGCAATATTACGGCCACACATGAGCTGACGCCTGAGAGCGGCGATTGGATTATTCATCCGCAAGCATGGCACTTTATTGCGCCGCAAACGCAAGACACGGAAATCCAACTGTCGTTTTACTGCGAGGCGGCGGACTATTTCAATAAGAAATACGGCATGAGCGCGACACATTCGGCCGTCCGCGCCGCCGAAGGCATCGTGCCCGTCGGCAAGGTTTTGGATATGGGCTGCGGCCAGGGGCGCAATGCGCTGTATCTGGGTTTGAAAGGTTTTGACGTTACCGCTGTCGATAATAATCCCCATGCGGTTCAAAACGTGGAAGAGCTGGCGCGTATTGAAGAGTTGAATGTCCGTGCGTTTGAATACGACCTCAACGCCGCCAATATTCAGGAAAACTTTGATTATATGGTGGCGACCGTGGTGTTTATGTTCCTGATGCCGCATTATGTTCCTGACGTGATTGCCAATATGAAGGAACATACCAACCCCGGCGGCTACAACCTGATTGTTTCTGCGATGGATACGGAAGATTTCCCTTGCCCGATGCCGTTCCCGTTCAAGTTTGGCGAGGGCGAGTTGCGCGAATACTATAAGGATTGGGAATTGGTGGAATACAAGGAAGAGCTGGGCTCGATGCACGCGAAAGACGAATTCGGCAATCCGATTCAGTTTAAATTCGTTACCATGCTGGCGAAGAAACCGCAATAAAGGTTTTGCCGTCAAAAGGCCGTTTGAATTCAGTTTTCAGACGGCCTTTGCCGTAATCAATCCACAATCCTTTTACCCAAAATCACCACGTCTGCCAACATGGTTTCCAAATCGCAGACTTGCGGCAGCCGCCCCCATTCTTCAAAACCGAAACGGTGAAACAGGTTCAGGCTCGGATAGTTGTGGCCGAACACAAGCGCGATGACGTTGCGGATGCCTAAGGACGGCGCGCGTTCGAGCATATGGCGCAACAGGATTTTGCCCACACCTGCGCCGCGCATATCGTGGCGGACATAAATGCTGACTTCCGCGCTGATGTGGTAGGCGTAGCGCGGATGGTAGTCGCTGAAACTGCCCCAGGCCAATACGGTGCCGTCGGTATCGTAAAGGGCGTAGATCGGGCGTTTGTCCGTGTGCGCGGCAAACCACATTTCGCGTTCGGCAACCGTGGTCGGCGACAAATCGGCCGTGGATTGGCGCGTGGCCACGGTGCTGTTGTAAATATCGACGATGGCGGGCAAGTCTTGGCGCAGGGCAGGGCGGATGGTGTATTGCATTTCAGACGGCCTTTTATTGAATCAATTTGGAGATGGTCTTAAAGGCCGGATGTTTGGCATCGCCGAGCAGTTGGAACAAAATACTTTCGACATTGGAAACGGTAATGCCTTGACGGCTCATTTGCGCCAAACCATTGTCGCGGTTGGCTGTTGTGCGCGAGGCGGTGCATTCGAAAGGCAGGGATATGGCGTAACCTTGCGCTTTCAAATCCAAGGCCGTCTGAAGCATACAGATATGCGCTTCTGCGCCCACTAAAATAACGTGTTTAATGTCGTTTTTGCGTAAGATTTCCTGAATTTCGGGCAAAAACGCCGAAAATCGGGTTTTCTCGACAACAGGCGTGCCTTCGGGCAACAGCAGCGATACGGCGGACACGGTGTTGCCCAAACCTTTCGGATATTGTTCGGTTACGGCAAAGGGTACGTCCAAAGCCGTCAAGCCCTGAATCAGCAGGCGGCAGCGTTCCAACATTTCGTCCGCTCCGGAAAGGGCGGGCAGCAGGCGTTCTTGAATATCGACAATCAGACAAAGCGTATTTTTGGGGTTCATGGCTTTTCCTTTCAGACAGCCTTTACAGCAAAATCGTTGAATCAGAATGCAATCATATAACAAGCCGCTGGAAAAGTATTGCAGCTTGCCCTGTTTTAAAGCCCGAAATTCTTTTAAAATACCGCCTGATTTGAATTGATAGAGACCGACAACATGAATTTATACCAAACCGTCGAACGCGAAGCCGCCGCCGCCTTTGCCGCCGCAGGCATCGCCGACAGCCCCGTTGTTTTGCAGCCGACCAAAAACGCCGAACACGGCGATTTCCAAATCAACGGCGTGATGGGTGCGGCGAAAAAAGCCAAACAAAATCCGCGCGAATTGGCGCAAAAAGTGGCCGAAGCATTGGCCGACAACGCCGTAATTGAAAGCGCGGAAGTCGCCGGCCCGGGCTTTATCAACCTGCGCCTGCGCCCCGAATTTCTTGCCCAAAACATTCACGCGGCCTTGAACGACGCGCGTTTTGGCATAGCGAAAACCGACAAACCGCAAACCGTCGTTATCGACTACTCTTCGCCCAATCTGGCCAAAGAAATGCACGTCGGCCACTTGCGTTCCAGCATCATCGGCGACAGCATTTCACGCGTGTTGGAATTTATGGGCAACACCGTCATCCGCCAAAACCACGTCGGCGACTGGGGTACGCAGTTCGGTATGTTGGTCGCTTATTTGGTCGAGCAGCAAAAAGACAATGCCGCGTTCGAGCTGGCGGATTTGGAGCAGTTTTACCGCGCCGCCAAAGTACGTTTTGACGAAGATCCAGCCTTTGCCGACACCGCGCGCGAATATGTTGTGAAGCTGCAAGGCGGCGATGAAACCGTGTTGGCGTTGTGGAAACAGTTTGTCGATATTTCGCTCTCGCACGCCCAAGCCGTTTATGACACACTGGGCCTGAAACTGCGCCCCGAAGACGTGGCGGGCGAATCAAAATACAACGACGATTTACAGCCCGTGGTCGATGATTTGGTCGAAAAAGGCTTGGCAGTCGAAGACGATGGCGCGAAAGTCGTGTTTTTGGACGAGTTTAAAAATAAAGAGGGCGAACCTGCCGCATTTATCGTGCAAAAACAAGGTGGCGGCTTCCTTTATGCTTCCACCGATTTGGCGTGCCTGCGCTACCGCATAGGCCGTCTGAAAGCCGACCGCCTGCTGTACGTCGTCGACCACCGCCAAGCCCTGCACTTTGAGCAACTCTTTACCACCTCCCGCAAAGCAGGCTATCTGCCGGAAAATGCAAAAGCCGAGTTTATCGGCTTCGGCACGATGATGGGCAAAGACGGCAAGCCGTTCAAAACGCGCAGCGGCGACACTGTAAAACTGGTTGACCTGCTGACCGAAGCCGTCGAGCGCGCCACCACTTTGGTAAAAGAGAAAAATCCTGAATTGGGCGCAGACGAAGCCGCTAAAATCGGCAAAACCGTCGGCATCGGCGCAGTCAAATACGCCGATTTGAGCAAAAACCGCACCAGCGATTATGTGTTCGACTGGGACGCCATGCTTTCGTTTGAAGGCAATACCGCTCCTTACCTGCAATACGCCTACACACGCGTGCAAAGCGTATTCCGCAAAGCCGGCGAATGGGACGCAACCACGCCAACCGTTTTGACCGAACCTTTGGAAAAACAACTGGCCGCCGAGCTGCTGAAATTCGAAGACGTACTGCAAAGCGTGGCAGATACCGTGTATCCGCACTACCTCGCCGCCTACCTCTATCAAATCGCCACCTTGTTCAGCCGCTTCTACGAAGCCTGCCCGATTTTGAAATCAGAGGGCGCAACCCGCAACAGCCGCCTGCAACTGGCGAAGCTGACCGGCGACACGCTGAAACAAGGCTTGGAGTTGTTGGGTATTGATGTGTTGGATGTGATGTAAGTTTTTGAATGAAAACGATGAAAGGCCGTCTGAAACTTTGCGGATTGCAAGGTTTCAGACGGCCTTTTTTATGCTTTGAAAAATATTGTGATACCGTTGTTTGAACCTAAGCGGTTTTGAATTTGCTCAGGTAATGCGCTTAGACGGCCTTATCTTTATTTCAAATTGCTTGCTAACAACCAAGCCTGTGCTTCAGTGGCGTCGCTGAAATATTTGGGATGTTGGTTGGTCAAGAGGCTGGAAAGGCGCGCGCCGAGTTTGATCCAGATGTCGTCGGTAATGACGGCAACGCGGCCGAAGTCGGTTTCATGTTGGTTGAGGAATTTGATTTGTTCGACTGCCATATCGATGGTGAAGTCTTTCAACATGGACAAGTCCAACAGGATGTCGGGCAGATGGACTTTTTGTTTTGCGGCCAACAAGGCTTCTTCCAATTGGCGGAAATCGTCCAAAGTGAACTCGTTGTACAGCGCTACGTTTAAGCCGTAAGATTGTTCGCGGATGGAAATCATGGTGTTCTCCTTGTTAAATTATTGCTTCATCAGAAATTTTTTGATTGAGGCCGGAGTAAAGCTGCTGAACACGCCGCCTGCAACAATGATAACCATGCCGGCGGCTTCCTGCCAAGTGATTTTATCGCCGAAAAGCAGTACGCCGGACAGGGCGGAGAAAACGACGGTCAGGTAGGAAAGCGAGGCAACGGTAAATTTCTTGCCGACCTTGTAGGCGCGGGTCATAGCCAGTTGGGCAATCATGGCGGAGATGCCGATGCCGGCCAGATAGGGCAGGGAAGAGACGGTCAGCGGATGCCAGCCTGTGATGGTGCTCCAGACTGCGCCCATAATCAGGCCGGTAAGCGAGAGGTAAAACACCACGCGCCAGCCCGGTTCGCCCAAAAGCGAGAGTTCGCGTACCTGCAAATACGCCCAGCCCGACATGGCGCCGCCTGCCAAACTGACCAGCGCGGCAAACTCCTGTCCGCCTTGAAAAGAGGGGTTGAGCAAGAGGATAACGCCGATAAAGCCCATAACCAAAATGGCTTGGGTATAAAGCGTAATCCGTTCTTTTAAAATGAAGAATGAAAAAATGGCCAGCCAGATGGAGGAGGTGTAGTTGAGCGTGACGCCTGTTGCCAGCGGCAGATGCATGACGGAATAAAACGTGCACATCATGGCAAGAGTGCCGATGACGCTGCGGTTGAGATGGGTTTTCCAATACGGCGTGGAAAACGTGTTGCCTTGCGCTTTGGCCATGATGCCTAAGAACAGGGTGGAGACCAGCATGCGCCAAAAGACCAGCTCGCCGCTGGAAAAGCCGAATTGCGTTGAGGCGGCTTTGATGGAGAGGTTCATGACGGTAAAGCCTAGCGCGGCGATAACCATCCATGCCGAGCCGAGCGGATCTTTTCTGACGGTTTCCATTTGATGGTATGTAAAGCGGTTTTATTAATAAGAGAATATTATACAGGCCAATCAGGCCGTCTGAAAAATATCGTTGGGTTTCAGACGGCCTGTAGATTAAGAAATGAGAATTATTATTGAACAATATAGTGGGTTTTTGTAGAATGGAGACCCTGTTTTCAAGAAAGGCTTGTTATGAAAGTTGCCAATATTGCTGCCGTATTGCTGTCCGCTTTGTTTTCCGTTGCCGTTTCTGCCGCGCCTTTGGGAGAGGTTTCTTCTGAAAACGGTAAGATTTTCAGCGGTGAAAATTACATGGTCGTTAAGAAAGACATGAAAAAAGGGGAGCAGATTAAGCCGCACGATCATCCGGGTTTTAAAACGTTGATTTTTGCCGTTGGAAAAGGAAGCTTTGACGTAACCTTGAATCAGAAGGAAAAACATACGGTCGGCGCAGGCTCGGTGTTGCGGTTTGGCGGCGATGTCGTGATTGAGGCCGTTGCAACGGAAAATGCGGATGTGGCGATTACGTTGATTAAGTAAGCCGATAGATGATAAAAGGCCGTCTGAAAAATGATGTTTCAGACGGCCTTGTTTATTCAGTCAACCGTTGCCATTAAGCGCAAATCAAATAGATGAAGCCGGAGCCGAAGATATCTGCCAAGGCGTGAATCAGGAAAAACGGCAGCAGGTTTTTGACTTTGTATTTGTAGAAGAAGTAGTACATCAAGCCGAAAACGACGCCGATAACGGTTGCCCAAAGCATGCCTTGGTAAGTATGGAAGGAGATGCGCACCAAGGTCGAATAGGCTAATGCCTGCCATTTGTATTTGTCTTCCACGCAGGTCAAGAGGCCGAGAAAACAGAATTCCTCATAAAATCCGTTTAAAAGGCCGTAGAGGATGGCCATCGGCGCAAGGGCGGCAAATTTATCGAAGATGGATAATGGTTTGATGTATTGGAAGATTTCAGTGGTAAAGTAATTGTAGCCGCCGCTTAATGAAGTTACCGCATCGGCGGTTAAGCCCATCAGGATAAAAATCACAGGCGTCCAAAACAACACGCCTAAATTAAAACGAATCGGCAATTGTTTGAAGTCGAAACGGCGGATAATGAGGTAAATCAAAGCAATAGCAAGCAGTGTCAACTGCAGGCTCATGTTTTCCGAATAAGCCACGCCGGTTACCGCAGTATCGCGTGCCTCTTCGGCAACGGCGGCCGTTTCCACTTGCGGCATCAGGCTGGCGATATAAAGTTGGGTGGAGCGGTAGGCAAATTGACCGAACAGGATAGTGGTTACAATCAGCATATCAAACCAGCGCAGATGGCGCAAAGGCTCTTTGGGGCGTATGGTGGCGAGTATGCTCATATTCTCCTCTTTAATCTAATAAATAGCGGTGCGCAATAGTTACATAAATATACAAAAATCGTCAACAATTATCACAATAAAACATGAATTAAAAATCAGGCTGTTTCAGACGGCCTGAAGTGCTTCCAAAATGCCGTATTTTCTAAAGGGTTTGTCTTCAAAAATATGGCATAATCACTTTATTGCAAACCAAGGAATCTTATCGTGAGTATTTCTCTGTCCCAATATCTGCTCTACCTGCAATATATGTTGGTAGGTATCGCCATGACTGTTGTTTTTGCTGCCGTATATCTGCGGATTACACCCGTTGAAGAATTGCGCCTGATTAAAAACGGCAACCTTGCCTGCGCCTTATCATTTGGCGGCGCGTTGGTCGGTTTCTGTCTGACACTGGCGTCAAGCATTGCCCACAGCGTCAGCTTCATCGATTTTATCCTGTGGGCCCTTGCCGCAGCCGTAATTCAGATTTTTGTCTATTTCGCCGCCACCATGATGATTAAAGGAGCTACCGCAGAACTCATCGGCAACAATGTCGCCGTCGGCGCGTTATTTGGCGCAGTGTCCATTTCGATTGGCATTTTGAACGCTGCTTGTTTGACTTAATTTTGGGCTTGATCGCAAAAGATGTACTCATCTCAAATCTTGTCTGGAAAAAACAGCGGTAGATTTTTTTGACGGATAATGTCTTATGTCTGATGGTATTAGGGAATGATGAGATTTGGGAGGCATCAAAAAATTCAGACGGCCTGTTATATACAAGGCCGTCTGAAACGTTTTAACTACTTCGTTAAATTAGAATGAGTATTGCAATCTTACACCTGTTTCTCGGGTGCGGTTTTTAGGTTCGATCGCGCCCAATTGAACGAAGCCATAGTCTTCTGTAATGGTGAAGTTTGAATCTTTGACTTTCCAGCCGCGATAGAACGGGGTTAGGGTGATTTTAGAACCGTTAGCGAATTTTTTAGATACAGGTACTTCAACCTCAATACCTTGTCCGCCACCTTGTTTCATTCTGGTTTCTTCTCGATCTGGCTCGTAAGAATACTGGCGGCCCTTAACGGCACGATTGTAGGCAATACGAGGAGAAATCTCAAAGTTTGCAGGAAGGGCAACATTCACACCGGCATTGATTTGCGCATATGTAGTTCGGTTTTTGCGGTCATAATCATCAGGATCGACACGTCGGCTCAAATCTCTCAGAACACGGTGTCCCAAGCCTGCACCTGCAGTCAGGCTGAAGCGATCATTAATCGGATGTGTATATTCATATAAGGCACGGATATCGTATGCACGACGTGGGGCATCTTTGAGTGTGGCAGAACCATAACCTGTGGATTCACCAAATCCATTTTGGAAACTTCCTGTGTAATCTGATTTACCACGGGAATAACGGCCTTCCAATTTTGCCGCATGGCGATCGTTGAAACGGTATTTAACCCCCGCATTAATAGACCAAAGATTGCCTTTTTGTTGCATTAAGCGACTGCCATCTTTTTCATATTCACGATAGGTTTCGTTGTAATATTCGCTACCAACGGTAAATTCAACAGGGCGGGCAGCCTGTGCGCTTACTGCAGCAGACAGTGCCAATACAGCAAGACAGAAATGAGCAGAATTTTTCATGTAAATTCCTTTTAGTTTGGAAAAATCAGTGTGATAATTTAGTACCATTGCATGGCAAAGTTTATAATATTTAATGAATATTAACAATGCCGATGGGGTAATATATTTGCTCTTATTATATTTTTTAATGATTTATCGTAAATATTTGTCTTTTTTATGAGACAGTATGGATAAAAAAACCTGGAAAACGTGTAAAACTGAGTCGCAAGAGGTTTAATTTCGAATTTTCAATAAGTTAATATTTCTATAGTTATTATTCGGTTTGCGATAAAAGTATATGCAGCCACCCACTCTATTCCCATGCATAAAGACATTTTGAATGTTAATATCGTATGACATTCTATTTATATAAAATAAGTGATATAACCGACCAGGCAAATTGACCTGGCTGCCCATAAGTTATCCCTTCTTCTTAAAATAAGGAACTGCGATGTTCAACTTTATCAAGAAACAGTTTATCGACGTCATCCAATGGCCGAATCCTGACGACAGCCTGCTGATGTGGCGTTTTCCGATTGCCGATGAGGAGATCCAAAACGGTGCGAGCCTGACTGTGCGTGAGGCGCAGATGGCGATGTTTGTCGATGAGGGCGTAACCGCCGACGTGTTCAGTCCGGGGCGTTACACGCTTAATACGCAAACGCTGCCGGTGTTGACCAACTTGAAAAACTGGGACAAGCTCTTTGAATCTCCGTTTAAATCTGACGTTTACTTTTTCAATACCAAACAACAGCTTGCACGAAAATGGGGTACGTCCCAACCTGTTACCGTACGCGATGCCGAGTTTGGCGCGGTGCAACTGCGTTCGTTCGGTATGTATTCTTACCGCATCAGCGATCCGGCAAAATTTTTCAAAGAAGTCAGCGGTGTGGCGGCGCAATACAGCGGCGTAGATTTGGAAAACCAGCTGCGCAATATTGCAGTCACCCAATTGGCGGCTGCATTTGGCAGCTCCGGTATTCCGTTTTTGGATATGGCTGCGAACCAAGTTTTGCTGTCGCAAAAAATTGGCGAATTGCTCGGTGCGGAATTTGCCAAGCTGGGTTTGGCGCTGGAAAACTTTACGGTTGAAAGCATTTCCTTGCCTGCTTCTATCCAGGCTGCGTTGGATAAGAAAATTTCGATAGGCGTTATCGGCGATTTGGGACGCTACACCCAATATCAAACCGCCGAATCCATCCCGCTTGCGGCACAAAATGAAGGCGGACTTGCCGGAATCGGTGCAGGTTTGGGCGTGGGTGCCGGTATTGGTCAGGCGATGGCGGGTGCCATGTTTGGCATGATGCAGCCGAATGCGCAACAGGCTCAGCAAAATGTTCAGCCGGCTGCCGAAGATCCGCAGGCGAAATTGTTAAAACTCAAGTCTTTGCTCGATGGCGGTTTGATTTCGCAAGAAGATTTTGACAAAGCCAAGGCTGAAGTGTTGAAACAGCTGATTGGTTGATCAATTGAAGGCCGTCTGAAAAATATCATTCAAAAGAAGCGTTGAGCTGCTTCTGTGAAAAGGTTTCAGACGGCCTTTCAAATGATTTGATTAAGCCTGTCCGACTTCAAAAACGTTAAGGCCGTCTGAAACATCCCAACTCATCCTGAAAAAGCAAACTCATGTCTCAAACTCCTTTCTTCAAAACCGACTGCCCAAGCTGCGGCGCGCCTGTCGAAGCGCATTCTGCTTCTGCCGTGACGCTGGTGTGCGGCTATTGCAACAGCATGCTGGTGCGGAAAGATAACGGCGTTGTCGACTCCGGCCGCGATTCCGCGTTGCTGGAAGATTTTAGTCCGCTGCAAATCGGAACCAGCGGTACATTTGTCGCACAACGCTTTACCTTGGTCGGACGGCTTCAGGTGCAATACGACGATGGCGCGTGGAACGAATGGTATGCGCTGTTTGACGACGGCAGGGCCGGTTGGCTTTCTGAGGCGGGCGATTTGTATGTGATGACCATGCCGGTCGAAATCGATAGTCCACCGAGATTTGAAGACACGCAAGCCGGGTTTAGCGAGCTGATTTTTCAAGATAAACGCTATATTGCCTCCGATGTCCGCAACATCAGCTTGAAACATGCGGCCGCGCAGGGTGAGTTGCCGTTTGTTTTGAAAGAGGATACAGAAAATCGGGTTTCCGACTGGCGTTGCGAAAACCTTTTCATCACGCTCGATTACAGCAGCGAAACACCTGAAGCCTTCTTCGGGCGGATGGTAAACCTAGATGATTTGAAGCTGGAAAACACGCGCCACGAAGATGAAATTAAAGAAAGCGCAGGCCGTCTGAAAGGCAGTATTACTTCAGAAAATTGTCCTAACTGCGGCTCGTCCATTCATTGGGTGAACGGTCTGACTTCTCATCTGAACTGTCAAAGTTGCGGCAGTGAATTGGCAGTCGGCAAAGATAAAGCGGAGCTTATTACCGCCAATAATCTGCGTTTGTCACAAAATACGATGTTTACTTTGCCTGTCGGCTCGACAGGCCGTCTGAAAAATAAAGAATTTCATGTTATCGGCGCAATCCGATATTTAGAAACAGATGCGCAGGAAACATTTGATAACTTGTTCAAAAATGCCAAGCATACACTGACACCGGAAGGGCAATGGACGGAGTATCTGCTTTACAACCCTACACAGGGTTTCTTATGGTTGGTTGAATCTGATGAAGGTTGGAATATTTCCGAAACCTTGAACGATTGGCCGCGCCTCGACCGCAACCGCCAACCGCAAGGCTATGGCAAACTTTATGACTATGGCGGACAGGTTAAGGTTGCCAGCGGGGCGTTTTATTGGCGTGTCCGAAACGGTGATTTGAACTATTACAGCGATTACCGAGACGGACAAAGCCGTAAGCTTGGCTCCGAACTAAACAATCACGAAATGGCATGGACTAGAAGTGCCCCAATTGCTTATCGGGAAATTGCAGATGCGTTTAATCTGACCAGCCAAGCTCCGCATTACACTGCAAACATGGCGGCGGACGGCATTGATAAATCATTAAGAATGATAATGACCGCCATCTTGGTTGTCGTCAACCTCCCTGCGCTTTTGACCGGCGACAGTTCTGCCGCACTTACCGTCATCTTTGTAGGATGCTGGTTGTTGTGGAGCATGGGTAAAAAAGACGAGGACGAGGATTAATATGTCAAGAATCACTTACATCATTTTCAGCACCATCATCATCGTCATCTCCATGATCATCAGCTACGGCTCTTCCGACTCCGACGGCTCGCGTATGCACTCCGGCGGCTATTACGGCGGCAGCGGTTATTCCGGAGGCCATAAATGACCCATGCGCCCGGTAATCATGGCCTATTGGACTTATATGGCTGCGATGAAGCCATCTTAAAAGATGAAGGCCGTCTGAAAACCGCTTTGACAGCTGCTGCACAAGCCGCAGAAGCCACCATATTGACCGAACATTTCCATACCTTCGGCGGCGCAGGCGGCGTAACCGGCGTTTTACTGCTTGCCGAGTCTCATATCAGTATCCATACTTGGCCTGAACACCGCTTTGCCGCCATAGACGCATTTATCTGCGGCGGTATGAAATTGGAAAAAGTGAAGGAAGTGTTGTGCAGGGGGTTGGCGGCGGAAAGGGCGGTTTGGACGGTTGCACAACGTGGCGAAAGTATATTGGACGATATACAACCATCGGTTGAACAATAAAATCTGTCAGGCCGTCTGAAAAAAATTGGCTGATAGTAAATTAGATAACAAATTTTGTATAAAAAGGCTTTTAAACAAAATGCTTAAAATAAAAGATTGGAAGAGAAACAGAAGTTTACCATTGGTTATTTACTTGCTTGCAGGTTTGTTTTTGCTAGGAGTAGAAAGTGCCGAAGCAAAAAAATTAACACATGATCGTACCGAGTATTGCCGTAATCAAGTTTATGTCAGTAATAACCAAGGCGCATCCCTGCAAGCTCAACCGGACGATAAGGCATCTTCAATCGCTAAATTGCACCATATGCAATACCTTTGCGTTGTCGGTAATGACAACAAAAATACCGAAGAAGGATACTCTTGGATAAAAGTAAAAAAAGTACCTTTGGCAATCAAAGAAAACCAAATCAGTTGCCATGATATGAGCCTACCTGACAACTGCACCAAACCTACCGATTTCCCGACTGAATGGAAAATCAAACCGCCCAAAGGCAAAAAATGTCGTCTTTCCACTCATGTTGATGATGAAGGTCAGTTGCTTATTGTCGCAAAAGGCGTTTGCCCGACCGGATGGGCAAAAGAGAGAGATGTACAATTTTTTGCCGATCAGTAAACTTGGCTTTAGTTAAAGAAAACAAAGTTCATCATATGGCAGAACAATCAAGAAAAAAGATTTAACTTATTCTTTATTAAAAGACAGGCCGTCTGAAAGCATATTCAATCCGTTTTCAGACGGCCTTAAACCTTGTGCTGATTAAACTGAAATATTGACGTTATATGGAAAAAACGCCTTTTTTTAAAACCGATTGCCCAAGCTGTGGTGCGCCTGTAGAGGCATATTCCGCTACTGCCGTGACGCTGGTGTGTGGCCATTGTCACAGTATGCTGGTTGCTAGAAGCGGTAAGGGGAGGAGCGGATATTTTGTTGCCAATTCTGGGCGTGATTCTGCGTTGCTGGAGGATTTTAGTCCGTTACAGATTGGAACGAGAGGCGTTTTTGATGATCGGAAATTTACGCTGATTGGGCGATTGCAGGTGCATTACGATGTCGGCGCATGGAATGAATGGTATGTTTTGTTTGATGACGGGCAGACCGGCTGGCTTTCCGAGGTTGGCGATTTATATGCGATGACATGTTTGCTTGCCCAGAAGAGGAAACGGGGGCCGAAAAATTTTAAGTCGGTGAAAGCCGGTTCCAGTTCGTTGATCTTTAATGGCCAAACTTTTATTGCGTCAGACGTCCGCACCATACATTACCGTAATACTGATGCGCAAGGCGAGTTGCCGTTTAACCTATCTGGGAATCAAGCGACAGGCGAGGTTTGCGACTGGCGACGGGGCAATTTGTTTTTGACCTTGGATTATTCGACTTTTCCAATGGACTCCTACTTCGGACGCATAGTCAGTTTGGACAGTTTGAAGCTGGAAAATAAGCGTAGTGATGATGAAATCCGTGAAAGTGCAGGCCGTCTGAAAGGAGAGATTCTTTCTGAAAACTGTCCTCATTGCGGCGCTCCTGTCCATTGGCCAAGTGGTGTTACTTCTTTCCTTTTGTGTCAGTCTTGCGGCAGCAGTTTGAACACGACAAAAGATACTGTTGCGTTGATGAAGGCAAATGTCCAAAGGAAAGAACAAGAAAACCTGTTTACGCTTTCCATTGGTACGAAAGGCCGTCTGAACGATACAGAATATCTGATTATCGGGGCTGTAAGATTTGCCGAAATATCGTCCTATAACCAAAATCAGTCCGAATACTGGACGGAATATCTGCTTTATAACACTCAACGAGGGTTTGCCTGGCTGATTGAGTCTGGAAAACGCTGGCGGCTGTCAGAAACCTTACACACATGGCCGGACTTTGATTCAAGTGGCAATCCTGCCGGTGAAATGTTGATTGATCATTACCGCGGTCAGGTCGAGGCAGCGGCTGGCGCTTTTTATTGGAAAGTCAAACAAGGCGATTTGCTTCATTACAAGGAATATAGCGGCAAGAAAAGTTATGGCCGGAATGTCATTCTGTGTTCCGAGCAGAGCAAGGATGAAATTGTCTGGAGTAAAAGCAGTCCTGTGTCTTACCGTCAAATGAGAAAGGCATTCGGCCTGTCTTTTGATACTAAGGAGATGCTCTCTTACTGGCTAAAGGGCGACAATAGAAATGTTGGGAGTAGAGATAATGTAGCCCGTATCATTGCTATGCTGATTCTTATCATTGTCAACCTTCCGGCCTGGCTGTCGCCGCACCTACGTAGCCCTGTCGGCATAGTGGTCAGTCTGTGTGCGTTGGTATGGATATGGATTTCTGACAGATATAAAAACGATCGTGATTACGAAGAAGAACGGGTGGGGACGATTATTTTCTTTGCTTTCATCATTTTCCTTACCGTCTTGTTCAACTATGTCAAAACGGAAGACAGCGACTCATCGCATTCCGGCAGCTCCTATCATGGTTATTCGGCAGGGCATAAATAACGTGAGATCTGTTTAGCTTCATTGTACCGTTTTACTTTTATTTTTCAGACGACCTTTTTATAAAACATGCTAACTCGCCGTCAATTTCTCAGCTATACCGCCGCGCTTGGCGCTGCCTCTGCTTTTTCTTGGCAAACTTACCAATATCTCAACCGCAAACCGCCGGTTTCTATTAACCGTGTCGGCTTACCGTTGGGGCATTTGTTGCGCGATGGGGAATTGCTCAGTCCGCCGACCCGTCGTTATGAATGCAATACGTTGATACTCGGCGGCGGTGCGGCGGGTTTGGGGGCGTTGTGGTATTTGGCGAAGCATAATCACCGCGATGTATTGTTGGCAGAAGGGTTTGAGCGTAATGGCAACAATGCCGCCTATACGTCTTCAGACGGCCTGAAAGCGCCGAGTGGTGCACATTATTTGGCTTTGCCGTCGAAAGAAAGCGTGTATGTGCGCGAGATGTTGGCGGATTTCGGTATTTTGCAGTCGGATGGCAGCTTTAGGGAAACCGATTTGGTCTATGCGCCCGAATCGCGCCTCTTATATCAGGATAAATGGGTGGAACATTTATTGCCGAAAGAAGATGCGGATTCCAAACGGTTTTTTGATTTGATAGGCCGTCTGAAACAGGCTTACGGCGATGACGGTAAGAAAATTTTTGCTATTCCGATTGCGCTGTCATCGGCAGATGAGACATGGCGAAAGCTCGATCATCTGACGTTTCAACAATGGCTTGAGCAAGAAGGTTACCACTCGCCCGAGCTTTTTTGGTATCTCGATTATTGTTGCCGCGACGATTACGGACAGGGCATCGCGCAAGTGTCTGCCTTTGCCGGACTGCATTATTTTGCCGCCCGCAACAATGCAGAAACCGTCCTCACTTGGCCCGAAGGTTTGGCACATCTTTCTGAAAGCCTGCGCCGTCATGCCGGTTTGCAGGAAGGCTGGCAATGGCTGTCTGAAAATAGTATCCGTTTGGAGAAACCTGCTTCAATTAATGCTTCCGCCGTCAAAATCAAACCGCTTTCAGACGGCTGGATTGAAGTGTGGCTGCGTGAAAATGCAAAAGGGGAAACCGTTGCCGTTACCTCGCAACACGTTATCTCCGCCATGCCGCTGATGGTTGCCGCCCGTGTTATTGAATCTCCTGAACAATTTGGTCTGGACATCCCCGAATACGCGCCATGGCTGGTTTCCAATTTTGAACTGCACAGTTTCCCGAAAGAAAAAAACAACAGCGAACTTGCGTGGGACAATGTGGTTTACGGCAGTCAAGGGCTAGGCTATGTTGTTGCGACCAACCAGTTTATCCGGGTTGCCCGTCCTGAACGTACGATTTTTACCGCCTACGCCGCGCTCAATCACGATACGCCACAAGCCGTCCGCCGCCAGCTGCTTGAAGCAAGCGACGAAGAGCTGCTCCAGCTTGCCGCTCAAGATCTGCTTACCGCTTACGGCGAAGGCTTTTGGCGGCACGTTTCCCATGTTGACATTACCGTCCGCGGGCATGGCATGAGCGTGCCGAAACCCGGCTATTTAAGCGATGAGGCTTTATTAAAAATCAGAAACCGAAATGGAGGATTGCTGTTCGCACACAGTGATTTAAGCAGTTATTCGGTATTTGAAGAGGCTTTGTATTGGGGTGTGGAAGCGGCACGGAAAGTGTTGGGAAAAGGATAATTAGAATGAGGCGTATATTCGGCTAAATTTCTGTTTACATTCAAATTTCAATTTTAAAAGGAAACTATATGAAATATTTGAGCTTTTCTCTGATTGTTGCCTTAGGGTTAGGGAGCGCGGCATTTGCCTCTGCTGAAAAAATGCTGCCTCTGAACGAAACAGGCTGCATTGACCAACCCTTACAGGTTAAACGTGGCCAAGTGTATGGTTTTAATAGTTCGGCAGATGCCGGTTTAGTGCTTTCATTCGCGCCTGTCAGTCCCGGTGTCGTTGTGAAAGACCCGAAAGGCAAACGGATTGCTTTGGAAGTAGGGGCTGATGGTGATGCGCCTGAAAACCGCTTCAGCTTTGCCGAAATCGATCAAAAAGGACGTTACACCATCCGCTTCCCGAGAGCAGGTAAGATTGAATCTTTGTGTGTTAATGCTGCCAGTTAGGATAAATATTAAGCCGAATAATGCTTGATTCGTATGCTTGCAGTAAAAAAAGGCCGTCTGAAATCATATTCAGACGGCCTTTCTTTTTTAACCTTATAACCTAATTAGGCTTTTGGTTTCAAAGCGGCAGCTTCGCGAGCCAGACGGGCGATGGTATCCCAGTCTTTGTTTTTGATGGCTTCTTTCGGAGTCAGCCATGAGCCGCCGACGCACAAGACATTAGGCAGTGCCAAGTATTCGGGAGCAGTTGCCAGGCTGATGCCGCCGGTCGGGCAGAAGCGCACGTCGGCGTAAGGGCCGTAGAGGGCTTTGAGCATGGCTTTGCCGCCAACGACTTCGGCAGGAAAGAGTTTGAGTGTGTCGATGCCGTGTTCCAAAGCCAGTTGGACTTCGCCCGGAGTGGCAACGCCGGGAATCAGGGGGATGCCGCTGTCGTGGCTGGCTTTGGCGAGGGATTCGTGCAAACCTGGGCTGATGGCGAAAACCGCACCTGCGTCTTCGACGGCTTTGAGCTGCTCGGGATTGGTTACCGTACCTGCGCCGACGATGGCGTTGGGCACTTCTTTGGCAATCAGACGGATGGCGTCGAGGCCAACAGGGGTGCGCAGGGTGATTTCGAGGGTGGGAATGCCGCCTTCGACAAGGGCGTGGGACAAATCGACGGCAGTACTCAAGTCGTCAATCGCCATTACCGGCACAACTGCGCCGGCAGTCAGAATTTCACGAGGGGTCAGTTTAGACATTTTAGGTCTCCGTTGGGGACTGTATCGTAATAGGGTCGTTAACATGGTTTCAGACGACCTGATTGTTTTAAGAGGCCGTCTGAAAAGGGTTTAGGCAAATTCGCCGCCGAAGCTCATGGCACCGGTTTCTGCGCTGCTGGTCATGCTGCGGAAGTTGGCGAAGAGTTCGCGGCCGCAGCCTTGTTGGTTGGCGCTTAAGTCGATGCGTTCAACTTCGCGGGCGTTCCATTCGGCTTCGTTAATCAGGACGTTGAGTTCGCCGGTAACGGAGTCGAAGCGGATCAAGTCGCCGGTACGGATTTTGGCGATGTTGCCGCCCATCAAGGCTTCGGGCGTCATGTGGATGGAGGCCGGAACTTTGCCGGACGCGCCGGACATACGGCCGTCAGTCAGCAGCGCCACTTTGAAGCCGCGGTCTTGCAGAATGCCCAAAGGCGGGGTCAGTTTGTGCAATTCGGGCATACCGTTGGCACGCGGGCCTTGGTAGCGGACAACACAGACGAAATCACGTTCCAACTCGCCGCGTTCAAATGCAGCCAATACTTCGCGCTGGTCGTTGAACACGATGGCAGGCGCTTCAATAATGCGGCAGCCTTCGCGCACGGCGGATACTTTAATCACGCCGCGACCGATGTTGCCTTTCATCAGGCGCAAACCGCCGTCTGGGGAGAATGGGTTGTCGGCTTTGCGAAGGATGTCTTCATTACCGCTGGTTTCAGGGGCTTCGCGCCATTCGAGTTTGCCGTCGATGAGGAAAGGCTCTTTGGTGTAGTGGCGCATACCGTGTCCGACAACGGTATCAACATCGTCGTGCAACAGGCCTGCGTCCAGCAATTCGCGGATAACGAAAGGCAGGCCGCCGGCAGCAGTAAAGTGGTTTACGTCGGCTTTGCCGTTTGGATACACACGGATCAGCAATGGGATGATGGAGGAAATTTCGTCGAAGTCGTCCCAGTTCAAAATCACGCCTGCGGCACGCGCCATGGCGACAAGGTGCATGGTGTGGTTGGTCGAGCCGCCGGTCGCCATCAGACCGATCAGGGCGTTGATGAAGGATTTTTCGGTCAACATTTCGCCCAAAGGTTTGATGGTGCCGTTTTTGATGCCGCGCGCGAGGTGTCCGGCAGCGTAGCGGGTCAGTGCTTCGCGCAGGTCGGTATAAGGGTGGACGAAGGCGGCAGCAGGCAGGTGTACGCCCATCATTTCCATCATCATTTGGTTGGAGTTGGCGGTGCCGTAGAAGGTACAAGTACCCGGGCTGTGGTAGGAACCCATTTCGCTTTCAAGCAGGGCATCACGGCCGACTTTGCCTTCGGCGAAAAGCTGGCGGGTACGGGCTTTTTCCTTATTGCCGATACCGCTGGACATCGGGCCTGCAGGGACGAAGATGCCTGGGATATGGCCAAACGACAACGCACCGATCATCAAACCCGGTACGATTTTGTCACATACGCCCATAAACAGGCCGCCGTCAAACATTTGGTGCGACAGACCGATGGCGGTACTCATGGCAATCACGTCGCGGGAAAACAACGACAATTCCATGCCGGCGTAGCCTTGTGTGATGCCGTCGCACATGGCGGGCGTGCCGCCGGCGACCTGGGCAGTCGCACCGTTTTTCTGTGCTTCGTCTTTGATTTGGTCAGGGAAGTCTTTAAACGGCTGGTGTGCGGAAACCATGTCGTTATAGGCGGTGATGATGCCTAAGTTGGGGACGGTTTCCTGAAGCATTTCGATTTTGATGCTTTGGGGCATGGAGGCGTAGCCGTGTGCCAAGTTGCTGCAGCCGAGCTGGTTGCGCTCTAAGCGTCCCATCTGTTTGGCGCTACGGATTTTCGCCAAATATTTCTCACGCGTCGGGCGGCTGCGCTCGATGATGCGCTCGGTAATTTCGGCGAGTTTCGGGTGAATAGGAGTGGGGTTCATGTGCGGTCTCCTGGCTAAACGATATGATAGGGATTTTGTTTGCGCGTTTCTGATTTTTGTATTGGGTATGTTTCAGACGGCCTTGAGCTGTGGGAATGAATAATAAGGGCCGTCTGAATATTTGAAGATTTCTCTTCGAAGCGTCCGCATATTATAGTACAAAATCTGTAATTTTGTTACAAAATAATTTGCTAAATGTAAGAAATTTGATTTAAATCGAGGTATGGTCAATTCGTAAAACGATAGGCTGCAAAAGTCATCAAACTTTTATGTTAAATCAAACAATTTGTAAAAATGAGAATAGACAAAATGTGTAGCCATGTGTAGTATTACTACTCATTAGCCCGCTTGTTTGAAATTTTGGTGCAGGCGATTGGTTTTTTACTGCTTATTGCTTAAAGGCTTTTGATTCTAATCGATTTTTATGGATGACGACAGTCCAAAAGTTTTGAAGCAAGCTTCCTCAACGAGAGATGAAACAATGAGTACACAGACAAATTTTGATTTGGTGTTGTTTGGCGCGACCGGCGATTTGGCAATGCGTAAACTTTTGCCTTGCCTGTATCAGGCGCATGTAGCCGGTTTGCTTCATCCCGAAGGTCGTATTTTGGGCGTAAGCCGCAGCGAATTGGATACCGCCGGTTTTTTGGCCAAAGTGGAAACGAATTCTAAAATCCATGTCAAACAAAACTTTTCAGAAGAAGCGTGGGCATCGTTTATCCAACGTCTCGAGTATTTGAAAGTCGATGTGACAAAGAAAGACGACTTTATTGCTTTGGGCGACTTGGTAAAAGCGCGCAAGAATACTGAAAATGTCGTGATCTACCTCTCAACTGCGCCGAAGTTCTTTGCACAAGCCTGTGAAAACCTTGCCGAAATCGGTTTGAATGCCGATAACGTGCGCGTGGTTTTGGAAAAACCGCTGGGTACAGACCTGGCCTCTTCCCAACAAATCAATACGGATGTGGCCCGTTATTTCAAAGAAGAACAAATCTACCGCATCGACCATTATTTGGGCAAAGAAAGCCTGCAAAACCTGCTGGCCCTGCGTTTTGCCAATGTGATGTTCGAGCCTTTGTGGAACAATAAATACATTGAAAGCGTACAGCTGACCATTGCCGAGCAGTTGGGCGTGGAAGAGCGCGGCGAGTTTTACGACATTACCGGCGCATTGCGCGATATGGTGCAAAACCACTTGATGCAAATGCTTTGTATGACTGCCATGGAAGCACCCGCCAGCTTGGATGCCGATGCCGTGCGCGATGAAAAAGTGAAAGTCATCAAGGCGTTGAAACCGCTGACCATCGAATCCGTCAATGAAAATGTTATTCGCGGCCAATATGTTGCGTCAAACGGCATGAACGGCTATCTGGAAGAAGTCGATGTGCCGAAAGACAGTTTCACTGAAACCTATGTCGCCATCAAAGCCGAAATCGAAAACGAACGTTGGAAAGGCGTACCTTTCTACCTGCGTACCGGCAAACGCATGGCAGGCAAAGTAGCGGAAATTGTGTTGAACTTCCGTCCGCTGCAAAACCATATTTTCGACAACAGCCAAGCCGCGCCGAATCGTTTGGTTATTGAGCTACAACCGACCGAATCCGTCCGCCTTTACACGCAAGTGAAAACCCCGGGTGCAGGCAATAAAGTGGAAGTAACGTCTTTGGGCGTGGATTTGGGCAAAGCCGTAGAAGGCCGCCGCGCCGAGGCTTATGAGCGTCTGCTGCTGGATGTGATTAACGGCAAACTCGCTTTGTTCAACCGCCGCGACGAACTCGAAGCCGCTTGGGAATATGTGATGCCGATTTTGGAAAACTGGGCGAGCAATACAACGCCTCCGCATGCTTATGAAGCCCATTCTTGGGGCCCAGAAGCTGCGCGCGCGCTGTTGGCGCGCGACGGCAACAAGTGGCACGAAGAGCAATAATATTTCTTTCAGACGGCCTTGTTTTCCAACAAAAGGCCGTCTGAAACCATGAAAGGACGAAACATGTTTGTTTGGCACGAACAAGAAAACGCTGCAACTGCCGCGCAAGCTTTGGCCGATGCCGTTGCTGCCGCACTGCAAACCGCATTGAATGAGAAAGGCCATGCGGTTTTGGCCGTTTCCGGCGGTCGTTCGCCGATTGCGTTTTTCGAGGCTTTGTCGCAAAAAGATTTAAATTGGCAAAACATCGGCATTACTTTGGTGGACGAGCGTATTGTCCCGACCACGCATGCCGACAGCAATACGGGCCTGGTGCGCGAATATCTGCTCAAAAATAACGCAGCCCTTGCCACATGGATCCCGGTTGTTGAAGACGGAAAATCTGAAACTGAATTACAACCTGAAGTTGTCGTTGCTTACGCATTGAAACATTACAAGCAACCTGACGTGCTGGTGTTGGGCATGGGTTCAGACGGACATACGGCGTCGTTGTTCCCTCAAGCGCCTCAATTACAGGCTGCAATCAATGAAGCCGATGACCCGACATTGATTCATACTACGCCGGTTACCGCGCCGCATGAGCGCGTGAGCATGACTTTGGGTGCGATTGCCAAAACGCCGAATGTGTTTTTGGCTATTCAAGGCGCAGAGAAAAAAGCAGTATTTGATAAAGCTGCCGCAAGGGCCGATACCGAATATCCGACCAGCCTGATTCTCAATCATCAAGGAATTAACTGCCATGTCTACTATGCACACTGAAGCTTATCCCCGCCTGGTCGCCGACATCGGCGGTACGAATGCCCGTTTTGCGCTTGAAACTGCCCCGCAAGTGATTGAGAAGGCTGAAGTTTTATCATGCAAAGATTACGATACCGTCGTTGATGCCGCCAAAACTTATTTGGAACGTGCAGGTAGCCCGAAAGTTTTGCACGCCGCCTTTGCGATTGCCAATCCGATTTTGGGCGACTGGGTGCAAATGACCAACCACCATTGGGCGTTTTCCATCGAGACCACCCGTCAGGCGTTGGGTTTGGAAACGTTGATTCTGTTGAACGACTTTACCGCCCAAGCTTTGGCAGTGACCAAAACCGAAAAGAAAGACTTGGTACAAATCGGCGGGCAAAAGCCCATCGAATTTGCGCCTAAAGCCGTTATCGGCCCGGGTACAGGTTTGGGTGTCAGCGGTTTGGTGCACAGCGCCGCAGGCTGGGTGGCTTTGTCAGGCGAGGGCGGCCATACCAGCTTTCCGCCGTTTGACGATATGGAAGTGTTGATTTGGCAATACGCTAAAAACAAATACGGCCATGTTTCTGCCGAGCGTTTCTTGAGCGGCGCAGGTTTGAGCCTGATTTACGAAGCATTGGCCAAACGCGACAACATCAAGCAATACCGTCTGAAGCCGTCTGAAATTACCGATAAGGCATTAAGCGGGACTTCTCCGCTTTGCCGTCAGACTTTGGATATTTTCTGCGCCATGCTGGGTACGGTTGCTTCCAATTTGGCTTTGTCATTGGGTGCGCGCGGCGGCGTGTATTTGTGCGGCGGCATTATCCCGCGCGTGCTGGATTACTTTAAAACGTCCCCGTTCCGCAGCCGCTTTGAAAATAAAGGCCGCTTTGAGGCTTATCTTGCCGCTATTCCCGTGTATGTCGTATTAAGCGAGTTTCCGGGCATCGTCGGCGCAGCGGCGGCATTAGACAATCATTTAAATAACGTTTAAACACACAAACGGCGGTGCAGGGCAGGGGTGGAGAAAACCCTTGTCCCGAACGTCAAAAAATCAAAGGGTAGAGTATATGTTAAGCAAAATCAGCGAATCATTGTCCAACCTCTCCGGCGCAGAACGCAAAGTTGCCGAATCTGCGCTGGCCGAGCCGAAATGGTTCGTTCATGCCGCTGTGGCGGAAATTGCCGAGCGTGCGTCCGTCAGTCAGCCGACAGTAATCCGTTTCTGCCGCAGCTTGGGTTACAAAGGTTTGCCTGAGTTTAAACTCGCTTTGTCTGCCAGCATCGGCCACGAAGGCATGCCTTACGTTCATGAAGAATTAAACGCCGATGACAACATGGGCAGCGTGGTTGAAAAAGTATTGGGCAATGCCGCAGCCTCCCTCTTGGGCGAGCGCCGCTTCCTGAAAGAATCCGAGCTGGAAAACGCGATTGCCATTCTGATGCACGCGCGACGCGTTGAGTTTTATGGTGTCGGCAACTCCGGCATCGTAGCCCAAGACGCGCAACACAAATTTTTCCGCTTCGGCATGTCCACTGTTGCTTATGTCGATACGCATACCCAGCTGATGGCGGCTTCCGTATTGACCGAGCAGGATGTGCTGGTGGCGATTTCCAATACCGGCTCGTCTATCGAATTGTTGGACGCAGCCAGTATCGCCAAAGAAAACGGCGCATCCGTTATCGCGCTGACCCGCAATGATTCGCCGTTGGCCCAAATGGCTGACTGCGTATTGAGCATTGCCACTCAGGAAAATGCCGAGCTTTATACGCCTATGGTGTCCCGCCTTCTGCAATTGGCCGTTATCGACATTCTTGCCATCGGCTTGGCCTTACGCTTGGGCGATACCGCCAGCACGCAACTGCAAAAAAGTAAAAAAAGCATACACAACAAACATATCGAATACGATAAAGATTGATTCTTCACTGACATTTTCAGACGGCCTCGTCCCATATCCAGGCCGTCTGAAACCTCAAAAAACGGAAACCATCCCGTTCCCGTTTCAGACGACCTCACGGCCGTTTTCTCAACAAAACTGTCCATTATCCAGGAGAGCATCCGATGAAACACCTTCACGATTTACCGGCTTGGTCAAAATTATGGATACATTTTGACGAAACCAAAGAACAACACATGCGCGAAATGTTCGATCAAGATCCCGAACGTGCCGAGCGTTACTGGCTGCAAGTCGGCGGCCTGACTTTGGATTATTCCAAAAACCGCATCAACGACGAAACCATGGCACTGTTGTTCGAGCTGGCGCGTGAAGCAGGCGTGCCGGAACGGATGCAGCAAATGTTCCACGGTGAAAAAATCAATACGACGGAAAACCGCGCCGTTCTCCACGTCGCCCTGCGTAACCGCACCAACGCCCCCATCGTCGTGGACGGCGAGGATGTGATGCCTAAAGTCAACCATGTCCTGCAACGCATGGGCGAGTTCGCGCATGAAGTCCGCAGCGGCAGCTGGTTGGGCTATACCAACCAAGTCATCACCGATGTCGTCAACATCGGTATCGGCGGCTCCGACCTCGGTCCGCTGATGATGTGTACCGCGCTCAAACAATTCGGCCATCCGCGTTTGAACATGCACTTCGTCTCCAATGTGGACGGCTCCCAACTGCGCGACGTATTGTCCAAAGTTCACCCCGAGACAACCCTCTTCATCATCGCCTCCAAAACCTTCACCACCCAAGAAACCCTGACCAACGCCCTGACCGCGCGTAAATGGTTCTTGGATCATGCAGGCGATGAAAGCGCCGTGGCCAAACACTTCGTTGCCGTATCGACCAACCAAAAAGCCGTAGCCGAATTCGGTATCGATACCGCCAATATGTTTGAATTTTGGGACTGGGTCGGCGGACGATACAGCCTCTGGTCGGCCATCGGCCTGCCGATTATGCTGTATCTCGGCGAAGAGAACTTCATCGAAATGCTCAACGGCGCGCACCTGATGGACCAACACTTCATCAATACGCCGCTCGAACGCAACATGCCCGTCATCCTCGCCCTCATCGGCATCTGGTACATCAACTACTACGGCGGCGGCAGCCACGTTATCGCCCCTTACGACCAACACCTACACCGCCTGCCCAAATTCATCCAGCAGCTCGACATGGAGAGCAACGGCAAACAAGTTACCCTTGACGGCAAACCGGTCGGTTACGAAACTTCCCCGATTATTTGGGGCGAAACCGGTATCAACGGCCAGCACGCATTCTTCCAACTGCTGCACCAAGGTACGCACATCACGCCGATTGATCTCATCGCCTCGCTTGAAAAACGCAGCAATTTACAAGGCCATCACGAAATCCTGTTGGCCAACGTTTTTGCCCAAGCCGAAGCCTTTATGCGCGGCAAAACCCCAGACGAAGTCCGCGCCGAACTCAAAGCCCAAGGCATGGAAGCAGAGCGCATCGAAGAGCTGGTTCCGCACAAAACCTTCTCCGGCAACCGCCCGACCAACCTCATCCTCATGGATAAAATCAACCCGCGCAATATGGGTAGCCTGATTGCCATGTACGAACACAAAACCTTCGTTCAAGGCATTATTTGGGGCATCAACAGCTTTGACCAATGGGGCGTAGAACTCGGCAAACAATTGGCCAAAACCATTCTTGCCGAATTGAACGGCGAGACTGAAGTGCAAAAACACGACAGCTCGACTACACGTCTGATTAATCTTTATTTGAACGCCAACAAATAAAGCATTTAGTTAAATGCCAAGGCCGTCTGAAACTTTCAGACGGCCTTTTGTTTTATTCCGGATCATCCGTAAACGCATTTTCCTGAAATATCGGTACAAACGTGAAAAGATAGAGTACGAATACGGCGACGGTTAGAATCGAGGGGACGGTAATGAAGAATATCGGGTGCACGTTCATCAAGAAAGCACGCGAGACGGCGGCCATAAAGAGCAGGGGGACTGCAATGCGGCAGAGCTTGGGGTAGTCGAGTTTGGTAAAACCGCTGTGCCACAGTCCGGCGGTCAGCCACACCATCATCACGCCGCCCATCATGCCGCCGAGGGTAATCAGGTGCAGAGGGGCGGAGGAAGGCAGATTTTGCAGTTTCGCCGCGCCTGTCCACAGATAGCCTGCAGCGGCAAAAAGCTGGAGCAGGTAATAAGTGCGGACGTAGTGTTTGTGCAGGAGTTCGTGATGGTGAAGCTCACGCAGCTTAGCGAGCAGGATAAAGCCGACGGCAAGCGCGGTAAAACCGGCGGTTTGCGCGGGCAGCCAAAGTTCGGCGGCGGCGTGCAGCAGCAAGAAAGTAATAGCGATGTTTTTATAAACAATATTTGGAATAAAAACAGGGTCTTTCAGACGGCATTCTCTCAGGGCTTCCGCACCCAAAAGGACGCTGACGCGGACGGATACAAACATGACTGCCGCCATGTTCAGATGCACTTGCGCGCGCAACAGGTTTAAATCGCCAGTTGCGGCATAGGCTGTCTGAAAAACGGTAAACGCGGCAAGCAGCATTAAGAGGGCGAAGTTGTCAGTGTTGCGGTCGAGCCAAATCAGCCAGGCGCAAAACAGCAGCAACACCAGCCAATAGGCGGCAACGAAAAACGAGGCAGCTTGCGGCGAAAAGGGCAGTATGGCGGATGCGGCAAGCAACAATGCCGCCATCAAAGTAGCGACAGGTTTCAGACGGCCTTGATAGCCCGTCCATTCGAGCATGGCGGCAGTCAGGAAGCCGCCATATGCCGCAGGCAGCATGAGTTCCAAGAAGATTTGGCGGTGCAAAATGACGGCGCCGGGGCTGATGAAAAACACCAACGCGCCGAGTATGGCAAGTACCGCCGCGCCGACGAAAAACGGCCGCATAGGGTGGGTGAAAAATTTATTCATGGCTTGGCTTGATTCTGCATGAAGATGCTTTCGGATATGGATTTATTGGGCGGACAGGGCTGTATCTTTTGTCAAAGAGGCAAGCCTGCGGCTTGCTTGCCCTCTCCCTAACCCTCTCCCCGTGGGAGAGGGTTAGGGAGAGGGCAACGAACCGCAAGGTTTGTCAGATACTCAAATGCCCGTATCATTCATATTATTGATATTATTGTTCGAATTGTATTATTTTCAATAATAATAAATAACCCTAAACCAATATAAATAACAGCCATTATCCAACGACTAAACTTCTCTATAATTTCACCAACACCTGAAATATTAGCCAATCTTTGTGCTGTATATACTAAAACAAAAATCAATATTAAAAATACAAGAAGAGTAACTAATAAGTCGACAAGATCTAAAGTCACAAAGTAAGGAACAAAAAGTCCAATATTATCTGCACCACAACTAGCAACTGTAACCAAAGCAACAATACCGACTAATTTTGACAACCCTTTTTCATCCAATTCTTTTTTAGCTCTTTTTTCGCCCTCACAATCGTCGTAAATAGCAACTTTAATACCTAAGTAAATCGGTATTAAACCTAATAAACCCAACACCCATTTTTCCGGAACATAATTCAAAACAAAAGCTAGAAATAAACTAACTAATATTAAAATTACAGAACCTAAATATTGTCCGATATAAATATCTCGATATTCTTTTCTAGTATTTGCTCTAGCAAAAAATATTAATAGTATTACCAACAAATCTACTGCTGTAGCAATATATAAAACAGCAGCAGTAATCACAGTCGAAAACATAAAGCACCTCATAATGAATCCCCTGCCTCCTTGGCACCACGGCTTTTTCAAAAACCGAATCGCGTTCGGATAACAGATTCGTATCTTTCGCTAAAGAGGCAAGCCTGCGGCTTGCTTACCCTCTCCCTGGCCCTCGCCCCGTGGGAGAGGGTTAGGGAGAGGGCAACGAACCGCAAGGTTCATCAGACACTCAGATTCCCTCATCACTCATAATAATGAATCCCCTGAAACTCCCTAGCCACCACGGCTTCTTCAAAAGCCGAATCGCGTTCGGACAGCGGCGTGGGCAGGGTTATCACGTTTTGCACGTTCATGCCCTTAGCGGAAAGCAGTATGATTTCATGGCTTAGGCGCGTGGCTTCGAAGCGGTCGTGCGTTACCAGCATACACGCCATGCCTTGCCGCTCGATTTTTTCCACCAACATGGCGACCAAAATATCGCGCAAATCGCGGTCCAAACCGACAAACGGTTCGTCCAGCAAGGCAAGGTCGCAGCCGCACAACAGCAGGCGCAGAAACGCTACCCGTTTCGCCATGCCGCCGGACAATTCGGTCGGATATTTGTTCAAATCGCCAGCAGTCAGCCCGACTTTCGCCGCCAGCGCGATGATTTCGCCTTCATCGGGTTTGTCCATAAAAATAGCGATATTCTGCATCGCGGTCAAGTTTCCCGGCAGGCGGTTTTCCTGAAACAGAAAACCCGTTTTGCGGAAAGTATTGCGTATCGTGCCCGATTTCGGCGTTTCCAAGCCCGCAATCAAACGCAAAACCGTCGTCTTGCCACAGCCGCTCGGCCCGAACAAAGCTTTCACTTCGCCATGTTGCAGGTTCAAACTGAAATCGCGCACGATGGGGTCGCGGAGAATTTCAAAACGCACGTTTTCAAGACAGAGCATCATCTCCTCCACGGCATAAACAAAATTTCCAAAGGCTTGGTAATCAGGTATTCAAACAGCGACACAAACACGATAACCAACACCACATAAGCCATTACCGTCGAAGTCTCCAGCATCGCCCTCGCGTCCGCAATCCGCGCGCCCACGCCTTCGCTCGCGCCCAAGAGTTCCGCCATAATCACCACTTTCACCCCCATCGCCACCGCCACGCCGATGCTGGAAATCACATAGCCCGTCAGATGCGGGATATACAGATAACGGATTTTTTTCAGACGGCCTAACTTATAAGCGTCAAACAATTCCTCATGCTGCTTGTTCACGCTCGCCATCCCGACCGCCGCACTCGCAAACGTCAGCGGCGCAACCAACACAATGATGGTAAACAGCACGCTCGGATTGCCGAAACCGAACCAAAACAACGCCATCACCACCCAAATAATCGGCGGCATCGCCAACAAAACCGTAATCACAGGCTTGAGCAACGCCATCGCCGTCTTAAAACTGCCCGCCACCAGCCCCGCCGCCAAGCCCGCTACCAACGCAACCAAAATGCCCACCACCGACCGCCACAGCGAAATCCCGATTTCGTTTTCCTGAAAATGTTGCAATAAATCCAAAGACTTTTGAAACACCTCCACCGGCGCAGGCAGCATAAACTCACCGAACACGGCACTGCCCCACGCCCACAACGCCACCCCCCCCATCGCCACGCTCAGACCGGCAAAGCCGCTCCAAAGGTAGTCAATGATGTAAAACACCGCAGGCTGCGGTTTGCGGATTTTGTCGGTTTTAATCATGGTTTGTTTTTTTGGTGGTTATGGTTTTGGGGAATAGGTCGTCTGAAAAAAAGCTGGTTATATTGTTTTAGATTTATGAGGCATGAATATTTAACTGAGACCTCCAGACGAATCTAATCCAAGCCTTTTTCTTTAAGCCAATTCTCCAGCACATCAGCGATTTCCACGTTATTTGCTTCGGCAAAGGCAAAATGGCTGTTGCCGCGTATGCCGATTTCAGGCAGGCGCACAACGCTGGCATCGCCACCGTGTCGGTTGACACAGTCGGCGAAAGCTTGCGCCATATGGATGCGCTCAATCCACCGTTGTGATGCCCAATGCGGGTTGTCTGCCGAGATGTAGTCGCCGTAGTAGATGACGATAGGCATTTTGGTCAGCAGGGTGAAACGTTCGGCACTGATAGGCTGCGAGAGTGAAATGTTGGCTGCGTCGTTAGCGGGTGTGGCTACACTCGGCATTTCGTTTTCGGGGAAAACAAACTCGGTGCCGGGTTCGTAGGAAACCACGGCTTTCACTTTTTCAGGGTTTTTCAGCACAGTTTGCCAGCCTGGGCCGCCGCCTTGCGAGTGGGTAATCAGTACGCCTTCGCCAATGCGGTCGAACACGGCAGCAACGGCATCGGACACAACGTTCAGGTCATACGCGCCAGTGTTGGGTGTGATTTGGCGTAAAAACTGGTTCAGGCTGGCGGCATCTTTGGGAAATTGCCCGTCCACAAACAGGTTTGGGAAGATGCCCATGCGGAAGTTTTCAAACCAGAACTGGTCGTTGGGCAACACGGGGGCGTTGTCGGCGATGGTGCTGTTGCCTGCGCGTCCGCGTCGGGGTTGGTCTAAAAGATAGGTGGTAAAACCGCGCCGCAAAAATAACGTGCCGAAGCCCTCTCGCCCGTCGGGTGTGGATTCCCAGGTTTTGCCTGATTGTCCTGCGCCGTGCAGGAAAACGAGCGGCAGGCGACGGGCGTTTACGGGAATTTGGTAGGAAACGTAGGCATGGTCGCCGTGAAAGGTTTGTCCTGTGTGGCTCATCGGGTTTTCGGTGCTGTATGTGCCGTCTGCCTGAATTACTGTACCTCCTACGAAAAAGCTGCCTTGCTCGGCAATGGTCAGGGGCTGTTTGTTCATAAAAATTCCTTGTCTTAACAATTAAATAGCAAGTGTAGATTAGGTCATATCCCAATATTTCAGGTAATGCAACGGCTTTTTGTGTACTTTTCTAGCTATTGTTTTAATAGGCCGTCTGAAAAATAGAAGATTGAATACTCACAACTATTCTACACTTTCAGACGGCCTCTTTCCCTTTAAGCCAAGAAGAACCCGTTATCCGGCAGCTTGCCGCCCAAAAGTTTCGGGTTGAACTGCATCAGGATTTCGTAAAACTTCAAAATCTCGTTCTTCACTTCGCTGCCTTTGGTTACCGTCAGCCGCGCGCCGTCCAAGCCCATGACTAGGGCGGGTTCGGGGGCGGGGAGGTAGTTTTTGCCGATTTTCGCCGCGCTTTGGCGGTTGGCGAGTATCCAGTTGAGCGCGTTTTTCAAATCCTGATGGAAGATGTCGAACTGCGCTTTGTGTGCGTGGAAATATTCTTCGTTGGCGATGATGCCCGCCATCGGAATCAGCGGTTTGGTGTCAAACGCCTGCCCCCATGCTTTTACCAAATCAAAGCCGCGCACGACGTTTACGCCCATGGTTTTGCCTTTCAGTAGGCTGGCGGTTGCCATCGGTTCAGGCAGGATGGCGGCGTGGTAGTCTTTGCTTAAAAACAGTCCCACCGCTTCGGGCGGCGTGGCGGTGTAAGTGATGCCGACTTTGTGTGCGTCGATTTTCAGTTTTTTCAACAAAGCTTGCAGCACGATGTCGGGCATGTCGTTTTTAAACGGCACAAGGATTTTTTTGCCGACCAAATCCTGCGGCGAGGTAATCGCGCCGCCTTTGCACATCAGCTGCGTGATGCCGTTGGTCAAAATATTGACCATGCCGACTTTCTGCCCTTGGTTGCGCAGGTTTACGCCGACATTGCTCGGGCTCATCATCACTTTAAATTGTCCGCTCGCTACGCCTGCGCGCAACTGGTCGGGCGAACGCCAAATTTTTAGCGACACATCTGCCTGTTTCGCCAGCTTGCCTTGCAACGCCGCTACGGCAATGGTAACGCTGGGCATTGCCGGCGCGCCGTACACGGTAAATTGTTCTTTACCGGCTGCCAACAATGAAGGCGAAACGCCTGCGGCTGCCAGCGCGGCGGTCATTTTTAAGAAATCGCGTCTTTTCATATCCATTTTTTATCTCCTAATTCTTAAATAAGCCAGTGTAGGCATTCTTTCAGACGGCCTGATTTTAAAAAGCCGCGTGCAAACTCAACCAATATGTCCTGCCCGGTGCGTACACGACACTGGGCGACAGGGCGAGGACGTGGTCGCCGCTGATGTGTTCGGCGTATTTTTTGTTGAACACGTTGTTCACGCCCAGGCGCAAGCCGTATTTGTCTTTGAAGTTTACGCCTGCGTATACGTCGGCAACGGTAAAGCCTTTGGCGGCTTCGCGTTTGTCTATGCCCAGACCGCTTGCCGCGTCAAAATCGCCGCGTGTTTGTTTGGCGACAAAGCGTGTTGCAGCGCCGATGTTGTAGCTGCCGTGGGCAAAGTAGTTTTTGTAGTCGGCTTGGACGGCGGCTTCAAACGGGCGGATTTGATAGAGCGGCCTGCCGTCGGTTTCGTTGTGTCCGTAGTTGTAGGTGGCTTTGATGCCTGCCGCCCAATGCGGATTGAAGTTGTAACGTGCGTAGGCCTGCGCGGTAAACAATCGTGCGTCCACGTTGCGTGTGATGATGCCGCCGCCTTTGGAAACCGTGCCGCTTTGTCCGTGGGCGCGGTCAAAAATAATCAGGTCTTTGACTTTATCCGCTACAAGCGTGCCGCCCACGTTCCAGCCCGCGCCTGCGAGCGAGTTCATGTAGCCGTTGTAGTAGTCGTTGCGGCTGTCGGCGGTGAGCTTGATGCGGTTGTGTTTTTCGGTTTTCAGCAGGGGATTGCCTGCGATGGCGGCGGCCGGTTTGGAATTTGTTAACGCGCCGTTCGTACGGTCTTGCATGATGGCGGCAAGCGAGTTGAAGCGTTCGGTGTTGTCGCCGATGCGTTCCAAATGCGCGAGGGAGACGCTGTATTTTTGCGTTTCAGACGGCGTGAAATCGTATTTGAGTTCGCCTGAGAAGGCATGACGGCGCACTTTGCCGTTGAAGTCGTAGCCGTAATGGGTTTTCCAGATTTGTTGCGATGAGGCGAAGGGGAAACCGGGTTTTATTGGGTTTTCAGGCTGTGTCGTATTTTTGCGAATGTCCGCTTCGTTGAGTTCGTAGCTTAAGCCCAAGCCCAGTTTGTGTTGGTCGTTGAACTTGTAAGACAGGGTATCGGCGATGCGCCAGCGGTCGATATGCACATCGGCGAAACGGTAGCCGTTGAGGAAGTCGCGCATGGCGGTGTGGGCGTTGCGCTCGCCGTTTTGGCTGTCGTTGCGGTAGCTGACGGCGGCGGTGTTGTGAAATTTGCCGAAGTCCGCGTCGTGTTTGAGCGAGAAGTCGTAAACTTTGCGGTCAAGCTCTACGAATACTTGCTGCTGCGTGTTGTTTGGACGCAGTGAGTAATTGTCGGCATGGCGTTTGAGTTTGATGACGCCCGCTTCCGCGCTGACCGTATTGCTCAAATCGGCATTGCCCCAACGTGCGTTGAGTTTGGCGATGTGGCGTTCGGTGTCCAATGCATCGTTGACGAACTGCGGTTGGCGGTCGTTGTTGATGTCATCGTGTAGATAGGTGAGGCGGTATTCTTGATTTTCAGACGGCACGAAACCGAGTACCAAAGCTTGATTAAAACGGCTGTATTTCCAATCGGTCTGATTGCCGTCTCCGTCTTTATAGCCGTTGGCCTTGGTGTGATTGAGGTTGGCCACGCCATACACTTTTGCCCCACGCGCTTGTGCGGTAACGGAGTTGTAAAAGCTTTTGCCGTAGAAGCCGCTGTTTGCTTTCAACGGACGGAAGGCTTGGTCTATGTTTTCGGTAACAAAGTAATGATCGCTGAGGTCGGTGCGGTCGAATTGGTTTTCGGGGAAATAGCCTTG
Organism: Neisseria sp. RH3002v2g; assembly: GCF_014596425.2. Lineage (NCBI taxonomy): Bacteria > Pseudomonadati > Pseudomonadota > Betaproteobacteria > Neisseriales > Neisseriaceae > Neisseria > Neisseria sp. RH3002v2g. The sequence goes on along the minus strand of NZ_CP110721.1, from coordinate 1,269,346 downwards.
TGCGGCGGTCGGCGCAATCGGTTTGGGAGGGGAGAAGGTTTTGACAGGCTGGATTTCATCAGGGTCTGCCAAGGTTTCGGCAAAGCCGTTTGCAGCGGCAAAACTGCTCATTAACAGGTAAACCAAATGTTTTCGTTTCATCTTCATCTCCTGATAATCATTTTTATTCATTATGCTCTTGGAGAAAAACAAAGTAAAGAAACGATAAGGTATTTATTGTCGATAAATACCTAGCGTAGAACACAAATCGGCAAGGAGGAAAATTTTTAGAAGAGGGGAGCGGCGGCGCAGGTTGTATTTGCTCCGAAATCGGGTTTTATCTTCTATTAATATTTCAGGTTAATAAAGCAAAAGGCCGTCTGAAAACCCCTCTCTTTTCAGACGGCCTTTTGCTGGGTATAATAAATTTACGAATCATTATTATTTCTGTTTGAATATAGGAGAAACGCATGAGTACCCGTACCGAACACGACACCATGGGCAATGTCGAAGTCCCATCCGAAGCCTATTGGGGCGCGCAGACCCAGCGCAGCCGCAACAATTTCAAAATCGGCGGCGAAACCCTGCCGCAGCCGTTGATTTATGCTTTGGCGCTGGTGAAAAAAGCCGCAGCTGCCACCAATGTTTCCCTCGGCAGGATTAAGCCCGAACAGGCGGATTTGATTACGCAGGCGGCGGACGATGTGTTGAACGGCAAGCTCGACGGGCAGTTCCCATTGGTAGTGTGGCAGACCGGCTCCGGCACGCAGTCCAATATGAACATGAACGAAGTGTTGGCAAACCGCGCCAACGAAATCGCCGGTACGGGTTTGGCGGCGTATCAGCCCGTCCATCCCAACGACCATGTGAACCACGCGCAATCGACCAACGACGCGTTTCCGACCGCCATCCACGTCGCCGCCGCGATTGAAATCAACCGCCACCTTATTCCGGCGGTAAAAGCCCTGCGCGATACATTGGACAAAAAAGCCAAAGAATTCGCCCCCATTGTCAAAATCGGCCGCACCCATTTGCAGGACGCGACGCCGCTGACTTTGGGACAAGAGTTTTCCGGCTACGTTTCCCAGCTTGATCACGGCTTAGGCCGTCTGAACGATGCGCTCAAAGGTTTGTACGAACTCGCCTTAGGCGGCACGGCAGTCGGTACGGGTTTGAACAGCCATCCCGAATACGCCGAAAAAGCCGCCGCCAAACTCGCCGAACTGTCCGGCCTGCCGTTTGTCAGCGCGCCGAACAAATTTGAAGCCTTGGGCGGACGCGATGCCGCCGTTGCCGCTTCGGGCGCATTGAAAACGTTGGCGGCAAGCCTGAACAAAATCGCCAACGACATCCGCTGGCTGGCAAGCGGCCCGCGTTGCGGTTTGGGTGAAATCAAAATCCCCGAAAACGAGCCGGGTTCGTCCATCATGCCGGGCAAAGTCAACCCAACCCAATGCGAAGCGATGACCATGGTGTGCTGCCAAGTGTTCGGCAACGACGTTACCATCGGCATGGCGGGCGCGTCGGGCAATTTCGAGCTGAACGTCTATATGCCCGTCATCGCCTACAACCTCTTGCAATCCATCCGCCTGTTGGGCGATGCGTGCAACAGCTTCAACGAAAACTGCGCCGTCGGCATCGAACCCGTACCGGAAAAAATCGACTATTTCCTGCACCATTCCCTGATGCTGGTTACTGCGTTAAACCGCAAAATCGGCTACGAAAACGCCGCGAAAGTCGCCAAAACCGCCTACAAAAACGACAAATCGTTGCGCGAAACCGCCATCGAATTAGGCTTGTTGACAGGCGAAGAGTTTGACGAATTGGTCGTTCCTGCCGATATGGTTCATCCGCGTTAAGCTTTAATAATGAAACATGCCGTCTGAAAATGTGTTCAGACGGCATGTTTTTATGCTTCGCTTGTCTTTTCTTCGAATAGGGCAAAAATCATTGGCGTCAGATTGATGACCATTAGAAACATTATTGAGCTCAAAAATGTACGCCAGGCGTAATGCCACGCTTCCGTTCTGTCTGCTTGGGGGAGGAGCGATGCAGAATAGCGGTTGTGTAGGGTTTTGGCGGTGTCATTGTTTTCTAAATAGTCCAACGAAAGTACCAATAATTTGCCCGTGTCCTTGTGTTGTAAGAATTTTGCATGCTCAACCCAGATGCCTGGCTTGGCTTGTTCGCATAAAGATTCAATGCCGACGCAAGAGGCTAAGCTGTTTTGGTTGTTTTGCAAAATCGACAGCTCGTTTTTTTCAGCCTGCATGGTGGCGGCGGAGGTTTGATGAAGGTATGCGCTCATGCCGTTGCGCTCTATTGCTTGGAAATCATGGAGCTGGCTGAATCCGCCATTTTCCCAGGCGACGAATACGGCATAGCAGCCGCTGAATAGGCAGATCATAGCCAATTTTAAGACAATGTTTTTCATCCTCGCTCCTTTTTTGAAGATGGCGGCAAAGTCAGGAGGCGTGTTTTCTCGTTTGAAGGTAAGTTTAGGTTTTATCAGTTTTTATTGTGAGGTTGAGTGTAACACAGGTAATCAAAAGGCCGTCTGAAAATTTTCAGACGGCCTTTTATTATGTGTTTAGATGGGTTTAAGCCAATAATTCACGCCAGCGTTTGACTTGGAAACGGACTTGTTCAGGCGCGGTGCCGCTCAAGTGGTTACGCGCGTTTAAGCTGCCTTCGGGTGTCAGCACAGTGTACACATCTTCGGCAATCAAACCGCTGAACCCTTGCAGGACTTCAAGCGGCAATTCGCTCAAATCAACGCCAGCTTCATCGGCATGGCGTACGGCTTGGGCAACAACTTCGTGGCTGTCGCGGAAAGGCATGCCTTTTTTCACCAAGTAATCCGCCAAGTCGGTAGCCGTTGCAAAACCCTGCATTACGGCGGCGCGCATGTTGTCGGGTTTGACGGTTACGCCGCGCATCATGTCGGCGTAAATCCGCAGCGTGTCGATAAGCGTGTCGGCAGTGTCAAACAGCGGCTCTTTGTCTTCCTGATTGTCTTTGTTGTATGCCAAAGGTTGCGATTTCATCAGGGTAACTAGGCCGATCAGGTGGCCAATCACGCGACCGGATTTGCCGCGCACGAGTTCGGGTACGTCAGGGTTTTTCTTTTGCGGCATGATGGACGAGCCGGTGCAGAAACGGTCGGCAATATCGATAAAGCCGAAACGCGGGCTCATCCACAAAATCAATTCTTCGGAAAGGCGGCTTAGGTGAACCATAATCAGAGAAGCGGCAGCCGTGAACTCAATGGCAAAATCGCGGTCAGATACGGCATCGAGCGAGTTTTGGCAGATTTGTTCAAAGCCCAACAGCTCGGCGGTAATTTCGCGTTGAATCGGGTAGGTGGTACCGGCCAGTGCGGCGGCGCCGAGCGGCATACGGTTGACGCGTTTGCGGCAGTCGGCCATGCGCTCGAAATCGCGGCCGAGCATTTCAACGTAGGCGAGCATGTGATGCCCGAAGCTGACCGGCTGGGCAACTTGCAGGTGGGTAAAGCCGGGCATGACGGTTTCGGCGTTTTGTTCCGCCAAATCGACTAAGGCCGTCTGAAGGTTTTGAATCAGGCTTTGGATAACGGTAATTTGATCGCGCAGCCACAGGCGGATGTCGGTAGCGACTTGGTCGTTGCGGCTGCGGCCGGTATGCAGACGCTTGCCCGCATCGCCGATTTTGTCGGTGAGGCGGCGTTCGATGTTCATGTGGACATCTTCCAAATCCAGCGACCAGGAAATCGTTCCTTCTTTGATTTCTGCTATAATCTCGGCCATACCCTGACGGATGGCCGAGAGGTCGTCTTCGCTCAAAACGCCCGACTGTGTCAGCATTTGCGCGTGTGCCAGCGAGCCTTGGATGTCCCATTCTGCCAGCCGTTTGTCAAAATCAATCGAGCCGGTATATTTTTTGACCAGCTCGGAAACAGGTTCGTTAAAACGGCCTGACCAGGTTTTGTCCTTGCTCATATCAGCATCCTTAAAATATAAATAAAAAAACAGGGTCTACGTCTTCAATATAGCAGACCCGTCTATACATTATGAAAGAAAACGGTTGAAATCATGTCTATTATACGTCAAATAAACCAGAATTTCGCAGTGCCGGATTTGCGCAATTCCGCAACTTTGGTGCGCCTGCTTATTGTTCTATTAATCAGTTTGTTTATCTTTCCGTTGATGACGGTATCAGGCGTGCCTTATCCGGAACAGATTTTCCAACATTTTTCATGGGCTTGCCCCGTCATCCTCTTAATTTTACTTAAGGTCTATTTTTTACAGGCATTTGCGCCGTCCCTGCTTCGCTCGCAGTATAGTGTCGTGATTTCCTACGTCTCCAACCTGCTGATTTTCTTGTTTGTCGATGTAGTGATTTTGAAGACAGAGATGTGGCCGCTGATTCAACACTTCTTTTTGCTGACCTTTTTTTGTTTCAGTTTCATGTACATCGAAGCCGCCCGCCGCAACAGCCTTGTGCCTTCCATTTCCGAAGCCAGGCTGAGCGCGTTGACGGCGCGTATCCGTCCGCATTTCTTGTTTAACAGCCTGAATGCCGCCATCAGCTTAATCCGTCTGCGCCCGTATGATGCGGAAACTTTGCTGGAAAATCTGGCCAACCTGTTCCGTGCACAGCTGCGCGACGGCAGTCAAAACAGTACCTTGGGGCAGGAAATTGAGTGGGCGCAGGAATATATTGCCATCGAGCAAATCCGCATGGGGCATATGCGCGTACAGGTTATGTGGCAACACCATGCGCCCGACGATGCGGAAACGCCGCATCTGCTGCTGCAGCCGCTTTTGGAAAATGCCGTCTTTCATGGTGTCGAATCCACCCACCGCCCAGGGATAATTACGGTATTAACAAAATTGGAAAAATCCTCTATTTTCATCAGTATCGAGAATCCGTGCGGAACGGAACCTAATGAAAATACCAAGCCGCATAAAGGCAATTCTATGGCCTTACGCAACCTGAAAGAGCGCCTGACTTTGATGTATGACACCGATGCAAAAATCAGAAGCATCCAATCAGACGGCCTGTTCCGCGTTGAAATCATTTTGCCGTACCGTAAAAAATCAGCCGAAGTTTCCCGTTTGTTTGGCTAAAACGCGTAGAAGAGGGCGGCTTGAGATAAATTAGGCTATTAATACATTAAATAAAATAGTTTAAATTTATTACATTCAGTAACATAACTGTTCCCATTTTTTGAAAACTGGTCTATGATGCTCAAAAGGATTGTTTACAATCTTTAACTGCAAATCATTTGCAACTGCCCAGAAGAAAAAACAGAAAAAGGAACAAAGAGATGTTAGAAGCCTATCGTAAAGCCGCCGCCGAGCGCGCTGCCCTTGGTATTCCCGCCCTTCCTCTGACTGCTCAGCAAACTGCTGATTTGGTTGAGCTGCTGAAAAATCCGCCTGCCGGTGAAGGTGAATTCTTGGTTGAGCTGTTGGCTCACCGCGTACCGCCCGGTGTGGACGATGCCGCCAAAGTCAAAGCTTCATTTTTGGCTGCCGTTGCCGAAGGCAGCGCATCCAGCCCGTTGATTTCCCCCGAATATGCGACCGAACTGTTGGGTACCATGCTCGGCGGTTACAACATCCACGCCTTAATCGAACTCTTAGACAACGACAAACTTGCGCCTATTGCTGCAAATGGTTTGAAACACACTTTGCTGATGTTCGACTCTTTCCACGATGTTCAAGAAAAAGCCGAAAAAGGCAACAAATACGCGCAAGAAGTATTGCAATCTTGGGCAGATGCCGAATGGTTTACTTCTCGTGCCAAAGTTCCTGAAAAAATCACCGTTACCGTCTTCAAAGTTGACGGCGAAACCAATACAGACGACCTCTCTCCTGCACCTGATGCATGGAGTCGCCCCGATATTCCGCTGCATGCGCTGGCCATGCTGAAAAACCCGCGCGACGGCATCACACCTGACAAACCGGGCGAAGTCGGTCCGATTAAATTGTTGGAAGAACTCAAAGCCAAAGGTCATCCGGTTGCCTACGTCGGCGACGTAGTCGGTACCGGTTCTTCACGCAAATCCGCAACCAATTCCGTTATTTGGCATACCGGCGAAGACATCCCGTTCGTACCGAACAAACGCTTCGGCGGCGTCTGCTTGGGCGGCAAAATCGCACCGATTTTCTTCAATACTCAAGAAGACTCCGGCGCGCTGCCGATTGAAGTCGATGTTTCCGCGCTGAAAATGGGTGATGTCGTCGATATTCTGCCTTATGAAGGCAAAATCGTGAAAAACGGTGAAACCGTTGCCGAGTTCAGCCTGAAATCCCAAGTATTGCTGGACGAAGTGCAAGCCGGCGGCCGTATCAACCTGATTATCGGTCGCGGTCTGACCGCCAAAGCGCGCGAAGCCCTGAAACTGCCTGCTTCCACCGAATTCCGCCTGCCTCAAGCGCCTGCCGAAAGCAAAGCCGGTTTCACGTTGGCGCAAAAAATGGTCGGTCGCGCCTGCGGTCTGCCAGAAGGACAAGGCGTACGTCCGGGAACTTACTGCGAACCGCGCATGACGACAGTCGGCTCGCAAGATACTACCGGCCCGATGACCCGCGATGAGTTGAAAGACTTGGCTTGTTTGGGCTTCTCCGCCGATATGGTGATGCAGTCTTTCTGTCACACCGCTGCTTATCCAAAACCTGTCGATGTCAGAACCCATAAAGAACTGCCCGCCTTTATTTCTACCCGTGGCGGCGTGGCTCTGCGTCCGGGCGACGGCGTGATCCACTCATGGCTCAACCGCCTGCTGCTGCCCGATACCGTCGGCACTGGCGGCGACAGCCACACCCGTTTTCCTATCGGTATTTCCTTCCCTGCCGGTTCCGGCTTGGTTGCTTTCGCAGCAGCCACCGGCGTGATGCCGCTCGATATGCCTGAGTCCGTATTGGTACGCTTCAGCGGCAAACTGCAACCGGGCGTAACCCTGCGCGATTTGGTGAACGCCATTCCGCTTTACGCGATTAAACAAGGTTTGCTGACCGTGGCCAAAGCCGGTAAGAAAAACATCTTCTCCGGCCGCATCCTCGAAATCGAAGGCCTGCCTGATTTGAAAGTGGAACAAGCTTTTGAATTGACTGACGCATCCGCCGAACGCTCCGCAGCAGGCTGTACTGTGAAGCTCAACAAAGAGCCGATTATCGAGTACATGAAATCCAACATCGTGTTGATGAAAAACATGATTGCCGACGGCTATCAAGACCCGCGCACTTTGGAACGCCGCATCAAAGCCATGGAAAAATGGTTGGCAAATCCTGAGCTGCTCGAAGCGGATAAAGATGCCGAATACGCTGCCGTGATTGAAATCAACATGGACGACATCAAAGAGCCGATTATCGCCTGCCCGAACGACCCGGACGACGTATGCTTCATGTCCGAACGTTCCGGCACCAAAATCGACGAAGTGTTCATCGGTTCGTGCATGACCAACATCGGTCACTTCCGCGCCGCTTCCAAACTTTTGGAAGGCAAGTCCGACATCCCCGTCCGCCTGTGGATGGCGCCGCCGACCAAAATGGACGCGAAAGAGTTGTCCGACGAAGGCCACTACGGCGTACTCGGCCGTGCAGGCGCGCGTATGGAAATGCCGGGTTGCTCATTGTGTATGGGTAACCAAGCACAAGTACACGAAGGCGCGACCGTCATGTCCACTTCCACCCGCAACTTCCCGAACCGCTTGGGTAAAAACACCTTCGTTTACCTCGGCTCGGCTGAGTTGGCAGCAATCTGCTCCAAACTGGGTAAAATCCCGACCGTTGAAGAATACCAAGCCAACATCGGCATCATCAACGAACAGGGCGACCAAATCTACCGCTACATGAACTTCAATGAAATCGACAGCTACAACGAAGTAGCCGAGAAAGTAAATGTTTAATGTAACAAGGTAAACCGATTTTCAGACGGCCTTAAATAATAAAGGCCGTCTGAAAAGGATAAATAAAGGACGTGTTCATCACGTCCTTTATTTTAGGTTTAATAAAAGGCCGTCTGAAAGATATATTTCAGACGGCCTTTTAGTACAAAACAGCGTGGTTTATTTTACGCCAAAACCAGGTTGGAGCAGGGCGCAAGGCTGACGCTCGTGACGGCTGCGGCGTGTTCTGCCGGCAATTTTGCCGCAGGCAATACCCGGGTCATTTTTGTCTTCTGTTTTTTTCGAGTTTTTGTCCGACGTGCTCGCATATTCGCTGCGTTTGTTTCTGTCATCACGGCGGGAGCGGCTGTCGTTGTGTTGATTCTGGTGTGTTTCAGATTCATCTTGGTTGCCGTTGCCCCACCAATGCGGCTCGAAGCCTTCGATGCGTTCTACTTTCAAATTGCTGCCGGTCAGCTCTTTAATGGCTTCAAACATTTTTTGTTCGGTTTTATCCATCAATGAAATGGCAACGCCGTCAGCACCGGCCCGGCCGGTACGTCCGATGCGGTGGACGTAGTCTTCGGGTTGGGTCGGCAACTCGTAGTTGATGACGAAAGGCAACTCGGCAATATCCAGGCCGCGCGCGGCAACGTCAGTGGCAACTAAAACGCGTAATGTGCCTTCTTTAAAGGCATTGAGGGTTTCCAGTCGGCTTTGTTGGGATTTGTCGCCGTGGATGGATTGCGCGGCAATGTTGCGGCGGACGAGGTCACGGGTAACTTGATCGACGCTTTGTTTGGTTTTGCAGAATACAATGACTTGATTCATATGCAAATCAACAATCAGGCGTTCGAGCAGGTTGCGTTTTTTGAGTGCATCAACGGCAATGATGTGTTGCTCGACATTGGCGTTGGTGGTGTTTTGCGCAGCCACTTCAACCATTTCAGGCGTGTGCATAAAATCTTGCGCAAGCTTGCGGATAGGCGGTGAGAAAGTGGCGGAGAAAAGCAGGGTTTGTCGTTGTTTGGGCAACATCTGCATGATTTTGCGGATATCGTCGATGAAACCCATATCAAGCATACGGTCGGCTTCGTCGAGTACAACGATTTCAACTTTGTTTAAATTGATGTTTTTTTGTTTGACGTGGTCGAGCAGTCGGCCAACCGTAGCGACAACGATTTCACAACCGGCACGCAAGTCGGCAGTTTGTTTGTCCATATTGACGCCACCGAAGAGGACGGTATGGCGCAAAGGAAGATTTTTAATGTATGCCTGCACGTTTTGATCGATTTGATCGGCCAGTTCGCGGGTCGGGGTCAATACCAACATGCGGACAGGGTGCATGGCCGGGGAAGTGCTGGATGTGGCGTAGCGTTTCAGGCGTTCGAGGCTGGGCAGCATAAAGGCGGCGGTTTTGCCTGTGCCGGTTTGGGCGGCGGCTAAAAGGTCGTGTCCGGCCAACGCCTTAGGAATGGCTGCGGCTTGGATAGGCGTCGGGTTTTCATAACCCTGATCAGTCAGGGCAGAGACCAATTCGCTGCCTAAACCGAGTGAAGAGAAAGGATTCATGATAGCGGCTTTCTGTTCAGACGGCCTTTTGCATAAATAAGGCCGTCTGAAAAAAATCTGATTCTGAAATGGACAAACCGCAGTATGGTGTCGATTCTGCGGTTTGAAAAAATGGGGTACGGAAAATCCGTCAAGTAGTCCATTATGCCATAAAACGAAGGACTCCCCAAATGATGGCGACAGCTTTGATTGGCCTGATTTTGATATTTTTACAGTCTAAGAGAAGAAAAATAAATTGATCGGCAAGGTTTTGAGTTTATTGAGGATTAAGCATTTGTCTTAACGTCAATAGGATTAATTTATCAAAAACTTACAGGCTAAAATGAAACTAAATTGGAATTGGGTACTCAATATTGAGGTGCAGGGCTGGTTGACAGCCTGTATCTCCCGTTTAACGGTAAACCATAAAATTAAAATTTAGGAATATACAATTATGAAAACTTTATTGATCGCTCTTGCAACCGGTAGCCTGATGTTGGCAGCTTGTTCTTCTTCCAAACCTGCTGAAGAAGCGGCAGCGCCACGCGTCACTGTTGAAGAAGCAATGACCCAATGCCAACAGGCATCTGGTGAAAATGCTGACCGTGCTGTGTTTGATGCCTGCATGAAAGACAAAGGCTATCAACGTACCGCTGAATCAGCTGCTTCCGAGCCTGCTGCCTCTGAACCGGTAGCAGCGCCTGAGGCTGTTGCTCCTGAAGCTGCCGCTTCCGAGCCTGCTGCTAAAGCTGTTCCTGCTAAAGCCGCTCCTGTAAAAAAAGCTGCTAAAAAAGTGAAAAAATAAGCTTCATAAAATTCAAGGCAGTCCCGCTCATCAATACTCCGGATGAAAGCAGGCTGTAGAGCAACTTGAAGACAAAGGCCGTCTGAATATGTTTCAGACGGCCTTTGTTTCGTATATGGAATTGTTCGGCAATATGGTTTAATTCAAAAAAAGACGTGTACGGTTACACGTCTTTTTCAAAGAATCAGTTTTACTGTTTGTATTCGCTGCCGTCTTTGCGGAAAAGTTTTGGCTGTTCGCCTTTTTCCACGACCTCTTTATTGATGACGACTTTGGCTACGTCTTTCAAATCAGGCAGGGCATACATGGTGTCTAAGAGGCAGCGTTCGACGATAGAGCGCAGGCCGCGCGCACCGGTTTTGCGTTCCATTGCCAGTTTGGCGATGCTGCGCAAAGCGTCTTCTTCAAATTCAAGGCTGACATCTTCCATTTCAAACAAGGTTTGATATTGTTTGACCAAAGCATTTTTCGGTTCGGTCAAAATGTTGACCAAAGCGTCTTCGTCCAATTCCGCCAATGTGGCAATCACGGGCAGACGGCCGATCAACTCGGGAATCAAACCGAATTTAATCAAGTCTTCAGGCTCGACGGTTTCAAACAGGGCTGAAATATCGGCGTTTTCATCTTTGCTGTGCACTGCCGCACCAAAGCCGATACCGCCTTTTTCAGTACGTTGGCGGATGACTTTTTCCAAGCCGGCAAATGCGCCGCCGCAGATAAAGAGGATGTTGGTGGTATCAACATTGATGAATTCTTGGTTCGGATGTTTGCGGCCGCCTTGAGGAGGAACGCTGGCCACCGTACCTTCAATCAGTTTCAGCAAGGCTTGTTGCACACCTTCGCCGGATACGTCGCGCGTGATGGACGGATTGTCGCTTTTGCGTGAAATTTTATCGATTTCATCGATATAGACGATGCCGCGCTGGGCTTTTTCAACGTCAAAATCACATTTGCCCAAAAGTTTGGTGATGATTTGTTCGACGTCTTCACCGACATAACCGGCTTCGGTCAAAGTTGTGGCATCTGCCATGACGAAAGGTACATCCAGTTTGCGCGCCAAAGATTGCGCCAACAGGGTTTTACCTGAGCCGGTCGGACCGATAAGCAGAATGTTGGATTTGGACAATTCGACTTTGCCGTCTGCTTTCGGGTGGCGCAGGCGTTTGTAGTGGTTGTAAACCGATACCGCCAACGCTTTTTTTGCGTGTTCCTGGCCGATAACGTGGTCGTTGAGGTTGGCAACGATTTCGGCAGGAGTAGGCAGTTTTTTCTCGGCGTTTTCTTCTTTTACTTTGGCAAATTCGTTTTCAATCTCGCCGGACTCGTTGTCTTGCAGCATCAGGCCGCAAGTTTCCACGCATTCGTTGCAGATGAAGGCGTGTTCGCCTTCAATCAGATTTTTAACGTCGTTTTCAGACTTTCCGCAGAATGAACAGGTGCGTTTTTCTTCAGACATAATAATTTCTTCGTATGGTTGTATGGAGGCTGTGTTGTAAAGGGGAAACAGATATTTCGGGCGTATTGCCGGATTGAGGGAATGTCTCTGACAAAGGTGCCTAAGTATAATGACTATCTTGTGTTTTTTCAAATCAGAGCAGGTATCGCGCCGTATCGTCCGAGAAACAGATGAGGGCGTGGGATTTGAATATCTCGCAAACAAACGCAAAGTTTTTTCAACTCGCTTTACAATTGCCGAAAAATTTAACAGAATGTTGAATTAAATGTATTTTTTTGAATTGGCAGATATGAAATTCTATAAAACTTTAGGAATGGTATGGACAGGTGTGGCATTGGCCTTTGCTTCTGCGCCTGCCGTTGCCGATGATATGGATGTATTGGGACAATTTTTGGAGCAAAATTTCCCAGTTCAAAATGACCCGATGGAAGCTTTTGCGTTGAGCCATGCCGACCAAGTCGAAGCTCAGGCTGCTTTGGCCGGTCCTCTGCTTTCTTCGCAATCTGCTTTGATTTTCAATAATAAAACCGGTGAAGTGCTGTATCAGAAAAATCCAGACCGCGTCATGCCGATTGCCTCTATTTCCAAATTGATGAGCGCAATGGTGGTTTTGGATGCGCATCTCGATATGAACGAGCCGATTACGATTACCGAGGCTGAAATCGACCGTTTGAAAGGTACGGGTAGCCGCTTGAGCATCGGCACGACGCTGACGCGCGGCGAGTTGTTGCATTTGAGCCTGATGAGCAGTGAAAACCGTGCCACTCATGCATTGGGCCGTACCTATCCGGGCGGTATGAGTGCGTTTGTTGCGGCCATGAATGCCAAAGCACAAAGCCTGGGCATGACCAGCAGCCGTTTCTATGAACCTACCGGTCTGAATTTCCAAAACGTTTCCACTGCACGTGATTTGAACCGTATGGTTGCGGCAGCCAGCAAATATCCGCTGATCCGTAAAAATTCGACTTCAAATTATGGCTCGGTGTTGACGGCAAATGGCCGCCAAAACTATAAAAACTCCAACGCCTTGGTGCGTGAGGGCAGCTGGAATATCGAATTGCAGAAAACCGGCTATATCCGTGAAGCCGGACGTTCTATGGTGGTTAAGGCCAATGTACAGAATCAGCCGATTACCATCGTATTGCTCAACTCTCCGTCTTCTACAACCCGCGTAAACGATGCGCGTAAGATTGAGTCTTGGATGTTGCAGCGCCGTTCTTAAATATTACGCTTAAAGGCCGTCTGAAACCGTTCAGACGGCCTTTTGTGTCAAATGTATTAAATTTGGTTACAATGTCGTTACATTAATTTTAAAACACAGAGAGAAAACATGTTGAAAAAATGGAATAAAAAATATTGGGCTGGCATGGGCGTGATTTTGGCGTTGACCGGCTGTACTTCCGTAGCGGATATGGTTGGCTACGATACCGCGACTTTAAATGAAGACGCGGCTAAAAGTTACTCACAAGTCATTCAAAAAGCGCGTGGTCAAAAAGCTTTGGATGTTTCATCGCCAACTGCTCAACGCGTTCAACGCGTGTTTGCACGTCTGCGTCCTCATGCTGAGCGCGCCAACAAAACCGGCGTGCCTTTCAATTGGCAGATGAACGTTATCCGCAGTGATGAAATGAACGCATGGGCCATGCCGGGCGGTAAAATGGCCGTGTACACTGGCATAGTAGAAAAATTGAAGCTGACGGATGCTGAAATTGCCGCTGTTGTCGGCCATGAAATGACCCATGCTTTGTTGGAACACAGTAAAAAAGCTTTGGGTGGACAAGTATTGACCGGCTTGGGCGGTTCGATTTTGGCCAGCTCAACCGGCGTGGATGGCGATTTGGTTGGCTTGGGTGCAGATTTGTTGGCAACCAAACCGTTCTCACGCCATCAGGAGAGCGAGGCGGATGCCGGCGGTGTGCGTTTGATGGCTGAAGCAGGCTACAACCCTGAGGCTGCGGTAAGCGTGTGGGAAAAAATGAATAAAGTACAGGGCGGCAGCTCATTGTCTATTTTGTCGACCCACCCGACTAATCAGGCGCGTATCAATGCAATCCGCAAAATGTTGCCTGAAGTGATGCCGATTTATCAGAAAAACAAACGTTAATTCGATGTATTGATGATTTTGCCGGTTTGAACAGATGATTCAAACCGGCAAAGTTTTATGGTTTCAGTCTGACAGTTTGGCAAATTTATCCCAATTTGCTTGAACGTACGCTGCCGCAGTTTCCAAGTCTTCGTCGGCAACGTCATAATAATCGCCATCAAGCTCTTCAAAATCGGGAAAAGTTTTGCGGATTTCATCGAAATCCCTTTGTTCGTCTGCCATTTTTTCAATGGCTTCGCCGTGTTTTTCATACAGGGCTTTGGCTTTGTCTAAGATTTTCGGTATCGGCTTGATGCGCCAGCGGCGCAGGCTGTCGGCAACCGGATTGCCGAAGATGTATTCTCCGTATCCTGAAGCGATAAGCTGTACGAAGCCGCCTTCTTGAACCTGGCTGTCGAGATAGCAAAGGGCGGTTAATGTATGCTGTTCGTCGTTGATACCGGACATGTCTTCATCGCCTGCCTGTTCAGTGTGATCCAAATAGGCTGCGCTGAGTGTATAAAGAAATGAAGCGGAATCGGAAGTATCGAAATCTTGAATGCTAAGCAGGGTGGTCATCATCATCAAAGGCCGTCTGAAAAAAGTGATTATATAATGTTTTCAGTCTGAACCTAGCGGCCGTTTTGCTTTACAATATCGGAAGATAAGAAAACATAGTGAGGAACCAAACCATGAGTACACAATCTGAAAAAAACGTTGTAGTCATCAAGCCGCAGGATTTGCCGCTGCATTGCTCCGGCCCTAATCATGAAACATGGAACGGCCATCCGCGTGTGTTCCTGCCGATTCAGTCCAACAGTGAGATTGAATGCCCGTATTGCGGCACTTATTACCGTCTTGATGGCGAGATTCCGCATCATCATTACTAATCTATGCCTATGTTGAACAAAATCATCTGCGCCTTGTGTCTGGGTTTGTGCGCTGCGTGCGGCTCGTATAAGGCCGTGCGCCCTGATGCGCCGTTACCGGTCATTGCACAGGCGCAGACGTATTCTGTCCGTTATCAATCCGCACAAGGTCGGACGATTACTGCAATTTATATCAACAGCCACAGCCCGATGATGGTTGAGCTGCGTGAAGGCAATACGGTTGAGAAACTGGTGCAAGTCCGCTTGCGCAGTCAGGGTGTCGAGTACGCCAATCCAAGCTCGCGTTGGCAGATTGGTGATGGTTTTGCTGTATTGATTCGCGGTGGGAAAGAAGTTGTATTTAAAGAGATTGTGGAATAGGGCGGTTTAGCCTTTAGCCAAAAATTTGATTAAAGGTTTGGGCAAACCATAATCTGCCAAATGTTCCGATGATACCCAAAGGCCGTCTGAAAGATGTTCAGACGGCCTTTGTTGTGTCTGAAAAGGGGTAATCATCAATAAGCGGTGGGTCAGGCGGTGGGTAAACGTGGTTTGTTCTTCGAGGCCGTCTGAAACAATGCCGAAGCGTTCGGCGTAAGCATACAAATCGTCTAATTTTTCAAAACAGGGTACGCAATACAGACCGCCCCAAATGCCTTTGGCAGGGCGTTTTTCAAGCAATAATGCGCCGTCAGTGTTATGAATAATCAGCCAATAAAGTGGGAGGGTTTGCACTTCGGGAGCAGTTTTTTTACGGGGCAGCTCGTCAATGCGGTTTTGTTTTTTTGCTTCGCAAATGTCTGCCATAGGACATTGATGGCAAAAAGGTTTTGTCCGTTTGCACACGGTTGCACCCAAGTCCATCAAGCCTTGCGTGTAGGCAGGCATATCGGCGTTTTCAGGCGGCAGTAGGCTTTCGGCGAGCGACCAGAGCGAGTTTTCAAATTTTTTGTCTTGCGGATTGCCGTCGCGGGCGAACACGCGGCAGAGAACGCGTTTGACGTTTCCGTCCAAGATGGTTTCGCGGCGGTTGAAAGCAAAGGCAGAAATGGCAGCGGCGGTACTTCTACCTACGCCGCAGAGCGTTTCCAAGTCTTTGCGCTCGGATGGAAAGACACCACCGAATTGTTCGACGACTTGTTGTGCGGCTTTGTGCAGATTGCGTGCGCGGCTGTAATAGCCCAAGCCTGCCCATAAAGATAAAACCTCGTCTTGCGGCGCGGCGGCAAGTGATTGTACGGTTGGGAATTTGGCTAAGAAACGCGGATAGTAGTCCAATACGGTAGCAACCTGCGTTTGCTGGAGCATGATTTCTGAAAGCCAGACGGAATAAGGATCTTTGACCTGCCAAGGCAAATCGTGACGGCCGTGTTGCCGTTGCCAATCAATGAGTCGTCGCGCGAAGGATGTGGGTGTGTTCATTAATATTTTCTTTTTAATTATTTATTTTTAAAACAGTATGTTACACTATAACATACAAAATAATAATCAGGATTGACTTATCTGACGGAGGGGTATATAAATATAGTTAATGTGGATTTACGTTGTATTGTTAAAGTTTATTAACCGCTCAAGGAGATTCACATGAAAGCAATGGTTTATCATGGCGCAAACGACATCCGTTTTGAAGAAAAGCCCCGCCCTCAAATTATCGATCCGACCGATGCAGTCGTCAAAATCGTTAAAACCACGATTTGCGGTACTGACTTGGGTATTTGGAAGGGTAAAAACCCTGAAGTTGCCGACGGTCGTATTCTCGGTCATGAGGGCATCGGTATTGTAGAAGAAGTCGGCGATGCTGTAAAAAACATCAAAGTCGGTGATAAAGTCATTATTTCATGTGTCAGCAAATGCTGTACTTGCGACAACTGTAAAATCCAACTTTATTCACACTGCCGCAACGGCGGTTGGATCTTGGGTTATATGATTGACGGTACTCAGGCCGAATACGTCCGTACGCCTTATGCCGACAACAGCTTGGTTCCGCTGCCTGACAACGTCAACGAAGAAGTTGCCTTGCTGTTGAGCGATGCTTTGCCGACAGCCCACGAAATCGGCGTGCAATATGGCGATGTGAAACCCGGCGATACCGTACTTATCGCCGGTGCCGGCCCTGTCGGTATGTCTGCGTTGTTGACTGCGCAACTGTATAGCCCTGCCGCCATCATCGTTTGCGATATGGACGAAAATCGTTTGAAACTGGCGAAAGAATTGGGCGCAACCCATACCATCAACCCTGCTTCCGGCGATGTGAGCAAGCAAGTTGCCGCTATCGTCGGCGAAGACGGCGTAGATTGCGCCATCGAAGCGGTCGGTATCCCTGCGACTTGGAATATGTGCCAAGACATCGTGAAACCTGGCGGCCATATTGCTGTGGTCGGTGTGCATGGTCAATCCGTTGATTTCAAACTGGAAAAACTGTGGATTAAAAACCTTGCCATCACAACAGGCCTGGTTAACGCGAATACCACCGAAATGCTGATGAAAGCCATTTCCAGCAGTTCAGTGGATTACACCAAAATGATGACCCACCGTTTCAAATTCAGCGAATTGGAAAAAGCTTACGATGTATTCAAACATGCTGCTGAAAACCAAGCCATGAAAGTGGTTTTGGAAGCGGATTGATTTGAAAATCGCTTAATATGCTGTTAATTAAAGGCCGTCTGAACATTCAGACGGCCTTTTTGTATGGTTTTATTTTTTCTTTAACCAAACGCCGCTTTCGATATGGTGGGTAAATGGGAATTGGTCGAACAGGGCGGCACGTTCGATGGTATGGGTTTGACAGAGTGTGTCGAGGTTGGCGCGCAGGGTCTCAGGGTTGCAGGAAATATAGAGGACGTTGTCGAATCGGGCAACCAATTTGAGCGTCTCATCATCGACACCGGCGCGCGGAGGATCAACGAAAATAGTTGAAAAATCATAGTTTTTCAAATCGATGCCTTGTTCTTGCAGACGGCGGAATTCACGGTTTTGCGTGTAGGCTTCGGTAAACTCTTCCGCAGAAAGGCGGGCGATTTTGAGATTGGTAATTTGGTTGGCTTCAATATTCCATTGGGCGGCGTTGACGGAAGTTTTGGAAACTTCGGTTGCCAGCACTTGATTGAAATGTTGCGAAAGCGGCAGGGTAAAATTGCCGTTGCCGCAATATAGCTCAAGCAGGTCTTTGCCTAGGTTTTGTGCTGCATCACACGCCCACGTCAGCATTTTTTGGCACACTTGGGCATTGGGTTGGGTAAAGCTGCCTTCGATTTGACGGTAGCGGAAGGTTTTGCCGTTGACTGCCAATGCTTCGGTTACGAAATCTTGGCTCAATACGATTTTTTGTCCGCGGCTGCGGCCGATGATGCGGATGCCCAAATTGTGCGCCAGCTCTTGCGCGGCTTGTTGCCATGCTTCGTTCAGCTTCTTGTGGTAAATCATGGTAACCAGCATTTCGCCGCTTAAAGTGGATAAAAATTCGACGGCGTACCAGCGGTTTTTCAGCTTGGGATGATTGGATGCGGCTTCAATCAGTTTCGGCATCAAGGCATTGATGGATTCGGATGCGGCAGGAAATTGGTCGCAACGGATCAGGCTTGCCCCGCTTGCCTTTTGCCCGCGCTCAAACATGGCGTAAAACATTTCGCCGCCTTCATGCCAGATGCGGAACTCGGCACGCATTCTGTAATGCTGTTCCGGAGATTCAAAGACTTCGATTTCTGGAAAATCCAGTCCTTGAAAAAGTTGCTGAAGATATTGCTTTTTGTCGGCTAGTTGTTGCTGGTAGGCAGTCATCGGGGCAGTCTTTCAGAAAATAATGGCGAATTATAATATAGTTGGCGCAAAGATACGAAAGGCCGTCTGAAACATCGGTTTCAGACGGCCTTTGATTTCAAAGCATCAGCTTGTCAATCAGCCTTGCATTTGTTTGGCTTGAACGGCAGTCAGGGCGATGGTGAAGACGATGTCTTCAATCAATGCGCCGCGGGACAAGTCGTTAACCGGTTTGCGCAAACCTTGCAACAACGGGCCTACGCTCAGGACGTTGGCGCTGCGTTGTACGGCTTTGTAAGTACAGTTGCCGGTATTGAGGTCTGGGAAAACCAAAACGGTTGCTTGACCGGCAACAGCGCTACCCGGAGCTTTGGATTTGCCGATAGATGGAACGGTAGCTGCATCGTATTGCAACGGACCTTCGATAGCCAAATCAGGGCGTTTCTCTTTCGCCAGTTTGGTGGCTTCGATCACAGCATCGACATCAGGGCCGCTGCCTGAGTTGATGGTAGAGTAGGAAATCATGGCCACTTTGGGATCGATACCGAAGGCTTTGGCACTGTTGGCAGATTGAATGGCGATGTCGGCCAGTTGTTCAGGCGTTGGGTTCGGATTAACCGCGCAGTCGGCAAATGCCAATACTTGGTTAGGCAGCAACATGAAGAATACGCTGGATACGAGGCTTGCACCTGGAGCGGTTTTAATCAGTTGCAGGGCAGGGCGGATGGTGTTGGCAGTGGTGTGGACTGCACCGGAAACCAAACCATCCACGTCGTTTTGAGCCATCATCATGGTACCCAGTACGACGGTATCTTGCAGCTGTTTGCGGGCATCTTCCGGAGTTAGGCCTTTGGATTTGCGCAATTCGCACATAGGTTCGACGTATTGCTCAACCAAAGAGGCAGGATCGATGATTTCCAAAGAATCAGGCAGGGAGATGCCGCGCTCTTTGGCCACGGCTTCAACTTCTTCGCGGGTAGCCAACAGTACGCAACGGGCGATGCCTTTTTCGTGACAGATAGCGGCAGCGGCGACGGTGCGCGGTTCGGCGCCTTCAGGCAGAACGATGCGCATATTGGCTTTTTGTGCGAAATCGATCAGGTTATAACGGAATTGGGCTGGAGACAGGCGTTTGGCTTCGCGTTTGGCCAAAGCGGATACATCTTGCAGTTTGTCGCTGGAGCCGAAGAAAGTCAGGCCGGTTTGCTCGGCAACTTGTGCGCCTAAAGCAGCGGCTGCGCCGTCAATGATAAAGCCTTCCAATAAGCCTGGGGAGTTGGTGTAGAGCTGTTTGGCGAGGTTTAATTGTTGGGCGATGGCGGCTGCGTCGGTGTTGTCGGATTTCAGCGCCAATACAACGCCTGCGTCCAAAGACAACGCCAATTCGACGTTTTTGCCTGCCAAGAACAATTTGTCCGCATCAGGAGTGATGCCTTCGATAACGAGGTTATCTGCGTTCAATGCTGCAACTTTACCGACAAGTGCGTCAAACCAGTCGTCGCTCTTGCCTTGAGCCAACAGGGTTTCGGCAGCAGGGTCAACGGCTTGGAAAACTTGCGCATTCAATGCCGCTGCAAATGCTTTTGCGGCTGCATTGGCGCTCAGGCCGGTAGATACCGGTACGATCAGGATTTTTGCCATTTTGTGTCCTCTCTTTCGGTGATTGTAGAAGGGTGTTGCTGTTGTGCAGCTGGTGCTGCATTTTATCACTTTGGGATAACATATACACGGTCATATTGACATATGTCATCAGGCCGTCTGAAAAGTATAAACGTAATGGGCCAAATCCATCAATCCCCCATTGCCGCCAAAAGCTCGGCTTGATGCTCGGCAATCAGGGCATCATGATTTTCTCTAAAAGTGTCAGTTTATATATTTACTCAAAATAAATATTTTTTAATTTTAAAAAAGATCGCACTATTTTAAATATACTGTTCATAGGGGAAATTCTGGTATTCAGGTAATTTAGAAATGGAGATCAGTGATTGAAGGTTAAGTCATAATTTTTGGAAGTATTAGAGTATCAGTAAAATAGAAATGAGTAAGACAAAGTTTGATTAATTCATTGGGAAAGGCCATCTGAAATTTTTGTTTCAGATGGCCTTACTCTAGAAGGTTAGTTTTCAGGCATACTACCCCATTGATTATCCCCATTGAAGGATGGTTGGCACATCAAAACAATTAGCCAGATTGGGCCAATAATAGGAATAAGTATAATGAGAAACCACCAACCTGATTTTCCTATATCATGGAGACGTCGAATAACGACAGATAAAGATGGAATAATTACAGCTAGAGCAAATAGGTAATATAGGAGGAAGAAAATATCTCCAAGACTTCTGCTAATTTCAGACATTATTATTGCGACAATAAAAATGGAAAAATCTGCAATTATTCTAAAGAGTGTATATCCCCAAAATTCTCGTTTGGATGCTCTCCCTGAAAATTGTGCATAACGTTTAGATAGCGTTTCCAAAAATAAGGCAAACAGTGATAATTGTCCATTTTCATTTCTGGATTGCGCCACAGTATTGAATGCATTTACGACATTATTAGATGAACTGCTATTTAGTGCCTTGTAAATACCAATAGCCTGACCATCTCCATTAATATCAAAATCAACATTCATGCCTCGAGTAGGAATGTTTTGTTCTTTCCATTCTTCGCTTTTAAATGGATAACGCTTACCATCCTCCCCGTTGATCAGACCACCACCGTTTTGAATTGAAAAGTCTAAAATTTGTCCCTTCATTTGTATCACTCCTAATATTTAATTGATTTCTAAGTAGAAACTACTTTTATCTTTATTCTGCCATTTGATTGAGTAAGTGATGTTTTCACTTCCTTTTGTTGTGGTCAATTTGGCAGAACATACTCTTATTTCGGCATCATGATTAACGGCAGTTTCTTCCACATCATCCAATGAAACAAATTGACCTAAAAGAAATGAGCGTTGGTTAATGATTTTTTTAACCAAATCTTCTGCATCACTTGAACCGCATGAAGGTAAGCCCCCCATACAACCAGTTAATAACATCACTGGTAAAATCCCAGCAAAGAGATAGTGTTTAATTTTCATTTGGTCACCTCAAGATTTAAAGTTTCATAAAAATGGAAAAGTACAGTAAAACTGTATGAAGTATTGCATTTAAGTATTTTTATGTCAAGAAGTACAGCAATACAATTTCAATTGAATCTATTTCTCTCTAATATCTTTTGCATGAATATAAGTCGTGCAATTAGATTTTTGAGAAAACAAAAAGGTTGGACACAGCAGCAACTTGCTGATTTTGCAAATACTTCGAAAAGTAATATCTCCAATCTTGAGAATGGTAATCAAGGATACAGTGAGGCTATCTTAAAATATCTTGCTGATGCATTGGGATGCCGTGTTTCGTCTATTTTTCTGCTAGCAGAATACTTGGAAAGACAGCAAAACAATACATTAAAGGATTTAGAAGAAATGCCGGTCGAACTGATTTTTTTACAACTTCCTGAACCTTTACAACAGTCTTTTAAATTATTGATGATCCAGACCTTGGAGCAAATCTCAAAATAAATACTGTTTTATAGGTTTGTTTGTTTTTAAATAAAAGCCGTCTGAAATTTACATTTCAGACGGCTTTTATATTGGTAATGATGATCAGAGTGAGGCAAATATCAATCCCCCATTGCCGCCAAAAGCTCGGCTTGATGCTCGGCAATCAGGGCATTGGTGATTTCTTCCAAGTCGCCGTCCATCACAAAATCCAGTTTGTGCAGGGTAAGGTTGATGCGGTGGTCGGTCACGCGACCTTGTGGGTAGTTGTAGGTGCGGATGCGTTCGCTGCGGTCGCCACTGCCGATTAGGGATTTGCGTTCGGCGGCCTCTTTGGCTTGGGCTTCGCGTTTTTGTGCGTCGTTTAAGCGGGCAGCGAGGACTTTCATCGCCTGTGCTTTATTGGCGTGTTGGCTGCGGCCGTCTTGGCATTCGACCACCATGCCGGTGGGCAAGTGGGTGATGCGGACAGCGGAGTCGGTTTTGTTGATGTGCTGACCGCCGGCGCCGGATGCGCGGAAGGTATCGATGCGCAGGTCGGCAGGGTTCAACTCGATGTCTTCCAGTTCGTCCGCTTCGGGCATGACGGCGACGGTACAGGCTGAGGTGTGGATACGGCCTTGGCTTTCGGTAGCAGGGACGCGTTGCACGCGGTGGCCGCCGGATTCAAATTTCAGACGGCTGTACGCGCCTAAGCCGATAATGCGGGCGATGACTTCTTTATAGCCGCCCAACTCGCTTTCGTTAGCGGAAACAATTTCGACCTGCCAGCGGTTGCGTTCGGCGTAGCGGCTGTACATGCGCAGCAAATCGCCTGCAAACAGCGCGGCTTCGTCGCCGCCTGTTCCGGCGCGCACCTCGATGAAAATGTTTTTGTCGTCGTCGGCATCTTTGGGCAGCAAGAGTTTTTGCAATTCGGTATCGAGTGTGTCGATTTTGGCTTTGGCCACTTCGATTTCTTCGGCGGCAAAGTCTTTCATTTCAGGGTCGGACAGCATTTCTTCGGCATCCGCCAAGTCGCTTTGCGCCAGCTGATAGTTTTGGAACACTTCGACCACGGGCGTCAATTCGGCGTGTTCGCGTGTGAGTTTGCGGTAATTGTCCATGTCGGACGTGGCTTCGGGCTGTCCGAGCAAATGCGTGACTTCTTCCAGTCGGTCGCTGAGTTGTTGTAGTTTTTCTAAAATAGACGGCTTCATAAATTTTCCAAAATACGGATGCCGTCGAGTGGTCTGCAACGGCGAAATAAGGCGTTATTATAATGGGTTTGAATGAAAATTCAAAAAGATATGATGGATTGGAAAGGCCGTCTGAAACCTGTTTTGAAGTTTCAGACGGCCTTTTTTCATATGTGCTTATTTAGGCGCAGCCAAGATGCCTGTTTGGTTCAGCAGGAACAAAACGGTAAAGCCGGTCAAATAAATCAAACCGATAATGGCGAGGAAGTTCATGCCCATGGTCAGTTTGTGTCGTTTGTCGCCTTTGACGAGGCGGTAGTTCAACCAAGCGAACACTGGGGCGGCAACGAAAGCGGTAATCATGGCGAATTTGAGCAGCTCGGCCATTGCGCTGTTGAACCAGAAAATCACGGCCAAGCCTGAGCCTGCGACCCAAATGTTCCAAGCAAACAATTCGGCATTGCCGGTTTTGTCTTTGCCGCGCAGCAGGCGTACCGGTTCGGCAATCGCGCGCGCGTAGCCGTCCACTACGGTAATCGTCGTGCCGTACATACAGGCGAAGGCGATAAATGCCACCAGCGGACGCGACCAGTCGCCGATGGTCACGGCGTACATATTAATCAGTTGGCCGACATATTTGCCGCCCGCCATTTGCACTTCTTCGCCGTTGCCATATTGGACATATGCACCCAAGGCGAGGAAGACAACCGCCAAAATCGCGCTGGTAATGTAGCCGACGTTGAAGTCAAAAATGCCGTCGCGGTAGCTGGAAGGGTTGATGCGTTGTTTTTCGGTAACCCACAAAGAGTTGATGGCGGAAATTTCAATCGGCGCAGGCATCCAGCCCATCAGCGCGATGAGAAAGCCCAAGCCTGCCAGTGTCCATGGGGTAGGCTCGATAAAGTCGGGTTTCATCTGCATGCCGCGAGACATGGCCACGGCGGCTGCGGCGACGGTGGCGATGGTCAGGCTGACGATGATGATTTTGGAAACGTTGTCCAATGCTTTATAGCGACCGCTTGCCAAAATCAGCAGGCAGGAAACCATAATCATGACGGATACCATGCCGGCATCGAAAGTCAGCGACGGGATCGCCATTTTGACGATGGCGGCGGTAACAATGGCGACCGCACCGGCATTAATCGTTGCCGATGCAATACATAAAATCAAAAATACCCACAAATAAACGCGGCTTTTTTCGGCATAGCCCTCAATCAGGCTTTTGCCCGTGTCTAGAGTGTAATGTGCGCTGAAGCGGAAAAACGGGTATTTGAACAGGTTGGTCAGAATAATAATCAGCGCAAGCTGCCAGCCGTAAAGTGCGCCTGCCTGCGTGGAGGCAATCAGGTGCGAGCCGCCGACTGCCGCCGAAGCCATCATGATACCCGGGCCGAGAGCATTGATTTTGCTCTTCCAGGTGGAAGCGTGTGTATGTTGTTCAGCCATAATTAGTTTCCGCCTTTTTCAGACGGCCTTATTATCAAAAAAAAAGCATATTTTAACGTAAATAAAAAGTTTGCCCAATAATATGCGTAATACTTTTTATCAATCAAAAGGAAAATACGGTGTTAAAAAGCCGAGATGACGGAGTGAACGATATTTTGTGCCAAAAACATTTTTTCAGACGGCCTTGTATCGCTTTTTATTCATGAACATGGGGTAGGGAGGGCAGAGTGTGTCGGTTTGGAAACGGAACGGCCGGGCGAGGCTTTTTGATGCCTTGAGGCCGGCATATTAAGGGGAAGTATGGAGCAGGGAATCCACGTTTTGCTCGGTTATCTCGGCCAGTTGTGCCAGCGGTACGCCGCGCAGTTCGGCGGCAATTTCGGCGATACGGCGGATGTTGGCCGGGGTATTGGTTTCGTGGCCGAGCATAAAGGGGCTGTCGGTTTCGAGAACAAAATCCGTGTCGTCTAAGGCTTGTAAGGCGGTACGGACTTTTTTGGCATTGGGATTGAGCAACAGCGAGCCTATGCCGATTTTAAAGTTGAGTTTTACCAAAATCCGCGCTTCTTCTACGCTGCCGGAGAAAGCGTGGACAATACCGCCTTGTGTGAAACCGGCGGTTTTAACGGCGGCGGCAATGGTGGCGGTGGCTTTCAGATTATGGATGATGACGCGGCGGTTGAGGTGTTGGGCGAGGATGAGTTGGCGGATAAAGACGTCGGTCTGCGTGTCGCGTTGCGCTTGGGTTTGCTCTTTGCCATAAAAATCTAAACCGATTTCGCCAACCCATGCTTGCGGATGTCGGATTAATTCTTTCTCTAACTCTTGGAATGCCGCTTCGTTGAGGCCGTCTGAAAACCACGGATGAATGCCCAAAGCAATATGGATGTTTTCAGACGGCCTTTCCAACTGCGCAACGGAATGCCAATCATTGGGGGACGTAGCCGGTACGATGAAACGCGCTACGCCGGCGGCTTGCGCTTCGGCAAGCACAGCAGGCAGCGTGCTGGCAAGTTTGGGGTCGGCAAGATGGCAGTGGGTGTCGGTGAAAGTCATATTAAATAGCGGTTTACAGCAGATTTAATTGTTGCAATTCTTGTTGCACCTTATCCGCATTCCAGTCATGAGATACGGCGAGGGTCATCAGCGCGGTAGCCGTTTCGAGATTGCATTTGCCGCCGTTGATGATGCCTGCCTGACGCAAAGCATCGCCTTGGGCATAGACGGCGGCGGCGCAACCTTGCGGCACTTGGCTAATGTTGAGCAACAACTTGCCTTGTTGCGTAAAGGCTTGAACGGCTCGGACAAACGCATCGTTACTCGGCGCATTGCCGTGTCCGTAGCTTTGCAGGATTAGGGCTTGGGCGCAAAGGTGGGGCAGGCCGTCTGAAAGTTCTTGCGCAGCATAACCGGGAGTCAGCGTGCGGACGGAAACTTTGGCTTCAGGATTGGGAAGACGCGGTTTGAGGCCGTCTGAATGTTGGGTCGGGACGGTACGGATATTGTGCCAACCTTTGTTTTCCTCCCATTCGGCGAGCGCGCCAAAATGCAGGTTGTCAAAACCAGCGGCGGTCTCGGTGCTGACCTTGCTGCTGCCGACGGCGGGGAAGAGCTTGCCGTCAAAGGCAATCGCCACTTGTTTGAGCTTGAGCGAGAAAGCGGAAACGGCGGTGGCCAGGTTGCGCGGCGCATCGCTGTTGGCGGCATCGTAAGGCCATTGCGAGCCGGTCAGGATAACGGGTTTGTCCAAACCTTGCAGCGAGAGGACGAAGAGGTTGGCGGTGTATGCCATGGTATCCGTGCCGTGCAACACCAAAATGCCGTCATAGTCAGGCAGCTTGGCGATAATAAGCTCCAACCAGTCGCGTTGGTTTTGCAGCGTTACCGCGGAAGAATCGATGAGCGGCTGGCAAACGTGCCATACGAAATCAAGGCCGTCTGAAAAGGGGGCAAGGGCTTTATCGACGAGAGCGGTATCGGGACGCAGGCCGGCGCTGCTTTGGGTCATGCCGATGGTGCCGCCGGTGTAGAGGACAAAGATTTTTTGTTTCATGGTGTTTCTGATGAATGATTGAGGCCGTCTGAAAGAGGGGAAGCGTTTCAGACGGCCTGGAATGGGGTTTATTGATTGGTTTGTTTTTTGGCTTTTGCCGCGCGTTTTTCGTGCAGTTTCTCGCGGAAGAAGGTGTGGCGGCGGTGTTTTTTCCACCAAATCCAGCCGACAATGACTGCGCCGATGCCCAGTACGATAAAGATACCGGATTGCAGGCTGTGCATTTTTTTCATCAGCCAGTCGGTATTGCGTGCGCCGTATTCACCCAAATAAATCCAAACCGGAACGGAAATCAGCGCGGCCAAACCGTCCATCAGGATGAAGCGCAGGTAGGAAACCTTGCGGCTGATGCCTGCGGTCACGAAAACTGCGGTACGCAGGCCGGGCAGGAAACGGGCGACGAATAAAACCCAGTTTCCGTATTTGTCGAATTTTTCCTGTACTTGGGCATAGCGTTTGGGCGTCATCACGCGCGCGATCGGTTTGAATTTAAGGATTTTTTGTCCCCAAATCCGGCCGGCCGCAAACATAAAGCCGTCGCCTACCAATACGCCGAGCATGCCGACGGCAAACATAATATGCGAGTTGGTATAACCCAGGCCGGAAATCACACCGCCGGTTACCAGCGTCAAATCCTCAGGAATCGGTACGCCGAAGCCGCAAATAACCAAAACGAAAAACACGGCCGCATAGCCGTATTCAACGAAAAAAGATTCTAAAAATGCAAACATGGCCGCCGTCCCACGATAGATATTGATTGATGACTGGATTAAGTTGGAATTCTACCAAAGATAAGGCCGTCTGAAAGCAATCACAAGCAGATATTGTTCAAATTTGACGGTAGTTTGCAAAAAATATGGAAATTCGGACGCGGAAAGTTGGGATATGGACGGATTTGGCAGGTACAATAGCCGCTGGTTTATCTTTCAAACCCGAAATGGCGGTCTGCTTTCAGACAGCCTGTTCAGGAAAATGAAATCATGAAATACAGAGATTTGCGAGAATTTATCGCCGGATTGGAAGCCGATGGCAAACTCAAGCGCATTCAGCATCCGGTGTCGCCGCATTTGGAAATGACCGAAATTGCCGACCGCGTGCTGCGCGCCGAAGGACCGGCGTTGCTGTTTGAAAACCCGATTAAGCCCGACGGCACGCGCTACGATTATCCCGTGTTGGCGAACCTGTTCGGCACGCCCGAACGCGTGGCGCTGGGCATGGGCGCGGACAGTGTGTCCAAGCTGCGCGAAATCGGGCAGACGCTGGCGTATTTGAAAGAACCCGAACCGCCTAAAGGCATTAAAGACGCGTTTTCCAAATTGCCGCTGCTGAAAGATATTTGGAGCATGGCGCCGAACGTGGTAAAAAACGCGCCGTGTCAGGAAATCGTGTGGGAAGGTGAAGACGTTGATTTATATAAACTTCCGATTCAGCATTGCTGGCCGGAAGACGTTGCGCCACTGGTCACATGGGGCTTGACCGTCACGCGCGGACCGTACAAAAAACGCCAAAATCTCGGCATTTACCGCCAGCAATTAATCGGCAAAAACAAGCTGATTATGCGCTGGCTGTCGCATCGCGGCGGCGCGCTGGATTATCAGGAATTCCGCAAACTCAATCCTGATACGCCGTATCCCGTCGCCGTTGTCCTCGGTTGCGACCCTGCCACCATTTTGGGCGCGGTAACGCCTGTTCCCGATACCTTGAGCGAATACCAGTTTGCCGGACTGCTGCGTGGTTCGCGGACGGAACTGGTGAAATGTATCGGCAATGATTTGCAAGTGCCTGCCCGTGCCGAAATTGTATTGGAAGGCGTGATTCATCCGAACGAAACCGCGCTGGAAGGCCCATACGGCGACCACACGGGCTATTACAACGAGCAGGACCATTTCCCCGTGTTTACGGTCGAACGCATCACCATGCGAGAAAACCCGATTTACCACTCCACCTACACGGGCAAACCGCCCGATGAGCCTGCCGTTTTGGGCGTGGCGTTGAACGAAGTGTTCGTTCCGCTTTTGCAAAAGCAGTTCCCCGAAATCACCGATTTCTACCTGCCGCCCGAAGGCTGCTCCTACCGCATGGCGGTGGTCAGCATGAAAAAACAGTACGCCGGACACGCCAAGCGCGTGATGATGGGCTGCTGGTCGTTCCTGCGCCAGTTTATGTACACCAAATTCATCATCGTGGTCGATGACGATGTGAACGTGCGTGACTGGAAAGAAGTCATCTGGGCAGTCACCACGCGCATGGATCCCGTACGCGACACTGTTTTAATGGAAAATACGCCCATCGACTACCTCGACTTCGCCAGCCCCGTCAGCGGACTCGGCGGCAAAATGGGTTTGGATGCGACTAACAAGTGGCCGGGTGAAACCAACCGCGAATGGGGACGGGTGATCAAAAAAGACCCTGCCGTTACGGCCAAGATTGATGAGATTTGGGAGCGTTTGGGTTTGTAGATGTCATTTCTATTGGAATTTATACTTCAAATCGTGATGGAAATGATTGGGGCGATGTTTGAGGGTACGGTAGAAATATTGTGGCTCGATTGGAGGGAAAGAAAACTCTCCAAAGAAGGCTTGATAATGTTGACCGTATGGTCTGCCGTCATTGTTGCACTGATTGTGTATATGGTCATTCCTAAGTAAACATCTTTATCTGACAATACATCTGTTAAAAGGCCGTCTGAAACTTTTTGGGTTTCAGACGGCCTTTGATTTGAAAATTTAGCGTGGTTTGAGCCACTTCCATTGTTCTTGTATGGTTTCTTGCAGGGCTTTTTGTTTTTCTGCAGGTGTGTTCATGCCATTGGTCAAACGGCTGTAATCAAGGGTAATGGAAGGGTTTTGTACGGTTCCGCCGATTTTGAGGGGAATCGGTTTGTTTTTGGGTTGCAGTACGTTGCTGATAAGCAGGTTTTCGGACAGCTTTTGGGTATTCAAATCGGTATAGCCGCTGCTGACAACGTGCAGACTGTCGGAAAACAGTTCGGTGTTGATATGATGGCTGATGCCTTTCTCGATTTCGCTATTGAGGATGAAATGATGGAAAGGGGTTTTGAGGTTGCTGTTGTCGATTTTTTCCGAAGAGATGCCGTTTTTCAGAATGCTGTCCATATCGATGCCGTGCCATGCGCCGTTGGTAATATCGAGGAGCAGGCTGCCGTTTAGGGCTTGTATCATTTGGGTGCGGTCGTTGCCGGAAGTTTGAATGTCGATAACGGCGTCGCCGCTGCCGCTGAAGCTGTGGAAGCCGAACAAGTCCTGCAGCAGCGGTTGAATTTGTATGCCTTTTGCGTTTTGCTGAAGGTGGTAGGAAGCGGGTTGGGTGGCCGCAATACTCAGTCCGCCTTCTGTTTTGCCACCATAAAGCCCGGCTTTGAAACGGTGCAGGGCGATATGTTCTTTATCTGCGGTAAGCAGGGATTCGACGTTTTCAAGTTGCAGGCCGGCAGTTTGAATGGTGCCGATTTGAAGGTTGACCTCAATGTCGGGCAGCCAGGATTTGGCCAGCAGGGAAGGAAGACTGAGCGACGGCTGGGTTTTCAGGTCTTCTAAATAAGGGGTCAGATTAAGTTTTTGTAAGGCGATACCGGCGTCAAGGTGCGGACGCGGTTGGGCATCGCGTTGGTATTTAAAGGCCAAGGCGAGGGCCTGCCTGTCAAATGCGCCTTTCAGACGGCCTTCCCATGTATTCAGGCTGAAGTTGGCCTGTCCTTCGAGTGTGCTGATGAAGCGTGGACGAGGAAGGCGGTTGATGGTGTCTTGCAGGGTACTGAGGTGCAGTTTGGGCGCATCGATGCCTTTGCCTTTTTGCCAAACCAACGGGCTGGAAAAGGTAAAGTTGGTTTGGAGGCGGTCGTTTTTATGGCTGCCTTTGAGTTCAAAATTGGCGGCGGTCAAAACGGTTGCGTAGAGGTTGGCTTTGTCCAGTTTGAATGAGCCGTCCCATTGGTTGTTTTCGCTGCCGGCGGTCAATGCGCCGTTGAGTGTATTAAGGTGTAAATAGCCGTTTTTGAATTGCAATAAGGGCGAACGTGCGTTGATATGCAAGTTTTGAAAGCCGCTTTCGGCTTGCAGATTGAAGTCGCGGAGTAGGGCGGTTTGGTTTTGCCAATTAAGGCTGCCTGCGATTTGGGCATCCAGCTTGTTTTTGAGTAATACGGTTTGCAGGTTCAGCTTAAGGGCGGGAACACTCCAACCGGTATTGTTGGGTACCAAATAGCCTGCACCCTGCCAACTGATGGGGTTGCCGATGTTTTGCAGTGTGCCGCTGATGTCGAAGGGACGGCCGTCTGAATCGACTTGCTGCAGGGAAAATTGCAGGTTGTTTAAGGCAATATTTTGCTCTTTAGTGTGATAACGGATGCTGCCGTTATTGATGATGATGCGGTTGAGCTGAAAACTTTCTTTTGACGATGGGTCTTGTTGCAGGCAGGCGGGCAGATGGTGTTTTGAGTCCAGTGTCAGTGTCGGGTTTAAAAGAATCCATTTTTCAAGAATGGGGGCATCCGACCATAGGCTGCTCCAGCCAAAGCCCATTTTTGACTCGGCGATGTTCAACGTCGGCGTGTCAGGTTCGGAAGAGGAAAGACTGAGGTCTTTTAAAATCAGCGTGGGGCGTGGCAGCCATTTTCTGTCGATAGTGGCGTTGTATTTGATTTGGCAGCCATGGGCGGAAAAGTTTTTTTGTATGAATGCGTCGATGTTTTCTGTGTTGAATATGCGGAACATTAAGGCACTCAATACCGCCGCGAGGCATAAAAGCGCGGTAATGCCGAAAACCAGGGTTTTCAGCCAAAATTTTCCTGAGTGCAACATGGAATGAACAGACAATTCAGATTCTCGCTTTGATGGGATCTTTAAGGAGTGATTGGGAGTTTAAGCCTTGCTGCTTAAGCGTGTGGAAGTATAACACAGAGTGAGCCTGTGTTTCAGACGGCATGGGCATATGAATAAAAACACCGCCCAAAGGCGGTGTTGATTTTAAGCATAAATTATTTACGCAGACCCAGGCGGGTAATCAGTGAACGGTAAGTATCAGGCTGAGTACGGCGCAGGTAAGACAGCAGGCGACGACGTTGGCTAACCATTTTCAACAGGCCGCGACGGCTGTGGTGGTCTTTAGGGTTGGCTTTGAAGTGAGGAGTCAGGTCGTTGATGCGGAAAGTCAACAGAGCGACTTGTACTTCAGAAGAACCGGTATCGCCTTCTTTGCGTTGGAAATCTTTAACAATTTGTGCTTTTTGTTCTACGGTCAATGCCATGATGGATAACTCCGAAAATAAAAGAACCAATTCAGGTTCGGACAAGTTTGCCAAGCCAAACGACCTAAGCAAACTCCTAAGTGTCTTTTTATAAAGACGGGCGGATTATGCCACAATTTGTCTTTGTGTGCCATATCTTTTCGGACGGCCAAAAAAAGCGGCGATACCTTCCAGTACCGCCAAAGCTGCTTTGGTGATAAAACTAAACTTTATTTGCTTGCGCAGCGGAAGCCTAAGTTATTTAAAACATATTTGGATTGCAGGCTGGTACGGATGCCGTAGCGCAAGAAAGCCGCATAGTTGGATGGGTCGCTTGAGCCTACGGATGCGCCGCTACAGAACATTTGGGTGTTGGACGAGCCGGCTGAGAGTTGGCTGCTGTTGAAGTCTTCAGTCCATTCCCAAATCAGGCCGTGCATATCGTATACGCCCCAGTAGTTGGGTTTGTTTTTACCGATGTCGTGCAGGCCGTTGCGGCCGCCGTCTGCATACCAATCCAAGATGGTGCGGTTGTAGCCGGGTTCGGCAGAGCCGTCTTTTTGAGTGGCAGAGGCCAAGCCTGCAAATTCCCATTCGTCAATAGTCGGCAGGCGTTTGCCTTTGGAAACGCAGTAGGCATTGGCGGCAAACCATGAAACATTGGTTACCGGATGTTTGAGTTCGCTGGCCTTAGGCGCATAACTGTTGCTGCCGTTTTTTACCCAATGTTTCAGGTAAGCCTTTTCAGCTTGTTTAGAGCTGATTTTGTCTTTTTGCCATTGTGGATGTGTTTTCAAAAATTCGGCAAATTCGGCATTGGTTACAGGATATTTATCAAGTTGGAAGGGCTTGACTTTAATAAGGGAAGTCTCTTTTTTGAGATAGAGAGGGCGATAGCTGCCTCCTTCGATTTTTACCATTTCAGCTGCAAATGTATTGCCGCAGATTAAGGCACTGCCTAAGAGGAGGAGTCGTATGAGTTTCATGGTACGCCCTTATTATCGTTTGAAAACAGAAAATTTATTTTTGAGATAGCCTAATCATAACAAGGCCGTCTGAAAAATCAATCTGTCTGATTGAAATTGAATGGGAAGATTAATTGTGATGGAAGCCACTGCGACTCTAAGAGCAGAGTAGCAGTGGCTTGGCGTATTAAACCGAGGGATTATTTAGCGGCTTCAGAAGCAGCAGGTGCGGCAGATGCAGCGGCTGGGGCAGAAGCGGCAGCACCGGCAGGTTGGTAAGCGGTGTCGCTCAGTTTTTTGGTCATGATTTCAGGGTTTTCGTCACCCTCAACTTTCAATTGACCCAAAGCACCTTTGTTGAACGCACGGAAGATAGAGTGGTCAACCAAAGTGTAGCTACCTGGAATATCGACTTTGAATTCGATCATGGCGGCGCCACCGGCAGGAATCACAGTACTTTGTACGTTTTCGTTAATCAGTTTACCACCTTCAACATATACTTTGTCGAAGATTTCGCCGATAACGTGGAAAGAAGATACCAAGTTAGGACCACCGTTACCAACGTACAAACGAACAGTTTCACCAGCTTTAGCTTTCAGGGCATTGTCGCCGGCGATAGAGCCCACGTGGCCGTTGAATACAACGTATTCAGGTTGTTCAGCAATCGCTTTATCCATATCGAAAGGTTGCAGGCCTTGAGCACCTTTTTTACCTTTAGTATAGAAGTCACCTTGTACGATGTAGAACTCTTTGTCCACTTTAGGCAGACCTTCTTTAGGTTCAACCAAGATCAAACCGTACATACCGTTGGCGATGTGCATACCGACAGGAGCAACGGCACAGTGGTAAATGTACAAACCGGCTTGCAGAGCTTTAAAGCTGAAAGTAGAAGTGTGGCCTGGGGCAGTGAAAGAAGCTTCTGCACCACCGCCTTGACCGGTAGCAGCGTGGAAGTCAACGTTGTGAGGAACGGTAGAAGAAGGATTGTTAGAGAATTCTACTTCTACGGTATCGCCTTCGCGTACACGGATCATTTGGCCCGGAACGTCGCCGTTGAATGTCCAGTAGTGGTATTCAACACCGTCTTCCATAGTCATGGTTTTTTCGACGGTTTCCATTTTAACGCGTACTTTAGCCGGATGATCGCGATCGATTGCAGGTGGAACTTCCGGAGCGTGAGTCATGATGGCATCGACTACAGGCAATTCTGAAGAAGGAGTCTCGGCAGCAGCTTGTGAGTCAGAAGCAGCAGCAGGAGCTTCGGCAGAAGCGGTGGCAGCCGGAGTTTCAGCTGGTTTAGCAGCTTGTTCGCCGCATGCGGCCAGTGCAAATACAGAAGCGATAAGTGCAGCTAAGGTTTGGCGTTTCATGTTTAAAGTTTCCTTATTGTAAGAAAAGTTAAGTATCCTGATAGGATGGTTTGAAATTTTGTATGATTATGTAGGCGCTTGTTTGGGTGTATTTTGATATAAATCAAATTGTTCAATGAATATGAATCTTTTAATCCTTAAATACTCCTTTAGTAGTATAAAAAACTAAACCGAAAAGTTTATTTTTGTGTGAAAATGTTAGTGTGGGCTTAACACAAAATATAACAAAGGAGGAGTTATACAGGATAATAGGAATCAATATCATGTAAGTTAATGGTTTTAAAGGAATATTATTGACAAAATATTTCTTTACTTTTAAAACCGTGATACAATCTTTAACATTCATATTTGATGAATTAATACCCAACCACTTTTTACCAAAATCAAGGAGTACTCAAAATGGGACAGTACAAGAAGCTTTGGTACTTGCTGTTTGCCGTACTGGCAGTATGCTTTACCATTCTTGGTTATATGGGTAGCGAGGTCTATAAAAAGGCTCCGCCATACCCTGAACAAGTCGTTTCTGCATCCGGCAAAGTCCTGATGACCAAAGACGATATTTTGGCAGGTCAATCTGCATGGCAAACTACCGGCGGTATGGAAGTTGGCTCTGTATTGGGTCACGGTGCATACCAAGCTCCGGACTGGACTGCCGACTGGCTGCACCGTGAGCTGGTTGCATGGTTGGATCTGACTGCGCAAGAAACTTACGGCAAAAAATTTGACGAAGTTTCTCCTGAGGAACAAGCTGTTCTGAAAACCCGTTTGGCTGACGAATACCGCAACCAAAGCCGTATTAAGGAAGACGGTTCTGTCGTTATCAGCGATACTCGCGTGAAAGCGATCGAAAGCATTCTGCCTTACTACCACGGTGTGTACAGCGACGATCCTAAGTTCCAAACCACTCGCGAACACTTTGCAATGAAAAACAACACATTGCCAAGCCAAGAAGCGCGTGAAAAACTGTTCAACTTCTTCTTCTGGACTTCTTGGTCTGCTTCGACCAACCGTCCTGACGAGAACTTCACTTACACCAACAACTGGCCGCACGAGCCTTTGATCAACAACGTACCGACTACTGAAAACTACATGTGGTCCTTCACCAGCGTGGTATTGTTGCTGATGGGTATCGGCTTGCTGATGTGGGGTTACTCTTTCTTGACCAAACACGAAGAGGTTGAAGTACCTACTGAGGATCCTATTTCCAAAGTACAACTGACTCCTTCTCAAAAAGCGTTGGGCAAATATGTATTCCTGACTGTTGCGCTGTTTGTCGTACAAGTACTGTTGGGTGGTTTGACTGCTCACTATACTGTCGAAGGTCAAGGCTTCTACGGTATCGATACCGCACTGGGCTTTGAAATGGCCGACTGGTTCCCATATGCGTTGACCCGTACTTGGCACATCCAATCCGCTATTTTCTGGATTGCAACCGGCTTCCTGACAGCAGGTCTGTTCTTGGCTCCGATTGTGAACGGCGGTAAAGATCCTAAATTCCAACGTGCCGGTGTGAACTTCCTGTACATCGCCCTGTTCATCGTAGTCGGCGGTTCTTATGCAGGTAACTTCTTTGCTTTGACCCACATCATTCCGCCTGAGCTGAACTTCTGGTTCGGTCACCAAGGTTACGAATACTTGGATCTGGGTCGCTTCTGGCAACTGTTGCTGATGGTCGGCTTGCTGTTGTGGCTGTTCCTGATGCTGCGTTGTACTGTCTCTGCCTTTAAAGAAAAAGGTACAGACAAAAACCTGTTGGCTATCTTCGTAGCTTCTATGGTCGGTGTGGGTGTGTTCTATGCTCCTGGCCTGTTCTACGGTGAAAAATCTCCAATCGCTGTGATGGAATACTGGCGTTGGTGGGTGGTTCACCTGTGGGTAGAAGGTTTCTTCGAAGTGTTCGCTACTGCCGCCTTCGCATTCATCTTCTACAACATGGGCTTTGTCCGCCGTAGTACTGCTACTGCTTCTACTTTGGCTGCTGCTGCCATCTTCATGTTGGGCGGTATTCCAGGTACATTGCACCACTTGTACTTCTCCGGCTCTACCTCTGCTTCTATGGCAATCGGTGCATGTTTCTCCGCTTTGGAAGTTGTACCTTTGGTTCTGCTGGGTCGTGAAGCTTACGAACACTGGTCTTACCAACATCTGTCCGACTGGGCGAAACGTCTGCGTTGGCCTTTGATGTGCTTCGTAGCAGTTGCCTTCTGGAACATGATCGGTGCCGGCGTATTCGGCTTCCTGATTAACCCGCCGATTTCCCTGTTCTACATCCAAGGTCTGAACACTACTGCAGTTCACGCTCACGCGGCTCTGTTCGGTGTGTACGGTTTCTTGGCTCTGGGCTTCGTATTGCTGGTTGCACGTTACCTGAAACCTAATGCTCAATTTGACGACAAACTGATGACTTGGGCATTCTGGCTGTTGAACGGCGGCCTGGTGGGTATGATTGCCATCAGCCTGTTGCCGGTTGGCGTGATTCAAGCTTACGCTTCTATCACTCACGGTCTGTGGTATGCACGTAGCGAAGAATTCCTGCAAATGGAAATTCTGGATACCCTGCGTTGGGTTCGTACCGCTGCTGACTTGATCTTTATCGGTGGTGCTGTCTGCGTTGCTATCCAAGCTACCAAAATCGTATTTAGCCGCGATAAATAATCTTAAGCTGAATTAAATCAAAGGCCGTCTGAAAAGTTTTCAGACGGCCTTTCTGTTATAATTTCAATATTCTTAAATCGACAAGACAAAACATTATGTTTAACCAAGCTGCTCAAGAGCTGACCACTGTTCGCGATTTGCTGCGTTTCGCCGTCAGCCGTTTTAACGATGCCGGACTGTTTTTCGGACACGGAAGCGATAATGCCCATGACGAGGCAGCCTATCTGATTTTGCACACTTTGAATCTGCCGTTGGATACGTTGGAGCCTTATTTGGATGCCAAATTGTTGCAAAGTGAGAAGGAAGAGGTATTGTCCATTCTCGAACGCCGCGCAGTGGAGCATATTCCTGCCGCGTATCTGACACATCAAGCATGGCAGGGCGAGTTTGATTTTTATGTCGATGAGCGCGTCATCGTGCCCCGTTCTTTTATTTATGAATTGCTTGGCGACGGTATCCGTCCTTGGATTGAACATGATGAGTTGGTGCATCGAGCTTTGGATTTGTGTACCGGTAGCGGCTGTTTGGCCATTCAAATGGCACACCACTATCCTGATGCACAAATCGATGCCGTTGATTTGAGCTTGGATGCGCTGGAAGTGGCTGCCATCAATATCGAAGATTATGGCTTGGAAGACCGTATCAGCTTGGTGCATACCGATTTGTTTGAAGGTTTGGATGAAACCTACGACTTAATTGTTTCCAATCCGCCTTATGTTGATGCGGAATCTGTGGAAGCATTGCCCGATGAGTACCTGCATGAGCCGGAATTGGCTTTGGGTAGCGGAGAAGATGGTTTGGATGCTACACGCCAAATCATTTTGCAGGCTGCGAAATATTTGAATCCGAAAGGTGTGTTGCTGGTTGAAATCGGCCACAACCGCGAAGTATTGGAGGCGGCTTATCCGGAATTGCCGTTTACTTGGTTGGAAACCAGCGGTGGCGACGGGTTCGTATTCTTGTTGACCCGTGAGCAATTGTTGGGTGAAGAATAAATTGTTTTAATGTAATTGAAACAGAGGCCGTCTGAAAAAAATTCAGACGGCCTCTATTTTGTAATGTCTTTGATGTTTTAAGAAAATACAAACGCCTATGATATGTCGATTGTGAAATCCAAGCAGGGTTTGAAACTATGGCTTATAATATTTGTCATAGATTTAAATGCCGGTAGATTTTTATTACTGACTTTTTGTAGAACATATACTGCCAAACCCAATATTATGAATAATTATTTAAAATCAGGCCTGTTGGCTGCTGTTTTATTCAGTACGCCCGTTGTCGCTTTTGCCCAGCAATATACCGTTTATTTCAATCAAAACGGTAAACTGACGGCAACCATGCCTTCGGTTGCTTATGTCCGCCAATATAAAATTGCGGCAGGCAAGGCGCAGGTTCAGGATTTTTACTATCCATCAATGAAAAAATATTCTGATCCGTACGAGATACCTGCAGGTCAGATTAAGGTTTTTGTGCCGGCTCTGGACAATGGCACGCTGACCCTGTGGCATTTTAACGGGCAGAAAAAGATGGTTGGCAGCTATCGCAACGGCAAGCCGCACGGCGAGTGGATTAACTGGTATCCAAACGGCAAAAAATCTGCGGTCATGCCTTATCAAAACGGCTTGAGTGAGGGCGTAGGCTCTCGTTATTACCGCAACGGCGTTAAAGAAAGCGAAATCCAATTCAAGCACGATAAGGCCAATGGTCATTGGAAACAATGGTATTCAGACGGCAGCCCGAAAACCGAAATGATGATGAGCAATGATAAACCGACGGAGATTATCAGTTGGGATGAAAATGGCCGCATTGTGTCTGAATTGAGTATTCGCAACGGCAAACGCAGCGGCATTATTTTGGATTGGTATGATGATGGTGCGAAGAAATCCGAGTTGGTTTATAAAGACGACCAGTTGGTGAAAAAAACCTTTTGGGATACAGACGGATACGTTCTCGAATAATTTTGACAATAAAAAACCGCAGGCTGATCGGCTTGCGGTTTTTTGTGTGTTACATACAGCCTTTGTTTTGGCACAGGGTAAATAACGGCGCGCCGCTTTCGCGGATTTTTTTGCCGCCGTCCAAGTCGGTAAACTCCAAAATAGCAGCCGTTTCGATTACTTCGCCGCCCAGTTTGCGGATCAGCTCGACGCCTGCCAGCATGGTGCCGCCGGTCGCCACCAAATCATCTACCAACAAAACGCGTGCGCCCGGTTTGATGGCATCGGTATGGATTTCTACCGTTGCTTCGCCATATTCCAAAGCGTAACTTTGAGAAACCGTATCAAACGGCAGTTTGCCTTTTTTACGAATGGGAACGAAGCCGACATTCAGTTGATAGGCCAAAGCCGCACCAATGATGAAACCGCGCGCGTCCAAGCCTGCCACAACGTCAACTTTTTGCCCCATATAGCGGTAAACCAGCAAATCAACCAGCAGGCGGAAATATTCTGCGCTTTGCAAAACGGGAGTAATGTCATGAAACAAAATCCCTTTTTGCGGCCAGTTTTCAATTTTACGGATTTTGTCCGCCAAAGCTTCTACGCCCATTACTTCAGGATGAATCAACATTTCGACATTCCGAAATCAAAAAGTTTTTAACACGACATTGTAGCGGTCATATGCAAACTTGCCAAATTAATCGATACAATAGCCAAATTTTGCAACTGGCCGTCTGAAATTCCGAGAAACATTGTGTTGTGTTATAATTTACAGATACATACCATCGGCTGAATTACCATGCAAAATCACAAAAAAGGCAATATTTTCATCATTTCCGCCGCTTCGGGCACAGGCAAAACGACTTTGGTGTCGCGCCTGTTGAAAAATCATGACGATATCCGTGTTTCCGTTTCTCACACCACGCGCCAGCCGCGCGAAGGAGAGGTGCATGGTGTGCATTACCACTTTGTTCCCAAAGACGAATTTGAATCACTGATTGAGCAAAGAGCCTTTTTGGAACACGCCAATGTGTTCGGTAACTATTACGGCACCAGCATCGCCGGCGTAAATTCGTTGAGCGAAGAGGGCTATGATGTGATTTTGGAAATCGATGTGCAAGGTGCGGCGCAAGTGCGTAAATCGTTGCCTGAAGCCAGCAGTATTTTCATTCTGCCGCCTTCCTTTGAGGTATTGGCGCAACGTTTGATCGGCCGTGGTACGGATAGCGAAGAAGTCATTCAAACACGCCTGTCCAAAGCCCGTCATGAGATTGAACAATCCGTTTTGTTCGATTACGTCGTCGTGAATGACGATTTGGATCGTGCCGAAGCCGATTTGTTCCACATTATTAAAGCAGGCCGTCTGAAAAAATCCGCCCAGCAGGGATTTATCTCAAACCTGTTGGAAAATTCGTAAAAAACAGCGAAAATAACCGTTTATTTGAAACATAGAAAGAAAGCAAGCAAACATGGCCCGTATTACTACTGAAGACTGCACAGGTAAAATCCCTAACCACTTCGACCTCACACTCGTCGCCGCCCGTCGCGCACGCCAACTGGAAAACGGCAATACGCCTTTGGTTGACGACATCCGCAACAACAAACCAACCGTAACCGCCCTGCGCGAAATCGCAGCCGGACAAATCGGAACCGAGCTTTTGACACGCAACAAATAAACCAACCGGCAAACCGATAAAACCGCCGTGCGGACTGTATCGGTGCAATATAACAACCGATACAGTCTGACGGCTTAAAAAAATAGCCATAAAAGGCCGTCTGAAAATGCCAGCTCCACTGCCTACCGCTCCTTATGACCCGTTGACAGCAGAAGCGCGCGATCTTCTGTTTCGCACCGCATCCTATCTCAATGAGAATGAACAGGCCGAGCTTGAAAAAGCCATTGCCTACGCTTTTCATGCCCATGACGGACAAACCCGTAAGAGCGGCGAACCCTACATCACCCATCCCCTTGCCGTTGCCACGCAGCTTGCGATTTGGCACATGGATGTTCAGGGCCTTTGCGCAGGCGTTATGCACGATGTATTGGAAGACACGGGCGTAACCAAAGTCGAAATGGCGGCGGAATTCGGCGATACCATTGCCGAAATGGTAGACGGCCTCTCCAAACTGGAAAAACTCAAATTTGAAGATCATGCCGAACATCAGGCGGAAAGTTTCCGCAAACTGATCCTCGCCATGACTAAAGACGTGCGCGTCATCGTCGTCAAACTGGCCGACCGATTGCACAATATGCGCACGCTCGGTTCTATGCGTCCGGACAAGCGCCGTCGTATCGCCAAAGAAACCCTCGAAATTTATGCTCAAATCGCCAACCGCATCGGTCTGAACAACGCGTATCAAGAGCTTCAAGACTTATCGTTCCAAAACCTTCACCCAAGCCGCTACGAAACCCTGAAAAAAGCCATGGACAACAGCCGCAAAAACCGTCGCGATGTTGTCGGCAAAGTGCTGCGTGCATTCAGTCAGCGTTTGGTCGGTGTCAATATTGAAGCCAAAATCAAAGGCCGCGAGAAAAACCTATACAGCATCCATCAAAAAATGCTGGCTAAAAAACTGCGTTTTGCCGAAGTAATGGATATTTACGGCTTTCGGGTCATCGTCAACAGCATTCCTGCCTGTTATGCCGCATTGGGTGCATTGCATAATTTATACCAACCCAAGCCCGGCCGTTTCAAAGACTATATTGCCATCCCGAAAAGCAACGGTTATCAAAGCCTGCACACGACCTTGGTCGGTCCTTACGGTTTGCCGATCGAAGTGCAAATCCGGACGCGTGAAATGGATGCCGTAGCCGAGGGCGGTATTGCCGGCCATTGGATTTATAAATCCGGCGAAAACACTCCGGATCAGGCCGTCCTCCATATGAACCGATGGTTGAAAAATATTCTTGACCTGCAAGCCAGCAGCTCAAATGCCATCGAGTTTTTGGAACATGTCAAAGTCGATTTGTTCCCCAATGAAGTCTATATCGTTACTCCGAAAGGCGATATTTTGACCTTGCCTAAGGGTGCAACGCCGATTGACTTTGCCTATGCCGTGCACACCAACATCGGCCATAAAACCGTTGCCGCGCGCATTAACAATGTCATGATGCCGTTGCGCACCAAGCTGAAAACCGGCGATACGGTCGAAATCATTACTTCCGAACATGCCAAGCCCAATGTGGCATGGTTGAATTTTGCCGTTTCCAGCCGTGCGCGCAGCGCCATCCGCCAATACGTTAAAAATCTGAATCGTCACGATGCCGTTGTTTTGGGTGAAAACCTGCTGCAAAAAGCTTTATCCAGCCTGCTGCCTAAAGATGTTTTGCTTTCAGACGACCTCAAAGAAAAATACCTTGCCGATTTGAATACCAAACAAACTTCGTTTGAAGAAGTTCTCTACAAAGTCGGTATGGGGCATACTTTGCCGATTCACGTTGCCATGCATATTGCCGAGTTGGCTGGCCAACATTTCGGCAGTGAGGTCAAACTCAGCCCGATTAAAGTCAACGATCAAGAGACCGGCCGGATTCATTTTGCCGAGTGTTGCCATCCGATCCCCGGCGATCCGATTCGCGCCTTATTGGTCAAAGACAAGGGCATGATTATTCACCGTGATACCTGTCAAACTTTAGTCAAAGCCGATCCGGAAGAGCAGTTGGATGCCGGTTGGGACAGTATGCGTAATCAAACGTATCGCACCATTCTCAACGTCAAATCCGAGGATGCCCATGGCTTGCTGGCTTCAATGGCGCAAGCGATTTCCAACTCGGGTGCGGACATCGAATCTGTCGATACGCCGACCAAAGCACAAGCAGGAACGGAAGGTTTTGTGGAATTTAAATTCACGATTAAAGTCAAGGACTTGGATCAGGTTAATCAGATTGTTCATGAGATGCATGCTAATCCGAATATCCGCAAAGTAATCCGAGGATAATCTGTAATAAGTATGCTAAGAAAAGGCCGTCTGAAAGTATGTTCAGACGGCCTTTTGAGTATGTACAAACAAACTTTGTCAGTTTGTTTTGAAGAAAAATAATGCTTCAGCTTGGATTTAACTTAACCAAAAACGGAAAACCAAGAAGAAAACCAAGACCAAAACGCCGGCCCAAACCAGCAACATGAATCCGGCCACTGCCTGACCCAAGCGGTAAACAGGGTTTTTGCGTTCGTCTTCGAGTAGGGGGTTGGATGTATCGTGTGGTTTGTCGGACATGATGAAGCTCTGATTGGATTATTGAATGAAAGCGTAAGGGTACGCCGATAGCCGTAAAGATTCAAGTAGGAATGATTATTGATAGAAGTCTTCTTCTTCATTCCATGCGGTTTTTAAGGCCGTCTGAATGGTGTCTGCACCAAAGCCGCGATACGCAAGGAAACGCGCTTGTTTTTGTTTTTCTTTCAAATCTTCAGCTTCTTGCTTGAATTTTTTACGCAAAACAGAAATGGCGGTTTGCAGCTCGTCCTCCCTGTCGGGTAGTAATTCCCGACAGTCATCCGCATCAATACCTTGTTGAGCCAAGGCTTGTTTGAGGCGGAGCGTGCCGTAACGGTTACTCTTGCTGTGAATATAGGCTTCAGCGTAACGTTGGTCGGATTGCCAATTTCGTTCGGCGAATTCGTCCAAAACCTTTTCCAATTCTTCTTCGCTTTCAGCGTGCGGAGCCAGTTTGCGTTTCAAACCGACGCGGCTGACTTCTTGACGGGAAAGAATATCCAAGGCGCGGGCACGTAAGGTTTTAGGGGGTCTCATGGGATGTGGCGGAGGTGAAGTGACTACATTGAATTACATTTTCAGACGGCCTGATTGGGAAAATGGCCGAAAAGGCCGTCTGAAAATAAAGCCGAATTATTCTTCGTATTTATTTTTTTGCGGTTGCAGATTTTCGTAGATTTCAGGCAGGGCGCGAATCAACAAATCAGGTTTGGTTGCTTTGTCTTGGGAGAGCAAAGTCATGTCACCGTAGCCGAAGGTTACGCCGATGCTGAAGTAACCGGCCGCCTTGGCGGCAAGAATGTCATTTTTAGAGTCGCCCACCATCAGCATATTGGCAACATCGATGCCCAATACTTCGGCCGCATGCTGAAGCGGCAATGGGCTGGGTTTTTTCTCCGTCAGGCTGTCGCCGCCGAGAATCAGGCTGAAATAGCCGTCGAGATTGAGCTGTTTCAGCAGCTCGGCAGCCAGCACTTCATTTTTGTTGGTAATGACAACCAGCGGGATGCCCAAGGATTTGAGCAGGCCGAGGCCGGCTTCGGTTTCAGGGTAGGGGCGGGTAAAGTCGCTCAAGTGCTCGCGATAATATTTCATAAAGAACACAAAGCCTTTTTCCCAGATTTCAAGATCGGCTTCTTTTTCACGATCATGGGTAATGACGCGATGAACCAATTTGCCGATACCGTCGCCGACATAACTTTCAACCGTTTGAGTGGGTAAAACAGGTAAACCCAGGTATTCGCACATGGCTTGGGCGGTGGCGGTCAAATCCGGGATGGAATCGCATAAAGTGCCGTCCAA
Organism: Neisseria sp. RH3002v2g; assembly: GCF_014596425.2. Classification (NCBI taxonomy): domain Bacteria; kingdom Pseudomonadati; phylum Pseudomonadota; class Betaproteobacteria; order Neisseriales; family Neisseriaceae; genus Neisseria; species Neisseria sp. RH3002v2g. The sequence goes on along the minus strand of NZ_CP110721.1, from coordinate 1,225,064 downwards.
ATCAAAAGCAACGGCTTGAACGTGTTCTAGAGTAGCAGCGGTCATTAAATAGCTTTCTGTCATATCGTTTAAGGCGTTATTTTAGCATTATTTCCCCGATTTGCCGATGTTTTGCTGATTTTTCAATGGCTGCTTGTTTAAATTGTTAACAATTTTTGCAGGCGTAGGATTGGTTGTCTGTCGGGAAGGGCGGAAGTGATTTTGTCAACAAAAAGGGAGCTTGGGTAGGTATTGAAAAACAAAGGGTTTGTATCGTTTTTGGAAAGGGTCTGAGAAATGTTGGGGCCGGGCCGTCTGAAAATTTTGAGTCAAGGCGTCTATATTTTCAGACGGCCTCAAACTAAATTCATATATAAATGAATGGATTTGCTTTTTATTGACTACATGCTATTACATTTTTTCCCGTTTTTGTATATAGTAACAAGTATGGCTCTCGTCTAATCATGTGTATGAAAAGGAAAAATACATGTCCGCATCTGCTGTTAAAGAAACACTGAATCCGTTTGAAATTGCACAAAAACAAGTAAAAATTGCCTGCGATCGCCTGAATGCCGACCCGGCAGTATTTGAAATCTTGAAAAAGCCGCAACGTGTTTTGGAAGTGAACTTCCCTGTCAAACTCGACAACGGTACAGTAGAAAATTTCACCGGTTACCGTTCCCAACACAATAACGCCGTCGGCCCTTACAAAGGCGGCGTGCGCTTCCATCCCAATGTGAATCTGGACGAAGTCAAAGCCCTGTCTATTTGGATGACCATCAAATGCTGCGTAGCCGGTATTCCTTACGGCGGCGGCAAAGGCGGCATCACTTTGGATCCGCGCAATTATTCCGAAGCAGAATTGGAACGCATCGCCCGCGCTTATTCCGAAGCTATTTCTCCGCTGATCGGCGAGAAAATCGATATTCCTGCCCCTGATGTGAACACCAACGGCAAAATCATGTCTTGGATGGTTGATGCTTATGAAAATGTAGTGAAACATTCTGCACCGGGCGTGTTTACCGGCAAACCGGTTGAGTTTGGCGGTTCTTTGGCACGTACTGAAGCCACCGGTTACGGCGTAAACTTCGCCGCCGTCCAAGCTTTGGAAAAACTGGGCAAAGACGTGAAGGGTGCCACTTACGCCATTCAAGGTTTCGGTAACGTGGGCTATCATACCGGTTACTATGCACACAAAGCCGGTGCGAAAATCGTTGCCGTATCTACTGTTGACGTTGCCATTTACAACGAAAACGGCTTGGATATGGAAGCAATCATCAAAGAATTCCAAACCAAAGGTTTCATCACCAATGAAGCCGGCTACGGCAAAGAAATCAGCAATGCCGAACTTTTGGCTTTGGAAGTGGACGTACTCGCCCCGTGCGCGCTGGAAAACCAACTGACTTCCGAAAATGCAGGCAAAGTCCGCGCGAAAATCGTGGTTGAAGGCGCAAACGGCCCGACTACTCCTGAAGCCGACGTTATCCTGCGTCAAAACGGCGTATTGGTTGTTCCTGATATTTTGGCAAACTGCGGCGGCGTGGTTGTATCTTATTTCGAATGGGTACAAAACCTGCAAGGCTACTACTGGGAGTTTGACGAAGTTCAAGAGAAAGAAACTGTGGTTCTGCGCCGTGCGTTCCGCGATATTTGGAACTTGGCTAAAGAATACGATGTTGACCTGCGTACCGCTTCTTACATGATGAGTATCCGTCGTGTTGAAAAAGCAATGAAACTGCGCGGTTGGTATTAATCGGTTGACCGATAGCTAAGACAAGGCCGTCTGAAACTTGTTTTCAGACGGCCTTGATGTTTTTGATAAGAGCCTTTACAAATTTTAATCCACCTTGATTCCATTTCAATCAAACTCAGCTATAATCCCCTTTTTTGACCTTTCCGGAAAAGACATAATCATGAACAAAACTTTCAAATTCAGCGCATTGGCTTTGTCTGCTCTGTTGGCGATGACTGCTTGCAACCAACAAAAAGACACTGCCGCCAAAGATGCTCCTGCTGCTTCCGCAGCTTCAAATGCGACTGCAGATGCTTCCGCCATCGGTTCTACTGCCCAACAAGCCAGCTACGCAATGGGTGTGGACATCGGCCGTTCATTGAAACAAATGAAAGACCAAGGCACAGAAATCGATTTGAAAGTCTTCACCGAAGCCATGGAAGCCATGTTTGAAGGCAAAGAAGTCAAAATGACTGAAGCCCAAGCTCAGGAAGTGATGATGAAATTCCTGCAAGAGCAACAAGAAAAAGCGGCTGCCAAACGTGCTGAAGATGCCAAAGCAAACTTGGAAAAAGGCGAAGCGTTCTTGAAAGAAAACGCGACTAAAGAAGGCGTGAAAACCAGCGCTTCCGGTCTGCAATACAAAATCACCAAAGAAGGCGAAGGTAAAAAACCAACTAAAGACGATATGGTTACCGTTGAATACGAAGGCCGTCTGATTGATGGTACCGTATTTGACAGCAGCAAAGCCAACGGCGGCCCAGTCAGCTTCCCTGTAAGCCAAGTGATTCCAGGTTGGACTGAAGGTATCCAACTCTTGAAAGAAGGCGGCGAAGCAACATTCTACATCCCGGCTAAATTGGCTTACCGCGAAGTGGGTGCCGGCGATAAAATCGGCCCGAACGCCACTTTGGTATTCGACGTGAAACTGGTTAAAGTCGGCGCGCCTGATGCTGCCGCACAACAACCAGTACAAGTTGACGTACAAAAAGTTCAATAATCCGAATCAAGGCTTACGCCCTTAAACAACGGATAAAAGGCCGTCTGAAAAAATTCCGTTTCAGACGGCCTTTGTTCCAAACTAACAAGGAATTATGATGAAAAATATCGTCATCCTTATTTCCGGACGCGGCAGCAATATGCAGGCGATTGTGAATGCCGATATTCCCAATGCCAACATTGCAGCCGTATTGAGTAACAACGAGACCGCAGCCGGATTGGCATGGGCGGCAGAGCGCGGTATAGCCACCGACAGTTTGAACCATAAAAACTTCGACTCGCGTCTGGCATTTGATCAGGCCATGATGGAGAAAATCGATGCCTATCAGCCCGATTTAGTCGTATTAGCGGGCTTCATGCGCATTTTGACTCCGGAGTTCTGCGCCCATTATGAAAACCGCCTGATCAATATCCATCCGTCCATCCTGCCTTCCTTTACCGGTTTGCATACCCATGAACGCGCATTGGAAGCAGGTTGCCGAGTGGCAGGCTGCACCATCCATTTCGTAACCCCTGAGCTGGATTGCGGCCCGATTATTTCGCAAGGCATTGTGCCGATTTTGGACGGCGATACCGCCGACGACGTTGCCGCACGCGTGCTGACGGTTGAACACCAGCTGTTTCCGCAAGCCGTTGCCGATTTTGTTGCAGGCCGTCTGAAAATCGAAGGCAACCGCGTTTTGAATGCACAACGCAATGCCGCCGGTCAAAGCCTGCTGGCTTGATTGAAACACCATACACACAAGGAAAACATCATGAATCCGATTAAAACAACCCTGCTGACACTTTCCCTGCTTACAGCCTCCATCGGCGCACAAGCCGCTGAATTGCCGCAATCTGCCGTTTTACAATACTCAGGCAGCTACGGTATTCCTGCGACCATGACCTTCACACGCAGCGGCAACCAATACAAAATCGTCTCTACCATCAAAGTACCGCTTTACAATATCCGCTTTGAATCCGGCGGCAGCATCAACGGCACGACCTTGCATCCGTCTTACTACAAAGATGTACGCGGCGGCAAAGTGTATGCCGAGGCCAAATTCTCCGGCGGCAACATCACTTACGGCAAAGCAGGTGATTTGAAAACCGAAAAATCCGGCCCGGCCATGGACTTGTTCACTTTGGCATGGCAACTGGCCGCCAATGACGTACGCCTGCCGTCAGGTTTGAAAATTACCAACGGTAAAAAACTGTACACCGTCGGCAGCATGAACAAAATCGGCAACGAAAGCTATAAACTGAACGGCGGTACAACGCCTGTGAGCAAATATCGCGTCCGCCGCGGCGACGATACCGTTACTTACTCGTTTGCTTCCGATATCGACAATATCCCTGCGCAAATCAGCTATACCGATGACGGCAAAACCTACAACCTGAAACTGACTTCCGTCAAAATCAACGGTAAAGTAGTGAAACCGTAATCTTTATTTGCTCAAACAAGAAGGCCGTCTGAAAAGTTTTCAGACGGCCTTTTATCTTTACAGCAACACAATATCGTATTGTTCCTGCGTGTAGGCAGTTTCGACAGCCAGTGAAATCGGTTTGCCGATAAAGTCTATCAACATCGCCAACGATTGTGATTCTTCGTCTAGGAACAAGTCGATGACATTCGGAGCGGCCAAGATGCGAAAGGCTTGGACATCGTAGCGGCGCGCTTCGCGGACGATTTCGCGCTGAATTTCGTAGCACACGGTTTGCGGCGTTTTCAGACGGCCCCGGCCTTGGCAGGAAGGGCAGGGTTCGCAGAGGATTTGGCTTAAGTTTTCACGCGAACGTTTGCGCGTCAGCTCGACCAAACCCAAACTGGTGAAACCGTTGAGGGTAACGCGGGTGCGGTCGAAGGCGAGGGCTTTGGCAAGCTCTTGCAGGACGGCTTCGCGGTGGGCTTCTTGCGCCATATCGATGAAGTCGATGATGATGATGCCGCCGAGATTGCGCAGGCGAAGTTCGCGGGCGATGGTGTGGCAGGCTTCGAGGTTGGTGCGGAAGATGGTTTCATCAAAATTGCGCGCGCCGACAAAGCCGCCGGTGTTGACGTCGATGGTGGTCATGGCTTCGGTGGACTCGATGATGAGGTAGCTGCCGAAGTTGAGGTTGACGCGCGGTTGCAGGGCGCGGGCGATTTCCTGCTCGATATTGTGGGTTTCAAATAGGGGGCGTTCGCCTTTGAACAGCTCAATTCTGCCCAATGCACCTTGAACGTATTGCTCGGCAAACTGGGTCATGCGGCGGTGGTTTTCCGTGGAGTCAACTAGGATTTTGTGCGTATCGAGGCTGAACATATCGCGCAAAACGCGTAGGCTCAAAGGCAAATCTTGATAGAGCAGGGTTTCGGGCGGCTGGATTTTTGCCTGTTTTTGAATGTGTTCCCACACTTTGGTCAGATAGTTGATGTCTGATTGCAGCTGGGCATCGGAAGCGTTTTCGGCGTTGGTGCGGATGATGTAGCCGTGGCAGGCGTTTTCTGGCAGCAGGTTGTTGAGGCGCTCCCTCAGACTGCTGCGTTCGGCATCATCTTCAATGCGTTGGGAAATGCCGATGTGGTCTTCTTGCGGAAGATGGACGAGGAAACGGCCGGCCAGTGAGATTTGGGTGGAAAGCCGCGCGCCTTTGGTATTGATGGGGTCTTTGATAACCTGAACCAAGACGGACTGGCCTTCAAAGAGCATGTGTTCGATGCGTTGGGTTTCGTCCGGATTGCGGCGTTGTTCGAGGACATCGACGATATGCAAAAACGCGGCGCGCTCCAAGCCGATATCGATGAACGCGCTTTGCATGCCGGGGAGGACGCGTTTGACGACGCCCAAATAAATATTGCCGACCAAGCTATGGCCGCTGTTGCGCTCGATGTGCAGCTCGCAGATATTGTTCTCTTCCAAAACGGCCACACGCGTTTCTTGCGGCGTGATGTTGACGAGGACGGTTTCGGGTGGACGCACTGCGTCCTTGGGGATGGGGATTCCTGAAAGCATGGGGATACCTGATTTTGAATAGAAAAACTTTTGCGATGTGTTCTTCTCCAAAAAACAAATGGCAAAAATCATTCTGTGAAAGCGCTTATCATACTTTAATTATGGTTTTTCCGCATCTGCACAAATGTTTATGGCTAAGAGGCCGTCTGAATGTTTTTTACAACCGTACGGCGGGAACACTTGTAAAATAGCACCTATGCCCATATAGTCATGAACATTGGTATTTTGGAAGAAATCATGCAAACCGTTACTGTTTATACTGGTCCATATTGCCCATACTGCACCATGGCGAAAAGGCTGTTGCAGGCGGTGGGTGTGAAAGAAATCAACGAAATCCGCATCGACGGCAATCCGGAAGTTTTTGCCGAAATGCAGCAGCTTTCCGGCCAGCGCAGCGTGCCGCAGATTTTTATCGGCGACACCCATGTCGGTGGCTTTACCGATTTGTACCGCTTGCAGCAGGAAGGCAAGTTGGACGAATTATTAAATCCTTAACCCTTAACTTAGGAAAATAAAATGAGCGAAGAATTGCAACCCGTATTCAGCGTTGAGCGTCTGTATGTAAAAGACTTGTCTTTAGAAGTGCCTCACGCACCACAAATCTTCTTGGAACAAGGTGAGCCTGAAGTGGATATGCGCGTTTCTACCGGCAACACCAAACTGGAAGACGGCTTCTACAGCGTTGACGTTACCGTGACCGTAACTGCCAAACTGAACGAAGAGCGCACCATGTTCTTGAACGAAGTTACCCAAAGCGGCATCTTCCGTCTGGAAAACATTCCTGAAGAAGACGTACAACTGCTGTTGGGCGTTGCTTGTCCGAACATCCTGTTCCCTTACGCACGCGAAGCCATTTCCAACAGCGTAACCCGCGCCGGCTTCCCACCTGTACTGCTTGCTCCGATCAACTTCGAAGCAATCTACCAAGAACAACAGGGAGCTAACGCTTAATCGCGTTATACCTAAATTAAGGCCGTCTGAAACATTGCGTTCAGACGGCCTTTTTGTTTTCGGATAAAATACAGCAAACTTTAAATCAGCTGCCTTTAAAGATGACGCCCGAAACCCAAAAACAGCTCAAAATTACCGATGTTTCCGCCAAGAAACTCGACAAACTCAACCTCCATACCGCATGGGATTTGGTGTTGCACCTGCCGTTGCGTTACGAGGACGAGACGCACATCATGCCGATTAAGGATGCACCAATCGGCGTGCCGTGTCAGGTCGAGGGAGAAGTCATCCATCAGGAAGTGACATTTAAACCGCGCAAACAGCTGATTGTCCAAATCGCTGACGGTTCCGGCAGCGTCCTTTTTCTGCGCTTCATCCACTTTTACGCCAGCAACCAGAAACAGATGGCGGTCGGCAAACGCATTCGCGCCGTGGGCGAAATCAAACACGGGTTTCACGGCGACGAGATGATTCACCCTAAAATCCGCGATGCCGAGAGCAGCGGTTTGGCGGAAAGCCTCACGCCGATTTATCCGACCGTAAACGGTTTGAACCAGCCCACTTTGCGCCGTATTATTCAGACGGCCTTGGACGTTACACCGCTACACGATACCTTACCCGATGCTTTATTAGGCCGTCTGAAACTGCCACACCTTGCCGAAAGCCTACGCCTTTTGCATTCGCCGCCGCCGAGTTTCACCATTCATCAACTTTCAGACGGCACGCTGCCCGCATGGCAACGGCTCAAATTTGACGAACTTTTGGCACAACAACTTTCCATGCGGCTGGCGCGGCAGAAGCGTGTCAGCGGCACGGCGGTGGCATTGGGCGGCGACGGTACGTTGACTAATGCACTGCGCCACGCCTTGCCGTTTGCCCTGACCGATGCGCAAGAAAAAGTTGTTTCCGAAATCTGCCGCGATATGGCGCAAACCCATCCCATGCACCGCCTGTTGCAAGGCGATGTCGGCAGCGGCAAAACCATTGTGGCTGCTTTGTCTGCACTGACCGCCATTGAATCCGGCGCGCAGGTGGCTGTAATGGCGCCGACCGAAATCCTTGCCGAACAGCACTTCATCAAGTTCAAACAATGGCTTGAGCCTTTAGGCCTTGAAGTCGTTTGGCTTTCCGGTAGTCAGCGCAAAAAAGCCAAAGACGAAGCCAAAGCCAAACTTGCCGAAGGCAGTGTCAAAATTGCCGTCGGTACGCACGCCCTGTTTTCAGACGACGTCGAGTTTCAAAATCTGGGCTTGGTGATTGTAGACGAACAACACCGCTTCGGCGTTGCCCAACGCCTCGCCCTTAAAAACAAAGGGCGCGACGTCCACCAACTGATGATGTCCGCCACGCCCATTCCGCGTACGCTTGCCATGAGTTTCTTCGCCGACTTAGACGTGTCTGTTATCGACGAGTTGCCGCCCGGGCGCACCCCGATTAAAACCCGCCTCGTCAACAACGTTCGCCGCGCCGAAGTTGAAGGCTTCGTCCTTAATATTTGTCGCAAAGGGCAGCAGGCATACTGGGTTTGTCCGCTGATTGAAGAGAGCGAAACCTTGCAACTGCAAACCGCTACCGAAACCCTCGAGCAGCTTCAGACGGCCTTACCCGAACTCAGCATTGGCTTAGTACACGGACGCATGAAAGCCGCCGAAAAAGCCGAAGTCATGGCGGAATTTGCCGCAGGCCGTCTGAACGTATTGGTAGCCACTACCGTTATCGAAGTCGGCGTAGATGTGCCCAACGCCGCCCTGATGGTCATCGAACACGCCGAGCGCATGGGCTTGGCGCAGCTGCACCAATTACGCGGTCGGGTAGGGCGCGGCGCGGCAGAAAGCGTGTGCGTCCTTCTGTTTGCCGAACCCTTGAGCGAACTCGCCAAAGCGCGGTTGAAAGTTATCTACGAACACACCGACGGCTTTGAAATCGCCCGCCAAGACCTCAACATCCGCGGCCCCGGCGAATTTCTTGGCGCGCGCCAAAGCGGCGTTCCCATGCTGCGTTTTGCCAACCTCGAAGAAGACTTACACCTTTTAGAACAAGCGCGCGAAATTGCCCCTTTGCTGATTGAACAAAACTCTGAAATCGTCGAAGCGCATTTGGCGAGGTGGCTTTCCAGCAGGGAAGGTTATTTGGGCGTATAAAATTTGCTTTAAAAGAAAAAGGCCGTCTGAAATCTTTCAGACGGCCTTTTGATTTACGTTGATGCGGCTTTTAGAAACCTTGCGCCAACATGGCATCGGCAACTTTGACGAAACCGGCAATGTTCGCACCATTAACATAGTTCACTTTATCGCCGACTTTGCCGTATTTCAGGCAGGATTCGTGGATATTGTGCATGATGTCAAACAGGCGGCTGTCCACTTCTTCGCGTGTCCAAGACAAGCGGATGGCGTTTTGGCTCATTTCCAAACCTGAAGTTGCTACGCCGCCGGCGTTGGAGGCTTTGCCCGGAGCGTAGAGGATACCGGCTTTGATAAATTGTTCGACCGCGCCCAAAGTTGAAGGCATGTTCGCACCTTCGGCAACGACGTAGCAACCGTTTGCCAGCAGGATTTTGGCAGCGTCTGCGTCCAATTCGTTTTGGGTGGCGCAAGGCAGGGCGACTTCGGCTGCGATATTCCACGGTTTTTGGTTTTCAAAGTATTGCAGGCCTTGTTCTTTGGCGTAAGTGGCCACGCGTTCGCGGCGTACTTCTTTCAGCTCGATCAAAGCAGCCAGTTGTGCTTCGGTCATACCGCTATCAGGGAAGAGGACAAAGCCGTTGGAGTCGGAGACGGTCAATACTTTTGCACCCAGTTGGATGGCTTTTTCGGCAGCGTATTGCGCCACATTGCCGGAGCCGGAAATCAATACGCGTTTGCCTTCAATGCTGTCGTTGCGGGTTTCCAACATGGCTTGGGCAAAATACACGCAGCCGTAGCCGGTGGCTTCAGGGCGAATCAGGCTGCCGCCCCATTCGAGGCCTTTGCCGGTCAGGACGGAAGCAAATTCGTTACGGATTTTTTTGTATTGGCCGAACAGATAGCCGATTTCGCGGCCGCCTACGCCGATATCGCCGGCAGGAACGTCGGTGTCGGCGCCGATGTGGCGGTAGAGTTCGGTCATAAAGGCTTGGCAGAAGCGCATTACTTCGGCATCGGATTTGCCTTTAGGATCAAAGTCGGAACCGCCTTTGCCGCCGCCCATAGGCAGGGTGGTCAGCGCGTTTTTGAAGACTTGTTCAAAGGCGAGGAATTTCAACACGCCCAAATCGACGGTAGGGTGGAAGCGCAAACCGCCTTTATAAGGACCGATGGCGGAGCTCATTTGAATGCGGTAGCCGCGGTTGACTTGAACTTGGCCTTTGTCGTCCATCCAAGTGACGCGGAACATAATCACGCGCTCCGGTTCAACAATACGCTCAAGCAGGCTTTGTTGGGTGTATTTCGGGTTTTTCGCCAAAAACGGATCCAAACTCATGAACACTTCTTCAACGGCTTGGTGGAAGGGTTCTTGGTTGGGGTTGCGTTGTTTAAGATTGGTAAACAGGGTGTTCAGGTCAGTCATTTTTCAACTCCTATCGAGTGAGATGTTTCAATATTTATGTTTCGAAATATAACTGTAAAAAATTTACTTGCCAAGAAAAATTTTGACCAGATTGTTGACATTATTTTTTTACCAATTTGTAAAATTAGAATTATATTTTTAGAATTATTGAAAATTATGTATTATATTTCATATATTAAAAATAATAAGCTGTAAAGTTCTAAGTAATTAAACTAGAAAATTTTAAAATTTTTTTTGTAAAAATTTTATTTGGCTCAAATTTTCATGTAAATAAATGCTAAATTGTCAACACTATTAATGGATATACGCTAAGCCTAGAGGAAGGGTTGGCCCATTGCAGACAGAGAGGCAGGCCGTCTGAAAATTCGGTACAATACGCATCAAATTCCCACAACACATACATTAAGGAAACCCATGAAAGCCTATCACGACCTTATGCGCCATGTCCTCGACAATGGTATCGACAAATCCGACCGTACCGGCACCGGCACGCGTTCCGTGTTCGGTTACCAAATGCGTTTTGATTTGAGTGAAGGCTTTCCGCTGTTGACCACCAAAAAATTGCATCTTCGCTCGATTATTCATGAGCTGCTTTGGTTTCTCAAAGGCGATACCAACATCAAATACCTGAAAGACAACAACGTTTCCATTTGGGACGAATGGGCGGACGAAAACGGCGATTTAGGCCCGGTTTACGGCTACCAATGGCGTAGCTGGCCCGCACCCGACGGTCGCCATATCGACCAAATTGCCAATGTGGTGGAACAAATCAAGAAAAATCCAGACTCGCGCCGCCTGATTGTATCGGCATGGAATCCGGCTTTGGTCGACGAAATGGCCTTGCCGCCTTGCCACGCGCTGTTTCAGTTTTACGTTGCCAACGGCAAACTGTCCTGCCAGCTTTACCAACGCAGCGCCGATATCTTCCTTGGCGTACCGTTCAACATCGCCAGCTACGCATTGTTGACCATGATGATGGCGCAAGTGTGCGGACTGGAAGCCGGTGAGTTTATCCATACGTTTGGCGATGCCCATTTGTACAGCAACCATATCGAGCAGGCCCAACTGCAATTAAGCCGCGATTTCCGAAGCCTGCCGACCATGAAAATCAACCCTGAAGTCAAAGACTTGTTTGCCTTCAAATTTGAAGACTTCGAGTTGGAAGGCTATGATCCGCATCCGCACATCAAAGCCGCCGTGTCGGTGTAATCCAAGCTAAAAAACAAAAGGCCGTCTGAAAGTTCAGACGGCCTTTTGTTTAGGCAAGTTTATTGACGTTTCGCGCCATAGCCACCGATTAAGTGTTCGGTTGCATCTTTGTTTTTCAAGCCGTAAGTGCCGCCAATTTCTGCAGCATTGGGGCCGTAGAATTTGCCGTTCAGGTTGCCACTTAACTTGTCATCGGCCGTGCTGACTTTGCCGGAGAAGAGGTTGCCGTCTTTCCAGCTTGCCGTACCTTTGAAATCGTAGTTTTTATCTGCTTGGGATACACGCTTACCATTTTCCAAAGTATGGAAGTGTGAGTTTGACGTTTCAAAACGGACACCTTTGAGGCCGAAATCAACGATAGCCATGACATTGGAAGTCAACTGACGATTGTTCTTGTCGTTAACCACATAGGCAGTGGAAATACCTTTGTAGGTGGCTGTACCTTTAGCAGGCAGGGTAGTGAAGACAGTTTCATCGCCCAGGCTTTGGTAGCCTTGGTATACATGTCCTTTAGGATCGGTGTAATGCGCGAAGGTTTGATATGTCCAGCCGGCTGCAGAAGGATCATGCAACACAATTTTGGTACCGTCATCAAAATTGATGACATAAACACCATCGAATTGTTTGTCAAAAACTAAGCCGTTTTTATCGGTGCGGAAGTAGGCTAAATTATCGCTGTCAATTTTATTAAAGGTTGCCAGATTAGTGCGATGTTGCAGATTTTTTTTGTATAAAGCGTCTAAGTCTCTAATTTTAGCTTCAATTTCCTTTATTTTGTCATGATCAATTTGGCCAGACTCTGAGTTTTGTTCTTTTTTTAGATTTTCTTTTTCAGCTTCTAACTTCTTATAAAGTTCAACAATACGTTCATCCAAAGTTGATTTACCGTATGCAAATTCGGTATTTTTCTCTTTGCCCGTTTGTTCGCTGACATCAGTTTGAGTATTGCCTTTTGAATATACTTTGGCAATAACAGAAGCGTAGCTTGTCCATGTAGGTTGGGTTGCGTTGCCATCAGTGGTCTTGTTAAATAACACAACGCCGTCCATTTTGACTTCATCATTGCTGTTAAAGTCAATAGAACTGATCAGACCATTTTGGTTGCGGTCTTGATTGTCCGTTTGGAACATTTTGCCTGCGGTATCTCTGCGGATTTGTACGTTAGGGTTGGATTGCTGTGCACCTTTGGAGGAGATGAAATGTGTGTGCAAAGGCTGGGTAATGTTGGCCGGATCGATTGGAGCTTCATCGGTCAGTTTGGCAAGATTGTCGGCACTGTTGGTGAGCGTAGTAGACGGCTCTTTTGGAGTGTTGGCATTGCTGTTGTTGGCAGGATTGCCATTATTGCCAGCAGAGTTGCCGGTATTATTGGTAGGAGTCGCGCCGGTGCTTAAAGCAGATGAACCGCCGCCTCCGCCACCGCCGCATGCGGACAAGATGGCTGCGCTGATGGCTGTAAAAACGATGGTTTTAAGTTTGGTTTGGATGTTTGACATGAGATTCCCTGTATAGTTATTCGCTTGATGAAAAGGTCGGAGAGATCGTTTATCTGATTTTTAAACCTTTAATGCCCGATAATAACCATAAATCATAAAAAAATAAACAGTTTGTTTTCATTTCTGTACAAAAATTAATCAAAGGGGAGGTGGTTGGGTGGATATTTTTTTAGTTAATTGTTTTATATGAATTTATTTTGAATATTTTAGTGAGTTCGATAGCTGGTCTGTTTCTTTTTAACAAACTTTTCAGACGGCCTTTTGAAGATAAAAGAGCAGTCGGACTTTATGAGTGCTTTTCTCTCAACGGATAAGCGTATTTCCGTTAAAATACGCCTTCTTTTCCGATTCGAAACATTGCCATGCGCCTGACCCACATCAAACTCTCCGGCTTCAAATCTTTTACCGACCCGACCACGATTCATGTGCCGGGGCAGCTTGTTGCGGTTATCGGGCCGAACGGCTGCGGCAAGTCGAATGTGATTGACGCGGTGCGCTGGGTGTTGGGCGAGGCTTCGGCGAAGCAGCTTCGCGGCGAGAGTATGCAGGACGTGATTTTTAACGGTGCGGCGACGCGCCGTCCTGCGCCGAGGGCTTCGGTGGAGCTGGTGTTTGACAACAGCGACCATAGTTTGCAGGGGGCGTGGGGGCAGTATGCCGAGGTGAGCATCAAGCGGCAGCTGACGCGGCAGGGCGAATCGACTTATTTCATCAACAATCAGACTGTGCGCCGCCGCGACATTACCGATTTGTTTCTGGGGACGGGTGTGGGCGCGCGCGGTTATGCCGTTATCGAGCAGGGGATGATTTCGCGCATCATTGAAGCGCGGCCGGAGGAGTTGCGCGCCTATATCGAGGAGGCGGCAGGCGTGTCCAAATATAAGGAACGCCGCAAGGAGACGGAAGGTCGTCTGAAAGATACGCGCGAGCATTTGCAGCGTTTGGGCGATTTGCAGAACGAGTTGGCGCGTCAGGTGGAAAAGCTGGAGAAACAGGCGGAAACCGCCGAACGCTACAAATCCCTGACCGCGCAGTTGAACCAACAACAGGATTTGCTCGATTACGCCCAATGGCAGCAATCGCTTGCCGCCGCCGACAAGGCAACTGCACAACATCAGTCTTTACAGGCGCAGCAGGACGAAACCGCCGCGCAGATTCAGGCGTTAAATGACGAAGTACACGCCTTGCAGACCGCCGAACAGTCGCAGCAGCAGGCGGTACACGAATTGAGCAACAAACGCGGTGTGTTGCGCGAGCAGATTGCCCGTTTGGAAGAACAAATCCGCCATCAGCAAAACCTGCACCAACGCATCGAACGCGATAAGCAGGCGGCTCAGGCGCAGTTGCAACGTATCCATCAGGAGCAGCAGCAAATCCGCGTGCAGCTTGAAGAAAACGAGTTGCAGGCCGAAGAAAAGCAAACCGAATTGGCGGAATGGGCGATGCAGGTTGCCGAACACGAAGAGCGTCTGCCCGAATTGGAAGAAGCCCAAGCCACGCTCAACGCCGCCTTCCAAACCCAGCAGGACGAGGCAAACCGCATCCGTCGCGAACTGGCGTTGAAGCAGCAGCAGCTTGCCCATGCCGAACAAACCGTTGCCAAGCACGAAGAGCGCAAAGGTCGTCTGAAACAGGAAAACCAAGCCCTGAACCTGCCCGACGAAGCCGAAACCACCGCCGCGCAGGAAGCCGCCGCCTTGTTGCAAAGCCAGCAAGAGCATTACGAAGAACAAATCATTGCCGCCGAAGAAGCCTTACACGCCGCCCGCGAGGCGTTTCAGACGGCCTCAAACCGCTTCCAAAGCCTGAAGCAGCAACACATCACCTTGCAGGCGCAGCAGCAGGCGTTGTCGCAAATCCTGTCGCAACAGCAGGAAGCAGCCGACTTCTGGCAGGCAACCGACCACGCCGCCGCGCCGCAACTGTGGCAACACATCACCGCCCCCGCCGAGTGGCAACACGCCTTGTCCGTCATCCTTGCCGAACGCCTGCACGCCCGCGCCGTGCCGCACGGCTTCATGCCGCCCGCGCCTTTGCCACAGGGGCAGGCAGCATGGCTTTCAGACGACCTCTCCGGAGGCATCAAAAAATCCCTGCCCGTACAGGCATTACTGAACCAAATCCAAGCGCAGCCGCCGTTTCAGACGGCATTGCACCACTGGCTCGACGGCGTATTGTGCGCGCCCGATTTGAGCTACGCCCTCGCGCATCAAAACGATTTGGGCGCACACCAAATCTGGCTCACGCCCGAAGGCCATCAGGTCGACAAAGTCAGCGTCCTGCTCTATGCCAAACCCGCGCAGGAAAGCCTGATTGCCCAAAAAGCGCGCCTCGACGGCATCGCTTCCGAACTGGAAAACCTCGCCCCCGAACTTTCCGCCGCCGAAGCTGCGTTCAAACAGGCGGAAGCCGCCGTGCGCTCGTCCGAAGTGCAACACAAAAACCTGATGCAGCAACAACAGCAGCACACGCGCCAATACAGCCAGGCGCAGCAACGTGCCGCCGAACTTCTGGCGCGCACCAACCAAGGGCAAATCCGCCGCGAACACATCGAGCGCGAACTGGCGCAGTTGGCGGAAGAGCAGACCGTGTTGCAACACACGTCCGACGGGCTTTCAGACGACATCGCTACTTTGCAGGAAGCCGCCGCCGAACTTGAACACCAGCAGCAAACCACCGCGCACAGCCGCCAAGAGCAGCAAGGTCGTCTGAAACAAGCACAGCTTGCCCTGTTGGAAGCCAACCGCCAATACGGGTTAGCGGAAGTTGCCGTCCACAAGCTCAACCAGCAAAAACAAAACTATCAACAGCAAATTGCCCGGCTCGAACAGCAAACCCTGGACTGGCAGGAACGCCAGCAAGAGCTTGCCCTCGCTTATGAAACCGAGTTCCAAAACGACGAGCAGCACATCAAGCTCGACGAGCTGACCGAAGCCGTGCATACGCTGGACGAAGAATACATCGCCGCGCAGGAAAAACTCGCGCAGATTCAGGAGCAGGGCAGGGAGCAATACGCCCGCGTACAAACCTTGCAAACCAAGCTGCCGCAGCTTCAGGCCGCTACCCAAACCGCCCTGTTGCAGCAGCAGGAAGCCCTGATCAACGCCAAACGCTACTATCAAAACCTGACCGAACGCGCCGCCGATTTGGACGCGCTCGAAGCGTTGGCGAAAGAATCGCCGAAAGTATTGAACACCAGCATCGGCAGCCTCACCCAGCAAATCGAAGCCCTCGGCGCCGTCAACCTCGCCGCCCTGCAAGAACTCGAAGAAGCGCGCGAACGCGACGGCTACTACCGCAGCCAGAGCGAAGACGTGCAGGCCGCCATCACCCTTTTGGAAGAAGCCATCGCCCAAATCGACGACAAGACCAAAGAGCGATTCAAAGAAACCTTCGACGCCGTCAACAGCAAAGTCCAAACCTTCTTCCCGACCCTCTTCGGCGGCGGCGAAGCCACCCTCAAAATGATAGGCGATGACCTCCTAACCGCCGGCGTGTCCATCATGGCGCGCCCGCCCGGCAAGAAAAACAGCACCATCCACCTCCTCTCCGGCGGCGAAAAAGCCCTTACCGCCATGAGCCTCGTGTTCGCCCTGTTCAGCCTCAACCCCGCCCCCTTCTGCCTTTTGGACGAAGTCGACGCCCCGCTGGACGACGCCAACACCTCGCGTTTCTGCAACCTGGTCAAAGAAATGTCGGCGCAAACCCAGTTCCTCTACATCTCCCACAACCGCCTGACCATGGAAATGGCAGAGCAGCTCGTCGGCGTAACCATGCAGGAAAAAGGCGTATCGCGCGTCGTCGCCGTAGACATCAAGCAGGCGTTGGAAATGGCTGAGCCGAATTGAGGTAAGAATGAAGGCTGTAGATTAAGAAATTCTGATGGTTGGTTATAAAATTAAGTGGATCTGAATGGGGGGGCTTTAATCTTTCCTTGAAGCAATAAAAAGGTCGTCTGAAAACTATATCCAAAGTTTTCAGACGACCTTTTATTCGCTTTCACTTTAAAACTGTTTGGAAATGTCGATAAACAAGCGATGCTGGTTTTGACGGTAGTAGAAATGATTGCTGTGGACATGTGTCCAACCCCAGTTCAGGCGTGGAGTGAAGCCTTTCCAGGACAACTTTTTATGGCCTGCTGACAAATGGACGTAGGTTTCACGGTCATTTCGTTTAATATTGAAAATATCTTCTGCCTGATAACGACGGTACTGCACGGTAGTATTGAGAGAAGTGACAAGTTTGCCTGACTTACCCCATGCTTTTGTCCAGCCAGCACGCAGATTTTCGTATTTATAGGCATCAGAGCGGTCACGCGCACTGTTGTATCCTTTGCCTACACCAAATACGAAATATTCACCACCTCGACGATAATAGAGGGCTGATATAGAGGCAATATGGTTTGCACCGTTTAAGAATTTTCTTTCCTTATGTTTACGGTAGCCGGATTGCCATGCGCCAAATATTTGCCATTTGGGTGATAATATACGTGAATAGCGCAAAATACCGCCTGATGTATTGGAGTAGGGCTCTGTACCATACCAGCGCCTCTCATAAAATGGCGATAAGGAGATTTCCTGAGCATGATTACGCCAGCCAGCACCGGTTTCAGCGCGTGCAGTCAAATCATCATAATCGTGTGCATCCCAATAAAATTTACCGCCGGCAGAAAGGTTGTTTTTCCAGACCCAATGCCCATTGAGCGGAGTATTTTTTTGTGCAGAAACATCGTAGGCAATACCGTTTGCTGTACGAGGCGCTTCAAACTCAAAACCTCCGTACACACGTTCGCGCGGCGTTCGGGCAATATTATTGTCGCGAACGTAGGAAATGTTACCGTCAAAATTCCAAGATTTATCTTTCTTCAGAAATTTATCAAATTCATTCAAGTATTGCAGTGTTGGTTCAGGTAGGTCGGGAGTTTTGCGGACTTCTTGTAACTCTTTTGCTGCGTCACGCATTTTTCCGTCTTGTGAAAGGGTTAATGCCAATTGTAGGCGTACAGGAGAGTAGTCAGGATGATTGGCAAGGATATTCCGCAAATCCTGTTCTGCTGCTTTATACTTTCCATCTGCACGTGAAAGAATCGCATCTGCATAGGAAGCCATTGTTTCATCGTGTCCGGTCAAGCGACGGTAGAGTGGCAATAGGAAACGGATGTTGTCAATATTTTGGCGTGCAAGGGCGGTATCCATTGCATCGGTTAAAATTTCAGGTTGTTGGAGCAATTCTTCTGATGACATAGAAAATTGTTGTTGTTCAACCTGATTGTCTTCTTGCAGAGTTTGTTTTTCAGCCTGGCGGATTTGATTATGGTTTAGGTCGGGCTGAATTTCATCGTGTGGTGTGGGCGCAGCTGAGGCATAATGTACCGCAGCGCATAAAATTAAAGCCAAAGTTGGATAGCGCATATTTTTTATTTCGTTTTGGGGCGTTTGAATATGGTAAAAATTCTTTCAGACGGCCTCTTGGTAAAACAAACCGCCCGGCAGATGCCGGACGGTTGAAAACGGCAGATTATTGTTTTTTCGCGCCGAAAGAGCCTTGGTAAACATTACCGTCATGCTCAGCACTAAAGACACCGCCTAATTCTGCAGCTTTAGGGCCAAAGAAATTACCCTGCATGCGGATACCGTCTTGCTCGCCGCTGAAGGATGAGCCAGAAATTTTACCGGAAACAGGAATGCCATATGTATTATCAATCAGTCCTGAGATAGTTTTACGACCGAAATCAACATTAAATTTAGATGCGCCTGTTGTATAAGCTCCACCTTGAAGCAGAATGGCATCACCGACATAAGATGCTTTACCAGAAGTTGGCATAGCATCTGCACCACTAGTTGGCGTAATATTACCAATAGCAAAAGAATCATGATGAAGTGTTGGTTGATAAGTAGGGCTAATACTGCCCACAGTTTGTGCACCGAATTGAACATGGCTGTATTTACGTCCGCTCAAAACAGTCATACGGGTCGACATATTATCTCCGGCAGGGTTAATTTCTCTGTAGAAGAGAAATGCTGCATTAGCTTTGGATAAATCAATTTTACGACCGTCAATGGTAACACTAGCATTCATCTTGCCTTGAGGAGTTACGTATTTTGCAGTGTTATAGGATGCATTGGTTGAAGTCATTGCATTACCGCCAACAGCTGCACTAGGTGTTGGTTGAGACGGAGTAGTCGGTTTAGCCGGAGTTGTAGGAGTAGTCGGCTTAGCCGGAGTTTCAGGAGTAGTCGGTTTAGCCGGAGTTTCAGGATTAGTCGGTTTAGCCGGAGTTTCAGGAGTGGTCGGTTTAGCCGGAGTTTCAGGAGTGGTCGGTTTAGCCGGAGTTTCAGGAGTGGTCGGTTTAGCCGGAGTTTCAGGAGTGGTCGGTTTAGCCGGAGTTTCAGGAGTGGTCGGTTTAGTTGGAGTAATTGGATTTGTTGGGTTGATATCTGGACCGCTCTCGCCACCGCTACTACATGCGGTTACCGCGAACAAAGCGGCGCAAACCAAAGCTGTCGTTTTGATTTTTGTATTTATAAGTTTGAATCCTTAAATAATTGAATATCAGTTAAATTTGGTTAATGACTTTTACGGTCGGAAAAATTTTACAATAAATACATAAATAAACAAACAGATTAAGATCGAAAGTGTAGAGAGAAACTATTAGGTGAATAATGAAATTTACATATTTCTTTTATGAAATCAATATATTATTTGTTTTAATATTTTTAAAAATTTTTTTGATGTTGTAGGAAAGATACAGAATATAAAACAAAGTGTTATCAAAATTTAAGGGGTATTCAATTAAGGTAATATGTGCTCTTAAATTCGAATTTTTTTTTCATTTTCACTGAAAAAACTGCCTCCGTGCATTACATATGCAGAAGGCAGTTTTTTAAATTTGGTTTGTTATATTGGGATCTTTGATAATAGGGGACTAATATAAACAGATCTTAATCTACTGTTAATATTATTGTTTCGACACATCATCTTGGGCGCGTTGAGGTTGCTTTGTGCGTTGGTTGCTGCGGTTGACGGCATCGCGCCATGCTTTGCGTTCGGCTTCGATTTTGGCGGCTACTTCGTGAACCATGGTTTCTTGTTTTTTGACGGCCGGCTCTTTTGGTGTGTTGTCGGAAAAGTGGAGGCCGTACCACAAGGCGGCGAAAATGCTGCAGACGAAGATCACGGCAATCAGGCCGACGATGGCTTGTTTGCCGGCGAGGGGTTTTTCGGGGGGAGGGACGAGGACATCGAAGCAGTCGGCGCAATCGAGGGCGAAGCAGACATTTTCAGCTTCTTTGCGGCCGCGCCGGCCTTCTGTGATGTTGAAGGAGATGTGTTGCCCTTCGGCCGGAAGGCGGGTAAGGGTGGTGAAGGCGGCAAGGGCAAGAAAGATTTCTTGGCCTGTGTCTTCTATGGTAGCGGCGCCGAAGCCGCGCTTGCTGTTCCAGCGAGTAATCGTTCCGTAATAGCGCATAATGTATGTGGGGATATTATTATAGGTAACAGTTTTTCTTTTGACTGATTTTAAATCAAAAAGTTTAGTTATTGTCTTAATTTTACACTAGATTTGTCTTATTGGAAGAAGGCGGGCCGTCTGAAGGATTTCAGACGGCCTGCATGGTTTATGCCTATTTGTTAAGCACTTTTTGGAAGGTGTCGATCAGGTGTTGCGCTATGGCTCGGCTGCCGAATTGTTGCAGGCAATCTTGGCGCAAACGGACGGGATCGTAGTGCGCGTGGTTTTCGTAGAGGGTGAGCAATGCTTTGGTCAGTTCCGGTATGTTTTCGATTGGCACCAGCAGGCCGTTGTCGGAAGTAACGATGGATTCGGGGCCGCCGCAGCGTGTGGCGATAACGGGCAAACCTTGCGACAGTGCTTCGATATAGACGACGCCGAAAGTCTCGGTACGGCTGGCGAGGACGAATGCGTTGCTGTGGCGCATGAGGTCTAGGGTTTGGTCGGTGGTTAATGCGCCGGTAAAGGTAACGGCGTGGTTGATGCCCAAGTCGCTTGCCAGTTGTTTCAGACGGCCTTCTTCTGCGCCACCGCCGCCGATTTTGAGTTTGAGTTGCGGATAGGTTTTGAGTGCTTCGGCAAAGGCAGGCAGAAGCAGGTCGTGGCCTTTGAGGTGGCGCAGGTGGGAGACGCTGCAGAAGGTGAAGTCTTGATGGTTTTTTTCGGGGAACTCGAAATCCTGTTCAAAATTGCCACCCAGCATATTGGGCAGATATTGCCAGTCTGTACCGGCGTAGGTTTTTTCGAGAATGCGGCAGAAATCACGGCTGACGGCGAACCGGGCCGCGCTGTGGCGCACGGCTTCGTGCATGGACGGCCATTGGTTTTTGCGGACAAGGCCGCGTGAAATGGCGCTGCTGTGTTCGGTAATGACGTAGGGAATGCCGTATTTTTTGAAGATGGCGCAGGCCAAAATGGCGGCGTAGTTGACGCAATGGGCGTGAATTACGTCGGGTTTGCCGTTGTCGGCGATATAGGCTTCAAAAGCTTTCATGCCTGCGTTGACCCAGCGGATGCGGTCGATGTCGACAACCGGGCAGCGCGGGAAGAAATACATGCTGTCGTAGGCGTAAGTGTTGAGTCCGCCTTGCTGATGGCGGCGCAGGCCGTAGAAGCGCGAGAAAATGGTTTTCGGCTGGCTTCTCAAGTAGCGGAACATGGGCACGACCATGCCGATTTTCATGCCTTCGCGTTGCAGGGCTTGGGCTTGAAGGCGGAAAAAGATTCCGTCCACGTCGGTTTCGGAAGAGGGGTACCAAGAGGGGATGACGACAATATGCATGATGTGTTTTTTATGGAAGTAGATAACGGCGAGGCCGTCTGAAAAGAAAAGATATCTTTCAGACGGCCTTTTGTATATTTAGTTCAATCAGTTGCCGGCAACCGTCATTTTGGAAACCAAGACGGAGCCGATTTGATTGGACGAACGGCGTAATGCGTCGTCTGCCACGCCAATGATGTCGCGGTACATATCCTGCAAACGTCCGGCAATGGTGATTTCCTGAACCGGATAGGCAATGACGCCGTTTTCCACCCAAAATCCGGCCGCACCGCGCGAGTAGTCACCGGTAATGGTGTTGACGCCTTGTCCCATCAATTCGGTAACCAGCAAACCTGTCCCCATTTCTTTCAACAGGTCAGCCTGCGTGGCATGGGTGTGGTTCAGATACAGATTGTGCGCGCCGCCGGCGTTGCCTGTCGTCTGCATACCGAGTTTTTTCGCGCTGTAACTGCTGAGGAAATAGCCTTCGATTATGCCGTTTTTCACCACAAAACGCGGCTGTGTGGCCACGCCTTCGGCATCGAAATAAGTGCTGCGGAACGAGCGCAGGATATGCGGTTCTTCACGAAGGCTGAGAAACTCGGGCAGCACCTGTTTGCCGATGCTGTCAATCAGGAAGCTGCTTTGGCGGTAGAGCGCGCCGCCGCTGAGTGCGCCGATAAGGTGGCCGATTAAGCCGACGGCGACAGTGGTGTCGAACAGTACGGGATAGCTGCCGGTCGGAACGCTGCGGCTGTTCAGACGGCGTAAAGTCCGTTCGGCTGCGGTTTTGCCGATGAGTTTGGGCGCGTCCATGTCTTCGTGACGGCAGGAAGAATCGTACCAATAGTCGCGCTGCATGCCGTGTTCGTCGCTGGCGACCACGCTGCAAGAAATGCTGTGGTGCGTGCTTTGCTGGTGTGCGGCAAAGCCGTGGGTGTTGCCGTAAACGTATTGGTAATGGCCGGTATGAACCGATGCGCCTTCGGAGTTTTCAATGCGTTTGTCCGTTGACAGCGCGGCCTGTTCGCATTGCTTGGCCAAATCGATGGCGGATTCGGTACTCAAATCCCATTCGTGGTAGCGGTCGAGGTCGCCGATATGGGTTGCCATCAAGGCAGCGTCGGCAAGGCCGGCGCAATCGTCTTCGGCGGTATAGCGTGCAATATCGATGGCGGCTTTGACCGTATCTTGCAGGGCGCGTTCAGAGAAGTCGGCAGTGCTGGCGCGGCCTTTGCGTTGACCGACATAGACCGTAATGTCTAAAGATTTGTCTTGTTGGAACTCGATTTGTTCGATTTCGCCCAGGCGCACGCTGACGCTTTGGCCGAGCGACTCGCTGAAATCGGCTTCGGCCGAGGTAGCGCCGGATTGTTTGGCCAAATCTAGCGTGTGTTCGCACAAGCGCAACAGCTCGTCCGGTGTGTGGTTAAACAGCATAAAAAGGTTTCCTGACAGGGTTTTGCGGCATTTTAACCGTTTCAGACGGCCTCTGCAAAAATCGCACGGAAAGGCCGTCTGAAAACTGATAAAATAGGCAGATTCAGAAAATCAGGTAAACACAATGTTTGAACAAGAAGACGAATGGGTCAGCAAAACCCAAATGAAAAAGCAGATGAACGATTTGCAGGCTTTGGGTATGGAATTGACCAAGCTCTCCAGCGATACGTTGAAAAAAATCGGCTTGGACGAAGAGCTGTTCGAGGCCATCGCCACCTATAAAAAAATCACGTCCAACAGCGCGCTCAAACGCCAAGCCCAATTTATCGGCCGCCTGATGCGCGATACCGACCCCGCGCCCATCGAAGCCTATTTGGCCAAACTGCGCGGCGACAATGCAGCACACAATGCCTTTTTGCAACGCGTCGAGCAGGCGCGTACCCGACTGTTGGCAAACGATGGCGCGATTACCCAATTTATGGCCGATTTTCCGCAAGCCGACGCCGGTAAATTGCGCACCTTAATCCGCAACACTAAAAAAGAGCAGGAACAAAACAAACCGCCGAAAAACTTCCGCGCGCTGTTCCAAGAAATTAAAGCAGTGATGGAAGCCGGTCAATCCGATGCTTCAGAAGAAGGGCAGGATTGGGAGGAATAAACCTTAAGGCCGTCTGAAAACGGATTGCGGTTTTCAGACGGCCTGTATCGTAATACCGAAGGAGGATGACCATGAAATTTCGCCGCTCTTCAACCGCCTTGCTGGTTGGTGTATTGACCCTGAATGGTTGTACTACCGATCTTTGGGAAAGAAATAGCCCGTTCCATAAAACCACGACTGAAAAAACCGTTGCCAAAGACAATATTCACGCATTTGGCGTGGTTGCCAAAGACAATACGCAACTGGAAACAGGCAGCTTGGTCATGATGGGTGGAAAATATTGGTTTGTCGTTAATTCTAAAGATTCGGCCAAGTTGAAGGCGATCTTGGATGCTAAGCTGAGCAAACGGTTTCAAATGGTTCGGCAAAACCCAAAACAGGTGTATGAGGCTTTGCCGGTTGAATTAAAATCCCCTGAAGCGCAAACTTTCCGCTCGAATTTCTGCCTGCGTTACGATACTCAAAAAGTTGCCGAGATTGCCAAGTTGAAACAGTTGGCGTTCAAGCCGGCCGAAATCGATGGTAAAACTGTCTACACACGCTGTATTTCTGCCGAAGGTCATTATTACGCAACGCCGAAAAATGTTGCCGAAGACCGCCGTTTTGACACTGCCGTTCCGGTCAGAATTTATTATGTGGAAACCAAAACAAGCACCGATGTTTGGAAGTTGACGGGTAATATTCTGAAAACGCCATTTACATTGGCTTTGGACGCAGTCGGCGCAGTGATAGCAGGCTCCTATGCCGTAATCGGTGAAATTGTCGATGATTCACGCAAATAATATCCAAGGCAGTCTGAAAACGGATTGCAGGTTTCAGACGGCCTCCTCCTTAAAATAAATGCTTCAAAAATATTAATTTCTCTCTATTTAATCCCACACACCATGTCCGTCAAAATCCAAACACGTTCCATTAATCCGACTGTTTTCAACGACTTGCTCACTGCCGGTACCGATCCTTTGATTGCAAGGCTGTGTGCTGCGCGTGATGTGCAAAGTCCGGCCGAGTTGGACGACAAGCTTGCTGCGCTTTTGCCGTATCAAACGCTGACAAACTGCGAAGCCGCCGCCGGCCGTTTGGCAGATGCGGTCGAGCGCAAGGAAAAAATCCTGATTGTTGCCGACTACGATGCCGACGGAGCGACGGCGTGTGCCGTCGGTATGAGCGGTTTGGCGGCGATGGGGGCGAAAGTGGATTTTCTTGTGCCCAACCGATTTGAACACGGCTACGGTTTAACGCCCGAGCTGGCTGAAATCGCGGCAGAACAAGGTGTGGATTTATTGGTAACGGTGGATAACGGTATCGCCAGCATTGCAGGCGTGGCGCGTGCGCAGGAGTTGGGTTTGGATGTGATTGTGACCGACCACCATCTGCCTGCCGAGACCGTACCCGACTGCATCATCGTCAATCCGAACCAAAAAGGCTGCGGCTTCCCCAGCAAAAGTCTGGCGGGCGTGGGCGTGATTTTTTATGTGTTGATGGCGTTGCGTGCCGAACTGCGCCGCCGCAATTATTTTTCAGACGGCCTAAAAGAGCCGAATCTGGGCGACCTTTTGGATTTGGTCGCACTCGGTACCGTCGCCGATGTCGTCTCCCTCGACCACAACAACCGTATCCTCGTGTCGCAAGGTTTGAAACGGATGCGTTCGGGCAAAATGCGCCCGGGTATCCGCGCTTTGTTTGAAGTGGCGCGGCGCGATTGGCGCAAGGCGCAGCCGTTTGATATGGGCTTTGCGTTGGGGCCGCGTATCAATGCGGCCGGACGGCTGGACGACATGTCGGTCGGCATTGCCTGCCTGTTGGCGCGAGATGATGCCGAAGCACAGGAACTGGCGGCCCAGTTAAATAATCTCAATATCGAACGCCGCGAAATCGAGCAGTCTATGCTGCAAGACGCGCTGAATGATTTTCCTGAAACCTTGCCTCCAGGGCAGACGACTTTGGTGGCGTATCGCGACGACTTCCATCAAGGCGTGGTCGGCATTGTTGCCAGCCGTCTCAAAGACCGTTTTTATCGCCCGACCATCGTGTTTGCGCCTGCCGACAACGGCGAAGTGCGCGGTTCGGGACGCTCCATTCCCAATTTGCACCTGCGCGATGCTTTGGATTTGGTGTCCAAACGCCACCCCGATTTGATTTTGAAATTCGGCGGACACGCAATGGCGGCGGGTTTGAGCATACTTGAACACAATATTCCCGCATTTCAGACGGCCTTTGAAGAAGCCGTGCGCGAGATGGTGTGCGAAGACGATTTGTCGCAAACTTTCATCACCGACGGCAGCCTGCCAGCCCGCGATATTACGCTGGAACAGGCGCAGAACCTTGCCCGCCACGTTTGGGGACAAGGCTTCGCGCCGCCGAGCTTTACCGACGAGTTTCACGTTATCCGCCAGCAGCCTTTAGGCGCGGAAGGCAAACACAAAAAAGTCTGGCTGCAAAAAGACGGCTACGAATTTGAAGCCATGTTTTGGCGTTGCAGTGAAGACATTCCCGAATACATCCGCACGGTGTACCGCCCCGTTGCCAACGAATGGCGGAATAATCTCGAATTGCAGCTTTATATCGACTACTGGGAAGCCGCGTAAATAAAGGCCGTCTGAAGATGAAGAAACAAAAAACTTGGCTCGGCTTTTCATTGGCGCTGCTTGCCACCATGACTTGGGGTTCGCTGCCGGTAGCGGCGCAACAAGCTCTAAAAGCCGTCGATGCGCCTACGCTGGTGTGGATACGCTTTTTAGTGGCTTCGCTGGTGTTGTTTGCGTTGTTGGGACTGACTGGCAAGCTGCCGAGGCCGTCTGAATTTTCCAAGCAAACCTTGTTTTTATTGGTACTGGGTATTATCGGCATTTCCGCCAACTTTGTGCTCGTTGCCATGGGTTTGCACTATATTTCGCCGACAACCACGCAGGTGTTGTGGCAGCTCTCGCCCTTTACCATGATTTTGGTCGGCGTAGGCGCGTTTAAAGAAGCCTTTACGCGCTGGCAAAAAATCGGCTTGATGCTTTTGCTGACGGGTTTGGTCATGTTTTTCAACGACAAATTCGGCGAACTTCTCAGCTTGGGCAGCTACGCGGTCGGGGTAATCATGGCGGCTTCGGGCAGCATGATTTGGGTGTGCTACGGCGTGGCGCAAAAACTTTTGTCCAAACATTTCAATTCGCAACAAATCCTGTTGATGATTTATTTTTGCAGCAGCTTTGTTTTCCTGCCGTTTGCCGAACCGTCGCAAATCGCCCATATCGGCAATCCGTTTTTATGGGGCTGCTTTATTTATTGTTGCTTGAACACGCTGATCGGCTACGGTTCATTCGGCGAAGCGCTCAACCATTGGGACGCTTCAAAAGTCAGTATTGTTACCACGCTGATACCCGTATTTACCATGATATTTTCCACCATCGGTCATTACCTTGCCCCTGATTATTTTGCCGCTTCGGATATGAATATCGTCAGCTATGTGGGTGCCATGGTGGTTGTGGCCGGGGCATTGCTGGCTGTGGCCGGAGAGAAAGTGATGGGGCTTTTTTTGAGAAAGATATGAAGCATTTATTGCGAAACAGAATAAAACAAGGCCGTCTGAACCAGGTTTCAGACGGCCTTTGATATTTTCTAAATCAGATTAATGTGAATCGCCGAATCAATAGAAGCCTTCGCGTTCTTCACGGGTGCTGATGTAGATGTTTTTCACTTGGGTGTAGGCGGCGAGCATCATTTTGTGGGTTTCGCGGCCGATACCTGAAGTTTTGTAGCCGCCAAACGGCGCGCCGGCAGGCAGGCGGTTGTAGCAGTTTACCCAAACGCGGCCGGTTTCCAAGGCGTTGGAAACGCGCAGGCAGCGGTTGATATCGGTACTCCAAACTGCGCCGCCTAAGCCGTATTCGCTGTCGTTGGCCATTTTGATGACTTCTTCTTCGGTTTTGAATTTAATCACGGTGGCAACCGGGCCGAAGATTTCTTCTTGGGCAATACGGGCTTCGTTGCTGCTGGCCTCAATCAAAGTAGGCTCGACAAATTCGCCTTTGCCCAATTCGCCTTCGATTTTTTTACCGCCGGTAATGATGCGGCAGCCTTCTTGTTCGCCGATTTTGACGTATTTCAAAATGGTCTCGAGTTGACCGGCATTGACTTGCGAACCCATTTGGGTGTCGTCTTCCCAAGGCAGGCCGACTTTGATTTTTTTGAATTCTTCAGCCAAAGCATTGACGAATTTGTCGTAAATGCCTTCTTGTACAAAAATGCGCGAACCGGCGCAGCACACTTGGCCTTGGTTGAACAAGATACCTTTTTGTGCGCCTTCGAGGGCTTTGTCGAAAGGCATATCGTCGAAGAAGATGTTGGCGGATTTGCCGCCCAATTCCAAAGTGGACGGAATCAGCAATTCGGCGGCGGCGATGCCGACGCGGCGGCCGACTTCGGTTGAGCCGGTAAAGGCCAGTTTGTTGAAGCCTTTGTGGTGGAGCATGTATTCGCCGGATTTAGAACCGCGGCCGGTAATCACGTTCAACACGCCTTTAGGCAGCAAGTGGTTGATTTTTTGAGCGAAGGACAACAGGCTCAATGAAGTGCTGGAAGAAGGGTGGATGACGATGGTGCAACCTGCGGCCAATGCCGGCGCGATTTTCCATGCGGCCATCAAGAATGGGAAGTTCCAAGGAATGATTTGGCCGACAACGCCGATCGGTTCGCGCAAAACGATGGACAGGTCTTCGGCATCAAGTTGGGTTGCCGTGCCTTCTTCGCCGCGGATAACGCTGGCGAAATAGCGGAAATGATCGGAAGCCAAAGGCACGTCGGCGGCGCGGGTTTCGCGGATGGGTTTGCCGTTGTCCAAGGTTTCTTGCAGGGCGAACAATTCGGCGTTTTCGTCAATCACATCGGCGATTTTGTTCAAAATGGCCGCGCGTTCGGCAGTCGTGGTTTTACGCCATGTTTTGAACGCTTCTTGCGCAGCGGCCACGGCAGCATCGACATCGGCGTCGGTTGCGTCTGTGAACTTGGCCAATTCATCGCCATTGGCAGGGTTGTAAGAGGATAAAAGTTTGCCTTCGCTACCTTTCGTCCATTCGCCGTTGATCAAAAGGCCGTATTCTTTATCAAACACATTTAAATCTTTTGCCATAATGCTCTCTCCTTAATGAATGGGAAGGCGTGTTTCTGCGCCATAAAAACAGCTTATGCTTTTTTCTTTTTAGGTTCAAGTACTAAAAATGAGAATGTTCTCAAAATTTACGTTTGCAATGTTGTTTCATGTAGCAGGCCGTCTGAAAAATAAAGGATTTGATTGAAATGAAAGTATATTTGTTAATATATTTAAAGATTCAGACGGCCTGAATAAGATTTGTTATGGTATAACATCATAACTTGTTGTTTTGAAAAAGATTATGGGTTGACAGCTTCGAACATGGGGAGTATTCTCATTTATAGCTAAACAGTTTTTTCGACACTCTAGGAGACTCTCTCATGAAAATGCATGCTGTGGTAGTAAATAAAGATGTAGCAGGTGATGTAGAAGTTGTTGAACGCGAACTGCGTCCGCTGGAATACGGCGAGGCGTTGGTGGAAGTCGAGTATTGCGGCGTGTGCCACACCGACTTGCACGTTGCGGCAGGCGATTACGGCGACAAACCGGGTCGCGTGTTGGGACACGAAGGCATCGGTTTGGTTAAAGAAGTTGCCGACGGTGTGAAAAATCTGAAAGTCGGCGACCGTGTCAGCATCGCATGGCTGTTCCAAAGCTGCGGTTCGTGCGAATACTGCAATACCGGCCGTGAAACCTTGTGCCGCTCTGTATTGAACGCAGGCTATACTGCCGACGGCGGCATGGCGACCCACTGTATCGTGAGTGCCGATTATGCGGTTAAAGTTCCTGAAGGTTTGGATCCTGCGCAAGCTTCCAGCATTACTTGTGCCGGTGTAACCACTTATAAAGCCATTAAAGTTTCCGGCGTCCGTCCGGGCCAATGGATTGCGATTTACGGCGCAGGCGGTTTGGGTAACTTGGCAGTTCAATACGCGAAAAAAGTATTTGGTGCGCACGTTGTTGCCATTGACGTCAACGATGACAAACTGGCTTTTGCCAAAGAAACCGGTGCAGATTTGGTAATCAATGCCGCCAAAGAAGATGCAGCTCAAGTCATCCAAGAGAAAACCGGCGGCGCACACGCAGCCGTTGTCACAGCCGTATCCGCTGCGGCCTTCAATTCAGGTGTTAACTGCGTCCGCGCCGGCGGTCGTGTCGTTGCAGTCGGCTTGCCACCTGAGTCTATGGACTTGTCTATCCCACGTTTGGTATTGGACGGCATCGAAGTGGTCGGCTCTCTGGTCGGCACCCGCAAAGATTTGGAAGAAGCATTCCAATTCGGCGCAGAAGGTTTGGTTGTGCCTAAAGTCGAATTGCGTGCTTTGGATGAAGCGCCTGCCATCTTCCAAGAAATGCGCGAAGGTAAAATTACCGGCCGTATGGTGATTGATATGAACAAAGAGTGCAGCTGCATTCATCACTAATCAAATGATTCTGTGATAAAAAGGCCGTCTGAAACTTTTCAGACGGCCTTTTTTATTGGACTGGATAACTTAAAGCGCAAAACCGCTTTCAAATGCGCGGATTTCTCCGCTGACAGGATCGGTGAACTCTATTCTTTTGGCCAAGAGTTTTAAAGGTTTGTCGTAGTCTTCCTCGCCGGCTGCCAATGGGGTAGGGTAAAGCGCATCGTTCATCAGCGGTATGTTCAAACTCATCATATGCACGCGCAGCTGGTGTTTCTTCCCGGTATGCGGCGTGAGGCGGTAGAGGCTGAATGCGCCGCGGTTTTCGATAAGTTCGATGGTCGTGTGGGCGTTGGGTTCGCCTTCCGTTTCACGCGTGAGGAAGAATTTTTCGCCGCGTTCCATTCGGGATGAAATATGCAGCGGATAGTCCAAATCCGTCCGCGTCGGCGCCATCGCTTCATAGGTTTTTCGGACGGTTTTTTCTTGGAACATGGTCTGATAATCGCGACGCGTGGCAGGGTTGAGCGAAAGCAGCATAACGCCTGCTGTATCTTTATCCAAGCGATGAATCGGCGTAATGTCTTCAACATTCAAATGCTGCAATTCAGGCCGCAAACGCAGGCGCGTGAGCAGGGTTTCCCGCAAAAACCTGCCGCTGGGGATGACGGGCAGAAAATGCGGTTTGTCCACCACAAGCAAATGCTCATCAATATGTAAAATCTTTTCTTCAAACGGAATACGCGGCTCGCTCTCACGGCTGGTTTCACGGTAATAAAACATCGCCTTGCCGGGCTCGAATAAAGTATTTTCATCAAACGGTACGCCATCCGCGCCCACCACAAAACCGCTGTTCAGCCGTCGCCGCCAGTTTTCTTCGCCGACAAAGGGAAAATGAGTGCATAAAAAATGCAGCAGCGGCAAGCCGTAAAACTGCTTTTCATGCGGCAAAACCAAGTAGCTGGGTTTGACACCGTCTAAAAGGGGGAGGGGATTGGTATGTTTTTTCATGCGGCGGATTGTACTCGGTTTTAAGGATTTTTTCAGACGGCCTTGTTTATATGGAAAATAAACTTCTAATAATAGATATGTATTGATGCAGGTTTTGTGCTTAAATAGATTCTTCAAATGACCAAAGAAACTGGTTTCTTTGGAACTTGCTTTTGTGGCATGAATTAAAGAAATGATAAAGAAGCAATATTTGAGAAAAGGAGAATATTATGAAGAAAGAAATCAGCATAATCATTATGTTATCCGCATTTTCCGTATCCGCTATGGCGGGAGGGGAAGTTCGGCTCGGTAAGAGTGAGACATACGATAATGAGTATGAGCTTATGGTAGAGCATGAAGTAAATGAAGAAGTTTCACAATTAAATCAAGACGAGTATGCCGCACATCCAATACGTAACGATAGCGGCGTCATGCAGTCAGGGAAAGCTGCTTCAGGCAGACAAGCTGTTTCCCAATACGGAAAACCTAATTTGCCGCCTGTCCGCTTAAATCCGCATCCTTCACGACCTTGATTGCAAAATCAAAGGGCTGCTCCATTTGTTTGGACAGCCCTTTTGTTTTGTTGGCTCACTCACATTTTTGTTTGCGCAAAACAAGTTTGTAATCAGTTTTGATGCTGGTTTGATCGCCAATCATCTTAAAATCATCTATCAAACAACGGTTTTCTGTACATTTTAACGTGAAATCTGCACCGACCCTGTGGCCGTCAAATTGTTTAAATGTTGCCCGGACGGTATGGGGAGAAGTGACCTTGACTTGCAAGGTTTTATGGAAGTTGTCAGGATGATCCTGACCAAAGCCCAAGTAGTAATATATCGGCATGTCACATCCCATCTCCATATCGGGTTGATTACGGATATTAGTGTCAAAATTATTAAATTGTCGGATGATTTTTTGTAATTCAGGCGTGGTAACATGATTGTGTTCAGAGCCTAAATCCACTTTAGACAGATAAACCTTTTTGACTAAATCTATTTTGGCTTGATTATTTGTGGCGTTATTTGCAGCCATCGCTTGGTAGGGTAAACTGGTGGTTAACAAGCCGATAACAAAAAGAGATCGTAGTGTTTTCATGATGTGCATAGGGACGGGATGAAAAGAATCCAAGTATAACGACATTGAATCTATATTGAATATATTTTTAAGAAATTTAAGTTGAAAAGAAGGGGAAGGATGGGAACCATTGAATATGATTCTGCAATCTGCTTTACAGGCCGTCTGAATGCGAAAACCGATTTTCAGACGGCCTTTTGATTTGTTCTCAACCTCACAAACCCTTAAAAATCAGCTATAATGCCCAACTATTTGATTTTCGCTTATCCCATATTGAAATGGCACAAAAAATTCAATCTGTAAAAGGTATGAACGACCTTTTACCTGTCGAACAAAAAGATTTCA
Source organism: Neisseria sp. RH3002v2g (assembly GCF_014596425.2). Lineage (NCBI taxonomy): Bacteria > Pseudomonadati > Pseudomonadota > Betaproteobacteria > Neisseriales > Neisseriaceae > Neisseria > Neisseria sp. RH3002v2g. The sequence continues at coordinate 1,192,416 of NZ_CP110721.1, read as the reverse complement.
AACTGACGGCTGCGTTTTGGCAGGCGTTTGAAGATACGGTTAGTCGTTGGACACGCGCTTACGGCTATCAGCAAATCCGTACGCCGATTGTCGAGCAAACCGGTTTGTTTGTCCGCTCCATCGGCGAGGAAACCGATGTGGTCGGCAAGGAAATGTACACCTTCTCCGATTCAAACGATTCTTTGAGTTTGAGCCTGCGTCCTGAAGGTACGGCTTCTTGTCTGCGTGCGGTGGTCGAACACAACCTTCTGTACAACAGCCCGCAAAAGCTGTGGTATATGGGGCCGATGTTCCGCCGCGAGCGTCCGCAAAAAGGCCGTTATCGTCAGTTCCATCAGGTCGGTATCGAGGCTTTGGGTTTTGAAGGGCCGGATATTGATGCGGAAATCATCGCGATGTCTGCCGACTTATGGGAAAAATTGGGTATTCGCGAATACCTGACTTTGGAAATCAACAGTTTGGGCAACCGTGAGGAACGTGCGGCGCACCGTGCGGCATTGGTTGAATATCTGACCCGTTATGAAGATAAGTTGGATGAAGACAGCAAACGCCGTCTGAAAACCAATCCTTTGCGCGTTTTGGATACGAAAAACCCTGATTTGCAGGAAATCTGCAATGCGGCACCGCGTTTGGTGGATTACTTGGGCGAGGCTTCGCAAAACCACTATGCACGCTTCAAGGCGATGTTGGATGGTTTGGGTATTCAATATGTTGAAAATCCACGCTTGGTCCGCGGTTTGGATTACTACAATCAGACGGTTTTTGAGTGGACGACCGACAAACTCGGCGCGCAGGCGACTGTGTGCGGTGGCGGCCGTTACGACGGTTTGATTGAAGAGCTTGGCGGCAAGCCTGCGCCGTCTATTGGCTTTGCGATGGGTATTGAGCGCCTGCTGCTTTTGGTGAGCGAATACGGCTCGTTGGAAGTGAACGCTGCGCCTGATGTCTATGCAATGCACCAAGGCGAAGGTGCGGATTTGCAGGTGATGAAATACGCGCAAGCCTTGCGCGCACAAGGTTTTAATGTAATGCAGCATTCCGGCTATCAAAGCTTGAAAGCGCAAATGAAAAAAGCAGACAACAGTGGCGCACGCTTTGCCCTGATTGTGGCTCAGGATGAGCTGGCAAACGGTACGGTTACCCTGAAAGATATGCAGGGCAAACACGAACAGAAAACCGTTGCCGCCGCTGATTTGACAGACACTTTACAACAATGGAAGAACGCATAAATGGCAGCCCATTTGGAAGAACAACAAGAGTTAGACAACTTTAAATATTTTTGGAAACGCACCGGCCGTTGGATCTTTGCCTTGCTGATCGTGGCGGCTTTGGGATATTTGGGTTACACCATTTACCAAGGCCAAAAAGCTTCAAAAGATCAGGAAGCAGCAGCCGTATTGGCGCAAATGGTGGAAAAGGCACAGCAAAAAACCGACCCCAAAGCCATCAACGCCGATTTGGCTGAATTGCAAAAAAACTATCCTGATTCTATTTCGACAGCCCAAGCTACCTTGATGGTAGCGGCGACCGAGTTTGATGCCGGCCGTTATGATGTGGCGGAAGGTCATTTGAATTGGGTGCTGAAAAACCAAAACGCACCGCTGGTTCAAGCTTTGGCGGCGCAGCGTTTGGGCGTTGTCCTGTTGCAGCAGAAAAAATACGATGCCGCCATCAATGCACTGAATACTCAGGTTGAGGCTGATTTCGAGCCTTTGATGCTGGAAACCAAAGGCGATGTTTACGTTGCCCAAAATAAAACCAAAGAAGCCGTACAAAGTTACGAAGCTGCTTTGAGCAAATTGCCGCAAACCGCAGTAGGCCGCGAATTGCTGCAAATGAAAATCGACAGCTTGAAATAAGTTTGTTTGAAATCAAGGCCGTCTGAAGTTGCCATGACTTTTCAGACGGCCTACACTTATCCTTATCAACCGTGTTTTTTAAAACACCTGCTTGTGTTCCGCTCCCGTTTTTAGGCGGCACTTGACACAGAAAGACTCCATCATGAAACCAACCATCGCGCTTGTCGGCCGCCCCAATGTCGGCAAATCTACCTTATTCAACCGTTTGACGCGCACCAAAGATGCGCTCGTGCATGACTTGCCCGGCCTGACGCGTGACCGACATTACGGTCATGGCAAGGTCGGCAGCAAACCTTATTTGGTCATCGATACCGGCGGTTTTGAGCCGGTTGTGGACAGCGGCATTTTGCACGAAATGGCAAAACAAACCTTGCAGGCTGTCGATGAAGCCGATGCGGTTGTGTTTTTGGTGGACGGCCGTACCGGTTTGACGCCGCAAGATAAAATCATTGCCGACCGTTTGCGTCAAAGCCCACGTCCTGTTTATTTGGCCGTGAATAAAGGCGAGGGCGGCAATAGGGCCGTGCTTGCCGCCGAGTTCTACGAGCTTGCCCTGGGCGACCCTTATGTTATTTCAGGTGCGCACGGCGATGGCGTGTATTATCTGATTGAGGATATTTTGGAAACCTTCCCCGAGCCTAAAAAGGAAGAGGAAGAAGCGAAACATCCTGTTTTTGCTGTAATCGGCCGTCCAAATGTCGGTAAATCAACCTTGGTAAACGCCATTCTTGGCGAAGAGCGCGTGATTGCCTTTGATATGGCAGGCACGACGCGCGACAGTATCCATATCGATTTTGAACGTGAAGGCAAACCGTTTACCATCATCGATACCGCAGGTGTGCGCCGTCGCGGCAAAGTGGATGAAGCAGTGGAAAAGTTCTCCGTTATCAAAGCCATGCAGGCGGTTGAGGCGGCAAACGTTGCTGTTTTGGTGTTGGATGCGCAACAAGATATCGCCGATCAAGATGCGACGATTGCGGGTTTTGCTTTGGAAGCAGGCCGTGCCTTGGTGGTGGCGGTCAATAAATGGGACGGCATCAGCGAAGAGCGCCGCGAGCAAGTGAAACGCGATATCAACCGCAAACTGTATTTCCTTGATTTTGCTAAGTTTCACTTTATTTCCGCGTTGAAAGAGCGTGGTATAGACGGTTTGTTTGAAAGCATTCAGGCTGCCTACAATGCGGCGATGATTAAGATGCCGACGCCGAAAATCACACGCGTCCTGCAAAGTGCTATCGAGCGCCAACAGCCGCCGCGCGCAGGTTTGGTGCGTCCGAAAATGCGCTATGCCCACCAAGGCGGCATGAATCCGCCGGTGATTGTGGTACACGGTAATTCGCTGCACGCCATTTCTGACAGCTACACGCGCTATCTGACACAAACGTTCCGCAAAGCCTTCAATCTGCAAGGTACGCCGCTCAGAATTCAATACAATGTTTCGGAAAACCCGTATGAAAATGCGGAAGACAAACCGAAGAAAAAACCGCTGCGCCGCGTCAGCCTGAGCAACCGCATTGAGAAACGCGAAGGCCGCAAGGAAGAGAAAAACCGCTTCAAGAAAAAAACCAAAGTCAGCGTGAAAAAACAATTCAGCAAATAAGCATAAAGGCCGTCTGAACGATTTCAGACCGCCTTTTATGATGGAATGTAAGTTATTCATGTTTCATGATATTTATCGATTAGATTTGCTGGAGTCAAAATACATAAAATCGGGATTGGGAAGGGGCGTGAAGATGAAAATGAAACAGTCGGTTTGTCGGGAATTTCCCTTATTGCTGGATTCCTAAACGGTGTGATAGAAAAAAATAGTTGGTAATTTATTCTATTCGGGGCTACAATCCCATCAAACGCCGATTTTGGCGTCTTTACAATCATAATAATGGAGCTCAAGAATATGACAGCTAAAGGACAAATGTTACAAGATCCTTTTTTGAATGCGTTGCGTAAAGAGCACGTTCCGGTTTCAATCTACTTGGTAAACGGCATCAAGCTGCAAGGCCAAGTGGAGTCATTCGACCAGTACGTTGTTCTGCTGCGTAATACTTCCGTCACTCAAATGGTTTACAAACACGCTATCTCAACAATCGTTCCTGCACGCGCAGTCAGCCTGCAACACGAAAACAAACAACCTCAAGCCGCTGCCGCAGCTGCTCCGGTTCAAGTTGAGACTGTGCAACAACCTGCCGAATAAATGATGTAACGCATTCCTGTTTTTCAATACCTTACCGCTTTTGCGGTAGGGTATTTTTATTTTCAGACGACCTTTATCATGCTGCTTGAAAACATTCTTCCCTTTGCCCACTCCCTGTTACGACAAGCCTTAAAAGCAGGCGGCCGCGCTTTGGATGCGACGGCTGGAAACGGGCATGATACTTTGCTGTTGGCGCAATTGGTTGGCGAAACGGGTAGGGTGTGGGCGTTTGATGTGCAATCTAAAGCACTGGCGCAGACTCAAGGCCGTCTGAAAGAAAACGGCGTAGATGGTCGGGTAGTCCTGATACATGACGGCCATGAAAACCTTTTATCTTATATCGACGAGCCTTTAGATGCCGCGGTATTTAATTTCGGTTGGCTGCCGGGCGGCGATAAAAGCTGTACAACTGAAGCAGCAAGCAGTATTCGTGCGCTGACGGATACTTTGGGTTTGCTGAAAGAAGGCGGCCTTGCCGTGGCGGTATTGTATCCGGGGCATGAAGCCGGCCGAATAGAGGCTGAGGCGATTGTGCAATGGGCGGAGGCTTTGCCACAGGAAGCCTTTGCCGTGTTGCGCTATGGCTTTGTCAACCGCCGCAATACGCCGCCCTATCTGCTGGCGGTTGAAAAGTTGCGTCAGAAATAGATGTTTGCGGTAAAATAGCCGCTTTCATTCCCTCTACCGACAAGAAACTGTTATGCAATACCTGTTCGTCAAATACAGCCACCAGATTTTTGTAACCATTACCATTTTGCTGTTTAATATCCGCTTTTTCATGCTTTGGCGTCATCCTGAAAAACCGTTGGCAGGCATTTGGAAAGCCATGCCGCATTTGAACGACACCATGTTGCTGTTTACCGGCTTGTGGCTGATGAAGATTACCCATTTTTCACCGTTCAATGCGCCGTGGCTCGGCATGAAAATCCTGCTGTTGCTGGTTTATATTGTGTTGGGCATGATTATGATGCGTTCGCGTCCGCGTTCGCCGAAATTTTATATCGTCTATATTTTGGCCATGTCGTGTGTTGCCACGATTGTTTTTCTTGCCAAAACCAAAACGCTGCCGTTTTAAAAGAGGCCGTCTGAAATGTATCCGCATTTTGCCGTTGTCGCTTTGGGTAGCAATCTTGCCAATCCTGCCGAACAGGTTCGCGCCGCTTTGGCCGAATTGGCCGAGCATCCGTATATCCGGCTTGAAAAGGCTTCTTCCCTGTATTTGACTGCGCCGGTCGGCTATGACAATCAGCCCGATTTTGTGAACGCCGTGTGTGCCGTGAAAACTTCATTGGACGGCGTGGCGCTGTTGGCAGAGTTAAACCGCATCGAGGCGGAATTTGGGCGCGAGCGTACCTTCCGTAATGCGCCACGCACCTTGGATTTGGACATCATCGATTTTGACGGTATCCGCAGCGATGACCCGCATCTGACCTTGCCGCATCCGCGCGCGCATGAGCGCAGTTTCGTGATGTTGCCGCTGGCTGAAATTCTTCCGGATTTCGAGTTGGGCGAGCATGGCCGTGCGGCTGATTTGGCTCAGGCTTTGGGCGGGCAGGGGATTCGCCTGTTGAAAGAATAAAGGCCGTCTGAAAAACAGGCTGAAACAAGAAAGGGCGTGTTGGACACGCCTTTTTTGCTATAAAATATTGTTGGGAAACACATTACAAAGAGTTACTATGAATCCTCGTTATATTGTTGTCGAAGGCGCCATCGGTAGCGGCAAGACTGCTTTGAGCCGCCGCTTGGCAGAGCATTTCAGTGCGTTGCTGTTGTCGGAAAATCCGGATCACAATCCGTTTCTCATGAAGTTTTACAGCAATGTTTCCAATAATGGCTTGGCCGCCGAGCTTTTCTTCCTGACGCGCCGCGCTGAAAGCGTGAATATTATTGAAGACCATTGTGCGCAAGGTGGAATGGTTGTGGCTGATTTTCTGCCGGAAAAAGACCGCATTTTTACGCCCATCGTTTTGAATGATGACGAGCGGCAGCTTTTTGCCGATATAAAGCAACGCATTTTGCCGCAATACGCGGAACCAGATGTGGTGATTTATCTGCAAACCGCCGTCGAAAACAACCGCAAACGCCTGCAAAAACGTCAAGAGGGTATCATCAGCTTGTTTCCCGAAGGCTATTTGGGACGGGTGCATGACGAATACAGCCATTTCTTCCATTTGTATCAAAGCGCGCCTTTGCTGACCGTCAATGCCGATGAGTTAGATTTGGCTGGCAATGACGACCACTTCCAGCTTTTGTTGCGCGCATTGGAAGATTTTCAAGGTACGCGCAGTTATTTGAATTTAAGCGAAAAATAAACGCAGGCTAGGTTTAGGCCGTCTGAAAGGAATAATATGTCAAAATATCAATTCACACTCCCATCTTCTTCCGGCAGCGATTTTAACTCCGCCGAACATTTGCCGTTGGTTGTCTATTTTTATCCTAAAGACAGCACGCCCGGATGTACCACCGAAGGCTTGGATTTCAATGCCCGATTGGAACAATTCAAAGCATTGGGCTATACCGTTGTCGGCATTTCGCGCGACGGCGTGAAATCGCATCAAAATTTCTGCGCCAAACAAGGCTTCCAGTTTGAATTGTTGAGCGACAAAGAAGAAACCGTCTGCAAACTGTTTGATGTGATCAAGCTGAAAAAGCTTTACGGCAAAGAATCCCTCGGCATTGAGCGCAGCACGTTTGTGCTGGACAAAAACGGCGAAATCGCCCATGAGTGGCGCAAAGTCAAAGTGGCCGGACACGCGCAGGAAGTTTTGGATACAATCTCTCAAGCCTCTTAATAGGGCTTTGAAAACCTAAGGCCGTCTGAGCGGATGTAAAGTCATGCCGTTCAGACGGCCTTTCAATCAGTTTGATGAATATGGACGATTTAATAGACAAGTTGCTTGAATCTCTTTGGCTGCAAGACCGACTCAGCCACAATACGCTGCAAAGTTACCGCCGTGATTTGGTCAAAATCGCTGCGCGTTTGTCTGAGGTTGGACAGGATTGGTTGAGTGCCGATGAGTTTGCCCTGTCTGATGCCGTGTATGCGGAGGGGGAAAAAAACACGTCCCAAGCGCGGGCATTGTCGGCTTGCAAGCGCATGTACGGCTGGTTGGAAGAAACGGGCCAAAGGGCAGACAATCCCACCCGTTTTCTCAAAGCGCCGAAATCGGAACGTAAACTGCCCAAGCTGATTACCGAAGCTCAAATCGACGCGCTGCTGGCTGCGCCGGATGTGGAAACGCCACATGGCCTACGCGACAAAGCCTTGCTTGAAGTCATGTATGCAACAGGTTTGCGCGTGACCGAGGCCGTCAAATTGACGCTCAGCGATATCGATTTACATCGCGGCAGTATCCGCACCATAGGCAAGGGCGACAAATTGCGTCTGGTTCCGCTGGGGCAGGAAGCGGTATATTGGGTGGAACGCTATTACAACGAATCGCGCCCGGTGTTGCTGAAAAACAAAATTTGCGACGAAGTGTTTGTCAGCCAGAAACGCAGCGGCATCAGCCGTCAGCTTGCATGGATGATAGTCAAAGAATATGCCGAAGCGGCCGGTATTGCTTCGCTCAGTCCGCATGGTTTGCGCCATGCTTTTGCCACGCATTTGGTCAATCACGGCGTCGATTTGCGCTCGGTCCAGATGATGTTGGGACATTCCGACATCAATACCACGCAGATTTATACCCATGTGGCCAATATCCGTTTGAAAAACATGGTTGATGAACACCATTCCCGTTCATAAATAAAGGCGGCATTTCGAAGATGCCGCCTTTTGTTATCGTGGCCGTCTGAACGGTTATAAAGTTTACTATTTATAAAATAACAATCAAAATACAAATTTACATAGAAAAATTTCAAAACAAAAGGATGGTGCCAATATTGCAATGCAAACCGTTTTTATTTATATTTACGTTCAAGAATAAATCCTACTCTCAATTACAGAGGGTAACAAAATTATTGGAGCACATCATGTTTGTCTGCATCTGCAATGCCATTACTGACCACGACATCAAAGAGACCATCGCCGCCGGTGCAACCACCATGAGCGATTTGCAGGCTCAATTGGGCGTGGCGACTTGTTGCGGTTGCTGCGGCGAATTGGCTGCATCGTTTTTGACTGCAAGCAGTGCCCAAAATACCGTGACTGCCGGTATCAACGTTCAGTCTTAATTCAGAATACACATAAAGGCCGTCTGAAGGCGTTATCTCGCGCCTGTTCAGACGGCCTTTGTCATGCCTGTATGGTTTGGCGGCATTTTGCTATACAATGGCCGCTTTTGTCCCTCCGAGAGTAACCGCGATGAAACTGACCTTGATGTTTCGGGAATATTGCAGTCTGTGCCACAAAATGCGCGAACAATTAAAGCCTTATCAGGAGCAGTTTGGATTTGAGCTGGATATTGTCGATGTTGATGAAGATCCGGTTTTAGAAGAAAAGTACAATGAGCTGGTGCCTGTTTTGCTGGATGGCGATACCGAAATCTGCCATTGGTTTTTGGACGAAGAAAAACTAAAAGCGCATTTGAGCGCATAATAAACCGTTGACCATATTATCTTTCAGACGGCCTTTGGCTGTTTATGCCGTCTGAACATTGATTTTATTATGACTGAAAAACTTTCTCCCGATGCGCTGATTGAAGCGGCGCTGTTGACGCAAGTCGAACCCTTAAACGAAAAAGCCATGCGCGAATTGTGCGTGCCGCCGTTGTCGCAAGACAAGCTGATTGACGTGTTGGCGCAACTGAAAGCCCGTTGGCAGGATAGGGCTTTGCAATTGGTGCATACCCATGAGGGCTGGCGCTTTCAAATTGCCCAAGCCGCATTTGAACGACTGGGCAGCCTGCAAGAGCAGTGCGCGCCGCGTTATTCCCGTGCCGTGATGGAGACGCTGGCGATTATTGCCTATCAGCAACCGGTAACGCGTGGCGATATAGAAGGCATACGCGGCGTGGCGGTGTCGCAAAATGTGATGCAAACCTTGCAGGATAGGGGCTGGATTGAAGTCATCGGCCACCGTGATTCTGTCGGCCGTCCAGCTTTGTGGGCGACCACGGCAACATTCTTAAGCGATTTGCGTTTGGAAAGTTTGGAAGAATTGCCGCCGCTGACTGAATTGGGTGAGCTGGTGTTGCCTGATTTAATGGAAACGCCGCCGACAGGCGATGAGGAAGCTGAAGAAGCAGTAGAGCCTGAAAGCAGGCTGATTAATTGATTTAAATGTAAAGGCCGTCTGAAACAATCGTGTTTCAGACGGCCTTTGTGTTGGTTATTCTAGCGTTTTATGGCATTAAATGAACGCTCTATATCATTGAATACGTCAGCCGGGGTAACAATATAGCGTGGTGTATTGGGTAGTTTCTTAAAAAAATAATTTGTTTAAAATAAATATCTTAGATAAATCATAAGAAAAATCTGATTCAAACTATAAAAAATCTTAGTTATAATCAGCTTATCTAAAGCTATTCCGCATAAGCGCGGGTGATTTACTAAGGAATACTGCAATGCTGTTGGCACTTTCTTTGCGTGATTTTGTCATTGTTGAAAACCTGAATCTTGATTTTCAAAACGGCTTTACCGTTTTAACGGGCGAAACCGGCGCAGGCAAATCGATTACTCTGGATGCGATTGGCCTGTTGTTGGGCGATAAAGCCGATTACAGCCAAGTGCGCAACGGCGCCAAAGAGGCGCAGTTGTCGGCTTTGTTTGACATCAGCGGTTTGCCCGAACTGAAAGTGCAGCTGCAGGAGCAAGGCCTTTTGGAAGAAGATGCGGAAGAGCTCAGCATCCGCCGTATTATCGATGCCAAGGGCAAAAGCCGCAGTTATATCAATAACCAAGCGGCAACGCTGGCGCAGTTGAAAGCCATCGGCGAGCAGTTAATCGATATTCACGGACAAAATGCCCATCATTCGTTGAATCAAGAATCTGCGCAACGCGAGTTGTTGGACGCATTTGCCGGCAGCAAAGAGCAGGCAGAGACGGTCAAACAGCTTTATCAAAACTGGGTCAATGCGAAAAAGGCACTGCAAGAAGCGCAAGAGCAGGCAGAAACCATGGCCATCGAACGCGAGCGTTTGGAATGGCAGTTTAATGAATTAAACCAATTGGAGCTCAAACCCAACGAATGGGAAACCTTAAGCCAAAGCCACGATAGCCTGGCGCATTCGGCCGAGTTGCTGCAAACCGCCGAGCAGGTGGGCGAAAGCATAGACGGCGACAACGGCATCCAACGTCAAATCTACCAATGCCAAAAATTGCTGGGCAATCTGCAAAACATTGAACCGCGCTTTGCCGAAAGCCTGAATATGTTGGCAAGTATTGAAGCCGAGTTGGGGGAAATCAGTGCCAATATGCGCGATGTGGCCGGCCGCAGCGATATCGATCCGAATGAATTGGCCGCACAAGAAAGCCGGATGGGCGAATTGATGAGCATGGCGCGCAAATACCGCATTGAGCCGGAAGAGTTACCGCAAAAGTTGGCGGAAATTGACGAGCGCCTGCAAAACCTGCAAGCAGCTGCCGATTTGGAAGCCTTGGAAAATGCAGTCGCACGCAATCTTGCCGAATACCATGAAGCCGCTCACGTTCTCTCCGCCATGCGCCATCAGGCGGCCGGCCGTTTGGGCGAAGAGACCACCGAGCATATGCAGCATTTGGCCATGAAGGGCGCACGTTTTGACATCGTCTTGTTGCCGTCTTCGCCGACTGCACATGGCCTGGAACAAGTGCAATTCCAAGTGGCGGCGAATAAAGGCAATCCGTCCCGTCCTTTGAACAAAGTGGCTTCCGGCGGCGAATTGGCGCGTATCAGCTTGGCTTTGCAAGTGGTTGCCAGCCAATACACGCAAGTGCCGACATTGATTTTTGACGAAGTGGATACCGGTATCGGTGGCGGCGTCGCCGAAATGGTCGGTAAAGCTTTGCGTGCCTTGGGTAAAAAACATCAAGTCTTGGCGGTAACCCATCTTCCCCAAGTCGCCTCTTGCGGTGAAAACCATTGGCAAGTGCGCAAACATAGCGAAGGCGAACAAACCGTCAGCGAAATCAGCGTATTGGATCATCATCAGCGCATTGAGGAAATCGCGCGTATGTTGGGCGGCGAAATCATTACCGATACCACACGCAGCCATGCTGCCGAACTCTTACATCTGGCCACCGCCTAAAAGCCTTAAGGCCGTCTGAAAATGAAATTCAGACGGCCTTTCCCGTATTTTGCGCCCTTTCAGACAAGCAGAATACAAGGTATGATTATAGCGTCTGTTTATAAGGAAATTTTGATGAAAGTCCTGTTTATCGCCGATCCGATGGCAAGTTTTAAAACCTATAAAGACACTACTTACGCCATGATGCGTGAAATGGCAAAGCGCGGTTGGCAGCTTTTTCATACCTTGAGCGGAGAATTGTCCGTCCGTGAAGGCTGGGTGGTGGCTCAGGCGGCGGCATTTGAGTTTGTCGGTGCGAAGAACGATGACGATCACGAATGGTTTAAAGCAGAGGCAAAAGTTCAGACTGCCTTAAAAGATTTTGATGCGGTCATTATGCGCACTGATCCGCCGTTTGATATGCAATATCTATACGCGACCCAGTTTTTAACTTTAGCACAGCAGCAGGGCGCAAAAGTATTTAACAGCGGGCAGGCAATGCGCGATTTCAATGAGAAATTGGCGATTTTGAACTTCAGCCAGTTTACCGCGCCGACTTTGGTTACCACACGTTCCGCCGATGTCCGTGCCTTTTTGAAAGAACACGGCGACATCATCATCAAACCTTTGGACGGCATGGGCGGTATGGGCATTTTCCGCTTGACCGAATCAGACCCCAATATCGGCAGTATTTTGGAAACCTTGATGCAGCTTGATTCACGCACCATCATGGCACAACGTTATATTCCTGAAATCGTACATGGCGACAAGCGTATTCTGATTATCGGTGGGGAAGTTGTTCCGTATGCTTTGGCGCGCATTCCGCAAAATGGCGAAACACGCGGCAACTTGGCTGCCGGCGGCCGCGGCGTGGCGCAGGAATTGAGCGAGCGCGACCGTGAGATTGCAGAAACCCTTGCGCCGGAATTGAAGCGCCGCGGTATTTTGCTTGCCGGTTTGGATGTCATCGGCAGCAATCTGACCGAAGTCAACGTAACCAGCCCGACCGGCTTCCAAGAAATCATGAAGCAAAAAGATTTCGACGTTGCCGCCATGTTCGCAGATGCCGTGGAATCTTGGGCAAAACAATAAATCCAAAGGCCGTCTGAACATTGACCCGACCGTTTTTTTCAGACGGCCTTTTTATGTTGAGTATATGATGAAACCATCTTCCTACGCTTCCGAGAAAAAAGGTAAAAACGGCATCAAGCGCATCATTAATGCGTTTGGTTATTCCAAAGATGGACTGGCTGCCGCATATCGTTATGAAAGCGCATTTCGCCAAGTTTTTTGGTTGAATCTGATTTTAATTTTCTTGGCGTTGTTTCTTGATTTCGCCCCGGTCACCAAAATGGTGCTTGTTGTCGCATCGTTTATTTCACTGATTACCGAATTGTTTAATACCGCGATCGAGGCGGCTGTTGACCATACCTCTACTGAAAAACACGAGCTGGCCAAGCGTGCCAAAGATGCCGGTTCGGCCGCGCAACTGATGGCTTTGTTCATGTTGTTTATTGTTTGGATTGTTGCATTAACTGCTTAGAAATGTGGTAATATGGTAATTCATTAGGATTAGATAGTATTAGTTAATCTATATCAAAGTTTTCAGACGGCCTTCGGTTGTAAGATGAAGGCCGTATATCCCAGCCATTTGGCAAACATAAGGAGCAAAAGATGAAAAAATTAATGGCAACCCTGATTCTGGCAGGCTTGGCAACTTCCGTATCTGCAGCCGGTATCCATATTGAAGACGGTTGGGCACGTTCTACCGTTGAAGGTATGAAAATGGGTGGCGCATTCATGAAAATCCAAAACGATGAAGCCAAACAAGACTTCTTGGTAGGCGGCAGCAGCCCTGTTGCCGAACGTGTTGAAGTACACACTCACGTGAACGACAACGGCGTTATGCGTATGCGCGAAGTTAAAGGCGGCGTGCCTTTGGCTGCGAAAGGCGTAACCGAGCTGAAACCAGGCAGCTACCACGTTATGTTCATGGGTTTGAAAAAACAATTGAAAGAAGGCGAAAAAGTACCTGTAACCCTGAAATTCAAAAACGCGAAACCTCAAACTGTCGAGCTGGAAGTTAAAACCGCACCTAAAGCCGACATGAACCACGACCACGGTGCTCACGGTGGCGCGCATCAGCACTAATTGCTTGAATTTGCATATAAAGGCCGTCTGAAAGCCATTGGGCTTTCAGACGGCCTTTTCTGTCGTTAAATCAAAATGTGCTAAAATTACGCTTTAAAAAATGCATTTAAAACCCACATTCCCCTCATGAATACTACCAACACACCAACAAACATCATCGTCGGTCTTTCCGGCGGCGTCGATTCATCCGTTACCGCGGCCCTGCTCAAACAGCAAGGCCATCAAATCAGCGGCGTGTTCATGCAGAACTGGGAAGATGACGACAACGACGAATATTGCAGCATCAAACAAGACTCCTTTGATGCCATTGCTGTTGCCGATATCATCGGAATCGATATCGACATCGTCAATTTTGCCGCGCAATATAAAGACAATGTATTTGCCTATTTCCTCAAAGAATACAGCGCAGGCCGTACGCCAAACCCGGACGTCTTGTGCAATGCCGAAATCAAATTCAAATGCTTTTTGGACTACGCCATAGAGCAGGGCGCCGATACCATTGCTACCGGACACTATGCCCGCAAAGAAGTGCGCAACGGCGTGCATTACCTGCTCAAAGGCTTGGATCAAAACAAAGATCAAAGCTATTTCCTGTACCGTCTCAAGCCTTTCCAACTCGAACGCGCGATTTTCCCATTGGGCGAATTGGAGAAGCCTGAAGTCCGCCGTCTTGCCGAAGAATTCAAATTACCGACTGCAACCAAAAAAGACAGTACCGGTATTTGCTTTATTGGCGAACGCCCGTTCCGCGAATTTCTGCAAAAATACTTGCCGACCAATAATGGCAAAATAGTTACCCCCGAAGGCAAAGTAGTCGGTGAACACGTCGGTTTGATGTTTTACACACTGGGCCAACGCAAAGGCTTGGGTATTGGCGGCGCAGGCGAGCCATGGTTTGTCGCGGCCAAGGATTTGACCAAAAACGAACTGATTGTCGTCCAAGGCCATGACCATCCTTTGCTTTATACACAAAGCCTGATTATGAACGATTTGAGTTTCACATTGCCCGAACGTCCGAAAGAAGGCCGCTATACCTGCAAAACGCGCTACCGCATGGCTGACGCGCCTTGTACGTTGCGTTACTTGGATGATGAAAACATCGAGCTTGTCTTTGACGAGCCGCAATGGGCAGTAACACCCGGACAATCTGCGGTACTGTATGACGGCGATGTGTGCTTGGGCGGCGGTATCATCATGTCCACCGACAAGCCTGTCATTATTACTGCTTAATAAGAGGGCCGTCTGAAAACAAAGTAGCAGATTGAATAAAGCCTTCAGACGGTCTTGATTCCAAAAAACGATTCAATAAAAGACTGATCAATATGGAAAAACTCTGGCTCAAAAGCTACGAACAAGGCGTAAGCCCTGAAATCGATATCTCTCAATACAGCTCCATCAGCGACGTATTCCGTCAAAGTGTCGAGAAATTTGCGGATAAACCTGCTTTTCAAAACATGGGCAAAACGCTTACTTATGCCGAAGTGGGCAAGTTGGCTACCGATTTTGCGTCTTACCTGCAAAACGTATTGGAACTGCCGCGCGGTGAGCGCGTGGCGATTATGATGCCGAACGTTTTGCAATATCCGATTGCGCTTTTCGGTATTCTGCAGGCCGGTTTGGTGGCAGTGAACACCAATCCGCTTTATACGCCGCGTGAGTTGGAGCATCAGTTGAAAGACAGCGGCGCGACAACGATTGTCGTGTTGGAGAACTTTGCCAATACGTTGGAGTTGGTGTTGCCGCGTACGCAAATCAAACATGTGATTGTCGCGTCGGTCGGCGAGATGTTCGGCATGATTAAAGGCGCGTTGATGAATTTCGTCATCCGAAAAGTGAAAAAAATGGTGCCGGAATACCGTATTCCCAATACCGTGACTTTTCAGACGGCCTTGAAGCAAGGTGCAGAAAATACGTTCAAGCCAGTCGAATTGACGCGCGATGATACTGCACTGCTGCAATATACTGGCGGCACGACCGGCGTGGCGAAAGGCGCCGTCCTCAGCCACGGCAACATCTGCGCCAATATGTTGCAGGCAAAAGAATGGATTAGAAACAGTCTGCGCGAAGGCGAAGAAACGGTTATTGCCGCGTTGCCGCTTTATCATATCTTTGCCTTGACGGTAAACCTGATGATTTTTGCGAATACCGGTTCCAAAATCATCCTGATTACCAACCCCCGCGATATGAAAGGGTTTATCGGTGAATTGAAAAAAGAGCCGATCAGCGTGTTCATCGGTGTGAATACCCTGTTTAATGCGATGGTCAACCGTCCGGATTTCGCCGAAGTCGATTTTTCCCGTTTGAAGCTGACTTTGGGCGGCGGTATGGCAACGCAAAAAGCCGTAGCGGAAAAATGGAAAAAAATTACCGGTACGCCGATTGTGGAAGCTTACGGTTTGACCGAAGCCAGCCCGGGCGTATGTTGCAATCCTTTGAATATCGAGGCTTACAGCGGCGGTATCGGTTTGCCGGTTCCTTCGACCGAAGTCGAATTGCGCGATGCGGACGGCAAAGAAGTGCCTATCGGACAGCCGGGCGAATTGTGGGTACGCGGTCCGCAAGTGATGAAAGGCTATTGGAACCGTCCTGAAGAAACCGCCAAAGCAATCGATGCACGCGGCTTTTTAGAGACCGGCGACATTGCCGTGATGGATGAAAAAGGCTGGCTG
This sequence comes from Neisseria sp. RH3002v2g, assembly GCF_014596425.2. NCBI lineage: Bacteria > Pseudomonadati > Pseudomonadota > Betaproteobacteria > Neisseriales > Neisseriaceae > Neisseria > Neisseria sp. RH3002v2g. The sequence goes on along the minus strand of NZ_CP110721.1, from coordinate 1,176,401 downwards.
AAGCTGGTGGACCGCAAAAAAGATTTGATTGTGGTATCCGGTTTCAATGTATATCCGAACGAAATCGAAGAAGTGGTGGCCAGCAACGACAAAGTCTTGGAAGTCGCCTGTATCGGCGTGGCAAGCGAGAAAACCGGTGAAGCGATTAAGGTCTTCGTCGTACGCAAAGACCCGTCTTTGACCAAGGAAGAACTGATCGATTTCTGCCGCAAAGAACTGACGGCGTATAAAGTGCCGAAAGACATCGAATTCCGCGACGAGTTGCCAAAATCCAACGTTGGCAAAATCCTGCGCCGCGAGCTGCGCTGATATACAGAATCAGTATGATAAGGCCGTCTGAAAACGCTGTTTTCAGACGGCCTGAAGCTTTTGCCGTTTGCCAGAATATGCTGCTTCAAGTTAAAATCACACATTCCAACATGGGTATCACATCATGACTAAATTTATTTTCGTAACCGGCGGCGTTGTATCTTCTTTGGGTAAAGGTATCGCCGCCGCTTCTATTGCTACTATTCTCGAGTCGCGTGGCTTGAACGTGACCATGCTTAAACTCGACCCGTATATCAACGTTGACCCGGGTACCATGAGCCCGTTTCAACACGGTGAAGTATTCGTGACCGATGACGGCGCGGAAACCGACCTCGACCTCGGTCACTACGAGCGTTTCATTAACGCCACCATGACCCGCCGCAACAGCTTCAGTACCGGCCAAGTCTATGAAAACGTGATTGCTAAAGAGCGTCGTGGCGACTATTTGGGCGGTACTGTACAAGTGATTCCGCACATTACCGATGAAATCAAACGCCGTATCCATGAAGGCGCGGCCGGTTATGATGTGGCGATTGTCGAAATCGGCGGTACAGTCGGCGATATCGAATCGTTGCCTTTCTTGGAAGCCATCCGTCAAATGCGCAGCCAGCTCGGCCGCAACAATACATTGTTTGCCCACCTGAGCTATGTTCCTTACATTGCCGCCGCCGGCGAAATCAAAACCAAACCGACCCAGCATACCGTTAAAGAAATGTTGAGCATTGGTTTGCAACCGGACATCCTGATCTGCCGTATGGACAGAGAAATGCCTGCGGACGAGCGCCGTAAGATTGCATTGTTCTGTAACGTTGAAGAACGTGCCATCGTGGGCAGCTACGATGTGGAAAGCATTTACGAATGCCCTGAAATGCTGCACAACCAAGGCATCGACAACATCATTACCGAGCAGCTCCAACTGAATGTCAAACAAGCTGATTTGACCGAATGGAAGAAAATCGTTCACGCGATTCAAAATCCGAAACACACCGTCAAAATCGCAATGGTCGGCAAATACGTTGATTTGACCGAGTCCTACAAATCATTGATCGAAGCCCTGAAACACGCCGGTATTCATACTGAAACCGATGTACAAATTACCTTTGTCGACAGCGAAAGCATCGAGAAGAGCAATGGCGACGTTTCCATGCTCAAAGACATGGATGCGATTTTGGTGCCGGGCGGCTTCGGTTCACGCGGCGTAGAAGGCAAAATTGCCGCCGTACGCTATGCGCGTGAAAACAACGTACCATACTTGGGCATCTGCCTGGGCATGCAAATCGCCCTGATCGAATACGCCCGCGACGTTGCAGGCTTGAAAGGTGCGAACTCTACCGAGTTTGACTTGAAATGCGCCGCGCCTGTCGTTGCCCTCATTGACGAATGGCAAACTGCCGACGGCAGCGTAGAAACCCGTGACGAATCTGCCGATTTGGGCGGCACCATGCGTTTGGGCGCTCAAGAAGTTGACCTCAAACCGGGCAGCCTTGCCGCAAAAATCTACGGCAGCGAACATATCCGTGAACGTCATCGCCACCGCTACGAGGTCAACAACAACTATGTTCCTCAGTTGGAAAAAGCCGGTTTGGTCATCGGTGGTGTATCCGCAGGTCGCGAGCGTTTGGTTGAAACCATCGAATTGCCAAATCATCCTTGGTTCTTCGCGTGTCAGTTCCATCCGGAATTTACTTCCAATCCGCGCAAAGGCCATCCTTTGTTCAGCGCGTTTGTGAAAGCTGCGTTGGGTAACAAAAAAGCCTGATTGATGTGATTGAAAAAGCACCCGTTATCCGGGTGCTTTTTTGTTTTCAGACGGCCTTAGAAGTTATTTGTCTTCATTGACTTCGCGGTCGTTCAAAGGTTGTACGGGACGGTTGTTTTCGCCGCCGATAATGTCGCGCATGGCTTTGAACTGTGCCGCATCAGCTTGAACCGGAGTTTTTAAGACAACCCAAGTCACGTTTTCGCTGCAAGGCGGCGTTGTTAGCGAGCCTTTTAGTTGGAAGGACTTGCTATCTTTAGGCAGCAGGGCTTGGATATTCAAGTTTTTCAAGGTTACGGATTCGCCCGCTTTCAGTTTTTTGGCAGTGAGTGCGGACAAGGCAGGATTGTTTTTGCCCGGTTTAAATACAGAGCCGATGACCGCCAAAGTGCCGTCTTCGGCTTGATGGACGAAATGCGCTTCCATCGGGAAATGTTTGCCTTTGAAAGTATGTTCGCTCGGCGTATGGAAGTGGAATTGCTTGAAGGTATAGGTTTTACCGTTAATCACGATGGTTTGTGCCTTGCCTTGCGGCGTAGCTTGAAGGGTATGGCCGTTATTTTCTACTTTGTAGTCGGCGACGTTGTAACGGTATGCCGGTTGTTTGCCTTTTACTGTTTTTGTCGTGGAGAAGTCCACTGGAGATTGCTGTTTGCCTGTTTTGCAGACAGCAAAGTCTTCACTCAAATCGCCCCAGTGTGCAGCATCGTTTTCACCTGTGTAAGACCAATGTGCATGATGGGTTTCGGCGGATACCGTTGCAGTAGAGACAGCCATTAGCAAAGATAAAAAGAGATGTTTGTTCAACATAAGGGCTCCTATTTATTTACATTAGGTAAAAGGAAAAATTTATACCATATAAATTATTGATATAAAAAAACTTCTTCATAAGAAGAAAGTTAATGATAGTGGCAATTTGGGAATGTTGGGTTGATATATGGCAAACATTTATCAAGCAATCATTTTTGATTAAATAATTGCAATAGGAGGGTTGGTTGTCCTTGTCGTGACTTTGAATAGGAGAGGCCGTCTGAAATTTCTTTCAGACGGCCTGTTTTATTTGAAAATGTTGTAAAAAGTCTAAACTCTAATGAATAAAAGTGTTTCTCAAGATGAAAGTAGTTGTTTGTAGCGCTGGAAAACATTAATATTGCTAAACGTGTTTTCACGAGATTTTAACTTTGTTTTGGAGAGAATAATGAAAAAATCGATTATCGCTTTGGTTATTGCCGGTTTGCCGCTGGCTGCATCTGCAGAAGTGATTCTGTATGGTCAAATCAAAAGCAGCGTGACCGTCGGTCAAGTAAAAATCAAAGGTGATGCAGGTTCTGAAACCAGCTCTACCGCAACCAGCATCAATGACAATACTTCCCGTATCGGTTTCAAAGGCAGCGAGAACTTGGGCGGCGATTTGAAAGCCATTTGGCAGGTAGAACAAAAAACGGCCATTACCGGTGGTTCCCAAGGTTTTGCCACTCGGGACTCCTTCATCGGCCTGCAAGGTAACTTCGGTAAGATTCGCGCCGGTAAACTCAGCAATATGCTGAATGAAATGGACACCATCGATCCATGGATGTACAAAACCAATGCCGCAGGCTTGGGCATCTTTACCCGTACCGGCAACCGTAACGCCGCTGTACGCTACGACAGCCCGGATTTCGGTGGATTCAAATTCAACGTGTCTTACGCACCGCGCGACAACCGCAATCCTTCAGACAAATACACGCACACCAAACCGGCTAAAGACCAATACACCGGCGGCGTGAGCTTCTCTAAAAACGGCTTTACCGCCAATGCGGCTTACGGCCACTACAACGGCGCGTACACCGACAAATCAGGCAAAGTCAAAGCGGCGCAAATCGCCAAAGTTGAAACTTACTACAATAAAGACAATCTCTTTGTCGGCGGTGGTGTACACTATGCCAAAGGCCATGAGACAGCCAACAAATATTTAGGCTATTTCACCGATGATTTTAATAAGTACAAGGGTAGTGACATCACTACCGACTTAGGCAAAGAGGAAGCCGTGAAAGTGGTTGATGCAGCGGTAACTGTCGGCTACAAATTGGGCAATGTGACCCCACGCATTACTTACGCGCACGGCTGGCCTGCCAAGGGCGTGAACAGCGGCGAGAAATTGGTGGATAAATTCGACCAAGTTGTTGTCGGCGGCCAATACACCTTCAGCAAACGCACCGGCGTCAATGCCCAACTGGCGTATTTGAAAGTCGGCAACAAAACCCGTCTGACTGCAGCCAACAAAGGCGGCGTTGAACAAAAAGCCGCTTCTGTGGGTCTGTATCACAAATTCTAAGCTGTCTCTAAAGACAAGGCCGTCTGAAAAATTTCAGACGGCCTTTTTGTTGATTAAAGCTGTTTATTTGTCGTGGTTGCTCAGCGTGGTACCGTGACGGCCGCCGCGTTCTTTCAAACGTTGTACCAAACCTTCGACCGTTGTCGGCATACCGTCGACACAGAATGCCTGATACAGGGCGGTGTGCAGGGCATCGTTGCGGCTGAACGCATTGCCGATCAGCTTCCAATCGCCTTTGCGCGGCTCGATCCAGCGGCGGTTTACTGTATCGCCGTAAGCGAATACTTTGTAAGACGAACGCTTGTCGTTGCTGTAAGTAAAGGACGTGCGGGCGCAATAGAGGCCTTCGACGGAGAGGTTGTCGTAGCCTTTGTCGGAGCGAACGTTCAAGACGTAGCGGATGCTGTTGTCCGGCGCAGGCATGATTTGCAGGCTGCTGAGCAGGATTTTGGGCTGCTTGCCGTAGGTTTCGTTGACATAGAGGTCGAACCAATCGCCCGATTGGGTATCGGGCAGGGGCGGCAACTCGGCTTTGTGTTCTTTAAATTCGCGTGCGGCAACTTCTTCAGGGCTTTCCTGATAACGCGTGTTGGTCAGCGTATCTTTTTGGCTGAAACCCAAAGCAAATGCTTGAGTCGCGGCAAGGCTGAGAGCGAGAAGGGCAAAACGGCGCATAGACAGCTCCAAAGTGAAAAACGGCTTTATTTTATGGGCTTGCAGGGTGGGGTGCAAGTAAGTGCGGTATAATTGACGTTAATTCTGATTAATATGACGAATTTTTATACTAAGGACGTAGCGGTAAAAATACAGGAAGGTTAATCGATCGCAAAGCAGCTTTGAAACAACGATTAAATCGATAACAAGATAAATGCTAAGGGGAAAATATGAAATTAGACAATGTACTAAGTGAGTTAGTAGAACTATATTCAAGAACAACCCCATTTCCTTCAAATAAATTAGAATTTTCATTTGAAGAGCTGGATATTTCATCCTCATCTTTTCAAGGGGAGCTTTTATATTATTATCAGCATGTCCAAATGAAGGGGGATTGTTATTTTGGAAATAGTAATTTCAATTTAATATTGCTGCCTTTACATTCTGAATTTACAACAGTCGAACATTGGGCTTTGCAAGATTATGAAGAATTTATAGATGGGAAATATCAAATTTTTGCTTGTACAGATAGTGATGCCATTATTTTTTGCGATGTAACTCATTTAATGTCTCCTGTATATGCAAGGAAGACCAGGAGACCCGAATTTTTATCAGTTGAGTAATAGTCTGACAGAATTTTTTATGTTTTACATTGCTTTCACAAAGATGCAACAAACAAGAGAATTTGAAACATCTACTGAGTATTTTGCAGAAACATCCATATTGATTGAAAAATATATTTCTAAAAATTCACAAAATACCGCAAAAAAATTTCTTTTACATTAAAAATGCTGAATTCCCTAAAATAGTTAAAAGTTAAATTTATCATTGCGTTAGTTATAGCTGAATAGTTGTGCCGCTGTTGGTAACGCGGCAATAAAACCTAACCCCAATACACCTATGGAGCCTTATGAATACACAAACTCTGGATGTCATCGGTTTGAAATGCCCGCTGCCGATTTTGCGTGCTAAAAAAGCTTTGGCGCAAATGCAGGAGGGCGAAGTGCTGACCGTATTGGCTACCGATGGCGGCGCGCCCGGCGATTTTGAAGCGTTTTGCCGTCAGACCGGACATGTCTTGTTGGAATCGAGCGAAGCCGACGGCGTGTTCAAGCTGGTGTTGAAACACAAATAAGGCCGTCTGAAATGTCTAAAGCCGTCGCGTTGTGTGCCGCCGTATTGGCCGTCTGCCTGAGTGCATGCGGCAAGGAAGGCGTTTCGCCGCAGAACGCTGCCGATTATGCCCAAAATGTCACTGACTTGTTCCGCCAAAGCTGCGTGGCCTCAGACGGCGATGCCGCCCTTGTCGGCGAGTTTGCCAATGCCAACAAACTGGTTTTATTGTCGAAAAAAGATATTGCCGATTTGCCTGCCGGAATGATGGATTTGGAGGCATTAAGCATTTGGAAGAAAACGGAAAACGGCGTAGATTATTATTTGAGCCTGACTGAAGACAGTTGCAGCGTGCGCACGGCTAAAGCCGACGACCATCTGATTTTCAAACAATTTTTAGCTTTGGCAGAAAATCCGCCGCAAGGTTTGAACGCTGAGTTGCGTGCCGATAATTTGGCGGAAGCCCCGTTGCCTATGCGTCAGATTTCCTACGCATGGCGCGCGTCCGGCAGTCCGAAAGAAACCTTGCTGACCGTCAAAACAACGTCGTCCGAGCATTTTCCGGTACAGGCTGTTTTTTATTTGACCCATCATTCTTACGACAATAAGGCCGCCGTTTTGCCTTAGGCCGGTTGACGATTGAAACATCAAATCGATAGAAACCGTTACCGCCGAATAAAGGCCGTCTGAAACATTATCAAACCAAACCACTCGAAAGTAAGCTATGCAAACCCTGACCATCATCCGCCCCGACGATATGCACTTACACCTGCGCGACGGCGACGCGCTCAAAGCCGTTGCCCCCTACACCGCCCGACAAATGGGTCGCGCGGTTATCATGCCCAACCTGAAGCCGCCCGTTGTCAGCATTGCCGATGCCCAAGCATACAAAGAGCGCATTATGGCCGCCCTGCCAGAAGGCAGTGCCTTTCAGCCGTTGATGACGCTTTATTTGACCGACAACGCTACTCCCGAACTCGTGCGTGAAGCCAAGGCTGCCGGTATCGTGGCTTTCAAACTCTATCCAGCAGGCGCGACCACCAATTCCGATTCCGGCGTGACCGACTTGTTTAAGCTAATTCCCGTGTTGGAAGAAATGGCGAAACAGGGTATTTTGTTCTTGGTTCACGGCGAAGTAACCGACCCCGAAATCGATATTTTCGACCGCGAGGCCGCCTTTATCGAGCGCGTGATGAAGCCGGTTCTGGCGCAAGTGCCCAACCTCAAGGTCGTGTTTGAACACATCACCACTGCCGAAGCAGCCCGACTGGTATTGGAAGCTGGCGATAATGTGGCCGCGTCCGTGACGCCGCAACACTTGCTGCTCAACCGCAACGACCTTTTGGTCGGCGGCGTGCGCCCTCATCATTTCTGCCTGCCGGTTCTCAAACGCGAAACCCACCGTCAGGCTTTGGTTGCCGCCGTTACCGGTGATAAGGCGCACAAATTCTTCCTCGGCACGGATTCTGCACCACATGCCAAAACTGCCAAAGAAAATGCTTGCGGTTGTGCCGGTATGTTCAGCGCGATGACTGCCATTGAGCTTTATGCTGAAGTGTTTGAGAAAGCAGGCGCGTTGGACAAACTGGAAGCCTTTGCTTCTAGAAACGGTTCGCACTTCTACGGTCTGCCTGAAAATACCGATACCATCACATTGGTCAAACAAACACAAACCGTACCTATCAGCGTACCTTACGGCGATGGCGAGCTTGTACCGATGAGGGCCGGCGGTGAGATTGAATGGACGGTGCAATATTAAATTTGCTGTCAATAAGGCATAAAAAGAAACAACCTGCTTGAAAGGGCAGGTTGTTTTTTTATTGTCGTTCAGACGGCCTGTCGTGGGGAGGGGAGACAGACAAGGCCGTCTGAAAACCAAATTATATTGCGTGTTTATTCGGTCAACATGGGTTTCAGTGCTTCCCAAGCCTGCGGCAGTTGGGTAAAGCCGTCCGAAGCCATCAAATGGCCGCCTTCGGGAATATGGGTAACAGGACTTTTGAGTTTGGCCGCCATGTCCAAAGTCAGTTCGGGCGGAACATGGGTGTCGTTGTCGGAAACCAGACAGTGTTTGGGCATGTCGATTTTGCGCAGGATGTCGAAATCGGGCGACGCTGCTTTAATGTAGGCATCAAGCGCAGGCAGGGGTGGCAGCGTATCGGCAAAACCGGCGGCAAGCAACAGACCGCCGATTTTTTGGGGCTGTTGGCGGCTGAGAAAGTGAAGGAGGGTAATGCAGCCGAGACTGTGGCCGACTAGGAAGGTATGGGCATCGGGCTTGCCGATGTGCTGGTCAAGGGTAAACTGCCACGCGGTCGTGCTTGGTTTGTCGGGATTGGGCATGGCGAGGGAGATTGCTTGTGCGCCGGTGCTTTTGATTTGGGCGCAAAGCCAGTCAAACCAGTTGCCGTGCGGATTGCCTTCAAAGCCATGTACGATATAAACGCGTCGGTTCATGTTTCTCCTCCTTCAGACGGCCTGAGACTTTTGTCTAAATCTCTGCCTGCAAGTGTTTATTATACCATGTTTGTTTATGTTTTATTGTTTGTCGCTGTATCAGGATTTTTGATTAAGTTTTTGTTGTTAAATGATATTTGCAAGAATAATAAAGCAAACAACACGGCAGGGGCGGAAGGCTTTGCCGTGTTGTTCGGGTTTGAAATATATAGGGGCCGTCTGAAAAAACGGTTTAGAAATAGCCTTGTTTTTTGCGCTCTTCCATTGCCGCTTCCGATACGCGGTCGTCCATGCGTGTGGCACTGCGTTCGGAAATAGTCGCGGCGGCGGTTTCAGCAATGATGTCTTCAGGTGTGGCGGCGGTGCTGGCAACCGGGCAGGTGCAGGAAATATCGCCGACGGTACGGAAGCGGACATCGCGGATTTGGGCAACTTCGCCTTCGCGTTTTGGGGTCAACGGGGTAACGGGAACGAGCAGGCCGTTGCGTTCGACAACTTCGCGCTTGTGGGTGTAATAAATCGGCGGCAGGGCGAGTTTTTCGCGTGCGATGTATTGCCAGATGTCCAATTCCGTCCAGTTGGAAATCGGGAATACGCGCATGTTTTCACCTTGGAACAGGCGCGTATTGTAGAGCGACCATAATTCAGGTCGTTGGTTTTTAGGATCCCATTGGCCGAACTCGTCGCGGAAAGAGAAGATGCGTTCTTTGGCGCGCGCTTTTTCTTCATCGCGGCGCGCGCCGCCCATCAGCGCATCAAAGCCTTGTTCTTCAATGGTTTCAACCAGTGTAACGGCTTGGGCGGCGTTGCGCGAATCGGTTTCGCGGCGCAAGACGACGCTGCCTTTGCGGATGGATTCTTCTACGCTGCCGACCACAAGTTGTACGCCGGTGCGGGCGACCGTATCGTCGCGGAACTGGATGACTTCGGGGTAGTTGTGGCCGGTATCGACGTGCAGGAGTTTGAACGGCAGTTTCAGCGGGCGGCCTTCGATTTGGAAGGCTTTGACGGCAAGCGCCAGCAAGACGACGGAGTCTTTGCCGCCGGAAAACAGCAGGGCCGGGTTTTGGGCGTTGGCAATCACTTCGCGGATGATGTAGATGGACTCGGCTTCGAGCCAGTCGAGGTGGTGGTTTTGGATGGACATTTTTTCTCTCTTTGCAATCTTGGCGATAGCCGATACTTTAGTGAGGCCGTCTGAAAAAGGGAAAGAATGGTTTGTTTGTTGCAAAGATGTTTTTGTTATATTGCCCGAGTGTGTTTTCAGACGGCCTTTGCGCTTTAACTTATTTTTAACCCGATTTCTCTGACGAAGCGCCTGTCTTCGCGTACACTTTGGTTTTTTAGAAATGAGAATGGTTTATGTATCACGGCGAGAGATTTAATGCGTACAGCCATTTGGCCGGTTTCTTATTGGCAGTGGCGGCGTTGGTGCTGATGCTGGTGAAAGCGGTGGAATCGGCGGACGGCTATCGGATTGCCGGTGCACTGACTTACGGAATCTGCCTGCTGCTCCTGTATTTGGGTTCAACCTTATACCACAGTATTCCGCAGCCGAAGGCCAAGGCGATTTTGCAAAAGGTCGATCATTGCATGATTTATCTTTTGATTGCAGGCAGTTATACGCCGTTTACGCTGATTACCCTTCACGGCGGCTGGGGTTGGTCGCTTTTCGGCGTATCGTGGGGGCTGGCTTTGCTGGGCATTGTTCAGGAGCTGACGATCGGGCGCAAAAGCGAGAAGCGGCTGCTGTCGATGGTGATTTATGTGTTAATGGGCTGGCTGATTGTGGTGGCGGTGTGGCCGCTGATAAAATCGCTTTCGGCGGGCGGATTATTTTGGCTGGTGTTGGGCGGTGTGTTGTATAGCGCGGGAATTTATTGGTTTATCAACGATACGAAAATCCGCCACGGCCACGGTATCTGGCACTTGTTTGTCTTGGCAGGCAGTTTGACGCAATTTATCAGCATTTATTTTTATGTGTTGTAGATTCAGACGGCCTGAAATAAAAAACCTCTCAGTTTGACTGAGAGGTTTTTGTTTGTCGTTAATCAGGGTTTTTGTCGTGGAATTCGTGGAATTCATAGTTGTAGGTCAGCTCTTTGCCGGCTTTGGTTTGTGCCAGATAATCGTCGTAAACCGCACGGATTTCCTTACGCAGCAGGAAGAGGGCGATTAAGTTCGGCAAGACCATAAAGCCGTTGAACATATCGGACATGCTCCAAACCAAATCCACTTTGCCCAATGTACCCAATACGATGGCCACCAAAACCAGTGTGCGGTAGATGCCCAAGTGTTTGCCGCGGAACAGGAAGCGGATATTGGATTCGCCGAAGTAGTACCAGCCGATGATGGTGGTAAAGGCGAAGAAGGTCAGACAGACGGCGAGCAGTTGCGAACCGAAACCCGGAAAGGCTTTGTTAAAAGCCAGTTGGGTAACCGCCGCGCCGGTTTCGCCGGAGAGGTTGGCGTCGGTCAGCAGGATAATCAGCGCGGTTGCCGTGCAGACCATCAGCGTATCGATAAAGATACCGATAAACGCAGCCATACCTTGTTGCACAGGATGTTTGACGTTGGCGGTTGCATGAGCGTGCGGGGTCGAACCCATACCGGCTTCGTTAGAAAACAGGCCGCGTGCCACGCCGAAACGGACGGCCTCGCGCATACCGATACCGGCCGCACCGCCCAATACCGCTTCAGGATTAAAAGCGGCAACAAAAATATGGCTGAACATCGGAATGATGTGGTCGGAGAATTTGAACAAGATAATCACGGCACATAAGATGTAAATTACCGCCATAAACGGCACGACAAATTGCGCGATACCGGCAATGCGGTTGATGCCGCCGATGATAATCAGGCCGGCGAGTACGGCCACGGCAATACCGACTGCCATCGGCGGAATATTAAAAGCCAAATTCATGGCCGAAGCGATGGAGTTGGATTGGGTCGCGTTGCCGATGAAGCCCAGCGCGATAATCAAGGCGATGGAGAAAAAGCCGGACAGGAAACGCGCCGCGCCCCGGCCGATTTTCGGGGTCAGGCCGTGCGTGATGTAAAACGCAGGACCGCCGATGTATTTGCCGTGGCTGACCACGCGGTATTTTTGCGCCAAAACGGCTTCTGCAAAAATGGTAGACATGCCCAAAATGGCAGACAACCACATCCAAAAAATGGCACCCGGGCCGCCGGCGGTAATCGCAGTGGCCACACCGGCAACGTTACCGGTACCTATTTGCGCGGAAATCGCCACGGCAAGCGCTTGGAATTGAGACAGGGATTTGCCTTCGTGGTCTTTGTCTTTTTTACTGAACAAGCCGCCGAAAACGGATTTGAAACCCGTTCCTAATTTGGTAATTTGCGGTGCGCCCAAGTACAGGGTAAAAAACAGGCCGATGCCGATTAAGGCATAAATCAGCAGGTAGTCCCAAAGAACCAGATTGACTGCACCCACCAGAGCAGACAATATTTCTTCCATAATATAACCTTTAAGAAAAACAAATAAAAAGAAAATGATACGGGCAACTACTCCCGTTCATTTTCGCGGTTGGCAACAAGGGCGAGCAGGCCGTTTTGCCGTTTAATACCGGTTAAGTTGTTAACAATCCTGACCGATTTTGTCATCATACCGTAAACCTTCGTGAATTAAAACGGAAAACTGACAAAGGTTTGCCGTAAATATGCATCTTTAAAAAAGATTCTTTGTTTTTCAGACGGCCTGTTTTTGCAAATATTCGGGCCGTCTGAATATTTTGGGTAAAGGCAACTTATGATAAAATGCACGCCTTACAAATAAAGCACATCCCGCCTCAGCGCGTGAAAAAACGAAAGGAATCAATATGGCAGGTCATAGTAAGTGGGCAAATATCCAACACAAAAAAGCCCGACAAGATGCCAAACGCGGCAAAATCTTCACCCGTCTGATTAAAGAAATTACCGTTGCTGCCCGCATGGGCGGCGGCGACCCCGGCGCAAACCCACGCCTGCGCCTGGCTTTGGAAAAAGCCGCCGAAAACAATATGCCTAAAGACAACGTGCAACGTGCCATCGATAAAGGTACGGGCAATCTGGAAGGCGTGGAATACATCGAGTTGCGTTACGAAGGCTATGGCATCGGCGGCGCGGCTTTGATGGTAGACTGTCTGACCGACAACAAAACCCGTACCGTTGCCGACGTGCGCCATGCGTTCACTAAAAACGGCGGTAACTTGGGTACAGACGGTTGCGTAGCGTTCAACTTCGTGCATCAAGGCTATTTGGTGTTTGAACCGGGCGTTGACGAAGATGCGCTGATGGAAGCGGCTTTGGAAGCCGGTGCGGAAGACGTCATCACCAATGACGACGGTTCCATCGAAGTGATTACCGCGCCAAACGACTGGGCAGGCGTGAAAGCGGCTTTGGAAGCGGCAGGTTACAAATCTGTTGACGGCGACGTTACCATGCGCGCCCAAAACGAAACCGAGTTGAGTGGCGAAGATGCGGTTAAAATGCAAAAACTGATTGACGCATTGGAAGATTTGGACGACGTACAAGACGTTTACACTTCTGCCGTGTTGAATTTGGACTAATAGTTTAAAGAACAAAAGGCCGTCTGAAATTTCAGACGGCCTTTTTATATCGAAACCAATTAGATTTTTCTGGTTTTCAACCAAGCCCAAAGCAGCAGCAATACCACGAAGCTGAAATACAAAATACTCCACACCGGCAGGGCGACGCCGAATAGATAGTCCGGCTCGGCGCAGTTGCCAAAGCCGCGGACGATGGGTTCAAACCAATCGAACAAAGGCCAGTCGCGTAGGCGGAAGGTCCAAGGTGCGCCGCAAGAAGGGGCGGTGCCGGGCGGCAGGCTTTGCAACCAAATTTGATAGGCGGCGACACCGGCGCCGTAGACGGCCGGAGCGGCAATCAACAATGCCGAGAGCGAACGGGCAAATTTGGAAGATTGCGAGCTGAACGCCGTAACAATGGCCAACAGTCCGACAGCCAATACGCACAAGCGTTGCAGGATACATAATACGCACGGGTTCATGCCCAAAACGTATTGGGAAATAAAGGAGCCGCAGGCGGCAAATATGGAGAGGACGACTAAAAATAAAACAGTCTTGCGGAAAAAGTTCATCACATAAAACCTTTCAGACGGCCTAGACGCAAAACAGCCGATAAATAATGTTTACTTTAACACAAAACGCATATGCTTTTTTTGGGTTTGACGGTTTTTTGCGTATGTTTGTTGATGTTGCATAACCATATACATAGAAACAAAATGTGTCGTACAGAAAAGGCCGTCTGAAATGTTCAGACGGCCTTTAGGGGAGAGACGTTTTATTTTTTCCCGTGAGATTTTTTGACGTCTGCTTCAGTAATCGTACCGCCGCCATTATTAAAGGAGTTCATGATGTAAGTGGCAACGGCGGCGACATCGGCATCATTGATGGCGGTAGAAGGCATGAAGCCGTTGTAGGGTTTGCCGTTCACTTTAATCGGGCCGTTGATGCCCTTGGTCATGCTTTGCAACAGAACTTGCGGTTTTTTATTGATATAGTCGGACTGGAACAGTGGCGGGAACATGGCACCCCGGCCTTCGCCCTTTTTGCCGTGGCAGGCGGCGCAGTTGGTTTCGTAAATCTTTTGTCCTTTGCTCATCAGCGTGGCATCAGCGGCAAAAGTGGTTGGGATGCTGAGTGCGGTCAGGAGGAGCAGGATAGGGCGGAGTGCAGTCATGATGTGTTCCTTTTTGAGTCGTGTTTTTGATGGCTACACGCTTGGTTTGCGTTTGAATAACTTGATGATAACGCTAAAGGCCATCTGAAAGTGGATTTTTCAGACGGCCTTTGGTTTAGGTCAAATCCAGCCTTGCAGATTGGCCCGGCTTAATTGGGCAAGTGCGGCAATCCAGTCGGCGGAATCGTTGAGGCAGGGGATGTAACGGTATTCTTTGCCGCCGGCGGCGTGGAATTGTTCGCGTCCCATAATGGCGATTTCTTCCATGGTTTCGAGGCAGTCGGCCATGAAACCGGGGCAGAAGACGTCGAGTTTGGTCGTGCCTTGTTTTGGCAGCTGATCAAACAAGGCTTGCGTGCTGGGCTTGACCCATTGGGATTTGCCAAACTGGCTTTGGAAAGAAACGATGTATTCTTGTTCGGACAAGCCCAATGCCTGCGCCAACAGTTTGGCAGTATGGTGGCACTCGTCAGGATAGGGGTCGCCGTCGTCGTGATGCTTTTGCGGAATGCCGTGGAAACTCAACATCAGTTTTTCGCCGCGTCCGTTTTGGGCCCAATAGGCTTCAATGTGCTGCTTCATGGCTTGGATATAAGCAACATCGTCGTAATAACGGGAAACGGTGCGGACACTCATTTGGTTACGTTGCAGCAATAATTCTTGGAACACTTTGTCCAAGGCCGCGCCGGTAGAAGAGCCGGCATATTGCGGATAAAGCGGGATGACCAGCAATTTGCCCACGCCTTGGGCTTTGAGTTCCGCCAAAACGTCGGCAACGCTCGGGTTGCCGTAAGTCATGGCATGACGGACGATGACATCGGGCAAATGTTTGGCCAGGGCTTCTGCTTGGCGGTGTGTGTAAACCTCAAGCGGCGAACCTTCTTTAAACCAAACTTTTTCATAGGCATGCGCGCTTTTTTTCGGGCGAAAAGTTAATACCAAGCCGCGCAATATCGGTTGCCATAAGAGCTTGGGTAGTTCGACAACGCGTTGATCGGACAGAAATTCTTTCAAGTAAGGCTTGACTGCGGCAGCAGTGGGCGCGTCAGGCGTGCCGAGGTTGAGCAGCAGAACGGCAGTGCGGTTTTGTGCGGTGTAGGCTAGGGCCGGTTCGGTATGGAAACGGGACATGATTGTACTTTATTAATGATGAATATTGAGGCCGTCTGAAAAGCAGTTTGAATCAAAACCTGGTTTCAGACGGCCTTTAAAAGGATTAATCCACACCGCGGGCGCGGTTTTCATGGAATTGCGCCTGCCAATCGGCAAATTTGCCTTGTTCGATGGCTTCGCGCATTTCTGCCATGATGACTTGGTAGAAGTGCAGATTGTGGATGGTGTTGAGCTGTGCGCCCAAGATTTCGCCGACTCGGTGTAGATGGTGCAGGTAGGAGCGGCTGAAATTCTGACAGGCGTAGCAGGTGCAGCTTTCATCAATCGGACGCTTGTCGAGTTTGTGTTTGGCGTTTTTGATTTTCAAATCGCCAAAACGGGTAAACAGCCAGCCGTTACGCGCATTGCGGGTGGGCATAACGCAGTCGAACATATCCACACCGTGTGCCACGCCGTACACCAAGTCTTCAGGCGTGCCGACGCCCATCAAATAATGTGGCTTGTGTTCCGGCAGGATAGGGCCAACAGCGCGCAACATACGGTACATTTCAGGCTTGGGTTCACCAACGGACAAGCCGCCGATGGCCAAGCCGGGGAAGTCGAGTTCTTCCAAACCTTTCAGCGATTCTTCGCGCAAATCTTCATACATCGCGCCTTGTACAATGCCAAACAACGCATTCGGGTTTTTCAGGTCTTCAAAAGCCTTTTTGCTGCGTTCCGCCCAGCGCAGGCTCATTTGCAGCGATTTTTGCGCTTGGCTGTGTGTTGCTTCGCCAGGAGTGCACTCGTCCAACTGCATCACGATGTCGGAATTCAACACAGTTTGGATTTTCATCGACACTTCGGGCGAGAGGAACAGTTTGTCGCCGTTGATCGGGCTTTGGAATGTACAGCCTTCTTCGGTCAGCTTGCGCATATCGGACAACGAAAATACTTGAAAACCGCCCGAGTCGGTCAAAATCGGCTTGTCCCAACCGATAAATTCGTGCAGGCCGCCGAATTGTTCGATGACTTCCAAGCCTGGGCGCAGCCACAGATGGTAAGTGTTGCCTAAGATGATTTGTGCTTTGATGTCATGCAGGTTTTGCGGGTTCATCGCTTTGACCGAACCGTAAGTGCCGACCGGCATAAATACCGGCGTTTCGATTTTGCCGTGGTTCAGTTCCAAAGTACCGCGTCGGGCATGACCGTCTTTTTTGTGTAAGGTAAATTTGAGCATAATAATAAGAGATTGGACGTTCGCGTGTGTGCGAAATGAAAGGGCAGATTATAAAGGATTTTTCGTTGGTTGACGGCTGGATTTTATCTTTGTCAAAACAATGCTTCAGACGGCCTGAATAATAGAAGAAATAAAAAATGAGGCATAAATCAAACAAAAATATCCAGGCCGTCTGAAAAGTATTTACAGATGCTTGCAAAAGGGAACACGCTTCGTTACAATAAGCGACTTAGATGAAGGCACATAGCTCAGTTGGTTAGAGCACCACCTTGACATGGTGGGGGTCGTTGGTTCGAGTCCAATTGTGCCTACCAAATTTCCATAACGGCTTTATGCCGTTATTTTTTAATGTTTTGGAGCTTTCTGATGTTGAACATTACCTTGCCGGACGGTTCGGTCCGCCAATATGAATCACCCGTTACCGTGGCGCAAATTGCAGCGTCTATCGGTGCAGGTTTGGCAAAGGCAACGGTAGCGGGCAAGGTTAACGGTAAATTGGTGGATGCTTGCGATCCGATTACCGAAGATGCCCACGTTCAAATTATTACGCCTAAAGACAAAGAAGGCGTGGAAATTATCCGCCACTCCTGCGCGCACTTGGTCGGTCATGCGGTCAAGCAGCTCTACCCTGATGCCAAAATGGTTATCGGCCCGGTGATTGAAGACGGGTTCTATTACGATATTGCAACTGAAAAACCATTTACGCCTGATGATGTAGCCGCCATCGAAGCGCGCATGAAAGAATTGATTGCACAAGACTATGACGTTGTTAAAGTGATGACGCCCCGTGCAGAAACCATCAAAATTTTCCAAGATCGCGGCGAAGAGTACAAATTGCGTCTGATTGAAGACATGCCTGAAGTGGAAGCAATGGGTATGTATCATCATCAAGAGTACGTCGATATGTGCCGCGGTCCTCACGTTCCCAATACCCGTTTCTTGAAAAACTTCAAGCTGACCAAACTGGCAGGCGCATACTGGCGCGGCGACAGCAACAATGAAATGTTGCAACGTATTTACGGTACAGCCTGGGCAAGTAAAGACGAATTAAAAGCCTATATCCAACGCATCGAGGAAGCGGAAAAACGCGATCATCGTAAGCTGGGTAAACAATTGGATTTGTTCCACCTGCAAGATGAAGCGCCGGGCATGGTGTTCTGGCATCCTAAAGGCTGGGCTTTGTGGCAAGTGATTGAGCAGCATATGCGCAAAGAGCTGAATGCTGCCGGTTATAAAGAGGTGAAAACGCCTCAGATTATGGATAAAACCTTCTGGGAAAAATCCGGCCACTGGGAAAACTATAAAGACAATATGTTTGTGACCAGTTCAGAAAAACGCGAATACGCGGTTAAACCGATGAACTGTCCGGGTCATGTGCAAATTTTCAATAACGGCTTGCGTTCATATCGCGATTTGCCAATGCGTTTGGCTGAGTTCGGTTCTTGCCACCGCAATGAACCAAGCGGTGCGTTGCATGGTTTGATGCGTGTTCGCGGTTTTGTGCAGGATGATGCGCATATCTTCTGTACTGAAGATCAAATCGTTGATGAAGCACGTGCATTCAATGAATTGCTGGTTCGCATTTACAAACAATTCGGCTTCCATGATGTTGCTGTGAAGTTGTCCCTCCGCCCTGAGCAACGTGCAGGTTCTGACGAAGTCTGGGATAAAGCCGAACAAGGCCTGCGTGATGCGTTGACCGCTTGCGGCGTAGAGTGGGAAGAATTGCCTGGCGAAGGCGCATTCTATGGTCCTAAGATTGAGTACCATGTCAAAGATGCCTTGGGTCGTTCTTGGCAGTGTGGTACCTTGCAGTTGGACTTCGTATTGCCGGAGCGTTTGAATGCCGAATATGTAACTGAAAACA
Organism: Neisseria sp. RH3002v2g; assembly: GCF_014596425.2. Classification (NCBI taxonomy): domain Bacteria; kingdom Pseudomonadati; phylum Pseudomonadota; class Betaproteobacteria; order Neisseriales; family Neisseriaceae; genus Neisseria; species Neisseria sp. RH3002v2g. The sequence continues at coordinate 1,157,875 of NZ_CP110721.1, read as the reverse complement.
ACGACCGTGCGCGTCCTGTAATGTTGCACCGTGCAATTTTGGGTTCATTGGAGCGCTTCATCGGTATTCTGATTGAAAACCATGCAGGCTCATTCCCATTGTGGCTTGCGCCGGTTCAAATGGTGATTATGAATATCACCGAGAACCAAGCAGATTATTGTCGAGAAGTGGCTGCCAAGTTGCAGGCGGCAGGCTTCCGTGTCGAATTGGATTTGCGTAACGAAAAAATCGGTTACAAAATCCGCGACAACAGCCAATACCGTTTCCCTTATCAAATCGTTGTCGGCGATAAAGAGAAACAAGAAAACAAAGTTGCGGTACGCCGCAAAGCAGAAGACTTGGGTTCTTTGAATGTCGATGATTTCATTGCACAATTGCAGCAAGAAATCACTGACGCCCTCGTCAATCATTAATTTTTATAGGAGTATTCATCATCGCTCAAGAACGCGAAGCACGAATCAATGGTGAAATTACCGCCAAAGAAGTGCGATTAATCAGTGAGTCAGGCGATCAGCTTGGTGTCGTTTCAGTTCGTGAAGCTCTGGCTATGGCCGAAGAGCAAGATGTCGATTTGGTAGAAATTTCCCCGACTGCCAAACCGCCTGTATGCAAACTGATGGATTACGGTAAATACAAATACCAACAAGCCAAGAAGCGCGACGAAGCCAAGAAAAACCAAAAGCAGGTACAAATTAAGGAAATTAAATTCCGTCCGGGTACAGATGAAGGCGACTATCAAATCAAGATGCGCAACATCAACCGCTTCCTTGCCGATGGTGACAAAGTTAAAGTAACATTGCGTTTCCGCGGTCGTGAGATGGCCCATCAACAATTGGGTGCCCAACTGCTTGAGCGCGTAAAAGAAGATTTGGCAGAAGTAGCGCAAATCGAGTCCTTCCCTAAAATGGAAGGTCGTCAAATGGTGATGATGATTGCGCCTAAGAAAAAATAAAGCTATAATCCAAGGCTTATTTCGATTGCCGCTCGAAATAAGGTTTAATTAGCGGCAAAAACCGTGGTATTTTGGGTTTCAAGCGTTTGAAATTTATTTCAAAACCCCCTTATACCTTATCTAATAACGAATGGAGTTTTCCAATGCCTAAAATGAAAACCAAGTCTAGCGCGAAAAAACGCTTTAAAGTACTGGGTAACGGTGGTGTAAAACGCGGTCATGCGTTCAAAAGTCACATCCTGACCAAAAAAACCACTAAAACTAAACGTCAATTGCGCGGCACCGCTATGGTGGATTCACGCGATTTGGCTTCTGTTGCTAAAATGTTGCCCTACGCTTAAGGAGTTTAGAATATGCCACGCGTAAAACGCGGTGTTACCGCTCGTGCTCGTCACCAAAAAGTCTTCGCGTTAGCCAAAGGCTACCGCGGTCGTCGTAAAAACGTTTACCGTGTTGCCAAACAAGCGGTAATGAAAGCCGGTCAATACGCATACCGTGACCGTCGCCAACGCAAACGTCAATTCCGTCAACTGTGGATCGTTCGTATCAACGCAGGTGCTCGTGAAAATGGTCTGTCTTACAGCAAATTCATGAACGGCCTGAAACGCGCTGCTATCGAAATCGACCGCAAAGTATTGGCTGATTTGGCTGTATTCGACAAAGCTGCATTTGCACAATTGGTTGAAAAAGCTAAAGCTGCTTTGGCTGCTTAATTCGATAAGATTATTTAAAAAGGAAGCTTATGCTTCCTTTTTTCTTTTCCAGAAGAAACTCTATGTAGTTGATTTTCTTTCTTTAAACTCTATTTTTTTATACTGATTTGCGATAAAATAGGCCCCTCTTATCAAACGGATTGGCCGCACTAATACAAAAGGCCGTCTGAACAGGTTTGAAATCAAACCCAACAGACGGCTTTGTTGTTTCAGACGGCCTGCCATCAACAAACAGACGATAAACTACTATGGAAAATGTAAACCGTATCGTTGCAGAAGGTATTGCCGCTATTGAAGCCGCGCAAGACTTCAATGCCTTAGAACAAATTAAAGCACGCTATCTTGGTAAAACCGGCGAATTGACCGGTCTTTTGAAAACTTTGGGTCAAATGTCTCCTGAAGAGCGTAAAACCATAGGCGCGCACATCAACGAATGCAAAAATCAGTTTCAGACGGCCTTTAATGCCAAACGCGATGCTCTGAATGAAGCCAAGCTGCAAGCCCAATTGGCTGCAGAAGCCTTGGATATTACTTTGCCGGGCCGTGCGCAAGAATCTGGCGGTTTGCATCCGGTTACTTTGACTTTGCAACGTGTGGTTGAGCTGTTTCATGGTATGGGTTTTGAAGTGGCGGACGGCCCTGAAATCGAAGACGATTTCCATAATTTCCAAGCCTTGAATATTCCTGCAAATCACCCAGCGCGCGCGATGCAAGATACCTTCTACGTTGAAAACGGCGACGTTTTGCGTACACACACTTCGCCTATTCAAATCCGCTATATGCTCGACAAAAAAGAGCCGCCTATCCGAATTATTGCTCCCGGCCGCGTTTACCGTGTGGACAGTGATGCCACTCACTCGCCTATGTTCCATCAAGCCGAAGGTTTGTGGGTAGAAGAGGGTGTCACTTTTGCCGACTTAAAAGCAGTGTTCACTGACTTTATCCGTCGCTTCTTTGAACGCGATGACCTGCAAGTGCGTTTCCGTCCGTCTTTCTTCCCGTTTACCGAGCCTTCTGCCGAAATCGACATCATGGGCGAAAACGGCAAATGGTTGGAAGTAGGCGGTTGCGGTATGGTACATCCTAACGTATTGAAAAACGTCAATATCGACCCTGAAAAATATACCGGTTTCGCTTTCGGTATCGGTCTCGACCGCTTTGCCATGTTGCGCTACAACGTCAATGACCTGCGCTTGTTCTTCGATAACGATTTGAACTTCTTGAAGCAGTTTAAATAAATTTCAGATGGTCTTTTGATAGGCCGTCTGAAAAAGTGAATAGATATTACTGATTTCGTCTGATAAAAATTTGTTTCAGACGGCCTGATAGTAGAGAAAATAATATGCAATTTCCTTATTCATGGCTGAAAACCCAAGCCAATTCTGATCTTTCTGCCGATAAACTGGAACATCTTTTGACCATGGCCGGTTTGGAAGTGGAAGAAATCGATACTGCCGCCCCTGCTTTCAGTGGCGTGGTTGTTGCCGAAGTAAAATCCGTTGAGAAACATCCTGATGCAGACCGTTTGAACGTTACCCAAGTTGATGTCGGTACGGGCGAGTTGGTTCAGATTGTTTGTGGTGCGCCGAATGTCAAGCCGGGCATTAAAGTGCCGTGTTCGTTGCCGGGTGCCGTTTTGCCGGGCAATTTCAAAATTAAGCCGACTAAAATGCGCGGCGTACCATCAAACGGTATGCTGTGTTCGACCAATGAATTGGGTTTGCCTGATGATGGTGTAGACGGTCTGCATATTCTGCCCGAAGATGCGCCCGTCGGTACCAATATCCGCGAATACTTGGATTTGGACGATACGCTGTTTACGCTGAAAATTACGCCTAACCGCGCTGATTGCTTGAGTGTTAAAGGTATTGCGCGTGAAGTTTCTGCGTTGACGCAATGTGCGTTTACGCCTGTCGAAATTCAGACGGCCTCTATCGGCAGTAAGAAAAAACAGGCTGTCCGTATTGACGCACCGGAAGACTGCGGCCGTTTTATCAGCCGCGTTATTGAAAATGTCAATGCGAAAGCGGCTACTCCCGATTGGATGAAACAACGTTTGGAACGCAGCGGTATCCGCAGCATTTCCGCATTAGTGGACATTGGTAACTATGTCATGCTGGAAATTGGTCAGCCGATGCATGTTTTCGATGCCGATAAGCTGTCGGGCAGTTTGATTGTCCGCCGTGCTCAAAATGGTGAGACTTTGGCGTGCCTGAATGAGAAGACGGTTACTTTGGCTGACAATACACTGGTGGTCGCTGATGAAAAAGGTGTGTTGAGCTTGGCCGGTCTGATGGGCGGCGAAGCAAGTGCGGTTTCTGATGAGACGCAAAATATTGTATTGGAAGCTGCTTGGTTTGCTCCTGAGATTATTGCCGGTAAATCCCGTCAATACGGTTTTGGTTCGGATTCTTCTTTCCGCTTTGAACGCGGTGTGGATTACCGCTTGCAAGCTGATGCCATTGAGCGTGCTACCGAATTGGTGTTGCAGATTTGCGGTGGCGCGGCCGGTGAAATGGTTGAGGCACAAGGCAAATTGCCTGAGGCAAAACAGGTCGAATTGCGTTTGGGCCGTCTGAAAACGGTATTGGGCGTTGAAATTTCTGCCGAGCAAGTCGAAATTATCTTGCAACACTTGGGTTTGCAGCCTGAGAAAACCGTAGAAGGCTTCCGTGTCACTTCTCCTAGCTTCCGTTTCGATATCGAAATCGAAGCCGATTTGATTGAAGAAATCGGCCGTGTTTACGGTTATGAAAATATCCCTGACGACTATACTTCAGGCCGTCTGAAAATGTTGGCTCTGCCTGAAACCAAACGCCCGCGTTTTGCGGTTTATAACGAAATGGCGGCTCGTGGTTACCGCGAAGTGGTCAGCTATGCGTTTGTGGATGAGCAATGGGAGCAAGACTTTGCTGCCAATACCCATCCTATCCGCCTGCAAAATCCGTTGGCGGCGCAGTATGCCGTCATGCGTTCTACGCTTATCGGCGGTTTGGTGGAAGTTTTGCAAAACAATTTGAACCGTAAGCAAAACCGTGTACGCGTATTTGAAATTGCCCGCGTGTTCCGCAAAGATTCAGCTGATCAATTTGTTCAAAACGAACGGATCGGCGGTTTGTGGTATGGCTCCGTGTTGCCCGAGCAATGGGGCGAGAAAACACGCAACGTAGATTTCTACGATATGAAAGCCGATGTTGAGAGCCTCTTGAAAAACAAAGAGGTATCCTTTGTGAAGACCGAACATCCGGCATTGCATCCTGGACGTGCCGCCAATATTGTTTCAGACGGCAAAGTAGTTGGTTTTGTTGGCGAGTTGCATCCGAAATGGCTGCAAAAATATGATTTGCCACAAGCGCCGCTGGTGTTTGAAATCGATATGGATGCGGTATTTGGTCGTGAGAAAACCCGTTATCAGACCGTATCCAAATTCCAGCCTGCACGCCGAGATTTGGCATTTGTAATGCCTGAAGCTGTAACGCATGATGATTTGTTAAATGCCCTGAAAGCGGCGGCGAACAAGCTGGTTCAAGAAATCAGCGTGTTTGACGTTTACCGCGGTACGGGCGTGCCTGAAGGCATGAAGAGCGTTGCCGTCAAAATTATTTTGCAGGATATGGAAAGTACGCTGACAGATGAAGTCATCGAGCCTTTGGTTGCGAAAATGATTAAAGCCGCGGCCGAAAAAGATGCGCAACTTCGTGCTTAAAATGAAGATAAAAGTTGTCGCCAAAAATCGCCAATCATATTTGATTTTTTGGTGAGGACTTGATTTTTAAAAGAATTTTGGTAATAATTGCACCAGTTTGAATGAAGGTAAACACATGACACTAACTAAAGCAGAATTGGCCGATATTTTGGTCGACAAAGTCAGCAACGTCACCAAAAATGATGCCAAAGAAATCGTCGAGCTCTTTTTTGAAGAAATCCGCAGCACTTTGGCGCGTGGCGAAGAAATTAAGATTTCCGGTTTCGGCAATTTCCAATTGCGCGACAAACCTCAACGCCCGGGTCGTAACCCTAAAACCGGCGAAGAAGTGCCGATTACCGCACGCCGTGTGGTAACTTTCCATGCCAGCCAAAAACTTAAAGGCATGGTGGAGCATTACTATGACAAACAACAATAACCCGGTTATTCCTGCCAAGCGTTATTTTACGTTGGATGAGATGTGCCAATTGGTGCAAATCAGTCCGGCTCAGTTTGCCCAATGGCAACATGAAAATAATGTTGTGATTGGATACGGTGGCGATCGATATACGCGCTCAGATGTCGTTAAGTTGTTGAAACTGAAAGATACGTTTGAACCGTATATCGATACGTTCAGCCGTGGCGCTTTGGATGCAAACGGCAACCCTGCCGCCAATGCGGAAGAAGTCTGTCATGGTCTGGTGCAGATTTTGTCTGATTTGGAGCGTCATCTGGGTTCTGAACAACAAAACCACCATGTCGAGCCGTAATCGATAAGGAAATTGTGATCAAAAGTGCGAAGGCATACAAAGATTTGCATGATTGATTATTGTAAAGGCTGTTTGAATTGTTTTCAGACGGCCTTTATTGTTTTATATTGCTTTCAAAATATCAGAATCTTGATTGCAAATGATTCTATGAAATAGCCGTAAATGTTATACTTAGCCTCTTGTTTGCCGATTGAGAAAAGTGGTCATTTGTTTTTGCGGTAGACTAAGTTTTTTACAATAAATGTAACGGCAGAATAGATTAGGCTGTCGGACAACATTCAAATCGATGAAATGGATAGCAGAAAATGAGCAGAATCCAACAAACTTTCTCAGCGCTCAATGGCGCAAAAGCACTGATTCCTTATATTACGGTGGGTGATCCCAACCTTGAGACGACCTTGGCATTGATGCACAGCCTAGTGGCTAACGGTGCCGATATTTTGGAACTGGGTGTGCCGTTTTCTGACCCGATGGCGGATGGTCCGACTATTCAGCGTGCGGCCGAAAGGGCGTTGGCAAATCATGTTTCTTTGCACGACGTATTGGAAACAGTACGTTTGTTTCGTCAAACCAATGATAAAACGCCGATTGTGTTAATGGGCTATTTGAACCCAGTACATAAAATGGGTTATCAAGCGTTTGCACAAGCGGCTGCCGACGCGGGCGTAGATGGCGTGTTGACTGTGGATTCCCCGGTAGAAACCATTACCCCGCTGCATGACTCGTTGAAAGCGCAAGGCATTGATTGTATTTTCCTTATTGCGCCGACAACAACTGAAGAGCGTATTCAAACGATTGCCAAAGTAGCCGGTGGCTTTGTGTATTATGTATCGCTCAAAGGTGTAACCGGTGCGGCAAGTTTGGATACTGAAGAAGTTTCGCGTAAAATAGAGCTTTTGCGCAAATATATTGATATTCCGATCGGTGTCGGCTTCGGCATTAATAATGCGGAGAGTGCGCGTAAAATTGGCGCGGTAGCGGATGCCGTTATTGTCGGCAGCCGTATCGTCAAAGAGATTGAAAGCCACGCAGGTAGCGAGGCTGAAGCGGTAGGCGTGTTGGTTAAAGAGTTGAAAGACGCGATTCGCTAAATTTTTTATTCCATTGTTTCAGACGGCCTTACATTCAACAGGCCGTCTGAATTCTGAATTCTGAATTCCAAGGAGTCATTCATGAGCTGGCTAGATAAAATTCTTCCTCCGAAAATTAAAAACCGAAGCAGTTCGTCCAGCGTCCCTGAAGGCCTGTGGCACAAATGTCCGTCTTGTTCGGCAACGGTTTATTCAACCGAGTTGAAGCAAAACAGTGAAGTCTGCCCGAAATGTAATCATCACAATCCGCTTTCTGCACGCGAACGTTTGAATCTGCTTTTGGATGAAGAAGGCCGTGAAGAGATTGCAGCCAATATTAAACCGACCGACCCGCTGAAATTCAAAGACAGTAAAAAATATCCCGACCGCCTCGCGGCTGCACGTAAAGCAACCGGCGAAGACGATGCATTGGTCGTTATGAAAGGCACCATGAACGGCCTGCCTGTCGTGGTGGCTGCGTTTGAATTCCGTTTTATCGGCGGCTCTATGGGCTCGGTTGTGGGCGAGCGTTTCGTTCAGGGTGTACGTCGTGCCGTTGCGGATAATTGTTCGTTTATTTGCGTGGCGGCTTCCGGTGGTGCACGTATGCAGGAAGGGGTCAATTCTTTGATGCAGATGACGAAGACCAGCGCGGCTTTGCATTTGTTGACTGAAAAACGTCTGCCGTTTATTTCCGTATTGACTGACCCGACCATGGGCGGCGTGTCTGCCAGTTTTGCCTTCTTGGGTGATGTGGTTTTGGCAGAACCGAATGCGCTGATCGGTTTTGCCGGTCCGCGCGTTATCGAGCAGACTGTACGCGAAACCTTGCCGGAAGGTTTTCAACGTGCAGAATTCTTGTTAGAGAAGGGTGCTATCGACCAAATCGTCGATCGCCGTTCCATGAAAAAACGTATCAGCGATTTGATTACTTTGTTGCGTCATGAGGACAAAGTAACCACTGCTTGATGGGCCTATTAAAAAAGGCCGTCTGAAAATCATATTTCAGACGGCCTTTTGTTTGACGATTAGGCAGTCAATGCGGCTTTCAAAACCTTGTTAACTTCACCCATATCGGCTTTGCCGGCCAGACGGGTTTTCAATACGCCCATGACTTTGCCCATATCGGCCATGCCTGATGCACCGGTTTCTGCAACAGCTGCTTCCACGGCAGTTTTGATTTCTTCTGCGGACATCATTTGCGGCAGGTAGCGGTTGAGGATTTCGATTTCTGCGTTTTCTTTGTCAGCCAAATCTTGACGGCTGGCTTCGGTATAAATTTTGGCGCTGTCTTTGCGCTGTTTCACCATTTTGGTCAGAATGGAGATGACTTTGGCATCATCGGCCTCAGTACGCTCGTCTACTTCAAATTGTTTGATGGCGGCATTAATCAGGCGGATGGTGCTTAAAGATACTTGGTCTTTGGCACGCATGGCGGTTTTCATGTCTTCGGTTAATTGTGTTTTTAGGCTCATAATGTTCTCACTTTATATCAATAAAAAGATGCCGTCTGAAAAACAAAACACACCGCAAAGCTGCCCTTGCGGTGTGTCGTTTATCACAGGGCAGGCCTGTAATTAGTACATTTTAGGAGGCAGTTGTTGGCTGCGCAGACGTTTTTGCAGACGTTTTGCTGCAGCAGCTTTTTTGCGTTTGCGTTCGGTAGTTGGTTTTTCGTACGCTTCACGGGCGCGCAGTTCGGTCAACAGACCGGTTTTTTCTACGGCACGTTTGAAACGACGCATGGCAACTTCAAATGGTTCATTCTCTTTAACACGAATAGCTGGCATTTTATTTCCTTTAAATTTTGTTCAATCAAACCGTTTTAAGAAATAGGGAACGGCTTGTCATAATGGGGTAGTTGTTGTATCGCTGGTTTGCCGAGGGCAGGGCGGGATACGCGCCGTGATGTAAACATCACCTCCTAACAAGTCGGCTTTTGCCGTGCAAGTGACCTTTTCGGTCAGAAACAATCGGGCGATTATCTTATAAACCCGATAGTCTGTCAAGATTGCAGGCCGTCTGAATGTTTGATTCTGTCTCACTTTTCAGACGGCCTATCGGGTATTAATAGCGGCCGGGAACCGTACCCATGCGTTGTTTCAACGAAGTTTGCGGTTCGTTGAACAATGACGCGTAATAAGTTGCATTGGTCATGACTTTTTTCACGTAATCACGGGTTTCGGTGAATGGGATGGTCTCGGCGTAAATCGCGCCTTCCAAAGGCGAAGAAGCCTGCCAGTTGCGGGCGCGGCCTGGGCCGGCATTGTAGCCTGCGGTGGCCATCACTTCGTTATTTTGCAGGCGGCGTTTGGCATCTGCCATGTACCAAGTACCCATGCGGATGTTGCCGTCCATGGTGTAGAGTTCGCTGCTGCTCATGCCGATTTTGCCGGCGATTTCTCGGGCGGTTGCAGGCATGACCTGCATCAGGCCTTGTGCGCCGACGCTGGATTGCGCGCCCATGACAAAGCGGCTTTCTTGGCGAATCAAACCGTAAACCCATGCCGGGTCAATGCCTGCCTGTGCGGCATAGCGGACGGTCAGGTCTTTAAACGGAGAGATATAGCGCAGTTTGTAGTTGAGTTTGTAGTCGGTACGGTCGGCGCTGTTGATTGCCATGTCGTAGAACTGGTTGTCAAAAGCGACTTGCGCGGCAGTCAGCAGGTTGTCTTCGTTGAAGTCGCGGGTGGCAAAACGCCATTCTGCCTGTGCCTGACGGCGCATTTTGGAGTCGCCGTTGCTTTGGCTGTTTTTAAACAAAACCAATGCGCGTTTGATGGCGCCGTCTTCGCTCATGCGGCGGACGTCTCTGGTATCGGCATCGGCAACGTTGTTGCGTGTATTGATGCGGCGGCCCAGTTCTTCACCAGCCAATACGGCGTAGAAATTGCGGCCGGAAGCAGCGGCTTTTTCATACATTTCTTTGGCTTGGCTGCTTTTGCCTTGTGCGGCAAAGCTGCGGCCCAGCCAATATTGCCATGTCGGGTCTTTTTGCAGTTTTTCAGGCATATGCTGAATCACGCTTGCCAATTCGTCCCAACGTTGCAGGCGCAAGGCGGCGCGTGCGTACCATTCCAATTGCTCGTCGGTCAGTTGCTTGCGGTCGGAAACGCGGCCGTAGTAGCTCAAAGCAGTCGGCATGTTTTGGCTTTGTGCATGGTAGTGGCCCAATACGCCCCATGCGAAGCTGCGTTGTTCGCGGCTGAGGCCGGATTCCATGTCGGACAGGGTAGCGGCGGCAGAAGCGGATTTGCGTGCATCTTTGCCGATTACGCTCAACAGGCTGTATTCGGTCGCACCTTGCGCACCACCTTCAAACGGGCTGCCCAATGCGGCGGCGAGATTGCGTGCATCCGTGGTTTGGCTGTTGCTCAACAAGCCGCGCACGCGACGCCATGCGTCGTTGGTGTTCAGACGGCCTGAAGCTGCCGCGCTTTCGACCAAGCGGGTACAGCCGGCAGGCAGTTTGCCGGTCACGCGAACCAGTTCGGCGGCTTTGCTGTCATTGCCGCTGCTCAAATCGGCATAACATTGCACTTCTTGTGCGACGCCGGCGGCGTTCAGTTTACTGAATTCTTGACGGAACAAATCCCACTGGCCGCGCGCGCCCAAGGTTTTCAGCCATTCGTTGCGGACGTTTTCAGCCATTGCGCTGTCGCTGGCTTGGGATAAAAATTGTTGTACCCAAGCATCGTCGCCGCGTTTGGCGGCATCGACGGCGCTTTGGTATTGGCTGTAATCGGACAGGACTTTGGACTCGCTGTCGGCGCGGCGTGAAGGAATAGAAGTGGATTTAGGCTGAACGACGCTTTCGGTTTTCGAAGCAGTCGGTGTGTTTTGGGTGGCGCACGCCGATAAAACAGCGGCGGTAATCAAGCTGAGGGAGAGAGGGAAAAGACGTTGAACGTTCATTGGATACCGTGTCGTTTTTAGAATCAAAATAGCTGCTTATTTTAAATGATTTATGCGGAATAACCGAATTACAAACCGATATTTACATTTTCAAAGCCCGGAAAAGACTAAGGCCGTCTGAAATATGAAACACTTTTGAGGTATTCCTAATTCAGACGGCCTGTTATGAAGGAAGTCGTCAATCGGGTTTGTGCTCGATATAGTCTTGCGGTTTGTCGGCTTTGCCGGTGCGCGTAACCGTGTATTCGCCTTCGATAATGTCTTCATCATCTTTGGCAGAGCCGTAAGTTTGGCGGCTTTGGAAAGACTGTGCAGAAGAAACCGGCGTATTGCCTTTAAACGGAATCAGCAAGAGCAGGGCGACGGCGGTTGAAATAAAGCCTGGGCTGAGCAGGAAAACCGCGGCGGCAGTATAGCGAATCGGCCACAGCATTTGATAGAGGGAAATGTTTTGGCCGCTGCGGACGGCTGCACCTGCGAGCAAAAGGCCGGAAATGCCGGTATGGCGCAGCATAAAGATACCGCTGATAAAGCTGACGGCCATCACAAACAGCGTCCAGCCGCCGCCTATCCAGTCGGCAACCCAGACGATGGACATGATTTCCAAAAAGATTAAAACCAAAAAACCGATTCCAAAATACTGCATAAGTGTTTGTTCCTTCATTCAACGGATAGTGTCGATTGTGTTTTATCTAGATAAAGATAAACCTTATTTTTTCAAGCAAATGCTGTGTGAAAAAGGGTAAACGGGCGATGAGGCCGTCTGAACGGAGATAAAAAGAAGACAGATGTTTCAGACGGCCTTTAGATATTCTATCGCATCACATTGTTCCAATCGCTTTCAAAATAGCTGACGAGGATTTGGTTGTTCAAATAATTTGCTTCAACCTTGCGCCTTGCCATATCGGGCGGAAAACGGAACATTTCGGCGGCGGTTTGGGCGTTCAGATAACGCGTGGGGACGTCGAATTTTTGCGGGACGGGGAATTGCTTATCAAATCCTGCCAGCACAAATCCCCATTCGCCGAAGGAGGGGACGTAGACATGATAGGGCGCGGTGTTCAACTTGGCCGCTTCGAGGGTGGCGACGACCGACCAGTAGGCGTTGGGGGCGAAGTAGGGCGAGGTGGATTGGACGACGATTTTGCCCTGCGGCTCAAGATGGCGGGCAACGAGGCGGTACATGGGGACGGAGTAGAGTTTGCCCAGCGAGAAATTGGAAGGGTCGGGCAGGTCGATGATGATGACGTCGAATTTTTCAGACGACCCCTCCAGCCATTTGGCGGCATCGTCGTTGACGACGTGCATTTTGGGATGGGACAGTGAGCCTTGATTGAGCGCGCTTAAGGTGGCGGAGGTTTTAAAAGTAGCAGTCATGTCGGGGTCGAGATCGACCAAAGTAACATTTTTGACCTGCGGATATTTCAAGACTTCGCGTGCCGCCAAGCCGTCGCCGCCGCCGAGAATCAGGACGCGTTCGGCATTGGGAACCATCTGCATGGCGGGCAGAACGAGTGCTTCGTGGTAACGGGCTTCGTCGCGTGAGGAAAATTGCAGGTTGCCGTTGATGTAGAGGCGGGTGTCGTCTTTCCAGCGGGTCACGACCAGCCTTTGGTAGGGCGAGTGGCTTTGATAGACGACGGGATCGCCGAAATAGCTTTGTTCGGCTTTGAAGGAAATGCGGTCGGCGTAGGCGAAGATGACGGCGAGGATGGACAAGACAATCAGCACACGCAGGCGGATGGCGCGGTAGCGTGGCAGTTCGGCTTTAAACACGCGCGCGGTCAGGTAGGCGACGGCGGCGTTGAGGATGCCGAACAATAAGGCGGAACGCGCCATGCCGAGTTTGGGGGCGAGCAGGAGCGGAAATAATAACGAGACGGCAAGTGCGCCCAAGTAGTCGAAGGTCAATACTTTGGAAACGAGTTCTTTAAACTCCGCGCCTTTTTGGTTTAACACGCGCATAACCAACGGGATTTCCATGCCGACAACCATGCCGACAATCAGCACAAAAGCGTAGAGCAGGGTGCGGAACGGTGCGGCGGATAAACCGAAGGCCACAAATAATGCCAGCGCGGAAATGCCGCCGATGACGCCGACCAGAAGTTCGATTTCGATAAAGCGGTGCAATACGTCTTTATCTTTGATGTATTGGGTTAGGTGCGCACCTATGCCCATCGAGAAAAGGTAAAGTCCGATTACGGAGGAAAACTGCAAAATACTGTCGCCCAAAAGATAGCTTGCGAGCGCGGCGATGATGAGCTCGTAAGCGAGGCCGCAGCTGGCGACGATGAAGACGGAGATAATGAGGGTGCGGTGGGCATTCATGATGACGTTTTTGTAGCTTGAGTGTGGGCAATGTAATGATTTTTAAGGTGGGCTGCAAGTTTATTTATAGGATGTAGAAAAGGCCGTCTGAACGAATTGTTTCAGACGGCCTTTAATCTGTCAGGCATTAATAGCGGTGTTTGAATACCATGCCCACTGCGTAAGAAGATTTTTTCGGCAAATCTTCGTCGTATTTCGGATTGACGTTTTCTTTCAACCAGCCGGCGCCGAGTGTGGCGGTTGTCCGTTTGGAGAAGCTGTAATCGGTGCTGACGGCGACGTGTTTGTAGTTTTCGCCGACAGAGCTTTTACCGTAGGCGAAGCCGATTTGAGGTTTGAAATTGCCTACTTTGTATGAGCCGGACACCATAAATTCTTTGGTGTTGTTAATTTCTTTGTCGTAAGAACCGGCTACGTTGCCTGCCGCATCTTTCCATACGCCCCAGCAGCTGAAGCCGTCGCAAGTGTTTTTGGCGTATTGGAACGCGGCATCGACGGAGATTTTGTCTTTGCTGTATCCGGCCATGAAAGCGTGGGCTTGGAAGTCTTTGGTTTCGGTTGGAGAGTCGTTGGGTGCGTATTCGGCAGCGTAGTGGGCGTTAAAGCCGTTGTTGGGGTGGTAGTAGTCCACGCCCCAGCCGAAGACCCAGTCGCCGTCACGTTTTTTGTCCGGATTCCAGTCGTTGTTGTTGCGCGCGGCATTGGAGCCGGGGGAGACGTTGAATTTGAATTGGAAACCGTTTTTCCAAGGTGACTCATAAGCCATAGAAACGCGGCGTTGGCCGAAACGGGAAATTTTGCCGAATTCCAAAATCGGGCTGTTGGTGTCGAAAGGGTTCAGATAGATGCTGTTCATAGGGGTACTGATGTAACCCATTTTGACGGTGCCGAGGTTTTTGTAGCTGTTGAGCGCAACGTATGAGTCAGCAGTACCCCAGCCGCCCCAGCGGTCGGAATCGAAGTAAATAAAGGAGCCAAGTTGCCATTTCAACCATAAGTCGTTGTTGAGCGGTACTTCATCGGAGAGATAAAGACTGGAACTTTTATCGGAAATGGTTGTAGAGGTTACACCGGTTTTATTGTTGTGTTCGACCTCGGTCATGATGTAGATGGTACCGCTCATTTTAGGTTCGGCGTGGGCGATGCTAATGGAAGAACCGATGAGGGTAGTGGCAACAAAACAAGATAACTTGTTCATTTTGTTCTCCTTTTATGTCTTTTTCTTAATTGGGGACGGGAAATTCGGATAATCTTATTTGACAAATTATAAAAAATCAATACATTTGTAACTTATCGTAGGATAAATTGAAAAATAGTTTTCAGTTACGTATTTTTGTGTTAATTTGCCAACAATCTTGGACGGCTGCTTTTATTTCGATGGTATAGGTAGTTTTAAACACTATTTTTATATCTGGAAATAGAGGATTTAACTGGGTTTAAAAACCTCAAATATTTGTAGTTAAGTGTAGTTTGAATAATCAGGCCGTCTGAAAAAGAAGAATACCCAAAAGAAGGAATGAAATATGGCCGGAAAAACCTATCCGCTGTTGGCTGCATCATTGGCCGCCGTATTTGCGTTGTCGGCGTGCAGCCGCGATGTCAAACCCGCCCCTGAGTTTAAGCGTACTGATTATGAGCGCGTGGTGGTCAGCAACGGCGTCGAGCCGGGTACACTGGACCCGCAGATGAGCGGCGATATGGCGGCGGGTGCGATTATCCGCCAGCTGATGGATGGTTTGGTCGGTACGGATGCCGAAGGCAAAACCATTCCTGCTTTGGCGGAAAGATGGGAAAGCAAGGGCGAGCGTGTCTGGACTTTCCATCTGCGTGATGCCAAATGGAGCAATGGCGATCCGATTACCGCCGAGGATTTTGTGTACAGCTTCCGTCGTCTTGCCGATCCGGCCACGGGCGCACCTTTCGGCAGCTATTTGGTCGATGCCCAAGTGGAAAATGCGGAAGATATATTAAACGGCAAAGCCAAGCCTGAGACATTGGGCGTCAAGGCGTTGGACGCAAAAAACCTGCAATTTACGCTGATTGCACCCGTACCTTATTTCCCCGATATGCTGATTCAGCAATTCACATTTCCGGTGCACCGCGCCACTGTCGAAAAATACGGCAATAAGTGGACGCAGCCCGGTCATTATGTTTCCAGTGGCGCTTATCTGTTAACGGATTGGAAAGTCAACAGCCACATCAATATGGAACGCAACCCCAATTATTACGATAAAGACAAAGTGGCCATTCCGAAGGCGGTTTTCTTGTCAGGCAGCGGCGAGTACAACCGTTATCGCGCCAATGAAATTGATGTAACTTACGGTATTCCCAGCGATCAGGTTAAAGTGGCGGATATTGAGTTTCCGGGCCAAGTGAAACGTACAACTTCCTTGTGCAGCTGGTATTTGGAGCCGAACCACGAAGCGGCGCCGTTTAATGATCCGCGCGTCCGCAAGGCGCTTAATATGCTGACGCGCCGAGACATCGTCGTCAAAGTGGGCGGCCGTGGCGATACGCCTGCGTTCCAGTTGACACCGCCGCAAATGCAGGGCGTGATTCCTGTTTATCCGGAGTGGAAAGAGTGGACGCCTGAAAAACGCATCGAAACCGCACGCAAACTGTTGAACGAAGCAGGCTACAACGATGACCATCCGCTTGAGTTTGATATTTTGTACAGCACCAGCGAAGCGTCTAAAAAACAAATCACTGCCGTGCAGTCGGTGTGGAAGGCCGCCATTCCGTTCATCCGTCCGACTTTGTCCAACGAGGAATGGAAAACTTATTTGGATACGCGCGCGCAAGGCAATTTCAAGGTTTCGTTCAGCGGCTGGTGTTCCGATTTCAACGATCCGGCAGGTATGCTCAATATCTTGAAATCCAACAACTCAAACAATGCATTCCGCTACAAAAGCGCGGCGTTTGACGCATTTATGAACAATACGCTGAAAGATGGCGTCAGCAAGGAAGCGCGCAGCCAGCTCTATGCCGATGCGGAGAAGCAGCTTCAAGAAGACGCTGCGCTGATTCCGCTGTATCATCAGGTTGAAGTGCGTATGGTCAAACCTGATATTATCGGCTATTCCGACAAAGACCCTTTGCGGAACTACACGGTCAAGAGCTGGTCGTTCGCACCGAAAAAATAGATTGATGATAGACAGCACAAATTTTCAGACGGCCTTGATGACAGGGGCCGTCTGAAACAATAGGAGACATAACACATGAAATCTGTACAACAACGTTTGTCCGCTTTACGCGAAGCCATGAAAAAACATGGCGTGGACGCGTTTGTCATTCCTTCCGCCGATCCGCACCTTTCCGAATACCTGCCCGAGCATTGGCAGGCACGCCGCGATTTTTCCGGCTTTACCGGTTCGGCAGGCACTTTGGTGGTGACCGCCGATAAAGCTGGCGTGTGGACGGACAGCCGCTATTGGGAACAGGCCGGCCAACAGCTTGCGCCAAACGGCATCGAGCTGCAAAAAATGGGCGTTGATGCGCCTTATACCGAGTGGCTGGCACAAAATCTGCCCGAGGGCGCAGTAGTCGGCGCGCCTGCCGATATGTTCGCACTCAGCGGCGAGCGCGGTTTGAAACAGGCACTTTCCGCCAAAAACATCCGCCTCGAATACCCTGAAACCTTGTTGAACGAAGTGTGGGACGACCGTCCTGCATTGCCGACTCAGGAAATCTACGTTCACCATCCCGATTACGTTTCCGAAACCGCGGCCGAAAAACTGGCCCGTATCCGTGCGGCCATGAAAGAGCAGGGCGCAGATGCGCATTTGGTTTCTTCTTTGGACGACATCGCTTGGATTACCAATCTGCGCGGCGATGATGTGCCGTTTAACCCCGTGTTCTTGTCCCATTTGTTTATCAGCCAAGAAAAAGCCGTATTGTTTACCGATGCAGGCCGTCTGAAAGCCGAATCTGCCGAAGCCTTGAAAGCGGCAGGTTTTGAAGTGTTGCCTTATGCGCAAGCGGCGGACTATTTGGCAGGCGTTAAGGGTGCATTGTTGATTGATCCGAATAAAACCGCCGTCGGCACTTTGCGCCGCCTGCCTGAAGACGTTCGTTTGATTGAAGCCATCCACCCCAGCACATTCTTCAAATCGGTTAAATCCGATGCCGACATCGCCCATATCCGCAATACCATGGCGGAAGACGGCGCGGCATTGTGCGGCTTCTTTGCCGAGTTTGAACAAATCTTGGCAGACGGCGGCGAATTGAGCGAGCTGGACATCGACGGCATGCTCTATAAACACCGCAGCCAACGTCCAGGCTTTATTTCGCCAAGTTTCGACACCATCGCCGGCTACAATGCCAATGCCGCCTTGCCGCATTACAGCGCGACACCGGAAAACAACAGCAAAATCAAAGGCGACGGTATGTTGCTGATTGATTCCGGCGGCCAATACTGGGGCGGTACGACCGACATCACGCGCGTGGTGCCTGTCGGTAATCCGAGTGCGGCCATGAAGCGCGACTACACTTTGGTGTTGAAAGCGCATATTTCTCTGGCGGAAACCATTTTCCCTGAAAACATCAAAGGCCCGATGATTGATGCTATCTGCCGCAAATCACTCTGGCAGGCGCAATGCGATTACGGTCACGGTACAGGTCATGGCGTGGGCTATTTCCTCAATGTGCACGAAGGCCCACAAAGCATTGCCGTTGCCGCCGTACCGCAACCGCATCACGCAATGAAATCAGGTATGCTGACGTCCAACGAGCCGGGTCTTTACCGTCCGGGCAAATGGGGTATCCGTATCGAAAGCCTGGTCATCAACCGTCCGGTTGAAAACCCAGAGGAAACCGAGTTCGGCAAATTCCTGTATTTTGAAACTGTTACCCTCTGCCCAATCGATACGCGCCTCATCGATACCAAACTGATGACCGGCAGCGAAATCGAATGGCTGAACCAATATCACGCCGAAGTGCGCCGCCGTCTCGAGCCTTTGACAGAGGGCGCGGCCAAAGCATGGCTGATCGAACGCACCGAACCTTTGGCGCGTTAACGTGAAAGGCCGTCTGAAACGGCGGATACCAAGTTTCAGACGGCCTGATAACAACAATTATCTACAAACTACAAAACCTTACCCGACTCCGAATAAAAACAATAACCCGGTCGGAATAGAGAGAGAAACCGGCGCGGCGACGTTACAGATGCCTGCTGCCATTCATCCGATTTCCGCTTCAGGTCAGCTTTGTTTTCACGAGTCCGGTATGTTCAGACAGGACAGCCTGATTATGTTGAAATTCATCATCAAACGGATATGTGCTTCCATCCCGACCATGCTGGTGTTGATTACCGTATCGTTTTTCCTGATGCGGCTCGCACCGGGCAGCCCGTTCACAGGCGAACGCAATTTGCCGCCTGCGGTCATGGCCAACATCGAAGCCAAATACCACCTCAATGATCCGATGTACCTCCAATATTTCCACTACCTCAAGCAGTTGGCGCAGGGGGATTTGGGGCCGTCGTTCAAATATAAAGATTTCAGCGTTAATGAGTTGCTTGCCCAATCCCTGCCGGTATCGGCGGAACTCGGCTTCTACGCCTTTTTGATTGCCGCTATCTTCGGCATGTTTATCGGCATTATCGCCGCCTTAAAACAAAACAGTTGGCTGGATTATGCGCTGATGAGCGGTGCGATGACCGGTATCGTCGTTCCCAGCTTTGTGATGGCACCGGTATTGGTGCTGGTGTTTGCCGTCAGACTGCAATGGCTGCCTGCCGGCGGCTGGAACGATGGCGCACTGATGAACTTGATTCTGCCCGTCGTTACTTTGTCCATCGGTTATGTATCCAGTATCGCGCGGATTACGCGCGGCGCGATGATCGAAGTATTGAACAGCCCCTTTATCCGCACGGCACGCGCCAAAGGCCTGCCCATGAGCCGCATCATCCTGCGCCATGCGCTGCGTCCCGCCATGCTGCCGATTGTTTCTTTCTTAGGCCCGGCATTCGTCGGCATCATCACCGGCTCCATTGTGATTGAAAACGTGTTCGGTATTCCCGGCGTCGGACAATTGTTTGTCAACGGCGCGCTCAACCGCGACTACGGCATGATTTTGGGTTTGACGATTTTGGTGGGCATCATGACCATTTTGTTTAACGCCATCCTTGATATCCTGTATGCCATTATTGACCCGAAAATCCGTTATTAATCCCATTTGCGCAAAGGCCGTCTGAAACGTTCAGACGGCCTGAAGAAAGAAGAAAAAGCGAGAGAGAACATTATGTTATTCAAAAAGAAGCAGACTCAGGCCCTTGCAGAGGCAGCAGAATACGCCCAAGTACACGGCAAAAGCCTGTGGAGCGACGCATGGCGGCGTTTTAAACAGAACAAAGCGGCGGTGTACAGCATTATCATCCTGTTGCTGATCAGCATTTTTGTGATTGTGGCGCCATGGATTGTCCGCTACACCTACGACTTCACCGACTGGGACAATATGCAGATTCCGCCGTCCTTTTCTACCCATCACTATCTGGGTACGGATTTGCTCGGCCGCGATTTGCTGTCGCGCGCGGCAACCGGCGGACGTATTTCCTTGTTGGTCGGTGTGGCCGGCGCATTGGTGGCCGTTGTCATCGGTACGCTTTACGGCGCGATTGCCGGCTTTATCGGCGGTAAGCTTGATTCGCTGATGATGCGCTTTTTGGAAATTTTGAACGCGTTTCCGTTTATGTTTTTCGTCATTCTGCTGACCACATTCTTCGGCCGCAACCTGCTTTTGATTTTTGCCGCCGTGGGTTTGGTGTCTTGGTTGGACGTGGCGCGTATCGTGCGCGGCCAAACCTTGAGTTTGAAGCATAAAGAGTTTGTCGAAGCGGCGCGTGTGAGCGGCGTGGCAAAACGTAAAATCGTAACGCGCCACATTATTCCGAATGTTTTGGGCGTGGTGATGGTGTATGCCTCTTTGCTGGTGCCGGGCATGATTATGTTTGAATCCTTCTTGAGCTTCTTGGGCTTGGGTGTGCAAGAGCCGATGACCAGTTGGGGTTCGATGCTGCAAGAAGGCGCGATTTCGATGGAAGCCGCACCATGGCAGCTGCTCGTACCGAGTTTCTTCCTGGTAACCACTTTGTTCTGTTTCAACTTTATCGGCGACGGCCTGCGCGATGCGCTTGACCCGAAAGACCGCTAAACCGCAACCAAAAGGATAATCAAAATGACAAAACAGTTACTGGTTGTAGAAAATCTGGACATCAATTTCGAACTGCATGAGAAAACCGTGCACGCCGTGCGTAATGTCAGCTTTAAAGTGGCAGAGGGCGAAACATTGGCTTTGGTCGGCGAATCCGGTTCGGGCAAGTCGGTAACGTCCATGTCCATTATGCGCCTGCTGCCTGAAAAATTTGCCCGATACAGCAAAGATTCGCGCATTACTTTTGACGGCATTTCCATTTTGGACGCCGATGAGAAAACCCTGCGCGATTTGCGCGGCAAGCGCATCAGCGTGATTTTCCAAGAGCCGATGACTTCGCTCAATCCGTTTATGCGTATCGGTACGCAGCTGATTGAAGCGGCGCGGGTACACAATAAAAAGCTCGGCAAAAAAGAGGCAGGACAAAAAGCATTGGCATTGTTGCAGCGGGTTGGCATCAAAGAAGCCGAACGCCGCATGAAGCAATATCCGCACGAATTTTCCGGCGGTCAGCTGCAACGCATCATGATTGCCATGGCGCTCATCAATGAACCCGACCTGCTGATTGCCGATGAGCCGACCACCGCTTTGGATGTAACCATTCAAGCCGAGATTCTCGATTTGCTCCACGATTTGCAACAGCAAATGGGCATGGCGATTATCTTCATTACCCACGATTTGGGTTTGGCGGAACACTATTCCAAAACCGTCTGCGTCATGCGAAATGGCGAAATTGTCGAGCGCGGCAAAATCAAAGAAGTATTTGCCCATCCGAAACATGAATATACTGCCGAACTCATCAATGCCATTCCCAAAGGCATGAAAGAGCCGGAAGAAAACAACGCCGGTGTGTTAATCGATGCTGATAATGTCCATGTTTCTTTCGTATTGAAGCAAAACTTTTTCGGCAAACCGCTCAAAACTTTTGACGCCGTCAAAGGCATCAGCCTCAAAATTAAAGAAGGCGAAACATTGGGCGTCGTCGGCGAGTCCGGTTCCGGCAAATCCACGCTGGGCAAAGCCGTCATGCAGATGCTGCCTTATACCGGCAATATTTCCTTTGAAGGCAAAGACCTGAAAAACTATACCGCCGAAGAAGCACGCCGTCTGAAATCGCAACGGCAAATTGTGTTCCAAGACCCCTTCGGTTCACTTTCACCGCGCTTGACCGTTGGCGAAATTATCGGCGAAGGTTTGACGGTTCATCATCCTGAAATGACCAAAAAAGAACGTATCCAGCGCGTTTTAGAAGTCATGAAGGAAGTGTCCCTGCCGCTTGATGCGCTCAACCGTTATCCGCATGAGTTCTCCGGTGGCCAGCGTCAGCGTATCGCCATTGCACGCGCCGTTATCCTGCGCCCGAAATTCATCCTTTTGGACGAGCCGACCTCTGCACTTGACCGTTCCGTACAATCCAAAGTGGTCGAACTTTTGCGCGATTTGCAAAAGAAATACGGCCTGACTTATATGTTCATCAGTCATGATTTGTCTGTCGTGCGCGCCGTCAGCGACAACGTGATTGTGATGAAGCAGGGCGAAATGGTCGAGTACGGCAGCGCGGATCAGATTTTCCACTATCCGCAAAACGACTACACTAAACGTTTGATTAACGCCGCGTTTGATTTGTAGAAAAGGAAAAGGCCGTCTGAAAAGAAGTTTTCAGACGGCCTTTTTAAGCGGGGGCTTTTTTCATCTAATTAGCGCTATTGCCTATACTTTAGCGGCATCCAATGCCTGTGCCAAGTCGGCAAGCAAATCGTCGATATGCTCGATACCCACGCTCAGGCGTACCATGTCGGGGCTGACGCCTGCTGCGGCGAGTTCTGCATCGTCAAGCTGACGGTGAGTCGTTGTAGCAGGATGGGTAGCCAGCGATTTGGCATCGCCGATATTCACCAAACGCAGGAAGAGTTGCAGCGCGTCAATGAACTTCGCGCCGGCTTCACGACCGCCTTTAATACCGAAACTCAGCAAACCTGAGGCTTTTCCGCCGTAGTCTCGGTCAATCAAGGCTTTATACGGACTGTCGGGCAGGGCAGGATAGTTCACCCATTCGACCTGCGGATGTTTCTTTAAGAATTCGGCTACTTTTAGGGCGTTTTCGCAATGACGTTCCATACGCAGGGCAAGGGTTTCCAAACCTTGAAGCAGTAAAAATGCGCTGTGCGGAGACAGGGCGGCACCGGTGTTACGCAATGGAACGACACGGGCACGGGCGATATAGGCTGCCGCACCAAAATGTTCGCAGTAGTTTATGCCGTGGTAAGACGGATCAGGCTGATTGAAGGTTTTTTCAAAACGCGGATTGCCTGCCCATTGGAATTTGCCACCGTCGATAATGGCACCGCCAATCGTTGTGCCGTGACCGCCGATGTATTTGGTCAGGGATTGGATAACGATGTCGGCGCCATGCTCGATGGGGCGGAACAATGTGGGAGTAGCGACTGTGTTGTCCACCATCAGTGGCAGCCCTTGAGCGTGCGCGGCTTGGGCGAATGCTGGAATATCAACGACATTGATGGCGGGATTGCCGATAGATTCGCAATACACCAGTTTGGTACGGCTGTCGGTATTGGCGGCGATTTCTTCGGGTTTGGCCGGATCGATAAAGCGTACTTCTATGCCTTGGCGCGGCAGGCTGTGGGCAAAGAAATTGTATGTGCCGCCGTAGAGGGTTTTGGTTGCAATGATGTTGTCGCCTGCTTCAACCAAGGTTTGAACGGCATAGGTAATTGCAGCCATACCGCTGGCGACAGCCAATGCGGCGATACCGCCTTCCAAACGGGCAACGCGTTCTTCCAAAACGGCAGTGGTCGGATTCATGATACGGGTGTAGATATTGCCCGCTACATCAAGGTTGAACAAGTCTGCGCCGTGTTGCGTGTTGTCGAAAGTGTAGGAAGTGGTTTGGTAAATAGGGACGGCAGCGGATTTGGTAGTCGGTTCGGATTGATAGCCTGCATGCAGGGCAATGGTTTCCCGTTTCATTTAAATATCCTTGTAGCGATTAAATAATGATAAATGGAGGCCAGTAGTAACGGATTTGAAGGGCAAACTTTACATAACGGAAAAAGTCCAGGATGCAGCAGCATACGGCCTTTCCTACAAGAAAGATTACCCTGAGCGACACGCAACTGACCCAAGAAGAACGATACCACATTCAAGACCTGTCCTGCCACCACACCATCATCGAATGACACCCCATCACAATACCGTTTACCGCGACCTTCTCCAAGATAAAAGCAACGGCGGTACTCTGTGGCAATATCTCGAAATATGCAGCAAACCCTACCGCAAACGATACGGCGGCACACAGACCTGAAGCAAAATGCACAATTGCGTCGGCATAGGAAAAGCCCAGCATGGTTGAGAGAAAATTCCGCATTGGTGATGGGTAGGCTGATGCCATTGACGGCAAAGATTAGAAAAGCGGAGACCTTCGCAAAAGTCCCCCAAGTCTCTAAATGTCTGGGTAGGGCTTTAGGAATTTGGGGGAATTTTAAAAGGTATTAGGCCGTCTGAAACTGCGTCATAGAAAGTTTCAGACGGCCTTTACGGGATTCTTTGGATTTGAAAATAAAAAAAGACTTGAATCATCAAGTCTCGCATTTCATTTTCACTAGATAAAAAAATATCAAGAATGGCGGAAGCGGTGAGATTCGAACTCACGGAGGGCTATCAACCCTCGACGGTTTTCAAGACCGTTGCATTAAACCGCTCTGCCACGCTTCCGTTCTTGAAGCCGTAATATTAATAGAACTTACGGCCTTTGCCAAGTGGTATTTTAGGGAAAATATCTAGTATTTTGTTTTTATTTAGATTGTTTTTCACGCATGAATACCCATTCGGCTTCGTTTGAAGCTGCTTCATTAAATGAATAGCCCTCGTAGTCGAAATTTTTGAGCATTTCAGGCTCGGTAATGCCGTGTTCTGCCGCGTAGCGCACCATCAAACCGCGCGCACGTTTGGCGTAGAAGCTGATGATTTTGTATTTGCCGTTTTTCTCGTCTTTAAAAATCGGCGTAATCAGGCGTGCGTTGAGTTTTTTGGTGTTGACGGATTTGAAATATTCTTGTGAGGCGAGGTTGATTAAAACATCGCTGCCGGCCTGCTTCAGTGTTTGGTTGAGCAGGTCGGTAATTTTATCGCCCCAAAATTCGTAGAGGTTTTTACCGCGCGAGTTGGCAAAGGCCGTGCCCATTTCCAAGCGGTAGGGCTGCATCAAGTCGAGCGGGCGCAGTACGCCGTATAGGCCGGAGAGCAGGCGGACGTGTTGTTGCAGGTAGTCGATTTGCTCCGGTTTGAGCGTATCGGCGGCGATGCCTTCATAGACGTCGCCGTTGAACATAAATACGGCCTGCTTGGCGTTTTCAGGTGTAAACGGCGTGTGCCATACGGCATTGCGTTCGGCGTTGAGCAGAGCGATTTTGTCGGAAACGTGCATCAGCTCGGCGATTTGTTGGGGGGCAAGCTGGCGCAATTCCTGCATCAGGATTTCCGCTTCGGGCAGAAGGTCGGGCTGGGTAAAGCTGCTGACGGGGGAGGGGTCTTTTTCGTTGAGGTTTTTGGCTGGGGATAAGACAAAAAACATAATGATTTCGGCTTTGAAATGAATAATGTGTGGGATTGTAGGTTTAAAATCGAGGAAGAACAAGACGGGCTAAACGCATTAATTGAATGCTTTTATTGAAACGTATTTCTGTTGAAAGTAAAATTCGAAGCTTCCACCTGTTTCTGACATTTCTACTTGAGGAGAATATCATGTCTAAAACCATTATCCATACCGACAAAGCCCCTGCCGCAATTGGCGCATACAGCCAAGCAGTCCGCGCAGGCGATACGGTTTATATGAGCGGTCAGATTCCTTTGGATCCGGCTACGATGACTGTGGTCGGCAATGGCGACTTCCGCGCCGAAGCAGTGCAAGTATTTAAAAACCTGCAAGCCGTAGCCGAAGCGGCCGGCGGTTCTTTGAACGATATCGTCAAACTCAATGCTTATTTGACCGATTTGGCTAACTTTGCCGTGTTCAATGAAGTGATGGCTGAATTTATCGAGCAACCTTTTCCTGCGCGTGCGGCGGTTGGCGTGGCCAGCCTGCCTAAAGGCGTCCAGGTTGAAGCGGAAGCAGTATTGGTTTTAAACGCATAATTGATGTTTCAGACGGCCTGGGCTGGGCTTGAGGCCGTCTGAAAAGAATAACAACGGAAAACAATAATAATGGCACATTACGCAATCGGAGACATTCAAGGCTGTTTTGACGAGCTGACTTTGTTGCTTGCCAAAATCGGCTTTAATCATGGTACGGACACCCTTTGGCTGGTCGGCGATATTGTCAATCGCGGCCCGAAGTCCTTGGAAACCCTGAAATTTGCCAAAGAGCATGACAGCAGCGTGCAAATGGTTTTGGGCAATCATGATTTACATCTTTTAGCAGTCGGTTGCGGTGAAGGAACGCTCAAGCGCAGTGATACGGTTGAGACGATTTTGACCCATCCCGATAGTCATGCCATGCTTGACTGGCTGCGTCATCAGCCGCTGTTGGTGCGCGGCGACAGGCATGTGATGGTGCATGCCGGCATTTTGCCGCAATGGTCGGTTGATAAAGCCGAAAGCCTTGCTCGTGAAGCTGAGGATGAATTGCAAGGTAAAAAGTACAGGAAATTTTTTGGCAAAATGTACGGCAACAAGCCGACCGAGTGGACAGACGATTTGACAGGCTATGAGCGTCTACGCATGATTATCAACGTCTTTACCCGTATGCGTGCGCTGACGTACAAAGGCGAATTGGATTACGAATATAAATCCACTTTGAAAAAAATGCCGCTTTACCTGCGCCCTTGGTTTAAAGCGCCTGATAGACAAAATTTGGATTATATTACCGTGTTTGGGCATTGGTCATCATTGGGCTACGTTAATACCGATCAGGTTATCGCTTTGGATACTGGCGCGTTGTGGGGCGGAGAGCTGACAGCGATCAATTTGGATACCAATGAAGTGATACAGGTACCGTCGTTGGGCGGATTGGATTGGAAAACGGCATTGAAATAGTTTGGATAAGATAAAAGGCCGTCTGAAATGTTTCAGACGGCCTTTTGTATTGGTTAATCCAAAGAAGGCAGGAGTTTGTCCGGATTCATAATGCCATAAGGGTCAAGCTGATTTTTGATGGCATGCATCAGAACGAGTTCGGCCTGTGTACGTACGCGGGGCAGCCAATGTTTTTTGATGATGCCTACGCCGTGTTCTGCGGCAATCGTACCGTGGCAGGCAAGGATGTTTTCATAAACAATGGTATTGACGGCGTCTTCGTATTGGTAGGCTTCGTTGCTCAATACGTTGGGCAGGAATGTATTGTAATGCAGGCTGCCGTCACCTAAATGTCCGAAGCAAACAATTTGTATGCCGGGAAAGCGGGTTTCCAAGGCAGGGGCGCATTGGCGGACAAAGGCGGCCACTTGGGCGATAGGGACGGCGATATCGTGTTTGATGCTGGTGCCGAGTTTGCGTTGGGAAGCAGAAATATTTTCACGCAAGGTCCATAAGTCGGAACGCTCTTGCTCGGATTGTGCCAAGATGCTGTTTTCCCATCCGTTTTGATAGAGAAATTCGGCAAGTTTTTCATCCAGTCCGGCATCGGGAACGGAATCTGCAAGTTCAATCAAAATATGCCATTCCGCGTCGGCAGGCTTTTTGAGTTGGCTGAATTCCGAGGATAAATCGAGGGCAAAGCGGCTGATCAGCTCGAAGCTGGTCAAGCGCTCGGCAAAATGGCCTTGTACCGCAGTCAAAAGCGAGACGGCGGATTCAATATCGTCTAAACCTACCCATGCTGTCGCTTTGGTTTTGGGCTGGGCAAAGAGTTTGAGTGTGGCGGCGGTAATAATGCCCAATGTTCCTTCGCTGCCGATAAAAAGATGGCGCAAATCGTAGCCGGTCGTGTTTTTGTGCAGGGGCTGAAGGTGGGAAACCAGTTCGCCGTTTGGTAAAACGACTTCCAAACCCAATACCAAATCACGCATGCTGCCGTAACGCAAGACATTCAAACCGCCGGCATTACAGGCGATATTGCCGCCGATTTGGCAAGAGCCTTCGCTGGCAAGGCTGAGCGGAAACAGTCGACCGGCTTCGGCTGCCGCCTTTTGAGCATTCTGCAAAATCACGCCTGCTTCAACCGTCATGCTGTTGTCGGCAAGGTTGATATCGCGGATGCGGTTGAGCTTGGAGAGATTGAGCAGTACACCTTTGGTGATTACCGTTGCGCCGCATAATCCGGTATTGCCGCCCTGCGGGGTGACGCGGATACGGTTCTCAAAGCAGAAACGCATGATTTTCTGCACGCTTTCGACAGAGTTCGGCTGTAAGACAATATCCGGCGAAGAAACAAAGCGGCGGCGTTGGTCGTTTAACAAGGCCGGAGTGGCTTCGATGATTTCAGAGGCGGAAAGAAACTCAGCAAAACGGTCGTGAAGGTGCATGGCAGTCAGGCGGAAAAGTCGGGAAGTGGAGTGTGAGGAATGTAAAAAAGCAGGATACGCAATGGTATCCTGCTTTTCTTATATTCAAAAGAATATTATTTAGCAGCTTCAGAAGCAGCAGAAGCAGCGGCTTCAGTAGCAGATGCAGCAGCTTCAGTAGCAGAAGCAGCAGCTTCAGTAGCTTCGGTAGCAGCAGAAGCGGTAGCTTCAGTAGCAGATGCAGCAGCTTCAGTAGCAGAAGCAGCGGCTTCGGAAGCAGCAGAAGCGGCAGAAGCAGCAGTTTCAGCAGCTTTATCAGCACCGCCACAAGCGGCCAAAGCTAAAGACAACAAAGCAGCAGCGAACAGAGATTTTTTCATTTTTAAGAACCTTTTTTAAATCGATTTAAACTAAAAATAGCCGTCAGACGGCCTATACAGTAGAAATTCATTGCTGAATTTTTCGATATTATGCCCCACGGGATAGGTCAATGCAACGTTGCGTAACCGTTTGTTGGCTAAAATCAATACGAAAATAGTGAAAATAATGTAAATCATATTGGCGCGCGAAAAATCATCTGAAAATATTCATTATTAATGAAGATTTTAAAAATAAATTGTATTCAATGAGTTGTGTATTTTTATTTGTTATAGGTTTTAAGGGTTTGGAATGTTTTTGCGTTTAGGGAAATTTTTGTAATTTAGCAACTTTGTGTTGTGAAAAAGCAACTTTTATGGATTGGAATCATTCAATTTTGTTTTTTTATATGGACTTTTTCGGTTTTGTTGTATTCGCCAAAAGGATTTGTTTAAGGTAAACCGATTGTTTAGTTACAGCTGTGATAGAATAGCCTGAACTTGACTTTATAAATATTGATTAAGGACGACATGATGTCTATTGTTAAAAATTCCGTAGTTTCCCTGCATTATGAAATGTACGATGCCAACAACCAGTTGTTGGACAAAACCGAAGAGCCGATTGCTTACTTGCATGGGGGTTATGACGGTATTTTCCCTTTGGTGGAAGAAGCGTTGCACGGCAAAAATGTAGGCGATACCGTCGAAGTGGCTTTGTCGCCCGATGATGCTTTCGGCGAACAAGATCCTGAGCTGGTGCGCATTGAAGATGTCAGCGTGTTCCCTGTTGAAGTTGAAGTCGGCATGATGTTTGAAGCCGATGATCCGGAAACCGGCGATGTATTGATTTATCGTGTAACCGATGTTGCCGACGGCAAAGCCGTGGTGGACGGCAACCATCCTTTGGCCGGTATGAAAGTATTGTTCAAAGCGACTGTTGAGGGCGTGCGCGATGCGACTGAGGAAGAAATTGCCCACGGTCACGTACACGGTCCGCACGGTCATCACCACCACTAATCAGGCTTGAAGCATGATAAAGGCCGTCTGAAAAGGAATGAAACCTTCCTTTTCAGACGGCCTTTAAGTTTTTACAAGACAGATAAATAGGAAATTTTGGCTCAGGTCAAATCAAGCGGGGAAATATGGATTTTGTTAGAGACTACAATGAATTACATATCACGGTGCGACAAAATCTGTATTAAGATTCAGATATTGGTAAAACAGGCAGAATGCAATGAGTGAAACATTGGAGCAGCAGGCTGTAGAGGCCGGTATTGATTTAGGCTACCACGACATCAACGGTACATATCATGCGACCAAACCTGAAGTTTTGGAATCGATCGTTGCTGTTTTGGACAAAAGCAAACCGGATTCAGACGGCCTTTATCTGAATACGATGGTTGCGCATGAAAACGGCGAAGAATCTTTACAGATGCCGTCTGAATTTCATGGTGCGGAAGCGGTCGTATTGATTGATGAGGCGAATGAGTGCCAGACCTTGACTTTGTATCCGGGCGACAACGATACGCTTTGGATTAAGCTGCCCCAACTGGCTTGCGGTTATTACACCTTGTCGGCCGAGACCGGTGGCAAATGTTGCCTTGTACGCCTGATTGTTGCGCCTGAATCGGTTTATCAGCCTAAACTGCTTGCCAATGGCGGACGGATGAATGGTTTAACCATGCATTTGTACAGCCTGCGTTCTGAGCGCAACTGGGGCATAGGCGACTTTACTGATTTGCTGAACCTGATGAAATATGCGGCGGAAAAAAAGCTGGATTTTGTCGGTATCAACCCTTTGCACGCCTTGTTTACCAGCAAGCCTGCCTTTGCCAGCCCGTATAGCCCTTCTTCGCGCGAATGGCTCAATCTGATTTATTTGGATGTTGAGAAAGTCGGTGCGTTCACTTATAACGAGCAACTGAAAAACTGGCTGGCACAACCGAAAATCCGTCAGCGCATCGCTGCTTTGCGTATCACGGAAACGGTGACTTATACCGCGGTTTGGGCGTGCAAGCGTGATGCGCTGCACATGGCGTTTAACGCGTTTGAACAGGATACTTGCGAGGCTGCAGAAAATGAACGCGCTGCATTTGAAGCGTTTGTATTAGAAAAAGGCAAAGCTTTGCAGGGCTTCGGTTTGTTTGAGGCTTTGGACCAGTATTACAGCCGACCCGGGCAAGTAGGTTGGCAGTCATGGCCGTCTGAATTTCATCAGCCTGATGGCGAAGCGGTAGAAAAATTCGCGCGCAGCCATGAACGTGAAATCCGTTTTTATATGTGGCTGCAATGGCTTTGTGCGGAGCAGTTGCGCGAAGTCAACCAAGCCGCTGTCGAATACGGTGTCAAACTCGGCATTTACGGCGATTTGGCAGTCGGCGTGGCGCGCGGCAGCGCGGATACTTGGTTAAACCGCCAAGATTATTGTATGGATTTGTCAGTCGGCGCGCCGCCCGATCCTTTGGGGCCGACAGGGCAGAATTGGGATTTGCCGCCGCTTAATCCGTTGATGTTGAAGCATACGGGCTATGAAAAATTTGCCCATCTGTTGCGCGAAAACATGCGCCTGTATGGCGTATTGCGGATCGACCATGTAATGGCATTGTGTCGTTTGTGGTGGGTGTTAAACGGTAAAACAGCGGATTTCGGCGCATATGTGCATTACGATGCCGAAGTGATGTTTGCTATTTTGGCATTAGAAAGCCGGCGCAACCGCTGCGTCATCATCGGCGAAGATTTGGGGACGGTACCCGATCAAGCCCGCCATCTGCTCAACCGCTATCAGGTGTTCTCTTACAAAGTAATGTATTTCAGCAAGGGCTGGAACGGTTTCCAATTGCCGGAAGAATACCCCGAGCAGGCGATTACGGTCATCAGCACCCACGATGTTGCGCCTTTGGCAGGCTATTGGACAGGCAAAGATTTGGATACGATGTTCAAACTCGGTACTCTGCCCGATGCAGCCGCTTTTCAGACAGCCTTGGACGAGCGCGAACACGATAAAGCCGATTTGCTGGATAAATTGAAAGAAACCGGCTGTCTGGGTGCAGACGTACAAATGCCGGCAAAAGCCGATGAAACCTTGCTGGAGGCTTTGCATAAATACGGCGCATTGAGCCGCAGCAAGCTTTACGCCGTACAACTGGAAAACCTGCTGGGCGTCATTGACAATCTGAATGTCCCGGGTGTAACCGAAGGCTATCCGAACTGGGCGCAAAAAATGCCGGTTTCTTTGGAAGATTTCCTACAACACCGCCTCATGGGCGGCCAACTTGCCATTATTGACGAGGTACGCATGAAAACAAACAGCCAAATCAAGACTTATCATGAACTTGACCAAATCGAGCGCGATACGGTCGAAAGCCTGTTTCTTGCCACCCATAGCGATGTGTTCGCTTATCTGGGACGACACCGCCTTGCAGAGGGCGATGAAGTGGTACGCGTTTTGATTCCCGGTGCAGTAAGCGTGGATATCGTGAACCGCCGCAGCGGCGAACTCATTGTGCCGTCTGAAAAAATTGATGAACGCGGTTTCTTTGTGGCCGTCTTGCCCGATGATGCGCCCGATTACGCTTTGCGTATCCGTTACACCGAAGACACTGAGCCTGTGATTGAAGAAGACCCTTATCATTTCAGCTCTGCGTTGCAAGACATGGATTCCTGGCTGTTGGCCGAAGGCAAACACCTGCGTCCTTATGAGACTTTAGGCGCGCATTTTGCCGAGTTGGACGGCGTGAAGGGCGTACGCTTTGCCGTCTGGGCGCCAAATGCGCAACGCGTTTCCGTTATCGGCGAGTTCAACAACTGGGACGGCCGCCGCCATGTGATGCGTTTCCACCGCGACAACGGCATTTGGGACATCTTCATCCCTGCCGTCAAACTCAACGCCCTCTACAAATTTGAAATCCGCGATGCCAACGGTAATGTACGTGAAAAAGCCGACCCGTATGCTTTCGGTGCGGAACTGCGCCCGACCACGGCATCTATCGTGCGCGGTTTGCCTGACGAAGTGGAAGAACCGGCCTTCCGCGCCCGCGCCAATGCCATTGATGCGCCGATCAGCATTTATGAAGTGCATTTGGGTTCGTGGAAGCGCAATCCGGAAAACAATTACTGGCTGACTTACGAACAGCTCGCCAAAGAGCTGGTGGCATACGTCAAAGACATGGGCTTTACCCATATCGAGTTTTTGCCTGTTTCCGAATATCCGTTTGACGGCTCATGGGGCTATCAGGCAACCGGTTTGTATGCGCCGACCAGCCGTTTCGGTTCGCCGGAAGAATTGCGCGCATTGATTAAAGCCGCGCACGACGAAGGCATCAGCGTTATCCTCGACTGGGTGGTCGGCCACTTCCCGACCGATGATCACGGCCTGGCCAAGTTTGACGGCACCGCGCTGTACGAACACGCCGATCCGCGCGAAGGCTACCATCAAGACTGGAACACCCTGATTTACAACTTCGGCAGAAATGAAGTGAAAAACTTCCTGCAAGGCAGCGCCCTGTATTGGATAGAACGTTTCGGTTTCGACGGTATCCGCGTTGACGCGGTTGCTTCGATGATTTACCGCAACTACTCGCGCAAAGACGGCGAGTGGATTCCGAACCAATACGGCGGCCATGAAAACCTTGAAGCCATCGCTTTCCTGCGCGATACCAACACCATGTTGAAAGAAGAAGTTCCGGCTGCGACCGAAATTGCCGAAGAATCTACTTCATTCGCCAATGTAACCCGTCAAGAAGGTTTGAACTTCAGCTTCAAATGGAATATGGGCTGGATGAATGATACTTTACGTTACATGATGGAAGACCCTATCAACCGCAAATACCATCACAACAAAATGACTTTCGGCATGATGTACCAGTACAGCGAAAACTTTGTTCTGCCGCTTTCACACGATGAAGTCGTGCACGGCAAACGTTCGTTGCTCGGACGTATGCCCGGCGACTGCTGGCAGCAATTTGCCAACCTGCGCGCCTACTACGGCTTTATGTACGGTTTCCCTGGCAAAAAACTCTTGTTTATGGGCAGCGAGTTTGCACAAGGCCGCGAGTGGAACTACAACGAAGGACTGGATTGGTTCCTGCTGGAGCAAGAGGGCGGCTGGCACAAAGGCGTGCAAGACTTTGTGCGCGAATTGAACCATGTCTATAAAGACACCGCACCGCTTTACCAATTGGACCAATGGCCTGAAGGCTTTGAGTGGTTGGTTGCCGATGACGGCAATAATTCCGTATTTGTCTTCGAGAGACGCGACCGCGAAGGCAACCGCGTTATCGTCATCAGCAACTTCACGCCAGTAGTACGCGAAGGCTACCGCTTCGGCGTGAATTCTGCCGGCGAATACCGCGAAATTCTCAATTCAGACGACCTGCATTACAAAGGCAGCGGCGTTTCTGCCGGTGCAACGGTGGAGACAGAAGAAGTTTGGTCGCATGGTAAACCAAATTCCCTGTCTGTGACCGTACCGCCGTTGGCAACCGTTTACCTGTATCAGGCGGCAGTCAAAGAAGAAGCGTAAATCAACTTTGAGGGTGGGCATCCTGCCTGCCCAATCAGCTGAAAATTAAAAGATAGTGACATCAATATGACTCAAGGCCGTCTGAAAGGTTTTCAGACGGCCTTATATTGGACACGAAACCAAATACATACCAAGGAATCATTCTATGTCTGCCAAATCATGGCATATCGAGGAAGGCAAGCCTTATCCCATGGGCGCAACCCTGACAAGCAAGGGCGCGAATTTCACCTTGTTTTCCATCAATGCCGAAAAGGTCGAATTGTGTCTGTTTGATAAGGATAAAGAAACCCGTTTGGAGATGCCTTCGCGGCGCGGTTCGGTATTTTACGGATTTGTGCCGGATGTTAAGGCGGGGCAGCGATACGGTTTCCGCGTGTATGGACGTGAAAACGCAGAATACGGCTCATGTTTCAATCCCAACAAATTGCTGATTGATCCGTATTCCAAAAAAATTGACGGCAAACCAAGCTACCGTAACGCCGAAGAAATGGCATGGTTCAGGCCGGAAGATGAACGCGACAATGCCGCCGTTGCGCCGAAAAGCATCGTGGTCGGACGCAGCCGATTCAATTGGGCCAAAGATTGCCGTCCGGAAATACCGTGGGGCAAAACCGTTATTTATGAAGCTCATGTCAAAGGGTTGACCAAGCAATTCCCCGATTTGAAGTACGCAGGCACTTATAAAGCCTTGTGCGATAAACGGGTTTTGGCCTATTTACAAGAATTGGGGGTAACGACGGTCGAGCTGCTGCCGATTCATTTTCATCTGGATGAATACCATCTTCAGCAAATGGGCTTGAGCAATTATTGGGGCTACAACACTTATTCCCATTTTGCCGTCGAGCCGTCTTATGCCGACAATCCCGAACGTGCGGCGGCAGAATTTAAACAAGCGGTCAAAGCACTGCATCAGGCAGGTTTGGAAGTGATTTTGGATGTCGTGTACAACCACACGGCCGAGCAGGACGACAAAGGCCCGATGCTGTGTCAGCGCGGTATCGACAACACCTTATGGTATTGGCACACCCCTTACGGCAATTATGAAAACTGGTCGGGTTGCGGCAATACGCTCAATATTGTCCGGCGTGACGTTACCCGTTGGGCGGCAGACAGCCTGCGCTATTGGGCGGAAGAGTTTCATGTCGACGGCTTCCGTTTCGACTTGGGAACCGTATTGGGACGCGAGCCCGATTTCCAATCGTATGGCCGTTTTTTCCAAGTCTTGTATCAAGACCCGGTTTTGGCCGGTTTGAAGCTGATTGTCGAAGCATGGGACATCGGCGAGGGTGGCTATCACTTGGGTAATTTCCCTCAACCTTTTGCCGAATGGAACGGCCGTTTCCGCGATGATATGCGCGCGTTTTGGTCGTGGGAAAGCGGCAATTTGGGCGCATTTGCCGAACGTTTGGCCGGGTCGTCCGATATTTTCAACCACAGCGGCCGCCACCCGTCCGCCAGCATTAACTTCATCACTGCACACGACGGCTTCACTCTGCGCGATTTGGTCAGCTATAACGAAAAACACAACGAAGCCAACGGCGAAAACAACCGCGACGGGCATAATGAAAACATCAGCTACAACCACGGCGTAGAAGGCGAAACCGATGATGAAGAGGTGTTGCTCAACCGCGAATACACCTCCAAAGCGCTGCTTGCCTCCTTGTTTTTATCCAACGGTACGCCCATGCTTTTGGCAGGCGATGAGTTCGGCAACAGTCAGCAAGGCAACAACAACAGCTACTGCCAAGATAATCCGATTACATGGTTGGATTGGCAAAATGAGCCTCATGAGTTGCAAAATTACACTCAAGCGCTGATACGCGTACGCAGCCGAATCAAGCTGCTGACAGATGATTGCTGGTGGGAAAAAGAGCGTGTGCAATGGCTCAATGCCGACGGTAGCCCGATGACCGAATATTGTTGGCACAACAGGGGCAGCAAGGCGATTCAGGTTGTTTTGGATGATGAATGGCTGCTGTTGGTCAATGCCAAACGTAGTCGTCAGTTATTTAACCTGCCTCAAGGCAATTGGGAAATTTCTTGCGTACCATCTGGGAAATTTAATTACGAAGAGGCTGGGAAATGTGTTGTCGAACACATGGGGATTTGGGTTTTACATAAAACGAATTAAATGAAAACTAAGCCGTTATATTGTTAACTCTTTGATATTTTGTCTGTATCCGTTAGGCCGAAGCTTGCATGGCATAAATGGAAATGCCGATGAGATGATGAGTGGTTTAATTTGTAATTAAATGTTTTATAAAGAAAAAATAATACGGAGTTGAATCCTTCAGGTATAATCCGTATCAAACCTGAAACAAACCTACCTATAAATTTTTCAGACGGCATTTATACTTCTTCAGGCCGTCTGAAAACTGAATAACGTTGTTTCTATAAACCATCAGGCGCGTTGTCCAAGTGCCTCAAATGAAAGAAAGGCTTCCATGGCTAAGCAAAAACTCCCCATCTCCGGCTACGATTACGTTATGCCCAAACCAGATGCAGAAACCATCCGCAAGTCCATTGTTTACAAGTTGATTTTCATCTTGGGCGTCGATCCTAAAGAAGCAACTTCACACCAATGGCTCAACGCCGCCATGTTGGCCGCACGCGACCTGATTGCCGAGGATTTCCTCAAAACACGCCGCGCCCACATCGACAACAGCAAACGCATGGTTTATTACCTGTCTATGGAATTCCTGCTCGGCCGTGCGTTTGTCAACGCGTTGATTAACGAAGGCGTTTATGCCGAGTTTGAAGAAGCCTTCAAACAACTGGGCAAAGAATTTGCCGATGTCTGCGAACAAGAAGAAGATCCGGGTTTGGGTAACGGCGGTTTGGGCCGTCTGGCCGCCTGCTTCCTCGACTCTTTGGCAACCCTGCGCATTCCTGCCATGGGCTACGGTATCCGTTACCAATACGGTATGTTCAAACAAGAAATCGTGGACGGCCAACAAGTTGAAAAACCCGATTTGTGGCTCGACCAAGATTTGGCATGGCAGTTTGCCCGTCCGAACAAACAATATTCCGTCCGTTTCGGCGGCCAAGTATTGAACTTGGGTAACAAAAAAGAATGGCAGCCGAGCGAAGAAATCTCCGCTTGGGCATACGATGAAATTATTCCGGGCTATGGCGGCGAATGTGCCAACCCATTGCGCTTGTGGACTGCGCACGCAGGCAACCTGTTCGACCTTGCCGACTTCAACCGAGGCGACTATGCCTCTGCCGTTCGCGCACAAAACAGCGACGAAAACATCTCGCGCGTCCTCTATCCGAACGACTCTACCGATTCCGGCCGCGAATTGCGCCTGAAGCAAGAATACTTCTTGGTTTCCGCTTCCGTTCAAGATATTGTTGCACGCCACAAATGCCGTTTCCCAAGCATCCGCACGCTGGCGGACGAAGTCGCCATCCACTTGAACGACACCCATCCGGTACTCGCCATTCCAGAATTGATGCGTATCCTGATTGACGAAGAAGGCATCGAATGGACTGAAGCATGGAATATGTGCTGTAAGATTTTCTCTTACACCAACCACACATTGATGAGCGAAGCCTTGGAAACCTGGCAGGTTGACCTGATGGGCCGTCTGCTGCCGCGCCATTTGGACATCATCTTTGAAATCAACGCCTACTTCCTCAATGCCTTACGCGCCATCGGCAACTTCGACGACGACTTTGTCCGCCGCGTATCCATCATTGACGAAACCCACGGCCGTCGCGTCCGCATGGCATGGCTTGCCGTGATCGGTTCGCACAAAGTCAACGGCGTGGCTAAAATCCACTCCGATTTGATGACCACATCCATCTTCGCTGACTTTGCCAAAGTATTCCCGGAACGCTTTACCAACGTAACCAACGGCGTAACCCCGCGCCGCTGGATCAACATCGCCAACCCAGGCCTGACCAAATTCTTGGACAAACATCTGGGCAACGAAGACTGGCGCCTGCATTTGGACAACCTGACCAAGCTCAACGACAAAGTGGACGATGCCTCCGTACAGGCAGAGTTCGGCGCAGTGAAAAAAGCCGCCAAAGAGCGCCTTGCCAAATACATCGAAACCGAGCTGGGCATCAAGGTCAATACCGATGCACTTTTCGACATCCAAATCAAACGTATCCACGAGTACAAACGTCAAGCGTTGAACGTGATGCACATCGTCGACCGCTACAACAAAATCCTGGAAAACCCGGATTTCGATTGGCAGCCGCGCGTGTTCATCTTTGCCGGTAAAGCCGCTTCCGCCTATTACATGGCGAAGAAAATCATCCGACTGATTAACGACGTTGCCAAAGTCATCAACAACGACACCCGTATCCGCGACCTGATTAAAGTTGTGTTCATCCCGAACTACAGCGTCAGCCTCGCCCAAATCATCATCCCGGCCGCCGATTTGCACGAACAAATCTCACTGGCGGGTACGGAAGCATCCGGCACCAGTAACATGAAATTTGCCCTCAACGGCGCGCTCTGCATGGGTACGCTGGACGGCGCGAACGTCGAAATTTTGGAAAAAGTCGGCGCGGACAACTGCTTTATCTTCGGTAACACCGTCGAGCAAGTCGAAGAACTCCGCCGTAACGGTTACGACCCGTTAAGCTATATCGAACGAGACAGCGACCTGCGCCGCGTCGTCAACCAAATCAGCCAAGGCACTTTCTCTTCGGAAGAGCCAAACCGCTACAACGACGTGTTGCAACCATACGGCGATTTCTATCAACTGATGGCCGATTTCCGCAGCTATATCGACACGCAATACAAAGCGGACGAACACTACCGCAACGTATCCGCATGGCGCAAATCAGCCTTGATCAACATCGCCAACATGGGCTTCTTCTCATCCGACCGCTCCATCGCCGACTACTGCCGCGATATTTGGTACATCAAACCATTGAGCGAAAAAGAACTGCCCGGCAAAAATTAAGCGTTGAGCAGATAGCGAAAGCCGATACATCGGAAAGGTGTATCGGCTTTTTTTATATTCGCTGTTTTGAATTGGATAACAAACTTAAAAGGCCGTCTGAAAGCTTTCAGACGGCCTTATATATTGCGCCCTATCACAGGGGCATTTTTAACATAAAAAAGCCCCTTTAACAAAGGGGCTTTTTTATGTGCATCGTCTTCTACACAGTCAACCTAGAACCTCCAACATTCCCAAAATCTTTTATTGTGCGCATCTTCAAAGATGATGAAGACCGCACACAATGTCTTAAAACCATCAATTTCCCTATTTCTTCTCCAGATCACCTTTTTCATGCACAAAACGCCGCTAACGAATATGGTCGTTTATATGTAAGTGGAATCATGAATAAGGAGCATCTCCAATGAAAAAGGAACTGAATACAAAAGCGCGTATAGCCGCCTTTGGCGGTGGCAGCGTAAGCGACACGCCAAAGGCGGATTCACGCGCGCCCATGGCGCCCCCCTCATCTAACAGGGGGGGTACAGAATCAGAAGACGCCGGAGCATTCCAAGAATCCTTTGAATGTTACGAAACCTACATCTTGGACGGCAAAGGCAATCTGTTAGGTGTTCCGCTCCGTCGCGGTGTATCCGATTCCGCCTTTATCGACCAAATCAGCTTTTCATTTCATGAAAAAACCTTTTTCGACAAATACGGCGTCCGTGTAAGTCTGTTGGAAGATGAAGATTTCATCCGTGCCGCATCCATGCTTTCTGAAGAAGTTTTCGGTTTCGGCATCTACAAAGAATCCAAAGGCTCGGGCGGTCGTTTTTATGAGCGTTGCTGGTTGATGGGTTCAGAAGACGCCCTGTACGGTCGCGTCCATTTTGGCGGCCAACAAAATACCATTCTTTTCGAACTGACCGGCACAGGTTGCGGCGTCGCAAAAGAAGGCTGGGAATCCCGACTTTTCGCATTTCTGACTAACGCAATACGCCCAAAAATTACCCGCGTTGACGTAGCCAAAGACTTTTTCAACGGCGAATACAGCCCGAACCAAGCCCGTGAAGACCGCAATAAAGGTCTGTTTACCTGCCATCATGTCAAACCCAAAGGCGAATGTTTGGGATCTGACTGGGAAGAAGACGATGAATCCAAAATGACAAAAGGCAAGACTTACGGTATCGGCTCACGTGAATCGTCCAAATACGTCCGCGTCTATGAAAAAGGCAAGCAGTTGGGCGATAAAACAAGTACATGGACGCGCTTTGAAATTGAATTCAAAGCAAAAGACATCGTTATCCCTTTCGAAGTTTTACAGAATCCGGGCGAATATTTCGGCGGCGCATATCCGATTTGCGAACGCTTCGCTCAAAAGGCAACGCGCATACATGCGGTTAAAGAAGACAAAGTCATTTCAGCTGACCGTTATCTTGAATGGGTTAAGAAACAGTTTGGACGTGCGGCCAACGGTCTGAAATTCATCTTTCCCGAATTGGACAAAGCCAAACTGTTTGAACTGATTGAGCCGAATCATCACAAGTTGCCCAAGTCTTTAGCTCCCGAAGCATATGACTGCGCGTTTTTGAAAGCACAAGCCATTCATAATCAGCCAGCATTCAAACCGTATAAAGACCCTTACGACATGTACGAATATTACGTAAGTTTGGAAAAGCAGCTTGAACAGCAAAAACAAGTCAATGATGAAGAAAGCTATAACAACTTCATTTACGAAAATTTTGCAAGATTACCGATTTCATGGGCTTAAATCGTCTGCCCGCAAAGACGTATCACAAAAGGAAATTAAAAATGAACATCCAACTTCAAGGCCACATCGTCGGCGTTAAAAAATTCAACGGACAAATCGAAGGCAAGAACTTCGACTATTGCCGCCTGATTGTCGCCACACCCTTAGACAGCTCTCAAGGCAACGCACTGGGCAGCTCTACCACTGAATACGATTTTGGCGGCTCTGCCAACTTCGAGCAGTTCAGAAACGCCCAATTTCCGATCGAAGCAAACCTCAACGTAGAAATCGTCACTACGGGCAAGACTCAAAAACTGAAAGTAATCGGTTTCCAACCCGTTAAGAAAGGCTGATTGAATGCA
The DNA here is from genome assembly GCF_014596425.2 of Neisseria sp. RH3002v2g. Lineage (NCBI taxonomy): Bacteria > Pseudomonadati > Pseudomonadota > Betaproteobacteria > Neisseriales > Neisseriaceae > Neisseria > Neisseria sp. RH3002v2g. The sequence goes on along the minus strand of NZ_CP110721.1, from coordinate 1,116,946 downwards.
GAAAGTCTATGTTGTCCAGTCCGTATCAACAGGGGACTTTCTGTATCTCTCCCCTGAAACGGGCGATATCGGACATACCAAATTAATAACCAATGCTGATTATTTCTACGACTTCGAAGAAGCGATTAACGCAGGCTTGGAAGAAATCGGCAACCAATACGAATTTGTCGTATTCGGATTTTTGAAAGACTGATTTTCAGCGTTCGGCGGTCGCTGGAAAAAACATCATCATTTCCGCCAAACACTTTTAAAAGGAAAAACATTATGAAAATTATGAATGCCTGCCGTAAATACGGCGCAAAACTGGCCGTTGTTGCCGCTGCTCCCCTGGCTTTGGCTACACAAGCCTATGCCGCTCTTGATGAAGGTGCAAAATCATCCATTGAAGCCGCAAAAACTGACGGCCTTGAAGCAGGATGGCTGGTAGTCGGCGTATTTGCCGCTTTGTTCGTAATTGCCATTGTCAAACGCTTGTTGCGCTAATAGGTAATTAAGATGTACTACCAAGTCGGGAATAAATGTCTTGAGCAAAGCCAAGCTGAAAACGTCTATTTCAGCTTGGTAGTACCTCAAATAACCCAAGACGGAAAAATCATCAAACCTGAGTACAACGGCACATTATGGAAACTCAACGGACAGACGATTAAAGCCGATTTGCCCAAATGCGATCCAAGTGAAAATCTGAAAAGCGGTTTGGATACAGGATGGCTCTTGTTCGGCGTAATGGCAGCGGTGTATTTCGTATCCGTCCTAAAAAGGGTCTTGAGATGATGGATTACTACTTTTACTTGGGGCTTGTAGTACCTGTTTTGATAGGGGCGATTTTATTCAAGGATTGATACCCTATTCGGGTAATGGCAAAATCTAACTTTCAGCAACCATTACGAAAGTTAGGATTATGTTAGAAAAGAATGAAAAGGATTTTTTCTATATAACTGAATTTGAATTAGATGAATTATCTAAATTCTATTTAGAAAAACCTTTATCTTTTGTATTTTATTCATATTTAGAAGAAACTGGATATTTGAAAAAATTCTCTTTAGATAAATGTCAGAATTTTTTCAATAGAATAAATTTCAATAAGGCATGTTTTGAAGTTTTATTTAAAGATAATTCAGTTTTCACTATTGGAAATGGTGAAATAAATGTTACGGGTTTTGACAATAATTTTTCTATTAGGTTTGAGCTTTGAATCTTTTGCTGGTGATTTGCAAGTTAGAAACGGTAAATTAGCCTATCCTTTGACTGAAAAATTTAATGAAAATGGTTTCAGACCTTGGAAAATTATTGGTGGTGGAATTGATCAAGAGTATCAGTCTAGATTCGACAAATCACTTCATGTCCGTGAAGCCTCCACCGGTCTCCGCTCTGCCTCAACTGTCCCCGTAACGTTAGAAGCCAGAGTATCCCGCAAAGCCGTCCTTTCGGGCGCATTTCAACTGGTAAAAAGAGGCGCGGCATTAGGAACACGTTTAAGTGGTTGGGGTACGGCTGCCTATTTTGCCTACGAAGCATATCAGGCCGTTAATCCGTCTCTTGAATCTGCTGGATATGAATACAATGATGTAAGCAACGAGTATTTAAAAGTTTATAAAGATGCTTTATGTACGACTGATAAAGATTCCTGTGTAGGCGTTGATACATCTGTTATGCGTGCATTAAGTAAAGGCGGCATTAGTGAAAAACAAGCTCAACAATTATTAGTAATGCAAGTTGAATCAGAATTTAAAAAGTATTTTGATAATGTCATAAAACCTAATGAACCAGATATTTATTTTAAAAATTGTTTTTGGCTCGATGGCGTAGCTTGTGAAACCAGTAAACCATCTAGGTATGGTTATTATTTTCAAAATAGAGCTTTAACAAAAATTTTAGAAGAGGATGAATTTTTAAATATTGCCACTTCTATTATTGACGGAAATCCAACACCCTTTGTAGAAGGTGCGGGCAAACCTGAATATAAAGAAAAAATTAAAGTACCTGCCGGTACAGTTGTAACCATTGGCCCTGTTACCCCCGAAAACGGCAAACCGGTTCAAATTACTATTACATTCGGCCAAGATTCAAACGGCAATACAACGGCAGAAGTCGCAACTACTCAACGTCCTGATTTAACACCGGGCGGATCTGAAGCACCAAATACAAAGCCTGATCCAGATCCTGCGCCTAATCCTGATGGAAAGCCCGATAAAAAACCTGATGATAATCCTGATTCAGATGATAAGCCTGATAAACGTCCGGATGATAAACCTGATCCAGATGATGATCCATCTGATAAAGATAAAAGAAAAGAAAATAAAAAAAATGACAAGAAAGAAGAATCAAAAGGCTTACTTTGTGATTTTTTTCCAGACATTTTAGCTTGTGACAAAATGGGTAAACCTGAAGAAGGTATGTTTGATGCCATTAACATTCCTCAAGTAACCGATGAAAGCACATGGAACAGTGACAATTTCTTGCCGCCAAATGGCGTTTGTCCTCAGCCAAAAAGTTTCAACATTTGGGGAAAGCCGGTACAAATCAGCTATGAACCGCTCTGCGTTTTCATGGAAAAAGTCCGTTTTGCAGTTCTGCTCGGATTCATCATCATGTCCGCGTTTATTGTTTTCGGGTCTTTAAGGAAATAAGAGGTACTTATGCCATTACTTGCAGGTCTTATACCTTTATTGGCAATTTTGCTCAAAATGCTAATTGTCAGAATAATTATTGCTACTGGCATGACGTTTGTAACATATGCAGGCTATATTATTGCGCTAAATAAATTTAAAGATTACACCCTAAATGCAATCAATTCCATGCCGTCTGATATTCTTAATTTACTTTTAATCGGTGGTTTTGGCCAAGGTCTTGGTTATTTATTCGGCGCATTCAGCTTTTATATTGGAATGAATACATTAAATAAATTAACTTTTATTATGCCAAGGTAGCTTTATGATTTATTTGTTTACAGGGAATATGGGTACTGGCAAAACATCACGCGTAGTATCCATGATTCTGAACAACGAAGACGGCTTATTTAAAATGAAGCTTGAAGACGGTACGGAAGTAGATCGTCCGCTTTATTTCTGCCATATTGACGGTTTGGATAAACGAAAATTTAACGCGCATGAACTTACTGAAGAAGAAATCATGTCTGCACCGTTGCGAGATATTATTCCGCAAGGCGCCGTCTTGATTGTTGATGAAGCACACTATACCTATCCTGTACGCGCTGCTGGTCGCCCTGTTCCGCCTTATATTCAAGAATTAACCGAACTTCGCCATTACGGCCATACGGTTATTTTAATGACCCAACACCCTAGTCAGCTTGACGTATTTGTCCGTAATCTTGTGTCAAAACATACGCACCTTGAGCGTAAAGCAGTAGGTATGAAGCAGTATTCTTGGTACAAATGCGTTACCAGCCTCGATAATCCCGCCGGTGTCAGCGGTGTTGAATCAGCTAGTTGGAAACCGCCTAAAGATGCTTTCAAATATTACAAATCATCCAGCCAGCATCAGAAGTTTAAAAAGCAAATTCCGCTTGCTGTTTGGGCTTTAGTAGCTATTTTGGGTTTTATGGCTTGGAAAGGCTATAACGTTTATCAAATCTATCAGCAAGGCACTGGCCAACAAGAACAGGTCGAACCACAGGAAGCAGCCGCCAGTCAGTCGCAAATGGAATTACCAAAGGAAACCGAGCCAACGGCCAAAATTGATAATAGTCTAAACCCGACAGACTTTATTCCAAAGTTGGCCGAAAAACCAGAATCCAAACCGCTTTATGACAATGTACGCCAAGTCAAAACATTTGAGTATATTGCCGGTTGCGTCGAAGGTGGTAATAGTGGCTGTACTTGTTACAGTGACCAAGGTACACCGCTGAAAGAAATCACAAAAACAATGTGCAAAGACTACGTGCGTAACGGTTTGCCATTTAACCCTTACAAAGATAAAACCCAAACTACCCAGGCAACACAGCCCCAAAACCAAGCTAAATCCAATGACAATAGTCAAGTTTTAGCACTTGGCGGAAAATCTCCGCAAAATCTCATGTATGACGGCTATGTAGAGGCAGGAGAACAATTCCAGCAACGTGGAGGGACTGTCGGATCTAATTAATCAAGCTGCTTTTTACTGTGTTGATGTAGCCCTAAAGGCGGAATCAATATGGTAAAAAGTAGCACGGGGTGCGGGAACTCCCGCTATTGTCCGCATTTTCTCTATAAGCTAAAACCTGTAAACCGTTTGATTTAGACGGCTTACAGGTTTTTGTTTAGCGCAAAACAAAGCCTGGGCGGTTTAGGCAGTAAAACGGCCAAAGCAAAAAGCTGCACAAAAGAAATGCCGAATCGCCCATTTATCCTAAAGATTGAATACCATCATAGCCGTGCAAACAGGCTGAATCATAAGGAAAATGCAATGAATGTAATAGGATTCGATATTTCCAAAGACACCATAGACGTAACTTTGCTTAGAAACAGCGGCCAAGTAGACTATATTAAAATAGCCAATGCCTGCGAAGGTTTCGAAAAACTAAATGACTGGATACGATCCAAACGTATCCGCAAAATCAGTATCAGCATGGAAGCAACCGGCATTTATTACGAAGAAGCTGCTGACTATTTCAGTGCAATTTATCAAGTCTTCGTTATAAATCCTCTGAAAATTAAAGAATACTCAAAAAGCCAGTTCAGCCATACAAAAACCGACAAAGCCGATTCAAGGCTGATAGCAGAATACACAAAACGCCATTTAGACAAACTTACGCCGTTCAAGCCGTCTGAAAACCCAACTCTGTATAAACTGATAAGCCTGCTCCAGCAACTCAAACAACAGCAAAACGAAAGTCAAAACAGACTGCACGCCGCAAAAGATACTTTTATTCGTGCCACACACGAAGCAATCATATTGCTCTTGGCCAAACAGATAGACCAAACGGCCAAGCGAATAGACCTCATGATTCAGCAACAAGATAGCCTGAATACGCATTACAAAAATCTGCAAACAATTCCCGGTATAGGCAAAGATACCGCTGCAATCCTGCTCAATCATCTCACAGACAAACAATTTAAGACGGCCAACAAATTCGTATCATTCGCCGGATTAAGTCCGCGCATTGAACAATCAGGAACCAGCGTAAATAAAAAAGGCAGATTAAGCCGCTACGGTCACCGCCGGCTTAAACGCGCCTTGTTTATGCCCGCGCTTGTCGCCTATCGAATTAAAGCCTTTCCTAAGTTAGTTCAAAACTTATCTAAAAAGCCTAAAATGATCGTAATTGTTGCTTTGATGCGCAAACTCGCCAAAATCGCCTACTACATCCATAAAACACAAAAGCCGTTCGAAAAAATGCGCTATCAAATAGCTTAACAAAAACAAACAAAAAAACGGCTGCCGTAAAAGCAGCCGTGACTTGTTGCATTCGATGGAAAAGCAATAACTAAATATTAAGTAAAAACAATTAAATATAAAATAAATCGAAATTCATATTTGACAATGCTATATACCATCTTTTGTTTCATTTGTTTTGAAAATCAATCAAGCAAGATTATTTTTCAGCTTCTTCAAAGCCGACGACTTCGAGGCCGAAGCCGGTGAGGCCGGTGAAGGATGACGGCTGGCCGAGGACGCGCAGTTTTTTGACGTTGAGGCCGGCGAGGATTTGTGCGCCTATGCCGTAGCTTTTGCTGTCCCATTTGTAGGCTTGGTTGGCGCCTTTGGGCAGGGTGCGGTCGAGCAGGGTGGCGCCGTCTTCGGTGCGGTGCAGGAGGATGACGACGCCGCTTTCGGCTTGTTGGATGCGCTCAAGGGCTTTGGGCAGTGACCATGAGTGGCGCGGGTTGGTTTGGATGAAGTCCATGACGCTGAAGGGTTCGTGGACGCGGACGAGGGTTTCTTCTTCGGCGGAAGGTGTGCCTTTGACAAGGGCGAGGTGGGTTTCGCCGGAGAGTTTGTCGACGTAAACGTGTTGTTGGAACTCGCCCCATGGGGTTTGTACGGGCGCGTTGCCCATGTCTTCAAGCAGGCTTTCGGTACGGCTGCGGTATTCGATGAGGTCGGCAATGGTGCCGATTTTGAGGTTGTGTTCTTCGGCGAACTTCATCAGTTCGGGCATACGCGCCATGGTGCCGTCGTCGTTGATGATTTCGCAGATGACGGCGGCGGGAATCAGGCCGTTCATTTGTGCCAGATCGACACCGGCTTCGGTGTGTCCGGCGCGGACGAGTACGCCGCCTTTTTGGGCGCGCAGTGGGAAGATGTGGCCGGGTTGGACGATGTCTTCGGGTTTGGCGGATGGGGAAACGGCGGTTTGAATGGTCAGGGCGCGGTCGGCGGCGGAAATGCCGGTGGTGATGCCGTGGGCGGCTTCGATGGAGACGGTGAAGTTGGTGCCGTATTGTGCGCCGTTTTTCTGGGTCATCATGGGCAGGCCGAGTTTTTCGACCATTTCGCCGTCCATCGGCAGGCAGACCAGGCCGCGTGCGTTTTTGATCATGAAGTTGATGGCTTCGGGGGTAACGAATTGGGCGGCCATCAGCAAGTCGCCTTCGTTTTCGCGGTCTTCGGCATCGGTGATGATGACCATTTTGCCGGCTTTGATGTCTGCTAGGATTTCGGGGATGGTGGAGATGTGGGACATGGTATTTCTTTCTTGGCTGATGGTGGGGGCGTGGCGGTCTTGATGGTCTTGATCCAGCCACATGTCGGGCATATTGGCTGCCTGCTCGATTTTTCGGGCTTTTTTCTCACCGAAAGATTTGTTTTTCAGCAGGGCGGACAGCTCGCCTTGGTTGATGGCGATGGCTTGGGCAAACTTGGTTTGCTGGCCGTTGTGGTGTTGTGTTATCCATTGCCGCAGGTTGTGGCGGCGCAGGTCGGTGGTATTCATAATGGGATGAAGTTGAATTGTGTGTAATGGATTGTAGTCTTGTCTTTACCAAAAGGCAAACTTTGTTTGTGGGGATTTTTTTATTACTTTTTGGTAATGAAATTTATTGTTTCAGACGGCCTGAATATGGCTTGAAATTGATGGTTTTGGGAGAATATGGGGAATGTTTTGATGATTATTTTAATGGGGGATGTTTGAAATGAAAATGTTTGGGCGCGGATTGGCCGTGCTGGTGTTGTGTGCGTTGACGGCTGTGGGCGGCTGGTTTTATGCCCTGCATGGTCAGAACGAAGAACATCAGGTTTTGTCCCGCGAAGGGGTTTTGATGCAGATTAAGCAGATGAACCGCTTGGAAAGTACGGCGTTTTATATCGATACGATTATCCGTACGGAGAAAAAAGGGGATTGGCGCAGGCTGTGGCAGGATTCTCAAAGCGGTATTTTTATTGTGCGCGGCAAGGTGTTGGCCGGTTTGGATTTGGACAAATTAGGCGCGGACAATGTCAATATTGTAGACGACAAGGTCTTAATCAGCTTGCCGGCGGTGGAAATTTTGAGCGTGGATTTGGAAAATATCGAAGTGTACGATATTCAGACCGGCTCGTTTAATTTGCTGCCTATGGATAAGTCAGTATTTAAGACGGTGCAGGAGGAGGCGAGACGGCAGGTGTTGCAAAGCGCGTGTAAGGCTGAGATTTTGGAACATGCCAACCGTCAGGCGCAAATGCAATTGGAAAACCTGTTTGCATTGACGCAGACGAAGGTATCCGTCTATCCGGCTGCGGTAGGGAAGTGCGGTTAAATAGATTGCTTGAAAAGATAAGGCCGTCTGAAAATTTTTCAGACGGCCTTTGTTTCATCAAGCCATTATCCGCGTCGTAAAACGGCGGTATTGATGTATTTTTGAATGCCTGATGCAATGGCTTGGGCGCATTGTTGGCGGAATGATTCGCTGCCGAGCAGCCGCTCTTCGGTAGGGTTGGAGAGGAAGGCGGTTTCCACCAAAATGGACGGAACATCCGGCGCGCGGAGGACGGCGAAGTTGGCTTCGTCAACGCGACCTTTGTGCAGTTGGTTGAGCTTACCCAATTCGGTCAGCACCAAATGTCCGAGTTTGCGGCTGTCGCGCAGGGTTGCGGTTTGGGTCATGTCTAAAATCGTGTTGTCAACGTTGCGGTTGCCGCTGGTCTGAATACCGCCGATGGCGTCGGCGTTGTTTTGAGTTTGGGCCAGGAATTTCGCCGCCGAGCTGGTCGCGCCTTTGGTATTGAGCATATACACGCCGGTACCGCGTGCGGACGGGCTGGTAAAGGCATCGGCGTGAATGGAAACAAATACGTCGGCATTGCGCGCGCGGCCTTTGGCGACGCGGATGCCCAAGGGAATGAAGATGTCTTCGTTGCGCGTCATGAATACGTTGTAACCCAAGGCTTCGAGGCGTTTTTTGGTTTCGCGTGCGATGGAGAGTACGACGTTTTTTTCTTTGAGGCCGCTCGGTCCGATGGCCCCGGGGTCTTCGCCGCCGTGGCCGGGGTCGAGCATGATCACGGGGCGGCGGTTGCCGCTGCCGCGGTTGCTTTTAGGGGCTGGGGTGTCGTATGCGGTGTTGGTATTGGGACGTTGTTTAGGGACGCTGCCGTTGAGCAAGGCCATCATCGGGTCGTTGGCATCTGCGCCGTGCGGATAAAGGTCGATAACCAGGCGGTTTCTGAAGTTGCCGACGGGGGCGAGCGCAAAGACTTGCGGATGGGTGCTTTGTTTGAGGTCGATGACGATACGCACGGTATTGGGCGTATTTTGACCGGCGCGGATGCTGCGGATGAAAGGGTCGTCAGACAGCACTTTGCTGGAAATGCCTTGCAGGACACTGTTGATTTCCGCACCTTGAATATCCACGACCAACCGTCTGGGGTTGTCCAACATAAAATGTTGGTATTTCATCGGGTGGTTGCTCTCAAGGGTAACGCGTGTGTAGGCGTTCGCCGGCCAAATGCGGACGGCAAGGAATTGCGCAGGAGAGGCCGGTTTGGCCAATGCAGCCCCCACGGGCGTGAGGGTGAGAAATAGTCCTGTGCCTTGACGGAGAATGTGTCTTCTAGTTAATTTGACCATGATTCTAAACTTTTTCGGCCTTGGTTTGTGTGGGCGGAAAAGGTGCAGGTTCTGCCCTTATCGGTGTACGTCAATGTAATGGTAATGTCTGCCGGAGGCGTGAATTCCCCACCTTGCTGCGGCCATTCGATGAGGCAGATGCTGTCGGGCGCAAACAATTCGTCCAAACCGGCATCTTCCCATTCCTCGGGCATGGTAAAGCGGTAGAGGTCGAAATGGTGGAGGGTGAATGTATCCAGCGGATAAGATTCGACAATGGTGTAAGTCGGGCTTTTGACTGCGCCCGTATGCCCCAGTCCGCGCAAAATCCCGCGTGTCAGCGTGGTTTTGCCTGCACCCAGCCCGCCTTCAAGGTAGATAGTCAGCGGAGCGGAAAGCTGCTTGCTCCATTCTTCACCCAGTTTCAGGGTTGCTTCTTCATCGGGCAGAAAACGGGTGTACAGTCCGTCTGAGTGCATGGAATAGGCCTTGTCGTTTAAAAGGCTTAATTATGATGGAATTGGAGGCGTTTGCAAACCTGATAGACGATAAAGTTAGATAAAGATAGTGTTGAGGCCGTCTGAAAACGGAATTCAGACGGCCTTTAATGTTAAAATCAAAATATCCCCCACAAAATTGCGAGACAGCTTATGCTTTCATCCATAGACGAACAATTATTGCCGCACCGCAATGCCATCGACAGCATTGATGCGGAAATCCTCCGTTTGCTCAACGAGCGCGCCGGTCATGCGCATGCTATCGGCGAATTGAAAGGGACAGGCGCGGTGTACCGTCCTGAACGGGAAGTAGCCGTTTTGCGCCGGATTCAGGATTTGAACCGCGGCCCCTTGCCGGATGAATCGGTCACCCGGCTGTTTCGCGAGATTATGAGCGAATGTTTGGCGGTAGAGCGTCCGCTGACGATTGCCTATTTGGGCCCGAAGGGGACATTTACCCAGCAAGCCGCCATCAAACATTTCGGCCACGCCGCACACACCATGGCGTGTACCACCATCGACAACTGCTTCAAACAAGTCGAAACGCGCCAAGCCGATTATTTGGTGGCACCGGTGGAAAACTCGACCGAAGGCTCGGTGGGCCGTACTTTGGACTTGCTGGCCGTAACCGCGTTGAAAGCCTGCGGCGAAGTGGTTGTCCGCATTCATCACAACCTGCTGCGTAAAGATAACCACGAAATCAGCGGCATTACCAAAGTTTTCGCCCATGCCCAAGCCTTGGCGCAATGCAACGACTGGCTCGGCCGCAATCTGCCCAATGCCGAGCGTATCGCCGTGGCCAGCAATGCCGAAGCGGCGCGTTTGGTTGCCGAATCTGACAGCCCGAATGTGGCCGCCATTGCCGGACGTATCGCGGCGGAAATTTATCAGTTGAGCTTTGCCGCCGAGTGTATCGAAGACGAGCCGAACAACACCACGCGCTTCTTGGTGATGGGCCATCAAGACACAGGCCGCAGCGGCAACGACAAAACCTCTTTGGTCGTATCCGCGCCGAACCGTGCCGGTGCCGTTACTGCTTTGCTGCAACCTTTCACCGAGTTAGGCATTTCCATGACCAAATTTGAAAGCCGCCCAAGCAAATCGGTTTTGTGGGAATACCTGTTCTTCATCGACATCGAAGGCCACCAAAGCGATGAAAATGTCCAAAAAGCCTTGCAGCTTTTGGGCGAACGCGCTTCCTTCGTGAAAGTTGTCGGCTCTTATCCGACCGTTGTTTTGTAAGGATTATTGGGTATCAAAGGCCGTCTGAAAATTTTTCAGACGGCCTAAATTATGTTCTCAATAGTTGCCATTTATGCAACATTATTGGCAGATTAATGTCAGTAAGTTTGCATGATTGGAAATGAACCCTCTATAATCCGAACGTTTTTAATATTTTCATGCAAAGAAAGGAGCAAGCCATGACACGCAATACTTCAATCCGCTCAATCACATTCTTTGCAGCCCAAGCGTCGGTCTGATTTTCGGATAACGCTTTTCGCATTCCATGTCGCCCGCTTCGGGCTGCTTTCCCTACGATTATCGGCTAGAAACCAGGCCGTCTGAACATTTCGCAGACGGTGGATATTTATTGTCATCTGCTGACGGTTTCTATCCGTTTTAAAGAAAGCATAAACACATGGGCAATTATCCCCATCATATTCAAATTATTGCCGATTCAAATACATGGATTGAAGGCAACGCTGTCGCACAGCTTGAAACCACCGCCCGATTACCGCATATGCTGCGCGTTGCCGGAATGCCGGATTTACACGCAGGGCGTGGTTATCCGGTTGGCGCGGCATTTTTCAGCAACCGTCATTTTTATCCTGCCCTGATTGGGAACGACATCGGTTGCGGCATGGCATTTTGGCAGACCGATTTACGCGCGGCCAAACTCAAACCGGCCAAACTCGCCAAACAGCTCGGCAACATCGATACGCCGCTAGACAAAGACGAACAGATCGATTTATTAGGCGATGCTGTCGATATGCGCCAATTTTCAGACGGCCTTGCCGTCGGTACGATTGGCGGCGGCAACCATTTTGCCGAGTTGCAAACTGTTGATACTGTTTATCGTGCCGATCTGCTTCCGCCCGATTTTGATGAAAACCATCTGCAACTGTTGGTACATAGCGGTTCGCGCGGATTGGGCCAGCAGATTTTGCAACGCCATATTGCTGCCTTTGGGCATGAAGGTTTGGCGGAAGAGGGCGAAGCGGCGGTAGCTTATCTAGCCGAACACCAAGCAGCCCCGGAATTTGCCAGCCTTAACCGCCGTTTGATTGCGGCCAGAATGCTCGACCGTTGGCGCGCAGAAGGAACATGCCTGCTCGATGTCCACCATAATTTTTTGGAACAAACCGAGATTGACGGCACAATCGGTTGGCTGCACCGAAAAGGCGCAACGCCCACCGATAAAGGTTTGGTCATGATACCCGGCTCGCGTGGCGATTACAGCTATCTGGTCCGACCTGCCGAAGATTGCCAAATTTCGTTGAATACCTTGGCTCACGGCGCAGGTCGGAAGTGGCAGCGCGGCGAATGCAAAGGCAGGCTGTCGCACAAATACACTGCCGACAGCCTGCGCCAGACCGAATTCGGCAGCGTAGTCGTTTGTCAGGATAAGGCCTTGATTTTTGAAGAAGCGCCGCAGGCTTATAAAAGCATCGACAGCGTTATTGCTGCTATGAAAAATGCAGGTTTGATTGAATTGGTCGCACGGTTTAAGCCTGTTTTGACTTATAAAACCGGCGGCGAGTGTGGAGCGTAAAGATGAAACAGAATACACCATTGATTTATCTGCAAATTTCCACCGCGCAAGGGCCGGCAGAGTGCCGTATATTTGCCCGTTTCATCTTGGGCAAGCTGCTTGCCGAAGCCCAAGCAAAAGGCATTGACATCGAACTTGTTACCGAAACCGCCGATAAGCACGGCATTTTGTCGGCGACGCTCAAATTGGCAGGGCAGAAAGCCGAAAGTTTGGCGCAAACTTGGCAGGGGACGCTCCAATGGGTATGCCCCAGCCCCGTCCGCCCGAAACATCCGCGCAAAAATTGGTATATAGGCGTTTTCCGCTTGCCCGATATACCGCAGATGTATGAAATGCCGTCTGAAAACGGAATCGAGTTTCAAACCTGCCGTTCGGGCGGTAAAGGCGGGCAACACGTCAATAAAACCGAGAGTGCCGTCCGCGCTACCCATAAAGAAAGCGGCATTTCCGTGCGGGTCGAGAGCGAACGCAGCCAGCATGCCAATAAAAAATTGGCAGTAATGTTATTGGCGCAAAAGCTGGCGGAACATCATGCCGGACAGGCTGGAAATTTTGCGCAGGAGCAGCATGCGCAACTCTATCAAGTTGAGCGCGGCAATCCGAAAAGAATGTTTGTCGGTACTGCTTTTAAGGAGAAGTAATTTGCCTGCCGGATAAGGAGGTATTTAAAACATAAATAAAAGGCCGTCTGAAAATTTTCAGACGGCCTTTTATTGGTTTATCGATTAGCGTTCGCTTAACGCTTGTTTCATGCGCGTAATCGGCTTGATCAGGTATTGGAAGATGGTTTTCTCGCCGGTTTTGATGTCCACCGTTGCGACCATGCCCGGAATAATCGGCATAGGTTTGCCGTTTTTGTCTTTCAGGGAGTTGTTTTCGGTTTGGACGAGAACGCGGTAATAGACTTGGTTCGGGTCGAGTTTCAGGTCATTGGCACGGTTTTGCATGGAATTGCTGACGGTATCGGCGCCAACGAGGGTAACTTTGCCTTCCAAGCCGCCGTAGATGGAGTAGTCGTATGCGCTGACTTTAACCAATGCAGGTTGGCCTGTGCGGATAAAGGCGATGTCTTGCGGGCGGATATAGGCTTCGACCAGCAGTTTGTCGTCAACCGGGACGATTTGCATAATGTCTTCGCCTGCGTTCACAACGCCGCCGATGGTGGTGACTTTTATGCCTTTGACGATGCCGCGCATAGGTGCGCGGATTTGCGAGCGTTCAACCGGGTCGGCGCGCATGGCAACGTTTTCTTTGGATTGCGCCAGCTCGGATTCGGCTTGCAAAAGTTCGTTGTTGGCATCGGCTTTGTAGCGGTTGCGGCGCTCGGAAATTTGGGTGGCCAAGTCGGCAGACTCACGGCGCATTCTTAAGAGTTCGACTTCGGAAACCACACCTTCGGCAACCATGGGGGCGGTAATAGCGATTTCGCGGTCAAGCGCAGCCTTGCTTTGGGAAAGGCCGCTGACGGCATCGGTCATGGCTTGACGGCGTGCTTTGTAGGCGGCGATTTCGCGACGGCGAAGCTCGGGACCCACGCTGTCAGGGAAGGAGAGCTTGGTGCCGTAGGCCTCGGCTTTCAGGCGGGCAACGGTGGCTTCGAGGTTTTCGACTTTGGCTTCGCTTTCACGCAAAACGGCGGAGCTGCGCGTGTCGTCGAGTTTCATCAGAATCTGATCTTTCTCGACCATATCGCCTTCTTTAACCATGATTTCGGTTACGATGCCGGGGTCAAGGCTTTGAATCACTTGCTCACGGCTGCTGGGAATGATATTGCCGTTGCCGCGGGTCACTTCTTCGACCGGGCTGTTGTAAGCCCAAATAACGAAGACAACCAGGAAAATGAAGAAAAGGATGATGACCCAAAATTGACCGCTGTGTTTTTCTTTTTGAAGGGCGGCGTTGAGGTCGTTGATGAGGTGTAGGTCTTTGGATTTGACGTTGTTTTCGCGGCTCATAATCGTGTGTCTTTATTGTGTTTGGTGGATTTTAACCATTAGGGCAGGCCGTCTGAAAGGGTAAGCAGGTTTCAGACGGCCTTTTGCTTTATTGTGCTGCCGATTGAGGGGGGGCGGCTTGTTGTTGCTGTTTGGCGTTGACAGCTTGTTGCTGTTGTTGTTTGACGTTGGCTGCTTTGGCCTGTTCGTTTTGCATGAGTTTTTGCAATACCAGGTCACGCGGGCCGTCCATCACGACTTTACCATTGTCCATGACAATGATGCGGTTGACGATTTGCAGCACTTGCGGACGGTGGGTTACCAAAAGCATGGTGCGGTTGCGACCCCATTGGGCGATGGCATTGAGCGCCATGCGTTCGGTAGCCTGGTCCAGGCTGGTGGTCGGCTCGTCCAGCAGGACGACTTTCGGATTGCGCAAGGTCATGCGTGCCAGGGCGATGATTTGTTTTTGACCGCCGGACAAGCCCAAGCCGTCTTCACCTAAAGGCATATCCAAACCGCGCGGATGGTTGCGGATGATTTTGTCAAGGCCGAAGCGGTTGAGCGCAATCAGCAGGTCTTGGTCGGTAGAGTAGCTGCCGGTACGCGCCAAATCCATGTTTTCACGCAATGTGCCGAGGAACAGGCGTGGCGATTGGCTCAACAGTAGGACTTGATCGCGCAGGAAGTTGGGGTCAAGTTGGCGCATATCGACGCCGTCAAGGGTAACGTTGCCTTTTTCAGTGTCGTACAGACCGCTGGCCAGTTTGAGCATGGTGCTTTTACCGCTGCCGATACGGCCCAAAATACCGACTTTTTCACCCGGTTTGATGGTCAGGCGCAAATCTTCGACGGCGCTGTTGTTGTCGGCTTGATATTTGAACGATACGTTTTCAAAGGTAATATTGCCTTGAACGTTGTCCAAAGTAATGTATTTGCGTTCCGGATTGCGCTCGATAGGGCGGGTAACGATGTCGTTTACGCCTTTGAGGGCAAGTTTGGCTTGTTGGAAGCGGGTGGCCAAACCGGCGATTTGTGCCAATGGCGCCAAAGCGCGGCCGGACAGAATCACGGAGGCAATCAATGCACCCATGGTGATGCGTTCTGCATGATTGTCGGCATGAATCAGATAGGTGCCGACGACGACCAAAAAGACGGTATTGAGCTGCTGCATGGCGACGGCGAAGTTGACCATGAAGTTGCTGGTGTCTTTGACTTTGATGGAGGAAGCGGAAGTTTTGGCAGTGTATTCGTCCCAACGTTGTTGCGCCCAAGATGTGGCGTTGTTGGTTTTCAGGGTTTCGATGCCTTCGATGGCTTCAACGGCAAGGCCGGAGCGTTGCGAACCTTCTTTCATCGATTCGTTGATGTGGCGCGAGAGCGGGCGTTGTACGACAAAACCGACAATCACGACAATCGGAATGATGGTCAGGGGAACAAGTGCCAGTTTGCCGCCAACCATGGAAATCACGAAGATAAACAGCAACAGGAAAGGCAAATCGACGATGGTCAACAAGCTGGCACTAGTCATGAATTCGCGCACGGCTTCAAATTCGCGCAGGTTGCTGGCGTATGAACCGGAAGAAGCGGGACGGTCTGCCAGACGCAATGCCATCACGCGGCGAAATAGGGCGGAGCTGATGATCAGGTCGGCTTTTTTACCGGCAATATCGGTTAAGTGGCCGCGAATCATCTTGGCGGCAAACTCAAACAAAATCGCCAATACCACGCCGATACTCAATACCCATAAGGTTTCATAGGCTTGGTTGGGAATCACGCGGTCGTACACGTTCATCACATACAGGGAGCTGACGAGCGCAAGGAAGTTAATGATGATGGTGGCCAAGATGACCTGGTAGTAGTAGCTGCGGAAGCGCCAAATGACTTTCCAAAACCATGCTTTGGGCAAATGGTATTCAGGCAGCTCCGAGCGCATATCGGTAGCCATTTTGGGTTTGATAAACCAGCAGTAGCCCAAATACAGACCGGAGAGCTGCTCGTGGCTGAGTTCCTGTTCCAAACCGTCAACCTGGCGGATATGGTATTTGCGCTCTTGTCCTGAGCCTTCGATTTTGGTGATGACCGCGGCCTCTTCGTTGTGCAGGATAATCATGACCGGCACGGCGAGCGAGGGGATGTCTTCCAGATTGCGTTTGGACAAGGTGTTTTCAAAGCCGTGGCTGCGCAGGACTTCGACCAGCGAGTGATAGTTGACCTTGAGCTTTTTGTCGCGCACGACTTCGGCGGACAAAGCGGCTTCGGATACGGGCGCACCCAAAAGGCGGGTCACTAAAACGATGTGTTCAATGATGGCTTTCATATTTTTTCGCGTAATGTTTTTGGTTTAACCGGCGGATATGGCTTTATTTTTGCGCCAAACCGACCCAAGCGGAGATTTTGGCCTGGGTATTTAAATAGTCGAGCGCCGCATCGCGGAAATCGTTGCGTGCGGCAACGTAATCCTGTTCGATGGAGGATAACTCGCTGTATGCGCTCAAAACGTCGGTCAGCGTGCGTCGGGCAATTTTAAACTGCAATTCGTACACTTTGATGACTTCTTTTTGGGCGGCGATGTGTTGCGCCGTCAGTGCGGCACGCTGCTCGCTTTCCTGCATATCGATGGCCGACGTTTGGATACGTTCGTTCATATCGCGCAGGATTTGTTCGGATTTGGCTTCTGCGGCAATCAATGATTTGGCATTACGCTCTACATTGTGTCGGGCGGCAATATCCAGCACATTCCATGCAACATTTAAATAAAGCTGTTTGGTGTTGCGCGTTGCACTGCCTTCCAAATTGAGGGCAGGCAGCCGTTCGGCTTTGGAGGCGTCCAAGTCGGCACGGACGCTGTCGCGCTCGGCCAACTGCGCCTGATAGGACGGATTATTGTTGCGATTGGGGCTGCTGAAGCGTTCGCTGATGGATTTTGCCGTGTCGTTTTTAAACGGATCTTCCAAATCGTTAGCAGTCAGTTGGCGCGAGGTGTAGCGGGACAGACGGCTCAGAGCCAAATCCATGGTGCGGCGTTGTTGGGCAATGATGTTGGCCACTTGTAGTTGGCGCGCGCGCGCTTCAATCAACTCGGAACGGCGGCCGGCATCATATTTGACGATGGTATTTAAGTCTTTTAAGAGGTTGTTGTGGCGCGCCAAAGTCTGCTCGTTAAGAATCAGGGTTTCTTTTGCACGCAATGCGCTCAGATAGAGGCGGCCGATATCGCTTCCCAGCTGCTCTTGGCTTTCGGTGTATTTGTGTTGATAGTATTCTTCGCGGCTGCGGTCGCGGCGGACGGCGGCTTCAATCGCGCCCCATGAATAGATGTTCAGGCTGCCGCGTACGCCGACGCCGTCTTCCATATCGTTGCTGGTGTATTTATTGTGTTGTGCCAGTACTTTGGTACCGGTCAGGGTAACAACGGGGTAATGGCGCGCACGCGTGGCTTTGGTTGTGCTTTGCGCTGCTTCTTGGGTAGCCTTGGCTTCTCGCACAATCGGGTCGCTGATTAAAGCATCCCTGAGGATGTCTTGCAGGCTGTATGCAGAGGCCGTCTGAAACGGCAGCAGACAGCAGGCGACGGCAACAGCCGATGACAATAAACGGGGCTTTGTGGGGGAAGAATAAATATGCGACATGATTTTTAACCAAATGATTTATATATTATCGTTGTCCGTATCGGGTATCGCTTGAGGCATGGCCGGGCGAATTTTGAACGAGAACACATACATTTACAAAGCATAAAGCATTTTTTCCAGCTTTTCACAATATTCTGATAAAAGGTCGAGATACAGGCCTCAAAGTATATTATTGCAAAGCGCGACTATCGTAATTTATGGTTTTAATGTAAGAAAGCTATCGATAAGGCCGTCTGAAAGGAATTCAGACGGCCTTTTTCAACCTTAATCCTTACGTTGCAATACGGCGGCGAAGAAGCCGTCGGTTTGGTGTTCTCCGGAGTTGAGGCGCAGGTATTTGCCGGTATCCAAATCGACCTTCAGGCTTTGCAGCAGCTCGGCGCAATTGACGAGTTCAAACTCGGGATGTTCGGACAGGAAACGTTCGACCTGTTGCTCGTTTTCTTCCGGCAATACGCTGCAGGTGGCGTACACCAAGCGGCCTTGTGGTTTCACCAGTTTGGAGGCGGCATCGAGGATGCTGTGTTGCTGTTCCAAAAGGTTGGCTACGGTCTCGGCGGATTGGCGGTATTTGAGGTCGGGATTGCGGCGTAAAGTACCCAAACCGGAGCAGGGCGCGTCCACCAACACGCGGTCGGCTTTGCCTGCCAGTCGGGCGATACGGGTATCGTGTTCGCTGCTGATGCGTTCGGGGTGGATGTTGGTCAGTCCGGCACGGGTCATGCGCGGTTTGAGGTTGGCAAGGCGTTTTTCGGCGATGTCGAAGGCGTAGATTCTCCCTTTGTTGGCCATTTGCGCGCCGACAGCCAAGGTTTTACCGCCGGCGCCGGCACAGAAATCGACAATGATTTCGCCGCGTTTTGCACCCACCAATAAGGCAAGCAGCTGGCTGCCTTCGTCTTGGACTTCCAGCGTGCCGTCCAAAAAAAGTTCGTGTTTGTTAAGCGCGATTTTGTTTTTTAGGCGGATGCCCCAAGGCGAATAAGGCGTTGCCTCTGCATCGGCACTTTCAGCCTGCAACAATGGTAATATTTTATCTCGTTTGCCTTTCAAGGTATTGACGCGGATGTCGAGCGGGGCAGGTTGGTTGATGCTGCGGCCGAAGGCGAGAATTTCTTCTTTGCTCCAATGCTGTTGTAGTTGTTCCACCAGCCATTGCGGCAATTCTGCGGCGGTATTCAGGCCGTCTGAAAACTCGGTTTTACGGGCTTTCAAATTGCCGAGGAACGCTGTTTCTTCTTCATCAAGCAGGTCTTTGATTTGGCTGATGTTGGTGCTTCTGCCGAGAACCAGTGCGGCGAGTGCGGCTTTGCGCGGCTGCGCGTGCGGACGGCGCAGGGCGGTGCTGATTTTTTGATAGTGGCGCAGCGCGGCGAAGGCAGTTTCGGCGATTTCGTGGCGGTCTTGGCGGCCGAGTTTTTTGTGTTCGCGGAAGTAGGCGGAGAGGACGGCATCGGAAGGCTGTTTGAAAGTCAGCATTTCAGCCAAAACTTTGGCGGTATGGTCGAGTTGTGCGGCGTTCATGATGTAATGGGTTTCTCTTAAAGTTAGTAAAGGGTTTCAGACGGCCTTCATGATGCGTTCGATTTCGTGCCAAAAGCCGTCCGGCCGTAATTCCAAAACGGCAATCAAGCCTTGGTCGATACGGCGGATTTCGGTTTCGTTCAATGTTTCGGTTTCGGCAACACGCGCAGGTGCAAGATAGGCCATGCGGTTGAGCAGGTGGTAGCGCGCTTCTTGGCGTTCAAACCCGTATTCCGCCCAGTCTTGAATATAGACGCCGCGCCAGCCGTATGGATTAAGCGGCGGCTCAAAAGCATGGAAACCTTGTGGAAAAAATCCGATGCCGCGCACAATGGAAGCAGGGAGCGGATTTCCCGGCAGGTCTTGTGCAGTTAAGGTCGCTTTGCCTTGCGGCGTATGCAGCAGCTGGGATTGTTGCACCAATTTGGCGGCTTTGTCCGTCAGCGTGTCTTTAGGATTGAGGCCGCGCAGGTTTTGCACTTGGTCTCCGCCGTAGTATTTACACGCCAGCTCGATATGGTAGGGCTGTTGGTTGAGGGAAACGACAAAATCCGCGGCGCCTAAAGTTTGGCCGTCTGAAAAAACGGGCAGATTGTATGCGTGCAGTTTGGCGTGCAGCGCGTTGGCAAACCAAAATGCCAGCAACTCTTCGGCATAAATGCCGAGACGGTGGCCGAACGGGGCGCGTTGGTCAAGATAATCCGTCAACGGCGCGGGATCGGCGTCCAATGCTAAAAGGTAACGGAAACCGTGTTCCCCCAATAGTTCGCGCACGCTCAATTCGCAACCGCTTTGCCACAAAGGCGGCGCAGTCAGCAGCGAGGCTAGGTCGCGGACGGGTTGGCTGGTGAGTTTCCACCATAATGCGTCTAGGGCGTAATTCATGCTTATCCGAATATCAGTCATGCCGTCTGAAAAGCTGTAAATGTTTTCAGACGGCCTTAATCAGTCTTTTTTATGGATACGGTGGCTGACGGTATTGAAAAAACCGCGCAGGATGTCGATGTCTTCGGTTTGTGTATTGGCGCGGCCGAACAGGCTCTGCATACGGCGCATCAGGCGTTCGCCGTTGCGGCGGTTGAAAAAGCCGATGTCGTTCATCACGCTTTCCATGTGGGCGACCATGCCTTTGATTTGCTCATGGGTCGCGGCGTGGTCTTCCTGTTGAAGATGGGTCATGGGCGAATCGGTTTGGCTGAAGATTTCGTAGCACACGACCTGCACGGCTTGGGCGAGGTTGAGCGAGAAATAGTCGGGGTTGCCGTTGATGGTCATCAGTCGGTTGCAGGCTTGGACTTCTTCGATGCTCAAACCGAACGTTTCGTTGCCGAAGACCAGCGCCACTTTCTCGCCGCGGTTGGCGGCCTGCAGTAATTCGGGTACTAACTCGCGCGGGGTTTGCAGCGGCGCAGTAATTTCGCGGCGGCGGCTGGTCAGGGCGCAGGCGATGGTGGTGTCGGCAAGGGCTTCGTCCAAAGAAGCGGCAATGGTGGCATTTTCCAAAACGTCTGCCGCGCCGGAAGCGAGGATGAAACTTTCCTCCGGTAATTTAAACGATTGCGGATGATCCGGGTCGAACACGGGCGGATTTTCCGTCATCGGCGTTGCCATCAGATTAGGGGCGACGATGGTCAGTTTGTGCAGGCCCATTGTTTTCATGGCGCGCGCGGCGGAGCCGATATTGGAAGGATGGCTGGTGCGCGTGAGGATGATGCGGATGTTGTCCAGATAAGCGGGCAGGGCGGGTTTTTCGGAAGTCATGTTTTGTTTTCTGTTTGTACGGGAATCAGGTATAATGCGCCATCTTTTTGTTTTCAGACGGCCTTTTTCCATGCCGTCTGAAATGTTCTTTAACAGCATCGGAAACGATTAACAGCCTCTTGTGTGCCTTGTTCGGCGCATTAGGGCGTATTTTACCTGAATTAGGAAGAAAACCATGAATCCGTTTTTAAATACCGCTTTCAAAGCCGCCCGTAAAGCAGGGCAAATGATGATTCGCGCCGCCGGCAATCTGGATGCCGTCAAAGTAGACAGTAAAGCATTCAACGACTTCGTTTCCGATGTTGACCGCAGCTCTGAAATGATTTTGGTAGAAGCGCTCAAAGAAGCCTATCCGCATCACAAAATCACTTGCGAAGAAGGCAGCTCCCACGGTAAAGCCACCGCCGAGTACGAATGGATTATCGATCCGCTCGACGGCACAACCAACTTCCTCCACGGCCATCCTCAATACGCTATCTCTATGGCACTCCTGCACAAAGGCGTGTTGCAAGAAGCTTTGGTGTACGCACCTGAGCGCAACGACGTATATATGGCTTCCCGTGGCAAAGGCGCGTTGCTCAACGACCGCCGCATCCGCGTTTCCAACCGCATCGAATTGAACCGCTGCCTGATCGGCACCGGCTTCCCTGTTGTCGATCAAAGCATGATGGACAAGTATCTGGCGATTTTGAAAGACTTCTTGGCAAAAACCGCCGGCGGCCGTCGTGAAGGCGCGGCTTCTTTGGATTTGTGTGCCGTTGCGGCCGGCCGTTTGGACGGTTTCTTTGAGTTTAATCTCAAACCTTGGGATATTGCCGCCGGTGCATTGATTGTCCAAGAAGCAGGCGGTATCGTTACCGATATGTCCGGCGATGAAGGCTGGTTGGAAAGCGGCGACATCGTTGCGGCCAATCCTAAAGTATTGGCGCAAATGCTGAAAATTATTTCCGACCATCAATAAGCGATTGTAGGGAACGGTCTGTATTTATCTTTGCAGACTAGAGTTTCAATAATCGGTAAAAGGCCGTCTGAAACCTGAAATAGGGTTTCAGACGGCCTTTTGTTTTGTTGTTAACGGATTCGTGTAAAAGCTGAAAATATGGCTTTTGAAGGGGGCACTTTTTAATTTTGTCTGTATTTTCTATTGCTTCGCAGTTATGATGTGGATTGGCTTGGCTGAAATAATGCCGCGTGCAATCATAAAAATAGAAAGCAGAGGAGAATAATGAAACGAGATTTTGAAGCAGTAAAACGCATTGTCATTAAGATTGGAACCAGCTCTTTGGTGTTGCCAAACGGTAAAATCAATTTGGCAAAAATCGACCAACTGGCCTTTGTCATTTCCAGCTTGGTTGGAAAGGGCAAAGAAATTGTGCTGGTGTCTTCCGGCGCGATGGGCTTTGGGCTGAATGTCCTTAACATGGAAAAACGTCCGGCGGAAATGGCGCAGCAGCAGGCTGTTTCCAGCGTCGGCCAAGTGGCCATGATGAGCCTTTACTCGCAGATTTTTTCCCATTATCGGATGACGGTATCGCAAATCCTGCTGACGCGCGATGTGGTCGAATATCCGGAAAGTTTGGCAAACGTTACCAATGCTTTTGAATCCCTGCTTTCCATCGGTGTCATCCCTATTGTCAATGAGAATGACGCGGTCAGCGTGGACGAGATGGATCATGCGACCAAATTTGGCGATAACGACCGTTTGTCGGCAGTCGTGGCGAAAATCGTTAAAGCCGATTTGCTGATTATGTTGTCCGATATCGACGGTTTGTTTGATAAAAATCCGGCCGTTCACGCCGATGCCAAGCTGCTCAGCCATGTGGCCGATATTACCGAAGAAATTATTGCTTCTGCCGGCGGCTCGGGCAGTAAGTTTGGTACGGGCGGCATGCTCAGTAAGATTAAGAGCGCGCAGATGATGTTTGAACATCACGGCCAGATGGTGTTGATGAACAGCGCCAATCCGCGCGATATTCTTCAGGTTTTAGATGGCGCGCCTATCGGAACGTGGTTTGCACAAGAGAAATAGGGAGGTTTGATGAGCTATATCGAACAGTTGGGCAAGAATGCCCAAAAAGCCAGCAAAACGTTAATCAGCTTGGGAAGCGTAGAAAAAAACAATCTGCTGCGTCAGGTCGCAACGGCGTTGGTTGAACAGGCTGAGGTGATTTTGGCAGAAAATGCCCGCGATTTGGCCGCTGCAAAAGAAAACGGCATTTCGGACATTATGCTTGACAGGCTGCGTTTGAATCACGAACGCATCAAAGGCATTGCGGAAGGCGTTGGGCAGGTTGCCGATTTGCAGGACCCGATTGGGCAGGTTGTCCGCGGCTATACCAATTTGGACGGTTTGAAGATAGTTCAAAAACGCGTGCCTTTGGGTGTGGTCGCCATGATTTTTGAAAGCCGCCCGAATGTTTCGGTCGATGCGTTTTCTTTGGCCTTTAAAACCGGCAATGCCATTATTTTGCGCGGCGGCCGCGATGCCATTTATTCCAATACCGCATTGATTGCCGTCATCAGGCAGACTTTGGTACAAGCGGGAATGGATGCCGATGTGGTGCAGCTGGTTGAAGATACCAGTCATGCCGCTGCCGAGGAATTGATGCAGGCGGTTGATTATATTGATGTACTGATTCCGCGCGGCGGCGCGCGCTTGATTCAGACGGTGAAAGAGAAATCGAAAGTTCCCGTCATTGAAACTGGAGTCGGCAATTGCCATATTTATGTCGATGACAGCGCCGATTTGGAGATGGCGGTCGATATTGTCGTGAACGCCAAAACGCAGCGTCCGAGCGTGTGTAATGCCGCGGAGTCTTTGGTTGTTCATGAAAAGATAGCGGAAGCGTTTTTGCCCAAATTGGAAGAAGCCGTTTCCAAAGTGCATCCGGTCGAATTTAGAGCCGATCAGGAGGCATTGCGTATGTTTCAAAATGCTGTTTTGGCAACCGAGGAAGATTACAGTACCGAGTTTCTTGACTATATTATGTCGGTCAAAACAGTGAAATCAGTGGAAGAAGCCGTCGATTGGATTAACGACCATACGACGCATCACTCGGAAGCGATTGTGACCCAAAGCATTGCCCATGCCGAGTTTTTCCAAGAAAGCATTGATGCGGCGGCGGTTTATGTCAATGCGTCCACTCGGTTTACCGACGGCTTTGTGTTCGGATTGGGTGCGGAAATCGGGATTTCCACCCAAAAGATGCACGCCCGCGGCCCGATGGGTTTGGAAGCGCTGACTTCGACCAAGTTCTACATTAACGGCAACGGTCAGATCCGACGTTGATAAACGCCCCTCAACTTCATCAATTTGCGTATAATGGCGGGAAATTTGATTTTCCCCGAACAACCGATTTAGTAAAAAGGAACACACCATGTCCTCTATCCACGATCAAATCAAAGAAGTCGTTACCACACACCGCGTCGTATTGTTCATGAAAGGCACGAAGCAATTCCCGCAATGCGGCTTCTCTTCCCGTGCCGTACAAATCCTGAATGCGGCAGGTTGTACCGACTATGTAACCGTCAACGTATTGGAAAACGATGCCGTACGCCAAGGCATTAAAGAATACAGCGACTGGCCGACCATTCCTCAACTGTACGTTAACGGCGAATTTGTCGGCGGCTCTGACATTTTGATGGAAATGTACGAAGCCGGCGAACTGCAAGAATTGTTGAAAGCTTAAGCATTTTAAATATTCCCGCAATGTAAAATTGTTGACAAAGGCCGTCTGAAACCCTGATTCAGACGGCCTTTCGCATGAATACGCACTTTGCGCGCCATGCGAAAAAAAGTATAATCCCCCTCCATCAACGCAATTCGGAAAATCAACATGAACGTTACCGTTATCAACCACCCTTTAGTCCGCCACAAACTCACGCTGATGCGTGAAGCGGATTGCAGCACTTACAAATTCCGCACGCTTACCACCGAGTTGGCACGTCTGATGGCATATGAAGCCAGCCGTGACTTTGAAATTGAAAAATACATTATTGACGGCTGGTGCGGCTCCATCGAAGGCGACCGCATCAAAGGCAAAACGCTGACCGTCGTCCCGATTTTGCGTGCCGGTTTGGGTATGCTCGACGGCGTACTCGACCTGATTCCGACTGCCAAAATCAGCGTTGTCGGCTTGCAGCGCGATGAAGAAACTTTGAAACCGGTTTCTTATTTTGAAAAATTTGTCGACAGCATGGACGAACGTCCCGCGCTGATTATCGATCCAATGTTGGCGACCGGCGGCTCTATGGTTGCCACTATCGACCTTTTGAAAGCCAAAGGTTGCCGCAACATCAAAGCATTGGTATTGGTTGCCGCACCGGAAGGCGTGAAAGCCGTCAACGAGGCGCATCCTGATGTAACCATCTACACTGCCGCGCTCGACAGTCACTTGAACGAACACGGCTACATCATCCCCGGTTTGGGCGATGCCGGCGATAAGATTTTCGGTACACGTTAATTGAAATGTTTAAGGCCGTCTGAAAAGTGTCAAACCTAAACTTTCAGACGGCCTTGTTATATGGTTTGCTTTAAAACCCACATCAGAAAGGACAATCATGAGCTTCCAAGATAATCTTGCCGCCATGCCTGCCATCGATCATTTGAGCGGCTTGGATATTCTCGACAAAGAGGGTAATGTGGTTCATCACATTCCCAATGCACCCGGCAAACAAGGCTCGCTCAAGCTTTACCATGCTTTGGCGCAAGAGTTTGGCGGTAAACTTGACGCAGCGGCGGCAGAACGTGGCCTGGCATGGTTCGCCGAACATGTTGCCGATGCCGAAGCCAATCCGGGCAAACATCCGAATATTGATTTGCTGTTTAAAGTGAAAGCTGAAAATGCCAGCCTGACTTTGAAACCATTGGCTGCTTAATGAATACAAAAAAGGCCGTCTGAAAACAATATTCAGACGGCCTTTTTATATGCTTAAAGCCTTAAGCGATAGAGGCTTCAACGAATGCAGTCAGTTGGCCTTTAGCCAATGCGCCGACTTTAGTGGCAACGTTTTCGCCGTTCTTGAACACCATCAGGGTAGGGATGCCGCGAACGCCGAATTTGGCAGGAGTGGCTTCATTGTCGTCGATGTTGATTTTAACGACTTTCAGACGACCTTGGAACTCGGAGGCGATGTCGTCCAAGATTGGGGCAATCATTTTGCAAGGGCCGCACCATGGTGCCCAAAAGTCCAGCAATACAGGTACATCGGATTTCAAAACGTCTTGTTCGAAGCTGGCATCGCTAGCGTGGATAATCAATTCGCTGCTCATGTTTGTTTCCTTTTGAATCGGGATTAATAAATATGTTGTTCAGGATAGTGGCAGACAGGGAAAATTTCAAGTGCCGCCACTCGGTAATAGTTTTTTTGAAATGCGCCTATCGTAATCCTTAAAGATTCAGACGGCCTCTTGGACCATGTGGCCGGAGTGGGCAATCAAATGGCGCGTGTAGTCGCTGCTTGGATTGGCAAATACGCTTTCGCATTCGCCCTCTTCAACGACTTGACCGTCTTTCAATACCATTACGCGGTGGGAAATGGCGCGGATGACGGCGAGGTCGTGGCTGATGATGATGAAGGCGAGGCCGTATTCTTTTTGCAGGCCGCTGAGCAATTCAAGGATTTGTTGTTGCCATTGGACATCGAGCGCGCTGGTTGGTTCGTCCAATACGAGGATTTTCGGGCGGACAATGATGGCGCGGGCGATGGCGAGGCGTTGGCGTTGGCCGCCGGAGAATGCGTGCGGATAGCGTTCGAGTGCGTCTTCGGGCAGGCCGACTTGTTTGAGGACTTCTTCGACGCGGCGGCGCATTTCTTCGCGCGGCATTTCAGGTTCGTGCACGCGTAAGGCTTCGGAAACGGTATCAAAGACATTCATGCGCGGATTGAATGCGCCGAACGGGTCTTGGAACACCATTTGGATTTCGCGTCTCAATTCGCGTTTCCATGGCTCGCCGTTGACAATCAGGCTGCCTTCGGAATCGATAAGGTGCATAACGGCTTTGGCCAGTGTGGTTTTGCCGCTGCCGCTTTCGCCGATGATGCCTAAGGTTTCGCCGGATTTGAGGTCGAAAGAAATGGGGTTGAGGATGGTTTTGTCGCGTTTTTTAAACCAGCCGTCCGATTCTTTAACGGAAAAGGCGACGTGTTCGGCCTTGAGTACGGTGGCCGGGTTTTCAGGCAAGGGGGCGACGCGGCGCGTTGTGCCGGCGTTGAGCAGCATTTTGGTGTATTCGTGTTGCGGATTGGCGAAGACTTCGGCTGCTTTGCCGGTTTCAAGGATGCGGCCGTTACGCATAACGGCGACATCGTCGGCAAAACGGCGCACGAGGTTTAAGTCGTGCGTAATGTAGAGCATGGTCATGCCGTGGTCTTCCTGCAGGCGCGAGAGCAGGTCGAGAATTTGGGCTTGGACGGCAACGTCTAATGCGGTGGTCGGTTCGTCGGCAATCAGGAGCTTGGGCTGGGCGGATACGGCCATGGCAATCATGGCGCGCTGGCGTTGGCCGCCGGAAAGTTGGAACGGATAAGCCTGGGCTTTTTGCTCGGGCTGGTGGATGCCGGTTTCGTCTAGGAGTTCGATGGCGCGCGCCCATGCCTGTTTTTTATCCAAACCCAAATGCAGGGTCAGGACTTCGGCGATTTGTTCGCCGACGCGCATAACGGGGTTGAGGGCGGTCATGGGTTCTTGAAACACCATGCCGATTTCGCAGCCGCGCAGCTTTTGCAGGGCGCGTTCGGACTGGGTCAGCAGATCGGTTCCGCAATATTTCAGACGGCCTTCAAAGGTAACCATCGGGTTGAGGCGCATAATGCCTTGCGACAATACGGTTTTGCCGCTGCCGCTCTCGCCGACCAATGCCAGCTTGCGGCCGGGTTGCAAGGTCAGGTTGATATTGTGCAGGACTTGCTTGCTCGGAAAGGAGCCGTTTAGGTTTTCGATTTCGAGTATAGGTGTCGTCATGGTCGTGGCCGTCTGAAAAGGTTTGTGGAATACAGGTTGTTTTCAGACGGCCTGCATGAATCAAGAGGCCGTCTGAAACAGCGGTTTAGTCTTGAAACTGTTCTTTGAGTTTGCGTTTTAACACTTTGCCGGTGGCATTGCGCGGCAGCTCGTCTTGGAAGATGATTTGTTTGGGGATTTTAAAGTTTGCCAACAGGCCGCGCAGGTGGCTGCGGACTTCGGCTTCTTCCAGCTTCATGCCTTCTTTGAGTTGGATAAAGGCAATGATTTCTTCATCGGCGTATTGGTCTTTCACACCGATGACAGCGGCGGCTTCCACGGCATCGAGTTTGTAAATGGCTTCTTCGATTTCGCGCGGATAGACGTTTTGGCCTTTGGAAATAATCAGGTCTTTTTTGCGGTCGACGATGAAGATGAAGCCGTCTTCGTCTATGGTGACGAAGTCGCCGGTTTTCAGCCAACCGTTGACGATGGTTTCATCAGTGGCGTCAGGCATATTGAGGTAGCCTTGCATGACCGAGCCGCCTTTGATGATGAGTTCGCCCACTTCGCCGCGCGGCACTTCGACCAATTCGTCATCGACGGCTTTCACGGTCAGGCCGGGCAGGGCGACGCCGACGCTGGCGGTTTTTTGGCGTTCGGGCGTATTGACGGCCACGACGGGCGAGCATTCGCTCAAGCCGTAGCCTTCCAGCAATTTGGCGCGTGGGAATTTGGCTTTGAAGTCGTCAATGGTTTGTCCGGCCAAAGGCGCCCCGCCGCTGATAAACAGACGGACGCGGTTGAACCATCTGAAATACCAAGGAATTTTGGCTTTGCTCATGGCAGTGTAAATAGCCGGTACGCCGAGGAAAATGGTAGCGCGTTTGAGCAAAACCTGTTTCAACACGTTGGAGAACGGGAAGACAGATTTAACCAAAATAATCGAGCAGGCTTGATATATCGGCAGCAAAACCATGGCGGTCAGCGTAAAGCTGTGGAACATGGGCAAGAAGACGACAAAGCGGTCTTTGCTTGAAATTTGGAAAATTTGTTCGATGCCCGAAAGGTTGGAAAACAGGTTGCTGTAACTGATTAATGCGCCTTTGGGGTGGCCGGTTGTACCGGAGGTGTAGATAATGTGTGCCAAATCGTTGACGGACGGCTGACGGCTTAGATTCGGCTTGCCGGGGAATGTACGCGCGGCATCGAAATAGCTGTCTTCGCCACTGGCGGCTTTGGTTTCGCCAATCCAGATGATTTTACGGACTTTGGTTTTGGCTTTGATGTTTTTGAGTTCTTTAGCCAACGGCGCGGAGGCGAACATAAAGCGTGCGTCGCAGTCATTGAGGATGTAAGAGAACTCTTCGCTTTTCAAAAAGACGTTGAGTGGGACGGCTACTGCGCCGATGGAAGTAATGGCGAAATAGGCGGCAATAAATTCGGGAGAGTTGGAAACGACAAGGGCGACCTTGTCGCCATATTGTACACCTTCGTGTTGCAGATAGGCGGCGACGGTTTCTACTTCGTTTTTGAGGGAGGAATAGCTGATTTTTTCTTTGTCGCTGAAAATGACCGTGCCTTTACCGTTTTTTTGGCAGGCGGCTGTCAGCATGGCGTAAAAATTAGAGTGGGTGTGCATTTCGGAGTTTGTGTCCATATTGTGTCGATTGATGTACGGTTTCGATGAGCCGTTTATTTCGAAGGATAGGTTTTACATCCTATCGGTAAAATAAGCAAGAGGCCGTCTGAAAATACTTTCAGACGGCCTTGAGCTTTGCTGGGCTTAGGAAAGCAATATTTTGAATTTAAATTTATTTATTGTGTTGATGGAAATATTCCCATTCTTTAAAGGTCCGGCCGTTCGGAAGATAGCACAAGCCGATTTTGTTGTCGTTTCTGTCTTGAGCCATTTTAAGTTTGCCGTTGCATTTGAGGCAGAACTAGTGGTAGAAGCCTTAGAACTAGTCGTTGTTCAGACGGCTGTCGGGTACTTTCTTAAACAGGCGATAGAAATTGTCGCTGGTGTTTTGTGCCAATGTTTCCAAGCTCTCGCCGCGCAGATTGGCTACGAATTCGGCTGTATAGCGGACGTAGGACGGCTCGTTTTGTTTGCCGCGTTTGGGAACCGGTGCGAGGAAGGGGGCATCGGTTTCTATCAAGATTCTATCGGCAGGGACGTATTTGGCGGCTTCCTGAATCAGCGGCGCATTTTTAAACGTCACAATGCCGGAGAAGGAAATGTAGAAGCCCAAATCTAAAGCGGCTTTGGCGAAGGCAACGTCTTCGGAGAAGCAGTGAATCACGCCGGAGTTGGTATGGCACTCTTTCAAAATCCGCAAAGTGTCTTCGGCCGCATCGCGCGTGTGGACGATAACGGGCAGGCCGCTTTCGTTGGCGGCTTGGATGTGGTCGGCAAAGCGTTGATGCTGCCATGACAAATCGCCTTTGCACCAGTAATAGTCCAAACCGGTTTCGCCGATGCCGACGATTTTCGGATGTTTGGCCGCTTCTGCCATTTCGGCGATGGTAAATTCTTCCGCTTCTTGGCTGTCGGGATGTACGCCGATGGTGCAGTAGATGTGGTCGTGCGCCTGGGCAATGTCGAAGACTTCGGCAAAACTTTGTTTGCTGACGCTGATGGCAAGCGCCTGTTTGACGCTTTGCGCTTCCATATTGGCAAAGACTTCGGGCAGGCGGTCTTTTAGGCCGTCAAAGTTGAGATGGCAATGTGAATCGATTAAATGCATGGTATTACAGGGTAAAAGTAGTGCGGTCGCTGCGCAGGCGCGGGCCAAGCTCGGCTTCGATCAGGTTTTTTGCCTGCAGGCAGCTTTCGTGTTCGGAGAATGCAAGGCCTACGCCTTTGGGACGGTGGGCTGAAGTGCGCGCCGGATTGATCCAAACGACTTTGGTTGGCAGGAAGCGTTTGGGATAGTCGGCGATTTCCACGGCCAAGAGAATGTCTTCGCCTAGGGAGAATACGTCATCTGTCGGTACGAACAGGCCGCCGTGTTCTAAAAACGGCATATAGCAGTTGTACAACAGATTGGGGTCTTTGAGTTGCAAAGCCAACATCTTCGCCGGAATGTCTTTTTTATTCATCATTTATTACCTGTTAGGGTTTGTTTTGCCAAAAATCTAAATATTCGATAAGCAGATACTCAAGCTGCATTTTAACACTCAAGGTATGGTATCCGTAAGGGTTGAGCGCGTTCAGACGGCCCAATAGGGCAAACAGCCTGCGTGAATCGGTTTTGGAGGCCGTCTGAAGCAGGGCTTGGGCATGGTGCGGATAATAAAGCGGCGCCATGCTTTGTTGTGCCAAACCGACATCCGTCAGCCACTTTTGCAGCCAGTCGATGAAAACGGCCAGCGGTTGTTTTTGTTTGTCGAACGCGGCGGCGTAGTCGAGTATGGCCAACAGACGCGGGGCAGCCAGCAGCGTCAGCAACTCTTCGCGCAATGCGTCCAATTCGGGAGTCGGTGTGAATAAAGGTGCGCCGCTGTGGAATGCCAACAAGGCTTCGGCATTTTCCACGCCCTGTTGACGCAGATATGCCGCAGCCTGCTCATGGGTCGGCGAGGGCAGCACCATCTGGCGGCAACGGCTTTTAATGGTGGGCAGGAGTTTGTCGCGCGCGTGGGTAACGAGCAGGAAAACAACGTGTTGCGGCGGCTCTTCCAAAGCTTTCAACAAACCGTTTGCCGCCTGTGTATTCATGCTTTCCGCCGGATGTACCAATACCACGCGCAGGCCGCCTCGGACAGCGGTCAGGTAAATGTTTTCCACAATATCGCGCACGGCATCGATTTTGATTTGCAGGAGTTTGCGTCCTATTGCCTCGCCTTCGGGAATTTCCGGCGTGAGTTCGTAAAAGTCGGGATGCGTGTTTTGGCTGAACAAATGGCACGAAGCACACTCACCGCAGGGTTCATGACCGGACTTGGGCGATTCGCACAGCAATGCCTGCGCGACAAAGCGGGCAAACTCGGTTTTGCCGGTATTTTCTTTGCCGGTAAACAGCCAGGCGTTGGGACGGTTTTGCCAATGGGCGGCGAGCTGTTGCCATTGGGTTTCATGCCATGGATAAATCATATCGTTTGGGAACTATAAGGTAGGTGGTTATTATACGCTCAGGCCGTCTGAAAAAGTTTTCAGACGGCCTTTAATAAGCTGCCTAAAAATTAATCAAATATCGTTTTGTTTTGAAATATCAAACATTAAGCCGACTTATTCACAGCCTTTGCACACGCTTGTTTGGGGAAAATGTGCATTTTGTCCGGCGGTAAAGTTGTGCTTAAAATCTAGGCATTCCTGTTTTTTAGTTTTAAATCAGACAGTAATCTGATTTATGCACAAGCTGTCCACGCGATTGAACAGTGAAAATGTGCATGGTGGGGATACATTTCAGACGGCCTTATTTGCTGATTTTCAACAAAGCAGTCAAATCCCCGATAAATTTTGGTTCCCGTTTGATGAGGTAAACAATCAACGGAAGATTACCCACGGCAACAATCAAATACAGCAGGGTAATGCTGTTGAACAACATCAGCAAAACCGCGCTCAAAATAGCAGCCGACACCATAAATACGCCGTTGATGATGTTGTTGGCGGCGACGGCGTGGGCGCGGAAGGTTTCGCTGCTGGCGGTTTGTAGCCAAG
Source organism: Neisseria sp. RH3002v2g (assembly GCF_014596425.2). Lineage (NCBI taxonomy): Bacteria > Pseudomonadati > Pseudomonadota > Betaproteobacteria > Neisseriales > Neisseriaceae > Neisseria > Neisseria sp. RH3002v2g. The sequence goes on along the minus strand of NZ_CP110721.1, from coordinate 1,084,254 downwards.
TGTAGAGCGGTACGGAGAAAAAGCCGCCGAAAAAGCCGATGGCCGACATGACGAGCATAATCGGATACGCCTTGGCTTGCGATAAGAACCAAATAATGCCGTTTAATTCGGTAAAGCGTTGGCCGTGGGTCAGCCACACCAACAATAATCCACAGACCGTCAGCCCCAGAGTGCCGATGGTGACCAAGCCCAAAATCAGTCGCTCATGGCTGAGTTTGGCGCATAACACCGAGCCGATGGCGATGCCGATGGAGAACAGCGCCAACATCAGGTTGAACACATTATCGTTGCCGCCCAAATGGATTTGCGTGAACGTCGGCAGTTGGGTGGTATAAACCGAGCCGACAAACCAAAACCATGAAATACCGATAATGGAGGTGAATACAGGGCGGTCGGCCACCGCTTCACGAATCAGCGAATTCGTGCCTTTGATGATGTTCCATTCGATTTTTGTGTCCGGAATTTTAGCGGCTACAGACGGCATAAACAGGCTGGTCATCGTGCCGCCGATGGCGACCAATAACACCAAACCGCCAACAATATACGGCGGAACGCCTGCGACTGCGGTGCCCAAAATCTGGCCGAGCAAGATGGCAATAAACGTACCCGATTCAATCAGGCTGTTGCCCATAATCAGCTCTTTGTCGTTGAGGTAATCGGGCAAAATGGCGTATTTCAGCGGGCCGAACAAGGTTGATTGCGTGCCCATGCAAAACAGGCAGATTAAAAGCAAAGGCGCGGATTGGATGTAGAAGCCATATGCCGCCACTGCCATAATGATGATTTCCAACAGCTTGATCCAGCGCGCCAAAACGGCTTTGTCGAATTTGTTGCTCAGTTGCCCTGAAAGCGCGGAAAACAGGAAATAGGGCAGGATAAACAGCATCGCGCCCAAGTTCAGCATTTGGCTGGATGGCAGAAAGTCGTTTTTGCCCAAACCGTAAAAACTGATCATCACGAATAATGCGGTTTTGAACACATTATCGTTAAACGCGCCCAAAAACTGCGTCCCAAAGAGCGGCGCAAAACGGCGGGTTGTGTGGAAATTCAGATTGTCTTTTTTAAGGCTCATTGTTCGGATTCTTTGTTTTCGTCTTTTTCGATCAGTTTTTCAGTGGAGTCGTCGTCCATCAAAATGCGGTGTGCAGGTCCTTCAAGGTCGTCAAACTGTCCGTTTTTACCCGACCACCAGAAAAACCAGCCGATGATAAAGGCCAAAATAATGCTGATGGGGACAAGGATAAACATACTTTCCATTACATCGCTCCGGTCAAATCGGTCAGGATAAAGGTTTTGCCGCTGACGGTCAGGTATTCGTTGCGCAGCGCGCCGATGTTTTTATCGTCAAAAAACAATTCGATACGGTCTTTAACCACGCGCCAGTATTGCGGAATATCGGTTTGCTCGAAAGGCGACAATACCGCCGCTGCGGCTGCGTCTTCACTTTGCAGCTTGATTGCGAAGCGTCCGCTTTGCGGCGGATTTTGCGACTCATCGTCTGCCAACATAATAAAAAATCCGGCATGCTCGCCGTCTTGAGTGTGGATACTGAAATAATGCATATTGAAAATTCTTCAAAACCGCCGTCATTTTTCAGACGGCCTAAAATAAAATTCCGTCCATTTTACATCAAATATTAAGTCAAGCAGCCGATTACATTTTTTGTTAGAATACGGCGTTTACTTTGTTAATCTGTTCAGACCGCTACCCACTACGTCCCACAAGGGGTGCAACATAGCCGGAGCCGCAGTAAGGTCCCGACAAAAATGCCGTCTGAAACCTCAAGGAGCATAAAATGACACAAAAATTAATCTTGGTTTTGAACTGCGGCAGCTCTTCCCTCAAAGGTGCCGTATTGGACAACGACAGCGGCGAAGTATTGCTGAGCTGCCTGGCAGAAAAACTCAATCTGCCTGATGCCTTCATTACCTTCAAATTCAACGGTGAAAAACGCAAAGTCGATCTTTCTGCCAAACCTGACCATACCGGTGCTGTTGAAGCCCTGATGGAAGAACTGAAAACGCATGACCTCGACAGCCGTATCGGCGCCATCGGCCACCGTGTCGTCAGCGGTGGCGAATTGTACAAAGAATCTATTTTGGTTGACGACGAAGTCATTGCCGGTATTGAAAAATGCATTCCGCTCGCTCCTTTGCACAACCCTGCCCACCTTTTGGGCCTGCGTGCCGCACAGACCATTTTCAAAGGTCTGCCGAACGTTGTCGTATTCGATACCGCCTTCCATCAAACCATGCCTGAACACGCTTACAAATACGCTGTTCCACATGAATTGTATGAAAAATACGGCTTGCGCCGCTACGGCGCGCACGGTACCAGCTACCGCTTCGTTGCCGACGAAACCGCACGTTTCCTCGGTAAAGACAAAAAAGATTTGCGCATGGTTATTGCCCACTTGGGTAACGGCGCATCCATTACCGCCGTTGCCAACGGCCAATCTCAAGACACCAGCATGGGCCTGACTCCGTTGGAAGGCTTGGTAATGGGTACCCGCAGCGGCGATATCGACCCTGCCGTTTTCAGTTTCTTGGCAGAAAACGCCAACATGACCATTTCCCAAATTACCGAAATGCTGAACAAAAAATCCGGCCTGCTCGGTATTTCCGGTTTGTCCAACGACTGCCGTACCATTGAAGAAGAAGCTGCCAAAGGTCATCCGGGCGCCAAACTGGCTCTGGAAATGTTCATCTACCGCTTGGCTAAATACATCGGCAGCATGACAGTAGCGGCAGGCGGTTTGGACGCATTGGTCTTCACCGGCGGTATCGGTGAAAACTCCGACATCATCCGCGAACGTGTATTGGGCTACTTGGGCTTCCTCGGTCTGCACATTGACCAAGAAGCCAACCTGAAAGCCCGCTTCGGTAATGCCGGTGTGATTACCACTGCCGACAGCAAAGCCGTTGCCGTTGTGATTCCTACCAACGAAGAATTGATGATTGCACACGATACTGCCCGTCTGAGCGGCCTGTAATCCATCATCATTGAAAACCTGTCCGCAAGGGCAGGTTTTTTTATTGTGTATAGATGAAGAAAATTTTGAGGATATATCGAAAGAAGCCGGCAAATATTGTGTTTGTCGGCTTTTGAGTCAGTGTTGTATCAAGAATGCTGATAGATAGAGATAGGTTTAGAACTTATAACTGATGGTAAACAGCAAAGTCCTGCCTCGTGCGTAGTTGTTCAATACGGAGCGTGTCGTGCCGCCATATTTGCCGTTGCATAAACCGTTGGCATCGCATTCGACCTCTTCGTCATCTAAACCGCCTTTTCTTTCAAATACGCTGAAATAGCGCTGAGTTGCGGCATCGTTTGCGGCATCCAAAGGATCGATATAGCGTTTATTGAACGCATTTTGAATGTCAAAACGAAGGATAAGGTTTTTCTTCGGTTCATAATTGGCATAGAAATCAAAAATCAGCGGCTGTCTGTTGATGCTTTCTGTTTTTTTGATCGCCCTTCTGCCCATTTGGTGTGAAGAGTAGGTGTTGGCACCGGTTGTACCGTCAACAAATTCTTCCTCAGTCGTCGCCCGTGTACTTTTGCCGTAATAGCGCATAATGCCGCCGATGGTCAATTTGTTGCCCAACCAGCGTGAGCCCAATTCAAACCGACCGTAATCTCGGGGCAGGCGGGAAATTTTGCTTAAGCCGTAGCCTTGTTTGATTTGGTCTTCTTTAGAAGAGTTGCGGGGCGATTCGCTGGCATCGCTATAGTTGGTCGGCTGGTTGGTTTTTTGATAGGCGTAAGACAGGGTGGTAAAAAAGCGGCCGAAATCATAGTTCATTTCCACTTCCAAACCATTTTTATGGACAGGTTTGGCGTAGTTTCGATGCTGGATAGAGTATTGCAGGCCGGTGCTGGTTACCCAGCTGGGTGCTTTATCCAAATCCCACCATTTGCCATAAACATTGTGAATATAGTTGTTTATCCTACTGCGATAGGCGACCAGTTTGAAACCCAATACATCATCCGGCTTGAAAATCCCTTTTTTGAATGTATTGAAGCCTATTTGGTAAGTATTGGCCTGTTCCGGCTTGAGGGCGGTATTGACGCCGGAGTCGCCGATTTGTGAAAAATACATTTCTTGAATATTCGGCATTCTATGCGTACGCGAATAGCTGATAAACGGCATAAAGTAGTCGTTGACATTGATATTTAATGCCACCGAATGGTTTACCGCATGCTTTTTACCGGATTTGGTATAAACCGGTTCGTAAAGGTCGCAGCTTGGTGTGCAATGCTGTTTATAAATTTCAGAATCTTCTCCAAATGCTTTTTTAAAGTCTTCTTGGGTATTGAAGTAGTCGGTATATTCGCCTTTGTAGCGGTAGTTGACCATATTGGCGCTGTAATTCAATTGATAAATGCCTTTTTTCAAGGAAGTATCAAAATAGAACGTATTGAATTTTTGCTGGCCGGAAGGTTGCAATATGGTTGATTTCTGAGGAAATATTCCTTTGTCTCCTTTGAAGCGGCCTAAAAAGCTGTACAGGCCGGCATCTTGATCCGGGCCGTCGTAAAACAGGCTCAGCTCTTCCGGAAAACGGTTTTTACTGTATTGGTTTTTAAAGAAATTGAAACCGACAGTAGCTTTTAAATCTGTTTTGTTGGGAAGTTTGAAAGAAAAGCTGTTGTTGATATCCAAAAGATTGGCTGTGTTTTTGGTTTCCAAATAATCCAACAGCCCCCATCCTGAAAAACGTGAGTTTTTCGGATATTTTTGTTTACCCAGATTATGGGCGGCCAACACGTTTAAATCGACATAATCGCCAATGTTTAAATTGTAATTGGCTTGGTAGTTGCGGTTTTCTACTTTGCGGCTGCCGATACGGTTGTTCATGGTACGAAGCTGAAGGTCCAGCTTGTTGTTGTCGTTTTCGTATTCCACTTTGACCAAATGGCTGTTTGAGCGTTGTTGCAGGCTGGTAGGATCGATTGGAGTCAGGTCCCATTGCGGTGCTAAATTCTCTTTCCAGCTTCTTTCCAAATCATCGACATAATCTCTTTGCAAAACCTCAGGATCGTTATATTTTTTGGAGAAAGGGTAGTCCCAATAGCTTTTACCGACTGCGTTACGCTTGGAAAAGTCGCGAACCCAGAGATTTTGTTCGTGGTCGAATTTCAATAAGTTGCTCTCAAAATATTCTTGTTTTTTACGGTCCAGATATTCCTCGCCAAAATTGCCGATACGCTGACCGCCGCCGCCCACTTTATAGTTTTGCTCGACATTACGGTGGCTGTAACCATATAACGCGCCAAGGCGTGCTCCGCTGTCAAACCATTTTTGTACCGCTCCGGTTGCCATAAAGTTGCTTTTGGTGCTGTTTGTGCCGGTCAATCCTTTGGTCAAGAAGCCGAAGGTGTTGTTTCCGTGTACCACATCGTCTACCCGTAAAGTACGGAAATTGGCTGTACCGGATAAGGTATTGATGCCGTTGGCACCCGAGAAACTGCCTTTGGTTACATCGACGCCGGCAATAAAATTGGGATCCAGTGCCGTACCGAATTGCGAAGAGCTGCCGCTGCGCCCGGCATCGGCGGAAGTGGAATAGAAGGTTTGGGTAACGCCGTCAACCATCGTATTGACGCGTCCCAAACCGCTATCACCACGGATATTGACCGCCAATACCCCCGATCCTTTGTCTTGTTGGGTGAAAACGCCGGGCATGCTCCGAACGATGGTATCGATGTTTTCGCTGGATTGATAAATGCGTTCGCGCGAACTTTTGGCTTGGCCTTCGGTAAAAACTTTTTTCTCTTTGGCAATGTGTTTGCCTTTGACTTGAATTTCATCAAGCTCTTGAGTTGAAACCTCTTCTTCTGCGTGTGCGATACTTGTTATAGCCAGTAAAGATAATGTTAGTAGATTTAATTTGAAATTCGGATTCATGATAGTTACCTCAGAAACGAAGTCGCTACTTTATAACATATTATTAAACTTTACAAATATTTTGATAATGGTTTTTATTTGTTAAAAAATAAAGTAGATTCTTGTTTCAGGAGATAATCCACCCGCATATGATTCATCTGGCTGAAAAGATAAAGCAGGTCTGAATTTGAATTTGGTTGGTTGAGAAGAAGGGAGATTTAATTGAATTTAAACAGCCGGAAGAAGAAAATTTGATTGCGATATGTGAATTGAGCCGTCGGTTTCAAATGAAACCGGTAAAAACGTGAAATGCAAAATATAAAGTCGATAGGGAAAGGTTTGAATTCAGTTGAAAAAAGGCCGTCTGAAAATGATGTTTCAGACGGCCTTTATTGATTTAAGCCTTATTCCGGACCGCGGAATGTATCGTGGCAAGATTTGCAGCTTGCACCGGTTTCGCCGTAAGCGGCTTTGATTTCTTCTAATTTGCCGGTTTGTGCGGCGGCGTTGAGTTTCTCAACTGCAGCGGCAAATTTTTCTTCTTCTGCTTTGAAGGTTGCCTTGTCTGTCCAGATGGCAGGCAGGGCGCGGCCGTTGCCTTGAGGGTCGGATTCAAACAGGGTGAACGGTTTTTTGCTGTTTTCAGCGAAGGTTGTGGCGGCTTGTTTGAATTTTTCTACGTCGTAAGGCTCTTCGTCTTTGACCATTTTGCCCATGCGGGTAAACTCGGGCATCATGGATTTGAACGCGGCCGTACGGTCTTCGGAAATTGGGCCTTTAGGCTGGGAAGGTGCGCCGCTGCCGCCGCAGGCGGTCAGGGTAAGCGCCACTGCCGCCAAAGCGACAGGGAGAAAACGGGTTTTCATATGGAGTGTGTCCTATTGTGATGATATGATTATCGTTAAATTTAGAATCGGCCGGCCAAACACTCAGGCCGTCTGATAAGGCGTTATCATACCTTAAACCCAAGTCTGAAACGAGTATAGAAAGGAAACGATATGGCAATTTTGATTACCGGGGCATCGGCAGGGTTCGGCGCAGCAATGTGCCGTACTTTTGTTGCGGCAGGCTATCATGTCATCGGCGCGGCACGGCGCGAAGACAAATTGCAGCAGTTGGCAGAGGAATTGGGCGAGCAGTTTTACCCTTTGGAAATGGATGTTTCGCGCACGGAGTCGATTCAAAACGCTTTGAACAGCCTGCCCGAGCATTTGTCCGAAATCGATTGCCTGATCAACAACGCCGGTTTGGCTTTGGGTTTGGATACTGCCGATAAAGCCGATTTTGGCGATTGGGAAACCATGATTCAAACCAATATCATCGGCCTGACTTTTCTGACTCGTCAGATTTTGCCGCAAATGGTCGCGCGCAAACAAGGCTACATCATCAATTTGGGTTCGATTGCCGGCAGTTATGCTTATTCCGGCAGTAATGTCTATGGCGCGACCAAGGCTTTTGTGCGCCAATTCAGCATGAACCTGCGCGCCGAATTGGCAGACAAAAATATCCGCATTACCAATATCGAACCGGGCTTGTGCGGCGATACCGAGTTTTCCAACGTCCGTTTCAAAGGCGACGACCAGCGTGCGGCCGAGGTTTATGAGAATGTCGAGTTTATCCAGCCGCAAGATATTGCCGATACCGCTTTGTGGCTCTATCAGCGTCCGGCGCGGATGAACGTCAATTCCATCGAAATCATGCCGGTTGCCCAGACCTTTGCAGGCATGAAAGTTTACCGTGATGCGCCTGCTCCGGCGAAGGAAGAAACGTTTGAAAAACAAAGTATGTCTTTGTTTGGAAAAATTAAATCTTGGTTTAAGTAATCGGCATCAGGCCGTCTGAACGTTTCAGACGGCCTCTTTGTTATCTGAAATTGAGTAAACACGCTATAATGTAATTTTTTATTAACAAGGCCGTCTGAAAGGCTGTTTCAGTTATGAACGCAATCAAACAAAAAATCTTAGAACAAGCGCAGCGCGATGGCGTGCAGGTAACCGCATTGCGCGAGCAAGTGCTTGATATTGTTTTGAAACAAAGCGGCGTGATTAAAGCCTACAACGTTCTGTCGCAGATGCAGCAGCAAAGCGAGGGCGTGGTTGCGCCGCCGACGGCCTACCGCGCCCTTGATTTTTGGGCGGAACAGGGCGTTTTGCACAAAGTGGCGGCGGTCAACGGCTATATTTTGTGCAGCCACGCGCAGCACGAGTGCAACGACCATTGCCACGACCACGAAGAAACAGAGGCGCACCACAGCGCGTTTATTTTGGTCTGCACCGAATGCGGTACGGCGGATGAGCAGACCTTGAGCCAAGAATGGGCGGCCTTGCGTGCAGGCGTGGCTGAAACCGGTTTCTCATTAAAAGAAGAACATGTTGTTTTAACAGGAATTTGTAAAAAATGTCAGAAGTAAAAAAGACCAAAGTCCACCTGATTTCAGGCTTTCTCGGAACAGGTAAAACCACCGCACTCAAAAGTCTGATGGCGCAAAAAGACCCGAATGAAAAATGGGTCATCATCGTCAACGAATTTGGCGAAATCGGCATTGACGGCGCCGTCTTGAGCGACAACGGCATTCCCGTGGCCGAAATCGCCGGCGGCTGTTTGTGCTGTACCGCCGGTGCGCAAATGGGGACGACCGTACAAAAAATGCTGCGCGATGCCCAACCCGACCGCTTGATGATTGAAGCCAGCGGCCTGGCACACGCCGCCAGCGTTATTGACGAACTGAAAGCCAAACCGCTCGACAGCATGCTGGAAATCGGCGCCGTCTTTACCGTTGTTGACCCTCGCCAATTCATTAATCCCGATTACGCGCAACAAGCCTTGTATAAAGACCAAATCGGCATTTGCGACGTATTGGTTGCCAGCAAAACCGATTTATGCACCCCCGAACAGCTTGCCGAATTTCATGACAAAGCGGCCAAACTGTTCCCGCCTAAAGCCAAAGTGGTTGAAGTCCAAAATGCGCAACTCGACATCCAGTGGCTTGATATTCCCGTGGTCGAAAAATCGCGCTACCGCCTCAAAGCCTTGCCGGACAACACCATGGGCTTCCAGTCGCAAGGCTTTACTTTCCCTGCCGGACGCGATTTCGACGGCGAAAAATTGACTGATTTCTTCAACGATCTGCCCAAATTCACAGACGGCCTCGTCCGTGCCAAAGGCGTGTTCCAAGTGCTCGGTACTTGGGTATGGCTCAACTGGGTGGACGGACAATGGGGCGCAAACCAAGTTTCATGGCGCCGCGACTCGCGCTTCGAGCTGATTGCCAAATCCTTTGACGCGGATTTGATTGAGAAAAAATTGCTGGAGGCTTTGGAGAAGTAAATCATCGTCCAAACGTTTATTAATCCGTTACGATAATGCCGTCTGAAGCAAGCGGTTTCAGACGGCCTTCAAATCAAAAAAATAGAGGAACACTTAACCATGTGGCGTTATATCTTTCATCGTTTGCTCCTTTTGATTCCCACGCTGTTGGGGATTTTGGCGATTACTTTCGCCGTGATTCAGTTTGTTCCCGGCGGTCCGGTGGAGCAGATGGTTCAGCAGCTGACTCAGGGCGCGGTTGGCGGCGAGACGGCGGGACACAGTATGCCCGGAACTTTGGCCAAAAACGGCAACCGCATCAGTGCGGAAGATTTGGCTGCGCTGAATGCTTTATACGGTTTCGACAAGCCGCCTTTGACGCGTTTTGCCGATATGGTATGGAAATTCGCCCGTTTCGATTTGGGTGAGAGCTTTTTCCATCACCAAACTGTGTTTGAATTGGTGAAAGAGAAAATGCCGGTATCGATGAGTTTGGGTTTGTGGACGTTTTTCCTGACTTATTTGATATGTATTCCGTTGGGTATTGCCAAGGCGGTCAGGGATGGCAGCCGTTTCGATACGATTACGGGTATGATCATTTTGGTCGGCTATACCGTACCGCCGTTTGTATTGGGTTTGGTGTTGCTGGTGTTGTTTGGCGGCGGCAGCTTTTTTGCCTGGTTTCCGCAGGGCGGTTTGGTCGGCGATGATTTCGATACGCTCTCTTGGGCCGGTAAAGTCAAAGATTATTTGTGGCATATGGCCTTGCCGATTACCGCTTCGGTGGCAGGCAATTTGGCGGTGATGACCGTATTGACGAAAAACGTGTTCCTTGAAGAAATCCGTCGCCAATATGTTTATACCGCGCGGGCCAAGGGCTTGCCTGAGAAACAGATTTTGTGGAAACATATTTTCCGCAACGCTATGATTCCTCTGATTACCGGTTTCCCGGCCGCATTTATCGGCGCATTCTTTACCGGAAGCCTGTTGATTGAAACGCTGTTTTCGCTGGATGGTTTGGGTTTGCTGTCTTACGAGGCAGTGATGAAACGCGATTATCCTGTCGTAATGGGTACGCTGTATGTGTTCACGCTGATGGGGTTGTTGGCTAAATTGGTGTCGGATATTTCTTATTCATGGGTCGATCCGCGCATTCACTTTGGCGGACAGAAATAAGGCCGTCTGAAAATATCTTCAATCCATTATTAAAGAATGTTTCGAACCATGAAAAAGAAAAAATCTACTTCAAACCCTACTTGGCAAGCCTTTAAGCAGCATAAGCGCGGTTGGTTGGCTTTGCGGATTTTGGCCGTTTTGTTTGTCGTTACCTTGCTTGCGCCTTTGTGGAGCAACGACAAACCTTTGTGGATACGCTATCAGGGCGAGTATTTCTTCCCTTTGGTAACTGAATACAACGAAACCACATTTGGCGGCGATTTCGATACGCCTGCGGATTATTTGGATCCGCTTATCCGCCACAACATCACTTCAGACGGCAATTTTGCCCTGTATCTGCCCAATCCTTACGATGCCGATACCTTGAATGATTTCGATACGGCCCCCGATCCTGCCAAGCCGTCCGAACGGCATATCTTGGGAACGGACGACCGTGGCCGCGACCTGTTGGCGCGCTTGGTTTACGGTTTCCGCGATTCGCTGCTGTTTGCCTTGGTGTTGACCGTGGTGACTACTGTAATCGGCGTGGTTGCAGGCGCGGTGCAGGGTTATTTCGGCGGCAAAACCGACCTTTTGATGCAGCGTTTTATCGAGGTTTGGGGCGGTATGCCGGAGCTGTACCTCCTGATTATCCTGTCTTCGTTTTTTAATCCGGGGCTGTTGATTTTGCTGGTGTTGCTGTCGCTTTTCGGCTGGATGGGCTTGTCCGACTATGTCCGCGCCGAGTTTTTGAAAAACCGTCAGACCGATTACGTTTTGGCGGCGCGCGCGATGGGCGTGAGTAACCGTGAAATCATGTGGCGCCATATCCTGCCCAACAGCTTGACGCCGGTATTGGCCTTTTTGCCTTTCCGTATTTCCGGTGCCGTACTCGCCCTGACCAGTTTGGACTTCTTGGGTTTGGGCGTACCTGCCTCACAGGCGAGCTTGGGCGAGTTGCTGGCGCAAGGCAAAGACAACTTGGACGCGTGGTGGATCGGTCTGTCTGCGGTCGCTACGCTGACGGTGATGTTGCTTTTGCTGGTTATGATCGGCGAAGGTTTGCGTCAGGCATTTGACGTACGCGCACGCAGTTAATTGCTTTTCTAAAGCGTGAAGAGGGTGGGCGGAAAAGCTTATCCTTCATGCTCAAGGCCGTCTGAAAAGTTTCAGACGGCCTCATCCATTCGTTTGAATCATTAAAAACCATGAATCAAGAAATCACATTTCTTACGCTTTTTTTGCTCGGCTTTTTTGGCGGAACGCATTGTGTCGGCATGTGCGGCGGATTGAGCAGCGCATTCGCTTTGCAGCTGCCGCCACATTTAAACCGAATCGGGCTGATTGTATTGTTGAACTTGGGGCGTATCAGCAGCTATGTCGTCATTGGCCTTCTGGTCGGCTTGGTCGGGCAGGTCGGCATTTCTTTGGACGATACGCGTGCGGTTCAAAACGGTTTGTATATTGCCGCCAATGTCTTGCTGCTTTTGCTCGGTCTGTATCTTGCCGGTATTTCGACTGCCGCAACCAAAATCGAAGGCATCGGCAAACCGATATGGAAACGCCTGAATCCTTTACTGAACAAATTGCTGCCGATTAAATCAGTGTCTGCCTGTTTCGGCGTGGGCGTGCTTTGGGGCTGGCTGCCGTGCGGTTTGGTGTACAGCGCGTCTTTGTATGCTTTGGGCAGTGGTAATGCCTTGCATGGCGGACTGTATATGCTGGCGTTTGCGTTGGGAACCTTGCCGAACCTGCTCGCGATGGGCATATTTGCAGCGCAGTTGAAAACCTTTTTGCAAAAACGCATGGTTCGTTTGTGCGCCGGATTGTTGGTGGCAGGATGGGCGATATGGCGCTTGGCCGTCTTTGCGATGGGGCAAATCGGGTAGGGAAAAAGGTTTAATTTAGTTTGTTTTTATTGTCATGAAACAGGCCGTCTGAAAGATTTTCAGACGGCCTGTTTCACAAGAAAGATTTAATGTATCAAATTCCAAGTCATTTTGGCGGCAATCAGCAGCAACATAATACCGAAGGCGATTTTGAGTTTTCGGGCGGGCAGCTTGTGCGCCGTTTTAACGCCGAGCGGGGCAAAGAGGATGGTGGCAACGCTCAAAATGGCTACGGCCGGAAGATAGATAAAGCCTGCCGCACCTTCAGGCAGGTTGGCAATAGGCAAACCGTTGGCAAAATAGCCGATGGTGCCGGCAACTGCAATCGGCCACGCCAGGCCTGAAGATGTGCCGATGGCGCGGTGCGCCGGAAAGTTGCAATACAGTAGGAATGGAACGGATAGCGAACCGCCGCCGATACCGACCCAGCTTGAAGCCGCACCAAAAAGCGTGCCCGCGGCTGTCAGGCTGGGGAGGGCGGGCAGGGTGCGTGAAGGCGTGGGTTTGGAATCGCGTAGGGTTTTGAGTGCGATAAGGGTAAGAAATGCAATAAAGAAAACCTGCAAAGCCAGCGTCGGCATATATTTTGCCGTTACTGCGCCGAGGATGACGCCGAGTATCATGCCCGGCGTCATCCGGCGGACGGTTGCCCAATCGATGGCGTGTTTTTTATGCTGGGCATACATACTGGAGAAGGTGGTAAACACCATGACGGCAAAGGAAGTGCCGATGGCGATATGCTGGGCATAGGGATGGCTGCCTACGCCTTGCAGTTGCAATGCCCATAAGACAACGGGGACAACCAGCGTGCCGCCGCCTACGCCGAACAGCCCGGCAATAAAGCCCGCCGCGCTGCCGACGGCGAGCAGGGCAAGGATGATGTCCCAAGACCACATTTCAGACGGCCTTGTCGTGTTTGTGTGATTTATGGCGTTTTTTAAACCAACGGATGATTGCCATCACATAACCGGACAAGCTGTAACCGAGGAAAAACAGGAAGAGGACGAGCGAAGGCTCCCAATTGATCAAAAGCAGAATCAATACGGCCAACACCATGCCCATAAACGGCACTTGGCGGCGGATGTTGATTTCTTTGAAGCTCCAAAACGGAATCTGCACAATCATGGAAATGCCGGCAAACAGGGTGATACCCAATGCCCACCAATGCACGTTGGGGAAGCGTTCGACGCTGTGGTTGACCCAAATCAGGCCGACAATCAACGCAGCGGCGGTCGGGCTGGGCACGCCGATAAACCAGCGTTTGTCGACTTTGCCGATAAGCGTGTTGAACAGTGCCAAACGCAGGGCGGCGCAGGCGCAGTAGATAAAGGCGACGGAATAGCCGATTTTGCCAAACTGCCAAAGTTGCCATTTGTAGGCAATCAGGGCAGGCGCGACGCCGAAGCTGACCATATCTGCAAGGCTGTCGAGCTGTTCGCCGAACGCGCTTTGGCTGTTGGTCAGCCGCGCCACGCGTCCGTCCATGCCGTCGAGCAGCATGGAAAGGAAAACTGCAATCGCCGCTGTTTCATAACGTCCGTGCATGGACTGGGTGATGGCGAAGAACGCGCAAAACAGTGCGGCGATGGTAAAGGAATTGGGCAGCAGGTAAATGCTGTTTTTGCGGATGGAGTTACGCGGAGGAATCGGATTTTCTGTATTTTGTGAGTTGTCCATAATGTTTCCGTATATGCTGCGTGTGCAGATGAGGCATTATACCGCATTGGCAGGTTAAGGATTTTTAAAAGGCAGACATAGTTTCACTTCAATCGCATAAAGTTTCAGACGGCCTTTATTTTGTCAGTCAAACAACTCGCCCTGCGCCTGCTCTTTGGTCACGCGTACATCGGTTTCGCCGTCGGCAAAAGTGATGTGCAGTTTCTGCCCTTGTTTCAACGTATCGGCATTGCGGATGACTTGTCCGCGTGTGTTTTTGACGACCGAGAAGCCGCGCTCCAGAATATGTTGCGGCGAGACGGCTTCGAGCAATGCGGCTTGGGCGGTCAGGCTTTGGCGGCGGTGGGCAAGCAGCTGGCGGAAGGAATGCGACAAGGCCGTCTGAAAGCGGTCGATGTTGTGTTTGTAAACGGAAACATCAGGACGGTAATGTTTCAGGGTTTGGGTTTGGCGTTCGAAACGGGCGGTGTGGGTACGGAGGTTTTGCGTCATCGAGTAAGACAGCGTTTGCGCCAGCTTGCTGATTGAAGCGCGTTGCTCGTCAAGTTTTTGGCGCGGATGACGGATTTGCCGCGCGAGCCAGTCGAGTTTTTGGCTGGCATCGAAATAGCGTTGTTCCAAAACAGTTTTCAGACGGCCTTGCGCTTGGGCGAGGCGGTGGAGCGATTCTTGGCGGTTGGGGCTGACCAATTCTGCCGCGCCGGTCGGCGTGGGCGCGCGCACGTCGGCAACAAAATCGGCGAGCGTGAAATCGGTTTCGTGGCCTACGCCGCTGACAACCGGAATTGCGCAGGCTTCGATGGCGCGCACGACCGGCTCTTCATTAAACGCCCACAAGTCTTCAATACTGCCGCCGCCGCGACAGACAATCAACACATCGCATTCGGCGCGTTGCGAAGCGGTTTTAATCGCTTGGGCAATTTGCAATTCGCTGCCTGTGCCTTGTACGGGCGTCGGATAAACGATAACGGGGATTTCGGGCGCTCGGCGGTTTAAGGTGGTCACGACATCGCGCAAAGCCGCCGCCGCCAGGCTGGTGACGATACCGATACATTGCGGGCGGGCGGGCAATGGTTTTTTGCGTTCCGCCGAAAACGCGCCTTCTGCCTGCAACTGCGCCTTTAACCGCTCGTAGGCTTCGTAAAGCTGCCCCAAGCCTTTGAGCCGAACCTCGTTCACGGTAATTTGAAATTCGCCCCGCGCTTCATAAATACTGATTTTTCCTGATACTTCGATATGGTCGCCTTCTTTCAAAGGCTTCGCCAAACGCGCCACCGCACCTTTAAACATCGCGCAACGCACCTGCGCGCGGCTGTCTTTGAGCGAGAAATAATAATGTCCGCTGGCGGCACGGGTCAGATTGGATACTTCGCCGGCAATCCATAAGCCTGCGAGATGGTCTTCCAGCAAGGCTTTGGCGAGGGCGTTGAGTTCGGATACGGAAATGGAGGAGGGTGCGAAGAGTTCGGACATTGCGAAACAGAAAAATTGGGGAAAGTTGAATTATAAGGGTTTTAGGGCGATTCGTTGTATTTGTTTTTATGAAACTTGCGTCCTTTGTTTTAATATTATCAAAGCCGCATGTTCAGACAGCCTTGTCCGGGCGGGCTTGTGTTATATTATCGTTTGATTTTCGCTTCAAAAGCCGTGCGTATGCCCAAACTCCACCAAATTATCGAGCGCCATTGGCAATCCCCCAATCCGTTTTTGTCTTTGCTGCTCAAACCATTGTCCAAGCTGTTTGCCAAAATTGCGGCGAAACGGCGCGATGATTTTGTTTCAGGCTGTCTGAAAAGCGAAAAATTGCCTGTGCCAGTGGTGGTGGTCGGCAATATCCATGCAGGCGGAACAGGGAAAACGCCGATTGTTGCCGCGCTGGTGTCGGGTTTGCAGGAAAAGGGCGTTAAGGTCGGTATCATCAGCCGAGGTTACGGGCGCAAGAGCAAGGCGGTTCATGTATTGAATACAGCCAGCAGCGCGGCAGATGCAGGCGACGAGCCTTTATTATTATTTCGTCAAACCGGTGCGCCGACGGCGGTAGGCAGCAGCCGTTCAGAAGCAGGCAGGGCATTGCTTGCGGCGCATCCGGAGCTTAAATTGATTGTGGCCGACGACGGCTTGCAACATTATGCCTTGCAGCGCGATATGGAAATTGCCGTATTTCCTGCGGCAGATACAGGGCGCACCAATTTGGATTTACTGCCCAACGGCAGTTTGCGCGAACCTTTGTCTCGGTTGGCTTCCGTTGATGCGGTTGTCGTCAGCGGCGGGAAAGCAGATAAGGCATTCAGGCCGTCTGAAAATATGTTTGCCAGCCATATTGAAACAGGGCGGATTTACCGTTTGAACAGGCCGTCTGAAAAATTGGATTTGGCGGGTTTGGGAAATCAAACCGTCGCCGCCGTCGCCGGTATCGCCAAGCCGGAGCGTTTTTTCGATTCGTTGCGGAACATGGGCATTACCTTGAACCAAACCGTTGCACTGCCCGACCATGCCGACATCGCAGCAGCAGACTTGCCCAATGCGGATGTGGTCATTATTACGGAGAAAGATGCAGTCAAGTTTTCAGACGGCCTTAATCTGAATCATGTATGGGTGTTGCCTGTTTGTGCGATAATTGAACCTAATTTGGCGGTGTTCGTGTTGGAGCAGCTGGAAAATTCCTAATGGGTCTCCTGAAATCAATGGATGCTTTGTTGTGGTTTGCCTTTAATAATAAGGAAATTTATGAACCTGAAAAAATTGCTGCTTACTATTGTTGCTATTTCCCCTAAGCCTTAAAAAGGAGAAAAAATGAAATTGAAAACTTTATTGTTGCCTTTGGCTGCTTTGGCCTTGTGTGCCAATGCATTTGCCGCTACACCTAGCGATGAGTCGCTGGAGCGTTTGTATCGAGTACAGAAGATGGATGCTCTGTTGGATCAGACTTTCCAAAGTGTCGAGGGTATTGTGCTCTCTGATCCAAAGATACAGGATTTTTTGAAAAATGCGCCGGAAGACAAACGTCCTCAGTTGGAAGCGGTCTTAAAGAAATATACAACTCAATTGATTGCTGAAATTAATACACCGCAAGTGCGTGCCCAGTTACATAAAGCGACGTTGGATGGCATAAAGACGGTTTATACTCAGGAAGAAGTCAACGCATTGATTGACTTTTACGGTACGACAGTGGGGCAATCGATACTTAATAAAATGCCGCGCTATCTTGAGACAACGATGGGCCCGATGATAAACATCATTAATGAAAAATATGAAAGATCAGGTTATAACAAAGACTTAATTCGAGAAATTCATCAGATTATGTGTGGCGGCAAAAATCCTGACCAAGTCTGTACACGGCAAACAAAGAAAACGGCACGGAAAAAATGATGCCTCTTGAGGCCGTCTGAAAACGAGCGAAGCGAGTTTCGCTAAAACCACCAAACCCGAAAGTAACCCCATGGAAAAAAAATTCTTAGACATCCTTGTTTGTCCTGTTACCAAAGGCAAACTCGAATACCATCAAGACAAACAGGAATTGTGGAGCCGTCAGGCGAAGCTGGCTTATCCGATTAAAGACGGCATTCCCTATATGCTGGAAAACGAAGCACGAGCGTTGAGCGAAGAGGAACTGAAAGCATGACCGAATTTGTCGTATTGATTCCGGCGCGGTTGGATTCTTCACGTCTGCCGGGCAAGGCTTTGGCTGATATTCACGGTAAACCGATGGTTGTACGTGTTGCCGAACAAGCAGCAAAAAGCGAGGCTGCGCGTGTTGTCGTTGCCACCGACCATCCCGATATTCAGACGGCCTGTCAGGCGCACGGTGTCGAAGTGGTCATGACTTCCAATCAACACGAAAGCGGTACAACGCGCCTTGCCGAAGCGGCCAATACGCTGAAACTACCGCAGCATCTGATTGTCGTGAACGTACAAGGCGACGAGCCTTTAATCGATCCCGAACTCATCAACCGTACGGCTGAAGTTTTGGTTGAAAACAATGTGCAAATGGCGACGGCCGCCCATGAATTGCACGATTTTGACGAGTTTATGAATCCTAACGTTGTCAAAGCCGTCCTTGATAAAAACCGCAACGCCATCTATTTCAGCCGCGCCCCGATTCCTTATCCGCGCGACACCATGCGCGCCGAAAAACGCGAATTGCCTTCCGAAACAGCCGTTTTACGTCATATCGGCATTTATGCCTACCGCGCAGGCTTCCTACAACGCTATTCCGAAATGGAAGTTTCTCCTTTGGAAACCATCGAATCGCTGGAACAATTGCGCGTCTTGTGGCACGGCTATCCGATTGCCGTTGAAATTGCCCAAGAAGCACCAGCCGCCGGCGTGGATACGCAGGAAGATTTGGACAGGGTAAGGGCTGTGTTCGAGGCCGTCTGAAAGGAAAAAACATGAATGATTTACGCCATTTGAGCCGTGACGAACAAAAACTGCTTGCCGATGTCGCTTTGCTGGTCAAAGACGACGATCAAGAGTTCAACTACGAAATGTTGAAAGTGGCCGCGCCCGATGAAGCCAGCGGCGAATTTTGGTTTCGCATGGCAGAAATGCTCAGCACCCTGCCGCCCAACCAGTCTTTAGATTTGCGCATGACCGGCGGACGGTTGGCGGTTGCCGTATCGATTTTATCGGTGTTGTTGCAGGAAAGCCCCGATATTCCCCAGCTTTGGGCGCAAAAAGTGATTGCGCTCAACTATCTGGCACACGGCCATCGGACACGCGCCCTCGGTTTGGCGCAGCAGCCGGACAAAGCGGCAGAAGCCAACGAGGAAGAATATTTGGCAAAAGCCTTGTCCCAAAATCTACTTTCCACGTTGAAAGACGCGTTGGAACGCTTCCCCGAAGACAGCTGGTTTATCGAAATGCGCGATGATGCGTGGCAGCACTTTGGCGCAGAGCAGGCCGTCTGAAGTTTTGAACGATAAACGCAAGGCGTGTAGAATTAAACAAACATCAAATCCATAAACCAAGAAGGACTCATCATGAAAGTATTATTGTTGGGCGCACCCGGCGCAGGCAAAGGCACTCAAGCCCAATTCATCACCGCTGCATTCGGCATTCCTCAAATTTCTACCGGCGACATGCTCCGCGCAGCCATCAAAGCAGGCACCCCGCTGGGTTTGGAAGCAAAAAAAATTATTGATGAAGGCGGTTTGGTGCGCGACGACATCATCATCGGTATGGTGAAAGAACGCATCGCCCAAGACGACTGCAAAAACGGTTTCCTGTTTGACGGTTTCCCACGCACATTGGCACAAGCCGAAGCGATGGTTGAAGCAGGCGTGGATTTGGACGCGGTTGTTGAAATCGATGTACCCGACAGCGTGATTGTCGACCGCATGAGCGGCCGCCGCGTGCATTTGGCTTCCGGCCGTACTTACCACGTTACCTACAATCCGCCTAAAGTCGAAGGCAAAGACGACGTAACCGGCGAAGATTTGATTCAACGCGATGACGACAAAGAAGAAACCGTGAAAAAACGCCTTGCCGTTTACCACGAGCAGACCGAAGTTTTGGTTGATTTTTACAGCAAACTGGAAGGCGAACACGCGCCTAAATACATTAAAGTTGACGGCACTCAGCCGGTAGAAGCCGTGAAAGCCGAAGTATTGAAAGGTTTGGGCAAATAAGTTTTGCCAAAGTAAAATCATAAGGCCGTCTGAAAAAATATTTTCAGACGGCCTTATGTGTACAAAAGCTGTTAAAATCGAAGCTATAACCGTTTATCCGCAGGCATCTTATGAATCCCTTAATCTCCGACTTCCAAACCCAGCAACACCGCACTCCCGTCATCGTCGCCCTTGATTTTGCCAACGAAAAAGACACACTCGGATTTGTCCGCAATCTTGACCCGACATTGTGTCAAATCAAAATCGGCAAAGAGCTGTTTACCGCGACCGGCCGCAATTTAGCGGAAAGCTTAATTAATCAAGGTTTCAAACTTTTCCTCGATTTGAAATACCACGATATTCCCCACACCGTTGCGCAGGCATGCAAAGTTGCCGCCGATATGGGCGTTTGGATGGTTGATATGCACGCATCGGGCGGCCGCCGCATGATGGAAGCCGCCGTAGAAGCCGTTGCCGGATATCACACCAAGCCGCTTTTGATCGGTGTAACCGTGTTGACCAGCATGGAACAAAGCGACTTGGCAGAAATCGGTTTGAACATCGCCCCTGAAGAACAAGTCATCCGCTTGGCGAAACTGGCGCAAAGTTCAGGCTTGGACGGCGTGGTATGTTCCGCTCAAGAAGCGGCACCGTTGCGCCGCGAATTGGGACAAGATTTCGTCTTGGTCACACCGGGTATCCGCTTGGACGTTGCCGGTAATAATGACGATCAACGCCGCATCATGACACCGGCCGAAGCATTGGCGGCAGGCTCGACTTATCTGGTAATGGGCCGTCCGGTAACCAAAGCTGCCGATCCGGTAGCCGTATTGCGCGAAGTGAACCGCGTGGCGAATGCTTAAGTATAATAATTTTGATGTTGTTCAAAGAAGCTACCTTACTTTGATACGGTAGATAAATAGCCAGAAAATTTCAGCTTGGAAAGGAATTTATCCGATGTCTCAATGTAGTCCAGATGTGAGTAATATTTTTGATCTTGATGCATTCCCGGAAGATGATTTGCTTGTAACGGATGCACCTGTTGGATGGTATGCAATCGTATCGCATAAAATTGTCAAAGAAGGGCTTCCTGTTAGATTCATGTATCGGGAGCATCAAGGAAATTTACCATTTGACAGCGGATGGCGAGTATTTTCCGGAACAGAAGATAATGAATACACGAATAATCCTGAAAATTTCTCTTTTCATAGTTTAACGCGGCTTACTCATTATCAAGCAGATGTTGGAGAGCTGTTTTGGGCGGATATTGGTAGTGTTTTTGAAAAAAAAGAAGGAGAGGATTGTTTTTCTCCTGTTGCCGATTGGTCTCCTTTCGACTTTGAAGAATAATAAAAAGTCAGATTTTATTTTTAATCAGTAAATCTGCCAGATAAGTGCTGAGAATACATTGAAGTTTTCACACATATAAAATAACTTATTTTGGAGTGCATAAAATGCCCACCAAGTTCCAACAAGAAACCCTCAAATCCCGTTTTGCACAAGCCAAAGTCCTGGTTGTCGGCGATGTGATGCTCGACCGTTATTGGTTTGGCGATGTGTCCCGTATTTCGCCCGAAGCGCCCGTGCCGGTGGCGAAAATTTCCCGTATCGACCAACGCGCGGGTGGGGCGGCAAACGTTGCGCGCAATATCGCCTCATTGGGTGGTAAAGCAGGGCTGTTGTCCGTAACCGGCGATGATGAAGCTGCAGATGCACTGGATGCGTTGATGGCGCAAGACGGTGTTTCTTCCTATCTGATGCGCGACAAGCAGATTGCGACTACTGTCAAACTGCGCGTTGTTGCTCGCAACCAGCAGCTTATCCGACTTGATTTTGAAGAGCCGCCTCATCGTGAGGTATTGGAACAAATCAAGCAGCAATACCGCGAAGTGTTGCCCGAATATGATGCCATTATTTTTTCAGATTACGGCAAGGGCGGCCTGTCGCATATTTCCGATATGATCGATTGGGCGAAACAGGCCGGTAAACAGGTTTTAATCGATCCTAAAGGCGACGATTACGAAAAATATGCCGGTGCTACGCTGATTACGCCGAATCGTGCAGAATTGAAAGAAGTGGTAGGCAGTTGGAAAAACGAAAACGATTTGACCGAAAAAGCCCAAAACCTGCGCCGTCATCTTGATTTGAACGCGATTTTGCTGACCCGAAGCGAAGAGGGCATGACCCTGTTCAATGAGGGTGAGCCGATTTATCAGCCTACACGGGCTCAAGAAGTTTATGATGTATCCGGTGCGGGCGATACCGTTATTGCCGGAGTGGGCTTGGGTTTGGCGGCAGGTTATACCATGCCCGAAGCCATGCACCTTGCCAATACGGCGGCAGGCGTTGTCGTGGCAAAACTTGGTACGGCGGTGTGCTCGTTTGCCGAATTGACCAAGGCATTGGAAGAGCAATAATGATTGTTTCAGACGGCCTTAAAATTCTAAATGCCGTCTGAAAATAAGAGTTGGAAAATAATCCAGACAGAAAAGTTTTTATTTTCAGACGGCATGATTACTTCAAGGCCGTCTGAAAAATCAAAATAAAGGAAACTCATTATGACCATTATCGTAACAGGAGCGGTCGGCTTTATTGGCAGCAACATCGTCAAAGCACTTAACCAGCGCGGTATTACCGACATTGTTGCCGTTGATAATTTGAGCAAAGGCGAAAAATTTAAAAACCTTGCCGAGTGTGAAATTGCCCATTATCTCGATAAACACGAATTCATCCGTCAAGTGCGCGGCCATCTTTTGCCTTACGACAATATTGAAGCCGTCTTCCACCAAGGCGCGTGTTCCGACACCATGAACCACGATGGCCTCTACATGATGGACAACAACTATCAGTACACGCTTGATCTCTTGGACTGGTGTCAGGACGAACGTATTCCGTTCCTTTATGCTTCCAGCGCCGCCGTGTACGGCAAAGGCGAAATCTTCCGCGAAGAGCGCGAACTGGAAAAACCACTCAATGTTTACGGCTACTCTAAATTCTTGTTTGACCAAGTATTGCGCCGTCGTATGAAAGAAGGCCTGACCGCCCAAGTCGTCGGCTTCCGCTACTTCAACGTATATGGACAGCAGGAGCAACACAAAGGCCGTATGGCATCCGTCGCCTTCCATCATTTCCACCAATACCGAGAACACGGCTATGTTAACCTGTTTGGTGCCAATGACGGCTATGGTAACGGCGAACAAACCCGCGACTTTGTCAGCGTAGAAGACGTTGCCAAAGTTAACCTTTACTTCTTCGATCATCCTGAGCTTTCAGGCATCTTTAACCTCGGTACAGGCCGCAGCCAACAGTTTAACGAACTTGCCGCCGCAACTGTCAACGCCTGCCGTGCAGCCGAAGGCAAGCCTGAAATGAGTTTGAAAGAGCTGGTTGAAGAAGAACTTATTCGCTATATCCCATTCCCAGATGCACTTAAAGGCAAATATCAGAGCTTCACTCAAGCGGACATCACCAAGCTGCGCGAAGCCGGGTATAAAGAAGAATTCTTGGATGTAAAACAAGGCGTCAGCCGTTACGTGAAATGGATGCTGGAGAATTTGGTTTAAGTCCTTCTGATTTGAATGATAAGGCCGTCTGAAAAAGATTTTCAGACGGCCTCATCATTTTGAGAAATTTTAAAATGAGAAATTTACTTTTCTTCGATGGAAATTGGAATAGTATTTTCAAAACTCATGTTTTATAAAAGATTTAGCTTATCAGGGGGATATCTGATGGGGTATTGGTTGATTACTTTTCTAAAAGAGGTTGGGATAATTAGATGTGAATAGGTATAAATAGGCTAAGGTTATGGTCTTAAAAATAACTGAAAGTTCTTGTTTTGTAGATTGTAATAGACAAAAAAATAACCGCTTAAAAGCGGTAAATGGTGCCCGGAGCCGGAATCGAACCGGCACGGCCGGTTTAGGGCCGACGGATTTTAAGTCCGTTGTGTCTACCTATTTCACCACCCGGGCGTAGACAGTAAATTGAGAAATTGGAGGCGGGGGCGCGGATTTGAACCGGCCTGTATAAGGGTTGCACCCCTTATAGCATAAACACTCTGCCACCCCGCCATGAAAGGGATGGAGGCGAGAGTCGGAATCGAACCGGCGTAGACGGATTTGCAATCCGCTGCATAACCACTTTGCTATCTCGCCAAAACTACGTTTGAGTGTTGTAGTATGAAACTGGAGCGGGAAACGAGTCTCGAACTCGCGACCTCAACCTTGGCAAGGTTGCGCTCTACCAACTGAGCTATTCCCGCATATTCGGATGCATGATTTGATGGAGCGGGAAACGAGTCTCGAACTCGCGACCTCAACCTTGGCAAGGTTGCGCTCTACCAACTGAGCTATTCCCGCATTTGAGTGCATCTGAAATTAAACTGGAGCGGGAAACGAGTCTCGAACTCGCGACCTCAACCTTGGCAAGGTTGCGCTCTACCAACTGAGCTATTCCCGCATATTGAAAAAGAACAATCAACAAGTAATCGGAATGGAGCGGGAAACGAGTCTCGAACTCGCGACCTCAACCTTGGCAAGGTTGCGCTCTACCAACTGAGCTATTCCCGCTCTGATATTTGTTGCTTCGTATATCGAAGAAGACGCAATTATTATGGATTTAATCGCGTGCGTCAAGTGTTTTGTTTTTATTTTTTTAAAAAATTTATTTGAATTCTTTCCATGCCATTTTCAGGTAGTAGCACATTGACCAAATGGTCAATACAGATGCTATAAACATCAATATGTTACCAATGAGATAGAAAGGATCGTTATATTTGTCTGTGCCGATAAGCAAAAGGAAGATGGCGATCATTTGGGCAGTGGTTTTGAATTTACCGATGGTTGCCACGGCAACGCTGCCGCGTTTGCCCATTTGCGCCATCCATTCGCGCAAGGCGGAAATGGTAATTTCCCGGCCGATAATAATCATGGCGAAGATGGCGTATGTCCTGCCAAGGCTGACGAGAAGGAGCAGGGCAACTGCGACCATGAGTTTGTCGGCAACGGGGTCGAGGAATGCGCCAAAGTCGGAAGTTTGTTTCCAGCGGCGTGCCAAAAAGCCGTCGAACCAGTCTGTAATAGCGGCAAGTGCAAAGATAATAGCGGCTGTCCAGTTGACGGTTTGCGGTTGAATCCATGTGTTCGGTAAATAGAATAGGATGGTGAACACGGGGATTAATAGGACGCGCATCCAGGTAAGTAAAATAGGTATGTTCCAAGGCATGGTTTGGGACCTTTGGGATGATGTGTCGGGTTGTTCATTATAGCTTATTTGTTCACTCTGCTTTTTGAAGTGTTGTTTTTTTGCCGATAAGTATCTCGGGCATAGGTTTTTATCGTGTGGGTTGTGAAGAAAATCTGCTAAGGCCGTCTGAAAAATAGGCTGTTGTGGGGTGTAAATGTTTTTGGGTAGAAAAGTAGCTGCGAAATAGTGGGCAATAAGGTCTGCCTGCTGTTCGATATTTAATTGGTTGATGTGGGGTAAGGGGATGGGATAGGCGTAAGCTTTGCGTTTTCTGTATCCGCCTTTGAGCATGATGAATAGGCCGGAAAGCCAAACTTTGTGACCGCGCTGGTGTTGCCAGACATGTGTCAGCTCATGAATCAGCCAAATTTTGTAGGCTATGCCGGCTTGAGTGAAATCTTCGGGGCAGTGTTTACGCGGAAAGTATATGTTTCCATTGGGCGCAATGGCGGTATTGGCGTTGGGTATAAGTGGAATGCCGCGATATATTTTGATGCGGTGGAAGTCTATGCTGTCCGCAAAAACTTGTTTTGCCATACGGACTTCATTTTCGGTCAGTCTGCGCCAATCGGAAAAAATCATATTTGGAAGAGAATAAATATAAGAGGGTATGAAGATTTCAGGCCGTCTGAAAGGTTTCAGACGGCCTGGGTCGGGATTTATTGTTCTGTTGAAGCAGCTTGTTTGCCGTTGTCGAACAATTTGTCCATGGGTGTCAGGTTGACTGCATTGCCTTGGCTGACTATCCATTTGTTTTCAACACGCCATACGCCTGAAGCATCTTCAACGCGTAAGTACCAATGGTTGGTTGGGCGTAAAGGCTTAAAGACGGCTTCGTATTCCATGCGGCCGTTTTGTGGTTCGGCTGTTACGGCGCGCAGCTTGACGGTTTGGTCATCGGCTTTGCGCGTCGGGTGCATCAACAATAGGTTTAATAGCTGTTTGGTATCGAATTGTCCGCTGACGAATACTTTGGCGGCATTCATATCCGGACTGATTAAGACCTGCACCTGAATTTGCCGTTTAACGGCTTCTTCATCGCGGTGAAGTTGGATTTCGATGTGTTTGCCGTCTTTGTAGTAATCGTCAGACACCAAATCTGTCGTGTGTTCTTTTGCGACGAAGAACATGGAAACGCTGGCGATAACGACGAAGATGGGGCCGGCCATCAGCACCCAGGGCCAAATATGTTTGTACCAAGGTTTGATTTGGGGTTGTGGGGACACCGTTTATTCTCCGATAAAGGTTGCTTTTTCTTCTAAAGTAGTCGGTTTGGAGTCGGCAGAGCCGGTCTCACGATAGGTAAAGGTAAATTCGATCGGATGGCTGCCTTTGTCGGCGTATTCGGGAATGGTAGATACCTGTACCGGGATGGTAACGGTTTCCCGCGGCGCAATTTTAATACCGTTTTCAGGCAGGCCGGTCAGCGCGATTTCATCAAAGCCTTTGACGGTTGCGGTCATCAGTTGTTCGTTTTCACTATTGTTGATAATGCGCAGGTTATAGGCATTTTCCAACCAGCCTTGGCTGTTTTCGCGAACCATGACGCCACGGTCTTTCAGGATATCGACTTCGACCATTTTTCGGGTGGAAATGCCGACCAGGAAGGCAATGATGACCACCAAGAGTACTGCGCCATAACCGGCTACGCGCGGACGTTTCAAGCGTTTTTTGATGTCGCTTTCAGGGTATTCGTGTTCCAACGCGCCTTCGGTCGTATAACGGATCAAGCCACGCTCGTAGCCCATTTTGTCCATGATTTCGTCACAGGCATCGATACACGCCGCACAGCCGATACATTGGTATTGCAAACCGTTGCGGATGTCGATACCGACGGGGCAGACTTGCACGCACATGGTGCAGTTGATGCAGTCGCCCAAGCCGCTGTCTTCTTTGTTGGCGGTTTTCTTGCGTGCGCCGCGCGGTTCGCCGCGTTCGGCATCGTAAGAAATAATTAGCGTGTCTTTGTCAAACATTGCACTTTGGAAACGTGCATACGGACACATATGCAGACAAACTTTTTCGCGCATGATGTGGGCGAAGAAGAAGGTTATGAATCCATAAAATGCTGCGGCAAACATCGCGCCGCCGCCTGCTGCTCCGGCAAACAAATCAGGAACAAACTGGCGGATCGGGACAAACCAGCCTGCAAAAGTAATGCCTGTCCACGCGCAGACAAGGAAAATCAGCAGGTATTTGGTGGCTTTGATGCGAATTTTAGTAAAGTTCCAAGGCGATTTTTCCAGTTTCAGGCGTTTGTTTCTATCGCCTTCGACCAAGTTGTCGATCCACAGCATAATTTCGGTGTAAACCGTTTGCGGGCATGAATAGCCGCACCACAAACGACCGGCAATGGTTGTCCACCAAAACAATCCGAATGCGCAAATCATCAGCAGCAAGGCAAGGTAGATCAAATCGCCCATGCCCAGCGACAGTCCGAAAATGAAGAAATGACGGTCAGGGATATTGAATAAAACCGCCTGACGGCCGCTCCAGTTGAACCATGGAATAACGTAAAATACAAACTGGGTCGCCAATACGGCGGCGATACGCAGTTTGGCAAAGCGTCCTTCCGCCTTTTTAGGATGGATGCGTTCGCCTTCGGGATGGATTTGAATCACGCTGGATTTGGGTTTGGAAGGTTTGGGCGGAGTGGCTTTTGCTGTTTTTTCTGTTGAGGGTGTGGTGTTTTCAGCTTGGTTTTCTGGTGACATTTCAGTGTTCCTTGATGAAGTGCACACAAGCCTGTTGTCATGGTAGTAGTTTGATGTGAATATTTTCAGACGGCCTTTCGCGTGCATACAAATCATAACATTTGACTCTATTCAAAGCAAAAGAGGGACTTCGTCTTAACGATGGATTCCTTGCGGCCGTTTGATGTAGGGCCGTCTGAAAAGGGCAGTATTCAAAGGTTTATGGTTCGGCCTGTGTGCAAACTTATAGTGATTTGCTATTTACACGATAAAAATATATAAAGCACTGTTTCAAAACGAAATAACAGTTAATATCATCTGTCCCGTCCGTTTCGGGCAACCGAGTGGAAACAGGCCGTCTGACAAAGCGAATATCAAAAGCTATCCTTGAAAGCACGGCTGATTCAGGCGATAATCGGTACACCTTTTTTCATATTTCCAATCTTGTCCAAGGAAGGTCAAACCATGTCTCAACTGGCAAACGCAATCCGTTTCCTCTCAGTCGATGCCGTACAGAAAGCAAACTCCGGCCACCCCGGCGCACCTATGGGTATGGCGGAAATGGCGGAAGTATTGTGGACGAAGTTCCTCAACCATAACCCTGCCAACCCTAAATTCTACAACCGTGACCGCTTCATCCTCTCCAACGGCCACGCGTCTATGCTGCTGTACAGCCTGTTGCACCTGACCGGCTACAACGTATCCATCGAAGACTTGAAAAACTTCCGCCAATTGCACAGCAAAACCCCCGGCCACCCCGAATACGGTTACACCGACGGCGTGGAAACCACGACCGGCCCGTTGGGACAAGGTATTGCCAACGCAGTGGGCATGGCTTTGGCCGAAAAAATCTTGGCTGCCGAATTCAATAAAGACGATTTGAACATCGTTGACCACCACACCTACGTCTTCATGGGCGACGGCTGCATGATGGAAGGCGTGTCGCACGAAGCCTGTTCGCTTGCCGGCACTTTGGGCTTGGGCAAGCTGATTGTTTTATATGATGACAACAATATTTCCATTGACGGTAAAGTGGACGGCTGGTTTACTGAAAACATCCCGCAACGCTTTGAAAGCTACGGCTGGAATGTGATTCCAAATGTAAACGGTCATGATACCGATGCCATTCAGACGGCCATTGAAGCAGCCAAAGCCGAAACCGGCAAACCTTCCCTCATCTGCTGCAAAACCTTAATCGGCAAAGGCAGCGCCAACAAAGAGGGCAGCCACAAAACCCACGGCGCACCTTTGGGCACGGACGAAATCGAAGCTACGCGCAAACATTTGGGTTGGACATATCCTGCGTTTGAAATTCCGCAAGAAATCTATGCCGCATGGAATGCAAAAGAAAAAGGCGCAAAACTTGAGGCCGAATGGAACGAGCTATTCGCTCAATATCAAGCCAAATACCCTGCCGAAGCTGCAGAATTCGTGCGCCGCATGGATAAAAAACTGCCTGATAACTTCGATGCATACGTTCAAGCAGCATTGAAAGAAGTGTGCGCCAAAGCCGAAACCATCGCCACCCGTAAAGCCAGCCAAAACAGCATCGAAATTCTGGCCAAAGAGCTGCCCGAATTGGTGGGCGGTTCAGCCGACCTGACCCCGTCCAACCTGACCGACTGGTCGGGCAGCGTCTCCGTTACCCGTGAACACGGCGGCAACTATATTCACTACGGCGTACGCGAGTTCGGCATGGGCGCCATCATGAACGGCCTTGCCTTGCACGGCGGTGTGAAACCCTTTGGCGCGACTTTCCTGATGTTCAGCGAATACGAGCGTAATGCTTTGCGTATGGCATCGCTGATGAAAATCAACCCTGTATTTGTGTTCACTCACGATTCCATCGGTTTGGGTGAAGACGGTCCAACCCACCAACCTGTCGAGCAAACTGCCACTCTGCGCCTGATTCCAAATATGGATGTATGGCGTCCATGTGATACCGTTGAATCTTTGGTAGCGTGGTCTGAGGCCGTTAAAGCGGCCGATCATCCGTCCAGCTTGATTTTCAGCCGTCAAAACCTGAAATTCCAAGCACGCAACGAACAACAACTGAACGACATCAAACGTGGCGGCTACGTCATCAGCGAAGCCCAAGGCAACGCCCAAGCCGTCATCATTGCCACCGGTTCTGAAGTTGAATTGGCTCTTGAAGCGCAAAAAGTATTGGCAGAACAAGGTATTGCCGTGCGCGTTGTTTCCATGCCTTCTACCAATGTATTTGACCGCCAAGATGCCGCCTATAAAGCCGCCGTTCTGCCGGAAGGCTTGCCGCGCGTAGCCGTAGAAGCCGGACACGCTGACGGTTGGTATAAATACGTTGGTTTGAACGGCGCCGTGGTCGGTATCAACCGCTTCGGCGAGTCTGCACCTGCTGACTTGCTGTTCAAAGAATTCGGCTTTACCGTAGACAATGTGGTTGCTACTGTGAAATCCGTTTTGTAAATCAGATTTTTGATTGAGATAAAAAGGCCGTCTGAAATTTCAGACGGCCTTTTATTTTTCAACTGGTTAAACAGTTTCTGCTTCAGGTTTGACCTTGTTTTTCTTAAACTTCAACATGGCTTCTTCTTTTGCAGCATCCCAGTCTATGCGCACGAAGCCGCCCTCGGCGAGTTTGCCGAACAGGAGTTCGTCGGCGAGCGGTTTGCGGATTTTTTCCTGAATCAGGCGGTGCATCGGGCGCGCGCCCATTTGTGGGTCGAAACCTTTTTCCGCCAGATATTTGCGCAATGCTGGCGTGAACTCGGCTTCGACTTTTTTGTCGAGGAGCTGGTGTTCGAGCTGGAGCAGGAATTTGTCCACGACTTTGACGATAATGGGTTCGGACAAGGGCGCAAATGGGATAATCGCGTCCAAGCGGTTGCGGAACTCGGGCGTGAAGAGTTTGTTGATTGCCTGCATTTCGTCGCCGCGTTCGCGTTTGGCGGTAAAGCCGAGGCTGGGGCGGCTGAGGCTTTCCGCGCCTGCGTTGGTGGTCATAATCAGGATGACGTTGCGGAAATCGGCACTCTTGCCGTTGTTGTCGGTCAGTTTGCCTGCGTCCATGACTTGCAGGAGGACGTTGAAAATGTCGGGGTGGGCTTTTTCGATTTCGTCCAAGAGCAACACACAATGCGGCTGTTTGTTGACGGCTTCGGTCAAAAGGCCGCCCTGTTCGAAACCGACGTAGCCCGGCGGCGCTCCGATGAGGCGCGATACGGCATGGCGTTCCATGTATTCGGACATATCGAAGCGTTGCAGCGGTACGCCCATCGAGTAGGCAAGCTGTTTGGCGACTTCGGTTTTGCCGACGCCGGTCGGGCCGGAGAAGAGGAAGCTGCCTATCGGTTTGTCGGGCAGGGCGAGGCCGGAGCGCGACATTTTGACGGCGGCAACCAGCGCGTCGATGGCGTTTTCCTGACCGTAAACCATGTTTTTCAAATCGCGGCTGAGGAATTGCAGCACTTGTTTGTCGTCGTGGGATACGGTTTTTTCAGGAATCCGCGCGACTTTGGCGATGACAGTTTCGATTTGCGCTTTGCCTATGACTTTTTTCTGTTTGGATTTGGGCAAAATCCGTTGCGCCGCGCCTGCTTCGTCCATTACGTCGATGGCTTTGTCGGGCAGGAAACGTTCGTTGATGTAACGGGCGGAAAGTTCGGCTGCGGCTTCAAGTGCGCCTTGCGTATAGCGGACTTGGTGGAAATCTTCAAACATCGGTTTCAAGCCGCGCAGGATTTGCACGGTTTCGGCGACGGTGGGTTCGACCACGTCGATTTTTTGGAAGCGGCGGCTTAAGGCGTGGTCTTTGTCGAAAATGGTGCGGTATTCATCGTAGGTGGTCGCACCGATGCAGCGCAGCGAACCTTTCGCTAGTGCGGGTTTGAGCAGGTTGGACGCGTCCATCGTGCCGCCGCTGGTGCTGCCCGCGCCGATGATGGTGTGGATTTCGTCGATAAACAAAATGGCGTGCGGGATTTTTTCGAGCTGTTTCAAGACGGATTTGACCCGCGCTTCAAAGTCGCCGCGGTATTTCGTGCCCGCCAAAAGTGAACCCATATCCAGCGCGTACACTTCGGCTTCTTTCAGCGCGTCGGGAATGTCGCCGTTGACGATTTGATGTGCCAAACCTTCCGCCAGCGCAGTTTTGCCCACGCCTGCTTCGCCGACTAAAAGCGGATTGTTTTTGCGGCGGCGGCACAGGATTTGCACCAACCGTTCCATTTCGTGTTTGCGACCAATCAAAGGGTCGATACGGCCGGCTTTGACTTCGGCGTTGAGGTTGACGGTGTAGTCGGAAAGTGAGCCGGTTTTTTGTTCTGCTTCTTCGCCCTCACGTTCCAGGCCGTCTGAATCATTGCCGTCTTCGTCATCGGGTGAGCCATGGGCAATGCAACGCAAGACTTCAAAGCGCGTAATGGATTGCAATTTGAGGAAATAAACCGCATGGCTTTCGGATTCGCTCATCATGGCAACCAAAATATCCAAAGGCTCTACTGCGGCTTTGCCGGCAGACTGGGTATGTACCATCGCCCGCTGGATGACGCGTTGGAAGCCCAATGTCGGCTGGGTTTCGACCGTATCCAGAAGATGATCGGGAATTTGCGGCGTATTTTCGGCAACACTGGCGGCCAGCTGCTCGGACAGGACTTTCAAATCCGCACCACACAGTTTCAAGACGTTTGGCACAGCCGCATCTTCTTCTATCAGCACCAAAAGCAGGTGTTCCAAGCTGATAAACTCATAACGCGCGTTGCGTGCTTCACGGTAGAGCAGTTGCAGGATGTGTTCCAATTCGGGTGAAAGCATGGTTTAAACCTCTTCGACTATACATTTGAGCGGATGCCCTTCAGCTTTGGCGCGTTCCATGACCTGATGCTGCTTGGTTTGTGCAATATCGTGCGTGTAGGTGCCGCACAGGCCTTTGCCTTCGTGGTGCACCAGCAACATAACGGCCACGGCCTGTTCTTGTGCAAGCATAAAGACTTCGGTCAGGATTTCGACGACAAATTCCATGGTGGTGTAATCGTCGTTCAATAAAAATACGCCGTAACGTTTTGGCGGCTGTGTGTTGATATCGCTGAGCAGGGTATCGGATTGGTGGTCGGTATTCGGATGGTTCATGATCTTAGATTTCAGTTTTCAGACGGCCTGTTTTAGAGTGCAAACCGTTTTCTGTTGTATTTCGGCCAATTTTTTCTATTTTCCCACTTTTTTGAAAACATAGCTTGACGTTTTGTCTTAACAAATGTAAAAAGACGGTTAAGCAGAAGTTGGCACTCGACCGCGTAATAAAAACGGGGGAGAAACGCTGAACGTTTTAGTTTGCTGTATGCCTTGTTTTGCTGATTTTGTTAATTTTTAAGTATAGGAAGTTTCTAATGGCAACCGGTATCGTAAAATGGTTTAACGACGCTAAAGGTTTTGGTTTCATCACTCCTGACGAAGGCGGCGAAGATCTGTTCGCTCACTTCTCAGCGATCAACATGGAAGGTTTCAAAACCCTGAAAGAAGGCCAACGCGTGTCTTTCGACGTAACCACCGGCCCTAAAGGCAAACAAGCTGCTAATATTCAAGCTGCTTAATCAAATGCGCGGCATAAGCCGTAAAATCATGGCGGGGTTTCCCGCCATTTTTTATGGGCGTTCGAGTCAAAAATTATGAATCAAAATTCATCTTATCAAAATGCTTTAAACCAGTTGGACGAGCTTATCCGTCATTTTCGCAGCGAAGGCGAGGTTAGCTGCGCCGTTGCCGAGCGTGAAGACCAAATCTTGATCCGCCTTGCCGATTTGAAACTGGATTTGCGCCCTGAAGATGAAAAAGCGATTGCCGATATAGACTGCTTTTACCGCCGCCATGTTTTAAGCAAATAAACGTTTCAAAACCGTTTGCCGTTTTATTTTTTAAGCATGCCTGATAAAATAGGCCGTCTGAAAAGTTTGTAAAGAATCAGCACAATGAGTATTGCCAATAATAAAAAAGCCTTTCACGATTTCTTTATCGAAGACCAAATCGAAGCCGGTATAGTATTGGAGGGATGGGAAGTCAAAGCCATCCGCGCTGCACGCGTGCAATTAAAAGAAAGCTATATCTACTGGAAAAAAGACGCATTCTATTTGGTGGGCTGCCACATTACCGCATTGCCCACTGCCTCGACACACGTCAAACCCGATCCTGTCCGTCCGCGTAAGTTGTTGTTGAAACAATCGGAAATCAATAAGTTAATCGGCAAAACCGAACGCGCCGGTTATACGATTGTGCCCTTAAACCTGCATTACACCCGCGGTAGAATCAAAGTGGAAATCGGTTTGGCCAAGGGTAAGAAACAGCATGACAAACGTCAGAGCCTGAAAGAAGCGGATTGGAAGCGTGAGAAGCAGCGTTTGATGAAAAACGTACGTTGATTTTTTCAGACGGCCTTTTTATAAAGGCCGTCTGAATATTTATTGTTTGAAAATTTTAAAAAGGAAAACAGATGAAAACCATGATTTTAGTGGCGGCTTCAGCCGTATTGTTGCTGGGCGCGTGTTCCACTACGGAACAAAGAGTATTGAAACCTGAAGAGCTGACCAGCATCAAACATGTCTGCATCATTCAAAATGCAAAAGTAAGGCCGCATGATTTGGATCGTGCTTTGTCTAAAGCGTTGGCAAAACGCGGTATTGGCAGCACTATTGTGACAGCGGACAACCGCGGCAAACTGTATGATTCTTCTTGCCCGTATAACCTGCGTTACAAAACCAAAGGCAATGACGAAATCTTGCGTAAAGGCGTATTTGTGTTGCGAAGCACGAAGTATGCGGTTTCTACTGTCAGCTACTCTTTAAATGATGAAAATCACTTCCGAACCAACCCTGATTTGGTGAAACAGGCTGAAGGCGTTGTAGCCAAGTTGTTGGAAAAAAACAGCAAATAAAAGCCAGAATAAAAAACCGGCTTGCCGTGATATGGAGAATATCGGGCAAGCCGGTTTTATTTTCAGACGGCCTTAAATGGATTTGATTTTTTCCCAAAGGGTTTTGACCGTACCTTGATAGTAGGTTTCGGAAGTGCAATAGACTGTTTCTAAAGCGCATTGTCCTTGTGAGCCGTATTTTTTGATACACTGGTTCAAGGCAATTTGATGCACGGTTTTGAAACGTGGGGAGGTAATGGCCACTACATTTTGAGCAGTCAATTTGCCCATGGCTTTAGGATAGGCAACAGCGATACAGGTGTTGTGCAGAGGGACAACAGTTTTACAGCCTGTTGCTTGGCCTGCGCTGATACCGGCTAAGGCATCTTGGCCTTTGCAGAATGTTTCGAGTTCGGCTGTCGCATCCAGTTGGGTGGCATTTTCTTTGGTGGTTTTGATTTGCAGAGCTTCATTGCTGTCGGCAGGGTTTTGCCACATGGCCAAGTAGCCGTAAGTATCGGCAGCCAGGGCGGCAGGAGTCAGTGCGCAAAGGATAAGTGTCATTAGTGTTTTTTTCATGTTTGTTCCCTGTTTGTTGGGTATTTGTCGTTATTATAAAGCAAAAGTACTTATTTGATATAAATTTGCTTTTAAAATGAATATTTGAGTGTGGTAGATAGATTATAGGCCGTCTGAAATTTCAGACGGCCTTTTGATTATGTTTTAAAGAATAGGGCGTAGCTTAGAGGCTTATACGCCGTGGCGGTCGAGCCAACGTTCGGCATCAAGCGCGGCTTGGCAGCCGGAAGCTGCGCTGGTGATGGCTTGACGGTAGGTGTGGTCTTTGACGTCGCCTGCCGCCCATACGCCTTCGATATTGGTTGCGCCGACATTGTCACCGGTACCGCCTTTGGTTTTTAGGTAGCCGGTTTCATCCATATCGAGTTGGCCTTTGAAGATATCGGTGTTGGGTTTGTGGCCGATGGCGATGAAAACGCCTTTTACAGCGATTTCTTCAGTGCTGCCGTCATCATGTTTCAGGCGTGCACCAGTAACGCCGCTTTCGTCGCCCAAGATTTCATCAACCGAGCTGTTGAGCTTGAGGATGATTTTACCTTCTTCAACCCGTTGCATGAGTTTGTCCACCATGATTTTTTCGGCGCGGAAGCTGTCGCGGCGGTGAATCAGGGTAACGGTGTTGGCGATATTGGCAAGGTAGAGGGCTTCCTCCACAGCGGTATTGCCACCGCCGACTACGGCAACATCTTGTTTTTTATAGAAGAAACCATCACAAGTTGCACAGGCGGAAACGCCTTTGCCGGCAAAGGTTTCTTCGCTTGGCAAACCTAAATATTTGGCGGATGCGCCGGTGGCAACGATGAGCGCATCGCAGGTGTATTCGCCCATATCGCCTTTGAGGGTAAACGGACGGTTTTGCAAATCAACGGTGTGGATTTGGTCGAAAATCATTTCAGTGCCGAAGCGTTCGGCATGAGCTTGGAAACGGGCCATCAGTTCCGGACCTTGTACGCCTTCTGCGTCGGCAGGCCAGTTGTCCACTTCGGTGGTGGTCATCAGTTGTCCGCCTTGCTCAACGCCGGTAATGATCACAGGGTTAAGGTTGGCGCGGGCGGCATAGACAGCGGCAGTATAGCCGGCAGGGCCGGAGCCGAGGATGATGAGTTTGTGATGGTTGCTCATGATGGTTTCCTTGCTGATAAATGATTGAATTTTGTCGTATCTACGCTTTCAGATGGCCTAAATTCTACTTGAATCTGCCGCCGTCTGAAATATGTTTGTCGTTTGGGTTTAGTGGCTGTCTTTCCATTGATAGTATTTTGAACCAAGGTAAGAGCCGAGTTTGCGTAGGAACGGCTGGGTAATAATGTTGCTGTGGCGCAGTTGCTCGAAAGGTTTCAGACGGCCGTCATCACCCATGATGGCTTCGGCAATCGCTAAACCGGCAATGCCGGTAATTGCCATGCCGTGTCCGGAGTAGCCTTGTGCAAAAAAAACGGTAGGGGCGAGGCGGCCGAAATGTGGGGCGAGGTTGCGCGTAATGTCGCATTCGCCGCCCCAAGAATGCTCGATTCTGACATCGGCAAGTTGCGGGAAAACTTTCAGCATGTCTTGGCGGACGAGTTCGGTCATGCGGTCTGGATCGTCGATAAATTCGTTGTCTTTGCCGCCAAAGAGCAGGCGGCCGTCGGCGCTGAGACGGTAGTAGTCGAGGACGTGGCGGTTGTCGCAGATGGCCATATTGTTGCGGATCAGGTCTTTAGCACGCTCGCCCAGAGGCTCGGTGGCGATGATAAAGGTGCTGACGGCAATGGCTTTTTGTTCCAATACTTTGAATTTCGGGTGTAAACCGGCATAAGTATTGACGGCATAAACGAGGTTTTTGCACTTAACGCTGCCATTGGGTGTATGAACCAACCAGCCGTTATCGCATGGCTCGATACGTGTCATCGGGGACTGCTCAAAAAGTTGTGCACCTGCATCGGCTGCCGCTTTGGCAATGCCTAGGGTGTAATTGAGCGGGTGCAAGTGGCCGGATAAAGGATCAAATTGCGCGCCTTGATACCTATCGCTGGCTAGTTGTTGCTTCAGCGTGGCTTTATCCCAAAGCTGGTAATGGCTTGCGCCATAATGTTTTTGGGCGTGTTCGTGCCATTGCTGCAATTCTTCCCAATGCTGAGGACGGACGGCGACGGTCGCATAGCCGCGTTGCCAATCGCATTGGATATTGTGTTTTTGAATGCGCGAGTCAACCAGTTCAACGGCTTGCAGGGATTGCTGCCAGAACCATTGGGCCTGTTCTAAGCCGACTTGTTTTTCGATCTCTTCCATGCCGCAGGCAAAGTCGCTGATGACTTGTCCGCCGCTGCGGCCTGATGCGCCGAAACCGATACGGGCGGCTTCAAGCACGATGACTTCATGGCCGTTTTCGGCAAGCGGTAGGGCGGTGCATAAACCGGTCAAGCCGCCGCCGATAACGCAGGTTTCAGTTTTCAGACGGCCTTCGAGCGTCGGATAAGACGGATGGGGATTGGCTGTGCTGACATAGTAGGAAGGAAGGTATTCTTTGAAGCTGGGATTGATCATGATTTGGGCTTTAGGTTGGTTTTCACTTTATTGAAAACAGGTTTTCAGACGGCCAGGAATATGGGCTTAAGTTTAGGCCGTCTGAAAGGATAAAATGCGGTTAATAAAACAGGCTGTTCCGACGCTTTATCGGACAGCCTGTCTGCATATTAGGCGGCTTTTTCGGCTGCCAATTTTTCTTGGCGGTAGGCTTCGGCAGCCTCGCGTTCCCGTTTGGTTGCCTGACGCATCATCCAGTAGTTGACGACAATCACTAGCGTACCGATGATACCGATCAGAATGGTTGCCAAAACGTTCATCTGAGGGTCAAGACCGAGTTTGATTTTGGAGAAAATCACTTGCGGCAATGTCGATGAACCCGGGCCTGATAGGAAGGAGGTAATGACCAAGTCGTCCAAAGACAGGGTAATGCCCAAGAGGAAGCCGGAAGCAATCGCAGGGGCAATCAGCGGCAGGGTAATCACGAAGAAAATCTTCAGTGGACGGGCGCCCAAGTCCATAGCTGCTTCTTCCAAGGATTGATCCAATTCCACCAGGCGCGAGCGGATGACGACGGTAATGTACGCCATGCAAAGCGTGGTGTGGCCGAGGAAGATGGTGAAGAAACCGCGATCGAAGTAGAGCGATTGCAGCAATTCGCTGCCTTGCAGGAACATTTGCACCTGAATAATCAGCAGCAGCATGGACAAACCGGTAATCACATCAGGCATCACCATAGGCGCGGAAATCATACCGGCAAACAGGGTGCTGCCACGGAAGCGTTTAATCCGCGCCATAGCGTAGCCTGCCAATGTGCCGAGTGCTACGGCGGCAAGCGAGGAAACGATGGCGATACGCAATGACAGCCAAGCTGCTTCCAAGATGGTGTCGTTTTCCATCAATGCGCCGTACCATTTGGTTGAGAAACCGCCCCAAACGGTAACCAGCTTGGATTCATTGAAAGAATAAATGACCAAAACCACCAGCGGAATATAGAGGAATGCCAGCGAGAGCAGGAGCATCAGTTTCAAGAACCAGGATAATTTGGTTTTCTGCATTATTTGCCTCCTTCTTCCAATTCGCGGTTTTCATAGTGTTGGAACAGGGCAATCGGTACAACCAGCAGGGCAACCATGACGACGGCAACGGCAGAAGCCAGCGGCCAGTTGTTTTGGTCGAAGAATGCCTGCCACAATACTTTACCGATCATCAGGTTTTCAGAACCGCCCACCAATTCAGGAATCACAAATTCACCGACAGCCGGAACGAAGACCAACATAGAGCCTGCGATGATGCCGGTTTTGGACAAAGGCAGGGTAATGGTAAAGAACGATTTGATCGGACCTGCGCCCAAGTCAGAAGCGGCTTCGAGCAGACGGTTGTCCAGTTTTACCAATTGTGTGTACAGCGGCAAAATCATAAACGGCAAATAAGCGTAAACCATCACCAAATTCAGCGAAAACGCATTATAGAATAAGTCTAAAGGCTCGCTGATGATTCCGTATTTGATTAAGAAATTGTTGATGATGCCGTTGTGTCCCAATAAGCCCATCCATGCGTAAACACGCAACAGGAAAGAGGTCCAGAAAGGCAGCATGATTGCCAACAGCAGGCCGTTGCGCGCAGCCGGATTGGCGCGTGAAATGGCATAAGCAGTCGGATAACCGATCAACAGGCAGATGATGGTTGTCGTCAGCGCCGTCTTAATCGAAGACCAGTAGGTCATCAGATAGATATTGCTGTTTTCACTGTCGCCAAACGGATTGAGCGTATTCCAAAAGTTTTGGAAGATGTCGGCGTAGTTCTGATAGCTGATGGCAATGTTCAGACGGCCTAAGTCTTCATCAATCGTTGTCAGCGGCGTAAATGGCGGAATGGCAATTTCTTGTTCGGCAAAGCTGATTTTCAATACGATGGCGAACGGAATCAGAAACAGAATCAAAAGCCAAATATACGGCACGGCAATCACTGCACGCTGGCCGGGGCGGCGGAACAGTTTGTTTTTCAGTTTTTTAAGGTTCATTGCATTTCCCTCAAATTAACTGAACAGAGGTGTCGGTTGGTTTTCAGGCCAGCTGATATAGACAGTCTCATCCCAGGTCGGCGGCGTAATGTTGCGCACATACCAATAAGGGGCGGGAACTTGGCTTTTGACGACACGGCCGTTGGCAAGTTTGATGTGGTAAATCGCAAAGCTGCCCAGATAGGCAATTTCTTTAACCGTACCTTGGGCCCAGTTGTGCGCGCCCAAGTGTTCCGGTTTTTCTTTATGCAAATCAATGTCTTCAGGGCGGATGCTGATCCAGATTTCATGGTCGTTTGGAACGCCCAAGCCGTGGTCGATGCGGACGTGGTTTTCCAAGCCGTCACATTTGACGATGGAGAAATCGGCGCGGTCGTCAATAACGACGCCGTCAAAAATATTGGTTTCGCCGATAAATTCAGCGGTAAAGCGGCTGTTAGGGTAGTCGTACACGTCGCTAGGCGTGCCGACTTGGCGCAATTGGCCGTCGGACATAATGGCGATACGGGTAGCCATCGTCATCGCTTCTTCTTGGTCGTGGGTAACCATGATACAGGTTACGCCGACTTGTTCCAGCGTATTGACCAATTCCAGTTGGGTTTGTTGGCGCAGTTTTTTATCGAGTGCGCCCAAAGGTTCGTCAAGCAGCAGGATTTTCGGACGTTTTGCCAGGCTGCGCGCCAAAGCGATACGTTGTTGCTGGCCGCCGGAAAGTTGGTGCGGCTTGCGTTTGGCGTATTTGGTCATTTGCACCAGGCGCAACATTTCTTCGACGCGGGCGTCGATTTCGCCTTTAGGCATTTTGTCTTGTTTCAGGCCGAAAGCGATGTTTTGTTCAACGCTCATGTGCGGGAACAGGGCATAGCTTTGGAACATCATGTTGATTGGGCGCTCATACGGGGCAAGCTTGGTAATGTCTTGACCGTCGAGAATGATTTTGCCCTGATTGGGGCTTTCCATGCCTGCCAACATGCGCAGCAGTGTGGATTTGCCACTGCCTGAGCTGCCCAAAAGGGCAAAGATTTCGTGTTGATAGATGTCCAAGTCGATGTTATCGACAGCGTAATTGTCACCAAACTTTTTCACCAAGCCTTGGATTTGCAAATAAGGTTTGGCTGAAGACGCAGTGGTTGCGGTCATAATGGCAATACTCCAAAAAGAAAGACGAGTACCGGCAAAACGGATTTTCGAATGGGTGATAAAAAGCTGTTTGATTGCTGGCGGGAGTCGGACGGAGGCCGTCTGAAACTCTTGTAAAGCGCACGGGCAGCGTGGATAGAAAGCAGTTTAAGCCTAAGCTTTTGCTCTCGGCAAACTCAATATTATATTAGCCTAAGCCTGTTAGGGGCAATATGAAATTGCTTGTATCGGCTGATTTGAAACAAATAGGAAAGGAAAGGCAGGCAGGGGAACAGGATAGTAAAAATGGGTAACGTTGTTTTTCTGCACAAAAGGGTTTAATTGTTATACGAATGTCTTAAACAATTATTCAAAATAGAATAAAATACGCAAATTGCATTAATTTTAATAAAGTCGTGCGGATTGCGTTTTATGCGGGCAAGATGGTTTTGTTCTAAATAAAAACCAAATCCGCTATATGAATAAAAAGGGAAAACATGAGCATTAAAGAATGGCCCGAGGGGGAGCGGCCGCGCGAGAAGCTCTTGGCGCACGGTGCGGCGGCGTTGAGTGATGCGGAGTTGCTGGCGATTTTGCTGCGTGTCGGAACGCGCGGTATGAGCGCGGTTGATTTAGCGCGTTATTTGTTGAGTGAGTTTGGCAGCTTGGGGAAGCTGATGAGTGCGGATGCCAAAACACTCGCTGCTTATAAGGGCATGGGCTTGGCGAGTTATACTCAATTTGCCGTGGTCAAAGAAATCGGACGGCGGATTTTGGGTGAGGATTTGCAGGAGCAGATTGTTTTGTCAAACCCGAAATCGGTTGCGGATTATCTGCGCCTGCATCTTGGGCATGAAAAAATCGAGGTCAGCGTTGCTTTGCTGCTCAACCGTCAAAATCAATTGATTGCGGTACGGGAATTGTCGCGCGGTACGGTGGCGGAAAATACGGTTTATATTCGTGAAATCGTCAAATTGGCATTGGATGAATATGCCGACAGTTTGATTTTGGCACACAATCATCCGGGCGGTTCGGCAAGGCCGTCTGAATCTGATGTGCAGTTTACAGAGCGTTTGAAACAGGCTTTAAGTTTGGTCGATATTACGCTGTTGGACCATTTTATCGTGACGGCAAAAGAAACCTGTTCTTTGCGCCAACAGGGCTATATGTAAGGATGAATGTTCAGACGGCCTCAGTAGGATTAGGTTACCTTACTGAGGCCGTCTGAAGGATTATTGCGTTACTTCGTCGGAGGACTCTTCTTTATAGATGATTTCTTCCGATTTTGGCTTTTCTTTGCTCTTTTCCTTTTCCTTCTCTTTTTCTTTATCCTTGTCTTTTTTACCGTCAGGAATGGCGGCATCAATCACTGCCCCCGTTCCTTTGACAACCAATTTTCCGGCAGTCAGGACGGTTGTAGCAGCCAAATCAACAGCCGCACCTACAACGCAGCAGTTAAGCGTCAAGCAAAGGGCA
This sequence comes from Neisseria sp. RH3002v2g, assembly GCF_014596425.2. Classification (NCBI taxonomy): domain Bacteria; kingdom Pseudomonadati; phylum Pseudomonadota; class Betaproteobacteria; order Neisseriales; family Neisseriaceae; genus Neisseria; species Neisseria sp. RH3002v2g. Next base: position 1,042,209 of record NZ_CP110721.1, on the reverse strand, counting down.
AGTGCCGGAAGTAGACGTTTTGTGCATCTCAATGATTGCATCCGCAGTGTCCTTCATGATGATGGTCGCATCCGAGTGCTTCTTGCCAAGCATCATCATCGCCGTCAAATTCTTCGACTTCGTCAAATTCACCGTTTTCTACCATGCTTACCAGCTCTTCCAAGTTTTCTGCGCCTTCTACCCAAAAGCAGGGAATATCGGGCGGCGTGTCGGGGGCAAGCAGGGCGGCTTGTTGATCGTGCCAAGCAATCCAATAGCCGTTTTGCGTTTTTACGAATACGGCATCGGGGTGGATGGTTTCATTTTCGGTATTGACCAGCATTCTGTCAGCGATATCTGTTTGAAAAGGTAAGGTTTGCATGATGGTTTGAGAATGTGAGAAAAGAAAGTATTGTAACATGGCAAAAACAAACGCACCGTCTGAGTCAGGCGGTGCGTTTGTGTCTCGGCAACTTGGGTGCGGTCAGTTTAGAAGTGTCAGCCGCACCGGGAATGTCATTCCGTCAAGATTATTTGTCGTCGTTAGCCAAAACGAAGCGGTAAATAGCCGCGCCCACTGCTGCGCCGGCAATAGGAGCCAACCAGAACAACCACAGTTGTTCAACAGCCCAGCCGCCTTGGAACAAGGCAACACCGGTAGAGCGTGCAGGGTTAACGGAAGTATTGGTCACAGGAATGCTGATCAAGTGAATCAGGGTCAGACCCAGGCCGATAGCAATAGGGGCAAAACCGGCCGGAGCCAGTTTGTCGGTAGAACCCATGATGATGATCAGGAAGAATGCGGTCAGTACGAATTCGATCAGCAAAGCAGCCATCATGTCGTAACCGTTAGGAGAGTGTTCGCCGAAACCGTTGCTGGCAAAGCCGGAAGCAACAGCATCAAAACCGGTTTTACCGGAAGCAATCAGATACAGAACGCCTGCTGCGGCAATCGCACCGATGACTTGGGATACGATGTAAGGCAACAAGTCTTTACCGTTGAAACGGCCGCCGATGAAAAGGCCGACGGAAACGGCAGGGTTGAAGTGACCACCGGAAATATGGCCGACGGCGTAAGCCATGGTCAGTACGGTCAAGCCGAATGCCAAGGCGACACCGGCAAAGCCAATGCCGAGTTCAGGGTAGGCTGCTGCCAATACTGCGCTGCCGCAGCCGCCGAATACCAGCCAGAAAGTGCCGAAAAATTCTGCAAAATATTTTTTCATTTGTTTTTCCTCGTAAAGGGTGGGGGTGTTGCCGAAGGCATGAATCATAATAATATTGTTTCTAATCGAAAAATGGATTTACCTGTTTTTTCCGGTCTTGACAAAAGGCCGTCTGAAAATGGTGACAAACGGGTAGAAATATGCATTTTGCAGGTAGAGTTTGGTTGATTGAACTTTGTTTATTTATGAAGCAAATACCGTCAATGTAAAAGCATTTAGATTTGTAAGAAATGTTGTTTATAGATTACTTATTTGCTTGTTTATTTGATTGGAATTGCTGAACCATATCTGATTTAAAAAGGCCGTCTGAAAAGTTTTCAGACGGCCTTAATTTTAAGCAAGGATAAATTAATCCAGATGGTCGCTGCTTTGCGCCAAGATGGTGCGGTTGCCGTTGTTTTCCGCCGGGGAAACAATACCATCGGCTTCCATTTGTTCAATCAGGCGGGCGGCGCGGTTGTAGCCGATGCGCAGTTGGCGTTGGATATTGGAAATGCTGGCCTTACGCGATTTCAAGACAACGGAAACGGCTTCGTCATACATGGGGTCGAGGTCGCTGTCGTTGCTGCGGCTGGTGCCGGTAAAGTCTTCGGTGGAACCGTTGCTCAAAATATCGTCGATATAGTCGGGTGCGCCAAATTGTTTCAGGTATTCCACTACGCGGTGAACTTCATTGTCGGAGGCGAATGCGCCGTGTACACGTTGCGGATAGTTGGTACCGGGTAGCTGGAACAGCATATCGCCTTGGCCGAGCAGGTTTTCCGCGCCCATTTGGTCAAGAATCGTGCGGCTGTCGATTTTGCTGGACACTTGGAAGGCAATGCGTGTCGGAATATTAGCTTTAATCAGACCGGTAATGACATCCACGCTTGGGCGTTGGGTGGCAAGAATCAAATGGATGCCGGCTGCGCGTGCTTTTTGGGCGAGGCGGGCAATCAGTTCTTCAATTTTCTTACCGGCGGTCATCATCAGGTCGGCAAATTCATCTACGATGACTACGATAAACGGCAGTTTTTCCAATGGCTCAGGGTCTTCAGGCGTGAGGCTGAACGGGCTGCCGATTTTTTCGCCACGAGCGGCGGCTTCGGCAATTTTTTGGTTGAAACCGGCAAGGTTGCGCACGCCCATAAAGCTCATCAGGCGGTAGCGTTTTTCCATTTCGTTGACGCACCAGTTCAGTGCGTTTGCGGCCAGCTTCATATCGGTCACGACGGGGGCGAGCAGGTGCGGAATGCCTTCGTAAATGCTCAACTCCAGCATTTTCGGGTCAATCATAATCATGCGCACGTCTTCAGGCGTTGCTTTGAAGAGCATGGACAGAATCATGGCGTTCACGCCTACGGATTTACCCGAACCTGTCGTACCGGCAACCAGCAGATGCGGCGCTTTGGCCAAGTCGGTAACAACAGGCTGGCCGGTGATGTCTTGTCCGAGCGCAAGGGTCAGTTTGGATTTTGATTCGGTAAACGCAGGCGAATTGAAGATTTCGCTCAGGCGGATCATTTGGCGTTTCGGATTAGGCAATTCCAAGCCCATGCAGGTTTTGCCGGGGATGGTTTCCACCACGCGGATGGAAGCCACGCCAAGCGAGCGCGCCAAGTCTTTTTCAAGGTTCAAAACAGCACTGCCGCGCACGCCGACATCAGGCTCAATCTCGTAGCGCGTAATGACCGGGCCGGAATAGGAGTCCATCACTTTGACTTTAACTTTGAACTCGGCCAGTTTTTCTTCGATGGTAATGCTGTTTTCCAGCAGCTGTTCTTCAGTTTGCGAGGCGCTTGGGTCAAACTGCGGCGGCAGGAGCAGGGCAGTGGTCGGTAGAAGCGCATCGGTCAGTGTTGCCGAAGTTGGAATAGCTATGCTTGGCGTACTCTCTTGAACGCTTGGTTCTACGGTTTGAACAGGCGTTTCAACGACTGTCTGTGTATATTCAGAAGGCCTTGCGATCGTTTCAATAGATTCAATGGGTTCAATGGTTTCAACCGCTTGAATAGCTTCTGCTTCCGCTTGTATAGGCGCTTCCGGCTCAGCATCGAATTCTGTTTCTTCGACGACAGATTCGCTGATTAAATAATCGCGGATACTGCGTTCAGGTTGGTTGCTGACGTGCGCATTGACTTGCGAATCAAAAATCGGCACTTGGATTTTATGTTCAAAAGCAGGTGGCACGGGGATGTCAATCGGCGCAATCGAGTTTTGGAAAACGGGCGGCTCGGGAATATCGGTTTTAGCCATAGGGACAACCGGTACGGCAGGCGGCTCGACTACGGTTGTGTTTGGTGCGGCAGGTCGGGAAATATAAGGGGATTTTTTCACAGGCGCAGTCGGTTTTTGACGGGACGGTGTTGCCGGTGTTGCCGGTTGTGGTGCAACAGCTTCCGTGGCAGCTTGTTTACGCGCCCATCTTTCGGCGGCCGCTTCGGTATGGCGAACTTGACGGCGCAGGCTGGCAGGACGGCTGATTTGTCCTAAGTTGGCCAGAATTTCGTCATTTTCGATGGTGCGCGGAAAGTAGTCGCGCAATGGGGCAACGGCTGCGGCCAGTTTGTGGCGTGCGGCGGTACGGCGGGCAAGGTTGTCGTGAATATCTTCTGCTTGGATTTCAGATGGGAATGCCTGCATGGAAGTATAGGGGAGGATGGCTTCCTTTTCGGCAGTTCTTAAGGCCGTCTGAACGGTTTCGATATGCGGCGCATTGGCTTCTGCCACGCGGACATTATTGGCACGCGCCAAGGCACGTTCGCGTGTGCGGCGCAAGATAGGGTCGTTGTAGTCGATGATTTCCATGCCGGTCATCGGCAGGGATGAAGCACGTAACAATGGGGTTTCAACTTCGTCTTTGTAAATCGGCGCATTTTTTTCGGCCAAATGCTCGTTCCATTCTTCAACCGCAGCTTCATGCAGGGAACGAGTGGCTTCTTCTAATGTTATTTCTTCAAAATTGCTGTTTTGCACCAAAGACGGGCTGTATTCGGGCGTTTCCATTTGTGCAAACGGCGTGATTTTAGGAATACGTTCCGGTTTGGCAGATTTGCGGGTTTTAGGCGCAACTTTGATTTCTTCTTCGGTCGTTGCGATGTGTTCCAGCTCTTCGGCAACTGGCTCTGCTGCGTGCTCTTTGTCTGTTTCAGCGCGTTGCGTTTTATTGTGTTCGAGCGCGGAAAGCAGGCGGATGCGGGCGATTTTATGATTGTCGGCAGTGCGCTTGTTCATGCTGAACAAACGTTTCAGACTGTCAAGTTGGTCGGAAAAACCGACCGATCTGTCTTCTTCGTTTATTTCTTGTTCGTCGCCACTGAGTCGGGCCAATTCTTGGCGCCACTTTTGCTCTTGTTTCTGGCGCCACCAGAACAAGCCGGCTATGACAGCCAGCAGAATTAAAGCCAATATTGTCCAAAGCATGCGTCCATCCCCTTAATTAAACGGCAAAGTCCGTTATTCTAACGCTTTTTTCGGGTAAACAAAACCAGCCGAAACAAGCTTTAACGGCAAAGGCAGACAGGATTGTCAAAGCTGTGGCTTGAGACGCGTATAATAGGCCGTCTGAACATTTTGCGGATGAGATGATGATTTTTCAAAACGGATGGTTTCCCGTTGGTGTCGTGATGGCGGCATGGCCTGTGTTGCTGGTGATTTTTGCTTTGTGTGCAAAGCAGGCATGGGTGTCGGTATCGCAGCATCGTTCCGCATTCTTGGTGGCTGCCGTGATGTTGCCGCTGGCTTGGAGTTTGAATGCCTCCCCAGAAAGCGGACAACTGGCCGGCATGAGCTATCATTTGCTCGCCTTGAACCTGACGGCTTTAATGCTGGGCACCTCTGCCGCATTCTGCCTTGGCGTTTTACTGTTTTTTCCGTATTTGTGGCTTTGGGGCGATTGGCATATGTTCCCCATCAATGCCTTGTCCGTATTGCTTCCGCCTTTGTTGGTGAACTTGGGTTTCCGCCATTGGGTATCGCGATTGCCTGCCAATATCTTTATCTTTATTTTTCTGAATGGTTTTTGGGCTGCGGCGGTCGGTATGGTGTTTACCGGCGTAATTTTGGTCGGTTTGTTGGACTGGGCGGATGTATTTGATACGTCGGTATTGTGGAAAACCGCTTTTCCTGTTTTCTTCTTAATCGCTTGGGCAGAGGCATTTTTGAGCGGTATTTCAACAGCCATTTTTATTGCGCTCAAGCCGCAATGGATTTGTACTTTCGATGACGGCAGATATTTGAAATCTGCGCCTAAGATTTGGCAATAAGATATGAAGGCATCCTTGCTTGGTTTTCAGACGGCCTAATGACCGGATGGCCTGTTTTTGAATTGAATTTTTAACGTGTTATGTTTGCTTATATTTTTCCCATTGTTTGCGGTGCCGCTGTCGGGGCTGTATTGCGTTGGCTGTTTGGCTTGGTGCTGGTGCCTTCTACGCCTTTTTCTATTGGTACATTGGCGGCAAACTGGCTGGGCGCGCTGTTGATCGGCGTATTGGCAGAACTCTTAACCGATCCGCAATGGCGTTTGCTTTGGATTACCGGATTTCTCGGCAGCTTGACCACATTTTCAGGTTTTTCAGTGGAGATGGTGGGTTTGATGCAGGCGCAACGCTGGGGCATGGCTTTGATGGCAACCTGTCTGCATGTTTTCGGTTCGTTTGGTTTGACGGCGCTGGGGATTAAATTGGTGCAGATTTGGAAGTAAGTTGCTATTTTTTAATTGAAATAAAAACTAAAGGCCGTCTGAAAATCTGTTTTCAGACGGCCTTCGGCTTTATCAATTAGGGGTGTACATAGCTTTTTGTACGCGCTAAATCGGTAATCAACAGCGGATTGTCTTTGCGCATCATATCGATCAGCTCTTGGCAACGTTTGGTTGTTGGATCTTGCCAGAGCCAGTCAAGCTCGGGCTGGGTAAGGCCGACTATCTGCAGAAATTGAACTTCACCGTTTGGCGTTTTGATAGCGGGCAGCTTGGGATCTGGTGCGAAGGCTACGCCGACGATGGCGGTTTCTGTATCCATTCGGATAGGGCCGTTAGTTGAAGTAAAGTGGTAGGCTTCAAACCAGTTGCCGCTTTCAAAAACGTAACGGCCAAGGTTATTCATCATGTTGACTGCCCAATAAGGCTCGTGTTTGGTGTTGTAGTCAGAATCCGGATCCTGATCGTAAGGAGGAGTACGGAAGGTAAATTCAAATCCCCATTTACTGTAATCTGCACCGGCAAGTTTTGGATTAAAGTAAAGTTCGCTCATGCCGTAGGAAACAATATGGCGATGGAAGGTTTGCTCTTCGCAATCAAAAATATCGCTATTGTCCAGTGGATCGGTGCCTCCCAACCAATATTTGATTATAGGGCCATAGGAGCGTGGTTTGACATCACCATAAAGTGCTTTAAGCGCAGCATCGATGGCTTCCCAGCCGACGGCTTGATCTTCTTTAAAAGTTTGGCGGTATTCTTGTTCGTTCATTGTCTGTTTCCGTGTCGTTGATAATTGGGTTGTAAATTAATTCGCGTGTTTTTTTTAGAATGTGTTGTTTCTAAAAATAAAGCGATTTAAATATGACATCTTATTTGCTTTTTTAATCAATGCCAATAGGTAAACAGACGGTTTCTTGACAATAGGGTTTGCCGGATTCGCTTAAATGCGCCGGTTTGTAGGCGCCAAAGGTGTAGGTCAGGTCTGCGCGGAATGTGTCGGGATCGGCTTCGGCGGTGTCGCAGTTGAGGCCGGTGGGAATATCGAGGGCGACTTTCAGGCCGTCTGAATGATTGAGTTGGCGGCAGAGGGCGGCGATTTCGGTTGGAAGTGCGCCGCTGAAGCCTGTGCCGAATATGCCTTCGATAATGATGTCGTAACCTTTTTTCAGACGGCCTTCCAGTTCTTGTGCGGATATCAATTCAATATGGGGCAAACCCTTGAGGCGTTCTCGATTGGTTTGAGCCAAAGGGGAGAGGTTTTCTCCGAGTGAAAACAGAATATCGATGTGCCAACCTTGCGCCTGCATATATCTTGCCATGACTAGGCCGTCGCCGCCGTTGTTGCCTTTGCCGCAAACAATCAGGGCGCGTCCGGCTTGAGGATGACGCTGCATGAGGTCTCGGGCGGCAGAGCTGCCGGCGTTTTCCATCAGTTGGTCGAAGCTCGTACCTTTATCGACGGCTGCTTGTTCGCGTTCGCGCATTTGGGCGGCAGTATAGACTTTCATGATCGGCTCTCTTTGCAGGAAGTTATTGGTCGGCGGTATTCATCAGGCGCAAGGCTTTCAGACGGCCTATTTCTTTTTGATATTCCACCAGCCCGATAAATGTGCCGTCTTGGCTGTACACACGGATGGGCTGCTCGGCGGAAATGTTTTCGGTGAACTGGGGACGTTGGCCGTGTTTGAGCATGGTAACGGCGTAGTCGTTTAGCTCAAGTTTGGGGAAATGTTGCACCAAGACATCGCAAGGCAGTAGCAGGGTATCGCGTTCGGCTTCGTCTAATTCTGCCAAGGCTTCGAGCGTGTGGCTTTGGGCAATGGTAAAGCCGGCGGTTTCAGTACGGCGCAGGGCGGTCAGGTGGGCAAATGTGCCGATGTGTTTGGCGATGTCTTCGCTGAGGGTGCGGATATAAGTACCCTTGCTGCAACGTACGTCTATCACGGCTTTGGGTGCATCAAATTCAGTGATATCAATGGAGTAAATCGTAATATCGCGTGCTTTGCGTTCGATAACGATGCCTTTGCGTGCGTATTCGTACAGCGGCTTGCCTTCGTGTTTGAGGGCGGAAAACATGGGCGGAACTTGGCGGATATCGCCCGTTAAGGCGTGGCAGGCCGTCTGAAATTCGGACAATGAAATATCGGCGCGTGCGGTGGCGATGATTTCGCCTTCGGCATCGCCCGTGCTGCTGGCTTCGCCGAGTTTCAGCGTGGCGGTGTAGGCTTTGTCGGCATCCAGCAGATATTGGGCAAACTTGGTCGCTTCGCCGAAACAAACAGGCAAAAGCCCTGTGGCCAAAGGATCGAGTACGCCTGTATGCCCGGCTTTTTCGGCACAGAACAAGCGCCGTGCTTTTTGCAGGGCGGTGTTGCTGGAAAGTCCTTCGGGTTTGTCGAGAAGAAGAACGCCGTTGACCGGGCGTTTGGTGGGTTTATTGGTCATATTAATTAGGGAATATTAATGTTCAGGCCGTCTGAAAGGGTTCAGACGGCCTGCGTGTTAGCTTAATTCTTCATTCAATAATTCACGAACAGAGTGTTTTTCATCAATTAGATCAATGCTGATTGCATCAAAGCCATTTCGTTTTAATGAGTCAAAACTAATAATGCGGCCATCAATTAAGGGGACTTGTCCTTCAGAATTGACGAAATCTTCATATTCATCTTCGTAGTCTATATTGTAATAAAGATGAATCAGAACTTGGTAAGTATACTCATCCAAATCAGTTAACATTCTGTTTTGCTTTTGATTTGGGCTATATTTGTCGCAAAACATAGCGTTATAGCCATGTTCCGTTCCATCAAACAATACAATTTCATTGCCGCTTACAGCTTCTACCGCCACAATTTTTACCGGAGCCTTATCAGTATCGGTAATCAATCCATCAAAAGGCTCTCCATAGTAACGGATGTGGAAAGTATCTCTACCTTGGCAGGATAATGAAAAGCAACGGTGCTCGCCTTCAATTTGCAGGCTATCACTATGTGCATAGGCGGCTAAATGTTCGGGAATCAGATTGTTCATTCTAGCAGTATCAGTCTTCAACCGGTTTTTCCGCCGCCACTTGATCGATCAGGCTGGAAATGCTCATGCCGCGTTCGAGTGATTCGTCGTATTTGAAGTGCAGCTCGGGCGTTTTGAAGAGTTTGATGCGTTTGGCCAATTCGCTGCGCAAATGGCCTTTGGCGTGTTCCAAAGCTTCTTCGGTGATGTCGCGTGTGCTGTCGTCGAGGACGGTGTAGAACACGGTCGCGTGGCTGTAATCGCGGGTAACTTCGACTTCGTTGATGGTGATGAAGCCTGCGCGCGGATCTTTCAGGCCGGTGCGGACGAGTTCGGCCAGTTCGCGCATGATTTGTTCTTTGACACGGTCTTGGCGGGCGTAGCCGCGTTGGGGTTTTCTCATGGTTTTCCTTGATGTATGGCAGGCTGTCGTTTCAGACGACCTGCGGTTTGGATTTTGAACAGCTGCCTATTATAACGGAGCGCGGTTTATTGTGCTTGAACCGAGAAAGGCATATCGATTTTTTGCCATTGCGCGCTTTCGTAGTCCAGCGCATCGGCGATGAGGGGGTGTTGCTCCAGCCATTGGGCGTTGATGCGCAAGATGAAGCTGTGGTTGTTTTCATCGATGCGAAGCTGGGTTTGCGGCGGCAAATCGAGCGGCAGGCGCGAGCGGCAGAAGAGGGCGGCCAAACGCAGGGACAATACGGCACACCACATGATTTCGTTGTCGCCGATAATGTCCGCCATTTTCTTGAGGTCGCCGCGATGGCCGATAACCAGTTGCGCCAAAATGGTTTGCTCTTTGCGTGAGAAGCCCGGCATATCGGCGTTTTCGAGAATGTAGGCGGAGTGTTTATGATAACCGGTATGGGCAATATCCAAACCGATTTCATGCAGACGGCCTGCGCGGCTGAGGTATTGGTTCCACAGGGCAAGCTCTTGAACGGTTACGTTTTTGACGTGGCACAGGCTATTCATGAAGGCTTGCGCGGTATCGGCAACACGTTTGGCTTGGTTGAGGCTGACGTGGTAGCGTTTTTGGAACTCTGCCGTTGTCTGCTCGCGCATATCGACATTGAGGCTGCGGCCGATTAAGTCGTAGAACACGCCGTCGCGGAGGGCGGCTTCGGTAACGGTCATTTTGGTCAGTGAGAGTTCGTCGAAAGCGGCCATCATCACGGCCAATCCGCCCGCAAAAACTTCGACGCGTTCGGGTTTGAGGTTTTCAAATTTGGCTTTTTTAACCGAACCGGCTTCGATAACCCTATCGGCAAGATAACGCATGCCTTGGGCGGTAATATCGGCTTCCTGCGGCAATTCGGCCGCCAAAACGTCGCGTATGGATTTGGCCGAACCGGACGTGCCGATGGCGAAATCCCAACCGGTGCGCTTCATCAGTTTGCTGATGCGCTGGATTTCGATACGCGCGGCGGAAACGGCGGCTTGGAAATCTTTGGCGGTCACTTTGTTTTGGAAGAAGCGCATGCTGTATGTTACGCAGCCCAAAGGCAGGCTTTCTGTGGTCAGCGGTTGCAAATCAGAGCCGATGACAAATTCGGTCGAGCCACCACCAATGTCGATAACCAGCATTTTATCGCCTTTGGGCGGCAGGGTATGCACAACGCCGGTGTAAATCAGACGCGCTTCTTCACGGCCGGCAATGACTTCGATGGGGAAACCCAGCGCCGCTTCGGCACGGGGCAGGAATTGGGCGATGTTTTTGGCGACGCGGAAAGTGTTGGTGGCCACCACGCGCACGTTTTCAGGTTGGAATCCGCGCAGGCGTTCGCCGAATTTTGCCAAACATTCCAAGGCTTGTTCTTGAGAGGCTTCGCTCAGGTTTTTTTGTTCGTCCAAGCCGGCAGCAAAGCGTACCATTTGTTTGAACGAGTCGATGACTTTCAGCTGGCCGTTGTTGTTTTCACAAATTTGCAGGCGGAAACTGTTGGAACCCAAATCGACGGAGGCTAAAACGTTGGCGGGAGTGGTGGTCATAAAAAATACCGCTTGATTAGAAAAACCTAAATGTTACTTGAGGCGGTATCACTTGACAATAAAAGGAATACAGCTCTTTGATTCTGCTCATAGATGTATTTTATAATGCCGATTTTAAGCAAATATATCAAAGGCCGTCTGAACTTTTCAGACGGCCTAAAAAGAGAAACGCATGAAATCGGAAAACCAAGATTCCTTATTTTTATCACGCCGCCGCCTGTTGCAAGTCGGCGGAGCCATGCTTTTGACGCCTGCGGCCGCATGGGCGGGAGCGCAACGTGAAGAAACGCTAGCTGATGATGTGGCGTCCGTGATGCGCAGTTCGATCAATAGCGCCAGCCCTGCGCGGCTGGTGTTTACCGATGCAAGGGAAGGGGAGCGTTGGTTGGCAGCGATGTCTTCCCGATTGGCACGCTTTATTCCCGATGAAGGCGAGCGCCGCCGCCTGCTGATCAATATCCAATACGAAAGCAGCCGGGCCGGACTCAATACTCAAGTGATTTTGGGTTTGATTGAAGTGGAAAGCGCGTTTCGCCAATATGCCATCAGCGGCGTGGGTGCGCGCGGTTTGATGCAGGTGATGCCGTTTTGGAAAAACTATATCGGCAATCCGTCACACAACCTTTTCGACATCCGCACCAATCTGCGCTACGGCTGCACCATTCTGCGCCATTACAACAATATCGAAAAAGGCAATATTGTCCGCGCCTTGGCAAGGTTTAACGGCAGCTTGGGCAGCAACAAATATCCGAATGCCGTATTGGGCGCGTGGCGGAATAGATGGCAGTGGGGTTGAGCGGCTTGCGATTTGCCCCATGCAATTCCTTTGAATCCTGTATAATCAGAAAATCTGTTAATTCACACTTTCAGACGGCCTTTCGCAAATTTAAGGCCGTCTGAAACATTATTTATGGCAAGAGATAACCGCATTCAAATGTTTCCGCACGAATGGCGTGCCAGTACCACACTCTCCGGCGTTTACGCACTGCGTATGCTGGGGATGTTTTTGGTGCTGCCTGTTTTGGCGATGTATGCCGCTTCGTTGCCCGGTGCGGAAGATAATAAAGCATTGGTCGGTATGGCAATGGGCATTTACGGGCTGACACAGGCCTTGTTGCAGCTGCCATTGGGCATCGCTTCCGACAAGTTCGGCCGTAAAAAAGTGATTTATATCGGCTTGATTGTGTTTGCCGCCGGTAGTTTTTTAGCCGCAGTTGCCGACAGCCTGCAAATGTTGGTCGCCGCGCGTGCCATTCAAGGCGCGGGTGCCGTCAGCGCGGCGGTAACGGCTTTGCTGGCGGATTTGACCCGCAGCGAAGTGCGGACGCGTGCGATGGCGATGATCGGTCTCAGTATCGGCTTGACCTTCTCCGTCAGCCTGGTGCTCGCGCCGATGATTGCTAGCTTTATCGGCGTATCCGGCCTGTTTGCGCTGACCGGTATCCTGACGGTAATCAGTATCGGCGTGGTTGCGTGGATGACGCCGGAGCCGGAAGAATCAAAATTGCACGAAGACACGCAGGCGCAGCCTTCGCGTATGGGCGAAGTATTGAAAAACCGCCAGCTGCTCAATCTCGATTTCGGCATTTTTGCCTTGCATGCGGCGCAAATGGCATTATTTACCGCATTGCCGTTTGCCATGACGCAGCTGGGTTTGGAAAAAATCCATCACTGGCAAGTCTATCTGCCGTCAACCATTACCGGCCTGATTATTATGGTGCCGCTGATTATCGTCGGCGAAACGCGCAACAAACTCAAGCAAGTGTTTATCCTCGGTATTGTCTGCATTGCCGCGGCACAAATCGGCTTGCTGTTTGGCATGCACTCGATATGGTTGATTACCGCCTATTTGATTGTTTATTTTATTGGTTTCAATGTATTGGAAGCCAGCCTGCCGTCTATGGTATCGAAAATCGCCCCGTCCGATTTGAAAGGAACGGCGATGGGCGTGTATAACACATTACAGTCGGTCGGCTTGTTTGTCGGCGGCGCGACCGGTGGCTTATTGTTCCAAAAATATGGGTTTTCAGGCGTTTTTACCTTTTGTAGCGTATTGATGTTGCTATGGCTGGTATTGGCAGTCATCTCGCCGGCACCGAAACCCGTTAAAAACCTCAGTTATCTGCTTAACGCCGAATGGCAACAAAATCCGGATTTGCTCTACCAAAAACTGACCGAAATTGAAGGCGTCGAAAGCATCAGCTTCAGCGCAGACAAACAAACCATTTATATCAAGGCCTTGCAAAAAGGATTCGACCAAGAGGCCGCCGAAAAAATCATCACAGGAGTGTAAAATGTCATTGAATAAAGTTATCCTCATCGGCCGTCTCGGCCGCGACCCGGAGGTCCGCTATATGCCCAACGGCGAGGCCGTCTGTAACTTCAGCGTTGCCACCAGCGAAACTTGGAACGACCGCAACGGCCAACGCGTAGAACGTACCGAATGGCACAACATCACCATGTACCGCAAACTCGCCGAAATCGCCGGCCAATACCTGCGTAAAGGCAGCCAAGTGTATCTGGAAGGCCGTATCCAAAGCCGTAAATACCAAGGCAAAGACGGTATCGAACGCACCGCTTACGACATCATCGCCAATGAGATGAAAATGCTCGGCAGCCGCAACGACAACAGCGGCGGCGCACCATACGATGACGGCTACAACCAAGGCAGTCATTCAAGCCAAAACAGTTACCAACAAGCGCCTCAACAGCAATATCAATCTGCCCCGGCGCAAGAGCCCCCGGCTGCTCCGGCCCGTCGTCCTACACCGGCACAACCGACCGCTCCGGTTGAGGATATCGACGACGATATTCCGTTCTAATGACTAAATAATAAAAGGCCGTCTGAAAAATAGACTTCAGACGGCCTGAGACCTTTGCAAAATTCCCCAAAATCCCCTAAATTCCTACTAAGACATTTAGGGGATTTTCCATGAGTATCTTCTTCCAGCAAACCGCACAAGCCATGATTGCCAAACACATCGACCGCTTCCCATTATTGAAGTTGGATCAGGTGATTGATTGGCAGCCGATCGAACAGTACCTGAATCGTCAAAGAACCCGTTACCTTAGAGACCACCGCGGCCGTCCCGCCTATCCCCTGTTGTCCATGTTCAAAGCCGTCCTGCTCGGACAATGGCACAGCCTCTCCGACCCCGAACTCGAACACAGCCTCATCACCCGCATTGATTTCAACCTGTTTTGCCGTTTTGACGAACTGAGCATCCCCGATTACAGCACCTTATGCCGCTACCGCAACTGGCTGGCGCAAGACGACACCCTGTCCGAATTATTGGAACTGATCAACCGCCAACTGACCAAAAAAGGCCTAAAAGTAGAGAAAGCATCCGCCGCCGTCATTGACGCCACCATTATTCAAACCGCCGGCAGCAAACAGCGCCAGGCCATAGAAGTCGATGAAGAAGGACAAGTCAGCGGACAAACCACACCGAGTAAGGACAAAGATGCCCGTTGGACAAAGAAAAACGGCCTCTACAAACTCGGTTACAAACAACATACCCGTACCGATGAGGAAGGCTATATCGAGAAACTGCACATCACTCCTGCCAATACCCATGAGTGCAACCATCTGTCCCCTTTGTTGGAAGGCATTGCCGAAGGTACGACCGTCTATGCCGACAAAGGCTACGACAGTAAGGAAAACCGGCAACATCTGAAAGAGCATCAGTTGTTAGACGGCATTATGCGAAAGCCTGCCGCAACCGTCCGCTGACGGAAGCGCAAACCAAACGCAACCGATATTTGTTGAAGACCCGTTATGTGGTCGAACAAAGCTTCGGTACGCTGCACCGTAAATTCCGCTACGCCCGGGCAGCCTATTTCGGACTGATTAAAGTAAGTGCACAAAGCCATCTGAAGACAATGTGTTTGAACCTGTTGAAAGCCGCCAACAGGCTAAGTGCGCCTGTTGCTGCCTAAAAGGCGGTCCGGATGCCTTATTATCAGGTATCCGGGGAGGATTAAGGGGGTATTTGGGTAAAATTAGGAGTGATTGGGGGAGAAAACAGCCGAAAACCTGTTTTTGGGTTTCGGTTGTTGGAGGAAAAGAAATTTTGCAAAGGTCTCTGCCTTTTGCGTTGAAGTTTTCCAACCCCCGCCCGATACGTTTTTCGTTATAATCATCCCGATTCCTGTTTATATATATTTCAAAATGTTCAAACGCTTCCCTGCCGCCGAAGCCGATTTTGACCGCAACAAAATCCTGATTACCACCCACCCGCAGCACCGCGACGTATGGTTTTGGACAATCCCTTTCGGCGACAACACCTGCTCGCTCGGCGTGGTCGGCACACCCGACAAACTGGCGGGCGATTCCGAAGCCGTGTTGAAACAAATAGTGGCAGAATGCCCCAATCTGGTTGAATTTTTTAAACATTCCGAATGGGAAAACGGCTTCCCCTACCGCAGCATCCAAGGCTATTCCGCCAATGTTAAAGCCCTGCACGGCAAACATTTCGCGCTGTTAGGCAACGCCGCCGAGTTTATTGACCCCGTGTTCTCATCGGGCGTAACCATCGCGCTGCATTCCGCCAAACTCGCCGCTGACCTGCTTGCCCGCCAGCTCAAAGGCGAAGCGGCAGACTGGCAGCGCGAGTTCGCCGAGCCGCTGATGGTGGGCGTAAACGCTTTTCGCACCTATGTGGACGGCTGGTACGACAACCGTTCCCAAAACGTGGTGTACGCACCCAACCGCGCGCCCGAAATCAGCCGCATGATTTCCGCCATTCTCGCGGGCTATGCGTGGGATACGGCAAACCCGTTTGTAGAAAAATCGGAACAGCGGCTGAACACGCTGGCGGAACTGGTGGGGGATTTGGCGTTTGAATAGGTGTTGATGTCGTCTGAAAACAGTTGTAGGTCGGGCATTGATGCCCGACAAACACCGACCTGTTTATCTTAAAATGAGACCTTTGCAAAATTCCCCAAAATCCCCTAAATTCCCACCAAGACATTTAGGGGATTTTGGGGAATTTTGCAAAGGTCTCAAAAGGAGAAGAAATATTACAAACAGCTGTTCCGTTAATTGAGCAAATTGATGAGTTATTTTTCGGAAAGTTGGATAACAACGAAGAACAATTTAAGCATTTTCTTGTTAGATTAAACAAAGAATAAGAATATTATTTATGGAGTTGTCAATTTTGATAGCTCCATACTACATTTGAAACTCAAAAATAGAGCATAGCTATAGAACAGAAATTTATTCAAGAGAATTATTTACACCAAAATATAGAAGTCCTCTGTTTTATTTTCAAAAAGTAAAACAGAGAACATAAATGGTTGGCTCTTGAAAGCAATGTGTAAAAATTTTACGTTAATATTTTAAAATATAAAAATATAATTACTCTGTTATCGGGGTTATTTTTACGTATTTTTAAGAAAGTCATCAATATTTGATTGCAACAAGTTGAAATAATTAGAGTTTTATTTTTTCATTCTTTCCTTATATAGAAACAACCGTTCTAATGACTAAATAATAAAAGGCCGTCTGAAAAATAGACTTCAGACGGCCTTTAAAATGATTTAAAAGAAAATCCTACATTTGTACCGAGCCGTTGACGGTCAGGCTAATTTCTTCCGACCCCGGAGAGGCCGGTACGCCATCTTCTATTCCTGCAGCCATCTCTGCGGCAGGGATTGCACGCAGCATTTTGGCGTGTGCAAAGTCGCCGCCAACTTGGCGGTTGCCGATGTGGCCCAGGTTGAGTTTGACGATTTTGTAGCTGGAGAAGCCGAGTGTTTGGGCGAGGTTTTGGGCGCGGTCTTTGAAGCGCAGGATGACGGCTTTGCTCAGTTGATCGACGGTTTCTTCGCGTTTTTCTTTGGATACGGAAAATGAGGAGTTTTCCAAAACGGCGATATTGATGCTGTCGGCAATCAGGCGGTTGAGTGCTTCAAAGTCTTTGCTTTCTACTTTGAAGTAAGCGTGTTCTTCCCAGCCGGTTTGGGTGCGTTTGCCGTTGGTGTATTGATAGCGCGGTGAGGCGTTGCGTTCCATCAGCTCGGCTTTAAATTTGCTGTTTTGGGAGATTTTGTTGAACTGGTTGAATTTCTTCATGAAGGCTTGGTTGACGGCTTGACGGTCTTTGCCTTCTGCATTGACGCTGAAATATGCGGTCATGGTGTCCCGCGGTACTTCCATGTTGGCGGATTCGGAAAATTCAACGATGTTGTAGTTGAGACTTTCTGCTGCTACGGGCAGGGAGGCGGCTAGCAGTAGGGCGGTAAGGGCTGGGCGGAGCATTTTGGTTTCCTTATAAGGGGATTTCAAAAAAGTAATTTAGCATGAAAGATGGAAATGTTGGCTTTGGCAAGCGTAAGGACTTGTATGGGATGAGGCCGTCTGAAAAGAAGTTACTTTGTATCCATCAGGCCGACCTCATGGGGATTGAGGCGGGCGTTTTCTTCTTGGCCTAAGCCGACCAATTTCCGCAAGCGGGTCATGTAGGCATTGACATCTAGGCCCCGTCCGTAGCGTTGTGCTTCCCAGATGGTTTCTGCCAAGGCTTCCATCATATCGTGTTCGGCTTTGACCCAGTCGCCGTTGTAACGGGCGCAAAGTTGTTGGTGGATGGCACGGATGCCCGGCGGTTGGTCAATGGCGCTTTGCTCTTGGAGGGAGAGATGTAGCGACATGTGCAGGAATGGGTTGCTTTCGCCGTCTTCGGGCAGCCATTCTTTATCTAAATATTTTTCGATGTCTTCGAGATAGTGTCCGTATTCGGGATGTGCTTCGATAATGCGCAAAGCTTTTTGTTGCAGGCCGTCCAATTGGAGCGGTGCGAGCCTGTGTTGCCAGACGTGGGCAAAAAATCGGCGGACATCGTGGGTGTTTACGTCATACATGATGGGTGTGATTTGATTTTGGGATATGTGATTATATAGCGATTGCGATAAAAAGGCCGTCTGAAAAGTGTGTTTTCAGACGGCCTTTGTTTGATAGGGTTTAGCGGCGGTCGATGATTCGGTAATACACTTCGCCGTCTTGGACATAACCCAATTCGACGCGGGCAATTTCGGCGATGGCCTCTTGTCCGTGTGCCAAGTCTTCAACTTCCGCATTGAGGAAATTGTTGCGTAAAGTGAGCGTTTGGTTTTTTTCCTCCTGACGGACGAGCTGCTCCTGCAATTCTTCCGTATGCCCGACGCTGCCTTTGCCAAACCAAAGGCTGTACTGACAGCACAACAGTGCGAAGGTTAAAACAAAAGTTACCCACTTCATACAATCAATATCCTATATTTTGCTTATTTGCCCAGTTGGTAAAATGCGGCTTTGCCGGGGTAGTAAGCGGCTTCGGCCAATTCTTCTTCAATGCGCAGCAATTGGTTGTATTTCGCCATGCGGTCGGAGCGGGACAGTGAGCCGGTTTTGATTTGCATACAGTTGGTGGCAACGGCCAAGTCGGCAATGGTGCTGTCTTCTGTTTCGCCGGAACGGTGGCTCATTACGCTGGCGTAGCGGTTGCGTTTGGCCAAGTCGACGGCTTGCAGGGTTTCGCTCAATGTACCGATTTGGTTGACTTTGACCAGCAATGCGTTTGCCACGCCTTTTTCGATGCCTTCGGCCAAGATTTTTGGATTGGTTACGAACAAGTCGTCGCCGACCAATTGAACTTTTTTACCCAATTTTTCGGTCAGCAGTTTCCAGCCTTCCCAGTCATTTTCGTCCATACCGTCTTCGATGGAAATGATTGGGAATTCGTTAACCAGGCCTTCCAGGTATTCGGCAAATTCTGCGCTGGTGTAGGAGCGGCCTTCTGCTTCCAGGTGGTATTGGCCGTCTTTGTAGAACTCGCTGGATGCGCAGTCCAGGGCGAACAATACGTCTTCGCCTGCTTTGTAGCCGGCGGCTTCGGTGGCTTCCACCATCAATTGCAGGGCTTCTTTGTGGCTGTTCAGGTTGGGTGCAAAACCGCCTTCGTCGCCGACAGTAGTCGGGAAGCCTTTGCTATCGCACAGTTTTTTCAGCGCATGGAAAATTTCGGCACCGCAACGCAGGGCTTCGCGGAAAGATTTTGCGCCGACAGGCATGATCATGAATTCTTGGATGTTCAGGCTGTTGTTGGCGTGTTCGCCACCGTTGATTACGTTCATCATCGGAACCGGCAGAGCCATTGGGCCTGCGCCGCCCAAGTAACGGTACAGCGGCAGGCCTGAATCTTCAGCGGCCGCGCGTGCTACGGCCATGGAAACGGCCAAAGTGGCGTTGGCGCCCAAGTTGCCTTTGTTTTCAGTACCGTCCAATTCGATCATGATTTGGTCGATATAAGATTGCTCGCTGGCATCGATGCCGATGAGGGCTTGCGCGATTTGGTTGTTAACGTGGTCAACGGCTTTCAATACGCCTTTGCCCAAGTAACGGGATTTGTCGCCGTCACGCAGTTCCAAAGCTTCTTTTTGACCGGTTGATGCGCCGCTTGGTACGGCTGCACGGCCCATGACGCCGGATTCCAACAATACGTCACACTCTACAGTAGGGTTGCCGCGAGAGTCTAAGATTTCGCGTGCAAAAATATCAACGATTGCGCTCATGAATATCTCCAAATAGTATGGTAAAAGAAAAGTAGCTTTGTTACGCTTCAGACGGCCTTGAGGATGATTGCCGAAGTCTGATGAATGCAGACATTATACCGTCTTTGCCGGGCATGGCATCGGCGTCGGTATGAAACCGACTGTAAGTTTGTTTCACGTCAATATCGGTCAAACAAACATAAGCTGTATAGTGTAACATTTTTTACCCTTTTTAGGGTGAAAAGCTGATTAAATCAGGCATAAGGCCGTCTGAAAACCAGATTAGCCTTCGCCTAAAATCATCGAACCTACGCCGTCATCGGTCAGCACTTCCAAGAGCAGGGCGTTGGGAACGCGGCCGTCTATGATATGCGTGGCTTTGACGCCGCTTTTGGCGGCTTCGACGGCGGAGGCAATTTTAGGCAGCATGCCGCCGTATAGCGTGCCGTCTTCAATCAGTTCGTCAATGCGGCTTGGCGTCAGGGTGGTCAATAATTTGCCTTCTTTATCCAGTACGCCGGGGATATTGGTCATCATCAGCAGTTTTTCGGCTTGAAGTTTTTCCGCCAGTTTGCCGGCAACCAAGTCGGCATTGATGTTGAACGCTTCGCCATTTTGGCCTACGCCGATGGGTGCGATGACCGGAATGCAGCCGCGCTCGACCAAGCCTTCCACCAAACGGGTATCGATGTCGGCCACGGTGCCGACTTGGCCGATGTCCACGCCTTTTTGCTCGGGCGTGTCGATCAGGAGTTTTTCCGCTTTGATGAAGTGGTTGTCCCGGCCGGTAATGCCGACGGCGCGACCACCGAAGGAGGTAATCATGGAAACGATTTCTTTATTGACGTGTCCGCCCAAAACCATTTCTACGATGTCCATGGTTTCGCTGTCGGTCACGCGCATGCCTTGAACAAATTCCCCTTTTTTGCCGACTTTTTCCAGCATTTCATTGATTTGCGGGCCGCCGCCGTGAACGATGACGGGATGCAGGCCGATCAGTTTGAGCAGGACGACATCGCGTGCGAAGTCCTCTTTTAAGGCCGACTCGGTCATGGCGTTGCCGCCGTATTTGATGACGATAATGGAGCCGGAGAAACGGCGTATATAAGGTAAAGATTCGGCAAGGACGCGTGCTTTGATCGCAGAGGAGACAGATTGTTGCTGAGTCATGGTTTCAACCTTGTTTCATGATTTCGGCCTTTATCTTAATCCCAAAGGCCGTCTGAAACAATATTTCCAAGCGCTTGAAATCCTGTTAAATCAGTTAAATGGTTGAAACCAGCCTCATGCAAACGGTAAAATGACGGTTTGCTTCGGCCTCTTTGCCGATTACTAAGGATACCCATGATGAAAATCAGCACCCAATTCGATGCCGGTTCGGTCGTTGTCAAAGATTTGAGCAACCCTGCCGATATCCGTCTCGCCCTGCGTCCCGATAATGCTTCGGAGTTTGCCCAATGGTTTTACTTCCGTTTGCAGGGTGCGGCCTATCAAAACTGCGTGATGCATTTTGAAAATGCGGCGGACGCTGCGTATCCTTTGGGCTGGGAGGACTATCAGGCTTGCGCTTCTTACGACCGCCAAAATTGGTTCCGTGTGCCGACCAGCTATGAAAACGGCGTGTTGACCATCAACCATACGCCTTTGTCCAACAGCGTTTACTACGCTTATTTCGAGCCTTATTCCAACGAGCAGCATTTGAACCTTTTGGGCGATGCGCAGGGTAGCGGCTTGTGCCGTATCGACGACTTGGGCAGTACCGTTCAAGGCCGTGATATTAATCTGTTGACCATCGGCAACCAAGTCGAAAGCGACATGAAAGTCTGGATTATCGCCCGTCAGCATCCGGGCGAAACCATGGCGGAATGGTTTGTCGAAGGTTTGCTGGGCCGCCTGCTTGATCCGCAAGATCCGACCGCGCGCATGTTGCTTGATCGTGCGACTTTCTACATTGTGCCGAATATGAATCCGGACGGTTCGGTATTGGGCAACCTGCGCACCAATGCCGCCGGCGCCAACCTCAACCGCGAATGGGAAAACCCGACTTTGGAGCGAAGCCCCGAAGTCTTTACCGTCCGCGAAAAAATGATGGAAACCGGTGTGGATTTGTTCTTGGATATTCACGGCGATGAAGGTCTGCCGTTTGTCTTTGTGGCCGGTACCGAAGGCGTGCCGAACTACAACGAGCGCATCGAAGCCTTGGAAGACCAATTCAAACTCGCGCTGCTCAATGCCAGCCCCGATTTCCAAGACGATTACGGCTATGACAAAGATGCGCCGGGTCAGGCAAACATGACTTTGGCGACCAACTGGGTCGGCAATCATTTCAACTGCCTTGCCTATACTTTGGAAATGCCGTTTAAAGACAATGCCAATCTGCCGGACGACGATTTCGGCTGGAACGGCCAACGCTCGCTGCGCCTTGGCGAGGCTATGTTGTCTGCTATTTTGAATGTGGTTGGCGATTTGCGTTAAACCGCCTAACACTGCATACAGGCCGTCTGAAAGTTCAGGCTTTCAGACGGCCTTTGAGATAAGGAACACACATTATGATGATACATCCCCAGTTTGATCCGGTGCTGATCAGCATCGGCCCGCTTGCCATCCGCTGGTATGCCTTGAGCTATATTGTCGGCTTTATCCTGTTTACGATTTTGGGCCGCCGCCGTATCGCGCAGGGCAATTCTGTGTTTACCAAAGAAACACTCGACGATTTCCTGACTTGGGGTATCTTGGGCGTCATCTTGGGCGGCCGTATCGGCTACGTTTTGTTTTATAAATTTTCCGACTATCTGGCCAACCCGTTGGATATTTTCAAAGTGTGGGAAGGTGGTATGTCGTTTCACGGCGGCTTCTTGGGCGTGGTCGTTGCCATGTGGCTGTTTGGCCGCAAGCACAACATCAGTATCTTGAAATTGATGGATACCGTTGCGCCACTCGTACCGCTGGGCTTGGCTTCCGGCCGTATCGGCAACTTTATCAACGGCGAACTTTGGGGACGCGTGACCGAACTCAATGCTTTCTGGGCGATGGGTTTCCCGCAAGCGCGTTACGAAGATGCGGAAGCTGCGGCACACAATCCTTTGTGGGCCGAATGGCTGCAACAATACGGCATGCTGCCGCGCCATCCGTCTCAACTTTACCAGTTTGCCCTTGAAGGTATTTGCCTGTTTGTCATTGTTTGGATTTTCTCGAAAAAACCACGTCCGGCCGGACAAACGGCAGCATTGTTCTTGGGCGGTTACGGATTATTCCGCTTTATCGCCGAATTTGCCCGTCAGCCTGACGACTATCTCGGCCTGTTGACTTTGGGCTTGTCCATGGGTCAATGGTTGAGCGTGCCGATGATTGTATTGGGCGTGATTGGTTTTGTTTGGTTTGGCCGTAAAAACAGTGTTGCCAAAGCGTAAATGAAACAAGAATAAAGGCCGTCTGAAAAGGTTTTCAGACGGCCTTTTTATGGCTTCAAGCAAACGGATTTTGGGTTTAACCGAAAAAGCCCATTTTGACTTGAATGAGTTTTTCCAACTCCGGCAGAACGCGGCGGCGTGAGACGAAGAAGATAATGTGGTCGCCGTCTTGGAGGATGGTTTCGGTGTGGTGTCCCATGATGACTTCGCCGGTTGCGCCGCGGACGATGGCGGCGATGTAGCAGTCGCTCGGCCATTTGATGCCGCTGATGCGGCGGCCGACGATGGCGGAAGTGTTTTTGTCGCCGTGTACCACCACTTCGATGGCTTCGGCCGTGCCGCGGCGCAGGGGGTGGACGGCAACGATGTCGCCGCGGCGGATGTGGGCGAGGATGGAGCCGATGGTGATCAGATGAGGGGAAACGACGATATCGATTTTGTTGCCTTCGAGCAAATCGACGTAACTTGAGCGGTTGACAATGGTAATTACTCGTTTGGCACCAAGGTTTTTCGCCAACAGGCTGGACATGATGTTGTTTTCGTCATCATTGGTCAGCGCGCAGAAGACGTCGATTTCGTCGATGTATTCTTCGTCCAGCAGGGTTTCGTCGGTGGCGGAACCTTGCAGGACGAGGGTGTTGTCCAGATTTTCGGCCAGCCATTCGGCGCGGTGGGGTTTGTATTCGATGATTTTGATGTCGTATTTGGATTCGAGCTGCTTGGCGAGGCGGTAGCCGATGTTGCCGCCGCCGGCGATCATGATGCGGCGGGTACGCGCTTCTTTCGGACGCAATTCGCGCATGATGGCTTCAACGCTGTTGATGTCGGCGGCAAACAGGACTTCATCGCCTTCGATGATGACGGTTTGCGGGGTGGGGACGATCAGGCGGTTGTTGCGGTAGATGGCGCAGATTTGGCAGTCCACGCCTTCAAGCAGGTGTTGGTTGATGTCGGCAATTTCACGGCCGATCAGCAAACCGCCTTTGCGTGCTTGAACAATCACCATGCGCACTTTATCGTTGGCAAAACTGAGTACCTGCAATGAGCTGGTGTAGTTGAGCAGGCCGACGAGTTGTTCGGTAACCAGTTGTTCGGGGCTGATGGTTTCGGTAATGCCGAAGATGTTGAGGCTGCCTTCTTCGGGGTTGTCGCTGCCGTCAACCGGATATTCGAGGTATTCGCTTGAGCGCACGCGTGCGATGCGGCTGGGGATGTTGAATAGGTCGGCGGCGATTTTGGAGGCGACAATGTTGGTTTCGTCGCTGCGTGTCAGGGCAAGCAGGAGGTCGGAGTCTGCCGCGCCTGCCTGTTCGAGGGTAAAGGGCGATGCGCCGTTGCCGACGATGGTTTGGACATCGAGGCGGCTGCTGATGCGGTTGAGCGCTTTTTCGTCGATGTCGATGATGGTAACGTCGTTGCTGGGAACGGAGGCAAGGTTTTGGGCGACGGTCGAACCGACTTGGCCGCTGCCGAGAATGAGTATTTTCACGGTAATCGAGTGTGTTCGGTAAAAGTGAAATTGTAACAAAAGGCCGTCTGAAATTGGAGTTTCAGACGGCCTGATTTTTCAATCGGCTAAAGGATTACCAATAGCCCAAGACTTTCCACCATAAGATGCCGACAGTGCTGAAAATCAGGATTTCGACCACGCTCATGATGAAGCCGGCTTTCCACCATTCGGTCATGTTGACGTAGTTCGAGCCGTAAATGACAGGTGCGGAACCGGTGGCGTAGTGGGTCAGCGACATCATGATGCCGGTAGCGGCTGCCATAATCAGGGCAAACAGCATCGGTGGTGCGCCCAAGGCCAAGCCTGCGCCGTAGAATGCGCCGAACATGGCGGTAACGTGTGCCGTACCGCTGGCGAAAACGTAGTGGGCGTAGAGGTAGGCCAGCATCAACAGGGCGCAACCGGCTTCCCAACCCAAGCCCATGTGGGCGATACCGCTTTGCATGGAGTCGGACAACCAGCTGATGAGGCCCAGTTTGTTGAGAAAGTTTGCCATCATCACCAAGGCAGCAAACCAAACAATGGTATCCCACGCGCTTTTTTCTTTTAGCGCGTCGTCCCAAGTCAGTACGCCGGTCAACAGGCACAGGCTCAAGCCGAGGAAGGTGGTGGCGGTAGCGTCCACTTTCACGCCGAACAGCATCTCGGGAATACCCGCCCACAACAGCAGCAGAACCAGGAAAATACCGAGCATGATTTTTTCTTCTCGCTTCATCGGTCCCATGGCAGCCAAATGCTCTTTTGCCAATGCAGTGGCGTTGGGGGTTTGTTTGATTTCAGGCGGATACAGGAAATACAGCACCAGCGGCATCAGCAACATAGCAAGCAGGCCGGGTACAACCATCGCCAAGAACCAAGTACCCCAAGAGAGTTGGATTTGTGAATTGGTGGCTTTGGCAACCAATTCGACCACCAGCGGATTAGGTGCGGTGGCGGTGATAAAAATCAGACAGGTAATCACGTTGGAGTGGAAGTTGACCAGTGAAAGGTATTTACCGATTTTGCCTTCCGTACCTTTTTCAGGATCGGAGTCGAAGCTTAAGGCAATGGATTTCATAATCGGATGCACGATGGCGCCGCCGCGCGCGGTGTTGCTCGGCGTTACCGGACCGATGACCAAGTCAGCCAAAGCCAAGCTGTAACCTACGCCCAGCGTGCGTTTGCCGAAGAGGGAGATCAGCAGGTAGCCGATACGCATACCCAAGCCGGTTTTCAACAGGCCGCGCGAGATGATGATGGCGATACCGATCATCCAGATGAGTGAGTTGTTGAGGCTGCTCAGTGCGTCTTTGGTCGCGTCGGCGGCTTTTGCGTTGGTCACGCCGGTCAGTGCAACCAAGGTAATGCCCAAAATCGCCATTGCGCCGATAGGCATGGCTTTGCCGATGATGCCGGCAATGATGCCGACAAACAATGCCAAAAGATGCCATGCGTCAGGCGATACGCCTTGAGGAACGGGGATAACGAACCAGATAAGCAGCGTCAGCACAAGTGCGACCGCAGCAGGAATTGGCTTGAAGCCCATGTTGAATCTCCTAATTTGAGGATTGAAGTATTGGGAAATCGGTTTTCAGACGGCCTGAGTGTTGCTTAAGCTTGTCTGAACCTATTTTGGTAGGTTCGGAAGGTATTTTTCTTATTGGGTTTCTCTTCAATTTTAGAAAGAAGAGAATGGGAGGCGGGTATCGTTTTTCAGACGGCCTTTAACAGTATCAGGCCGTCTGAAAACAACGCCGTTTTACTCCTGTTCTTGCGGCAGGCCGTATTCTTCGGGGAAGGTGCGCAGCGAGCTTTGCAACACGGTAACCGCGCCGTCAATCAAACCGCAACGGCCGCTTCGTGGCAACAGTTGGCACAGGCTTTGCAGGGCGCGCAGGTCGTCGGGAGTACCGATACCGGTATCCACGCGGTTGAGCAGGCGGGAAAGCTGGAATGTGCCGCCTTTGCATGGCGGGCATTGTCCGCATGAGTTGGAAGCGAAAAATTCCACATACTCGGCCACTTTGCGCACCACGCTGGTGCCCTCGGAAATCACAATCATCGCGCCGGTACCGAGGCTGGATTTGCGTTCACGTACGGAAACGAAGTCCAAAGGCACATCTAAATCTTTTACGGTCAAAAGCGTGTTTGACGGGCCACCGGTAAATACGGCTTTAAACGTACGGCCTTCGAGCATACCACCGCCGTGATCGTAAATCAGCGATTGCAGGGTCGTGCCCATCGGCAGTTCGTAAAGACCCGGATTCAATACGTCGCCGGAGAGAGAGTAGAGTTTTGTACCGGCCGCATCGCCCAAACCCAAAGATTTGTACCATTCCGCGCCTTTGGCAAGGATTTGCGGAATATTGGCGAAGGTTTCGGTGTTGTTGATTAAGGTCGGTTCACCGTTGACACCGCTTTCGGCAGGGAACGGCGGCTTGCGGCGCGGGAAGGGGAAACCGCCTTCCAGCCATGAAATCACGGCAGTTTCTTCGCCGCCGATATAACGGCCTGAGGTTTCAACCAGTTGCAAGTCCAAAGGTTTACCCAAGTAGTTTTCAATACGGATAAACAAATCGCTGTTTTTCCATTGCTCAATGGCCGGTGTGATGGAAGCGATGGAGTCGGTTTGATGCGGATTGACGTACAAAATCGCTTTGTTGGCACGGCAGGCAACGGCGGCAATCAGGACGCCTTCGATAACTTGGTGCGGCGTTTTTGCCAGCAAAACGCGGTCTTTGAATGTGCCCGGTTCGTCTTCGTTGGCATTGCAGACGACGTATTTGTCGCCATTTTTGCTTTGGGCGGCAACGGCAGCCTCCCATTTGCGCCAGGTCGGGAAACCTGCGCCGCCCATACCGCAAAGATTGGCTTCTTGCAGTTTGGAAACAATGCTTTGAGGATCGGCAAGCGCCGCCAACAGGCCTTCGCCGCCGCCAACTTTGCGCCAAGCGGCTAAATCTGCTCCGACTTGGCGGGAAGGGTGCAGTAAGTTTTGATTGGCTTGATTCATGATTGTTGCTCCTGCAAACCGGCGTGTTCGCGCAAATCGAATTTGCCGTAGTCGGGATATAAAACGGGGGCTTTGATGTCGCTGGTCAGACCGGCGCGGGTCATTTCGCGTTGCAGGTCGTGGACGTGTCCGACACCGCCGCGTACTTTTTTCAGCGGTAGGCCGCAAGTTGCCGCGGCTTTACCGGCACGGCGGCCGAAGCTGATGATGTCCAAAAGCGCATTGCCCATCAGACGGTTGCGGCCGTGAATACCGCCGGTTACTTCGCCGGCGCAATAGAGGCCTTCAACGCAGGTTGCGCCGTCGCCGTTGATTTCGATACCGCCGTTTTGATAGTGCAGGGTCGGATGAATCATGACCGGCTCAACGGCAGGGTTAATGCCGCATTTGTGGGCAACGTGGCCGAGTGTTACCAAACGGTTCAACACATCAGGATCGTTTTCAATCAGGCGCGGTGTGTCGAGGAATACGCCGACCTGTCCGTCGCGTACCACGCCGCGGCCTTCGCGGCATTCGCGCAAGATGGCGGCAGCAACGACATCGCGCGGCTGTAATTCGTCAACGAAACGTTCGCCCAAACCGTTGACCAGTTTGGTGCCTGCGGAGCGCACGGCTTCGGAAATCAGCGCGCCTGCCAAGTGTGGAGGGTGGGCAACGCCGGTTGGGTGATATTGGAAAGAATCAACATCGCGCAGTTTGGCGCCGATACGGTAAGCCATTACCAGGCCGTCTGCAGTCGCGCCATAGTGGTTGGAAGTGGCAAAACCTTGCAAATGCAGGCGTCCGCTGCCGCCGGTTGCCAATACCACGGCTTTGGCGTGAACCAACACCAAAGAGCGTTTTTCCAAATCGTACAAAATCGCACCAACACAGCGGCCGTGTTCGTCTGACAATAATTCGATGGCGGGGTGGCGGTTGAGCTGGGTGATGTTTTCGTCGAGCTCGACTGCCTCGCGCAGTACGCGCATCATTTCGAGGCCGGTAAAGTCGCGGTAGCTCAAAATACGCGGTACGGTCGTACCGCCTGCGCGTTTGCGGCTCAACATGCCGTTGCTGTCCGCACCTTTGGCAAGGTCGAAAGTCATGCCCAAACCGATCAGCCAGCGGATGGCGGACGGCGCGTCGGTAACCATTTGCGCCACCAATTCTTTTTTGCCTGCGTTGTGGCCGCCTTTGATGGTGTCGTCAAAGTGTTGTTGCAGGCTGTCTTCCGCGCCGACCGCTGCCTGAATGCCGCCTTCGGCCATCACGGTATTGCTGTCGCCGATACGCAGCTTGTTCGCCATAATGACGCGTGCGCCTGCTTCAGTCGCAGACAATGCCGCAGCCGCGCCTGCACCACCTCCACCAATGACCAATACGTCAGTGTTCAAGTGTTCTGCGCCTGATAAATTATAGTCGTCAATCAGAGGCTGACTGATTAAGAGTTTGGCCAAATCAGGATGGCAGTAATCGCCTTGGTTTGGGCCGATAGGCAGTTTCACACGGGCATTTGCCTGATAGTCAGGGTGAAATTGGCTCAGTAATTCGTTCTTTTCAGGTAAATCACCACGAAGCTCCAATGAGGACGCACGCAGGTTGGCAAGGGCAGTTTCGTAGTCTATACCTTGGATTTTGTTAACCATTACACTGACTCCTCTTCAAATTCGACTTTCATTTTGCCGCTGTCGATTTCGCGCAGGCGGCGCATCAAATCCACAGGGCGCAACGTACGCGCCGCTTTCATACGGCGGGCGAACAGGCCCAAGTGGTTTGGACGGATGTGTTCGGGGCAGGAGAGGGTGCAGAGGTTGCACATCACACATTGGTCAAAGGTCAGCGCAGCCGCGCCGAAATCGCCGGAAACTACCTGCGCCACGCCGTTTTCCACTTGCAAACCTTTAGGACAGGCACGATTACAGCCGCCGCAATGACGGCAGTTTTGCGCTTCAGGAAAGGCTTTGGCGGTATCGTCCAACCAGTTCCAGCCATCACCAATCTCGCCGACGTCGTAATATTGGATATGCTCGGGAATAAAGTAATCCAAGAAGCTGACCTGCATGCCTTCTTCAACTTTGGTTTCGCATGCCAGTGCAGTGGTGACTTCGCGCTCGCCTTCTTTACGAATCATACAGCGGCAGGAACCGCATACGCCTTGACCCATACAGCCGACATTGGCAGTAATCGCATTGCCTGAACGGGCATAGGCTTGGATGATTGACGAGTCGGCGGAAGCTTTGACTTCATGGCCGTCTATGGTCAGGGTTAACAAATTTTCACTCATGGTTTGTTCCTGTGAAATTGGAAGTTGGGATAGTGGGTATTTGATTAATTGTATTTTTATTACATATATTGTACGTGAGGAAATATCCAAGTCATTTACTCAGAAATTCTTTTAAAATCAATATCTACCTGTATGGATAGAAGTGTATCAGAATTTAGAGGTTTTGATGATAGGGGTAATCTAAGGTTTTATAGAGGAGGGATTACAAACAAAATATGCCTATTATTTAGACAAATTAATCATAATTATTTGATTTAAAAAGTAAAATAAAATTACTTTTTTAGTATAAATTTTAAAATATTTGTCTATTTGCTAGTAAAAATCATTATTGTATATTAGGTAATTTTACATAGCTTGTTGTATATATTGAATAATATTTAGGTATGTGGGCGAGTGAAAAGACTGTTATAAAATTTCAGAAAATCAAACAAGTTTGATATCAGTCAAGAAGGTTGAGGGAGAAAATGACACAGGTTTTACAATTGTGTATTGTATTGGAAGATAAGAAAGGCCGTCTGAAATTTAGGTAGTTTCCTTTTAAATACAAGCTACTAAATTTCTTTCTCAGATGCTTAAGGTAAATATTTTCAGACGGCCTTGAAATAAGATTATCATTTAAAAACAATGTAATTTTATTTCTATGTGAGTGAATGGTTAGTGGATATAGATTATCAATAACCAAGTAATTTAATGCGATATTAAATTTCATTTAAATCAATAGGGTATGAAAATGATATTGTCTGGGTCATTCATTTGAAAGCACTATTACACTATTGAAGGCCGTCTGAAAAAATCGGTCTCTTAAGAAATAAACAAATCCTCCCTACCATGACTCCGAAAAGGAACACAATCATGACCGTCATCAAGCAAGAAGACTTTATCCAAAGTATTTTCGATGCTTTCCAATTCATCAGCTACTACCATCCTAAAGACTACATTCAGGCTTTGTATAAGGCTTATCAAAAAGAAGAAAACCCTGCGGCCAAAGATGCGATGGCGCAGATTTTGGTCAATAGCCGTATGTGTGCCGAAGGCCATCGTCCGATTTGTCAGGATACCGGTATTGCGACCGTATTCTTGAAAGTGGGCATGGATGTACAGTGGGACGCCGAGATGAGCGTACAGGAAATGGTTAACGAAGGCGTACGCCGTGCATACACCTATCCTGACAACAAACTGCGCGCCTCTGTATTGGCCGACCCGGCTGGCAAACGTCAAAATACCAAAGACAACACGCCTGCCGTTGTACATATGGAAATCATGAAAGGCGACAAAGTCGAAGTCACTTGCGCAGCCAAAGGCGGCGGTTCTGAAAACAAAACCAAAGTGGCCATGCTCAACCCTTCAGACAATATCGTTGATTGGGTATTGAAAACCGTTCCTCAAATGGGTGCAGGCTGGTGTCCTCCGGGCATCTTGGGTATCGGTATCGGCGGTACGCCTGAAAAAGCAGTGTTGATGGCCAAAGAAAGCCTGATGAGCCATATCGATATTCAGGAACTCAAAGAAAAAGCCGATTCAGGTGCAGAATTGTCTACAACCGAAGCCCTGCGCTTGGAACTCTACAAAAAAGTAAATGCCTTGGGCATCGGCGCACAAGGTTTGGGCGGTTTGAGTACCGTGCTGGATGTCAAGATCCTTGATTACCCAACCCACGCGGCTTCCAAACCGATTGCCATGATTCCAAACTGCGCAGCTACCCGTCACATCGAATTTGAATTGGACGGCTCAGGCCCGGCCAAACTGGAAGCCCCATCTTTGGAAGACTGGCCGGATCTGACTTACAGCCCGGACAACGGTAAACGTGTCGATGTCAACAATCTGACCAAAGAAGAAGTGGCTACATGGAAAACCGGCGACGTATTGTTGCTGAACGGTAAAATCCTGACCGGCCGAGATGCCGCGCACAAACGTTTGGTTGATATGCTCAACAAAGGCGAAGAATTGCCGGTAGATTTCACCAACAAACTGATTTACTACGTCGGCCCGGTTGATCCAGTCCGTGACGAAGTTGTTGGCCCGGCCGGTCCGACGACTTCCACCCGTATGGATAAATTTACCCGCCAAATGCTGGAACAAACCGGCCTTTTGGGTATGATCGGTAAATCCGAACGCGGCGCAGCAACTTGCCAAGCCATTGCCGATAACAAAGCCGTTTACCTAATGGCTGTTGGCGGCGCGGCATATCTGGTTGCCAAAGCCATTAAAGCATCTAAAGTATTGGCGTTCCCAGAGTTGGGTATGGAAGCGATTTACGAGTTTGAAGTCAAAGACATGCCTGTGACTGTTGCGGTGGATAGCAACGGTGAATCGGTTCACGCCATTGCGCCAAAACAATGGCAGGCCAAAATTGGTATTATTCCGGTCGAAGCTTGATATTTGACTGAATAATCAAAGGCCGTCTGAACGATTTCAGACGGCTTTTTTTCTTGCAAATAATTCAAATGTTTTCAAACGAGTAAATTTCCCTTTCTAAAAAGCACTTGTCAAAATCAGCGTTTGAAACTAGAATTCACAGCTTATCGAGTCGGAGTGTGGCGCAGTCTGGTAGCGCACTTGCATGGGGTGCAAGGGGTCGAAGGTTCGAATCCTTTCACTCCGACCAAAGAATTGGAAAGAGCCGTTTTAAAAACGGCTCTTTTTTCGTTTGAATGATTTATCTGGATAATGTGTCCGAATAGATTTTAAAACTGGATACCAATGCTGTCTGAAACAAAACCTGCTTTCTCAAAGCAGATTTTGTTGTTTTCAAAGCAGAACTATTCGGCACTATCTTTCAGCGTGTCTTTATAAGTATAAAGATAAGACGCGCCGACAAAGGATGCGCCACCGACGACATTGCCCAGGAATACGGGAATCATGTTGAAGAAAAACTGCCCCCAAGTGATGTTTGCGCCTGCCAAAATTCCGGCGGGGATAACGAACATATTAGCGACAAGGTGTTGGAAGCCGTTTAATACGAAAATCATGACGGGGAACCAAATGGCCAGCATTCGTCCGGTTGTGTTTTTAGCGGCAAAGTGCAACCACGCGCCCATGCAGACCATCCAGTTACATGCTACTGCTGATACAAAAGCACGGCCGAAATCCATATGGACTTTTGCTTCCGCCACGGCAATGGTTTTTTCTGCCACGCTGCCTTCAATCATACCGACATAGTATCCGAGGAAAAAAGCCATCGCCAGCGTGCCCACCAAATTGCCCATGCAGACGATAACCCAGTTGCGTAGCAGCATTTTGGAGGAAATCCGTCCGGCCAATCTGCCTAAAGACATAATCATCATGTTGCTGGTTACCAGCTCGCCGCCGCCAAGCAGGATGCAAATCAAAGCGATTGGGAACACGGCTGCGCCGAGTAAAGTTGCAACTCCACCCCATTCGTGCGGAATGCCGCTGACTACTTTTAAATAGGCAAGATATCCGAAGCCGATGTATCCGCCGGCTAAAACGCTCAAGATTGCCAGTGTGAGTATGCTGGATTGTGCTTTAGCGCAGCTTTTGTCGAGAACAACCTGTAAAATTTCCTGTGGGTATAAATCGCGCGAAGCCATGATGTTCCTTAAAGTAGGTTGAGGAGGAAACGCCGTTTCAAAAGTGGCGCAAACTGTCGCGGTAGGGCAGTGTTATAGGAAGCCGGTGTACGGTCTTTGTTTTATCAATCAGCCTGAATTAAACCTAAAAAACAGATACTTCGCCTTGCTTTAGCTCAAAAGAAATATTATTACATTTTGCTTCTGTATTAAAAAAGGCCGTCTGAACGTTGAGGTTTCAGACGGCCTTGTTTTGATTTTTTAAACTTACAAATGTGCCAGCTTTGCATTGCCTTCACGAGGAATAGGGCGCGGATTGCCTTGTGAATCGATGGCGACGTAAGTGAACACGGCTTCGGTGACCAGTTGGCGGTCTTCCGTTACCATATCGTTCATCAAAGTCTTCACCCACACTTCGATTTTCAGTTGCAAAGAAGTATTGCCTACACGGACGCAATGCCCGTAGCAGCACACGACGTTGCCGACCTTTACCGGTCTGATGAAATTCATTTCTTGAACAGCCACGGTTACAATTCGTCCCTGTGCGATTTCTGCTGCCAAAATACCGCCGCCCAGATCCATTTGCGACATAATCCAGCCGCCGAAGATATCCTGATTAGGATTGGTATCGCGCGGCATGGCGACCGTACGCAATAAAAGTTGCCCTTCGGGTGCTGCATGGGTTTTTTTGTTGTCAGCCATAAATAATCCTGTCAAAAAAGTGCTATTTTACGCCATTTGTCGCGATAAACCTATGTAGGCCGTCTGAAAAATCAGCAGGTAAAGTGTTACAATCAACATATTCATCAGACAAAGGAGAAAGCTCATGCATCCAATTCAAGAACCACGAAATAGCGGCCTTTTGCGCGTATCAGAAATCCACGAAATCTACTGGGAAGAATCAGGCAATCCTGATGGCCACCCTGTGATTTTCCTGCATGGCGGCCCCGGAGCAGGCGCATCACCGGCCTGTCGCGGCTTTTTCAATCCAGAGCATTTCCGAATCGTTATTATCGACCAACGCGGTTGCGGACGCTCCAAACCGTATGCCTGTATCGAAGACAACACTACATGGGATTTGGTTGCCGATATTGAAAAAGTGCGCGAAATGCTCGGTATTCAAAAATGGCTGGTTTTCGGCGGCTCATGGGGCAGCACCTTGTCGCTGACTTATGCCGAAACCCATCCCGAGCGCGTCAGCGGCTTAGTTTTGCGCGGTATTTTCCTGTGCAGGCCGTCTGAAATGGCATGGCTGAACGAAGCAGGCGGCGTAAGCCAAATTTATCCGGCTCAATGGCAAAAATTCATTGCCCCCGTAGCTGAAAACAAACGCCACGCCCTAATTAAAGCCTACCATGAAATGCTGTTCAGCGAAGATGAAGCCACGCGCCTCAAAGCGGCCAAATCATGGGCAGACTGGGAAAGCTACCTTATTCAGTTTGAACCAAAAGACGTGGATGAAGACCCGCAAGCCTCCCTTGCCATCGCAAGAATGGAAAACCATTACTTCGTGAACGAAGGCTGGCTGCAGGGCGATAAGGCTATTTTGGCAAACATCGACAAAATCCGCCATATCCCAACCATCATCGTCCAAGGCCGCTACGACCTGTGCACCCCGATGCAAAGCGCGTGGGAACTCTCGCAAGCCTTCCCTGAAGCAGAATTGAGAATTGTCCAAGCAGGCCACTCTTCTTTTGATCCCTCGCTTTCTGAAGCATTAGTGAAAGCAGTGGAGGATATTAGAAGCAAGTTATAAAGGGTAATTAATAACAATGCCGTCTGAAAAAGTTTCAGACGGCATTTTTTCTATTTACATATTAAATTTAATATCATATTATCATTGCATCTGTATCAATTTGAATTTTTTTAGAATTTCAATATGAACCCCCTCATTTACTACGCCCATTCCGCCCAAGACAAACTTGGTAATCTCTTGCCTTACGAACATTGGCAAACCTTGCAAAGCCATTCTGTCAATGTTGGGGAAATGGCGGCGGAGTTTGCTCGGGTATTTGGTGTACAGAAAATTGCCTGCCAGCCCTTCAGCCGATCATGCTACTGCCGGAGTCAAAATTGCAAAAATGCTTGCTTCAGGGTAGGTTCCAAAGTATAAACTGTAGTTATCTTTCTTAGGCTAGATAACTTTATTAATGAATTAAAAGGCAAAAATAATGGAAACGAAACAAACCAATTCAACCATCAAATCGCGTGCGGCGGTGGCATTCGCTCCAAATCAACCCTTACAAATTGTGGAAATCGACGTAGAAATGCCACGCAAAGGCGAGGTGTTAATCCGCAATACTCACACGGGCGTGTGCCATACTGATGCGTTTACGTTATCAGGAAGCGATCCTGAGGGCGTATTCCCTGTGGTGCTTGGGCATGAAGGTGCGGGTGTAGTTGTTGCTGTGGGCGAAGGTGTGTCAAGCGTAAAACCGGGTGATCACGTTATTCCGCTTTACACTGCTGAATGTGGCGAATGTGAGTTTTGTCGTTCAGGTAAAACCAACTTATGCGTCTCAGTGCGTGATACGCAAGGTAAAGGCTTAATGCCGGACGGCACGACGCGTTTTTCTTATCAAGGTCAACCGATCTATCACTATATGGGCTGTTCGACCTTTAGTGAATACTCAGTTGTTGCCGAAGTTTCACTGGCGAAAATCAACCCAGAAGCGAACCACGAACAAGTATGTCTGCTCGGCTGCGGCGTTACTACAGGTATTGGTGCGGTGCATAACACAGCAAAAGTGCAAGAAGGCGACTCTGTGGCCGTGTTTGGCTTGGGGGCGATTGGTTTGGCTGTGGTGCAAGGTGCGCGTCAAGCCAAAGCGGGTCGCATTATTGCTATTGATACCAATCCCTCAAAATTTGAGTTGGCAAAACAGTTTGGAGCAACTGACTGTTTGAACCCGAACGATTACGATAAACCGATCAAAGACGTGTTGTTAGACATCAATAAATGGGGCATTGACCACACCTTTGAATGTATTGGCAATGTAAATGTAATGCGTCAAGCATTAGAAAGTGCACACCGTGGCTGGGGGCAATCCATTATCATCGGCGTAGCGGGTGCAGGACAAGAAATTTCAACGCGTCCGTTCCAGTTGGTGACCGGTCGTGTTTGGAAAGGCACGGCATTTGGTGGCGTGAAAGGTCGCTCTGAACTGCCGAAAATGGTGGAAGATTCAATGAAAGGCGACATTCAGTTAGAACCGTTTGTGACCCACACAATGACACTTGATCAAATCAATGAAGCCTTTGAGTTAATGCACGAAGGTAAATCGATCCGCGCTGTTATTCATTACTAAGGTACGCGATGAAACTGATTGAACAACATCAAATTTTTGGTGGTTCGCAACAAGTTTGGGCACACCATGCCCAAACTCTGCAATGCGAAATGAAATTTGCCGTCTATTTGCCGGATAATCAGGAGAATCGACCGCTTGGTGTGATTTATTGGCTTTCCGGCTTAACGTGTACGGAACAAAATTTCATTACCAAATCAGGCTTTCAGCGTTATGCGGCAGAACATCAAGTGATTGTGGTTGCTCCCGATACCAGCCCTCGCGGAGAACAAGTGCCGAATGATGATGCTTACGATTTAGGGCAGGGTGCGGGCTTCTATCTGAATGCGACCGAGCAGCCTTGGGCGACGAATTATCAAATGTATGATTATATTTTGAATGAGTTGCCTAGTCTGATTGAGGAAAAATTTCCTACCAGCGGCAAACGTTCGATTATGGGACATTCAATGGGCGGACATGGCGCATTGGTATTGGCATTGCGAAACCGAGAACGTTATCAAAGTGTTTCTTCCTTTTCGCCCATTTTGTCGCCAAGCCTCGTGCCTTGGGGAGAAAAAGCTTTTTCTGCCTATTTAGGAAAAGATCGCGAGAAATGGCAGCAATATGATGCCAGCTCGCTCATTCAACAAGGCTATAAAGTGCAAGGTATGCGCATTGATCAGGGCTTGGAAGATGAGTTTTTGCCAACACAATTGCGTACCGAAGATTTTATCGAAACCTGTCGTGTGGCAAATCAACCAGCCGATGTGCGCTTCCACAAAGGCTATGATCATAGCTATTACTTCATCGCCAGTTTTATTGGCGAGCATATTGCCTATCATGCGGCATTTTTGAAGTAAACCAAAGAAGTGATTCGTGAATCGACCAAACGTTGGTATGAACGTTAATTTTTCATGTTAACGAAAATAAAAGGCATCAGATTGATGCCGTTTATTTTTTATAAATGATGAAAAAATAATGCGATTAAAATGAGCTAGCTTGCCCACTTTATTTAAATATCCCCCCATTCCAGTCCAAACCGTTGCAAATACTTTCTCAATCGGTCGCTGTCATTGACTTTTGCTCTTTCTGTTCGGGAGACGTTGAACAATGCACGGCCGGCGGCGGCCATGTTGGGATGTTTGCGGCATTCGTCGATGACGTGTTGCAGTTGTAGTTTGTCGAACAAATCCAATGTGTCCCAATCGACTTTATCGGGGTAGTCTTGTTCTTTTTCAGACGGCCTGTTATGTAGGAGGCCGTCTGAAAAGGATTCTTCCGACCATAACCATTTGAGGCGCTCGATTTCGGCTTGGACTTGTTCTACCTGTATCCTGCCTTGCGGCGCGAGTGTGGCCAGGCGCATGATGCTGGCGGCGAGATCGCGGAAGTTACCGCGCCATGGGGCTTGGTTGGAGTGGGCGAAGTCGAGGTAGGCGGCCAGGGCTTCTTTGTTGAAGCGGGTGGTTCGGCCGAGTTCTTGCGAAGCTAGGGCGAGCTGGTGTTCGACGTTGGGCTCGATGTCTTCGCGGCGGTTAGCGAGTGCGGGCAGCGGATAGTTCCAAATATTGATGCGGGCGAACAGGTCTTCGCGGAAGCGTCCGGCGCGGATTTCGTGGCGTAGGTCGCGGTTGGTGCCGGCGATGAGCTGGAAGTCGCTTTTGACTTCGCTGTCGCTGCCGACGGGATAAAAGTGTTTCTCTTCAATGGCTTTGAGTAACATGGCTTGTTCGTCCAAGCCTAATTCGCCGATTTCATCTAAAAACAATACGCCGCCGTCGGCAGTTTTTAGGTAACCTTCACGTTTTTCCGCCGCGCCGGTAAAGGCGCCTTTTTTGTGGCCGAACAGGGCAGATGCTGCGCCGTCGCCGCGAAGGGTGGCGCAGTTTACATCGACAAATGTGCCTTTAATCAGGTGGCGCGCTTTTTTCAATTCAAAAATCCTGCGTGCCAGCATAGATTTGCCCGCGCCTGTCGGACCAGAAAGCAGAATGGGGGAAGGAGAGTTGAGCGCGACTTGTTCGATTTCGGCAATCATGCGGTTGAAGACGGCGTTTTGGGTGGAAATGCCGCTTTTTAGGTAGCGCACTGCGTCATCGCGTACGGCGGCAAGGCGTTCGGCCAGTACGTCGTAACGAGCCAAGTCTAAATCGATGATTTCATAACTGCCGACATTGCCGTTCTCCATACTGCGTCTTTGGTTTTTGGGCGGAGCGGTTTGTAACAGAACGCCGGGGATTTGACGAGATTCCACCAATAAAAACAGGCAGATTTGGGCAACGTGCGTACCCGTGGTGATGTGGGTGAGATAAGTTTCTTCTTCCGTATCAAATGGATAGCTCGCCGCCCAATCGTGCAGTTTGGTATAAACCTCGGAGAAATCCCACGGGTTTGCCAGCTCCATAGGCACGAGATTGACGACCGTGTGCGGCGACACCTGCTGAATATCGGCTTTTACATGATCCGCCAGCTCGCGGTATTTTTCCGCATAAAACAGTTCCATGCGGTCGAGATGAAAATCTTGACGCTGATTCATGGCGACATTCGGCCGCCATTTCAACCAACGCCCTTGACCGAAACCACTGTCTAATACCGTGCCGAGAAAACTGACGGCGACTTGTTTTTTAGGATGGGTATTCATGTTTCAGACGGCCTTTAAATTATTTTTCCCAAGACAAATTTGCCGTTTACTTAACCGCAGGCGTTTGTCCAAATCATCGAATCGCATCATATATCCTTTTATATTTTATTTTCTATATAACTATCTATAAATATATTTTTTAGCATTCTACGCTTCTTGCCGATAAAAGCTACTTTAAAATATATTTTATTTATATTCAATCAATTAAAAATTATTTTTATAAAAATTTTATTCTTGGCACACTGTTGGCTATGTTGTGAATGTAACGATACAGCAGATGCTTCGGGAAATACAGTTACCGGAGAAAAATTTTCCGTAAATTTAGTTGCGGTGTGGTTACAGGGCGAATGCCGACAAGACTACATTTGGATTAACAGGTTCGAGTCCTGTCTCGTCTGATAGACGTTGAACGTCTTGTTTATTTAGTCGCCCACCCTTTTTCAATATGGCAGGCAAATGCCTGGGGAAACTACAACATGGATACCCTTGTGTCGCAGGTTCGAGTCCTGCCTCTGTTATCCAAAATAGCAGAGTAGCTCAGTTGGTAGAGTAAAGGCATGTTTCCCTGAAAAACTTGTTGCGTGCCATATTATTTTTACGGCAGCAGGCGGATGCCCGGAAGAGAGTACATTAGCTTTCAGTTAAAACCGTTTCTCTTCATCTTTAGCCGCTATGCTGCCACCTATTCAAGGCCGTCTGAAATATTCAGGCGGGCCGATATAAAAACCGTTTTCGGTACAAACGGCAAATGCCGGAGGAATTACAGCCTGCTAAGCTCGAGGTCGCGGGTTCGAGTCCCGTCTCTGCCGCCAACTATGGCAGAGTAGCTCAGTGGATAGAGCGCGTAAAAATTTCTCCATTCTTTGTTGCCCAATGTACCACCCCTTATGGGTGAATGCCATTAGGATTACATTCCTTCCTTGCTACAAACCTGAATGATCCTAATTAAACTAGTCGCCCTACGGCAGTAGGCGGATGCCCGGAAGAGAATACATTAGCTTTCAGTTAAAAACGCTTCTCTTCATCTTTAGCCGCTATGCTGCCACCTATTCAAGGCCGTCTGAAAAACAAAGCTAAAACAAGTTCAGACGGCCTCAAACCAACAATATGAAAGAAAATGAAAATGGCTAATACTACCTTGTTTCAATCTATTAAAAACCGTTTGACTAAAACCGACACTTATAACGAAGCCGGCGGCATCGCCTACACACTGACACACAAACAACAGCTGGCCCAGCTTGCCGCTACCGGTTGTCTGAACAATACCTACTATGCCGATGCCCAAAGCCAGCTTGACCAAGTGTTGAAATTGGCAGAAAACCTGGATGCCGAGTTTATCGCCAAAACTGCCGTGTATTCCCGTCAAAAAGGTTTCATGAAAGACATGCCAGCGCTTTTGCTTGCCGTGTTGGCACAAAAAGACGTGAACATGCTCGCCCGCGTATTCGACCAAGTAGTGGACAACGGTAAAATGTTGCGTAACTTCGCACAAATTATCCGCAGCGGCGCAGTTGGCAGAAAATCTTTCGGCAATCGTCCGAAAAAACTGATGCAGACCTGGCTTTTGACCGCCACCGAAAAACAACTGCTTAACGCCGCCGTCGGCAATTCGCCGTCGCTGGCAGACGTGGTCAAAATGGTGCACCCCAAACCGCGTGAAGCATGGCGTGC
Source organism: Neisseria sp. RH3002v2g (assembly GCF_014596425.2). NCBI lineage: Bacteria > Pseudomonadati > Pseudomonadota > Betaproteobacteria > Neisseriales > Neisseriaceae > Neisseria > Neisseria sp. RH3002v2g. Next base: position 1,001,489 of record NZ_CP110721.1, on the reverse strand, counting down.
CGCCTGGTTTGCATGGCTGATCGGTAAACCGTACGACCGCGAAGCATTGCCACCCATTACCCGTGCTTTTGAAGACTACAAACAAAGCCGAGAAGGCGCATTGCCCAATGTTCCCTTCCAAATGCTCACCGCTTTAGACTTGAACAGCGGCGACTGGGCAGAGATTGCCCGCAACGGTTCATGGCAGCAGGTTCGTCAAAATCTGAATACTTTCCTGCGCCACGAAGTGTTTGCCAAAAGCAAAAACATCAAAATGGTGGCAGAAAAACTGCGTGACGAAACCGCCATTGCCCGCGCCCGCGTCCTGCCTTACCAATTGCTGACCGCGTATCAGGCAACATCTAATCAAATGCCGTTTGAAATCCGCGAAGCGCTGCAAGACGCAATGGAAACCGCCGTACAAAACGTACCGGCCATCCGAGGCAAAGTCGTGGTTTGTCCGGACGTCTCCGGTTCTATGCATAGCTCGGTTACCGGCCATCGCGGCAGCGCAACCAGCAAAACCCGCTGCATCGACATTGCCGCACTCGTATCCGCCGCCATGTTGCGTACCAACCCGCAAGCCCGCGTGATACCGTTTGAACAAATCACAGTAAACGTGAAGCTCAATCCGCGCGACAGCATCATGACCAACGCCGAAAAACTCGCCAATATCGGCGGCGGCGGAACGGCTTGCAGCGCACCGCTCGCCATGCTGAACCGTGAAAAAGCCGATGTGGATTTGGTCGTCATCGTGTCAGACAACGAAAGTTGGGCAGATGACAACCAAGGATGGGGCGCAACAACCAGCCTGATGAAAGAGTGGGATATTCTGAAAAGACGTTGTCCGGAAGCCAAACTCGTTTGTCTGGATATCCAGCCCTACGTCCAGGCTCAAGCACGAAACCGTCACGATATCTTGAACATCGGCGGCTTCTCCGATCAAGTGTTCACGCTCATCGGTTCCTTTGCCGAACGAGGCATGGGTACAGATTTCTGGGTAGAAGAGATTGAGAAAACGCCGTTGGCAGTTGTGAACTGAAGCTAAGGCCGTCTGAAAAAAGGGGGGAAATATTTTTCAGACGGCCTATTTATTCAGGACAAGCTGAGAAAAAGAATAAGGAAACAAAATGCAAAAATTCATCTTAATCCGCGGTCATCAAGGTTCGGGAAAATCGACTTTCGCCGAACAAAAAGCCGCCGAATTTAAAGCGCAGTATCCGGATGCGGAAGTGGTCCGTATTGAAAACGATTTGTTCATTACCGATGAATATGGTGAATATCGTTGGTCGGGCGAAGCGGTGGATAAGGCGCAAAAACGCGGCAATGCTTTGATGACTGAAACTTTGAGACTTGGACGTCAAAATCCGAATCGAAATATTTTGATCATTCATTCCAATACCAACCAAAAAGCTTCGCGTTGCCGTCATTTATTGGATCAGGCAGAGAAAAGCGGTTTTGAAACAGAAGTTTATCGACTACACAATTTCTATCCCAACCTGCACGGCGTAAAAGAGCATGACGTGTTGGCGGCGTATATCAAGTTGAACCAAAACCGAGTGGCAAACGAAATCCACATCGAGGCCGTGCAGCCGGCAAATGCGGAGCAGTTAGAAAAAATTGAACAGATGCAGGCTATCGAGCATAAGCCGCTGGTGTTTGATGAGGCGCAGCAAACCTTCGTTACCGAAAATTATCTGCAACACGGCAGCCGTAACTTTACTGCCAAAGCATCCAAACGTTATCCTGAATTGCGCGTGTTGAAATACGCACGCAGCGTGTTCTATAACAACCGCTTTGATGATGCTTTGCTGGAAATGCGCGGTTTGATTATCGACGCGCACAACCGCATCATCGTGCGCCCGTTTAAAAAAGTGTTCAATTATTCGGAACGTATTGCCAAGGGCAGCCGTTATCCGATTCGAATCAGCGACGATAGATTGGTGGATGCGGTCGTAAAAGTAAACGGTTTCCTCGGCTGCTGCACTTTCGTCTCGCTTTCAGACGACCACCCGTCCCACGGCGCGGCGTTTGACGGCAAAGTGCTGTATTCGACCACCGGCTCGCTTGATAGCGCGTTCGCGGACATGACCGCCGCACACTGCGCGCAATACGAAACCCTGTTCCGCGCTTATCCGAACCACACTTTTTTGTTTGAAATCACAGACGCGAAAGACGTGCACATCATCCGCGAAGAATTGGGCGAAACCTTAATCGGCTGCATCGATGTGGCGACAGGCCGTCAGTTTACTGAAGCCGAATTGGACGAAATCGGCAAGCAATACGGCATCCGCCGCCCTGAAACGCTGAAAAACATCACGTTCGGCGAGCTGAAAGGTCGTCTGAAAAACGTGGAACACGAAGGCTTTATGGTATTTGATGCGCAAAACGGCGAAATGCTGTTCAAACTCAAATCGCCGTATTACTTGATTTCCAAGTTTCTGGGACGAAGCAACGAAGGCAACATCGGACGCAAGCTCGACAAACGCCATGTCGATGAAGAATTTTATCCTTTAATCGACTACATCCACGAGCATCAGGAAGCGTTCAACGCTATGCCGGAATTGGATAGGATCGCGTTTATCCAAGCATTTTTGAGACAGTTGTAAGGCCGTCTGAAAATATAGGGAGCAATGCGTATTTATTTTTCGCGCTCATACGCTTCGATTTCGCCGACTTTAGGAGCATAGCTGCTGCTTGTGTCGTGGCGCAAATCCAACCAGATATCGACCAATGCCCAAGCGGCCGGGGCGGCGATGACGTTTTGCCCCATACATAAAACCTGCGCGTTATAGTTTTCCACCGATCCGCGGAGGGTGAGTAAATCATGCGCCGTTGCCGCCCGTATGCCGCGCACCTTATTGGCGGCGATTGCCGTGCCCACGCCTGTACCGCAAATCAGCAACGCACGGTCGGCGCGTCCTGCCGCGACTTCTTCGGCCGCGGCAAACGAGAGTTGTGGATAGGTTCCTTCGGGCGAGGATAAATCGACCAAGCTGCTGACGCGCGGGTCGTTTTGCAGATGCGCTTTGAGCGCGTCCTTCAATATTGCGCCGTTGGCCGGCGCGGCAATAACCAAACGCATACGAACTCCTTGAAGCACATAAAAACATTACTCAGCATACGCCCGAGCGTGATACGATTCAAGCCTGCAACGCAGAAAGCACGGTATGAGCAAAATCTACTTCACATCAGACCTACATTTCTCACATAAAAACATCGCCAAATTTTGCCCGCAATTTCGACCGTTCGATAACGTGGAGCAGATGGATGAATTTTTAATTCAGACATGGAATGAAACCGTTACGCCTGAAGATACGGTATACAACTTGGGCGATTTTTCCTTTGCCCACGACCATAAGCAGATAGAGCGCGTTTTGTCGCGTTTAAACGGGCAACATCACTTGATTTACGGCAATCATGATCACGTGATTCGGCAGCATGCCGATTTTTTCCGCAGCCAAACCAAGCATGACGGCCATCCGCTGCTGTCGTCCATACGGCCGTATTTGAAACTCAAATTGCCGGAAATTAAGAATACGCTGATTCTCTTTCACTATCCGATTCGGGAATGGGACGGCTGCTATCAAGGCTGGTATCACTTGTACGGCCATTTGCATGACAGGATGGCGGAAATCAAAGGGCGTGCTTTAAATGTCGGATTTGATTTGCACGGCCGTTTTTTGACGGCAGAAGACATCGATAAGTTTTTGTGTGATTTGCCTAAAATTTCGTATTTTGGCGAAGCAGGATTGAAGGCCAACTCGCCGGAAGAAGCAGCAGAGCTAGTGTCTTGGAAACTGGCGCAGTTAAATCAGGTATAATTTCAGACGGCCTTTGCGGATTTCTAGCAAAGGCCGTCTGAATATCAATTCCCATTTTTGAGTGAGACATGGAAAACCTTTCGGCTTACTTACTACAAAAAATCAGCTTCCCCAATCAATCCGGCAAGGATAAGTCATGAGCGGCAAGCCTTTGAAGTATCCCGTTTCCGCTTTGGTCGTTTTGCATGATGAAGACGGCAATATCCTGCTGATTGAACGCACGGCGCCGCAAGGTTTTTGGCAGTCGGTTACCGGCAGCTTGGAAGAAGGCGAGCGTATTGAAGAAACCGCATGGCGCGAAGTGTGGGAAGAAACCGGTATTCGCCTTGCAGACGGACAGTTGGAAAACTGGCATGACAGCACTGTTTACGAAATATATCATCATTGGCGCCATCGCTATCCCAAAGGCGTTTTTGAAAACCGCGAACACATCTTCTCCGCCCAAATTCCACGCGATACGCCCATCGTCCTGCAACCGGACGAACACGTTGCCTACGGTTGGTTTGGTGCAGAAGAAGCGGCGGAAAAAGTGTTTTCCCCTTCCAATAAACGCGCAATTTTAGAACTGGTCAAAAGGCTGAATGCCAAAAAGGCCGTCTGAATACGACGGTTTCACATTTTCAGACGGCCTTGGGTTTGCTATACTTTCGCCGTTTGACTCTCTTTAAAATCAAAGGAAACCATCATGGCAGACTTCAACAAAATCCTGACCCCGGGCGACGTGGACGGCGGCATCATCAACGTTGTCAACGAAATCCCAGCAGGCAGCAACCACAAAATCGAATGGAACCGCAAACTGGCCGCTTTCCAACTCGACCGCGTTGAACCGGCAATTTTCGCCAAACCGACCAACTACGGCTTCATTCCGCAAACTTTGGACGAAGACGGCGACGAATTGGACGTATTGCTGGTTACCGAGCAGCCTTTGGCAACCGGTATTTTCCTGGAAGCACGCGTTATCGGCGTGATGAAATTCGTTGACGACGGCGAAGTGGACGACAAAATCGTCTGCGTTCCGGCCGACGACCGCAACAACGGCAATGCCTACAAAACTTTGGCCGATTTGCCGCAACAACTGATCAAACAAATCGAGTTCCACTTCAACCACTACAAAGACCTGAAAAAAGCAGGTACCACTAAAGTTGAATCTTGGGGCGATGTGGAAGAAGCGAAACAAGTCATCAAAGAATCTATCGAACGTTGGAACAAACAAGCCTAATCAGTTTGTCCCGTCCAATATCAAGGCCGTCTGAAAGCAAAGTTCAGACGGCCTTTTTATGTTCCAAACCAATATAACAAAATCGTCTTTAAAACAAACAAACCATTCTTTCCCATTTTCAGACGGCCTCATTAAAGTAACGCCTATACCAAAAATAAGGAGTACTTCAATGACTGCTACCACGACCGACCCGCGCGCCAAGCTGCCTGATACACCGCTTTCCGGCAACGAAGCCTTGAAAGAACGCAGCGATTATCTGCACGGCACCATTAAAGAAGAGTTGAAAGACGACTTTACCGGCGGCTTTACCGCCGACAACTTTCAACTTATCCGCTTCCACGGCATGTACGAACAGGACAACCGCGATATCCGTGCCGAGCGTACCGAACAAAAGCTTGAGCCTTTAAAAAATATGATGTTGCGTTGCCGTTTGCCCGGCGGCATCATTACGCCGAAACAGTGGCTGGGTATCGACAAATTTGCCGGTGAAAATACGATTTACGGCTCTATCCGCCTGACCAACCGCCAAACCTTCCAATACCACGGCATTCTGAAAACCGATTTAAAACAGGCACATCAGGCATTACACAAACTGGGTCTGGATTCCATTGCCACAGCCAGCGATGTCAACCGTAATGTGTTGTGCACCAGCAATCCTGTACAAAGCACTTTGCACCAAGAAGCCTATGAATGGGCGGCGCGCATCAGTATGCACCTCCTGCCGCGTACCATGGCATATGCCGATGTATGGTTGGACGGTGAAAAAGTGTTCACGACCGAGCCGACCGAACCGCGCAATAAAGAAATTGCCGATGATGTAGAGCCGATTTTGGGTAAAACCTATCTGCCGCGCAAATTCAAAACCGCCGTTGTGATTCCGCCTGATAATGATGTGGACATTCATTCCAACGATTTGGGTTTTGTAGCGATTGCAGAAAACGGCAAGTTGGTGGGTTTCAATGTATTGGTCGGCGGCGGTTTATCCAGCGAACACGGCAATACCAAAACTTATCCCAATATTTCCTATGAATTCGGTTTCGTTCCGCTGGAATACACCCTCAATGCCGCTGAAGCCGTCGTCAGCACCCAGCGCGACTGGGGTAACCGCAGCGACCGCAAAGCAGCGCGTACACGCTATACGCTGCAACGCGTCGGCGTGGATGTGTTCAAAGAAGAAGTCGAAAGACGCATGGGCATTAAGTTTGAACCCATCCGCCCTTACGAATTCACCCATCGCGGCGACCACATAGGCTGGGTACAAGGGCATGAAGGCAACTGGCATTTGACTTTGTTTATTGAAAACGGCCGCCTGCTCGATTATCCCGGCAGACCTTTGAAAACCGGCGTACGTGAAATTGCCAAAATCCATCCCGGCGACTTCCGTCTGACGGCCAACCAAAATCTGGTGGTTGCCAATGTACCGCCCGAATTGAAAGACACGATTGATAAAATCGCCAAAGATCATGGCCTTATCAGCAAATCGATTACCATCCAGCGTGAAAACTCCATGGCTTGCGTTGCCTTGCCGACTTGCCCGCTGGCGATGGCTGAGGCCGAACGCTTCCTGCCGACATTCTCCGATAAAATCGACGAAATGTTCGCCAAATACGGCTTGGAAGACGAATACATCGTTTTGCGCGTAACCGGTTGTCCGAATGGTTGCGGCCGCGCCATGCTGGCGGAAATCGGTTTGGTCGGCAAAGCCGTCGGCCGCTACAACCTTTACGCAGGCGGCAACCGAGAAGGCACACGCATCCCGCGCCTGTTTAAAGAAAATATTACCGAACCTGAAATCCTTGAAATTGTCGAAGGCTGGGTGGCCGATTGGGCGCAAAACCGACTCGATGATGAAGGTTTCGGCGATTTTGCCGTCCGCACCGGTATCGTCAAACCCGTATTGGACGCACCTCGCGATTTCTGGGCATAACGCATACAGACAGACCCACAAGTCTGCAATAAGAAAATAGAGAAGGGCTAAAGGCCGTCTGAAAAATCAGGATAACTGGTTTTCAGACGGCCTTTTATATTAGGGATGTTTATATGAAAGATAGGATATAAACCGAATCAGCGGCGACGGCCAAAGCCTCGGCCCATGCTGGGGCGGCGGTAGTTGGAAGGCTGACGCGTAGTTTCGCGGTATCGTTGTTGCTGCTGGGCGTTTTGTTGCTGGGCACGCAGGGTGCGTGTATTCAGCTGTTGGCTGGTGCGTCCGTTTGGACGTGCGCTTTGATAATAGTTGGCACGGGCTTGACGGGCAATCGGGCTGTTTTGATTGCGCGCCTGTGTGAATTTATTGGCCAATGCGTTGCCGATAAATGCACCGGCTGCCGTACCCACCAAGCTTTGCAGCAGCCAGCTTCCGGTGGATTGGTCGTAGATGTATTGTTGGCCGTCTGTACCGGTTACCGGTTGGCCGTTGTTACCGTTGGCTTGTGCCTCGGCAGGAATGGTGTCTTTCACGGCTTCAGGCGTGAGCTGGTAAACCGTATTATCTTCTTGTTGGCCTGCTTGTTGTGCCAACTGTTGTTGCAATGCTTCGATTTGTTTTTGTTGCTGCTCAAGTTGCGCCTGGGTATTGTCTTTGCAGGCAGCAAGGGCGAAAGTGGAAAGGGCGGCTAAGGCAATCAGTTTTTTCATTGTTTTTCCTGAGAGAAGTTTGTCTTTGCCGAGATTTCGGCGGAGTGTGTTTGCCTAATATTAAACCATTTCCCTGTTTTTCAAGTGGTTTTACAAAATAATATTGGAAAGTTGCGCGGCAAATGCACGGCTGTTGGCGGCCAGATTGCCCAGTGCAGGCATTTCGTGTTCGGTTTCGATAATCAGCAGGTTGGCAGGGCGGCGGGTGTGCAGGGACATTTGCATTTCAGCGGGAGAGAAGGGCATGTGATGGCGTTTGGCAAAGGCTTCGGCGCGTTTGTTGGCGGTTTTGAGCATGGGCAGCAGGGTAATGTCCAAATGGAAACGGCGTACACCCAAAACCAAAATACGCGCCGCGAAGAAATCTGCTTCATCAGTAAAAACGCTGGGGCTGCTTTGATTGAAATCGTGACGTTCTGCGGCAATCAAAGTCGCGATGGTGCGTACTTGCGGAATTAAGGCTTCGCTGATGAGGCTGTCGGGCGTATCAGGCAAAGTGAGCGTGTTGGGCATGCTGTGGTGGCTGTTGCTGTCAACGACCATGCGGCAGGTGTGTAACATTTGAGTTTGGCTGTGGATTTTAGTTGAAGCGGTCATGGCTGTATTCCTTATTTCTTAAAAATGGATGGATTTAAGCGGCCATGGTGGGTATAAAAAAAGCCGCTCAATTGAGGCGGCTCTGATTTGCGTATTTTCAATTTGGTCTGTTTCAGACAAGCGCAAAAAAGTACCGCACGTTTGTGTGGTACCAATAGAAGAAAGTAGCGGAGCATTGCGCGGTCTGCATGATGAAAATACGTCTTTAATGTAAAAAGTATGGAACGTAGTTTAAAACAAGAAGGCCAGTAATTTCAATATCCAATCGACAAAACCCACCAATAAATCTACAAGTTGTTGTAATCCTTCCAATTTATTTTCTTTCGAGTGGGTCAAATTTGCACAATTATAATGCAAGACAAGATAAATTGATAACAATCCGAGCAAGTTCCTTAAAAAGGCCGTCTGAAATTCAGCTTTCAGACGGCCTTTATTTTTGTTTATTCAATCAATAAACGTCGCGTTGGTAGCGTTTGTCTTCGCGCAGGTCGTTGAGGTAGTCTTCGGCTTCGTCGCGGCTGAGTTTGCCTTGGGTTTCGATGACTTCGATCAGGGCGTTTTCGACATCGCGTGCCATGCGTGCGGCGTCGCCGCAGACGTAGATGTGTGCGCCTTGTTGCAGCCAGTTCCAAACTTCGGCGGCGCGTTCGGCGATTTTGTGTTGGACATAGACTTTGTGTTCACCTTGGCGGCTCCATGCGAGGTCGGCGCGGGTGAGGAGGCCGTCTTTGCGCCAATCGCTCCATTCGAGTTGGTAGAGGAAGTCATCGGCCAGGCGTTGGTTGCCGAAGAAGAGCCAGTTTTTGCCGCTGTCGCCATTGGCGGCGCGTTGTTGCATGAAGGAGCGGAAGGGGGCGACGCCTGTGCCTGCGCCGATCATGATGATGGGGGTGTCGCCGTTTTGTGGCAGGCGGAAGTTGGGGTTGGGTTCGACAAAGACGCGGACTTCGCTGCCTTCTTCGAGGCGTTCGCCCAAGTAGCCGGATGCTGCGCCGGTGTAGGTGTGGTCGTGGTGGTCGAAACGGACGACGCCGATGGTGAGGTGGACTTCTTCGCCGACTTCGTCTTGTGCGGAGGCGATGGAATAGAGGCGCGGGGTTTGTGGGCGGAAGAGGCTGTATAGGGTTTGTGCGTCCAGTGGGTGCGGATAGGCTGCGAATACGCCGACGGGCGGTGTGGCGGCGAGATAGGCATCCAGTTGGGCTTTATCTGCGGCTATGGTTTTGAGTTCTTCGTTGTTTGTTAATTCGGCGTATTGTTGGACGAATGCCGGTGTGTTTTGGGTGATGTCTGCGGATTCAGTCAGGGCGGTGCGGATGTCAGTTTCGCGGCCGTCTGAAAGTTGGACGGTTTCGCTGCCGGTCAGTTGGTTGAGGTCGAGGATTTCTTGAACGAGGCCGGCGGCATTCAGCGGCCATACGCCGAGTGCGTCGCCGGCTTGGTAGCGCAGGTCTGATCCGCTGAGGTCGATTTCGATGTGTTCGACGTCTTTTTCTGCGGTGCGTGAGGTGATTTTTTGGCGCACGGAGAGGGTGGCTGTGTAGGGGTTTTCTTTGGTGTATGCGGTGCCGCTGCTTGGGGTTGCCGGGCTGTGTGCTGCGGTGGTTGTGCTTGGGCTTGCTGCTTGGGTGGTCAATTCGGCTACTTTGGGTACGACGGCGGCTACCCATGCGTCGGCATTTGCTTGGAACTCTAAGTCGCAAATGCCCAAGTCGTTCAGACGGCCTGCACCCAGTTCGGCAAATTTGGCATCAAAGTCTTTGCCTGCTTGGCAGAAGTTGGGATAGGAGGAGTCGCCAAGTCCTAAGACGGCAAAGGTGAGTTTGCTGAGGTCGGGTTTCTTTTTGCCGTAGATGAATTTGTACAGGGGTAGGGCTTCTTCGGGCGGTTCGCCTTCGCCTTGGGTGGAGGTAACCAAAAGGACGATGTCTTCGTCGGGCAGGGTTTTGCTTTTGAAATCGCCTGCGCTGCTGAGGCGGGTTTCTACGCCGGCGGCTTGAAGTTTGGCGTGTAAGGATTCGGCAACGCTGCGTGCGTTGCCGGTTTGGGAGGCGGAAAGGACTAACACGCGGCGGCTGACTGTCGGGGCAGCTGCTTGCAGGATGGTCGGTTCGGCCGCTGCGCCGGATACGCCTTGGCTTTGCGCCCAGCAATAGCCGGAGAGCCAGGCAAGTTGGGTGGGGGATAGGGCGGAGAGTTGGGCGGAGAGTTCGGCAGGCAGTGGATTGGCTTGGCTCATTTTGTTTCCTTTGTTGGGACGGCTATAGCCGATTGTTTGAATAATGAACAGTCGCTACTTTAAACAGGCCGTCTGAAAAAAGGAAAGAATGCTTGGTTTTAATTTAAGATGATTTCGTTATATTCGGAATATAAGAAGGCCGTCTTGGTTTCAGACGGCCTTTGCGGTTTTTTAATGGCTGGAAAGTTTCATGACGATTACGCCTGAAATAATTAAGAATGCGCCGAGCCAGCGGCCGAAGTTGGCGGCATCCTACGCCTACTAAAAATGCGCCTGCCGCGCCTATGCCTGTCCAAACGGCATAGGCCGTCCCCATCGGTATGTTTTTTTGGGCGAGGAATAGAAAAAATCCGCTGCCGACAATGCAGGCCAGGGCGACAGCGATGCCCTGCCAACGGTAGCCTTCTTGTTGTGCCAATTTCAGCCCCAATGGCCAGCCGATTTCCAGCATGCCGGCTAAGATTAAATAAAACCAACTCATAATATGTCCTGATAGTGTGTTAAGGTTTCAGACGGCCTTGGAAAGATTATTTTCTTCCGAGAGTTCAACGCGTTGTCCGATGTCTTTTAAATTGGAGTATTGTTCGACTAAGCGCGGTACATCGTCCAAGCTCATTGCAAACATCCATAAATAAGTGCTGACGGAATAGATATGGCCGGCGCTTCCGTAGCCTTTAAGCGTCATGTGTATAAAGGCAAAGCCGAACAATACGCTCATCGCCATGCCGATACTGAGATAGCCTAAGGCTTCGCGGTTGGAAATCAGCACGCGTAGTTTGGCAACCCAGCCGTAGTGGCGGTAGAGCTGATGCTCGTTGCCGTCGCGGATAAGGTGGTTGTCGCGTTCAAGCCGGTTGTTTAAACGGAAATATAGGTTTTCGCTGATGGCGGCAAAACGCGGCAGCAACCATAAAAACAGGGCAAGTATCGCGACAGCCAATACGCCCACCCAAAATTCCAATATCAGCAACATCATACATGCACCAAAGATGGAGACCAGCGAAGTAGCAGCGATGGGCAGGTGTTCTTCAAAAAAACTGACGAACTCACGCGATAGGGCGACGCGTGCGGTAATGGCGGAATGCGGTACTTCTCGCTTACGCTGTTCCAAGACGACCGGGACGGCTATTTCAGTATAGATCTGGGTAAATGTGCGCGTATCGGCTATCCTGCGGGCGGCACCGATTATCCACATTAATAAAACCACCACACCATACAACATTGCCTGCCAGACTTTGCCTTCCATAACGGCATTAATCGCCCAGCCGCCAAATACGGGATATACCAGCAAGAGCAGATTATCCAAGCCGACGAGAGAGAAGGTTGTGATGAGTTTGCGGCGGTGTGTTTGACCGATGTGTTTCAACATTTTCCACATGGTTGCCCTCCTTATTTAGTACTGAGGGTTTGCGCCATTAATTCGGCCAACGCGTCCAAATCGGCAAACAGTCGGGCTGCACGTTTTTCACCGAAGGCGGTAAAAATTCGTTTGCTGAATTCTTGCATGTTTTGCACCAATGGTGCGGCGGATTTTTTTCCTTGCTCGGTCAACGACAATAAGCGTTCGCGTTTGTCTTGTTCGCTTTCTTGAAATGTCAGCAAGCCTTGTTCCGCCAGCGTTTTGCATGTGCCGGAAACGGTTTGCTTGGGCAGGCTCCATTCTTCGCCTATGTATTTTTGAGTGCGGCTGCCTTCGGTGGCCAAGGTATAGAGAACGGCAAAGGTATTGTAGTTGGTGTTTTGCTGTTTAATCCATTGGTCAAACGCGCTGTCTATGTGGCTGATGCGCATACCAAGTTGGTCGATCTGATTCATAAATTGGTCTCAATATTGACTAATTGGGTGCGGATTATAGTCATGTTTAGGACTAATTGCAAATAGAGGGCCGTCTGAAACAATCATTTTCAGACGGCCTTGAAACCGTTAAAATAATTAATGTAGAAACGATATATTCAAACTACGATAAACCTAATAAAACCATCTTCAACACATACGCCATGATTCATTTCTTATCTCAAAACATCTCCTCCAAACAAGCCACTGCCATTGGGCTGCTTGCCGTTGCTTTGTGGAGCTTTGTCATTTCTCTGATACGCTCTTTGAGCCTGCATATGGGGGCAGTGGGCGGCGCGGCAATGATGTACACCCTGTCCACCGTATTGATTTGGCTGATTTTCGGCCGGCCGCATTTGCGTAATTACAACCGCAGCTATTTGCTTTGGGCGAGCATTTTTTTTGTCGGTTGCGAACTGTGTTTGTCGTTGTCGGTCGGTTTTGCCCAAAATGCCCGACAGACGGTTGAGATCGGCATGGTCAATTATTTGTGGCCGACGTTTACTATTTTAGGCGCGGTCTGTTTCAACGGGCAGCCGGCAAAATGGTGGATAGGCATAGGCTTTGTATTGTCGTTTTTCGGGATTGCCACGGTATTGGGCGGCGACGGCGGATTGTCGCTTTCGGGGATTTATCACAATGTCCGCACCAATCCTGCCGGTTATCTGATGGCATTGGCCGATGCACTTTTTTGGGCGGCATATTGCACGCTGACGGCGCGCGTGAAGGCGGAAAGAAGCAGCGTGGGCTTTTTCTTTATGCTGGTGTCGCTGCTTTTGTGGGCGGAATATTTTATCGGTGGGACACACAGTCTGAATTTTGATGCGGAATCCGTCGGCTATGCACTGGCCGCCGCATCTTGCATGGGTTTGGGCTATGCGGTTTGGAATATCGGTATTTCGCGCGGGAACATGACGGTATTGGCGGGCGCATCTTATTTTATCCCTGTGTTTTCCGCGCTGGTGTCTTCGTTTGTCATCAGTGCGCCGCTGTCTGTACAGTTTTGGCAGGGGGCAGGGATGGTGTGCGCAGGTTCGGTTGTTTGTTGGTTGGCCACGCGCAGAAAATCGATATAACAAAAATATCTTTTTTAACAACCAAACATTCTTTCCCATTTTCAGACGGCCTGTTTAAAGTAGAGTCCAGTTTGAGAAATCACGAGAAATAGGAAAGAACCATGACCGCAACCACCGCCCCGCTTTTGCGCTTCATCACCGCCGGCAGCGTCGATGACGGCAAATCCACCCTCATCGGTCGCCTGCTCTACGACAGCAAAACCTTGCTGACCGACCAACTCGACAAGCTCAACCGCGCCGCCGAAAACGGCGAAACGCCCGACTTTGCCAGCCTGACAGACGGCCTTGCCGCTGAGCGCGAACAAGGCATTACCATTGACGTGGCCTACCGTTATTTTGCCACGCCCAAACGCAAATTCATTATTGCCGACACGCCGGGACACGAGCAATACACGCGCAATATGGTTACAGGTGCATCGACTGCCGATGCCGCCATTATTTTGGTTGATGCCACACGCGTCGATTTTTCCGGCAGCGAACCTGTCCTCCTGCCGCAAACCAAACGGCACAGCGCGATTTTGAAGCTCTTGGGCTGCCCTAACATTATCGTCGCTGTCAACAAACTCGACCTGCTCGACTTCGACGAAACCAAATATCAAGCCATCACCGCAGCCTACCGCAAACTGGCGGAACAAATCGGCCTCCAAGCCCAAATCCACTTCCTGCCCATCAGCGCCTTAAAAGGCGACAATATCGTCAATGCCAGCAGCCAAACCCCGTGGTATCAAGGTTTGCCGCTTTTGCCTTTGCTCGAAAGCCTGCCCGTCAACCGTCAAAATGCCGCCGACCAAGCCGCGCATTTTCCCGTACAGCGTGTGGCGCGCCAAGACGGCAGCAGCAGCGACGACTTCCGCGGCTATCAAGGCAGATTGGAAGCGGGCCGTCTGAAAGTGGGCGATGAAGTCAAAGTCCTGCCCAGCGGCCATGTTGCCAAAGTTGCCGAAATCTACAATGCCAACGGTAAAACCGAATCTGCCGAGGCAGGGGAAGTGTTGACCGTTGTTTTGGATACGGACATCGATATTTCACGCGGCAACAACATTGTTTCAGCCGACAGCGCCATTGTTCCCGAGCAACAATTCCAAGCCGCGCTTTGCTGGTTTGATGATATTCCGCTCAATCTGCGCCGTAAATATTTGCTGAAACACACGACCCAAACCACGCCCGTAAAAATCAGCGAAATTGCCTACGTTTGGGACGTCAATACCCTCAGCCGGGTCGAATCCGCCGAAACGCTCAAGCTCAATGACATCGGCAGCGTCAGCTTCAAAACCCAGCAGCCGCTCGCCGCTGCCGCATACGAAGACAACCATGCTCAAGGCGCGTTTATTTTGATTGACGAAGCCACCAACCATACTGTCGCGGCAGGCATGATACGCAAAGTCAGCGAAACAAACAGTTTTGAAATTTAAAAGAAAAGTTGCAATAAAAAAGGCCGTCTGAAGTTTCAGACGGCCTGTTATTTTATCCAAGGCGAAATGCTTATGCGCCGTAAACCGGATATTTATTGCACAAAGCAGTCACTTGTTCGCGGACTTTGGCAAGGTTGGCTTCGTCTTCAGGGTTGGCCAATACGTCGGCAACCAAGTTCGCCAATACGCGCGCGTCGGCTTCGTTAAAGCCGCGTGTGGTCATGGCGGCGGAGCCGATGCGGATGCCGGAGGTAACGAACGGTTTTTCCGGATCATTCGGGATGGCGTTTTTGTTGACGGT
Source organism: Neisseria sp. RH3002v2g (assembly GCF_014596425.2). Taxonomy (NCBI): domain Bacteria; kingdom Pseudomonadati; phylum Pseudomonadota; class Betaproteobacteria; order Neisseriales; family Neisseriaceae; genus Neisseria; species Neisseria sp. RH3002v2g. Next base: position 986,372 of record NZ_CP110721.1, on the reverse strand, counting down.
AATGTGTGCTTTGCCCAAAGCGGCTTCGGCGGCTTTGCCGGTGATTTTCATCGGTTGCAGGTCAACGAGGAAAACATGGCTTTCGGTACGGCCAGAAACGATGCGCAAACCGCGTTTAACCAACTCTTCCGCCATTGCTGCGGCATTGATTTTCACTTGTTTTGCGTATTGTTTGAACTCAGGTTGCAACGCTTCTTTAAACGCCACAGCTTTGGCAGCGATGACGTGCATCAACGGGCCGCCTTGCAGGCTTGGGAAGATGGCGGAATTCAACGCTTTTTCGTGGGTATTGTCACGGCACAAAATCACGCCGCCGCGAGGGCCGCGCAGGGTTTTGTGGGTAGTGGTGGTCACAAAGTCGCAGAATGGCACGGGGTTGGGATATTCGCCACCGGCAATCAGGCCGGCATAGTGCGCCATATCGACAAAGAGGTAGGCACCGACTTTATCGGCGATTTCGCGGAATTTCGCCCAGTCGATTTGCAGTGCGTAGGCAGATGCGCCGGCCACAATCATTTTGGGTTTGTGTTCGAGCGCCAAGCGTTCGACTTCGGCATAATCGAGAACTTCGTTTTCATCCAAACCATAAGTAATGGCGTTGTAGAGTTTGCCGGAGATGTTGACGCTGGCGCCGTGGGTCAAATGGCCGCCATGTGCCAGAGACATGCCCAAAATGGTGTCGCCCGGTTTCAAAACAGAAGCATATACGGCTTGGTTGGCTTGCGAGCCGGAGTGTGGTTGGACGTTGACATATTCTGCGCCAAACAACTCTTTAGCGCGGTCAATCGCCAATTGTTCGACAATATCAACGTATTCGCAGCCGCCGTAGTAGCGTTTGCCCGGATAGCCCTCGGCGTATTTGTTGGTCAATTGCGAACCTTGGGCTTCCATTACGGCGCAGCTGACGTAGTTTTCTGAAGCAATCAGCTCGACATGGTCTTGCTGGCGTTGGTCTTCTTGGGCGATGGCGGCTGCCAGATCGGGGTCATATTGTGCGAGGGTAACGCTTTTTGAAAACATGTTCTCGGTTCCTTTGTGTTGGGCTGAAAATAAGGGATGGAGTACTGCGGATTGGTTCAAGATGAACTATTTTTCTTACATTGTCAACAATTTCATCAGGCGTTTGGTTTCAGACGGCCTGGAGCTGAAGGATTCATTTGAAAATATCATCTTGTTTTAAATGAAAATCCATTTTCTCCAAAAGCGCGGCCAAATCGGCTTCGGCTTGGGCGGCTTGAAGATTTTTTGCCAGCTCGGCCATGGCCGCCGCATTTAAACGCTCTTTCTCCAGCCGCAAGGCTTCTTCGCTGAAGATTTTGATATTGTCTGCCGATTCGGCGGCATCTATTTTTTCAAATGGATAAAATGATTCTTCGTGCACGGCCAAACCGTCGGGCAGGGGCGCGGCATGGTTGAAATCGGCATCGTTGACCGGCATCCATGAAGGATGGTTTTCAAGCAGGATAAATTGTCCGTCCATGCCGTTGATATGACGGAATAGGGTGGTTCGGCCATTGTGTAAACGCATAAGCCCGATTGTATGCCCAAGTCGGCAAATCGTCTATAAACCCGTTTCTTTCCATTGGGACGATGGCTGATGGTGATATTATTAATTTTGACATAAAACAGTTTCGGCTTAAAAAAGACTGGATAAAACGCTCGTGTTTGTTATAATGAAGCTAAAGATTAATTCGTCCTAGTTTTTGGCAGCAGTACTTTTTTATTTAATTAACAAGAGAGGAAAACAAAATGTTTCCAGAATATCGCGATCTGATTTCTAAACTGAAACAAGAGGATGCACACTTTGCCCGTTTGTTTGAGGAGCATAACGAGCTGGACGATAAAATTACCGGTTTGGTGAATAACGTGGTAACCAGCGGCTCCGAAGAAATCGAGGAGCTGAAAAAAGCCAAACTCAAACTCAAAGACGAATTGTATGCCCTTTTGCAAAAAGCAGCAGGCAAATAATTAAAATTTGAATAAGGCCGTCTGACCGGTATGATGGAAATCTCAGATTCCCTTTCATGCCGGTTCAGACGGCCTTTTTAATTATTAGGCATTTGGTTATTTTTATTGGCTTAATTTAACGAATAATTGTAAATCACTCTTAATTGCATTGAAAACTCTGTTAAGTTTATTTAAAATCCCGAATAATTTTTATTTTGATTTTAATAAACAAAGTTAAAGAGAAACGATGCAATGAAAACATTCACACTCGCCATTTTGCCTTTGGCATTAATCAGCGCATTCTCTCACGCTGCTGAAGAGAAAGCTGCCGAACAGGCTGAAGTCGATACCGTTTACGTTACTGCCGAGAAGCAACTGCAACAGTCGCTGGGCGTATCTCGTATTTCAAAAGACGACATCGACAAGCGTCCGGCCGTCAACGATATTTCCGAATTTGTCCGTACCATGCCGGGCGTCAACCTGACCGGCAATACAGCGACGGGTCAGCGTGGCAACAAACGCCAAATCGACCTGCGCGGTATGGGTCCTGAAAACACATTGATTCTGATTGACGGCAAGCCTGTAAACTCGCGCCAATCCGAGCGTATCAGTATGCGCGGTGAACGCAATACGCGCGGCGACAGCAACTGGGTGCCGGTTGAAGAAATTGAATCCATCACCGTTTTGCGCGGTCCGGCGGCAACGCGTTACGGCTCCGGCGCGATGGGCGGCGTGGTCAATATCGTTACCAAAAAAGTGTCTAAGGAATTTAAAGGTCAGGTCAATCTTTACGCCAATCAACCGCAAGACAGCAAAGAAGGCGCAACCCGCCGTATCGGCTTCAATTTGAGCGGTCCGATTATTCAAGATACTTTGGGCTTCCGCATTTACGGCAACCTGAATAAAACGGATGCAGATGCGGCCGATATCAATGCAGGACACGGCAACGACAGCGCGGCTGGTGTCGAAGGCGTACGCAATAAAGACATTGCAGGCCGTCTGCAATGGAAAATCAGCCCTGCGCAAACATTGATTTTAGACAGCAGCTACAGCCGTCAGGGCAATATCTACAACGGCGATACGCAAAACAGCAATCCACGTTCCGCTTTGGTTAATTCTTTAGCTGACGGCAAAGCCGAAACTGCCCGTTTATATCGTTCCGCTTATTCTTTAACGCATGACGGCGCATGGGAATGGGGCGATACCAAAAACGTGATCAGTTATGAGCGTACAGTCAACAGCCACTTGCCGGAAGGTTTGGCCGGCGGTCCCGAAGGCAGCTATACAGGCTTGGATTTTGTTCAAAGCCGTCTGAAAAACCTGCGTTTCAGCAGCGAAGCGAATATTCCGTTTAAACTCGGTGTTGATAATGTGTTGACGGTCGGCGCAGAATTTACGGACAGTAAGTTGGATGATCCTGCTTCCAATAGTCAGGGATTTAAAGACCAAGGTAAAACTGATGTGTTTGACGGTATTTCAGCGGTACGCGGCGGTAAGGCATCGCAACGTAACTGGGCAGCTTACGTTGAAGACAATATTTCGTTGACCGACAAAACCCATCTGATTCCGGCCATCCGTTTCGACCACAACAGTGACAGCGGCAGCAACTGGAGTCCGGCGTTGAACTTCTCGCATCAAATCGGCGAAAACTGGTTGGTCAAAGGCGGTATTGCCCGTGCGTATAAAGCGCCAAATCTGTATCAAACCAATCCTGACTTTATCCTGTACACGCGCGGTCAAGGTTGTCCGATTGATGCGCCGGGCAGTGTCCGTTGCTACTACATGGGTAATAATAATTTGAAACCCGAAACCAGTATCAATAAAGAGATTGGCCTTGAGTTCAATAAAAACGGCTGGCAGGCTTCTGCGACCTATTTCCACAACGCGTACCGCAACAAAATCGTGATTGGTGAAAATATCATTGCCACCAGCAATATCGGCAACTGGCTTTTGCAATGGGAAAATACGCCGAAAGCGACTATTTCGGGTATCGAAGGCAACTTGGTGATTCCGTTGCATGACACACTCAAATGGAGCAACAATTTCACTTACATGCACAAATCCGAAGATTATCAAGGCAATCCATTGTCTTTGGTACCGAAACACACCATCAACAGCACGCTGTCTTGGACACCAAACGAACGTTTTGATGCCAACCTTACCTTTACCCACTACGGCCGTACCAAACCGCGTGGCGTGGCGATTAATAGACTGGAACGAGACGGTAATCCTCGTGCAGGGGTTACTCCTTTGACTTCCAAACATAACCAAACCCAAGTCGGCTCTTACGGTATTTGGGGCATCAATGCCGGCTACAACTGGAACAAACGCGTGGCCGTCCGTGGCGGTGTCAGCAACCTGTTCAATAAAAAACTGTACCGCACAACTGCCGGCGCACAAACATACAACGAACATGGCCGTGCCTTCTACGGCAGTTTGAAAGTATCGTTTTAAGCAGTAGCGTATTAAACAAGGCCGTCTGAAACGGTGTGAGATGAAATCTAGGATTTCTGACACATGGTTTCAGACGGCCTTTTTATTTGGATTTGTAGCAGTCTTTGTTGTTACGGAATTTGCTTCTCTTTTAGAAAAATAAAAGGGCGGCATGGGCCGCCCTGAAAATCCAAACCGCTTATTCAACCCAAGTTACCATTTCTTCAATTGGTTTGCGTGCTTTTTTGGTAATTTCTTTGGCGCGATAGCCGAATGTTGCCGCTACGGACACGCCCCATTCGTTGGCATCAAACAGGCCTTCTGCCGCCAATACTTCATTCATTTTGTCGTAGTTGAAGCCTTCGATTGGGCAGGAATCGATGCCGATGGCGGCTGCGCCAGTGAGCATATTGGCCAAAGCAATATAGGTTTGCTTGCCGCTCCAGTCAAAGAGCGCGCGTTGGTCGTCGGCAATTTTTATGTCGGTTTCCTGAAAACTTTTATATTTTGCCAACGCTTTTTCCAGCTGTTTGCCTTGCAAGCCCCTTCGTTCGGCAACGCTGCGGAAGAACGGGGTATCGTAACGGGCATTTTTCTTGGCAAGGATAATGACCAGATGGCTGCAGTCGTCCAGTTGCGATTGCATACCCCAGCTGAAAGGTTTGAGCTTTTCTCTCAATGCTTTGTTTTGGATAACCAAAAATTTCCATGGCTCGGAGCCGACGGAGCTGGGCGAGAGGCGGGCAAATTCTAAAATCGCTGCAAAATCTTCTTGGCTGATTTTTTTTTCGGGATCGTAATAACGGGTGGAGCAGCGATTTTCGAATACTTGCAGCATTTGTTCGCGTGTAATTTTACTCATTGGTTTTTCCTAATAAATGAAGATGTTATTTTGACCGTTTTGCCGAATCCGGTTTGCGTGAATTGGAGAAGGAAACAGGATAGGGCAGCACCATGTTAAATCAAACCCTGCGGTTAGGCTATCTTTTAATTTTGAATTTCACAGAAAAAATCGATTAGGTATCAATATGAATGTGAAAAGGCCGTCTGAAATTTTAAAAGTAAAGTTTCAGACGGCCTTTGATTTTAAACCCTGATTACAGATGCGGATTCATCAGGTTTTCTGGGGAGAGGATGCGGTTGAGCTCTTCTTCGCTCAACAGGCCTCGCTCCAGTACGACTTCGCGCACGCCTTTGCCGGTTTGGGCGCAGATTTTGCCGACCAAATCGCCGTTGTGGTGGCCGATGTATGGGTTCAGGTAAGTAACCAAACCGATGGAGTTGAAAACATAGCGTTCGCAGATTTCGCGGTTGACCGTAATGCCTTTGACGCATTTTTCGGACAAGTTGACCGCGGCATTGCCCAAGAGGGAAATGGTTTCAAACATACATTGGGCGATGACCGGTTCCATAACGTTCAGCTGCAACTGACCTGCTTCGGCTGCGAAAGTGATGGTGGTGTCGTTGCCGATGACTTTGAAGCAGACTTGGTTGACGACTTCGGGAATCACGGGATTAACTTTGGCAGGCATGATGGAAGAACCGGCTTGCAATTCAGGCAGGTTGATTTCTTTCAAACCGGCGCGCGGGCCGGAAGAGAGCAGGCGTAAGTCGTTACAGATTTTGGACAGTTTGACGGCTGTGCGTTTCAATGCGCCGTGTACCATCACATATGCGCCGCAGTCGGAGGTCGCTTCGATCAGGTTTTCAGTCAGTTTGCAAGGCAGGCCGCTGACTTCGGAGAGTTTCTCAACGACTAAAGCCGCATAGCCTTTGGGTGTATTCACGCCTGTGCCGATGGCGGTGGCGCCGAGGTTGACTTCAAGCAGCAGGGAGCGGGTGCGGTCAAGGTTGAGGATTTCTTCTTCCAACAACACTTGGAACGATTGAAATTCTTGTCCGGCCGTCATCGGCACGGCGTCTTGAAGCTGGGTGCGGCCCATTTTCAAAACGTCTTTAAACTCTTCGGCTTTGGCGGCAAAGGCGTTTTTCAGGATAGCCAGTTTGTCGAGCAATTCGCCGATGCTGTAATACACGGCAAGGCGGAAGCCGGTAGGATAGGCGTCGTTGGTAGATTGGCTGGCGTTGACATGGTCCATTGGATTGACGATGTCGTAGCGGCCTTTTTCGTATCCCAACACTTCCAGTGCAAGGTTGGCAATGACTTCGTTTGTGTTCATATTGACCGAAGTACCCGCGCCGCCTTGATAAACGTCGGATGGGAATTGGTCGAGGCAGCGGCCTTTGATCAATACTTCGTCGCAGGCTTTTTCGATGGCGGCCGCGATTTCCGGCTTGATGGCACCCAATGCGCCATTGGCTTGCGCAGTGGCTTTTTTAACCATGACCATGCTGCGGACAAATTGCGGTACGTCGGAAATTTTTTGCGTGGAAATTTTAAAGTTTTCAATGGCGCGCAGCGTGTGGATACCCCAATAAACATCAGCGGGAATTTCGCGGTCGCCCAATAAATCATGTTCGATTCGTACAGTCATTTCTCTTACCTTCTCGTATAGTTGTGTTGGTGTGCGTTATGCGTTTGGAACATTAGCCCAGTTCGGCAAGATTGTCCAGTCGGTAAGGCTTAATCGTCAGGGTGAAAACGTGCCGCTTCGCGTTCCTTAGCAACCGTATCTTTATCTTTCAGCTTCGCGCCCAGGCCCAACATTTTTTCATATTCGGATTGCGGCGTACCATCCTCTTCCATGCCGAATGCGCTGGCATTGACCCAAAGGGAAAGCAGGGAAACAATGAAGGCGAAAAAACCAACGATATACCAAAACATTTTTTTCTTCCTTGTGTGTCTGCGTGTGCAGATTGTTGTGGTTTGTAAAGATATGAATGTAGCACAAACACGGCAAGGTTTAAATTCCCTTACTTCGTCCTTTCATTCATTTACCTGTTATTGTTTAGAAAAGAAAAGGCCGTCTGAAAAGTAAGACTTTTCAGACGGCCTTGGGGGCTTTGTCGGGAAGATTAGCCGCCGCATGCGCCGCAGCAACCGCCTTCGCCATGGCCGCCGCGTTTTTCTTCGTTGTTGACAACGGGCAGTTCGGTTTCTTCGGTTTGCTCTTTTTTATCTTCAGGCAAATCGTTTACTTTGATTTTGTTTTCTTCAGCCATGATATATCCTTTCAATGGATTAGGGAGTGGAAAGATTCATAAAGATAGCATCTTTAAAGCGATAAACCAAGTAGTGCAAAACGGTCTTGTGATAATGCCATGACTTGGAACAATAAATTTGATTGCAAAAGCGTGAAGGCCGTCTGAAGGAATCTTTAGGATGTGTGTCAGTTTCTATGGTTTGGAATGATGGCCGTAAGATTTGTGAATGTTTGGGTTTCAGGGTTGAACTGACATGGATTTCAAAAAACAATACAATGTTATTCATCATCTGGACACCGCCAATTGATCGGAGCATATATGTATTCACACCACAGCGAACGCCATTTCAGCAACCGCAACAACTGGCTTCGGGCAAGCGTATTAGGGGCCAATGACGGGCTGATTTCCACTGCCTCGCTGTTGACGGGCGTAGCCGCCGCCGTGCCCGATTTCCAAACCCTGCTATTGACCGGTGTTTCGGCGCTGATCGGGGCGCGGTGTCGATGGCGGCGGGGGAGTACGTTTCCGTATCCAGCCAATCGGATACGGAAAAAGCCGATTTGCACAAAGAACGCCACGAATTGGCAAACAATCCTGACGCAGAGTTGGAGGAGCTGATTGAAATTTACCGCCGCCGCGGTTTGTCTGACGCGCTTGCCGCCGAAGTCGCGCAAGCCTTGATGGAACACGATGCACTCGCCGCCCACGCGCGCGACGAAATCGGCATTACCGAAACCTCGGCAGCCCGTCCCATGCAGGCCGCGCTGGCTTCTGCCGCTTCATTTTGTGCCGGCGCGATTTTGCCTTTACTGGTCGCGTTGACAGCTTCTAGTGCTATTGTCCCTGCATTGGCCGTCTCCACTTTGTTCGGCCTAGCATTACTGGGTTATGTCTCCGCCAAACTGGGCGGCGCGCCTGTTGTTCCTGCCGTTTTGCGCGTGTGCCTTTGGGGCGTGGCAGCATTGGTGATAACCGGGTTTATTGGAAAATTGGCCGGCGTGGCGGTTTAAATGTAAGGCCTTGTATTCTTTTAAACCTGTATCCAGTAAAATTGAAAATTAATTTGCTCACTAAAGGCCGTCTGAAAAATTTTCAGACGGCCTGCGGTGCTTGTATTGACTTATTGCACACTGTTTTTTTGTCATGACCTATCCGATTCCCAAACTCCGTGAAAAATCCCGTTGGCTCAATCTTTCGCAAGGCTCGCTGCCTTTGGCTTTGGCGCGTTATCTGCCGCATAAGCAGCTCAAGGTTGTCTTGACCCAGGATGCGGAACAGGCGCTACGTCTTCAGACGGCCTGGCTGTTTTTCCGTCCGCATGATACGGCGGTGTTCCTGCCGGACTGGGAAACGCTGCCTTACGAGCGTTTTTCGCCTCATCAGGATTTGGTATCGGAGCGCTTGTCGGCGTTGTGGCAGATTAATAGCGGCGCGGCGGACGTGTTGTTTGTGCCGGTTGCCACGGCGATGCAGAAGCTGCCGCCCGTGCCGTTTTTGATGGGGCGCACGTTTTGGCTGAAAACGGGGCAGACTTTGGATATAGGCCGTCTGAAAACCGATTTGGTAGATGCGGGCTACAACCATGTTTCCCATGTTGTCGCGGCGGGCGAATTTGCCGTGCGCGGCGGTATTGTCGATTTGTTCCCGATGGGCAGCGAGATGCCGTACCGCATCGATTTGTTCGACGATGAAATCGACAGCATCAAAACCTTTGACACCGAAACGCAGCGCACCATTTCCCCCGTTTCCGAAATCCGCCTGCTGCCGGCGCACGAGTTCCCCACCGACAGCGAGGCGCAAAAAATCTTCCGCAGCCGCTTCCGTGAGGAAGTCGATGGCAATCCGAACGATGCCGCCGTGTACAAAGCCGTCAGCAACGGCCACTTCGGCGCGGGCGTGGAATATTACCTGCCGCTGTTTTTTGAAAACGAGCTGGAAACGCTGTTTGACTATATCGGAGAAGATGCGCTATTTGTCTCTTTGGGCGACGTTCACGCCGAGGCAAACCGTTTTTGGAGCGACGTCAAATCGCGTTACGCCATGGCGCAGGGCGACGAAACCTATCCGCCTTTGCTTCCACAGCATTTGTATCTCTCTGCCGATGTATTCGCAGGCCGTCTGAAAAACTACGGACAAGTGCTGCCCGATGTTTCCAGCAAAGAACACACCTTGCCCGATCTTGCCGTCAACCGCCAGTCCGACGAGCCGTTGCAGGCATTGAAGGATTTTCAGACGGCCTTTGATGGGCGGATTTTGCTGTGCGCTGAAAGTTTGGGACGACGCGAAACCATGCTCGGCTTCTTGCAGCAAAACGGTTTGAAAGCCAAACCTGTGTCCGACTGGCAGGGCTTTTTATCGGCGCACGAGCCGCTGATGATTACGGTCGCGCCGTTGGCATACGGGTTTAAATTAGAAGATCAAAACATCGCCGTCATCACCGAATCCGAGCTCTACCAATACGTCGCCCGTTCGCGCAAACATCATCGCAAGAAACACGCCGCCGTTTCAGACGGCCTGTTGCGCGACCTTGCCGAAATCAACATCGGCGACCCCGTCGTTCACGAAGAACACGGCATCGGCCGGTATATGGGCTTGGTAACGATGGATTTGGGCGGCGAAACCAACGAAATGATGTTGCTCGAATACGCGGGCGAAGCGCAGCTTTATGTGCCTGTTTCGCAACTGCATTTAATCAGCCGCTACTCCGGCCAGGCGCATGAAAACGTCACCTTGCACAAGCTCGGCAGCGGCGCGTGGAACAAAGCGAAGCGCAAAGCCGCCGAAAAAGCGCGCGACACCGCCGCCGAATTGCTCAACCTCTACGCCCAACGTGCCGCCCAATCGGGACACAAGTTTGAAATCAACGAGTTGGACTATCAGGCGTTTGCCGACGGCTTCGGCTACGAAGAAACCGAAGATCAGGCCGCCGCCATCGCCGCCGTGATTAAAGATTTGACGCAGGCGAAGCCGATGGACCGCCTTGTGTGCGGCGATGTCGGCTTCGGCAAAACCGAAGTCGCCCTGCGCGCCGCGTTTGTGGCGGTAATGGGCGGCAAACAGGTCGCCGTACTCGCCCCGACCACGCTTCTGGTCGAGCAGCACGCGCAAAATTTCGCCGACCGCTTCGCCGATTTTCCCGTGAAAGTCGCCAGCCTTTCGCGTTTCAACAACAGCAAAGCCACCAAAGCCGCACTGGAAGGCATGGCGGACGGCACAGTCGATATCGTTATCGGTACGCACAAATTGGTGCAGGACGATATAAAATTCAAAAACTTAGGTTTAGTGATTATTGATGAAGAACACCGCTTCGGCGTGCGTCAGAAAGAGCAACTCAAACGCCTGCGCGCCAATGTCGATATCCTCACCATGACCGCCACGCCGATTCCACGCACTCTCAGCATGGCGCTTGAAGGCCTGCGCGACTTCTCGCTGATTACTACCGCACCGAGCCGCCGCCTCGCCGTCAAAACCTTTGTTAAACCCTTCAGCGAAGGCAGCGTGCGCGAAGCCGTATTGCGCGAACTCAAACGCGGCGGGCAGGTATTTTTCCTGCACAATGAAGTGGATACCATCGAAAATATGCGCGAGCGGCTAGAAACCCTATTGCCCGAAGCCCGCATCGGCGTGGCGCACGGACAACTGCGCGAGCGCGAGCTGGAACAAGTCATGCGCGACTTTTTGCAACAAAGATTCAACGTGTTGCTCTGTTCCACCATCATCGAAACCGGCATCGACATCCCCAACGCCAACACCATCATCATCAACCGCGCCGACAAATTCGGACTGGCGCAACTGCACCAACTTCGTGGGCGCGTTGGTCGCAGCCACCACCAAGCCTACGCCTACCTGCTTACGCCTGAATACATCACCAAAGACGCAGAAAAACGCCTCGATGCCATCGCGGCGGCAGACGAACTCGGCGCAGGTTTCACCCTCGCCATGCAGGATTTGGAAATCCGCGGCGCAGGCGAAATCCTCGGCGAAGGACAATCCGGCGAAATGATACAGGTCGGCTTCACGCTCTACACCGAAATGCTCAAACAAGCCGTGCGAGACCTCAAAAAAGGCCGCCAGCCCGACCTCGACGCGCCATTGGGCATTACCACAGAAATCAAACTGCACAGCCCGGCATTACTGCCTGAAGACTACTGCCCCGACATTCACGAGCGCCTCGTCCTCTACAAACGCCTCGCCGTCTGCGAAACCATTCAGCAAATCAACGCCATACACGAAGAACTCGTCGACCGCTTCGGCCTGCCCAAACAACCCGTCAAAACCCTCATTGAAAGCCACCACCTGCGGCTTGCAGCAAAAGAATTGGGTATAGACGCCATTGATGCGACCAGCGAAGCGGTAACGGTAACCTTTGGCAAAAACAATAATGTCGATCCAACCGAAATCATCCTGCTGATTCAGACAGATAAAAAATACCGGTTGGCCGGGGCGGATAAGTTGAAGTTTACGGCTCAGATGGAGGATGTGGGGACGCGGATTAAGACGGTGAAGAGTGTGTTGAAGACTTTGAAAGAAAGAGTGATAGCAAATTAGGGGCTAGTGAAAAGAGGTCGTCTGAAATTTTGCAGACGACCTGCAATACCATTTATACAGAAAACAGAATATCATTGGTGATGTCTAGAACAAGTTTAGCCTGTATAAGTATAGTATGCACCATGAAGTATACATATAGTTTAAAAATTTCACACAACTATTTTTTTAGCAATCTATACTACCAAATTGTCAATCAATTTCAAAATAATTAGCATATAAAATATTAAATTAAAAAGGATACGCAATGCTTCATGCTGTTATACATGGTAAAAGCAGTCGCTGGTTAAAAGATGCTAAAAAGAAATTTTCTACTCAATCTGAAGGTAACCATCAACGCATACCACGAGAAGATGAAATTACATCTACTATTTTTGGAGTCATGAAATATCTTGATTCTAAAGCCATATACCGTTTTTTTCGTCTTTTATCTAGGCAAGATATTCCAAACAATATTCATATTACTCATGAAATTGTTTTTTGGAGCCGCAAACAACATAAATGGAAGGATAAATCAATAAAGATTACTGAGCCAGATTTGTTAGTATCTTTTTGTGTTGATGGAAAAAAGGAAAACTATATTGTTGAACTAAAATGGGGAATCAACTCTCATTTTATGGAAGATCAATTAGAGAGAGAGTGGGAGAATTTCCAAGAGGAGAAAACATGTTTAATTTATATAGCCAGTAGTATTCACCCTAATTTTTATGAAAAAAAGAAAAATTATCCTTGGTATGCAGTTACTTGGTTGCAGTTTTTAGAGATAGTGTTAGCAGAATGCAATAATACTGAATTAAAAAATTATCATATTTATATGAATGATCTAAAATTATTTTTAGAAAAGCTGAATATTAAACGATTTAATTTCTTTCCTTTACTTCGTATCCCAAGTTATTTAGTATGGGATAATAAAACATTTGAATTAGTAAATTTTACTAGGATCAATGTTCCTCAATTGAAAAACCAATGGAAGGTTAACAATGGATAATTATTTAGAACAAGGCAGGAACATTACAACTGCATTAAACGAATTGGATAAATTTTTTATAGAAATTAATGCACTAAAGTATCTACTAATCAATACGTTAGATAAATTTCTTGATAGTAGTACAAAATTTAAAGCTTCGAATCATAAAGAAAGTCATCATCTTTCAAATAGCGAGTATTTAGTACCTTGGTGTAATATAAGTATCGCCATATTTGATAAGAAAAGAAGAAAATTAACTGATGATCTAGCTTATAGGTTTATTAACTTCCAATTTTCATTTAGTGATGAAAGTGTTGCAATTCCTAATCAAATAGATAGGCCTTTAATTCATATTAGTTCATCAGGTATAAGGCATGATAGCGAATGGTTTATTAAATATCCAATAGAAGAAATTTTATATTTTGATGAAGAGCCTGGATCATTTTCATTAGAAAATAATGCGATTATTTGGTCAAACTATGACTATGGAGATAAATTTTGGCATTATAGTATCGACTTATTGAAAATAAATTCCCATAACTTCCAAGAACTCTTAATTAACCCCGTATACCGTCTTTTACATGAAGAACCATTGCAGATAGTACCAAACTCCGCCTTGGATAATGCTCTAATTAGATACGAAAACTTGGAAAGCATCATAAAATAATAATGTGAACCTAACTCATTAAAATTATTACCAACAATAAGCCGTAGCCCGCATGAAATCTGCAGGCAGGGTGTGTGCGGTACGCACGCGGGCTTTGAGTGTGATAAAAAAGATCATCTGAAAAAAGTTTCCGTCTTTCAGACGACCTTTTGTCAAATTATTATCGGCAGAGGCTCAATACCAACCTTAAGCCTGATCCGATTTCTTCAGGGCTGTTATCCAATGATAAAATTACATCGTCTGCATCAATGGCATCCTACGTTTCCAGTTTGACATGGCGGCTCGGGCTGATTTTCAGGCAGCCGTTGTGCAGCCAAATATCCCCGCTCATCATGTTTTTAAATAGTGCACTTCAAACCTACATACAGGGGAGTGTGCGGCACGCATACATGCTTTAAGTGTGAATACAGAAGCAGTATAAAAAGGCCGTCTGAAAATACTGAAACTGTCGGCGATTGAAAATTGAGTCTAAGGCTGCTAAATCGATCAGGGAGTTATTATGAAAATGAGGGTAATGATGCTGGGAGTAACAGGCTTGATATTATCCGGCTGCTTTTTTGCCAATGATGAAATCAAGTTGGACGATATTGGGAATTTCAAAATTACAGTCAATGAAGCTAAGGGTTATAGGCGGGTTCATTTGACAGGCTTATTAGGCAATAGTGCAATGGGTATTTCAGATATCAAAACAACTAGCCGCAACGATGAGCTGAATATTACTTTATTTCAAAAATTAGCAGGTTCGGAATACTCAGGAACATTAGATAAAGAAATTGCTCTTGAAAGCAATATCAAGAAGATTACTTATGGTTCTAAACACGAGATGATATGGCAAGACTAAAAATACAATAAAGGGCGTCTGAAAAAGATTCAGACGGCCTTTAAAATTATAAATAGGATAGATTTTTTGACTATCCTATTTCGATAACATTTTAAGATTTTTCTGCACAAAAAAAGGAATACAGCAACTGTATCATCTCGGTTACCCTCGGGTCGGCAATGTAATATTGCCGTTCCCGATGGTTCACCTCAAACGATACCAAACCGGCTTCACGTAGTAGGGCTAATTGGCTGGACATTGCCGCTTGCGGCAGTCCGGATGATTCAGCCAACTCAGTTACATTGTGCGGCCTTTCATGTAGTTTGCACAATACGGCGAGGCGGTTGGGATTGGCCAGCAGTTTGAGAAAAGCGCTGGCTTCTTCGTAGGGCGGTTGATTGTCGGCAGTGGTCATTTTTCACGCTTGTCGGCAAATGAGGAGGTCGAATTATCAGTCATAATGGCCTCAGCAGCAACTTTCAGACGGCCTTTGCTTAATGGTTCCATGGCATTTTGGCCAGTAGGCGTGCCATGCCGCAGAATCCGGTTAGTCCGGCCGTCAACAGGCCTGCGCCGACCATCACGTCTATCAGATAAAACCAAGGCGATACCAGCCAACCTGCCAGCACGCCCAACAGAATCAAACTGCCCGCTATGGTTTGCACCTGCCGCATAATATCCGGTGCGGTACGGTCGGCAACAATAGGAAGCCCTGCAGCTTTCCATGCCAGTAAGCCGCCTTCTAGAATATAACATTCGCGACCTTGGCCAAGCGCTGACAATATTATTTCTGCCCGTGTTGTACGTTTACCGCTCAGGCAATAAAAAATCAGGCATGGGGCTGTATCATCGGGCAGTCTGTCTCGCTGCTGTTCAGGCGGAAGGGATAATGCACCGCCAATATGCCCGCCCCGATATTCGGCTTGGCTTCGGATGTCCACTGCCAACGCGCCCTCACGGATTTTTGCCATTGCTTCGGAAGGCGTAATTCGCGGGAGTTGTCCGACCGTACTCATGTTTTGCCTTCGTTATTTTTTGTTGATGCGGCAGGTGTTGATGCCCAATAAGCTGTACAGCGCGCAGTTGCCAATCAGTGCTGTGCCCAGAGGGACGATACCCAGCCAACCCCACCAGCCAATTTGTCCGGTAGCGGCTGCAGCAATCAGCGCTACACCGATAACAATACGGATTACGCGATCCAAAGTACCCAAGTTTCGTTTCATTTTATTGCTCCTTGTTTCAGAATGAATTGTCTATAAATAAACATATATAACAAAAATCATATATGAGAAATATTATATTCCTAAAAATGACTTTGTCAAATGGTTTACAGCAAAAGTGTAATTAATATTTGCATTGTATTTTTTAAACACACAAATGGAATCAATCTCCAACGGCATGGTTAAATGTAAAAATACAGCCTTTATTTTTTCAGACGGCATTGGAGATGATCTTATTTATATTGGAAGAATAAGTAGTCAGTTTTCAGAAGGAATCAAATCATGACCGATTTGGAAAAGAAGCCCAATGGAGAAGATTTGAAGACTGGATAATCCGTTGTGTAACTAGCAAGGGAGAGGAGATACTTTATAATCAAATTGTCTACGAATTATAAAAGGCCGTCTGAAAATTGAATTTCAGACGGCCTTTGGTTTCTTTATAACGTCGTTCGTATCATCAGAAACGATAGTTCACACCCAAGGCAAACTCGCGGCCGCGTTCGTAGAAGGGCACGCGTCCGTTGCCGTCGGGGAAGCGTTGGCTGTGCGAACGGTATTGCTTGTTGCCGATGTTGTTGACGGCGAAGTTGACGTTCAGGTTGTCTTTTTTCAGCGGCTGCCAGTTGGCGTAGATGTCGTGTACGCCGTAACCGGCTTTCTTGCCGTGTATCGTGCCTTGTCCGCGGGCGACGTCGGTGTATTTCACGCTTTGGGCGTAGCGACCGCGCCAGCCGATTTCGAGTTTGGGATTTTCAAACTGGTAAGACAGTCCGGTCAGCCATTGGCGGCCGGTGTTCCAAAAGGTGAACGAGCTTTCATGGTCTTCTGCTTGAATCGGGCTTTCGCCGTAGTACATTTCGCCGTTCAGACGGGGTTTGACGTAGGATACGCCGGTACGCGCGGTCAGGCCGCCCCAGCGGTAGGATGCGTCAAGTTCGTAGCCGTAGGTTTTGAGCGTGCCGCCGTTGTAAATCTTGCCGCGTTCGGTGATGGAGGCGGTGTTGTTGTTGATTTTTGCCCAACGATAGACGATGAGGTCTTTGATGCGTTGGTGGAACACGCTGCCACTGACGTTGAAATTGTCGTTGCGCCATTTGAAGCCAATTTCAGCACGGCGGGCAGTTTCAGCTTTGAGGTTGCTGTCCAAATCGGCGGCGGCGCCTGCGCGTTCGTTAGCCAACAGGGCTTCGTTCAGGCGGGGCGCGCGGCTTGCCTGATTGAGGTTTGCCAAGAGCGAGAAGTTGTCGTTGATGTCCCAAATCGCGCCAATGCTGGGGTTGAGCTGGCCGTGGGACGCGTTTTGTCTGCTGGCGGCGTTGTATTTGAAATGGTCGTAACGCAGGCCGGTGGTCAGGGTAACGGGGTGCAAATTCCAAATGCCTTCCGCGTACACGCCGTATTCGGATTTCTTCTCTTTGTCGCGGTCATATAGGCCGAGAATCTTCAACCACGCGCCTTTGTCGGACGGCTCGGAGGTTTCGTGGCGGTAGTTGACGCCGTATTTCACCATGTGTCCGTCGCCGAAAGAGCTGGCGAGGTTCAGATTCGCGCCGGTCGCTTTGATTTTGCTCAACTCAAGCTGGCTGATGGGAACGCCGCCTTGCGCCGTGCCGGAGGCGTGGGCTTTCGGGGAAGGCGCGCCTTTAGGCGGCTTGGTGTCGTCGGTGTTGATTTGGAAGACGTTGGCGTCGATTTTGTCGAGGAAGCCGACATTGCGGCCGCGGTATTCCAGATTGTAGGATTGCTCTTTTTGATAAGTGCCGTCCACGCCGACGTAGCTGTCAACGTTTTGGAACTCGGCTTTGTCGGTGCGGTTGCCTTTTTGGTATTCCTGACGGTAGGTCAGGCGGATGCCGTGGTCGTCGTTGAAGTCGTAGCCGAGTTTGGCGAGGTAGCTGTGCTGTTTCAGACGGCTGCCGCGGTTGACATCGCCGTTGCCGTCTTTGTAGTCGCGGTTATTGAGGAAGTTGCCCGCAAACAGGGCATCGAAACCGTTTTGATAGCCGTAAACCGCCGCGTTGCCGGTTGAGCCTTTATTGCTGCTCAAGCCCGCGCCGAGTTTGAAACCGAAAGGTTTGCCGTCGGTCAGCAGGTCTTTCGTGTCAACCGTCGTTACGCGGATGGTACCGCCGACCGCGCCCAAGCCCGCGCTCGCCGCGCCTGTGCCTTTTTCGACGTTGATGCTTTTCACCAAAGCGGGGTCAAGCTGGAATCGGCTTTGGTGGTGGAAGATTTTGGTGGATTGGCTGGTGCCGTCCACTTCCAGATTAATCTTGTCTTCGCCGACGCCGCGGATGCTGTAAAACTGCGCCACGCCGTTGCCGCCGCCGACATCCATACCGATTTGGTCTTTCATGACTTGTTTCAAATCGGTCGAAGTTTCGCGGTCAAGCTGGTTGCGGGTTACGCGGGTCGGTACGGCAGTACCGGTAACCTTAATTTCATTCAGTTCGGCAGTTTCTGCGGGGTGCGTATTTTCGGCATGGGCGAAGCCTGTTGATAGTGCGAGTGTAATGAGACTAAGGCGGAATACAGGAAAAGAGGTTTTATTCATGATTTTTCCCAAGGAATGAAAAATTGACCGTTTATTCTAATTATTTTAATAATGATTATCAAACTACAAATAAATGTAAAATAATATATTGGTCTCATTTTGATTTGTAGTTTGAATATTTTTATAAATATCAATTGGTTTATTTATGGTTAAATTTTGTAAAACTATTTTGAGAGAAAATATGTTGAGGCTTATTTTTCTGAAACGAAAGAGAAGGGATGAGTTGAATATTTATCGATGATAAATATTGTGTATAAGTGTTTTAAAAGGCCGTCTGAAAAGTGTTTTTCAGACGGCCTCACTACTTTTTTACAGCAAAGGACTCATCAGGCGGACGGCATTTTCTACGAGGCCGCGGAGTTTGGAGCGTTGTTGCCATGATTTGATGGCAATGTAGCTGCTGTTTTTGAGGTAGTCACGTTGGAGGTTGCAGATTTGTTTGGTGGTGTCGCGATCGTAGATGGCGAGGCTGATTTCGAGGTTGAGGAAGAAGCTGCGCATGTCCATATTAACCGTACCGAAGAGGGAGTAGTCTTCGTCTATGGTCAAGGTTTTGGCATGCAGAAGGCCGCCTTCAAACATGGCGATTTTGACGCCGGCTTCCAGCAGCATAGGGTAGTAGGCGCGTGAGGCGTAACGTACCATCAGTGAATCGACTTTGGCGGGCAGTATCAGGGTTACTTTGACGCCGCGTTTGGCGGCGACGGTTAATGCCATCAGAAGCGGCTCGTCGGGGACGAAGTAGGGGGTGGTAATTGTGATTTGTTTGGTAGCGGCATAGATGGCGCTGATGATGGTTTCGTAGATGACGAAGCTGCTTTGCTCGGGGGCGGAGGGAATGATTTGGGCAACAATATTGCCTTGCTGCATTTTTTCGGGAAGGATTTGGGGCAGCAGGTTTTTTGCTTGGTTGAGGTATGTTTGTACGTTTTGGAGGTTTTTATCGGTTTCGACGGCAAGGTCGGCGAAAAAGACGGCTGACAGCTCCAGTACCATAGGCCCTGTGCAACGCATCATGGCATCTATCCATTCGCCGACGCCTGAGTTTTGTTTGAAGTAGCGCGGATCGACGAGGTTGAAGCTGCCGGTGTAACCGATTTTGCTGTCGGTAACGAGGATTTTACGGTGGTTGCGCAGGTCGGTGCGTGTGAATAATGTACGCCAGATGCCGACAGGCAAGGAGGTATGTACTTCTACGCCTGCTTGGCGCAGTATCTCTATCCAATCGCTTTCAAAAAAACTCCTGCTGCCGACGGCATCGGCCAGAATGGCGCAGTCAACGCCTCGATCTGCGGCGGCAAGAATTTCATTTAAAATTTCTTCGATGCGGCCTTTGGGCTCGATAATGTAAAAAGCCAGCAGGCAGGAATGGGTTGCAGCGCGTATGTCTGTAAGCATACTATCGATGATGGCATCGGTGGTCGAGAGCAGGCTCATGGCATTGCCTTTGGTTGCACCCAGCCCCGTTCCTTTTTCGGCAACTTTACTGATGCCGTGGTAACGTGATTTCACTTGGTCGGCAATATCGAGATAGATATCGGCAAGATGGGTGGCGGCAAAGTTGCGGTAGAAACGGTTCATTTCGCCGGTACGTTTGGCGCGGGCCGTACCGAGACGCGGCTCGCCGATGAGGATGTAGGCGATGGTTCCGAATACGGGGAAAAGGAAGAGGATAATCAGCCAGGCAAAGGTTGAGCCGATGTTTTTTTGTTTGTACAACACGCGCAGCATGCAGGCGAGTGCGGCGCAGGTATGGGCGAAGATAAAAATCTCGGTCCAGGTGATGTCTTTTAAGAAATTCATATTCGGTGGGGAGTGGTTGGGTTTTTCAATTTGAAGGTTGGGGCCGACAAGCTTCAAATATTAAGTATATAGAAAAACCGTCTGAAAACAAATTTACACGATAATTGTGTTTTTGTTTTCAGACGGCCTTTGCGTTATTTCATTAACGGTGATACTGACGGGACAGTTCGTGTACGGTATCGACTAAGATTTTGGCGTGTTCGGGGTCGGCGTGTTGGTTGATGCCGTGGCCGAGGTTGAATACATGGCCGCTGCCGTGTCCGTAGTCGGCAAGGATGCGCGCGACTTCGGTGCGGATAGATTCCGGTGTGCCGAAGAGGGCAAACGGGTCGAAGTTGCCTTGCAGGGCGACTTGTTCGCCGACGCGACGGCGGGCTTCGCCGATGTTGCAGGTCCAGTCCAAGCCTAATGCGTCTGCACCGATTTCTGCCATGCTTTCCAGCCATAAGCCGCCGCCTTTGGCAAACACGATAACAGGCACGCGGCGGCCTTCGTTTTCGCGTTTGAGTCCGGCTACGATTTGACGGATATATTTCAGGCTGAACTCTTTAAACGCCGCATCGCTCAGGACGCCACCCCAAGTGTCGAAAATTTGTACGGCTTGTGCGCCGGCATCGATTTGGGCATTGAGATAAGCGGTAACGGCTTGGGCATTGGTGTCGAGGATTTTATGCAGCAAATCAGGGCGCGAATACATCATGGTTTTGATGGTGCGGAATTCTTTGCTGCTGCCACCTTCGACCATGTAGCAGGCGAGTGTGAACGGGCTGCCGGAGAAGCCGATGAGTGGAACGCGGCCGTCCAGTGCTTTACGGATGGAAGTTACCGCGTCAAAGACGTATTGCAGTTTTTCCATATCGGGAACTTGCAGTTTTGCAATGTCGGCTTCGTGTTGCAAAGCGCGTTCAAATTTCGGGCCTTCGCCTTCGGCAAAATACAGACCCAAACCCATGGCGTCGGGGACGGTCAGAATGTCGGAAAACAGAATTGCCGCGTCCAGATCGAAGCGGTCTAAAGGCTGGATGGTGACTTCGGTCGCCAGCTCGGTGTTTTTGCACAAATCGAGAAAGCTGCCTGCGCGTGCGCGCGTAGCTTTGTATTCAGGCAGATAGCGTCCGGCTTGGCGCATCATCCAGATGGGCGTGTATTCGACAGGCTGTTTGAGCAGGGCGCGGAGGAAAGTATCGTTTTTCAGAGCAGTCATGATAAATAGGCTTTCTGATTTGGTATGTTGGAACAAAGTTCAGACGGCCTTAGTTGTTTATTCAGGCCGTCTGAAATGATTAAATAGAAGCTGGTATGAAAGATTTCATGAGTTGTTAATGTGAAGCCGGCACATCAATTTGGTTGAGGAAGGGCTGCCGGATGTTCTTCCTCGGCCACGCTTTCCAAAACCAGATTGCGTTGTTCTTGCGCTTTTTGCGGTTGGTCGGTTTCATCAAACACGCGCGCTAGGACCAAATGTGCGGATACGCTGGGTTGCAGGGCGATGCTGGCTTCGAGGTAGCCTTGGGCTTTGCCCCAAAGTTTGCGGCCGTAGGCCAGTTGCCCAAGATACATCAACAGCGGTGCATTGTCGGGTTGTTCCTGCAGCCAAGAATCTGCCAAGTCGATGGCTTTTTGTTGCTCGCGCTCGCTTAGGAAACGTACGGATTCGACAAATGCTTCCAAAAGCTCGGGCTGGCGGTTTTGCGGATAATGGGTTTTTACCCATTTGACCGCTTCGGCATACAAGCCCAAACGCTCGTATTTTTCGGCAATCGCGACACACAATTCGCCTGATTTCAAGCTTTCTGGAATGTGTTTCAAACAAGCTTTCAGACTGCCTGCATCGGTTACTTCGCTTAAGAGGCGGCGATATGCCCAATTTTGATACTGTTCGGCTTCGTAATCGTTGATGGCGCCGGCTTTGACCAGTTTTTCCGCTTTTGCCAAGACATCTGAAGCATCGCCATGATCAAAGGCATAACGCAATTGCAGGCGGACCAAGCGGCTTAAGTTGCTATTGATTTTTGCTGCGGCTTCAAGGTTTTGTGCGGCAGTCGGATAATCGCGGCGGCTCAGTGCAGATTCAGCCAGCAAAAGATGACGGGAAAGCTGTTGTTTTTGTGGCAGGTGTTCGATTTCGTGCAGATAGCGGTCGCGTAATTCAAAGTTTTCCATTTGGTCGGCTGCATGCGCGCCCAACATCAAAGCCAGGGTGCGGTTGTCGCCTGCTTCTTTGTTTTGCAAGACTTTGGCGGCTTCTTGTTCGGCTTTTTCAAAACGGCCTTCAAAATATGCCAAACCTGCGCTGTTCAACGAGGCAGAAGCCTGACGGCCTTTGCGGGCGATGCCGAAGCGTTGCATACGCGCTGGAATATTTAAGAGGCCGAACACAAATTTAATCAGGAAATACAAGACGAATACGCTCAACAGCAGGCCTAAAACAAAGGCATGCAGATTGATACGCAGCATGGTTTGCTCAACCACGACATACACGTTGCCGGTATAAATGCCGGAAGCCAAGGCTAAACCGACGGCGGCGGCAAACAGAATGACAATCCAAACGACGGTTTTCATGCTTGCTCTCCTTTAATTTTGGCAGCAGGCTTGGTTTGGTTTTGTGGTTTGGCAGCTTCGGCGGCCGGTTCTTTTTTGTTTTCAGACGGCAATGCAGGTGCTTCCAGAGATTGAGGGGCAGAAGCGGCAGCCGGTGCGGCAGTTGTGGCTTGCTCGGTAGTTGCAGCCGGAGCGGAAGCGGTTTGCTCGGCAGCTTGGGTTTGTGCAGTTTCTTCAGCTGTCATTTGTGTACGCGAACCTTCTTGATAAGCACGAACTGCGCTCAAGCTGGCTTTCAGGCTGTCGTCTAAAATCATGCGGACATCAAGGGCTTTGAGTTCGGCCAACTCTTTCAACCATGACTGCGTAGCAGGGGATTTGCTGTCGAAGTATTGTTTTACAGTTGCTTCAACGTTGTTCAAATCGCTTTGATACACTTCACCGTTGTGTTGCAACAGGGCAATGCGCGCATCCAAAAGGCGCAGGCGCAGATTTTCACGGATGAAGTAGGTTTGATCGGGTGAAATCAACATGGCGTCGTTGCTGTCCAGATGACGGACTTCAACCAATCCTTTGAGGGCATTGAGGGATTTCTCCCATGTGTTTTCCCACCAAGTTCCTGAATTGGCGGCTTCGACAGGCGCGGCACCTGGTTTCAATACGCCGTCCAAGACTAAAGGCAGTCCGGAAATACCAGTTTCCAAACGGTCGATACGCAAGGCAGTGGCGGAAATATCGACATAAGGACGGTTTTTCAGCGTGGCCAAATCATTGCTGATGGCTTGCTTGATGGGGATAAGCTCAGGCTGTTCAAAACGGCTTAAGCGGCTGTCAATGTGTTCCAATACGCTGACCGCGCCTTGAAGGTTGCCTGACAGCATCAATTGTTGCGAAGCAGTGTTCAACATGGATTCAGCTTCGTCAACCAGCCAGTTGATACGGCCTTTGAGCAGCTCTTGATAAGCTTTCTGCGTTTGCAGGATTTGATCGCTATTGTTTTTTTGACCGTTGTTCAAGCGGTCTAACTCGGCCTGAATAGCGGTTTGACGGTTGAGGTTGTCTTTTAAAAGGCTGGCATTTTCAGATTCGCCCAACGCGGCTTTGTCGATTTTTTGGTTGAATTCGAGCTCTTGGTTTTTTAAAACATTTTGACCCTGTACAAACAGGAATCCGCTCGCGCCCAAGCTAAGCAGTGCTAAGACGGTTGCACCTGCGGCCAAGGCTTTGCCGCCGGATTGTTTGATGATAACAGGGGCGTTGTTTTGTGGGAGATTGTTGGACTCGGGCATGCTCGCCTCCACTTGCTGAGGTTGGGTAGGTTTGATTGGTTCAGACGGCCTGGTGTTTTCAGAACGTTCAGGCGCCGGCGCTGCCGTATTGGCAACTTGTCGGGTATCTTTATTGTCTTCGACTTGGGTCACTGCTTGGCTCCTTTGTGGCATGGATGAAAGTGCTGCGGATAAAGAAGTGACGGTTTCTACGTGTTTAGCGCCGACGATGCGAAGTGCATCGGCAATGCGCGGATGATGGGTAAAGTATAGCAAGGATTCGAAGAATCGGGAAAATTGCGGCGGAATCTGATGGAAAAATTCGCGTGCAAGTTCGCCGGATGTAACGTAGGCGGCGGCGATGTCTTCGGTTTTAAAGTGCTGCCAATCGATGGCGTGTGGCCGTCTGAAATAGATTTCGGCGAAGTCGATTTGAAAACCCAGTGCGCTTAGTTTGTCTGCCAAATAATCGCGGCCGCCATGACCTCGAATAATGAGAACTCGGGAGTTGGGTGGCAGGTTTTTCCAAATAGGCATTCTCAAGACGGCTTCGCTGTCGTTGCCGTCTTCGGGGGAGAATACGGGATAGGGGGAGAATTGCGCCAAAGTATGTTGACTGGTTTGGCCGACGGTAATGTGTGCTTTGGGGCCGTCTGAAAAGTTCAGGTGCGGCGCTGCGGTTTCAATAGCGGTCGGGCTGACCCAAAACACGGCATCAGCTTGCTTGAATTGTTCGGGAAGTTTGTTTAGTGCCGAACGGTCTGCCTCTATTTCGATCGGACTCAATACTTGAGCCTGCCAACCGGCTGCATGGCAGGTTTGGATATCTTGTTGCGGACGGTTGGACGGACGGATGATGAGTAGAGTAGGCATAATGTGGGATAAATTATTAAGGTTTTAGGCCGTCTGAAAGAAGGGTTTCAGACGGCCTGTTGCCGGAGATACGTTATTGATCGACGAATGCGCGCTCAATCAGGTAGTCGCCGCGGACACCGGTTTTCGGAGAAACGGTCAGGCCGAATTCGTCCAAGACGTTGCAGGTGTCTTTCAACATGGCAGGGCTGCCGCACAACATGGCGCGGTCGTCTTGCGGATTGATTTTGGGCAGGCCGATGTCTTCGAAGAGTTTGCCGCTGCGCATTAAATCGGTCAGACGGCCGTGGTGTACATAGTCTTCGCGTGAAACAATCGGGTAGTAAATCAATTTTTCTTTAACCAAATCGCCCAAGTATTCGTGTTCGGGTAATTCTTTGGTGAAGCGGTCGTAGTATGCCAAGTCTTTTTTGTAGCGTACACCGTGAACCAAGATGATTTTTTCGAATTGCTCGTAAATTTCAGGGTCTTTGGTAATGCTCAAGAAAGGGGCGATGCCGGTACCGGTGCTCAAGAGGTAGAGGTGTTTGCCCGGATTCAGGTCGCCGGCAACCAGTGTGCCGGTCGGTTTTTTACTGATGAGGACATCGTCGCCGACTTTAAGGTGTTGCAGGCGGCTGGTCAATGGGCCGTCTTGTACTTTAATGCTGAAAAATTCCAGATGCTCTTCCCAGTTGGCGGAAGCCACGCTGTATGCGCGCATCAGCGGTTTGCCGTCAACCATCAGGCCGACCATGACGAACTGGCCGTTTTCAAAGCGTAAGGATTCGTCACGGGTGCAGGTGAAAGTGAAGTAAGCGTCGGTCCAGTGGTGTACGGACAAGACTTTCTGGGTATTGAATGCTGCCATTGATATTTCCTGTCGGATGGGGCCGTCTGAATAGGATAAGTCGGGGCGGCCGAGGTTAATAAAAAGAGTGGAATACGGCTTCAGCTACTTGCTCGCCGGTACGGCTGATTTTTCGCTGAGGCTGTGCAGGTCGGCATAGCGTCCGCCTGCGCTGATTAATTCTTGGTGTGTGCCTTGTTCGACGACATTGCCTTCATGCATGACAACGATGTTGTCGGCTTTTTCGATGGTAGAAAGTCGGTGGGCAATCACCAAAGTGGTACGGTTTTGCATCAGGTTTTCCAATGCGGTTTGTACCAAACGTTCGGATTCATTATCCAATGCGCTGGTGGCTTCGTCCAAAATTAAAATCGGCGCGTTTTTCAAAAGCGCACGCGCAATGGCGAGACGTTGACGTTGGCCGCCGGACAGTTTTAAACCGTTTTCGCCGACTTCAGTGTGCAGGCCTTGCGGCATTTTTTGGATAAATTCCCAAGCATTCGCGGCTTTTGCAGCATTGATAATTTCTTCCTCACTGAATTTGTCAGCTTGTGCATAGGCAATGTTTTCAGCAATCGTACCATTAAACAGGACAACGTTTTGGCCGACGAATGCCATGCGGCTGCGCAGGCTTTCGAGTGTATATTTATTGATGTTGACGCCGCCGATCAAAACTTCGCCTTCATTGGGATTAAGGAAGCGCGGCAACATATTGGCCAAGGTGGTTTTGCCGCAACCCGATGCTCCGACCAAGGCAGTCACTTTGCCTTGTGGGACAAGCAGGTTGATGTGGTTTAAGCTGTTGCGTTCGGCTTCGGGATAACGGTGTACAACATCGCAAAATTCGATATCGCCAGGGTTTGGGCTGAGGGTTTGTTTGCCTTCGTTGCTTTCTTCGGGTTGGTCCAAAAAGGTGAAGACGCTTTCTGCCGCCGCCAAACCGCGCTGCAGGGATTGCATCACGCCGGTCATACGTTTGATGGGGTCAAACATCATGATCATGCTGGACAAAAACGACATAAAATCGCCTGCGCTGAAGCCGGAAAGCCCTGCTTGGCGGGCTGCTGCGTAAATAATTGCGGCCAGAGCGACCGAAGCCATCAATTGCGTAATACCGGTACCGGCAGAGCTGGCGGAAACCTGTTTGAGTAGGTTGCGGCGAACATCATTGGCAATGCGGTCGAAACGGCGGTTTTCATAATCTTGACCGCCGTAGATTTTTACAACGCGTTCACCATTAATGCTTTCGCCCAAGACCTGCATCAGCTGGCCAAGATAAATTTGGTTGTTGGCAGACAGTTTGCGCAGGCGTTTGCTGACTGTTTGGATACATACAGCAACAACCGGCAAGATGATAAAAGTAATCAGGGTCAAACGCCAGTTCAGATAAGTCAGCAAGCCCAACAGGCCGACTACGCTCACGCCGTCTTTGGCAATCACGGTAATGACGTTAAACCCTGCATCGGTAATTTGATTGACGTCGTTCAAGATACGAGACATCAAACGGCCGCCGGTATTGCTGCTGAAATACGAAGTCGGCAGGTGCATCATTTTGTTGAACATTTCACCGCGCAAGCGCTGCACCAAGTGGCTGGACAGATACGTCGTGCAATATTCGTTGATGAAGTTAAACAGGCCGCGAACGAAAAACAGCGCCACAATTGCCAGCGGCAACCATGACATGCTTTTCATGTTTTTATCGACAAAACCTTCATTGATTAAAGGTTTGAGCAAGTAACCGAAAGCCGGCATCGTACCGGCGACAATCAGCATGGCCACTACGGAGACGATAAACATCTTCCAATAGCTTTTCAAATATCCAAGCAAGCGCTTGTATAGCTCCCAGTTGGATGTGGCTTGTGTTGTCTGCATATCAATCCAAATTTAGAGCAAACATGCAATTCTAAACGAAAATATCTGTCATTACAATGTTTGCAATTGAAAGTCAAAAGGAGTCGGTATTGTTTTAACGCCTTGATTTTATATTGGGAACGACTGTGGTTTGGTGGGTTTGGCAATAATGTTGCCCACTTCTCAAATATCGGTTGCGGCCGTCTGAAAAAGTTTCAGACGGCCTCATCAGTCGTCAAGGACGGCCGGTTAAGCCAGAGCTTCCTTAATGATGTCTTTCACTGCCGTCGCATTATTAGGGACAACACGGACCCGTTGTGGCAGATTTTCCAAGCCTTCCAATGCGGCAGGGCGGGGGATGGAAACTTCGCCGACAGCTTCATGGATGGTGGCTTCAAATTTGGCGGCCAGTGCGGTTTCGAGGCAGACGATGGTTTCGCCAGCTTCGCGGACTTCACGGGCAACTTTGACGCCATCGGCTGTATGCGGATCAATCAATTCATGATCTTGCTCGTAAACCTGTTTGATGGTGGCAAGGCGGTTGGCATGGGTCGATTTTCCGGAAACAAAGCCATATTGTTGATGTACTTTGTTTAAGGCAAATTCCAAATTGAAGCCTTTGCCGGAGGCTACTTCCGCCCATAAGGTTTGGATTTCGTCCGCATCGCGGTCCATCAGGTCAAATACAAAACGCTCGAAGTTGGAGGCTTTGGAAATGTCCATGGACGGGCTGGAAGTAACATGGGTATGTTCGCTATTGCGCGGACGGTATGCGCCGGTTTTGAAAAATTCGTCCAATACGTCGTTTTCGTTGGTGGCGACAATCAAGCGGTGGATGGGCAAGCCCATTTGGCGGGCGATATGGCCGGCGCAGACATTGCCGAAGTTGCCGCTTGGTACGCAGAAGCTGACTTTTTCGTCATTGCTTGATGTGGCGTTGAAATAACCGGCGAAGTAGTACACGACTTGGGCGACGATACGGCCCCAGTTGATGGAATTGACTGTGCCGATATGATATTTGGCTTTGAATTCGGCATCGTTTTGTACGGCTTTGACGATGTCTTGGCAGTCGTCAAACATGCCTTCAACAGCGATGTTGTGGATGTTGGCATCTTGCAGGCTGAACATTTGTGCGCGTTGGAATGCGCTCATTTTGCCTTCCGGAGACAGCATGAAGACGTTGACGCCTTTTTTACCGCGCAGGGCGTATTCGGCGGCAGAGCCGGTATCTCCGCTGGTGGCACCCAAGATATTGAGTTCTTTGCCTTCTTTATTCAATACATATTCAAACGCATTACCCAAGAATTGCATGGCCATGTCTTTGAATGCCAAAGTCGGGCCGTTGGAAAGGGCTTGGATTTTGATGCCGTCTGAAAGTGTGCGCACCGGCGTGATGGCTTTGGTACCGAATACTTCTTCGGTGTAGGTGCGGTTGATGATGTCGCGTAAATCATCAGCAGGGATGTCGGTGGCAAACAGACTCATGACTTCAAACGCCAGCTCGGGGTAGCTGAGTGTGCGCCATTGGTCTAAAGTAGCACGGTCGATTTGAGGGTATTGCTCAGGCAGCATCAAACCGCCGTCAGGAGCCAAGCCCATCAATAAAACTTCGCTAAATTGCTTGCGTGCGGTCGCACCGCGGGTGCTGATGTATTTCATGGTTTCTTCTCTATGTATTTAAAATTCAAATAGAAAGTCAAAACGAATTCAGACGGCCTTGATGTGAAAAAAGGCCGTCTGAATGATTATTTGTAGAGTCGTTTGAAGCAGGCGGTAACCGTTTTTGCGGTAACGGAAGCAATGGCCTGTTCGCGGGTTGCTGGACTCAATACCTGCATCATTTCGGTTGCAGTCAATTGGTTTGGCGCTTCTTCGCTGGCGCAGCCGCAGATTTTATTTTCCCATTCGGCTTGTTTTTCCGCGCTCATGGCCAAAGCAATGACGCGCCATTCGTTACGTTTGTTCAATTCGGTACGGCATTGGCTGTCTACCGCCATTTTCACTACGCTGCTGCCGATACCCGTACCGCTGCCCAAACCGCCGAAAGATTCGCCGCCGGTAGCGCATGCACCCAATAAGAAAGCTGATGTAACAGCTGCCAAAAGAGCTTTTGAAGTCATGATGTTTCCTGTAAACAAGGCCGTCTGAAACGTCCGAAGAATTCTCAAAATAGCATGTATTATACCGTAATGCGGCCCGATATGTGTGTTTGCGAAACTACCGTATAATGCTAGCGAGTTTTCTTTTCAATCAATCAGCACGAAAGCCGCTATGTCCGACCTTTTTGCACGTCAACCCGAAGCCCCTTTAGCCGAACGCCTGCGCCCGCATTCTTTAGATGATGTCATCGGGCAGCAGCACTTAATCGGCGAGGGCAAACCTTTGCGCGTGGCGGTGGAAGGTGGAAAGCCGCATTCTATGTTGCTGTGGGGGCCGCCGGGTGTAGGCAAAACCACGCTGGCACGGATTTTGGCGCAGAGTTTCAATGCGCAGTTTCTGCCTGTTTCCGCCGTATTTTCAGGTGTGAAAGACATACGCGAGGCTATTGAAAAGGCTGAAATTGCCCTGCAACAAGGGCGAGCGACGATTTTGTTTGTTGACGAGGTACACCGCTTCAACAAAGCGCAACAAGACGCATTTTTGCCTTATGTCGAAAGCGGCTTATTAACCTTTATCGGCGCGACCACGGAAAACCCGTCATTTGAAGTCAATCCGGCATTGCTCAGCAGGGCGCAGGTTTATGTCTTGCAATCCTTGTCTTCAGACGACCTGAAAAAGCTGATTGCCAAAGTATTGGCTTTGCCCGAATACCAAGAGTTTACGATTGAAGCCGATGCGCAAGAATTACTTGTGAATACCGCCGATGGCGATGCGCGCAGATTGTTGAATTTATTGGAACAACTTTTACGCGCTGCCGATACACGCCGTCTGAAAACCTTAACCGCCGAATTTCTTGCCGATAGTTTGGGTGCGCAAATCCGCCGTTTCGACAAAGGCGGCGAGAGTTTTTACAACCAAATTTCCGCGTTGCACAAATCCGTGCGCGGTTCGCATCCGAATGCCGCGCTGTATTGGTTTTGCCGTATGCTCGACGGCGGCACCGACCCGCGCTATCTCGCCCGCCGCATTGTCCGCATGGCATGGGAAGACATCGGCTTGGCTGATCCGCGTGCCTTAACGATTGCCAATGATGCCGCCGCGACTTATGAGCGCTTAGGCTCGCCGGAAGGGGAGCTTGCTTTGGCTCAAGCCGTGTTGTACCTTGCCGCCGCCGCCAAATCCAATGCAGGCTATAAGGCATACAACCAAATGCGCCGTTTCGTCAAAGAAAATGCCAGCGACGAAGTGCCTGTCCACCTGCGCAATGCACCGACCAAGTTGATGAAAGAATTGGGTTACGGACGCGAATACCGCTACGCCCACGACGAACCGAACGCCTACGCCGCCGGCGAAAGCTATATGCCCGACGGCTTGGACGAACCCGATTTCTACCAACCCGTCCCGCGCGGATTGGAAATCAAAATTGGCGAAAAGCTGAAGTGGCTGAAATCCTTGGATGAAGATGCTTTAGATGGTTGAAGCGATAAATACACATAATATTAATCACAGAATAAATTAAATTTTTCAGACGGTCTTTGATGTCTGAATGTTTTTAACCTATACCACACATAATTTTTCATGAATATTCTCGAAGCCTTACTATTATTGTGCCTGCTGATTGTCATTAGCGCGTTTGTGTCCTGTTCCGAACTCGCGCTTGCTTCGGCGCGCAAAATCAAATTGCAGGTCATGGCGAAAGACGGTGGCGATACACGCGCGCTGGATGTGCTCAATATGCAGCAGCAACCGGGCAGTTTTATTACCGTCGTCCAAATCGGTTTGAACGCCGTCGCCATTCTTGCCGGTATCGTCGGAGAGGCGGCGGTGCGCCCCTATTTTGACGGCTTGTTGGCAAACGCTGGCAGTTGGGGCAGTACCGTTGCGTCGCTGCTGACATTTACGTTGGTAACAGGCAGCTTTATCCTGATTGCCGACCTGATGCCCAAGCGCGTAGCGATGACCTACCCTGAAGCGGTGGCGGTACGCATTGTACGGCCGATGATGTTTTTAATTTTTATCTTAAAGCCGTTTATTTTGATTTTTGACGGATTGGCAAACGCAATATTCAAGCTCTTCAAAATTTCCACCGTTCGTCAGGAGCAACTGACCTCGGAAGACATTTACGCCGTCGTCGATGCCGGTGCGCAGGCTGGTGTGTTGAAAGAACAAGAACACTATCTGATTGAAAACATTTTCGATATGCAAGAGCGCAAGGTAACTTCCACCATGAGCACGCGCGAATACATTGTCTATTTTGATAAAAACGACAACAGCGATACCGTGTTGGAAATGATGTCGGACAAACCGCACAACAAATTCCTCGTATGCGACGGCGATTTGGAACGCGTCATCGGCTATATCGAATCGCACACGCTGCTGACTTTATTTTTAAAAGAAAAAGACGTCCGACTGACCGACAAGCGCGTGTTGCGCAAAGCCTTGTTCATCCCTGACACGCTATCGCTTTACGATGTCTTGGAAACCTTCAAAACTTCCGGCGAAGACTTTGCCGTAGTGGTGAACGAATACGCGCTGGTGGTCGGTGTGGTAACGCTGAAAGACGTGATGAGCATCGTCATGGGCGAGTTGGTTAATACCGAAGAAGAGCCGCAAATCATCCGCCGCACCGAAGACACCTGGCTGGTAGATGGCGCGACCCCGCTCGCCGACGTGATGCGCGCGCTGGATATCGAAGAGTTTCCCGATTCGGAAAACTACGAAACCATCGCCGGCTTTATGATGTATTCCCTGCGCAAAATCCCGAAGCGCACGGATTTTCTGGTTTATGCCGGTTATAAGTTTGAAATCATCGACACTGAGAATCTAAAAGTTGACCAACTATTGGTTTCCAAACAAGAAAATGTAGTGGGGAAAATGTAACCAGTCTCTGGGAACACTTGAAAAGAAAATTAAAAAATAAATAAAAAGGAAAAAATATTATGACAAATAACGAACCTCAAAAATACGCCCGCAGCCTGCATGCGCCCATCAGCCTCGGTACAACCTCTGACGACCGTTTTATGCCGCGCGGCTTCCTTTCATATTTTGCCGAGCTGCCGAAATTGGTTTTAACCGAAAAATTAGATGGGCAAAACAACTGCTTTGCTGCACACGGCCTCTATGCCCGTAGTCATACTGCACCTACCCAGCATCCGTGGGATAAACCTTTGCTGCAACGATGGCAGCAAATCAAAGATGATTTGGGCGATCTCGAACTTTTTGGCGAGAATATGTACGGCATTCATTCGATTGCCTATTCTCAACTGGAAAGCTATTTTTATCTATTCGCCGTCCGTCGTGGCGGACATTGGCTTTCATGGGAAGAGGTTAAATTTTATGCGCAGCTGTTTGATTTTCCGACTGTGCCAGAAATTCCCATTTTTCAGCCGCTTGTAGATTTCACTCAAAAATACGCCAATGAAGATATTGCTTTAGCGCAATGGCTGGCCGCTAATCTGGGAGAGTCGTGGACGGAGAGCGTACAAACTGCCGGCAAACTTGGCGGCTACGATCCGAATACAGGAGCAGCATGCAGCGAAGGTTTTGTTATCCGTAACGCCGCTGATTTTGCCACCAACAACGGCAACCTATCTGTTCAATCCAATGAATTCGACAACCTTTTCAAATTGGTACGAGCCAAGCACGTTAAAACCGATGTTCATTGGACGAAAACTTGGAAGCCTGCCCGTCTTATCGACTACGACAAATACCATTGGCAAAGCTGGCAGTTTCAGACGGCCTAAAGTCCAATTATCCAATAATAAGAAAGACAACCATGTGGACATTCCCATATTACATACCCGGCCAACTTCCTGATTGGCAAGCTTTAGAACGTCGTTTCAGCTGGTTTGCCGATATGAAAAACGTTCCCCAAGATCCTGAATGGCATGCCGAAGGCGATGTATTTACGCATACCAAAATGGTGTGCGAAGCCCTGCTGCAACTGCCCGAATTCCAAGCACTCGGCGAGCAGGAGCAACACATCTTGTTTGCCGCCGCCATGCTGCACGACGTAGAAAAACGCAGTACGACCAAGCGTGAAATTGAAAACGGTAAAGAGCGTATCGTTTCGCCGCATCACGCAAAAAAAGGCGAACATACCGCCCGTACTTTGCTGTATACCGAACTTGCCGCTCCGTTTGCCGTAAGAGAAGCCATCGCCAAACTTGTGCGTTTGCACGGATTACCCTTATGGGCAATTAACAAGCCTGATCCTGAGCGAGCCGTCATAGCGGCCAGTTTGCAGGTTAACACTGCGTATCTTGCTATGCTTGCTAAAGCCGATGTTTTAGGCCGTATATGTTGCGACCAACAGGATATTTTGCTGCGCATTGATTTGTTTCGTGAACTCTGTGAAGAAAATGCTTGTTGGGGCAAGGCGCGTACTTTTGCCAGCGACTACGGACGCTATCTCTATCTTAACGGCCGTAGCGAAATGCCGGATTATCAGCCGTTTGATGACCGGACCTTTGATGTGTACGCCATGTGCGCCATAGCAGGCAGCGGCAAAGACAGTTACATCAGGCAACATCTTGCCCATCTGCCCATGCTGTCGCTGGATGAGATTCGCCGTGAGCGCAAACTTGATCCCGCAGATTCCAAACATACCGCCGAAGCCGTGCGTTTGGGTAAGGAGCAGGCAAAAGAATACCTACGCGCCCGTACGTCATTTGTCTTTAATGCGACCAATCTTAACCGCGACCTGCGCAGCAAATGGCTGCCGATGTTTGCCGATTACGGCGCGCGCGTGCATCTTATTTATTTGGAAGTGCCTTACACGCGATTGCTATCGCAAAACCGTAACCGCGAACATTCTGTGCCGAATGATGTGTTGCACCGCATGATAGAAAAGCTAGAAATTCCTGATTACAGTGAGGCGCATACAGTGGATTTTGTGGTTTCTTCTTAATAGGTAAGAACCTTGTAATCAGGCCGTCTGAAACAATCCAATGTTTCAGACGGCCTTTTTATGAAATCAAAAATTGCTAGAGCTAAGACAGAGGTCTTTATTCGCAATTTAAGCCTTTTGTTTTTTCAGCGAATGTATCCATGGCAATTTGGCACATGCGTTCACGTTGGCCTACGTCGGCGGCGGGCAGGATTTGGCGCAGGTATTTTGTGTTGTCGCGTTGGAACGATGCTTTATCACCTGCTTTTTGGTAACATGCATCTGCACGGGTAAAGTATTGCTGGCAGATTTTCGGCAATTCTTCAAAGGACAAGGGTTTGCTTTTGTGCATGCCGTGTGCGGAGACGGAGAGGGAGGAAAGGGCGCACAGCGCGATGATTAAGGTTTGGGAAATGGTTTTCATGGTCAGCCTATTTATTGAAGTGGTGTTTAAATCAATTGTTCGCCCCAATGCAGCTTTTGGCGCAGGGTTTTGAAGTATTGGTAATCGGTGGGATGGAGGACGCGCAAGGGGTTGTGATAGCGGCGGATGATGATACGGTCGAAGTTTTGTACGTCGATATGGGATTGTCCGTCAAAATGTGCGCGTGCGTCGCCGCTTTTGGTAATGAGGATTTCGATCACGCTGGTGTCGGAGATGGCAATCGGGCGGTTGGTCATGGATTGCGGGCAGATAGGCACAAGCGTGAAGGCGTGCAGGTCGGCCTGCATGATGGGGCCGCCGGCGGCAAGAGCGTAGGCGGTCGAACCTGTCGGTGTGGAAATAATCAGGCCGTCCGAGCGTTGGGTATAGACAAATTCTTGATTGATAAAGACTTCAAATTCGATCATTTGGCCTGCGCCGCCACGAGACAGTACGGTGTCGTTGAGGGCGAGGGCGCGTTCGATGGTTTCGCCGTCACGAATGATGCTGGCTTCGATGAGGATGCGTTCTTCGGGCAGATATTTGCCTTCCAGTACGGGGCGGATGCCTTCAACCATGGTGTCGCGTGAGATTTGGGTGAGAAAGCCCAAGTGGCCTTGATTGATGCCGATGATGGGGACGGCGCGCGGGGCGACTTCGCGGGCGGCGGAGAGGAAGGTACCGTCGCCGCCGAGCACAATGACGAGGTCGCAGTATTTGCCCAGTTGGGCTTTGTTGACGGTTTCGCAGTAGGCGGAATCTTGGATATAGACGCAGTGTTCTTCTACGCTCAATTCATCCAGATAGATGGTGAAGCCGTTTTCGCGCAGAAAAGAAACCAATGTGTGGACGGTATCTTGAATCTCGGGCGTATTGGGACGCGTAACGATACCGATGTTTTTAAATGGGCTTTTCATGGTAGTAGGCCGTCTGAAATTAAGTATTTAATCTATCCAGATATCGCGCTCGAGGCGGTCGAGGCGTTCGTTTAGGCGGGCAACGTCGTCACGCAGTTTGTCCACTTCTTCCAGCCATGCGGCAAGCGTGGCTTGGTCGATAACAGGGGATTCGGGTTCGCGTGAAAAGTCGCTGATTTGCTCGGCAATGCTTTTGCCGATTTTTTTCATGGTGCGGCCGATGTCGCCGGCACGCGAGCTGATGCTTTCTGCGGCCACATGACCGAATACACGCGCCAAATCTTCGCTCGGATAATAGCGCAATCCGCCTAAAATAGGAAGGACGGACATGCCCAATACCAAGTCGCCTTCGAGGCTGATGTCGCCCACGCCGGGCTGGCCGCCTTGGAGGATTTTTTGGATGGCGCTGTTGTGGAATGTGATGTTGGTGTCGGCAGTGTCGTTTGCGGTTTCAAGAAAACCTTGTTCGCTGATACGTCCGGTCAGTCTGAAACCGGTCAGGCTGATGCAGATGATGCTGCCTGCAAATTCAGACAGCTCGCGCTGTTGCTCCGGATTTTGCTGTATCAGGTGGTTGATAATGGGAAATAGGGCGGACATGGTTTACTCTAAATGCCGTCTGAAACGGATGAATGGGTTGAGTCGCAATTTTACAGGCTTAGTCCGTCTGCGCAAACGGTATTTACAATTTTGCCATTGCTTTCATCATCAACGATGAAATCAGGAGCAGGCAGGCCGAGTTTGGCCGCTTCTGCAGTATAAAATTCGGCCCGGCTTGGGTGGCGGGGTTCGACAATATTGCGGATACGTTTGCCGTCGGCTTGGCAGGCCGTCTGAAAAAGGATTTGGACGGCTAAGTCTTTATGAAGGATATTGACGGGTTGGTTGCCGCCTTGAATGCGTGTTTTTTGAACCAGCTTGGTAACAGGATGACGGTCGGCAGAATAAAGTCCGCCCAGTCGCAATATGTCGATATGGGGGACGGCACTTTCCAGCAAGGCTTGCTCAACCGCGAGGATTTGACGGGCGGATTCGGTTTGCGGATCGGGCGGCGTGGTTTCATCACATATGCGCGCCTGGTCGCCATATACGCTGGTGCTGCCGGTAAAGATGATGTGTTGTACCTTGCATCGCTCGGCAAGCTGAATCCATTTTTTCAGGGTATCGTCGTAATGGTTTAATGACGAAGGCGGAAGCAGGCAGAACCATGTCGGCTTGTTGATATGGTTTTGCCACAATGCCGAATTATGAAAAATATCTTCTTGATTTAAATCGAGGATGTCGAGTTCAATCGGCAGATTGATGTCGTCGGAGGTCAGGTTGCGTTTGACGGCGGCTACCTGACTACCTTGCTCATAACATTTTTGTGCCAGCGGAAGGCCGAGATAGCCTAAGCCGAGAATGGAAATATCGGGAAGGTGCATAAATAAAGCATCCGAAAATTAACAGGCCGTCTGAAAATAGCTTTAACTTGGTTAAAGCCACGTTTTCAGACGGCCTTTGTATGGAAAATTTAATGGTTGCTGCCGATTTTTTGGTCGAATTCGGCACGGTGTTCCGGCAGGAGGTAAGGGCGCAACAGGCTGAGTGTGCGGCTGATGCCCCGTACTTTGGAATCTTCGGTCAACTTGGCGCGGCCGCGCAGGGAGCTGTCGAAGTCGAACCAGTATTTCGTCACCATCCACATATTGACGGCAAGGTCGTTCATGGCGGTTTGGTCTGCGCTGATGATGTTCAAGCCGTTGAGCTGGGTCAGCAGGTTGACCAACAGCGGGGATACTTTGGCTTGGGTAAAGGTATTGTGTTCGCCCAATAATTCGGCACTGCGGGCAAGCAGGGTGTTCACATCGCTGAAAAGGAAACGGTATTCCCACATCACATTATAAATACCGGCCATGTAGTTGATGGAGTCTTCCACATTGGACGGCAACACGGCTTCGTTAAGATAGGCAAGCAGGGCTTCGCTGTAACGTTTGAACAATTGGACGATGATTTCGTCTTTGTTGCGGAAATGGTAGTAGAGGTTGCCTGGGCTGATGCCCAAGTGGGCGGCAATGTGGTTGGTGCTGATATTGCGCTCGCCTTCTTCGTTGAACAAGGCGAGGCTGGCATTGATGATTCGTGTGTAAGTGTTGACTTTAGCAATGCGCGGCATGGGATACACTCCTTTGTTTTATAGGCTGTATGAAGTCGGCAGCCAGTTGGGTTCTGCGTGTAATTCTACCTGAAATTGAGTAAATACTGTATTACAAACATATTGTGCCAGCTGGTGGACATC
This sequence comes from Neisseria sp. RH3002v2g, assembly GCF_014596425.2. Classification (NCBI taxonomy): domain Bacteria; kingdom Pseudomonadati; phylum Pseudomonadota; class Betaproteobacteria; order Neisseriales; family Neisseriaceae; genus Neisseria; species Neisseria sp. RH3002v2g. Next base: position 948,342 of record NZ_CP110721.1, on the reverse strand, counting down.
TTGCGCGGATGCGTTGTTTTTATTCACCAAAACCAAAGCCTGCCTGTCATGCACGGCCGCACCGCCGATCTGATGGCCTTTCAGACGGCATTGGTCAATCAGCCAGCCGGCCGCGAGTTTGACCGAACCGTCAGGCTGCGGATAGCGTGGCATATTTGGGTATTGCTGCAACAAATCGGCCACTTTTTCAGCGCTGACAACTGGGTTTTTAAAGAAACTTCCGACATTGCCAAGTACGTTAGGATTAGGCAGTTTACTGTTGCGGATTGCACACACTGCATCGGAAACATCTTTGGCAGTTGCTTCCCGGCCTTGGCTCAGTTCGGCAACCGCTGCCGCCAAATCGCCATAGCCCAAGTTCGGCACAAAATGCTCTTTCAACGCAAATACAACCGAAACAATCACATAACGGCCTTTGCCTTCCTGTTTGAACAGGCTTTCACGATAAGCAAAATCGCAATCGGCATTGGAAAGCTCGACAAAAGTTTCCGTATTCAAATCAAAGCAGCGGACGCTATGGATAACATCTTTGACTTCAACGCCGTATGCGCCGATGTTTTGTACCGGAGACGCGCCGACCGTACCCGGAATCAGGCTGAGGTTTTCCAGCCCGCTCAAACCCAGTCCAACCGTATGCAAAACAAAATCATGCCAAATTTCCCCGGCCTGCGCTTCGATATAAACCAGGCCGTCTGAACGCTCAATTTCGCGTATTCCCTTGTTTTCCATATGCACAACCAGACCGGCGTAGTCTTCCATCAAAAGGATATTGCTGCCGCCGCCGAGCCATAAAACAGTATCTCGGTCGAACTCGGGCAGCCGGACGATGTCGCGCAATTCGTCGGCGTGTTTGAGCGCGATAAAGGCTTGGGCTTGGGCTTTGAGGCCGAAAGTGTTGTAAGGGGTAAGGTCGGTTTGGTATTGGATGGGTTGCATGATGATTTGTGATTTTGTGGATTCAGGTCGTCTGAAAACTTACTATTTAACAATTACGATAGGTAATGGGGTTTTGGGGCGCTTTATAATTTTCTTGGGAAGAATAGGTCAGCTTATTCACGATTTCTTCATAAATGTCGGAGCCTTCTGGTAACGACTTGCCTTCAAACATCCAACGGCCTTGAATAATATCGTCGGCAGAAATCCATCTTTCGATTTCATACACTGCCAATGTCCAGCCGCGATAGACTGCAACTGCATATTTTGCTTTTTCACGTCGGCTTCCGATTTTCCAATATTTCCGTGTGCGTTCGTAAATTTCCTTATCCCTATTGGCTTCAGGAATATTTCCGGATCTAATGCCTTTTTTTAGTTTCTCATATTCGTTATTAATCGTAATTAAAACAATGGGTTTATCAGTTTTTAATTCTTGAGCATCATACTTTCGTTTTAATTCCGACAAACTCATTAATCCTACTTCTGAAGAATGCGCACCCCCTTGAATATTAGTCAGCGGCTGCTGGCTCGGCTTGACTAGGGAGAGTAGGTCTATTGCCATTGCTTCATATTCAAAAGCCTGTTTGTCTGTTTGGATGTTGTGCCGCAGAATGTAATACACGGGCTGGTTTCCGCTTTTATGTATTTCCCTAATCAAAGCAATTTTATCACTTGGCTTTTCTGTTTCTTGTAATGAACCTAGGGCATGATGGAAAACGCGATTGCCCACGCCTTTACCTACATAGAAAATATTGCCGTCTCTAGGGTCAATCAAGCAATAAACATAGTAAGCAAGTTTTTCTATAATGGAAGTTGAAAACATTTTTTTCCTTAAGAGTGAATAAGCCGTAAATGAAATATCAATGAAGGTCGTCTGAAAGAAATTTCAGACGGCCTTATGCGATTTGACCCTCTCTTTACTGCAAAGCTCCAAGCACCATACCAATGCAATGGCGGCAATCGTCAGCGAAACGGTCAGCGCGGTCCAGAAGCCGTAAATACCCATATCGACATGATAGGCAAGCAGGTAGCCGGGCAACAGGCCGCAACCCCAGAAAGCCACGGCATGGATGAACATCGGCATTTTGGTCACTTTATAGCCGCGCAGCGCATATGAAGCGATACATTGGGTGGCATCTGCCAGTTGGAATAGGGAGGCGAAAAATAAAACGGTCGCGGCAATGCCTAATACGGCCGCATCGTTGGTGTACATACCGGCCAACTGAAAGCGAAAGATGACCAAGAGCAGCGCGGTGCAGGCAGCAAGCATCCAGCCCAACACCAGCGACACGCCTGAAATATAACGCGCCCGCAAAAAATCGCGCCGCCCGAGCGAAAAGCCAACGCGTACCGTGCTTGCCGAGCCAACGCTTTGCGGAACCATATACAAAATACCCGACAGGCTGATGACGACTTGTTGTGCGGCGACATAATCCTCGCCGAATGGCGCCACCAAAAAGACGATAAACGAAAATGCGCTGGCTTCTAGAAAATAAGACAAGCCGATGGGGGCGCCGATTTTCCAAATCTGTTTGAAAGCCGTCAAATCGGGTTTGCCGATTTTTGCTGTCAAGCCAAACGGACGGAAGAATTTTTCTTTGGCGATATAAAGCCACAAAGCCAATGCGCTGAACCAAAATACCGCCGCCGTTGCCACGCCGCAACCTGCACCACCCAAAGCAGGCATACCGAATTTGCCGTAAACAAACACATAGTTCAGCGGCACATTCAACACAAATGCCGCGAAGCTGACCAACATAATCACGCGCGGACGGTTCAAGCTGGAGGCATAAGCGTGCAGGGCGCGGTGTATCATGGCGGCCGGCATTGCCAAGCTGGTGAAGAACATATATTGCGCCATCGTGTCTTCAACATAATCGCTCAATGTCAGCCAATGACGGAACGGCGTAATCATCGCCCACATCAACAGCATACCAAATACGCCCAAACACAAACCAAACCAAATGCCCTGCATTCCTGTTTTGCCGACTTCTTCGGTTTTACCTGCGCCGTACAACTGGGCAATCATCGGGTTCAACGCCGCCATCACGCCCATAAAGGTAATGTAAATCGTAGAAAACGCGCTGCTACCCAAAGCCACCGCGGCCAAATCTTCCTTGCCTGCGCCACCGGCCATCACCGTATCGACAAAACCAATGCCCACTTGCGCCACTTGCGCCAACAGCATAGGCAGGGCGAGGGCGGTAAGCAGGCGGGTTTCTTTTAAGAAAACAGGAAAGGCAAAGCGGTTGAGGTTCAGTAGCATAATGTGTGCGGTTTGAGGACAAAGGCCGTCTGAAAACGGAAATTTAAAATTATAAAGGGTAATGTTTGTACGCAGACAAAGATTGGTTTAATCGTTAAATTTTTCAGACGGCCTTAAATGTCGGATGTCTTTTGACGGCTTCCAACCAGCTGTCCGGCGTTTGAAATTGCATCAGGCCGTCTGAAAGCGAAACTGCGGCTTGGGTAGTCGAAGCGCGGGTCAGCTTTTCATTGGTTTCAGCATCGTAAATGGTGTAATCGATACGCAGGCAGCTTTCGATCTCGACGATGTCCATATCAACGCGGATTTTTTGGCCGAAACGGGCAGGGCGGATGTATTTGAGGTTCATCTGCACAATCGGCCAGCTGTACCCCTGCCGTCCCATTTCGTTGTAGTCATAACCGATGGAAGACAGAAAAGCGCAACGTGCGGTTTCAAGGTATTTGACATAGTTGCCGTGCCACACGATGTGCATGGCATCTACGTCAAAAAAAGGAACTTCGGTTTCAAAGCTGTGTTGGCAGTAGATGTGTTTTTTCATGGTTTAAAAGAGTAAGTGTGTTGGTTTCAGACGGCGTCTTCGCCCCAAAAATCATAAAAATTGAACCATTGTAGCGGATTTTGTGCACATTCTTGCGCCAAAATGTCGGCAAAACCCTGCATCGCGTCTTTGACGGCTGCCTCGCGGTTGCCGCGTTTCCAGCTGGAAGTATCGGTAAAGCGGCGCAGTTTCAAATGATGGCGGCCGTTTTGTTTGACGCAAAACAGCGTGTTTACTTGCGTTTTTAAAAGCGAAGCCAATAGCCATGCGCCTTGCGGCATAGGGGCGGTGTGGCCTAAGAAATTAATGTCGGCGGTTTTCTCGCCGCGTACAGGTACGCGGTCGGCCGCGATGGCAATCCATTCGCCGTCTTCGATACGGCGGTTCAATTCCATCATCAGGGTGGTGTCCAAATCTGTCACCTGAATCAGGCGGATATGATCTGCGCCGGCTTTTTGCAATGCCTCGTTAAATGCCTGCGCGTGTTTGCTGTGCACCAATACGTTGAGTCTGAAATCTTTATGGTGCGACACCAGCGCACGGCAAACTTCGGTATTGCCCAAGTGCGAACAGGCAAAAATCTGGCCGCGTTCGTTACGCTTGACTTGCGAATAGATGTCGTCCGGATCTTCAATCACCAAATCTTCATAACGGATTTTGCGTTGCCACACGGCAAAACGGTCGCAAACTGCTTCGCCAAATGCGACGAATTGTTTGAATACGCTGTGTTTCGGCAGGACGATATGGGGAAAGGCCGTCTGAAGACGGGTTTGATAGCGTAAGACATGACGGCGCGGTTTGGGCGCAGTTGCATAAAAATACAGCACCACAAACCAAATGCACGGCCTCATCAAAAAGGCCGGCAGATAGCGCACCATCAGCGTGGTCAGGGCGAGAAACAGGCGGCTGCCGCGTTCGGGTTGCGCCGCCCAATGGGTTTGTTTATTGTCGGTCATGGTTTCAGACGGCCTTTCCAAAAACTTTACCCAATCGGTGTTTCAACATGCCGAAAAACAGCCGTGTGTGCATTTTGCTGATGCGGACATTGTCGGCAAAGGCGTCGAAGTGGGACACGCCGTCGGCGGCGTATTGGACGGGCGTTTTAATCCAAACCGGTTTGACGTCGCGCCAGTACAGGCGGATAAGGATTTCCGTATCGAAGTCCATACGGTCGCCTACGGTTTCTTCGCGGACGACCGAAAGCGCAGGTGCAAGCGGATAGAGGCGGAAGCCGCACATGCCGTCTTTGATGTCGCATGACCAAGTGTGCAGCATATTCCAAAAGTCGGTAATTTTGCGTCCGTAAAGCCGTGCTTTGGGCGCGTCGTTGCCGTATTGCGGCCAACCGCAAACAACGGCTTCTGGATTTTGTTCCGCAGCGGCAAGGAGTTTGGGTGTGTCGTTTAAACAGTGTTGGCCGTCTGCATCAACCTGCAAGACGTGGGTATAACCATGCTCTTCGGCGTATTCCAAACCGGTTTTGACCGCTGCGCCTTTGCCGCCGTTGATGGGGCGGTAAAGGACATCGATGCCGTCTGAAACCAAAGCCTGCAATACAGGTTTGCATTCTTCGCGTGAACCGTCGTCCACAATTAAAACGTTTAAACCGAAGCCGCGCATGGTTTCGGCAACGTGGCTGATGGTGGTCGGGTGGTTGTAATGTGGAATGAGGGCCAGGGTTTTCATCAATATTCTTTAGGCGACGTTAACACAATGCAGAGTATAGCAAATAAACATGCCATGGCGTTTGAAAAGGCCGTCTGAAACGGCACTGACAAAATCGTTTGATTTCGTTTTTCACTGTTTCAGACGGCCTTTGGTATGCTCTTAATTCAGCATTGTACATAACCGACATCAAGGCATAAATCATGGAATTCGTTGAGCGTGCTGCGGTGTCCGATGCTGATGATGATGGTGTCGGGCAGTTTTTGTTTTAAAGCACGGTAGAGCATGGCTTCGGTCGGTTCGTCCAAGGCGGCGGTGGCTTCGTCGAGCAGGATGACTTTAGGCTGCGAGAGCAGGGCGCGGACGAAGGCGACGCGTTGCAGTTCACCCGGGGAGAGTTTGTGTTGCCAGTCATCGGTTTTATCTAATTTATCGACCAGATAACCTAATCGACAAGTATTCATGGCTTCGGCTAACTCGGGATGTTGTTTGTCGATGTCGGGATAACAAATCGCATCGCGCAGGCTGCCTTGCGCTGTGTATGGGCGTTGCGGCAGGAAGAGGATGTCTTGATGCGGCGGATGGCTGACTTTACCGCTGCTGCCAAAAGGCCAAAGCCCTGCCAGCGTGCGCAGCAACGAAGTTTTGCCGCAACCGCTCGGGCCGCGTATCAACAGGGAATCGCCGCTTTTAAGGTTGATGTTGATGCTGTCCAATAAAACTTCGCCGTTGTGGCGGTATAGGGCAACGTTTTCTAAGATCAGGCCGTCTGAAACTTCGGTAAGGTCGGGTTGCTGCGCGCTGTGTTTTTCTTCCGTGCTCAGCAAAAAGCCGTACAGACGCTCCAATCGGGCGCGGTAGGCGGTGAATTTATTGTAGAACATCCGGAAGAAAGACAGCGCGTTTTGCAGTCGTGCGAAGGCTTGGACGGTTTGCTGGATGTCGCCGATTTTGATTTGTCCGGCAAACAGGCGCGGAGCTTGCAAAATAATGGGGAAGAGTTTGATGCCGTTAGTGAACATATCGTTGAAGCCGCTCAGGCAAACGCTTTGTCGCGCAATGCGCCAACGGTTGCGGATAATGGCTTTAAAGCGGTCGGAAAGCTGGTCGTGTTCGTGTTTTTCGCCGCTGTAAAACGCCACGCTTTCGGCGTGGTCGCGTACGCGGATGAGGGAATAACGATAGTCGCCGTTGAGCTTTTCGTTTTCATAGTTGTAACGAATCAAAGGGTTGCCTATCCACATGGCGATAAAGGTCGCCAAAATCACAAACATATAGACAAACCAAACGATGCCGTGCGGAATGTCGACGCCGAACACGGTCAGGATGCCTGCCAAGCCCCACAAAACAACGGCAAATTCCAGCGAGGTAACGACCGAATTGACCATGCCGCGCACAAATTCTATGGTCGAGGCGATGAAATCCTGTGCGTCCTGTTGGATACGCTGGTCGATGTTGTCCGGCGCGTGGTGGCGCATTTGCAGGCGGTAGTAGTTTTTGTCGGCAAGCCAGCGTGAAGTCAAAACTTCATTGAGCCGCTCCGACCATTTAATCGCCAAGCCTTGATCGAGAAAGTCGTTGACGACGTTGTTAAACGCCCGTATCAACACCACGCCTGCATTCATCGCTGCAAACATCCAAAACGCGGAGGCGTTCAAATCCTGCATCGAGTCGTAAAGCCCTTTGGACATAAAGGTACTCAACACATTCAGCCGTACTTCGGTCAGCAGCAGCGTAATCATCGCCGTAATCAGCAGCAAGACTTTGACCGCGCTTTTCGGTGTTAGGCACAGCCGCAGGATATAGCTAAACTCGCGCCCGAAGCGTGTATTGCGTGCAAAAAACAGAATGACCGCCGAGGCTGAGGCGACCATCAATAAGGTCTGCAACAGCCAAGACGGCGTGGAATAAAGCTCGATTTGCCATTTTTGCATGGGGTGTTCTCTGAAAGGATGTAAAGGCCGTCTGAAAGGACGGCAAATTTATTTGGCTATGGTAACTGTAATAATAGTTTTCTGAACTGTTGTATTTTTGTATTTACAAACGGTTCTTATTTGTTTTTGTGGAAAGCAGAAATCTTATCAAATATAATCATAAAACTAAATTACTTTGTAATTTTTTACTCGATATAAGAATTATTAATATTTCAAACCAGAAGGTATTTTTATGAACAGCAAATTAGCCCTGATGCCGCTTTTGATTATGAGCGCATTCGCTTACGCCGCCGATGAAGCGACACCCGAAACCCCTGTGCAACAGCAGTTGCAGGAAGTCAATGTCCGCGCCGACGCCAAACGCGTCAAAGCCGCCCGTTCTTACTCCATCGCCAGCGACGGCGACTTGCGCGACCGCGTAAACTTGGGCGTATTGGGCAAAGCCAACGCCTTTACCGTGCCGATTACCGTCGTCAATTACGACGAACAAGCCCTCAACAACACCGAAGCGCGTACTTTGGTGGATGCTGTAGCGAAAAAAGACGCTTCCGTTTGGCAGTTCGGCGGCGAAAGCAACACATTGACCGGCCTGTATTTCCGCGGTTACCAACTTGATGCGCGCCAATTCAGCGTCAACGGTTTGGCAGGTATGTACGGCACACAAGGCACGGCCAGCGTGCAAGTCGGTTCTGCGCAACTGATTAAAGGCGCCTCCACCGCCGTAAACGGCATGGACCCTGAAGGCGCGGTATCCGGTTCCGTCAATATCGAAACCAAAAAAGCCGCCGATGAAGGCAACCGCAAAATCGGTTTGGGCTGGTTCAGCAACAACCGTGCCCAAGGTACGTTCGATTTAGGTCAACGCTTCGGAGAAAACAAAGAATTCGGCGTGCGCGCCAACGGCAAACTGCGCCATGGCGACACTCCGCGTCACGGTTACAGCGAAGACAACAAAGAATTTGCATTGAATGCTGATTATCGCGGCGAAAAAGTGCGTGTGGCGTTCGATTCCATCTACGCCAAACGCAAAACCAACGGCGGCCGCGCGCGTATGCAGGACATTCAAAACGCCAACGGCCACTTGTTTGACGCACCTGAAGGCAAAGTGAATTTGGCGCCGAGCTGGCAGGCTCAAAACACGCGCGGTCAGACCAATATGCTGACTTTTGAATGGGATGCGTTTGAAAATGCCCAAATTACAGGCGGCATCGGCTACAACAATGCGCGCTATTATGGCAATTTCGCCTCTCCTACCGTTACAAGCAGCGGTTTGACCTATAATTCCGGTCGCGCGCGTTTGACCGACCAGCGTTTTAAAACGCTCAGTATGAATCTGACTGCGCGTGGAGAATTTGAAACCGGTCCGGTAAGCCACAACTGGAGTACCGCATTTGACCGCATCGACCGCAAACGCACTACTTATCAAGGCGCACGTCAAACAAGAAGCAGCGTTATCGATCCGAGCATCGACATTCCTACTCAATTGGCAAAATTGGATTCCAACTTAGGCAGCGCATGGAATACAACCCCTTCATTGGATACCGTGATCAAAGTAAACAGTTTGGCGGTATCTGACACGCTTGGTTTTGCCGACAACAAATACCGCCTCACTTTAGGCGGGCGTTTCCAAGCCGTCGAGCAGAAAAACAAATTAAACGGCCGCAAAGCGGATGCGAACCGTTTCAGCCCGATGTTGATGGCGGCATGGGTTCCGCAGCCTGATTTGGTGGTTTACGGAAACTATATGGAAGATTTGGAGCCGTCCGACATCCGTACCGATGACGACGGTCATGTAACGATGGCAGATCCGCGCGTCAGCCGCCAATTTGAAGTCGGCGTACGCAAAAACTGGGGCGACTTTGTCACCACTTTAAACGCGTTCCAAATCAAACGCCCGGGCTACTGGCGCGGCAACACGACTTCAGGAACTGATTTCGCAGCGCGCAAAAATGCGGGCTTGGCTTATAGCGGTTCGGAGCAAGGCATAGAACGCAGCCGCGGTATCGAGTTCAATACCTATGCCAACTTGTTGAACAAAACCCTGCGTCCGACTTTCGGTCTGATGTATCTGCAATCAACCGTAAAAGATTATCCGAATTTCGCCGACAATTTGGTTAACGGCGTACAAGTCGCCAATCCGCGCGTGATTGCCAAAGCAGGCGTTGAATGGGACACCCCGTTTGCCAAAGGTCTGACCTTGAACGGAAACGTTTCGTATTTCGGTAAGTCTTACCAAGACACGCAAAAACAATACGCCTTCCCATCCTACACTTTGGTTGACGTAGGCGCGCGCTACAAAACCAAGCTCGGCAAAAATACTTTAACCGTCAGCAGCTCGGTAGAAAACCTGTTCAACAAAAACTACTGGCAGGTACAGCGCGGCCAATACGACCGCAGCTTCGCCGTCGTCGGTATGCCGCGCACTTATTGGCTGAAAGCGGAATTGGATTTCTAATCTGATTTCGGTTTGACCGTAATAACAGGCCGTCTGAAATGGAATGATAAAGAGCAAGAATTTGGCTTTTATCCCTTTTCAGACGGCCTGATTTGATTGCCTTATGTTTTTTGCTTGAAAAATCTTACATGTTTTTTATGGATTTCACGCGAAACAAGGTTAATATTCCATTTTCACAATACATCATTCGAGAAGACATATGAAAAAATCCATCAAACTGACCCTGTGCGCCCTCGCACTCTCACTTTCCGTGCAAGCGCAAGCGGTTACCCATGCCGTGATTGAAACCAATATGGGCAACATCCAACTGGAGCTGGATGAAGTCAAAGCGCCGAAAACTGTGGCAAACTTTGTCAATTACGCCAAAAAAGGTTTTTACGACAACACGATTTTCCACCGCGTTATCGACAATTTTATGATTCAAGGCGGCGGATTTACCGAGAATATGGTTCAAAAATCCACCGATAAAGCCATCAACAATGAAGCATACAACGGCTTGAAAAATAACGTCGGCACCATCGCCATGGCGCGTACCGGCGATCCGAATTCAGCAACCAGCCAGTTCTTTATCAATACGGCCGACAACGACTTTTTGAATTTCAAAAGCAAAACCCCTCAAGGCTACGGCTATGCCGTTTTCGGTAAAGTCACTTCCGGCATGGACGTGGTTCGTAAAATCAGCAAAGTGAAAACAGCGACACGTGGCTATCATCAAGATGTTCCAACCGAAGCCGTGATTATCCGCAAAGTCAGCATCAAATAATTTTGATTGTTTGAACCCAAACAACAGGCCGTCTGAAACATTCAGACGGTCTGAATTTATTTATTTGATAATAAGCGGCAATTTGGGCGATAATTCAGCATCTACAAGTTTAAGGAGTCGATTATGCAAACCCGCCTGCCTTTTTTCGGCGTTGTCCGTGTCAGCGGTGAAGACAGAGCTTCATTTCTTCATGGCCAATTATCCAACGATATTAATAATTTAGCTATCAGTCAGGCATGTTACGCCACATACAATACGCCTAAAGGCCGTGTGTTGGCGAATATGTTGGTCGTCAATCGCGGAGAAGATTTACTGTTGGTCATGGCGCAAGATTTGACCGAGGCCATCGTCAAACGCCTGAGAATGTTTGTCTTGCGTGCAAAAGTCGTCTTCGAGCTGATGCCTGATTTAGTAGTCAGCGGCGAGTTGGCAGACGATGCAGAACCTCATCCTGCTGCCGAACCGCAACTGTCTTTCCCGGCCCAAATTCAAGAAAACACCGTAGAAATTACCTTGCCGCACACAGGCCGTCTGAAAATTTCAGCAGCCGAAAACGCAGCCGAATATCAAGCAGGAGCCGAAAACGCGTGGAACTTGCACGAAATCCGCAGCGGCTATCCGTGGATTTGCGCCGCAACCAAAGAAGCGGCTGTTGCCCAAATGCTCAACCAACATATCATCGGCGCAATCCATTTCCGTAAAGGCTGCTACCCCGGCCAAGAAATCATCGCCCGCGCCCAATACCGGGGCCAAGTCAAACGCGGTCTGGCCGTATTAAGCGGCGATTCTTTAGAAGCCGCCGGTATTGCCATCAAAGTCGGCGAAGAAGAAGCAGGCGTCATCCTCAATACTGCACTCACAGAGCAAGGCAGCCTCAGCCTAGCCGTTATCAAGTTTTCTGCAGTAGAAGCAGCATTAACCGATGCAGACGGTAATGCTTTGAAACAGGAAGAACTGTTTTTTACAGTTGAGAAAGATTGATTGTCAGATGATTGAATAAAAAGCTTAAATATTAGCTTGAAATGAAAACAGAAAGGCCGTCTGAAATTCAGACGGCCTTTGATATTGAGTTTTGTTGGTACATGACCCAAGCTGCGTTTGCTGCTGACTGGATTACGGCATGGTTTGGAATCATTCGGTAGCAACAAAAACCGCGTGCGTGCGTACCGCACACACCCTACACCTTAATCTTAAGGTTTGCGTCGCCCGCAGGTAGGGTGTGTGGCGTAGCCACGCACGCGGTTGGTGGGAATGCAGGCTACGGCTTACTCAAAACCACACTTGCTGTGAGTTCGTTGATTTTGCAAAACAATCTTATGCACAATTATGAAGAGCTTTTAACAAAAATGTCTTTTATCTCCCCATGAGCGAGATAAAAGCTAATTGCAACAATTGATAAAACTAGCACGCCGCAACAAAAAGCTATTGTATGCAATGCCGTCTTTTGATAAGTTACTGCGGAAATAATACATATTATTAACGAAGATACCGCATAAATAAAGCCAACATAAAAACATATTTTTAATTTTTTATATTCTTCTAAGTGAACCAATATTTTTGCATACTCTGTATCACGAAGGAGAAATTTTCCCCCATCCTTAAAAATCCAGCAGAATATTGCAACTGGAATGGGCAAAATATATTTAAGCATATCTTCGTTTAATGCTATCGTTTTTAACAAATTCTCTAAGACTTCTCCAAAAAATATATATACAAATATACTGAATAAAATTGTAAGAAATTCAAAACTAATAAAAAATGTTCTAATAAATTCTTTCAAATTTAATGCTCCATTTTTCTTTCTTCACTAACTTTTATAAATTCTTCATTAGCTTTTCGTGCTAAGAAATCTGGGGATGGATCTTTTTCAAATAGAAAACTTTTTTGTACATCTCTAGTCCTTACTTCTATTATTTCTCCATTATTATCTTCCCCTGCAACTTTTCCTGTACCGTAACCATCTGCTGCCATAAGAATAGCAGCATCAGGCAATGCAACTTCTTGCTTGTAATTAGATATATTATTTTTCTCAATACTATTAACCAAGTCGTGAAGATTTGTTTTTAATCCTTCTCTTTTTTCGCTTTCCTCATTAATTCTAAGTGTGCTTGTATTCCTTTTTTCCAAGGTCTCTTTTAAAGATTTCCAAATTCTGCCAAACAGAGGATTAGGGGGAGATACGGTAGCTTCAATTTGAGTAATTTTTTTAATCATTATGATTTTATTACGGAAAGAAGCGTAGTCAGAAATTGCATCTACATCGCACTCTATCAATAAATCGTTATATTTTAAATTACGAGCATCCTCTATAATTTTCTTAAACCTACGGGGAAACGTTTCGGATTCTATACCGTTATATACATGCAAGAAACACAATCCAGAAAATCTAGGTAAATAAACAAATGGGGAAGATGCTTTGACAAGGTTTGCTGTCATCGACTGGTCTTGTGTGTGATTATATTCATCCACTACGTCCTGAGTATCATCAGCGTACTTAACCAATCTACCATAGATAAAAGGTAAAGATTCATCATCCCTTTTGTCTATCATATCCGTTATTGTCCAGTTATATTTTCCAACTTTGATAATTGCAGGATTACAAATTGCATCTATCAAATTTTCCTGAGAAAGATTGATTTTTACAACTCGGCTGAGGAAATAACGGCCTTTTCTAATACGCATTTATTTACCTTCAAACAATTTATAACAGAGGTCGTCTGAAATAATTCAGACGACCTTTCTTATTTAATCAAAGAATTAAGCTAACTTCTCTCTAACCCAGCCTTCTGCTGAATTCAGCATCGCGCCGACTTGGGAAACATCCGCCCCTCCCGCCTGTGCCAAATCCGGTCGGCCGCCGCCTTTGCCGCCGACTTGTTCGGCTGCAAATTTAACCAGATCGCCTGCTTTGACTTTGCCAGTCAACGGTTTGGATACGCCTGCACACAGGGAGACTTTGCCGTCGTTGACTGCGGCGAGCAATACGATGGCTTGTTCTGATTTGCCGGTCAAGTCGGTCACGATTTCGCGCAGGGCTGCGGCATCGGCTTCGATTTGTGCGGCAACGAGTTTGGCTGCGCCCAAATCTTTTGCGTTGTCCAAGAGTTTGGCGCCTGCGTGGACGGCGAGTTCGGCTTTGGCTTTTGCCAACTCTTTTTCCAATGCTTTGGCGTGTGCTGCGCCTGCTTGGATTTTTGCCAGTACGTCTTTTTCAGTTTGGGCTTTGGTTTCGGCAATAATGTCTTTAACCAAGCGTTCTTGTTCTTGCGCCCATTTGAGTGCGTTCAGGCCGGTGATGGCTTCGATACGGCGCACGCCTGCGGCAATACCGCCTTCGCCGATGATTTTGAAGAGGCCGATGTCGCCGGTGCGTGAAACGTGTGTACCGCCGCACAATTCGGTAGAGAAACCGCCCATTTGCAGTACGCGGACTTCGTCGCCGTATTTTTCGCCGAAGAGCATCATGGCGCCGGTTTTTTGTGCGTCTTCCATGCTCATAATGGCGGCGTTGACGGCAACATTGGCTAAAATGGCTTCGTTGACGCGGCGTTCTACTTCGGCGATTTCTTCGGCAGTTACCGCTTGAGGATGGGAAATGTCGAAACGGGTGGATTCGGCGGTAACCAAAGAGCCTTTTTGTTCAACGTGTTCGCCCAATACATCGCGCAGGGCTTTGTGCATTAAGTGGGTCGCGCTGTGGTTGCGCATATTGGCATTGCGGATTTCGTCATCCACTTTGGCGGTAACGCTGTCGCCGACTTTCAGACGGCCTGAAGTTTGTACGCCGAATTGACCGAATACGGCCGCTTTGATTTTTTGGGTATCGCGTACTTCAAAGCGGTTTTCGCCTGCGAAGATATAGCCGACATCGCCGACTTGACCGCCGGATTCTGCATAGAACGGGGTAAAGTCGATAACGACGGCACCTTCGTCGCCTTCGTTCAATTCGTTGACTTGCTCGCCGTTTTTGTAGAGGGCGAGGACTTTGGATTCGGTTTGGCGTTCGCTATAACCTTTAAACTCGGTGTCCTGACCTTCGTAAGGCAGTTGGGCGTTGGCTTTGAAGCTTTGTGCGGCGCGTGCGCGTGCGCGTTGGGCTTCCATCTCACGCTCGAAGCCTGCTTCGTCCAGTTCGATATTGCGTTCGCGGCAGATGTCGGCAGTCAAGTCGTATGGGAAACCGTAGGTATCGTAGAGTTTGAAGATGATTTCGCCGTCGAGTTTTTTACTGCCTTTAGCTAATGCGTTTTCCAACAAAGCCATACCGGTTTCCAGAGTTTGGGCAAAACGGCTTTCTTCGTTTTTCAACGCTTCTTCGATTTGAGCTTGTTTTTCTTTCAATTCAGGGTAGGCATCGCCCATCTCTTTGACCAAATCGGCCACCAGTTTGTGGAAGAATGGTTTGTTTTGACCCAGTTTGTAACCGTGGCGCACGGCACGGCGGATAATGCGGCGCAATACGTAGCCGCGGCCTTCGTTGGAAGGCAATACGCCGTCTGCAATCAGGAATGAGCAGGAGCGGATGTGGTCGGCAATTACTTTCAGGCTCGGCTCGTCCATGCTGAATGGCGCGCCGGTTTCGCGGGCAACGGCTTTGAGCAGGTCTTGGAACAAGTCGATTTCGTAGTTGCTGTGAACATGTTGCATGACGGCGGCCATGCGCTCCAAGCCCATGCCGGTATCGACGGAAGGCTTAGGCAGCGGATTCATATTGCCTTGTTCATCGCGGTTGAACTGCATGAATACGCAGTTCCAAATTTCAATCCAGCGGTCGCCGTCTTCTTCAGGGCTGCCCGGAATGCCGCCCCAGATTTCTTCGCCGTGGTCGTAGAAAATTTCGGAGCAAGGGCCGCAAGGGCCGGTGTCGCCCATTTGCCAGAAGTTGTCGGATGCGTATTTCGCGCCTTTGTTGTCGCCGATGCGGACGATGCGCTCGGCAGACATGCCGATTTCGTTCAGCCAGATGTTGTAGGCTTCATCGTCTTCTGCGTAAACGGTCGCCAACAGTTTTTCTTTAGGGATGTTCAACCATTCGGGGGAAGTCAGGAATTCCCAAGCGAAGTGGATGGCATCGCGTTTGAAGTAGTCGCCGAAGGAGAAGTTGCCCATCATTTCAAAGAAGGTATGGTGGCGGGCGGTGTAGCCGACGTTTTCCAAGTCGTTGTGTTTGCCGCCTGCGCGTACGCATTTTTGCGCGGTAGTGGCGCGGTTGTAGGGGCGTTTGTCAAAGCCGAGGAATACGTCTTTAAATTGGTTCATGCCTGCGTTGGTAAACAGCAGGGTCGGGTCGTCGTGTGGCACGAGCGAGGAAGAGCGGACGATGGTGTGGCCTTTAGATTCGAAAAATTTCAGGAATTTTTGGCGTAGTTCGGTGGTTTTCATAATGTCTCGATAAAATTTTGTACAAAGATTTCAGACGGCCCGGACGGCGCGTTGAGATTAAAAACGAATGGGCGTTATCTTACCGCAAAACCATATTTCAAGCTATCGGCAGAAAGGTTTTAAGTTGGCGGCAAGCTGTCTTTCAGACGGCCTCAAGCGGGTCGATATCTTTTAGCAATGAAGCCTATCCGCCCCGGCTTGCCTGCTTTATAATGCCTCTCTATTTTCAACCGGATACGCAAGGAATGATAATGACCAAACATCTGCCCCTCATCGTACT
This sequence comes from Neisseria sp. RH3002v2g, assembly GCF_014596425.2. Lineage (NCBI taxonomy): Bacteria > Pseudomonadati > Pseudomonadota > Betaproteobacteria > Neisseriales > Neisseriaceae > Neisseria > Neisseria sp. RH3002v2g. Next base: position 932,123 of record NZ_CP110721.1, on the reverse strand, counting down.
GACTGCGCTGGCGCTGGCCGGCTGCGGCGGCTCGGACAAAACTTCTGCCGACAAGGCGGCGCAAACTGATAATCAAAAGGTATTGAGCATTTACAACTGGTCGGAATATGTCGATCCCGAGACGGTTGCTGCGTTTGAGAAAAAACACGGTATCTCAGTAACTTATGATGTATATGACAGCGATGAAACGCTGGAGAGCAAGGTATTGACCGGCAAGTCGGGTTACGACATCGTGGGTCCTTCCAATGCGTTTGTCGGTAGGCAGATTAAGGCAGGTGCGTATCAGAAAATCGACAAATCCCTGATTCCCAACTATAAAAATCTCAATCCACAATTAATGAAGCTGATGGAAGGCGTTGATCCGAATCACGAATACGCCGTTCCATTTTATTGGGGGACTAATACTTTCGCCATCAATACCGAGCGCGTGAAAAAGGCTTTGGGTACGGACAAACTACCGGACAATCAATGGGATTTGGTGTTTAACCCCGAATACACGTCCAAACTTAAACAATGCGGCATCAGCTATTTGGACAGCGCGGCGGAGATTTATCCTATGGTGTTGAACTATATGGGTAAAAATCCAAACAGTAGCGAAACGGCAGATATTAAGGCGGCTACGGAAGTCTTGAAGAAAAACCGTCCGTACATCAAGCGTTTTACTTCGTCCGGTTTTATCGATGATTTAGCGCGCGGCGATACTTGCGTAACGATTGGCTTTGGCGGCGATTTGAACATTGCCAAACGTCGTGCCGAAGAAGCGGGCGGCAAGGAAAAAATCCGTGTGATGATGCCGAAAGAGGGCGTGGGGATCTGGGTGGATTCGTTTGTGATTCCGAAAGATGCCAAACATGTGGCCAATGCCCATGCATATATCAATGATTTCTTAGATCCTGAAGTTGCGGCGAAAAACGGCAATTTTGTTACTTATGCGCCGTCCAGCAAACCGGCTCAGGAGCTGATGGATGAAGAGTTTAGAAACGACAATACGATTTTCCCGACTGACGAGGATTTGAAAAACAGCTTTATCATGGTGCCTATTCAACCGGCGGCGTTGAAATTTATGGTCCGCCAATGGCAAAGCGTGAAAGCAGGAAAATAAGCTGATTTGAACATATTAAGGCCGTCTGAATGGTGTAACCGAAATCCTTGATTTCGTTTTACGGCTGTTCAGACGGCCTTTGGTTTGTGTCAGATTGGCTTGGGTAAGGTTTAAAAACAAAGGGCGTGTCTATCAATCACGCCCTTTGTGTTTGTTTCAGACGGCCTTAGAATTTCACGCCTTTATGCAGGGCGACGATGCCTGCGCTCATGTTGTGGTAATCCACGCTGTCGAAGCCTGCATCCAGCATCATTTGTTTCAAGGTTTCTTGGTCGGGGTGCATACGGATGGACTCGGCGAGGTATTGGTAGCTGTCGGCATCTTTGGCAATCAGTTTGCCCATAATCGGCAACAGTTTGAAAGAGTAGAGGTCGTACACGCCTTCCAAAGGTTTGTACACTTTGGAGAATTCCAACACCAGCAGGGTGCCGCCCGGTTTCAATACGCGGTACATTTCTTTCAGCGCGGCATCTTTGTGCGTCATGTTGCGCAGGCCGAATGCGACGGAAACCAGATTGAAATAGTTGTCGGGGAACGGCAATTTTTCAGCGTCTGCCAACGATACGGGCAGAATCATGCCTTCGTTGAGCAGGCGGTCGCGGCCGACCGTCAGCATGGAGGAGTTGATGTCTGTCAGCCAAACTTCGCCTTCTTTGCCCACGCGTTTTGCCCAGCCTCGGGACAAATCGCCAGTACCGCCGGCGATATCCAATACTTTGTCGCCTTTTTTCAGGCGGGCGGTATTGATGGTGAAATGTTTCCAAACACGGTGCAGACCGCCGGACATTACGTCATTCATAATGTCGTAGTTTTTTGCCACGGAGTGGAAGACTTCGGCAACTTTGCCTGCTTTTTCGTCTTCGTCAACGGTAGTGAAGCCGAAATGGGTTTTGTGGTCGCTCATAGTGTCTGCCTTCTTAAAATAATACGGATTCAGATATCGAATACGTCGAAATCGCCAACCACTTTCGACGCGGGAAATATAGTTTGTGCCTGCCGTTCCAGCATCAGGCGTTGTTCTTCTTCGGTATAACGTGCGCTGATGTGGGTCAGGTAAAGTTGTTGCACATTGGCCTGCAAAGCCAGCTTGGCGGCATCGGCTACGGTTGAATGGAACACTCGTTCCGCTGTCTCTTCATCGCCTGCCGTAAAGGTTGCTTCATGCGCCAAAACGTCTGCGTTTTGCGCGACGCACACTGCCTGCGGACGGGCTTGGGTATCGCCGAAGATGGCCACTTTTCGGCCTTTTTTGGGCGGAGAGAGGAACGCTTTGCCGTCAATAGTCCTTCCGTCATCCAAGCTTACGGTCTCGCCTTTTTTCAGACGGCCTTTCCGCCGCAACCGCCGCTACCGCAGGAATGCGTGTGCTTGGGTTTTAAATCTTCGGCACTTGGCGTTCTAGACGCACCGGCTTTTTCGAGGCGGTCGAGATAGTCTTGCCAAAGCGCATCTTGATTGTGCGCCAGTCGGTAGAGATAGTCCCAGTCGTAAAGGCCGCTGTCGTGGCCGTCTGAAAAAGTAATTTTCAATGCGTATTGACCAACGGGGTCTAAATCGGTAATGCTGACTTCGGCTTTGCCTGTTTGCAATACATCTTGACCGGCACCGTGTCCGCGCACTTCCGCGCTGGGCGAGTACACGCGCAGGTATTCGGCAGGAAGGCTCTTGGCACCGTCAACATAGACCAAAGTCAGTACGCGCCGTTCTTTTTGGAGGCGGATTTCTTGTGGAATTTTATCGGCTTGGGTCATGTCATGCTCCGTTCTTTTTACGCAAATAGGCAACGCGTACAGAAAAAATACCGCCAAGTACAGCAAACAGCACGATTGCGTAGAGTGAAAACCGTATCAGGCTCACTTGTGTGTCCGCCGTCAGCCCCAAGGGCAGCAACATCACGGCAACGAACAGTAAAAACGCGGCCAACATGGCGGCAATGCTGGCAAAGGCATAGCGGGTATTGGCTGCTGTTTGCGGATGTTTGGTCATATTGGATGGCTTGCCGTAGGGTGATGAGGCGGTATTTTATCAGTTTTTTGGTGCTTCATGCCGTCTGAAAACGGCTTTATTTCCATAAATAAAGCGTAATGGCGCGCCTGTCTTCGCCTTCGGGCATTAAGCGGATGCTGCTGCCTTTGCTTCCGTTGACACGGATAATGATACCGCCGGCCTGCCGCTCGATAATGTCGAGTTGGGTGTCGCGGTTCATGCGGTAGTTGTAGCGTTCGCATTGTTTCAAGCACCAAAAATCCTGCCAATGGATAAAATATTTTTGTCCGGATTCGATGGCCAGCGTTTCGCCGCCTTTGACGATGAAGTAAGGATAATCGGGTTTTTGCGTGCTGAATGTCCATTCGGTCGTTCTGTTTTTTCCGTTTTGACGGTATTCGAACACGGCACGGTAGTCGGTATCGTATTCCAAGGGCTGTAAAGGAAACAGCGCAAATTGGCGGTCGGTCAGGAGGCGGTTTGGGTCATTATCTTTATCTAAGATTTTGACGTCTCTGATTTCTTTTTTGTCCTGATACAGTTTGAACGAACGCATTTTGACCGGGGGCGATTGTTCTGAGAACGCGATGCTGACCGGATTGCCTGTCATTTCATAATGCGGCATAGGGTCGGGACGCTCGCCGTGGAAAACCGGCAAGGCGAAGTTGCCTTGCGGATAGGTGATGTAAGGCCGGAATTTGCGGTTGGAAATTTCGTCCGCATAAACAATGGCATGACCATGACAGGCATCTTGATAAAACGAACGGCTGAGGTCGGATAATGGGCGGTTTTTTTGGCAGAGGCTGTTGAATCTGCTGTCGCCCTGATTGATGCTCAACGCGATTTGTTTGCCTTGAGATTCAAATGCTGCACCGGCTTCGTCGATATTTTGATCGAGCAAGGAGAAACGGTGGTAAATCGCCGTCATCAGATTGTCCAGCTGATGTTGGGCAGGCAGGTGGTCGTTGATTTTTTCGTTTGGCTGGTGCTGGCCGGTACTGACGTTTTCGTGTACGCCTTTATAGGCATAACCGGCTTTGCGCGTGCGGTCTGATGGGCGTGGGCCTGTGTAAAAGGGATTGCGTGTATTGTGTTCGTCATGACCGTCGTCAGGGTTTTGCAGCAGATAGCGGGCATGATTGCGCGCGGCGCGTTCGAGTGTGGCCGAGTGCGCCAGTGCGGGCAGGTTGGCTGAGGCGCGGAGGAAGTTTAAATACGCCAAGGCGTCAAAATCGGCAACGGCAGTACGATTTTGCGGCGGTTGGGCGTAGATGAGCTGGTCTTCGGAATAGCGATGGGTTTCGTAGTATTGGAATATGCCGAGGGCGACGGCAAAACCGCCCAGCCAGTAAAGAATGTGTTTCATTATATATGCTGCGTTCAGACGGCCTTGAGCTGTGGCTCTTTCCTCTTGAGACTCATGCCGCTGAATGATTATTTTGATGGCGGTTTGACTTGGAATGCTTCAGGATGGGATTTGAAATATTCGACAGCGATAAACCCGCCGCCAATAATAATTAGCAGGGCAATGGCCATGCCGATCATCGCTAAAATGAATTTGTCCATATTGGTCCGTTTGAATGAAGGCCGTCTGAAACACTTGAAAGCGTTCAGACGGCCTTAAAGTCAGGTTAATTAACGTTCGATTTGCGATACGTCGCGTACTGCGCCTTTGTCGGCGGAAGTCGCCATCGCGCCGTAGGCACGCAGGGCTGCGGAGACGTAGCGGTCGCGGTTTTCCGGTTTCCATGCTTTGCTGCCGCGTGCTTCCATCTCGGCACGGCGTGCGGCAAGCTCTTCATCGGAAATGACAAGGTGGATGCTGCGGTTTGGAATGTCGATTTCGATGGTGTCGCCTTCGTGTACCAAACCGATGGCGCCGCCTTCTGCCGCTTCAGGCGAAGCATGGCCGATGGACAGGCCGGAAGTACCGCCGGAGAAGCGGCCGTCGGTCAGAAGGGCGCATTCTTTGCCCAAACCTTTGGATTTCAGGTAAGAAGTCGGGTAGAGCATTTCTTGCATGCCCGGGCCGCCTTTAGGGCCTTCGTAGCGGATGATGACGATGTCACCGGCGACGATTTGGTTGCCCAAAATGCCTTCGACTGCGTCTTCTTGGCTTTCAAATACACGGGCGCGGCCGGTAAATTTGAGGATGCTCTCGTCCACGCCTGCGGTTTTTACCACGCAACCGCGCTCGGCGATATTACCGAACAATACTGCCAAACCGCCGTCTTGCGAGTAGGCATGTTCGACATCGCGGATACAGCCTTTTTCTCGGTCGAGGTCGAGGGTTTTCCACATACGGTTTTGCGAGAACGCCTGAGTGGTGCGCACGCCGCCGGGAGCGGCTTTGAAACGCTCGATGGCGTGGGTGTTTTCAGGGTTGGTCACGTCCCATTTTTCAATCGCATCTTTCAGGGTCGGCGCGTGGATGGTATACACGTCGGTGTGCAGTTTACCTGCCTTGTCCAATTCTTTCAGGATGGCGAAAATGCCGCCTGCGCGATGCACGTCTTCCATGTAGTAGTCGTGATTGTTTGGCGCGGTTTTGCAGATGCAAGGTACAACGCGGCTCAGGCGGTCGATGTCGGCCATTTTGAAATCGACACCGGCTTCGTTGGCGACGGCGAGCAAATGCAGGATGGTGTTGGTGGAACCGCCCATGGCGATGTCCATGGTCATGGCGTTTTCAAACGCTTTTTTAGTGGCGATGCTGCGCGGCAGTACGGTTTCGTCGTCTTGCTCGTAGTAGCGTTTGGTGATTTCGACAATCATGCGGCCGGCTTCGAGGAACAATTCTTTGCGGCCTGCGTGGGTAGCCAGATAAGAACCGTTGCCCGGCAGGGAAAGGCCGAGCGCTTCGGTCAGGCAGTTCATGGAGTTGGCGGTAAACATGCCGGAGCAGGAGCCGCAGGTCGGGCAGGCGTTTTGCTCGACTTCTTCGACTTGTTTGTCGCTGATATTGTCGTCAGCCGATTCGATCATGGCGTCAATCAAGTCCAAACGACGCTCGGGCTGAATATTGGCCACACCGATAACTTTACCGGCTTCCATTGGGCCGCCGGAAACAAAGATGGTCGGAATGTTCAGGCGCATGGCGGCAATCAGCATTCCCGGGGTGATTTTGTCGCAGTTGGAAATGCACACCAGTGCGTCAGCGCAGTGGGCGTTGACCATGTATTCGATGGAGTCGGCAATCAGGTCGCGGCTGGGCAGGGAGTAGAGCATACCGCTGTGGCCCATGGCGATACCGTCGTCAATGGCGATGGTGTTGAATTCTTTGGCAATGCCGCCGGCTTTTTCGATTTCACGGGCAACCAGTTGGCCCATATTGTGCAGGTGCACATGGCCTGGGACGAATTGGGTGAAGGAGTTGGCAATGGCGATAATCGGTTTGCCGAAGTCGGTTTCCATGACGCCGGTCGCACGCCACAATGCGCGCGCGCCTGCCATATTGCGGCCGTGGGTAGAGGTTTTGGAGCGGTATTCAGGCATTTTTGTTCCTTTGTTTTATGCTGAGGCCGTCTGAAATAGGCTGGTAGTTTGGCGGCCCGTTGTAGAAATAACTCGGTATTTTATACCAATTACGAGCAATGAAGCACGCTATTTTGTAATAAAACTAAACTGTGTTTGCTTCACCTGAATTTGCTGCTCACTTCTTTAGACGGCCTGAAGTTTTCTTAAGATGAAACGCTGTCTTTCTCAGTTGCAAAAGATGTTGGCATCAAAAAGTGATATGATAGGGAACTTCTCACACTTTTAAGGATAAGACGATGAAAAAAATCATGTTTGCATTGTGTTCGGCCATGTTGGCTTCTGCTGCGTCTGCCGCTGTTTATAAAGTGGACGAATTTCATGCCAATGCCCGCTTTGCCATCGACCATTTCAACACCAGCACCAACGTCGGCGGTATTTATGGTTTGACCGGCAATTTGGAATTTGACCGCGTCAAACGCCAAGGCTCTATCGATATCGTATTGCCTTTGTCCAAACTGCAAACCGGTTCTGACCACTTTACCCAACACTTGAAATCTGCCGATATTTTCAACGCGGACAAATACCCTGAAATCCGTTTTGTATCTACCAAATTCAATTTCAACGGCAAAAAACTGCTTTCCGTTGACGGCAATCTGACCATGAACGGCAAAACTGCGCCGGTGAAACTCAAAGCCGATAAATTCAACTGCTACCAAAGCCCGATGGCAAAAGCAGAAGTGTGCGGCGGCGACTTCAGCACCACCATCGACCGTACCAAATGGGGCTTGGATTATTTGGTAAGTGCCGGTATGAGCAAAAAAGTTAACATCAATATCCAAATCGAAGCAGCCAAACAATAATCCTGCTTGATTTCAAAATAAAGGCCGTCTAAACAGATAAGACAGAAATCGTTGATTTCGTTTATCCCTGTTCAGACGGCCTTATGATTAAAGATGTTTAGGATTCTTTATTTTTATCGGCTTTGGCTGCCCAATAAGTTGCCAGAAGCGAGCCGGAGATATTGTGCCACACGCTGAACAATGCGCTGGGAACGGCAACAACAGGCGCGGCGGCAAAGTGTGCGGCGGCAAGCGCGGCACCTAAGCCTGAGTTTTGCATACCAACTTCGATGGCCAGCGTTTTTTGTGCATCATAAGGCAGGCCGGTCCATTTGGCGGCAAAGAAGCCGAGCAGATAGCCGATACCGTTGTGGAGTACGACAACCGCGAAAATCAGCAGGCCGCTTTCAATAATCTTGCCTTTGCTGGCGCCGACAACCGCGCCGATAATCAGCACGATGGCGGCAACGGAAACCAGTGGCAGTGCGTCGGTCAGTTTTTCAGTTTTGTTGCCCAAGACTTTATGGACAATCAAGCCCAAAACGATGGGGAACAAAACCATTTTGACGATGGACATCAACATACTGCCCGCTTGGATTTCCAGCATTTCACCGGCAAGCATCAGGAATATGGCGGGGGTCAGCAATGGGGAAATCAGGGTGGAAACCGATGTAACGGCAACCGACAAAGCTACATTGCCGCGCGCCAGATAAGTCATTACATTGGAAGCCGTACCGCCAGGGCAGCAGCCGACCAAAATCACACCGACTGCGATTTCGGCAGGCAGGTTCAACAGTTTGGCCAGCAGATAGGCGGTTGCCGGCATGATGGCGAATTGTGCAATCACGCCGATGATGACGGCTTTGGGACGTTTGAACAAAATATCGAAGTCGGAAGGTTTGAGCGTCAAGCCCATGCCGAACATGATGATGCCCAGAAGCCAAGGAATGTAAGGGCCGACCCATTTGAAGGTGTCGGGTGCGAAAAAAGCGATGCCGGCAAAGAGCGCCGCCCAAAGGGAAAATGTTTTTCCAATAAAGTTGCTGATTTTATTGAGGATACTCATGATAATATGTTGTGAAGTTGTTTTTAAGGGAAGTCAAGGATACACGTCTTAACCTTAATTTGCAAAATGACTTAAAAATAAACCAGGCCGTCTGAAAATAGAGATTGATTTTCAGACGGCCTGCAATTTGTATTTATGATATAGACGGTATTACTCTTTTGATAAAATATTGCGCAGCCATCGGGCGGCAGGTGCGATTTCTCCGGCGAGCATGCCGGTTTCGATTTGGCTGCTGTGTTTGATGACATCGGCCGCCGCGCCATGCAGCCAAACGCCGGCACAAGCGGCCTGGAATGCCGGAATGCTTTGTGCCAGCAGGCTGCCGATAATGCCGCTCAAGACATCGCCGCTGCCTGCGGTGGCCAAACCGGCATTGCCACTGGTGTTGGTATAGACCATGCCGTCAGTTGCGGCAACTAATGTATGATGGCCTTTCAATACGATGGTCGCGCCATATTTTTGGCTAATTTCGGTTACGGCTTTCTGTCTGTCGGCTTGAACTGATTGAGTATCGGTACCGAGTAGGCGGGCGGCTTCGGCCGGATGGGGTGTCAGGACGATATGTTTGTACGATTTGAGGCGTTCGGCCAATTCGGGAGAACGGGCCAGCAGTGTCAAGGCATCTGCATCGAGCAATAAAGGCCGGTCATGGTGTGTTGACAGGATTTGGGGCAGCAGCTGCTCTGATAATTCCTCCAAACCGAATCCGCAGCCGATTACCCGTGCGCTGACATCGTTGCGCTCCATCAGTTGGGTCGCAGTGGCAAGCATGATTTCAGGGCGTTCGGGAATGATGGCAAAAGGCAGCGCGGCTTGGTTGAAACCCGCCCAAACCTTGCCGCACCCCTGATACATGGCGACTGTGGCTGCCAAAACCACCGCACCGCTCATTCCCGTTGCACCGCCGATAATGGCAAGCGTGCCGTATGTGCCTTTGTGCGATTCTTGGGCGCGGGGGCGGAATACGTCGGGAAATGCTAAGGCCGTCTGAAAAGCCTGAAGCGATTCGGGAAGCGTGTAGATGGGCTGCATGGCGTAACCTTCCAAGATAAGGAATTTAATTTTAAATCAGAAAGTAAAAGGTAATGAAGCAAAAAATAAAAGTTTGGGACGCACCTACGCGCCTGTTCCATTGGCTCTTGGTGCTATTGATGGGTTTTATGTGGTACAGCGCCACACGAGGCGGCGATATGCTGGTATGGCACTTGCGCGGCGGCTTGTTGATGCTGGCTTTGGTGGTTTTCCGCTTGTGCTGGGGGATATGGGGCAGCGATACGGCAAAATTCAGCCGTTTCGTGCGTCCGTTTTCTGAAATCCGCCGCTACACGCAAGGCCAAATGTCTGAAGACGAATTGGTCGGCCACAATCCTTTGGGCGCGCTGATGGTCATCGCTTTATTGGCCGCCTTGGTTTTTCAGACGGCCACAGGCTTATTTGCCGCCGATGAAAATACGTTTACCAATTCCGGTTTTTTGAATCATTTGGTCAGCGAACACGCCGGTACGCTGGCGCGAAAAATCCATGTCAATTTCTTTAATATTTTGGCTGTTTTGGCGGGCGTACATATAGCGGCTGTTTTGCTGTATCGCTTTGTGAAAAAACAGGATTTGATTACGCCGATGATCAACGGCTTTAAAACCATCGATGCTCGGCAGCCTAAATTGGCCGGAATGGGACAACTGCTTGCCGCTTTGTTGGTAGCGATTGCGTTAGTGTGCGCAGTATGGATGTTGCGCGGCTGATGTTTTAAGGCTGATACCTAAAAACAAACCGACCCCGATGGCTGCAATGGCTGTTGGGGTCGGTTGCTTTTTAAGGTTTATAAAGATGATGTTCAGACGGCCTTAACGCAACGCAAGATGCTGTGTCCGCGGCCGATGCCGTCTGAAATTTCCGCTACTTTCAATCCGGCTTTTTCAACGCAACGGATCAGGTCTTCAGAATGGAAGATTTTGCTGTTGCCATTGGCCATGGCAGTGAAATACAGGCTGGTCATGGTCAGGCAGTAGGCGGCGGTTTCGTAGCGTTGTCTGTCCCAGAAAGGCTCCATGATGTAGAGGCTGGTATTTTCGCTCATGGACGCGGCGGCGCGTTGAAGAATGCTGGTGGCTTGTTCTTCGGTGAAACAGTCCAGGAATTGGCTCATCCAGATCGCGTCAAAACCGGTTGGGAACGGAATTTCAGGATCAAGCAGGTTGGCCGGATGGGCGTGGATACGGTCGGCTCCGTTTTTGCCTTTGGTCGCTTCGCGCATCAAGCCGATTTGTTGCGGCAGATCCATGATGGTTACTTCGACTTCGGCATTGTGGTTGACGCATTGCTCCGCCCAGCGGCCGGTATTGCCGCCGACATCGAGCAGTTTTTTAACCGGTTTGGCGAACACGGTGTTGAGTGCTTCGGCGAAGGAGTTGTCGGAATAATAATGGTCGAATGCAAACCATTTTTCCTGCGCGATGCTTGGTAATGAAGACAATCCTTCGTAAATGGTCGGCCAGTCGCCGAATACTTTCAGGCCTTCAGGCTTGCCGGTTTGCAGGGTTTTTTCCAAATCAAACATGCCTAGGTAGCAGATTTCCTGCGTGAAATCCATATTGACGCGGGCCATTTTGTCTTTGAGGACAAACCAACCGGCCTTGCTGATGAAATAGCGGTTGTCGCGAGTCAAGACAGTGCCGATAGAAAGTGAAGCTTCCAGCAGGACTTGTGCCGCGTAGTTGCTGATTTTCGCTTTTTCAGCGATTTCGGCTTGAGTGAGGCCGTCTGGATGGTCGTTCAGCAGGTCCAAAATGCCAAATTTCACCATCAGGCGGGAAACTTGGAACACAATCGGTGCAAAAGCGATTTCTTGAGCCAGACGTTGAGCCTCGCCTGCGGACTGGTGTTCGTGGGAATAGCGTTGTTCTAGGGCAGGGAAGAGTTGCATATTGTTGGTTTTCCACTAAAAAGTTAATAGGTATATTCAGACGGCTTCAAAGACAATCCGTCCTGATGCACACGGATGCTCTCCGTTGTTAATTTTAAAGCTCAGTTTGTTTTTGCCTTCATCGTATTTCAGCGCTACCGACACTTCATCGTGAGGACGGATAAATTGCTGATATTTTAGATTTTCGATGCGGATGATGCTATGTTTGCCCCATGGCTGGGGCGCGATCAGGTTGCGCACCCATTGCAGCTCTACCACGCCGGGAACCAGCGGGAAGGTGGCAAAATGGCCGCCGAAATAAACCAAATCTAAAGGCACGCGGCCGATGAAGGTTTCGGTATTGTTTTCATCGTCAGATGATGTTTTCGACCAAACGGGCGAAGTTTGGGCAACGGTAAAGGCCGTCTGAAAATCCGCCGCAGCGATTTTTGCTTGGGCGTTGCGCGGCAGGCTGTCGGTAAAGCGCCAGTAGCGCGGCAGGGCGATGGTGTCCTGCGTGGCGGCCAGATGGCGTTTGAGCGTATCGGCGACTGCAGCGCGGCCTTTCTCGCGTAAGGCGGCGATACCGTCTGCGTTCAATGCCGCCCATATGGCAATGCGTTGATGTTGCGGATGACGGCCGCAATGGGCGTCGGCAATCCAAGGATGTTGTAAAAGTTCGTGTTCGATTTGGGTCAGCGACACGCGTTTGTCCTCAAATTTAATAATACGGTCTTGGCGACCGAGTAACAGGAAACCGTCATCTTGAGGCTCGATCAAATCGGCTGTTTGACGGCGTTCGGGCGACCAAGGCGAAGAAGCCCAAAGTGCGCCTTCTTCGTTTTGCCCGATTTCCACGCCATTGAAAGGCTGCCATTCTTGGCGTTCGCAACGTGAAGCAATCACGCCGGTTTCGGTACTGCCATAGACTTCAAACGGCCGGACGGCAGCCTGTTGCAGCAAATCCGCCGTGGCTGCGGGCAACGCGCCGCCGGCCGAGACAATGCCTGCAATTTTATGGCCGAGACTCTGCCAGTTGCGGTTTTCGCCCAAGCGGTTGAGTACGGCCGGACTGGCAATCCAAACCACTTTATCATGTGCGGCCGTGCTGGAAAGCAGGTTTTCCGGATAAACCGCCTGCTGTCGCTCCATAGTCCAACCCATGGTCAGCGCGAGTGCAAAGCGGAATGTGAAGCCGTAAAGGTGTTGCGGAATGACGCTGCCGATCACGGTTTCACCGTGTTGTCCAAATGGCAGCGTATTTGCCAAAGTCAGGGCTTCTGCCTGCATTTGCGCGGCGGTTTTTACAATAATCTGCGCTTCGCCGCTGGAACCTGATGTTTTCAGCCATGCTTCGGCATCGTCGGGAATCAGATGGTTTTCAGGATAGGTGCCCAGCTCTTCCAAATCTGTTTTAGCTAATACATCAGGCAAGTGCCAGATGTTCAGGCCGTCTGAAGACAGCTTTTTATCTGTTGAATTCGTTAAAAACGCTTCTGCCGTTTTTCCCCAATCCAAATTGTCTTGCGCCAAATTGGGCAACAATAAAACCTTTCCGCCCGAATGCCACACTGCCAACACGGCACAGGCAAACAGCGCGGCATCGTCAAACCACAACGCGGCAGTTTGCACGCCTGCCTGCTTCAGACGGCCTGACAGATGGAAAACCGCACGGTTGAAATCAGCACGCGTCCAATTCGGATGGGTGGCGATAAGGTCGTGCTGGGGTAGGTCGGGGGATAGGATTCGGGTTAGGTGCATGATGGTTCTAAGGTTTTATAATTTCGATGTATTTGCTTTGGCATCTTCTTTGAGTTGTGCCAAGCATTCATCGTATTGTTTGTTTGTCGTTTGGCGTACCAATTCGTAATCATTTGCCTGCCACTCTTCCAATGAATGGCTTTCACTTCTTTTGAAGCAATGGAGTAAGCGATCGGTTTTGCCACTTTGTCCGTCTACCAAAAGGCTGACTTCATTGTTCAGAAAGAATCGGTCTCGTCTATTGAATTTTTCATAAACCAAATAGAAACGACCCGGTTGGACAAATAGTTTTTTATTGGCACTATTGCCTTTAAATGACCATTTTGCCGCCCAATCGCGAACTTTGGGGGAGAATTGTTCAAAAACGGGATTCGCAAAATTCGGTTTAATAGGCTTCCCGCTTAAATTGTGTTTGCCCAGCAGGTCAGGGCCTTCATATCCAATATGACCGCTACTACCGGCAAGAATGAATAATGCAAAAGTTGCTGTAAATACGGCTGTTTGTGCAGCCCTTGCTTTTACCGTATTGGATTTCCGAATAATCATCAAATTCATGCTGCTGGTTGTAGTATCGTCAGAATAACGATTGTGTATTCGGTCAATGACGGTCAGGTTTCCCGAGCGCGTTTTGATGGTGTGGCTGGCAACTTCCGTATAATTTTTCTTGTATTCGGCTTCCGCCTTTTCTTCAGGGGATAAAGGCGTTTTAGACGTCGAAGAGCATGCGGTAAATGTGAAGGAAATCAGGGTGAGTAGGATGATTTTTTTCATTATGGTTATTCGTCTAATTGATGAAATATTTTTAATGGATTAAACCTTCAAAACCAATTTCCGATAAATCCACTCTCCGGCAAATAAGATTCCCATTAACACATACGACACAATGCCTGTATAAGCTGCCCACCAATCGTAATATTGCAAGCCTGCCAAAATGGCGGCGGTTGCGCCGTTTAAGATAAAGAACGCGCACCAGATTTGCGTAACGCGCCGGGTGTGGCGCACGCCTTCGGGCGGCAGGTCGGGGTGTTGCAGTCGGGCGAGGCGTTCGATAACCGTTTGTTTGGCAAACAGGCTGCCGCCGAAAACGGCAAGCATCAGCGCGTTGACGGCGACGGGATACCAATACATCGAGTCGGGCCGTCTGAAAACCAGTACCGCCGCAAAAAAGGCGGCAAGGATAATGGCCGTAATGCGTTGTGCTGTGGTTTGCGGCATGGTGGCGCGTATCAGCCATAACACACACATGGCCGCTGCAAGCCAGAAAAATGCACCGTTTTCCCTGCCGTAATACCATAGGAGCGGATACGCGAGGCTGGCAAGGGTCAGTAGGAGTTTTCCTAATATTTTCATGGTTGCGATTGATTTTCAGACGGCCTTTCGGATTGACAAGGCCGTCTGAAAATATGCTGATTCAAAGCAAAATCAGGAATCTTGTTGTACTTTTAAAACCGCTTGAACCACGTCTTCTACGGTACGCACATTACGAAAGTCTTCGGCTTGCAGTTTGCGGCCGGTTTCGCGTTTGATGTGGTCGATAAGGTCGATGGCGTCGATGCTGTCGATTTCCAAATCTTCGTAGAGGTTGGTTTCAGGTTTGATGCGTTCCGGTTCGATTTCAAACAGGTTAACCAGTGCATCGGTCAGCAGGGTGCGTACTTCTTGTTCGGTCATCTTCTCTCTCCCTTATGCTTGGCGGCTCTTGACAAACTCGGCCAGTGTTTTGACGTTGGCGAAGTTTTCGCGCAGGTTGTCGTTTTCACCGTCGAGCTGGAAGCCGAAGGTTTTTTGTACGGCCAAACCAAGTTCCAATGCATCAACCGAATCCAGACCCAGGCCGTCGTCGCCGAAAAGCGGATCTTCGCTGCCGATGTTGGCAACGGTAATGTCTTCCAGACCTAAGCTGTCGATGATTAATTGTTTGATTTGGTTTTCTAAATTGCTCATGTGGTTTTCCTTGTAAAATAGTCTTGCAGGTATTCGTTTAAACGCCTTGCGGCGATGGGCAGGGGTTTTTCCGCCAGCCATTCTTCCGGCAGGATGTCGTCGCCGACGGTGATTTCATAATGAATTTTTTGCGGCGGGATTTTGTACCACGGTTGCCCTTTTTTAAAATTGGGCGGCGTCATCTTGATACACACGGGCGTGATGACCGATGCGCTGCGCAAACCGAGCGATACGGCGCCGCGGTGCATTTTAACCTGTCCGTCCCAACCTGTGCGCGTGCCTTCGGGGAAAATCAGCATACTTTGCCCGCTTTTGAACACGGCGTCGATTTCTTCCAACATTTCCATGCTTTCGTCGTTGGGAATGTAGCCTGAAGCGATAATTTGGCTTTTCATGCTGGGGTTGTGCAACAGGTCTTTTTTGACCAACACGTTCGGGTCGGGGAAGTGGCTGATCAGTAAAACAACATCCAAGAGCGAGGGATGGTTGGCAAGAATGAGCTGGCCGGGTCTGCCGAGTTTTTCCAAGCCGTTGAAGCGGACGCTCAATACGCCTGACCATTGAAGGTAGCCGACAAAGAAACGCCAAACTTTGCCTATCATGCGCCTTGCTTCAAGTTGGCGTTTGATGTCGCCTTTGGTCGATTTGAGCGTATAGGGCAAAAGTGCGATTTTGAACAATACGCCTGCAACGCCGAAGAGGATGAAGCCGAGGAGTGTGGCAAAAAAGCGACGGAAATAGTCTAAAGTCTTCATGTGTTTTTCTGCCAGTGCCAGTTTCTGCCGATATAGTGTTGCGTGTGTTGTCGGCCGTCTGAAAGCAGGAAGCGTACCCACTCCAAGCTGCTCCAATAGGGCTCGACTGTTGTATCGTTAGGGTATTCAGACGGCCTTGCGGATGTGGTTTCCAAGCTTAAGGTATAGTCTTCGCCTTTTGTAATCACCAGTGCCAATGCATAGGCAAACGGCGCACGTGTAGCCAGGACGGGATAGTCTTCGGACAAAGGATCATCGGCGACAATCACTAAAACGGATGGCGCGCCGTCTTGCAAAAGCGCGAATGCCTCGGTCAGTGCGGTTTCAAAGGAATCGGCGGCAACGGCCAACGCGGTATGCTCACTCATGTCTTTGCGCAACATCGACCATTGCCCAATCGTTGCGTTGTGGACGGACAGGCCGAATGAGGTCGGCGACACGGTATGCGTGTTCAAAAGCTCTTGCCACAATTCAAAGCTGCGGTTGCTTTCGCCGTCGTGCGAAACGTACACCGGGACGCTTTCAGGATATTGGTCGGCCAGATTCCATGCGGCATCGCAAACCAAGCGTGCCGCTTTTCCCAAGCGGCGGCGTTGCATTGGCGGTAAAAAGGAGAGCGCGGGTTTGCACTCCGGCAGTGAGGCGGTATCGAGTTTTCCCTGCGCCCAGTCCTGCCATTGCTCAGGCGTACTGATTTTGTTGGAGGAGGCCTGCCATGCGGCGATATTGAAGCTGAAACGGCAAACGTTTTGAGGCATGATGTCTTTCAATGTTTTACATTTTCATACATTGTAATGAAATGGGTTAGTAAAAGCTAGGCTCTGTTATAATGCATATTGTAACGTAATTTATTCCCGGATGACATTTTATGCCTTCAATACCGAGTGCCCCGATTTATGATGTGGCTTCGCTGCTTCCTCACAGCGGACATATGGTGCTTATCGATTGTGTGAAAGAATTTGGCGATGACTATACGGTTTGTCGTGCGCCGGTTGGCGATAAGCATATTTTGCTGCAGGATGGCGTGTTGCCGTCTATGGCTTATATGGAATTGATGGCGCAGGGTATAGGCGCGTTTGCAGGCATTGAGGCTTTAAAGGCCGGAGAGCCTGTACGCTTGGGTTTTTTATTGGGAACGCGCAAGCTGGATTTGTTTGCCGACTCCGTGCCAGTCGGTACTGAGCTGGAAGTCAGGGCGCATGTGTCCATTCAGGATTTGGGCGGTATGGGCGTATTTGATTGCGAGTTGCACTGGACGGACGCGCCGGAAGATGTGAAGCCTCTGTTGCCGTCGGACGGTTTGCTGGCAAAAGCCTCTTTAAATGTGTACAGTCCGAAAGACGGCCAAATCATTTAAACCGTTTACAAGGCCGTCTGAAAAGACAAAGATTCAGACGGCCTGTCGATATAGTGAGAAAACGTATGAGTGAAACTATTTTAATTACAGGGTCTAATCGCGGTATTGGCAAAGCCGTCGCGCTTGGTTTGGCGCAGGACGGTTTTGATATTGTCGTCCACTGCCGCAGCCGCCGTGATGAAGCGGAAGCTGTCGCGGAAGAAATCCGTGCATTGGGTAGAAATGCGCGCGTGTTGCAGTTTGACGTGTCCGACCGCGAAGCCTGCCGTGAAATTTTGACCGCCGACATTGAGGCAAACGGCACATATTACGGCGTGGTGCTGAATGCCGGCCTGACGCGCGACAATGCGTTTCCTGCGTTTACAGATGATGATTGGGACTTGGTGCTGCGTACCAATTTGGACGGTTTTTATAATGTGTTGCACCCTTTGACCATGCCGATGATCCGCCGCCGTAAAGCAGGACGTATTGTGTGCATGGCGTCGGTATCCGGTTTGACGGGCAACCGCGGTCAGGTCAATTACAGCGCGTCCAAAGCGGGCTTGATCGGCGCGGCAAAAGCCTTGGCGGTTGAGTTGGCTAAACGCAAAATTACCGTCAACTGCGTGGCACCGGGCCTTATTGATACCGATATTATCGATGAGAACGTACCTGTCGAAGAAATCTTAAAAGCCGTCCCTGCCGCGCGCATGGGATTGCCGGAAGAAGTGGCGCATGCGGTGCGCTTTTTGATGGATGAAAAAGCGGCGTACATTACGCGCCAAGTGATTGCTGTGAACGGAGGTTTGTGTTGAATACCAGAAGAGTCGTTGTAACAGGTATTGGCGGTATTACCGCCTTCGGCCGTGATTGGCAAAGTATTCAGACGGCCTTTAAAGCCGAAAAAAATGCGGTCAAATACATGGACTGGAGCGGACGCTTTCCTGAATTGGAAGCGCAACTGGGTGCGCCGATTGAAGGCTATTCTCCTCCCGCACACTGGACGCGCAAGCAGCTCAGAAGCATGGGGCGCGTATCGCATTTGTGTGTCGATGCGGCGGAACAAGCCTTGACGGATGCGGGCTTGCTGGGTGATGAAAGCATTACAGACGGCCGTATGGGCGTAGCGTGCGGCTCGTCTGTCGGCAGTACCAAAGACATCGGCGATATGGGCGAACTTTTGATAACGGGCACATCGCGCAATTTCAACGCCAATACTTATGTGCGCATGATGCCGCATACGACTGCCGCCAATATCGGCATTTTCTTCGGTTTGAAAGGCCGCATTATCCCGACATCGAGCGCGTGTTCGTCCGGCAGTCAAGGCATAGGCTATGCCTACGAAGCCATCAAATACGGCCTGATTGATATGATGCTGGCTGGCGGCGGCGAAGAATTTTGTCCGTCCGAAGTGTATGTTTTCGACTCGCTCTACGCTGCCAGCCGCCGCAACGGTGAACCCGAACTGACCCCGCGTCCTTACGACAGCGGACGTGACGGCTTGGTGATTGGCGAAGGCGCAGGCATTTTCGTGTTGGAAGAATTGGAACACGCCCGTGCGCGCGGTGCGAAAATCTATGCCGAGCTTGTCGGCTATGGTGCCAACAGCGACGGCAGCCACGTTACCCAACCGCAAAAAGAAACCATGCAAAAATGTATGGAACTCGCGCTGCAAGACGCAGGCATTACGCCCGACAAAGTCGGCTATGTCAGCGGCCACGGTACGGCGACCGAAAAAGGCGATATTGCTGAAACATTGGCGACCGAGGCCGTGTTCGGATTCATCCCCATGAGTTCGCAAAAAAGCTACCTTGGCCATACACTCGGCGCGTGCGGCGCGTTGGAAGCCTGGTTCACCATCGAAATGATGAACAACGGTTGGTTTGCGCCGACTGTCAATTTGGAAAACATCGATCCGCGTTGCGGCAAGGTGGATTACATTCAAACAGGCGGACGTGAAATTCAAACCGATTATGTGGTCAGCAATAACTTTGCCTTTGGCGGCGTCAATACTTCGCTGGTGTTCAAACGTTGGCAAGAATAATTATTGATTGATGTTATGATTAAAGGCCGTCTGAAACTTATCTGGAGTTTCAGACGGCCTTTATTTCATTTAGAGCTTGAGATGCTTACGAGTTTTATTCGTTTGTTTTCTTCTGATTCAAATCCACCAGCCTTGTTCCGGCCAAGAAGTCGTAGAGGAACTGGCGGTCGGGATGGAACAGGGCGAAGCCCCATGGCAGGATGAGCCAAATGAGCGCGGCGCCGAATGCGCCTTTGGGCGGGATATTGAGCAGATGGCGCAATCCGGCGTAGGCAAGCAGGGGGATGAAGATAATAAAAATGCTGGCCCAAATAAAGCGCAGGCGCAGTTGCGGCAGGGATGGCTGGGTATCATTTTTATCGGCCAAACCGATTTTCCATGTCTGCATGGCGAGGGTTTGGCCTTTTTTGTGCCAGTTGGCGCGGAAGTAGAGCCACCATGCGTAGAACAGAATCAGGCAGGTTGTCAGCATGGACAGGCGCGTGGAAACGGGATTGAGAAAGATGGCGGCAATACCGGCTGCAAGGGAGGCAATGCTGGTCACGGCGCCGGTCAGCAGGAGTTCGTAAACCAGTGCGGCGAGGCGACGTTTGAGTGGGGCGGTGGGAAGGCGGGTCATAATGCGATGGAAACGGAAATGGGTTTGATGGCAATAAAAACAGGCCGTCTGAAACGGGATAGGATGTTCAGACGGCCTGTTACTGTCGGGATTAGCGATGTGGACGTTTTTGACCGCGTGCCTGTTGGGCGGCCATTTGGTTCATTTCCTGACGGGTCGGACGTTTTTTAAAGATGGCGTGCGCTTCGTCAACGGAACATTTTTGCGACAGGCAAACCAAGGTAATCGCGTCTTTTTGATGTTGGCCGCCGCTGTGGTACATGCGGCGCAGGTTGGCTTCGTTGATACGGCCTTTTTCCGGATCGATGTCGAATTTTTTCAGGCGCTCGAGGAATTGGCGTTGCTGACGGCGCGAAGTCCAAACGAAACCGCCTGCGGCAGCGGCCACGATGATGACGGCCAACAGGATGGCCAGCGGCCATGAATCGACGATCAGAACGATGATGAGGCTTAATACGGCAGTGGTCAGCAGGGCCAGGCCGCCGATGCGAAGTTTGGTTTTATTATCCATACGGTTGGTGTTTCCTTGTTTTTGCTGGAAGAGGCCGTCTGAAATGCGAGGTTCAGACGGCCTGGATTTGAGTTTACGCTATTTTACAGTATTTTCTGTTTTTGGGGCGTATTGCGTGCAAGTTTCTTGACGCGCGGCAACGGTTTCAAGCGGCCAGCGAAGTAACGAGCTGTTTGAACTCGGTCCATGCATCGCCTTCTTCCGCGCCTTTGATGATGCGGTCGATTTTGGCGCAGGTTTTGAGCGCGTCGAGCAGGCGGTTGATGGCAATGCGTTTGGCCGCCATCGGTGCAAGGGTCTGCTTGTCGCCCCATAAACGCAGGCTGTTGCGCAGGCTTTGGATGTTTTGGCCTTGCTTTAGTGCGGCAGTGAGGCGGATTAGGGTACGGATATCTTCTGCAACCGCCCACAACAGCAAAACCGGCTCTTCGCCTTCTTCTTCCAAACCATCCAGCAAACGGGAAACGCGCAGGGCATCGCCTTTCATCCATGCACCGGCCAGTTGGAATACGTCGAAACGGGCGACGGTGGCAACTGCGGCTTCTGCGTCGGCAATATTGATCAAATGGCCTTCGGGATGGAGCAGGGCGAGTTTTTCGATTTCCTGACGGGCGGCTAAAAGATTGCCTTCGACGCGCTCGGCAAACAGGGCGAGTGCTTCAGGTTCGATGTCCAAACCCTGCTGTTTCAGACGGCCCTGTATCCATTGCGGCAAAGCATGTGGCGCAACGGTTTTGGCTTCTAAGACGATACCTTTGCCTGCCAATGCGGAAAACCATTTGGACTGGATTTGCGCTTTTTCAAGCTTGGGCAGGAGGATGAGCGTAACTGTATCTTCGGGCAGGCGTTCGGCGAAGGCTTGCAGGGCATCGCCTCCGTTTTTGCCGGGTTTGCCGTTGGGAATATGGATTTCCAGCAGTTTCAAGTCGGCAAACAAACCTGCGCTGCCGGCGCTTTGCAACAGCTCGTTCCAGTCAAAATTGTTTTCGGCGGTATAGACTTCACGGTTGAGATAACCTTGTTTTTTTGCGGCTGCGCGCAGCGTATCCAAAGCCTCGATGCGCAACAAATCCTCTTCTCCGTGGATGATGTACAACGGCTTGAGTGGCGTATCGGGGCGCAGGCTCTCAATGGGCGCGGCAGCCATTATTGCGCTTTCAGGAAAGTCAGGCGGCGGACGATTTGATCTGCGGCGTCGATGCGCATTTCAGACCAAATGGTTTCTTCCTCTTCCTGTTTGCCCAAAACTTCGCTGTCGGCGTAGTCCATGGTGCGGTGAACCTTAACTTCCATCGGTTCGCCAACCGGCTCGCCGTTGCGGAAGGCTTGGGCTTTGACGGTCATGGCCAGCAAGTATTCGTTGATTGCGGCGGCGCGGGTGATGGTGTAGATGTCGCGGCGTTTTTGGAAGTCGACAACGCGCAGGGTGATTTGTGATTCGGCTTCGCTAACTGGATGACCGTCGGCACGGCGTAAGGCATTTTCCAGCGCTTTTTGCATGACGGCTCCGCCTTCTACATGCCAGTTCTGATAAGGCAGCGGCTGAGAAGTCACGCCTGTGCCTTTCAGGTGGAAACCGCAAGAGGCAAGCAATAGGGCGATTGCAGGCAATAGGATTTTTTTCATTGGATATTCCTTCGTTGAAACCGGTTACGGTATCGTCGGATTATAACGAATAATGTTTAGGCCGTCTGAAACCGTAAACGGAAAGTATTTCAGACGGCCTTGTCTTTGATAGTGCAAATCTTATTTTTCCAACCAAATCAGGCTGACCATGCGGCCGGTTTGTCCGTCGCGGCGGTAGGAGAAGAAAGTATCGCGTTCCAAAACAGTGCAATGGGTGCCGCCATAAATCATGTTCACGCCTTCGCGGTGCAGAATTATGCGCGCCAAAGCGTAAATGTCGGCAAGGTATTTGCCGCCGCCGATGTCTTCAAACGCATCGGCAGCTTCCGGCATGGGTGTGCAAAACGCATCAAATACATCTTGCCCTACCTCAAACGCATCAGGGCCGATGGCAGGGGCGAGATAGGCCATGATTTCCAACGGCTCGACCTTCATTGCCGCAATGGTGTTTTGCAAAACACCGCCGGCCAAACCGCGCCAACCCGCATGGGCTGCCGCAACCACCGTCCCTGCTTTGTCGCAAAACAAGACGGGCAGGCAGTCGGCAGTCATGGAAGCGCAGGCGACCGTGCCCGTCGTATCCACCGAGGCATCGGCGTCGGGCGTATTGCCCAACGCTTCGGCGGCATTTACAACAATGGTGCTGTGGATTTGATTAAGGTAGGCAACGGGCAGGCCGACTTGTTCCTGCACGATTTCGCGGTTGCGGAGCACGGCTTGCAGATTGTCGCCGACGTGCGAACCGACATTCAGGCTGCGGTACACGCCTTCGCTGACACCGCCGTTGCGCGTGGTAATAAGCGTTTTAACATTGGTAGGGGCAGGCCAGTCGGCAGTCAAAAAATTCTTGTCTTGCGGGGCGAGGTTTAGAGTTTCTGTGATGGTTTTCATAATCTTTGAATCGCTGAAATATTGGAACGGATTGATTTCAGACGGCCTGAAATAATATTTTAGGCCGTCTGAAAAATGGGTTTAATCCCTTACATAAACGACTTCGACATCGTAGTCGTCTTCATTCCAATCGTCGTCATCGTCCGTACTGAATTTCTCCTGCCATTCTTCCTCATTACTTAAAGACGAATCCAAACCGGCTTCCAAACGCAGGACGGAAAGCAGGTGGTACATATCGTCAGGCATAGGCGCTTCAAAGGAAACGGTTTCGCCGGTTTTCGGATGCACAAAGCTCAAGCGGTAGGCATGCAGGGCTTGGCGCGCGCCGAGGGCTTTGACGGCTTCTTTAACCGCGTCGCTGCACGGGTGGCGCAGGTTGCCGTAAACAGGGTCGGCGGCCAGCGGATGGTTGGCTTCGCGCATATGGACGCGGATTTGGTGCGTGCGGCCGGTTTCGAGCGAGCATTCGATGTAGCTGTGTGCCAGATAACGTTCCAACACTTTGACGTGGGTAATGGCAGGTTTGCCGCCGAATTTGACGACTGCCATTTTCAGGCGGTTGTGCGGATCGCGGCCGATTTGGGTTTCGATTTTGCCGTCAAAAGGAACAATGCCGTTGGCGACTGCGCGGTAAATGCGTTTGACTGTGCGCTCTTGAAGCTGTTGAACCAGTGAGTTTTGCGCCGGCAGGGTCTTGGCGACCACCATCAGGCCGCTGGTTTCTTTGTCCAAACGGTGTACGATGCCTGCACGCGGCACTTGGCTTAATTCGGGACAGTGTGCCAGCAGGCCGTTGAGCAGGGTACCGCTCCAGTTGCCTGCGGCAGGGTGGACGACCAATCCGGCCGGTTTGTTGATGACGATGACGGTATCGTCTTCATAAATAATGTCCAAATCCATGGGTTCGGGCGTGAACGCGAGGTTTTCTTCGCTCGGACGTACCGTAACGGCAATCAATTCACCGCCTATCATTTTGTCTTTGGGTTGAGCGGGCTTATCGTTTACAATGACTGCACCCTCTTTAATCCACGAACTCAGGCGGCTGCGCGAGTAGTCGGGCATGAGTTTGGCCAATACGGCATCCAGCCTTCCGCCCGCCATTTCGAGCGGAACGGTCAAATTAACACAACTTTCTGTTTCAGGGGATGACGGAAAGTCTAAATCATCGCTATAATCGGCTTCGTTATCAAAGGAAGTATTCTGCATGAAAAAAATTCTTTTAGTAGTTTCTTTAGGTTTGGCACTGAGTGCCTGCGCAAATAAAGGCACAATCGATAAAGACGCCCAAATTACTCAAGATTGGAGTGTGGAAAAGCTTTATGCCGAAGCGCAAGACGAATTGAACAGCAACAATTATACGCGAGCTGTCAAGTTATACGAAATTTTAGAATCCCGTTTTCCAAACGGCCGCTATGCCCAGCAGTCCCAGTTGGATACGGCGTATGCCTATTATAAAGACGATGAGCCGGAAAAAGCCTTGGCTGCCATTGCGCGCTTCCAACGCCATCATCCGCAACATCCGAATATGGACTACGCGCTGTACTTGAAAGGTTTGGTCCTGTTTAACGAAGACCAGTCTTTCTTGAACAAGCTGGCTTCCCAAGACTGGTCCGACCGCGACCCGAAAGCCAACCGCGATGCTTATCAGGCGTTTGCCGAGTTGGTGCAACGTTATCCAAACAGCAAATACGCTGCCGATGCAACCGAACGCATGGCCAAGCTGGTGGACGCTTTGGGCGGTAACGAAATGTCTGTGGCGCGTTATTACATGAAACGCGGTGCTTATGTCGCAGCGGCCAACCGTGCGCAAAAAATCGTCAGCCGTTACCAAAATACCCGTTATGTCGAAGAAGCTTTGGCGATGATGGAATTGGCGTACAAAAAACTGGACAAGCCGCAACTGGCCGCCGATACACGCCGCGTTTTGGAAACCAACTTCCCTCAAAGCCCGTTCTTGCAACACGAATGGCGATCTGACGATATGCCTTGGTGGCGTTACTGGCGTTAAGCGTGGGGTTGTTCAGACATGAATAAGGCCGTCTGAAAATGATGCATCTATGCATTTGGTTTTCAGACGGCCTTTGTTTTTAATGTTTTTTTACGTTTCCTGCAAACAGGGTGCAAAATTTGTTTTAATATGGTAAAGTCTGATTTTAATAACTCGACGGTTTGAAGCCGTCACTCAGGGGCTGTTTAAATTTAAAATCAGTTTTGTTGAAGCTGCATCGGATGTGCCATTGATGCATTCAGGAAAATTTCAGTCGTCAGGCTGATTTGGTTTTAAATTTAAGCAGCCCTTTGTGTTTACAAAAAACAGAGGTAGATTCTCATGAAGTCTTGGCAGCTTCCTGAACACGTCGCCGACGTATTGCCGACCAATGCGCGACAATTGGAAAGTGCCCGTGAGCGGCTGTTGGCTTTGTTTCGCGTGCATGGTTACGAATTGGTGCAGCCGCCGTTGATGGAATACAGCCATTCCTTATTGACGCATATCGATGCCGGTTTGTCTTTGAAAACCATTTTGGTCGTCGATCAGCTCAGCGGCCGCCAGCTCGGTATTCGCGCGGATATTACGCCGCAGGTGGCGCGCATTGATGCCCATTTGCTTTCCGCCAATCAAGGCATTAATCGTTTGTGCTATGCCGGCTCGGTGCTTCATGCGCGGCCTGACGGATTGCTCAATATGCGCGAGCCTTTGCAGGCCGGTGCGGAAATGTACGGCTTGGAAGGCATTGAAGCGGACATCGAATTGATTGATTTGATGCTGAAAAGCATGAAAATCGCCGATATGGGCGAAGTTTTGCTTTCATTAGGCCATATCGGTGTATTCCGTGCTTTGGCAAATGCCGCTCATTTGGACGAGCAACAATCGGCAACCCTGTTGTCATTGATGCAGGACAAAGATGCCGAGGCTGTCAGCCAGTTGGTCAAAGAGTGGAAGCTCGACGGCATGTGGGCAAAAGCGTTTTCACTGTTGCCCCGACTGTACGGCGGTCGCGAAGTGCTGACTTTGGCCCGTGAGAAATTACCGGAATTATCCGCAGTCAGTGCGGCGCTGGATGAATTGCAGGCCGTATGCGACGCGTTCCCAAATCAAAAAGTGCATATCGATTTATCGGAATTGCGCGTTGACAATTACCATACCGGTTTGCTTTACGCAGCCTATGGTTCAAATCTTTATGATGCCGTGGCACGCGGCGGCCGTTATGACGGATTGGGCGGATACTTCGGACGCGCACGTCCTGCTGCTGGATTCAGTTTTGATTTGCGCAGCTTCATCGGCCGCCTTCCTGCTATCGGACGGGAATCCGTGGTGGCTGTCGATGTCAAAGACATGCCTGCGGCTCAAGAAGTGGTAGATGCTTTGCGCGAACAAGGACAATGTGTCGTTATCGATTACGGTATCGGCTACAACGGTTCGGGAGAAGTTACAGGCCGTCTGAAACAAGTGGACGGCGTTTGGAAAGTAATCGCTTTGAATGATTGAGTTTTATTTTGAAATTTTGTATCTGAAATAAGGTTAGATAGCTATGGCTAAAAATGTTGTCGTAATCGGTGCCCAATGGGGTGATGAAGGCAAAGGTAAGATTGTTGACTGGCTGGCGGAAGAAACCAGCGGTGTTGTACGTTTCCAAGGCGGCCACAATGCTGGCCATACTTTGGTTGTCGGCGGCAAAAAAACCATTTTGCGCCTGATTCCAAGCGGCATTTTGCATGAGACTTTAGACTGCTTCATTGGTTCGGGTGTCGTGGTTTCTCCTGAAGCATTGTTGGGTGAAATCGACGAATTGAACGCCGCCGGTGTGAAAAACGTTGAAGGCCGTCTGAAAATTGCGCCGACCTGCCCATTGATTCTGCCTTACCACATTGCGCTTGACCAAGCACGCGAAGCTTCCCGCGGTAAAAGCAAAATTGGTACAACCGGTCGCGGCATCGGCCCGGCTTATGAAGATAAAGTTGCCCGTCGCGCGATTCGCGTGGTGGACTTGTTGCACCCTGAAAAACTGGTTGATAAACTGGAAGCTGTTTTGACTTATTACAATGTCCAGCTGCAACACCTGCACCATGCCGAGCCGGTAAAACTTGAAGACGTGATGGCGGTCATCGAAAAAGTTGCGCCGCGCATTACGCCGATGATTACCGATGTTTCCCGTGTTTTGAACGAGAAAAACCGTAAAGGCGAAAGCCTGTTGTTTGAAGGCGCGCAAGGTACGTTGCTGGACATCGACTACGGTACTTATCCGTTTGTAACTTCGTCCAACTGCTTAGCTGGTGCCGCTTCTGCCGGTGCAGGCGTGGGCCCGCAAATGCTGGATTACGTTTTGGGTATCGTTAAAGCCTATACCACCCGTGTGGGTTCCGGCCCATTCCCGACTGAATTGTTTGACGAAGTAGGCGCAGGTTTGGCTGAGCGTGGTCATGAGTTCGGCTCCGTAACCGGTCGTGCGCGTCGTTGCGGTTGGTTTGACGCGGCTGCGTTGAAACGCTCCATTCAAGTTAACGGCATTTCCGGCATGTGCATTACCAAGCTGGATGTCATGGACGGTATTGAGAACATCAATATCTGCGTAGGCTATGAATTGCCTGATGGCAGCAAAACCGACATTCTGCCTTGCGGCTCTGACGCGGTGGAAACCTGTAAACCGATTTACGAAACCATGCCGGGTTGGAGCGAGTCGACTTTCGGCGTGAAAGAGTACGACAAGCTGCCTGAAAACGCTAAAGCTTACCTGAAACGTATTGAAGAAGTTTGCGGTGCGCCTGTGGCCATTGTTTCAACCGGTCCTGACCGTGAAGAAACCATCGTTTTGCACCATCCGTTTGCTTAATTGATGAAGTGAATAAAGGCCGTCTGAATTTTTCAGATGGCCTTTATATATGCAATGCAATAAAAATTCAGCCCTGAAAGACGTCTGTCTTTAGGGCTGAATTTTGTATTTTACGCCGTTTTGAAGTACAAATGTTTGGAAAGTGAGATGTAGTGCCAAGTAACAATTATTCTCATTGACGTAAATCAAGAAAAACCAAATCTGTAATTTTATTTCACAAAAACCTCTGTAAATAAATGGGTATTGATGTTATCCTTTTAGAAAATTTACAGTCTATATTTTCAATAAAATTAGGAGCTTGATATGTCAAATGATGTTCAGCAACGTCCTGCCGCCTGGGAAGGTTTTGTCGGTGGCAACTGGGAAACCAACGTAGATGTCCGCGATTTTATTCAAAAAAACTACACGCCATATGAGGGCGATGCTTCATTCTTAGCACCTGCAACCGAAGCCACAACCAAACTGTGGGCGGAAGTGATGGAAGGCATCAAGGTTGAAAACCGTACACACGAGCCGTATAAAATCGATGCGCAAATCGTCTCCGGCATTACCAGCCATGCTCCAGGCTATATCGACAAAGATTTGGAAACCATCGTCGGCCTGCAAACAGACGAGCCTTTGAAACGCTCTATCATGCCGTTTGGCGGTTTGAAAATGGTGCAAGACGCGTGCAAAGTGTACAACGTTGAATTGAATCCTGAAGTCAGCGAAATTTTCACCAAATACCGCAAAACCCACAACCAAGGCGTGTTTGACGTTTATACGCCCGACATCCGCCGCTGCCGTAAGTCAGGCGTGATTACCGGCCTGCCGGATGCTTACGGCCGTGGCCGTATTATCGGCGACTACCGTCGTGTGGCATTGTACGGTATCGACTTTTTGATGAAAGACAAACTCAACCAGTTCAACTCACTGCAAGCCGATTTGGAAAATGGTGTGGACTTGGAAGAAGTCATCCGCCGTCGCGAAGAAATCAACGAACAATACAAAGCCTTGGGTCAAATGAAAGAAATGGCGGCTTCTTACGGCTACGACATTTCCGGCCCTGCAAAAAATGCACAAGAAGCCATCCAATGGACTTACTTCGCCTACCTTGCCGCCGTTAAATCTCAAAACGGTGCGGCGATGTCCTTCGGCCGTGTGTCTTCGTTCTTGGATATTTACATCGAGCGCGACCTGAAAAACGGTGTGATTACCGAAACCCAAGCGCAAGAATTTATCGACCACTTGGTAATGAAACTGCGTATGGTTCGTTTCCTGCGTACGCCCGAATACGACCAACTCTTCTCTGGCGACCCGATTTGGGCAACCGAATCCATCGGTGGTATGGGCTTGGACGGCCGTACCTTGGTAACGCGCACCAACTTCCGCGTGCTGCACACCTTGTACAACATGGGGCCGTCTCCTGAGCCAAACATCACCGTATTGTGGTCAGAACAACTGCCGCAAGGCTTTAAAGAATTCTGCGCCAAAGTATCCATCGATACTTCGTCCATCCAATACGAAAACGACGATTTGATGCGCCCTGACTTTAACAGCGACGACTACGCCATTGCCTGCTGCGTCAGCCCGATGGTGGTCGGCAAACAAATGCAGTTCTTCGGTGCACGCGCCAACTTGGCGAAAACACTGCTGTACGCAATCAACGGCGGCGTGGATGAAAAGTCTAAAGAGCAGGTCGGTCCGAAAACCGAGCCGATTATGGACGAAGTTTTGGACTACGACACTGTCTTTGAGCGCATGGACAAATTCATGGATTGGTTGGCAACCCAATACGTTACCGCGCTGAACATTATTCACTACATGCACGACAAATACAGCTACGAAGCCGCGTTGATGGCGTTGCATGACCGTGATGTGAAACGTACGATGGCCTGCGGTATCGCCGGTTTGTCTGTGGCAGCCGACTCATTGTCCGCCATCAAATACGCCAAAGTGAAACCGATTCGTGATGAAAACGGTATTGCTGTTGACTTCGAAATCGAAGGAGAATACCCACAATTCGGTAACAACGACGACCGTGTGGACGACATCGCCTGCGACTTGGTGGAACGCTTCATGAAAAAAGTGGCCACCCACAAAACTTACCGCAACGCCACTCCGACTCAGTCTGTGTTGACCATTACTTCCAACGTTGTTTACGGTAAGAAAACCGGTAATACTCCGGACGGCCGCCGCGCAGGCGCTCCGTTTGGTCCGGGTGCAAACCCAATGCACGGCCGCGATGTTAACGGTGCAGTCGCTTCATTGACTTCCGTAGCCAAACTGCCATTTGAGTTTGCCAAAGACGGTATTTCCTACACCTTCTCTATTATTCCCGGCGCGTTGGGTAA
Source organism: Neisseria sp. RH3002v2g (assembly GCF_014596425.2). Taxonomy (NCBI): domain Bacteria; kingdom Pseudomonadati; phylum Pseudomonadota; class Betaproteobacteria; order Neisseriales; family Neisseriaceae; genus Neisseria; species Neisseria sp. RH3002v2g. Next base: position 902,102 of record NZ_CP110721.1, on the reverse strand, counting down.
AGACGAGCATTCTCGCGAACGCAACCTTGCCGGTTTGATGGACGGTTATTTCCACCATGAAGAAGGAGAAGTGGAAGGCGGCCAACACTTGAACGTCAATGTATTGAACCGCGAAACTTTGGAAGATGCGATGCATCATCCGGAGAAATATCCGCAGTTGACCATTCGTGTGTCCGGTTATGCGGTTCGCTTCAACTCGCTGACCCGCGAACAACAGCTTGACGTGATTACCCGTACGTTCACAGAAACCATGTGATCCGGGTGGCAAAACAAACCAGAAGCTAAATTTGCATTTGGTTTGTTTTGAAACAAAGCTCCAAGGCCGTCTGAAATGTTCAGACGGCCTTTATTATCGTACAATTCACATCAGCAAAATTATTTTTGAGCCGAACACCATGTCCACGACTTTTTCTATCACTCCCGAGCCGGAACTGAAAAACCTTGGCCACCGCCACTATAACGGCAAAGGCATTATTCATTCGATTGAATCTTGTGGCGCTGTCGATGGTCCGGGTTTGCGCTACGTGCTCTTTTTGCAAGGTTGCCTGATGCGTTGCCTTTATTGCCATAATCGCGATACTTGGGATTTGCATACCGAGCAGGCGCAGGAATTGGATGTGGCAACCGTGATGAAGCAGGTCATGACCTATCGCCATTATCTGCGTGCGACAGGCGGAGGCGTAACGGCAACCGGCGGCGAGCCGTTATTGCAATATGAGTTTGTACGCGATTGGTTTACGGCCTGTCGGGAACACGATATCCATACCTGTCTCGACAGTAATGGCTATGCTTTGCACTATGATTCGATTTTGGATGATTTGCTTGATCATACCAATTTGGTCATGCTCGACTTGAAACAAATCGATCCTGAAATTCATAAAGTGCTCGTCGGTATTCCCAATACCAAAACGCTGAAATTCGCGCGCTATCTTGCCGAACGCAATCAGCCGACACGGGTACGTTATGTGGTTGTTCCCGGTTATACCGATGATGAGCGGTCGGCGCATTTATTGGGCGAGTTTATCGGTGATATGGATAATGTCGAAATGGTCGAGCTTTTGCCGTATCACGAATTGGGTGCACACAAATGGGCTTTGTGCGGCGACGAATACAAATTAACAGGCGTACATCCGCCGCCCAAAGAAACCATTTTGAAAATCAAAGAAATATTAGAGAGTTACGGAAAAAACATTATTTATTAAAACAGAAAAAGGCCGTCTGAAACGAAATAATCAGTTTCAGACGGCCTTTTTATCATTGAAAAAACTTAAGCTTTCAGAGCGGCCAAAACCTTGGCGACAACTTCTGATACTGCAACGGCTTGAGCCTGATTGTCACGGCGTTCGGCATATTCGACATTGCCTTCTTTTAAGGCGCGATCGCCGATGACGATGCGGTGAGGAATGCCCAGCAGTTCGGAGTCATTCAGCAAAACGCCTGCACGTTCGTCGCGGTCATCCAGCAATACATCCGCGCCTGCGGCCAGAAGCTCGGCATAGATTTTGTCGGCGGCCTCGCGTACGGCATCTGATTTTTTGTAGTTCATCGGCACGATCACAACTTCAAACGGCGCCATTGCTTTGGTCCAGATAATGCCTTTTTCGTCGTTGTTTTGCTCGATGGCGGCGGCCACAACGCGGGTAATACCGATACCGTAGCAGCCCATTTCCATGATTTGGGATTTGCCGTTGTTATCCAAGAAGCTGACGTTCATGGCTTGGGTATATTTGTCGCGCAATTGGAAAACGTGACCGACTTCAATACCGCGCGCCAGTTTCAGACGGCCTTGTTCGTCAGGGCTGATGTCGCCTTCGATGACATTGCGCAAATCGACAAATTCAGGCTCGGCAGCATCGCGGCCGAAGTTGAAGCCGGTATAGTGGTAGTCGTCTTCGTTCGCGCCGATAACCCAGTCTGCGCCTTTTTCGGTAGCGAAATCGGCATAGACTTTGCCTTTGAAGCCGACAGGGCCGAGAGAGCCACTGTTTGCGCCGAACTGTTCAACAATCGCGGCAGGGCTTGCCATGGTCAGTGGCGATTTCACGCCGGCCAGTTTTTCCGCCTTGATGTCGTTAAATTCATGGTCGCCACGCAACAGTAGCAGGACGAGTTCGCCTTCGTTTTCGCCTTCGACCACGATGGATTTCAGGGTTTGTTCAACCGGAATATTGAGGAATTCAACTAAAGACTCAATGGTTTTGACGTTTGGCGTATGTATTTTGGTTAATTCGGCCTGAGCGGCGGCGCGTTCGCCTTTGAGTGGCAAAGTCGGTGCCAATTCGATATTGGCGGCGTAATCGGAAGTATCGCTGTATGCGATAACGTCTTCGCCGCTTTCAGCCAATACTTGGAATTCGTGAGAGCCGGTGCCGCCGATGCTGCCGGTATCTGCAGCAACAGGGCGGAATTCCAAGCCCAGACGGGTAAAGATACGGCAGTAAGCGTCGTACATATCCTGATAGGTCGTCTGAAGCGAGGCGTAGTCGGCATGGAAGGAATAAGCGTCTTTCATGACGAATTCGCGCGCGCGCATCACACCGAAACGCGGGCGCACTTCATCGCGGAATTTGGTTTGGATGTGGTAAAAGTTTTTCGGCAGTTGTTTATAGCTGTTGACTTCTTTGCGTACGATGTCGGCAATAACTTCTTCACAGGTTGGCCCCATGCAGAAATCGCGGTCATGACGGTCTTTCAGGCGCAGCAGTTCTTTACCGTAAAACTCCCAGCGGCCGGATTCTTGCCACAGCTCGGCAGGTTGTACCACCGGCATCAGCAGCTCCACGCTACCTGCGCGGGCCATTTCTTCGCGCACGATATTTTCAACTTTGCGCAATACGCGCAGACCCATTGGCATCCAAGTATAAAGACCGGACGCGTTGGCTTTGATCAAACCGGCACGAATCATCAGCTTGTGGCTGGCAAGTGCGGCTTCGGCGGGGGCTTCTTTAAGGGTGGAAATGAAGAACTGGGAGGCTTTCATGGCGTATTTTTCTTTCTTAAAAATAAGTGCGTATTGTAACGCAAAATGTATGGCCGCGTGTCTTTTGAATGGTATCGGATGAAATCGGCCGTTGTTTTACACAGCTTTTGATTCGGGGCGATTTTTAGGGATGTCAACCCTAATTTATACACAAAGTCGCATAACCTTGTTTTACCTATAAATTTTCACTGTATGATTATAGTAAAATATTATAAATATAACTATTTGATTTTATTGAATTTTATTTGATTAAATTTTAGTCAATTTAAGACTTGGTTTGTTCCTAAAGAAAATTTTACGATTACCCAAAGCTTATCAACAGATTTATCCACAGAGATTGTGTATAGATTTTAAATGCTGTCAGCGTAATGATTTCGCATGATTGGCAAGCCTTGTTTAAAGTAGATTTGGTCGCCTTAAAAAGATGGGGCAACAACACGATGGGCAGGTTTTGCGCTAACATTCTGCTTATTGTTGTTTCCTTACAAGGAATAAAATGAAAAATTCAGAATTGCATTTGCTGGAACGCAGAAAGATGTTTAACGGGCATCAGGAACGCTACCGCCATTTTTCTCAAACCTGCCGGACGGATATGGTATTTGATGTCTATCTGCCACCACAAGTTTTAAAAGGCTATCCCGCGCCTGTTTTATATTTTCTTTCCGGTTTAAATAGTGATGGTTCTGAATTGGTTCAGCAAAGCGGAATCCAACGTTTTGCGGCGCAATGGAATATTATTGTGGTTTTCCCGGATACCTCGCCACGCGGTCAGCATGTTGCCGACAGTGAAGAACATTATCTTGGACAGGGCGCCGGATTTTATGTCAATGCAACTGAAGCACCTTGGGCGCAGTATTACCAAATGGAAAGCTATATCAGCCAAGAATTGCCTGATGTGATCGAGCATCATTTCCCGGTAACGAAAGAGCGCAGCATTGCAGGTTTCAGCATGGGCGGGCATGGAGCGCTGCATTTGGCTTTGAAGCATCCCGGCCGATATGCTGCAGTTTCTGCCTTTGCGCCTTTATGTCATCCTATCGATACGGAAGGTGGCAGGCTGGCGTTGTCAGCTTATTTGGGTCAAAACGTGGAAACATGGAAACGTTATGACAGTACAGAGCTGCTTCAGACGGCCTCGCATAAATTGCCTGTTTTGATTGATGTCGGCAGTGAAGATACTTTGTATCCTGAAGTCCTGCAACCGGAAGGGTTTGTCCGCTCAGCACGCGAAAAAGGTTTCAATATCCAATATAAAGTACGCCCGGGCTATGGGCATGACTATTTCTTTATTGCCAGCTTTATCGATTCGCATATTGAGTTTCACGCTCAGGCATTGGGGCTTTAAGCAGTATTGAATAAAAGGCCGTCTGAAATCCGATTAATGGTCGGATTTCAGACGGCCTTTATTTGGTCTTTAACCTTTAATTTCAAACAGACTTATTCCTCAGGACGTTCGCCGTCGGTATCGTCCAATTTGCCTTCGGTAATATCGACATTGATACCAACTGCCGCACGGATTTTGGCGTCGATTTCATTGGCGATATCAGGGTTTTCTTTCAGCCAAACGCGTACATTGTCTTTACCTTGGCCGATTTTTGCGCCGTTGTAGCTGTACCATGCGCCGGATTTTTCAACGATGTCATGTTTGACGCCTAAGTCGATCAATTCGCCTTCCCAGCTGATGCCTTCGCCGTAAAGAATATCGAATTCGGCTTGACGGAATGGAGGCGCAACTTTGTTTTTGATGACTTTGACTTTGGTTTCGTTACCAATCACGTCATCGCCTTTTTTAATCTGACCGGTACGGCGGATGTCGAGGCGGACGGAGGCGTAGAATTTGAGCGCGTTACCGCCGGTTGTGGTTTCAGGGCTGCCGAACATCACACCGATTTTCATACGGATTTGGTTAATGAAAACAACCAATGTATTGGTGCGTTTGATGTGGCCGGTCAGTTTGCGCAAGGCTTGGCTCATCAGGCGGGCTTGCAGGCCGACGTGGCTGTCGCCCATTTCGCCTTCGATCTCGGCTTTAGGCACAAGTGCCGCTACGGAGTCGACAACGACCATATCGATACCGCCGGAGCGTACCAAGGTATCGCAGATTTCCAATGCCTGTTCGCCGGTATCCGGTTGGGAGAGATAGAGTTCTTCGACTTTTACGCCGAGTTTGCGGGCGTAAATCGGGTCAAAAGCATGCTCGGCATCGATGAATGCACAGATGCCGCCATTTTTTTGGCATTGGGCAATGGCTTCGAGACAGAGAGTGGTTTTACCGGAGGATTCCGGGCCGAATATTTCAACCACGCGGCCGCGGGGCAGGCCGCCGACGCCGAGCGCCAAGTCCACGCCGAGGGAGCCGGTGGAAATAACATCAAGGTTTTCTTCCTGTTGGCTGCCGTCCATTTTCATGATGGAGCCTTTGCCGAAGTTTTTTTCGATTTGGGCAAGGGCGGCGGCTAAGGCTTTGCTTTTTTCGTCTGACATGTTTTCTCTCCGAAAGGAAATATGAATCGCTAAGAATTTATTTAGCTATTATCGCATAAATTAAGAAAAAGTATAGTTTTATTTTTGTTTTTCAGACGGCCTGTGTTTTTTGTATGCAACAGGCCGTCTGAAATATTGAATAATCAATCAGTTGGTCAATGATGCAAAAACTTGGAAATAGTCGGGGAAAGTTTTATGCGTACATTTCGGGTCGTTGATGATGACGGGGACGCCCAAAAGCGAAACCAGCGAGAAACACATGGCCATGCGGTGGTCGTCGTAAGTATCGATGACGGCATCGGGGGTAAGCGTTTCGGGCGGCGTAATATGGATGGCTTCGGCTTCTTCAACGACTTCTGCGCCCAGTTTGCGCAGTTCGGTTGCCATGGCGGCGATACGGTCGGTTTCTTTGACGCGCCATGAACCGATATTGCGCAGGGTGCAGGGCTGTTTGGTGGCCAGCGCAACAATGGCCAGAGTCATGGCCGCGTCTGGAATATGGTTGGCATCCAAATCAAAAGCCTGAATCTTGCGCTCGGCAGGACGGGAAATTTCTACAAAATTTTCGCCCCAAATGATATCCGCACCGATTTTCTCCAATTCGCGTACGAAGGCAACGTCGCCCTGAATGCTGTGTGCGCCGATACCGGTTACGCGGATGGGTGTACCTGCAATCAGGCCTGCGCCCAAGAAATAAGATGCGCTGGAGGCATCGCCTTCTACATATAAATGCTCGGGCGCATGATATTTGGCACCGGCCGGGATTTTAAATACACGGTAGTCTTCATTAATGATGTCCACACCGAACTGCGCCATCAGCTTGAGCGTGATGTCGATATAAGGTTTGGAAATCAACTCGCCTACCATGTGGATTTCAAATGCTTGTCCGGTCAAGGGTAAAGCCATCAGCAGGGCGGTCAGGAATTGGCTGGAAACATTGCCTTTAATTGGAATAACGCGCTCGCCGTTGTCTTGGCGTTTGCCGATCTGAAGCGGCGGATAGTTTTCATTCCCCAGATATTGTACGTCCGCTCCGGCAATGCGCAACGCGTCCACCAAATCTCCGATGGGGCGTTCGTGCATACGCGGTACGCCATGCAGATGATAGTCGCCACCCAAAACGGCAAGTGCGGCAGTCAAGGGGCGGAATGCCGTACCGGCATTGCCTAAAAACAAATCGGCGGATTGGTTGGGAAAATGGCCGCTGGTGCCATGAACTTTCAGACGGCCTTCAGGTAAAGATTCAATTTGCACGCCGAGTTTGTCGAGTGCTTCAAGCATTCGGTCGGTATCGTCAGATTTGAGCAAAGAATGGATTTCGCAAACGTTGTCGGAGAGTGCAGCCAAGAGCAGCGTGCGGTTGCTGATGCTTTTGGAGCCGGGCAGGGCAACGGTGGAGGGCTTGAGTGTAGAAGCGGGCAGGCGGATGGATTCGGTCATTGGTCAGGATTTCAAATTGTAGACAAAACGATATTATACGCAGGCAAAGGCCGTCTGAAAAATGGAAGTGGCGTTGCAGGCAAGAAAAGCCGGACTCTTTTTGAAAGTCCGGCTTTGGGATGCTCGATATTTTAATGGTTAACCTAAAATATGCATTAACTGATCAATGTTGAACGTACCTTCGTCAAAGCGGAATTCGCTGACTGAGGGGATTTTTTGACCTTGGGCGTCGGTATGGATGTCGGAATATTGGTGGTCGATAGTAATGAGGTCGTTGTGATTGTTTTCGCCACGAATGGTGATGTTCCAAGTCGTGCCGTCCTTTTCGTTGACGGTTTCGAGCGACAGATCCGAGAGGGAAATGCCTGCGCCGAATTGGATGGCGTTTGTGCCGTGATGGTCGAAAATGGTGTCATGGCCTTCGCCTCGATTGAATACGTAGGTATCGTTACCGGCTTCGCCACGCAATATATCGTCCCCTAAGCCGCCGAACAGTGTGTCGTTGCCTGCACCGCCGTGAAGGATGTCGTTACCTGCTTCGCCCAACATAGTATCGTTACCGGCGCCGCCATATAGCGTGTCATTGTCTAAACCGCCGTTCAGATGGTCATTGCCACCGTCTCCGTAGAGAATATCGCTGCCGGCATCGCCGTTGATGACGTCGTCGCCGGTGCCTCCGGACAATTTGTCATTGCCGCTGCCGCCGTGAATCTCATCATTGCCCCGGTTGCCGTAGATGATGTCTTCGCTTTCAGTACCTTTGATATGGTCGTCGGCGTGGGTGCCGTTGAATGTGGTTTTGCCGTCGGCAAAGGTTTGGCTGACGCTTGCCTGCCCTAAATTGCTAACATAAAGCATATCCCAGACATCCAGGCTTGGTACGGTGACTTCCAGTGCCACTGGTTTGCCGTTTTCATAGATGACGGAAGATTCCAATGTGTGCATGGATATATCGTCTGAGTCGGGGGAAGCCAGTTGTACGATGGCTTGCTCGGCCTGTTCTGCGCTGATTTCCATATCAAACGGGATTCTGACTTTAGGGTTGTCGAGTTTCAGCGTGTGGTGGTTGGAGCTGTTCCAATTGGTGTCTTTGTCGAGGCCTGCGAGATTGATTAATTGGACAACTCGGCCGCCGTCTGCGGTGGCTTTGGTCCATGTATAAACTTTGCCTTCTTCGCCTGAGGTGGAAGTCATGTCGTAGCCGTCGGATGCTACGATGGAGGCATGACTGTCTTTGAGTTCAACCAAGCCTTCGCCGCGAAGCAGCTCCTCATAGGCGGTAATGAATTGTTGATAGTTGAATTCTGATTTGGCCAGGGTTTCGTTGGTTTTAAGCGTTTGAGCGGGATAGTATGGATCTTGCAAAATACCAAAACCATGTGCGTTCTTATCCGGGTGGTTGTTTAATGCGGCAACAGTCATATGGTAGCCGCCACTCGCTGCGATAACGGCATCAACCAGCAATTCGTTGTCCGGATTGAGTTCGGAAGCATGATCTTCCGGGTGGGTACCTTTTTGAGTATAGGCGGCAATAATCGGGGAAACGTGATTGTAATCGTACAGACGGCCTACCAAGCGTTTAAGCTCGGCATAGTTGTTGTTTTCATAATGGGTATTTCCGGCTGTATCTTTAAAATCGCGCGGCCAGATTTCTGAGTAAGGAACATCCATGCCGGTGGTGGATAAGACATCGGCCCTGCCTGTGCTGATGTCGTTGATCATATAAGTTTGACCGTAATCGTGTAACTTTTCCGCAGCCGCGGCTGACAAATCGTCATAACCGTCAGACATTCTGAAGTTTTCAGTCTTTTGGCCGTTTTGTATTTTATAAACGAGGTTATCACCCATGGTATCGGCCTGCCAGCCGTCGAAGCCGCCTGTTTTCAGGGCTTTAATCATGGTGTTGACGATATAGTTTTGCCAGCTTTTGTCGGCAGGATCGACGAATTGTTGTACGGATGTTTTGGTTTCTGCACCGGCCTTGCCGAAGTTGGAATGCTCTTGGGCATTGTAGAGTTTGACATTATTTAAAATGTCTTTGATGGCCGGGTTATCGAGTTCGTCATTGGAGGCGGCGTTAAGCATATTGTAGAGCATGGCACTGCCGCCTTTTTCGTGAATTTTGTTCACGAGGTTTTTAATCAGCAGGGTATCGATTTGGGGAGGGTTGGGTTGGCCGTTGTCGACAGCCCAAGTCGCCCATTCTTGCTTGAAGCTGTTGACGTTTGGAAATGGATTGGAGGTTGTGTCGTACACATCATAGAAGAAATAATTGTTGATGTGCATTTGTGCCAGTTGCTCGATATTGTTTTGATAGCCTTTGAGCTGGTCATTGGTCATGGAGTTGTTTCGTTCTGCCGAATTATCGTTAGACCCCGCCACTACGCCATAGCGGGGAAAAATGGTCCAGTCGTCTTCGACAGACAATCCCAGTGTTTTGTTGGTGTGGTTGCCGGTGTTGTCAACGGTTTCTACTTTGACGACGTAGCCTGAATTGGGTGAAAAAATATCGGAAGAAAGTTTGACGGAGGTTGAGTTCAGATGATCCAATTTTTGGATTTCCGTACCCAAATGGCTGACGGTAACAGAGGTGATTTTGTCTGTCGCATTGGAGATGTTCAGAATAACATCATCGCCGTTGGTATAGGCTGCCTTGTTAAAGAGAATAGTCGGTAAAGGGGCTGTTTTTGCTTCAGTTGTCATGCTGTATATTCGCTTCTAAATATTATATTTTGAAATTACCTTAACAAATTAATATCACTTAAGTTGTTGATATGGATAATTGTTAAGACTTTTTAGTAGGAAGAGCGGAAAATAAGTTCCCCATTTGATAGCAAATATCTAAAATAATTCGGTTTATGATTGAAATTCAAAAAAGGCCGTCTGAATGCTTTATTATTCGAAAGACGGTTTTTTGCAGGCATATAACCAAACACCATAAGAAAATCAGAAACCATTCTTTCCTATTTTTTTAGACGGCCTTTAATATCGACGGACAATCATTGATAAAGCAAGAGCACGACCATGAGCCATTATCCTTTGTTTGCCGATTTGAAAAACCGCCCTGTTTTGCTGGCAGGCGCGGGCAAGGTTGCCGAGCGCAAGGCGGAAAGCCTGTTGTCTGCCGGAGCGCGCGTGCGCGTTGTTGCGGAAACTTTAAATCCTCAGTTTCAGCAATGGGCGGATGAAGGGAAAATAGTTTGGCTTGGCGGCTTGTTTGAAGAAGTCATGCTGGACGAGGTGTATTTCGTTATTGCGGCGACGGATGACGGTGTGTTTAACCGCCGTGTTTTTGAAGCGGCGGAACAACGGGCGAAATTGTGCAATACGGTGGATACGGCGGACTTGTGTTCGTTTATCGTGCCTGCCGTGGTGGATAGGGGGCCGTTGAAGATAGCCATATCCAGCGGCGGTACTGCGCCTGTATTGGCTCGGAAATGGCGGCAGATTATCGAGACATTGATTCCGCTGCATACGGGCACGATGGCGCGTATTGCCGGCAAATGGCGCGAAAAGGTTAAGCAAACGCTGAATAATGTCGAACAACGCCGTTATTTTTGGGAAAAGTTGTTTGACAGCCGTTTCGGTATTTTTGCGGCTCAAAACAATATCAAGGCGGCGGAACGCGAATTGATCACGCAGTTGAACCGGGAAACGCCGTTTGGCGGCGAAGTGGTTTTGGTGGGGGCAGGGCCGGGCGATCCGGGCTTGCTGACCATACATGCTTTGCAGGCGATACAGGCTGCGGATACCGTGTTTTACGATGCTTTGGTGTCGGATGAAATTTTGGCGATGGTGCGTAAAGATGCGGTGAAAATCAGCGTGGGTAAACGCGCCGGTGCGCACCATGTCCAGCAGGAAGAAACCAACCGTTTATTGGTTGAACACGCTCAAAAAGGCGAGCGTGTGGTGAGGCTGAAAGGCGGCGATCCGTTTGTATTCGGGCGCGGCGGGGAGGAAGTGCAAACCCTGCATCAGGCCGGAATTGCTTACCGCATTGTACCGGGCATTACTGCCGCGCTTGGTGCCACTGCTTATGCCGGTATTCCGTTAACCCATCGTGATTGTGCGCAAAGTGCTTTATTTGTAACCGGCCACAGCAAACACGAGGGTAGCCAGCCCGATTGGCAGACTTTGGCTTTAAGCCGCCAAACGTTGGTAATCTATATGGGGACGCTTAAAGCGACTGAGATTGCGGAAAAACTGATGGCTTATGGTAGACAGCCTTCTACGCCTGTTGCCGTGATTTCTAGTGGGACTTTACCGCATCAAACCGTGCGGACAGGCCATCTGAAAGATTTGGGCTTGCTGGCTGCCGAAGCGGAGCGTCCGGCTTTAATGGTAATTGGCGAAGTGGTTGCCCTGCGCAATGAGATGAAATGGTTCGGAGAAGGTATCGAATATTTCAAAGAAGCCGCATAAAGAAAATTGATTAAATCAGGCCGTCTGAATATTGGTTTCAGACGGCCTTGCCTTATTTAAAAGCTTGGCAATATTGCTGATAACGTTCTGCCAGTCTGTATAGAATGAGTGCGGTCAGCCCCCAGATGTCGTAGTGTTGGAAAGGCAGGGCGGGGAGGGCGAGGGTTTGATTGTTGTGATGAAGCTGGCGGAATGTGTAGTTTTGCAGGTTTAAGGCAAAATCCAAGGGCAGATAAAAAATTTCAGCTACTTCGTCGGGATTAGCTTTGGGGTTGACGGGCTGGACGCAAATTGCTGGAACAGGCGTAACACGGTAGCCGGAAGGCGTGTCATAAAAGGGTAGCGGCGCAAAAGTCTGCCATGCGGTAATCGGAATGGCGGTTTCTTCATAAGTTTCTCTTAACGCCGTTGTCGTTAGGCTGTCGTCTTGGGCATCTTTGCGACCGCCGGCAAAGGCAATTTGCCCTGTGTGCTGTCTTAAGGTCTCGGCCCTTTTGGTCAGTAAAATTTGCCACGTTCCTTCATGCAAGACGATACCGACCAAAACGGCTGCTTCTTTGACCGTGTGGGCGGTAAATAATTGATTGCGCTCTGCTTGCATACGGCTGCTGAAGTGTGAAGCTTGAGTGAGGAAATGGATAAGGTGGTCGGTATTCATCTTTGATGCTGATGGTTTTATGCAGATGAAGATTACACAAGGTTTACGGTTGCCGTGTCAACAAAATAGGGTGCGTGTGTTACAGTTATGCCTGAATGATAAATATAGCTTTGCGTCTGTTCTGCAAGTGCTTAGGCCGTCTGAAAATGTCGGCAGGTTCTCAAAAAGGATAGTTATGTTGTTTTCCCCATCCCGTATTCGAGTAGCAGCTGCGGCTGTCATGATGTTGTTTGCTACACAAACTTTTGCCGCGCCCGGCGATTCAAAGGCTGTTTTTGAATCGGCTAAGATTATTAAAAAGAAAAGCCGTGCCGACCGTTTTTCTCCTGAAGAGCGCGAGCAGGAACGGATACGTTTGTTGGGTATACAAAACCGCACATCGCAGGTTTTCACTTTGTTAAATTCAGAACTGGCCTTACAAAAGGGTGATGCGGCTTCTGCGCTGTTTACTTATATTTTGACTTTGCATCGCACCAAATCTCCCGAAGTGGCCGAACGTGCTTTGGAGATGGCGGTTTCGTTAAACGCGTTTGAACAGGCTGAAGCCATTTACCAAAAATGGCGCGAAATCGAGCCGGAGCCTGGTGAAACACAAAAGCGCATGACGTGGTTGCGCAATTTGCTGCTGGGTAAAGCCGATAAGAATTTGAGCGGATTGGACAAGGTGATTGCCGGCGGTAGTGAAGATGAGCAAAAGCGCGTATTCCTGCTTTTGGCACAAACCGCAGCCCAACAGCCGAATCTGACCAGCGATGCAGTCAAACAGGTACATAAAACGGCATTGAATTATAAAGATTTTCCAGAAGCGGCGATTGCGGATGCAATTTTTAGTGCACAAGACGGTCAAAAGAAACACGCCATTGCCGCATTGCAGAGATTGGCCAAGTTGGACAACGAAATTCTGCCGCCGACTTTTGTTACTCTGCGTCTGATGGCGCAACGGCATCCTGATATTTTGGACGGCTTCTTCAAAGAGACAGACACTAAAACCTTATCTCCGATTTGGCAGGAGTTGGATATCGCCAATTTGATCGCTCATGGTCAAAATGATAAGGCATTCAAGCGGTTGCAGACTTTGTTGGAAGAAAATCCCAACCCTGATTTGTATATTCAGGCCGCCTTATTGTCCGCCAGCAAGACGGAAAATATTTCTGTGGTAAACAGCTATCTGGAAAAGGCTTATAAAGCCGGTACGGAAGAGCAGCGCAGCCGTGCGGCGTTGATTGGTGCAGTTTCTTATAATGATGTTGAAGAATTGGCCAAAGCCAAACAATGGTTGGATAAGGTAACGGCTACGGCTTATACATTTGATAAAACCATTTTGGCCGCTTCCATCGAAGCCAAACAGGGCAACCATAAAGAGGCTTGGGCTTTGGTACAACGCGCACAAAAAATGCCCGAGCAAAGAGGACGTTATTTTGAAGCTAAGGATTTGTTGAGTACGGCTTTGTTCGTATTGTCTAAAAATACCAATCTTCAAGAATCGTTGAGCGCTTTGAACAGCTTGGTAAGTTCCACCGAAAAATCCTTGAAAACCCAAGCTTCTCCCGAGCTGCTTGCCAATGTGTTGTATCAGCGTTCGATGGTTTATGAGAAGCTGAATCAGCCAGGCAAGGCGATTGCCGATTTACGCCGTGTGGTAGAGCTGTATCCGGATAATCCACACGGTTGGAATGCTTTGGGCTATACCTTGCTGTCCAACGGCAAGGATTTGGATGAGGCTTTCAAAATGGTTCAGACGGCCTATCAGATGGATCCGGAAAGCGCAGCCATTAATGATAGTGTAGGCTGGGCTTATTATCTTAAAGGTGATGCGCAAATGGCGCTTCCATATATCCAATATGCCTATGAAAAAGAACCTGAAGCCGAAGTCGCCGCGCATTTGGGCGAAGTCCTATGGACGCTTGGTGACCAAGACAAGGCCAAAGAAATCTGGAATGACGGCTTGAAACGCGGAAGCAATCTCCGAGTATTGAAAGAGACAATGTCCAAATTCGGTATAACATCTGGCAAACCGCATATTCAAAAACACAAATAAAACCAACAGGCCGTCTAAAAAGCGTTTGATTTCAGACGGCCTATGAAGGAATATCCATGAATTTAAAACAATTATCATCGATTGCTGCCTTATTGCTTTTAGCCGCTTGTGCGCAGCCAAACTTGCCTCAGCAAAACAGTTGGCAAGCGGCCGAGCAGGTGCAGGATTTTAGCGCAGACGGTCGCTTGGCTGTCAAAGTGGAAGGTAAAGGCTCTTATGCCAATTTTGACTGGACTTATCAGAACGCGGTTCAAACCATTGATGTCAATACACCGTTGGGCAATACCGTAGGCCAACTGTGTCAAGACAGCGAAGGCGTATTGGCAGTAGACAGTAAGGGTAAGGTTTATCAGGCGGAAACAGCTGAAGAATTGAGCAGACAGCTTTTAGGCTTTGCTTTGCCGGTTCAATATCTGCATATTTGGGCAGATGGCAAACGCGTTGCCAATGCGCCATACAAAATCCTGCCTGACGGCCGTCTGGAGCAGTTTGACTGGACGATATCGCGTACTTTAAATAGCTCGGGACAGCCCAAAACGCTTCAACTTGAAAATGCCAAGTTTAATATCCGCTTGGTGTTCGACACGGTAAACCACTCTTTGGATAAGAATGGACAAACCCTATGCGCAGCACGCAAATAGAGGATACCATGTCTGTTTCAGCGGAAATCCAAGCCTTTCCAGCGCCGGCCAAATTAAATTTGGATTTGAGGATTACCGGCCGCAGGAGCGATGGTTATCATAATTTGGAAAGTATTTTCTGTTTGATCGGCTTATACGATACCGTTCATCTGAAAATGCGTACCGATGGGCAGATTATTCTGCATACGCCGGTTGAAGGACTTGAGCCTGAGCAAGACTTGACTTATCGGGCGGCTAAATTATTACTGCCTCATGCAAGCGTGCCGCACGGCATTGAAATTTGGTTGGATAAAGTGATTCCGACCGGCGGAGGTTTAGGCGGCGGCAGCTCCAATGCAGCCACAGTTTTAATGGTTTTAAACCAATGGTGGCGATGTGGTTTGAGCAGGCAGCAACTCATTGATTTAGGTGTAAGTCTTGGCGCAGATGTTCCTTTTTTTATTTTTGGCAGAAGTGCTTTTGCCAAAGGCGTGGGTGAGAAACTGGCTGAAATAGATGTTCCTAAACAATGGTATGTTATCGTTAAGCCCCCCGTCCATGTGGCAACCGCTAAAATTTTTGCACATGAAGGCTTGACACGGGATTCCAAACCCAGCATAATTCCGACTTTCCAATCGTTACAGCCGTTTCAAAATGATATGCAGGCGGTTGTGTTTCAGGAATATCCTGAAGTTTGGAAGGCTTATGTTGAGTTATCCCAATATGGTCATGCATTAATGACCGGTTCTGGGGCTTGTTTGTTTATAGCAAGTGAATCTCATCAAGAAGCAAATACAATTTACCAACAGGTTTCTCAATTATATGAAGCTTATTGTGTGGAAGGATTAGATATTCATCCGCTGTTTCATATGATTTAGTAAGTTGGGGAGTCGTCAAGCGGTTAAGACACTGGATTTTGATTCCAGCATGCGAAGGTTCGAATCCTTCCTCCCCAGCCAAACCCTTTGTTGGGGAGTCGTCAAGCGGTTAAGACACTGGATTTTGATTCCAGCATGCGAAGGTTCGAATCCTTCCTCCCCAGCCAACACCCTTTATTGGGGAGTCGTCAAGCGGTTAAGACACTGGATTTTGATTCCAGCATGCGAAGGTTCGAATCCTTCCTCCCCAGCCAAATAAAAGCGTGTAAGTTTTCTTACACGCTTTTTTACGCTCAGAGCGAAATAACGCTGAAAAACTTTTTTTTACCCGTCTTTACGCGTATAATCGCATAATTAGTGTCTTAGACATAGGGCAAAGGGAAGCGTAATGTTTTCTGCGCGTAAATCAAATCTAGAATCAGGTGAAGATATGGCTGCTTATGACAGTTTAATGGTGTTTACCGGTAATGCAAATCCGGAATTGGCGCAACGTGTTGTCAAACATTTGGATATTTCACTCGGCGAAGCCACCGTTTCCAAATTCTCTGATGGCGAAGTAGCCATTGAATTGCTGGAAAATGTGCGTGGTCGCGATGTGTTTATTTTGCAACCTACTTGTGCGCCTACCAATGACAACCTGATGGAAATTTTGACTATGGCCGATGCACTCAAACGTGCTTCTGCCGGTCGTATTACCGCTGCGATTCCTTACTTTGGCTATGCACGCCAAGATCGCCGTCCACGCTCTGCCCGTGTACCGATTTCCGCCAAATTAGTGGCGAATATGTTGTACTCAGCAGGTATCGACCGCGTATTGACTGTTGACTTGCATGCCGACCAAATTCAAGGTTTCTTTGATATTCCGGTAGATAATATTTACGCTACCCCGATTTTGTTGAACGATATTAAACAGCAACGCATTGATAATTTGACCGTTGTCAGCCCTGATATCGGTGGTGTTGTACGTGCGCGCGCTGTTGCTAAATCTTTAAATGCTGATTTGGCCATTATCGATAAACGCCGTCCTAAAGCCAATGTGGCTGAAGTAATGAATATTATCGGTGACATTCAAGGCCGTACTTGCTTGATCGTAGATGATATGATCGATACGGCAAATACTTTGTGTAAAGCAGCCGTTGCTCTGAAAGAGCGCGGTGCAGATCGTGTACTGGCATACGCCAGCCATGCAGTATTCTCCGGTGAAGCAGTGAATCGAATTGCTTCTTCTGAAATTGACCAAGTAGTTGTGACAGATACGATTCCGTTGTCTGAAGCGGCTAAAAAATGTGAACGCATCCGTCAAGTAACTATTGCCGGTTTGCTGGCTGAAACGGTACGCCGTATCAGCAATGAAGAATCCGTCTCATATCTTTTTAATGAAGAAGTGATGACAGGCAGCATGTTGCTGCCATAACCCCATGTCGTCTTAAGCTGGTCGCGGCCGATGACGACGATTTTATCTAAATTGGAGTATTAAACATGACTTACGAAATTCAAGCCTCTGTACGCGAAGCCCAAGGCACTGGTGCGAGCCGCCGCCTGCGTCGCGAAGGCCAAATCCCTGGCATTCTGTACGGTGAAGGTCAAGAGCCTGTTGCTATCGCTGTAGACCACAAAACTGTATTCTACGCATTGGAAAAAGAATCTTTCCATACCGCTTTGATTAAACTGTCTCTGAACGGTGAAACCAAAGACGTTATCGTGCGTGACTTCCAAATGCACCCATTCCGTCGCGAAGTTCAACACATCGACTTCCAAGCTGTGAAAGCCGATCAACCTGTACGCATCCGCGTTCCTCTGCACATTGTTAACGCTGAAAACTCTCAAGCTGTTAAACTGCAAGGTGGTCGCGTATCTCTGTTGAATACTTCTGTTGAAGTAATTGCTTTGCCTGCAAACATTCCTGCTTTCTTGGAGCTGGATTGTACATCAGTAGTTGCCGGCGACATTCTGCACTTGTCAGACATCAAACTGCCGGAAGGTGTTGAAAGCGTTTCTCTGAAACGTAACGAAAACTTGGCTGTTGCTACTGTTACCGGTAAAAAACGCTAATCGTAGTGAATATAAGAAAACCGTATCAGATAAATCTGATACGGTTTTTGTTTGATGTAAGCGGCTATAAATTCAAATAGTGGAGATAAAGCCAAAGTATCTTATAAAGTCATTTGCTATAAAACTTGGTATAGCGTAAAGCGATACGTTTTATAAGATTGAAGCAATTTCTTTGCGAAGCTTATTAAGAAAGCGTCCATGCCGTACCCATTGTGCAGCTGATTCATAATCCTGCTGTTCAAATGCTTGTTTCAAATCTTGATATAGGCTGCTTTGTGCATTTTGGATTTCTTGATCCAATGCTCGGATGGCATCATGGTTTTGTTCCATCTGAGCATCCATTAATGTTTCTCGCCATTCCATTTGTTGCATGAGGAATTCTGGAGAGAAAGAAGTATGTTCAGGTGCGTCAGCATCGATACCTTGCATTTTCAACAGGTACGCAGCGCGGTCAATGGGATTTTTTAAGGTACGGTAGGCTTCGTTGATGGTGGACGACATCATCACAGCCTGTTTTTGCTCGAAGGCGGAGGCTGAAGCGAATTTGTCAGGATGGAAACGTGCAGCCAAGGCGCGATAGGTTTGCTCCAAGTTTTCGGCATCGATATCGAAAGTGGGTTCAAGCTGGAAGAGTGTGAAATATTGAGACATGGCGGGATAATTAATGTGAAATTTTCGGCAGAAACCTGATTTTGCCTTATAATTCGCTAATTCTTAACTAAAAGGACTGAATATGAGCAGTAAAGTGCAACATAATAAAGGCAAAATACGCGACAATGCTTTAAAAGCCTTAGTGAAATCCGATTTGTTCCGACACAAGGTGGAGCGGAAAAGAAAAGGCAAAGGCAGCTACAACAGGCAGGAAGCGAAAAAATGGCGGGACGGTTTTGATACTGTCCCGCTATTTTTATGTCTTAAACGTGGAAGCTCTCGCCGCAGCCGCAAGAGTCTTTGACATTCGGGTTTTCAAATTTGAAACCTTCCTGCAAACCTTCTTTGGTGTAATCGACTTGTGTGCCGTCCAGATAAACCAAGCTTTTCGGGTCGATATAAATGCGCGCGCCGTGTTCTTCGAAAATCAGGTCGTCCTCGTTCGCTTCATCGACAAATTCAAGGTTGTATGCCATGCCTGAGCAGCCGCTGGTTTTCACACCCAAGCGCACGCCCAAGCCTTTGCCGCGTTTAGTCAGGTAGTTGTTAATGTATTTGGCTGCGTTTTCTGTGATGGTAATCATACTTTTTCCTCATTTCGCAATTATTTTCTGTTTGCCAGTTTTTATTTCAGACGGCCTCTTGATTTTCAGACCGTCTGAAAACGCTGTTTTGCCCACTCTATTGCAGCGGCAATGGCAGCTTTTGCCTGCGGACTGTTTTTCCAACAGGTCGAGCCGGTCAATTGTGCGCCCTGTTCCAAAATATCGTCCAAATCCGCTGCCGCCAGCGTGGCGATATCATCCAAACCCATTTGCTGCAAACGCTGCAATACGGTTTTGCCTATGCCTTTGACGGCAAGCAGGGATTGGGCTTCTTCATCGGTAAAAGGCATATCGTCTTCTTTGATTTTTCAGGAGTATCGACCAAATATAATCCTGCGGCTTATTTGCCCTCTCCCTAACCATCTCACGCGGGGAGAGGGAATAGAATGGTAGGCAGCCTCAAATTTGGCGGTAACTTCAAAAGGATTAAGTTTCTGTGTCCTCAATTCACCCTGTCTGTTTAAGAGAGGAACAAACCGTTATGTTTGCTTTTCCTGAAAACTCTAAGACTTTCAGAAATCCTATGAACGTCTGCCGACAAAACACCAACCGAATCGGGTTATTTGTTTTCCTGACGTTTACGATAGTCGGCAACAGCTGCTTTTACCGCATCTTCAGCCAAGATGGAGCAGTGGATTTTCACCGGCGGCAGCTCCAATTCTTCAGCGATTTCGCTGTTTTTGATTGCCAGCGCGTCATCCAGGCTTTTGCCTTTAACCCACTCGGTAATCAGGCTGGAAGAAGCAATGGCAGAACCGCAGCCGTAAGTTTTAAATTTCGCATCTTCAATGATACCTTCGTCGTTCACTTTGATTTGCAGGCGCATGACGTCGCCGCAGGCCGGCGCGCCGACCATGCCAGTGCCGACAGACTCGTCATTTTTGTCGAAAGTACCGACGTTGCGGGGATTTTCGTAGTGATCGATTACTTTATCGCTGTATGCCATGATGTGGTTTCCTTAATGTTTTTAATGGTGTAAATGGTTTGTTTGCTGATATTCAGACGGCCTGAATTAGATTTTGCACGCGCCGCCTTCGCAGCCGTCGTCATTTTCTGAATCGACGCCGCCTTCTACGATAACGCCGTCAAAATCTTCAAGCAGCTTGTCGAGATTGTCGAGGTCAAGTTCTTGTTCGTCCATTTTTATGTCTTTAAGGCTAGGATATTAAAGGAAATTTATATATAGGTTGTCTGAAAAGTTTTATTGATTTTCAGACGACCTTTTATAAATGAAGATTAATGCGTCGCCCATTCAATCGAGTTCAAATCAATCCCGTCTTTGAACATTTCCCACAGCGGAGACAGTTCGCGCAGTTTGCCGATTTTGGATTTAATCAGTTCTGCTGCGAATTTCACTTCTTCTTCGGTGGTCATGCGGCCGAAGGTGATGCGCAGGGATGAGTGCGCCAGTTCGTCGTTGCGGCCCAGCGCGCGCAGGACGTAGCTGGGTTCGAGCGAGGCGGAGGTGCAGGCGGAGCCGCTGGACACGGCGAGTTCTTTCACCGCCATAATCAGGCTTTCGCCTTCGACGAAGTTGAAGCTGACGTTCAGGTTGTTCGGGGCGCGGTGTTCGAGGTCGCCGTTGATATAGACTTCTTCGATGCCTTCGATGCCTTTAAGGAAGATGTCGCGCAGTTTGCGGTAGTGCGCCATGTCTTGCTCGAGTTCTTCTTTGGCGATGCGGAAGGCTTCGCCCATGCCGACGATTTGGTGGGTCGGCAGGGTGCCGCTGCGGAAGCCGCGTTCGTGGCCGCCGCCGTGCATTTGGGCTTCGAGACGCACACGTGGTTTGCGGCGGACGTACAGGGCGCCGATGCCTTTAGGGCCGTATACTTTGTGGCCGGACATGGACAGCAAATCAACTTTGGCGGCTTCAACGTCGACAGGCACTTTACCGCAGGCTTGGGCGGCATCGACGTGGAAAATGATTTTGCGTTCGCGGCAGATTTCGCCGATGGCGGGAATGTCTTGTACTACGCCGATTTCGTTATTTACCCACATCACGGAAATCAGGATGGTGTCTTCGCGGATGGCGGCTTTCAGTACGTCTAAATCAACCAAGCCGTTTTCTTGTACGTCCAGATAAGTTACTTCAAAGCCTTGGCGTTCGAGTTCGCGCATGGTGTCAAGCACGGCTTTGTGCTCGGTTTTGACGGTGATGAGGTGTTTGCCTTTGGTTTTGTAGAAGTTTGCCGCGCCTTTGATGGCAAGGTTGTCGGACTCGGTCGCGCCGCTGGTGAAGATGATTTCTTTGGGGTCGGCGTTAATCAGTGCGGCGATGTCGGCGCGGGCTTTTTCGACTGCCTCTTCTGCTTCCCAGCCGAATGCGTGGCTGTTGGAAGCGGGGTTGCCGAAGGTTTCGGTCAGGTAGGGAATCATTTTTTCGGCAACGCGTTTGTCAACGGGGGTGGTGGCGGCGTAGTCGAGGTATACAGGGGTTTTGACGGTCATGGTTTGCTCTTTCGTTGGGTCATCTGCCTGCGGTCTTTGCCGTAGGTCGGTTTAATGAATGTGTGTAAAGGTAACGACATGACTGCTGTCGCTGCAATTTTTTTGTTCAATGATGCTTTGCAGCGTAACGCTGCTGAGGTAATCATTGATGGTTTTGTTTAAGTTTTCCCAAAGGTCATGGGTCAGACAGGGGGCGCCGTGGTGGCAGTTTGCTTTGCTGCCGCATTGTGTGGCATCCAGTCGGTCTTCGGCTGCGGAGATGATTTGTGCAATATTGATTTGCTCGGCGGGCGCGGCAAGGATATAGCCTCCGCCTGGGCCGCGTAGGCTTTCAACCAATCCGGCACGGCGCAGCTTGCTGAATAATTGTTCGAGGTAGGAGAGCGATATGCTTTGTCGTTCGCTGATGGCACTGAGTTTGACAGCACCGGTTTGCGCGTTCATCGCCAAATCTATCATGGCGGTTACTGCAAATCGCCCTTTGGTAGTCAGTCTCATGGTGTGGTTGCCTGTGTGGGGCGTTTTTATTAGTGGGGGAATTGTCTAATATCTGAGTGTTTCAGTCAAGTATGTGGCGGCTCGGTTTGATTGTTTGTTTAAATGGTGGCATGGGTTGATTTTTAAATCGGAAAATATTTTCTTTATTTTTCTGTAATTTGGACTTGGGGCCGTCTGAAAAAAGGCTATCAACCCTACAAATGTCAGGGTTAAAATGTTTTGATTTAATATTGATACTAATATAGATTATCAAAATTATTCTTAAAATTTAGTTGTTTTGATGGAGCAAAGTGAAGGGTTGTTTGAAATGTTCAGACGGCCTGAACCATCCGTCTTTACCTTAACAGAGGCAATCGACAATGAAATGTGATTTAAGCAAAATAACCTGTATCGAAGACTTGCGCCTTGTTGCCAAACGTAAAATGCCGCGTATGTTTTATGACTATATCGATTCGGGCTCTTGGACAGAAACTACTTATCGTGAAAACACTTCGGATTTCAAAGACATCCGTTTCCGCCAAAAGGTATTGGTTAATATGGAGGGACGCAGTCTCGAAACCAAAATGATTGGGCAGGATGTGAAAATGCCGGTAGCGATTGCACCGACCGGTTTTACGGGCATGGCGCACGCCGACGGTGAAATTTTGGCGGCGCGTGCGGCGGAAAAATTTGGTATTCCGTTTACGCTTTCAACCATGTCCATTTGTTCGATTGAAGATGTGGCCGAAAACACCAGCGCGCCGTTTTGGTTTCAGCTTTATGTGATGCGCGACCGCGAGTTTATGGAAAACCTGATTAAGCGTGCGAAAGATGCCAAATGTTCGGCTTTGGTTTTGACAGCCGATTTGCAGGTTTTGGGTCAACGGCACAAAGACATTAAAAACGGCCTGTCTGCGCCGCCGAAACCGACCATCGCCAATTTAATCAATTTGGCGACTAAGCCGGAATGGTGCATGAAAATGCTGAACACGGAACGCCGAACCTTCCGCAATATTGTCGGACACGCTAAAAACGTCGGTGATTTGTCTTCGCTGTCTTCGTGGACTTCCGAACAATTCGACCCGCGCCTGAGCTGGGATGATGTGGCGCGCATTAAAGATTTGTGGGGCGGCAAGTTGATCATTAAAGGCATTATGGAACCCGAAGACGCGGAAAAAGCAGCGAAAAGCGGCGCGGATGCATTGGTCGTTTCCAATCATGGCGGCCGTCAGCTTGATGATACCGTGTCTGCCATTAAAGCTTTGCCTGATGTAGTTAGCGCGGTGGGCAGCGACATCGAGGTTTGGATGGATAGCGGTATCCGCAGCGGTCAGGATATTTTGAAAGCTTGGGCTTTGGGTGCAAAAGGCACAATGATAGGCCGCGCGTTCCTGTATGGTTTGGGTGCGTATGGTGAAGAAGGCGTAACCCGTGCGCTGGAAATTCTGTATAAAGAAATGGATATTTCCATGGCGTTTACCGGCCATCGCAATATTCAAGATGTGGATTCCAGCATTTTGCGTTCTACGCGTTGGGCTCAAGATGAATTTTAATTTCTGAACATAAGAAAAGGCCGTCTGAAAATCTGTTTTCAGACGGCCTTTTTATAGATGGCTATTTCTCGTTTTTGCGATACCATTCGATGAAGGCATCGGGTTTGACAAAGCCTAATAAGGCTTCGCTATGACTGCCGTCGGCGCGGACAACAAACACGCCCGGAGGGCCGAAGAGGCCGTATTCTTTCAGTAAGGCCTGATGGTCTGGAGTGTTGGCGGTTACGTCGATTTGGAAGAAGCGCTGCATATCGACTGCTTCGTGTACCTGCGGCTGGTTGAGCGTGTAGGCTGCCATTTCTTTGCAGGATACGCACCAGTCGGCGTAGAAATCAATCAGCACGGGCTTGCTTGGGTCGGCTTTCAAGGCAGCATCCATAGCGGCTTTAAGTTCGCCGACATCGGTAAACATCTTGCCATGGTCGGTTTCTTGTCCGGCTTCGGATGGCGGAACCAGCGTTAAGAAGTGGTGCAGGGCGGTGGTTTGTTTATTGAAGCTTTGCCAGCCAAACCATGAGCCACTAATCAGCAGTAAAAAGCCCAATACGGCGGCAACGGTTTTCAGACGGCCTTTTTGTTTGCCGGATTTTGCCAAAAGCATAAGGGCGGGAACAATCATCAGCAAGGTGTAGAGGCCGACTACTGCGAAATAAGGCAGATGCGGCGTGGCGAGATATACGGCAACGGCCAGCAAGATGAAGCCGAATGCGTATTTGATGCCGTTCATCCAGTCGCCTGCTTTAGGCAGGATATGACCGCCGAATGTGCCGATGATGATGAGCGGTACGCCGGTGCCGAGTGCCAAGACATAAAGCGCGAGGCCGCCCAACACGGCATCGCCGGTTTGGCCGATATAGCCCAAAGCAAATGCCAGCGGAGGCGCAACGCATGGGCCGACAATCAGCGCAGACAAAATACCCATGATAAAGACGGAAACGATTTTACCGCCGGAGAGTTTACTGCTTTGATTTTGGAAATAGGATTGGACGGAGTTGGGTAGCTGGATATTGAAGAAGCCGAACATCGACAGCGCCAATACCACCATCAACGCAGCGGCGGCAAGTACGACCCAAGGCTGTTGCAGCCATACGGTCAACAGCGCACCGGTCAAACCGGCAATCACGCCGACCAAGGTATAGGTCAGTGCCAAACCTTGTACATACACCATAGACAAGGTAAACGCGCGGCCTTTGCCGGCTTTTTTATCGCCCACGACAATGCTGGAAACAATCGGCAGGAGCGGATACATACAGGCGGTAAAGCTTAAGCCCAAACCTGCGACAAAAAACGCCAACAGATTGGCGTTTAAAGTATCCCAAGAGAGCTTGAAGCGGCTGCTGTCGGGATTGTTTGCACTAGGCTGGGCAGGCATTGGGCCGTCTGAAGAGGCGGACGGTTGCAAAAAGCGGTCTTTGGCAGAAACCGGCTCATCGCTTTGCGGCTGGTAAACCCCGTTGCCTTTTACGTCAAACTCAGTATCCACCGGCGGATAACACACACCGGCTTCGGCGCAGCCTTGATAAGTCAGCGTCAGTTTGTATTGCGGCGCGGCTTGTTTGTAAGGCAGGTCAACCTGTGCGGTATGGTGGTAAACCGTTTGTTTGCCAAAGAATTCGTCTTCTTTTTCTTCGCCTTTGCTGAATTTGGGTTCACCCAAGACTTTGTCCGGATCGGTCGCTGCAACGATTTTGGACTGGTACATATAGTAGCCGTCAGCGATTTTGAACTGCACGCTGACGCCTTGATCAGTTACATTGACTTGAGGCACAAAGGCTTGCTCGGGTGGCAGCAAATCATTGGCATCTACTGCGAATGCGAAGCTGCTCAAGCCTAAAAATGCAATGAGGAAATAAAGGAATTTTTTCATAATATCCACGGATATGCCGTTGAGAAACCGTCATTATAAATGATGGGGAAAACAATCGGCTTAATTTAAGTTAAAGATTACGCGAGTTGTCTAATTCTTTTGAATTATATCGGATTGCAGTTAACCGTACATGAGCGATAGTCTCATATTATCGTTCAATTTATGCCAAAGGCCGTCTGAAGATTTTCAGACGGCCTTTGTTGCTATTCGGCTTAACTTTAAGGATAAGCGATATAAGCGTAAGCGGAATGGTTGTGTATCGATTCGAAGTTTTCGCTTTCGACGACGAATGATTCGATGCGTTTGTCGGCTATTAACACCGTGGCCACATCACGAACCATGTCTTCGACAAACTTCGGATTTTCGTATGCTTTTTCCGTTACATACTTTTCGTCAGGGCGTTTGAGCAAGCCGTAGAGCTGGCAGCTTGCCTGTGCTTCAACGTAATCGATGATTTCTTCAATGCCTACATCCGCATTCGCAATCAGACTGACCGTCACATGCGAACGTTGGTTGTGCGCGCCGTATTGGGAAATTTCTTTGGAACACGGACACAAGGAAGTAACCGGAACCATCACTTTCAGGCTGTGGCTGTATGTACCGTTTTTAATTTCGCCGGTCAGGGTAACATCATAGTCGAGCAGCGATTGGATGCCGGAGACCGGCGCGCTTTTCTTGCGGAAAAACGGGAAGGAAACGCTGATTTTGCCGGAATGCGAATCCAGCAGGGCAACCATGTCGGCAGTCAGCTTGTGCAGCGTATCGAAATCCAAAGCATCGGTTTGTTTTTCCATCAGGGCGACAAAGCGCGACATATGCGTGCCTTTTTGGTCAGCAGGCAGGAAAACCGTCATGGTCAGGCGGGCGACGGTGGATTGTTCGCCTTCTTTGCTTTTGAGGGAAATCGGAAAGCGCAGGTCTTTGATGCCGACCTGATTAATCGGCAGGTTGCGTAAATCGCGGCTGGATTGCACGTCTGCAATGGCGTTCATGCGTGGTATGTCCTTCATGATAGGATTGTTGAGATGCGTGTAGGGGAATCGGCTCGTGTCGGCCGATTTGCAAATGCGAGATTATATCACTTGCTTTATCCGCCTGCATTGATTGTTTCTATTTTTCAGATAGTGATAAAATCTTCGATTATTCACATCTACATAGGCAGAGACCAAATGAAATTCGCCACGAAAGCCATCCATTCCAGCTACGATTGCGACGAACACAACCGCGCGCTGATGCCGCCGATTTATCAAAACAGTATGTTTGCGCTGCACGAAATCGGCGAGCAGGTTCCTTACCGCTATTCGCGCCTGAGCAACCCGACCCGCCAAGTCTTGGAAGATACCGTTGCCGATTTGGAGCACGGTGCGGCCGGTTTTGCGTTTTCCAGCGGTATGGCGGGGATTGATGCCGTGTGGCGCACATTCTTGCAACCTGGCGATACCATTGTTGCCGTCGCCGATATTTACGGCGGCGCTTATGATTTATTGGTTGATGTTTATCAAAAATGGGGGGTGAACGTTGTTTTTGCCGATTTGAGCAATCCCGACAATTTGGACGAGCTGCTCAAAGCGCACAATGTCAAACTGGTTTGGCTGGAAACGCCGTCCAATCCGCTTTTGCGCTTGGTAGACATCAAAGCGCTTGCCGAAAAAGCCAAAGCGGCCGGTGCGCTGGTCGGCATCGACAACACCTTTGCCACGCCGTATCTGCAACAGCCGTTGGATATGGGTTGCGATTTTGTGTTCCATTCTGCTACCAAATATTTGTGCGGCCATTCCGACGTATTGATGGGCATTGTTGTAGCCAAAACCAAAGAGCTGGCACAGCCTTTGCACGACATGATGGTGCATACAGGCGCGATTGCAGGTCCGATGGACTGCTGGCTGGTGTTGCGCGGCATCAAAACGCTGGCTCTGCGTATGAACGCCCATTGCCAAAACGCACTCGAAATCGCGCGCCGTTTGGAAGCTCATCCTGCCATTGAAAAAGTGTTCTATCCCGGCCTGCCGTCGCACGAACATTACGAACTTGCCCAAGCACAAATGCCCAAAGGCATTGGCGGCGTGGTTACGGTTTATCTCAAAAACGACACGCGTGAAGCGGCAAACAGCGTGATTAAAAACATGAAACTGGTCAAAATGGCTTCCAGCCTCGGCGGCGTGGAAAGTTTGGTCAACCATTGCTATTCCCAATCCCACAGCGGCGTGCCGCATGATGTGAAAATGGAAATGGGCATCAAAGTCGGCCTGCTGCGTTTCTCTGTCGGTATTGAAGATGTGGACGATATTTGGAACGATATTTCCAAAGCATTGGATACGACTTTGTAAATAAGGCTTAAAGGCCGTCTGAAGGTGGATAGTTTTTCAGACGGCCTTTAGCAATAAATTAGGAATGGATATGAAAACATTATTCGGTGCATTGATGAGTATGGTAGTTTTGGCAGCTTGTACATCTCCTTCAGCGTCTCAGGCTGAACAAACCTCTAAAGCGCAGGTACAAACTCAGCAAACGGCTCAGCCTACTTTAGCCGCCAAATGGCGTGTTGTCGCTTTCAATAAATTCACCGAAAAAGATTTAGCCGGTACTGATGCCTATCTGGATTTAAGCGAGATGCCTAAGGCGTATGGCAAGATGGGTTGCAACGGTATGATGTTCCAAGCCAATACGATTGGTTCGGACAAAATTGATTTTGGCCATATTGCGGTAAGCATGATGCTGTGTGAAGACATGAAGCTGGAAGATGCGTTTTTGCGCAAACAAAGTGTATGGAACTATCGTTTTGACGGTAACGATTTGATTTTGGAACAAAAAGGCATCAGTATCCGTTTGCGCCGTGAATAATCTTAAAGGCCGTCTGAAAATAAATATTTCAGACGGCCTTTTGAATCTTTATAATAAGCCCTATTTGAAACTGATACCGAATATCAAGGAAACCTATTATGGCAGCTTCTCCAGAAGCCAAGTTTACCGAAGAAAAAGTCTTGTGGATCAAACACCATACGCCTAAGCTGATGACTTTTGCCATCAGCCGCCCTGAATCCTACCGTTTTTCGGCAGGGCAGTTTTCGCGGCTCGGGTTTCGCGACGGCGAGGGCTTTATTTGGCGCGCGTATTCTGTCGTTTCTGCCGAATACGCCGATACGCTTGAGTATTTCGCGGTGTTAATCGAAGGCGGCCCGATGTCGGCGCGTTTTGCTGCAATGAAAGAGGGCGATACCATTTTGCTGGATAAAACGGCTACCGGTTTCCTCTTGCCCGAGCGTTTCCCCGACGGCAAAGATTTGGTCATGCTCTGCACGGGTTCCGGCATTGCGCCTTTCCTCTCCATTATCGAGCAACCTGAAATCTGGCAGCGTTTCGACCGTTTGGTCTTGGCGCATTCCGTCTCTTATGCCGACGAATTGATTTTCAACCAACGCCTTGCCGATTTGAAAGAGCATCCGCTGATTGAAGAATATTTCCATAAATTCACTTTTGTTCCGGTTACCACGCGTGAGGAAACGGAAGGCGCATTGAGCGGCAAGCGGATTCCCGAATTGTTGAAGAATGGCGGTTTGGAAGCAAAAATCGGCTTTAAGTTTACCAAGGCCGATACGCGCTTTATGGTTTGCGGCAATCCGGCAATGGTCAAAGACACTTTCCAAGCCCTGATGGATTTGGGCTATGCCATGCACCGCAACCGCATCCCCGGCGAAATCATGATGGAAAATGGTTTTTAACAGATAAATGGTCAAAGGCCGTCTGAACATTTCAGACGGCCTTCAATATTAAATATAAACCGAAAAACAGAGAAAATATGAATATCAAACAATTGATCCAAGCCTTGCCCAAAGCCGAGCTGCACGTCCATATCGAAGGGACGTTCGAGCCGGAATTGATGTTTGAAATCGCCAAGCGCAACCACATAGCGATTCCTTATGAAAATGTCGATGCGGTACGGCAGGCTTATGATTTTCACAATTTGCAGTCGTTTTTGGATATTTATTATGCCGGTGCCGGCGTATTGCTGCACGAAGCGGATTTTTACGATTTGACCCGCGCGTATCTTGAGCGTTGCCGCGAAGACAATGTCGTGCATACGGAAATATTTTTCGATCCGCAAACCCATACTGCGCGAGGCGTGGCGTTTGAAACCGTGATTAACGGCATTGTCCGCGCCTGCCGTGAAGCCGGGCAGCAATGGGGTATAAGTACGCGTTTGGTTATGTGTTTCCTGCGGCATTTGTCGGAAGAAAGCGCATTTGAAACCTTAAATCAGGCTTTGCCTTATAAAGAACACATCATCGGCGTAGGCTTGGATTCGAGCGAGTTGGGGCATCCGCCGTCCAAGTTCGAGCGCGTGTTTGCGCAGGCGCGGGCGGAGGGTTTGTTGACGGTAGCGCATGCCGGAGAAGAAGGCCCGCCGGAATATGTTTACGAGGCTTTGGACTTGCTGCATGTCCGCCGTATTGATCATGGCGTACGGGCGGAAGAAGACGAGGCGTTGATGGCGCGTTTGATTGCAGAGCAAATGCCGTTGACCGTTTGCCCGTTGAGCAATTTGAAATTAAAAGTATTTCCGGAGATGGTAAAACACAATTTGCGCCGTATGTTGCAACGCGGCGTGTTGGTAACCGTCAATTCCGATGATCCGGCGTATTTCGGCGGCTATATGAACCGAAATTTTGTAGCGCTTGCCGAGGCTTTGGATTTGAGTGCGGAAGAAATCAAAACCTTGTGCGCCAATTC
Source organism: Neisseria sp. RH3002v2g (assembly GCF_014596425.2). NCBI lineage: Bacteria > Pseudomonadati > Pseudomonadota > Betaproteobacteria > Neisseriales > Neisseriaceae > Neisseria > Neisseria sp. RH3002v2g. The sequence goes on along the minus strand of NZ_CP110721.1, from coordinate 872,198 downwards.
GTTCCGCGCTTCGTTTTTGAGCGAGGCGGAAAAGGAAGAATGGATACGGAAGATTGAAGGTTTTGATGTTGAATCATGATAAAAGGCCGTCTGAAAAAGTTTCAGACGGCCTTTTATCATGGCGGTTAATAGTCAACTTTGATTTTGGGCGTTTCCTGCGCGGCTTTGTATTCTTCTTCCAATTCAAAGCGCAGCGGATACAAATTCAATTTTTCCATCAGCAGGCGGTCGCCGTCTTCATCCGGATTGCCCGTAGTCAGCAGCTTGTCGCCATAGAAAATCGAGTTTGCACCAGCCATGAAACACATGGCCTGCATGGATTCCGGCATATTGCTGCGGCCTGCGGAGAGGCGGACGTAACTGTGCGGCATGGTAATGCGTGCGACGGCGATGGTACGGACAAATTCCGTCCAGTCCAAATCTTCGGCATCGGCCAGCGGCGTGCCTTCCACTTTGACCAACTGGTTAATCGGCACGCTTTCGGGCTGCGGGTCGAGGTTGGCAAGGCTGGCAATCAGGCCTGCGCGTTCGGCGCGGGTTTCGTTCATGCCGACGATGCCGCCGCAGCAGATTTTCAAACCGGCATTGCGGACTTTGCCCAAAGTATCCATGCGGTCTTCATGTTTGCGGGTGTGGATGATGTCGTTGTAGCGGTCGGGGTCGGTGTCGAGGTTGTGGTTGTAGTAGTCCAGACCGGCTTTTTTGAAGTCTTCCGCCATGCCGTCTTCGAGCATGCCGAAGGTGCCGCACACTTCCATGCCCAAGCTTTTCACCGCGCTAATGATTTCGGAAACGACAGCCACGTCTTTAGGCTTAGGGCCGCGCCATGCCGCGCCCATGCAGAAACGGCTGGCGCCGCGCGATTGGGCAATTTTGGCTTTTTCGACGATTTCGTCCACATCCATCATCTGCTCTTTGCCCAGATTGGTGTTGTGGTGTGCCGATTGCGGGCAGTAGGCGCAGTCTTCGGGGCAGCCGCCGGTTTTGATGGAGAGCAGGGTGGAAAGTTGGATTTCGCGCGGATTGAAGTTTTGGCGGTGGATTTCGGCGGCTTGGAAAACGAGGTCGAGGAAAGGCAGTCCGAATAAAGCCTCGACATCGCATTTTTTCCAATAACGCGCAGTCGGATGCGGCTTGCGCTCGGTTTGACGGCGCAAGGCTACGGGAGATACGGTCATAATGTGTTCTTTCGTGTTTACAGCGGCGCAGTGTCGCTGACGGCTTGACTGCCGGCGCAATGACGGCAGCAGCAGGTTTGAAATCAATATAAAAGGCCGTCTGAAACGGCGCAGCAAGTGTAACGCTTTTGATAATGTAGGGCAAATGTTTCAGACGGCCTGAAATATGGTCTGCCCGGGTTTGCTATAATCGCATTTTTAATTTTTCCGTTTTCTTATGAACGCGCCCAAAGCCTTCGCCGTACTCGGCCCGACAGCCGGCGGTAAAACCGCACTGGCCTTAAATATTGCCCAATTGTTGCCGGTGGAAATCATCAGTTTGGATTCCGCGCTGGTGTATCGCGGCATGGACATCGGTACGGCCAAGCCGACTGCCGAAGAGCTTGCCGCCGTACCGCATCATTTGATTGATATTATCTCGCCGCTGGAAAGTTACAGCGCGGCGGATTTTGTCGGCGACTGCGTGCGCTTGGTGAACGAAATACATGCGCGCGGACGCTATCCGCTGATTGTCGGCGGCACGATGATGTATTTCCACGCGCTGACGGAAGGTTTGAACGATTTACCCGGCGCGGATGCGGCGGTGCGCGCACAGCTTCAGGCGGAAAAGAACGAACACGGTCTGGCAGGCCTGTATCGCCGTTTGCAGGAAGTTGACCCGATTACGGCAGGCCGTCTGAAAGCCAATGATAGCCAGCGCATTGAGCGCGCTTTGGAAGTCTATCTTTTGACCGGCAAGCCTTTGAGCGAACATTTCACAGAGCAGAAGCAGGCTGCGCCTTTATTGGATTTATGTACGGTTGCCCTGATTCCCGAAGACCGCCATTTGTTACACCGCCAAATCGAAAAACGCTTTTTAAATATGCTGGAACACGGTTTCCTCGATGAAATGCACGCCTTACGCCGCAATTATCCGCAACTGCATGCCGACATGCCGTCTATGCGCTGCGTGGGCTACCGTCAGGCTTGGGATTATCTCGAAGGCGAAACCAATTATGACACCTTTGTCGAAAAAGGCATTGTCTCCACACGCCAGCTTGCCAAACGCCAGTTGACTTGGTTGCGGAAAATCCCTTTGGCGCACACTTTAGATCCTTACGCAGACAGCGATTATGTTCAGACGGCCTTAGCCTTGGCGCGTCAGCATTTTCAGGAATAATCCATGCTGACCACGCCACCACTTGCGCCTAAAACATTGGCCGCATTAAAAGAATTGGGTATTCGTACACGGGAAGATTTGCAAAAAATCGGCGCAGTTCGTGCATTTCTATTGCTGAAAGCGTCGGGTTTGACCGTAACCAAAAGCACCTTGTGGCAACTGGATGCGTTGGTTTCAGGTATGGATGTCCGGCATATTTCCGAGGAGAGAAAGACGGAGCTGGGCGAGGCCTTGAAAAACCATCCGCCTGTTGCTGTTTTCCCTTCGAAAAACGATATGGAAGCCTTTATGCGGCTGGCGATAGAACAGGCCAGACAATCGGCGGCATTGGGCGAAGTGTCCGTTGGCGCGGTCATCGTATATCAAGGCGAGGTAATCGCAGCTGCACACAATACCTGCATTGGCGACCACAATGTCAGCCACCACGCCGAAATCAACGCGCTTGCCACTGCAGGCAAAGCTTTACAAAACTACCGTTTGGAAGATTGCGACGTGTACATCACATTAGAGCCTTGCTCCATGTGCGCATCTGCCTTGATACAGGCGCGGGTCGGGCGCGTGATTTATGGTGCGGCTGAAGCCAAAACCGGTGCGGCAGGCAGCGTGGTCGATTTGTTTGCCGACAAACGTCTGAACAAGCATACTGCAATTTTGGGCGGCATATTGGCAGAAGAATGCCAAAGCGTATTGCAGGATTTCTTTGCGGCCAAACGTAAGGCCGTCTGAATTTCAGACGGCCTGTCAGCAAAAACACTTTATTTTAAATTTTCGGATTTCCCATGTCAGTCAATCATTACGAAAACTTCCCTGTCGGCTCCATTGTGCTGCCGCGCCGTTTGCGCAAGCCGGTTCACGCCGTTTACGCTTTTGCACGGACGGCGGACGATATTGCCGACGAAGGTAATGCCGAAGCAGCCGAACGCCTGCGCCAACTGGACGAACTGAAGGCAGAGTTAGACCGCATTGCACAAGGTGGGAAACCGCAAACGGGTTTAATGCAGTGTTTGTACAACGAAGCGATTGAGCCGTTTCAATTGCCGCTACAGCCGTTTTACGATTTGCTGGCGGCGTTCAGTCAGGATGTGGGCAAAACCCGTTATGAAAACTTTGGCGAATTGATTGCCTATTGCCGCTTGTCCGCCAATCCGGTGGGGCGCATTATGCTGCATTTATACGGGCAAACCGATGAAGTGAGCATGGCGCAAAGCGACGGCATTTGCACTGCCTTGCAGCTGATTAATTTCTGGCAGGACGTGGCGGTAGATTGGCAGAAAGGGCGCGTGTACATCCCTCAGGAAGATTTGCAGAAGTTCAAAGTCAGCGAAGAGCAGATTGCGGCCGGAAAAGCCGACTTCGCCTTTCAACGACTGATGGCGCACGAGTGTCAACGTGCCTTTCAAATGCTTAAGGCCGGTTCGCCGTTGGGCAAAACCCTCAAAGGGCGAATCGGTTTTGAGCTGCGCATGATTATCGTCGGCGGCCAGTTGATTTTGCAGAAGCTGGACGGTTGCAAATATGACGTGTTTAACCAGCGGCCGCTGTTGGATAAAAAAGACTGGATGATTATCATCAAACGGGCTTTGATGAAGAAATAAAAAGAGGCCGTCTGAAATAGATGTTTCAGACGGCCTTGATGTTTTCGATTAGCGGTTTTTCAAACGGTTGATGCGGTTGTCCAAAGAAGGATGGGTGCTGAACCAAGAATCTTTGGCTTCACTGGCAATGCCCATTGCCGTCATGGTTTGCGGCAGGTCGCTGGGGTTGCCTTTCAAGCGTTGCAGGGCGGCAATCATTTTCGGCGCGCCCACCAGTTTTGCAGCGCCCGCATCGGCGCGGTATTCGCGTTGGCGGCTGAACCACATCACAATAATGCTGGCAAGGAAGCCGAATACAACCTGCAAGACCATGCTGACCATGAAATATGTGCTTTGAGAAGTGCTGCCGTCATTGTTGCGCGCCACCATGCTGGAAATGATACGCGCCAAGAAGACGACAAAAGTATTCACAATACCTTGAATCAGCGTCAGCGTCACCATATCGCCGTTGCCGACGTGCGCCATTTCATGCGCCAAAACGGCTTCGACTTCATCGCGGGTCATGTGGTCGAGCAGGCTGGTACTGACAGCGACGAGCGAGCTGTTTTTGGTCGCACCGGTTGCGAAGGCGTTAGGCTCGGGCGAGTTGTAAATGGCGACTTCCGGCGTTTTCAGATTCCATTGGCGGGCTTGCGCTTCAACAGTTGCCAACAGCCAAGCTTCTTCTTCGCTTTGGGGCTGGTCGATGACGACGGCGCCGACCGAATGTTTGGCGATGGTTTTCGACATCAGCAGGGAGACAATCGAGCCGCTGAAGCCGACGACTGCGGAATAAGCCAGCAGGCTGCCGACTTGGTCGGTGCTGTTGATGCCCAAGATGGCCAAAATAACACGGATGACAACCAGAACTGCGATATTGGTTGCAATAAATAAGAAAATGCGTTTCACCGATTATTCCTTTTTAGTGTGGTTTGTGAGGTGATTTTTATATGGGCGCATTGTCTCAAAAACTCTATAGAGATGAAACAGTATGATAGGCAAAGGTATGCAAATTCAAAGCAATTGAAGCAAAGGCCGTCTGAAAAGGAAGTCTCAACCAGTGAGAATCGCTTTTCAGACGGCCTTTGATAGGTAAAACTATCTGCCGGCTTCTTCCAGCCAGTTGCGCGGTATAAGGAATTGATTGAGGCGTGCTTCGGGCGAACCTTCTTCCGGCGCATATTGATACTCAAAGCGCACCAAAGGCGGCATGGACATCAAAATGCTTTCCGTGCGTCCGCCGCTTTGCAGGCCGAACAGCGTGCCTCTGTCCCAAACCAAGTTAAATTCGACATAGCGTCCGCGGCGGTAGAGTTGGAAATCGCGTTCACGTTCCCCATAAGGCGTGTTTTTGCGTTTTGCCACAATCGGCAGATACGCTGTGATATAGCCTTCCCCAACCGCCTTGATAAAATTCAGGCAGGTATCGAAATCCCAGCGGTTTAAATCGTCAAAAAACAGGCCTCCCACGCCGCGTGTTTCGTTACGGTGTTTCAAGTAGAAATATTCGTCACACCATTGTTTGAATTCAGAATAAACCGATTCGCCAAATGGCGCGCATACGTCTCGCGCTACGGTGTGCCAATGCACAATATCTTCTTCAAAAGGATAAAACGGCGTCAAATCAAAGCCGCCGCCAAACCACCACACAGGCTCGCCGCCTTCCGGATACGCGATAAAAAAGCGTACATTGGCATGGCTGGTCGGGACATACGGATTTTTCGGATGAATCACCAGCGACACGCCCATGGCTTCAAACGCCGCGCCCGCCAGTTCAGGACGATGGGCCGTGGCAGAAGCCGGCATTTTGCTTCCCTTTACATGCGAAAAATTCACGCCCGCCTGCTCGAATACCGTGCCGTTTTTTAATACGCGTGTTTCGCCGATGCCCAGTTTCCCCGTCCATGCTTCATGCACAAATTCGGCTTCGCCATCTTCTTGCTCCAAAGCAGCGCAGATTTGGTTTTGCAGGGTTTTGAGGAGGGTTAGAACGGATTCTGTGTGCATGATATTTCCTTGATGGTGTTTTGTTATGGGCAAATTTTTGCACAGGCCTATCTTGTAACCAAGCTTCATTCATCAGCAATAGATTGAAAGGTATCGATGATGTTGCGATACCTTTCAGACGGCCTTGATTTATTCAGTAAAAAAGGTATGTGCGCCCAAATAGTTTTTGGCGTAAAACGGGGTGGAAAGTTTTTCGGTTTTGATGGTTTTGCCGCTGCTGGGGGCGTGGATGAATTCGCCGTTGCCGATGTAGAGGCCGACATGGGAATATTTGTGTGCGCCGCCGGTGTTAAAAAAGACCAGATCGCCGGCTTTTAATTTGTCATCGGAAATTTTACGGCTGGCGGCGGCCATATCGCGCGCGGTGCGTGGCAGGTTGACATTGAGGGCGTTTTTATAGACGAATTGGATCATGCCGCTGCAGTCAAAGCCTGTGGCTGTAGTGCTGCCACCCCATTTGTAGGGCGTGCCGATCAGACCCATGCTGTGAAGCATCAATTCCTGCGAACCTTGTGTGCGGTCGATATGGGAAATGCGGACAGGTTGGACTTTTCTGGCGGTTGTTTGCGGCTTGTGGGATTTGTGTTTGCCGGTGGTACCGCAAGAGGCCAACAATAGGCCGGCGGTACAAACAAATAGGGTTTTGCAGATGAGTCGAGACATGATGAATTCCTCCGGCAGCATGATTTATGATTTCAGACGGCCTCTATAATAATCCTTCTATGGGCAGGATGGACAGGATTTTTGAAGTAACCCGTTTCCAGAATTTGGCTTCTGGTTCTTGTGCGTAAGTTCGTTTTTCACTAGGGTCATACCAGTATAGTTTATTGTAATTACCAAGCGTTACCTGATAGGCGTAGTTTGGGGTGGTCGTAACGAGGGTGCGCTGCATTTGGCCTGCGATTTCGGGGCTTTCGATGACAACGCCCATTTCGGTATTGAGCCGTGCGGAACGTGGGTCGAGGTTGAATGAGCCGATGAAAATGCGTTTTTCATCCACGATGAATGTTTTGGCGTGCAAGCTGGTGGCGGAGCTACCGGTCAAGCCGCGGTCTTTGGTGGTCGGAACGGCATGATTGGGTTGGAGTTCGTATAGTTTGACCCCGGCTTTGAGCAAGGGCTTGCGGTATTTGACGTAACCGGAATGGACAGCGGCAACGTCGGTTGCTTGAAGCGAATTGGTCAAAACGGTAACATCCACGCCGTTGTGAATCAGCTTTTCTATGGCTTTGACACCTGATTTTGTGGGCACAAAATAGGGCGAGACAAGGTAAACGCTTTTTTCGGGTTGCTTGAGGGCGTCTTGCAGGCGTTCGGAAATAGGCGGTTTATGCCGGTCACGGTCTAAGCCTTTGGCCGGATCGTCGCTGATTAAACGTGTGCTGACGCTTTGCCATTCCATAAGGTTGCTCTGCATTTTTTGATAGAGACTGGAATGCTCGATGCTTTGGCGGTAGCGGATGAGCGTTTGATTTTTATCTTGGTCGGTGTAATTAAGTTCGGCCAGACCTTTTTGCAGGTTTCCCCGTTTGATGACACTGGTCGCGTTATAGGCGGAATGGCTTGACCAGTAGCGGTCGAAGTCTTGGGAAACTTCAGTTACTACGCGGCCTGTGGCGAGGATATCGAGGTCGGCAAAGATGGTGTCGTCGTTAACCTTGAAATATTCGTCGCCGATATTGCGGCCGCCTAAAATGGTGGCACGGTTGTCGGCGGTAAACGATTTGTTGTGCATCCGGCGGTTGAGCCGTGGGAAGTCGGCAACATAGCCGAGTGCACGCCATTTTCTGAAAATGAAGGGATTAAACAGACGGACTTCGATATTGGGATGATTGTCGAGTGCCAGCAGGAGATCATCCATGCCGTTGGTGTTGTTGTCGTCCAGAAGCAAACGCACACGGACGCCGCGTTCGGCCGCGCGATGAATCAGGTTGAACAAAAGCTTGCCGGAGATGTCGTTGTGCCAGATATAGTACTGCAAATCAAGGGTATGGTCGGCGGCTTCAATTAAGGCTGCTCGGGCGACAAAGGCTTCATGGGCATCGTTCAGTAGATAGATATGGGAAATATCGGCCTTTGAGGGGGTAGAAGGAATACCTAAGGCGCTGTCCAGTCGCGGCGTTGAAGGGATGTCAAGATAATTGCTTTGGGTGCGTTCGTCCAATGATGGCAAAAACGCGGCGCAACCGCCCAATAGCAGGGTATAAAGAATGGGAAGATGAAATTTCATGGGAAACCGGCACAAACAATCCCTACCTAAATGACATTTAGGCAGGGATTGAATTGAAATTAGGTTGCTTGAATCAGCTTAGAAGGCAACATAATTTGCCGGGTTGACCGGTTTGCCGTTTTGACGGATTTCAAAGTGCAACTGGGTACGGGATGCATCGGTATTACCCATGTGGGCAATGGTTTGGCCGCGTTTAACGGTTTGGTTTTCATTAACCAGCAGACGTTGGTTGTGGCCGTATGCGCTCAAGAATGAGGAGTTGTGTTGGATGATAACCAAGTTGCCGTAACCGCGCAAGCCTGAGCCTGCGTAAACGACTTTACCGTCTGCCGCTGCAACGACAGGCTGGCCTTGTGTACCGGCAATATCCACGCCTTTGTTGCTGCCGCCGAAGTTGGCGATAACGTTACCGGTAGTTGGACGTTGCCATGTGATGCCGCTGACGTTGCGGCTGCTGCCGGTAGATACGGTCGGTGTATTGGCAGGTGTGCTTGGGGCAGGAGCGGTGGTTGTGGTTGTCGGAGTAGAAGGTTTGCTTGCAGAAGCTGCCGGTGCAACGTAGCCTTCAGGTTTCACGCGCAGGGTTTGGCCAACGCTGATGGTGTTGTCGGCCAAGTTATTCCATGCACGCAGATTGTCTTGGGTAATGTTGTAGCGTTTGGAGATGTTGTAAACGGTATCACCGCGAACGACGGTATGTGTCGCTGCATTAATATCAACAGGCGCATAAGAAGGCGTGTAAGTGCCGGTGCTGCCGCTGTTGTACGTTGGCGCAGGTGTACTTGCCGGCGGAGTGTATGGCGCATCTGCCGCAGGGCTGGTGTTGGTATTGTAAGGCGCGGCACCGTAAGGATTGTCAGCAGTAGAGCTTGTTGTTGAACCACCGCTTTGTGTGCCGACGACTACAGGAGCCGGTTGTTGGCTGGCACAGGCTGCAAGTAATAAAACCAAAGCTGCCGATCCGGCATAAGATACACTTTTTTTCAACATGTTAATGACTTTCGTATTCGGGTAATTGTTCTCGTCGGGGCATATCATAATAAAAATATGCTTGTTTCTCAAGTGTTCGGCTGTTAGGGACTGTTAAGGCGCAGGGATTTCTGACCAAAAGGAGGCGGTTTGCTCCATTTGTCCGTAGGCAGTCAAATCGACTTGCAGGGGGGTAATCGTAATGAAGCCGGCCGCACATTCGCCAAAGTCGGTACCTTCTTCGCTGTCGGAAACATCGCCGACCGGCCCAATCCAATAAATTTGTTCGCCACGTGGATTATACATGGGAACAATGCTTTGTTCATGATGGCGACGGCCGAGCCGTGTTATTTTTATGCCTTGGATATCTTCAGGTGCGACGGCAGGGATATTGATGTTCCATAAGATGGGTTTGGAAATAGAGCATTTAAGAAAGTAGGAAAGCAGTATCCAAGCGGCTTTTTCTGCGGTTTCCCAATAACGGCCGCTGGAATCGGCAAGCGAAAAGGCAATAGCGGGAATGCCCATCAGATAAGCTTCCGTTGCGGCGGCAACCGTACCGGAATAAAGCGTATCGTCGCCCATGTTTGCGCCGTTGTTAATGCCGGATAAGACTAAGTCGGGTTTGAAATCGGCAAGGGCGTGCTGGCCGACATGAATGCAGTCGGTTGGCGTGCCATTCACATAATAAAACCCGTTTTCCGCCTGCTTCAGTTGTAAAGGACGGTCTAAAGTCAGGGAATTGCTGACGCCGCTGCGATCGCGTTCGGGCGCAACCACCCTGACATTGGCAAATTCTGCACATACTCTTGCCAAAACTGCCAAACCGGGCGCAAGATAACCATCGTCGTTTGAGATTAATATGTTCATGGGACAATATTGTGTCTATCGGTAAGATGGGCGGTATTGTACTGGTTTGCTTGAGCGATTGTCCATGAATCGGCAACGTTTGGGCGGAAAGGATAATAATGAAACATTATGAATTAGACCCCAAAGCTTTATTGGGCGGCGTGATTGCTTCAGACGGCAATCAGGAGATTGTTCAGCTTTCATTGCAGAAAAATAATGAAATTCCGGCATATGAGACGGATGCGATTATTTTGCTTTTGGTTTTAAACGGTAAAGCCGAAATCAAAACGGTGGATCAAGTTTTGCAGACCGAAGGCTTGCAAGTTATCCGTCTTGAGCCGATGGAGGCGCACAGCATTCGCGCGTTGGCCGATAACACCAATATTTTGGTTATCAAACAATTGATTCATGAAACCGGTCTCAGCAAACGTTTGAGATTTGGAAGTTGCTGCCTGTAATGCAATAAAGGCCGTCTGAAAAATTTCAGACGGCCTTTTTAAAATCAACTAGATTTATTTCAAACCTTTTTTCACCAAATCTTCATAACCGCCATGGTTGGTTACATTGGTGTAGCCGGCTTTTTTCAGTTCGGTCAGCGCGGCTTCTGCTCGGCGGCCGCTGCGGCAGTAGAGGTTGACCGGTGCGTTTTTATCCGGGCTGACGGATTTGATGCGTTCAACGATTTGGTCGTGCGGAATATTGAGCGCACCTTGCAAATGGCCTTCTTTGAATTCTTCGGCAGAGCGGACATCAATCCAAACGCCTTTTGCTTTTGCAGGTTGTGCCGCGCTTTTTTCAACTTTAGGCATAGAGGCAGCGGAAGCGGCCAAAGGAGTAGCGATAGCGGCGGCAAAAAGTACGGCGGTCAGCAGTTTCTTCATGATTCAATCTCCTGGTAGATAGAAAATAATAACTATATCAGTTTAACATTTCATCAGGTCGTCTGAAAGGGGAGTCGTCTTTCAGACGGCCTGATTTTACAAGCTGATTAGCGTTGGGTTTCTACTGCTTCTAAGGCGCGCAAAGCGTAGGTATAAGCAGCACCTGCGTTTAGAGAAATAGCGGTGGCCAATGCGCCGGCGATTTCGCTGTCGGTTGCCCCTGCTTTGGCAGCGGCGGCTGCGTGCACGCTGATGCAGCTTTCGCAACGTGTGGTAATGGCAACGGCAATGGCGATCAGTTCGCGTGTTTTGGCATCCAGTGCTTCGGCAGCGGCTGCTTGTTCCAGCGCGCCGTAGGCTTGCAGCATTTTAGGATGGCTTTTGCCCAATTCGCCGAATGATTTTTTTACCAAGGCTGTGTGTTCAGGCCAATCTTTAAACATGATATTTCCTTTCTTGATGTATTCGAATAAGAATCAAAAAATCCTATCCGTTTGTGTTTGGTGTGTGTATTATTGCAATAATCAGACGAATTAAATCGTCAAAACATCTCATTTATTGGTAAAAAACACTATGGATATTTTAGATAGACTGGTCGAATTGGCGCAGATAAAGGGCAGTGTGGATGTTCAGTGCCTGTTTCAAGGGGAGTGGTATGTGCGGCATGAGCCCAAGCGTGCGCATGGTTTGGTGCATATCGTAACTGCCGGTTCGGGCTATATCCGAATTGATGGAGAGAAAGAGGCCAGGCTGCTGAGTGCGGGGGATATTATTTTCTTCCCGCGCAGCGTTGGGCATACTTTAAGCAGCGACAGCAGTTGTGAAAATTTTGGTGTTCGCGTGCTGACGGCTGAGAATGGTGCATTTAAAGTCAAGCAAAGTTATGCCGGAGGAGAGGCGGCTTTGCATCTTTTTTGCGCACGGTTTGAATATGAAGCGCAGGCGGATATGATGACGGGACTGCCCGATACCGTTTTATTGAACATCAACCATCCGTCTTTGCAGTATTTGGTGACATTATTGCAATATGAGAGCAGTCAGGCTTTATCCGGCTCGGTGGCAGTTGTGAACGCATTGGCTTCGGTATTGCTGGTCTTTCTGCTTCGTGCCTGTTTGGAGAAAAATGAGGAAGCGCAATTAAGCGGTTTGCTGAATGGTTGGCAGGATAAACGTTTGCGGAATTTGCTTCAGGCAGTCGTCGAAAAACCGGAAGAAGAATGGAATATTGAGAAAATGACTGCGATGGCCAATTTGTCCCGCGCCCAGTTAATGCGGGTATTTAAACAGCAGACGGGAACAAGCCCGCATGCCTTTGTTAACAGCATCCGCTTGCAGCAGGGGGCATTATTGTTGAAACAGACGGCGGATTCGGTTTTATCGGTTGCGCTTTCGGTCGGTTTTCAATCGGAAACGCATTTTGGTAAGGCATTTAAAAAGCAATATGGGATATCGCCGGGGCAATATCGTAAAAATGACCGAGCTGATGAAGTGGCAGTACAAGCGGAAGAAATGCCGATTTATTTTATTTGAGCAAATTATAAAAGGCCGTCTGAAAGTGTGAAACGAAATCTAGGATTTCCAGCACACTTTCAGACGGCCTTGATTTTAAAGCATGTCAATCAAACAGGATTAGTCCAGTTTTTTGAAATGGCGGCGGCGTTCCAACTCGCTCAGGTAGCGTTTGCGCAGGCGGATGGATTGTGGCGTGATTTCAACCAGTTCGTCATCGTCGATAAACTCAACTGCGCCTTCCAAAGTCAATTTGATAGGCGTGGTCAGGCGGACGGCTTCATCTGTACCGCTGGCACGGATGTTGGTCAGTTTTTTGCCTTTTAGAGGGTTTACCACCAAGTCGTTATCACGGCTGTGGATACCGATAATCATGCCTTCGTAGACTTTATCGTTTGGAGAAACGAACATACGGCCGCGGTCTTCCAAGTTCCACAGGGCGTAAGCAACGGCTTCACCTTGCTCTTGAGAAACCAATACACCATTGTGTCGGCCGGGCATATCAGGTTTAACCGGAGCATAGTCGTCAAAAACGTGGCTCATCAAGCCGGTACCGCGGGTCAAGGTCATAAATTCACCTTGGAAACCGATCAGACCGCGTGCAGGAATATGGTATTCCAAACGTGTACGACCGTTGCCGTCGCTTTCCATATTGGTCAATTCGCCACGGCGACGGCCGAGTTCTTCCATGACCGCACCTTGGTTTTCATCCGGTACGTCCACAGTCAGATTTTCGTAAGGCTCGCATTTTTGACCGTCAATTTCACGGAATACCACGCGCGGTTTGCCGACTGCCAATTCAAAGCCTTCGCGGCGCATGTTTTCCAGCAAAATGGTCAAGTGCAATTCACCGCGGCCGGAAACGCGGAAGACATCGGCATCGGCAGTGTCTTCAACACGCAGGGCAACGTTGGTCAGCAATTCTTTTTGCAGGCGGTCGCGGATTTGGCGGGAAGTTACGAATTTGCCTTCAGTGCCGGCCAAAGGAGAAGTGTTGACCATAAAGTCCATGGTCAGTGTCGGCTCGTCCACGCTCAACATCGGCAAGCCTTTGGGATTGTCTTTGTCGGTAATGGTTACGCCGATACCGATGTCTTCGATACCGGAAATAATCACGATGTCGCCGGCTTCAGCTTCTTCCAAAGGTACGCGTTCCAAGCCTTGGAAGCCCAACAGCTGGTTGATGCGGCCTTGGGCGACTTGTTCTTCATGATTCATGACGGCAACGACTTGGCCGGGTTTGATGCGGCCGTTCAGGATGCGGCCGATACCGAGGCGGCCGGTGTAGTTGTCGTAGTCCAGTTGGGAAATTTGCAGTTGCAGCGTTTCGTCCGCGCTGCCGCTTGGTGCAGGCGTGTGTTTTAAGATGGTCTCAAACAGAGGACGCATATCGTTGCTCTCGTCGGTTTCTTCCAATTTGGCAAAGCCCGAGAGACCGGAAGCATAAACAATAGGGAAGTCCAATTGTTCGTCTGTTGCACCTAAGCTGTCGAACAATTCGAATGTTTGGTCGATAACCCAGCTTGGACGGGCAGACGGTTTGTCGATTTTATTGATGACAACGATCGGTTTCAGACCCAAAGCCAAGGCTTTTTTGGTCACGAAACGGGTTTGCGGCATAGGGCCTTCTTGTGCGTCAACCAACAGTACGACGCAGTCGACCATGCCCAATACACGTTCCACTTCGCCACCAAAATCGGCGTGTCCCGGGGTATCTACGATGTTGATGTGGTAGCCTTCGTATTCGATGGCGGTATTTTTAGCGAGAATGGTAATACCGCGTTCTTTTTCAAGATCGTTGCTGTCCATGACGCGTTCTTCGACTTGCTGGTTGGAACGGAATGTACCGGACTGGCGCAGCAATTGGTCAACTAATGTGGTTTTGCCATGGTCGACGTGGGCGATGATGGCAATATTGCGGATTTGTTTCATGATAATTTATAAGGTTTAGCTGGTTGCTTAAAAAAAAGATAACTGGCAATTATAGCACGATTCGCAAGTGATGACGGAATGGGTGATTCAAAAAAATAAGGCAAAAGCAGTTGAGAATAATTCATAATTAAATTTGATTGATTTTGTCGGATTATTTGCTTTTATTTATGGTTAACGAATGTAAATGTTTTTGAATAATGCAATGGATTCTTAATACTAATGTCAAAAAAATATTATTAAAAACAGGGGATTAATTTTTCAGATGGCCTTTTGGGTGAGTTAAATTTTTTGATAATTGTTTGTATTTTAAATAAAAAATTTGTCAAAACCGCTACTTGTGCATATAATTCGCTCATTCCGTAACAACACACGAATCTTCATTTCGTGATCGTCAACTTTTAAAAGAAAGAGAAAGAATTATGCAAGGCAACCAAGCAGTTATTGATTACATGAATGAATTGTTGTCCGGTGAGCTGGCTGCTCGCGACCAATACTTTATCCACTCTCGTCTGTACTCTGAATGGGGTTACAACAAACTGTTCGAACGTTTGAACCACGAGATGGAAGAAGAAACTACTCACGCCGAAGACTTCATCCGTCGTATCCTGATGTTGGGCGGTACTCCTAAAATGACCCGTGCCGAACTGAACATCGGTACTGACGTAATCTCTTGCCTGAAAGCAGACTTGAACACTGAATATGAAGTGCGCGATGCGCTGAAAAAAGGTATCAAATTGTGTGAAGAAGCTCAAGACTACGTTACTCGCGATTTGATGGTTGCTCAACTGAAAGACACTGAAGAAGATCACGCTCACTGGTTGGAACAACAACTGCGTCTGATCGAATTGGTCGGCGAAGGCAACTACTACCAAAGCCAACTGTAATCTAGCGTATAACATACAAGGAGCTGAATATGAGAGGCGATCGCTTAGTTATTCGCGAGCTGAACAAAAACTTAGGCTTGTTGCTGATTACCATCAACCAATACTTCCTGCATGCTCGCATTTTGAAAAACTGGGGCTTTGAAGAATTGGGCGAACACTTCTTCAAACAATCCATCCGCGAAATGAAATCCGCAGACGATTTAATCGAGCGTATTTTGTTCTTGGAAGGCCTGCCTAATCTGCAAGAATTGGGTAAATTGTTAATCGGTGAATCTACCGAAGAAATCATTGCCTGCGACTTGAAAAAAGAGTATGAAAAACATGATGCTCTGGTTGCAGCCATCGCCCTTGCAGAAGAGCAACAAGACTACGTCAGCCGTGATTTGTTGGAAAAACAAAAAGACATCAACGAAGAACACATCGACTGGCTTGAAACTCAGCAGGAATTGATTGGCAAAGTTGGTCTGCCAAACTACCTGCAAACAGCGGCGCAAGAGGACTAAAACACAAACCACTGCCAAATATAGCAGTCCCTGCTCCCATCAACGGCATATCTTTACGGATATGCCGTTTTCTTTTATGAAAATGCTTAAAGGCCGTCTGAGTGTTCAGACGGCCTTGATTTTATTTTGCTTTCAAACGGTATAGATAAGTAGTTTCCTTGTTTCTGGCAAACGCCAAAGGATCGGATTCATCAATTGCTTTTTTATGCTGCGGCTTGGTTTTCAGAATATCGACGACATCGAGTGAGGCCGTCTGAAAGCATTGGTTTAAGAAGTTTTTATCGCGTAAATGCAAGTGTTCTGCCAAATCGGAAATAATCAGCCAGGCTTCGCCGTTTGGATTTAAGTGATGACGTACGCCGTTGAGGAAGGCTGTCAACATGGCATTGTTTGGGTCGTAAAGTGCAGTTTCAATGGCGGAGGTTGGTTTTGCCGGCAGCCAAGGCGGATTGCAGACGATAAGGTCGGCACAAGTTTCGGGAAATAAATCAATCGATTGGATGTTGACAGCTTTATCTAAGCCTAGACGTTCAAGGTTTGCTGTGGCGCAGGCAATTGCTTTTGGGTTGGTGTCTGTGGCAATGATGTTGGGTATGCCTCGTTTGACCAAAATGGCGGCAATAACGCCTGAGCCGGTGCCGATGTCAAAGGCCGTCTGAATATTGGGAGCGAGTGGTGCTTGTGCGATTAAATCCAAATACTCGCCGCGCAGTGGAGAGAATACGCCGAAAGGAACATGGATTTTTCCGTTAAGCTGCGGAATGTTTATGCCTTTTTTGTGCCATTCGTGTGCGCCGACAAAACCCAGCAGTTGATTCAGCGGTAAGAGAAACGGTTTGTCGTTTGGTGTGTCGTAAACATCGCACAGGGCGGCGTAGATGTCGGGTGCGCGTGCATTGTCCAGTTGAAAATTCGGTTGGATTTCGACGGCAAGCATATTGAGCAACCGGCTTTGTTGCGCCTGTTTCATACGGTGGGCATGAAAGGCCGTCTGAATATCGGCTGGTGCGCCTTTCTTTTTTTCAGACGGCCTGCGGATACGTTTTTTCATTGCAGATAAGACTTGCTTGGCATTGTGAAAATCGCCGGTCCAAACGGTTGCAGTTTGCGCGTGGGCATTTTTTAAGATTTCTGCTGCGCCTGCTTCTTGTATGTAAACCGCCTGCTTGGGCGGCTTTTGTGTGCTTTCGTTGCGCCATTCGATGTCGGAACGGTCGGTAGGGATGGTGTGGGGCATAGTGTGTTTTAAATCTGGGAAATAGGGGATTAGTTTACTATATTTAGGATGTGTTCGGTTTGAGAGGGGCTTTTAATAGTTTAAATTAGACAAAATGTATAAAAATTTCTCAATTTTTAAAATTTACACCAATATTTTGATAAAAATAGATTGTCGTTTTGTCTAAAATGAGTATAATGCAAAACCAGAACACAATAATCTTAATCAGATTTGGACAAGGAATATCATGCAATTAGACATTGACCGTTTGGTTGCCTATTTTGGCGGCGTAAACGCGCTGGCCGAAGCCCTGAAACAGCATGACCCGGAAAATGCTGCAACGACGGCGGCTATCTATAAATGGCGTACACGCGGTTCTCTGCCTTTGGCTCAGTTGCAAAAACTGACCGCTTTGGCGGAAGCGCAAGGCAGACCGCTTGATTTGAATTCTTTTTTACAAAAAAACGAATCTCTGGAGAGAACAGAAATGACACAAACCAACCGCGTTATCATTTTCGATACCACCATGCGTGACGGCGAGCAGTCGCCCGGTGCATCCATGACCAAAGAGGAGAAAATCCGTATTGCCCGCCAGTTGGAAAAGATGGGTGTCGATGTGATTGAAGCAGGTTTTGCCGCAGCCAGTCCGGGCGATTTCGAGTCGGTTAATGCGATTGCCAAAATCATCACCAAATCCACAGTCTGTTCGTTGGCGCGCGCCGTTGAAAACGATGTGCGCAAAGCGGGCGAAGCCGTTTCCCCCGCTCCGAAAAAACGTATTCACACTTTTATCGCCACCAGCCCCATCCACATGGAGCACAAACTGAAAATGAAGCCGCAGCAAGTTATCGATGCGGCGGTCAAAGCGGTGAAAATTGCCAAAGAATACACTGACGATGTGGAATTTTCTGCCGAAGACGCCGTGCGTTCGGATTTGGACTTCCTCGCCAAAATCTTTACGGCGGTTATCGAAGCGGGTGCGACCACCATCAATATTCCCGATACTGTCGGCTACTCCATCCCTTCCGTATGGTACGAGCGTATCAGCAACATCATCAAAAGCGTGCCCAACGGCGACAAAGTAGTCTGGTCGACCCACTGCCACAACGACTTGGGTATGGCGGTTGCCAACTCGCTGGCCGCTGTTCAGGCAGGCGTGCGCCAGGTAGAATGCACCATCAACGGCTTGGGCGAACGTGCGGGCAATGCCAGCCTTGAAGAAATCGTGATGGCGTTGAAAGTGCGCCACGACCTTTTCGGCTTGGAAACCGGCATCGATACCACGCAAATCGTGCCGGTATCCAAACTGGTGTCCACCATTACCGGTTATCCGATTCAGCCAAATAAAGCGGTAGTCGGCGCAAACGCCTTTGCACACGAATCAGGTATCCACCAAGACGGCGTGTTGAAACACCCCGAAACCTATGAAATCATGACTGCCGAATCAGTCGGCTGGTCAACCAACCGCCTGACTTTGGGTAAACTCTCCGGCCGTAATGCTTTCAAAACCAAGCTGGCTGATTTGGGTATTGAATTGGAAAGTGAAGAGGCGTTGAACGCGGCATTTGCACGCTTCAAAGAGCTGGCGGATAAGAAACGCGAAATCTTTGATGAAGACCTGCATGCTTTGGTGTCTGACGAAATGGGCAATATGAATACCGAAAGCTACAAATTCATTTCTCAAAAAATCAGCACTGAAACTGGCGAAGAGCCGCGCGCCGATATTGTGTTCAGTATTCGTGGCGAAGAAAAACACGCTTCCGCTAGCGGCTCAGGCCCTGTTGATGCGATCTTTAAAGCCATTGAAAGCGTAGCACAAAGTGGCGCAACCTTGCAGATTTACTCTGTCAATGCGGTAACTCAAGGTACAGAAAGCCAAGGCGAAACTTCCGTCCGCCTGCAACGTGGCGACCGTGTGGTCAACGGCCAAGGTGCGGATACCGACGTATTGGTGGCGACTGCTAAAGCCTATTTGTCTGCGCTGAGTAAATTGGAATTCGGCCAAGCCAAGCCAAAAGCGCAAGGCAGAGGCATGATTTAATGCTTTGAACAAGTAAAGGCCGTCTGAAAACGTTGTAATACGTTTCAGACGGCTTTTTATTAGGCTAAAAAAACAACTCGGTTATTGAAGTTTCAGCAGCCTATCTTGTTCGACGGACAATACGCTGTTTACCTTTTTAAAATAGGCAATGGCATCTTCAATCTTGGTCTTGGAAGACGGACGAATAGCAATGCCGTTCAGGTTTTTGTATTCATAAATCAAACTTGCGCCGGAGGCTTTCACTGCTTTTAGCAATGGCTCAGAACCGGTCTGTGCATCATAGAAGATAATCAGGTTGCCGGTAGTATCTTGGGCTTGTTGCTGAGATGGAGTAGCGTTTGATTGGGCAGGAATACTTGGGCTTTGGCAGGCACAAAGTAGGGTGGAGAGTAGGATGAATGCCAGGGGTTTCATGATGTTAATTTAATTTGATCATTAAACAAGGCCGTCTGAAAAGTATAAAACGAAATCTAAGTTTCCTTTTACAACTTTCAGACGGCCTTAGTCCGTTATGCTTCGGGCAATTCCATGGCTAGAACGGTTTGTTCTTGTTTGGCACGGAAAGCCGCCAATTTTTCAGCCAATTCAGGATTTTCGTTGGCTAAAAGTGAAATGGCAAACAGCGCTGCATTGGCCGCGCCTGCTTCGCCAATGGCAAATGTGGCAACAGGAACACCTTTGGGCATTTGCACAATCGAAAGCAGAGAGTCTTCGCCGCGCAGATATTTGCTGGGAACGGGTACGCCCAAGACGGGGACGGTGGTTTTGGCTGCGACCATGCCCGGCAAGTGCGCTGCGCCGCCTGCACCGGCAATAATGGCTTTGATGCCGCGTGCGCGTGCGGTTTCGGCGTATTCAAACATCAAATCAGGCGTACGGTGTGCCGAGACGACACGCGCTTCGTATTCAACGCCGAATTCTTTGAGAAATTGTGCTGCCTGCTGCATCACCGGCCAATCGCTGTTGCTGCCCATAATAATGCCGACTTGGATCATGAAGAGTTCCTTTTGTTTGAATGGATTAAGGGTAAAAAATATTCAGACGGCCTTAAGGATGACAGGGCCGTCTGAACGTTTATCTTTGTTTTAGGCTGATTGCAGCGCGTTTTGCCGCTTCGCTGTTGGGGAAGCTTTGCATCAGTTTGCGCCATGTGCTGCGGGCAATGTCTTTTTGTTGCAGTTTGTATTGGCACTGGCCGATGCTGTACATGGCGTCAGGGGCTTGCGGGCTGTTGCGGAATCGATTCGCATAGCGGTTGCCGATTTCGATAACGGATTCGCAGTTGCCCAGACGCTGTTGGCTTTGCAGAAGTAGATACATATTGCGGCGGGCAATTTCGCTGCCGTTGCCGCCGTCGGCTTCTTTCAAAATGGCTACTGCGGCGGAGAAGTTGTTGCGCTGATAGTATTTTTGCGCCTGGTTATAAAGGCGCAATTCATTTTGTGCGGCTGAATCTGTTTCAGACGGCACGCCGCCGCCATTGGCCAAATAGTTCATTTTCAGCTTGCGGTCGTCCAAACGCTGGGCTTTGGGTTTGGGAGCCGAAGGGGTTGGACGTTTGATGGTTCGCTGTTGTTCCAATGTGTGCAAGCGTTGGTTTAATTCTTCAACGGTGCGTTCCAGTCGGGCGATTTGTATGCCCAAGTGGTCAATCTGTGTTTGTTCGTCCAAGCGCGGATAGGGAATATTTTTTTCAGGCAAAGGCTCGCGCGGAATATCCGGCAGGACAAAGTTGGCATTGTCGGCAGGTTGATGGGGATGGGAAACGGCGCATGATGCGGCCAATAGAGTAAGCAGTAAAAGAAACAGGGAACGTGATAATGTTTTCATCAGATTGTGTCGTTTTATTTTTTTAGCAGCAGTGTCAAACCGTCGCCGATAGGCAGGGTAATGGGAATAATGCGTGTATCATGCGGTAGGTTTTGGTTGAAATGGCGCAGGATATCCAAGCTGGGCGGATCGTTTTCGGCAGCTTCATTCATGACACGCCCACCCAACAAGATATTGTCGATGGCAATCACGCCGCCACTCCGTACCAGTTGCAAACAGCGTTCAAAATATTTCGGCGTAGGCGGTTTGTCGGCATCGATAAGCGCCAAGTCGTAGCTTTCCGATTCGCCTTGCGCAATCAAATCGTCCAAAGTCAGCAAAGCCGGCTGCAGATGAAGCGAGATTTTATGCGCTATGCCTGTTGCCTGCCATGTTTCGCGGGCAATATCGGTAAAGGTTACATTGATGTCGCAAGCCGTGATTTTTCCGTCTTCGGGGAGGGCGAGCGCCATGGCGGTGCTGCTGTAACCGGTAAAGACGCCAACTTCCAAATATTTTTTGGCATTCAATAATTTGGCCAACCACACCAGCATGGCTGCCTGCTCTTGGGCGATGGCCATCTTTCCCAGACGATGTGATTGGGTACGCTCACGCAATGCGGTCAAAACGGGATGTTCGTGCTGACCGATGCTGTTGAGGTACTGCTGTAACGCCGGATCGGTATTGTGGGTGTTGGTCGTCATACCGATACGGTTTAGTCTTGATAGTAGGTGTAAGGTTTTTTGTTGACTTTGGCCGCTTCAAATTCAGCCTGTTCGGCCGGATTAAGGGTTACATCCCACAGTAAATGGCGGTTTTCGAGGCGTTGCGCTTCTAATTCGGGATGATCGGCCATGAGTTTGTCGAGGAATTGGGTAGCTTCGGATTTGTAGTGGTACATGATGTTTTGCCTGAATCGTTGTCAGACCGTCATTATAGCCGATATTTTTTGTCAATACGTTAATTAATCGAACTTCCATAAGGTATAATGGCACGTCTTTTTTAGGCCGTCTGAAGCCTTTGCTCAATGTTTTGTTCTTTCTACGGCAGGATATTGTGCAAAGGCTTAAGCCGGACAAGTTTCAGACGGCCTTTTTTATTGTGAAAAGAGCTGCTTATGTTAAAAAAATGGCTGCATAAAGTGTTGCCTAAAAAACACGTCAAGTCGTTGCCTGAAAAGGAAATTATCCCACTTGAGCAACACGGTATCCATGCGGATATGTTGAGCTTTGCCGCTGAGAAAATTGCCAAACGCCTGCATGAAGCCGGTTTTCAGGCTTATGTTGTAGGGGGAGCCGTTCGGGATTTGTTGCTCGGGGTTGAACCCAAAGATTTTGATATTGCAACCGATGCCACACCGGAGCAAATCCGTAAAATATTCCGCCGCAGCCGTATTATCGGCCGCCGCTTTCAAATCGTCCATGTGATGATTGGCCCCGAAACCATTGAAGTGACGACGTTTCGCGGTGGCGATAAGGTTCAACAAAATGCGCAAGGCCGCATTATGAAGGACAATACTTACGGCAGCATTGAAGAAGATGCCATGCGCCGTGACTTTACGTGCAACGCGCTGTATTACGACCCGATTAAAGAGGAAATTTGGGATTTCCATCAAGGCGTGGCTGATGTTGCCGATAAGAAATTGGTGATGATAGGTAATCCTGCCGAACGCTATCAGGAAGATCCCGTCCGTATTCTTCGCGCCGTCCGTTTGTCGGGCAAGTTGGGCTTTGAAGTGGAAGAGCAAACGGCTTTGCCGATTGCCGAATACGCAGGCCGTCTGAAAAATGAGCCGGTGGCCCGTCTTTTTGACGAAATCATGAAAATCCTGTTTTCCGGCCATTCCCGTGCCTGTTTGAAACGGTTGAACGATTTGGGTATTCCCGAAGGCATCCATCCGCTTTTAGATGCCTTGAAAACTGCCGAAGCCGCCGACAAACGTATGATTATGTTGGCTTTGAAAAATACCGATGAGCGTCTTCGTGCGGATAAGTCCGTTTCCGTCGGTTTTGTATTGGCGGCGGTATTGTGGCCGACACTAAACGCCATTTGGCAACGCAATCAAAGCCATGGTCAAAAACCTGTCCCTGCGCTGATGGATGCGATGAACACCATGCGCGATACGGTAGAGAAAGGTTGGGGTGTACCGCAAAGATTCTCTGCAACCATGCGTGAAATCTGGCAATTTCAGCCGCAATTTGACAATATGCGCGGCGCGCGCCCGTATCGTCTGTTGGCGCAAGCCCGTTTCCGTGCTGCTTATGATTTCCTGATTTTACGTAGTGAAGTTGGCGAGGTTGATAAAGAGGTAGCTTCTTGGTGGACAACTTTCCAACATGCCGATGAGGAAACCCGCCAGCAAATGACTGCGGCCAATGATCACAAACGTCAGAAACAAAGTGGATCAACCGATGGCAAACCTAAACGCCGCCGACGCCGTCCGAAAAAGAAAACCACTGAAGCTGAATAAAATTTAAGGCCGTCTGAAACCATTAAATCTTTTGAGATTTGGTTTTCAGACGGCCTTTTTGTATTTTAATAAAAACCGCAGGTCTTTCAACCTGCGGTTTGCTTTTACGATTTGTTTTCTTCGCTGTCAAGGAAGCTGCGGAGGCGGTCGCTGCGGGTAGGATGGCGCAGCTTGCGCAGGGCTTTGGCTTCGATTTGACGGATACGTTCACGGGTTACGTCAAATTGTTTGCCGACTTCTTCGAGCGTGTGGTCGGTATTCATATCGATACCGAAACGCATACGCAACACTTTGGCTTCGCGCGGTGTCAGGCTTTCGAGGATTTCTTTGGTTACTTCGTGCAGGCTGGTGTACATCGCAGCTTCTGCCGGCGCAACGTTGTTGGCATCCTCGATGAAGTCGCCCAAGTGCGAATCGTCGTCGTCGCCAATCGGTGTTTCCATGGAAATCGGCTCTTTGGCGATTTTCATGATTTTGCGGATTTTGTCCTCCGGCATTTCCATCAGCTCGGCCAGTTTGGCGGAATCAGGTTCTTCACCGGTTTCTTGCAGGTATTGGCGCGAGATACGGTTCATTTTGTTGATGGTTTCAATCATGTGAACCGGAATACGGATGGTACGCGCTTGGTCGGCGATAGAACGGGTAATCGCTTGACGGATCCACCATGTGGCGTAAGTCGAGAACTTGTAGCCGCGGCGGTATTCGAATTTGTCCACCGCTTTCATCAGGCCGATATTGCCTTCTTGAATCAAATCAAGGAACTGCAAGCCGCGGTTGGTGTATTTTTTGGCAATGGAAATAACCAAACGCAAGTTGGCCTGAATCATTTCTTGTTTGGCGGCTGAGGTTTCTTTTTCGCTCAGCACCATGTTTTTGTTGATTTCTTTCAACTCTTCAATGGAAATGCGGGTTTCGGTTTCCATATTGGCCAGCTCGGCTTGTTTTTCGAGGATGGCGTGGCGGAAACGATCTAAAGCATTTGCCCATACTCGGCCTTTGGCTACTTCTTTTTCAACCCATTCCAAATCAGTAATGGCAGGCAGGAAGTTTTCGATGAAGTAGTCGCGTTCCATACGTACGCGGTCGATGCAGATATCGCGGATTTCGCGTTCGAGCTTGCGGATGTTTTCAACGCGGCTGCGCAGGTTGCTGCTCAAATTTTCGATTTGGCGTGTGGCAAAACGGACTTCCAGCAGTTTGTTGGCAATGGCATCGCGGTGTTTCAGGTAGTTGGCATGTTGGCTGCCGTGTTTTTCCAACTGCTTGATCATTTTGCCGTATTCGCTCTCAATAAAGGCGAAATGTTCCAACACTTTTTGTTTCAGTTCGGCCAAATGGGCAGCGGACATGGCTTCGGAATCACTGCCGGAGTCATCTTCATCATCTTCGTCGTCATCTTCGACTTCGCTGTCGGTTTCGCTTTCTTCATCGTCGGGTTTGGCATTTTCCAAATGACCCAGACCCAATTCGTTTAACAAAACTTCATTAGGGTCGATGATGGCTTCAACCACTTCATCCACACGGATTTCGTCGTTGCGGACTTGTTCGATCAAAGCCAAAATCTCGGCAATCGAACCCGGGCAGGCGGAAATGGCCTGCACCATGTTTTTCAGTGCATTTTCGATTTTTTTGGCAATGATGATTTCGTCTTCGCGTGTCAACAAATCGACTTGGCCCATTTCACGCATATACATGCGCACAGGGTCGGTTGTACGGCCGAATTCGGAATCTGCGCTGGAAAGTGCTGCTTCGGCTTCTTCAACGGCATCGTCGTCGGTCAGGGCGGCGGCATTGTCGCTCAAGAGGATGTCTTCAGCATCGGGAGCCTGCTCGGTTACCTGGATACCCAAGCCGGAAATCATGCTGACGATGTTGTCGATTTGCTCGGCGTCGGACATATCGTCGGGCAGCGCGTCGTTAATTTCGGAATAAGTGATGTAGCCGCGTTCTTTACCCATAATAATGAGTTGACGCAGACGGGCGCGCTGCTCTTCGATACTCAAGGGACGGTTGTCATCTTGGTCTTGGTATTCTTCGTAGTTTTGGTTTTTAGACATGGATTGCTCTCTAGGTTGATAGGATGCCGACGGTTTACGGTGATGTGGCCGTACCTGAAGGCGGAGCAGAGCTTTTTGTTGTGAAATCAGATTTCACTTTAATACTCTGAGGCCGTCTGTAAATATTACGGATGGAGTGTTCTGCGTGTCATGTTTCGCAGCGTGTGTTTAGATTGTTCAGACGGCCTGAGGGGTTAGTTTTGCTTTGCCGTCAAAAGCGACAGCAATAGTCTTTTTTCATTTTCGGTCAAACCGGTTTGAATACTTTTTTGCTTTAAAGTTTCGATTTGACTGTATTTTAATTCATTTAACAACTTTTTCATGCCGATTTGGAAACTTTCGCAATCTTCTTCGTCATCCCCTTCCATTTCTTCAGAGTGAAGGGTCGATAAAAAGATTTGATTGACGGTTTCCTCATAAGGCGATCCGCGCATATATTCCAGCACTTGCGCTGTTGCCGGAATCGTGGCGTGATTCTTGATGGTTTCGGCCAGATTGGCAAGGCAGGCAAAGTCGCCGCTTAAAGCCAGATAATCGGGCAGGTCTATATATGAAGCCCAAGCCGGATTTATCAAGAGGCTGCGTATCTGTCTTTGCACCAGTGTCAGCATGGTTGGCTGCTTGACAGAAATGGGCGGCAGTTTGTAACTTTTTTGTTTGATGTGTCGCTTTGGCGCTTCTTGTCCGAGTAACTGGGCGAGGTTGTCAGGGTCAATGCCTACCAGCTCGCTAAGTTTTTGTTTCAGAAGATAGCCCAATGCCGGCGCGCGAATCTGAGCCAAAAGCGAAGAACTGGTTTTGACCAATTCTGCTTTGCCTTCTTGTGTATTGAGGTTGAGGCCGTCTGAAAGATGTTCCCAAAAGTATTCCGAAAGGGGCTTGCTTTGGTTTAACAAGGCATCTTCAAATTGAGTCTTGCCGTAGGCGCGGATGTAGCTGTCTGGGTCGTGCTCTTCAGGTAGGAATAGAAAATGCAGCGATTTATCGTCTTTTAATTGCGGCAACGCATTTTCCAGCGCGCGCCAAGCCGCTTTACGCCCCGCGCTGTCGCCATCGAAACAAAAATAAATACTGTCTGCCTGACGCATCAGGATTTTGACATGTTCCGCCGTGGTTGCCGTACCTAGAGCCGCTACGCCGTAGCCGATACCGAACTGCGCCAATGCGACCACGTCCATGTAGCCTTCGACCACCAAAATTCGTCCTACCTCTTTTACGGCAGCACGCCCTTCATATAGCCCGTAAAGGTTTTTTCCTTTGTCAAACAAAGGAGTGTCGGGGGAGTTGAGGTATTTGGGTTTGGAGTCGTCCAATACGCGACCGCCAAAGCCGATGACCTGTCCGCGAGGATTGCGGATAGGGAACATAACCCGATGGCGAAAGCGGTCATAATGTTTGCCTTCGTTATCAATGACCATGCCCGTATCCACCAACGCAGTATTCGGATAGGGCTGAAATACTTGCGCCAAAGGTTGCCAACCGTCGGGCGCATAGCCTAAGCCATAATGTGCGATGACTTCCGCACTCAAGCCGCGTTTGTCTAAATAAGCCTTCGCTGCCGGATTGAATTTCAACTGTTGCGCGTAAAAATCCGCTGCCGCTGCCGTTGTTTCTTCCAAAGTCTGCTGTTTTTTCTTACGTTCAGCACGGACTTCGGGATTGTCTTCCTGTCCGCGCACTTTAGGCACCGTCATACCGACGCGATCAGCCAAAAACTGCACCGCCTCCGGAAACGACAGCCCTTGATGCTCCATCACAAAACCAATCGCCGAACCATGCGCCCCGCAACTGAAACAATGGTAAAACTGCTTGGTCGGGCTGACCGAAAACGACGGCGTCTTTTCCTTGTGGAATGGACAACAAGCCATATAGTTTGCCCCGCCTTTCTTCAGCGGAACCTGCTCGTCGATAATATCGACAATATCGACTTTGGACAAAAGCTCGTCAATGAAATCAGATGGAATCATGGTTCGGCAGAAGAGGATGGACGGAAAACATTTCAGACGGCCTTATAAACAGACAAAGGCCGTCTGAAAATGGAATTTCGAATGAGGGTTAAAATGAGTTTTGTATTATAGCAAATTGTTGTCATACATGTGTCCTATCCTTTTGAGGTAGATTATTAATCATCGTATTTCATTCGTAATTAAGATGGATATGATGTCGCTAAAGCAAAGGCCGTCTGTAAGATATTCAGACGGCCTTTGCTGTTGTCTTATTTTGCGATTCAGTTGCGCTTTCATGGCATGAATATGATAATGAACACATATTCCTGATTTTAGAAAGCTAGTTTCTCATGAAAGATTTTGCCCGCTTGCTCAACCATCCCGATATTTCCTTTTCTCCGATTCCAAATGCTATTAGAGTTGATAATCCTGCAACAGGTGAGGCTTTGGCGTTTGTCCGTCAGACTGATTCAGACGGCCTGAAGCTTCTGATTCAGAAGGCGGAGGCGGCACAAAAATTGTGGGCGGCAAAAACTGCGTTGGAGCGCGCCGATGTGTTGTGGCGTTGGTATTTTCTGATTAAAGAAAACAAAGAAGAACTGGCGCGCATCATGACGATGGAGCAGGGCAAAAGCCTGACCGAGGCGCGCGGTGAAATCGATTATGCGGCTTCGTTTGTGCGCTGGTTTGCGGAAGAGGCGAGGCGGATTGACGGCGATGTGTTGACGAGTGTGAAAGCGTCGCAAAAACTGGTTGTATTGAAACAGCCTATTGGTGTTACCGCTGCGATTACGCCGTGGAACTTCCCATCTGCGATGATTGCGCGCAAGGCCGCGCCTGCTTTGGCGGTGGGCTGCGCGATGATCGTCAAACCTGCATCGCTCACGCCTTTGAGTGCGTATGCATTGGCTGTACTGGCCTACGAAGCGGGTGTGCCTCAGGATTTATTGCCTGTTGTCAGTGGTAGTGCTTCGGAAATCAGCCATGAATTTGCTACAAATCCGATTGTGCGCAAAATCAGCTTTACCGGCTCGACCGAAGTCGGCGCGAAAATTTTTGCCGACAGCGCGGCGGATATTAAAAAACTCAGTTTGGAACTGGGCGGCAACGCGCCGTTTATCGTGTTTGACGATGCCGATTTGGAAAAAGCCGTCGAAGGCGCGCTTGCCAGCAAGTTTCGCAACAGCGGCCAGACCTGTGTCTGCACCAACCGCGTTTACGCTCAATCCGGCATTTACGACGAATTTTGCCGCAAATTGAGTGAAAAAGTGGCCGCGCTCAAATTGGGCAACGGCTTGGATGAAGGCGTGAACCAAGGGCCGCTGATTGAGGAAAAAGCGGTGGAAAAAGTCGAGCAGCACATCGCCGACGCGCTCTCCAAAGGTGCGGTCTGCCTGACCGGCGGCAAACGCAGCGCATTGGGCGGAACGTTTTTCGAACCGACCGTTTTAAGCGGCGTTACGGCGCAAATGGCGGTGGCGCGCGAAGAAACCTTCGGGCCGTTGTGTCCCGTGTTCCGCTTTGAAACTGAAGCCGAAGTCATCGCGGCCGCCAACGATACGGAATACGGTTTGGCAGCTTACCTTTTCACCTCCGACACCGCCCGTCAGTGGCGCGTCGGAGAAGCCTTGGAATACGGCATGGTCGGCATCAATACGGGCTTAATCAGT
The DNA here is from genome assembly GCF_014596425.2 of Neisseria sp. RH3002v2g. Classification (NCBI taxonomy): domain Bacteria; kingdom Pseudomonadati; phylum Pseudomonadota; class Betaproteobacteria; order Neisseriales; family Neisseriaceae; genus Neisseria; species Neisseria sp. RH3002v2g. The sequence continues at coordinate 843,314 of NZ_CP110721.1, read as the reverse complement.
AATGAAGTGGCACCGTTTGGCGGCGTAAAACGCAGCGGTTTGGGACGTGAAGGCAGCAAATACGGTGCGGACGAATATTTGGAATTGAAATATTTGTGTATTGATGTGGCGGAATAAGGCTGTACAGTAAAGGCCGTCTGAAATTTGGTTTTCAGACGGCCTTTTTTAAACGCAGAAAAGGTATCGGATAATTTTCATATTGTGAGAACGATCTTTATAAAAAGCAAAACCATAAGAAACAAAGTTGCAAAAATTTTGTCACATGTTTATAAAATTAGTTTGATAACTATTTTGATGTTTTTAATCTTGTTGGATGTGTATTTCAAGTTTCTAGCAGTAGTTTTTTGAGTGATGGCAGCGGAAATTTTGGATAATACAACCGTGAGCAAGGAAGGATTGTTTTTTTGCTCACACAGTGTGGCTCATATCGATAGCGTGGGAACTTTATCTAGGCTGCAATTTTGTGGTGTGACTTTTATAAAAAAGGTGATGTGAATGTTGAAGAAATTTTTAATCCTGTTTTGCGTAGCTTTTATCGGCGCATGCAGTTCCTTTAATGGGGACGGTTTGTCAAATGGCTCATATTCTCAAGGGAAACGGCTTGATCCGAATTGTGATCATTATGCTGTCGGCGGTAGTGGCGGCGGTTGTACACCGGCAGGTCAATGGCATCTTAAAGATAAACAAGGACAAAGAGTTCCATTCTAGTTTTTAAAAATGATTGTAGAATGGGCATTTAATTATTTAGGTCGTCTGAAATTTGGTTTTCAGACGGCCTTTGTTTTAGAGTAGATCCTGGATGGCTGAACGTTCTTCTTCCAATTCGGCCAGCGTGGCGGCAATACGTTTTTGGCTGAATTCGTCCGACAAATCCAAGCCTTGGACGATGCGGTAGCTGCCTTCGTCACAAATGACGGGGAAGCCGAAAATCAAACCTTCGGGAATGCCGTAAGAGCCATCGGATGGAACGCCCATGGTTATCCATTTACCGCTGCTGCCGAGCAACCAGTCGCGCAGGTGGTAGATGGCGGCATTGGCGGCGGAGGCGGCGGATGATGAACCGCGTGCGGCGATAATGGCTGCACCGCGTCCGGCGATTTTCGGCATGAAGACTTCGGTGTTCCAGTCGGGTTCGGTAATCATGTCTTGGACGGACTCGCCGTTGCTAGTGGCGTAGCGGTAGTCGGCATACATGGTCGGGCTGTGGTTGCCCCAGACACACATTTTCTCGATGGAAGTAATCGGGCGGTTGATTTTTTCGGCAATTTGGCTGACGGCGCGGTGATGGTCAAGGCGCATCAGGGCGGTGAAATTTTCCGGCGGGATGTCGGGTGCGAATTTCATGGCGATGTAGGCGTTGGTATTGGCCGGATTGCCGACGACGAGGACTTTAACGTTGCGATGGGCAACTTTGTTCAACGCCTCGCCTTGTACTTTGAAAATTTCGCCATTGGCATGCAACAAGTCGGCACGTTCCATGCCTTGCGTGCGCGGACGTGCACCAATCAAGAGGGCGATGTCGGCATCTTTGAAGGCGACTTCGGGGTCGTCTGTGGCGAAGATGTCGGCAAGGAGCGGGAAGGCGCAATCCTGCATTTCCATAATCACGCCGCGCAATGCCTGTTGTGCCTGCGGCAAGTCGAGCAGCTGCAGGATAACGGGTTGGTCGCGTCCGAGCATGATGCCGCCGGCGATACGGAAGAGGGTGGCGTAGGCGATTTGGCCTGCCGCTCCGGTAACGGCGATTCGGACGGGTGGCTTGAGAGTCATATTTTTCCTTTTGAAGTCTTTGTTTTACTTGATTTTCGGATTATAGCAGTATTATGGGGAGAATGATGTAGTAAGGCCGTCTGAAATTTGATTTTCAGATGGCCTTAAGTGTTTGAAAAGATTATTCGCCGTTTTTCTTTTCGGCTTGTTCTTCTGCTGCTTCATAGGCTTCGACGATTTTTTGCACCAAAGGATGGCGGACGACGTCTTCGCTGGTGAAAGTGTGGAAATACAGGCCTTCTACATCGCGCAGTTTTTCGCGTGCATCTTTCAAGCCGGATTTGATGTTGCGCGGCAGGTCGATTTGGCTGATGTCGCCGGTAATGACTGCTTTGGCACCGAAGCCGATACGGGTCAGGAACATTTTCATTTGTTCGGGCGTGGTGTTTTGCGCTTCATCCAAAATGACATACGCGCCATTTAAGGTGCGGCCGCGCATATAGGCCAGCGGCGCAATTTCAATCAAACCTTTTTCCATCAGTTTGGTTACGCGGTCGAAACCCATCAAATCATACAGTGCATCGTAAAGCGGTCGCAGGTAGGGATCGACTTTTTGTGCCAAATCGCCCGGTAGGAAGCCTAACTTTTCGCCTGCTTCAACTGCAGGGCGTACCAAAACGATGCGTTCGATTTGGTGTTTTTCCATGGCATCGACTGCGGCGGCAACGGCAAGATAGGTCTTACCTGTACCGGCTGGGCCTAAGCCGAACACGACATCGTGGTTGAGCAAGGCGCGGATATAGCCGTTTTGGCGCGGGGTGCGGCCGCCGATGCTGCCGCGTTTGGTGCGGAAATAGTATTGTTGGTCGTGGTGTTTTTCTTCGTGTTTTTCATCTGCGGTTTTGGCTTCAACGGCCGCTAGGCTGATGGCGTTGTCGTCTAAGTCGCCTTTTTCTGCGGCTTCGGCAAGCGACAGCAAGGCACGACGGCCGGCGTGTGCCAGTTCGCCCATGAAGGTGAAATGTTCAAAGCGGCGGCTGATTTGGATATCAAGGGCTTTGCCTAAGGCTTCGAGATTGCTGTCGAGCGCGCCGCACAGGCATTGCAACACGGTATTGTCAATTTCTTCAAACTGCAGATGGACGGTGTGGGTCATATCGGTTTCCGTAAATAAATCTAATTTTTCCGTATTATACCCTTGTTCAGACGGCCTGATTTATAATACGTCGCTTCTTTTTAATAAACCGTTTCAATCAAAATGAATCACACTGCTTCACCTCAATCGGAATTTCTGCGCGGTATCAAAGAATGTTCCCCCATGCTGATCGGCTTGTTGCCGTGGGCGCTGATTTTGGGCATGCAGGGCGGGCAAAAGGGCATGAGTTGGCTGGAAATGCTGTTGATGACGGGCATGAACTTTGCCGGAGGTTCGGAATTTGCCGCAGTCAATTTGTGGGCAAATCCTTTGCCGATTATGCTGATTGCAACGGTTACATTTATGATTAATTCGCGCCATATCCTGATGGGTGCGGCGATTGCGCCGTATATGAGGGATATGCCGCTGAAAAAGGCGATGCCCGCGCTGTTTTTTATGTGTGATGAAAGCTGGGCAATGGCGTTTGCTGAAATTCAAAAGCGTAAGGCGGCAGGTTTGCCTGCATTCAATATGCCGTTTTATGCCGGCGTGTGTTTTATTTTGTATGTAATGTGGATTGGTTTTGCAGCATTTGGTGCGGCAGTCGGCCCGATGTTCGGCGATGTAGCGGCTTGGGGCTTCGGCATGGCGTTTCCAGCAGTGTTTTTGGTGTTGCTGCGCGGGATGTGGAAGAGCTTTGCGGCTTCGCGCCCTTGGTTTGTCAGCCTGATTGTGGCGTGCGCAACTTATTTGACCGTGGATGGCGCATGGTATGTTCCGGCCGGGACGTTGTCGGGCTTGTTGGCGGTGTATGTGTGGGGAGAGCAAAAATGAAGGATTTGTTGTCGCTGCAATCGTTTTTGCTGTTTTTAAGCATGTTGGCCGTTACTTATTCAACCCGATTAATCGGCTTTTTTGCATTGCGCAACCGTACATTGAGCCGTCGTGCGCAAGTGGTGATGGAGGCTGCGCCGGGTTGCGTGTTGATTTCGGTGATTGCGCCTTATTTTGTGTCGGACAAACCGCATGAGCTGATTGCCATTGCTTTGACGGTATTGGCCGCCAGCCGGTTTTCGATGTTGGTAACGGTATTAATCGGGGTCGGTACTTCGGGCATACTCGGTTATTTGATGAAATAAAAAATTTTCAGACGGCCTTACTTGTTATAATGGCCGTCTGAATTTTTTGATAAAGCAAAAACATGGTAAACCAACGACTCATCTATGGCTTTCACGCCGTCAATGCCCGTTTGTGGCAAAATCCGAAATCGATTACCGAACTCTATATCCAAGAGGGCAAATCCGATGCGCGCACCCGCGATGTATTGGATAAAGCGGCCTCTGAAAACGTGCGCGTGCATTTTGCCGATGCCGACCGCCTGAATGCCATCAGCAAAGGGGCGCGTCATCAGGGCGTGGTCGGGTTTATCGATGCTTCCAAAAACCATGTTCACTTGGAAGATGTGTTGGAAAACCTGAGCGAACCGCCGTTTTTGCTGGTATTGGACGGCATTACCGATCCGCACAACCTCGGCGCGTGCCTGCGTACTGCCGATGCGATGGGCGTGCATGCCGTAATTGCGCCCAAAGACAAAAGCGCCGGCCTGAATGCGACCGTCAGCAAAGTTGCCTGTGGCGCGGCGGAAACCGTGCCGTATATTACCGTAACCAATCTTGCCCGTACTTTGCGTGAGCTGAAAGAATACGGCATTTGGATTGTCGGCACGGACATGGGCGGCGACTCCGACCTTTACCACTGCGACTTGCCCGACAGCGTGGCTTGGGTAATGGGCAACGAAGGCGAAGGTATGCGCCGCCTGACGCGGGAACATTGCGATATGCTGGTATCGATTCCGATGTTCGGCACGGTAGAAAGCATGAACGTTTCCGTCAGCGCGGGCATGGTATTGAGCGAAACCCGCCGTCAACGCGTGTTGAAATCGGAAAAATAAAAAGTTTAATTAAAAGGCCGTCTGAATGTTCTTCAGACGGCCTTTTTCAGGTTTTATTCTTTAACCAAAGGACCTGATTTCTTTTCGCTACCGGCGGCAATGCGTACCAATTGGAGAAATTCCGATTTCAGTTCAAACGGATCGTCGCCTTGGACTTTCTGTACCATTTTTTCAATGTCGCTCCAGCCAAGTTTGCCGTTGTATTCGCCGCCGCGCAGGGCTTGGGCATAGGAAGCCGCGGCAAGGGCGAGCAGGGTGTCTTTATCGGCTTTCTCCAGCGGTTTGCTACCAACGGGAATTGCGTGTTCCATCAGCTTGCTGTCTTTTTCCCCAGGCAGTTTGTAGCGTACTTTGACAAAGGCGTATTCGTTTTTACTGCCTTTGGCGGCCGGGGCTTTTTGATAGCGTGATTCGTTCAGCCAACCGTTTTTGCCTGCCGGAATGATTTCATAGATGGCGGTCACGCTGTGGCCTGAGCCGATGTCGCCCGCATCTACTTTGTCATTATTGAAGTCTTCATTGCGCAGGGTGCGGTTGGTGTAGCCGACCAAGCGGTATTCTTTGACAGTGGCAGGATTGAATTCGACTTGGATTTTGACATCTTGTGCAACGGTGGCGAGTGTGGAAGTCAGTTGTTGCTGCAGAACTTTTTTCGCTTCTTTTTCGTTGTCGATATAGCTGTAATTGCCGTCGCCTGCATCGGCAATTTGTTCCATCATGTCTTCGTTGTAATTGTCCGTACCGAAGCCTAGCGTACTGAGTGAAACGCCAGTTTTACGCTTTTCGGCAACCATGGATTTGAGGGTTTCGGTATCAGATACGCCAACGTTAAAGTCGCCATCGGTCGCCAGCAGGATACGGTTGATGCCGTTGGGTACAAAGGCTTTTTGCGCTTGCTCGTAGGCCATGCGTAAAGCGGATTCACCCGAAGTCGAGCCTTCAGCTTTCAGTTTGTCGATGGCCTTCAGGATGGTTTCTTTATCTGAACCTGATGTGGGAGGAAGCACCAGCTCTTCGCCTGAAGAATAGGTAATCAGGGTAACTTTGTCCTGAGGCCGTAATTGTTGGGTCAAGATACGCAGCGTTTTTTGAACCAATGGAAGTTTATTTTCTTCATCCATACTGCCGGATACGTCCACGAGGAACACAAGATTGGCAGGCGGCAGGTCTTTCTTTGCCGTGTCTTGTGCTTGGATACCGATTTTGATCAGCTTGGCTTCCGGTTGCCATGGAGAATCAATGGTTTCAGTGTGAACAGCAAATGGACGGCCGTCAGTAGGCAGTGGATAGTTATAAGGGAAATAATTGACGATTTCCTCAATCCGTACAGCATCTTTGGGCGGCTGTTTGCCGCTGTTCAGAAATCGGCGGACGTTGGCGTAGCTGCCGGTATCGACATCGATGCTGAATGTGGAAACAGGTTCTTGAGCAACGGATTTGACCGGTTGGTCGGGTTGGTCTTGGTAGCGTTCGGTGTTTCGAACCTTGACAGTAGGTGTTTTAACCTTCTGTATGGCAACAATTTGGCTTTCCTTGAATCCTAGAGAGGGTCCAAAAGAGGGATTTGAGTATTCTTTTGATTCAGAACACGCAGTCAAGGCTGCCAAAGTGAGTATGGAAACGGTTTTTAGGAAGAAACGGGGCATGATTCAAGCTCCATAGAAATATCTCATGCTGATTGTTAAAAGTGTTGATAGCAGTGTATTGGCAGAGTTAACACTGGCGCTGAGTCACTTTTTTTGAATTTTAATGTGTGAATAGTGGGTTAAGTTTAAATCAGGACAAGGCGGAGCAATGCAGCACTGGTCTAAACTTAACCCACTATGTTTATGACTTGGGCAAGATTTTGTCGGGCTGAGACGATTTTGTAAAGGTCTCAGCCCCGATTTATCTTACATTAACTTTTCTTCCGGCGGCGTTCGCCCGGCAGCAGCATATCCGCCCATTTGATGATGTTGGCGACTTCTGCCGGATTGAGCTCGTAGAACTGGCCGCGTTTAAGGCGGTTGGGTAGGCCGATAGGGCCGAAGCCGACGCGCACGAGGCGACTGACGGTGAGGCCTTGGCTTTCAAAAATGCGGCGTACTTCGCGGTTGCGGCCTTCTTTGATGACGACGTTGTACCATTTGTTTGCGCCTTCGCCGCCTTGTTCGTAGATGCGTTCGACTTTTGCCAAACCGTCTTCGAGCATGACGCCTTCTTCGGTCAGGACGCGCATTTGTTCGGTGGTCAACTCGCCCAATACGCGCACGGCGTATTCGCGTTCGACTTCAAAGCTGGGGTGGGCAAAGCGTTGAACCAGTTCGCCTGAAGTGGTCAGGATCAACAGGCCACTGGTATTGATGTCCAAACGGCCGATGGCTACCCAGCGGCTGCTGGCTGCTTGCGGCAGGCGGTCGAAGATGCTGACGCGGCCTTGCGGGTCGTCGCGGGAAACGATTTCGCCTTCTTGTTTGTAGTAGAGGATGATGCGCGGCAGGCGGTCGGCCCATTTGAGTTTGATGATGCTGCCTTTGACGGTAACGTGGTCGTCGGGGGTGACTTTGTCGCCCAGTTGGGCGACGCGGCCGTTGACCGTTACCCAGCCGTTGCTGATCCATTCTTCCATTTCGCGACGAGAGCCGACGCCGGAAGCGGCCAGGACTTTTTGTAGGCGCTCGGGTTCGAAGCGGGAAAGGTCGCTGCGGCGTTCTTTCAAATCGCGGGCGTGTTCCATGATTTTTTGGTTAGGGTTGCGGACAACCAGTTTTTTGGCTTTAGCAGCACGTTGTTTGGGCGCGGTATTTTGAGCTTTAGTGCCGTCTGAAACTTTTTGGCCGTAAGATTTGCCAGATGTTTTGCGTTCGTTGTCTGGACGTTTTTTATTGGCAAAGGATTTGGCCGGTTTGGAAGGTTTTTTGGCGGTAGATGATACGCCGTCGCGCCATTGGCGTTTGCTGGAAGGCTGTTTGGACATGATTTTTCCTAACTCGCTTGAAAAAGCGGTTCTTCTGCGGCGGTTGCGGCAGGGGTTGGATTGGGGAAAAAGGCCGTCTGAAAATCAGATTCAGACGGCCTGCCGATGAAAGGCTGTATTGTAACTCAACCAGTAATTTTTTGTTTGAAAATCCGAAAATTATGGCGAAAGGCGTTCGCGTATCCAGTTGCCGTCAACCAGGCGGTATTGAATGCGGTCGTGCAGGCGGCTCGGGCGGCCTTGCCAGAATTCGATGCGGTCGGGAATAACGAGGTATCCGCCCCAATGCGGAGGACGGGGAACATGCAGGGGATGTTTGACGCCGACGGCTGCGGCTTTGGCCACCAAGACGGCTTTGCTGGAAATCACTTCACTTTGTTCGCTTGCCCATGCGCCGATACGGCTGGTGTAGGGGCGGCTTTCAAAATATTCGTCCGAAGCGGCGGCGTCGAGTTTTTCGATGCGTCCTTCAATGCGCACTTGGCGCTCGAGTTCCGGCCAGAAAAAAGTCATGGCGGCAAAAGGGTGTGCCGTATAGGAGCGGCCTTTGCGGCTGTGGTAATTGGTAAAGAAAACAAAGCCTTTGGGGTTGACTTCTTTCAGCAGCACCATGCGGCTGTTGGGTCTGCCGTCTTCGCCTACGGCGGCAACGTTGACCGCAGTCGGCTCGTTGACTTCGGCGTGAATCGCTTCGTTCAGCCATTGCTCGAATTGGACAATCGGGTTGGCATGGCACTCGGCTTCAGAAAGCTCGCGTTTGCTGTAATCTTCGCGGATATTGTGCAGATCCATGATTTTCTCCTTTGGTTTGATTGAATCATACTCCGTTTTTTCAGACGGCCTCAAGGGCATTGTGTATAATCGTAGCCCTTTCCAATATAGAACAATACGGAGTCCTGTCATGAAAACCGAAGTCGAACTGAAAATCTTAAATCCGAAAATGGCCGATTCCCTGCCTGCTTATGCAACGCCCGGTTCTGCCGGTTTGGACTTGCGTGCCTGCCTGGATGAAGCCGTTGTGTTGCAGCCGGGCGATGTGTATCTCGTGCCGACCGGTTTGGCGGTGCATTTGGCCAACCCTGCGTATGCAGCCGTTTTGCTGCCGCGTTCCGGTTTGGGTCATAAACACGGTATTGTTTTGGGCAATTTGGTCGGTTTGATTGACTCGGATTATCAAGGCGAATTGAAGGTTTCTTTGTGGAACCGTGGTAAAGAAGCGTTTACCATCGAGCCGATGGAGCGCATCGCGCAAATGGTGATTGTGCCGGTTGTCCAAGCCGCGTTTAAAGTCGTGGACGAGTTTGCCGCCAGCGAGCGCGGCGAAGGCGGATTCGGCAGCACCGGCAAAGCCTGATGATTCAAAAGGCAGTCTGTAACAGGATAAATTGAAATATTTGATTTCGGTTTGCCGTTGTTCAGACGGCCTTTTTGTTGGGTTAACCTTTGCATAATTACACACAAGATTGCATTTTTATATCTTGTCTGTATGACCGACGCACCCAATAATACAGGCCGTCTGAAACCTTTACGGAGCGTTGTTATGTCCCGTCCTTCACTTTTTCTGCCTTTATTTTTGATTATCTTTGGCGCAGTTTGGTTTTTGCGCGCTACGGATATTTTGCCTGCGACATCGACAATGATTGCCGGTGCATTAATTATTTTGGGCTTTGCCGTGTTGATTATGGACGGCATCAACAAACAGTCCATCGTTTCCGGCCCGATGCTGGTTTATATCGGTACAGCTATTTATCTGCACATGAGCTACTGGATTTACCTCTCGCCGTTGCTGGCCATCGGCATGGTCGTGTTGGGTTGCCTACTGTTGCTCTCGCGCAGCGATATGATTCCTGAGAAACACGCAAAATAGAAAGATGAGAGATTTGGGTTTTGCCCTATAAAGGCCGTCTGAACAATGGTATAATCCGCCGATTCAGACGGCCTTTTTTATTGTGGTTTAAATTTGAAATTTGCCCTATCGGCCGCACCGTTTTCTTACATTTTGCAAAGTTTCCGCCATGACCCAAGACAAAATCCTTATTCTCGACTTCGGCTCGCAAGTTACCCAGCTGATCGCCCGCCGCGTGCGCGAAGCCCACGTTTATTGCGAACTGCATTCTTTCGACATGCCTTTGGAAGAAATCAAAGCCTTCAATCCGAAAGGCATCATCCTCTCCGGCGGCCCTAATTCCGTTTACGAATCCGATTATCAAGCCGATACCGGTATTTTTGATTTGGGTATTCCGGTTTTGGGCATCTGCTACGGCATGCAATTTATGGCGCACCACTTGGGCGGCGAAGTTAGCCCGGGCAACCAACGCGAATTCGGTTATGCGCAAGTGAAAACCATCGACAGCGAGCTGACCCGCGGCATTCAAGATGATGCGCCAAACACGCTCGACGTTTGGATGAGTCATGGCGATAAAGTTTCCAAACTGCCTACCGGCTTCTCTGTTATCGGCGACACCCCGTCTTGCCCGATTGCCATGATGGAAAATGCTGAGAAACAATTCTACGGCATCCAATTCCACCCTGAAGTGACCCACACCAAACAAGGCCGTGCGCTGTTGAACCGCTTTGTCTTGGATATTTGCGGCGCACAACCCAGCTGGACCATGCCGAACTACATTGAAGAAGCCGTTGCCAAAATCCGCGAACAGGTCGGCAGCGACGAAGTGATTTTGGGTTTGTCCGGCGGCGTGGACTCTTCCGTAGCCGCCGCGCTGATTCATCGTGCCATCGGCGACCAACTGACCTGCGTGTTTGTTGACCACGGTCTGTTGCGTTTGAACGAAGGCAAAATGGTGATGGACATGTTTGCCCGTAACTTGGGCGTACGCGTGATTCACGTTGATGCCGAAGAGCAGTTTTTGGCGAAACTTGCCGGCGTGACCGATCCCGAGAAAAAACGCAAAATCATCGGTGCGGAATTTATCGAAGTATTTGATGCGGAAGAGAAAAAACTTACTAACGCCAAATGGTTGGCGCAAGGTACGATTTACCCTGACGTAATCGAATCCGCAGGCGCGAAAACCAAAAAAGCCCATGCCATCAAATCCCACCACAACGTCGGCGGCCTGCCTGAAAACATGAAGCTCAAATTGCTTGAGCCTTTGCGCGACTTGTTTAAAGACGAAGTGCGCGAATTGGGCGTCGCTTTGGGTCTGCCGCGCGAAATGGTATACCGTCATCCGTTCCCGGGCCCGGGTTTGGGCGTGCGTATCTTGGGCGAAGTGAAAAAAGAATACGCCGATTTGCTGCGTCAGGCGGACGATATTTTCATCCAAGAATTGCGCAATACTACCGATGAAAACGGCACATCTTGGTACGACCTGACCAGCCAAGCCTTTGCCGTGTTCCTGCCCGTAAAATCCGTCGGCGTGATGGGCGACGGCCGTACTTACGATTACGTCGTAGCCTTGCGTGCCGTGATTACCAGCGACTTCATGACCGCACACTGGGCTGAGTTGCCTTACTCGCTGCTCGGCCGCGTGTCCAACCGCATCATCAACGAAGTTAAAGGCATCAACCGCGTGGTTTACGATGTCAGCGGCAAACCGCCTGCCACGATTGAATGGGAATAATCCCTAAATAATAAAGGCCGTCTGAACGGATATTGTTCAGACGGCCTTTTTGGCACTGATGAGATTGGTTAACGCATACAATGAAATTAATCAGCAAGTTTAAGCAAATGCCTTAATCAATACGGCCGAATTTGCCGCTTTTGAAATCGCTGATGGCTTGTCGGATTTCTTCGGCAGTATTCATCACAAATGGGCCGTAGCCGACTACGGGTTCATCAATCGGAACGCCGGAAAGCAGCAAGATTTTGACTTCTTCGCTACCGGCTTTCGCGCGCACTTTACCGCCGGTTTGCTCAAAATTGACCAATTCTCCGGCTGTCGCCTGTTCATTGCCATTAAACGTAACCGCTCCGCGCAGGACAACCATAGACAGATTGTGATTGTCGGGTACTGTCAATTCAGCCTCTTTATTGGCATGAAGCACAATATCCCAAACATTCATTTCGGTGAACGTATCCGCCGCGCCTTTTACGCCGTCATGTTCGCCTGCAATCAGACGTAAGTAGCCGGCTTCGTCGGGAAATTCGACGACGGGAATATTTGCTTTGGCAAGATGCTGATAGCGTGGCGGCGTGTTTTTGTCTTTGGCGGGCAGGTTGACCCAAAGTTGGACCATTTCAAACAGTCCGCCTTTTTTGCTGAAGTTTTCAGAGTGGAATTCTTCATGAATAATGCCTGAACCCGCGGTCATCCATTGCACGTCGCCTTCGTAAATAATGCCGCCTCCGCCGCTGGAGTCGCGGTGTGCTACTTCGCCGTGGTAGGCGATGGTAACGGTTTCAAAGCCTTTGTGCGGATGTTGTCCGACACCGCGCGGGCTGCGGGCTTCGTTGGGTGCAAACTCATACGGTGCGGCATAGTCCAGCATCAGGAATGGATTGGTGCCGCGGTCGTCAGCCATGTGGGAGAACAAAGGTTGCACGAGGAATCCGTTGCCTACCCAGTGTTGGCTGTCGGCTCGGTAGATTTGTTTGATGTTGCGCATGATAAAGTTCCTTCTTTTTTATAGCCGTCTGAAGCCTTTCAGATGGCCTTTTGTTACAGAATGCTTGTATTATAGGGGGTACAAACTTTATAACAAGTACGCACATTTTTTATACTGTAGTTTGGAGATTTTGTATGTCGGAAACAGAACACGCACACGGCTCTTGCTGTCCGGTTGTCAATACTTTGGATATTATCGGCGGCAAGTGGAAGGTATTGATTTTATATTATTTAAATGAAGAAACCCGACGTTTCAATGAGTTGCAGCGTTTGCTTGCGGGCATTACCCAGCGGATGTTGACGCTGCAGCTGCGCGAATTGGAAAACGACGGTATCGTTCATCGGGAAGTGTATCCGCAGGTACCGCCGAAGGTAGAATATTCGTTGACTGAGTTTGGACGGACGCTGATGCCTGTGATCGAAGCAATGCACCGTTGGGGCGAGCAATATGCTGCGGAATGTGTGAAACATCAAAAGCAGCCGTAGGCTTTTATGGTTATGATATTGATAAAGGCTTTAAGGCCGTCTGAACAGGCGTGATTCATGGTTTCACGCTTATTCAGACGGCCTTATTCTTTGGGGACTAAGCCCAATCAAAATTGATTTTTCAATTCACGCAAAGCGGCGAAGACTTCGAGTTCGCTGTTTAATTTTCGTCCGCTCAATTCTTCGGCGCGTGCCTGAACTTGGGGCAGGTGTACGCGGAAAAACGGATTGACTTTGCGTTCGTGCGCCAGGCTGACAGGCAGTGTCGGCGTGTGTTCGGCTGCGGCCAAGGCAGTCTGAATGTCGGTGTTGTCCGGCTCGATGTGCTGGGCAAAGCGCAGATTGGAGGCGGTATATTCGTGCGCCGGATAAAACAGCGTTTCTTCGGGCAGCTGGTTGAATCGGTGGAAGCTGTCGTAAAGCTGCTCGATTGTGCCGGTAAATACGCGGCCGCAACCGGCGGAGAACAAGGTATCGCCGCAGAAAACGTGCAGGCCGTCTGAATTTTCCAACAGATAGCTGATGTGGCGGTTGGTATGGCCAGGGGTCGCCCAAACGGTAACCAAGCCTTCGCCAAACGGGAACTGCGTACCTGCTGTGACGGTATGCGTCGCCACGTCGATGTCGCTTTCGCCATAGATTGGGGATTCTAAGAAGCCGTTGTGCAGCGCTTTTGCGCCGCCGATATGGTCATGATGGGGATGGGTAATCCATGTTTGTGCCAGCATCAAGTGGTTGTGCACAAGGAATTTTAAGACCGGCGTGGCATCGGACGGATCGACGCAGACGGCATGGTTGCCTTCTTGAATCATCCAGATGTAGTTGTCGTTTAGGGCTTGGATTGGTGTGATTTTCATATGCTTTCTTCTGGTTTGGGGTTTCAGACGGCCTCTAAATAATCTTTAATATTCGGGCTTTGGCCGAACACGGCTTCATGGGCTTGCTGGATGCACAATCGGTTGAACAGCAATCTTTGGGTTTGGTCGCCGTCGATAATCCGCACTTGGCCTTGCAGTTTGGGCGCATCGTGATGAAAGGTATTTTTAAACGCGTGCCAACGGTCGGTTTGCAGATGGACGATGGCAAACATATCGTGCGAAATATTGACGCCGACGCTCAATAGCTTGGCCGAGGCTTGCAGGCAGAAACTGCTGTCGCCAAACAGGCACAGCCCCGTGTTTTCCAGATAGCGGAACAATTCGATTTTCACTGCTTCGGGTTCGGCAAAGATATTGCAAAACAGCCGTTCAAACAACGACGGCTGCGCCACGCCTTCGCTCAACATACCGTAAAGCCCGCCCAGCCAATCGACATAGCCGAGAAAAGTGAAACGGTAGTCCTGCATAATGGCTTCGATGCGCTTGGGGTCGCGTTTGCTGATCAAGCGGACAAATTCAAAACCGACTTCCGGCAGCCGCGCCCGAAGTGTTTGGTGCAGGCGGTGGGCAAACAGATTTTTATGGTTGTGCGGATTGCGCAGAATACCGAGGAATTTCAGCCGCAATATCCGCCACAAGGCATCCGGTACTTTGACGGTATCGGCATTTGCCGTAGGTGTTTTCAGACGGCCTGCAGGCAGGGTGCGCAGATGGTCGCAGGCATCTTCGTAGCCGCTTTCATGACGGTTGAACCAGCTTTCCAGATTGTATTGGTTGGCGGAGTCTTCGACAAAGGTCAGCGTATAGAGGTTTTTCGCCGCCAAGTTGCCGATGATGTTGACGCTTATCGCTTCGCTGCGGTTTTGTTCTTTGCCGCGGGCTTTTTCGCCAGGATGGAACATGGACAAAGGCAGCTTGTAAACATTCTGATTCTGCGGGCTAACCTGCGGATTATGCGCATGCTGCCGCTGCTCGGTCTGGGCGACGAAGTGGTGTTCCTTCGTCGGATTCGCGGTCAATAGGGCGTAAGGCTTTTCGCCGCATTCGGGAAATTCGCAATCACTGAGGATAAAGGCTTGTCGAGTCATAATGTCGGGAAAGGCCGTCTGAATATGTCGATTATAGTTTAAAAGAGGGAATTATACAGAATGATGCTTCTGCTTGCAGAATACGCTAATAGGAATCCAAAAAACACTTCGCCGCCGTCATTCCAGCCTGCACGGGAATGACGGCGGTCAAGGTGTCCTGTCTCTCTTTAAACCACTATAAAAGCTCACCTGAAAAAAATAATTTAATATTTTTACTAACTTACTTACTAAGTAGGTTAGTAGGCGTTGTAGTAATAAAATTGCTTTAGTATAATACAAATTCATAAATTAACCTGCTATGGAGGCACTAATGGATATACCTACTCATTTGAACCACCGCCCTATTATTAAATGGGAAAACTATTCTAAAGTAGATGGACGTTTTGCAAATGATGAAGATGCACAAGGCTTATCAGTCGGCGTAGCGCAATGGAATAGTTCTGATGAGAACAAACCTGATATTTCGGTTAAAGTATGGCGACATACTGGTGAGAGATGGTCGCGCCAATCTGAAGAAATTCCACCACACCGCCTTGTTGATATGACTAGTTTGTTATGCTCAGCTTTGATGTATGTAAGAAACGATAAGTTATTAAGTGATGAATCTTTCAATATTACCAGGAGTCAGGACGCTATATTGTTAGAACAGCTAAAAGAAGGGTTACAAAAAGAAGAACCTTTTCTTGAATCTTCATTACTCCGTTTGGCCAAAATGTTAAAACAATTAGGCTATTGTGATAAATTGAAATAAGAAGAAGCCATGCTATTATCTCCGTACAGACAGAAATAACGGCAGTTAACGCAAAAGAATGAATAAAGGTCGTCTGAAAACGAATTATAGCAGAATCCGCTAAATCGTTTTCAGACGACCTTTTCTTTAAAGCCGAATCAAATCAGCCTGCCGGTTAACCCAAAGCCTTCCTTGTACCGGCAAAGAGGCGGTACCAGCCGGACAATTCCGTCCAGTCTTCCGGTTTCCAGCTCATTTGTGCGGCGCGGTACACGCGTTCCGGATGCGGCATCATGATGGTCACGCGGCCGTCGGCGTTGGTCACACCGGCGATGCCTTGTGGCGAGCCGTTAGGGTTGAGCGGATAAGTTTGGGTCACTTGGTTTTGTCCGTCGACATATTGCAGCGCGATGCCCAAATCGGCAGAAATGTTGCCGCCGTGAAGCGCGAAGTCGGCGTGGCCTTCGCCGTGGCTGACCACGACGGGCAGGCTGGAGCCTTGCATTTCGTTCAGAATCAGCGATGCGGATTTTGGAACATGAACCATACTCAGGCGCGCTTCAAACTGTTCGCTCAGGTTGCGTTTGAATTTAGGCCATGCCTCTGCGCCCGGGATAATCTCGGCAAGGTTGCTGACCATTTGACAGCCGTTGCACACGCCCAATGTCAGCGTGTTCGGATCGGCAAAGAAGGCGGCAAATTGGTCGCGCAGAGCAGGGTGGAACAGAATCGATTTCGCCCAGCCTTCGCCTGCACCGAGTACGTCGCCGTAGCTGAAGCCGCCGCACGCCGCCAGCATTTTGAAGTCGGCAAGGTGGACGCGGCCTGCCATCAGGTCGGACATATGCACGTCGTAGGCATCGAATCCGGCGCGGGTGAAGGCGGCGGCCATTTCGATTTGTCCGTTTACACCCTGTTCGCGCAGGATGGCGATTTTAGGTTTCTCGCCGCTGTTGATAAACGGCGCGGCGATGTCTTCGTTTACATCAAACTTCACGTCGGCAAACAATGCGCTGCGTTCGTTGTCGCCAATCAGGGCGAACTCGCTGTCGGCGCAGACAGGGTTGTCGCGCAGGCGTTGGATGGCGTGGCTGGTTTCTTGCCATGCGCGTTGCAGGTCGGCGCGGTTTTGTTCCAATACGATGCCTGCCTGATTGCGGATAACGATTTTTTCGTCAGAACCGATGGTGGCAACGGTATGTAGTGCCAAATCAGCTTCTTTAAACAAGGCTTCTACTGCCGCAACATCTTGTTTGGCAATTTGAATCACTGCGCCCAGCTCTTCATTGAACAATGCGCGGATGCTGGCTTCGTTGACATTGGCTTGGTTGGCAACCAGTGAAGTCAAATCCACGTTCAAGCCGCATCGTGCCGCAAACGCCATTTCCACCAGCGTTGCAAACAAACCGCCGTCGCTGCGGTCGTGGTATGCCAAGAGTTTGTCTTCAGCAACAAGCTGCTGAATCACGCTGTAAAATGCTTTCAGACGGCCTGTATCGTCCAAATCAGGCGCATCGCCGGTCATGTTGTTGTAAACCTGACCGAATGCAGAGCCGCCCATGCGCGCTTTGCCGAAGCCCAAGTCAACCAGCAGCAATACGCTGTCTTCGACGTTTTTCAACTCGGGCGTAACAGTCTTGCGTACGTCTTCTACTGGCGCAAACGCTGAAATAATTAGGCTTAAAGGCGAAACGACGGATTTTTTCTCTTCGCCGTCCTGCCAAACGGTTTTCATCGACAGGCTGTCTTTGCCCACGGGAATGCTCAAATCCAATGCCTGACAGGCTTTAGAAACGGCTTCGACGGTGCGGTAGAGTTTTTCGTCTTCGCCTTCGTTGCCGCACGCCGCCATCCAGTTGGCGGAAAGTTTGATATTGCCGATGTCGCCGATGTTGACCGCCGCGATGTTGGTGATGGCTTCGCCGACGCACATTCTGCCCGAGGCGGGCGCGTCAAACAGGGCGACGGTCGGTTTTTCGCCCATAGACATTGCTTCGCCGCGGTAGGTATTGAAGCCCATCATGGTCACGGCGCAGTCGGCTACGGGGGTTTGGTATTTGCCGACCATTTGGTCGCGGTGGGTCATGCCACCGACGCTGCGGTCGCCGATGGTAATCAGGAAGTTTTTAGCGGCTACGGTAGGCAGGCGTAAAACGCGATAGGCAGCTTCGGTAATGTCGATATCGCCGGCGTTAAATGGTTTTTCAGACGGCGTAACTGTTTTGTCGGTACGCGTAGTTTTGGGCGGTTTGCCGAGTAAAACGTTCAACGGCAAATCGACAGGATTGTTGGAGAACAAATCGTCGCGCACTTTCAAATGACCGTCGTCGGTTGCTGTACCGACTACGGCAAACGGGCAGCGTTCGCGTTCGCAGATGGCGCGGAAGGTGTCCAAATCTTTTTCCAAAATCGACAACACATAACGCTCTTGCGATTCGTTGCACCAGATTTGCAGCGGGTTGAGGCCGTGTTCTTCCAGCGGCACTTCGCGCAGCTTGAATACCGCGCCGCGTCCGGCATCGTTGACGAGTTCAGGGAAGGCGTTGGACAGGCCGCCCGCACCGACGTCGTGGATGGAAATAATCGGGTTTTTGTCGCCAAGCTGCCAGCAGCGGTCGATGACTTCTTGCACGCGGCGTTCGATTTCGGGGTTGCCGCGTTGTACGGAGTTGAAGTCCAAAGATGCGTCGTTTGTACCGGTATTCATGGAAGAAGCCGCGCCACCACCCAAGCCGATAAGCATACCCGGGCCGCCCAGTTGGATCAGCAACGCGCCTTCGGGGATTTCGTCTTTATGCGTCTGCTGCGCCTGAATGCTGCCCAAGCCACCAGCAATCATAATCGGTTTGTGATAGCCGCGGACTTGGCCGTCAAATTTTTCTTCAAAGGTGCGGAAGTAGCCCAAGAGGTTGGGGCGGCCGAATTCGTTGTTGAACGCCGCGCCGCCAATCGGACCTTCAATCATGATGTCTAAAGGAGAAGCAATATGGCCGGGTTTGCCGTAGGCTTGTTCCCAAGGCTGCTCCAGGCCCGGGATATTCAGGTTGGAGACGGTAAAGCCGGTCAAGCCTGCTTTCGGACGTGAGCCTTTGCCCGTTGCGCCTTCATCGCGGATTTCACCGCCCGCACCCGTTGCCGCGCCCGCAAACGGCGCGATAGCGGTCGGGTGGTTGTGCGTTTCCACTTTCATGATGATGTGGGTATCTTCTTCGTGGAAACGATAGCCTTGGTTTTCTGCCGCATTCGGATAGAACCGCTCGATTTTTGCGCCTTCGATTACGGACGAATTGTCTTTATAGGCAACGACCGTACCTTCGGGATGTGCATTGTGTGTATCGCGAATCATGCCGAAAAGGGATTTCGGTTGTTTTTCGCCGTTGAGGATGAAATCGGCGTTGAAGATTTTGTGGCGGCAGTGTTCGCTGTTTGCCTGAGCGAACATCATCAATTCAACATCGGACGGATTGCGGTTTAAAGCCTGATAGTTTTCAACCAGATAATCGATTTCGTCGGCTGAAAGCGCCAAGCCCATTTCGGTATTGGCTTTGACCAATGCCTCTTTACCGCCGCCCAATACATCTACGCTGGAGAAGGTTTCCGATTGTATGTGGTGGAACAGTTGCGCCGCTGCATCGATGTCGGTCAACACGCTTTCGGTCATGCGGTCGTGCAACAGGGCTGCCCATTGTTGTTTTTGCCCGTCGGTAAGCGCACCTTCCAACCATACGGCCATGCCGCGTTCGATGCGCTCAATGCCTTCCAAACCGCAGTTTTCGGCGATATTGGTTGCTTTGGAAGCCCAAGGCGAAATGGTGCCCAAACGGGGCGTTACCAAAAATAAATGCAAGCCCTCGCGCGCTTTGGGCGTTTGTTCAACGCTTTGCGCCGCCAGTAAGGCTTGCAGTTTTTCGACTGTCGCGGCATCAAGTGCTTTTTCGCTACCGACAAAATACCAAAATTCGCTGCTTAATTTGACTTCGGGCAGGCCGAGTGCGGCTGCTTTTTGAAAGAGTTTTTCAATACGGAAATCGGAAAGGGCGGTTACACCGCGCAAGGGCAGAACAACAGACATGGATTCAGCTCACAAAATGCAGTTGGGGAATCCATTATTATACCTGAAAAATGCGATTTTGCTTGTGAATTTATACTTGAAATGTTGACAATTTTTACTTGTGAACAGTAGGCGGAAGAAGCCGTCTTTCCGTCCTTTTGTTTATTTTATATCTGATTATTCAGTTATTTTTATTTATTTTTGAAGGATTGGGCGAAATGGAGTCGGATAGGTGCGACGACATAAAGTGAGGATTATTGGATGGTTGTTTGTGATTTTTTTGCTGACAATAAGGCCGTCTGAAACCTTGTTTTCAGACGGCCTTGCGTTATCCTTTCTTTTTATTTCCCAGCATATCCAGCAAGCCTGCTAAATGACTTTTTCCTTCTTCCTTGCTCACAATCGGATCGCCGCCTTTGCGTCCTAAAATCTTGATGTCTTCCTGCGGCATTTCGTCTATGAAGCGGCTTGGCTCGGGGAATTGCCATGTGCCTTGTTTTTTGCGTTTGAGGCAGTGGGTCAGTGTAAGCTGGCGTTTGGCGCGGGTGATGCCGACATACATCAGGCGGCGTTCTTCTTCGACATTGTCTTCTTCGATGCTGTCGTTGTGCGGCAGGATGCCTTCTTCGCAGCCGACGAGGAAGACGTAGGGGTATTCCAATCCTTTGGAAGCGTGCAGGGTGGAGAGTTTGACGGCATCAACTTCTTCTTCGCTTTTGCCCTCCAAAAGTGTCATCAGGGCGATGGTTTGGGCGAGTTCGATGATGTTTTTATCGTCTTGCTCGCCTTTGCGTTCCAGCCAGCCGGTCAGGTCGGTCACGTTGCGCCATTTGATTTCGCCTGCTTTGCCTTCTTCGTTGGCCAACAGGTGGTTTTCGTAGTCGATTTCTTTCAGTAGGTTATGAATAAGCTCGCCTGCTTCGCTGGTTTCAGCTTTGGCGCGGTAGTTTTCAATCATATCCATGAAGGCTTGCAGGTGTTGGCGGTTGGTATGGTTCAACAGGGCAAGTGCTTCTTCGGTTTGCGCGGCTTCATATAGGCTGCATTCGTGTTCGTGCGCGTAGGTGTTGAGTTTGCCCAACGTTACATCGCCGATGCCGCGTTTGGGCGTGGTAACGGCGCGAAGGAACGCGGGATCGTCGTTGGGGTTGGCAAGCAGGCGCAAGTAGGACAAAACGTCTTTGATTTCGGCTTTGTCGAAGAAACTCTGCCCACCGGAGAGTTGGTAAGGAACGCGTGCGCTGCGCAAGGCTTCTTCAAAAATCCGCGCCTGATGGTTGCCGCGGTATAACACGGCGAAATCGGCGTATTGGGTTTTGTCGCCGCCGACCAGCTTCTGCTTGACGATTTGGCTGACGACCCAGTCGGCTTCGTGCTGCTCGCTTTGGCAGGCGACGACTTTGACGATTTCACCTTCGCCGAACTGCGACCAAAGTTTTTTGGTAAAGAGTTTGGGGTTGTTTTCGATGACTTTGTTGGCGATTTTGAGAATCCGTGCGGTAGAGCGGTAGTTTTGCTCCAGTTTGATAATTTTCATCTGCGGATAGTCTTCCTGCATTTTGCGCAGGTTTTCCATGTTTGCGCCGCGCCAAGCGTAGATGGACTGGTCGTCGTCGCCGACGGCGGTAAACATCCCTTCCGCACCGGTCAAGAGTTTCATCAGCGTAAATTGGCAGGTATTGGTGTCCTGACATTCGTCAACCAACAGATAACGCAGCCGTCGCTGCCATTTGTTGCGCACTTCGCTGTTTTGCTGCAACAGCACGGCGGGCAGGCGGATTAAGTCGTCGAAGTCTACCGCCTGATAGCTTTGCAGGGTTTCTTGATAACTCGCATAGATGCGCGCTGTTTGCTGTTCCCAAACATTGGAGGCCGTCTGAAGCACGTCTTCGGGCGTTTTTAAATCGTTTTTCCACAGGGAAATCTGGTGCTGCGCTTTGAATACAGCTTCTTTGCCCGTGCCGCCCAAGAGTTCGCCGATGATTTTCGCGCTGTCGGTAGAGTCGAGGATGGAGAAGTTTTTTTTGTAACCGATTTGGTTCGCCTCTTCGCGCAAAATCTTCATGCCCAAAGAGTGGAACGTGCAAATCGTCAGCCCGCGCGTTTGCGACTTGGGCAGCATTTTAGAGACGCGTTCCTGCATTTCCGTAGCGGCTTTGTTGGTAAAGGTAATCGCGGCAACGGTATGCGGCAGATAGCCGACATTGACAATCAAATGCTTGATTTTTTGGGTAATCACGCCGGTTTTGCCGCTGCCTGCGCCGGCAAGGACGAGCAGGGGGCCGCCAAGATATTGGACTGCGGCTTGCTGTTGGGGGTTGAGTTTCATTGAAGGGGGGAAGACGGGTAATGTGGGGAGCAATTATACAACAAGGCCGTCTGAAATTTTTAGACGGCCTTGGGCGTTTTTTAGCGTAAACCCTATGCAAAATATTTCAATTTGCCTTTGAAGTCTTCCAGTTTTTCGTAGCCTTTTTGCGCCATGATGGCTTTTAATTCAAGGGAAACCCGTTCGAAAATACCTACGCCTTGCTGGTGTAGCGCCGTGCCGATCTGTACCATGCTTGCGCCGCACAAGATGTGTTCAAACGCATCCCGGCCGCTGTAAACGCCGCCCGTTCCAATGACTTGAATAGACGGATCCAGTCTTTGATAGAACGCGTGGACATTGGCGAGCGCAGTTGGTTTGATGTATTGGCCGCCTATGCCGCCGAAGCCGTTTTTCGGGCGGATCACGACGGATTCGTCTTCGATATACATGCCGTTGCCGATGGAGTTGACACAGTTGACGAATTTTAGGGGATGACGGTTGAACAATTCCGCCGCTTGATCGAAATGGACGATATCGAAATATGGCGGCAGTTTGATGCCTAAAGGTTTATCGAAGTAGCTGAAGGCTTCGCTCAAAATCCGCTCGGTGGTTTCAAAATCGTAGGCGATTTGCGGTTTACCGGGGACGTTTGGGCAGGATAGGTTGAGTTCGGTAATGCCGTTGAATCCGCTGTTTTGCACTTTTTTCAACAGCGTGTGCGTTTCATCGGGCGACATACCGACCAGTGAGAGGAAAAAAGCCCTTTGGGGATGAGACTCTTGAAGGGTAAGCAGGTAATCCAGATAGTAATCAATGCCTTGGTTTGGCAAGCCCATCGAATTGATGCTGCCGAGAGGAACATCATGATAACGTGGCTCGGGGTTTCCTTGACGAGAGGTAAGCGTTGCGGTCTTGGTAACGAAAGTGCCTGCCGAAGACTGTCTGACGGCTTCCAATTCCTCAACAGTCATACACGCCACGCCTGCTGCGTTCATCAGGCAGTTGTCAAAGGAAAAACCGGCGATTTGGGTTTTCAACGATACCATCTCCTGCTCCTTTTCTTCGTAAAATCAAATTGTTTGCCAAGCGTAGCACGAAGAGGCAGTACGATTTTTAACAAACATCAAATGACAAAGCATGTAGGCGGATGTTGTTTTCGATATTAAAAAAGGCCGTCTGAAAAACTCAAACGGTCTTTCAGACGGCCTTCGCTAAGCTGTCGGCTGATTTGGCTATTGGGTTTTGAAAATCAGGCCAACCATTCGTTCAAAGCCGCTTCAAAACGTTTCAAGCCTTCGGCCATGTCTTCATTGTTCAGCAACAGGCTGGGGGCGAAGCGCACCACATTGGCGCCGGCAACCAGTACCATCAAACCGTGTTTCAAAGCAGCGGCGGTAATTTCCGATGCCTTGCCTTCGTATGCGTCTGCCAATACGCAGCCGAGCAGCAGGCCCATGCCGCGGACTTCTTTAAATACGCCGGTTTTTACGCCTATTTCACGCAAGGTCGTCTGAAGTTTTTGGCCTTGTTGCTGAACGTGTGCCAATGTTTCGGGCGCATTGATGATGTCAAACGCACGGCTGCCGACCGCACACGCCATCGGATTGCCGCCAAAGGTCGAGCCATGTGTTCCGGGGCCGAAGGTTGGGGCGATTTTATCGGTGGTCAGTATCGCGCCAATCGGGAAACCGCAACCCAAGGCTTTGGCGGAGCTGATGATGTCGGGTGTGATGCCGTAATGCTCGTAGGCAAACAGTTTGCCTGTATGGCCCATGCCGGTTTGCACTTCGTCCAAAATCAGCAAGGCGCCATGTTCGTCGCACAAACGGCGTGCGGCTTGCAGGTATTCTTGGGTGGCAGGCAGGATGCCGCTTTCACCTTGAATCGGCTCGATAATCACGGCGCAGGTTTTGTCGCTGACGGCGGCCTCCAATGCGGCAATATCATTAAATGGAACATGGGTAATATCTGACGGCAGCGGCGCGTAATCTTTGCTGTATTTGGGCTGGCCGCCGACGGATACGGTAAACAGGGTGCGGCCGTGGAAGCTGTTGAGGCAGGAGATAATTTCGGTTTTGTGTTCGCCAAAATGATCGCGTCCGTATTTGCGCGCCAGTTTCAACGCGGCTTCATTGGCTTCCGCGCCGGAATTGCAGAAAAACACTTTGTCGGCAAAGGTGTTTTCGACCAGTTTTTTAGCTAATTCTTGTGCCGGTTGGGTGGTGTAGATATTAGAAATGTGCCAGAGTTTTTGCGATTGTTCGGCCAAGGCTGCGACTAAATCGGGATGGCAATGCCCCAGCGCGTTCACTGCAATACCGCCTGACAGGTCAATGTATTCTCGTCCTTCGGTATCCCAAACCCGGCTGCCGAGCGCGCGTTCCGGAATCATGGGGGCGAATGAGAAATTGGGCGTCAGGTAGTTTTGCATGTTCTTTTCCTTTTGATATTGTCAACAATCTCTTGAATTATGCGCCTATTGATTGAGAGATTCAATATGGCAATCAGGCCGTCTGAAAGCTGGCTTTCAGACGGCCTGATGCTTATTTATGCTTGATTTCCCAGCATTGATGGATTTTTTTGTTGCGGAAATCGTCGGGAACGGACTGCTTGGAAATGTCTTTGACGGCGTATTGTTCCGCGACCGAATCGTCCAACACAAAGCTGCGCAAGTTGTTGGAAAAATACAGAATGCCGTCTGAAGTGAGTAGGCTCATTGCGCCGTCGATCAGCTTTTTATGGTCGCGCTGGATGTCGAGGATGTCGAGCATCTTTTTGCTGTTGGAGAAGCTGGGCGGATCCATGACGATCAGGTCGAACTGTTTGCCTTCGGCAGCGGCGTTTTGCAGGTATTGGAACACGTCGGCACGGACGATTTTGTGTTGTTCGAGGCTGATGCCGTTGAGTTCGAAATTGCGTTTCGCCCAATCGAGATAAGTGTTGGACAAGTCGACGGTTTCGCTGGATACCGCGCCGCCGGTGGCGGCATAGACGGTGAAGCTGCCGGTGTAGGAAAACAGGTTGAGGAAGCGTTTGCCCGCTGCGGTTTCACCGACTTTTTTGCGTGTGTTGCGGTGGTCGAGGAAAAGACCGGTGTCGAGGTATTTGTCGAGGTTGACCCAAAACTTGCGGCCGTTTTCAGTAATGATGAAATCGTCTCCGGTCTTGCCGGTTTTCTCGTATTGTTGCAAACCTTTTTGGCGTTCGCGACGTTTGAGGTGGATTTGTTCGGGCGCAAAACCGGTCACAAATCCGATGGCTTCCAATACATCGGCAAGCCATGCTTCATACTCTTCGGGCTGCATCAGCCAGCCGGTATCGTATTCCTGAAGATGGATTTGGTCGCCGTAAACATCGACGGCAAAGGGAAATTGGGGAATGTCACGGTCGTAAATGCGCCAGGCTTCGATATTGTTGCGTTTGGCCCATTTCATAAGATGTTTGATGTTTTTGCCCAAGCGGTTGGCAAAGGGGGTAATGTCGGTCATGGTTTTCAGACGGCCTGAATAAGTATTGGGAAGGGGTTGGATTTTAACGCACTTGATGCCTTTTTGCTTGACTGTTATCCATAAAATCTATATTATCCGCCGTTCGCCTTTTGATACGAAGCCATCGTCATCCAACCTAAACCGCCGTTTCGGGCGCGTTTCTTTTATTGCTTGCTTATTGGCAAAGCCTTTTCTGTGCAGGTTGTCGTCGATGTTAACCACAAGCAAGATGCTTGCGACAACCCTGTAACTTCACATTTCCCGTATCGTTACTTTCCTTTGCTTCAGGTCGTCTGAAAACCGTTCAGACGTGCGCGTTGTTGTCTCTTTAGGATAGCCATGTCTATTAAATTTGCCGATTTGAACCTTGATAAAAACATTTTGTCCGCCGTACGCAGCGAGGGTTACGAAGGCCCGACGCCGATTCAGGCGCAAGCCATTCCGTTTGCTTTGGAGGGCCGCGACATCATGGCTTCGGCGCAAACCGGCTCCGGTAAAACCGCCGCCTTCCTGCTGCCGACGTTGCAGCGGCTGACCAAACGCAGCGAGAAACCAGGCAAAGGTCCGCGCGCGTTGGTGTTGACGCCGACCCGTGAATTGGCGGCGCAAGTCGAGAAAAACGCGCTGGCGTACGCCAAAAATATGTGCTGGTTCCGCACCGTCAGCATCGTCGGCGGCGCATCGTTCGGCTACCAAACCCGCGCCCTGAGCAAACCGGTTGACCTGATTGTCGCCACGCCGGGCCGTCTGATGGACTTGATGCAAAGTGGCAAAGTCGATTTCGCCCGTTTGGAAGTGCTGATTCTGGACGAAGCCGACCGTATGTTGGACATGGGCTTTATCGACGACATCGAAACCATCGTCGAGGCCACCCCGACTGACCGTCAGACTTTATTATTCTCCGCCACTTGGGACGGCGCAGTCGGCAAACTGGCGCGCAAATTGACCAAAGACCCTGAAACCATCGAAGTCGAGCGCGTGGACGACCAAGGCAAAATTGAAGAGCAGCTGCTGTACTGCGACGATATGCGCCACAAAAACCGCCTACTTGACCACATCTTGCGCGATGCCAATATCGACCAATGCGTGATTTTCACGTCTACCAAAGCCATGACCGAAGTCATCGCGGATGAATTGTACGAAAAAGGTTTTGCCGCCAACTGCCTGCACGGCGATATGCCGCAAGGCTGGCGCAACCGCACGCTGATGGATTTGCGAAAAGGTCGTTGCAAGATTTTGGTTGCCACCGACGTTGCCGCACGCGGTATCGACGTACCGACCATTACCCACGTTATCAACTACGACTTGCCGAAACAAGCAGAAGACTACGTTCACCGCATCGGCCGTACCGGCCGCGCAGGGCGTACCGGTATTGCGATTACTTTTGCGGAAGTGAATGAATACGTCAAAGTACACAAAATCGAAAAATACATCGGCCGCAAATTGTCTGAACTGACCATCGAAGGTATGGAGCCGACACGCAAACGTAAATCCGCAGGCGGCAAGCCGAAAGGCAAAGGCGGCTGGGGCGATCGTAAATCCGGAGGCTGGCGCGGTGATAAGAAACCGGTCAAAGAAGGCTTCGGCGGCAAATCACGCGGCGAAAGTCATAAAAAAGACGGTTTCAAAAAAGATGGCTTTAAGAAAGACGGTTTCAAGAAGTCTGACGGTTTCAAAAAAGGCGGCGAAGGCTTTAAAGGCAAACGTAAATCTAACGACGGCTTTGGCGGCAAACATAAAAAAGGTTGATTGCTTCAATATTAAGGCCGTCTGAATAAGACGAAAGGGCGTGTGAAGACACGCCTTTTTTATGGTTTCGAGTTTTCGCATAAAAAAAAGCGTGGGATTGGTCCCACGCTTTTTCAGACGGCCTCTTACAAAGCGGCCAATACGGCATCGCCCATTTCTGAGCAGGAAACTAGTTTGGTACCTTCTTCGTAAATGTCGCCGGTACGCAAGCCTTGTTGCAGTACTTTTTGTACGGCGTTTTCAACTTGTTGCGCGCGTGCTTCGTCGTTCAGGCTGTAACGCAGCAACATGGCAAGAGACAATACGGTCGCCAGCGGATTGGCTTTGTTTTGACCGGCAATGTCAGGAGCAGAGCCGTGGGACGGTTCGTACAAGCCTTTGCCGTTTTCGTCCAATGAAGCGGAAGGCAACATACCGATGGAGCCGGTCAGCATGGAGGCTTCGTCAGAGAGGATGTCGCCGAAGATGTTGCCGGTGGCAATCACGTCAAATTGTTTAGGCGCGCGCACCAACTGCATGGCTGCATTGTCGACATACATATGGGAAAGCTCGACATCAGGATATTGCTTGCCGATTTCCTCAAAGATTTCGCGCCACAGTTCGGTGGTTTCCAAAACGTTGGCTTTGCCTACGGAGCAGACTTTTTTGCTGCGTTTTTGGGCGGATTGGAAGGCAACGTGGGCAATACGGCGGATTTCGCTTTCGCTGTATTTCATGGTGTTGTAGCCTTCGCGTTCGCCGTTTTCCAAAACACGGATGCCGCGCGGCTCGCCAAAGTAAATATCGCCGGTCAGTTCGCGTACGATAAGGATGTCGAGGCCGGCTACGATTTCCGGTTTCAGAGTGGAAGCGTTCGCCAGCTCGGGATAAAGGATGGCAGGGCGCAGGTTGGCAAACAGATTCAAGTCTTTACGGATGGCCAACAAGCCGCGCTCAGGACGCAGCGGACGGTCGAGATTGTCGTATTGAGGAGAACCGACTGCACCAAGCAGGACCGCATCGGCTTTACGGCAAAGGTTTTGCGTGAATTCTGGATAAGGATGGCCGTATTCGTCATAGGCTTCGCCGCCCAAAGGCGCGTATTCGTAGCTGACATCCAAACCTTGTTCGATAAGTTTGTCGAGTACGCGGACGGTTTCTGCAACGATTTCAGGGCCGATGCCGTCGCCGCGCAAGATAGCGATATGTTTGGTCATTTCGGGTTTCCTTATGGGAAGGTTTTAGGTAAAGGGCAGGTCGTCTGTTTTTCAGACGGCCTTAAATCAATTTGTTCTGAAAACGCTGATTGTACCATTATGGTACTGGTAAAGCTGGGTAGAAATCGCGTAGGCTGAGTCTTCAAATGCCTGTAGGGCGATATTTACCATCGCCTGCAAAGCCTCTTCATCGGACGGGCTGCAAACGAGCAGGGCGTTGCGTGCCGGGACTGCAAAAACAGGGTTGGCCGGCAGCATAGGATCGTCTTTAAGTACTTCGTCCAAAAGCAAAATCAGGGAAGCATCATAGTCGTTGTCCAAATGGATTTGAGTCAATGACCAACCTTCGGCATGATGAATTTGGACACGTCCATTCATCCGTTGGCGCAGATTATCCATGGCGGTACGATACAAAGCGTCTTCATCTTCAATACCGGCCTCTTTCATATGCTCACGATTGAGCGTATGCATGGATTCGTCCGTATCCACCATGTAAAGCAACATGATATCGCCGGCAATCGGTTTGTATACCAGGTAATCGGCAGGCTCGCCTTCGTCCGTATTTGTAATCAGTCTGACGTTTTCCAGATAAATCGTATTTTTAATTGTCGGAAGAATTTGTTGTGCTGAAACACTGGCATCAGCGTCTTGAATCTTATCGATAACCGCTAAATTGGCAGCAACAATAGCCTCCAAGGCCTCGGGATTTTGCAGATAACTTGTGTAATGGTTGCTCAAATAAGTACTGAATGACGCTTCATCGTCTTCGGAAAACTGGACAATAATAGGCGAAGAAGCAATATTTTCGCCCCAGTCGATTTTCACCTCAAGATCCAATTCTTCTTGGATGCGATGGGCAAAGTATTCGACAAATTCCTGCCAAGTCATTAATTTAGGTTTGGAGCGGAACAACTTGCTGAAAAAAGACATATTGTGTCCTGAATAAGGGGATAAGGCTGTCTGAAATATTATAGACGTTCGGTTTCAACACGGATTTTAAAAACAACTTTGCGTATGTTTGCTCTGTCGCCGACCAATGGGGCATGCGCATCATTCGGGAAAAATAGCGCAAATTCGCCGGGCTCCAAGGTCAGCCAAGTTTCCGGCTTGCAGTCGAAAAATTCAATATCGCGCTTTTCGTTGTAGCCTAAACCGTTTTTCAGACGGCCTCTGTCTATCCAGCCATACGTTTCGCTGCTATCAATTGGCGTTTGAATATCAATGTGTTTTAAGTGTGCTTCGGGCCGGGCTTCGCCTTGAGTCCTCATCGGCTCGCTACCGATAAAAATACGGATATTGGGATTTTCGCACGGCACTTGGCCGTCCGGCAGCTTGGCAAAATCTAGGGTCTGCAACAGATGGAAGGCCTCGGCAAAGTCGGGATGCAGGGCAGCATAGCGGGTGGCATTGCTTATGGTGTCGGTAATCATAATATATTTGTGTAGATTAAAGGCCGTCTGAAACACTTAAATTTTTCAGACGGCCTTTGGTATATCAACCGTTAAACAGCCAAGGCTGGCTTTGGCGGCGTTTTTCTTCGAAATCGCGGATTTCATCGGCGTGTTGAAGGGTCAGGCCGATTTCGTCCAAGCCGTTTAAGAGGCAGTGTTTGCGGTGTTCGGTAATGTCGAATGTGAATGTTTCGCCGCTAGGGGTGGTCAGGGTTTGCTCGGCAAGGTCGATGGAGAGTTGATAGCCTTCGTTGGCTTCAACTTCTTTGAAAAGCTGGTCAACCTGTTCTTCGGTCAAAACGATGGGTAAAAGGCCGTTTTTGTAGCAGTTGTTGAAGAAGATGTCGGCAAAGCTGGGGGCAATGATGGCGCGGAAGCCGTAGTCGTCCAATGCCCAAGGGGCGTGTTCGCGTGAAGAGCCGCAGCCGAAGTTTTTGCGCGTCAACAGGATTTGCGCGCCTTGATAGCGTGGCTGGTTCAGGGAGAAATCCGGATTCAACGGGCGTTTGCTGTTATCCATGCCCGGTTCGCCGTGGTCGAGGTAACGCCATTCGTCAAAGGCATTAGGGCCGAAGCCGCTGCGTTTGATGGATTTTAAAAATTGTTTGGGGATGATGGCGTCGGTATCGACATTGCTGCGGTCGAGCGGGGCGACGATGGCGGTAATTTTGGTAAAGGCTTTCATGTCAGATTCTTATAGTAATAATGGGAAATTTTATGGCTATTCGGCTTAGCGCGTGCTGTGCAAACCGATTCGGTTGCCTTCTGTATCTTCGATAAATGCGGCAAAGCCGTTGGCAATGCGGAATTTTTCTTGTAAAAGCTTGCCGCCTGCTGCAACGGCTTTTTCTGCGGTTTCGGCACAATCCGGGCAATTGAAGAAAATGGTCGTTCCACCGTGGCCGGGTTGGGCATTGCTGTCATGCCAAATCATGCCCGCCGTGCCGTGTTGTGTGTAATCGGCCGGAAAAATGATGAAACGGAATCCGTTGCCGCCAACGTCTTGCAAGGGCTTGTCAAATACGGATTCGTAAAAGGCCTTGGCGCGATCCAAATCTTGAGCATGGATGCCGAACCAGCTTGACGGATTACTCATTGCTTCTTCTTTCGCAGGGAATCTTAGGATGTCTGAATAGTAGGGAAACAGGCCGTCTGAAACGGATTCAGGAGGATCAGACGGCCCACCTTACCGAATTATTCGGTAGCTGCTTCAATTTTGTTGCCGACATGGCTGACGCCGCGGCCTACTGCATTGCCGCCTTTTTTAACGGCTTCTTCAGTTTTATCGGCTACGCGTTCTGCGGTTTCTTTGGTTTTGTCGGCTACACGTTCTGCAGTTTCTTTGGTTTTATCCCAGTTGCGGTTGGTATCGTCTTTTGCGCCGGACCAAGTGCTGGAACAAGCGGTCAGGATGAAGGCTGTGGCAGCCAATGCAAACAGTTTTTTCATAGTAGATTCCTTTCAAGGTATCGATTGATTGAGAAGGTTTTCAAACGTTTTGCGCAATGGGAAAACTTAATTGGGCAATGTATTGTTTCAGACGGCCTGATGAATAAAGGCCGTCTGAACATGTTTTAAGCCATAGTGCGGATGTCGGTAAACCGGCCGGTTACCGCGGCTGCGGCTGCCATAGCCGGGCTGACGAGGTGGGTGCGTCCGCCATTGCCTTGACGGCCTTCGAAGTTACGGTTGGAAGTGGAGGCGCAACGCTGTCCCGGGGTTAGGCGGTCGGCGTTCATGGCGAGGCACATCGAGCAGCCAGGTTCGCGCCATTCGAAGCCGGCATCGATGAAAATTTTGTCCAAGCCTTCTTTTTCGGCTTGTTCTTTAACTAAGCCGGAGCCGGGAACGATTAACACGCGTTGTACATTGTCCGCTTTTTTGCGGCCTTTGGCGATAGCGGCGGCTTCACGCAAATCTTCGATACGGCTGTTGGTACAAGAACCGATAAAGACGATATCGACAGGGATTTCGTTCAATGGCGTACCCGCTTCCAAGCCCATGTATTCAAGGGCGCGTTCCATGCCACTGCGTTTGACTGGATCGGTTTCTTCGGCAGGATTAGGTACTTTGCCGTTGATGTCCAAAACCATTTCAGGCGATGTGCCCCAGGTTACTTGAGGCTCGATGTCTTCGGCTTTGAAGTGGTATTCCTTATCAAAAACTGCGCCTTCGTCAGACACCAGCGTGCGCCAGTATTCGACGGCTTTGTCCCATGCTTCGCCTTTAGGTGCGAAAGGTTTGCCTTTTACATAGTCGATGGTGGTTTGATCGACGGCAACCATGCCTGAGCGCGCACCGGCTTCAATCGCCATATTGCACAAGGTCATGCGGCCTTCCATGGAAAGACTGCGGATGGCTTCTCCGCCAAACTCGATGGCGTAGCCTGTACCGCCGGCCGTACCGATTTGACCGATGATATAAAGCGCTACGTCTTTAGCGGTAACACCGGGTTTCAGACGGCCTTCAACGGAAATCAGCATGGATTTGGATTTTTTCGCGGTAATGCACTGGGTTGCCATGGTATGTTCGACTTCGGAAGTGCCGATACCGTGAGCCAATGCACCGAATGCGCCGTGGGTAGAGGTGTGCGAGTCGCCGCAAACGACGGTCATGCCGGGCAGGGTGGCACCTTGTTCCGGGCCCATGACGTGCACAATGCCTTGACCTTTATCCATGAACGGGAAGTAGGCGAGTGCGCCAAACTCTTTGATGTTTTTGTCCAAAGTATCGACTTGCAGTTTGGAAATCGGGTCTTGGATACCTTTGTCCCAGTCGCCGGTCGGGGTATTGTGGTCGGCGGTGGAAACCACGCTGTCGATACGCCAGAGTTTGCGGCCGGCCATTTTCAAGCCTTCAAATGCCTGCGGGCTGGTAACTTCGTGAACCAAATGACGGTCGATGTAAAGCAGGACAGTGCCGTCTTCTTCTTCGCGGACGACGTGGCTGTTCCAAAGTTTATCGTAAAGGGTTTGTGCGCTCATGATGAGTTTCTTTGCTAATTGGTAAGTATGAATGATGGTTTGTGTTTATGGGCGGATTTTAGGCTTTTTATAGGGGCTGCGCAATAGAAATTTGTCCAATTTTTAAAATTTGTCGTAAAGTTTCAAAAATTCTTATTGAAAATTAGACAAATTGTAGAATTGTTGACAAAAAGATGCATTTTATCTGAAAGAATGCTTGTCGAAATGCACTAAAAAGTTCTATCATTCTCACTTAATATCCACATTTACCAAGAGGTATAGAGAATGAAATTACCGGTTCTGGCTCCTGAGTACCTGATTCAATTTCAGGAATTCGAGAGAAAAATTCTTGCCAATCATGCCAAAATCGAAGCATGGTTTCGTTCGCATTGGAACGAACACCGTCCGCCGTTTTATGGTTCGGTTGACATCCGCAATGCCGGTTACAAAATTTCATCTATTGATATGAATTTGTTTCCGGGCGGCTTCAATAATTTGAATCCAAACTTCATCCCGCTGGCGGCGATTGCCGCGCAAGATGCGGTACAGCGCGCCTGTGAAACGGCAAAATCCGTATTGATTATTCCTGAAAACCACACACGCAACACATTCTATCTTCAAAACGTTTACGCACTCAGCGAGATTTTGCGTTCGGCAGGGTATGAAGTCCGTTTGGGCAGCCTGAATCCGGAAGTTACCGAGCCGACTGAGTTTGAAACTGCCTTGGGCAACAAAATCCTGCTTGAGCCTTTATTGCGTACCCGTGAGCGCGTCCACCTTGCCGACGGTTTTTCGCCTTGCGTTGTTTTGTTGAATAACGACTTGTCCGCCGGCGTTCCCGATATTCTCAAAGGCATCAGCCAAACCGTATTGCCTCCGCTGCACGGCGGTTGGACGACTCGCCGTAAAACTGAGCATTTCGGCGCGTACAACCAAGTTGCCGCCGAATTTGCCAAGCTGATTGATATCGACGAATGGCAAATCAATCCTTATTTTGAAAAAATCAGCGGTTTGGATTTCCAAGAGCGCGAAGGCGAGGACGCGTTAGCAGGCGCGGTAGAGCGCGTGCTGGCAAAAATTCAAGCCAAATACGATGAATTGGGTATTACCGACCAACCTTTCGTGATTGTCAAAGCCGACGCAGGCACTTACGGCATGGGCGTGATGAGTGTCAAATCCGCCGATGAAGTGCGCGGATTGAACCGTAAAAACCGCAATAAAATGGCGAAAGTCAAAGAAGGTTTGGAAGTCAGAGAAGTCATTGTCCAAGAAGGTATTTATACCTATGAAACCATGAACGGCGCCGTCAGCGAACCTGTCGTTTATATGATGGACCGTTTCGTCATCGGCGGCTTCTTCCGTGTACACGAAGGACGCGGCGCGGACGAAAACCTCAACGCCGGCGGCATGGTATTCGTCCCGCTGTCCAACAGCATCCCCACCGGCAGCGGCGACAATTCCCAAGAAGCGCCCGAAGCCTGCAAACGCGTATTCGAACAATGGGATTCGCTCGGTATGCCACGCTCCGAAAAAGACTGCGACGTGGACAACGAACACAACCGCCTCTACGTTTACGGCGTAATGGCACGCTTGTCCTTGCTCGCTGCCGCATTAGAGTTGGAACAAACAGCGCCTCAAGCCTAATAAAACATTAATCAATGTCATCAGGCCGTCTGAAAATCAGTTTTCAGACGGCCTTTTATGTCTGTACAATCCATTCAAACCAATAAACATGATTTCTTTTTATGAATAAACCAGCCAATCCTGTTGAGACAAACGACAATCTGCAAGAGCAGGCCATGCAGCGCAGCAACACGGACAATGCGCCGCGTTCTGCCATCCACCAAACCTTATATTCCGCCGATACCTTTGTTCAGCATGATTATCTTGCCGGAAAGGCTTTGCCCGATATTGCACGCCCGCAAGAAGGCCAAATCAACTGGCTGCATTTTGTCGGCATCAATGATGCTGCTTTGCTCAAACACGCGCTTGAGCCTTACGGCATCCATGAGCTGGTTATTGAAGACATTCTCAGCCGCAAGCAGCGCCCGAAAATCGAAGACTACGGCAACTATGTGTTTACTGCCGCACAGGTTTACCATTACACCACCACAGGCAAGCTCCATTCCGACCAAGTGTATGTGATTATCGGCAAAGATTTTGTGTTGTCTTTCCAACAAAAACCGCTGGGCTTATTCAGCCATCTTCGCCGGAAGATGCACGAGAATCCGCACAATATTTTGAACAAAAATACGGCGTTTCTTGCTTATTGCCTGCTCGACCGTATTGTGGACGACTATTTTATCGTCCTGGAAGAGTACAACAACCGCGTCGAAGTCATAGACAAATCCCTGTTTAAAAATGAAAACAGCGATATTCTCAGTAAGATTCACCGCCTCAAGCGCGATGCCGTCCGCCTGCGCCGAACGCTTTTGCCCTTGCGTGATGTGTTTTACCAACTGGCCGTGCGCGGCGATTTCGCCATTTTCAAAGGAGAATCAACCGTTTATCTGCGCGATGTGTACGACCACAATATGCAGCTTATCGAATCGCTTGATGCCTCTCGAGATATGGTGTTGAGCATGATGGACATTTATCTTTCCTTCCAATCCAACCGCATGAACCAGCAAATGCGCGTGTTGACGGTTATTACCATCATCTTCATGCCGCTGACCGTCATCACCGGCATCTACGGCATGAACTTCGACAATATGCCCGAGCTGCATTGGCATCACGGCTATTTCATGGTTTTGGGTGTGATGCTGTGCATCATTATCTGCCTGTTGGTTTTCTTCTCCCGTAGAAAATGGCTATGATCAGGTGCGCCAGATTGAATTTTTCCACTCAAAAACGGTAGAATCAAAATTCCTACAAAACATGCCGTCTGAAATAACAGGCGGCCTTAAAAACAAACCACTTCAAGAGGTCAAACTATGGAACAAGCACGCCAACTTCCTTCTCACGAACTCATCATGTCCGAGCTGATGATGCCGGATACGGCAAATTTCAGCGGCAACGTCCACGGCGGCGAATTATTGCGCCTGCTCGACCAAGTCGCTTATTCCTGCGCCAGCCGATACAGCGGCAACTACTGCGTTACCTTGTCTGTCGATAAAGTTTTGTTTAAAGAGCCTATCCATGTCGGCGAACTGGTAACCTTTTACGCCAGCATCAACTACACCGGCCGCACCTCTATGGAAGTCGGCATCCGTGTAGAAGCGCAAAACATCCGCACCGGCGAAGTGCGCCATACCAACAGCTGCTACTTCACCATGGTTGCCGTAGAAGACGGCAAGCCGGTTGCCGTGCCGCCATTGGAAATCAATACACCGCGCCAACGCTGCCGTTATGAAAAGGCCAAAAAACGCAAAGCGTTGAGCCTTCAGGCGTCCAATGAAGTTTCTTGCAGCCTTTAAATGATTGCTTAGAAAGAATAGAGGCCGTCTGAAACCCTGTTTCAGACGGCCTTCACGCAAAAGCCATAAACCGCTTGTTTTGTGGTAGAATCAACAAGATTTTTGCCATAAGAAATTACAGATAATCATGACCGACGCAACCATCCGCAACGACCATAAATTTGCACTCGAAACCCTGCCTGTCAGCCTCGAAGACGAAATGCGCAAGAGCTACCTCGATTACGCCATGAGCGTGATTGTGGGTCGAGCCCTGCCGGATGTCCGCGACGGTCTCAAGCCGGTACACCGCCGCGTGTTGTACGCGATGCACGAGTTGAAAAACAACTGGAACGCCGCCTATAAGAAATCGGCACGTATCGTCGGCGACGTTATCGGTAAATACCATCCCCACGGCGATACGGCCGTTTACGATACCATCGTCCGCATGGCGCAAGATTTTTCCATGCGTTATGTACTGATCGACGGTCAGGGCAACTTCGGTTCCGTTGACGGATTGGCCGCAGCAGCCATGCGTTATACCGAAATCCGCATGGAAAAAATTTCTCATGAAATGCTGGCGGATATTGAAGAAGAAACCGTCAATTTCGGCCCCAACTATGATGGCAGCGAACATGAGCCGCTGGTATTGCCGACCCGTTTCCCTGCGCTGTTGGTAAACGGTTCGTCCGGTATTGCCGTCGGTATGGCAACCAATATCCCGCCGCACAATTTGGGCGATACCATCAATGCCTGCCTGCGCTTGTTGGATGAGCCTGAAACAGAAATCGACGAGCTGATTAACATTATCCAAGCGCCCGATTTTCCAACCGGCGCGATTATTTACGGATTGAGCGGCGTGCGCGAAGGCTATAAAACCGGCCGCGGCCGCGTGGTCATGCGCGGTAAAACCCATATCGAGCCTATCGGCAAAAACGGCGAGCGCGAAGCCATTGTAATCGATGAAATCCCATATCAAGTAAACAAAGCCAAGCTGGTTGAGAAAATCGGCGAATTGGTACGCGAAAAAACGCTGGAAGGCGTATCCGACCTGCGCGACGAGTCCGACAAATCCGGTATGCGCGTCGTGATTGAATTGAAACGCAATGAAAATGCCGAAGTCGTTTTGAACCAACTCTACAAACTGACCCAGCTGCAAGACAGCTTCGGTATCAACATGGTGGCCTTGGTTGACGGCCAGCCGCGTTTGCTGAACCTGAAACAAATCCTGTCAGAATTCCTGCGCCACCGTCGCGAAGTCGTTACCCGCCGTACTTTGTTCCGCCTGAAAAAAGCGCGTCATGAAGGCCATATTGCCGAAGGTAAAGCGGTGGCCTTGTCCAACATCGACGAAATCATCCGTCTGATTAAAGAATCTGCCAATGCGCCGGAAGCCAAAGAAAAACTGCTGTCCCGCCCATGGCGCAGCAGCTTGGTTGAAGATATGCTCAGCCGTACGGATTTGGACCTGCAAATGATGCGCCCTGAAGGCTTGCCAGAGAATTTGGGTCTGCACAGCCAAGGCTATTACCTGAGCGAATTGCAAGCCGATGCCATCCTGCGCATGAGCCTGCGCAACCTGACCGGCCTTGA
This sequence comes from Neisseria sp. RH3002v2g, assembly GCF_014596425.2. Taxonomy (NCBI): domain Bacteria; kingdom Pseudomonadati; phylum Pseudomonadota; class Betaproteobacteria; order Neisseriales; family Neisseriaceae; genus Neisseria; species Neisseria sp. RH3002v2g. The sequence continues at coordinate 805,621 of NZ_CP110721.1, read as the reverse complement.
TCAGGAAGAAATTGTCGGTGAATATAAAAATCTGATGGGTAAAATCATTGATTTCGTGGATATTCTTTCCAAACCAGAGCGCGTTACCCAAATCATCCGCGAAGAATTGGCAGACATTAAAGCCAACTTCGGCGACGAGCGTCGCAGCGAAATCAATCCGTTTGGCGGTGATATCGCCGATGAAGACCTGATTCCGCAACGCGAAATGGTCGTTACCCTGACTCATGGCGGCTATATCAAAACCCAGCCGACAACTGATTATCAGGCGCAGCGTCGCGGCGGCCGCGGTAAACAGGCAGCGGCCACCAAAGACGAAGACTTTATCGAAACCTTGTTCGTTGCCAATACGCATGATTATTTGATGTGCTTCACCAATTTGGGCAAGTGCCACTGGATTAAGGTTTACAAACTGCCGGAAGGCGGCCGTAACAGCCGTGGCCGTCCGATTAACAACGTCATCCAATTGGAAGAGGGCGAAAAAGTCAGCGCCATCTTGGCCGTCCGCGAGTTCCCGGAAGACCAATACGTCTTCTTCGCCACCGCACAAGGCATGGTGAAAAAAGTCCAGCTGTCTGCGTTTAAAAACGTCCGCAGCCAAGGCATCAAAGCCATCGCGCTTAAAGAAGGCGATTACTTGGTCGGCGCAGCGCAAACCGGCGGTGCGGACGATATTATGTTGTTCTCCAACTTGGGCAAAGCCATCCGCTTTAACGAATATTGGGAAAAATCCGGTAACGATGATGCAGAAGATGCCGATATCGAAACCGAAAACGAAGATTCAGACGGCCTGGATGATGAAAATGCCGAAAACGCATTGCCAAGCGGCAAACACGGTGTCCGTCCGTCCGGTCGCGGCAGCGGCGGCCTGCGCGGTATGCGCCTGCCGGCCGATGGCAAGATTGTCAGCCTGATTACCTTCGCACCCGAAGCCGAGCAAAGTGATTTGCAAGTATTGACCGCTACCGCCAACGGCTATGGCAAACGTACCCCGATTGCCGATTACAGCCGTAAAAACAAAGGCGGCCAAGGCAATATCGCCATCAATACTGGCGAGCGCAACGGCGATTTGGTTGCCGCGACTTTGGTCAGCGAAACCGACGACCTGATGTTGATTACTAGCGGCGGCGTCCTGATTCGTACCAAAGTTGAGCAAATCCGCGAGACCGGCCGTGCTGCCGCAGGTGTCCGCCTGATTAATCTGGATGAAGGCGAAACCTTGGTCAGCTTGGAACGCGTGGCTGAAGAGGCCGAAGATGAAGCCCCTTTAGAAACCGATGCAGCCGAAAACCAAGTGGTAGAAGCTGAAGATACTCCGTCTCAAGAATCTTAAACGTCAATGAAAAAGGCCGTCTGAAAAGTTTTCAGACGGCCTGCTTATTCCAAAAGAAAATCCCGTGAGCGCAACCGAACCGTTCGATTTACCTCTTTTTCTGAAAAATCTGCCCAATCTTCCGGGCGTGTACCGTTTTTTTGACGAAGACAACAATGTTTTGTATGTCGGCAAAGCGGTCAATCTCAAGCGGCGCGTTTCCAGCTATTTCCAAAAAAACGACCATTCGCCGCGCATCGCATTGATGGTAAAACAGGTTCATCATATCGAAACCACCATCACGCGTTCCGAAGCCGAAGCGCTGATTCTCGAAAACAACTTCATCAAAGCCTTGTCGCCGAAATACAATATCCTTTTCCGCGATGACAAAAGCTATCCTTATTTGATGCTCAGCGGCCATCAATATCCGCAAATGGCATATTACCGCGGCACGCTGAAGAAGCCTAATCAATATTTCGGCCCGTATCCGAACAGCAACGCCGTGCGCGACAGCATTCAAGTGTTGCAAAAAGTCTTTATGCTGCGTACCTGCGAAGACAGCGTGTTTGAACACCGCGACCGTCCTTGTCTGCTGTACCAAATCAAACGCTGTACCGCACCTTGTGTCGGTCACATCAGCGAAGAAGATTATCGCGACAGCGTGCGTGAAGCCGCGACTTTCCTTAATGGCAAAACCGACGAACTGACGCGCACCTTGCAACACAAAATGCAAACCGCCGCCGCGAATTTGCAATTTGAAGAAGCTGCCCGTTACCGCGATCAAATTCAAGCGCTCGGCATCATGCAGAGTAATCAGTTTATCGACAGCAAAAATCCGAACAATCCAAACGATATCGATTTGCTTGCGCTGGCGGTTTCAGACGGCCTGGTCTGCGTACACTGGGTCAGCATCCGCGGCGGACGGCATGTCGGCGATAAAAGCTTTTTCCCCGACACTAAAAACGATCCCGAGCCAAACGGACAAGATTACGCCGAGGCCTTCGTTGCCCAACACTATCTGGGCAAAAGCAAACCCGACATCATCATCAGCAACTTTCCCGTCCCCGACGCGTTGAAAGAAGCCTTGGAAGGCGAACACGGCAAACAGATGCAGTTCGTGACCAAAACCATAGGCGAACGCAAAGTCTGGTTGAAAATGGCGGAGCAAAACGCACAAATGGCGATTGCCCAACGCCGCCTGCAACAAAGCAGCCAGCAACACCGCATCGATGAACTGGCCAAAATCCTCGGCATGGATTCAGACGGCCTTAACCGCCTTGAATGTTTCGATATCAGCCACACGCAAGGTGAGGCTACTATTGCGTCTTGTGTTGTGTACGATGAACAAAACATCCAGCCTTCGCAATACCGCCGCTACAACATCACTACCGCCAAACCCGGCGACGACTACGCCGCCATGCGCGAAGTGTTGACGCGCCGTTACGGCAAAATGCAGGAAGCCGAAGCCAACGGCGAGGCCGTCAAATGGCCGGATGTCGTGTTGATTGACGGCGGCAAAGGACAAATCGGCGTAGCCGTATCGGTATGGGAAGAACTCGGGCTGCACATACCTTTGGTCGGTATCGCCAAAGGCCCCGAGCGCAAAGCCGGTATGGAAGAACTTATATTGCCTTTTACCGGAGAAGTTTTCCGCCTGCCGCCCAACAGCCCGGCTTTACATTTATTGCAAACCGTACGCGATGAATCGCACCGCTTTGCCATTACAGGCCACCGCAAAAAACGCGACAAAGCACGCGTTACTTCCTCACTCAGCGAAATCCCCGGTATCGGCAGCAAACGCCGCCAAGCATTGCTCACCCGATTCGGCGGCCTGCGCGGCGTGATTGCAGCCAGCCGAGAGGACTTGGAAAAAGTGGAAGGCATCAGCAAAGCCTTGGCGGAAACCATTTACGATCATCTGCACTGATTGGCTTGAACAGCAAAAAGGAACAATATGAAACCTGTCATCATCAAAAATATTGAGATCGGCAAAGGCCTGCCTAAAATTGCCGTGCCGCTGGTGGCCGCCAATACGCAGGAATTGGAGCAGGCTTTGCACGTATTAAAAGAGACGGCTTTTGACATCATTGAATTTCGTGCGGATTTTTTTCAAGAGGCGCTTGATGCCGATTTTATTGCCAAGCACTTAGGCATTGTCCGACAGGCTTTTCCTGCCAAGCCTTTGCTGTTTACATTTAGAAGGGCGCAAGAGGGCGGTAATACGCCTTGTTCGGAAGACTATTATTTTGAATTATTGGAAAAAATCATCTGTTCCAAACAAGCCGATATTATCGACATCGAGCTTTTTGCCGAGGAGGGCGGCGTAAAACAAACCATTGCTTTGGCGCATGAGTATCAAACTGCCGCCTTACTTTGCAATCACGATTTTCAAGCCACGCCGTCTTTGGCAGACATTACAGGCCGTCTGAAAACAATGGCCGAGTGGGGCGCGGATATCTGCAAAATTGCCGTTATGCCGCAATCGCCGCAAGATGTGTTGACCCTGTTGCAGGCAACATATGATGCTTCACAAATTATCGACCGCCCGATTATTACCATGTCCATGGATAAAACCGGAGCCGTCAGCCGCTTGGCCGGCTCGACTTTCGGCTCAGCCGTTACCTTTGGCGCGGCACAAAAAACGTCGGCACCCGGCCAAATTGATGCTAATGAATTGAGGAAAATCTTGGCAATTTTGGGATAGTTTAATTATTAATATTCAAGGCCGTCTGAAAAATATTTTTCAGACGGCCTGATTTTTTTAAATTTATTTCTTTTAATTTTAAATAAAACCTGTAACAATGGGTTTCCTATTTCTAATAACTAGAGGAGAAATAAAATGATTACTACTAAAGAAAACCTGGCGAACCCAGGTCCAGTAGGCCTGGGTGGCTTTGCATTGACAACTTGGTTGCTCAGTCTGATTAACGGCGGCTTTTTTACTGCTCAAGAGGGTGTCGGCTTAGTTTTGAGCATGGCTCTCGCCTTTGGTGGTATCGCCCAAGTTATTGCCGGTATGTTTGAGTTCAAGAAAGGTAATACGTTTGGCTTTACCGCTTTTATCAGCTATGGTGCATTCTGGTGGACATGGGCTTTGTTTACCATCTTTTTTAAAGGTGAAACAGCCCCGGCATTTATCGGCTGGTATCTTTGCGCATGGGGTATGTTTTCACTGATGATGTTTGTGGCTACCTTGACCAAGCCTAAAGTATTGAGCGGTATTTTCTTTTTCTTGACACTGACTTTTTTTGCTTTGGGTATTGGCGATGGCATGGAAAATCATAGCATCGTCCATATCGGCGGTTGCTTAGGCTTGGTAACTGCACTTGGTGCGTTCTACTTGGCCGCTGCGGAAGTCATTAACGAATCTTTCGGCAAAACAGTTTTGCCGGTTGGCGAGCGTAAATAAGCTTTGTCATACAAAATGCCGTCTGAACGGTGGACATGAAATCAAAGATTTCGGCCATAATGTTCAGACGGCATTTTTTATTTGTCTTCAAATAAATCGACATCAAATAAATCCGGCTCTTTGATGCGCTCACGACAATCAAGCTTGATGTCTTCAGTAACCCGGCAGCAGCACGGCAAAATTTCTCCGGGCGCGACAAAAGCGAGTGGAAAATTATCATAAGAGACTTTCCCATCCAAGATTTTAACCCGGCATGAACCGCAATAACCGCTGCGACATTGGTATTCAACTTCGTGTCCAGTGCGCTCCAAGCCCTCCAATAAGGTTTCGCCTTGTTGGAGTTGGAAGGTTTTGTCGTGTGTGCTAATGAGTGCCATGTGTGTTTTAGGGCATAGAGGCCGTCTGAACAATGTTTCAGACGGCCTTAAATATATAAATTCAAATAATCAAGCCTTTTTCCCACAAGGCCAAAACGACATGAAGCTGGCTGTTATATTTTTTTTCATTACCCACAATTTCGCGCCAGAAAACGGATTTTTTCTGATTTGCCCATTCGGGATCATTTTTTAAAAGGCTGACCGCTGCAACGGCATATTCTCCGTTTTTGGAATGTTTGGTTTTGACTTTTTCCGGGTTGATTCCTTTAACCAACCCCGCACGACACAATCCCAAAAATGCATTCTTTGGGCATCCTTTTTTTCTAATTGACTCCTTGATGGGAAATGATGCCGCAATCTCTGTCCAAGCTTGTTCCATATCTTCATATTTAGAATATGATTCAGCTGCTTTTACCGCAATGTCGCCATAAATCTTCATTTTTGGTTATACCTTGAGGATTGAAAAGAGATTTTCAGACGGCCGGTTACGCCCAAAGGCCGTCTGAAACGCGGTTTACAGCTCGAAATCGCCCAAATCGTCCGCGCTGACTTCCGAATCAATCTGACCGATTAAGTAAGAAGAAATTTCCACTTCCTGCGGCGCAACCTGTACATTGTCAGAAGACAGCCACGCGTTAATCCAAGGAATCGGGTTTTGGGTCGCACCTTCAAATCCGGCAGGCAGGCCAACCGCCTGCATACGCAGATTGGTAATATATTCAACGTATTGAGCCAAAATTTCTTTGTTCAGGCCAATCATTGAGCCGTCTTTAAACAGATAGGCCGCCCATTCTTTTTCCTGCTCGGCTGCTTTTTTGAAGAGGTTGAAACACTCATCCTGCAATTCATTCGCAATTTCAGCCATTTCAGGATCATCGGCACCGGCGCGCATTAGGTTGAGCATATGCTGGGTGCTGGTCAAATGCAAGGCTTCGTCACGGGCAATCAGCTTGATGATTTTGGCGTTGCCTTCCATCAATTCGCGCTCGGCAAAGGCAAACGAACAGGCGAATGAAACGTAGAAGCGGATGGCTTCCAATACATTGACGCACATCAGGCAGAGATAGAGTTTTTTCTTCAACTCGCGCAAAGATACGGTAACAAGCTTGCCGCCGATATTGTGCGAACCTTCGCCCAACAGATTGTAATACTGGGTGTATTCAATCAAATCATCGTAATAGCAGGCAATGTCTTCCGCACGGGCGATGATGTATTTGTTTTGCACAATATCATCGAACACGACTGAAGGATCATTCACGATATTGCGGATGATATGAGTGTAGCTGCGCGAGTGGATGGTTTCGCTGAAGCTCCACGTTTCAATCCATGTTTCCAGCTCGGGAATAGACACCAAAGGTAAGAACGCAACATTCGGGCTGCGGCCTTGGATTGAATCGAGCAGGGTTTGATATTTCAGATTGCTGATGAAAATATGTTTTTCGTGTTCGGGCAGATTGGCGTAGTCAATACGGTCGCGCGACACGTCGATTTCTTCTGGACGCCAGAAGAAAGACAATTGTTTTTCAATCAGTTTTTCAAATACTTCGTATTTCTGCTGGTCATAACGGGCGACATTTACCGGCTGACCAAAAAACATCGGCTCTTTTAGCGCATCGTTTTTAGTTTTGGAAAAAGTGCTGTAGGACATAGTTAAATGTTCGCATGACATTGTAGAAATCCTTTAAATAAAAAAGCCCGCAGTAAAAACTGCGAGCTGGTTATTATAACCGATTACCGTAATGGTGGTCGGCGAAAATGCTTGCGAACATGTTCGAAGTTACCATTACGGAAACGACGATAAGCTCTTACAGGAACAGTTTTCCCGTGCATTCAAGCTCCTTTCATAAAGCACAAAGTGTATTTTTTGTGTAGAAAACTAAACTCTACAAAAAATAAATACTTATATTGAGCTCATGAGATTTAGCTTGTACTAACCTTAAAATCGCAGTATCATTCGAATTCCAGCAATAAATCTAATGAAATCATACGATTGAGTTAGGTCTTTAGGTTCTCATGAATGACCTAAAGAAATTTTTAACGTACGCCAATACGTTAAAAATCTTTCAATAGCTTGATACACGCCAATGTATCAAGCTATTTTCATTTTTTAGAGAACTTCTTAATTTCAGACGGCCGTTTAGATATGCAAAAGGCCGTCTGAACTCCTTCCTTATCAAATCTTACAAGCCCCACCAGCGCAACCATCATCCTGAATATCGGTCTGCGTATCGTCCGCGCCATCGCGGGTGTTATGGTAGTACAGGGTTTTGACGCCGTATTTGTAGGCGGTCAGCAGGTCTTTCAGCATTTGTTTCATGGAAACTTTGCTGCCTTCAAATTTGTTCGGGTCGTAGGCAGTATTCGCGGAAATCGATTGATCGACGAATTTTTGCATTACGCCGACGAGTTTCAGGTAGCCTTCGTTGCCGGGAAGCTGCCACAGGGTTTCGTAGGCATCTTTCAGGGTTTCAAACTCCGGTACGACTTGTTTCAAAATACCGTCTTTTGATGCTTTAACGCTGACCAGGCCGCGTGGAGGCTCGATGCCGTTGGTGGCGTTGGCAATTTGCGAGCTGGTTTCAGACGGCATGAGTGCGGTCAGGGTAGAGTTGCGCAGGCCGTATTTGACGATGTCGGCGCGCAGGCTTTCCCAGTCGTAGTGCAAAGGCTCGTTGCACACGGCATCCAAGTCTTTTTTGTAGGTGTCGATAGGTAGTTTGCCTTGCGAATAAACGGTTTGGTTGAACAGCGGGCATGCGCCGTATTCTTTGGCAAGGTTCACCGATGCTTTGAGTAGGTAATACTGCATAGCTTCAAAGGTGCGGTGGGTCAGGCCGAGCGCGGAATCGTCGCTGTAACGGACGCCATTTTTCGCCAGATAGTAGGCGTAGTTGATGACGCCGATGCCGAGTGTGCGGCGGTTCATGGTTGCGGTGCGTGCGGCTGCAACCGGATAGTCTTGATAATCCAACAGGGCATCAAGTGCGCGTACGGTCAAATCGGCGAGTTCTTCCAGTTCGTCCAAGTCATTTAATGCGCCCAAGTTGAAGGCGGACAAGGTACACAGGGCGATTTCGCCGTTCGGATCGTTGATGTTGTCCAAAGGTTTGGTCGGCAGGGCGATTTCCATGCACAAGTTGGACTGATGAACAGGCGCAACGCGTGGATCAAACGGGCTGTGCGTGTTGCAGTGGTCAACGTTTTGGATGTAGATACGACCGGTACCGGCGCGCTCCTGCATCAGAGTGGAGAACAGTTCTGTTGCCGGCAAAGTGCGTTTGCGGATGTTTGGGTCTTGCTCGTATTGAGTGTAGAGGCGCTCGAATTCGTCTTGGTCGGCGAAGAAGGCATCATACAAACCCGGAACCTCATTCGGCGAGAACAGGGTAATGTTGCCGCCTTTAATCAAACGGGTGTACAGCAGGCGGTTGATTTGTACGCCGTAGTCCAGCTGACGGATACGGTTGTCTTCTACGCCGCGGTTGTTTTTCAATACCAACAGGCTTTCGGCTTCGATGTGCCACAATGGGTAGAACAAGGTTGCCGCGCCGCCGCGCACGCCGCCTTGCGAGCAGGATTTAACCGCCGCTTGGAACATTTTGAAGAATGGGATACAGCCGGTGTGTTGCGCTTCACCGCCACGGATTTCGCTGCCCAAGCCGCGGATACGGCCGGCGTTGATGCCGATGCCCGCACGTTGGGAAACGTATTTCACAATTGCGCTGGTGGTGGCGTTGATGGAATCGAGGCTGTCGTCGCATTCAATCAATACGCAGCTTGAGAATTGACGGGTAGGCGTGCGCACGCCGCTCATGATAGGCGTAGGCAGCGATACTTTGAATGTGGAAACGGCGTCGTAAAAGCGTTTGACGTAATCCAAACGGGTCTCTTTCGGATATTTGCTGAAGAGACACATGGCCACCAAAATGTATAAAAATTGCGGCGTTTCATAAATTTGGCGGGTAACACGGTTTTGAACCAGATATTTGCCTTCGAGCTGTTTCACGGCAGCATAAGAGAAGGTCATATCGCGACTGTGGTCGATATAGGCGTTCAGCTCGTCGAATTCTTCGCGGCTGTAATCTGCGATGATGTGGCGGTCGTATTTGCCTGCCTCGGTCAGTTTTTTAACGTGATCGTAGAGGTGAGGCGGTTCGAACTCGCCGTAAGCGATTTTGCGCAGATGGAAAATGGCGAGGCGGGCAGCGAGATATTGATAATCAGGCGTGTCTTGTGAGATCAAGTCGGCCGCGGCCTTGATGATGGTCTCATGGATGTCGTCGGTACGGATACCGTTGTAAAACTGAATATGTGATTTGAGCTCGACTTGCGATACGGAGACGTTTTGTAAGCCTTCCGCCGCCCAAGTAACAACACGGTGGATTTTGTCTAAATCGATATCTTCCAAGCGTCCGTCGCGTTTGGTTACTTTAATATTCGTTGCTGCATTCATTATTCAGTCTTCCCATTAAAAAACACAAGATACGGTATTTGATTGCTTTGAACGGCACAATATAATGTATTTTTCTTTGTTTAACTAGACTTGACAATGCGCTTTTTTCGGGGGTTGATTAAAGAGGGGAATGGCTCAGGCTAGATTTTATGTGGGTTTGTGGCAGTCAGGCATTATTTTGTGTTTGCATCACATTTGTTCAAAATTTTTCTAGAGGCTTATGAAATAAAGAGATTTATATTCAGGTTTCGTCTAAATGGAAGGTGTGTTAAATTTTGCAAAGCAAGTAGTATGATGTAGTAATTAACCACATTTTTGTCATGTGAAAAATGGGCGTTTTGCCGGTGCCCAGGCGAAACATATAATGGAATAATGGAAAAACTATTTAGGAGGAGAATCATGTTGATGCTGAAAAATTTAGGTTCCGCACTGGCGGCGGTTGCCGTATTGAGCTTGGGTGCTTATTCTGTCGAGGTGGCAGCCAAGCCGCATGGCTCTCATGTGAGCAAACACCAGCCAGCGAAGAAAAACAAATTGCATCCTGCCTGTAAGAGATATCTTGAACGCCGTGCCGCTTGGTATCGCTATAAAGGCAACAAGGCCGAGTTGAGGGAAAACCGTAAAGCGGCAAAAGCGTTCCACGGTTTGCCTTATGCCGAGCAAAAAATCCAATGCCAAGCCGCTTATCAGGCATATGATGATTTTGATCACGGCAAATTCCGCCGCCGTTAATCGGTTGATTTGAATAAAGGCCGTCTGAATGTTTCAGACGGCCTTTAATTTTTATTTCTCAACGATGATTTTGTTTTCGGCTTGAGGCTCGTATTGAGTGGATTCATCACCGTAATACAACACGCCCAGCTTGATGGGGATGCGGCCTTGCGATTTGCGGTGGGCGTTGGAGTCGCGCAGGGAGTAGGCGCATCCGCAGTATTCTTGTTGGTAGAAATGTTCGCGTTTGCTGATTTCAATCATGCGTGCGCTGCCGCCGCCTTTGCGCCAGTTGAAATCCCAATAAACCAGGTCATCGTAGGGCTCGGCAGCGCGATGGCCGCAGCCGTTGATCTGTTTCATGTCTTTCCAGCGTGAAATGCCCAGTGAGCTGGTGAATACATGAAAGCCGTTTTCATGGGCATATTGTGCCGCTTTTTCAAAACGCATGTCGAAACACATGGTGCAGCGGATACCGCGTTCGGGTTCGAATTCCATGCCTTTGGCTTTGGCGAACCATTCTTTGCGGTCGTTTTCGTAGTCGTCGTCTTTGTCGATGAAGGGAATGCCGAATTTATCCGCAAAGCGCATGTTTTCTTCTTTGCGCAACATATATTCTTTGTGCGGATGGATATTGGGGTTGTAAAAATAAATGGTGTAGTCGATGCCGCTGGCAAGCAGGGCTTCCATTACTTCGCCGCTGCACGGGGCGCAGCAGGAATGCAGCAGGACTTTTTTATGGCCGCCGGGCGGAACGAGGATGGGGCGGTCGATATCGGTAACGATAGGCTTGTTTTTTTCGGTCATGGTTGTATTCTGTTTTTGATATTTTGTTTCAGACGGCCTTTATCTCTGAGGCCGTCTGAAGGGGTTGAAATCTATTTGTCTATTTTAACAGAGCAATACTTTATGGAACAGATTGTTTCTGTGTTTCTTTTTCGTTTAACGGTTTGAAATCTTTAGCGTCCGGCGGCGGTTCTGCAAAGATGGCATCGGGATTGTGGTGTGCTGCAAATTCTGTCAGCAGGTTGCGGTAGTCCAGCGACTGCTTCATTAATTCGGCAGCGGCGGTACGCAGGTTGTCCACGTCTTCCGGCGGCAGATAAAAACTGGTCGGAATATTCAATACTTTTTCCCTCAACTCGGAAGGAGGGAGGTCTTTGAGGTTGAGGCTGACGAAGGAGAAACTGATGCCGTCAGTCTGTTTGTCTTTATTCCACTGATCGACGAAGGCGCGGAAACGGCGCAGGGATTCTTGCGAGTTTTGGTCGATGGGGATATTGACGATGGAGGAGACAACGTCGCGGAAACCGGGAACGGCCGCGGTTTTGTCCAAATTGCTGCTAACTTGGTTTTGCGCATTGACGTTGATGACGACGATATGGCGGATGTTGTTTTGCAGGATTTTGTTTGTCAGGATTTTTTCCGGATACATTTCCGTCATATCCAAAAGGCTGCGCATGCCTAGATTGTCGGTCAGGCCGCCGTCTATCAGGTGGATGTAGGGGCGGTTTTTCCCGTCTGCGTATTTTTGGAATCGCTCGTAAAACTCTTTTATAGTGCGGCTTTGTTGTCTGCCTGTTTCACTGTCGTCTACGTCTTCGATTTTAATCGGCGGCGTGTAGTTGCAGCGTCCGCCGTTGTTGTTTAGGGTGATCGGTGCAAAGACCATGGGGACGGAGCTGGATGCGGCGACGGCTCTGGCGATGCGGAGGTTGCCCAGGTCGATACACATCGGATCAAAGTATTCCTGCGTGAAGTTGAAGCGTTCGCCTATGCCCATATCGGTGGCGGAAATGATGGCAAACGGGCCTTTACCGTGTTTTTCCAAATCGCGGAAAGTGGTTTTGCCGAAAAGGTAGTTTTCAAACTGCTCCTGCAACAGATCGCCGCGTCCGTATTCAGGCGAGGCCAGTCGGGGCAGGTTGGACATGGAGAATGCCTGTTTGACGACTTGGCGTTGGAAGTTTTGGTGTAGGAAACGTTTATAAAACAAGGGAATGGTTTCTTCACCCTTGAGTGCAAAATAAGCTGCCAAAACCGAGCCTCCGGATACGCCGAACACCACATCGACATTTGACATCAAAGATTGTTTTTTGCCGCCGATGGTGATCTGCTGCTTATGAAGCTGCTCCAACACGCCATAACCCAAGGCCGCCGCGCGCGTCCCCCCGCCGGAGAACATCAATACAATAAGCGTATCATCTTCGTCGTTGCGCTGAAGTTGGCTGGTTTCAAAGCGGTAGCCGCGTTTCAGGTCGACCGTATCAATGCCGGCAAGAGGCTGATATTTCACCAGCGAGCAGGCGGATAATAGGGCTACGGAGAGCAGGGAAAGTGCGGATTTAAAAGGGAATTTCGGCATAAACACAGGAAGGTTGGTTGTTCATTCAAAACGGATTATAAAGGTTTTCAGACGGCCTTTATAGAAGGCGGACTTTTAGACGGCCTTTTTGCATCGATTTTCCGTTATAATCGACACAATCTTTATCTTTCCAAACCCTTATGGCGCAACCGAACCGCATCAACCACGAACCTGTCTTTCTGCTTGCTTCCGCCCCTTGGCGCGAGAGCAGCTTGTGGGTGGAGGCCTTCAGCCGCCGTTATGGACGGGTGGCTTTGTTGGCCAGAAGCGCGCGCAAACGGCAGAGCGAATTGCGCGGCGTGTTGGTGCCGTTTGTGCCGGTGAGTGCGTCTTGGTATGGTTCGCAAGAGTTGAAGACCCTGCATCGCGCCGAATGGATAGGCGGTTGGCCGCAGCCGCAGGGCAGGGCTTTGTTCAGTGGATTGTATGTGAACGAGTTGATGCTGAAGTTGACCGTCCGCGAAGACCCGTTGCCCGAGCTTTACGATGTGTTAGCGGAAACCATGAAAACCATTTGCTGCGAGGCCAACCACATTGCCGCTTTGCGCCGTTTTGAATGGACGTTGCTGACACGCTTAGGATTTGCCCCCGATTTGTTCCATGACGGCAATGGCAATGAAATCAACGGCGAAGAAACGTATTGGCTCACGCCGGAAGAGGCTGTGGTGCCCTTGGCCGAGGCCGACCGCTTTCACGCGCTCAATAAAGGCGTTGCCGTATCGGGCGCGACTTTAATCGATTTGAGGGAAGGTAGTTTCGTTCATCAGGAAAGTCTGGGGCAGGCTTTGAAAGTAACGCGGCTTTTGATTGACAACCTTCTGCCCGAGGGCATCAAGTCTCGGCAGGTTTTGCAACAGTTGCAGCAGTTTGGTTTGGGCAGTTGAATTTTTCAGACGGCCTGTGAATATGAGCAGGCTCAGGCCGTCTGAAACTTTAAAGAAAGGACATTATTATGTTGTTAGGCGTAAACATCGACCATATTGCCACCGTCCGCAATGCGCGCGGTACGATTTATCCCAGCCCTGTCGAAGCGGCGCTGATTGCGGAAACCCACGGCGCAGATTTGATTACCATGCACTTGCGTGAAGACCGCCGCCATATTAAAGATGCGGACGTGTTTGCCGTTAAAAACGCCATCCGCACGCGCCTGAATTTGGAAATGGCGCTGACGGAAGAAATGCTGGAAAACGCGCTCAACGTCATGCCGGAAGATGTGTGCATCGTGCCTGAAAAACGCCAAGAAGTAACCACCGAGGGCGGTTTGGACGTATTGGCGCAACAGGATAAAGTGGCCGAGTTCACCAAAATCCTGACCGATGCAGGCATCCGCGTGTCCTTGTTTATCGATGCCGACAACGCGCAAATCCAAGCCGCCTATGATGTCGGCGCACCCGTTATCGAGTTGCACACCGGTGCGTATGCCGATGCACACGGCCACGCCGAGCAGATGAAACAATTCGAGCGCATTCAAAACGGTGCGCATTACGCCAGCGATTTGGGCTTGATCGTCAACGCCGGACACGGCCTGACCATTCACAACGTAACGCCGATTGCCCAAATTCTCGCCATCCGCGAGCTGAACATCGGCCATTCGCTGATTTCCCAAGCACTCTTCCTCGGCCTGCCTGAAGCGGTCCGCCAAATGAAGGAAGTCATGTTCAGGGCCAGAATGCTGCCTTAAGGGCATCAGCCATACCGGCTAAGGCAATTTGCTTTGGCCGGTAGCCGCATTTTCAGACGGCCTGACTATTTAAACAAGGAGCAGACCCATGATTTACGGAATTGGTACAGACATTGTTTCCCTCAAACGCATTATCCGCCTGAACAAAAAATTCGGACTGGCATTTGCGCAACGCATTCTCAGCCCGGAAGAGCTGTTGGAATTTCCGCAGGCAGGCAAGCCGGTCAACTATCTTGCCAAACGCTTTGCTGCCAAAGAGGCTTTTGCCAAAGCCGTCGGGACGGGCATACGCGGCGTGGTGTCTTTCCGCAATATCGGTGTCGGACATGACGCATTGGGCAAACCTGAATTGTTTTTTGCACCGGCTTTGAGCAAATGGCTGGAAGAGCAGGGCATCCGCGGCTGTCATCTGAGCATGAGCGATGAAGAAGATACCGTCATGGCTTTTGTCATTGCGGAAAAATAAGGCCGGATTTAAGTATTCTGGAATAGAACATCCTTTTCAGACGGCCTGAAGGGTTAGGTATTTGTTGAAGGTCGGGCGTATAAGCCCGACATCGTTTTTTTACGCACAAATCGGCAGGTGTCGCCGCCTGCCGCATATTAAGAATAATCTCATGATGGCTGAAGACACACGTCCATTGGTGCAGGTGGTTGCCGGAATTTTGCTCGACAAAAACGGCCGCTACCTGCTCAGTTCCCGCCCGGAGGGTAAACCGTATGCCGGTTATTGGGAATTTGCCGGCGGCAAGGTTGAGGTAGGCGAAAGCGATTTTCAAGCCTTGCAACGCGAGTTTGAAGAAGAACTCGGTATCCGTATCCTTGCTGCTACGCCGTGGCTGACCAAAGTCCATTCCTACGAACACGCACATGTACGCCTGCATTTTTTATGGGTGGAAGCCGACCAATGGACGGGCGAAATCCAATCGAGGGAAGGGCAGAAATGGGCATGGCAAAAGGCCGGGGATTTTACCGTTGCGCCGATGCTGCCAGCCAATAGCGCATTGTTACGCTCCCTATCCATTCCGCGCCGGCTTCAAGGCCGTCTGAAAAGCGGCTTCAGCGGTCAAAACAGCATGGGCGAATATCATGTTGCGCCATATGGATTGGCTCATCAAACCGCATCGGCGGTATTGCTGGAGTTCGCCGATTGGCAACAAGGCAAGCCGATAGCAGCGTCCAGCGTGTGGCCAATCATTGAAAATGCCGAACAATGGCGGCAGGTGCAAAATGCGGATGCCGTTGTTTGGAAAGTGGCTGACGAAGCGGCTGCCGGGCAAGTTATCGATATTTTGGCGCAAGGCGTGGCGATGCCGCTGATTGTGGCAGCTCCGGAAAGTCTGGTTTCCATTTATCGCGAACAGTGGCAGAGCATGGGTGCGCATGCCGTTTTGATCGATAATGACATTGAGGCCGTCTGAAATGAGTAAAAATCAAAAGCTTTTGATTGCCGCTGTTTTACTGATTGTGTTTGCGGCGGCCAAACTGCTGCTCTTGGATTGGTGGCAGCAACAGCAATCAAAAACGAAAGTAGTCGAATGTAATTTAATACAGGGCTGCGTCCTGCCTGACGGTTCAAAAGTGCGTGCAACATCCATCAATACGCACGAGCCGTTTGATATTGTGATAGAGAATGTTCCGCAAAATACGGGCGCGGTCAGTATCAGTTTCAGCATGAAAAACATGGACATGGGCTTCAACCGCTATAACCTGACTAAACAATCTCCGCAAAGCTGGCAGGCTTTGCAAATCCGCTTGCCGTTTTGTGTCGAGGGCCGCCATGATTACACTGCCGATATTACCGTCGGCAAACAGACTTTTCAGACAGCATTTAGCGCGAAGTAGCCATCCGATAGAGGCCGTCTGAACGGCCATAGGCAAAAAAAATCTAATTTTTTAGATAATGTATTTAAAAATTCCTTATAAATGAATCAATTATAAATTATTTTTTGATGGATTGTTTACAATCATTCTGACTATAAACCAAAAATACAAAACGGACAGAAGCCAGGCTACATCAGGGTTTGATGTGGCAGGGACTGTCCGCTTTTTATGTTTATTGCTAAAGAATCATTTATTAGTAACTGAATTTTTTATAAAATTTTTGAAAAAAGTGTTTGACAAGTCTGGTTTTATTTTTTAAATTTGTTTCCATAAATAAAAAACTACATCGCACTACAAAGGAACATCATCATGAATCTGTATCAAACCACTCTCTCTTGTTATAGATTTTCCCCTCTCTCCGCCGATCCCGTCGTCGTCTGCTTATTGCCAGTCGCGGCGGTCTGAAGGCTCCCAACCCGAATCCAGTTTCCGCATTTCCACAAACACTTCGGGTTTTAAAACTTCTTTCCCCTGTTGCATTCATATACTGATTAATAATATTTAAAAAACAAATACCTCCGCTTCAGCCTTATTGTATTTATTGGTTTTAATAACTATTTGTTTTTATTAATTTTAAATTTTTAGATGGTTGATAATGGAAATTTTACAGGCCGTCTGAAAACAGTTTTTGAAATGATTGTTTCTTTTTAAACGGTTCGTTTCTGGTTTGGAGAAAACTGAACCGGCCGATTGATACTGACAAAAGTCTATAAAGGAGAAATATTATGATGAGCCAACACTCTGCCGGAGCGCGTTTCCGTCAAGCCGTAAAAGAATCGAATCCTCTTGCCGTCGTCGGTTGCGTCAATGCTTATTTTGCGCGATTGGCTACCCAAAGCGGTTTCAAGGCGATTTATCTGTCTGGCGGCGGCGTGGCAGCCTGCTCTTGCGGTATCCCTGATTTGGGTATTACCACAATGGAAGATGTGCTGATTGATGCGCGGCGGATTACGGACAACGTGGATACGCCTTTGCTGGTGGACATTGATGTGGGTTGGGGCGGGGCGTTCAATATCGCTCGTACGATTCGCAACTTTGAACGCGCCGGTGTTGCAGCGGTTCATATCGAAGATCAGGTAGCGCAGAAACGCTGCGGCCACCGTCCGAATAAAGCCATCGTTTCTAAAGATGAAATGGTTGACCGTATCAAAGCTGCCGTTGATGCGCGCGTGGATGAGAACTTTGTGATTATGGCGCGTACCGATGCGCTGGCGGTGGAAGGTTTGGATGCCGCTATCGAACGCGCTCAGGCTTGTGTCGAAGCCGGTGCAGACATGATTTTCCCTGAAGCCATGACCGATTTGAACATGTACCGCCAATTTGCAGATGCAGTGAAAGTACCTGTATTGGCCAACATTACCGAGTTTGGTGCTACACCGCTTTATACGCAAAGTGAGCTGGCTGAAAACGGCGTGTCGCTGGTGCTGTATCCGCTGTCATCATTCCGCGCAGCAAGCAAAGCCGCTCTGAATGTTTATGAAGCGATTATGCGCGATGGCACACAGGCGGCGGTGGTTGACAGTATGCAAACCCGTGCCGAGCTGTACGAGCATCTGAACTATCATGCCTTTGAGCAAAAACTGGATAAATTGTTTCAAAAATAAGTAACCGCTTTCAGACGGCCTTTCAACAAATCCGCATCGGCCGTCTGAAAAATAAAACCCATAAAAATACAAAGGAGAAATACCATGACTGAAACTACTCAAACCCCGACTTTCAAACCTAAAAAATCTGTTGCGCTTTCTGGCGTTGCGGCCGGTAATACCGAATTGTGCACCGTCGGCCGTACCGGCAACGATTTGAGCTATCGCGGTTACGACATCTTGGATTTGGCACAAAAATGCGAGTTTGAAGAAGTCGCCCACCTGCTGATTCACGGCCATCTGCCCAACAAATTCGAGCTGGCCGCTTATAAAACCAAGCTCAAATCCATGCGCGGCCTGCCTATCCGTGTGATTAAAGTGTTGGAAAGCCTGCCTGCACATACCCATCCGATGGATGTGATGCGTACCGGCGTATCCATGCTGGGCTGTGTTCACCCCGAACGTGAAAGCCATCCGGAAAGTGAAGCGCGCGACATTGCCGACAAACTGATCGCCAGCCTCGGCAGCATCCTCTTGTACTGGTATCAATATTCGCACAACGGCAAACGCATTGACGTTGAAAGCGACGAAGACACCATCGGCGGTCATTTCCTGCACCTGTTGCACGGCAAACGCCCAAGCGAATCACACATCAAAGCCATGCACGTTTCACTGATTCTGTATGCCGAACACGAGTTCAACGCTTCTACCTTTACCGCCCGCGTGATTGCCGGTAC
Source organism: Neisseria sp. RH3002v2g (assembly GCF_014596425.2). Lineage (NCBI taxonomy): Bacteria > Pseudomonadati > Pseudomonadota > Betaproteobacteria > Neisseriales > Neisseriaceae > Neisseria > Neisseria sp. RH3002v2g. The sequence continues at coordinate 787,112 of NZ_CP110721.1, read as the reverse complement.
AGGCTCGGATATGTATTCCTGCATCACCGGCGCCATCGGCGCGTTGAAAGGTCCGAAACACGGCGGCGCGAACGAAGTGGCTTACGATATTCAAAAACGCTACCGCAATGCCGACGAAGCTGAAGCTGACATCCGCGAACGCATCGGCCGTAAAGAAATCGTGATCGGTTTCGGTCATCCGGTGTACACCATTTCCGACCCTCGCAACGTTGTCATTAAAGAAGTGGCACGCGGTTTGAGCAAAGAAACCGGCGATATGCGCCTCTTTGACATTGCCGAACGCTTGGAGAGCGTGATGTGGGAAGAGAAAAAAATGTTCCCGAATCTGGACTGGTTCTCTGCCGTTTCCTACCAAAAATTGGGCGTACCGACCGCTATGTTCACACCGCTGTTCGTAATTTCCCGTACAACCGGTTGGAGCGCACACGTTCTCGAGCAACGCAAAGACGGCAAAATCATCCGTCCGAGCGCAAACTACACAGGCCCTGAAGATTTGGCATTCGTGGAGATTGAAAACCGCTAATACGCGTCACAGCAGGGTGGGCCGCCAGCCCGCCCCATCTCGAAATGCCGTTTGAAAACAATGAATAAATGATGTTTTCGTTTTTCGACGGCCTAGTGCAGTATGCGAGAGAGAGAGCCGGCCGTTTGGAAAACATGCTGCTCTGCTGTCGTCATTCCCATACAGGCAGAAATTCAAAAGTTGAAATGTTCTGCTGTAAAGAGTGCTGAAAGATTTAAGTTTGGATTTCCGTCTATACGGGAATGATGGTAGCAGAGCGGCAATTTTTTTTCATACTGCGAATAGATTTCAAATCACAAGCAATAAAACAGAATTTATGGTTTCAGACGGCCTTAAGGTCCGAATCAACAGGCCGTCTGAAACCCAAAACCAAAAAAAGAATAGATTTAGGAGAACCAACATGACTGCCAACCAACGCTACCGCAAAGCTTTGCCCGGTACGGATTTGGAATATTACGACGCGCGTCAGGCGTGTGAAGACATCAAACCAGGCTCTTACGACAAGCTGCCTTATACAAGCCGTATCTTGGCTGAGAACTTGGTCAATCGCGCAGACAAAGTCGACCTGCCTACGTTGCAAAGCTGGCTGGGTCAGCTGATTGAGGGAAAACAGGAAATCGACTTCCCTTGGTATCCGGCGCGCGTGGTGTGTCACGATATTCTGGGGCAGACAGCGTTGGTGGATTTGGCAGGCCTGCGCGATGCGATTGCCGAAAAAGGCGGCGATCCTGCCAAAGTGAATCCTGTGGTGCAAACCCAGCTCATCGTCGACCACTCTTTGGCCGTTGAATGCGGCGGCTACGATCCTGATGCTTTCCGCAAAAACCGAGAAATCGAAGACCGGCGCAACGAAGACCGTTTCCACTTTATCAACTGGACGAAAACCGCCTTTGAAAATGTGGACGTGATTCCGGCTGGCAACGGCATTATGCACCAAATCAACTTGGAAAAAATGTCTCCGGTTATTCAAGTCAAAAACGGCGTGGCGTTCCCTGATACTTGTGTCGGCACAGACTCACATACGCCGCACGTCGATTCATTGGGCGTGATTTCCGTGGGCGTAGGCGGTTTGGAAGCGGAAACCGTGATGCTGGGGCGCGCGTCCATGATGCGTCTGCCCGATATTGTCGGCGTTGAGCTGACCGGCAAACGCCAGCCGGGCATTACTGCCACCGATATCGTGTTGGCACTGACCGAATTCTTGCGTAAAGAGCGCGTGGTTGGTGCATTTGTCGAATTCTTCGGCGAAGGCGCAAGAAGCCTGTCGATCGGCGACCGTGCCACCATTTCCAACATGACCCCTGAGTTCGGCGCGACTGCCGCGATGTTCGCTATCGACGAGCAAACCATTGATTATTTGAAACTGACCGGACGCGACGACGCACAGGTGAAATTGGTGGAAACCTATGCAAAAACCGCAGGCTTGTGGGCAGATGCCTTGAAAACCGCCGTTTATCCGCGCGTGTTGAAGTTTGATTTGAGCAGCGTAACGCGCAATATGGCAGGCCCAAGTAACCCACATGCCCGTTTTGCGACCGCCGATTTAGCCAGCAAAGGCTTGGCTAAACCTTATGAAGAGCCTTCAGACGGCCAAATGCCTGACGGAGCAGTGATTATTGCCGCGATTACTTCATGTACCAATACTTCCAATCCGCGCAACGTCGTTGCCGCCGCGCTGTTGGCACGCAATGCCAACCGCCTCGGCTTGAAACGCAAACCTTGGGTGAAATCTTCGTTTGCCCCCGGCTCAAAAGTAGCCGAAATCTATTTGAAAGAAGCAGGCCTGCTGCCTGAAATGGAAAAACTCGGCTTCGGTATCGTTGCCTTCGCATGTACCACCTGTAACGGCATGAGCGGTGCGTTGGATCCGAAAATCCAGAAAGAAATCATCGACCGCGATTTGTACGCCACTGCCGTATTGTCAGGCAACCGCAACTTTGACGGCCGCATCCACCCGTATGCGAAACAGGCTTTCCTCGCTTCGCCTCCGTTGGTCGTTGCCTACGCGCTGGCAGGCAGCATCCGTTTCGATATTGAAAACGACGTACTCGGCGTTGCAGACGGCAAAGAAATCCGCCTGAAAGACATCTGGCCTACCGATGAAGAAATCGATGCCATCGTTGCCGAATATGTGAAACCGCAACAATTCCGCGACGTGTATGTACCGATGTTCGACACCGGCAAAGCGCAAAAAGCCCCGAGCCCGCTATACGACTGGCGTCCGATGTCCACCTACATCCGCCGTCCACCCTATTGGGAAGGCGCATTGGCAGGGGAACGCACATTAAGAGGTATGCGACCGCTGGCGATTCTGCCCGACAACATCACCACCGACCACATTTCGCCATCCAATGCGATTTTGGCCAGCAGTGCCGCAGGCGAATATCTGGCGAAAATGGGTTTGCCCGAAGAAGACTTCAATTCCTACGCCACCCACCGCGGCGACCACCTCACCGCCCAACGCGCTACCTTCGCTAATCCGAAACTGTTTAACGAAATGGTGAGAAACGAAGACGGCAGCGTACGCCAAGGTTCGCTGGCACGCGTTGAACCCGAAGGCAAAACCATGCGCATGTGGGAAGCCATCGAAACCTATATGAACCGCAAACAGCCGCTCATCATCATCGCTGGCGCGGACTACGGACAAGGCTCAAGCCGCGACTGGGCTGCAAAAGGCGTACGCCTCGCCGGAGTGGAAGCGATTGTTGCCGAAGGCTTCGAGCGTATCCACCGCACCAACTTGATCGGTATGGGCGTGTTGCCGTTGCAGTTCAAACCGGGTACCAACCGCTACACCCTGCAACTGGACGGTACGGAAACCTACGACGTTGTTGGCGAACGTACACCGCGCTGCGACCTGACCCTCGTGATTCATCGTAAAAACGGCGAAACCGTTGAAGTTCCGGTTACCTGCCGCCTCGATACCGCAGAAGAAGTGCTGGTGTACGAAGCCGGCGGCGTGTTGCAACGTTTCGCACAAGATTTCTTAGAAGGAAATGCAGCGTAAGGTAAATCGGGCATCGTCAAAATGCCCGGGCTACGCTCAAAAAGGTTTTCAGACGGCCTCGAATGTTTGAGAGGCCGTCTGAAAAAACCATACTAAAAATACAAAGGAGAACCCGAAATGCCGCAAATCAAAATCCCCGCCGTTTACTACCGCGGCGGTACATCTAAAGGCATTTTCTTCAAACGCACCGATCTACCGGACGCTGCGCGGGAAGCAGGCGAGGCACGCGACAAAATCCTGTTGCGCGTACTCGGCAGCCCCGACCCCTACGGCAAGCAGATAGACGGTTTGGGTAATGCCAGTTCGTCCACCAGCAAGGCGGTGATTTTGGACAAGTCCGAACGTGCCGACCACGACGTTGATTACCTCTTCGGACAAGTTTCCATCGACAAACCTTTTGTCGATTGGAGCGGCAACTGCGGCAACCTGACCGCCGCCGTGGGCGCATTTGCCATCGAACAAGGCTTGGTCGATAAATCCAAAATCCCTTCAGACGGCCTGTGTACCGTCAAAATCTGGCAGAAAAACATCGGCAAAACCATCATCGCCCATGTGCCGATGCAAAACGGCGCAGTTTTGGAAACAGGCGATTTTGAGCTTGACGGCGTAACGTTTCCGGCAGCCGAAGTACAAATCGAATTTCTTGATCCGGCCGACGGCGAAGGCAGTATGTTCCCAACCGGCAATTTGGTTGATGAAATTGATGTGCCGAATATAGGCCGTCTGAAAGCCACGCTTATCAATGCCGGTATTCCAACCATTTTCCTGAATGCCGCAGATTTGGGCTACACAGGCAAAGAGTTGCAAGACGATATCAACAACGATGCCGCGGCTTTGGAAAAATTTGAAACCATCCGCGCGTATGGTGCGCTGAAAATGGGCTTGATCAGCGATGTATCCGAAGCCGCCACCCGCGCCCATACTCCGAAAGTCGCTTTTGTCGCCCCTGCGGCCGATTACACCGCTTCAAGCGGCAAAACCGTCAAAGCTGCCGACATCGACTTATTGGTACGCGCACTGAGCATGGGCAAATTGCACCACGCCATGATGGGTACCGCTTCAGTTGCCATCGCTACCGCCGCCGCCGTGCCCGGTACGTTGGTCAACCTTGCAGCCGGAGGCGGAGCGCGTAAAGAAGTCCGTTTCGGCCATCCGTCAGGCACACTGCGTGTCGGTGCAGCCGCCGAATGTCAGGATGGACAATGGACGGCCACCAAAGCAGTCATGAGCCGTAGCGCACGCGTGATTATGGAAGGACAAGTCCGAGTGCCGGAAGATTGCTTTTAAGTTTTCAGACGGCCACGCCATTAAACAAGGCCGTCTGAAAACCAAATAAGCAAATTTTAGTCAGGTAGCGATACCTGCAATGGAGATTAGGGTTGGGCATGAAGCCTGACTAAACACAAAACCAAAGGCAATCTGGAAAGCTCTCAAATGTTTTTGCTCTTTTCAGACGGCCTGAAGCCAAAAAAACAATCAAAAATTCAAAGGAGAAACACCATGTCCAACCAACTCATTCTTGTTCTGAACTGCGGCAGCTCTTCACTCAAAGGTGCCGTTATCGACCGTAAAAACGGCAAAGTTCTCTTAAGCTGTCTCGGCGAACGTTTGGGTACGCCCGAAGCAGTCATTACGTTCAGCAAAGACGGCAAAAAATGCCAAACAGCTTTGATCGGCCGTAACGACCATGCCGGTGCCGTAGGTATGCTGTTGAAAGAGCTTGAAAAACACGGCCTGCACGACCGCATTAAAGCCATCGGCCACCGCATCGCACACGGCGGCGAAAAATACAGCGAATCTGTTTTGATCGACCAAGCAGTAATGGACGAACTCAATGCCTGCATTCCGCTCGCTCCGCTGCACAACCCTGCCAATATCAACGGTATTTTGGCTGCGCAAGAGCATTTCCCAGGCCTGCCCAATGTCGGCGTGATGGATACTTCGTTCCACCAAACCATGCCGGAGCGTGCCTACACTTATGCCGTTCCGCGTGAATTGCGTAAAAAATACGCTTTCCGCCGCTACGGTTTCCACGGTACCAGCATGCGTTACGTTGCCCCGGAAGCCGCACGGATTTTGGGCAAACCACTGGAAGACATCCGCATGATTATTGCCCACTTAGGCAATGGCGCATCCATTACCGCCATTAAAAACGGCAAATCCGTTGACACCAGTATGGGCTTCACGCCGATTGAAGGCTTGGTAATGGGTACCCGTTGCGGCGACATCGATCCGGGCGTATACAGCTATCTGACTTCCCATGCCGGTTTGGATGTTGCCCAAGTTGATGAAATGTTGAACAAAAAATCAGGATTGCTCGGGATTTCCGAACTTTCCAACGACTGCCGTTCTTTGGAAATCGCGGCGGACGAAGGTCATGAAGGTGCGCGTTTGGCCCTGGAAGTCATGACCTACCGCCTTGCCAAATACATTGCTTCGATGGCTGTGGCTTGCGGCGGCGTAGATGCGCTCGTGTTTACCGGCGGTATCGGCGAAAACTCGCGTAATATCCGTGCCAAAACTGTTTCCTATCTTGATTTCTTGGGTCTGCACATCGACACCAAAGCCAATATGGAAAAACGCTACGGCAATTCAGGCATTATCAGCCCGACAGGTTCTTCTCCGGCTGTTTTGGTTGTGCCAACCAATGAAGAGCTGATGATTGCCCACGATACGGCGCAGTTGGCAGGATTTTTGGAAGAAGTAGGCTAGGGCAGTGTAAACAAAAAAGTGCGGATTCATCATCCGCACTTTTTTAATTACATCTCAATCAAGCCACTTGGGTTTGATGTTCGTCGCCGTTGCGCTCACGAACTGCACCCAAACGGTAAACGGTTTCGCCTTGTTCGCTCAAGAATGTCTGTACCGCATCGGCATCTTCTTTGGCAATAATAACAACCATACCGATACCGCAGTTGAATGTACGGTACATTTCTTGGGTTTCCACATTGCCTGCTTTTTGCAGCCATTGGAACAGTTTAGGCAATTCCCACGCTTTGGCATCGATTTGTGCAACGGTATTTTCAGGTAAAACGCGAGGTACGTTTTCGGTAATGCCGCCGCCGGTAATGTGGGCCATGCCTTTAATGGTGAATTTTTCCAAAGCGGCAAGGATAGGTTTCACATACAGACGGGTAGGGGCGATGATGGCTTCGCGCAAGGTTTTGCCGTTGTCAAATTCTGCATCCAAATCGGGATTGTCGCGCTCGATGATTTTGCGTACCAAAGAGTAGCCGTTGGAGTGTACGCCGTTAGAAGCCAAGCCCAAAACAACGTCCCCGGCCTGAATGCTGCGGCCGTTAATGACGCGTTCTTTTTCAACCACGCCGACGGCAAAACCTGCCAAGTCGTATTCTCCTTCGGGATACATACCCGGCATTTCGGCAGTTTCACCGCCAATCAAAGCGCAACCGGATTCTTCGCAGCCTTGTGCAATGCCTTTAATCACATCAGTCGCGCGGGCAACATCCAGCTTGCCGCAGGCAAAATAGTCCAAGAAGAACAAAGGTTCTGCGCCTTGAACCAAAATGTCGTTGACGCTCATGGCAACCAAATCGATGCCGACAGTATCGTGTTTGTCCCAGTCGAAAGCCAGTTTCAGCTTGGTGCCGACGCCGTCCGTACCGGAAACCAATACCGGATTTTTGTATTTCTTGCCGATTTCGACCAAAGCGCCGAAACCGCCCAAATCACCCAACACTTCAGGGCGCATAGTACGTTTGGCAAAAGGTTTGATGTTTTCGACCAGTTGATCGCCTGCGTCGATATCCACGCCTGCGTCACGATAGCTCAAAGAAGTGCTCATTGGATTTCCTTATTCGGGTATGGGTAGATTGTCGGAGCGTATTTTATCTTAAATTGGAGGATTCAGGCTGAATTTTTTGGCGTTATTGTTAACAATTTTATTTTGCCTTGATTGGTGTCGCACTTTCAGACGGCCTTTGTGAATCTGTTATACTGCTTATTTATTTTGAAAACCTTAAACATCAATTGGGAAATACCTTTTTATGTATCAAAAGAAAGAGCGTGGCGCAAAACCGTGGGTAATTATGGCTTGCGTCGTTGCAGCCTTTATTTGGCTTTTATATGCCTTGGGCGATGTTTTGACGCCGTTTATTGTGGCCGCCGTTTTGGCCTATGTTTTGAATCCCTTGGTCGAGTGGCTGCAATTGAAGCGTATCCGTCGCGCGCCGGCTTCGATGATTATTATGGCGTTTGCCTTGCTGGTATTGCTGTCGTTAGTGCTGATTATCGTGCCTATGTTGTTGAACCAGTTTAACAATCTGGCCGAACGCCTGCCGCAAATCGTGGGCTTTGTTCAAAACAAATTGCTGCCGTGGCTCAACAGCGTCAGCGGGGATTATATTCAAATCGATCAAGAATCAATCATCGCATGGTTGCAGTCGCATACGGATGAGTTGAGCAATACGCTCAAAGCATGGATTCCTACCTTGATGCGTCAAAGCGGCAACGTGATCAGCGGCGTCAGCAATTTGGTATTGCTGCCTTTGCTGCTGTATTACTTCTTGTTGGATTGGAAACGCTGGTCTTCCGGAATCAGCAAACTGGTTCCACGCCGTTTTATCGAGACCTACACGCGTATCAGCAGCAATATGGACGAAGTATTGGGCGAGTTTCTGCGCGGCCAGCTAATGGTTATGCTGATTATGGGCTTGGTCTATGGCTTGGGCTTGATGTTGGTCGGTTTGGATTCCGGCTTTGCTATCGGTATGATTGCCGGTATTTTGGTATTTATTCCGTATTTGGGCGCATTTACCGGCCTTTTGCTGGCAACAGTTGCCGCGCTTTTGCAATATGGCTCATGGCAGGGTTTGTTGATGGTCTGGGCTGTATTCGGTGTTGGACAATTCCTGGAAAGCTTTTTCATTACGCCTAAAATCGTCGGCGACCGCATCGGCCTGTCGCCTTTCTGGGTGATTTTCTCGTTGATGGCTTTCGGGCAACTGATGGGTTTTGTCGGTATGCTTGCCGGCCTGCCGCTTGCCGCTGTAACGCTGGTTTTATTGCGTGAAGGCGCATCTGCCTATTTCGGCAGCCATTTCTACAAACATAAATAAATCGATGATATTAAGGCCGTCTGAAATCTAAGTTTCAGACGGTCATTGATAACAAAGGAAGTTTATATGTTAGCCATTATTGGCGGCAGCGGTTTGACCAAACTGCCGGAACTCGAAATTACTGAACGAAAAATCGTACGCACCCCATACGGCTTAACCAGCAGCCCTATTTTGTTCGGCAGGTTGGGGCGCTTGGATATTGTTTTTCTTGCCCGACACGGCTTCAGCCATACCATCGCGCCGCATGAAATCAACTACCGCGCCAATATCTGGGCGTTGCACTCTTTAGGCGTTGAAAACATCATTGCCATTTCCTCAGTCGTCGGCATCAATCCTGATTTTGAAAACGGCAGCCTGGTGCTGCCGGACGATTTGATCGACTATACCTATGGCCGCAAAGATACCTTTTTTGAAGGCCAAGAATGCCCTGTCGTCCATACCGATTTTTTCAACCCTTATAGCAATGAGTTGCGGCAAGAATTATTGAACATCACAAAAGCACACAATGTGCCGATTTACGACTCCGCCGTTTATGGCTGCCTGCAAGGCCCACGCCGCCCGACCCATGCCGAAATCGCCCGTTATCGCCGCGACGGCGTAGATGTACTCGGGATGACCGGTATGCCAGAAGCCGTTTTGGCCAGGGAGTTGAAAATGGCCTATGCCCACTTTTGCAGCGTCAGCAGCATTGATTGTTTTGATAATGGAAAAGGGAATGAAGGCTGTAACGAACAGGTTTCTATGACAATGACCAAAATCCGACAATTATTGAATGGTTTGTAATTGATAATGCCGTCTGAAATGAGGTTTTCAGACGGCATTGTTTATTTAAGAAGCCGTTTCGCGCGCCCAGTAGGGCAGAGAGGCTTTTTGTTTGCGGAACGAGGCAAGTTGCATGCCCCGACATTTTTCAAAAATCAATTCAACTCCGCTTTGCAACTGCAAAATTAAGTTGGTATGCGTTTCCGTTTTAATAAAATCGATATTGCGTTGTACCAAACGTTGAATGACGGCATACACATCAAGGCAGCCATTTGCGAAAAACCACGGATTCAACTTTACCCAACGGCCGCCGCTTAAGGCCGCATCAGGCTGAAAATCAGCACGAATCTGAGTCAGTCGATTGTCGGAGAAATGCAGCTCGATGTCGCCATAAAGCCAAATATTCCAGCCTTTTTGTACCAACAAGCCTTTAGGGACGCAATCAGGCGCAGGGAACATCTGCAAAATAGACTCCGCAGATTGTCCGATTTCCAAATAATCAAACCGGCCGGTATACAAAAAATCATAAATATCAACGGCAATAGGAAAGTGGTAACGCATGGCAACAACCATAGAAAAGCAATTAACCAAGCTATCTTAAACTTAAAATATAATGAAATCAATTCCTATTACTATTTAATCAATATAAGAAAGGCCGTCTGAAATTCCAGATGGCCTTGTATCTTTGGTTTAAACCGATATTGGTTTACTCAGCCTTTAAATCAGCCACACATTGCTTATCGCGTGCCTCAAAGGCTTCCGCGCCACCCAAAAGTTTGAGTTGCTCCCCAGGGCTGATTTTACCGAAGGTTCGGATTTGCTCGTCGGAGAGTTTGCTTAAAGGCTGATCCCACATACAGACACAATAGTCTTGAGCCAATTTCTCGTTTTGCGCATCCAAACCTTTTGCCTTCAAATCAGCTTGCCATTTTTCAGCAAAAGGAATGTTTTTCACACAAGACTCCACCACATTTTGTTTCATCTGCGGCTTGTTCATGGCGCATTGCGAGAGCAGGGCGGTCAGCGCCAGCAAAGACAAAATTACCCATGCCCAAATGCGGATGGTACGGATTTTTGCCTTGGCTTTCTTTCTGGCCGCCAGTTGTTCTTCAGACGGCCTTTCTGTTTGTCGCTCAGTCATGCAGGCTTTCCATGCGGATCATGGTGATCGGAGCATCTACGCAGCTCAGTGCCTCAATCGCTGCGATAGCGCGTTTGACATTACGCTCCACAGTTGTGTGAGTCAAAATCACGATTTCGGCAGTACTTTGATCAATCACACCTTTTTGAATCAAAGCCTCGATAGAAACATTTTCTTTGGCCAAGAGGGCGGCAATCTGACCCAAAGTACCCGGCTCATCAGTTGCTTGAACGCGCAGATAGTAGCCGCTGGTAATTTCATCCATAGGCAGAATATTTTGCGCTCGAACTTGTGAAGGTTGGAATGCCAAGTGAGGGACACGGTGGTCAGTTTCTGCTTCAAGCAGGCGGGCAATATCAATAATATCGGCAACCACGGCAGAAGCAGTCGGTAATGCACCGGCGCCGGCACCGTAATACAAAGTCTCACCAACCATATCGGCATTGACACGGACAGCATTCATCACGCCGTTCACATTAGCCAACAGACGGCTTTCAGGAATCAGAGTAGGGTGTACGCGCAACTCGATGCCTTTGTCGGTTTTACGGGTAATACCCAACAATTTGATGCGATAGCCAAGCTCTTCAGCGTATTTAATATCGCGGCTGTCGAGTTTGCTGATGCCTTCCAAATAGCAGGCAGAAAAGTTCATCGGCGTACCAAATGCCAATGCGCTCATAATCGTAATTTTATGGCCGGCATCATGACCTTCGATGTCAAAAGTAGGGTCAGCTTCAGCATAGCCCAAAGCCTGAGCTTCTTTCAGTACGTCTGCAAACGCGCTGCCTTTTTCGCGCATTTCAGTCAGAATGAAGTTGCTGGTACCATTAATAATACCGGCGATACTGCGGATTTGGTTCGCAGCCAAACCTTCACGCAAAGCCTTGATAATGGGGATCCCGCCGGCAACAGCAGCTTCAAACTGCACCATGACATTTTTTTCTTCCGCCAAAGGGAAAATTTCATTGCCGTATTCAGCCAGCAGTTTTTTATTGGCAGTAACAATATGTTTGCCGTTTTCAATCGCCTTCAATACCGCATCTTTGGCAATACCGGTACCGCCAAACAATTCAACAACAACATCAACATCTTGATGCTGAACCAGCTCAAATGGGTCTTTGATAAAAGCAGCATTCGGGCAAATTTGTTTGGCTTTTTCTTCGCTCAAATCACAAACAGCAGAAATACGGACTTCACGTCCCAAACGGCGGCTGATTTCCGCAGCATTGTCCTGCAATACAGTAGCCGTACCGCCACCAACTGTACCCAAACCTAAAAGACCGATATTTACTGGCTTCATTGTGTCTCCTTTTGAGCCGATACTTTAAAATAATCACGAAAAACCAAGGCTTGTTATAATCGCTTGCAATCGTCAATTCAGAGCAAAACATCAATGCACAAGGTCAAACATTGAATCCTACCTGATATTGCTTGATTTTGCACCTTTTTTTGCAAGTTTCCAGAGGCTGTCTGAAAAATTGTTCCGCCATAAAAACAGGAATTACTATGAAAATTACAGAAAACCATATCGCCGAAGCCACATCATTTTTTTCATCCTCACAAGGCATATTGCAAATTGGTGAACAAACATACTCAGAACCCATTTGCTGGCAAGATGGCAAAATTAGCATCATTCCTCAAGCGACCATCGGAGAATTAAACGAACAAATTTTTTTATCGGCAATTGAAGCAGCAGAAAACTGTCCTGAAGTCATCATTATCGGTACCGGAGCAAAACAACAATTCATGCATCCCAAAATTGCCGCAGCCTTATCAACTTACGGAGTCGGCCTCGAATGCATGAATACAGCCTCAGCTTGCCGAACTTTAGTTTTACTGCAAGGCGAAGGCCGAAGCACATGGGCTTGGTTGTGGCCATAATTTGTGGAAAAGGCTTTTACATCATAACAGTTTAAGTTCGCATAATTTATATTATGTTAAATTCATAATGCCAACATTTTAGTCTGTTAAATCCTGTTTTACTCAGTAGTTCAATTACTTACAGAATTCAAAAGTAAAAGGTCGTCTGAAATTTTTCAGACGGCCTTTTATTTATATCCCCCAGTCTTTTCTCAGCAAATCCTTTATTGTTTGATCAGCTGCTAATCAATTACCTACTCCAACTTTAACAATGGAAAGTAGGCAATCTACTCAATCCGTTTATGCCGTACCAACGCTATACGTTTCGCCCTTGCTGTCCGCTTGACTGACAACGGCAGCAACAGCGGTGGCCAAGCCGTTGCGCGTCATGTATTTTTGCGGAATTTCTTGGGCATTTTGTGTCAAGGTATAGGCATTATCTTCGCCATCGGCAAGGCCGCAGGGGCGCAAAATGGTCCAATTCAAACCGCTTTGTTTGAGATAGATTTCGGCTTCTGTTTTAGCACGGACGGCTTCGCCGAGTGCCTGTTTGAACGGCTCACTCATCATATCCCATTGTTCGCCGCAGCCCATGCTGGTAATCAGTACAAAGCGGGCTTGCGGATTGGCGGCTTTCGTGGCGGCAATAATGTTAATATTGCCCAGAGCATCGCTGCGGATGCCCTCTTCGTTTTTGCCGCCGACAAAACTGATCACGGTGTCGGGACGATATTGTGCCAACACTTTATCAAGCGCGTCTGCATCAAGTGCATCGGCGACGACGGTTTGAATATTGTGTTCTGCAAAAAAGCTGTCTTCAGACGGCTTTCTCAATACGGCGACGGTATCGGCTGAATTGTTCAATGTACGGATATAGGCGCGGCCGGACGGGCCGTTGGCTCCGAAGATGAGTTGCATGTTTGGGGTTCCTTTGTATGGTAGATGTTTGTTGTTAGAAAATCCGCTCCTCTATGCAACAAGGAACGGATTTTCAGGCCGTCTGAAACTGTTTAAGCAGCATCAAACAGTTTGCGCATGGCTTCGATTTGATGTTGTTTCAACTCGCCTGTCTCATCGCGGCCGACGAAAATTTTAAACATGGCGCCGCCGTTGCGGTTGATAAAGTTGAGCGAGCAAGTGGCTTTGCCCATGAACGGGCGTTCCAAAAGGTAGATGGAGGCGCAGTTTTCGTAATAGATATGACCGTGTACGCCGCCGTCGGTTTCGGGATGGTCAAAGTTGTAGAAACCGCGGCCGACTTTGCCGTTAGGCAGTTTGCCGCTGACTTCGACGATGGCATCGGGGGTGTGGGCGATAAAGGTAACGGATTCATCCCATGCTGCGATGGCTTGGAGAATTTCGACAATGCGGCTGCCTTCGGTTTGGCGCACGTTCTCTTCAGGCAGGCAGCGGATAACGTCTTCAAAACTGCATTGGTTTTGCGCGGCCAGCATTTCCAGCACTTGGCCGGGATTTTTTTCCAATGATTGGCGTAACATGGTTTGTTGTTCGGCTGAAAGTTTTTGCATGGTTTGATCCTTTTCTTGAGTCGGAAGAGTGAGCATGAGTTTGCGGATAAGGGTGGGCGACCAATAACGGCCGCTGGTATTCAAACGGATCAGACCGTCTGAATCGGGTTCTTTAAAAAGCTGCATTTCCTGCCATTGGGCAATCAGCTTTTGCGCTGCTTTGTTGCCGTCGAACAATGATGGATTTAGACGGCCTGTTTCAATATCGTGCTGGACTTTGCTGAGAAGTGCTTTATTTGGGCTATGGCCGCTCATAAATGCGATGTTTTTCTCGCCTTTCGGCGTGGCAAGATAGCTCTCCAAATCGCCCTGCACCTGATAGCTGAAACCGCCGAAGTTACCACCTGCTCCGGAGCCGAATGCTAAACAGGAAATATCGGATTTGATCAGGGTATTGTAGCGGTTGCGCTCGCCGCGGCCGGGATAGGCGAAGTGGCTGTTGCTGACCTGTTCCCAGCCTTTTTCCAGCAGTGTTTCAACCGTGTAGGCATATTGGTCTGCCTGAATATCGAAACCCGGCGGTGTCGGAAATGCACCTTTTTCAATCATGCGGTTGATGGGCAGCATGGGATAAAGGTTGAACGCATACGTATCCAAACCGGACAGCGGCAGTTCGGCGGCTCGTGCAATATCGTTTTGCCAAACCTCATCGGTTTGATTGGGCAGGCCGAACATCAAATCGGCCACAATTACGGCATCAAGCTCGCACAATTTTGCCAAATATTCAAACGCCTCGTCGCCGCTGTGTTTGCGGCCGAGACGGCGGCGGATGGCGGTATTGAAGGTTTGCACGCCGATGGAAATGCGGTTGGCCCCTGCTTCGAGACAGGCCTGTGCTTTTTCCAAATTGAAATGGCTCATGCGCCCTTCGATGGTGAACTCGCAGTCTTCGGCAAGCGGCAGATATTGATAGCAGGCACGAATCAAGCGGACGATGTCTTCCGTAAGCAATGCGGTCGGCGTACCGCCCCCGAAATAAACAGCTCGGATTTTGCCCTTGCCTGTACGAACTTCGGCTTCAGCGGCCATTTCTTCGATAATTTTGTCGGTGTACACGCTGCTTTGGCTATCCTTCCACGCATTACGGTAGAAGCCGCAAAAAACGCAATGGTTGGCGCAAAATGGAATATGCAGATAAGCAAGCGCATCCACATCGGTAGCATAGGGAAGCTTTTTCTTCCAAATGTTCTGCCACTGGGGACGCGGCATTGGAACACCGCCCCAAACAGGCATTAATGCCTGACGTTCGGGAAATGCCTTGGGCGCGGATTGTTTCGGAGTCCAAACAAGCTGCTGTACCATGATAATGATTAATAAAAATTATTAATAAGATTTATATATTAAATAACCATCATCATTTTCTTGTCAATATTTTTGTGTAATTAAAAATTAGTATTATTTTAAAATATTGTATTCTATAAATAATAAAATATATTTCTATTTGATGGAAATCGGCATTTTACTTGTGAAATGCGCAAAATTTGGTTCTTCAAGCTGAGAACATCCTCCCATCTCGTTTTATTTTTGAACAATACAATAAATTTTATTTATCGTTTTTCAGACGGCCTTTTGGCGCTCAGCTTCTGAAATAAAACCCTGCCTCATCTTTGCAACGGCGTATCTGCCAACCGTAAACCGATTCAAGCAAGTCGGGGCGCATCACTTCGCCCACCTTGCCTGATGCAACTACTTTTCCCTTATTCATCAAGATAATATGTTCCGCATAACGCGCGGCGAGGTTTAAATCGTGCAATACCATCATTGATGAGGCACGGTTCAAATGCCCGACCAAATACTGCATCAGGCGGTGTTGGTGGCGGATATCGAGATGGTTGCACGGTTCGTCCAAAAGCAAGACCGGCGCGTTTTGCAACAGGGCGCGGATGATGTTGGCGCGTTGCTGTTCGCCTCCTGAGAGCTTGCCGATGCGCTTATCCGCCAAGACCGTCAAATCAAAATAATCGAGCAACTCGTCCGCCCATTCATGGTTCAGACGGCCTTTTTGTACGAATGATGCCAACGCAATGTATTCGCGTACGCTCATCGGCATGTTGTAACGGCCATGCTGCCCGACCCATGCCACCCTGCCCGTGCGGATTTGCGGCGCAACGGCCTCACCGAAAAGCGTGATTTCCCCCTGCCCTGTTTGCCCGATTAAGGCCCGCAGCAAAGTAGATTTACCCGCACCATTTGGGCCGATAATAACGGTTATGCCGTGAGGTATATCCAGTTGATCGATTTCTAGCAGGGTTTTGTCTTGGACGCGGACGGAAAGATTACGGATTTGAAATAAAGAGTGCATGGCAAAAAATATGAGGCAATGAAGTTTCAGACGGCCTGTTCAAACATCAACGGCTTTTCAAAGGCTTGATAAACAAATACATAAAAAACGGTCCGCCCAATAAGGCAATCACGATACCGACCGGCAGATCGACAGGGTATGTCAGCCAGCGCGCCGCGCCGTCCACCACCATCAAAAATACTGCGCCCAACCAAGCCGACAGCGCAATCAATTTGCGGCGGCTGCCACCGACGGTTTGCGCCAGCACATTGGGGATCATCATGCCGAGAAAACCGATGATGCCCGAAAGCGACACCGCCGCCCCCGTCATCAATGCTGCGCCAATTACGGTTTGCACACGCAATGCCCCAACCGACACCCCCATACTGGCAGCCGTGTCTTCCCCCGTCATCAAAACGTCCTGCCGCCTGCCTGCCGACAGCAAAATCAGAAAACCTGGCAACATGACCGCGATTGCCGTGACAGGCGATGAGAAACCGGCTTCAGCAAGGCTGCCCGACAGCCATGTGGTCGCGCTGCGCAATACCAAATCGTCAGATAAAAACAAAATCATGCTGACTACCGCACCCGAAAACGCGCTCAACACAAAACCCAACACCAGCAATCCCAAAGTACCGCCGCCGAGTAGTTTGTGCACCGCCAAAATCAGCAGGCACACACCCAATGCACCGAGAAAAGCCGCCGCCGGCACACCCATCGCGCCGCCGCCCAAAGCCAATAACACTATCACGCCCAAGGCCGCACCGCCCGATGTCCCGATCAAACTCGGATCGGCCAGCGGGTTCTCAAATAAAGCCTGCAATGCCGCCCCCGAAGCGGACAAACCGGCTCCGACCAAAAGCGCGGTATAGATGCGTGGTAAACGAATTTGGCGGACGGTTTCATCCATCGCCAGCGGCGACTCCCACGCGCCAAAACCGATGCCGCAGCACAAATAAACGGCGGCGGCAGTAAGCAGCAGGCAGAGGGTAAGGGTATGCGGTTTCATGACATCATGCGGTTCAAGCGGATTGAGGAACGGTTTCAGACGGCATTTTTAAGACAGCCGTTTTGCCTCCTCAACAAGAAGGAACACATCAAGGCCGTCTGAAAACAAAAATCGGGCAGTTTTTTCAAATCAGGCGCGTTTATTTCGCCAAACCGTGCAAACGCTGAATCACTTGCGGCGTATCCAGCCCGTAACGGAACATATCGTTGGCCTTCCACAAATAAATTTTGCCGTTTTTCGCGGCAGGCGAGCCGGCGATTTCGGGACGTGCGGCAAAGGTTTTGACGTTGCCTATCATGGCAGTGTTGTGGTCGGCAATAATGATGATGTCGGGTTTGGCCGCAATCCATGCCTCACGCGTCATCGGTTTGAGGCCGTCAATGGCGGCTGCGGCATTGATACCGCCGGCACGGCGGATGATTTCGTCGGCGGCAGTATTCTTGCCCGATACGATGCGCCCGTCGTAGCTGAAGAGGTAGCGTTTGCCGTTGGAAGGCTGCTGTTTCATATCCGCCTGCCACTTGCTTGCCAACTTGTCCGCCTGCGCGCTTTTACCGATAAGCTGACCGATGTTGCGGATACTTTGCGGATAGGCGGCGATGCTGTCGTCGGGTGCAACATTGACGGCTTTAATGCCTGCTTTTTGCAGGTGGGCAAAAATATCGGCAGGCTGCGCCATCCATGAACCGATGGCAATGTCGGGTTTGGCGGCCACAATCGGCTCAACCGTCAGACGGCGATGAATGCCGATACTGGGCTTGTTTTTCAACGCCGGGTTTTGAACGGTCTGATCTCGGCCGACAATTTCGTCCAATGCGCCGAGCGCAGCAACAATGTCTGCCGTATCAGGGGTTAACACGACGATGCGTTGCGCGTGTGCAGTGCCGGCCAACGAAATAAGCGCGGAAAGCAGAAGGAGTTTGAGTTTCATTGATTTTCCTTGTCGAATGCTTTCAGACGGCCTGCTCACTTTCTCAGGCCGTCTGAAAACGGTTGAATCACTTTAGAACTTCAGTTGTACGGTTGCGGCGAAATTGCGGCCGCTTTCGGTGTACAAGTCCATCACACTGGTACGGCTCATGCCGGCAACGTCTGCATGCTGCCAGTATTTTTTGTTGCCGACGTTGTAAATGTTTGCGCCGATTTCAAGGTTTTTAAACGGCTTGTACCACGCACCGACATCCCATACGCCATACCCCGGCGCTTGGAAAACAGTGTCGCTGCTGACGCGGCTGTGTTTTTTCGACCAGCGCAGCTTGGTGCCGATACCCCATTTTTCCTGCGTGTAATCCAAGCCCAAAACGCCGTTGAGCGGATAAGCGGAATCCAGCGGCGTACCGTCTTGCTGTTTGCCGCTCATCCAAGCGATGCTGCCGGAAACCTGCCAGCCCGGCAGGAATTTGTAGGCGGCAGAGGCTTCTGCACCGTAGGTTTTGACCCTATCTAGGTTTTGATATTGGTACTGGATAATTGGGCGTCTGCCAACGGTGGAGGTACCGATTTCAGTGCGGTTGATGAAGTTGCGGTAACGGTTGTAGAACGCGGTGACTTGCGCACGGGTGCGTTCGTTTTTAAATTTCATCCCCAATTCAAAGCTGTTGGATCGTTCGGATTTGAGGTTGGCATTGGGAATGACGGCATAGCCGTAGGTCGTATTGGCAAACGCCATGGTCGCGCTGTCAAACGGCGGCGTGCGGAAGCCTTGGGAATAAGTAGCGAAACCGGTGAACTGCTCACCCATCGGCACGCTCAGGCGCAGGCTGGGCGTAAACGCGGAATCACTGAAGCGCGTCGCCGTTCCGCTGGGGTTGGCGTTAAGATAAGCTTGGTCGGTCGAAGTGTTCAGCTTGTCTTTTTCGTAACGCAAGGCCGGGGTCAGGACGATGCCGTTGCCGAAGGTCAGGCTGTCTTGCGCGTAAACGCTAAACGTTTTGCGCTTACTATCGGGGAAAGTTTTATTCGGATAGGTGCTGCCTGCATAGATTTTGCTGACGGCGCCGGTCAGGTTGTCCACTGTCAGGCTGTCACGCGGACGGGCGGTCTCGGCGTGTTTATATT
The DNA here is from genome assembly GCF_014596425.2 of Neisseria sp. RH3002v2g. Classification (NCBI taxonomy): domain Bacteria; kingdom Pseudomonadati; phylum Pseudomonadota; class Betaproteobacteria; order Neisseriales; family Neisseriaceae; genus Neisseria; species Neisseria sp. RH3002v2g. Next base: position 767,864 of record NZ_CP110721.1, on the reverse strand, counting down.
CTGCGCCGGCAACGACGGTTTGTTTGACCGCGCCATCAAATTCCCACACGCCTCGCCCGTTCAGTCCGCGTATGGTCTGATTGAAACCGTAGTCGGAATAACGGGTCGAGTTACCTAATAGACGCGCGCCCATGCGCGTCATGCTGACATCGACGGCATCGTCTTCTGTACGCAATTTTTGCTGATAGGCAGTCAGGTTCGCTTCTTTCAGACGGCCTTCACCAGTGTAGCGGTAGCCCGCTTCGATACGTTGACGGCGGATGCGGTCTCGGGCGTTGCTCTCGGATGTTGCAATGGTTACCGGCCCGCGCGATTGCGAACCCAAGCCGTTTGCCAATACAGTATCGTTGGCGTGGTAATACTGCTCGTACAAAGTTTCCAAGCGGTGGCGTTCGTTGCCGATATTGCCTTTCGCCAAGATATTGTAGGCATTGTTTTTCTGCGGGTTGGTAGCAGTACGTGCAGTCGAGTAGCTGGTATCGCTGCCCATGTTTTCGGTTTCATGACCTTGACGGCGCGTCAGCATCAGCAGACCTTCGGCGTTTTCATGGAAACCGGCGGCTGTCGCTGTTACGCCGTGACTGCGGTCGCGGCTGCGATAGCCGTGTTTCAAACTGAAATGACCGCGTTTATCCGCATCGACGAAATCGCTCGGTGAGAGCGTGACCATGTTCACCACGCCGCCGAGCGCATCGCTGCCGTAGAGCGCGGAATAAGGTCCTTTGACAATATCGACCTGCTTGAGCGTGTCGCTTTCGACCATATCGCGTCCCGAAATCGCACCGTTGGAGCCGCCGCCTGCATAAGATTCGGGAATGCGCACACCGTCCACCATCATCAGAATGCGGTTGCCGTCTATGCCCCGGATATTAATGCCCGCATGGCCACGGCGGTTGTTGTCAGACGGCACACTGACGCCGGATTCATACATCACGATATCGTCCAAATTCTGCGCCGAGGCTTGATTCAAGGTTTTGCGTCCGATAACCGACACATTCGGCGCGGCTTTATCCAAGGTTTGCGCATTACGGTCGGCAGTAACCACCACAGGCTCTATTTCGGCCTGCTCTACCGGCATCTGAGCCGCATATAAATGTCCGGAAAAAACCGCCCCTACTACACAGGCAATCGCTTTCTTTTTCATTACATAACCTTATTATTCGAATAAAAATGGTTTTCATTTATAAAACAAATAGGCGGTTTTTGCAAGTTTAGAAACCGTAAGACAGCACTAACAACCATTTCGAATCGCAAAATATAGTATGACGCAGCTAAATCAGTAATTCATGAACCAGGGGCAAAGTGCCCGACCTCGTCAGCGTAGAAAACCCATCCGCCGTCTTTGACCAAAAATCTCACATCGGCAATTGGGAAGCCGACACCTTCATCGGCAAAAATCAGAAAAGCGCATCGCCGAAAAAACATTTAGCTTATGAAACGCCAAGTATTTTATTTTTAAATCTGTTCCAACCACTGGTGCCCGAGTGTTGCATTTGAAATCCGAATCAAAAGCTATCTGAAATTTTCAAACAAGTTTTTATTTGTTCCTCTTATCCCTCATCCTTCTATTTACTTCAGACTCAAAAACATTTCCATATTATTAAAAATTAGTTAGAATTACACAAAATTATAAATAATAATCAAACTTATTTACCTAAATTCAGTCAGAGTGTAATCGCATCTATTTTCGGTCTGTCTTGTTCAGACGGCCTTACCAATCAAGCCATATGGATACATTCTATGCAACCGATCAAAATTACAACCCTCTCCGCCTGTATCGCCGCCATTGGTTTTGCACCTACCGTTTATGCTGCAGATAATTCGACAGTTATTCTCGATACCATCACTGTCAAAGGAACTCGAAATAAGGATGAAATCGGTAAAAACCGAGTTTATACCCGCGAAATCGTCAATCTTTACAAAGGCAAAAACGAAGTCGAAACCTTCAAAGGCAACACCGTATCCGACCTTTTAAGCGGTATGTCCGGCGTGTACAGCGGCGACGCGCGCAACAGCGGTGCGCTGGACCCAAATATACGCGGCGTACAGGGACAGGGACGGATTCCCGTTACCATCGACGGCACCGAGCAGGCGATTACCGTCTGGCGCGGCTACGCAGGCGCAAACAACCGCAACTACGTCGACCCCAACATCATCAGCAGCGTTTCCATCGAAAAAGGCCCCTCGTTCAGCCGCGATATGAAAAGCGGCATAGGCGGCTCCGTCGCCCTGAAAACCATTGATGCCGACGATATTGTCCCCGAAGGGCAGAAATACGGATTTGAAGTGAAGGCGGAGGCTTCCAATAATTCCATCAAACAACGTGCCAATGTCTATGAAAAATCGGTCGATTATCGGACATTGGATGCGCCTGTTGTCGCACTCGGCGGTATTTGGCGGGCGATGTTGGACGATACCGACCGAATCGACCAGCGTTTCAACGGACGCAATAAATTTGGGAAGGATAAAGCCTACCGCATTGCCGCCGCCACCAAGCAGGACAATTTCGATGCCATGCTTGCCTATGCCTACCGCAGTAAAGGCAATTATTTTTCCGGTAAAAAAGGTGCGGAACGCTACGGTTACATCGGTCCTTGGACGATGGAAACGGTCAATGAATTAAACAGACGGGTTGCAGATGCCGCGGCAAGAGGCGAAAAATTTTACGGTAGTGAAAATATGTTAGGTTCACCTGACATTGCCAAGATCGGACTTTTTTATCATCCGGGCGGAGAGGTAACCAATACTTCGCTCGAAACCAAATCATGGGTAGGTAAAACCACCTTCCGTCTGCCGAACCATCAGACTCTTAAATTCGGCCTACGCCATACTGATGCTATTTTTGGCGAAATCATGCCTTCCCGCGTTATCGGTCCGATTTATGCCACGCCGGAAAACTTGAATAAGATTGCAGAATGGCCGAGGGCATGGGTTAAGCAGCGTTCCTACAATATCGATTATGCATGGAAGCCCGAGGGCAGCCGCTGGATAGATTTGAGCGCATCATTGTGGACAACCCGTACCAAATCCAAAACCAATACAGCAGGCGGTTCACCCGGCGATGCTCTGTATGAAGACAGGGTGGATAATCTGTCTCCATGGAAAACCGCCATGAATCGATGGCATACCTATGACGAAGAAACCAAGAGAATAATTGAAGAAGCAGGTTACACAAAAAAACCGGATGTCGTCGAACAGCTTCCGAATACCAACGGGCGCTTCAATACCATAGAGGGCAATGCCTACTATGCCAACAATACCCGCAACGGTTTCAATTTTTCCAACCGTATGAAATTGCACGATAAACTGACGCTGACCTTAATGGGTGATTTCCAAAATGAAAAATTGAGATCCCGTAATGAGTTTGCCGAAGAGTTGCGTAATGAGGGAAGGGACAAATACCCCGAAGAAGTGGAAGAAGGCAAAATCCGAGCCAATTATGAGTTGACCAATTTCGGAGAACCGCGCAACGGTAGGCGTAGGGAATGGAATCTCGGTTTCAATTTCCGGTATCAGCCGCTGAACTGGCTGACACTGACGGCAGGTGCGCGCTATACCAACTTCAAAATACAAGATCACAGTGAGCGTTTGAAAACGGGAATAGACAGTTGGGGGCAGCCTTTGATGATGAATCGTGGGATGGCTTACAAGCTGACACGTGTGGCTACCGAGCAGGAATATCGTGATTATCTGAATGCGGTTAACAATGACGAATTCAATGCGGCAAGAGACAGTATCGTAATAGATGAAAGAGGGTTGGCAATATTAAATCCCACCCCCCGTCATGACGAAAACAGACCAATGCTGGACAAGCTGGAATACTATTGGCTTAAGGACGATAAAGGCCGTTTGAATCCGAGTACAAATCCGATTTTCTCTACACCTAGTTTGGTTACACCTGTGGTCAACCCCGCATACGATCCAAATAACCCTGACAGTCCCCGTATGGTGTTGCCATATAAAGTGCTTGCAAGAGATGGCGGGGATAATTATCTGACTCCGATTACACCTGCGGAGTTGCAGCGCGCCCGAAAACAGGGCGGTAGCGGGTGGGCTCCAGCTTTTTCCGCGACCGTCAATTTTACCGATTATGCCCGCGCCTATCTGCGCTATACCGAAACCCTGCGCTTTCCCAGCATTTTTGAGGGGACATACGGCTTCTCGACAGCGGCAGGCTCATTCGCACGTTACGGCTACGGCTGGAAGCCCGAACACGCAAAAAACTGGGAGATCGGCTATATTCATGATTTGACAGGGTTGTTTCCGAAAATGAAAAGTGCGGATTTCCGCATCAACTACTTCCACAACAAAACAAAAAACGTCATCGACCGCGACTACAATCTCGAGTTTGAGCAGTTCGACAAATTATTGAGGACAGGCGTGGAATTGCAGACGCGTTTCGATACTGGAAAATTTTTTGGCGGATTGGGCGTACTGAGGACATTGAAAAACTGGATGTGTGATGATTCTTATGCATACAGGGATATTGATGTTGTATCAAAATATCTTCAAGAAGGAAAATTAATCAAACATCCAACCTGTAATCATGGCAGCATCACTAGCGGTTATCTTGCTACGGCGATTCAACCCCGCTGGTCTATCGATGCAGATTTGGGCGGGCGATTCTTTAGCAATAAACTGGAAAGCGGCGTCCGTTTCCATTTCCACAGTAGGGTTTATCAAAACCGCAGGGCGATTTTTCAGGCATATCACGACCAAGCAGGTAATGGAAAACAGGCAGACCCCGACTATATGAGATGGCAGCCTGTCGCTACATGGGATGCCTATCTGCGCTACAAAATCGGCAAGAACCTAACCGCCGAACTGGTTGGAACGAATTTGGGCAATCGCTATTATCTTGACCCAATCAATCCTACCCATATGCCCGCGCCGGGTAGAACCATCAGAATAGGGATTACAGGCAAGTTCTAATATAAAAAGAAACTATTATCATTACGAATATTTATGGTATGATAGTTCTGCCTGAGAAAGAAATCTTCCATATAGTTTATTTGGTGATTCTTTTTTTGGGGAATTTTCAATTATTTGACAAAGGATTTCAAAATGAAAATGAATTCATTTGCAATTGCTATCTTTGCATTGTCTTCTGTTTCTGTTGCGTATGCTGCTAATCCGGCAAGTGATAAAACTGTTGCGAATAATGCAGCAAATGTACGTCATCTGGAAACAACAGTAGAAGATTCGGGTAAATATGTCGGTAAGGCTGCTATCAATATTGTCGATAATACCCTTAAGGATACAGCGAAGAAGAAATATGCGAACAATAAACCAGTATCATTTGAACAGGTTAATGCAGTTCGTAACAATCCGTTAGTGAAGTTATTTTATTCTTCAATTGCTTCTAAGGATAGAAATGGCGTAACAGTGGCAAACCTACACCGTATGAGTGGTGGTATATGGGAACGCATTCCTATGCATGATCACTCCCATTTAGGCCGCCTGTCTTACGCACAAGTAGGCAATTTAGATGTCTATTTCGGTGATTGGTCTAATGTTGCACCTGGTGCGGCTGTCGGTACAAAAGGTACGAATTACACCGCCTTCTATAGCGGCACGGGCCGAACCACCAATCTGCCGACTACGGGTACTGCCACTTATACGGTTAAGGGTATCAACCAATATCATACGCAAAATACAGCCCTCTTGAATGGTACGTTGAAAGCTGATTTCGGTAAGCGAACGCTGAACGGAGAAATGGAACGCGCAGGTTTGAATGTCACCATCAACAATGCCACGATTAATACGGTTCAGGCTTCCTTCTCCGGTAAAGCTACAGCAAACAAAGTGGCCGGTACGACCCGTGGTCATTTCTTCGGCAACCAAGGCGCAGCGATTGCGGGCGTGGCTGATTTTGGCCGAAACAGTGAACTCAACACTGCCTTTGGCGGTACGAAAACCGGCAAATAATGAATCATAATGCGATAAGGCGGACGGTTTTTGACGTTCCTCATTCCGTCCGCCTATAAAACACAAATCATCCGACACACAATGCACATCGTACAGGGCCGTTCGGAAATATCGGGCTTCGCAATGCGTTTAAGCCGGTATTTTCCGAACGGCCCGTGAGTTTGAAGGCGTGCTGCTTCGATGGGCTTGAGAAGCTCATTTTTCAGACGACCCGGCAGGGGCTTTCATTCAAATAAAAAATGTTTTTGCCCGGTAAAGATGAAATGTCAGCTTTTCTTTGAAAAGGTCGTCTGAAAAACAAAGCCGCCCGATACACAGGAAAGAATTTTATGAAACGCCTTTTGCTCCTTCCTTTTTTTATCAGCCTGCTGCCCCACGCGCTTGCCGACGACAGGGAAGACCGCTTCATGCAGCTCAAACAGGGGACGGAACTCCGCCGCGCGCAGCAGGAAAGGAACGAAGCGGACAATACGGCGGTTGAGTTCGGCGCGGGAGAAGTGCAGGACGGCGAAGATTTGGCGTTGTCGCTGATGAAGGCGGTCAACGCGCAAAACGAAGAGGAAACGGTGCGGCTGTTGGACATTTACCGCCGTCAGGATGTTTACGATCCCGATATAGTGCTGTTTGCCGAGGCCAATCAGGCGGTGTTCCGCGACGATTTGAAGGCCGCGCTGGCGAAATACCGCAAGCTTTACCACCAAAATCCCGAATTTCTGCGCGGCCGCCTGGATTTGGCGCGGCTGCTGTTTATAGACAAACAAAACAAAGAATCGGCGGCATTGTTCGACGGCATCGATATTCCCGAAGTGCCCGCCGTCAATGAGAAAATCAAAGTGTTTGCCGACGCTTTGAAGAAACGCGATGCGTGGAGCGGCTCGGTTTCGTTCGGCGCGGGTTACGACACCAACTTAAACCAGTCGTCGGGCGCGACGGTTGTCCGCAATCAGACAAGCTGCGGTTTCGATTCGAACGGGCAGCCGATTCTGGACGATGCCGGAATGCTGTCCTGCCGCAACGAACAGCTTGACGCCTACGCGCCCGATGCGTTGAAAAACCGGATGTGGGTATATGAAGCCAACTTGAGCAGACGCATTTCACTCAACGGCCACCACGGTCTGCAACTGGGCGGCTACGCATGGGGCCGGCTCTATCCCGGCAACAAAGAATACGGCGAACACAATATCAACGTCAGCCCCGCCTACAGTTTTCAGAACAAAGACCATTCCTTCAGTGTCGGCCCGCAGGTGCAATACGAATGGTCGGGCGGCAAACTGCGCGACAGCAGCGCCGGCATCAGCACGGCATACAGCCGCACCTTTTCCGACCAAGCCTCGCTGGGCGTGCAGCTCGACCACAAATACGACCGCTACCGCGGCGAATTAAAACATTTCAACGGCCCGCAGACGCTTCTGTTCACCACCGCCATCTACGCCCTGCCGAAAGACTGGCTGATATTCGGCGGCTACGACTATCTACGCAAAAACAGCCGCGAAAAAGTGGATTCCTACCGTCGACACGGCCTGCGCGCGGGTGTCAACAAACGTTTCGAATCCGGCATCGACGCCACCTTTCAGGCAATCTGGCGTAAAACAGCCTATCAGGACTACCATGCCTGGCTGGAAACCCGCCGCCATGATTTCGAACGCACCTATCAGTTAGACATCAAATTCGATCGCCCTTTCCTTCGCGGCATCACGCCCGTTTTCAGCATCAAACACACCGACAACAAAAGCTCGTCCTGGCTAAATCGTTATAAACGGAATGAATTTCTAATTAAAATAGAACATAGGTTTTGAAATTAAAGGTCGGCCAGATGAGATCTTGTAAGATTATTATTTTATATTCATAATGTAATTAACTTGCAAATTTCTTATAGTTTAACTTATCAGCTTGCCAAAAAAATTTGCAAAATAGGCCGTCTGGACTTAATGTTTCAGACAGCCTTTGCAGTATAAATTAGCTATCCTCGACGCTTTATTTATTTCACAAGAGTTTGATGCTACTTGGTATTCTTATACCTCCCCTATTCCACTACACAATAAATTAGGTAGTAAAGGTAAGGTAAAATTAAGTAGCCAAATTTATCTTAAAACCTATTGATTACATACTAAAAATTGGAGTACTATGAGCACTCTCTCTAGAGTATCATTAATTCTCATTTGACATATAGGAACAATAAGCGGAATTTGTAGAAGAATAGAGAAAAGGAAATTAATTTATATTATGTTAAATTTATAATACTAGTATTTTAGTCTATTCATTCCTGTTTCTCCTAGCCGTACAATAACTTTTACAAAAAGCTTACCTGAAATTTTTCAGATGACCTTTTTATTCATATCTAAATAAAGTAAGATTCAGTCAACGGATATCAATCTTCATATCATCATCCAATCTCTGGAGTAAAGCACCCCATGGCCGTCAATAAAATCGCCCGTAAAAGCAGCAAGTTCCGCGTTGTCTTTACCATCCCCGATTTCTGTTGGCCGCCTCCGCCCGCTCCCCCTTCCGTTCCACCCATTCCCTTCCCGCTCTTTGCCGACCTCGGCGGTGCCAAAACCGTCGCCAAAGACGTACGCCTCAACCGCAAGCCTGCTTTTGTCTTTAAAGCCAGTAAAACGGATAAAACTTATGGCGACGAAATCGCCCTTCCTGGCCGCAAAGGGGTAAAGAGCCGCACCGCCACCAAACCTGCCTGGCCGATGCGCCATTCTTCCTCGGTTAAAATCCGCAAACGCTATATCGTGCGTACCGGCGATATGTTCCATATGAACGGCAAGTTCAGCAAAAGACTCCCCCCTAAAACCTGTCTGTCCTGTAAGGGTGCGGTAGGTGCCGGCCGTCCGGTCAATCCGATACATGGTTTGAAGTTTTTGACAAATGAAACCGACTTTGCCTTTGAAGGCATCCTGCCGCTGGTTTGGAGCCGCAGTTATTATTCCGACCAGGACGGTACCGGCTGGCTCGGTGAGGGCTGGAGCGTACCGGGCTGCCAACGCATCATCCGCGATGCGGCCGGATTGGCCTATATCGACGATCAGGGCCGTCTGTTCCCTTTGCCGGAAGTGGATGAAGATGACGAAGAGCCGGTATTGTTCGAGAGCGAACAGATTTGGTTCAGCAAGAATCCGGACGGCCATTACGTCATTGCTTCGCTGGACGGTTCGATAGCACTGCGTTTTGCCCCTTTAACCGTAGCGGAAGACGGTTCGGACGAAGATGCCACCCTCTTCCCTTTGGTCGCGGTAGAAGACACCAACGGCAACCATCAGCGTTTCGTCTATCATCCGCTGACCGGTCTGCCGCAATACATTATTGACGGCAACGGCCGGGTATTCTCACTGAACTTCGGCAATGTGGCCGATGAGCAGTCACCCAAAATGCGGCTGCTGTCGGTGTCGCTGTTGGAAGGTTTGCCATCCTTCGGCGAAACCATTCGGGTCGGCAATCCACTGGTCCGCTACGAATACAACGGCAGCGGTGACTTAATCCACGTCATCGGTCGCGACGGCAACGTCAAACGCAGCTTCGGCTATAAAAACAATCTGATGGTGTCGCATACGGATGCGGCCGGATTGGTATCGGAATACGAATATGACCATTACACCCCAACCGGCAAAGTCATCCGCAACTGGACTTCTTTGGGCGAGGAATGGCGTTTTACCTATCACGAAGGTTACACCGAGGTAACCGACATACTGGGCCGTACCGAGCAATACCATTACGATTACAACAACGAGCTGACCAAACGGGTGTTTGCCGACGGCAGCACCAACCTGATGGAACGCGACGACTTGGGCCGTCTGCTCAGCCATACCGATGCAATGGGACGCGTTACCCGTTATCAGTACAGTAATGAAGGCCAGGTAGAAAGTATTACCCGTCCGGACGGCGTTATCCTGCATTTCGACTATGACGACAGCTACCGTCTGATCCGTAAAAGTGATGCCGAAAGCCGTTACCACGGCTATACCTATGACGAAGCGGGCAACCTGCTGACCCATACCGACCCGCTGAAACACATCACCCGTTTCGAATATGCCGGCAACGGTCTGTTGCTGTCGGTAACCGATCCGAACGGCAGCAGTACCGCCTACCACTATAACGAAAACCATCAGCCCGACCGGATTACCGACTGTTCGGGTTACGAAACCAAACTCTCTTATACCCCCGAAGGACAGCTGGCGCGTATTACCGATGCGCTGGGACAGCACACCGAATACCACTACGATGCCGATCAAAACCTTACCCTCGCCCTCTATCCCGACGGTAGCAAAGAGACCTTCGGCTACGATGGTGCAGGTCGTCTGACCACCCATACCGACGGCGAAGGTCATACCACCGCCTACGAATACGGCCAAGACGGTCTGCCGACCCAACGCACCAACGCCTTGGGCCATACTTTCGGCTACCACTACGACCAAGCCCGCCGCTTAGTCGGCCTCACCAATGAAAACGGTGCGCGCTACCGCTTTGCCTACGACGTCCTCGACCGCCTGATTGCCGAAAGCGGTTTCGACCATAAACTGACCGGCTACCGCTACAACGCCGGCAACGAGCTGGTCGAGCAGCGCGAATTCGGCGACGACGCCTCCCTCGCCGCCAAACTGATGGCGCAGCTGGGCGGACAGCCCGTCCCCAAAAAAGACGCCGCCCCGCTTTCAGACGGCCTCGACAGCCAAACCCCGCTGCGGATTACCGAGTTCAAACGCGATATATTGGGACGCTTAATCCATACCCTCGCCCGCAACAACGACAAGGTTCAGGAAACTGCTTACCAATACGACTTGGACGGCAACCTCGTCCGTGCCGCCAACCGCCACAGCATCACCTGCTTCGACTACAACGGCAACGGCCAAATCATCGGCCAGCACCAATGGAAAGTACCGACTAAGGAAGAGAACACTCGAAACGGATTGCCCGAAACTGACTGGCGCGATGCGCAGTACGACATGCTGTACCTGCCCGTTACCGAAAGCATCCGCTACCACTACGACTTCAACGGCAACCGTACCGCCACCGTCCTGCCCGACGGCAGACAGATCAACTACCTGTATTACGGCAGCGGCCATCTGCACCAAATCAGCCTCGACGACGAAGTCATCTCCGACATCGAACGCGATAAGCTGCACCGCGAAATCTACCGTACTCAGGGTAAACTCGCCAGCCGTTACGAACTCGATCCCTTAGGCCGTCTGAAAAGGCAAATTGCCGCACTCAACGAGCTGACGCAGACCGAGACAGCTAAAAATGCAGTAACATCGGTCTATGCCGTCAAACGCAGCTACGGCTACGACCGTACCGGCAACCTGACCCACAGTACCGACCAGCGGACGGGCACAACCCGGCTCGAGTACGACAAACTGGGCAGGATTACCCAAGCGGGTAATGAAGTGTTCGCCTTCGACCCCGCGCACAATATCCTTTCAGACGACCTCAATGCCGTCACCGACAACCGCCTGAAAACCTACAACGGCAGCAGCTATTACTACGACCACTTCGGCAACCTGATCCACCGCGAACTGGCCGACGGCGAAGTACAGAACTACTTCTACGATCTGCATGACCAACTGGTTAAAGCGGAAATCTTCAAAAAAGACGGCACGAAAGAGACTTGGGCCTACACCTACGACGCTTTGGGTAGAAGGATAGGCAAAGGCCGTCTGAAAAACGAAGAAGTTTCAGACGGCCTCGAAGAAGAAACCCGCTTCGTTTGGGACGGCAGCCACCTCTTGCAGGAAATCCAACCGGACGGCAGATATACCTATCTCTACACCGATCCGGATTCCTACGAACCCTTGGCGCAGGTACGCAATTGGACCAACGAAGACGGCGAAAGCAAACAGGAAATCCACTACTTTCACTGCGACCAAATCGGCATCCCGAGAGAGATGACCGATAAAGACGGCAACCTCTTATGGTTTGGCAACTACACCGGCTGGGGTCGTCTGAAAGAGGAAACCAAGGTAACGGCTAGCGCATACCAGCCCTTCCGCCTGCAAAACCAATACGCCGACCATGAGACGGGGTTGCATTACAACTTCTTCAGGTACTATGAACCTGATGCGGGTCGGTTTGTGAATCAGGATCCGATTGGGTTGTGGGGTGGCTTTAACGTTTATCAGTTTGCACCGAACGTTCAAGGTTGGCTTGACATATTAGGATTAAAAAATAAATTTGCATTTGACCATCCTGATTGTATTGCTAGACGTAAAAAGATTAGCAATATAGAAAATGATATTATTAAAAGAAATCAAGAAATCAAAGCTAATCCTGGAAATTTACCATATAAGCACAAACCTGGTATGAAGCCTAGAGATTCAGTTGAAGGACATATTCAACTAGTTGAACAACTTAAAGAAACTTTGAAAAAACATAAACAATGGTTAAATGATAATTGCGATGATTTACCTCCACCATCCCCTGGTAAATGTACCTCACCTTCTTCAGTACCTAATAGTCAAACCCAAGAAAATTTGAAAACTGTGGGGAAAGCAGCGGGAACCGCCGCTGCAATCTACATAGGGTATAAAATTGTAAGAGCTGTTGCTATATCATTTGTTGCCACCCCCGTAGCAGGAGCTGGTAGTTTAGCATTGCCATAATTTTAAAATATAAAGGCTATGAAAATGAACTATAAAATAATTAGTGCAATGAGCAATCTAGAAATAATTAAATATTTACACTCATTAGAAAATAAAAAGGATTTACAAGATGCTTTGGAATATATTTCTCTAAACTTAGATAGCACAATATTTCAACCTACTATTGATAACGACACATTCTTTTTTATATATCACCTCCTCAGTAATAAAAAAATAATCCAAAATAGGGGGCTTTGGGAATTTATTATTACCCTAGAAAGTTCAGATCTTGACTTTTCCCAAATAACTAAAGCTAAAAGGTTTAAATTAATAAATAAAATTACTTCAGCGTCTGAGCTTTATGAAAGTTCAGTGGCTTGCGAAATAGGAAGATTTATTATTCGATATTTATTAATTAATAAACCTGAAAGACTAAAATATATCTTAGATATTAAAAAAGAGTTAGATAAAAAAAAAGCCAAGTGTAATTATTTAGATATGTTATATTTTATGCTTTTGGACTATCAAGATAATTCTGAAATTAATCAAAGCGAAAAAGAAAATATTACTAAACTATTAAAAAAAATTAGTAAATCATAGTTTTTCTTGCAAACATTGTTCCCTTTTTAAAACTAAGTTGCTCCGTATCATTAGATATAACGATAGCAAGCCGCAATTCGCATGAAACCTCCACAACATAGGGTGTTGCGGTTTCTGCTTTTCAAACGACCTCACTCCTTTTTCGAGGTCGTCTGAAATATTTCTTCCATAACAATCCAAGCCAAAACCACCTACGAATACAGCCAGGACGGTTTGCCGACCCGACGCACCAATGCGCTGGGCCATACCTTCGGCTACCATTACGACCAAGCCCGCCGCTTAGTCGGCCTCACCAATGAAAACGGTGCGCGCTACCGCTTTGCCTATGACGCCCTTGACCGATTGATTGCCGAAAGCGGTTTCGACCATAAACTGACCGGCTACCGCTACAACGCCGGCAACGAACTGGTCGAGCAGCGTGAATTCGGCGATGACGCCTCCCTCGCCGCCAAACTGATGGCGCAGCTGGGCGGACAACCCGTCCCCAAAAAAGACGCCGCCCCGCTTTCAGACGGCCTCGACAGCCAAACCCCGCTGCGGATTACCGAGTTCAAACGCGATGTATTGGGCCGCTTAATCCATACCCTCGCCCGCAACAACGACAAGGTTCAGGAAACCGTTTACCAATACGACTTGGACGGCAACCTCGTCCGTGCCGCCAACCGCCACAGCATCACCTGCTTCGACTACAACGGCAACGGCCAAATCATCGGCCAGCACCAATGGAAAGTACCAACTAAGGAAGAGAACGCCCGAAACGGTTTGCCCGAAACCGACTGGCGCGATGCGCAGTACGATATGCTGTATCTGCCGGTTACCGAAAGCATCCGCTACCACTACGACTTCAACGGCAACCGCACCGCCACCGTCCTGCCCGACGGCAGACAGATCAACTACCTGTATTACGGCAGCGGCCACCTGCACCAAATCAGCCTCGACGACGAAGTCATCACCGACATCGAACGCGATAAGCTGCACCGCGAAATCTTCCGTACACAAGGTAAACTCGCCAGCCGCTACGAACTCGATCCCTTAGGTCGTCTGAAACGGCAAATCGCCACCCTTAACGATTTGACGGAAGGCGGCAAAGGCAAAACCAAAGTAGCGGCGGGCTATGGCCAAACCGCCGTCAAACGCAGCTACGGCTACGACCGTACCGGCAACCTGACCCACAGTACCGACCAACGGACGGGAACGACCCGGTTCGAATACGACAAACTGGGCCGGATTACCAAAGCCGGAAACGAGCTGTTCGCCTTTGACCCCGCGCACAATATCCTGTCCGATCACAACAGCCCTACCGTCCCCGACAACCGCCTGAAAACCTACAACGGCAGCAGCTATTACTACGACCACTTCGGCAACCTCATCCACCGAGAACTGGCCGACGGCGAAGTACAGAACTACTTCTACGACCTGCATGACCAACTGGTTAAGGCGGAAATCTTCAAAAAAGACGGCACGAAAGAGACTTGGGCCTACACCTACGACGCCTTGGGCAGGAGGATAGGCAAAGGCCGTCTGAAAAACGAAGAAGTTTCAGACGGCCTCGAAGAGGAAACCCGCTTCGTTTGGGACGGCAGCCACCTCTTGCAGGAAATCCAACCGGACGGCAGGTATACCTATATCTACACCGATCCCGACAGCTACGAACCCTTGGCACAGGTACGCAATTGGACCAACGAAGACAGCGAAAGCAAACAGGAAATCCACTACTTCCACTGCGACCAAATCGGCATCCCGAGAGAGATGACCGATAGCGACGGCAACCTGGTTTGGTTTGGCAACTACACCGGTTGGGGCTGTCTGAAAGAGGAAACCAAGGTAACGTATAACGCATACCAACCCTTCCGTTTACAGAATCAGTATTGCGATGAAGAAACAGGGTTGCATTACAACTTCTTCAGGTATTACGAGCCTGATGCGGGGCGGTTTGTGAATCAGGATAGGATTGGGTTGCTGGGTGGAGAGAATCTTTATCGGTTTGCAAAAAATACACAAGTATGGGTTGATTTACTAGGTTTATCTCCTACTCCTGGTGCATGCAATACCCCATGTTCTAGAGAAGACATTATTGAGTACACTAAACTTGAGGTAGGAAAACGTGAAAATGATATTAAAAGTATTGCCTCTGATGCGAGAGTTGGAATAAGAGGTAGTACCGCTTCAGGGAAAAGTAGTTATAAGGGTACGAACTGGAGTCCATCTTCAGATATTGATGCTTTTATTGCTACTGATATGCTAACAAAAGGAGCAATGGGAAAAGATTTGCCTAGTGAATTGAAGAATATAGAATCAGACATAAACAAGGCATTAAAAGAAAAATGCCCTAATAATGGAAAAGGAAATGACTTATTTTCATTTAAGGTTCAAAAATCACGATTCCCTGAAAATGCTCAGCGGTTTGCTGAGAAAATCATACTTATATTTTAAGGAGGAAATATAATGAAGTTACCTTATAAACCGCAAGATATTAGAAATTTTTTTGCTTATTCATATGAGTTTATTGATTGTCTTGATTTTATGAGAAATCCTGATGAGATAATTGAAAATTATATAGAGTATGAAAAATTTATTATTGAAAGAATAAAAAATATTGGAATATCAGATAATTTTTATTTTGAATTATCTGATACTGACTCCTACGCTATACAAGCAATGTGGATACCACCTTTTGCTATTGTTGGTATTCTAGTAAATGGATTAATTCAGTTTGAAAATAAACAGGGAATTCATTTTTCAATTAATGAACAGGAACAGTGTGATTTAGATATTCAAACTGATAAACGCTGGACAATGGGTCTTGTACTGTTTCATGTAAAAAATATTAAAAGCGGAGAGTCTTTAATATTGTCTCCATTTCAATTATCTATTCCTGATTATGGACTTGAATGAAGTAGCATAGAAGCCATCGCAAGGTTCTCTGAAAATTTTCAGACGACCTTTCCCTAAACGTCATCCGCTACCACTACGACTTCAACGGCAACCGCACCGCCACCGTCCTGCCCGACGGCAGACAGATCAACTACCTGTATTACGGCAGCGGCCACCTGCACCAAATCAGCCTTGACGACGAAGTCATCACCGACATCGAACGCGACAAACTGCACCGCGAAATCTACCGCACACAGGGTAAGCTCGCCAGCCGTTACGAACTTGACCCCTTAGGTCGTCTGAAAAGGCAAATCGCCACCCTCAACGACCTGACGGAAGGCGGCAAAGGCAAAACCAAAGTAGCGGCGGGTTATGGCCAAACCGCCGTCAAACGCAGCTACGGCTACGACCGCACCAGCAACCTGACCCACAGCACCGACCAGCGGACTGGGACGACCCGGTTCGAGTACGACAAACTGGGCAGGATTACCCAAGCGGGCAGCGAACGGTTCGCCTTCGACCCCGCGCACAATATCCTTTCAGACGACCTCAATGCCGTCCCCGACAACCGCCTGAAAACCTACAACGGCACGACCTATTACTACGACGACCTCGGCAACCTGATCCACCGAGAACTGGCCGACGGCGAAGTACAGAACTACTTCTACGACCTGCATGACCAACTGGTTAAAGCGGAAATCTTCAAAAAAGACGGCAGCAAAGAAACTTGGCTCTACACCTACGACGCCTTGGGCAGAAGGATAGGCAAAGGCCGTCTGAAAAACGAAGAAGCTTCAGACGGCCTCGAAGGGGAAACCGGATTCGTCTGGGACGGCAGCCACCTCTTGCAGGAAGTCCACCCGGACGGCAGATATACCTATCTCTACACCGACCCGGATTCCTACGAACCCTTGGCACAGGTCCGCAACCACACCAATGCCGAAGGCGAAAGCAAACAGGAAATCCACTACTTCCACTGCGACCAAATCGGCATCCCGCGTGAGATGACCGATAAAGACGGCAACCTGGTTTGGTTTGGCAACTATACCGGCTGGGGCAAACTGAAGAGTGAAACCAACATATCCGGAACTGCTCACCAACCCTTCCGCCTGCAAAACCAGTATTGCGACCGTGAGATGGGGCTGCATTACAACTTCTTCAGGTACTATGAGCCGGAATGTGGAAGATTCATCAATCAGGATCCGATTGGGTTGTTGGGTGGGGAGAATATATATAGATTTGGTAATTCAATACAAAGCTGGATAGATCCTTTAGGATTGGATGGTTTTCAACTACTTCGAGATTATGGAAATTCTCCAGGTGTTCAAGCTGAATATCATAAAGCACTAGCAGCAGCCATGGCAAATCATCCAAAAACTCTACCAGCCTCTTCACACACATTAAGTATAGTTGCAGAAGGACAAGGGGTTGCAGGAGGTAGCGGTCGTTTATCTGTGATACACAATAATTTTCCAGACGGAACAACAGGTAAATGTTTAGCAGCGACTATCTGTGGAGAAACAGGAGCTGCAGAACGTTTAACGTTAGGGGGAGAATACTCATATAGCGCAAGCAACGTTTCTACTGGGTGGTCAAATTCAACATGCGTCAATGGTAGTGTAGCGACCCCAGTAGGTGGAGCTGGAGGTGGTGTATGTACTTCAGATCCTACTCGTGGGCAAGCTGCAAGTAATACCTTTAATGCAAATATTTTATTTGGTGGCGGTGGCGGTGCTAGTTTAGGTAGATGTACAACATATTCATTGTGTAATAAATAAAGGAGTAAACTTAATGATTCATTCGTGTATAAAGAAAGTAATATACTTAACATTATTTTTAATATCAATAGTTTCTTGCTACCCTACAGATAACAATCTAGATGAAAAATCATTAATTAAAAATAAGAAGTATGCATTCTTGACAAATGTCGCTCACCCCTCTCAAAAAGAAGTTGCCCCATTTGGATTAACTATAGGCAAGATTACTGTTAATGAGGCGCTATCCAAATATCCTCAATTAATAAAGGCAGATAGTTCTTACATTAGTTATGGAAAAAAAGAAATACCAATGCCAAACACATACGCATTACCTGTTTCTGATAATCTAACGGCGTTTTTACAGTTTGATGAATCAACTAATATCCTACAGAATGTTTTAATTTTCGGACTAAAGAGCGTAGATTTCGACATAATAAAACAAGAATTTAAGAATATATACTCTCCTTATGAAGAATATAATCCATCTGAATTTGAAGCTTTTTCTAGAGGAGAAACCACCTTTGAAGATCAAAAAAAGTTTTTGGAAAAACATAAAAATGAAATAGCCCTATTTAAAGACAACGGCGTTATCATTATTTTAGGAAAATCTATAAACAGCGATGAAGTAGTTATTTTTTATAGAAATACAAGCTATCTTCCAGTTTTAAAAAATAAAGCAGAAGCTTATTAACTAATCGTAGATCGTATCAAGACCGAATAAAACCGCGAAGTTATCTGAAATTAATCTTCAGACGACCTTTCCCTATACGCTTACCTTTACCTGCTTCGACTACAACGGAAACGGCCAAATCATCGGCCAGCACCAATGGAAAGTACCGACTAAGGAAGAGAACGCCCGAAACGGATTGCCCGAAACCGACTGGCGCGATGCGCAGTACGATATGCTGTATCTGCCCGTTACCGAAACCGTCCGCTACCACTACGACTTCAACGGCAACCGTACCGCCACCGTCCTGCCCGACGGCAGACAGATCAACTACCTGTATTACGGCAGCGGCCATCTGCACCAAATCAGCCTCGACGACGAAGTCGTCTCCGACATCGAACGCGATCGGCTGCACCGCGAAATCTACCGCACCCAGGGTAAACTCGCCAGCCGTTACGAACTCGATCCCTTAGGCCGTCTGAAAAGGCAAATCGCCGCACTTAACGACGAGCTGACGCAGACCGAGACAGCTAAAAATGCAGTAACATCGGCTTATGCCGTCAAACGCAGCTACGGCTACGACCGTACCGGCAACCTGACCCACAGTACCGACCAACGGACGGGAACGACCCGGTTCGAATACGACAAACTGGGCCGGATTACCAAAGCCGGAAACGAGCTGTTCGCCTTCGACCCCGCGCACAATATCCTGTCCGATCACAACAGCCCTACCGTCCCCGACAACCGCCTGAAAACCTACAACGGCAACAGCTATTACTACGACCACTTCGGCAACCTGATCCACCGAGAACTGGCCGACGGCGAAGTACAGAACTATTTCTACGATCTGCATGACCAACTGGTTAAAGCGGAAATCTTCAAAAAAGACGGCAGCAAAGAGACTTGGGCCTACACCTACGATGCCTTGGGCAGAAGGATAGGCAAAGGCCGTCTGAAAAACGAAGAAGTTTCAGACGGCCTCGAAGAAGAAACCCGCTTCGTTTGGGACGGCAGTCATCTGCTGCAGGAAGTCCAACCGGACGGCAGATATACCTATATCTACACCGATCCCGACAGCTACGAACCTTTGGCACAGGTACGCAACTGGACCAACGAAGACGGAGAAAGCCACCAACAAATTCACTACTTCCACTGCGATCAAATCGGCATCCCGCGTGAGATGACCGATAAAGACGGCAACCTGGTTTGGTTTGGCGATTATTACGGCTGGGGCAAACTGAAGAACGAAACCAACATATCCGGAACTGCTCACCAACCCTTCCGCCTGCAAAACCAGTATTGCGACCGTGAGACGGGGCTGCACTATAACTTTTATCGGTATTACGAGCCGAATTTGGGCAGGTTTATCAACCAGGACCCGATTAGATTGTGGGGTGGGGAGAATTTGTATGCTTTTGCGCCGAATACTCAAGGATGGGTTGACCCATTAGGATTATGGGCTTTTATTCCCGCATTACTCTCCGGCTTATTAGTTGCTGGAAGAGTAGCGATAAGTCTCTTATCTAAAGTAGGAAAGATAGGATATAAAGCTGCTAAACAATGTGTTGGAAAATGCAAAAACTTAGGTAAACCTAAATCCCCTGATAAACTCTTAAAAAATGGTAAAGTAGATCATAAGGATATTCAGGCATGGGCTAAGAAACAAAATTTGCAAAATCAATGGAAATCAGACCCTCAAAAATTCCCTAAAGGTGGATTTAAATATAATGATGGTACTTATTCCGTTCATGGGCATGGTGCAAATCCCGCAGCACAGGTGAAATTTCCCACATCCAATGCTGCTCAAGGACCAACCGTCAGAATTACAGGACCCAAAGGATCATTGAGAACTGATGGTAAATGGGGACCATTTAAATCTGATCCTAATGGAGCTCATATACCTTTAAAAAATTCACCATACTAACTAGGAAGTCATATGAATTCTATTTTCAAACTAAATGAGAAATTAGAAAACTTACCTTCTATTTTAAGTATTGAAGATGAGTTATTTTTTATTAAAAGATTACAAAAGTTACCTATTGAGGAAATTATAAAAAATAAAGAAATATTTAAAAGAATTATCTCAGCTGTCCAAGACTCCCATCAAGACAATGGGATATTTGAAATAACAGATGAGAACATCAATATTTTCTTTGAATTTGTTATCTGGATTAGAAATTTAAAAAAACTATATAACCTTGATTTTGAAAAATATATAGATGGGTTAGATACAAATTTTGATGGTTCTCAACAAATTTGATCCTCAAATGAAAAAACTATACAGCAAGCCGTAACCCGCACATAGGGTTCATTCCTCAAGGCACACACGCGGTCTCTTGTTCAAATGACTTATCAGTTTGTCTGAAAAAACTTTTCAGACAAACTGAGCAAGCAGTAGCTCGCATAAAACCTCCAATCCCGACGTAGGAGTGTGTAGCAAACCAGAATCAGAGAAAACTGACCCCTGCTATTGTCCACCAGGTACTTGTGGAATTGTTTATCTGAGGACACATCCTAAAACTGGCGAAAAATATGTAGGGCAAGCCAAATCCTCAATAAGATATTTTGCCAGGCAAAGAGAACATAATAGAGCATTCAGAGTAACTCACAGGTTTACCTTACTTGGGCAAACTAAATCTGGTCAATGTCTAGACCGATTGGAAGAAGATCACATTAGATTACAAGGCGGTATCAAGAGTCGAGGAGGACCTTTGGCCAATAAACGTCATCAGATGTCTGAACCTCGCTACCGTGCAGCAGGTGGAAAAATTCCCATGCCTTATTGAATTACAGAAAGGAACTTTAAAAAATGGCAAGAAAAAAACAGAAATGGCAGGTAGGCGATTATTTTGGCATTCCCATAGAAGATGATTTTTTAGCTGTTGGACAGATTCTTGGAAAATATGATTGGATAGGTGTAGCCTGCTTAATTACCAAAATGAAAATTTCCTCAAAAAATCTTCCTTTATATGAAGATATAAAAATAGATAAAAATGATATTATTACTGCTATGTTTATTACTGAAGAATCGTTAGATAAAGGATTCTGGCCAATTATTCAACAAGGTATAGTAAATAAAAATATACTGAAACAATATTTTCCTAATATTGACTTAATTGAACAAGGAAATATTATTGGTATTAATACCGAAGGTTCAGCTATTATTGATGATTTTATTAAAGCTTATTTTAGTCTAGCACCTTGGGATGACTGGCATGACCCAGAATACCTTGATAAACTTCTTATTTCTCCCGACAAAAAACCTGAAAATCTCATCTATAAGAACAAATAATCTATTCCAACTCAAAGCTTGTCCTGAAAGTAAAATGCTTCGTACTCTTTGAAAAGCCTTCACGTAGCTTTCCAAATCTCGGTGTTAACGATGGCTTTATTTTGATTTCAGTTTGAGCAAGTTTTTTTAAGATCGATCGTATTAGTTGACTCAAGTCACAAGGAAGGTTCAGCTTTTTTGGTATAAACCCTCCGGGTACGACTGAAGTGGAAGCCTTAAGAAAATGTTAAGAGCGAAGAAATTTACAATGTCTAAATTCTAACAGACAGGAGGCCGTCTGATATTCAGATGGCCTTTACATTATAAATCAGCTATATGCTATGAGTTGAAGGTACCTAGTATCGTAATAAGCCCTACTCTACTACTCAATAATTAAGTGGTAGAGTTACAGCCAAATTTCTCTTAAAACCTATTGATTTGATACTAAAAATTGGAGTACTATGAACACACTCTCTGGAGTACCATTAATTCTCATTTGACATATAGGGACAATAAGCGGAATTTGTAGAAGAATAGGGAAAAGGAAATTAATTTATATTATGTTAAATTAATAATAGTGATATTTAATCCTAACTTACCAATCTAATTTGTATTTTTTAATTTTTTATTCCTAGTCTCTACCAAAGAATATATTTGCCGCTTTCTTATAATTCAAAAAAGCCGATTGAACTTCATCCTTCAAACGGCTTTTAATCTATACGTTAGACTATTTTCGCTTTTCCATTGCTATGCGCGATATTTTCAATACAATTTTGCGCGGCAGAAGCGGTATTACCCAATCGGACGCAAATTTCAATTTGGCTTCGTTGAATGCAACCAACTCGCCGCTTTGCATAGCCTGATAGCCGTATTCGGCAACGGATTTGGCAGATTTGGCATTTTTCCACGCATCAACATCCTGTAAATCACCTGCCTGTACAAATCCCGTGGCAACGGCTCCGAGGCAAAGCACGGTTACGGTGATGCCGAACTCGCGCACTTCCTCGGCAATAGCTTGGCTAAATGACGTTACATAGGCTTTGCTGGCGTAATACACCGCTTGTAAAGGACCGGGCAGAAACGATGCGGTAGAAGATACATTGAGAATTTTCCCCGAGCGGCGTTGCACCATGCCTTGAAGGTAGAGATGGGTCAGCTCCGTCAGGCTGGTGATATTGAGCTGAATCATCTGCGTGTCTTTTGCCAAATCACGCTCAAAAAAGCGTCCATGACCGCCGATTCCTGCATTGTTCATCAAAATATCAACTGTAATGCCCAAACGTTCGGTTTCGGCAAAAATTTCTGTTGCAGCATTCGACTGCGCCAAGTCCTTGGCAATGACGGCAACTTTAACACCGTATTGATGGCGTAATTCATCTGCCAAGGCGTTTAATTTGTCTGCACTTCGCGCCACCAACACCAAATCACCGCCTTGTTTAGCGTGGATTTTTGCCAATTCTAAACCAATACCGTTTGATGCGCCTGTAATCAATGCTGTTTGAGCCATGTTTCTTTTCCTGTTGTGTTAAAAATCAATAGAAGGTATTATCCGGTGAAATAAACCAGATAAAAAGGCAATAACGGGCATATTTATGGCAAAAATCGGAAATTATGCTGAAATTACACAAATCATTCGGACAGAGTTGGAAATTTGTCTATTCAGCGAATTTTGGCAAAGCCAGCACCCTGATGACGAACAGGCGCGCACCCAGTTAGGCAGCCAACACCGCTTTGACCAATATATTTGGCTATGGGTAACCGAGGGCGAATGTCGGCATCTTTTGGATTTTGAACAGATAGTGCAAAAGACAGGAGAATGGCTGCTGATACGTCCCAATCAGGTACACCATTTTTTATCTATGCAGGGCTGGGATGGCTGGGGATTGTCCTTTCCTGCCGAACTTCTGCCTACGCATTTGACTCAAGAATGGCAAAACCTTCCCTATCGCCAAATGGTCAATGCATCACACGCAGAATTGCTGCTGCCTACCTTGACGCAACTCAAACGTTGCCGATATGCCGACTGGCAAAACAACAATGCCCAACCTTTGATTCAAGCGCAATTACAGGCTTTTCTCACGCTGCTGATTACGCTCTACGCGCAAAACACGCAGCCTGAAGATAAACAAAACCTGCGTTGGCAACAATTCAACCGATTGTTGGAACAGCATTTTTCTACGCAACACCAAGTCGGTTTTTATGCGGCTCAACTGGCGTGCAGCGAAAAAACGCTGGGGACGCTCTGCCTTGCCCAAAGCGGACTGTCTGCCAAAACCGTCATCACTGACCGCCTGCTGCTGGAAGCCAAACGTTTATTGATTCATACGCCGCAATCCGTCAAACAAATCGCCTTGCAACTGGGTTTTGAGGAAGCCACGCACTTCAATAAATTTTTTAAGAAACAACAACACATCACACCAAAATTATTTCGGAAAAATTATTTGGCAACCTATGGTACAACTTAAATGAAGATTTGATGAAAAAGGCCGTCTTAAATGATCGTTTCAGACGGCCTTTTTTATGGCAAAGAGCGGTCAAATTTCAAAGCATTTTTAATTTGCCCGCCTGTTTTATCCAAACTCAGCGGTTTTCTCCAACAAAAACTCAATTACAGCCTGCACTTTTTTCGCTCGTTGACTGTGTTGCAAATAATAAAGATAAACTGGTGGATACTGTCGCCAATGTTTTTGCAGCACGGGGATGAAATCTGCTTGGTCTGGTTGTTGTTGCATATTATGGGTAAAAATTCTACCTATTCCCAAACCTTGGCGGGTGGCATCTAGTAACACTTCCGGATCGTTACAAAGCAACGGCGTATCCATTTCTATGGCGATATCTTGACCATTTTGTGTGATAACCATAGGCTCGATTTTGTTGGATGAGATAAAACGATAGCCGATAAGTTTATGAGCTGACAAATCTCTAGGCGTTTTGGGTATGCCATGTTGTTTTACATAGCTTTGGCTGATGTACAAGCCTTCTTTCACTTCATTTACCAACTTACGTGCAACCATCCCTTCATCCAATTGATTGCCGAAGCGAATACCCAAATCGATGCCATCCTCAATCAGGTGCGAAAGTCCGTCATTAAGTGAAATTTCTAATTGAATTTGTGGATAGCGTTGATGAAATTCTCTCAAATGTGGTCGCAATAGTAATTGATACATCACTCGCGCCATGGTAATCCGCACGGTGCCGCTCACTTGCTCACCAAAATTCTGCACTTCTTCAAATGCTTGGTGCAACGTTGCCATAGCTTGCTCGGTACGTTCCAGTAGCTGCCTACCTGCATCTGTCAATTGAATATTACGCGTTGTGCGGTGGAACAGCGGCACACCGATTTTCTGTTCCAGCAGTTTCAAAGACTGGCTCGCCGAAGGCACCGCAATTTCCAATTTGCGTGCTGCTGCTGAAATACTGCCTTCTTGGGCGATAGTCTGAAAGACGTTAAGCTGTCCGTAGAATGAATTGTCCATTGTTAGATTATACCTAATAGTGATTTAGTGATTATGCGTCTAATCATAACAATTTTTCTACGTATAATACACCTCATCAACAAGCGGTAAGGTTTCTTACCAATTTTACAAAATCATTATCCCAGTATCTATAAAGAGGTAAAACAACATGAAAAACGTATTAATTGTTTCAGGTCATCCTGAGTTGAACACATCTATTGCTAACCAAACCATTTTGAGCGAAGTGGCACAAGCTTTGCCTGAGGCTGAAATCCGCCGTTTGGATACGCTTTATCCTGATTACAAATTCGATATTGCAGCCGAACAGGCAGCCCTTTTAAAGGCCGATGTCATCGTATTCCAATTTCCCTTTTCATGGTACTCCATGCCTGGCCTGATGAAATTGTGGCTTGACCAAGTATTCCTGCACGGCTTCTCGCACGGCAGCAAAGGCAAGCTGGGTGGCAAAAAACTGATTTTGTCGTTCACGACAGGCGCACCTGTAGCCGCTTATCAAAAAGACGGCGTAATGAAACACACTATTGATGACTATATTCCCCAATTTGAAACCACTGCAACGTTGTGCGGACTGGACTTTCAAGAGCCTATTTACACTAACGGCATCAGTTACACCGCCCGTAACGATGAAGCCACAATTAACGCCCAACGTGAACTTGCCAAAGATCACGCTGCCCGCTTAATCGCCAACATCAAAGCAGTTGCCGCTTAATTGATAACGTGTCGTCTAATTATTTAAGGAAATTCTATGTACATCATCAACATCACCGTAAACGCCGACCTGCCCGTCGAGAAGCACGAAAAAATGTTTGTCGAACACACCGAATGGTTCAAAAAACATTTCGAAGCAGGCAAATTTCTGATGCTAGGCCCTTACACCGACACCGATGCACACGCCGGCGTGATTTTCGCCCACACCGACAGCCGCGAAGAATTGCAGTCGATTTTGGAAGAAGACTGCTACTACCCCAATTTTGCAAAATACGAAATCCGCGAATTTGCACCTAAATTGATTTCTACCAAATTGCCCGAGTTAGCAGGCAAATAAAGCAAAGGCCGTCTGAAAAACTTTTGGGCGGTTTTCAACCAGCATTTTATTTCAGGCAGACATCAAAGCTACTGCCCCTATCCTAAATATCAAGGAGACTATTATGCAAACACTCAACAACCAAACCGCACTCGTAACCGGCGCAGGCAGCGGCATCGGTCAGGACATCGCCGTCAAACTGGCACAAATGGGCACGAACGTGGTCATCACCGGCCGCAAGGAAGCCCCGCTCAAAGAAACCGCCGCGCTGCACGGCAATATTTCCTACATCGTCGCCGATGTGGGCAAAACCGAAGACGTAAGCCGCGTTCTAGTGAAATAAAACAAAAATTCAACCGCTTGGACATCATGGTGAACAATGCTGGCATGGCGCCGGTAACGCCGATTGCCAAACAGACGCTGGCCGAATTTGACACGGTGTTCAACATCAACGTGCGCGCTGTGGTGGATTTGACTACGCAGGCTCTGCCGCTCTTAAAAGAAAGCAAAGGCAGCATTGTCAATATTGGCTCTGCCGTTGCCAACCAGCCCTTGCCGAATATGTCGGTTTACTCCGCCAGCAAAGCCGCGCTGAAAACGCTGACGTTTGTCTGGGCGAAGGAACTCGCCAAAGACGGCATCCGCGTGAACAACATCGCCGTCGGCCCGATTGAAACGCCGATTTACGAAAAAACCGAACTCTCCGCCGAAGAAGCACAAGCACACAAAGACCGTGTAACCTCGCTTGTACCACTAGGACATTTTGGCCAACCTAAAGACATTTCCGCCATCGTTGCACTTCTGGTTTCCGACGAAGGCAGCTTCATCACTGGCGCGGATATTGCCGTGGATGGTGGATTTGGTATTTAAAAAATAATTCAGGTTGTCTATAAAGGCTATAGGAATAAAAGGTGTAGGCAAAAAAGATTTGAGCATATGGAAATTGATGAAAGAAAAATAAAAAGGTGAGCCAAAATGCTCACCTTCTAAACTAATATTTTGCAATTAACCGAATACTTTTTCTAAATGTGCTTGGTAGTCTGCCAAGTATTGTTCAACTTGCGGATTTTTAATCACATCGTTACATAAGAATGTCGGCAGGCGAGTCAAGCCGATGAACTCGTTGAGTTTGTGGAAGTGCATATACAACGTATCTACGCCTTTTCCTTCGAAGAAGTCGCCTTCGCGGGTGAACGCTTCAATCGGCGCATTCCAAGTAAGTGAAAGCATGTGTTTTTTGCCTTGTAACAAACCGCCTGTGCCGTAGCCTTCGGTTGGATTGACACGATGGCGGCCATCACTATGGTAAAGCTTGCCGTGTCCGGCGGTTAATACTTCGTCTATGTATTTTTTCACTGTCCAAGGTTCGTGCATCCACCAGCCTGGCATTTGCCAAATCACGGCATCCATCCACAAGAATTTTTCGATTTCTGCCTCAACATCGTAACCAGCATCAATCACAGTTTCTTTTACATTGTGTCCAATTGCGGTCAAAATTTCTTTCGCTTTTTTGTGAAGTGTGTGGTTCAACTCACCATGTGAATGTCCGAAATCTTTACCACCATCCAATAATAAAATATTCATCTTTTGCTCCTAAAACAATAACCCAAAGAGAGCTTTATTATGCTATTTTACTTTATACTTAAAAAGTGCAAAAATAAAAAAACTCTTTTGCGTTAAACAGAATAATAAAATGAAAACAACTTCTGAAGAATTAACGGTATTTGTACAAGTAGTCGAAAATGGCAGTTTCAGCCGAGCAGCCAAGCAGCTAGCAATGGCAAATTCTGCAGTAAGCCGTGTGGTGAAAAGGCTAGAAGAAAAATTAGGCGTGAACCTAATCAACCGTACCACGCGACAGCTAAGACTCACAGAAGAAGGTTCGCAATATTTTCGCCGAGTGCAGAAAATTCTGCAAGATATGGCTGCAGCTGAAGCTGAAATGTTGGCAGTGCACGAAGTACCACAAGGCGTACTACGTGTAGATTCTGCCATGCCGATGGTGTTGCATCTGCTTGTGCCACTGTCAGCAAAATTCAATGAACGCTATCCGCATATCCAACTTTCACTAGCCTCTTCCGAAGGCTATATCAATCTGATTGAACGCAAAGTCGATATTGCCTTACGAGCCGGAGAATTGGATGATTCTGGGCTGCGTGCACGTCATTTGTTTGATAGCCACTTCCGCGTAGTTGCCAGTCCAGAATACTTGGCAAAACACGGTTTGCCACAATCAACTGAAGATCTTGCCAACCATCAATGCTTAGGTTTCACTGAGCCTACATCTCTAAATATATGGGAGGTTTGAGATGCTCAAGGAAATCCCTATAAAATTTCACCGCACTTTACCGCCAACAGTGGTGAAATCTTACGATCATTGTGCCTTTCAGGTTGTGGTATTGCTTGCTTATCAGATTTTTTGGTAGACAATGACATCACTGAAGGAAAATTAATTCCCTTACTAACTGAACAAACCTCCAATAAAACGCTCCCCTTCAATGCTGTTTATTACAGCGATAAAGCCGTCAATCTTCGCTTACGCGTATTTTTAGATTTTTTGGTGGAGGAACTGGGGAAAAAATATGAGCAGAATGAATACAAAATAGGACATTAAGTAGCTTATTTTCCATCATCAACCAAACAAGCCTTTTCAATCAGTTCCCTTACCCAACAATACGCAGGATCTTTATGTGTCCTTTCATGCCAAATCAATGTTTTGGTGAAACCTTTAATTTTAAGGGGCGGTTCAAAGCGTTTGAGATTGTCTAAATGGGTAATCAAGCGTTCAGGCACGACTACCAATAAATCGCTTTGCTCCAGCAATTCAGGCAAGACAATAAAGTTTTGCACCGACAGGCTGACATTTCTTTGTAGCCCCATGGCTTGCAAGGCTTGGTCGGTAACACTGCTGAAGCAGCCGCCATGATAGGAAATCAAGGCTTGCTCTAACTGGCAAAACTCCTCAAGGGTCAGTTGGGATTGTCGGATTAAACTGTGGCGGCTGTAACAACTGCTCTACTTCATTCAGTACCTTTTTCACTTGCGGAGCAAGTTCCAATGTCCGATTGGTTATTAGCAACGACTCTATTCCTTCTGAAACGCAAAGATTGTCGGCTGATTATGTTGCACGAACCGTTCAGAATAGTGAAACACGCAGCCTATGGCTTTGTGGTAGTCGTAGCTTTACAAACAGTATTGCAGGAAATCTTGAGACATGCTCATTGCATCAAGAGCTGTTTGAATTCTGCTAAATGAATCTCACCTACAAACTTTTAAGTTTTA
Organism: Neisseria sp. RH3002v2g; assembly: GCF_014596425.2. Classification (NCBI taxonomy): domain Bacteria; kingdom Pseudomonadati; phylum Pseudomonadota; class Betaproteobacteria; order Neisseriales; family Neisseriaceae; genus Neisseria; species Neisseria sp. RH3002v2g. The sequence goes on along the minus strand of NZ_CP110721.1, from coordinate 738,404 downwards.
AATAGTAAAGCATTAAGGCCGTCTGAAAGATTTTCAGATGGCCTTTTTTCTTTTTCAAAGATTAGAGAAATTTCAAAGAGTTTTTATAAATCATCTTCAAAACCCAACACTTGTTCTATCCTAATCATTTATATTCAAAAATTACAAGCTCAATCTCATCCTCGCCAATATAGATCGCAGCTTTTATATGGACACAAAATGCCGTCTGGAACAATATCGCGCATTTACAAAAAAGGATGGATTTTTTTCCTTTTTACCCCACTAAAACCGACGTCATGCTGAGTGAACCTGCAATCAGCTTGTCATTGAAAAACGTAACCTGATCTTGCGGTTCGCGTAATGCCATGATGTACAGCAAGGGCAAGTAATGATCCGGCGTTGGTACAGAAAGCTCGGCCTTTTTGCCTAGCTGCTCATAATGCACCAAGGTTTCATTATCTTGTGCCGTAATCGCCTGATTGACCGTTTCACGAAAAGCAAACGCCCAGTCATACCCGGCACCGATTTGATCAATATGTTCCCAGCTTATTGCCCTCAGATTATGCACAATGTTGCCACTGCCGATAATCAGCACGCCTTGTTCGCGCAAAGCAGCTAATTTTTTCGCTAAATTGAAATGCCATTCTGCCGACTGCAAACGGTTAAGGCTCAGTTGTACCACAGGAATATCGGCATCGGGATAGAGAAATTTCAACACCGCCCATGTCCCATGATCAAAACCACGCGTTGGATTCAGCTCGACATTTTCCGGCTGTAATAATGACTTCACTTGCTCCGCCAACTCAGGCGAACCGGGCGCAGGATATTGCACTTGACTGAGTTCTTCAGGAAAGCCGTAGAAATCGTAAATCATTTCAGGATATTTGCCAGACGTAACCTGCAAACGGCTGCTGTACCAATGCGCTGAAATCATCAAAATCGCTTTTGGTTTGGCAAACTTTTGCGTAATTAGGCTGAAATTCTGATTGAACGGGTTTTCTTTATCTAAGGCATTCATCGGGCTGCCATGCCCGACAAACAATACAGGCATTTTTTTCATCATTGTCTCCTTAAAATATCTGATGAGGCGGATTGTACGGATAAATGATTAAGCAATAAATCTCAATTTACGAACAGCATACTTTCCAAATAGGAAATGATAAAATATTCTCTGGCTTTGCTAAAAAATTAAAATCAAAATGCCGTCTGAAAGTTAAGTTTCAGACGGCCTTTGTGTAATGTGAGCTTTCCTACCATTTTTTATTGCATCGATGAATCATACTCCCTCTACAATGCAAATTATGTAAACACTGTGTTGATGGTTTATTATAGCTAAGCCTGCACCTAGGCAATCATACATATCGCAATATGTATAAAATCAAAAACCAACAAGAGAAAAAAATGAATAAACAACAACTTGCAGCCAAAATTTGGCAATCTGCGAATAAAATGCGTTCCAAAATTGAAGCGAACGAGTACAAAGACTACATCTTAGGCTTTATTTTTTACAAATTTTTGTCCGACAAACTGGAGAAATTTGCCCTTGAACAAGGCTTAGAAAAATCAAATTTTGCCGATGAGCTTACCGAATCTAACGGCGAGCTTGTCAACCATATCAAAAGAAACCTTGGCTATTTCATCAGCTACGAACATCTATTCTCAACCTGGTTAGCCCAAGGCTCGGATTTCAATATTGCCAACGTCCGCACTGCAATGAGCGCTTTCAGCCGCAATATTGCAGAAAACTACATCTCAGTTTTTGACGGTATTTTCAAAACATTAGAATCAGGCTTAAGTAAATTGGGCGATACCGCCACCAGCCAAACCAATGCAGTGAAAGACCTTTTTGTACTGATTGCCGATATACCGATGGACGGCAAACAAGGCTATGACGTATTGGGCTTTATTTATGAATACCTGATTAGCATGTTTGCTGCCAACGCAGGCAAAAAAGCGGGCGAATTTTATACGCCGCACGAAGTATCTTTGCTGATGTCTGAAATCATTGCCGACCATCTCAAAGACCGTGAAGAAATCAGCATTTACGACCCGACCAGCGGCTCAGGTTCATTGCTGATCAACATCGGCCATAGCGTTGCCAAACATCTCAAAAGCACGGACAGCATCAAATATTACGCCCAAGAATTAAAAGAAAACACTTACAACCTCACGCGCATGAATTTGGTCATGCGCGGTATTTTGCCGAGCAATATTTTCACCCGCAATGCCGATACCTTGGAAGACGACTGGCCGCTGGAAGGCGATCCGCTGTATCTGGATGCCGTAGTGTCCAATCCGCCCTATTCCCAGCCATGGAATCCCAAAGACAAAGAAAGCGACATCCGCTACAAACGCTTTGGCGTTGCCCCGCAGGCAAAAGCCGATTTTGCCTTTTTATTGCACGACCTCTTCCACCTAAAACCCGACGGCATCATGACCATCGTCTTGCCGCATGGCGTGCTTTTTAGGGGCGGAGAAGAAGAGAAAATCCGAAAAAATCTGATTGAATACAATCATATCGATGCCATTATCGGTCTGCCTGCCAATATCTTTTTTGGTACGGGCATTCCCACCATCATCGTCGTTTTACGCCAAGAGCGCGAACGTAACGACGTGTTGATGATTGACGCCTCCAAGCATTTCATCAAAGTGGGCAAAAACAACCATTTACAGGCAAGCGACATCAAGCGCATTGTCGACTGCGTGACCCATCGCCGGGAATTGCCTAAATTCTCCCGCATTGTGCCGAAAGCCGAAATTGTGGCAAACGGCTACAACCTCAACATTCCACGCTATGTCGATTCTGCGGAGTCGGCGGAGCAATGGGATATTTTCGCCACCATGCACGGCGGCATTCCCAAAGCCGAGCTGGCACAATTTGCAGACTACTGGACAGCCTTTGACGGTTTACAGACGGCCTTGTTTACCGATAACGGTACACCTTATGTGCAGCCGAAAACCGACAATCTCAAAGCCGCCATGCAAAGCCACGCCGGCGTGCTGAATTACCAAACGCAATTTGCCCAAAACTTTGCCGATTTCCCCGCCCGCTTGGAAACCCTGCTAATTGAGCCGATGGAAACGCTCAATATCTCCCAAACCCAGCAACAACTTGCCGAACTCATTCGGGAAAAAGTTCAGGCAATGCCCTTATTGGATTTTTATACCGCCTATCAAAAACTCGATGACCTATGGCGTGCCGATGCGGCAGGCATTGCCGCCGATTTAGAGATGATTCAAACCGAAGGCAAAAAGGCAATTAAGCAGGTTGATCCTTTTATGGTGCTGAAAAAAGATAGCAAAACCAAAAAAGAAGCCGAAGTACAAGATGGCTGGGTGGGGCATATTCTGCCGTTTGAATTGGTGCAAGTCGTCAAATTGCCGCAGGAATTGGCAAACCTAAAAGCCAAAGAAAGCCGCTTGGCAGAAATCGCCGCCGAGATGCAAAGCATTTTGGAAAACCTGAGCGAAGAAGAAAAAGCCTGTCCTGCCGTCAATGATGAAGGCGACGGCTTTATCAATACCGAAATTCCCAAAGCCTTGCAACAAGAATTGGAAGCCGACGGAGTGGCGATTGCCAAAAAAGCCGACTTAAGCAAAGCCATCGACAAACACACTTTTGCCGAAGAAAGCCTAGGCGCAAAATTGCAGGCTGCCTATAAACTGCTTGCCGAAGAAAAAACGCTCAAGGCGGAACTCAAAACCCAATCCACCGAGCTTCACAGCAAAACCAAAGCCGCCATTGAAGCCCTGGATGATGCCGAAGCCCTCGCTTTGCTCCGCCAAAAATGGTTTGTTCCGCTCAATGCGGCGATGCGCAGGCTGCCTGAAAACATGCTGGCGCAATTCAGCCAAAGACTGACCGCACTTTGCGACAAATATGCCGACACCTATCAGCATATCAGTCAACGCAAACAAGAAAGCGCCGCCGCACTGGCGCAAATGATGGACGAACTCACCGGCAGCGACTTTGATTTGCAGGGCATTGCCGCATGGCGGGCGATTTTGAAAGGCTAAGGGGACAAAATGGATAAGCAACAAGAGCCACGTTTGCGGTTTAAGGGGTTTACGGCGGCGTGGAAAGAGAAGACCTTAAATGATGTGAGCGAAGTTTTTGAATATGGGTTAAATGCTCAAGCTGTAAATTTTGATGGCGTACATAAATACATTCGAATTACTGATATTGATGATGACTCAAGACAATTCTTGCAAGAAAATGTAACTAGCCCTGATGTAGATTTTTCAAAAGCAGATAACTATAAGCTGCAAAAAGGTGATTTATTATTTGCCCGAACTGGTGCTAGTGTTGGGAAAAGCTATCTTTATAATGAAAATGACGGTCTAGTTTATTTTGCTGGCTTTTTAATTCGTGCGAAATTAAAAAAAGAATTTGATGCTCAATTTATTTTTCAAAATACATTAACGAATCACTTTAATAGATTTGTTACCTTAACTTCCCAAAGAAGTGGACAGCCTGGTATTAACTCAAAAGAATATAGTGAATTTGAATTTTTAGCCCCATCACTCCCCGAACAAACCCACCTCGGTTTGTTTTTCCGTCGCTTAGACAGCCAAATCGCCGAGAGCCGTGCGATGTTAGAAAAAAGCCGTCAGCTTAAAAAGGCAATGCTGGCAAAAATGTTCCCCGCAAACGGTGAAAAAATACCGAAAATCCGCTTTAAAGGGTTTGAGGGGGAGTAGGAATCTAGGAAGTTGGGAAAGTTATGTACGATTACTACTGGTAAATTAGATGCAAATGCCATGACTGAAAATGGGAGATATGATTTTTTTACATCTGGAATAAAAAAATACAAGATTGACTATTACGCTTTTATTGGTCCTGCAATCACGATTGCAGGAAATGGAGCAACCATTGGCTATATGCATTATGCTGATGGATACTTCAATGCTTATCAAAGGACATATGTTTTAACAGGTATTCAGGCAAATAGGAATTTTATATTTTCTGAAATAAACCAAAAACTACAAAATAAAATTAAACAAGAATCTAGAGCTGGCAATATCCCTTATATAGTACTTGATATGCTAACAGAGCTATCGATTGACATTCCAACTATAGAAGAACAAACCGCCATAGGTAATTTCTTCCGCCAATTAGACGAAACCATTGCCTTACAGTCGGTAGAGGTCGAAAAATTAAACCAACTCAAAAAAGGGCTGTTGGCGGCGATGTTGGTGTAAGGCGGGCGTTCCTGCCCATGACTGAGGCCGTCTGAAAAATTGTGGTAGCGCCCTTACGGAGAAAAAGAATGTTTAATAAAGAAGCTGATTTTGAAAACGCACTGATTGCCTTGCTTGCCACCAAAAGCTGGGAAAAGGAAGTGTTGCGCTATCCCACAGAAGAAGAGTTGATTGCCAACTGGCAGGCGCATTTGAATAAAACCAACCAACATATCGACAAGCTCGATGTGCCGTTGATTCGCTCGGAAATGAACCAGATTTTGGAGCAGGTGCAGGCATTAAAAACGCCTTATGCGCTAAACGGCTTTATCAATGGCAAAACGGTGGCAATCAAGCGTGAAAATGAGGAAAGCCGTCATTTCGGCAAGGAAGTGTCGCTGGATATTTTCGACCGTGAGGAAATTTCTGCCGGCAAAAGCCGCTATCAAATTGCCCAGCAGCCCCAATTTACTCCTCGTTCGGATTTATACCCTAAGCAGCGAGGCGATTTGATGTTGTTAATCAACGGTATGCCGATGTTTCATATTGAGCTGAAACGCTCTGGCGTACCCATCAGCCAAGCAACCAATCAAATTGAGCGATACCATAAGGCAGGCGCGTTTTCGGGTATTTTTAGTCTGGTGCAGGTGTTTGTGGCGATGACGCCGGAAGAATGCCGCTATTTTGCCAATACCGGCGGTCCATTAAATCCTGCGTTTTACTTCCGTTGGGCGGATTTCAATAATGTGTATATGAACGATTGGGACAAGGTGGTGACGCATTTCCTCTCGATTCCGATGGCGCACCAGTTTATCGGCGATTACACCATTGCCGATGCGAAAGACGAGCAGCTGAAAGTGTTGCGCAGCTATCAGTATTATGCGGTCAACAAAATTGCCGACACGGTGGCAAAGACAGATTGGACTTCGGGCAATCAGCGTGGCGGCTATATTTGGCATACCACCGGCTCGGGCAAAACGATGTCGAGTTTTAAATCGGCGCAGTTAATCAGTCGCCGCAAAGATGCGGATAAGGTGATTTTCTTGCTCGACCGTATTGAGCTGGGCAAGCAATCGCTGGAGGAATATCAGAATTTTGCCGATAGTAAAGATGATGTGCAGGCAACGGAAAACACCGCCATTTTGCTCGCCAAGCTGAAAAGCAAACAAGACCGCGACCGCTTAATCGTTACCTCCATTCAAAAAATGAGTAATATCAAGGCGGAAGAAGGGGTAAATGAGGCTGACATCGAGCAAATCAGTGGTAAACGTTTGGTGTTTATCGTTGATGAAGCCCACCGTACTACTTTTGGCGATATGTTGCTCACCATTAAGCACACCTTCCCCAATGCGCTTTTCTTCGGCTTTACCGGCACGCCGATTGAAGAAGAAAACGCTAAGAAAAATTCAACCACTGCCACGGTTTTCGGTAATGAATTGCACCGCTATTCGATTGCAGACGGCATTCGCGATGAAAATGTGCTGGGCTTTCATCCCTTCCATATCCGCACCTTTAAAGACAGCGATTTACGCAGAGCCGTCGCTTTGCAAGAAGCCAAAGCAAAAGATGAAAACGAAGTATTTGCCGATGATCAAAAGAAAAAAATCTACAATCAATTTATGAACGATGTGCCGATGGCGGGTGAATATACTTCAGACGGGAAATATCAAAAAGGCATTGAAGATTATGTGCCGAATGCGCAGTATGAAGCGGAGGAACACGTTAATGCCGTCATAGACGATATGCTGGAAAATTGGCAACGCCTCAGCCAAGGCAAAAAATATCATGCCATTTTTGCCACCAGCTCTATTCCCGAAGCGGTCAATTATTATCGCTTAATTAAAGCCAAAATTGCTGAGAAAGTCAGAATTGCTGAGGAAGTCGGAAATTTTGAGGAAGCCAAAAATGCCGAGCTGAAACTGACCGCCCTTTTCGATCCGAATATTCTTAACGATGGGCAAGGCAACGACAAGGAAGTATGGATTGCCGAAATTTTGGAAGATTACAATGCCCGGTTCGGCACAAGTTTCGGCTACGCCACTTATTCCCGATTTAAAACGGATTTGTCGGATAGGTTGTCGCATATCAATGCGTATAAGAGAATCAAGCCCGACGAGCAGCTGGATTTGTTGATTGTGGTCGATCAGATGCTGACAGGCTTCGACAGCAAATGGCTCAATACGCTCTATTTAGACAAAATTTTGGATTACGCCAACTTGATTCAGGCGTTTTCCCGTACTAACCGCTTATGCGACAAAACCGATAAGCCTTTTGGTTTAATCCGCTATTACCGCAAGCCGCATACGATGCAACGCAATATTGAGCGAGCCGTAAAACTTTATTCGGGCGACCGTCCTATGGGGCTGTTTGTCGATAATTTAGATAAGGTTATCGACAAAATGAATGTCTGCTTTGCCGATATTGCCGATATTTTCAAATGGGCAGGATTAGAAGATTTTTCAAAAAACCCTGATGATACAACCTCATGTGCGAAGTTTGTCAAATTATTCAATCAGCTCAATGAGCACTTACAAGCTGCTCGGCTCTTGGGCTTTTCTTGGGGAAAATTGAGCTATGACGTGGTACAGGAAGACGACAGCGTGATCACTGCCACACTCAATTTCGATCAAGAAACCTACGATAAACTGTTGGCTCGTTATAAAGATTTGTTTAAAGAAAGTTCAGACAATGGTGGCGGTAGCGATGATGTGCCATTTGATTTGCGTTCGCACATCAACGAAATCGAAACCGATAAAATTGATCAAAATTATATGAATGCCCGTTTTGAAAAATGGCTTAAAACCATCGGCGGCATAGAAGAAGCTGCTGCACTTGAGGAGCTACACCACTCTTTTGCCACGCTTTCTAAAGAAGATCAAAAATTTGCTGAGTTGTTTTTACACGATGTGCAATCCGGCGATATCAAGCTTGATCCAAATTTAGCATTAAGTGATTACATCACCACGTACAAACAAAAAGATGCCAATGATAAGGTGCTAAAAGTGATTAAAGGTTTAGGGCTAGATGGAGATTTGCTACGTGCACTGTTGGCAAGAAAATATACCAGCGAAAATTTGGACTTAGGCAGACTAAATGACCTAAAAGCTACAGTCGATAGGGAAAAAGCCAAAGTTTATTTTAACGAAGAACGTATATTTTATTTAAATATACGGATTGATGAATTTCTAAGGGAACTAATTACAAGATAGTTATTACCTATTAAAAGATATTAAATAATCATCAATTTAGCATATCTCTACCTGAACATTAGTCCCCTTACCTACCCAACTACAAAGGCTGAGCCAAATCGTTTTCCGTGTTGTAGCTGATAAAATCCTGCTCATGAGGGAAAGGAACGACCCGTGCGCGTTGCTGCTGCAACCAGCCGCGTATGCTGCGCATTCCTGAACAAAGGTATGGCACGGTACTTTGTAGGATTTGCGGACGGATAAACATCACGCTGTAATGCGGTCTGGCCGGGGTTTCAACGTAAAATGCATTGCACAACGGCGTGCGTTTGGCGATGGTCTCAAACTGGGAAACCAAGTTTTCAGGCAGGCGGGGCATATCGCAGGAGACGATAAGCAGCCAGTCTGCAGTAGCAATTTGCAAATCGTTGGCGGCGGTACACAAGGCGGCTAAAGGGCCGTAATGTTGCCATTGGCGCGCATCGGAGAAAACGTGCGCGCTGCGTTGGGCGTAGGATTCGAGATTGCGGTTGGCACTGATGGCGATATGGCTGACTTGCGGGCGGATTTTTTCGATAACGTGGTCTATCAAGGCTTTGTTGTGCCATTGCACCAACCCTTTATCGACACCTCCCATCCGGCTTCCCTGCCCGCCGGCCAATATCAGTGCAAAAATTTTCATTTTGGTAGTCCTTTGCAAAGCAGAGTGTGTAAGTTTTATTCGCGATGTTGTAGAAGAAGTTTTAAGGCTTCAGGCCGTCTGAAACCTGGTTTTGTGATTTAATTCACTTAAGATGAATTTTATCATAACATGATTTTACATTAAACCCCTGTTTTTTCTTATCATAACCATACAATTATTTTAGACAGGTTGTTTATAGGCCAAAAGAATGATATTTTTATAAGATTATCGGATTAGTCTTCCTGCGTGCTTTATGCGTTTATTCTCCGGATCTTCAGACGGCCTGAGCCTGTCCTCGCGTTTAAAACTGCTGACTGTGTTATGGGTCGGCTCGGCTTTTTTATCGATTGCCTTTACCTTGTTGCTTTCTTGGCGTTTGGAAAGCGCGGCCAAAACGATTGAAGATGCGGGCAGCTTGAAAATGCAGGTGTATCGTTTGGCTTATATGGCAAGCGTCCGTACGCCCAATGCGCAAATTGACAACCAAATCAAAGAATTTGAACGTACGCTGGCCAATGTAACGCAAAGCGATGCCATTCATCCGCTGATTCCGTCACAAATGCCGCTGGCTTACGATTTGATCCAATCGATGCTGTTGATCGATTGGGAATCCAACATCAAGCCTTCTTTGCAACATTACGAGCGGCCAACCCAAATCGGTCTGTACCGCTTTGCCGGAAATATCGAGCTGTTTTTACAGGCGATGGAAAACGCCAATGAGCAAAATACTTTGTGGCTGCGCCGTTTTCAAATGGCGATGATGCTGATGATTTTAGTGGCTGCCGGCTTGATGATTGTTTGGCATTATTCGTGGATCATCCGGCCGCTGGAAAAACTGCGCGACGGGGTGGAAACCATCAGCGAAGGTCGTTTCGGGGTGCAAATCGATACAGACCAAATTCGTGAATTCGCCCAAGTCAGCAAGGGTTTCAACCAAATGAGCCGCCGTCTGAAAACGCTTTATACGGATTTGGAAGGACAGGTTGCCCAACAAACCCAAGACTTGGCCCGGCAAAACCGTGATTTGACCCTGCTCTACCAGACTACGCGCAACCTGCACCAAACCTTTACGCCGCAACAGGCCGCAGAAGAATTTTTGGCTCAGATTCTTCCGGCGTTTTCCGCCTTGGGCGGTACGGTTTATCTTTCCGATGAAGAACGCAAACGCTCTGACTTGGCGGCAAGCGTTGGTGAAACCGAAGAGGGAAATCGTGTAGAATTCCCAATCGTTTACCAAGACGAACAGCTCGGCGTATTGGCCCTGTATTTTTCAGACGGCCATATGCCCAATGAGCAAGATGAAAAATTGTTGCAGACTTTAAGCGGGCAGCTGGGGATTTCCATTGCCAACAACCGCATGGAACAAGAACGCCGCCTGCTTGCCGTCTTGCAGGAACGAAACTTAATTGCACAAGGTTTACATGACAGCATTGCGCAAGCCCTGACCTTTTTGAATTTGCAGGTGCAAATGTTGGAAAGCGCGTTTGCTTCAAACCAACGCGAGCAGGCTGAAGAAAACATCAGCTTCATTAAAGACGGCGTGCAGGAATGCTATGAAGACGTCCGCGAGCTGCTGATGAATTTCCGCACCAAAATCAGCAATAAAGATTTTCCTGAAGCGGTAGAATCGCTGCTGGCGCGTTTTGAACGGCAAACCGGTATCCCGGTTGATTTAAAATGGCAGGACGACGGCCAGGCATTGAATTATGATGAACACTTGCAAATCATCTTCATCTTGCAGGAAAGCCTGTCCAACATCCGGAAACACGCGCGTGCGCAACATGTCAGCGTCGAAATTGCCAACCACGGCGATTTTGTCATGAAGATTCAGGACGACGGCGCAGGCTTTAATCAAGAACACTTATCAAACCGGCCTTCAGGCGAACATGTCGGCTTGGGCATTATGCAGGAACGTGCCCAACGGATTAACGCACAATTGGCCATTACATCGCAGATTGGGCAAGGTACGGCAGTGATGCTGACTTTGCCGCAACAAATGAGAACAGCATCATGACGATTAAAATTACCCTTATTGACGACCACACCCTGTTTCGCAGCGGCATCAAAGCCCTGCTCTCCCGCCAGCCCGATTTTGAAGTCGTCGGCGAAGCTTCAGACGGCCTGGCCGGCGTAAAAATGGTCGAACAGCTCAAGCCTGACGTAGTTTTGCTGGACTTGGATATGCCGGTCATGAACGGCCGCGAAGCACTGGCTCAAATTTTGAGCATCAATCCGCAACTGACCGTCATCATGCTGACTGTTTCCGAAGACAGCGACGACTTGACCGAATGTATGCGTATGGGTGCAAAAGGCTTTTTGCTGAAAAACATCAACGCCGACTTCCTCTTGGAAAGCATCCGCAAGGCCGTTGACGGAGACAATGTCTTCTCTCCAGAAATGACCAGCCGCTTGGTGCAATCGCTGATTTCCCCTTCTCCTTCCCGCTCCGACCACCTGCTGGCGCAGCTGACCCCGCGCGAAATGGAAATCTTGGGCTACCTTGCCGCCGGACACAGCAATAAAATCATTGCCCGCCATTTAAACTTGGCTGAGTCAACCGTCAAAGTGCATGTTCAGAACCTGTTGCGCAAGCTGAATCTAAGCAGCCGCGTTCAGGCTGCGGTTTATGCGGTGCAACACAAAGTACCGCAACCGGAATTGTCTTAAAAAGGCCGTCTGAAACCTTGTTGTAGAAAGGTTTCAGATAAAGCGTTTATTCGCTATAATCATGCCGATTTATACGCAGGGTTGTCTGATTTTTCAGACGGCCTTTTTATTTGATTTCTCACTGATTTAAAACGATATGTCCGAAAACATTCCAGAAAATACGCCCGAAAATACCGTTCCAGAAGAACACAAACGCAGCATCCGCAGTTTCGTCTTGCGCCAAGGCCATATGACAGCGGCTCAACAGCGCGCCATCGATACGATGTGGCCGCAATTCGGTGTGGACTTCCAAGAAGCCCCTTTGGATTTGAACCGCACTTTTGGACGGGACAACCCTAAAGTTTTGGAAATCGGTTTCGGTATGGGCGTCGCAACGGTGGAAATCGCCAAACGTCTGCCCGATACCGACTTTTTAGCGATTGATGTTCACGGCCCGGGCGTCGGTAATATCTTGAAGCTGATTGAGGAAGAACACATTTCCAATATCCGCGTTATGCGTCATGATGCAGTGGAAGTAGTAGAAAAGATGCTGGAAGACGGTTCTTTAGACGGTATTCATATTTTCTTCCCCGACCCTTGGCACAAAAAACGCCACAACAAACGCCGCTTGGTGCAAGTGCCGTTTGTTGAAAAGCTGCTGCCCAAACTCAAAAGCGGCGGCTACGTCCACATGGCGACCGATTGGGAAGAATACGCCGTGCAAATGCTGGAAGTTTTGAGCAGTTTCGATGCTTTGCAAAACACGGCTGCCGATTACGCCCCTACGCCTGATTATCGTCCTGAAACCAAGTTTGAAGCCCGAGGCAAGCGATTGGGTCATGGCGTTTGGGACTTGGTGTTCCGCAAAAAATAATCCAAAACTTAAAACACAAGGCCGTCTGAAAAGTTTCAGACGGCCTTTTATCTTACTGATTAAGCCAAGAAAAGTTTATAGGCCGGATTGTCGGTTTCTTCTTTATAGACATAACCCAAGCTATCTAAGAAGTCGGCAAAAGCCTCATTGTCGCTTTCCGGCACATCGATACCGACCAAAATACGGCCATAGTCTGCGCCATGGTTGCGGTAATGGAATAAAGTAATATTCCACTCGGCACGCATATGGTTCAAGAAACGGGACAACGCACCCGGGCGCTCAGGAAATTCAAAGCTGACCAAACGTTCGTTGGCTACTTTTTCCGTACGGCCGCCGACCATGTAACGGATATGGATTTTGGCGATTTCATCATTGGTCAAATCGACATTGGGCAAGCCTGCTTCAGTCAGTTGTTCACTGATGACGGCTAAGTCTTGCGCACCGGCAGTTTGCAAGCCGACAAAAATATGCGCATTTTTATCGCTGCCGTAGCGATAGTTGAACTCAGTAATGTTCCGGCTTCCCAACAAATTGATAAACTTCAGGAAGCTGCCCTTTTCTTCGGGAATGGTAACGGCAAAAATGCCTTCGTTGCCCTCACCCAGCTCACTGCGCTCCGAAACGTGGCGTAAGCGGTGGAAGTTCATATTGGCGCCGCTGGTGACGGCAACCAGGTTTTGACCTTGGATATTGTTTTTCGCAACGTAAGCCTTCAGGCCGGCAAGTGCCAATGCGCCCGCAGGCTCGGTAATGCTGCGCGTATCGTCAAAAATATCTTTAATCGCGCCGCACAACATATCCGTATTGACCGTAATAATCTCGTCCAGCAGCTCTTTACACAGGCGGAAGGTTTCATCACCGACAACCTTAACCGCTGTGCCGTCTGAAAACAGGCCAACATCTTTCAAATGTACGATTTCCCCTGCTTCTACCGATTGCTTCATGCAGCAAGAGTCATCGGTTTGCACGCCAATCACTTTAATCTCAGGGCAAACCTGTTTGATAAATGCCGCTACACCTGCTGCCAAACCGCCGCCGCCAATCGGAACAAAAATCGCATTGATATTGCGGTGTTGACGGAGGATTTCCATGCCGATGGTTCCCTGACCGGCAATCACATCCGGATCATCAAACGGCGCAATATAGGTCAGCTTTTCCTTTTCTGCCAACTCCATCGCATAATCATAGGCATCATTGTAAGAAACGCCTTTCAATACCACTTCGCCGCCACGGCTCTTAACCGCGTCAATTTTAATTTTGGGCGTTGTTTCCGGCATCACGATGACGGCGCGGCAACCCAAATATTGCGCCGACAAAGCCACACCCTGCGCATGGTTGCCCGCGCTGGCAGCAATCACGCCGCAATCCAAGGCTTCTTTCGGCAGCTTCGCCATTTTGTTGTACGCACCGCGGATTTTGAACGAAAACACCGGCTGCAAATCTTCGCGCTTGAGCAAAACCTGATTGTTCAGACGGCCTGACAGACTGCGCGCCAAGTCCAAAGGCGTTTCTATGGCCACATCATAAACGGAAGCGGTCAAAATACGGGTCAGATAATCGGAAAGAGGAAGAGGATGGTTCATGGTATTCAGTGTTCTAAATAAATTGTCATTCGGCCGAATCGGCCTGAGGAAAAAGTTAAAACCATACCCCTGAGGCCGTCTGAAGGCAAGAAAAATCTTAGCAAAGCCTGAATGAAACGGTATAATGTCCGCTTACTATCTATTTAGTATGCCAAACTGTTTACTCAATAACAGTATCCACCCATATTCAAATTTACAAAATGATGAAAAAAACGCTACTTAGCTTAATTTTTGCTGCCCTCCTGAATACCCACGCCCTTGCCGCCGACCCGGTTGCCTCCGCACCTGCCGTACAAGGTGAGGCACAGCCGCAGCCATTGTTGCACAGCATCAACAGCCCGACAACGCCGCCGGAAATCACGGCGACCGCCTACATCGTTACCGACCTGCACAGCAAGCAAACCTTGGCATCCAACAATGCCGACGCGCCTATCGAACCTGCCGCGTTGACACAAATGATGACTGCCTACCTTGCCTTTAAAGCATTAGAAAACGGTACACTTGAAGCAAGCCAAATGCTGACCGTTTCCAATGCCGCATGGAAAGTCGAAGGTTCGCGTATGTTCCTCGACCCCAAAGTGCCTGTCAGCGTCAGCTCCTTAATTAAGGGGACAACCATCCAATCGGCCAACGATGCCGCCATCACCCTTGCAGAAGCCATCGGCAACGGCTCCATCGATGAATTCGTCAAACAAATGAATGAAGAAGCCAAACGCTTGGGCATGAAGCACACCCACTTCAACAACCCGACCGGCATTTCTTCTAACGGCCATGTTTCAACCGTTGGCGACCTGGCCATTTTGGCAGCCGCACTGATCAACGACTATCCAAAATACTATCCTTTGTTTGCAAACAAATCTTTCAAATACAATAATATCGAGCAGCCCAACCGAAACCTTCTGCTCTATCGCGACAGCAGTATCGACGGTTTGAAAACCGGCTATTCTGAAGGCGCAGGCTATCACCTTGCTGCTTCCAGCAAACGCAACAACCGCCGCATCGTTTCCATTCTTGCCGGTGCAGAATCCACCGAAGCGCGCGCCAGTGAAAGCAGCAAACTGCTCAACTGGGCGTTGCAGGCATTTGATACGCCCAAACTTTATAACGGCGGAGAAGTAATTTCCCAAGTCAAAGTTTACAAAGGCAGCACCAAAGCCGTAGACATCGGTTTCTTGGACGATGTTTACATTACCATCCCCCACGATACCGGCAAAAACGTCAAACCAATCTTAGAAACACTTCAGCCCGTCCTCGCCCCAATTGAAAAAGGCCAAGTATTGGGCAAACTGAAAGTCATGAAAGACGGCAAAGTCATTGCCGAAAAAGACGTCGTCGCGCTAAACGGTGTGGAAGAAGGCAGCTGGCTGCGCCGTATGTGGGATGCGATTGAGTTGTGGTTTAAAGGTTTATTCAGTTAATTCTCTTCTAAACAATCAACCATAACAAGATAAGCAACAAAAAGGCCGTCTGAAATCTGTTTTCCAGTTTTCAGACGGCCTTTATTCAGCCTAAAAGACAGCTAATTAAATGATTCCAGCGTTGGCGGCAGATGCTGCGTCATCGTGAACATCAGCCGTATTGACAGACGAGTAGCTCATGCGCTCAGTGTGCGTATTGACGGCTGACAAATGACTGATATTGCCGTTACCTGACAATCTACCCATCAACTCTTGCAGGCTCAATGTACCTTCATCGAAACGGAAGGTATCAATCACAGCATCAGTTTTACCGGAAACGAATTGGTCATTGATGGTTATGCTGTCCCCTTCTGATCCCTTGATGGTAATTTTCCAATCAGTATTGCCTCGAACATCGGTGGCAACATCAATGTGCAGGTCATTAACAGAGATATTTTGGCCGAATTGCAACGCATTGTGTTCGCCCACATTATCGATAATCGTATCCTTACCTTCTCCAAGGCTGAAAACATAAGTATCGGCACCCTTGCCGCCAACCAAGTAATCGGTTCCTTGTCCGCCGAACAAAACGTCGTCGCCATCACCGCCATTCAAATAGTCATCGCCACTTTCTCCCCATAGGGTATCATTACCATTTCCCCCATAGACAGAGTCATTACCCATACCGCCATTGAGACGATCGTCTCCATCATAACCGGAAATGATGTCATTACCTGAATCGCCGTTAATCATATCATGGCCCGAACCTCCTCTGATACGGTCATTACCATCGCCGCCGCTGATAGAATTGTTGCCATTTCCTGTAATAGTAATGATGTCATCACCTCCCCAGGCATAGATAGTGTTATTACCATTTTTACCATCAATTCTGTCAATACCACTCGTACCATCGATATGATCATCCGCTTGCGTACCTTTAATATTGGTTACAGTTACAGTTTCATATCCAGGAGTATTACCATGAATATATGATTTATCAATAACATAGCGTTTTTCTTCATAAATAGATGTTGTGACATGGTCTGCATCACTCGCTACTATATTATTTCCACTAACTGCATCATTTGCATTAATAAAAACTGTAGTATCATTTATTGATGTATTAAGATCATCAAGTATGGTATTACGAATTGTTGTAATGTCTCGTTTCGACAAATTATCAATAATCGTATTTCCTTCAATTCTAATATTATTTAGTTCCCCTCTTAGTGGCATATTATGAATCTTATCTTCATAGTCTCGGCCCTCTTCTAAATCAATAGAACCTTTAATACGACCATAAGCATCGGTATTAGTACCATTACTAACAAATAAATTATTATGAATGTTAATACCTGGATCGTTAAGATCAAAATTATGGCCGCTGAATACAGTATTAACTCGTACGCCACTCCAATTGGCATTATCTTTGATAAGGTTATTGGCTACTTCATGACCTTTGCCGCCAAAGATACCAATACCGGCCGCACGCCAGCCTAATTCAACGGTATTATTCAAAAAGTGATTGTTTTCAGCAACATGGGCATTAGTATTCTCATGATGACTTGACCATGTCGCTAAGTTATCATCACCATTGCCACGGATATTGGAATTGATAACGGTGGAATTACTGGTACCTTGGGCAAAGTTAACACCATCTGCCAAGTTATTGCGAATAGTGGCATTAGAAATAGTCAAACCATCAGTGTAATTTAAAGGTTTGTTTTGAGAATAATCTCCAATCCATACGCCAGCTTCAAAATGTTCGATTTTGATATCGTGAATAGAAGAGCCGGTACCTAAAGTACCGGATATACCTTTGTAATTGGCTTTCTCATCATATCTTGAGTTTAGATTTGAATCCATAGAGAGATTACCAAAATCTATATTGTTACTACCAGATACGAAATCAATACCGCCACCACCTTTGACATAATTACCGTTTTTATCATATTTAGCAGCTTCTGTATTCAAAAAATGTAACTTAGTGTGCCATTGCCCTGCACCGGTAATCTTAATGCCATCAGGAACATAAAGAGAAATCGGTCGTGAAAAATCAAATTGACCTTCAGGAATGTAAACAGATTTTTTAGACGCTTTGGCAGATTCAATCGCAGCCATGAATGCTTGGTAATCATCCGAGCCGTCATTGGCAATTGCGCCGAAATCAGTAATGCTAACACTGTTTGCAGGCTGCTTAATGGCATCCGGTGCTTTTTCCAAATCAACCAAGTCAATGCCTACGGGCGTGCTGTCGAGATTAGTGATGGTAACTGTATCTCCTTTATTGATATGGGCATCTTTAAATAATTGGCTGACTTCGTCAAATTGGAAACGGGCAAGCCTATCTGCCGCAGGCGTATCATGAACTTTAATATCGCCATCCGGATGATGTTTATAGTTATCCAAATATTGCCAGTTAGATTTGGAAGACAAATCCAAAGTACCGATCACTGTATTATTGACTTTGACTTCTACTTTACCGCTTTCACCGTCAGGGACGGTATAACGGATGGTTACTGCATTGGCATCTGCTTGTGCAATAAATGACACAGATGCATTAGTCGGCAAATCAACATATGCCTGACCGCTTGCTTCACGGGCAGTTGCGTGTTCTGCCTCTGAAGAAGGGGCATTTTTAACAACACCGTTTTTCAGTTCACCTTGTTCTGCCTCATAAGTCGTATAGCCAAGTTTGGCACCATATTGAGAGGCATTGGGTACTACTGTTTTAATGTTTACCATTTAATATATTCCTTCAAAAATGTCGTAATATTGAGTTATTCTTTTGCAAAAAGCTTTTATTAGTCATAATTTTGGCATAAAAGTTCAATATACTATTGTTTAATTTTGAAAAGAAAATGCCGTCTGAAAATATAGAAATTTTCAGACGGCATCTCAATGCCTTATTAGATTGTTGATAAAGATTTAAGCCAAACCTTTTTTTCCAGATATCTTTCAATTACCTGTTTATATTCAGATGTATCATTCAATTCAATGATTCATATGGATATTTTCTTCTAGCAAGTACATACTATCTAGAACCTTAATTTACTGTGACTTATCCTTTTGCCATGCTTTGTATGAACGAATGGCTAAAATCAGGCAGGCAATCCAAATTATGCCCAAGAAGCCCCAAACGCCGGTTGCACCAAACTCATTAAATAACCAAGCCACTGCTCGGCCTTTACGAGAAGCATGTTCAGTGTCGACAACATTTACAGCGTCTCCAAGCGTAATGTACCAGCCCAATACAGGCAACACGATTAGCGCAAGCAGGTTTTGTAGTAGTTTTTTAAGATGTGCATTCATATTGTTTCCTTACAAAACTCCTTTTTTCTCCAGATAGCTTTCGTAATCGCCCAAGTAGTGTTCATATCCGCCTTTGCCATCCAATTCAATGATTTGGGTAGCCAGTGAAGATACAAACTGACGGTCGTGCGATACGAAAATCAGCGTACCGTTGTATTTTTCCAGCGCCATGTTCAGCGATTCGATGCTTTCCATGTCCATGTGGTTGGTCGGTTCGTCCATAACCAAGACATTGGGTTTCAACAGCAACAGTTTGCCATAAAGCATACGGCCTTTTTCACCACCGGAAAGAACCTTCACTTTTTTCACAACATCGTTGCTGCCGAAGAGCAAGCGGCCCAAAGTGCCGCGGATGACTTGTTCGTCATCGCCTTCCTGGCCCCATTGACGCATCCATTCAGTCAAATCCATATCAACGTCGAAGTCGTTTTCATGGTCTTGCGGATAGTAGCCGACACTGGCTTTTTCTGCCCATTTGATGGTGCCTTCGTCCGGCAACAGGCCGTCTGAATATTCGGGGTTGTACGCGCCGGCCAAAAGTTTCAACAGGGTAGATTTACCTGCGCCGTTCGGGCCGATGATGGCAAGGCGTTGACCGGCTTCAAGGATGAAGTTCAGGTTTTTAAACAACTGGGTTTCAAAACGTTTGGCCAGTTTTTCAACTTCCACAGCCTGACGGTGCAACTTGGCTTTTTCATCGGCTTCAAAACGGATATACGGGTTTTGACGGGTAGAAGGCTTGACTTCGACCATCTCCGATTTGATTTTGTCTGCTTGTTTCAGACGGCTGGTTGCCTGACGGGCTTTGGATTTGTTCGCAGAGAAGCGGGCGACAAACTCTTGCAGCTCTTGCAGTTTCTCTTTGGCTTTGGCGTTGTCTTTCAGGGCGCGCTCACGCGATTGGGCGGAAGCGAGCATATAGTCGTCGTAGTTACCCGGATAGATGGTGATGGTGTTGTAGTCCAAATCCGCCATGTGGGTGCAGACTTCGTTTAAAAAGTGACGGTCGTGCGAGATGATAATCATGGTGGAGTCGTATTGGTTCAACACGCCTTCCAGCCAGCGGATGGTATTGATGTCCAAGTTATTGGTCGGTTCGTCCAAGAGCAATACATCAGGTTTGGAGAACAGGGCTTGCGCCAGTAATACACGCAGCTTGAAGCCCGGGGCAACTTCCGCCATGGTCGCATTGTGCAAATCTTCGGAAATACCCACGCCGCTCAACAGTTCGGCGGCGCGCGCTTCGGCGGTATAGCCGTCGTATTCTGCGAACTTGGCTTCCAGTTCGGCGGCTTTCATGTAATCGTCTTCGGTGGCTTCGAGGTTGGCGTAAATCGCGTCGCGTTCGGTCATCGCCGCCCACATTTCGGTGTGCCCCATCATCACCACGTCCAGCACGCGCATGTCTTCGTAGGCAAATTGGTCTTGACGCAATTTACCCAAGCGTACGCCGTTTTCAATCGCGACTTCGCCCGCAGTCTGTTCCAAATCGCCACCGAGGATTTTCATGAAGGTGGATTTGCCCGAACCGTTCGCGCCGATCAAGCCGTAGCGGTTGCCTTCGCCGAACTTGACGGATACGTTTTCAAACAGCGGCTTTGCGCCGAACTGCATGGTGATGCCGTTGGTAGAAATCATTATTCGTAAAACCTTTATAAATAGAATGTTATAATCGGACGCGATTGTAGCATATTTTTGCAAAGACCTCAGGATTGAGGCCATGGCAAATGTGCCCAATACCCGATACAAGATGAAAACAGGCAACGCTTCGCGCCAAAACGCGTTGTAGTCAGCATCTTAGGCCGTCTGAAACGGAGAAACGATATGGAAACGCACAAAATCTATTACGCCGTGATTATTTTGGTATGTGCCGCCTCCATGCTGCTCAGCCCGTTTTTCTATATCCGCCGCACGCGCTCAGGCTCCGAATTGCGGCGCGCGCCCAGACAGTGGAAACCCATCCTCTTCGCCAACATCATCATGATTGCGGCTTTGTTTGTTTGGTGGAAATGGTTTTAAGGAAAAATAAAAAATGAACAAAATCTGGATCAGCACATTACTGCTCACTTTGACAACTGCAGTTTTCGCCGCGCCTATTTTTGAATGTACCGATTCTGCCGGCCGCAAAGTCTATACCCAAGCAGGCGGCAAAAACTGCAAAGCCAGCAATATCGGCAAACCGTCCGTATATACTTCTGCGCCTGTTTCAACACCGGTAACGCCGACTTCCCCCAGCAAAACCGAGCAGGCGGAAGAAGCCGTCTCCCCGGTCAATCCGGCTGACATCGGCGCAGCCAAGCGTGCTTTGGATACCGCTAAGAAAAATTTGGAAGAAGGCAAAAAAGTGCGT
This sequence comes from Neisseria sp. RH3002v2g, assembly GCF_014596425.2. Taxonomy (NCBI): domain Bacteria; kingdom Pseudomonadati; phylum Pseudomonadota; class Betaproteobacteria; order Neisseriales; family Neisseriaceae; genus Neisseria; species Neisseria sp. RH3002v2g. The sequence continues at coordinate 717,212 of NZ_CP110721.1, read as the reverse complement.
TATGGCAATGAACGCAACTATGCCCGTTATCTCGAACGGATCAACGGTTTGGAAAAAGCCGTCCGCTCGGCTCAGGAAAACTACGATGCAGCGCAACGCCAGCCTGCATCTCAAGATCCTGTTGCCTATTGATACTTACCACACCAGCAAGGCCGTCTGAAATTTGATGTTCAGACGGCCTTTTCATCTCTTCAATATAACAAAATCGTCTTTATACCAAACAAAGCATTCTTTCCAGTTTCCAGACGGCCTTGTTAAAGTAAGCGCGTATTAAATTTTGACGGTTGCCATTATGTTGTTACTCAAAACGCCTTCTGTATTGCCGGGTTTCAAGCTCAGCCTGGGTTTAACGGTTTTATGCCTGTCGCTTTTGGTGGTTTTGCCGTTTGCCATGATGGCGGCCAAAGCGGCGGAAATCGGCTGGAGCGGATTTTGGAACACGATTACCGAACCCAATGTCTTGGCGGCTGTCTGGCTGAGCTTGCGGATGTCGTTTTATGCGATGTTGACCAATATCGTGTTCGGTACATTGGTTGCCTGGGTATTGGTGCGCTATGAATTTCCGGGCAAAGGATTGGTAAATGCTTTGGTCGATTTGCCGTTTGCGCTGCCGACGGCGGTAACAGGCATTGCGTTGGCAACCCTATATGCGCCCAATGGCTGGATAGGCCGTTTTTTCGAGCCTTTGGGCATCAAAATCGCCTTTACACCTACCGGCATCTGGATTGCGCTGATTGTCGTCAGCCTGCCCTTTATCGTCCGCGCCGTTCAGCCGGTATTGGAAGAATTGTCGGGCGAGTATGAAGAAGCGGCGGCAACTTTGGGCGCAAGTCGTTGGACTACTTTCCGCCGCGTCCTTTTGCCTGAAATCACGCCGGCCCTGCTGACCGGTGCAGGCATGATGTTTGCCCGCTCTACTGGCGAATACGGCTCGGTCATCTTTATCGCAGGCAATATTCCGATGGTGTCTGAAATCCTACCCTTGATTATTACCGGCAAGCTGGAGCAATACGATGCTCAGGGCGCATCTGCCGTCGCTCTGTTTATGCTGATGATTTCGTTTGTCATTTTGCTGATTTTAAACATTATGCAATGGACTTTAAGCCGCCGCGCCGGAGCGAGGGTTTAACAAACAACAGGCCGTCTGAAACATTAAGCAAACATTTTTCAGACGGCCCAAACAGATACAAGAATAAATTGAGACTACCCTACCATGAAAACCCATTCCACCAATCCAAATTTGAGCGAACCGCGTTGGCTGCGCGTATTGCTGACCACTACCGCCTTGGGCTTTCTGCTGCTGATGCTGGTCGTGCCTTTGGTTGCCGTATTCTATGAAGCCTTAAAAGGCGGTTGGGATTTGTACCTGCAATCTTTGATCGATCCCGAGGCATGGTCTGCCATCAAATTAACGCTGATTACCGCGCTGATTGTCGTTCCCGTCAATGCCGTCTTGGGCGTGGCGATGGCGTGGCTGCTGACCCGTTTTGATTTTCGCGGCAAGCAGTTGCTGACTACCCTGCTCGATTTGCCGTTTTCCGTATCGCCCGTGGTGGCCGGTTTGATGTTCGTCTTATTGTTCGGCGCGCACACGGCGTTGGGCGGCTGGCTCGAAGCGCAAGGCATACAGATTATCTTCGCCATCCCCGGCATTATTTTGGCGACGCTGTTCGTTACCTTCCCCTTTGTTGCGCGCGAAATCATTCCTTTAATGCAGGCGCAGGGCGACAGCGAAGAACAGGCTGCTTTGATACTCGGCGCAAACGGCTGGCAGATGTTTTGGCGCGTTACCCTGCCCAACATCAAATGGGCGCTGCTCTACGGCATCATTCTTACCAATGCCCGCGCGATGGGCGAGTTCGGCGCAGTCAGCGTGGTATCGGGGCACATTCGCGGCGAAACCAACACCATTCCGCTTTTGGTCGAAATCTTCTACAACGAATACAACTTCACCGGCGCATTCGCCCTCTCCGGCGTATTGGCACTTTTAGCCTTGGCCACCTTGCTGGTGCAAAACATCATTACCAAATTACAAGATAAAAAACTCGCCGCCGCCGAAAGGAACGCAGCATGAGCATCACTATTCAAAACTTAAACAAACACTTCGGCAGTTTCCACGCGCTGAAAAACATCAACCTCAACGTCCCCACCGGCAAACTCGTTTCCCTGCTCGGCCCCTCCGGCTGCGGCAAAACCACGCTCCTGCGCATCATCGCCGGACTGGAAAACGCCGACGGCGGCAATATCCTGTTTGACGGGCAAGACGTAACCACCAAGCATGTGCGCGAGCGCAAAGTCGGTTTCGTGTTCCAACACTACGCCCTCTTCCGCCACATGAACGTGTTTGACAACGTCGCCTTCGGTTTGACCATATTGCCCAAGTCCGAACGCCCGTCCAAAGAACAAATCCGCGCCAAAGTCGAAGAATTGCTCAAACTCGTACAACTCTCCCACCTCGCCAAATCCTATCCGCACCAGCTCTCCGGCGGGCAACGCCAACGCATCGCCCTCGCCCGCGCCCTCGCCGTCGAACCCAAACTCCTGCTCCTGGACGAACCCTTCGGCGCGCTGGATGCCAAAGTGCGCAAAGAATTGCGTACCTGGCTGCGCGACATCCATCATAACCTAGGCGTAACCAGCATTCTGGTGACGCACGACCAAGAAGAAGCCCTCGAAGTTTCCGACGAAATCGTCGTCATGAACCACGGCAAAATCGAGCAAACCGGCAGCGCCGAAGCCATTTACCGCAAACCCGAAAACGCCTTCGTTACCGAATTTCTCGGCGAAACCGACGCATTTGAAGGCAGAATCGAAAAAGGCATCTGGCACTACAACGGCTTCGCGTGGAAATTGGACGCGCACTACAAATGGCAGGAACAAACCGCCACCGGCTACATCCGCCCGCACGAATGGCAGCTTGCCGCCGAACACGAAACCCCGATGATCCGCGCCGAAATCGAAAAAATCCACGCCGTCGGGGCATTGACGCATATTCTGGTGAAACACGACAAACAAGACGTGCATATCACGCTGGCAGGCAGCGATGCCGCGCGTTACCAAATCACCGAAGGCAAAGAATTGAAGCTGATTCCGAAACAGGTTTATGTCTTCTCTCAAAACGAGCTGATTGAATATTCGATTTGAGACTAAAGCATAAGGCCGTCTGAAAATCTGCTTTCAGACGGCCTTTCATCTTATTTAAACCTGCCAATCAATCGGCTCTAAACCACGCTCCTGCAAATAAGCGTTTGCCTGCGAAAAATGTTTGCAGCCGAAAAAGCCGCGATATGCCGACAAGGGCGAAGGATGCGGCGCGGTCAGCACCAAATGACGGTTGCGGTCGATAAACGCGCCTTTCTTCTGCGCATGGCTGCCCCACAACATAAAGACTAAATGCTCGCGCTCCTTATCCAATTGTCGGATGACTTCATCGGTAAATGTCTCCCAACCGAAGGTCGCATGAGAATGCGCCACACCGGCGCGGACAGTCAACACCGTGTTCAACAGCAATACGCCCTGTTCCGCCCAATGCTGCAAATAGCCGTGTTGCGGAATCTGAAATCCCTCAATATCCGTCGCCAGCTCTTTATAAATATTGACCAACGACGGCGGCACCGCAATTTCGGGTTGCACGGAAAACGCCAAACCATGCGCCTGCCCCGCACCGTGATACGGGTCTTGCCCCAAAATCACAACCTTTACACTTCCAAACTCTGTCGTCCGAAAGGCATTGAATACATCGCGCTCAGGCGGATAAACGGTTATCCCCGCCTGCCTTTCGTGGCGCACCTTCTCCAAAATCGTTTGAAAATATGCCTTTTCTTTTTCCGCACCAATCGCCTCGTGCCAAGTTTGCATTATTTGCCGCTCCGTATTTGAATGGGCTTATTATAAAGGATATGCTGCATAACGATATGGTTTGTTGCCGCCACCGGACTGAAGATTATCGACAGCAACAAGCCTAAAGCGTCATAATAGCGTTCTGACTCAGGCCGTCTGAAAACCCAATACGGCTTTTCAGACGGCCTTTTTATATCGTTCGATTTTTATATGAATACACAAACCATAAAAACCTATCTTGTCGGCGGCGCCGTCCGCGACCATCTTTTAGGCCTGCCCGTCAAAGACCGCGACTGGGTAGTCGTCGGTGCAGATGCGCAAACCATGTTGGCTCAAGGCTATCAACCTGTCGGCAAAGATTTTCCCGTCTTTCTCCATCCGGACAGCCACGAAGAATACGCCCTCGCCCGTACCGAGCGTAAAACTGCCAAAGGCTATGCCGGATTCAGCTTTCATGCCGATAAAGACGTTACGCTGGAACAAGACCTGATGCGCCGCGACCTGACCATCAATGCCATGGCTCAGGATTCAGACGGCACGATCATCGATCCCTTTGGCGGACAACAAGATTTGGCGGCCGGCATCCTGCGCCACGTTTCGCCCGCCTTTGCCGAAGATCCCGTGCGAATTTTGCGTATCGCCCGTTTTGCCGCGCGTTATGGTTTTCAAATTGCCGATGAAACCATGTCGCTGATGCGGCAAATGGTAGAAAACGGCGAAGCGGATGCCTTGGTTGCCGAACGCGTCTGGCAGGAATTGGCCAAAGGCTTGATGGAAAAAAATCCGCGCCGAATGATTGAAGTTTTGCGCGAATGCGGCGCACTCAAAGTCTTACTGCCCGAACTTGACGCCCTTTTCGGCGTACCGCAACGCGCCGATTATCATCCTGAAATCGACAGCGGTATTCATACGCTGATGGTTGTACAACGAGCCGCCGAGATGAACCTGTCCCTCGCCGAACGCTATGCCGCTTTATTGCACGACTTGGGCAAGGCAAAAACACCGGCCGATATCCTGCCGAAACACTACGAACACGACATCAACGGTGTCGAACCCGTCCGCGAAGTCAATCAACGCCTGCGCACGCCCAAACACTGCGCCGAGCTTGCCGAACTCGTCTGCCGCTGGCACATCATGTTCCACCAAGTCGGGCAGTTCAAAAGCAAAACCATTTTGAAGGTTTTGAAAAAAACCGATGCATTCCGCCGCCCCGAACGTTTTCAGACGGCCTTAAACGTCTGCGTGGCCGACAAACAAGGCCGTCTGAACCTTGAAGACACACCCTATCCGCAACGCGAACACTGGCTGGCTTTACTTGAAGCTGCCAACCAAGTAGATGCAGGCAAAATTGCTACCGAGTGCCGCGCGCAAGGCAAAGCGCACCTTATTGCCGAAGAAATCGACCGAGCACGTTTGGCACAAATTACACCGCTGCAAAAAGCGTATCAGGCAGACAAATTAGGAGGCTATTGATGACATCTTCGCGTTATAAAATCAAACAAACACCAAGCAAAATTATCTTGTCAGCAAAAATTATACGAAACCGACTCAGACTTCTATTAACTTGTAGAGACCTTGTAATCTTACTATTAATATTGGCAAACATTCCAAATTTAAACTTTGAATCAGCATTTAATATCATACTCCTTATATTTTTGGGTCTGCTTTTTTGCCAAGGTATTTATGACTTACTGTGGCAACTTTTTGGACAAGAACATATTCATGTTCAAAATGGGATACTTTCACATCAATTCACGCTATTTGGATTGGGAAAAGGTAAAAAATTTTCACTCGTAGAAATATCGCAATGGCAGCCACATGAGAACTATGCAAATACAGAAAACACTAAAATCACACTACATAATTATTTGAGCCAGAGAAGAAATAAATCCATCATCTCCAGTCCCTTACGAAAACCAAATAACAAACAAGGTGCATGGTCATTTGTTTATCATGGGGAAACCATACACATCGGTGAATTTTTTTATAGCGAAGATTGCCAAGCAATTAACTCGAAATTAAACAGCTTAATGCCAAAAAAAGCCAAAACAGAGACACTTTTCAAACCAGAAAACGACCTTTAAAACAATCACCACAATATCCGCTATAATCCGCATCTTGACCATCTTATTTCAACAATAAAAATCATGACCATCCAGACCGATTTACTTCACGAAAAAATCAGCAATGAAGATTATCAACGCCTCATTGTCCAACATAGCAAATCTTTCAGCGACGGCGAAATCCGCCTATTGAATGAAATTTTGGAAAAATTTGAATTTGATGTCGTACAGGCGCAGGCATTGGCGCAAGCGGTGATGCAGCAGGTGCGCTTTGACCCCAATGCCTACCATATCGACAGCGACGACGAAGACACCACAGGCATCTGCCCCCACTGCATCAATCCGCCCATGCCGCCCCTGCGTGATTATCTGGTTTGGCGCGAAACACGCGGCTAAAAATTTTCCTAATCGATTTTGATAAGTTACTAACCATTCGCTATCGAATAAGGCCGTCTGAACAGGTGTCATCGTTACATTTGTTCAGACGGCCTTTTGTAAATAAATGTTCACAATTAGGATAAATCAGTATAATCTGCGCCGTTTGAATTTTCTTCGGAGCTTTTATGAATCAGCTTAAAACGGCGGTAGCCGGTGCGCAGATTTTGTTTGTCGCATTCGGTGCCATGGTGCTTGTGCCGCTTCTGACGGGACTGAACCCGGCTTTGGCATTATTGGGCGCAGGCTTGGGCACCTTGTTGTTCCAATTGGTTACCAAACGTAAAGTGCCGATTTTCCTCGGCTCTTCTTTTGCCTTTATTGCACCGATTATCTACTCCATCGGCGAATGGGGCCTGCCTTCTACCATGTTCGGTCTGTTTGCGGCCGGCTTCATGTACTTTGTTTTTGCCGCATTGATCAGATGGCGTGGTCTGGATGCGGTACACAAGCTGTTGCCGCCCGTGGTTATCGGCCCGGTGATTATGGTAATCGGCTTGTCCGTGGCCGCTGCAGCCAGCAGCATGGCTATGGGTCAATCAGGCGGCAAACAGGTCATCGACTATATCGACTCGCTGATTCTGTCCGGCTTTACCTTTGCGGTAACCGTCATTGTTTCTGTCTTCGGCAGCAAAATGATGAAGCTGATTCCGATTCTGATCGGCGTAGCTTCCGGCTATGTGTTGGCTTTGATCATGGGCTTGGTCGACACCGGCGCCATCATCAACGCTCCTTGGTTTGCCGTTCCTCATTTTGAAACACCTCAAGTCAACTGGCAGGCTGCCCTGTTTATGCTGCCCGTTGCCATCGCTCCAGCCATCGAACACATCGGCGGCATCATGGCCATCGGCAATGTAACCGGCAAAAACTACACCAAAGACCCGGGCTTGGACAAAACCCTCGCAGGCGACGGCTTGGGCGTCTGCGTGGCCGGTTTGATCGGCGGCCCTCCTGTGACCACTTACGGGGAAGTGACCGGCGCGGTGATGATTACCAAAAACAGCAACCCCGTCATTATGACTTGGGCGGCAATTTTTGCGATTTGCATGGCGTTTTTCGGTAAATTCAACGCGTTTTTGGCTTCGATCCCCATGCCGGTTATGGGCGGTATTATGTTGCTGCTGTTCGGTACTATCGCTTCTTTGGGCATCAAAACATTGATTGATGCGAAAGTCGATTTGATGCAGCCGAAAAACCTGGTTATCGTCAGCTCCGTATTGACGACCGGCATCGGCGGCATGATTATCAAAGTAGGTACTTTGAGCTTCGCCGGTGTAGGTTTGTGTGCCGTATTGGCCATTATCCTGAACTGTGTTTTGCCCAATACAAAATCAGAAGAAGCATAAATAGTTTGCTCATAAACTCAAAGGCCGTCTGAAAATGAGATTTCAGACGGCCTTTTGATTATTACCGCTTTATACAATGAAAAATGCCGGAGACTCAATCATCTCCGGCATTTTTGAATAAGGTGGCGAGCCGAACCCCCGGCACTGGCTCATCAGAGTGGGCTGCTGGCTTCCGCCCCTGACCCGGTGTTCCGAATTACCATGCGGGGAGACCCGCCGTAGAAGAAAAGCATTATAGCGGTTTTACAGAAAAACTCAAGCGATAAAATCTGTCAGGCCGTCTGAAAACCATCTGCATGACAAAATTGTAAACAATATGTTTCAATTAGAAATCATTCGCATTGAAATGTTTATCGTCTTTTGCATTGAAAAATATCGAAAATTACACTACATTAACACATCACGCCATCAAGAAGAAATCGTATTTTTCAGACGGCCTTTAATATAAAAATATTATACCTATCAACGGAACTCAACCATGACCACGACTACCGCCCCGCAGCGTATTCGGGAAATTCCCTATAACTATACTTCCTACACCGACCGCGAAATCATCATCCGACTTTTAGGCGACGAAGCCTGGCAAATCCTGCAAGACCTGCGAGGCCAACGTAAAACAGGACGTTCGGCGCGGATGTTGTTTGAAGTATTGGGCGATATTTGGGTGGTCGTGCGCAATCCGTATCTGGTCGATGATTTGCTGGAGCATCCGAAACGCCGTGCCGCACTGGTACGTGAAATGCGCCACCGTTTGAACGAAATCCGCAAACGCCGCGACGACAATCCGCAAGTCGATGTATTGGTTGCAGCGGCGGAAAAGGCGGTCGAGCGTTTTGATAGTAGTTTTGATGAAACCAGCAAAAAACGTCATAAGATTTTGGAGCGTTTGAGCAAAATCACCAAGCCGCACAATATTATGTTTGACGGGCTGGCGCGGGTAACGCACGTTACCGACGCAACCGACTGGCGCGTCGAATATCCGTTTGTCGTCGTCAATCCCGACACGGAGGCGGAAGTCGCGCCTTTGGTGCGCGCCTTAATCGAGCTGGATTTGGTCATTATTCCGCGCGGCGGCGGCACGGGTTATACCGGTGGCGCCGTACCTTTGGATGCAAACAGTGCGGTCATCAATACGGAAAAGCTGGACAAACATCGCGGCGTGGAATTTGTCGAACTGGCAGGTTTAAACGGCAAACATCCGATTATCCATTGCGGCGCGGGCGTGGTAACGCGGCGGGTGGAAGAAACCGCGCATCAGGCGGGTTTGGTGTTCGCCGTCGATCCGACTTCCGCCGACGCGTCCTGCGTGGGCGGTAATGTGGCGATGAACGCAGGCGGCAAAAAAGCCGTACTGTGGGGGACGGCGTTGGACAACCTCGCCTACTGGCAGATGGTCAACCCGCAGGGCGAATGGCTGCGCATCGAGCGCGTGCGCCACAATTTCGGCAAAATCCACGACGAAGAAACCGCCGTGTTCGACGTGCACACGCTGGATTCAGACGGCCTCAATATCGTTAAGACCGAACGCTTGGAAATCCCCGGTCACAAATTCCGCAAAGTCGGTTTGGGCAAAGACGTTACCGACAAATTCTTGAGCGGCCTGCCCGGCGTGCAGAAAGAAGGTACGGACGGCATCATCACCAGCGTCGCCTTCGTGTTGCATAAAATGCCGAAATACACGCGCACCGTGTGTATGGAGTTTTTCGGCACGGTCGCCACTGCTACGCCGTCCATCGTCGAAATCCGCGACTTCCTGCTCGCTCACGACAGCGTGCGGCTGGCGGGTTTGGAACATTTGGACTGGCGTTATGTCCGCGCCGTCGGTTACGCCACCAAAGCGGCGGGCAAAGGACGACCGAAAATGGTTTTGCTGGCGGACGTGGTTTCAGACGACGAAGCCGCCGTGCAGGCAGCCGCCGAACACATCTGCGAACTTGCCCGCGCCCGCGACGGCGAAGGCTTTATCGCCGTGTCGCCCGAAGCGCGCAAAACCTTCTGGCTCGACCGCAGCCGTACCGCCGCCATCGCCAAACACACCAACGCCTTTAAAATCAACGAAGACGTGGTGATTCCGCTGGAGAGGCTGGGCGAGTATTCGGACGGTATCGAACGCATCAACATCGAGCTTTCCATCCAAAACAAACTCAAACTCTGTGCTGAATTAGAGCAATATCTGTCAGGCAAACTCCCCATCGACAAAATGGGCACGGACCTGCCGACCGCCGAACTTTTGGGCGAACGCGGCAAACACGCCCTTGCCCACGTTTCCGCCGTTAAAGCGCGTTGGGACTGGTTGCTCGCCAATCTCGATACGCCGCTTGCCGACTACAAAGCCCGCTACGGCGCAGCCGTCCATGCCGCGCCCGAAGCCAAAGACGACGAGAGCTGTTTCACCGCATTCCGCGACTTCCGCCTGCGCGTGTCCGTCAAAGACGACGTAATGAAGCCGCTCGCCGAAATCTTCAGCGGCAAAACGGATACCAAAATTATTGAAGGTTTGGGCAAAATCCACGCCAAAACCGTGCGCGGCAGAGTGTTCGTCGCGCTGCATATGCACGCCGGCGACGGCAATGTCCACACCAACATCCCCGTCAATTCAGACGACGCCCAAATGCTTCAGACGGCCTACCGTTCGGTCGAACGCATCATGAAACTCGCCCGTTCGCTCGGCGGCGTGATTTCGGGCGAACACGGCATCGGCATCACCAAGCTCGAATTTCTGACCGATGAAGACTTGCAGCCGTTTTGGAACTACAAAAACCAAGTCGATCCCAAACACACCTTCAACCGCCACAAACTGATGAAAGGCTCGGACTTACGCAACGCCTACACGCCGTCCTTCGAGCTTTTGGGCGCGGAATCGCTGATTATGGAAAAATCAGACCTCGGCACCATCGCCGATTCCATCAAAGACTGTCTACGCTGCGGCAAATGCAAACCCGTCTGCTCCACCCACGTTCCGCGCGCCAACCTGCTGTACAGCCCGCGCAACAAAATCCTCGGCGTGGGGCTGTTGACCGAAGCTTTCCTGTACGAAGAACAAACCCGCCGCGGTGTTTCCATCAAACACTTCGAAGAACTCATGGACATCGGCGACCACTGTACCGTGTGCCACCGTTGCGTCAAGCCCTGCCCCGTCAACATCGACTTTGGCGACGTAACCGTAGCCATCCGCAACTACCTTGCCGACTCCGGCCACAAACGCTTCGCACCCGCCGCATCAATGGGCATGGCGTTCCTGAACGCCACCGGCCCTAAAACCATCAAAGCCCTGCGCGCCGCCATGATACAGACCGGCTTCCCCGCGCAGAACTTTGCCTACAAAATCGGCAAACTGCTGCCCGTCGGCACCAAAAAACAAAAAGCCGAACCCAAAGCCACCGTCGGCACCGCTCCGGTCAAAGAACAAATCATCCACTTCATCAACCGTCCCTTGCCCAAAAGCGTGCCCGCCAAAACACCGCGCTCCATGCTCGGCATCGAAGACGACAAAAGCATCCCCATCATCCGCAACCCCGCCGCGCCCGAAGATGCCGAAGCCGTGTTCTACTTCCCCGGCTGCGGCTCCGAACGCCTGTTCAGCCAAATCGGACTTGCCGTTCAAGCCATGCTCTGGCACGTCGGCGTACAAACCGTCCTGCCGCCCGGCTATATGTGTTGCGGCTATCCGCAGGACGCAGGCGGCAACAAGGCAAAAGCCGAGCAGATGAGCACCAACAACCGCGTCGCCTTCCACCGCATGGCGAACACCCTCAACTACCTCGACATCAAAACCGTCGTCGTCAGTTGTGGCACCTGCTACGACCAGCTCGAAAAATACCGCTTCGAAGAAATCTTCCCCGGCTGCCGCATCATCGACATCCACGAATATCTGCTTGAAAAAGGAGTGCAACTGAACGGCGTGAAAGGTCAGCAATACCTCTACCACGACCCCTGCCACACGCCCATCAAAACCATGAACGCCACCCAAATGGCAAGCAGCCTCATGGGGCAGAAAGTCGTCCTAAGCGACCGCTGCTGCGGCGAATCCGGCATGTTTGCCGTCAAACGACCCGACATCGCCACTCAGGTCAAGTTCCGCAAACAAGAGGAAATTGAGAAAAACCTCAAAGAGCTGCCGCAAGGCGAACCCGTCAAAATGCTCACCTCCTGCCCAGCCTGCCTGCAAGGCCTGAGCCGCTACGCCGACGACAACAATATGCCTGCAGACTACATAGTCATTGAAATGGCAAAACACATCCTCGGCGAAAACTGGCTGGATGAGTTTGTGAAAAAAGCCAATAACGGAGGTGTAGAAAAAGTATTGCTCTAAGGACTTAGACAAAAACTTTTGGATGTAATAAAGGCCGTCTGAAAATCTTTCAGACGGCCTTTTTATTCAAAAGAATCAAAATACAATAATCAAATCAAATGCCTTTACAAATAGCGATGCTACACCAGCAGTATTTAATAAAAAATAAAACCTGAAGCTTTTATCCCCCAGGTTTTATTTTCAAGCCTTATGCTTTTTCTTGCTGACGTTTTCTTTCTGCCATCATCTCATGCAATGTTTGCTTGGCAGGTTTCATCGGAACATGGTTATTGGTCCAGCTTAACTGCTTACTTGGCGTCAATGCACGGAATTTGGTAGCAGCCCAGCCGAATGCTCGATAAGCCTTACTGCCGCTGAAAATGCCGTTAAAGGTTCGCCATGCCATTTGCTCGCCGAAGGTATGCGATGCACCTTGACCGCGGATAGGATGAGGAACGGCTTCTGTTGGCGAACGTTGTGCTTCAACGCGCAGACGTTGCATTTGTTCGGTAATCGGAATGCGTACCGGGCAAACTTCGACACACGCGCCGCACATGGTACACGCGGTCGGCAGATCGCGTGTCGCATCCAAGCCCAACAAATGCGGAGAGATAATCTCGCCAATCGGGCCGGGATAAGTCGTGCCGTAAGCCGCGCCACCGATACGGGTGTAAACCGGACAGTGGTTCATACACGCGCCACAACGGATACATTGCAAGGTACGGCGCATTTGATCTTCTGCATAGGCTTGGCTACGGCCATTGTCGAGCAGAACCAAATGCATTTCCTGCGGACCGTCCAGTTCTTCGCTACGGCGAGGTCCGGTAATCATATTGAAATAAGTGGTAATGTTCTGACCGATAGCTGAACGTGGCAACAGGCTGTACAAAGGCGGCACATCCGACAGTTTCGCAACCACTTTTTCAATACCGGTAATGGCGATGTGCACAGGCGGTACAGTGGTACTCAAGCGGCCGTTGCCTTCATTTTCCACCAGACACAAAGTGCCTGTTTCAGCAACGGCGAAGTTTACGCCGCTCAAACCGACATCAGCAGTGCTGTAAATATCACGCAAGGCTTTACGCGCAAATCCGGTCAGTTGGTCCACGTCGTCTGTTAATGGAGTACCGAGATTTTGATGGAAAAGCTCGCTTACCTGCTCTTTAGTCTTGTGAATGGCAGGCATCACGATATGGGTTGGTTTCTCGCCGGCCATTTGTACGATAAACTCGCCCAAGTCGCTCTCAACCGCTTTGATGCCCCGGTCTTGCAGATAATGGTTCAGCTCAATCTCTTCGCTGACCATAGATTTGCCTTTTACCATCAGCTTGCCATTTTTATCGGTAATGATGTTGTGAATGATTTGGCAGGCTTCAGCAGGTGTTTCCGCCCAGTGGACTTTAACACCCAGCTTGGTCAGGTTTGCTTCTAATTGTTCCAATAATGCAGGCAATTTGGACAAAGAACGCTGACGGACATGCTCACACAGGTCACGCAGGCTTTGCAGCTCTTCTTCATCTGTCAAAACGGCTTTGCGCTTGGTCATCAGCATATCCATCGCCGTACGCAAGCTTTTACGCAAAGGCTTGTCTTGCAAAGAAATCGCAGCGTTTTGCTTGAACGTTTCCGGCTTCATATGGAATTTAATGGTTTGGGAACTCATGCTTTTTCCTCCAAATCGGCAGGGGAAATATGATCAGGCAGAACGGCCAAAACCACCAAATCACGCGGGCCGTGTGCACCATAGGCCAAAGTCAATTGAATATCGGCAGTCTTAGACGGGCCGGAAATCAAAATAACGTTGGTAGGCATACCTTTTTCTACCAGTTTTTCGCCTTCAACAGCATTATGGAATTCGTTGTACATTTTACTGGTGTCAAACAGGCAGAAATGCACAGGCGGAACCAAACTCAAACTGCGTGGCTCCAGAGGACTAGACTCCAGCATAATCGTACCGGTACGGGCAATACCGCATTTAGAGCCGCTAAATCCGGCCTCAATATCAGCAAAGAATTCGTTTTTCCAATCGTCGATTTTTCGCTCAAAACCGCGCGGTTCGATATCAGTATCGGCCAAAGCTGCACGAGCCAGCTGGCCGTGTTCTGTTTCCAATGGCAACAGAATGTTTTTCAAGCCTTTGCCTTCGGCTGCTTGGCGGAATACTTGTGGCCAATTGGTTTTGGTAACCCAATAGATTTCCGTTTTGACGGCACGCATGGCAGCCGCCCAATGTTTCAAGCGTTCGACATCGTTTGCCCAAGATACGCCCATTTCACGGTAATAATCGAAAACCGGCGGCTCTTCCATCGGTAAGGCATCGGCTTTTTTCAATTTCGCCAAAATATTTTCGCGCGCGCTCATGCTTTACCTCCGGTGCGTTCCAACAGAAAGGATGCAATGTGTTTCGGACGTGGCATATTCGGTTCGTCTTTAGCGATTTTGCCGCCGATATTCATCATGCAGCCGCAGTCTGCACTAATGATTTCAGTTGCGCCGGTTTCTTTTAGGGCTGCAACTTTGTCGGTTACCATCGCGCCGGAAATATCGGCTTGTTTAACAGAGAATGTACCGCCAAAACCGCAGCACTCGCTTTCATGGTCATGAACGATACGCTCGACATTTTCCATGCCGTCAATCAGCTGCCAGCCTGACAAATGGACATTCATTTCACGACGCGCCGCGCAAGAAGTATGAACGGCCACTTTAACCGGCTCGCCTTTATCTTCAGGTTTGTAGCCGATGGCTAGCAGGAAGTGGGTAAATTCAATGATACGGTTGGCGCAATCAATGGCTTTTTGTTCGTACTCGGTGCCTTTGAACAAAGTCGGCCAGTGGTGTTTCATCATGCCGCCGCAAGAACCGGACGGTACGACAATCGGCCAATTTTCCGGGAATAAATCCAATTGGGCTTTGGCCACATCAAAAGCTTCTTTCGGATGGCCGGACGAATAGGCAGGTTGGCCGCAGCAACTTTGCTCCATTGGATAATGGACGCAGATACCTTGTTGTTCGATTAAGGTAATGGCATCCATACCCGCTTCCGGCATGAAGATGTCGAGAACGCAAGTACCGAAGAAATAAACATCGGTCGGCTTGCTGTCGTATGCAGTGATTTGTGGTGGTTTGATTGCGCTCATTTTTTTGGAACAGGATAACCCGTTTTCTTGTGTAAAAATTAAGATGGGTACTTTAAGTAATTGCTTGTAATGGGTCAAGTCTAATTTTAAAAAATAATATTAAACAAGCATGACAAATCAGACAGAGGGCTTTCCCTTATTAACTTGATAATCTACATAATAACCACTATCAATAAGATAGATCATGGATTCATTCAATAATAAACAAGCATTTTTTTGAGTTTCTTCTTTGCAATAAGATACTCTGCCAACCATACAATCTTGATTTACATCAGAAGTCATGAAAATAATCGATATTTTCCAAATTTCGAAAAAACAGATAACCCTCTATGCCGTGCTTATGTTTCAGACGGCCATATGAGAACAAAGGATATCTAAGGCAATAAAAATAAAAGTTTTTCTTAAAAGCTCAGGCCGTCTGAAACATGACTTCGGCTAAAGGCCATATTCTTTTTATTCAACCTTACTTTCAATCAAAATCAAACACTTGAAAAATCCTGTTCAATAACCTTGAAAACCCTAGGCACACTCAAGCACTTCCAGTATCATTGAGACAGTTTCTTGACGCAAAATTACAGTCTTGTCCGCCCACAATCGGCATGGATTTGCAAAAGAAGTGAAACCAAGCTTCAAAACAATTTCACCTTAACTTCGGAGTAGGCATTATGTTGACCCAGACTCAACAGGTTGATTTGACCTTGCATCACCTTAAAGAACGCACCCTATCGATATACACTCCCGAACAGCGTGCAAGCATCGAGGCATCTGAAGACTGGAAACAGTTTGACAGACGGCTTGAAGAACACTTTCCCAAACTGATGCACGAGCTGGACAACGTTTACAATAACAACGAAGCCGTCCTCCCCATGCTGGAGCAACTGATTGCCCAAGCATGGCAAAGCTATTCCCAACGCAATGCATCTTTAAAAGATATCGATATCGCGCGCAAAAACGATCCTGACTGGATTTTATCCAACAAACAGGTCGGCGGCGTGTGCTACGTCGATTTGTTCGCAGGCGATCTGCAAGGCTTGAAAGCCAAAATTCCTTATTTCCAAGAATTGGGTCTGACCTATCTGCACCTGATGCCCCTGTTTAAATGCCCTGAAGGCAAAAGCGACGGCGGCTATGCAGTCAGCAGCTACCGCGATGTCAATCCGGCACTGGGCACAATAGACGACTTACGCGATGTCATTGCCGCACTGCACGAAGCAGGCATTTCCGCCGTTGTCGATTTCATCTTCAACCACACTTCCAACGAACACGAATGGGCAAAACGCTGCACCGCCGGCGACCCGCTCTATGACAATTTCTACTACATTTTCCCTGACCGTTGGATGCCCGACCAATACGACCGCACCCTGCGTGAAATCTTCCCCGACCAACATCCAGGCGGCTTCTCACAACTGGAAGACGGCCGCTGGGTATGGACAACGTTCAATTCCTTCCAATGGGACTTGAATTACAGCAATCCTTGGGTATTCCGCGCTATGGCAGGCGAAATGATGTTCCTTGCCAACTTGGGCGTTGATATTCTGCGCATGGACGCCGTTGCCTTTATTTGGAAGCAAATGGGCACAAGCTGCGAAAACCTGCCACAGGCACACGCTCTGATTCGTGCATTTAACTCCGTCATGCGTATTGCCGCCCCGGCCGTGTTCTTCAAATCCGAAGCCATCGTTCACCCTGACCAAGTTGTCCAATACATCAGCCAAGACGAATGCCAAATCGGTTACAACCCGCTGCAAATGGCATTGTTGTGGAACACGCTTGCCACGCGCGAAGTCAACCTGCTCCATCAGGCATTGACCTACCGCCACAACCTGCCCGACCACACTGCATGGGTCAACTACGTCCGCAGCCATGACGACATCGGCTGGACATTTGCCGATGAGGACGCATGGCAGTTCGGCATCCACGGCTACGACCACCGACAATTCCTCAACCGCTTCTTCGTCAACCATTTTAACGGCAGCTTCGCGCGCGGCGTCCCCTTCCAATACAACCCCAACACTGGCGACTGCCGTGTCAGCGGTACAGCCGCAGCATTGGTTGGTTTAGCTCAAAATGACCCGTACGCCGTTGACCGCATCAAACTTTTGTACAGCATTGCTTTGAGTACCGGCGGCCTGCCGCTGATTTATCTGGGTGACGAAGTCGGTACGCTCAATGATGACGACTGGTCGCAAGACAGCAATAAGAGCGACGACAGCCGCTGGGCACACCGTCCTCGTTATAATGAAGAGTTGTACAATCAACGCCATGACAGCTCGACCACTGCCGGTCAAATCTTCCAAGGTTTGCGTCATATGATTGCCATCCGCCAAAGCAATCCGCGCTTTGACGGCGGCAAGTTGGTTACCTTCAATACCAACAACAAACACATCATCGGCTATATGCGCAACAACGCACTATTGGCATTCGGCAACTTCAGCGAACATCCGCAAACCATCAGTGCGCATACGCTGCAAGCCATGCCGTTTAAAGCACACGATTTGATCAGCGGTCAAACCGTTTCCCTGAATCAGGATTTGGTACTGCAACCCTATCAAGTCATGTGGCTTGAAATTGCATAAGCCGAAATTTTGATACACCACTCAAGGCCGTCTGAACAAATCAGCGTTCAGACGGCCTTTTAAGAAACTAAGATGTATTTTGTATTTTGGGCAGTTTCGCTTAGAATGCATGCTTTAATACCAGATGACACACTAAAAATCAGGAGTAAAAATCCATGTTGAAAAAATTCGTACTTGGCACCATCGCTGCAGTAGTTTTGGCTGCTTGCGGCGGCGAAAGCAGCAACTCAGCTTCTTCTGCACCGGCCCAATCCGGCGCGGCCTCCGGCTCACTGATTGAGCGTATCAACAACAAAGGTACCATCACTGTCGGCACAGAGGGCACTTACGCACCCTTCACCTACCATGATAAAGACGGCAAATTGACTGGCTACGATGTCGAAGTTACCCGCGCCGTTGCCGACAAACTGGGCGTAAAAGTCGAATTTAAAGAAACACAATGGGACTCTATGATGGCAGGTTTGAAAGCCGGCCGTTTCGACGTGGTTGCCAACCAAGTCGGCCTGACCAGCCCTGAACGTCAAGCAACTTTTGACAAATCCGAGCCTTACAGCTGGAGCGGTGCCGTTTTGGTTGCGCGCAAAGACAGCAACATCAAATCCATCGATGACATCAAAGGTGTGAAAACCGCACAATCCCTGACCAGCAACTATGGTGAAAAAGCCAAAGCTGCAGGCGCAGAACTCGTACCGGTAGACGGCTTGGCGCAATCCCTGACCTTGATTGAACAAAAACGTGCCGATGCAACCCTGAACGACGAATTGGCGGTATTGGACTATCTGAAGAAAAACCCAAATGCCGGCGTAAAAATCGTTTGGTCTGCACCGGCTGACGAAAAAGTCGGCTCAGGCCTGATTGTCAATAAAGGCAACGATGAAGCATTGGCTAAATTCAGCACAGCCATGACTGAGCTGAAAGCTGACGGCACGCTGAAAAAACTGGGCGAACAATTCTTCGGAAAAGACATCAGTGTTAAATAATTTCCTTGCCTCTCTGCCGTTTATGACGGAAACACGCGCTGATATGCTCATCAGCGCGTTTTGGCCCATGGTCAAAGCCGGCTTCGCAGTGTCTTTGCCTTTGGCGATCGCTTCTTTCGTTATCGGCATGATTATTGCCGTAGCCGTTGCTTTGGTGCGGATCATGCCCTCCGGAGGCATTTTCCAAAAATGCTTGCTGAAGCTGGTGGAATTTTATATTTCCGTCATTCGCGGTACGCCGCTTTTGGTGCAGTTGGTCATCGTATTCTACGGTTTACCTTCCGTCGGCATCTATATCGACCCAATTCCTGCCGCTATCATAGGCTTTTCGCTCAATGTCGGCGCATACGCTTCCGAAACCATACGCGCGGCAATTTTGTCCGTACCTAAAGGCCAATGGGAAGCAGGTTTCTCCATCGGTATGACCTATATGCAGACGTTCCGCCGCATTGTCGCACCGCAGGCATTCCGCGTTGCCGTACCGCCTTTGAGCAACGAGTTTATCGGCTTGTTCAAAAATACCTCGCTTGCCGCCGTAGTAACGGTAACCGAGCTTTTCCGTGTTGCCCAAGAGACAGCAAACCGTACTTATGACTTTTTGCCCGTTTATATCGAAGCCGCATTGGTTTATTGGTGCTTCTGCAAAGTGCTGTTTTTGATTCAGGCGCGCTTGGAAAAACGCTTTGACCGCTATGTCGCCAAATAAGGAGTTGTCATGATTAAAATCCGCAATATCCATAAAACCTTTGGCGAAAATACCATTTTGCGCGGCATCGATTTGGATGTCGGCAAAGGACAAGTGGTCGTTATCCTAGGCCCTTCCGGCTCGGGCAAAACCACGTTTTTACGCTGTTTAAACGCTTTGGAAATGCCCGAACAAGGTCGAATCGAATTTGACAATGCGCAGCCGTTAAGCATCGATTTTTCCAAAAAACCAAGCAAACACGATATTTTGGCACTGCGCCGCAAGTCCGGAATGGTGTTCCAACAATACAACCTCTTTCCACACAAAACTGCGTTGGAAAACGTCATGGAAGGGCCGGTTGCCGTACAAGGCAAACCTGTCACCCAAGCGCGTGAAGAAGCTGTCAAATTGCTTGAAAAAGTCGGTTTGGGCGACAAGATCGACCTCTACCCCTACCAGCTTTCCGGCGGTCAACAGCAGCGCGTCGGCATTGCCCGAGCATTGGCGATTCAGCCTGAACTGATGCTGTTTGACGAACCGACTTCCGCGCTCGACCCCGAATTGGTGCAAGATGTTTTGGATACCATGAAGGAGTTGGCACAAGAAGGCTGGACCATGGTTGTCGTTACGCATGAAATCAAATTTGCCTTGGAAGTGGCAACCACCGTCGTCGTGATGGATGGCGGCGTTATTGTCGAGCAAGGCAGCCCGCAAGATTTGTTTAACCATCCCAAACATGAGCGGACACAAAAATTCCTGCGCCAAATCCGTGCGGACAATGCCGACCTTTAAATTTAATTGAAACGACAGACAATTTGAAAGTATTTCCGACTGTCATTTCATAAAGGCCGTCTGAATAAGTGAATATAGAAATCGTTGATTTCGTTTTCATACTTGTTCAGACGGCCTTTTATATGTCTTTTCAGGTAAAATAACGCCTTTCGTTTTACTTATCCCCTACCCGCCATCATGATAGAAATCAAAAAACTCACCCTGCAACGCGGTTTGAAAGTCCTGCTCGACAAAGCCGATGCCGTAATTAACCCCGGCCAACGCGTTGGTTTAATCGGTAAAAACGGTACGGGAAAATCCAGCCTGTTTGCGCTGATAAAAGGTGAAATCACTCAAGATGGCGGCGAAATCCTGATTCCCAAAACATGGCGTCTGGCTTCCGTCTCTCAAGAAACGCCCGATTTAGATATTTCCGCTTTAGACTACGTTTTGCAAGGCGATGCCGAATTGCAGGCTTTTCAGACGGCCTTGGCCCAAGCAGAAGCGCAAAACGACGGCATGAAGCAAGCCGAATATCACGCCAAACTTGAAGAAATCGATGCCTATACCGCTCCGGCACGCGCCGCCAAACTGCTTAACGGCTTGGGTTTTGCACAAGAAGAGCATACCCATCCCGTCAAATCCTTCTCCGGCGGCTGGCGTATGCGCCTCAACCTTGCCCAAGCGCTGATTTGCCGTGCCGATTTGCTGCTTTTGGACGAACCGACCAACCACTTGGATTTAGAAACCGTGTTGTGGCTGGAAAACCATCTCGCTTCCCTGCCCTGTACGCAAATCATCATTTCCCATGACCGCGACTTCTTGAATGCCACCACAACGCATACCATCGAGCTGTCGCAACAAAAACTGACCCAATACGGTGGTAATTACGATTTCTATCAAGCCGAACGCGCCCAGCGTCTGGCGCAACAACAAGCCGCCTACGTCAAACAGCAGGCGCAAATCAAACATCTGCAATCCTTTATCGACCGTTTCAAAGCCAAAGCCACAAAGGCCGTACAAGCCCAAAGCCGCATGAAGGCATTAGCCAAACTCGAGCGCATCGCCCCTGCGCATTTGGATAGCGAGTTTTCCTTTGAGTTTGCCAATCCGACTCACCTGCCCAACCCATTATTGAAACTCGACCATGCCGACTTGGGCTATGGCGACAAAACCGTTTTGCACGATATCACCTTGTCTCTGGAAAGTGGCGCACGTTACGGCCTGCTGGGTGTTAACGGCAGCGGCAAATCCACATTTATCAAAGCCTTGGCAGGAAAAATCGATTTACTTTCCGGCAGCATCGTCCGCTCCGAAAAGCTCAATATCGGCTATTTTGCCCAGCACCAACTGGATACCTTGCGCGCAGACCAAAGTTCGGTTTGGCATATCCAACAGCTTTCGCCCGAAGTCCGTGAACAGGAAATCCGTAACTTTTTAGGCGGTTTCAACTTTATTGGCGATATGGCGGTTCAAAAGACCGAGCCCTTTTCCGGCGGCGAAAAAGCGCGGCTCGCCCTTGCCATGATTATCTGGCAAAAACCTAATCTGCTGCTGCTTGACGAACCGACCAACCATTTGGACTTGGATATGCGCCACGCCCTGACACTTGCCCTGCAAAGTTTCCAAGGCGCATTGATTGTCGTATCGCACGACCGCAGCCTGCTTGAAGCGACTACCGACAGCTTCCTATTGATTGACAAAGGCCGTCTGAACAACTTTGACGGCGATTTGAACGACTACCGTCAATGGCGGTTGGCACAAGAAAACGCCGCAACGGCTCCTGCCGCTTCTGCACAAAGCCAAAGCCGCAAGGACACCAAGCGTATCGAGGCACAAATCCGTCAGGAAAAAGCCAAACGCAGCAAACCGATTCAGCAGAAAATCGACAAAGCCGAAAGAGAAATCGCACGATTAACTGATATTCAGACGGTCTATGAAGCATTTTTGGCACAAGAATCTGCTTATTCAGAAGAAAATAAACCCAAATTGCAAGAGACACTCGCACAATTAACAGAAACTAAAGTAAAATTAACGCAACTGGAAGAAAACTGGCTGCAATGGCAGGAAGAGCTTGAGCAAATCCAAGTTGATGTCGAAGCCGAGTTTTCCCAATAAAAATAGAGCCATCAGGCCGTCTGAAATAAAACACAATACGGAAAAACATGACTTCAATTATCAAACAAGCCGGATACTTCCTCGTATCCTCTTTCGTCTTGGGCATTTCTCTTCACGCAGCCGCCGCAGTTTATTCCTGCGGCAACGGCAGCTATACCTCCGAACCCAACTCCTCTTGCGCACAGGCCCAATTGCCTAAAATCAGCGGCCATCAAGGCAGCGGTTATCATCTTAACATCCGCAGCCTCAATGCCTCTGATGAACGCGTCAATGCAAAACCCAAGAAAAATAAGCGCACGGAAAAATCCGATAAACAAGAGAAAAAAGCCGACAAACCGAGCAAAAACAAAAACAGTGCAAAAGCCAAAAAACAGCAGCCCATGCCGTCTGAACAAGAATAAAATGCTCAAATGCAACGAATCAGCCCTACCTGAATCATGAAAAAATATCTGCTTACCCTATCCTTGCTGCCGCTTGCCGTTTTCAACAACCAAGCCCATGCTGCAAAAATCTACACCTGTGAAGTCAACGGCTCGATTGTCTATACCTCACGCCCAAGCGGCAACTGCCAAGCCGTCAACGATTTGCCGATTGTCGGCAAATACAGCAGCAGCCGATACGATGCCCCGATCAGCGATGCGCCTACACTCAACGCGCCGACATCACAAACGGCTCCGGCAAAAAGCAAAAACACAGCGGCAAAATCCAACCACAAAGCAACACCCAAACCTGCTCCTGTCCGCACCGCTTCTGAAGCGGCTCCTCCTCCGGTTCCCAAATCCTCCGGCGTCAACAGCCGCCGCTCTATTTTGGAAACCGAGTTATCGAATGAACGCGCGGCTTTGGCCGATGCCAAAAAGCAACTGAGCCAAGCGCGGACAGCCAAAGGCGGCAGCGTCAATCAACAGGCCATCAGTACGCTGCAAGGTGCGGTTTTGGATAGGGAGAAAAACATTCAAGCCCTCCAACGCGAACTGGGCAGAATGTAAGTTCAAATCAATCAAAACATCAGGCCGTCTGAACAGGTGGAAACGAAATCCAAAATTTTCGTCACACCATACAGACGGCCTGAATCCCATAATGATTACGCCCGTTTCAATTTCTCGCGTCTGGTAAATACGGTATAATTTGCCCTTTACGCACATTACCTCCGGTCTTTTCAGACGGCCTTTATCTCATGACTGCAAAATCTTCTAAAACCCAAACAAAAAAACGTGCTTCCACCAAACCGGCTGCCAAACCAACCACACGCAAATCCGCTAAAACACAAACTCAAGCCGACAATAAAGTCTCCCAGCGCCTGAAAGCCGCCAAAGAGCTGCAAAAAAACGAAGAAAAAAAAGCGCGCCCCGAACATGTCGTCAACTTGATTAATGATGCTTTATGGCTGTTTGGTTTGGTTATCACCATTTATCTGGCCATTTCCCTGGCCAGTTTCAGCATGGACGACCCTGCATGGTCGCGCAGCGTTCCCAAAAGCCATGATGTTGCCAACCTCGGCGGCCTTTTTGGTTCCTATCTTTCCGATGTCGGGTATTATTTGTTCGGCCTGTCATTTTGGTGGTGGATTGTCGCCTCTTGCGTTTTCCTCTACAAAAACTTCCGCCCCATGAAAAAGCAGGAAAACCATAAGCCCTACAATCACGGCGTAGCCGCTTTGGCATTATTCCTCCTGCTGGTGTGCAGCCCGATTATCGAACATTTCCTGTTTGACAACGCATTGAGCGAATCCCTTCCCGTTGGTGCCGGCGGCTTGGTCGGCTTACTTGCGGGTTCAGGCTTGGCTTGGCTGTTGGGCAAATCAGGCAGCCTGTTGATTATGCTGGTGATGTTGCTGTTGTCCATTTCCCTGTTGGCTCAGGTGTCATGGTTGGAAGTCATGGCCAAATCCGGCAGCCATGTGGGCGGCCTGTTTGACAGCTTGATGAAAAAATTGTCGCAATATCAAAATAAAAAAGAAGATGTCAGCGCCGAAGCTTTGGAAACCCAAAATACGCGCCGCATGGTTAAAGAAGCCAAAACCATTACCGCTACTCCGGTGGCTCCGTTGGCAGGCAGCAGCAGCAACCGTAAAACCGTTGCTGTGTCCGTTGCACCGCCTCCTAAAATCCAAACTTCCCTGTTTGACGATACCGAGCCTAAAAACAACGGCGAATACCACAAACCCAATATGAACCTGTTGCGTATGCCGTCTGAAGAACCGGTTGCCGTCAATCCGGATGAATTACAACAGACTGCAGAATTGATTGAAACTAAACTGGCTGAATTCGGCATCGGTGTACAGGTTGTTTCCGCCACTTCCGGCCCTGTGATTACCCGCTACGAAATCGAACCGGCACAAGGTGTCAAAGGCAGCCAAATTGTCGCGTTATCCAAAGATTTGGCGCGCTCGATGTCCCTGCAAGCCGTACGCATTGTTGAGACCATTGCCGGTAAAAACACCATGGGGATTGAATTGCCCAATGAGAAACGCCAAGACGTGATGTTGAGCGAGATCCTCTCTTCGCCCGTATTTACCGACGCCAAGTCCAAACTGACCGTTGCCTTGGGTAAAGATATTGCAGGCACTCCCGTTGTCGGCGACTTGGCAAAAATGCCGCATCTTTTGGTCGCAGGTATGACCGGATCGGGTAAATCTGTCGGCGTAAACGGCATGATTATGTCCATGCTCTTCAAAGCCACGCCCGACGAAGTCCGATTCATCATGATTGACCCGAAAATGCTGGAATTGAGCATTTACGACGGCATTCCGCACCTGCTCTGCCCGGTTGTAACCGATATGCGCGAGGCAGGACAAGCGTTAAACTGGTGTGTTGCCGAAATGGAAAAACGCTATCGCCTGCTCTCACACGCCGGCGTGCGCAATCTAGACGGCTTCAACCAAAAAATTGAGCAGGCCAAAGCAGCAGGCAAGCCATTACTCAATCCGTTCAGCCTGAATCCCGATGATCCCGAACCTCTGGAAAAACTGCCGTTGATTGTGGTCGTCATCGACGAGTTGGCAGACTTGATGATGACCGAACGCAAATCCGTCGAGCAGCAAATCGCACGCCTTGCCCAAAAAGCGCGTGCGGCAGGCATCCACATGATTGTCGCCACCCAACGCCCAAGCGTTGATGTGGTTACCGGTTTGATTAAAGCCAACATCCCGACACGCATGGCCTTTACCGTACAAAGCAAAATCGACAGCCGCACCATTCTTGACCAAATGGGTGCAGACGAATTACTCAAATACGGCGACTCATTGTTCCTGCAACCGGGCAGCGCAGAACCGACACGCCTACAAGGTGCGTTTGTTTCCGATGATGAAGTGCATCAAGTCGTCAATTTCATTAAAGAACAAGCGCCGACCAATTATGTGGAAGGCTTGCTCAGCGGTGAAGCGGCCATCGAAACCACCAATATTGTCAATCCGAACGCCAATAGCGATGAACTGTTTGACCAAGCCGTTGCCTTCGTATTGGAAAGCAGGAAGACTTCCATCTCCTCCCTACAACGCCAATTGCGCATCGGCTACAACCGCGCCGCCAATTTGGTAGATGCGCTTGAAAATGCCGGCGTACTTTCTCCGGCAGATGTCAACGGCAGCCGACGGATTCTGGCGCAAAAAGACCAGCTTTAAAAACAATGTCAAAGCAAAAAGGCCGTCTGAAAAGAATTTCCCACTTTTCAGACGGCCTTTTTATGTTATTCGTGAAACATTGTGTTATACTAAGCAGCTAAATTTTGACCTTATGCATATTCCCGGAATCCTTCGGGGGATTAAGCAGAAGGATAACCGTTTAACACAACAAATTTAAGGGCTTACGATGAGCGTAACTGTTGAAACTTTAGAAAATCTGGAACGCAAAGTAGTATTGTCTCTGCCTTGGTCCAAAATCAACGCAGAAACTGAGAAAAAACTGAAACAAACCCAACGCCGCGCAAAAATTGACGGCTTCCGTCCGGGTAAAGCACCGTTCAAAATGATTGCCCAAATGTACGGCGCAAGCGCACAAAACGACGTTATCAACGAATTGGTACAACGCGAATTCTACGATGTTGCCGTTGCTCAAGAATTGAAAGTTGCCGGTTACCCACGCTTTGAAGCCGTTGAAGAACAAGACGATCAAGAGTCTTTCAAAGTTGCCGCTATTTTTGAAGTCTTCCCCGAAGTAACCATCGGCGACCTGTCTGCCCAAGAAGTAGAAAAAGTAACTGCAACCGTTGGCGATGCCGAAGTTGACCAAACCGTAGAAATCCTGCGCAAACAACGCACCCGTTTCAACCATGTTGACCGCGAAGCCCAAAACGGCGACCGCGTCATCATCGACTTCGAAGGCAAAATCGACGGCGAACCTTTCGCCGGCGGCTCGTCTAAAAACTACGCTTTCGTATTGGGTGCAGGTCAAATGTTGCCTGAATTCGAAGCCGGTGTTGTCGGCATGAAAGCCGGCGAAAGCAAAGACGTTACCGTAAACTTCCCTGAAGATTACCACGGTAAAGATGTTGCTGGTAAATCTGCCGTATTCACCATCACCCTGAACAACGTTTCTGAAGCTACTTTGCCTGAAGTTGACGCTGACTTTGCCAAAGCTCTGGGCATTGAAGACGGCGACGTTGCCAAAATGCGTGAAGAAGTGAAGAAAAACGTCGGCCGCGAAGTTGAGCGCCGCATCGGTGAACAAACCAAAGAATCCGTTATGAACGCCCTGCTCAAAGCGACTGACTTGCAAGTTCCTGTTGCTTTGGTCAACGAAGAAGCGGCCCGCCTGGCAAACGAAATGAAACAAAACTTCGTTAACCAAGGTATGGCTGACGCTGCCAACTTGGATCTGCCTTTGGATATGTTCAAAGAACAAGCAGAACGCCGCGTTGCTTTGGGTCTGATTTTGGCTAAATTGGTTGAAGAAAATAAACTTGAGCCAACTGAAGACCAAATCAAAGCCATTGTTGCCAACTTCGCAGAAAGCTACGAAGATCCTCAAGAAGTTATCGACTGGTACTATGCAGAGCCTTCCCGCCTGCAAGGCCCGACTTCTTTGGCCGTAGAAAGCAACGTTGTTGATTTCGTTCTGAGCAAAGCCAAAGTTACTGAAAAAGCGCTTTCTTTTGACGAAGTAATGGGCGCACAAGCTTAATTGCTCTAAGGCCGTCTGAAACAGACAATCAAAAGCACCGAAGCGCTTTAAATGGCTTTGGTGCTTTTCCATCATTAACAGGAGACAAAAATGTCCTTCGATTTCAATAACTACCTTGTCCCTACCGTTATCGAACAAAGCGGTCGCGGCGAGCGCGCATTCGACATCTACTCACGCCTTTTGAAAGAGCGCATCGTTTTCTTGGTCGGCCCGGTAACAGACGAATCTGCCAATCTGGTTGTCGCGCAACTGCTGTTTTTGGAAAGTGAAAATCCAGATAAAGACATCTTCTTCTATATCAACTCACCGGGTGGTTCGGTTACTGCCGGGATGTCGATTTATGACACCATGAACTTCATCAAGCCTCATGTTTCTACCTTATGCTTGGGCCAAGCGGCAAGCATGGGCGCATTCTTGTTGTCTGCCGGTGAAAAAGGCAAACGCTTTGCCCTGCCAAACAGCCGCATCATGATTCACCAACCGCTCATCAGCGGCGGCTTGGCCGGTCAGGCTTCCGATATTGAAATTCACGCTAAAGAGCTGCTGAAAATCAAAGAGAAACTGAACCGCTTGCTTGCCAAACATTGTGATCGTGATTTAGCCGACTTGGAACGCGATACCGACCGCGACAATTATATGTCTGCCGATGAAGCCAAAGAATACGGTTTGATTGACCAAGTTTTGGAAAACCGCGAATCTCTACAAGCCTAATCTTTATCGGTTTAAATCAAAGGCCGTCTGAACGTATATATTCAGACGGCCTTTCTTCAATCCTACTTCGTATTGTCTTTATTATTCACTTGAACCGGATACAGCAAAATCAAAGGGTTGGCTTTTACTTGGTTCCAAAAGCTTTTCAGCAGATTGCGTATACTGCCCAAACGCGTACCGCGGGAACGGAGCGCAACAGCCAAAGCCAAAGAAAAGCTGACCACTAAATTTACCATACCGATTGCCAATACGCTTGCCAAGCCGAGTATAAACGTGAATACATCTGCATGGCCGCTGATCGCGGCATAACCTAAGTTTGCCGAAGAAAACGCCACATGTCGAATATCCAGCGGCAAGCCGAAAAGATGGCCAAAATAGCCGGTCATGCCTAAAAGCATACCGAAAATAAAATTACCCATAAGCGAACCATAATGCTTATGAATATAAGCGGCCAACCGACGGCGCGGCTCCGGAGGCATGATTTTTCGTAACAACGGATTAAACGGCAGGCGCTGACGCAGGTTCAGATAATCGGAACGGTTATCAAAGAAACCGGCAATAATACCCGAACAAAACAACCATACGCCGGCAATAGCAGCGTACCATAAGGTCGGTTGGGTAAAAATCTCAATGGATTTGAAC
Organism: Neisseria sp. RH3002v2g; assembly: GCF_014596425.2. Lineage (NCBI taxonomy): Bacteria > Pseudomonadati > Pseudomonadota > Betaproteobacteria > Neisseriales > Neisseriaceae > Neisseria > Neisseria sp. RH3002v2g. The sequence continues at coordinate 688,497 of NZ_CP110721.1, read as the reverse complement.
TGATAGGCCGTAACTGCCTCATTCAGCAAGGGCTGACCATGCGTATGGGCATAGCCCAAAGCAATCCCTGCCGCCAACAATACCGCAATCGATACATTGCCAAACACGGCGACACTTTGCGAACGGCACACGTCAATCAGCAGTTTAGCCAATTTATTATCCACTGCTTTGCTGCCTTCATTCGAATCCACCTGTTCGGCAAAGCTTGCCGCCGTCATGGCAGGCTGCTTGGTTGCAACAGTGCAATGCAGCATATGAATCAGCATAAAGCCCAAACCATAATTCAGCCCGGCTAAGAATGCAGTAGTAAATTCGCCGAACCCCAAAGATGCAATATGGATTTTATTCAATGCCATCAAAGCAATAATTACGCCGCCGCCTGCTGCGGAATAAAACATTTTGAAATATTCGCTACGGTTGCGCGTAATGTAATGCTCGCCATGATGACTTTTGTTTTCCGTAATACTGCGTGCCAGCATTCGGATACTGCTTTTACGCAAGTGGCTGGTGCTGTATTGCTCCACCGCCGCATAAATCATCGCATTCATCAGATTGACAGTTAAGCGGGTGCGGCTGGTTTCGATTTGAATATTGGTCAATAATTTCAGGCGGTCTATGGTTTGTTGCAGGCGTTCGAGCAAATGGGCAACTTTTACTGACGAACCAGACCCTGCTCCGGTGCCACGACGGCGCAAATAGTCAATTTGCTTTTCACACTGGTCAAACATAACCTCCAAGTGCGCCGTGTCATAAGTTTCTTCACTATGGCGATAGTGTTCAACCATCTTCGCAACTTCGCGCTGTAAAGCGACAAATGCAGAATCCGCTTCCAACAAACGGGGGGCAATCCGTATTAAATCCGGCTCAATCGCTTCGGAAGCAATCCAGATGGACAACATTTCTACCGCACGCAAACGTGCATCTGTCAATTGTCGGCTGGCCGTCTGAAGCAAAGCGGGATCCGCCTTAGCCAACAACAATTCATACATACCCAGCCATTGTCGCAAACTCAGTGTTTGCAACCATTTATCATCGTTTTCAGAATGAAAAAGATACAAAAATACTTCGCGTAAGTTGGAAAAATCTTTATAAGACGGACTGAACCGCTCATAAATCCGTATGCCCATTTCTCGGGTAAAACTATGGCGCGAGAAAATACCCAGTTTAATCAGCGCAGGATAAATGTGAACTTTAGACAGCCAAGTATAAAAGCGCATGCTGAATTGACGGCATAAAGCATCGTCTTGTTTTAACGTAGATAAAATCAAATCAAAACGTTCGGAGGCCTTCTTTTTGCCTCCCCGGCGCAAAAATTTGATTAAGGCATTGAGGATAAGAACAAAGTCGGTATCGTTTAAGCGTTCCGACAAAATAATGTGAAGATTTTGATTAGTCAGTTTTTGCATTGTAGTATTATTACATTAAATTAGGTATTTAGCAAGAACCTTGGTAAACAAGTCGGATTATAGCGCATTCTTTATCAAACTAAGGCATAGGAATTTGATCAATTTCCCTAAAATTCAAAGAATAATCAAATTACATAACAATTATATAATATGAATCAATAATCAAGAAAGGCCGTCTGAATTCTTTCAGACGGCCTGTTACAACAAAATACTACATTAATTTAATCCTATGCAAACAAGAGTTTACCACCCTCTTCTTTAACATGGATTGTACTATCGGGCGCATATTTGCCTTCAAGCAAGGCTTTTGCCAGCGGGTTTTCGATTTCCGACTGGATGGCGCGTTTGAGCGGACGGGCACCATACACAGGGTCGAAACCGGCTTTGGCAATCAGATCCAAGGCAGCATCATCGACTTTCAGATGCAGATGTTGCGCTTCCAAACGTTTTTCCAAACCTTTAAGCTGGATCTTCGCAATGCTGCGGATATTGGCCTGATCCAAACCGTGGAACACGACGACTTCGTCAATACGGTTGATCATTTCAGGACGGAAATGTTCTTTCACATCCTCCATCACGACTTCTTTTACTGCTTCGTAGTCTTGAGTACCCATTTGTTGGATATGTTGGCTACCGATGTTGGAAGTCATGACGATAACAGTATTTTTAAAGTCCACTGTACGACCTTGTCCGTCGGTCAAACGGCCGTCATCCAAAACTTGCAGCAAGATGTTGAACACGTCTGGATGGGCTTTTTCCACTTCGTCCAAAAGAATCACGCTGTACGGTTTGCGGCGGACTTGTTCGGTCAGGTAACCGCCTTCTTCGTAGCCGACATAGCCCGGAGGCGCACCGATGAGGCGTGCAACGGCATGTTTTTCCATGTATTCGGACATGTCGATGCGGATGAGGTGGTCTTCGCTGTCGAATAGGAAGCCTGCCAAGGCTTTGCACAACTCTGTTTTACCCACGCCGGTCGGGCCTAGGAACAGGAAGCTGCCATAAGGCTTGTTCGGATCGGCAAGGCCGGAGCGGCTGCGGCGGATGGCATCGGACACGGCGCGCACAGCTTCGTCTTGACCAACCACACGGCGGTGCAATACTTCTTCCATTTTCAACAGCTTGTCGCGTTCGCCTTCCATCATTTTGGACACAGGGATGCCGGTCATGCGCGATACGATTTCGGCTACTTCGTCCGCACCAACTTCGGTACGGAAGAGTTTGTTTTGTTTTTTGCCCTCAGGATTGCTTTCCGCCGCCTGCAACTGTGCGCCTAATTTCGGCAACTCGCCGTATTCGAGTTCGGACGCGCGGGCAAAATCGCCTTGGCGTTTGGCCTGCTCGATTTTGACTTTGATGTCGTCCATCTGTTTCTTGATGTCGGCGGTGCTGGAAGATGCGGCTTTTTCGGCTTTCCAGATTTCGTCCAGATCGGCGTATTCTTTTTGCAGACCGTCGATTTCCTCGTCTATCAGTTCCAAACGTTTTTTGCTGGCGTCGTCGCTCTCTTTGGCAACGTGCATTTTTTCCATTTTGAGCTGAATGATGCGGCGGTCAAGTTTGTCCATCTGCTCGGGTTTGCTGTCCAGCTCCATTTTGATGCGACTGGCAGCTTCATCAATCAAATCAATCGCTTTATCGGGCAGGAAGCGGTCAGTGATGTAGCGGTCGCTCAACTCCGCTGCGGCAACGATAGCAGGGTCGGTGATGTCGATGCCGTGGTGGATTTCATAGCGTTCCTGCAAACCGCGCAAGATGGCGATGGTATCTTCCACACTTGGCTCGCCGACCAATACTTTTTGGAAGCGGCGTTCAAGTGCTGCGTCTTTTTCGATGTATTGGCGGTATTCGTCCAAAGTGGTCGCGCCGATGCAGTGCAGTTCGCCGCGCGCCAAAGCCGGTTTCAACATATTACCCGCATCCATCGCGCCGTCGGTTTTACCTGCGCCGACCAAAGTATGGATTTCGTCGATGAAAATCAGGGTGTTGCCGTCGTCTTTCGCCAAATCGTTCAACACGCCTTTCAGGCGTTCTTCAAATTCGCCGCGGTATTTCGCACCGGCAATCAATGCCGCCAAATCCAAAACCAGCAGGCGTTTGTTGCGCAGGGATTCGGGCACTTCGCCGTTGACGATACGTTGCGCCAAGCCTTCAACAATAGCGGTTTTACCCACACCAGGCTCACCAATCAGCACAGGGTTGTTTTTGGTACGGCGTTGCAGCACCTGAATCGCACGGCGGATTTCGTCGTCGCGGCCGATAACGGGGTCAAGTTTACCGTCACGGGCGCGTTGCGTCAGGTCGAGCGTATATTTTTTCAGCGCATCGCGTTGGTCTTCAGCATTGGCATCATTCACGTTTTGTCCTCCTCGTACCGCGTCAATTGCGGCATTGATGTTTTGTTCGGTTGCACCGGCATCTTTCAAGATTTTGCCGGTAGCGTCATTCTGCTGCACCAAAGCAAGCAGGAAAAGTTCGCTGGCAATATAGGCATCGCCACGTTTGGTTGCAGCCTTGTCCATCAAGTTCAATACAGCTTGCAGCTCACGGCTGGGCATAATATCGCCACCTTGACCGGAAACTTTTGGCAAGCTGCTCAAATGTTGCTGCAAATGCTGTTTCACCTGCGGCACATTCACGCCCGCATGGGCCAGTAACGCAGCAGCTCCGCTGTTTTGATCATCAAGCAATGCTTTTAAGATAAAGCCTGCCTCGAGATAGCTGCTGTCCGCAGCCAAAGCCAGGCTTTGACCTTCTTGCAGAGCTTGCTGAAATTTAGCAGTCAATTTATCAAATCTCATTTTACGTTCCTCTACAAATATATTTCCGCTGAAGCCTATATAGGCGCAAATGTGGATAACTCAAGAGTTATTTTTTCATTAAATAGTAAATTTAATTTATATTATTGTTTTACAATGATTAATTTTTATGATTTTATGTGTATAACTTTTCTTTTCCATTTGCTCCATACGTAAAAGGCCGTCTGAAAAATCAAGAAGAATCAGGTATAATCGGCAACATATTAATTTTCAGACGGCCTTTGTGCCGAAGGATACTTTCATGAGTAAAAAACGAGTTTTAACAGGCGTTACCACAACAGGTATTCCGCACTTGGGCAACTACGTCGGCGCCATCCGCCCGGCTATCCGTGCGGCGCAGGATGCCAATACCGAATCATTCCTCTTTTTGGCCGACTATCACGGCATCATCAAATGTCATGAGCCGGAAATGATTCATCAATCTACTCAAGCTGTTGCCGCCACATGGCTCGCCTGCGGACTCAATCCGGAACAGACCACTTTCTACCGTCAAAGCGATATTCCCGAAGTCATGGAATTGAACTGGATTCTGACCTGTATTACTGCAAAGGGTCTGATGAACCGCGCCCACGCTTACAAAGCCGCAGTACAGGCAAATACCGAAAACGGTCAGGAAGATCCGGATCACGGCGTGGAAATGGGCCTGTACAGCTACCCTATCCTCATGACTGCCGACATCCTTATGTTCAATGCCCATGAAGTACCTGTCGGTCGCGACCAAATCCAGCACGTCGAAATGGCGCGCGATATTGCCGGACGCTTCAACCACCGCTTCCAAGAGCTCTTTACCCTGCCCGAAGTAAAAATCGATGAAAATGTCGAACTTTTGGTCGGCCTGGACGGACGTAAAATGTCCAAATCCTACGGCAACACCATTCCGCTTTGGGAAAACGACAAGAAAACCCAAAAATCGGTTAACAAAATTATCACCAACATGAAAGAGCCCGGTGAACCAAAACAGCCTGATGAAAGTCCTCTGTTTGAAATCTACAAAGCCTTTTCCACGCCGTCTGAAACTGCCGAGTTCACACAAATGCTGGCCGAAGGCCTTGCTTGGGGCGAAGCCAAAAAACTCTTGGGCGCAAAAATCAATGCCGAACTTGCAGAACCGCGCGAGCGTTATAATGAATTGACAGCAAAACCCTCTCAAATTGAAGATATTTTGCAGGCCGGCGCACAAAAAGCGCGTAAAGAAGCACGCGAATTATTGGATAAAGTCCGCGATGCAGTAGGTATTCGTCCGTTGAAATAATAATAGTAAGGCCGTCTGAAAATTTCAGACGGCCATAATATCGTTTATTATTTGAAATATAATCATTTTTCTAGGGTTTCTCATATGAAAAAAACCTTTCCTCTTATCTTGCTCAGCCTTTCATTGGCTGCCTGCGGCGGCAAGTCTGAAGATACTGCCGCCAATGATGCTGCTTCAGGCAAAGCGCCTAAACCTACCTTCAAAGTCAAATACATCGATGAACAAGCCATAGCCGGTTTGGATTTAGGTACAGCTCAAGAAGGCGAAACTAAAGAAGGTAAAAAACAACGCACCTATCCGATTAACGGCATAGAGGGCGGCGTTATCAATCTGATTGGCAAGCACCCTAACGACTTAGAAGTCATCAGCGGCCAATGCATGGAAAAAAATGAAAAAGGCGTTTCAGCCGGATGGTCAGCCAACGGCGTCTGCCACACTGCCTTTGCAAAAATGGTGGACAATATTGCCCAAGACGGCGGCAAACTGACCGACTATCTGATTTCACACGCTGCTTTACAGCCTTATACCGAAGGCAAAAGCGGTTATGCCGCCGTCCAAAACGGCCGCTATATTTTGGAAATTGACAGCGAAGGCATGTTCTATTTCCGCCGCCGTCATTACTAAAACCCTGCCCACCCTATTTTCCCCTGACACAAGGACTGAATCATGGCTCAAGTTACTTTCCAAGGCTCTCCTATTTCCACAAACGGCAATTTGCCTGCCATCGGCCAAGTTGCACCTGATTTCACATTGGTAGCAGCAGACCTATCTGAGAAATCATTGGCTGACTTTGCAGGCAAACGCAAAGTGCTGAATATTTTCCCTAGCATTGACACCGGCGTATGTGCCCAGTCCGTCCGTACTTTCAACAAACGTGCCTCTTCGTTAGAAAATACCGTCGTCTTGTGCATTTCTGCCGATTTACCGTTTGCACAAGCCCGTTTCTGCGGCGCAGAAGGTTTGGAAAATGTAGTGACACTTTCTACATTCCGCAGCAGCTTTTCTAACGATTACGGTGTTACACTGACAGAAAGCCCATTACGCGGCCTGACTGCCCGCGCAGTTGTGGTTTTGAACGAGCAAAACCAAGTTCTCCACGCTGAGCTGGTTTCTGAAATTGCGAATGAACCTGACTACGAAGCAGCTTTGGCTGTTTTGTAATTAACCAAATAAAATCAGGCCGTCTGAAAATTTTCAGACGGCCTTTAGCTTATCTTCAAAATAAAAACGGTAGCTTAAAAGCTACCGTTTTCTGTTTCAAACCTTATACAGATTTATCTGTTTTGTCTGCTTCTACTGACTCAGTATTTTGAACCTCATTTTGCTCAACAGGTCCAGCAGCTTCAGCAACAGGCGCTTCAGGCTCTTCTACTTTGTCATCACGGACATTGTGGCTGTAATCTTTAGGCGGGCTAGGTTGTTTACCGGCCATAATTTCCAAAACTTGGTCTCGATCGATGGTTTCCCAATCCATCAGCGCTTTGCACATGGTTTCCATCTTATCGCGATTTTCATCCAAGATTTTGTAAGCGACTTGATATTGCTCATCCAAAATACGGCGGATTTCCGCATCGATATCTTGTTGGGTTTTCTCGGAAATATTTTGAGAACGAGTTACGCTGCGACCCAAGAATACTTCACCTTCGTTCTCAGCATAAACCATCACACCCATTTTGTCGCTCATACCATAACGCGTTACCATCTCGCGTGCCATTTGAGTTGCACGCTCAAAGTCGTTAGATGCGCCGGTAGAAATACGACCGACAAAAATATCTTCAGCAATACGACCACCAAACAAGATTGAGAGCTGGCTCAGCATTTGGTCTTTGTACATACTGATGCGGTCACGCTCAGGCAGTTGCCAAGTCAAACCTAAGGCACGGCCGCGCGGCATAATGGTTACCTTGTGAACCGGATCGGTAAACGGCAAGCTTTCCGCTACGATTGCATGGCCAGCCTCATGATAGGCTGTCGCACGTTTTTCATCTTCGTGCATTACCATGCTACGACGTTCCGGACCCATGTAGATTTTGTCTTTCGCATCTTCAAAGTCACTTTGATCGACCTTAACTTTATTACGACGGCCGGCAAACAAAGCTGCTTCATTGACCAAGTTTGCCAAATCCGCACCTGAAAAACCAGGTGTACCGCGTGCTAAAGAAGTCAAATCTACGGATGCATCCAAAGGTACTTTTTTAGCGTGTACTTTCAAGATTTGCTCACGGCCACGGATATCAGGCAATGGAACAACGACTTGACGGTCAAAACGGCCCGGACGCTGCAACGCAGGGTCAAGTACATCAGGACGGTTGGTTGCTGCGATCACAATAACGGTTTGGTTGCTTTCAAAACCATCCATTTCAACCAACAATTGGTTCAATGTTTGCTCACGCTCATCATTACCACCACCCAAACCGGCACCGCGTTGACGGCCGACCGCATCAATTTCATCGATAAAGATAATACATGGCGCGTTTTTCTTGGCCTGCTCGAACATATCGCGGACACGGCTCGCACCGACACCGACAAACATTTCTACAAAATCAGAACCTGAAATACTGAAGAATGGTACACCTGCCTCACCGGCAATCGCTTTGGCCAGTAATGTTTTACCCGTACCGGGGCTGCCTGCCAACAAAATACCGCGTGGCACACGACCGCCTAAGCTTTGATAGCGATTGGGGGCTTTCAAATAATCTACGATTTCTTGTACTTCTTCTTTTGCCTCATCACAACCGGCAACATCGGCAAAAGTCACTTTATTGGAATCTTTATCCAACAAACGCGCACGGCTTTTACCAAAAGAGAAGGCACCGCCTTTACCGCCACCGCCGCTTTGCATGCGCATGAAGTAGAACCATGCACCAATCAACAACAAAACAGGCAGCAGGCTGTAAAACAGACTGGCCAGCATGCTTGGTTTTTCTTCCGGAGTTACTTTGACGCGTACTTTGTTGTCCAACAGTGTTTTAACCAAGTTGTCATCCAAAGGCGCATTGGTATAGAAGGCAGTTTTATCGGTGCGCTCACCTTTAATCAGATAGCCGCTGACAACAGATCCTTCGATATTGACATTGGATACTTCGCCACTATTAACTTGCTGAATAAATTGAGAATATTCGATTTGCTGTTTATCTTCCTGCTTATCGCTGAGTGCATTGAATGCTGCTAAAAGCATAGCACCACCCACTACCCAGACTAATATGTTTTTAATGGTATTCCCCACTGAACAGGCTCCATGGTTACAAAATAAATAAAATCAAGGGAAAGAATTTTAAAGCACCCACCCTACATTGTCAGCGTTTATTTTTGCCTAATAGGTAAATCTCACTGGAACGATTGCGGGAAGCATCCGGCTTTCGAGTTTGCACACTGGCAAAAATTTCGCGCATTGCCGCCGTATATTTCTGATAGCCCGCGCCTTGAAACACCTTCACCAAAAAACTGCCTCCGGGTTTCAAATGCTGCGAGGCAAAATCCAAAGCCAGTTCACACAGGTAAAAACTGCGTGCCTGGTCTGTTACGGCATTGCCTGACATATTGGGTGCCATATCACAGATTACAAGGTCTAACGGGCGATTATCCAATAAGGCTTCAAACTGCTCCAAAACAGCATCTTCCCTAAAGTCTCCCTGAATAAACGACACGCCTTCAATAGCATCCATCGGTAAAATATCCAAAGCAAATACCGCCCCTGTTTTACCGACCAGCTTAGCCGCCACCTGCGACCAACTACCCGGCGCACTACCCAAATCCGCCAAGACCGTACCCGGCTTGATCAATTTATCTTTCTGATTGATTTCCAATAATTTATAAGCCGCCCGGGCACGATATCCATCCTTTTGTGCCATATGGACATAATGATCGTTGACATGCTCATGCAGCCATGCTTTTGAAGATTTTGAGCGTACAGCCATCTTGGTTTGAAATGCTTAAGTTAAAAACCAGTATTGTACGTTATTTCCCCCGTAAATGTTCTAAATCGCGTACAATATAGCCATTATTCTTTTTAATTGGATACTTACCAAAATGAGCGACAACAAACTAAGCACCAAAGAAATTTTGGCCTTGAAAGCCCAAGCACACCACCTCCATCCCGTTGTTATGGTTGGCCAACAAGGTTTGACTGACTCTGTCATTAAAGAAACCGACGCCGCATTGACAGCACACGAATTGATTAAAGTCCGCGTTTTTGGCGATGACCGTGCCGAACGTATTGAAATTTGCAATGCCTTGTGTGAGACACTGGGTGCCCAACTGGTTCAACACATTGGTAAATTACTTGTTTTATGGCGTAAAAAACCGGACGAAGAGTAATTCGAACTGAACAAACAGCAGAAGTATTTTCTCAACCCACTTTATTCCATCTTCTGTTGTATTTATGCAGCATAAAACAATTTATTCCATCATTCTAAGTATAAAAATACAAATACGGTTGCCTGTTTTTGTAAATAACCCCAAAATTACAAAATCATAACGGCCGCACCCTGTCGGCCGATTATTTTATCCTTGAATCCTTCATAAATATAAAAAACGATGAATGCTCAACAATATGAAGAATCTTTTCTTCTGGCAAAAAAATTAATTACTCAAGACCCGCCTGACTTTGCGCAAGCTATTCCATTGCTCTGCGAGGCCGCAGAGGCAGGACATATTGAGGCTGCATTTCAGCTGGCAGGATGCCTGTTTGAAAACCACGAAAACGAACAAGATTTGGCAATTGCAGTTGAATATTTAAAACAAGCGGCAAGAGCCGGTCATCCCTATGCCCGCTACAATCTTCTCCAATTACAAGAAAATAACGGCGCAGAAGTAGAAACGCTTATTTCAGCCTATCAAGAGCTTGCCGAAGAAGGCTTGGTCCCGGCCCAGCTGCGCCTGATGCGTTTATATGCGGATAGCGGCAATGAACAGCAAGCAGTCAAATGGGCATTGAAAGCTGCCGAGCAACAAAACCCTCAGGCGCAATATTTCTTAGCCCAACACTACCAATACTCAAGCACCCCCGATTTAGAATATTCCCATAAACTCTACCAGCAATCTGCCGCACAGGGATTTATTGCAGCACACTGGCAACTTGGTCTTCAATATAAATTGGGGCAAGGTGTCGCACAAAATCCTGAAAAAGCAATCGAACATTTACGCATTGCCGCCCATTACGACATTGTTCCGGCGCAAACTTCTCTTGCAGAACTCTTGGCGGCATCAAATCCTGCCGAGGCATTAGAATGGTTTGAAAAAGCGGCAGAACAAGGAGACAGCAATGCGCATGTAGCGCTTGCCGAAATCTATCTTTTGGGAAAAAACACCGAGCGAGACCCTCAAAAGGCCTATCAACACGCCAAGTTTGCTGCGGATCAAAATGACCCGGAAGGCTTGCGCCTTTTGGGAGATATCCATCGCTACGGATTGGGACGAGCAGTTGATGCAGACACAGCCCGTCAGTATTATCAACGCGCAGCCGACTTAGGCAATCTTGTTGCTTACCAAAAACTTCTATCTGACAGCGCGTTGAATAACCAGCAAAACTACGAGCTGACCAAAGAAATCGCCCTCCAACGCCAAGAGGCCGAGCGCCTATACAAACTGGCATTTGCGGCTCACTATGGTTTAAAACGCCAACAAAATTATGCCGAAGCACTGGAGCTATACCTTCAGTCTGCAGAACGAGGACACAGCAAATCACAAACCAATCTTGGCATGATGTATTACAGCGGACAAGGCGTACCTGTCGATTATGCCCAAGCGGCGAAATGGTTTGAAGCGGCAGCCAAACAAAGGGATACAATGGCTCAATATAATCTTGCCTGTCTGTATTACCACGGCCTAGGTGTAGAGAAAGACATCAATAACGCATGTTTTTGGCTGCAAGAAGCCATCCAACATGGACATGAGCAGCAAGATGTTCTCAAAGAGCTTTTAGCTCAATGGAAGCAATTTGCTCAAAAATCCTCTGCAGTTTAAAGGCCGTCTGAAATTCTCAGACTACTAATAAATGACATGCCCAGCTATTCAACTAGCCTGTGCGTGTCATTTTTTTTAATTTTCCCTTCCTCAATCATCGTCCTCTTAGAATTTCACTCTTTCTTAACCTCTTCCAAAATCTTCAGACGGCCCATTCGCTTGTAAAAAATGACACAGTCTAATTTTCTTTTCCAAACTCAAAGTTTAAATTTAATTTTCGATTTTAGACAAATTTTGAAAATTAATTTTCGTATTCGAATTTATTCATCAAAACAACAGAGTTTTTTTACCGTGTCTGTTTAATATTTCAATTTAAAAACCATCATAAGGGCACTCTCAAAAAATCATCAATTCAACCTCTACCCTCCTATTAATATCAACAGCGCGATTTGCCAGTTTGCCCAATTACTGATAGCATTTGCAGGTTAGCCAGTTTGCAAAAAATTTTAATTTTTCAGAATTTTCATTGCTTCATATAACGTATTGAAAATATTTAAATAATTAAAATTTTTTCGAATTTGACTCTTGGAATTTTCGTTTATAAGCCGTATTTGTTCACAAACGAAAATATCGGGGTACTACTCCGTCATTGAAAAACACTCAACACAAGGATAGATATTATGTCCACCCAATTACACGATGTTGACCCAATTGAAACCAAAGAATGGTTAGACGCGTTAAGCTCTGTTTTAGAATATGAAGGCAGCGAGCGCGCCCAATACCTGCTGGAAAGTTTGGTCAAATACAGCCGTGACAAAGGCATCCGTATGCCTCACGGCACCACTACTCCATACTTGAACACTGTTTCCGTTGAAGACGAAAAAGGCATCCCCGGCGACCAAAACATCGAACACCGCATCCGTGCATTCGTTCGTTGGAACGCTGCCGCTATCGTTTTGCGCGCGGGTAAAAAAGATTTGGAATTGGGTGGACACATTGCATCTTTCCAATCTGCTGCGACCATGTACGAAGTCGGCTTCAACCACTTCTGGAAAGCCAAAGGCGAAGGCGAAGAAGGCGATTTGGTATTCTTCCAAGGTCATGCTGCTCCTGGCATTTATGCACGTGCTTTCGTTGAAGGCCGTCTGACTGAAGACCAATTGAACAACTTCCGTCAAGAAGTTGCCGGTCATGGCCTGCCTTCCTATCCTCACCCTCACCTGTTGCCTGACTTCTGGCAATTCCCAACCGTATCTATGGGTCTTGGCCCATTGATGGCGATTTACCAAGCCCGTTTCCTGAAATACTTGGAATCTCGCGGCCTGGCTAAAACCAAAGGCCGTAAAGTATGGGTATTCTGCGGTGACGGCGAAATGGACGAACCTGAAAGCCAAGGTGCTATTGCTCTGGCTTCACGCGAAGGCTTGGACAACTTGGTATTCGTCATCAACTGTAACCTGCAACGTTTGGACGGTCCAGTACGCGGTAACGGCAAAATCATTCAAGAGCTGGAAGGCAACTTTGCCGGCGCCGGCTGGAATGTTGTGAAAGTCATCTGGGGTCGTCGTTGGGACCGCCTCTTGGCAAAAGACAAAGATGGCATTCTGCGCAAACGCATGGAAGAATGCTTGGACGGTGACTACCAAACTTACAAATCCAAAGACGGCGCATACGTCCGTGAACACTTCTTCAATACCCCTGAACTGAAAGCATTGGTTGCCGATATGACCGATGATGAAATTTGGGCATTGAACCGCGGCGGCCACGACCCTCAAAAAGTGTACAACGCTTACGACCGCGCAGTGAACCACGCTGACGGCAAACCTACTGTCATTTTGGCTAAAACCATTAAAGGTTACGGCATGGGTGCATCCGGCGAAGGCCAAAACGTTGCCCACCAAGCCAAAAAAATGGACAAAGCTTCTCTGAAACAATTCCGTGACCGCTTTGACATTCCTGTTACCGACGAGCAAATCGACAGCGGCGACCTGCCTTACCTGACTTTTGCTCCCGACAGCGAAGAATACAAATACCTGCATGCACGCCGTGAAGCTTTGGGTGGCTACCTGCCTCAACGCAAACCTACCCAAGAAGTTCTGGAAGTGCCTGAACTGTCAGCATTTGAGACTCAACTGAAATCCAGCGGCGACCGTGAATTCTCAACCACCATGGCTTTCGTCCGCATCCTGTCTACTTTGCTGAAAGATAAAAAAATCGGCAAACGCGTGGTGCCTATCGTTCCTGATGAAAGCCGTACGTTCGGTATGGAAGGTATGTTCCGCCAATACGGTATTTGGAACCCTAAAGGCCAACAATATACCCCGCAAGACAAAGACCAACTGATGTTCTATAAAGAGTCTGTTGACGGTCAAATCTTGCAAGAAGGTATTAACGAACCAGGCGCCATGGCTGACTGGATTGCTGCTGCGACCAGCTACGCAAACAACGACTTTGCCATGATTCCTTTCTACATCTACTACTCTATGTTCGGTTTCCAACGCGTTGGCGACTTGGCATGGGCAGCAGGCGATATGCATGCACGCGGTTTCCTGTTGGGTGGTACTGCCGGTCGTACAACACTGAATGGCGAAGGTTTGCAACACGAAGACGGCCACAGCCACATTCAAGCAGACTTGATTCCAAACTGTGTAACTTACGATCCGACATTCCAATATGAAGTAGCCGTTATCGTACACGATGGCTTGCGCCGTATGTATGTTAACCACGAAGACGTGTTCTACTACATCACCCTGATGAATGAAAACTACACCCATCCGGACATGCCTGAAGGCGTAGAGCAAGACATCCTGAAAGGTATGTACTTGCTGAAAGCCGGCGGCAAAGGCGACAAAAAAGTCCAATTGATGGGTTCCGGTACCATCCTGCAAGAAGTGATTGCTGGTGCCGAATTGTTGAAAGCCGACTTCGGCGTAGAAGCAGACATCTGGTCTTGCCCATCATTCAACCAGCTGCACCGCGATGCCATCGAAGTGGAACGCTTCAATCGTCTGAACCCATTGGAAACTGCAAAAGTACCGTTTGTTACTTCTCAACTTCAAGGTCATGACGGTCCGGTTATTGCCGCTACCGACTACATCCGCAGCTATGCTGACCGTATCCGCGCCTACATCCCTAACGACTACCACGTCTTGGGTACCGATGGCTTTGGTCGCTCCGACAGCCGTGCCAACCTGCGTAGCTTCTTCGAAGTTGACCGCTACAACGTTGCCGTTGCTGCATTGAGCGCCTTGGCCGAACAAGGCAAAGTCAGCAAAGAAACCGTTCAACAAGCCATTGAAAAATATGGCATCAAAGCCGATGCAGCTCCTAGCTGGAAACGCTAATTGATGTTTCAGACGGCCTGTTTGCTTCATGCCGACATTAGGCCGTCTGAAAACCAAATGCTTGAATGGTTTGAACAGACAAACTGTACCGATGCCGTATGAAACAGTTTTCAGACGGCATCAAACTGAAAATATTAAAGGAACTCAAATGAGTATCGTAGAAATCAAAGTCCCTGATATCGGCGGTCATGAAAACGTCGACATCATCGCTGTAGAAGTTAAAGCAGGCGACACCATTGCCGTTGACGACACCCTGATTACTTTAGAAACCGACAAAGCCACTATGGACGTACCTGCCGATGCAGCAGGTGTAGTAAAAGAAGTGAAAGTTAAAGTCGGTGATAAAATTTCCGAAGGCGGTGTAATTCTGACCGTTGAAACCGGTGCCGCCGCTGCCGATGCAGCTCCGGCTCCTGCAGCTGAAGCTCCTGCGGCTCCGGCTGCCGCTCCTGCCGCAGCCCCTGCAGGCGGTGCAACTGTAAAAGTCGTTGTACCGGATATTGGCGGTCATACAGATGTAGACATTATTGCCGTTGAAATCAAAGTTGGCGACACTGTTGCCGTTGACGACACTCTGATTACTCTGGAAACCGACAAAGCCACTATGGACGTACCATGTACAGAAGCCGGTGTGGTTAAAGCCGTATTTGTAAAAGTTGGCGACAAAGTATCTGAAGGTTCTGCCATTATCGAAGTAGAAACTGCCGGTTCCGCCGCAGCTGCTCCTGCTCCTGCCGCTCAAGCTGCCGCACCTGCACCAGCCGCTGCTCCGGCTCCTGCTGCTCCGGCTCCTGCTGCTCCCGCACCAGCCGCTGCACCTGCACCTTCTGCACCTGCAGCTGCCAAAATCGACGAAGCTGCTTTTGCCAAAGCTCATGCCGGTCCTTCCGCACGCAAACTGGCACGCGAATTGGGCGTAGATTTGGGTCAAGTTAAAGGTACCGGTCTGAAAGGCCGTATCATGGGCGAAGACGTTAAAGCCTTCGTTAAATCCGTTATGCAAAGCGGTGCTGGCAAACCTGCCGCTGCCTCTTTGGGCGGTGGTCTGGACTTGTTGCCATGGCCTAAAGTTGACTTCTCTAAATTCGGCAGCGTCGAAGTTAAAGAGTTGTCTCGCATTAAGAAAATCTCCGGTCAAAACCTGTCCCGCAACTGGGTTGTGATTCCTCACGTTACCGTACACGAAGAAGCGGACATGACCGAATTGGAAGAATTCCGCAAACAGCTGAACAAAGAATGGGAACGCGAAGGCGTGAAACTGTCTCCGTTAGCGTTCATCATCAAAGCCTCTGTTTCTGCGCTGAAAGCCTTCCCTGAGTTCAACGCTTCTCTGGATGGCGACAACCTGGTGCTGAAAAACTACTTCAATATCGGTTTCGCAGCCGACACACCAAACGGCTTGGTTGTTCCAGTGATCAAAGACGTGGATCAAAAAGGCTTGAAACAAATCAGCCAAGAGCTGACCGAATTGTCTAAAAAAGCCCGCGAAGGCAAGCTCAAACCGCAAGAAATGCAAGGCGCATGCTTTACCATTTCCAGCTTGGGCGGTATCGGCGGTACAGGCTTCACGCCAATCGTGAATGCTCCTGAAGTTGCTATCTTGGGCGTGTGCAAATCCCAAATCAAACCGGTTTGGAACGGCAAAGAATTCGCTCCTCGCCTGATGTGTCCGTTGAGCCTGTCCTTCGACCACCGCGTCATCGACGGTGCCGCCGGTATGCGCTTTACCGTATTCCTGGCTAACCTGTTGAAAGACTTCCGCCGCATTACTCTGTAATCCGAGCATTTTCAGACGGCCTTTTTACTCAGGCCGTCTGAAAAAAAGAAGTCCGAACATCATTCAGAAAGATTAGACATGAGCTTAGTTGAATTAAAAGTGCCCGACATTGGCGGTCACGAAAATGTAGATATTATTGCGGTTGAAGTAAATGTAGGCGATACCATTGCCGTGGACGATACCCTGATTACTTTGGAAACCGATAAAGCGACTATGGACGTACCTGCCGAAGTTGCGGGTGTCGTTAAAGAAGTTAAAGTTAAAGTCGGCGATAAAATCTCCGAAGGCGGCTTGATTGCAGTCGTTGAAGCCGAAGGTGCGGCTGCCGCTCCTAAAGCCGAAGCACCAGCTGCTCCTGCACAAGAAGCCCCTAAAGCTGCTGCTCCTGCTCCTCAAGCTGCACAATTTGGCGGTTCTGCCGATGCCGAGTACGACGTAGTCGTATTGGGTGGCGGCCCCGGCGGTTATTCCGCTGCATTTGCCGCAGCCGATGAAGGCTTGAAAGTTGCCATCGTCGAGCGTTACAAAACTTTGGGCGGCGTTTGCTTGAACGTCGGCTGTATCCCTTCTAAAGCCTTGTTGCACAACGCTGCCGTTATCGATGAAGTACGTCACTTGGCTGCCAACGGTATCAAATACCCAGAGCCAGAACTCGACATCGACATGCTTCGTGCCTACAAAGACGGCGTAGTTTCCCGTCTGACCACCGGTTTGGCAGGTATGGCCAAAGGCCGTAAAGTAGACGTTATCCAAGGCGACGGCCAATTCTTAGATCCGCACCACTTGGAAGTGTCGCTGACCACCGGCGACGTGTACGAGCAAGCGACTCCTACCGGCGAGAAAAAAATCGTTGCCTTCAAAAACTGTATCATTGCAGCAGGCAGCCGCGTAACCAAACTGCCTTTCATTCCTGAAGATCCGCGCATCATCGATTCCAGCGGCGCTTTGGCTCTGAAAGAAGTACCGGGCAAACTGTTGATCATCGGTGGCGGTATTATCGGTCTCGAAATGGGTACGGTTTACAGCACTCTGGGTTCTCGCCTGGATGTTGTTGAAATGATGGACGGCCTGATGCAAGGCGCAGACCGCGACTTGGTGAAAGTATGGCAAAAACAAAACGAATACCGTTTTGACAACATCATGATCAACACCAAAACCGTTGCTGTCGAACCTAAAGAAGACGGCGTTTACGTTACCTTCGAAGGTGCAAATGCACCTAAAGAGCCACAACGTTACGATGCCGTATTGGTGGCTGCCGGTCGTGCGCCTAACGGCAAACTCATCAGCGCCGAAAAAGCCGGTGTTGCCGTAACTGACCGCGGCTTCATCGAAGTGGACAAACAAATGCGCACCAACGTGCCACACATCTACGCTATCGGCGACATCGTCGGTCAACCGATGTTGGCACACAAAGCCGTTCACGAAGGCCACGTTGCTGCTGAAAACTGTGCCGGCCACAAAGCCTACTTTGACGCGCGCGTTATTCCGGGCGTTGCCTACACTTCTCCTGAAGTGGCATGGGTGGGCGAAACCGAGTTGTCTGCCAAAGCCTCCGGTCGCAAAATCACCAAAGCCAACTTCCCATGGGCAGCTTCCGGTCGTGCGATTGCCAACGGTTGCGACAATGGTTTCACTAAGCTGATTTTTGATGCTGAAACCGGCCGCATCATCGGCGGCGGTATCGTTGGTCCTAACGGCGGCGATATGATCGGCGAAGTCTGCTTGGCCATCGAAATGGGTTGCGATGCAACCGACATCGGCAAAACCATCCACCCACACCCAACCTTGGGCGAATCCATCGGTATGGCTGCGGAAGTAGCATTGGGTGTATGTACCGACCTGCCGGCTCAGAAAAAGAAATAAGTTCACTCAAATAAAGTTTGAACGAACTTAATGGAACAAAGGCCGTCTGAATGTTTCAGACGGCCTTTTCTCAAATAAGGAGATTTAATATGAAAAAAATCGAAGCCATTATCAAACCTTTTAAACTCGACGATGTGCGCGAAGTCTTGACCGAAATCGGCATTACCGGCATGACCGTCAGCGAAGTCAAAGGCTTTGGCCGCCAAAAAGGTCATACGGAAATTTATCGCGGTGCAGAATACGCGGTTGATTTCCTGCCCAAAGTGAAAATCGAATTGGTATTGGCTGACGACAAAGTCGATCAGGCTGTTGATGCCATTTTGGAAACCGCACATTCCGGCAAAATCGGGGACGGTAAAATCTTCATTTATCCAGTTGAAGAAGCTATCCGCATCCGTACCGGCGAACGTTCGGATGCTGCGCTTTAATAGAAATCACAAGATACAGAAACAAATGCCGTCTGAAAAAAGCCATGACTTGTTTTAATCAGGGCTTATTTTTCAGACGGCATTATTTAAATACCCCCCATTTTCTAAAATTTATCCAAGTAAACCTATTACCGAAAACCTCACGCTATCAAGCATGGATAAATTCAAGGCAATGCTTCCCTTGACCTTCATGAACGACTTTACCGTATTAAATAACTCTTTTCAAAGTAATACTTACCCAATCAAAACCTCAACGCCCTCCCTTTAAAATCAAATCCCTTATATTTTTTTCCTATTCTTATTGTTGTCTAACTTTTCAGACGACCCCTTTATCCAAACTCCGTTATAATGACGGCTTTACAATTAATTTATCCAAAGACAGTCTTATCATGAAACACATCCACATTATCGGTATCGGCGGCACATTTATGGGCGGCGTAGCAGCTATTGCCAAAGAAGCAGGTTTTAAAGTCAGCGGTTGCGACGCCAAGATGTATCCGCCGATGAGCACCCAGCTTGAAGCCTTGGGCATTGACGTACACGAAGGTTTTGATGCCGCTCAATTGGACGAATTTAAAGCCGATATTTATGTTATCGGTAATGTTGCCAAACGCGGCATGGATGTGATTGAAGCCATTTTAAACAAAGGCCTGCCTTATACTTCCGGCCCGCAATGGCTGGCTGAAAACGTATTGCATCGGCACTGGGTGCTCGGCGTAGCCGGAACACACGGCAAAACAACCACAGCCTCCATGCTGGCATGGGTCTTAGAATATGCCGGACTCGCACCGGGCTTCCTCATCGGCGGAGTACCGGAAAACTTCAGCGTTTCCGCCCGCCTGCCACAAACGCCGCGCCAAGACCCGAACAGCAAATCGCCGTTTTTCGTTATCGAAGCCGACGAATACGACACCGCCTTTTTTGACAAACGCTCCAAATTTGTACACTACCGTCCGCGTACTGCCATTTTGAACAATCTGGAATTCGACCACGCCGACATTTTTGCCGATTTGGGCGCCATTCAAACCCAATTCCATCATTTGGTACGCACCGTGCCGTCTGAAGGCCTTATCGTCTGCAACGGACAACAACAAAGCCTGCAAGACACTTTGGACAAAGGCTGCTGGACGCCGGTGGAAAAATTCGGTACCGAACAAGGCTGGCAGGTTGGTACCGTCCATGCCGACGGCTCGTTTGACATATGCCATCATGGCGAAACGGTCGGACACGTCGCTTGGGAACTGATGGGCGAACACAACCGCATGAACGCCCTCGCCGTTATCGCTGCCGCGCGTCATGCCGGCGTCGATATTCAGACCGCCTGCGAAGCCTTGAGCGCGTTTAAAAACGTCAAACGCCGCATGGAAATCAAAGGCACGGTGAACGGCATCACCGTTTACGACGATTTCGCCCACCACCCGACCGCCATCGAAACCACCATCGAAGGCCTGCGCCAGCGCGTCGGCAACGCCCGCATCCTCGCCGTCCTCGAGCCGCGCTCCAACACCATGAAACTCGGCACCATGAAAGCCGCCCTGCCCGCAAGCCTCAAAGGTGCCGACCAAGTGTTCTGCTACGCCGGCGGCGTGGACTGGGACGTTGCCGAAGCCCTCGCGCCTTTGGGTGGCAAGCTGCACGTCGGCAAAGACTTCGATGCCTTTGTTGCCGAAATCGTGAAAAATGCCGAGGCAGGCGACCATATTTTAGTCATGAGCAACGGCGGCTTCGGCGGAATACACGGAAAGCTGTTGGAAGCATTGAAATAAGCCTTCTCCAATAACCAAGGCCGTCTGAAACAGTTTCAGACGGCCTTTTACTTATCTAACCCTCTTTATTTAACCGCAACCACCGCATTTGCCGCAGCCACTGCTGCAGTCGCGTTTTTTCGGTTTGAACACGAATTTTCGCAAGAGGAAGAATACGCAGGCGAGCATAATCAAGCCGACGATAATATATTGAGTCATGACGATAGTATCCTTGAAGAAAGTTGGTAAACCACAAATGCGGCAAAATAAGCCATCAGGAACAAATAGCCTGTAATCATAAGCATATTTTTCGTGGATTTGGTTTCGCGTCTAATCACGGTCAAAGTCGCGGCACACATCGGAGCATACACATACCAAGCCAAGAAGGCAAAGGCGGTCGGCAAGCCCCAGTTGTTGTGTATGATGGGAATTAATGCGTTTTGTACGGCATCTTCAGACGACGCGCTGACGGCATAAACGGTACCCAATGCGGCAACGACCACTTCGCGCGCGGCAATACCCGGAATCATGGCGATACACATTTCCCAAGTAAAACCCAAAGGTGCAAAAAACGGCTGAATAGCATGACCAAGCGTACCTGCCAAGCTGTAATCGATGGCGGCACCGGTTGCGCCTTCAGGCGGTTGCGGCCAGCTTACCAAGCCCCACAGAACCACGGCCAACGCAAAAATGATGGTACCCGCGCGTTTCAGGAAGGCTTTTACCCTATCCCACAAGCTGGTCATGATGTGTTTGAAGTTAGGCGTACGGAAAGTCGGCAATTCCATCAAAAGTGGGAATTGTTGCACATTGCCTTTCATCCGCGCCAAGCGTTTCATGATATACGCTGCCAATGCGGCCGACAGAATGCCTACGATATAAAGAATAAACAATGTCAGGCCTTGCAGGTTGAAAATCCCACCCACTGTACGGTCAGGAATAACAGCGGCGATAATCAGCGCATACACCGGCAAACGTGCGGAACAAGTCAGCAACGGCGCAACCGCGATGGTAACAAGGCGTTCGCGCGGGTCGTTAATGGTACGCGCCGACATCACGGCAGGAACGGCACAGGCAAAGCTGGACAAAAGGGGAATAAACGAACGGCCGGACAAACCGCTTTTTGCCATGATGTTATCCAGCAGGAAGGCTGCACGCGGCAGATAGCCTGAGTCTTCCAATAGCAGGATAAAGGCAAACAAAATCGTAATCTGAGGCAGGAACACCAACACGCTGCCCAAACCGGCAATGACGCCGTTGACCAGCAAATCGTTGAGGATGCCCGGCTCCATGTTGGCGCCTATCCATTCGCCCAGCGCGGTAAAGCCACCTTCGATGGCGTCCATAATCGGCGCCGCCCATGTGTAAACCGCTTGGAACACCATAAACAGGATGACCAGCAGCATAATCATGCCCCAGACGGGGTGCAGCACGATGTCGTCGAGTTTTTTGTGCCATGCGGGCAGCGTCATCTGGGTGCGTACCACTTGTGCCAAAATCGATTCGACTTCTTGATAAAGTTTGTCGCTATCCAGCGCATCGAGCGTGCGTTCGGCAGAGGCGGGGTTTGCGGGGAAAGAGCGTTTGCGCGGCAGCTTCGCCACGGCTTCGCGTACAGCCTGTACACCCGACGCGCTCACTGCAACTGTTTCCAAAACAGGTGCATCCAACAACTCGCTCAGTTTGGCCGCGTCGATATTCAAGCCCCTTTTGCGGGCCACGTCGCTCAAATTCAGCGACACCACCATAGGCAGTCCCAGCGTTTTCAGTTCCAAAATCATGCGCAGGGTCATACGCAGGTTGGTCGCGTCGGCAACGGCAATAATGGCATCGGGCGGAATGCCCATCTTGCCTACCATTACATCTTTCGCCACCGCTTCGTCGGGGCTGGTCGTGCGTAGGCTGTATGTGCCCGGCAGGTCGATAATGCGGACGGCCTCGTCGTCGAGGAAGGCGCCCTCGCGCTTATCGACAGTTACGCCCGGATAATTGGCAACCTTGGCATGTGAGCCGGTCAAACCGTTGAACAAAACGGTTTTGCCGCAGTTTGGCGCGCCAATCAAGGCAAAATAGCTTAGTTCCATCATTTTTCCTTATTCTTTCAGACGGCCTTAAACGGCCTCAACGATACGACACATAATCTTCCCGGCCTCTTCCGAACGCAGGGAAAATTGGGATTGGTTACCCAAGCGTACTGCAAACGGTCCTCTTCCAAAACCGCCGACTGCAATCACTTGCAACGGCATTCCGCTGGAAAAACCCAAATCTGCAAGACGACGGGTTACCAAGGTATCCAAATCACCAAAAACAGGATTGGGAGCAATGGAATCAATATGTACGACTGCGCCTTTTTTCAGGCGCGACAAAGGAACAGCAGACATAAGTCTCTCTTTTCTTTTTGTTTTAAAAATAGATTATTGAAAAAACGTGAGAAGTATGATGAATGTGTAGCACATTTGAAAGATTGTTTACGAATGGCTATTTGCCCCTTCTTTCGATAAGTGCGGTTTGTTTTGAATACTGTTATTGTTTCCCTTAATGATAAGGTATATCAATATAAAAATCAAATGTAACAAGATAAACTAAAAAGGCTAAAATCCTTTTATCATTAGGATTTCAGCCTTTTTATGCACTCAACAAACTAAAGGCCGTCTGAAAGGTTTCAGACGGCCTTCAAAATAAAAAACCGAATCAAATCGGTTTTTTATTCCCATTCAGGGAAAGACTCTAAATTACAGAGCGTCTTTCAATGCTTTACCGGCACGGAATTTAGGAGTTTTAGCAGCAGCAATAGTCAAAGGCTCGCCAGTTTTTGGGTTGCGGCCTTGACGTTCGGCGCGTTCGCCGACGTAGAAAGTACCGAAACCGACCAGAGTAACAGTGTCGCCGTTTTTCAATGCGTTGGTTACGGCATTAGTAGTAGCATCCAAAGCTTTTTGCGCAGCAGATTTGGAAATGCCGGCTTCTTGAGCAATTGCTTCGATCAATTCAGACTTGTTCACAATTAGTCCCTTCCTATCGTATAAAGATGATGAAATGCCCGAATACTCGGGGCTTGAGCGCTTTCAAAGCACATACGCACTTTATAGCAATTCTGAAATTATCATGTCAAGTAAAAAATGTGGAATTGCCCTATTTTTGGGGCATTCAGGGCAAAACCACATTTTTTGCAACATCAGACAGCCAACTTAATGCTTGGTTGCTTTTGTTCTTGACTTTGTCTTAGGAGTTTGCACGGTCTCGGCAACTGCTAATTCGGCAACCCATTGCTCAGGCTGAGTTTCCAGACCCAAAGCCAACACTTCATCAATCCATTTGACCGGATGGATGGTCAGACCGGTTTTGACATTTTCAGGGATTTCTTCCAAATCTTTGACGTTGTCTTTCGGAATCAATACATGCTTGATGCCGCCGCGCAAAGCAGCCAGCAGTTTTTCTTTCAAACCGCCGATCGGCAACACTTCGCCACGCAAAGTGATTTCACCGGTCATCGCTACATCCGCACGCACCGGAATTTTAGTAAAGGCAGAAACCATCGCCAAAGTCATGGCAATACCTGCGCTCGGACCGTCTTTCGGCGTCGCACCTTCCGGTACATGGATGTGAATGTCTTTCTTCTCGTAAAAATCAGGAGCCAGACCCACTGATTCGGCACGGGAACGGACAACCGACCATGCGGCCGATACCGATTCTTTCATCACGTCGCCCAGTTGGCCGGTACATTGAATTGTACCCTTGCCCGGCAAGGCAACCGCCTCAACAGTCAACAACTCGCCACCAACTTCGGTCCAAGCCAGACCGGTTACCTGACCGATGCGGTTTTCGCTTTCGGCCACGCCATAGTCGAAACGGCGCACGCCTAGATAGTCATGCAGATTTCTCTCTGTAACTTTAATTGCTTTAGGCTTGGCCTTGCTTGCTGTTTTGGATTTGGACGCTTTTTTCTTGTCCTCATTCAAGGTAACCTGCATTACTACTTTGCGGCAGATTTTGGCAATTTCGCGATCCAACGAGCGAACACCTGCCTCGCGGGTGTAGTAACGGATAATATCGCGCACCGCACTTTCATCAACCACCAACTCACCCTCTTTCACACCATTGCGCTTCATTTGTTTCGGCACAAGGTATTGCATGGCAATATTGATTTTTTCATCTTCTGTATAACCGGACAGACGGATGATTTCCATACGGTCAAGCAGCGGAGTCGGGATATTCAAGCTGTTTGAAGTGGCAATAAACATCACATCGCTCAAATCGTAATCGACTTCGGCATAGTGGTCGGCGAACTTATTGTTTTGCTCAGGATCGAGCACCTCGAGCAATGCACTGGCCGGATCGCCACGAAAATCGCTGCCCATTTTGTCGATTTCATCAAGCAGGAACAATGGATTTTTCACACCCGCTTTTGCCATGTTTTGCAGGATTTTGCCCGGCATAGAGCCGATATAGGTACGGCGGTGGCCGCGGATTTCGCTTTCATCACGCACGCCGCCTAATGCCATACGCACATATTGACGGCCTGTGGCTTTGGCAATTGATTCGCCCAAGGAAGTTTTACCCACCCCCGGAGGGCCGACCAAACACAAAATCGGGCCTTTGAGCTTGTCCATACGTTTCTGAACGGCCAAATATTCCAAAATGCGCTCTTTGACTTTTTCTAAACCATAATGGTCGGCATTCAAAATCAAATCAGCCTTGGCAATATCTTTGCTGACACGGGATTTTTTCTTCCACGGCAACTCAAGCAAAGTATCGATGTAGTTGCGCACGACGGTAGATTCCGCAGACATCGGCGGCATCATTTTCAGTTTTTTCAATTCAGACAGACATTTTTCTTCAGCCTCTTTGCTCATGCCTGCTTCTTTGATTTTTGCTTCCAACGCGTCCAGCTCGCCGCGCTCGTCTTCTTCGCCCAATTCTTTCTGAATCGCTTTCACTTGCTCATTCAAGTAATACTCGCGTTGGGATTTTTCCATTTGACGTTTTACACGGCCACGGATACGTTTCTCGACCTGCATGATGTCGAGTTCGGCTTCCAACTGAGCCAGCAGAAATTCCAAACGTTCGACAATGCCGGCGGTCTCCAGCACATATTGACGCTGCTCCAACTTCAGCTGCAAATGGGCGGCAATCGTATCGGCAAGACGGCTGTTGTCATCGATACTGCTGATGGTACTGATGACTTCTGCAGGGATTTTTTTGTTCAATTTCGCATATTGCTCAAATTGAGTCAGCAAGGTACGGCGCAAGGCTTCAATTTCGGGATTGTCCTTGTCGCTGTTTTCATCAATCGCCTCAACATGGGATAAAAACAGTCCGCCTGTTTCGTCAACTGTCAACGCACGCGCACGACGGATACCTTCTACCAATACTTTAACGGTGCCATCAGGCAGCTTCAAAACCTGCAAAACTTGGGCAACCGTACCGGTTTGGTGCAAATCTTCAGCTTTAGGGTCTTCTGTATTAGGGTCAAGCTGGGCCAACAGGAAAACCGGATCATCATTAGCCATTGCCGCCTCAAGGGCTGCAATCGATTTAGGACGACCGACGAACAGCGGCAATACCATATGCGGATACACCACGACATCGCGTAAAGGCAAAGTAGCCAGCGCACTGTATTCCTCGAAATATTTGTCTTTTGTCGGCATAGTTAATAATCTCAATCATTGTTAAATCAGAATGTAGCTCAAAATTGGGCTGAAGCGCTCCATTTCAAGACTTGAAAACAGCTTATCCGCACCTATTTTCGAAAACATCATTTTTAATAGCCCGATATGGACGTTTACGATAAAATATATCGGATTTTGGGCCGTCTGAAAACTTTTCAGACGGCCCTGGCAAACCAAACAAGGTAGTAAACCATGACAGACTCAACCGAAAAAAAATCATTAATTGAATTCCCTTGCACCTTTCCTGTAAAAGTCATGGGCGCGGTTCATCCGGAATTTGAATCCGCCATCTTGGAAACTGTGCGCAAACATGCTCCCGATACCGAGCCGCACCACATCACTACGCGCCCAAGCAGCAAAGGCAACTATACCGGCGCGACTGTCCATGTAAATGTTGAAAATCAAGAGCAGCTCGACAATATCTACCGCGACCTGACTTCCCACGAATTGGTTAAAGTGGTGTTGTAATGAAAATCGTGCACAAAGGCTTGGTCGATTACCTGCCGACTTTCGAAGCCATGAAGGCATTCAATGCCTCGCGTGACGAAAATACCGAAGACGAATTATGGGTGGTCGAACATCCGCCCGTATTTACCCAAGGCTTGGCCGGCAAACCCGAACACCTCCTCATCCGCGACGATATACCCGTTGTCCAAATTGACAGAGGCGGTCAAATTACTTATCACGGTCCCGGTCAATTAGTCGTCTATACGATGATCAATTTCAAACGCCGTAAGACCAGCGTCCGCCATATCGTTTCCGCACTTGAAAACAGCATTATCGCCACATTGGCAGAATACGGCATTGAAGCAGCCGCCGATCCCAAACGCCCCGGCGTTTATGTCGGCGCGCGTAAAATCGCTTCCCTGGGCCTGCGTATTAAAGACGGCTCCGTTTACCACGGTTTGGCGCTCAACGTGAACATGGATTTAAGTCCGTTTACCTACATCAACCCCTGCGGTTATGCCGGTATGGAAATGACCCAAATTGCCGACTATGTCTCTCCGGCACCCAGTTTGGCAGAAGTTGCAGACAAACTGACCAAGCATTTACAAAAAGAGCTGGCATAAGGCCGTCTGAAAAAATCCGTCACACTGCCATCTTTTAACCGCCCTCTGAACTTGCCCATAAACTTTTAGGTACAAATCCTCCTATAAGCTTTTCAGACGGCCTTTATAACGACAGAAAGAACACATCACCATGAGTGAAGAAGTAAAAAACGACCCCAAACGCGGCATCAAACTGAAAGGCGCAGACAAAACTGCACGCATTCCGATTAAAGTGGTTCCATTGGAACAAAAATTGAAAAAGCCCGAATGGATCCGCGCCAAACTACCGGGCAAGAAATTCTTTGAAATCAAAAATATTCTTCGCGAACAAAAAATGCATACCGTGTGCGAAGAAGCATCTTGTCCCAATATCAGCGAATGCTTTACCAAGGGTACGGCCACATTCATGATTATGGGCGATATTTGTACCCGCCGCTGCCCATTCTGCGACGTTGGCCACGGCCGCCCGAATATGCTGGATCCTGATGAGCCTAAACATTTGGCAGAATCCGTCAAAGCCATGAACCTGCGCTATGTCGTCATTACATCTGTCGACCGCGACGATTTGCGCGATGGCGGCGCACAACACTTCGCTGACTGCATCAAAGCCATCCGCGAAACCAGCCCGAATACCAAAATCGAGATCCTCGTTCCCGACTTCCGCGGCCGCTTGGACATCGCATTGAAAATCTTGGCAGAAACACCGCCTGACGTGATGAACCACAATTTGGAAACCCATCCGCGCCTGTATAAAAAAGCCCGTCCGGGTGCCAACTACCAGCACTCCCTCGACCTTCTGCGCCGCTACAAAGAAATGATGCCGCATATCCCGACCAAATCCGGCATCATGGTCGGCTTGGGCGAAACAGACGAGGACGTGCGCGAAATCATGCGCGATATGCGTGCCAACAATATCGAGATGATTACCATCGGCCAATATCTGCAACCTTCAGACGGCCACCTGCCTGTCCTACGCTATGTAACGCCCGACCAATTCAAAGTTTTTGAAAAAGAAGCATACGAATTGGGCTTTACCAATGCCGCCATCGGTGCAATGGTCCGCTCCAGCTACCACGCAGACGAACAAGCAGCCGAAGCATTGCGTGAAACCCACGGCGGTTGCAGCCATCACTAAAGTTTAAATCATATAAGGCCATCTGAAAAATAAGAAAACTGTTTTTTCAGACGGCCTTTATTTGGTCATAACTTACTATACAAAATTTTTTAGATTTTCAAAGTATAAACCTTAGTTGGGCTCTATTGAGCCAATCTTAAGTAATACAAAAAAGCGGCAAAACAGGATAAACACTGTTTGCCGCTTTTTAATTTATTTCTTTATTTTACTTCTTCAACAATTTTGCCGCTTCAATCGCATAGTAAGTCAAAATACCATCGGCACCGGCGCGTTTGAATGCCAATAGGCTTTCCAAAATGGTTTTCTCACCATCCAACCAGCCATTTTGAATGGCAGCCTGAAGCATGGCATATTCACCGGAAACTTGGTAAGCATAAGTCGGTACGCCGAACTCATCTTTAACTCGGCGGACGACATCCAGATACGGCAAACCCGGTTTTACCATGACCATATCTGCACCCTCTTGAATATCCAATGCGACTTCGTGCAAGGCTTCGTTAGTGTTTGCAGGGTCCATTTGGTAGGTTTTCTTGTCTGCCTTACCCAAATTGCCGGAGCTGCCGACGGCATCGCGGAACGGGCCGTAGAATGCTGAAGCATATTTTGCCGAATACGCCATAATGCGTGTATGGATATGTCCGGCATCTTCCAAGGCTTCACGGATGGCAAGAATGCGTCCGTCCATCATGTCTGACGGGGCAATGACTTGTGCGCCTGCATCGGCATGACACAAAGCCTGTTTTACCAAAACTTCAATGGTTTCATCGTTAAGGACATAGCCATTTGCATCAGTTAAACCGTCTTGGCCGTGAATGGTATAGGGGTCCAAGGCAACGTCAGTCATGATACCCAGCTCTGGAAATTTCTCGCGCAGGGTTCGTACTATTGTCGGCACCAAGCCTTCAGGGTTATAAGCTTCCTCCGCAAACTCGGTCTTGTTTTGTGTTACCACGGGAAACAAAGCCAGCATAGGAATACCGAGATTCAGCGCCTCTTCAGCGGTAAACAACAATTTATCCAAACTTTGGCGTTTGACGCCGGGCATAGACGGCACTGCCTCTTCCTGGTTCTGACCTTCCAATACAAAAACCGGATAGATTAAATCATCTGCCGTCAAAGTATGCTCGCGCATCAGACGGCGTGAAAAATCGTCTTTACGCATACGGCGCATACGGGTGTTTGAGACATAACGCGGAGGGAAATTCATAACAATTGCCTTTCAATAATGAAGTCTTAAAATCAGTCTTCGACTTGACGTATGGCTTTGACCGAACGTTTGATTTCGCTGAGCGTACCGGTTTTATAACTATTACGTTCCTGCTCGGTCATACCGTTTTGATCCAATTTGGCGATATTTTTCAATGCCTCGGCATATTGGCCGTCTGAAAGTTTTTCCTGTTTGATGTGCCAACGGTTTTTCACTTCGGAAGCCGTCCACAAGCCTACTTTGTTGTAGTAGAACAAAATGCTTGCCGCCAGCGTCTTCATATCGCTGTCGGGTTTGGCACTGCCGATACTGCGGCCGATACGGTTGTTACGTTGATCGACCGCCTGGTCGGCAAGGTAACGGCTGAAATAATCGTCTTTACCTTCTCGCAACTCCATATCCGTCAGGCGTGCATTACCTGCTTTTTCGGCAATAATGCTGTCGAATTTAGAAGCAATCGCCGCCTGCCATAATGCTTGGCGTACGGCATTGACCTGTGTTCCCCTGCTGTCGCCGTTTGCTTTGTCATCCAAACCTGTACGCTCGGCAAAGCGTGTGGCATTACTGGTCATATTGATTAAGCCTTCATCCTCCATCCCGATGACTTGGGCGGCCACGGGATGGTTAAGTGCAAATTGTGCCATTTTACTGCGGCGGCTTTGATCTTCCTGATACGATTGGCAACCGGACAATACCAGCATGCCGAGAACGGCGCATTGAATGTGTTTTTTAATATGTTTCATGATGTAACTATCGATATTATTGTGTGAGTTCAACTTATTGTTTAACATAGAAACGCCCGTAAGCGCAAAATAATTCCCATACGGCCAAATCGGCGCATGAATGGCTATTTTATAATAAAAATAAGGCCGTCTGAAAATTTTCAGACGGCATAAGTATTTTTAACCTACCAAGCTTCGAATTTGCGGCCAATAAAACAGACAGGCTATCGAGCAAATAGCAATACTGATACCGGCTGCATTAATGCTGCTGATTTTTTCTTTAAACATTGCCGCACCAATCAGCGTACCCAAAACAATCACGCCGATGTTCATACCGGCAAACACCAAGGTCGGATTATCCTTCATGATTTGGTGTGCCGAGATGTAGGTAACAATATTCAAAAAGTTCAGGCAGCCTAAAATCATACCGCCCAAGATGCCTTCTTTAGTCCACTTGCTCCCTTTGGCAAACAGGTAGCCAAACATCAAGATACCGGCCAAACAAAATGCCACCAGCAAATTGCCGGCAAACGCGGTACCGCTCTTTGCCACTTGTTTGAACAAAATATCAATGACGCCATAGCCGCACCAAACGCCCAAAAGCAGCATCACTTGCGTACTGAGACCGCCGGATTTCTTACCGCCATCGCTTTTCCAAAGTAAGAAAAACAATGCTGTAAATGCCAATACCAAACCAATCAGACGGCCTTCGGTCAACTGCTCATGGAAAAGCGTGAATGAAGCTATAATGGGCAAAAACAGCGATAAGCGTTGTGCCGCGTCCGATTTGACGATACCTGCCGCATCGACGGATTTGCCCATAATGACAAACACGCTTGGCAACAAGATACCCAAAGCCGCAAAGAGCCACCAAGTCGGTAAAAACACCTGCGGACTACTCAAATCGGGTTTTAACACCAGCATGGTCAAAGTGACGGCAACGATATAGTTCACCGCCACCGCCTGCTCAATATTGATTTTTTGCTTGCGCGCCACTTTCAGCAATACGGAAACCAACACGCTGCAAACGATACTTGCCAATAAATATGCCATGCTTTAAAACCATCCTTGAGTAGGAACAGGCTTATCTTCATTCAGTTTAATCAGTCCGACGACTACGCGATAAATGAGCCAAATACCGGTTGCCACCAAAATCAGCCAACCGATTAAGATAAGTATGGTCAACATCCCGAAAAGCATACCCACCAAAGACACCCAAAATGTCTTGGTCAAATAGTCAATATGGCTGGCATAAATACTGCCTTGCGCCTCATCGCGTTTGACATATGCCAAAATCACACCGACAACGGGTGCAAACCAGATAAACAGGCCCAACGCATAGGTAATATAGGCGATAAAAACATAGTTTTTCACTTCAGAATTAGACGTATTGGCCATATTGGCCTCCGTATTATTGTTCCCTGTATTATGGTTTTCCGTATGATTGACCACCGTATTATTGAAGCCGTTGTCTTGAGCTTCCTGAGGCTCGTACTGCATCGCCGCATCATAAGCCAGACGTTTTTCCGGATGGGACAACACTTCAAACGCCTGTCCGATGGCTTTGAAACGCTCCGCATCTTTCTGAATATCCGGATTGGCAACCAATTTGCCGTAAGCCTCGCGGATAACGTTAATATCCGCATCCTGAGACACACCCAAGATTTCGTATAAATTTAATTGTTCCATCTTTATTCCTATCCTTTATGCATCCACTGCAACATGAACATCTTGCGGGTTGAGCGTACGCAGGTTTTCAGGCTTCATGCCCACGATAAAACCGCGTTTGCCGCCATTGATAAAAATCTCGTCCAAAGCCCAAATGCTTTCTTCCACATAAACCGGCAACGCGGTTTTCATACCGAACGGCGATGTCCCGCCGACCAAATAGCCCGTCCATTTCGCCGCCTGATCCGCCGTTGCCGGCTCGATGTGTTTCAAGCCCAGTTCACGCGCCAGATTGCGGGTGGAAATATGTTTGTCGCCATGCATTAAAACAACCAAGCCTTTTTTATGCTCATCCTGCAAAACAATCGTTTTGATGACCTGATGCTCGGGCTTGCCCGTGCACTCGGCAAAACGCGCCGTACCGCCATGTTCTTCATACGCATAAACATAAGGGACAAAATCGATTTTCTTACTGCGTAAAAAGCGCACTGCCTGCGTAACCGGATATTCTGCTTTACTCATGGTTGTTTGCCGCCACCCTTTTCAGACGGCCCCTCTTAAATGTGGAACGTAAACAACTGCAATGTTACCATACCTTCTTTTTGAAATCAGGAGACAACATGGACATCCGCTATCTTGGCACAAGCAAACGCTATTCGGAAGCCGTCGTAGCCAACGGCTTGGTTTTCCTATCCGGCATGGTTCCCGAAAATCCTGAAGCCGATGCCAAAGCGCAAACTGAAAATGTTTTGGCGCAAATCGATTCATGGCTCGCCCAATGCCAATCCGACAAAGCACACATTTTAGAAGCCACCATCTATCTGCCCGATATGAACGACTACGCCGCCATGAACGAAGCCTGGGACGCATGGACAGCCCCCGAGCGCGCTCCGGCCCGCGCCTGCGTGGAAGCAAAACTGGCCTCACCCGACTGGAAGGTTGAAATCAAAATTACCGCCCTTCAAATCAAATAAAGCGCAAATATCAGGCCGTCTGAAAATGCCGCATTGACCAAGCAAGCGCAGTTTTTCAGACGGCCTTTATTCTTTTGCGGTACAATACCGCCCTTAAATTTTTCTATTATTTCAAAGCACAAACAGCCATGTCCAAAAAAACCAAACAAGAATTAGAAAACAACAAACTCAGCAAACGCCTGCGCCACGCCGTCGGCGATGCCATTAACGATTTCAACATGATCGAGCCGGGCGACAAAATCATGGTCTGCCTCTCCGGCGGCAAAGACAGCTACGCCCTATTAGACATTCTGCGCCAGCTTCAAGCCAGCGCGCCGATTGATTTCGAGCTGGTTGCCGTCAATCTTGACCAAAAGCAGCCTGGCTTCCCCGAAGAAGTATTGCCGACCTATCTCGAAAGCATCGGCGTTCCCTACAAAATCGTTGAAGAAGACACCTACTCCACCGTCAAACGTGTGTTGGACGAAGGCAAAACGACTTGTTCGCTGTGCAGCCGCCTGCGCCGCGGCATCCTCTACCGCACCGCAAAAGAATTGGGCTGCACCAAAATCGCCTTGGGACACCACCGCGACGACATCCTCGCCACCATGTTCCTGAATATGTTCTACGGCGGCAAACTCAAAGCCATGCCGCCCAAACTGGTCAGCGACAACGGCGAACACATCGTCATCCGTCCTCTCGCATATGTCAAAGAGAAGGAATTGATCAAATATGCCGAGCTGAAACAATTCCCAATTATTCCATGCAACCTCTGCGGCTCTCAGCCCAACTTGCAACGCCAAGTCATCGGCGATATGCTGCGCGATTGGGACAAACGTTTTCCCGGCCGTATCGAGTCCATGTTCTCCGCCCTACAAAACGTCGTTCCTTCGCATTTGGCCGATACCGAACTCTTCGACTTTGTCGGCCTGGAACGCGGTCAAAACCTGAAACATGGTGGCGACTTGGCGTTTGACAGCGAAAAAATGCCGGAACGTTTCTCCGACGGCAGCGAAGAAGACGAAAGTGAAATCAAAATCGAGCCGCAAAAAGCCGAACGCAAAGTCATCAATATTCTGGCAAACAAACCTAAAACCTGCGGTTTATAATTCCATTTAATATTCAGACGGCCTTTCGGTAGCTATTTACCGAAAGGCCGTCTGAATATTCATATTTGAAATTTTTGCTATTCTTTTTTATCTATTCTTTCCCTGACAAACCGTGCAGCAGCAATCCCAATACGTCTTGCGGCAACTTTTGCGGCGCGGCGGCATAAAGCGCGGTCAGTTGCGGATGGCGCATCAATATATCCGCCTGACGGATGAACAGGTCGATGAGTTCCACCGACAAATCGGGCTGAATCAGGCGGCGTTGTTGCAGCGTGTGGAAGAATCCGCGCATAAAGGCGTATTTTTCTTCGTTCAACCCATGGAAAAACCGCTCCAACTCTAAATCGGTATTCTCTTCGATGTCGCGCAGGAAAGCGGCGGAATAAAGTTCTTCAAACGATTGTTTTTGCAGGGCAAACACAGCCTCAGCGGCTTCGCGCAGGCTGCATTGCCGTGCAAGCAGATTTTCAAATTCGGCACGGACGCGGTTTTTCTGCTCGGTAACAATTTCCTGCAAGAGTGCGTTTTTACCGCTGTAATATTTGTAAAAAGTGACGCGGCTGACGCTGGCCTCGGCGCAGATACTGCCTACGGATACGGCGGAAAAACCGTGTTCGCGGAACAGGCGGCGGGCGGTGTCGGCTATAGTTTGTTGTTTGCTGGCAGTCATGACGGTAGGAAGGTTTTGATTTTGTTTATAAAGGGTTCTCACTAAAGTTATCCGCAAATCGGATACTCATCATAATAGTGGATTAACTTTAAACCAGTACGGCGTTGCCTCGCCTTAGCTCAAAGAGAACGATTCTCTAAGGTGCTGAAGCACCAAGTGAATCGGTTCCGTACTATCTGTACTGTCTGCGGCTTCGTCGCCTTGTCCTGATTTTTGTTAATCCACTATATTTTCCCACGGCGGCAATGGCAATATGGTGGCGTTTCAGACGGCCTCTTTCCTTGTCCCTCGCTCCGCCCTACGGATGAGGACTGTCGGAAGTTTAACAGGCCAAATTCATGAAGATTACAGAATCTCCCTCCTCCAACCTCTCCCCCAAAATAGGAGAGGGATTTTTTTGGACGATTCACAAGATAAGAGGGGAAGTAAAGTGAATGATAAACACTTGCATTCCTGTTTCTTATTTCTTATACTTTACATTAATAGTTTGTTTTATGTAAATGTGTAAACACAAATATTTGCATACTGACGGAGCAATTGGATTGCCTGATGTTCAATCCGCCCCGATATATGCCGTCTGAAAGGATAAGAAATGCAGAAACACACCCTCCGCCGCCTCCCCCTATTGATTGCCGCCGCCTTTGCCTCCGAATGGATTTATGCCGTCGATGCGGCGCAAGACGCGGAACAGGTGCAGTTGGAAGAAGTCGTCGTCACCGGTGAACGCACCAATCGCAGCGGCTTTGAAACCGCCACGTCCAACCGCGTTTTCTCGACGCCGAACATCGACCGCAGCGGCCACAACCTTTCCGCAACCGACCTGCTCAAACAGACTGTGAACACGGTGGACTTGGGCAGCGGCAACGATTTGCCGACCGTGCGCGGCGTTGACGGCTCAGGCCCCGCCGTCGGCGCGGTGGCGTTTTTCGCAGGCACTCGGCCGCGCCTGAACCTGTCCATAGACGGCCGCTCCGCCACTTACAACGAATACGCCTTCGGCACGCAGTCGCTGTGGGACATGCAGCAGGTGGAAGTCTTGCGCGGGCCGCAAAGCCATGTGCGCGGGCAGAACGCGGTGGCGGGCGCGGTGGTGATGCGTTCCAAAGACCCAACTGACGAATGGGAAGGCGCGCTGCGCTTGGGTTTGGGCAACCAGAAAACGCGCAATGTCGCCGGCGTAGTGTCTGGCCCGATTGTGAAAAACAACCTTACCTTCCGCCTGAGTGCGGAGCGGCAGCAGCGCGAAAGCTACGAACCGTTCGTGTCCTACGAGCCGACCGGCAACCCACGCCGCGTAGAAAACACCAACGTACGCTTCAAACTCCTGCTCACGCCCGAAAACCATCCCGATTTTTACAGCCGCCTGACGCTGAACCACATCCGTTCGCGCGCACCGCAAAACGAAATCATGGGCAACACCGCCAGTCGCCGTTTTTTAAAGGAAAAGCCCGTGTTCGTAACCGGCTCGACATCGGGCATCTGGGACGTCTCGTGGCAGCTTAACGACTATCTGAAACTGGAAAACAAACTGGTTTACGGCCGCTACCACAACGAGCGGCTGCACCTGCCGATGACCGTCAGCCCGCAAGGCGTGCCTGCCGAACTCAAAGGCCGCGAACTGCAATGGGAGCCGGTATTGCATTTTTCCAACAAAGGCCGTCTGAAAGGCCTTGCCGGGCTGCACTACTTCCGAAGCAAACAAGACGAATGGGTAGATATCCGCAACGTTGGCGGCCGCAACACCTTTGACGACCGCAACAGCGTACGCGCCCTGTTTGCCGAAACCACATACAGCCCCAGCGAAAAATGGGACATCACGGCCGCCGCCCGCATTGAAAAAGAAACGCACAAACGAAGCGGCGGCAGCGGCGCACTGCACCTCGATTTAGACAAAGGCCAGACCGTCTTCCTGCCCAAAATCGACATCGCCTTCAAACCCACCGACCAATGGGTCAGCGGCATCAAAGCCGCGCGCGGCTACAATCCCGGCGGCGCGGGCATCACCTTCGACCGCCCCGTCGTAACCTACACTTATGAACCCGAATATGTGAATAACTACGAGTGGTACACCCGCTGGCGCAGCGCAGACCGCCGCCTGCAACTCTCCGGCAACCTGTTCCTGAACCACTACCGCGACATGCAGCTCCCCTTCTATCTCGGCACCAACTCCGTCGTCATCCGCAACGCCCAAAAAGTCCACACCTACGGCGCGGAACTCGCCGCCGACTGGCAGGCGACCGACAGCCTGAAACTCACCACCGGACTGGGGCTGCTCAACACCAAAATCAAAAGCTATCCCGACAGCAGCATCGAAGGCAACAAACTCGGCCGCGCGCCCAAATACACCGCCAACATCGGCGTGAAATACCTGAACGACAAAGGTTGGGAAGCCGGCGGCGACGTGCGCTTCTACGGCGGCTACTACTCCGCCGCCGACAATGCCGAATCAGGCAAAATCGGCGCATACAACCAAGTCAACCTCTACACTGCCTACAACTTCAAACAAGGCCGCGTCTCGCTCTACGCCGACAACGTGTTCAACCGCCGCCGACCCATATTCATTTCCAGCGCCGACCGCCAAGACGCACTCTACCAACGCCCCAGAAGCGTGGGTGTGAGCGCGGAATGGAAGTTTTAAATGAAACTGAAATGATCGAGGCCGTCTGAAAAAACATAGGTCGGACATTTATGCCCGACCTACTGTTTATTCCTCCAAAATACCCAAAGGAATCCCATGCACTACTTCACCCCCGCCAAAACCCTGCCCGAAGGTACCATCTACCTGACAGACCTGACCCACGTCGCCGACTTCGCCGACTGGCTGGCCGAATTCGAAACCCTGTTAAACCAAAACCCCCGCTTCGCCACCGTCTGCACCCCGATGCGGCGGCAGGTGAGCGACGAACAGCGCATTGCCGACCGCAAAACCTACATCGAATGGATAAAGGCACATCGGCCGCAACTGTCCGAACGCTGCGCCGCCATGCTCCTCATCGAACCCAACGCGGCGCAACTGGCATTTTTCCGCGAACAATCGTCCAAACTCGGCCCCGCGCTGGGCGTGAACTACATCGTCGAAGCAGATGAAACAACCGCCCTGCTTCGCGCAGAAGAAGCATTGAAGGCCGTCTGAAAAGATACTAAACCTATTTAAATACAAATCAAGTATTGCCACCCAATATGTTCAGACGGCCTTGTCCCTTTATTCGCCTCATCTTCAAAAGAATCATGTGATGTCCGACAATCAGACTTCTCCAAACTCACGCGACTGGCTGCTGCTTATCGGCGGCAGCACTTACAAATTCACGCTGACCGGTTTTTATCTGGTCGCACTGGTGGCCATTTTGAAAAATCACGGTTACAGCCTGAACCAACTAAGCTGGATTCATTTAATCGGCAGTATCGAAGCGGCGAAGGTGTTGTTTGCCGCGCTGATGGAGCGGCGGCCGGCGAGGCGGTTCGGGCGGTTTCGCGACTGGCTGCTGGCGGCGACGCTGGGGCTTTCGGCAGTGTTCGGGCTGATGGTCTGCACCAACATCACACAAAACTTCCCGCTACTTTTGACCTGCTGCGTACTGCTCTCGGCGATGTCGGCAGTGTACGGCTGCGCAATGTTGGGCTTGTCATGTATCGTCCTGCCGCACCGCGAACGCGGCTTCGGCGGCGCGATTCAAACGATGGCGGCACGCGGCGGCAAGATGATCGGCGGCGCGCTGGTGTTGTGGCTGTATCAGGAATACGGACAAACGGCGGCGGCCGGCTTTATGCTGGCGTTCAGCCTGTTGATGTTGCTGCAACTCTTGTACTACCGCGAGCCGGAAAGCCCGACCGCGCAAGGCAGTTGGACGGCGTTGGCAGCGCGGCTGGTTTCTTTTTGGCAACAACCTGAAACGGGCTGGCGGTGGCTGGTTTTGCTGTTTGCCGTTGCCGCGCCGTATGCGTTTATGGCGGCAACTTTTGTGCCCAAGCTGGCGGATTTGGGCTTCACTCCGAAACAGACGGGCGGAATTTTGGCGGTGGGTATTCCTGTTGCCTGCCTGATTGTGACGCCGCTGTCGGGCTGGTTTTCGCGCAATTATCCGCGCCGCAAACTCGTGTTCCTGCTCTACGCGCTGCAACTGCCGCTTTTGGCGTCCATGACCGCCATCAATGCGCTCGCCCGCATCCATCCTTGGCTGCCACCCACGCAAATCATCGCCCTGAGCCTGAGCTACACGCTTCTGCTGCCGGTGATACTGGCGTTGGTGATGGACAAATCAGACCGTGCCACCGCCGCACTCGACAGCAGCCTGCAATTTTCCGTCGTCCTGCTCGGCAGTTACGCGGCTGGTTTCGCCGCCCTGCGGCTGGCAAAGGCTATTGGTTATACAGATGCGTATTGGGTTGCAGTGTACTTGGCCGTATTGGTAGGCCTGCTTTTATATTTGAATAGAAATTTATTCAATCATTCAGAATGTGACTCACAATAATTCGCTCAGATATTTATCCATCGATTTTAATTGAGTGCGCCTCCGGATAATTTTTCATTTTATTGCACAATCCCTCATGAAAATATAACAAAACGTGCCCATAATACTGCCGTTATTACACTCTTACATTCAAAAGGAACCTCATGACTGCTGTTCTCATCGTTCTCGGCTTGATTGCCATTGTCGTCGGCATCTTAGGCACTATTTATCCCGCCCTGCCCGGATTGGGTTTGATGTTTGGTGGCGCATGGTTGTTGGGTTATGCCGGAGATTATCAAGTGTTTGGCTCGGGTACGCTGACCTTTTTGGCCATCGTTGCCGTATTCGGTACTGCGATGGACTATGTGGCAGGCGCATTGGGTGCAAAATATACCGGCGCAAGTAAAACTGCGGTTTGGGGCGCGTTTATCGGCGGCATCGTCGGCGCATTCTTCTCTATTCCCGGCCTGTTGCTCGGCCCGTTGACCGGTGCGGCCATCGGCGAATTTATCGCACGCAAAGACACTTGGCAGGCAGGCAAAGTCGGTATCGGTACGTTTATCGGCTTCATCATCGGCACCGTGGCCAAAATCGGCTGCGCCTTGACCATTGCACTGACCATTCTGTTTGTTTGGTTGGCCTCGTTGTTCTAAGACAAAACATTAAAGGCCGTCTGAATTTCAAGCATTCAGACGGCCTTTTCATTGCACTATTTATTTTTCTTATTTGCCGCAGCAGGCTTTGTATTTTTTACCGCTGCCACACGGGCAAGGATCGTTGCGGCCCACTTTTTCGCCTTCGCGGCGGACGGTTTGCGGTTTATTGATGATGGCCTGCCAGTACCAGTAAATATCTAGCAGGACGTGCGGCAAATCAGATTCCAGCTGGGTTAGCTCTTTTTCATTCAGATGCAAGATGACTTCGCCGTTTTCCTCGTCGTCATAGATGCCGCCCAAAGCCATAATCGGATAGAACAAATCTTCAAACTCTTCCTGATCGACTGCCTCAAACCAATCGGTAGGCACAATATCCAGTGAGTAAAGATAGGCGTTACACCAAGTGTAGAAATCCGGATTGCCGGCTTCGTCTTCATAAAACCACAAATCAGGCAGGATTTTCTCATTGAGCTTCATGCGCATATCGGCGGCCATTGCCATGACCAAACGCTCGATTTCGGTACGCTCTTTGGCATCAAACAAGGATTCTTCACCCAAAATTTCAGGCAGCCAGTTGGTCGGATTCAAAGCATCTGGACCGCTCAATAAAGCCATCATAAAACCCTGAACTTCATCACAACGCATGGTGTTGTGGGCTTCGGATTTGGCATCCAGCAATTCCATCAATCGGCTGCGTGCCGCTTCATCAAAAGTCAGTATTTGCATTTTCGTTCCTTAAAATAAAATCATATTATGGTTTTCAGACGGCCTGGGCATGGATACGTTGCCGCATTTGTTCAAACAGACAAACCGTTGCCGCCATCGCGACATTCAAGGATTCGGTTTGCCCCAACATGGGAATTTTGACACAGGCTTCAGCCTTCTCTTTCGTCGTTTCACTCACGCCGCTGCCTTCGTTGCCAAACACCCAAGCGCAGGGTTGACTGAGGTTCATCTCATACAACCCGATATTGCGGCCGCCCAAAGCTGTTGCCCAAATTGGATGCTGATACTTTTCCATCCAAGCGGATAATTCCACCCGGCTGAAAATAGACAGCAAAAAATGCGCACCCATCCCCGCTCGTAACACTTTGGGCGACCAGATATCCACGGAATCATTGCTGCACACGATTTGCTTGACTCCGGCCGCCGCCGCGCTGCGCAAAATCGTCCCTGCATTACCGGGGTCTTGTACCCGCTCCAATACCACGCAATCGCCGTCTGAAGGCAAGCCTGCCTGTTTCGGAATATCAATCCAAGTCATCACATCATCGGCATCGGTCAGACTGGTGATTTTAGACAGCGCTTCGTTACCAACCCATGTAATCAGCCCTTCGTCCAACTGCGCCGTAATCTCTTGAATTTCAGAATGCTGCTGTTTCTTTTCAGGCAGATAAACCTGTTTGGGCGTACCGCCGCTTTGCAAATAAGTTTGCAGCAGATGTACGCCTTCCAATACGGTTTCACCGCTTTCGCGCCTTGCTTTGGCCTGCGTCAAAAGACGGAATAAATGTTTGAGCTGTTCGTTTTGAGCAGAGGTAATCAGTTTCATGGAGCGCATTATAACTGTTTTGACTTCTTTGAAGCTATGCTTTCAGACGGCCTGACGGTTTTACTGCAAAAATAAAAACCCTTGCCATAAAGCAAGGGTTTTGCATGATTTCATTTTTTACTGAACAACAGTCTGCTGCTCATTTTTCTGCTCGGTACGGACAGTCGGACGGTTTTCAATTTTGCCGTCTTTTGCCGCATTCGGCACAACGGTCTCGCCAGGCTCGGAAGCCGCTTTATCGTCAGGCGTACCGCTTACCGGAATGATATCTTGTGCAGGCTGAACATTAGACTTCTCGGCAACCGGCATAGCGTCACGAGAAGTTTGCGGCGTAAACTGCCATGCCGTCACAGCAATGGCACACACACTGGCAGCAGCTGCAAAGAATTTAAAGAAGCCGTTATTGGCCGCTTCGCGATGAGTATATTTTTTCTGCTTGCCGGCAATCTCAGCTTGAGGCACTGTAAATGCTTTGCTTTGCATGGTTTCATCAGCCACCTTCGCCGCCGCACCCTGACGGATACAGTCGCCGATAATGTGGTACTCATGCCAAGCGCGCAATGCTTCCTCGTCTGCCAATACGGCATCCAGCATCTCATCAGTCAATGCTTCACCGTCCATCAATGCGGACACATACTCCAATGCTTTATTTGTTTTGTCGTTCATTCTATTACCACCTTTGATCTTCAGAAGTATCCAACAGCGGCCGCAAATCTTTTGCAATCAGTTCACGCGCTCTGAAAATACGCGAACGTACTGTACCTATCGGACAATCCACTACCCGAGCTATTTCTTCGTAAGACAAGCCGTCCATTTCCCTAAGCGTAATGGCTTGACGCATATCGTCTGGCAGTTGCGCAATGCTTGCTTCGACGGTCTGCAAGATTTCCCGATTCATCATCTCAGCTTCCGGCGTATGGTAATCCGCAATCTGATCAGTTAAATCAAGAACATCTCCTTCCTCATTGGCTGCTTCCGAACTGACAAAAAACTGACGACCCGAAGTAGTCAGGAAATTCTTTGCCGTATTGATACCGATACGGTACAGCCATGTATAAAATGCACTCTCACCTCGAAAATTAACCAGCGCACGATAAGCCCTAATCATTGCCTCTTGGGTTACATCGTGCACTTCATGCTCATCCTGAATAAAACGGGAAATCAGTCTGTTTAGCCGACGCTGATATTTGGACATCAGCATCTCGAATGCCTTATGGTCACCTTTCTGCGCGCGCTCCACCAAAACTTGATCTATTTGGCGATCGTTCATACTCACCCTTTAATCGTTTTACTGCTTTAAACCAAAAAATAGTAAAGCGTGCTGTGCACAATAAAGACAACACTGCTTTGAAATAGTTCCATAAGATTACATTTAATGGCAAAAATTTATTCGTGTAGGTACTCTAATATAAGCTGTATTGCTTAATATCCCTACACTTAGCACAAGTAGTTAAATTACTGATACTTACCAAATTTAGAGTTATTTACTTTACTTTTGCCATATATTCGACCAACTTTCTATGAACTGGCAGATAGCCTTGCTCTATTTGAACATCGCTTCCAACCCTAAGGT
Source organism: Neisseria sp. RH3002v2g (assembly GCF_014596425.2). Lineage (NCBI taxonomy): Bacteria > Pseudomonadati > Pseudomonadota > Betaproteobacteria > Neisseriales > Neisseriaceae > Neisseria > Neisseria sp. RH3002v2g. Next base: position 645,548 of record NZ_CP110721.1, on the reverse strand, counting down.
TAGCAACAGCAAGGCACTTGTTGCCCATACTTATGATAATCGGCCAATATTTACGCACGAGTGGCATGATATGACACTCTTGCAATAGTTTTTCGACTGATTTTTCCCTCTGCCCAGACTGAATCACGTCGCCCTCGGATACAGTTCTAAGCACAGCCGGCTTCTCCAACTCCTCTTCCGGCAAACCGCCTTGAAACGGTAATAAAACAAAACCGTTTTCCAGCAAAATATCTTTCAGACGGCCTCGAACTTCCCTACCATTACACCAAGGCAGCTGTTGAAATTCACTTTCTTGCCAAATAAACAACTGATCCCGATAGGCGACCAATTCGCCGTTTGGCAAACTCAACTGCGCCTGTTCTGCGGTTTCCAATACTCGGGCGAAATCGGCAATGCTGTGATAAGAAGGCAATGATTCTGTTTGCTTTTTCAAAAAATACCAAAGCAACCGACGACGTAAGAGCGGCGTACATTGCCGCCACAGACTGATATTGAATATTCCGTCCGGACTGATGCGCTGATATTCAGACTCAACCAATTCATCTAAAAGCTGCAAATCTTCCTGCAATAATCGGATATTGGCACAAATTTGCTGCTCAAAATTCGGAATACGCTGCTGCCATTGCGGCAAGGCCTGATTTCTCATCCAATTACGTAAATAGCCGGAGTCTTCATTACTCTCGTCTTCGACAAAAGACAACCTCCATTGTTGCGCATACTCAGCCAGTTCCTGACGGGAAAATGCCAAAAGCGGCCGCCAGATTTGGATCTCTTCATTTAGATCACGCCATACCGGCATGGCTGCCATACCGCGCACCCCCCCCCCGCGCACGGCCGACAACATAAATGTTTCGATTTGATCATTGCGGTGATGGGCCAAAACAATAATTTTCTTCAGGCCGTCTGAAAATGCCTGATATCGTGCAGCCCTGGCCGCTGCTTCCAAACCTTTTCCTTGTTTTTCCACATTGACACGGCATACCCTCAGGGCAACATTCAAACCCCAACAATAATCCTGACAAAATTTTGCCCAACTGTCGGCATTGGTGCTTAAACCATGATGAACATGGACGGCACGCAAATCAAAACGGCGGAATTCACGCATCCGGTGCAAAAGATGCAGCAGGACAACGGAATCCAATCCGCCACTCAAACCGACTTCAAAAACAGTATGGTTCGGCAAATCAGGAAAAGCTGCTTGAAAACTTTTAAATAGGGAATCAGGGGATAGTTGCGACATTTCAGACGGCCTGAAATTATGAATGACTCAAAAATAGAATACAAAAAAAGCAAGCAGCGCCATCTGCTTGCTTTTTCAGCAGTCAAACTTATTTATCGGTAAATTTACCGTAAGCCATGATGCGGTCGAAACGGCGGGAAAGCAAATCAGGCATGGTCATGCTTTGCGCTTCGCTTAATTGCTGTTCCAAAACGGTTTTAACGTTTTTCATCGTGGTTTCGTAATCACGGTGTGCGCCGCCCAACGGCTCGTCAATGACTTTATCGATGAGATCCAATTCTTGCAGGCGTTTGGCGGTAATGCCCAATGCTTGCGCGGCGTCTGCTGCTTTTTCGGCAGTTTTCCAAAGAATAGAGGCGCAACCTTCGGGAGAAATCACCGAATAGGTCGAGTATTGCAGCATATTGATGTAGTCACCGACAGCTACTGCCAACGCACCGCCCGAACCGCCTTCGCCGATGATGGTGCACAATACCGGTACATGCAGGCGGGTCAGTTCGTACAAATTACGGCCGATGGCTTCGGACTGGCCGCGCTCTTCCGCGCCAATGCCCGGATACGCGCCCGGAGTATCGACAAAGGTCATGACCGGAATATTGAATTTTTCGGCAGTCTGCATCAAGCGCAGCGCTTTACGGTAACCTTCGGGACGCGGCATACCGAAATTGCGGCGGATTTTTTCTTTGGTATCGCGGCCTTTTTGATGGCCGATGACCATCACACTTTGACCGTTGAAACGTGCCAAACCGCCGATAATGGCATGATCGTCAGAATAATGGCGGTCGCCGTGCAACTCTTCAAAATCGGTAAAAATACCATTGATGTAGTCCAAAGTATAAGGACGCTGCGGATGGCGGGACACTTGTGAAATTTGAGCCGGAGTCAGCTTGCTGAAAATTGACTTGGTCAACTCGTTGCTTTTCTTTTGCAGTCTGGCAATCTCGTCGGAAATATCGACGGCAGATTCATCTTGTACGAATCGCAACTCGTCGATTTTATTGGTTAATTCGGCGATGGGTTGTTCAAAGTCCAAAAAAACGGGTTTCATAAAACGAAGCTCTCGGTAATGGTTGCTGACATGATACGCTAATCAGACGTATTTGACAGCATTTCTCAAAGGGAAACTGCCATCTTTTGCAATAAAAAACTTTCAGACGGCCTTTAACAAAGAAATAGTATATCTGCACTAAACTCATGGAGTGCCGTATCTTATGATAAACTTCAATTCAGTTCAATCATTTCAAACAGGCTATGAAAAACGATCATGACAATTCGTCCATGCGCTTGGACAAATGGCTGTGGGCCGCGCGCTTTTTCAAGACCCGCGCGCTGGCACAAAAACACATTGAGCTGGGCAGGGTTTTGGTAAACGGCTCGAAGGTGAAAAACAGCAAAAATATTTCTGCCGGCGACACCATCGACATGACTTTGAACTCCCTGCCCTACAAATTCAAAGTTGCCGCGCTCAATCATCAACGCCGCCCGGCACCGGAAGCGCGTTTATTGTACGAAGAAGACATGAAAACGGCTGCTGAACGCGAAGCTCAAAAACAACTCGACCAAGCCAGCCGCATCAGTGCCGCTTATCCGGACGGACGCCCGACCAAACGCGACCGCCGCCAGCTTGACCGCATGAAGCGCGATAGCTGGTAAAGCGCTTTATCCATTTTTTCAGACGGCCCTATATTCATGCCGTCTGAAAACCAAAAACAGGCAGGACATCCTGCCTGTTTTTTATTTGTGATGATTAAAATTTATATTCTAACTGACCACGAATAACGTTCACGTCCTGCTTATCCGTACCAACGGTAGGCGTAACCTGTTTGCCGACCAAATAGAAGCCTTTGAGTTTCCAGTTTTTCCAAGGAATATAGGTTGCACCGATTTGCACGCCTTGGACGTTTTTGCTGTAATCCTCAACAGAAGAGACACCGGACAACGAGCCGACACGGCGGTAGTTCAAGAATACGTCGTAAGAATTACGGACGTTCCAGTCGGCCGATTTATAGCGCACTTCAGTGAACACGCCGTCATTTTTGATTTTTTGTCCGGCATCATTATAAGCTTTGATATTGGACTTGCTGACCGCGGCCATCCAACGCCAATCGTCATTAAATTTGATGTCCGTACCGATTTCCCCGAAGACCGCGTTTTTCTTCGCGCCGCGTACATCGATGTCTTTCATGTAGCTGACGGTTGCGCCAACGTTGATATTCTCATTCACAGGCAACACGCTTTGAATCGCGGCAAAATGTCTGCGGCGGCCGCCGATGCCCCATGCGTTGTCGTTCAGATTGCCTGTACGGCGGCCCGCATAGATTTTGGTCGGCAGGGTTTTATTGTCAAAGAAGATTTCACCGCCGGTAACTTCGGTATCCCATACGCGGCCGTATGAAGAGAATGCGCCAAATTTACCGACACGCGCTTTGATGTTGTTGTACACAGTCCCTTCGGCATACAGTTTATTGACCGGCACATCATGATCGCCGTTAAATTTACCGGTTTCCAAATCGATATTCGGCTCGATTTGCGCTACCAATTTCCAATCTTTGTACAGTTTTGCGCGTAACCAAAACTCCGCGTTGAAGTTGGCATTGGTGTCTTCAGGCGTCGGGTTAATGCTGCTGTTGTTGGCATTGATGTCTTTGGTATCCACACGTACGCGCAAACCGCCGTTCACAGTCAACAAATCATTGAAAATGCTGATTTTATCGTCATCTTTGCGAATGATGCTGCCGGAATTGACATAATCGTTGGTGGTGGCCAAAGCCGCCGCATCACGCCCGCCATCAGCGTTCTCTGCCAATGAATAAGATGATGAAGCCAATAAAATACAGGTTGCAATCAGTTTGGTTTGAAATTTCATGCCGACTCTCCAAAAGAAGGTATTGAAAGTGAAGTATTCGATAAAGCGTACAAAATCGTGGATTTTGTAAAAATTATTCATTTTGTTTACTAATTATTTTCATCGTATGTAAATTAGTGTAATCAGTCAAGCAGATTTAAACGCTTTATCCGCTTTCAGACGGCCTCTTGATTCAGGTCAAACAGAAGCCTGCATATCAGGCTGTTCAAACTGCCATTTCAAGGCATCGGCCAATGCCGTCCTGCGTTTTTGATGGCATCCCACAGCCTGACACAATTCCTCTGCATTTCCCCAAAACACAAAACGTTCACGCGCGCGGGTAATGGCTGTGTAAAGCAAAGCCTTATCCAAACCTCGGGCTTCCTCTTCGCTTTCCGTTGTTGCGGGCACTGACGGGGGCAACAGCCATACTTCCCGATATTCCGAACCTTGGCTCTTATGCACCGTCATGGCAAAAGCCGATTCAAAATCGGGCAAACGGCTGATGGCAATTTTTTTAAATCCATCTTTCTCAGGAAAATAGGCAGACAAACCATTCAACGATTCTTCATCTTTCATAATCAGCCCGATGTCGCCGTTAAACACTTCCAGCATGTAATCATTGTGGGTAATCATGATGATTTGTCCGGCAAACCAAGGCGTTTCGCCCGAAACCTTGCCTTGTCGTTGCAAATATTCTTGATAAGCCTGATTCAAATCATCCGCATCCTGCCGCCAAGCCGCCAATACCACCACATCGGCAGCATGACCGTAGGCGAGTGCAACATTATTCTCTGCCACAGCCTGCCAATAATCCTGTTGCTTTTGATACAGCAAAGCAACCTGCTCTTTCAGACGGCCTGATTTCATTTCCAACTCTTTGGGGAACTTGTCAAACTGTTCGACCGCAGTTTGCTTTTCCCCGGACACCACCGCCCTTGCCAAACAACCAATACCGCTGTCTGCGCCAAAACGATGGCTGAACGTCAATTTGGCATTGTTTTGCGATAAAGCCTGAGGCCGCTCTTTAATCTCAAAGCCATGATTGGGCAGGTACACTTCCAACTTTTCAGCAGTTTCTTTATCCAAAGCTGTCGGACGCGACAACGCCGCCAATACGGCACCCAAGCCAACCGACGGCAACTGGTTTTCATCGCCAAGCAACACCAGACGACAACCGGTCGGCACGGCGCGCAATAAATCCAACACCAGCGGCAAATCCAACATCGAAGCCTCATCCACCACCAAAACATCCAAAGCAAGCGGATGTTCATGATTGAACGCAGGGCGCATTTGTGGCGGCCGCAATTTCAACAATCGATGGACAGTCTGCCCTTCCAAGTTTTCCAAATGCACTTTAATGCTCGGAGACAAATCAAAACCGTCTAAAGCCCGCTGCAAAGCCCGTGCCATATGTGCAGCCGCCTTGCCCGTCGGCGCAGCCAACGCAATACGGGGCAGCTTCGTACTGTTATTGCAAATCAGGCCCAAAAGCTTTGCGACGGTCGTGGTCTTACCCGTGCCCGGCCCGCCGGTAATCAGCATAAAGTTTTGCAGCAAGGCCAACGCCGCAGCATCTCGTTGCTCTTTACTGTCTTTAGGGTCAAACCAGTCGCTCAGGCTTTTTGAAGCCGCCATGAAATTCACTTCTTCTGCCTCGGCACTGGCCAGCCGTTTGATTTCGACAGCCAAATCATGCTCCAACTGCCACATCCGCCCTAAAAACAATTTCCGACCTTGCAGGATAAGCGGTTTATCCGCATTGCCGACCAAATTCGGCAAGTTGCTTAATGCATCAACATCTGCTTTATCCAAGTAAATAAACGAATGCCCGTTTTGCAAGGCTGCAAACAGTCGAACCACATAAGGCTCAATAACGGATGCGCCCTGTACTTCACGGCGGCGGAAAAACACTATGGCCGCATCTGCGGCAGAGGAAAGGATAGAGTCGGTCGGATTCATGGCTCAGGATTGATGGATACGGAAAAAGAAAGGCCGTCTGAAAAACAGCGTTTCCATAAAGGAAAACCTATTTTTCAGACGGTCTCTATTATACCGTTCAAAGCATAAAATATTTTCCTGAAATAATAACCTTATTGCAGCACTTGCAGGCTGCCGTCTTTCATGGTCATTACCCGGTCGAAACGCTCAGCCAGCTCGTCATCATGGGTTACCACAATCAGGCTGGTGTTCAATTCGCGTTTCAAATCCAGCATCATATCCAGCACATTTTGCGCATTTTTACGGTCAAGGTTCCCTGTCGGTTCATCTGCCAACAGGCATTTCGGCTCATTAACCAAAGCACGGGCAATCGCCGCCCGCTGACGCTCGCCGCCGGAAAGTTCGCTTGGACGGTGCAGCATACGCTTATCCAAGCCGACCTTTTTCAGCATCTTGACAGCCTTCTCTTCAGCCATCGCCTTGGGCATTTTGCCGATTAAAAGCGGCATCATGACATTTTCCAAAGCAGAAAACTCAGGCAATAGATGGTGAAACTGATACACAAAGCCCAAATAACGGTTGCGCAATTCACCCAACTGTTTTTGGCTCAGACCGCCCAAATCCTGATCCATCAGTATTACCTTGCCTTCAGACGGCATATCCAAGCCACCAAGAAGGTGCAGCAACGTAGATTTACCGCTGCCTGATGAACCGATAATACTCACGCTTTCCGCTTCGGCAACTTCAAAATCCAAATGATTCAACACTTGTACATTCAATGCGCCGTCATTATAGCTTTTGCCAACGCCGATACATTTCAAAATTGTCTTACTCATAACGCAAAGCCTCCGCAGGTTGGGTTTTTGCAGCACGCCAGCTCGGATACAGTGTGGCGATAAATGCCAAGCCAAGCGAAATGCAGGCAATAACGGCGACGTCCTTCAAGTTCACATCACTAGGCAGGTAATCGATGAAATAAACTTGAGAGTTAATCAAATGCACGCCAAACAGGTCTTCAAAAAACGCGACAATCTTGCCGACATTCCAACCCAGCAATACACCGCATACCACGCCCACAAGCGTACCGAAGAACCCCGCGAAAGCACCCTGCACCAGGAAAATCTTCATGACGCCGCCCGGGGACAAACCCAACGTGCGCAAAATCGCAATATCGGCTTGTTTTTCCGTTACCGCCATTACCAAAGACGAGACGAGGTTAAACGCAGCAACCGCGATAATCAGCGTCAAAATGATGAACATCATGCGTTTTTCCAACTCAACGGCTTCAAAATAGCTGCGGTTATTAAACGTCCAGTCGCGCACCCATACTTCATCTTTTTTAGCATCGGGAATCAAATTGGCAATAAAAGACGGCGCATTCTGAGGATCAGCCAACCGCAAACGCAGCCCACCGACATTTTCACCCAGTCGATACAAGACTTGCGCATCCTTGATATGCGTCATGGCCAATGTGTTATCGACTTCATAGACACCGGTTTTTACCACACCGACCACATTAAACTGCTTCAATCGCGGCACTACGCCGGCAGGAGTGACATTACCCTCCGGCGTAATCACAGTAACTTTGCCGCCAAGCTCCGTACCCAATGCCTCAGCCAGCCCTTGACCTAAAATAATATCAAATTCGCCCGGCTTTAAATCGTCAAAACTGCCGGCCGGCATATCCTTGCCGTAATCGACGACATTTTTTTCTTCAGACGGCAAGATACCGCGTATCTGCACACCGCGCACTTCGCCGGCATTGGCAAGCAAAGCCTGATCGGAAACATAAGGCGCGCTGGCCAATACTTCCTTTTTGCCTTTTACAAATTCGCGCAAATTCTGCCAACCCGGCGCACTGCCGACATCGTAATAGCCGATTTCTGCATGGGGTGCGACGTTCAATAATTGACCGCGTATCTCTTTCTGAAATCCGTTCATTACTGATAACACCACAATCAGCGCCGTTACGCCCAAGGCGATACCGGCGATTGAAATCATGGTAATAAATGACATAAAGCCGTTGCGTTTTTTCGCACGCAAATAACGCAGGCCTATCCAAGTTTCTAAAGAAGCCATTCAAAAATGCCTCATTCGTTTGTCAAAAAAGACTTATTGTACCGTAAAACCGACAGGTCGTCCGATTGCCCGACTGATGTGGCATTCAGGGATAAATTGTATGTAAAACCATGTATCTTCCCGTAAATTCCGCCGAAAAACTTGCACAATCGTCCAATCGCCCTTATTCTGAAGCTGTGACTCGTTTTGTCACCATCAAAAAGGAAATACACTAATGAACAGCAAAAAATTCTTGGCCCTCGTATCCGTAGCTGTAGGTTTGTCATTCAGCTTCAATGCATATGCCGCCAAAGAAATCAAAATCAGTTCAAACAATACCGCTTACTCCGACGCCGATGTTCAAAAACTGGCAGCCACTGCTGTCGGCATGGGCGTAAAAGAACCTGTCAGCCTCAACAGCGGAAACGGTGTTGTTACCGTATCCGGCAGCAGCGCAACCAAATGCGCATTCAAAGTCGGCAACGGCGATACGCCTCAAATTCAAGGCGTGAGCTGCAAATAATCTGATTTCATCAATGAAAAGGCCGTCTGAAAAACATTCAGACGGCCTTTTTATATTGGCATTTAAGATTGGATGTTTCGTCTATCGTAAACGGCCTGAGCCAAAGTACCGGCATCCACATATTCCATCTCGCCGCCCAAAGGGATTCCCCTTGCCAACCGGCTGACTTTATAGGGAAGATTTTTAAACAATTCCGCCAATACATACGCTGTCGCGTCGCCTTCGGCTGTGAAGTTGGTTGCAATGATAATTTCCTCAATATCACTCGCCTGCAGACGCGCCACCAGCTTATCTAATGCGACTGCCGAAATATCCATCCCCTGCGCTGGGCTGACTTGCCCCATCAAAACAAAATACAGGCCATCATGGCAATTGGCCGCCTCCATGCTGGAGACATCCGCCGGCATATGCACAATCATCAAACGGCTTTTATCGCGTTTTTCGTCTGCGCAAATTTCACACAAATCGCCTTCGCAAAATGTGTTGCACATCCGACAATGCTGCACCTGCCTCAAAGCAAACTGCAAAGCGTCCACCAATTCTTGCGCTTCTTCGCGTTTGTACTGCAAAAGCTGGTAAGCCATACGTTGTGCGGATTTCGGTCCGACATTGGGCAGGATTTTTAATGCATTAATCAAGCGGACAAAGGCATCAGGATTTTTACTCATGATTTCAGACGGCCTTTAAAAAGATGGCTAAAAATAAGAAAACAGCCGGAATTCATCCGGCTGCCCTACTCTAATATTCTGCTTATTCGGCAGCATTATTAACTTGTTGTGCACCTTGCGTACGATCGATTTTCTTATCCAAATACTGGAGCAAGGCATCGAAAACATTGGCGGAAAGCTGCTGAACCAAAGCCTGTTTGGCAGCCGGAATCTGTGAATCTGCATTTTCAGGAGCAGAAACGCTCTGAACTTCCATAATCACCGGCGCAGGCATACCTTCCAACAATGTATACGCAGGTTTGCCGCCGACAGGACGCGCTTTCAACAAAGCCGCATAAGCCTCCGGAGACATGGTTTTACGTGCATCTTGCGCGCTCAATTGAGAAACAGGCGACCATTGAACATCGGCAGCTTTACCGGCTTTCAATGCGGCCAAAGTTTCCTGGGCTTTTTTCTCTGCCAGTTTGGCGGCTTCAGAGCGCTGATATGCTGCACGGACAGTATCTTTGACTTCCGCAAATGGTGCGATTTTCTCTTCGCGCACTTCTTTCGCACGAATGACCCAAACGGTATCGTTGTTGATGGCGATCACTTCAGAATTGTGTTTTTTCTTCAGTACATCATCACTAAACGCGGCATTAATCAACGCTTCAGGCAAGCCGGCTTCCTTCGCGCCCGCTTTGGTCACCCATTCATCCAGGCTTTCTACTTTCAAACCTGAATTGGCGGCTGCTTTTGCCAGAGAAGACGGATCATTGAAGGTATCTTCACCCAGTTTTTCTTTAGCGGCATTAAAGGCAGAAGCTGCTTTTTTCAGTTTCAAGGCTGCTTCGATACGCGCTTTGGCTTGTTCCAAAGTCGGCTCAGCTTCGACATTCAAAACTTTAATGACGTGATAACCCAAAGACGATTTAACGGTATCGCTGACTTCGCCTTTGCCCAATGCAAATGCCGCTTTATCAAATTCCGGCCCGAAGCCACTGCCGCCGCTTTTGCTCAGATAACCCAAGTTGCCGCCTTTATTGCTGCTGGACAAGTCTTTAGAATACTTGGCCGCCAGCTCGGCAAACGAATCCGGATGTGCTTTAAGCTCCGCAGCCATTTTGTCTACTTCGGCTTTAATTTCCGCATTGCTTGCTTCATCTCCGTTAGGCATAACCGGAATGAAAATATGCGCAATTTCGGCTCTTGGCGACAAATCTACGCTTTTGCTGTCGTAAGCTTTTTGTACTTCTTCCGCACTGACGGTTTGCTTGTCAGCCAAATCTTTGATGCTTAAAGCCACATATTCCAGCTTAACGGCTTGAGGAATCAAGTAATCTTTCTTATGCGCTTCATAATATTTTTGCAAAGCCGCATCATCTACTTTGACTTGTGCCACAAATGCTTCAGGGCTGAACGTAAATGAACGGATGGTACGGGTGGCTTGAGTCAGGTTAATCAACTGACGCGCTTGCGCATCGCTGACCACGGCACCGTTTTGCACCAAATTCAACAGATTTTGCAACTGGAACTGTTCGCGGATATCTTCAACGAACTGATCCTCGGTCATCCTGCGTTGATCCAAATATTTCTTGAGCAAATCCTGGCTAAATTTACCGGAAGCATCATGAAAATTCGGATCATCCACAATAACTTGCTTGATTTGTTCCTGAGACACAGCGATGCCCATCAGCTTGGCACCCTGCTTCAGATAAGCACGTTGCAATAACGATTGGAATACCGCATCACGCGAAGGCGCATTATTGCCGGCAGCCTGCTCGTTTTGTATCGCAATCTGTAAAGCGTGTTCGCTGACTTTCTCATCCCCGACTTTAACAATGTAATCAGAACCCGGCGAAGACAAATTATTGGCACCGAATCCGATAAAGGTCAGACCGATGATACCTAAAACAATCTGGGCGGGTGTTTTATATTTTTCAACAATATGGAACATATTTATCCGAAAGAAAAGTTTGGCGCGGCAGCCGGAAAATGCTGCCGCAAAAATCTTAAAATCCTGAAAACAGGCTCAAAGCGCGTATTGTAACGTATTTTTTCGAGGCTTGCTTTTTCAGACGGCCTAAAAATCTAAAAATGCCTTATCCGAAAATTTCCTGATACGCTTCTACTGAAAAACCGACATGAACCTGCCCTTCTTTGACCAATACAGGCCGCTTGATGATACTGGGATTCTTCACCATTAAAGCAATTGCACCTTCTTTTGTGGCAGCTGATTCTTGTGCATTTTTATCCAGCTTGCGCCAAGTCGTACCTCTTTTATTGAGCAAAATCTCCAAAGCCGCCTGATCCAGCCAGCCATCAATCAATTCAGCAGTCGGGGCGTTTTTCTTAAAATCTACAAACTCAAACTCGATACCGTTTTCCGCCAACCAACTGCGCGCTTTTTTAACCGTATCGCAATTAGGAATACCGTATAGTTTTATCATCTTATTTATCCTTGTTTTCATTCATGAAATCACAAACTCAGGCCGTCTGAAACCTTTCAGACGGCCTGAGTTGAATGCTGCTTATTTCTTAGCAGCTTTCTTCACTTTAATCTTCACGCTTTTGCCTTGGGCGTTATTTTTACGTCCTGCTTTGACAGAAGCTATTTTCGCCTGCGCCTTTTTCTTGCTTGCGGCTTTAGGTTTGCTTGGCTTGGCCGGCTTGGAAGCAGGTTTGCCTTTTACCTTACCCTTCTTTGCCTTCGCGGGAGCAGACAACGCTTCATCAATTTCTTTAGCCGAAAGTTTACGCTTACGTTTTTCGACAGGCTTGTCAGCAGCTATAGGCTTACTCGCAGGTTTTGCTTTTCTGGTGTCGCGTTTCTTACCGACTGAACCGCCGCTGATTAAGGTCAAATCAATCTTGCTGGTATCCAAATCGGCACGCGCGACTTTTACAGTAACCGTATCGCCCATATTGAAACGGACACCGCTGCGTTCGCCCTCAATCGCCATAATTTCAGGACGGAAGTTGAAATAATCCTCTCCCAAATCGCTGATGTGAACCAAGCCATCGATATGAATATCGTCCAGAGTTACAAAAATACCGAAGCTGGTCATGCCTGAAATCTTGCCGCTGAAAACTTCGCCGACTTTGTCGCGCATATAATAAGTTTTCAGCCAATTTTCCACATCGCGGCTGGCATCATCCGCTCGGCGCTCGCAGAAAGAGGTATGTACGCCCAAAGCCTGCCAGGTTTTATTGGGTTGGTAAGTTTGTCCGTTCAATACAGCTTTGATGGCACGATGGACCGTCAAATCCGGATAACGGCGGATAGGCGATGTAAAGTGTGCATATGCGCTATAAGCCAAACCAAAGTGACCGTCGCAATGCGGCTCATAAACCGCCTGTTGCATAGAACGCAACATCATCACTTGCAACAGTTCCGCGTCCGGACGGTTTTTAAATTGCTCGGCAAGCGCAGCATAGTCTTTCGGCGTCGGATTATCGCCGCCGCCCAAACTCAACCCCAGCAAACCAAGCTGCTCGCGTAAAGTGGCCAGTTTTTCGGGAGTCGGGCCCAAGTGATTGCGGAACAAAGCCGTATGTTTGTTTTTCAGCAAAAATTCTGCCGCGCAAACATTCGCCGCCAACATACATTCTTCAATCAGCTTGTGCGCATCATTGCGGACAACAGGAACAATCTTGTCGATTTTACCGTTGTCGTCAAAAATCATCTGGGTTTCAACGCTCTCAAATTCAACCGCGCCACGCTCGAAACGTTTTTTCTGCAAGATTTTAAATAATTTATACAGAGTATCGATTTGCGGTTTAAACGGATGATCCCGGCCGTCTGAAATCCAATCCCAAACTTGATTATAAGTCAGTCGCGCATGAGAGCGCATTACTGCCGGATAGAAACGGTATTCCTTGATATTGCCGGCATAAGTAATCACCATATCGCACACCATACACAGGCGTTCGACATCAGGATTGAGCGAGCAGATGCCGTTGGACAAATTCTCCGGCAGCATTGGAATCACACGGCGCGGGAAATACACGCTGGTACTGCGTTCTTGAGCATCTACATCAATCGCGTCATCCGGGCGGACATAATGGCTGACATCGGCTATCGCCACCACCAAACGGTAATTGCGGCCGATTTTTTCGGCAAAAACCGCATCGTCAAAGTCCCGCGCAGTTTCGCCGTCAATGGTTACTAGAGGCAAATCGCGTAGGTCCACGCGCCCTTTCAAGTCGGTTTTACGCACATGATCGGGAATTTTCTTCGCAGCTTTGGCACATGCTTCGCTGAATTGATGAGGCAAATGGTGCTTGCGCACGGCGATTTCAATTTCCATACCGCTGTCGGCATAATCACCCAACACTTCAATGATTTTCGCTACGGCAGGGCGGTTTTGCTCGGGGTAAGTCTCAATTTCACCGACAATGACTTGACCGGATTGCGGTTTAAAGTGCGCTACGCTTTCAGGTTCCAAAACAATGCTTTGATTCAAGCGTTTGTCTTCGGCCTCCAAAATCGCCACGCCGCGATCCATATAAAAACGGCCGACCACTTTAGACTGCGCACGCTCCACTACATCTAAAACCGTACCTTCGCGACGGCCTCTGCGGTCGATACCGGCAGGGCGCACGGTAACAATATCCCCATGCATCACGCCGCGCATCTGACGCTCATACAAGACGAAATCGCCCTCGCCTGTCGGCGTAAGCGGCACGGCAAAACCAAAGCCGTCTTTATGCGCTTCGACACGGCATTTAACCAATGCCAATTTTTCTGCCGCACATACTGCGCCACGTCGGTTGATCAACACCTGACCATCACGTGCCATCGCTTTCAGACGGCGTTCGAAGAATTCATATTCATCTTCTGCAATCGACAATTCATGCGCCAAAGCTTCGATTTTTGTCGGCACACCTTTTTGTTCCAATAATTCAATGACCCATTCACGACTGGGCAACGGATGAGCGTAACGTTGTTTCTCCCGCTCCAAATACGGGTCTTTTTCTCGTAAATTTAAAGATTTAGTATTTTTGTTCATTTTGATGGTTGACATTCTTTTTTTAAAATATATAATAGCTGCTTCTTCGCAGTTCAGATAGTCAACTCTACCTGAAATTGAAGAATAAAGCAAAGCCCAGGTGGCGGAATTGGTAGACGCGCTAGCTTCAGGTGCTAGTGTCCTCACGGGCGTGGAAGTTCGAGTCTTCTCCTGGGCACCAAATAATTTGGTGCTTCTTTGCTTAAGAAAATTTAAATTGCCCAGGTGGCGGAATTGGTAGACGCGCTAGCTTCAGGTGCTAGTATCCTCACGGGTGTGGAAGTTCGAGTCTTCTCCTGGGCACCATTGATAAATCAATCAGTCAAGTTTTCACATTATTCTGAATAACAATTCAGGATAATAGTCCACAGAGAGGTGGATGAGTGGTTTAAGTCGCACGCCTGGAAAGCGTGTATACGTGAATAGCGTATCGAGGGTTCGAATCCCTTCCTCTCTGCCATTTTCATTTTTATAAGTTTTTCATTACTTCTAAAACCGCATATTAAAGGCTAAGTTATCAACAACTTAGCCTTTTTTGTTATTCATCTTCTTTAAATTCATTTCGGGTATATTTCAATTCTTTTATCTTTTTTGTGGTATTTTATGTGTTATTACCCAAGGAGTAACACTTCATGCCAAAAATTGTAACGCCATTAAGTCTGTCTCAAATTAAAACAGCAAAACCTAAAGAGAAGGTTTACAAGTTACCAGATGGAGGTGGGCTTGCCCTATGGATTTTGCCTTCAGGTTCTAAGTCTTGGAGGCTACAATACCGCCGCCCTGATGGGAAAATGAACACATTGACGCTGGGTTTATTTCCACGTTTCGGACTAGCAGATGCGCGGGCATGGCGAAAGGAGATGTTAGAAAAAATCAGAAATGGAACTGATCCGAAGGCAATTTCTGCGGACGTAGGAGCAGAGTTTCGTTTTGAAAATTGCTTGGTACTTTGGTTTGAAAAATGGAAGAAATCGGGTGGCAAACAAGGGATGGGTAAAAATCCGCGTTATGCAGGGCAAGTACTGTCGGCTTTAGAATTGAATGTACTACCTTTTTTTAAGGGAAAGGATATTCGTTCGATCAAGACGGCAGATATAGTAGCAGTTTTAAGGAAAATGGAAGAACGCGGGGCGCTTGAATATTTACGTCGGGTTAAAGGTGCATTGGGATTGATGTTTGATTATTTTGTAGCAGATGGATCTATCACTATAAATCCAGTCAGTGTTATTGGAAAACAAGTATTCGATAGGCCACCTGAACGTCATTTCGATACACTGCGCTTTGATGAGCTACCACTCTTAGTGGAGAAGTTAGAAACATCGAAGGGAATTGGGGAACGAGCGCGGCTATTAATTTATTGGCAACTTTTGAGTATGACGCGGCCGTCGGAAGCAGCAGGGACTCGTCTGGATGAAATTAACTTAAAGGCAGGAACTTGGGAAATTCCAATTGAAAGGATGAAAACAAGGCCGCATGTTGTCCCATTAAGTTCCGCTTTGACGCGAATCTATTTTGAGGCATTAAGATTAAATGTGAATGGAGTATTCTTATTTGAAGGTTCAGGGTTTACCAAGCCATTGTCGTCCGAGACAGTCAGATTAAAGCTTCGTACTAAAATGGGGCTGGATACGACGGCACACGGTTTGCGGAGTCTAGCACGGACTTATTTGAGGGAGGTTTATAAGGTTCGCAGAGATGTGGGTGAATTACTGCTTTCGCATGGCATTACGGATAAGACAGAACGCGCTTATGACCGATCAGAGCTTTTAGAGGAGCGACGAGAAATGCTGGAAAACCTTGGTCGAGATGTGATGGCATTACGGGAAAAGTATCGGATAAAATAGTTTTGAGGTCGTCTGAAAAGTTTTCAGACGACCTTTTTCTATATCCAAAACTTAAAAAACCCACCTAAAACCCCATCTGCTTGCCCACATATTCACTCTTTGCCAAAATCAAATCGTCATCTGAAGTGATATGTTCCTTGTGATTGTTGAGTAATGACAGCCGGAAAGACGGCATCCCAAAAAGCCGCCGTTGCCACTCCACAACGGCGGCTTTCCAAAAACAGCAAAACCAAGACCATGTTCAAAGAACCCTGCCAAGTCATAGCAATCCACAGCCGCCCCTTATTTTTTTGCGGCTTATGGTTCATTACCGTCAGACTAAAAAATGAATACGGCTGGAAATTCGACCGCAAAGCCATGTTTGAAAGCAAAAAAGCAGCTGAAAGCCTAAAAATCGGAGACTACATCATCCCATGACCAGTCGCAACATTGAAAACCTCATAAAAATCGGCACAGTTTCCCAAACCGACCCTGTTGCCAACAGAATCCGCGCACAACACGGCGGTCTCATTACAGACTGGTTGCCATACTTTGTTCCTGCAGCGGGTGGCGTATCAATTTGGCGTTTACCTTCCATCGGCGAAGGTTGCATCATACTTTCTCCCAGCGGAGAACCCGAAAACGGAATTATTATTTGCGGCTTCTCAACCTCCCAACATCCTGCCCCATCCCAAAACCCAGACGAAACCATCATCCTCATGCCTGACGGAGCAGAGTTTAAATACAACCACGCAAAAAGCCATCTGCAAATCAAAGGCATCAAAACTGCCGATATTACCGTCAAAGAAAAAGCCACCGTACACACCAAACACCTGACTATCGACAGTCCCGAGACAGACATCAAAGGCAAACTAAACGTTGTCGGACTGCTTACATATCAGGGCGGCATGGCAGGAAGTGGTGGCGAAGGTGGAGCGGCAGCAGTTATCAAAGGCACAATACGCCAAGAAGAAGGCAGCATCATCAGTAACGGGGTCAACCTAACCACCCACACCCACCAGGGCGACAGCGGCGGCACAACAGGACAGCCTAGATGACCAACGACCAAACAGGACGCAACATCGGCTTAAAAGAACACATTGCCCAATCCATAAAGAACATACTCTTCACTCGCATCGGTAGCCGCCTCATGCGAGAAGACTACGGTAGCCTTCTGCCAGAGCTGATAGACATGCCGATGACCCAGACCGTTATAGCACTCTGCCATCAGGCTGCCGTCACTGCCATAGCGGCATGGGAACCGCGCATTACCGTCCGCAGCATACACTTTGACCCTACCGCCGCCGCCAACGGACAACTAGCCATTACCATAGTCACAACCCTGACCGACGGCACAGAACAAACATTCCAAATACAATAACGCAGAAACATGGCAGAAATTGACCTAACCCGCCTACCAGCCCCCAAAGTCATCGAAGAACTCGACTTTGAGACCATATTTGAGCGCAAAAAAGCGAACCTCATCGCCCTCGTCCCGGCTGGCATACGTCCAACCATTGCAGCCACCTTGAAACTCGAATCAGAGCCACTGACCATCGACCTTCAACAACAGGCATATCAAGAAATCATCCTGCGTCAACGCATAAACCAAGCAGCTGCAGCAACACTTTTAGCCTTCGCGCAAGGAAGTGATCTTGACCACCTTGCCGCAGCCAAAGGCATAGAGCGGAAAACCATCATCTCTGCCGATCCAACCACCAATCCCCCTACAGAAGCCGTTTACGAAACCGACGATGACCTCCGCCGGCGCGTCCAGTTATATCCAGAGAAACTCGCAGCGGCAGGGCCTCGTGCAGCATACGAAGCCCATGCCCTTGATGCCGCCCCCGATATTACCGATGCCCGCGCCGTCAGAGTGTCTCCAGGAACAGTCGCTGTTTATATCCAAACATCCAGCAACCAAGGCATACCTAGTGGCCGTACCCTTGAAACCGTCAATGCCTATCTTAGCGACGAAAGCCGCCGCCCACTCTGCGATACCGTAACCGTCCACGCCGGCACCCCGAAAGAAATACGCATATCCGCCCGTATTACCTATGAAGACGGCCCAGACAAAGAAATCGTCAAAGCCCGCCAGCTTCAAGACCTCAATCAAATGCTAGAGCAGCATAAAAGACTCGGCGCACAAATTGCCTTGTCAAAAATCATTGGCGCACTTGATACAGATGGCGTCAAAAAAGTAGAGCTGACAGAGCCAAGACAAGACATCCTGTGTACAGACGGCGAATTTATAAAAATTACAGAAACCATTCTGACAGAAGCCTAAGCCATGCCGACAGTCATCCCAACCAACAACACCGACCTCCTGCAAGCCCTTGCACGCCTGACATCGCAAGAACTGGCAACTGTCTTCGACCTCGCAGTCATTACCAAAAGCCGCATTCCCGACAGTTGCCCTCCAGAATTCATACCATGGCTTGCATGGGAACGCTCCATAGGCAGTGATGAAGGCTGGAATATTACCGACACCGAAATCGCACGCCGAAAACTGATAGAAAACTATATTCAAAAGCATCAGCACAAAGGGACCCCATCCGTTATCCGGCGCCTTTTCCGTGACCTAGGATACGGAGAAATACAAATCATCGAAAATACCGCCAATCTTTACTGGAACGGAAACGCCGTCTTTGACGGCACACACCTATTCGGAGGCAGCAACGGAGAATGGGCGAAATACAGCATTAAATTAAGCCGCCCGGTTACCAATAATGAAGCCCAAAAACTTCGAGAATGGTTGGAACGAATTGTCCCTCTCCGTTGCGAACTGCACAGCCTCGACTACCGGGACCACCCTATCTATTGGAACGGAGAAATAACATTCGACGGTAGTTACAACTTCGGCATAGCCTGACCCTAAAGGATAAAAAATGGCCAACGCAAAAGAACTCAACCAATACACCCAAAACGTCCGCCTCATCGAACCAGGCGACCGCGTTATAGGCGGCACTGATGCCCCAATCAATCAACCCCTGCAAGCACTAGCTAACCGCACCTTATACCTTAAAACCCAAGTCGAATCCAAGATTGGCAATAAAGGTACGCAAGTTATAGAAGGTCAGCTCAACATTCAAACCAACGCATGGGAAAAAATCCGTTTTACCAATGGCGACGGCAGCTACTGGCGTTTTGAGACCGCCCCCGTATCTGAAGGAGAAAACGGCGCACGCTTCAATTATGTTTTTACATCGGGAAGTCGAGAAATCGGGCGCGTACACTTCCCGCGCGTATCCGGATCGGAAAGCGTCGCCTATCAAAGTTGGGTCGAAGCCAATGCCGCCCGACTTGCTACTGACAAAATGAATGTCGCCACCACCAACTACTATGCAGACCAGTCCGGAGGCTATACCAAAAGCGGATTTTACCGATCCAATGGCCGTCAGCTTGACGGAAATGCTCTGCCAACAATGGAAATCCACATTGCCCATCCGGAAGTAGTGAACGGCGCACACGCCCGCGGCATCGGCTTCTCATACGGCTCGTCGTCCAATCCGTATCATCTCGTTACCTCTGCTTGGGATGCCAACGGTCGTTATATCGGCATGAGAACCGTCTTGACCGAAGAAAACGGCGTCATGCTATCAAATGACCAAACCGTCGGCGGTGTCAAAACCTTTACATCAAAAGCCGTATTTAATGCGGGATTGTCCGTATCCGGCAATGGAAAATCTGCCGACATCAATACTGGGGCAAAAGACGTTTATTTGCGCAACACGGCAAGCAATAAATACCTGCAACTTAAGGACGACGGCACCTTGACATACAGTGGCGTCAAAATTGCCCTTATGTCCGATAAATCTGATGCCGTCAATCTGGACAGTACCGACAGTCTTGCCACATCCAAGGCCGTCAAAACCGCCTACGACAACAGTATCCGACGCGGAGGTGCAGTAGGTTTGGGCGGGCAGAATCATCAAATTGCCATCGGTTGGGACACGCCCGGACTGATTGCGCGTGTCGATAACAACGTGATGAATGTAGGCGTCCCCGTTGGTGCCGTCGCCTACTTTGCCCAAGATGTCCCACCATTTGGATGGTTAAAAGCAAACGGTGCGGCAGTATCCCGTACCGTCTATGCCAACCTGTTCGCCGCCATCGGCGAACGTTACGGCCGTGGTGACGGACGCACCACTTTCAACTTGCCCGACTTGCGCGGCGAATTTATCCGATCATGGGATGACGGCAGAGCCATTGATAGAAATCGTGCATTAGGCTCATGGCAGGCGGATGAATTCCGCAGCCACAGCCACGGCATCGGCGTCAACCGCATGTCCGACACCGACAGGGGTAGTAATCCGTCAACCGTATCGGTTGACACTGTCGGCCAAACCGACCCGGCTGGCGGCATTGAAACCCGCCCTCGAAATATCGCCCTGCTGGCATGCATCAAGGCATAAGCCGCCTTAAACCACTTAGAAAGGTAAAAAAATGACCCAAAACATCCAATGGACAAAGCCCGTTTGCCAACTTGACGCCGACCATCTCTACATCGGCCAAACCACAGCCGATCTGGACATCATGGCACGCGACGGCAGCTATCTGATTCCCGCCGGTTGCATCGACACCGACCCGCCTCAAATCAGCGCAGGCAAAGCTGCCCGCTGGAACGGCGAAGGATGGGACTTCATCGAAGACCATCGCGGCAAAACTGCCTACCGAAAAACTGATCGCACAGCCGTTATCATCGACCAAATCGGCAGCCTTTCAGACGACCTGACATTTTTAAAACCTTCCTCACGGTTTGACGAATGGAATGGAGAAAAATGGATGGAAAACCAAGACAAAAAAGCACAAATTGAAGCCGAATTTTTAAACGCGTCCAAGGCTACTTTAATCCGTGCCATCAACCGTCAAGCCCAAAACATTGTTGCCCAAAAATCAGGAATGGACGACCTCCCCGCCTTTGAAGTGCAGAGCTGGCCTATCCAAGCGGTCGAAGCCCGCGCATGGTCGGTAGATAAAAGCGCGGCCACGCCCGTTTTAGATCAAATTGCCCAATCGCGCGGAATAGACGCAGACAAACTCAAAGCCGCCGCCCTGCGCAAAACCGTTGCCTATGAGTCCCTCTGCGCTACCGTTGCAGGCAAACGCCAAGCCATCGAGAAACAAATCGAAGCCGCCCAAAACTTAGACGAACTCAACGTCATCAACACCGAAATCAATATCTGATTTACAAGGCCGTCTGAAAATGAAATCAAGCATCAAAGCCTACTTCAAGAATCTTGCCATTGCTGCCGACCAAACAATTAATGCCGTATTTGGCGGCTACCCGGACGAGACCCTGTCCAGCCGCCTCTACCGCAAAGATGTCGAAGCAAACAAAAGTCACTGGACAGCCATCCGAAAAGCAGTTGACGCACTATTTTTCTGGCAGAAGAGCCACTGCCGAGCCGCCTATTTTCGCGAAAAACATAAAGCCCACTTCCCTGAAAGTCTCAAATGACCATCCAGACAAAAAACCTGACCTTATACAAAGGCGATACCCGTATTTTCAGAATCGGCTTTGACGGTGGAGGCCTGCCATTCGAGCCTAAATCCGCGCAATGGGCAATGACCGTACGCGGGCAGACAGGCGAAGAGCTGCGCCCTCAAATCAGTGTCAGCGGACAAGAAATAATTATTACTTTCCCCGCCCACTTGACTCAAAACACCGCATGGACATTAGGCCAATACGACCTACGCGCCGTTTTTGGGGGCATCGTCTGTACCGTCCTGCGCGGAGAAATCTACATTGCACCCTCCATTACCAACGTCAGCGGCATTATCGGCGAGAGTACCGAACCCATCCGCGTCAGCATCATGGAGCAGGGGCTAGTCGTCGTATCCCCTGCCGAAGGCACACCAACCGCCGGCGTATCTCCTGAAAAAATACGGGAAATCGTAAAAGAGGTCATTAAAGAAACACAAAACGGCAACGGCAACGGCACGGAGCACATACCGTCCACGCGACCTGAACAACCGGTTGCCCCTACTCCGAATCCAGCTGCATCCACTGACCTGACCGACGAAACACTGGCAGAAGTGTATAAAAAATTAGGAAATAAATAATGACATCAAAATTAGATCAAGCCGTATTAGCAATTGCCGATGCAGTAGTGGCAGCAAAAGAAGAATCCGCAAAAGCCAAAAAACTTGCAGAAAATCCAAACGTGACCGCCTCTCTTGACGAAGAAGGCCGTCTGAAACTAAACGACAATACGTCCGACATCCACCTCATTACACCCGCCAAAGTATCAGAAGCAGTAGGCAATGCCTTTGCCGATGTCAAAACACCATCACTGATTATTACCGAGCAGGCCAAGTTCGAGGGCGAACAAATCGAGGCTGCCGCCAAGATTGCCATTGAAAAAGGTAAGTTCTATATCGAGGACGCCTTGACACCCGAACTGCGTAAAAAAGTTTACGACGGTTGGTACAAAAACAATCCTTCTAAAGAAGACGCATTGAATATTGTCCGTCTGATTCAGGCATGGTACGACCGTCTGCCGTCTAACGTCTTTATTTCTTCGCGCGGCGGCTTTTTCCCGGTAACGAAGAACACAGGTTACAAGCCGGAATACTACGGCGCGGACGGACGGCAAATTTCCGTCGGCGGCATGGTGCTGACAGTCAACGGCCAACAGCCGTGTATTACCTTTCATCATTCCGTTTTTAATGTGTACGACTTCTCGTTGGCAGAATTTTGCGTGGAAGAAATGGGGCAGGACGTGTTCCACTTGTGCGGCAAATCAGAGGGCAACACCATTCTGCACGGCGGCAAAATTACCACACGCGCCTATAAGGACTATGGCTACACATCAGGCATGGCCGACCCTGACAAACGATGGATTCCGCATATCGACGGCTGGACGCGCGAAAAACCGCACATCGGCACAGGTATGGCGCTGAAAGGTACGGCGGAGGCAGGTTTCAATACCACCACACTGTCCCACGATGTTGCCCGTTACATGAACAATTCGGCTGATACATCAGGTGTACAACAACCTGAAGGATATACCCGCGAAAAAATCCGCCAACTGCACATTGACGAATCGAGCCAACGCTACCGCAGCGTCGGCGGCTACTGGAATTCAGACGGCCTGTCGCAATTCCCGCAAGATGACGGCACGGTTGCACCCACATTCGGCCTCTGGCGCGGTGGTCAGGTATGGAGTCGCGGTTACGGTTGGCGACTGTTCGACTGCAGAGGCACAGAAATCCGCTACTTCGACGTACGGGGATTTACTGGCGGCGCAGTGATTGCAGGTTTACATGGTTCTCCGTCCGGAGAGGATGTAGGCGGCGGCGAAGTCGCCAAGGCCTACGAAAAAGGCATGGTTGCCGTCAATACCCGCATCACGGGCGGATACTTTACCCACAACTATACCTGCGGTGTGGAAGCAGTCCGCGTATCAGGCTACGAACTTTGCGGCATCTTTGCCCCTGATTCTGTAGTCGGACACCCCGATGCACATCTGGAACATGTGCGTGGCTGGAATAATTCTATCGTCAGTCTCGATCCGGGTTATCAGCAATGCACATCCCGATACCTGCCAATGGACAACCTATTCATCCACGACAACGTGTTCGGTTTTGGCAAGCGCAAGGTAATGGATATTCATACCGGCAACAACGTCAAAATCGTAAACAACAGTGGCCGTGCCATGTACTACGGCATTTCCACCGTAATCGAAGAAGTATTTGCCGCGACGGATGGACGCGCCTCCAAAATTGCAGACCCGTACAGTTTCTATTACCAAGACAGCAATATCGAAATTACGGGGAATACCATTGTCAGCGGCAACATCGGCATTCATCCGATTAATGGTGCATTGGGAGTGCTTTCTCGCCGCAATCAGAAGAAATGGTGGCTGCGTTGCCGTCAACTGATTAACGACAATACGGTCTATGCCCCGCGCGGTTTGCAATGCAACTACGGGCACAACCACTTTCTGATTGAACGCAACCAGTTTACATTTGCCCTGCCGTTCGGCGATTTTTACGGCATGCGCTACGTTTCAGGATTTGCCGTTACCAATGGCGGCAGCGGCTATACCACCGCCCCTAAAGTCATCATCACAGGAGGCGGTGCGGAAGCCTTCGGTGCAGAAGGCGAAGCAGTAGTGAAAGACGGTAAAGTTACCGAAATCAAGCTGCGCCGCATCGGCAGCCGCTACGACACACCGCCAACCGTAACCCTCGAAGGAGGCGGTGGTACAGGTGCGACGGCTACCGCAACCGTCAACACATCGACATACGGCATGAGCGTGGGCGCAGAAGCGCGTTACGGCACAATGTTGGCTGCACAAATCCGTGGGAACTACATTCAAAATTCACCCGACGGCAACTTCATGCGCCAGATGATAATTGGTAAGTTGCGCGGCGCGTCCATTGTCGGCAATCACTGCGACATTACCCCGTACAAAAACGCCGAGCAGGGCAAAACCGAAGTAGGACAACCCTATACCGTTGACACAGTTAAATACCGAAACGGCCTACTAAGTGCAGGCTTCTACCCTATCGGCGAATTAGACAACTGCACCGTTGCCGAAAATTACATGCACAACCAACTGACCGATACAGTAGAAGTATGGACAGGTGCGCGTAACCACAAAAATACACAGACTACTGACTATGCCGCCACCCTGCTGCAGGCGAAGCTGACAGATTTAGAGGCCGAAATCACTAAACTCAAAGCATCGACAGCAGGCAAAGCATCTGAAACAGTCACACAGCCGACACCAGAAACGGTAGTACCAAAAGCTGATTCAGCAACGCCTAAAGCAGAACCTGAACAACCGACCTCCACTGCTAACGAACAGCCCGCACCTGCCGCCACAGAAACATCCATTAAATTCACATTTAACGGCCTCGAACCCAGCGCCACCGAAGCTGTTGGCAGCAATAGTGAGGCTCGTCTGAAGAGCGTCATCAATGCACTCCGCGCAGGAGAGCCTGAAGGATGGACAGGCGCATTCGGAGAAGAGGGCAACATCCGTTACATGAAGGCACAGGCCGGCGAAAACGGTAAAGGCCACCGCTATATCGAGAGTAGCGGAATTAGTGCCGCAACCGGTACTCCGACCACAGTCATTATGCCGTTTAAACTTGAAAAAGGAGGCACACCAGGGGCAGCGTTTATCCTGCTGCCGATGGCGGGCGAAAGTCCTGCCGTTGGCGGCGTGACAGCCACCCATGGCGAAAACGGTTTTACCCTACGCATGCCGGAAAATGCCACAGTGAATGGCAAAGTCAACCGAGCAGGCAATACCTATTCCTACGGTGAATGGCATATAGCCGTTGTACCTTGGAATACCGCTTTCGACAAAATCCGTATCGGTACCAGCCACGTTGCCAATACAGGCCGTACAATTCGAATCGGTGCAGGGTTTGAAATCGTACAAGGGAATGTGTCCAAAGCCGCCGACAAAGGCGCGGCATTGATGACAGGATTTGGCATCGCCGCCGCTTAAGACAAACAAAGGCCGTCTGAAAACTTCAGACGGCCTGAAAATCCCACTCAAAACCTCCACCGCTTGCCACCGATAAAAAGCAAAGCAACAATCAGACCATCCCCAAAGAAACGGACAGCCACATGACCGCAAAACGCATGCACGGCGTAACAGCCAACGAATTCACACACGGCGCGCGCCATATTTCCGATATCGCCACCAACATTATCGGCATCGTTGCCACCGCAGACGACGCTGATGCCACAGTCTTTCCCGCTACCAAACCCATATTTTCAACATCCGTCTCTGCCCTGATTGATAAAGCAGGCAGCAAAGGAACCTTGGCAAAATCCCTAGACGCAATTGCAGATCAGGCAGATGCCCAAATCGTTGTAGTCCGCGTTCCTGGCTCAACCAAAGCACCGGAGCAGAAAGCAAACGTTATCGCAGGTATCAAAGCACTGGCGAAAGCTCCCGCACATACCGGTTACAAACCAAAAATCATCGGTGCGCCCGAACTTGACGACGCTGACGTAACCGCCGAGCTGGTTGTAACCGCCAACGCTCTTGAAGGCTTCGTATATGCATCCGCCGGCGGCGCAGAAAATATTACCGCCCTGACCCAATATAAGAACGGGTTTGGGCAAAAAAACCTCATGCTGATTGACAACGAATTCATGACATTCGGCGCTTCCAAAACCCAAGAAACTGCCGCTACCGTTGCCCGCATCCTCGGCGCACGCGCCATGCTTGACCAAAAAATCGGTCCGCATAAATCCATTTCAAATACCGAAATTCAAGGCGTATCCGCCCTTAAATACCCACGCAGCTTCGGACTTCTGGACATCAACAGCGACGCCAATACCATCAACAACCTCAACATTACCACCCTCATCCGTGAAAACGGCTTCCGCGTTTGGGGCAACCGCACATGTTCTGCAGATCCTGCCTGGGCATTCGAACCGACAGTCCGTGTCTCTTCCGTAATTAAAGAGACCATCGCCGAAAGCTTTCTCTGGGCAATGGACAAACCAATGCACCCGAGCCTTATGATTGACATCATCAACAGCATCAATGCCAAGCTCGCCGAAAAAGTCTATCAAGGCTGGTTATTGGGTGCGCAAGTCTTCATCGACCCCAAAAAAATCGAAAAAGAACGCGTAGCTGGCGGTATCTTTGCCTTCGACTACGAATTTACCGTAGCCCCGCCTTTAGAGAATATCGAACTCAACCAACATGTATCAGACCGCTTTATCGTCAACCTGACCGACCGAGTTATCGAATTCGCATCCAACCTCAAACCGACCACCGTCTAAACTACCTTGCCTCCCAATAATTCCCCTCTCCCAACAAAGAGGGGTTAGGGATAGGTACCCCAAACACAAGTAATAAAGGACACCCCAATGCAGCTGCCACGCATCTTGAAAAGTTTTAACGTCTTTACCGACGGACTCAACAAAGACGGCGTCCTCATGACCGTCAAACGCCCGGACATCAAATTCAAAACCGAAGACTATACCCCGGGCGGCGGTATGGGCGAATTTACAGTTATTCATGGTATTGAAAAATTAGAGCTGGAGCTGACCAGCAAAGGTTTTGATCTTGAGCTGTTCAAATCCATCAGCCACAAAATCAATGGCAACCTCTTACGCTATCAAGGCGCATTGCACAAAGAAGACGAAGAAACCTACCAAACACTGGTCGGCGAAGCGCGTGGCCGAATTATCGAAACCACACGCAGCGAAGACAAAGCAGCCGAAGGTGGAGAGCAGACATTCAAATATGCCCTAACCTACTGGAAAGAAACCGTCGATGGAGAAGTCGTTTTTGAAGCAGACCTCATGGCGAACAAACTCATCATCGGCGACAAAGACGTTCGTGCCGGCATTCGCGCCGCATTAGGCCTCTAAACACATACAACAGGAACAAGTAAATGCAAGAACCAAAAATCAAAATCAACCCAGACGATACCCTGACCGTAACCCTGACCGACGGCAAAGCCTACACTCTGCGCGAACCGCTGGCCAAAGACATGGCAGGCATGGGACAAGACCTCATCAAAATCAAACACACCGAAACTGTTCAAAAGCTCCTCTCAAAAATCAGCACCCCAAAAATCGGCATGGCGCAATATGGCGTATTAGGTATGGCAGATGTACAAGCCCTCAATGCCGCTATTGATTTTTTTTCAGCCGCACCTTCGGCGAAAGCAGAGATTCAGGAAGCCTTTGCCGATTTGGGCTATACCCATGCTTCCGATACCGAGCCGGCCAGTTCGCCGACCTTATAAAAGCAGCGCCCGACATCTGGCAGGCTGAAGAAGATGAAGACGTTCCTGCGTTTTACCCAATAGACGACGCCCTTGCCCTCTGCGCCATTACTTTCAAAGGAGGTATCGGCTGGTTCGCAGGACTAAATCTTTTTACCCTTAACCGCTGGGCAGCCAAAGCCGCCGAAATCCAACGCGCACGCCAAGGAGACGGACAATAAAAAAGGTCGTCTGAAATCAATTCAGACGACCTTTTCAATCGACAAAATAATCAAGGAAGCATCCATACCATAAGGGCAATGACGGCAACAAAAAGCCAAAATAATGCGCCATACCACCAAATGACAGAATCGACTGCATTCAAAACCGAATCTGCCAAGATTTGATTTTTCATTTTCCGTTTCATCTTAAAGCTCGAGCCATGACAGACAAGACAATTAATATTATCCTCAAAGCCGCCGACAAAGCAAGCAAAACGTTTGACAGAATTAAAAAAAGTAGTAGCGGGCTGTCGGGCGAATTGGCGAAAAACAAAAAAGAAATGCGTGATCTTGAGCGCGCCCAAACCGCACTGGTAAAAATCGGCAAGGCAGAACAATATTTCAACCGTCTGAATGAGCAAATCATCCGTAATTCTGCCGCCACAAGCCGTCTTACTGCCGAAATCGACAAAACGGGCGTTGCCACAAAAAAACAGGCGGCAGAACTCAAAAAGCTGACCCGTGAAGGCGAAAGGCTGAATAACGAATACGAAAAACAATCCGCGCAGCTAAAACGCTACAAAGACCACATGGAAAAAGTCGGCGTATCCGGACAAAACCTTGAAAAAGAGCAGGCAGAGATTGCCGCCCGAATGCAAAAGACTACTGCCCAAATCGAAAAGCAGTCCACCGCCTTAGAAAAGCTGGAAAAACGGCAACAGAGTCGAATCAAGGCCGCCGCCATCGCAGGTATTGCATCGGGTGTCTCATCATGGACAAGTAGCAAGGCTGCCACCATGAGGCAAGGTGCAGGGCATGCCATCAATACAGCCATGTCAGAAGAAGATGCAATGCAGGGACTGATTCGCCAAGTCGGCAGCCTTAAAAACGCAGATGGCAGCCTCAATCATGCAGAAATCGCCAGAATGCGCACCGAAGTCCAAAAACTAAGCGATGGATTGCCTATGGCTACCGTCGAAATCATGAAAATGATGACTGCCGGCGCGAAGATGAATATCCCACGCCAAGAGCTTGCTGCCTATGTGACCGAAGCCGTCAAAGCTGCAAATGCCTTTGAAGCAGCAGATCCGGAGGCTCTTGCCGAAGAGTTGGGGCGCATTCGCCAAAACTTCAAATTATCCAAAGAAGCCGCTTCTGAACTAGTCAACGTCATGAACTATCTCGATGACAACGCACTGGTTTCAGGCGACCAGCTCATCAGCTACATGAACGAAGTATCAGGCAGTATGGGTTTGGCGAAGATGGGCGAAAAACACGTTGCTGCCTTGGGTTCCGCCCTTATTAGTACGGGCGTTGAGTCGAGTACAGCAGCAAAGGCCGTCGGCAGCCTCATGACAAGGCTGGGTACCGCGCCTGATATGAAACCCGTACGGGAAGCCCTGAAAAGCATAGGTATGGACGCAAAATCCGTCCAAAAAGGCATGGTCGAAGACGCGCAAGGTACGCTTGAAAAAATCATTGCCGCCGTCCAAAAAATGCCGAAAGAGCAACAAGCAGGCATCCTCAAAGGCTTGGCAGGCGGCGAATATAACCGCGTATTTGCCCAACTTGTCGCTAATACAGAGCTTTGGCGCGAGCAAATCCGCCTTGCCACCTCCCCGGACGCTTTAGGCAGCCTCGACAAAGAGTTCGAAATTCGTGTCAATACCATGTCGTCCAAATGGCAGATGTTCAAAAATAAGCTCTTCAATACCGAATCAGGCTTTGGGCGCAGTATGTTTTCAGGCTTAGAGTACGGCATGAATGTCATTTCAGGCTTATTGGATAAATTCAACGAATGGTCGGCAAAAAATCCAGAGGCCGCCGCCAAACTTGGAAAAATCGCATTTTATGCAACCGCAGCAATGACCGCCTTAGCAGGGCTGGCCGCAGTTATTGCCGCAGTTGCCGTCCCCTTTGCCGCCGTCCGCATTGCCTTTGGCGGATTCGGCATGAGTATTCTTAAAGTATTAGGCATTGCCCTACGTTTCATGACATTAAATCCCATAGGCCTTGCGCTGACTGCCCTAATCGGCATCATCTATCTCGTTTACACCAATTGGGATACATTGACTGCCGCCTTCATCAGAGGCTGGGAATGGATTAAAAAAACATTCGCCCAAAATCCCATCCTATACGCCCTGACCGGGCCGATTGGCGCAATCGTTGCACTGGCCACACACTGGGACCGCATCAAAAACGCCCTCATCATAGGCTGGGGATGGATAAAAAAAACATTCAGCGGCAACAACCCCATATCCTACGCCCTCTCCGCCGCACTAGGCCCAATCGGTATCCTCATCAAAAACTTCCAAATCCTCAAAAACGTCGCTACTAGTGCATGGGAATGGATGAAAAAAGCCTTTTCCACCAAACCGACCGCACCGGGAGGCAGCGCAGCCGGTTATGGCGTAGGCGCATACATTCCCAACAAAGGATATTCCACAGGCGGTTACACAGGAGCGGGAGGTGTCAACCAAGCGGCCGGTATCGTGCATAAAGGCGAGGTTGTCTTCAATCAACAAGATGTAGCCCGCTTCGGAGGATGGAGGGTTCTGGAAAAAATCCGCAAAGCAGGCTTGGGCGCATTGCAGAGCATTATCCCCGCCGCAGCTGAAGAACCGCGCCCTTCCCTTGTCGGAGCAGTTCCCGTATCGGCAGGATTCAATCACACAAACGCAGGCGGTATGACCGTCAACATTACCATCAACGGAGGCAGCCAAAGCCCAGCCGACATCGCCCGCGAAGTTGCCCGTCAGATTAAGCAGATTGCAGACCAAGCCGCACGTCGTGCCCGTAGCGCATTTTCAGATGACTGACACCAAAAAAGGACACTACCATGCTTGCCACATTAGGATTCTTCCCCTTTCTCATCCGTACCATCCCCTTTCAAACCATCAACCGCCAAAGCGGCTGGAAGCACCCAAATCAATCCACCGTCGGCGGCGGTATTAATCCCACCCAATACCTAGGGCCGGAAACTGACACCCTGACCCTGTCAGCCGAAATGAGGCCGGAAATCACAGGGGGAGACACCTCCCTGGCCATGCTCCACCTTATGGCAGAGCGTGGAAAACCATACAATCTCATCCTCGGCACAGGTCAAATAATGGGCGCATACGTCATCACATCCATTAAAGAAGACAGAAGCCAACTCATGCACGATGGCAAAGCCCGTTCCATCAGCTTCAGCATAGAATTAAAAAAAGTATCCGACAGCCCGCTGGGACTAAAAGGCAAAGCCCTTCAGCTTGGCGTATCCATCGCCCGCAGCATTGCAGGAATCTGACATGACCTCACTTACCCAAATCAAAGACCAAGCCGTCAAAATCTTCAACGCCATTACCGACACCGGCGGCAACCATCTAACCCCAGTCGCCAAGCTGTCCATAAACGGCAAGCCGTTCAATACCGCCGCCCTCTCCCGCATCATCTCCATCAGCCTGACCGACAAAAGCGGCTTCGAGGCGGACGAACTGACCGTCAGCCTGTCCGACCACGACGGCAAGCTCGCCCTGCCCCCGAAGTCTGCCGAGATAACCATCTCCCTGGGCTACATCGAAACAGGCATTGTCGATAAAGGCAGCTACAAAATTACTGAAGTAAGCTGGAGCGGCGCGCCCGACACCCTGCACATCACCGCCCAATCCGCCGACACATCAGACCGATTTTCAGAGGCAAAAGAAAAAAGCTGGCACAAAACCAGCCTGAAAGAAATCATCGAATCCATTGCCGCCGCCAACGGCTACACCCCAATCATCGGCAAAGCCTACCAAGACGAAAAAATAGACCACATCGACCAGAGCAACGAATCCGACGCCGCCTTCTTGTCGCGCCTTGCCGAACGCTACGACGCCATCGCAACAGTCAAACACGGCCGCCTCCTGTTTGTTTCATCAGGCGAAGCCACGACCGCCGGCGGGCAGCCGTTGCCTACAATCAGGATTACCCGCAACAGTGGTGACCAATATGCATTCAGATACAGCAATACCGAAAGCTACAACGCCGTCCGCGCCTACTACATCGACAAACAGACAGGTAAAAAGCACGAAGTCGTCATTACCGAAGACAACTACGACCCCGTCAAAAAAACCGTTACCACCACCAAAAAATACAAGACCAAACGCAAAGACGGCAAAACCCACAAAACCACCACCAAAGAAGTAACCGAAATCAAACAGGTGGATACTGCCGGCAAAAAAATCAAAACCCTGCGCCATACCTACCAAAGCCCCAAAACCGCCGCCACCGGAGCGCGCGCCGCGTACAAAAAACTAAAACGCGGCGCAATGGAATTCGATATTTCCCTAGCCATCGGCCGTCCCGACGTCGCCCCCGAAAGCCCCGTAACCCTGCAAGGATTCAAGCCCGAAATCGACGCAGAGAAATGGGTGGGTAAGGAAACCGTCCACACCCTCGACAGCAACGGACTGACGACAGCCGTCAAACTCCAAAGCCTGATAGACGTACCGATCGTCCTCTACGAAGGCGAAGTCAGCCCAAACTTTGCCGCCGCAGTTTCCAAACCCTGACCAAAACAAAAGGCCGTCTGAAAAAATTCAGACGGCCTTTTAAAATTTCAGCTTACATAGCGATAAACTTAAGGGAATTTCCAGTTGCCACAACATCCCCTACTACAAGTCGCGCATAAATTTTATCTCCGACTGATACAGGAAGATGATCCAAACTATGATGCACCAGCCCACTGAATACTTCAGGATTTTCCGATACTACAGGAGCATTATCGACAGGTGGCATTTCGAATACTGACAAAACATCGGCATTCCTAAGAATCTCCAAGCGCAAAGGCGCAAAACTTAAATCCTTTCTAGAAGTCGGAATCTCGAAATTCAGAGAAAGATTTAATTGAGCCAATACAAAATCACGCGACGGTAGCGGGCAGACCCCCGGATAAATGCCAATCAGACTGTAACGGAAATCGTCCGCATGGCGGATAATACTATCGCAATATTGAATATGCAGCGATACAGGCATCATGATTTGAGTCCTTCCACAAAATCCCATTGACGGTCAAAAGCCGCCCGTACATCAAGAGGGCCGATACCGAAAACCGTTGCCAGCTTATCGACTGTTTCATTACTCAAAGTACAGCGGTTGTTTTCAATGCGCGAAAGATAAGACTGTTTCAGACCAGTTTTTTCAGCAAGCGAAGATTGCGTCAAACCGTGTTTCAGACGCAATGATGCAAACGTTGCCCCCGAAGTATCCGCATCAAGTCTTGCTGCCAGCTTTTTAGCGGCTCTATCCATCGCCGCCGCACGGCGAGGATTTTTGCGAACACGTTCCACATAGCAGCAAGCGTCTGAAGCATCAGAAAGCGGCAAAACTTGGCCGCCTGCAACAAATACCGCAGAAGCTCTGACAGTCGCAGCAGCGGCAGGCACAGACAAAGACACCGCTGAAGCCGTAAACAGACAGACCGCCCCGAAGGCAGTCCAATTTTCAATATTCGATTTTTGCATAGTCATTTTGGATTCTCCGCATAATCGGATGATCGGGCTGATAATCGAAGCCCTCGGATTTGTCGGCAACCGCCAAAATATAGATTTTCCGGATAAACGTCCGGTTCGGCTGCATCTCATTTCGAACGCAGTACAAAATACGCAGCGAAAGCGCAGATTCCTCATCAAGCCGTAGCCGCATCACGCGTATATCCGCCCGCCACAACACCGCCACACGTTTGCATTCCATACCCAAAAGGCCGATGGGCTGATCGTAATCGCGACAGTTTTTTTCAGAAAAGAGCTTATCAAAAAGCGCAGGCGTATCATCGATAAGCGCAATCACACTATCGATATAACCGACCGCCTTCTCATTACTCTCGAAAAGGCGTCCCAAATCCGCTTCCGCATGATCGTGAACAATAAGTTGCATAATATATCTTTTTAGTTATATTCCGCAAGCGGCCACCCTGCCACTTGTCTCAAAATACCGACAAATACCAAATTAAAACGTACACCCTTATCAGAAAGGTCGTCTGAAACATTTCAGACGACCTTTTGTTGTTTTAGGAATGAAACTATAAATTGACCTCGAAAGCCGCCAAAGGATAGCGGGTGCGGATACCGAACTGATTCAGGATAGTGCTGATTTTGAAACGGACGGCTTGTTCGGTAAAGTCGAGCAAAATCCGCATTTTTTCCGGATTGTTTCCCATTTCAATCAAATCCACAAGGGGATCGGAAATCACATCAAAAGCCGCCAGGTAAGACATATTAATATCAATTAAAGGTCGTCTGACTTCATCATATTTGAGCAGATATTGATAGACCGCCAAGCATCTGACTTCGATGGCCGGTGCATTGACTGCCACCCTGAAGCCGTCCGCCTGAAGTTCAAGGCGTTCTTCAATATCAAAAGCTGGCGCATCAGGGACAGAACGCAAACCGTCAGCATCAATTTTCAGATTCAGTGGCGTGATGTCGGTTAGAACGATTTTCATACACCCTCCGCTTCTAAAGAGACTGAAATTTCCCTAAACTCACCGAATTTGGGTAAATCATTGACACCATCTAGGACAGTATTAAAAAGCACTCTTGTTTCACGGTAACTGATAAACTCTTTTTTGATAGCGGCAGGTGTAGCGGAACAATGCGGATCAAGTTCAAGGATCAGAGAAAAGCGCATATCCATAGCCGTCGCAAAATCCGCGATAGTGTTCAATTCAAGATTTTTTTCAGACATTGACAGCGTTTTAGATACGGCGGCGGGAGAAATACCCAGCTTTTCCGCAATATCTTTCTGTCTGATTCCTTTGCTTTCCATGGCTTCGCGCAGCTGGTCAACAGCTTGGATATTCAAGTCGGTACGGTTATGTTTTTTGCGGAAGTCGAAACGTCCGAGCAATTTATTGAGTATCGGCATATTCATATCAAAAGCCTCCATTACGATTGTAAGAATCCATAATCAAGCGCATTTTAAGATGGTCTTCACGGGTGAGTTTTTGAGTGGTTTTCTTGATGAAATGGCTGATGACCATATTGTTTCCGTCATGCCAAAAATAAGCCCGCAGGCTTTCGGGTCGGGCGGTTTTGACTGCCCAAAAAGGGAGTCCTTCGCAGTTGAGCTCAAAAGGCTCTTTCAGCGGCACCCCATCGCAATAACGGATGATGCGAACCCAAAGCTCTTCCGAGTCTTCATCGCAAATACGCTCCGGCAGGTTTTCCCCGTCGAATCCGATTTGTTCGACAGCCTCGTCAGACAGGACGCAGCCGTACACCGAACCCTTATAAATCAATTCCGCCATAATAGTTAACTTTTAAGTTAATTACAATTGTTTTTTACCATTACCAAATAATAAATATCCAAAAAATCCAACGGCCGCACCTTCCAAAACTTACCGTGAATTGAGCCGATTCACAAAATTCAAATCAAAATCCCGACAAATGCCATGCGCCGCGGACTTTGCCGCAGATGGTTAATTTTTCCAGTCCATCGCCTTCGATGGTTTCCGTTCTGTATAACGGGTTGTCGCTGATGACCAGCAGGCCGCCGCCAACGGAGGCTTGCAGGCGTTTGGCTTTTAGGCCGTCTGCGAAGGACAGGAGGTAAATGCCCTCTCCTTCGAATGAGTGGACGGAGGTATCGACGAAGAGTACGTCGCCGTCCTCGATGGTGCCTTGCATGGAATCGCCGCGTGCCGTGATGACTTGGATACGGGATAGGTTGCCGCCGAGTTTTTCGCGCGCCCATGCTTTATCGACATGGACGAAATCGACCACCTCCACTGCTTCGTTGTTGATGTAGCCGTCTCCAAGCGCGGCAACCACGTCCAACCGCTCAAAACGTATGCGGTCGTCAGCGAGGCTGTCTGAATCTTCAGACAGTACTTTTGTTTGGGAGACTTCCTGATAAGGCAAAGGGAATCCTGAAATTTTAGATATTTTTACCATCGTTTCAAAAGTTGGCTTGTTTCGTCCTTTTTCTATTGCATTAACGCTGGCTTTAGTTGAGAAGCCAAGCTCAAGTGCAAAGTCCTCTTGAGTCATCCCAGCTGCTTTTCTTGCCTCAGTAGCCCATTTTGCCAAATCGTAAGTCATAAAATTCTCCATGTTTTCAGCATTGTAAATTTTAAATAGACAAAAAACGGCTACTAAAAGTTTACTTTTCAGGTTATTTAAAATATACTTTCTCAAAATTAAGGAGATGTTATGAATTACCTAGAAAAAGCAATCAAAGCTGCTGGCGGTCAAGCAGCATTAGCCGAAAAACTTGGAAAAAAACGTTCCACTGTAAATAGTTGGGTAAAGGGTCGCAATAAAATGCCAGCTGAAATTGCAGTTGAAATTGAGAAGCTTGGGTATGGAGTTCGGCGGGAAGATTTAAGACCAGACGTATTTTTATAATTTACTTTTGAAAGACTGAATAATTTCAGACGGCATCAACCCCAACCAAGGAGTAGAAAAATGAAACATGTTGCAAATGTTATGAGAATGAATGATTGGAATACAAATCAGGAAAGCACGGTAGGGCGAATCTTTGTCAAAGGGCGCGGGAAAACCAAAAAGCACCTGATTGTATGGCTGAACGGTAACGAAGAAGTGTTTGGCGGTAACTATTACGACGCATGCGCTTCCGGACTGAGTGCCCATCCGTGGAATTTCATCCGCCCCGTCTAATATTTAACCTGAACGGTGTAACGGAGTGATGACAAAGCGGAAAGACGCTTGACCCGCCGGACAGTCGGCATCAACCCAAAAAGGAAACGTCATGTGTCAAAACTGTATTCACAAAATCGAAGGCAGACTGTCTCTCAAACAACACGTCCACGCCGAACCCTGCCCCAAAACAAGCGCGCCGGAAGAACTAGCCACTGCCGCCGTCGAGGTCAAATTTTTCGGCGAAGAGCTTGACCTGATGGAATCGGCGGCCTGCGCGGCGAATAAGTCATTGAGCGAATTTGCCGCCGAAGCTGCCTTGGAATATGCGGAAATGTATCTGCGTGCCTTTGAAGACGCATCGGCAGACCTGAAACGGAGAAATGAAAATGGCGCAGCGCAACATCAGTAAGGCGGAACACGGAAATATGCGGGTACAGATTACCTGCCCTTGCTGCGGCAGCCGCTGCAAGGTAACGGCGAGTCGGAAGATGACAGACCGCCTCCGTTATAGCTCGATTCAATGCCTGAATGCTTCGTGCGGCTGGTCGGGCGTGGCATCGACGGAAGTCATCAAAACCATTTCCCCGCCCAGCCCGCTGCATCAAAACCCCGCCTTGGTGCCACCGCAGATGACGGCAGACGAAATCATCGAACAACACGGCGGCAGCAGTCAGAGAAATTTGTTGTAAAGGGAAAGAAAAATGAACGGCGAAATCGTCCCGACGTGGAAGTCGGCACCGCAGCGGGTTCGCTTTTTTAGAACCAAAGCCCAAGCCCGCGCCATGTGGAATATCGGCAAAAAGCTGGCAAGCAGTAAAACTGAAAACGCAAAAATCATGAACGGCTTGGAGCGCGACGCGCTCTTGGAACGAAATACAGGCCGTCAGCCGTTGGCGGCTTACAACGATGCCGAAGTCGTCAGAAGTTGGCTGGTTACACCGGAGCAAAGCAAGGCTCTGGAAGATAGCCAGCGGTTGATAAAGGAAATCGCCCGACTGGGCAATATGTTGAATCAGCAAAACGTAGTGTACAGCTTGGGCTTGCCGGTTCTCCAGCTTTCCGAAGCCGCCAGACAGCTTGAAGGCATAGACGAAAAAATAGCCCGCGCGGTATATGCCGGCAGAAAAATGAAAGTAAACCCAGTTTCAGACGACCTTAAGGCTGCCTGAACCCGACCAAACAAGGAAACATCATGAAAATCAAAATCCGCTA
Organism: Neisseria sp. RH3002v2g; assembly: GCF_014596425.2. Lineage (NCBI taxonomy): Bacteria > Pseudomonadati > Pseudomonadota > Betaproteobacteria > Neisseriales > Neisseriaceae > Neisseria > Neisseria sp. RH3002v2g. The sequence goes on along the minus strand of NZ_CP110721.1, from coordinate 607,708 downwards.
CATCATCCTCGCCCTGATGCTCGCCGCATCTTATTTTATGCTTGGTTCGACAGACGGAAACATACCGAATCCGCCGCAAACGCTGCCTGAAACGGACGTTGTACGTGCTTACGAATCGCCGACATTCGACCACATGGGCGGCGACGCTGAAATTCCGCAGGAGGTGGGGCAATGAGCATCATCGCAGTCATCGGCATTGTTTTTGCCGCCGCGCTCGCTGCTTGGCTCTATGTAGATTACAAAATTGAGCAGAAGAAGCTGGACGCGGAAATCGAAGAAAGAATTCAGGACTATTTTAAGCATTGAGATGAAACCATGCAGATATATGAAGCCGACCAGTACATATGGTGCGATACCGGTAATCGACTGATGGTATCCGAGCCTGAATGTTCAGACCGCACGATTGAAGAATTTGATATGGAGTTGGGCGAAGTCGGAAGCATCCGATTTCGCCACTTGGCAACGATTAGAGGCCGCCGGATATATCAAGCAGTTTCACTAAATCCGCGCCCTTGTCCAAAGCGAACTCAATCAATCGGGACGATAACCGCTTTAACCCCTCCTCCGGCAGAGAGCGAATAATTTTAAGCAGAGTTTCTTTTTGACCGGTCGGAATGTCTGCCTTGTCTATTTTCAAGGCGACCAATTCCCGCAGGGTTTCCGCATCCAGTCTGACCGTAACTACCCCTAAAACCGCAGAAAGACCGCCGTCTTCGGCAAGGAAATCAAAAGCCTTTTCGGTCGGTTTCACATAATCGATGGAATACGCCCCGCTTACGAAGTGGGTAAGTTTGACGTTGACCAGTCCGTGCATTTCCAAATACATCAGATTGCCGTCTGTTTCATCCTCGCCGTATTCAGCGCGTAAGGTATGAAGGAAATTCGGTGGAGGGTCTTGGGGGAAGCATTCTGTCAGGACAGACAATATTTTTCTTTGAAGTTCGCGATTGAGCTTCATTTCATTTCTCCGGGAAGGTTGTTTAGGAGCTTCCATTCTAACGGAGCAAAGACAAAGCGGACAGACGCTTGACCACCTGGACAGACAGGTATTTCAGACGACCTTTTCACTTAGGACAAATCATGGGCATATCAATTCAAACAGCAAATGCAAAGGCGGCGCAGCAAGACTACGCCGCCCAAGCCTTTTTGCTGATTCCGCCTGTGTTGCGCGAAGGATTTGAAAGCCTGAAACCTGCCGAGGCATCAAAAGCGCGTTCGTTCTTTACCGATTTAGTCGTCCGTCAATTGGACGGCGGCATTCAGCCTGCCGCTGCGCGTGTTCGCGCCGAAGATGGTCTGAAAACCCTGCTCGACAATCTGACCATTTTGCCGCCTGCCGTCCGTTCGGCAGGTTTGGATGCTTCGGACGACGACATCCGCGTCCTTGCTGATAGCGCAGCCAAGGACATCTATTTTAAAAAACGTATCGGCTGGAGCCTCGCCGGTCTGATCCACTATGTCGCCGCCGAATACGGCATCGATACCCAAAAAGTATTCAAGGACAAAATCCCCGAAGCCATCGAAGCCCGCCTGCAAGCCCCTAAATTCTGGCGTCGCCAGCTTCGCCGCATTTTCGCGCGCGCTGCCGAACGCTACCGCCGCGAGGCGGGCTTTGTATCCCGTAAAACGGGGCTTTATGCCTCTGATGAAGCGGTTTTCCGCCGCTTGTCTCAAAAGCGTCGCAATCTTGCCATGTTGCAAACCATGATTGCCATCAATGAGCTGGGGCAAGAGTTCACGCTTGAGGCCTTGTCTGAAGTCTCTGTATCCAATCCCGCCCTGCGTCGCGCCGAATTGATGGTGCGTATTCGCGGCTTCGAGGAAATCGCCCGTCTGAAAAACCACGTCGGCGAATTTTTTACGATTACCTGCCCTTCCCGCATGCACCGTATGCACCACTTCGGCAAGCCAAACGAGAAATTCAGCGGCGAAACGCCGACGCAGGCGCAGGAATACTTAAATAAAGTATGGGCGCGTGTCTGTGCGGAATTAGGCCGTCTGAAAATCAAAATCTACGGTTTCCGCGTTGCTGAGCCGCATCATGACGGTACGCCGCACTGGCACGGCCTTGTCTTCATGGAAGAGCAACACCGCCTTACCTTCCGCCGCGTCGTGGCAAAACACGCTTGCCGAGAAAACCGCGAAGAGCTGGGTTTGAAATACTTGGCGACTGCGAAAGAAGCGGACGCGGAAGCCCGCCGAATCCAATCGAAAATCCGTGAAGAACAAGGCAGCGCGCCTACGCTCGCTGCCATCCGCGCCGGTCTGAAAACCGAGAAGAAATTCTGGGAATCCAAATATTTTAAATTTTGGAAGGAAACCCCTGCCTCTGCCCGCGTTGACTTCGAAGCCATCAACTGGGCGCGCGGCTCGGCTGCCGGTTATATCGCCAAATATATCGCCAAAAACATCGACGGCAAAAGTCAAAGCGGCGATGGCTTGGGCGTTGACTATGAGTCTGACGCGCTGTTGAGCATGGCGGAAACCGCCGTCCGCGTAGACGCATGGGCAAGTCATCACGGTATCCGCCAGTTCCAGCAAATCGGCGGCTGCCCCGTTACCATTTGGCGCGAGCTGCGCCGAATCAACCCCGACGCTTCAGACGACCTTTTAATGCTTGCCCAACAGGCTGCCGACATGGGCGACTGGATGCGTTTTACCGTCCTTTTGGGCGGCGAGTCCGTATCGCGCAAAAACGTCCGTCTCGGACTATACCGCGAAGAGGCGAAAGAGCCGAACTGCTACGGTGAAATCCCTGCCGACCGCATCATGGGCGTTTACGAAAAAGCCACCGGACGCGTCGAAATTTCGCGCGTCCATTCGTGGGTTTTGAAAAAAAACGGCGGCACCGCCGCCGCTTGGACTTGTGTCAATAACTCTACGAAAATGAAATTCGACCCCGAATCTGCGCAAAATTTAATCAATCGCCCAGCAGCTGCAACCCTGGCCGACCTAGAAAAAACCGAGCCTGTAGAATGGCTTATTTGGAAACACGGATTTTCGGTGCAAACCGCCGTTGATTTAGTTCAGACAGGTTTAAGTCCTGAATTGGCGAAAGAATATAAAAAAGACATGCTCGATTTAGACAATATCGAAGAGCTGAGATACATGAGCCGTGAAACCCGCGAAAAAATCGAAAAAGCGGCGAAAGATAATGCCTTCCATAGCGAATCAGCCCGCAAAAAACAAAGAAACTACCGCGAATACATCCGCAGTATTGAAAAACTACGCCGTCCGCTCGCCAGCGGACTGACTCCGCAAGAACCTATTTTTGACTTCGCCGCCATCAAGGCCGCAAACGAAGCCAATATCCGCGCCAAAACCGTCCGCTACACCAAGCCGCAGTACGACACCGTTGAAAGCGCCATCGAATCTGCCCGCGCCGCCATTAAAGCGTCGCAGGCGATGAATGACAAATTGATTAACCGAAACTGACCAACAGGAAAGGAACAAAAATGGGTGAATACATCACGTTGGATGAAGTGAAAAAACTATGGACAATACCGGGCAAAAAGCCGCCGTCCACGACAACCATTTGGGCGCGCCGCCGGGCGGGGCTGATACCGCAGCCGAAGCTGCTAGGGCGGGACAACCTCTATAAGAAGGATGATGTTATCAGAATGAGGGATGAGTACTTCGCCAAATAAAAAAGGCCGTCTGAAAAGTTTCAGACGGCCTTATCCTATTTCTCCACCTTGGCCGTTGCCAAAGTGTACGGCTTAAATTTAAAAACCTCCGCGCCGAATGCGTCGTTTGCTTCGAGAAACGCCGCCTGTATCGGCTCGATTTCATTCGCGGCGAATACTTCCGCCGCCGTCCGGGCATCACCCAAGCCGCCCGCCGCCGTCGGGACGACCCCCATCAATGAAGGAGGCACGCGGTGTATTGTCAGCATATCTTGAGAGGTTACTCCTTTAATATTTAAAAATTCATCCTTGGCGGCGACCTCTGAAATCGGAATCAATTTGATACCTTCAGGTTTACCGTCAGGCGAGCGCAAAAAGACATTGCGGAAATTGCCTTCGCGTTGCGCTTTTTTAAATTGGTCCTTGAGATTATTCCAGTCATCGTTATTCATATTGTTGTCGGTTGCGTACACGATAAAGCCTGCATGGCTGCCGTTGTCGTAGTAGCGCCGTCTGAATGTCGTGGCCGAGTGGTTAAGCTCTGCCGAACTTAAACCCGCTAAATAATCGGGGATGCCGTAAATCTCCTGCACCAAATCCGGTTGCATCAAATGAATAATATCCGATTTCGGGATAAAGTCCGCAGTCTCAAAAACATGGTCGCGCAGGTAGAAATAGCCGTCTCTGTCGTAATTTTTCGAAGAGCGGCGCATATAGACGGACAGTCGGTTTTTAAATCCCAAGACCTTGCCGAATCGGTTGCGCTCCGCCGCCAGATAGCCGTTGCCGGTCACGAGGAAATTAAATGCCAGCTTTTTAAATTCGGCGCGGTTCAAAAGCGCGGTCGGTTCGAATGTGGAAGTTAGGACGTTCAGTTTGCAGTGCAGCGCAGACGAATGATGTACGCCTACTCGGAGTAAACTGATCAAGTCCTCCTGATTGACGGGCAGTTCATAATAATGGCCGTTGTCGGCGCATTCCCACGCCGCGCCGAGCCAAGACAAACGCTCGTCGTAGCCCCAACTGAAAATCTCTAAATCTGTGCGTGGTTCATTGCCTGTCGAATTTAAATCAGACATAAAAATCCTTTAACTATCAATCTCAAATCGTCCGCTGACAACATTGTCCAGCGGCTCTTGATAAAACAACATCATCGCTGCCCAAGCCAAGTCGCCATGACTGGCGGCTTTGCTGCGCGTCGATTCGTAAGTGATGTTCCGTCCGCTGGCGGTAATTGCGCGTCGGACGGACATAAACGCCATCTGCAAATCAATTTTGCCCGCGTCCCACTCGATACGTTTGTTTTTGAGCAGGTTCTGCGTTTTTAAAACCATCATCCCTTTAATGTCGGGCGTGTAGGTCATGCCGATGGCGGGCGGGTAGAATTTTTTAACAAGGTCGTACACCGCCGCGCCGATACCGTTTGCGTCGATGACGATTTTGGTAACGTTGAATTTCTCCGTCATGCCGCGAATGATTTGGGCCTGTGATTCGAAATCCGCCCCGTTAATCATGTGTGTTTCTAAAATTCGGAATGGTTCGCCGTTGCGTTGCGGCGGGACGGCGACCACCAAGCCGGACGCGTCGCCGGTATAGCTCGGGTCGTAGCCTATCCATACGGGGATATTCCCCGCCGGACGCATCATGTCAGGTTTGTACCAAGTCCAATCCCACGATTCGACACCGCAGGCTTGCAGGTCGGCAAAGTGAAACACGCCCTCGCCGTCCGGGACGAATTGACACTCAAAGAGCTGTGCGAACTTGTCGGGCGAGTTGCGCTGGCGCAGATAATCAATATCGAAGAGGTTGCAGCCCGACTCCTGCGCATCATGAATCGTAACGATTTGCCGCCATTGCGCGTCGGCATCCTGACGACCGTTTTTTAAAGCGGCATGACTCAAATCGAGCTTGATATGCTCGCTTCGAGGGCGGCCTTCGTTAAACATCGCGCCCGACCAAAAACCATAAGCGGGGTGGCCTTCGGATGACGGCGTGGAGAAATAGGTCGTCTTCAGGTGCTTTTGACTCGCCATCGGCTCGGCCAGTGTTTGCAACCGCTCGAAATCGGGAATCCAGAAGTATTCGTCGACGTACAAGTTACCGTTGCGACCTTGTGCCGTCCGTGAATTGGTGCCTAAAAAATGCAGTTCCGCGCCATTGTGCAAAGAAATCACATCCCCGCCTTTAAGCTCGACATCGACCATCTTGCAGAGGTTGAGGATGTATTGCTTGAACTGATAGGCCTGCGCGCGGGACGCAGACAGAAAAATGGAGTTGATGCCCGTTTTTAAGCTGGTCAGGAAGGCTTCGCGGGCAAAATAGAAAGTCGCGCCGATTTGGCGGCTTTTTAAGATATTTCGAAAACGGTGCGTCCGATAAATCTCGCCCCAATACCGCTGATAATCGAAACACTGCTCTTCAAAAATCTCTACCATGCGCTGCTGCTGCTCGGGTGCGATATAGTTTTTCGGCGGTTTTTCGACGGAGCGGGTGCGGCTGCGTTCGGTGCGCTCGGTACGTTCACGCGGTGGGCGGTCTATGGTCGGCACGCTGTCAAAAGGCGGCTTGTCTGCGCCGTCAAATCGGTTGTTTTTCGGCGTTTCCGATTTTTCAGACGGCCTTTTGCCTTCGCCGCCCATTAATGCGGAAAGTTGGCGCATTTCTTTGTAAACGCCGTCTGATTTGTTCGGCAGGTTGACGAGTTGGATCAGGCGCGCTTCAATAGATGAGGCAACACGCTGCATCGGTGTTCCGCCATCCCAGTTTTCCCGTTGCTTCCAAGAATGTACCGTGGCGGGCTTCAGTCCCAAATGCCGCCCGATGGCGGTAATTTTCCATCCCTGCCAGTAAAGAGACCGCGCAACAAGGCGCGGGTCGATATTTTGGGCAATTTCAATATTCTGACGTTTTTCCATGTCTTCAAAAAATAGCGGCAATACCCGATTTTCGGGCAAAAATGCCAATCCTACCCGCTCCGCATGACTTGAAAAACCCACCTAAAACCCCTGTCGCTTGCCGTCTTTTCCGTAAATGCCAAAATAAAACGGACAAACACCCGAGCGCATACGCATGAATAAATCCGCCAAAAATTCCACTGAAAAATTCAGCGACCGATGGTTCTGCATCGGCAAATCCGGTGCAACTGCCGACGGTCGAACGATCGAATCAGCCGACCTCATCGCCGCCGCAGAAGCTTACGACCCACAAATCTACGGCGCACGCATCAACCTTGAGCATTACCGCCCATATTCTCCCAAAAACGACTATTCAGGCCTGGGGGACGTCCTCGAGCTGAAAGCAGAGACTTCAGACGGTATTACCCGCCTTTACGCTCGTATCGACCCTACTGAAAAAATGTTGGGCTACATCAAAGAGCGCGAAAAAGTCTATACATCCATGGAAATCATGAAGCCATTCGCCGACACCGGCAAAGCTTATCTGGTCGGCCTTGCGATGACGGATAGCCCTGCATCTCTCGGTACGACCATGCTCAAGTTCCGTCAACTCAATCCTGAAGATACCAACTACACCGCCGCCTATACCGAAATGGAAAGCCTGCCAATGACCCAACCTGCCAACCAACCCCAACATGAGAAAAAAGGCTTTTTTGCCGCCCTCCACGACAAAATGTTCAATAAGAAATCAGATCCCGCCCCTGTCGAAACAGAAAAAAACGACTACACCCAAGCCTTTGCCGACCTGAACAAAGAATTGGAGCAGTCTGCCCAAATTACCCAAAAACTCGCCGATGACTACACTGCCCTGCGCAAAGAATTCGATGCCTTTAAGGCCGCTATTGAGTCCGCCCCGATCAATCAGGCAGAGCCACATACCGGCGCGAATACAAACCCTGCTTCCGAATTTTAAGAAAAGGTAAGCCATGCACCCGTATATCCAGCAATACATCAACGCCGTCGCCAAAGCCAACGGTACAACTGCCGAAGGCGTATCCCGCCATTTCAGTGTAACGCCCGCCGTTTCTCAAAAAATGCGCGAAGCCGTCCGCCTGGAGTCAACATTCCTGCAAAAAATCAACATCATCAGCAAAACCGAAATTGCCGGCTCAATCATTGGTTTATCAACAGGTCTGAATGCCTCGCGAACTGATACTAAAAACGGCGACGGTACTGTACGCCGTCAGCCCAAGCCATATCACAACCTGACCGACCGCCAGTATTTGTGTAAAAAAGTAAATTTTGACACTCAAGTCAGCTACGACGATATGGACTCTTGGAGCAGTCAACCTGAATACGTCAAGTTGATCAATAACCAGCTCGTAAAATCCAAAGCTTTGAGCCTGATTGCCATCGGTTTCAACGGTACGTCTGCCGCCGCCACATCCGACTTTTCGGCAAATCCTCTCTTGCAGGACGTACAAACCGGCTGGTTGCAGCATATGCGTACCAATGCAGCATCCAACGTCATGGGCAGCGCAACCAATGCCGTAGAAATCGGCGAAGGCAAATCCTATACCTCTCTCGACCACTTGGTTACGGACGTTGCCGAAAGCTTGATTGACGAAGAGTTCCACGACATGCCGGGCATGACCGTTATCTGCCATCAATCTTTGCTGTCTGAAAAATACTTTGCCGTTATCAAAGAAGCAGGCAACAAGGCAAGTGAGCTGCGTCCTGCCGACATCATCATGTCTGAAAAACGCTTGGGCGGTCTGCCGGTCGTAACTGCACCGTATTTCCCCAAAAATACGATTTTGGTTACTCCGCTGAAAAACCTGTCCATCTACTTCCACAAAGGCGGCCATCGCCGCAAGCTGGCGGACGAACCTGAATTCGACCGCATCGCCGACTACCAGTCAGAAAATATCTGCTATGTCGTCGAAGAGTACGGCGCAGCAGCTTTGGTCGAAAACATCAAAATCGTGAAGTAGAAAAAAAGGCCATCTGAAATTTCAGACGGCCTAATGAAAGGGATCCAATGACTCCAGCCCAGGCACACAAACAACAGGTTTTAGCAGAGAAGGCAGCAAAAAACGGCGAAAACATCCATGTCGCCGAACCCTACCGCCGACTGTTGGCAAGCCTTAACACCGATCGCGCCTTCCTACACCAAATTAAATCCGTATCCGACAAAATCCAAGCCAAAAAAGGAATGGTAGAAAAATATCTTCCATGGCTGGAAGACGTCTATCTCTCCGGTTCGGCCGCTGAAACCGATCCGATCTTCACTACCGCCCTGCTTTGGTTGATTGACATTGGCGAGCTTGACCAAGCCGTGCCATACATCCTATTTGCCATCGAGCATGACATGAAAGTCAAAGATGACTACCGTCGTGACCTGCCCGACCTCTTAATTGAAGAGCTGGCTGAACAGTATGGATACGGTGCTGACTTGAGTAAAGCCAACCATACTGATCTGCTCACACTCATCAGCACCGTCAACCCAGACACGGGTATGCATACCTTAAATCTGACAGACATCATCCGCGCCAAGTTCTACAAAGCCTCTGGAGAACGTGCGGAAGAAGCCGAAGACCTCGAAAGTGCGGCGAGTTACTACGAAAACGCACTGAAGTATTCTGAAAAAATCGGTGTCAAATCCCGCCTTGCAGCCATCAAAAAACAGCTTAAAGGCTGACCTAGCTCCCCTCGCCGGGCGCAAGCCTGCGGCAAGTCCTCCAGAAATATCATGGACGGCCTTAGCATGCAAAGCCTCTGCGCCTCCTTTCCAAAGCCCGCCTAAATATCGGGCAGGCTTCTTCCGTAAGGAAATGAATCATGACTATTGTTTTCGCCGACACCCCCGATCAAGGGCGGCAAGCATTAGACCAATCTGAAGTTCGCAGTATTCCTTTTTTCCCAATCATCGACCTTGCCAACTTTCGCGAAGTAATGAGGATTGAAGCGAACATTTCAAGCAGCCGTGTTTACCATGCCGTCCTCGAAGCCGTCGCACACGTCAACGGCCAGCTTAAGAAATACCGCATTGCCGCCGTACAGGTTGGCAGGGGCACTCTTGCCGAAACAGGCGATTCAGACGACGTCATTAATGGCGAATCGGTTAAAACCATCCATTACCGCCGCGCCGTCTATTGCTATGCCAAATCACTTCTGCTGGAAAAATACGCAGATACAGAACCATCGGGAAAAGCAGGCGAGCGTGCCGAAATGAAACAACATCAAGCCGAAGACTTCCGCCGTGAAGCACACTATGCCACCGCGGCAGTCATGGGCGAGCGCCGCTGCGATTCGGAATTAATTTGATGGAATACACGACCCGTGAAGGCGATACCGTCGCCAATATCGCTTGTAACCATTACGGGACGTCCGCAGGCTACACCGAACAAATCCTGACCGCCCCTGAAAATTACGGCTTATCGAAATATCCTGCCCTCCTACCTGCCGGTTTGACTATCCGACTGCCTCAAGCCAACCACGAAGAAGCACAACAAAAATCCACCCTGAATCTATGGGACTGAAAACGTCATGACCCAAGACAAAACTACCACTGCTGTCAACGCCGCCGTAATTATCATCGGCAGCTACCACGTCCACGCCTCCGTAGCCTTCGGTGCACTCATAGGCGCATCGCTGTTCGTATTAAGCCAAAAGGCAGAGCGACCGATTAATAAGGCATGGCTTTTTGCTGTGTCTTTCATCGGCGGCATTTTCGGTTACGACGGCGCAGAAGGCCTAATCAACTGGCTGCTGCCGGGTGAAACACTGACCATCAATAGCTTTACCGCCGCTGCCATTTTTTCTGCCGGACTGGTTTTAGGTTTACAGCGTGTCATGCGCCTGATTGAAAAAGGCCGTCTGAAAACCCTGGAAGAGGAAAAAGAATCATGAATACAGTCCAATCTGCTGCCGTCATTGCCCTGTCCCTGACCGCGGCCGTTCGTATCATCCTTTTTGACACCCGCGGGAAAAAACATAAGCCGTTAAGTGCGGCAATCGCCTATTTATCTATCGTATGGTTTTGCAGTCTCGCCCTGGCCGCTGCCTTTTCCATTAAATCACTGACTATATGGTTGCTTATCTTCGGACTGGCCCTGCACACGGGCGCAGTGCTATGGAGTGGCGGCAATATCAGCAAAATCCACCCAAAGAAAACACGCCCAAGCACAGAAAATCAAGGTTTTTTGAACCGCGTATCAAAAAAAATACCGCAAGAAAATATTTAAACACACGAATAAAAAAGGAAGAAAGCATGACTGAATTGCCCTGGATGGCAGAAGCCCGCCGACACGTCGGATTGAAAGAAATCGTCGGCGCGAAACATAACCCGATTATCCAATCTTGGCTCAAAGAAATGGGAAACTTTCCCAATGCGGCCAAAGCATGGTATGCGGACGATGAGACGCCATGGTGCGGCCTATTTGTCGGTTACTGCCTCGGTAAAAGCGGCCGCGGCGTTATAAAAGATTGGTATCGCGCCAAGGCATGGGCAGAGGCTGGTCTGACTAAGCTGGCTAAACCCGCCTATGGCTGTATCGCCGTGAAATCCCGTAAAGGTGGCGGCCATGTGTTTTTCGTCGGCGGCAAAAACGCTAAAGGGCAAATTATGGGATGGGGCGGTAATCAGGGCAATGCCGTATCTGTTGTGCCGTTTAACGGTGCAGACATTGATGGCTACTATTGGCCGTCTAAATTGGTTGATGGCAAGCCGGTTAAATCGTACCCATCCGCAGAGCGTTACAACCTGCCTATTGTTACCGGCACTGCCGCCGCAGGCGTGAGCGAAGCCTAAAAAGGAGGATGGTATGAAAACAGCTATTGTTGTTGTCGTGTCTTATATCCTGACCGTTGCCGTCCTCGGATATGGCTTGATACACATGCGAAAAAGCAATAAGGCACTGACACAAACAGTCGCCGAGCAAGAAGCCGCCATCAAATCAAAAGACGCCGCGATCAGGCTTTATAAAGAACGCGCCAAAAGTTTGCAGGAGCAGGTAAACCAAATCATGAAGGTTCAGGCTGAAAAAAACAGCCAAGTCGAAGCGGCACTGACTAAGCATCATGAATGGTCGTCTGAAAAACTGCCCGAAGATGTAGCCAAAACCATCAATAAAAAATAACAGCGGGGCGCATGATTGCGCCCTTTTAAACATCAAACTATGAAAGATAAAACATGAAACGTCTCTCTGTTCTCGTTGCCGCCGTTGCCCTTACTGCCTGCACCCATAATCCGCCGGTATCTGTACAGGCTGCCGAGTCATGCCCGCCGGTGCCGAAGTGTGAAGCCTACCCGCCCGAAGAGATTACAACCAATGCGGACATGGTTCGCGCATTGATTGCCTATCGCTCGGCGTTTGAACAATGCCGCCTCTATCGCGACGCTTTGTCCGCCTGCCTCAAAGGCGATGAAGAAGGGAAAGCCACACCATGACCGACATCATCGACCAAGCCTGCGACTTAGAGCAAAAAATGCGCGAATTCTGGCTGTTGCGCCAAAAGGAACAAGAATCCGCCGCCCCATCAGCCCAAGAGTGTGAAGAGTGCGGTGAAATCATCCCCGAAGCGCGTCGAGAAGCAGTACCGGGTTGCCGATTGTGTATTGACTGCCAACGTATCGAAGAGCAGCGGCAGCGGTTTAAAAAATAAGGTCGTCTGATAATGGAAAAGCCCAAAAGCCTGCGTCTTGCCATACAAGAAACGCTGCCGGAGTTTAAAGCCGCCCCTGACCGTCTGCGTCTGACGGTTTTGTCGGGGCAGATTATTCCGAAACGCAATACATTGAGTTATGAAGCGAAGTACACGCTCAATATTTTTATTCAGGAGTTCCATCGAGATCCAGCGTATCTCTTTTTGATTGTGAATAAGTGGCTGCAAGAAAATCAGCCGGATATTTTGTGCCCGGGCACAGACGCATCATCAAGAGCCTTTGTTTTCGAGGCAGAGCCGATAGAGTCGGATGTCTGGGATGTAATGATCGAATTAAAATTGACAGAAACAGTCATTGCCGGTTTGGATGAAAACGGCTTAGTCTCCTACAAAACAAAATCCGAGCCGCCGCGCCCCGTTTTTTAAACAGATAAAGGACGCATAATGCGTCCTTTACTTCAAGTGCAGGAGGAAATATGGAAGAACTGGAAGCACTCGTTGCCCAAATTGAACATTTAGCGCTAAAGATTCAGCCGTCTGCCCGTGCCAAACTTATGCGTAATATCGCGACGGAGCTACGCCGCCGCAACCGAAACCGCATTAAAGCAAATATCGAGCCTGACGGAAATCCGATGGCAAAACGTCAAGGCGACCGTTTTGCTTTCCGACGCCTACGGGATGGAGAGGAACTACACCGCCGCCCGTTTCGTTTTTTTGGAGAGAAATACGGAGATAGCTACACCGGCCGTATTGCATATAGTCGCACAGAAAACGGGAATGAATTAGTACGGTTCGAGGGCGAACGCAGGCTTTTGGGATTTCGGCGAGAATATTTGTACCTGAAAACGCCGACAATATCCCGTATGGTAATGTTCCGCCGTATCGGTGCCGCCCGCTGGCTGCGTCAAAAAGCAGATGAAAACCATGCAAAAATCGGATGGTTCGGCGGTAAAGCCGCGCAAATTGCAACAGAACACGAAGACGGTAGCACGGCAAAAAACCTGCCATCCCGCCTGCTATTGGGCTTACCGAAAGAAGACTTGGAGTACATTACAGACCAAATACTAAACGCCATAAAAATGGAGTAAAAAAGGCCGTCTGATTTATTTCGGACGGCTTTATTATTATATTTTACAAGTAGCGCATAAATCAGCATAAAAATGTCAAATCTTGCATAAAAACGCATAAAAAACCAGTGTTCGAAAATCGCCGAAAACCCTATGAAATATAAGGATTGCAGTAGGAGCCGCTGCTGCATAAAAAAACGCACCCCCACAGAGTCCCCGCGGAGGGAGGGGGAGCGCGCGCTACCTGCTGTCAGTGTAGAACAGAGAGACCTTCCTAAATTCAGTAAGGCTGGTTTAATCCATATCGTGGGAAATAAGATTTTATGTGTTACCTTATGTGTTACTTATACTTTTCAAAAAAATAATCATCAATAAATCATATAGGTATGATTAAATTTTAATCCCTTCCTCTCTGCCAGATACTAAAGACACCAGCTAACGGTGTCTTTTTTTATATCTGCTCTTTTTGAATATGGTTGATCCCGTCTATCCGAACAGGGTGTAATGTCTTATCAAGTATCTTTCCCTAGCAACATTTTGATGAAAATTCGTGATTTATCCTAAAATCCCGATACTATTTTCCCCTGATATAAAATCTGCCCTATACGTTTATTTCATCATAATGAAAGGCCGTCTGAAAGTTTTCAGACGGCCTCTTTCTTAAAACCTACCAAATCCCGAACCATTGTTTATCAGACTGCTTTTTATTGGTATTCTGCTGCTCGTGGTTTTGACGGCGAAATTGCCAAGGCGCTTGCGGATTGCCTTTTTTCCATAAGCCCTTACGTTTTTCCTTGGCTTGCTTTTGTGCGGCCGAATAGTCGGTGTAGGCGGTTTTACTTTGTTGTTTCTTGGCATAACTTTCATAATGCCATGCCGCACCATCCCGTATCTGCATTAAATTCAAGTCAATCGTGCCGACTGATACTTGGGCAACTTCGCGCTGATAGCGGTCGCTTTCAAACACGCGCACTTTGGCTTTTTTATTTAGTGCGGCATCAATCAGATTGTCTCGTGATTGCGTACCATAGGCCTGATTGATTTCCGGTGCATCGATATAGGCCATGCGAATTTTGTGTTTTCGGCCGTCGCTATCGATAATGTGCATGGTATCGCCATCATGGATTTTGATGATTTTTCCATTGTATGTGTAAGTTTGTCGCGATGACTTTTGTTTTTGTTTCTGTTCTTGCTTGGGTTCGGCTTCGGTTTTGGTGTCAGATGTGGCTTTGATGACATTTTCTCCCAGCCATTCATTGACCTTTTCCAAACCGATATTGTCGTTTTGTGCCAATGTTGCGGCAACGCTTACCCCGGTACGAATCAACTCGGTATCGCGTGAACTGTAACCAAGCGCGCCCAACACGGATAAAACAACAGGCAGCCATTTGATAATTTTACTGATTTGCATATTTTGCCAAATTGAAGGCCGTCTGAAAGACCTGATACGCTTTCAGACGGCCTTTTAAGATTGATTAATCTTCATTAATCCTGACAAGGCAGGATGACTTTTGCGCCTTCTGCCGTACCCAAAACCAACACATCGGCGGCATAGCGGGCAAAAATACCGTTTTCGACTACGCCGGTGATTTTGTTGATTTCGTCTTCCATTTTCAGGGCTTGGTCGATATTGAGGCCGTGAACATCAACGATTTGGTTGCCATAGAAAGTAGTATAGCCGACACGCAACTCAGGCTGTCCGCCCATGGCAAGCAGTTTGCGCGACACCAGCGAACGGGCATTTTCAACCACTTCGACCGGCAAGGGAAATTTGCCCAAACGGGAAACATATTTGCTTTCATCGGCGATACAGACAAATTTATCCGATGCGCTGGCCACGATTTTTTCATTCAAATGCGCACCGCCGCCGCCTTTAATCATTTGCAGCGCGTGGTTGACTTCGTCTGCGCCGTCAACATAAACCGCCAAACCCATCACATCATTCAGTGAAACTTCTGGAATTTCGTATTTTGCCAAAAGCTCGCTGGATTTTTTGGAAGTAGATACGGCGCCCTTGATTTTCTTACCGCTTTTACCCAAAGCTTCAATAAAAAAGTTAATGGTAGAGCCAGTGCCAATACCGATGTATTCGTTTTCAGGAACAAATTCCACCGCTTTCTCGGCGGCAATGCGTTTGAGTTCGTCTTGAGTTGCCATGTTGTCAGTCTTTCGGTTTGAATGATGAAACGATTTTAAGCCCTTAGGCTTTAATCAGCAATACTGCCGCTTGCGCTTCAATGGCTTCCATACGTCCCAGATAGCCAAGTTTTTCGTTGGTTTTGCCCTTGATGTTGACGCAGTTTTCAGACAAGCCCAAATCGGCGGCAATGTTGGCGCGCATGGCCGGAATATGTGGCGCGAGTTTGGGTTTTTGCGCAATTACGGTCGTATCGACATTAACCACCTTCCAACCCAATTCCTGCACGCTTTGATAAGCCTCGCGCAACAGCACACGGCTGTCTGCATCTTTGAACTCGACGGCAGTATCGGGAAAATGGCTGCCGATATCGCCCAAACCGGCCGCGCCCAACAGGGCATCGGTAATCGCATGCAAAAGCGCATCGGCATCGGAATGGCCCAGCAAGCCTTTTTCAAACGGAATGTTGACGCCGCCGAGTATCAAATCTCGCCCTTCAACCAACTGATGGACATCGTAGCCCTGTCCGACACGGATATTCATGTTTGTTTCCTTAAAATAATGGGTTTTGATTGTTCAGACGGCCTTGAGCAACAACCTGACAATGTATTCGTCTTGCGGCAGCGTCAATTTTAAATTACGCGTATCGCCCCGCACCAAGCGCGGCCGGATACCCAGTTTTTCAACCGCTGACGCTTCATCCGTAATTTCACTCAAATCATCAACAGATAAGGCGCGATTTAATAAGGCCGTCTGAAAAAGCTGCGGCGTTTGCGCCTGCCATAATCCTGCGCGCGCAACAGTTTCATCAATATGATGATTGCCGTCTGCCCGCTTGAGCGTATCGGCCACCGGTATGGCCAAAATACCGCCTTCATCATTCTCGCCTGCCTCATCAAGCAAACGCGTTAACGCTTCGGCAGACAGGCAACAGCGCGCGGCATCATGAACCAAAATGTTATCTTGCGCCTCGGCCAAACCTTGCTCCAATAAAACGGACACACCATTGCGTACCGTTTCGGCGCGACTTGCTCCACCTACTCGAAAGACGCGTACTTTCTCAGACAGGGCCGTCTGAAAAACCGAATCTTCCGGCGAAAGAATAACGGCAATTAAATCTATGCGTGAGTGTTGCTCAAAAATTTCTATGGTGTGTTGCAATACGGTTTTACCATTGATTTCAACATATTGTTTGGGTTTTCCCGCGCCAAATCGCGCCCCGACACCGGCAGCAGGAATCAAAGCGATATTGCGGCGCATCATGCTGACGCTCCGGCATCGGCCTCATCCGGCGTTTCAGCCTTGCGCCATACGCACGCTTCGCCCAAATCGTCCAAATATTTTTCATGTGCGGCCAGCTCGTCCGCATCGGCTTTGATGACTTTCAACTGCGACGTACGTTTGGTTTCGGCAATAATGGTTGGTTTGACTTCGCCCTCTTCTTCCGCCTCGCCGCCCATCAGGTCGAACTGCTGACGCGTCATGGCAAGATAGACTTCACCCAAAAGCTCGCAGTCGATTAACGCTCCGTGCAAGACACGTTTGCTGCGGTCAACGGAAAAGCGGTTACACAAGGCATCCAAGCTTGCCTTTTGCCCCGGAAACATTTCACGCGCCATAGCCAGCGTGTCGGTGACTTTACAACCCAGTTCCTCAATAGAAGGCAAACCCATGCGGCGGAATTCCATATTCAGGAAGCCGACGTCAAACTTGGCGTTATGGATAATCAGCTCTGCGCCACGAATAAAGTCGGCAATCTGTTTACCCACTTGGGCAAACGGCGGCGCATTCTTCGCTTCCAATACTTCAATCGTCAAACCATGCACCTTCGCCGCTTCCTCCGGCATATCGCGTTCGGGGTGGACATATAAATGAAGGTTGGAGTCGGTCATTTGGCGGTTGATCATTTCCAAGCCGGCAAATTCGACCAGACGGTCACCGTTTTCAGGATAAAGGCCCGTGGTTTCCGTATCGAGGATAATCTGACGTTGGCTCATGGTTGGTGGTTTCTGCAATTATCAAAACGTCCTGAATCATACTGAAGGCCGTCTGAAATGTATAGTCAGCAAAACTTTAGCTGCTTTTCAAATACCCTTTTAACGCTGGATTTGTTCAGACGGCCTTTATTATTTTTTCATCTATTGGCCGGCTATTACTCCAATTTTGAGTAGAAAACCCAATTTCTACAAAATTTTTTAAATTTAATTTCTTTAATAATGAATACCTTACTTATTATTTAAATAATAGGAACAATTATCATTTGCAAATTTAAAAAATCTCCGTATAATACAACCCATCGAAACGAAACAACCGCACCACAGAATAAAAGGAGAAGAAAATGCCCGAAAGTATTTTTAAGCAAGTCTCCCTTGACATTCTGAGACTGCACCAACAAGCCATCCGCTCTTTAATCGCCACCAAATGTTGCGATGAGTGCGAAGTACACGACGCAGTATTCATTACTTTAGATGGCCGCTATTATGTTTGGCTTCCTTGCATGGGCAAATCGCCCCAATCAGAAACCGGCATCCTGCTGATTGAAGATGAAGACGGCAATACGCGCTTAAGCTGGGTGGCCGACACACGCGAAGTCAAGCAAAAAGACAGTCTGTACAACCGCGTTGTTTCTGCCCTGCAACGAAAAATGCAGCGCACGAAAAACAAGTTCATCCAGTCGGCAAACGCCCGATTGCTCGAACTCACGCCTCAGCAAGGCCGTCTGACGACAAACAGCGAAGATTTCTCGCTTTCACCACATGACTTGATGAAAGCTCTTTATCCGGCAACACATCAAATAGGAGAATTTGCCCTGTAACAGTTTTTGGTAGTGGTTTGTGTTCCTTTTGCGCCCCTTAACATTTTAAAGGGGCGATTTTTTTGCCTCTGCTTTTCAGACGGCCTCAAAACCGGTTTTCCAGTACAATAAAGGCCGTCTGAACATTTCCTACTTTTTAACCATGCAACTGCTCAAATACATCCAATCGCAAGGCCTCGGCAGCCGCAAGCAATGCCAGTGGCTGATAGACAATGACTGTATCGCCATAAACGGCGAAATTCATAATCGTGCCAAAGACGATATCGATCCGTCTCAAGTGCACACCCTGTCTGTTGACGGCGAAGAGATTGCCGCCGTACCCATGCCCTATTTCTACATTTTGCTTCATAAGCCTGCGGATTACGAAACTTCGCACAAACCCCAGCAATATCCGAGCATCTTCAGCCTTTTTCCCGACCACATGCGCAATATCAATATGCAGGCAGTCGGCCGCTTGGATGCAGACACAACCGGCATTATTCTGATTACCAACGACGGGCAATTTAACCACCGCGTTACTTCGCCCAAACACAAAGTTCCGAAGCTCTACCGCGTTACCTTGAAGCATCCTGCCGACGATACCCTTTGCGCTACGTTGAAAAACGGCGTCCTCCTGCATGACGATAATGAAACCGTCGCTGCCGCCGAAGCAGTGTTGGCCGACCCAAACACATTGATGATGACCATTACCGAGGGCAAATATCATCAGGTCAAGCGCATGGTCGCAGCCGCAGGCAACCGTGTCGAGCAGCTCCACCGTGAAAAATTCGGCGACTGGAATGTCGACGATTTGGCCGCCGGAGAATGGAAATTCATCCAAATCTAAAAAAATTCCAAAATTTTGAGATATTTTTTTAAACAAAATGGATTTTTAATTTATTTAAAATCAACCATCTAAACCTTATTATTTTTATTTAACAGAATTTAACACTAGAAGGACTGAACTATTGTATAATTCGCCTGTCTGAGTAACACTTGCTTCGAGAGAAGTGAGTAAGTGAGTAAGACGTTTTCCCCGTAATGTGTTTGGCCATCTATACTTTCCCCTTAGTATAGATGGTTTTTTTTATCTAAAATTCGGCAGGTCTGCAAACGTACTTTCAGACGGCCTCTCCTTATCAAAGCCCATCATTTCCAAACCGTGCAACCCTATTCATTGCTTGCCATTATTCCCACTT
Source organism: Neisseria sp. RH3002v2g (assembly GCF_014596425.2). Lineage (NCBI taxonomy): Bacteria > Pseudomonadati > Pseudomonadota > Betaproteobacteria > Neisseriales > Neisseriaceae > Neisseria > Neisseria sp. RH3002v2g. The sequence continues at coordinate 588,324 of NZ_CP110721.1, read as the reverse complement.
AATTTCCGATTTCTTCTGCACCCATCCAAACCCGTTCAACTTCAAATGAATCGTTTCATAAAAAGAGCGCTGTCGGCTATCCAAACAGGTATAAACGTATGCCATTCAGACGGCCTCTGCTGATGCCGTTTATTCAATATTACCTTAGCAGAATTCTCTGTTTGCACGTTTCCATATCAAGTAGACTAGAAAGACTCACTAAAAATTCTTCATTAAATAGTTTTTTTACCTAACATTCTTTTCAGACTTTAGTCAAGATTCGTTAAATCTTTGCGGTAAAATGTTGTCTTTATTTTCATGTATCTGAGTTTTTATGTCTTCCAATCAACCCCGTCAAACTTGGTCCAACCGTTTGACTTACATCCTTACCGTTGCCGGCGCGACTGTCGGCTTTGGCGCAACGTGGCGTTTCCCGTATTTAGTCGGTGAAAACGGCGGCGGCGCATATGTGTTTTTATTCTGTATCGCCATGTTGGTCATCGGTATTCCGATGATTTTGGTGGAAAACGTCATCGGCCGCCGTAAAGGCGTGAACGCGCTGGATGCGTTCGGCGGCTCAATGAACGGCAAACCCGTTGCCAAAATTTGGAAATTGGTCGGCTGGATGGGTCTGCTTGGCGCATTCGGCATCATGGCCTATTACATGGTGCTCGGCGGCTGGGTCATCAGTTACATCGTCAACATCATCGGCGGCAATTTGGACATTTCCAACCCTGTCAGCGGCGAAATAACGAAAAGCTTCTTTACCGAACACATCGAAAACAGCCCTTGGGAAATTGCCTTTTACACCTTCCTATTTGTCGTTGTGAACCAATGGATTTTGGTCAAAGGCGTCATCGGCGGTATTGAAAAAGCGGCGAAATACCTGATGCCTTTGCTGTTTTTGTTCCTGATTGCCATGGTCGTGCGCAACGTTACCCTGCCGGGCGCAATGGAAGGGATTACTTTCTATCTGAAGCCTGATTTCAGCAAAATTACCGCCGAACTGTTCGTCTTCGTTTTAGGTCAAGTATTCTTCGCCTTGAGCTTGGGTTTCGGCGTGATGATTACCTTGTCCAGCTATCTGGATAAAAACGAAAATTTGGTGCAAACCGCAGTCATTACCGCCATTACCAATACCATCATCGCGGTGTTGGCGGGCTTTATGATTTTCCCGTCGCTCTTCAGCTTCGGCGTTGCCCCTAATTCCGGCCCGACTTTGGTATTCCAAAGCCTGCCGATTGTGTTCTCGAATATGTGGGCAGGCCCTGTGTTCGCCGTTATTTTCTTCTCGCTGCTCCTGATTGCCGCACTGACGACCTCGCTGACGATTTATGAAGTATTGATTACGACGATTCAGGAGAAAACCAAAATCCGCCGTACCGCCGCGATTACAATTGTCTTGGCTGCCATCTTCATTTTCGGCAACATTCCGTCTATTTTGAGCTATGGCCCGTGGAAAGACGTTTCCGTGTTCGGCAAAAATATTTTTGATGCCTTTGACTACATCAGCGGCAATATCCTGTTTATGCTGACCGCGCTCGGCTCCGCGCTGTTTGTCGGTTTCGTGATGAAGGACGAGGCGAAGGATGAATTGCTTTATAAAGGCAACCATACGACAGTCAATATCTGGTTTGCCTATGTGAAATACCTTGTGCCTTTGGTGATTTTGCTGATTTTTGTCAGCAACTTGTTCTGATAAACAGCATACAAAAAGGCCGTCTGAAATATTCAGACGGCCTTTATTTTAACTATGATTTATTCTGCCCAGTTTTTCTTCTTACTGGTTTTACCGATACCGGGGTTGAAACTATTGGTCGGGTCGAGTTTTTTATAGAACTGTTTCAACTCGGGCTTGGCTTCATACAGATGACCGACATTATGCTCGGCAGGATATTGCGCACCGCGTTGGTCAAGCAGATGGAGCATTTCATGTTCCAAAGCCATACAGTCGTTGCCTTTTTTAATGATGTAGTCCTGATGAAACACATGACACATAAAATGTCCGTAATACAATTTATGGATGATTTTATTGTCGATTTCGGGTGGCAGGGTTTCAAACCAATCACGATCATCACGGCGCAAGGCGATATCGAGTGCGACCAAATCCTCTACTTCATCATCATGTACAGAACGGTAACGGATCGCGGCAGAAGCTACAGCAAAGCGATGCAGCATGGCCGCCTGCGTTTCTTCGGCATTACATTCGAAGAATGCGCCGCCATGGGTTGCAAAATATTCCTTCAAGAAAGCACGCGCTTCTTCTACGCCCTCTCCACCCATTTTTAAAATCAGGTGATGTTCATATTTATCCCGATAGTTGCGCATAGATTTCGGCAAGTGATCAGGCAAAATTTTACTGATCAGTTGCATGAATTTATCAGAGAAGTGTTTTGGTAAGAAACTTATCTTTTTGCTGAATCTATCCACACGGGCTTTCAGATCAAACAGTTTCGGAAGTTGGTGGGTACCGAACGTCTTGATGATATAAAAAGTATCTTTGCCATAAACGGCAGCAATATCAAAAGCATGACGATGGATATATTCACCGGAAATAGGCAGGTTTTTAAACTCGCTCAAAGCGGCACGACGAATATCGGTCAGCTCATTAATATCATTGGTGCCGATATAAAAAACGGCAGTCTGTTTTTCTTGCGGGAAAGTATCCAAGCGTACGGCAAACACCATCAGCTTGCCCGCGCAACCTGATGCTTCGTAGTGACGCGCAGGGTCGGCATTAAAACGGGCGGCAGTCGGTTCATTCACTTGGCGGACATGATCGCAATAAGCATGGTCATGCCCTTTGCCTGCATTTTGAACAATATCTTTTTTCTGATAATGGAAACCTTGCAGATTGGTCAGAATTTCTTCAGGGGTTTCGCCCAAATCAATGCCCAAATGGTTGACCAGCTCCAGTTTGCCCTCATCGTTGATTTGCGCAAACAGGGCCATTTCCGTATAAGCCGGGCCACGCTGTACCAAAGCGCCGCCGGAGTTATTACATACGCCGCCCAATACGGATGCGCCGATGCAGGACGAGCCGATCACGGAATGCGGCTCACGGCCTAAAGGTTTCAGCAGCAGCTCCAATTGATTCAGGGTAGAACCGGGCAGGCAGACAACTTGTTCATTATTATTAATCGGCTGAATGATGTTCAGACGCATGGTATTCACAATCACGATATCGCGGTCGTAATCATTGCCGTCAGGAGTCGAGCCGCCGGTCAGACCAGTATTGGCAGCCTGCGTAATCACAATGACATCAGCCTCAACACACGCCTGCAAAATTTGCCACATTTCCAAAACCGTACCTGGACGGACAACCGCCAATGCCTTGCCTTCGCCAAAACGGTAGCCTTGGCGGTATTGCTCGGTTTTTGCCGGGTCTGTGATGATGTATTTTTCGCCGACGGTTTGCGTCAGCCGGCTGATTAATTGTGTAGCATTCATTGCATACTCCTTGAGAGATTAATATATTTATTAGATTGCAAACATTGTAGTAATCCCTTTTATCAAAGTAAAGGCAAAACCCATTTTTAAATATCATTCAAATAAACAAAAGGCCGTCTAAAATTTTCAGACGGCCTTTTTTTCAAGCTTGAACAATCAAATTATTCAGCTGCTTTCTCTTCGCGAGCAGGCGCTTCCAGCAAAGCTTTGATGGACAGACGTACGCGGCCGCGGTCGTCTACTTCCAATGCTTTCACGTTCACAACCTGACCCACTTGCAGGTAGTCGCTGACATTACGTACGCGCTCGTGGGCGATTTGGCTGATATGTACCAAACCGTCTTTGCCCGGCATTACGCTGACAATCGCGCCAACGTTGTTGTCGAGGATTTTAACCACAGTACCTTCGTACACTTTGCCCACTTCCACTTCGGCAGTGATTTCTTCGATGCGTTTTTTCGCCGCATCGCCTGCTTCTTGAGTAGTTGCAGCGATAGTGATGGTACCGTCTTCCGCGATATTGATTTCAGTACCGGTTTCAGCGGTAATCGAACGAATGGTCTCGCCGCCTTTACCAATCACATCACGGATTTTGTCTTGGTTGATTTTCATGGTGAACAAGCGTGGCGCGTGTGCAGACAGCTCTTGCGGGCCTGCAACGGCAGCTTTCATCTGATCCAAGATGTGCAAACGTGCTTCTTTGGCTTGAGCCAAGGCAATCTGCATGATTTCTTTGGTAATCCCTTGGATTTTGATGTCCATTTGCAGCGCGGTTACGCCTTCGGTTGTACCGGCTACTTTAAAGTCCATATCGCCCAAGTGGTCTTCGTCGCCCAAGATGTCGGTCAGAACGGCAAATTTGTTGTTGTCCAAAATCAGACCCATGGCGATACCGGCAACGTGTGCTTTCAAAGGCACACCGGCAGACAGCAGGCTCAAGCAGCCGCCGCAGACGGAAGCCATAGAGGAAGAGCCGTTGGATTCGGTAATTTCAGAAACCACGCGCATGGTGTAGCTGAAATCTTCAGGTTCTGGCAATACGGCCAACAACGCACGTTTAGCCAAGCGGCCGTGACCGATTTCACGACGTTTTGGCGCACCTACGCGACCCACTTCACCGGTAGAGTATGGCGGGAAGTTGTAGTGCAACATGAAGCGGTCGGTGTATTCGCCGGACAGCGCATCAATGATTTGTTCGTCGCGTGAAGTACCCAAAGTTGCAACCGCCAAAGCTTGGGTTTCGCCACGGGTAAACAATGCAGAACCATGTGTGCGCGGCAATACGCCGGTTTGAATGTTCAACGGACGGACGGTGCGGGTGTCGCGACCGTCGATGCGCGGTTGGCCGTCCAAAATTTGGCTGCGGACAACATCGGCTTCCAAGTGTTTGAAAATGCCTTTGATTTCGTTGGCTGCCAAAGTGTTGGTTTCTTCGGTAATCAACGCTTCTTTTACCGCATTCCAAGCTTCGTCCAATTTGGCAGAACGCGCTTGTTTTTGACGGATTTTGAATGCTTCTTTAATGGTTTCGCCGGCAATTTCGCGTACTTTGGCCACCAATTCTTCATTGGTTTCAGGTGCTTTCCAATCCCAAACTTCCGGATTGGCTTCATCGGCAAACTCATTGATGGCATTAATGGCCACTTGCATTTGATCGTGACCATAAACAACCGCACCCAGCATCACTTCTTCAGACAAGATGTCGGCTTCGGATTCCACCATCAACACGGCTTTGGAAGTACCGGCAACCACCAAGTCCAATTGTGATTTCGCCAATTCGGCTTTAGTCGGGTTCAAAACGTACACGCCGTTTACATAACCCACGCGTGCCGCGCCAATCGGACCGGCAAACGGTACGCCGCTCAACACCAGCGCGGCAGATGCACCCAGCATTGCAGGAATGTCAGAATCGATTTCAGGGTCAACAGACACGACCATCGCTACGATTTGGATGTCGTGGTAGAAACCTTCGGGGAACAGAGGACGAATCGGACGGTCGATCAGACGGCTGGTCAGGATTTCTTTTTCGCTTTGTTTACCTTCACGTTTGAAGAAACCGCCGGGGATTTTACCTGCTGCGTAAGTACGCTCGAGGTAATCGACAGTCAGAGGGAAGAAGTCTTGGCCTTCTTTCACTTCTTTGTTGGTGGTAACGGCAACCAAAACAACGGTGTCGCCCATGGATACTTTAACGGCAGCAGCGGCTTGGCGGGCAATTTCGCCGGTTTCCAAAGTAACGGTTTGATTACCGTATTGGAAGGTCTTAACGTGTTTATTGAACATCATTGTTCCTTTCAAAATACCGCACTGCTAAAACACTAATAATGCACACTAAAATCCGAATGTGCATAGTTAGGGTTTCAGACCGTGCGGCAGGTTATAAACAAGCTTTCAGACGGCCTTTTCGGACGCTGAAAACAATTGCGGATTATAAAGGCAACCATCCTTAAAATCCAGTATTGATACAATAAAAAGGCCGTCTGAAACATATCCTTTTCAGACGGCCTTCAGTCTTCAAAATCAATCCTGAGTCAGTAAAGTCAATGCTTCCTGATATTTCTCAACCGTTTTCTGAATCACATCGGCAGGCACTTTAGGCGCAGGCGCTTTTTTGTTCCAACCGCTTTGCTCCAGCCAGTCGCGGACAAATTGTTTGTCAAAAGACGGCGGATTGGTGCCGACTTTGTATTGATCGGCAGGCCAAAAACGGCTGGAGTCAGGCGTCAACACTTCGTCCATCAAAGTCAACGTACCTTCTTCATCCAAACCAAACTCAAACTTGGTGTCGCAAATAATGATACCGTGGGATTTGGCATATTCAGCCGCTTCCGTATAAAGCTGAATCGCCTTGGCGCGTACTTCCGCCGCCAGCTCTTTGCCAATGATGCGTTCGCATTCTTCAAAGCTGATGTTTTCATCATGATCGCCGACTGCGGCTTTGGTCGACGGCGTAAAAATTACTTCGGGCAACTGCTGCGCTTCCTGCATACCTTCAGGCAGTTGAATACCGCAGACAGAACCGGTTTTTTGATAATCTTTCCAACCGCTGCCTGCCAGATAACCGCGCACAATGGCCTCTACTTTCACCGGAGTGAGTTTTTTAGCCACAACGGCGCGTTTCTCCAAAGCTTTGGCTTCGTTTTCAGGCAAAACATCGTAAACCGTCTGACCGGTAAAATGGTTAGGCATGATATGAGCCAGTTTTTTAAACCAGAAATTGGAAATCTGCGTCAGAATCTCCCCTTTACCCGGAATCGGATCATCCAAAATCACATCGAATGCAGACAGACGGTCGGAAGCAACCATCAACATACGTTTATCGTCAATTTCGTACAAATCGCGGACTTTGCCGGAGTAGATTTTTTTCAAGCTGATTTCAGACATTTCGGGTATCTCTTTGGTAAACAGAAGAATTTGGTATTTTAGCCCAATTTGGCATCTTTCGTCAGATTGTTTACAAAATAAAGGCCGTCTGAAACCTTATAGCTCGGTTTCAGACGGCCTTAGCCTTTGATTTTAGGGATAAACCCTAAAAACCATCATCCTATCAGATGGCAGGAGCCTGAGTCTGATCTTGGATTTGGTTCACAGCAGACAGAGAGTAGTAGTCGCCGTGGCCGGTTACTTGGTAAGTGCTACCGTCAGCAAACTTGAAGTTTTCAACTTTGTGATCGTTACCGGTGAACCAGTCATCGATGGTAATGCTATCGTTAGTACCGACAGAAACAGTCAGGTTAGCACCTGATTTACTCAGCAATACGTCAGAAGCTGCAACGCCTTTACCGAACAACAAGGTGTCATTACCGCTTTCTTCACGGATAGTGTCGTGACCGTAACCTTTGTCGAAGAAGTAAGTATCGTTACCGGTACCGCCGATCAGGATGTCGTTGCCGACACCGCCGTCGAGGTAGTCGTTACCGTCTTTACCCACCAGGCAGTCGTCGCCGGCCAAACCGTACAGATGGTTGTCGCCGCCGTTACCTTCGATGTTGTTGTTCAAAGAGTTACCGGTACCGTTCAGGTTTTGCATACCTTGCAAAATCAGGTTTTCAACGTGATCGGTCAAGGTGTAGTCGATAACGGTACGGACAGTATCGATACCGGCGTGTGCATTGCCGTACTCGATAACTTGGTCGTTAACGTTATCAACGAAGTAAACGTCGTTACCGTCGCCACCGCGCATAATGTCTGCACCGGAACCACCGTTCAGGTAGTCGTTACCGGCACCGCCTTGCAGGTAGTCTTTACCGTCTTCACCGTACAGAGAGTCGCCGTCGGCATCGCCGTAAATGGTGTCGTTACCGGCACCGGCGTAGATTACGTCTGTACCGTTGCCACCGTAGATGATGTCTTCGCAAGCAGTACCGTAAATGGTATCTTTCTCATCAGTACCGCGGATAACATTGCCGTCTTTGCAGTCTTCGGCTCGGATGACATTACCAGGGTTTTTATCTTCGTGACCGTATGAATTGTCTTGATTGTGATCGTCTTTACAATCTTTGCAATCCGGTTTGGGTTCTGGTTTAGGCTCAGGTTTTGGCTCTGGCTTAGGTTCTGGTTTCGGCTCAGGTTTTGGTTCTGGTTTCGGCTCAGGTTTTGGTTCTGGCTTAGGCTCAGGTTTTGGTTGTGGTTTTGGTTCTGGTTGAGGTTCTGGTTGTGGCTCAGGTTTAGGCTCAGGTTTTGGTTGAGGCTTAGGCTGAGGTTTAGGTTGTGGTTTTGGACATGGGATCGGTTTGATTGGATCGCAGTTATAAGGTGGGCAAACCGGAACACATTTGTAGTTAGGCGTTTTTGCCGGTGGGCAGAAAGCCGCAATAGCAGAAACCAAACCGGTTACCGCATTAACTACTGACACGCCGACGCTGGCAATGCTAGCGATGCTGCCGATAGAAACAGAAGATTTTGCTGCAGGAGCGCAGTAGTAAGAAGAGTAGGAAGCCTTAGGCGCAGGAGCGCAGTAAGAACTAACCAGGGGTCTAGTATAATACCCCCCGTAACAGTATGCCATAATAATTACTCCCAAAAGTTAATAAAATATTGGGTTGACGGAACGAGCAAATCCGCCCTTGCCCAATTATTATTTTAGTAATATTTTGCAAAATATTTACTCAAAAATATCAAACGGTAGAATTTACCGACAAAAGGACAGAAGCTTCCCCATTTTTAAATACCATTATCCTAACAATCATAAAAACATTAACATTGATTCACAATCTCTTAACTAATATAACTGCTTAATCCGTCTAGTTAAAACCTATATTTTAACTATAGTTATAGTATATTATTAAAATATTGATAAATAGTTACATTATAGGTAGATAATATCGACTACTTACTCAAATACAGCCCTGTTTGTATTTTGTTCGATGCTAATAATGTGAATTTGCCGTACTTACACTATAATGACGCAGACACCTATTTAACAGCCATCAGAGGAGATACTCAACCATGCGTACTTTATTGACCGGAGCCAAAGGCCAGCTTGCCCGTTGTCTGCGCGACCGCCTGCCCGAAGATTGGGAACTGATTGCTACCGATTCGACTTCGCTGGACATTACCGATACTGAAGCTGTGCATCATATGATCAAAAATTTCCAACCCGATGCCATCGTTAATGCCGCAGCTTACACTGCCGTCGATAAAGCAGAAGAAAACGCTGAAGCTGCTTTTGCCGTCAACGCAAGCGCTGTTCACAACTTAGCCGCAGCCGCCCGCGCCGCGCATGCCCGCTTTATCCATATTTCCACCGACTATGTATTCGACGGCGAAGGCAAACGCCCTTACCGCGAAACCGACTACACCAATCCGCGCAGCACTTACGGTCAATCCAAAGTAGCGGGCGAACTTTTGGCTTTAGCCGCGCATCCGGAAAGCATTATTATTCGCACCTCATGGCTATTTAGCGAATACGGCAGCAATTTCGTCAAAACCATGTTGCGCCTTGCCAAAGAACGCGATTCCCTCTCCATCGTTCACGACCAAACCGGCTGTCCGACTTATGCAGGCGATTTGGCACACGCCATTATCGAATTATTACAACAACCCACCTCCCCACGCGGCATCTTCCATTACTGTGGCAATAAATCGGCAACATGGTACGAATTTACCAAAGCCATCTTTCAGACGGCCCACCAATTAGACGACAGCTTCCGCATTCCGGAACTGAACGCGATTACTACCGAACAATACCCCCTGCCCGCCCCACGTCCGGCATACAGCATCATGGATTGCTCACGCCTAGAGACCGAATTCGGTATCAAACCGTCCGACTGGCAAAAAGCCCTGCGCGAAATTCTCCGCAAAATCGACTGATAAGCTGATCCATCTATATCAAGGCCGTCTGAAAACACATTTTCAGACGGCCTTTTTGTTTCTTTTATATATATCAAAAGCTTTATCTATCCAGTCTGTCATTTGAAAAGTGCTACAATAGCCGTTTATTTTATTTTTTCAGACGGCCTGACAATATGTGCAACCATCATCCCAAACATTCACACGACAACGACACCATCCGCATCCGCGGCGCACGCACACATAATTTGAAAAACGTCGACTTGGATATTCCGCGCCACAAGCTCGTGGTGATAACAGGATTGTCAGGCAGCGGCAAATCGTCACTGGCATTTGATACTTTATATGCCGAAGGCCAACGCCGTTATGTTGAAAGCCTTTCTGCCTATGCCCGTCAGTTTTTGCAGATGATGGACAAACCCGATGTCGATTTGATCGAAGGCCTGTCGCCCGCGATTTCCATCGAGCAGAAATCCACCAGCCATAATCCGCGTTCCACCGTCGGCACAGTAACGGAAATCCACGATTACCTGCGCCTTTTATACGCCCGCGTCGGCACGCCGTATTGCCCCGAACACAATCTGCCGCTGTCCAGCCAGACCGTGTCTCAGATGGTTGATGCCGTATTGAAGCTGCCGGAAGACACGCGCGTGATGATTCTTGCACCGGCAGTGCGCGAGCGTAAGGGCGAGTTTGTCGATTTCTTTGCCGACTTGCAGGCGCAGGGTTTTGCGCGGGTGCGCGTGGACGGCGAGGTCTATCAGCTCGACGAAGTGCCGAAGCTGGAAAAAAACATCAAGCACAATATCGACGTCGTCATCGACCGTGTAAAAGTGAAGGCGGACATCAAGCAGCGGCTGGCGGAAAGTTTTGAAACCGCGCTGCGCTACGGCAACGAGCGCGCGCTGGCAATGGAAATGGACAGCGGCGAAGAGCATTGGTTTTCTGCGCGTTTTGCCTGCCCCGTATGTTCATACAGCCTGCCTGAATTAGAGCCGCGCCTGTTTTCGTTCAACAACCCTATGGGTTCCTGCCCGACTTGCGACGGCTTGGGCAACACCAACTTTTTCGACCCCGAAAAAGTGGTCGCCCATCCCGAATTATCCTTAGCCGCAGGCGCGATTGACGGCTGGGACAAACGCAACCAATTCTATTTCCAAATGATTCAATCGCTGGCGCATCATTATAAATTTGATGTCAACGCCGCTTGGGAAAGCCTACCGGAAAAAGTGAAAAAAGTCGTATTGCACGGCTCAGGCAAAGAAGTCATTGATTTCACATACCTGTCCGAACGCGGCACTACCTTCAACCGCAGCCACGCCTTCGAGGGCATTATCCCCAATCTCGAACGCCGCTACCGCGAAACCGACAGCGAAACCGTGCGCGAAAAACTGCGCGAATACCAAAACCACCGCGCCTGCCCAAGCTGCGGCGGCGCACGTTTGCGCAAAGAAGCCCGCTACGTTTACGTCAGCGGCGAACCGCTGCACGAAGTTTCCGCCTGGCCGCTGACCAAAACCCACCAATTCTTTGAAACGCTAGATTTGGACGGCAACAAAAAACAAATCGCCGAAAAAATCCTCAAAGAAATCACCGAACGGCTCGGCTTCCTGATTAACGTCGGGCTGGATTACCTGAATTTAAGCCGCTCCGCCGAAACCCTCTCCGGCGGCGAAGCCCAGCGCATACGCCTTGCTAGCCAAATCGGCAGTGGCTTAACCGGCGTGATGTACGTTTTGGACGAGCCCTCCATCGGCCTGCACCAGCGCGACAACGACCGCCTGCTCGCCACCCTCAAACGCTTGCGCGATTTGGGCAACAGCGTGATTGTGGTCGAACACGACGAAGACGCCATCCGCGAAGCCGATTTCGTCGTCGATATGGGCCCGGGCGCAGGCGAACACGGCGGCAACGTACTGATTGCCGACACACCCGAAAACGTCGCCAAATGCGAAAAATCCGTTACCGGACAATACCTCAGCGGCAAAAAATCCATTGCCGTGCCGTCTGAACGCACGCCCGTCAATCCCGACCGAATGCTCATCCTCAAAGGCGCACACGGCAACAACCTCAAAAACGTTACCCTCGAACTGCCGCTCGGTTTGATTACCTGCATCACCGGTGTATCCGGCAGCGGCAAGTCTACCCTGATTAACGACACCCTCGCCAAAATCACCGCCCGCGAACTCAACCGTGCCCAAGAAGAACCCGCCCCATACGACGACATCCACGGCCTCGAACACCTCGACAAAGTCATCAACGTCGACCAATCCCCCATCGGCCGCACCCCGCGCTCCAACCCCGCCACCTACACCGGCCTGTTCACCCCCATCCGCGAACTCTTCGCCGGCGTCCCCCTCTCGCGCGAACGCGGCTACAACGTCGGCAGATTCTCCTTCAACGTCAAAGGCGGCCGCTGCGAAGCCTGCCAAGGCGACGGCGTGATTAAAGTCGAAATGCACTTCCTGCCCGACGTGTACGTCCCCTGCGAAGTCTGCCACGGCAAACGCTACAACCGCGAAACCCTCGAAATCCAATACAAAGGCAAAAACATCAGCCAAGTCCTCGACATGACCGTCGAAGAAGCCCGCGAATTTTTCGACGCCGTCCCCACCGTATCGCGCAAACTACAAACCCTGATGGATGTCGGCCTGGGCTACATCCGCCTCGGCCAGTCCGCCACCACCCTCTCCGGCGGCGAAGCCCAACGTGTCAAACTCGCCTTGGAGCTATCCAAACGCGACACCGGCAGAACGCTCTACATCCTCGACGAACCCACCACCGGCCTGCACTTCGCCGACATTGCCCTACTGCTGGAAGTCATAGGCCGTCTGAAAGGCAAAGGCAACTCGATTGTGATTATCGAGCATAATCTGGATGTGATTAAAACCGCGGATTGGATTGTGGATTTAGGGCCGGAAGGCGGCGATGGTGGGGGGAGAATTATTGCTTCAGGTAGTCCTGAGAAGGTGGCGAAGGTTAAGGGGAGTTATACTGGGAAGTATTTGAAGGGTATACTTTAAAAAACGGGATGGTTTAAACCATCCCGTTTTTTTATTCCTTCTGTTTTTGATTTTGTTTGGCTTTGAAGCTATCAAAAATAATGCTGAATCCCAAACATGTGAACATTAAAGGTATCCCCCATTTCACATCTGAAGAAATAACATTAAACATTTCTAATAATGTAAGAATGCCTGATAAAGCTATAAAAATACCTAAAAACATTAGAACTATCCTTATTATCTGGAACTATCTGGAGTTCTTTTAATTTGAATCCATGAGCTTCCTGGATTTTGAGTGGGTGGTGCTTTTTGATAATCTTTAATGGTTGCGTAATTATCTTTTCGACCACCTCGTGAACCAATTTCTTGATAAATTCCACCGTTATTTCCTGTATTTTGACCAGGTTTGATTTTGTTCGTCATTATCATCTCCATAATTTAAATAGTTAAAGTATGAGTCCATTGTGGATACCAATTTGCAGATAAAAAATCTACTAGATTTTTGTCTCCATAGAATTGTGTACGCCCATGTTGTTCAAATATTAACGCAGATTGATCAATTTTTAATCCATTTCTACGAGCTTCAGCGGTCAATTCCTTCAGTACGACACTATGGTTACCATTAGTTGATTTGGCATCAAAAACAGCAAAGTTAATATATCCTCCACCTACGGCTGGATGTCTTAAGTGAGCAAATTTTATTTTCATAAATAAATCCTATAGAAAATTACATAACAGAAATTTTAAGTCAGAGAGCTACTGTGAAGTAGCTTTTTGCATTATATGTAATCTTTTTGATTGCGTCAAGCGATTCTTTTGAATTCATATTGCCATAAAAAAGATTGATGTAATATAATGCAGTTATGAACACAATCGCTCCTTCCCATATAAAGCCCCTTATGCCAGAGTTGAACCAATCTCAACGCAATAGGATTATATTTATTGATTTCTATCTATGCTTTCTAGGAAAGATAAATAGAAAAGATTTGATGCAGGCATTTCAAATTTCCCCAGCCGTTGCTACTAGGGATTTTGCGCTATATTGCTCTAGTTTTTCGAAAAATCTCCGTTTTGATACCAAAAGTAAATTTTACCTCTCTACTGAAGACTTTGAACCTCAATTTCCCCATTCGTTTGAAAATGCAATTAAAATTCTTAACGGTAGTTTAATATTTGATATTAATTCCAAACATCAACCTCTTCTTCCGTTTGATTTACCTCCTGTTTTAATAAATCCTGACGTTTTAATCTTTTCTAAAATATCGAAAGCATTATCCTTAAAAAAACCTTTAAAAATCTCATATCATTCAATTTCATCTGGATTATCTGAGAAAGTTGTTGTGCCTCTTGCTCTAGTTAATGACGGATTTCGATGGCATTTACGGGCATTCGATAGAACAAAAAACCGATTTGCAGATTTTGTCCTAACACGAATAATTCAAGCAAATATTTTATTAGCTGAAAATATTGAAGAAAATGAAACGATTAACAATGATATTGATTGGAATAGAATTGTTAAAATCGAGTTGGTTCCCCATCCTAATCATGATGAAGCTAAAAAAGTGATTGAAATGGACTTTGGAATGACAAATGGAAAATTAGAATTAGCGCTTAGAGCTTCAAATATCGGATATGTTTTACAGCAATGGCGAGTCGATTGTTCGTCAGATCATCATATCGATGATCCTGCTTTTAGATTATGGCTGTTAGATAATTTAGTTTTATACGGTATCAACAATGCTGAACACTTAGCGCCTGCCTTTGATAAAAAACGTAGCAAGCCGTAGCCTGCATATCCAACCGACTGCGTGTGTGGTGTAGCCACGCACGCGGTTGTTTGATTGATGGCTTTCTGTTGTAAATTTTAACTTAGTCGAAATTAACGCTTTCAGACGGCATGAGTAATGGCTGTCTGAAAATTGAAAAATGCCTTATCCCAGACACTCTGATTCACAAAACAAAAAACGGATTCCAAATCATTGGAATCCGTTTTTCTGTAAAGCTATCCGAATTATTTAGCTTCTTCTTTAGCGTCTTCAGCAGCTTCTTTGGCATCTTCTGCTGCGTCTTTTGCGTCTTCTTTAGCCTCTTCAGCAGCATCTTTAGCTTCTTCGGCTTTCTCTTCAGGAGTTTCGGCAGCAGGTACGCCTTTCAAAGCGTCCAAAGAAGTTTTACAAGTTGCATCGCGTTGGTCGGCAGGCAGGTTTTTCAATGCTTCTTTGGTTTGTTCGAAAGATTTTTGCATCATGTCTTTGGTTGCGGCATCTACGTCTTTAGTTGCTTCGGCAAATGCTTTTTCGTACTCGTCACAAACGGCAGAAGAAGATGAGCCTGAACCGCCTCCGCATGCTGACAGGGACAGGGCTGCCAATAAAGCTGCCAATAAAGCTGATGTTTTCATGTGTCTCTCGCTTTTTTAAATTTAGGTTAAAGGATGTTATATGTTAATTCATTATATGAAGACGTCAAGAGTTTTTGTTTATTTTAATCAAAACTATATCATTGAAAGAGCCTGCCTATCTCAACATAATCAAGGCCGTCTGAAGTTTCAGACGGCCTTATGCTTGAAGCAATCTTTTTTTCAACGATTACGCCGCTTTACGATGATAATGTCTGAGCGCATGCTCTTTGCGTCGTCCGCTTGAGAAGGCGGATACGCGCTTCAGATAACCGATCACTCGGGTGCCGTAGTCGATGTCGTGGCTGCCGCAGGCAGAACAGGCGTGCAGAGTGCGTTTGTCAATATGGCCACATTCGTTGCAGATGGTGATGCGCACGTTCACGCAGAAGTAGTTGCAGCCGGTTTGTGCAGCAATGTCCAAGAGGGAGCGGTAGCCGGATTCGGGCAGGGCTTCGTCAAAGTTCAGGTGCAGCGCGGAGCCGCCGTCGAGCCAGTCCACCAGTTCTTTGCCGTGCAGCAGGAATTTGTCGAGCGCGTTGATTTCTTCGTCTTCGACGACGTAGAAATAGGAGTTGTAGCATTCACGGCTGACTTTATAGCCGTCGGCTTTGTCCCATTTGGCGTTTTTCACGCCGAGGTTTTCGGCGGGGACGAACTCAGTGTTGAACTTCACGCCGTAGTGTTTGCTGGCGGCTTGATTGGCTTCAAATATGGTTTTCAGACGGCCTTGGACAAAGTTGATGTAGTCATCGTTGTAGCCGACTTTAATGCCTTGTGATTCGGCGGCTTCCGCCATGCCGTTGATGCCGATGGTGAGGAACTGTTTGTCCAGCGTGATGAAGCCTGCATCGTAAACGGGCAACATGCCGGCGGCTTGGTATTCTTCCATCAGTTTGCGGTAGGCGTATTGGTATTTGTGGATTTTGGCCACTTCGGCGGCAAGGTCGCGCCCGTCTTGCTCCAATCGGTTCATATTGATGGTGATGACGTTGATGGAACCGGTCGCCACGCCGCCTGCGCCGAGGGTATAGCTGAAAGTGCGGTCTTCGATGGCGTTACGCAGACGGCAGCAGGAAGCCAACGAGTCGGGGTTGTCGGAAAGATAAACGAAGAAGGAATTGCCTTCCGCCAACTCTTCCGCCATTTCGTCGGCAAACACGGTGTCTTTGCATTTGCCGCCGTCGGTCAGCATCGCGGCGGTAACGACGGGGAAGGTCAAAACGGCTTTGGTGCGCTCCTGATTGAACCATTTGAGGAAGAAGTTTTGCAGCTTCGCTACGCTCGCCCACACCGGTTTGCTGAAATCGGGGAAGACGAAATCGCCGAACATCGCGTCGAAATAGTATTGATCGTAAACGGAAATATTCCAGAATACGCTCTGATAACCGCGCGCGGCGGCGGGCTGGTTGATGCTGTACACCACCTGCTGCATGTGGTTGGCAATTTCTTTGCCGTGGGTTTCCAAATAATCGTCGCCGTAGTCTTTGCGGGCGAAGTAGTCGAAATAAGTCAGAAATTCCACCGTTGCCACCGCGCCGGCAAATTGCGCGCTGATGGCAAACACCAAGTTGATAAACGAACCGCAAAACGAAGCCAGATGTTGTGGCGCCTTAGATTCGCCGCCGAGTTTGCTTAAGCCGTCGAGCAGGAAGGGATACAGCGTAACCGACACACAATAAGGCTTGAGGCTGGTTTCGTCGTGCACATAAATCTCGTGCGCCTCAATCTGGCGGATGTATTCGTCGGCAACGTATTGGTCGAAAATTTCGGCGATTTTGCGCGACACTTGGGCGCGGTTAATCTGCACGAAAAAGTCTTTCATGATTTCCGCTTCCATCGTAGCGATGTTTTTTTGCGTTACGTTGGCATTGGCGTCCATTTTCGAGCCGTCCGCCGCGTTTTGCGCGCTGATGTAGTCACGCATGAATTGTAGTTTTCCGTTTAACTGTTCGGGATGCAGCCGAATCATGTTAATTCTCCTGTATGGTTTGGTTGATTTATTAAACAATGACGGTTGGGCCGTCTGAAACATCGCTGTCAGCGAATACAATAAATTCAATTTAAATCAGTGCAATACAGCACCGGGCTAAATTGAAGCCACTGGGAAAACTTTAGGCGCAGGTTTGTCTTTGATAAACAAGCGGTTCAACACTTCGCCCGTGTGCAAATTGATAAACTTCTGATTGGTGGCCGGACTTTCCAAACCACCCAACTCCATCTGCCAGCGGCCGGTTTTCAGATATGTCAGATAAGGCAGGATGCCGTCTGAAACCGCCTCCAGCTCCTCACGCTCCAGGCCGGTGTACAAACAGGCTTTCAAACCCGCCTGCGTCACGATGGCCAGCATTTTCTGCAAGGCTTCCGGCTGCCATTCTCCGCCCATAAACAACACGCATGTAATCAATCCGCGATAGCGTTTCAGACGGCCTTTTAAGTAATCCTCGGTCAATTCCGTGCCGATGCCCTCTTTCCATGTATCGGCACTATGGCAACCTTTGCAACGCAGCGGACAACCGGAAAACAGAAACGCCAGCGACACTTCGCCTGGCACTTCCTGCCATACAATTTGCTCGATTGTGAATTTCAAACCACTCATTGCAATGCCATAAAACACAAGATATGGTGTACATTAAAACACAATACTACTAGATATGGTATTTTATTTAACAATCCATCTTTATTTTGTAATAGGTTTTTATAATTTGATAGATTGTAAATTTCAATAATTACATCTACACGGCTCCTTTGATAAAGGCCGTCTGAAAACAATTTCAGTGCATTAATATAAACAAACTCCGTTATAACAAAGACGGTTTTAACAAATCAAAAAAGGCCGTCTGAAATCATCTTTCAGACGGCCTTAATTTCAGGTTTTATCCCCGATTCGAACCTTTCACCATATCCATCAAAAACAATCGGCAATCCAAATTACCGTTAAACAAAGGAATTTTACGCTTCGGAGAAAGGCGCATAAATTTCGGCATATCGCGATCACCGGTAAACATTCCTACCAGCCAGCCGGCGTAATATTGTTTCAACCATGTACCGAGTTGCGGATATAAAGCCTGCAAAGCTTGAACCTCCGCAAGGCGCACGCCATAAGGTGGATTGGAAATCATAATGCCGTGTTCGCCGTTCGGTCGCGCGGTTTGCGCATCTTGCACGTCAAAGCGGATGAAATTATCCACTTCGGCGGCTTGGGCATTGGCCAATGCGGCGCGAATCATATAACGGTCGTTATCGCTGCCGGAAATGGGCGCGACGGCCGGTTTGATTTGTTTTTCAGCTTCACGGCGCAGGGCTTGCCATTTTTCTTTGTCGAAGTTTTGCAGTTTTTCAAAACCGAAACGGCGCATCAAGCCCGGCGCACGGTGTGTCGCAATCCATGCAGCTTCAATGGCAATCGTGCCGCTGCCGCAAAACGGGTCTTGGAAAGGCTGGGTACCGTCGTAGCCTGCCAAAAGCAGCAAACCTGCCGCCAAGTTTTCCCTCAATGGCGCTTCGCCGGTATCCTGACGATAGCCGCGTTTGAAGAGTGCTTCGCCGGAAGTATCGATAAAGATTTCCACATTGCGCTCATCGATAAAAGCATGAATGCGGATATCGGGGTTGATTTTACCCACGCTCGGACGCGCATCATAAATATCGCGGAAAGCATCGCAGACGGCATCTTTGATTTTCAAACCAACAAAATCCAAGCTTTTCACATTGGCACGCTTGCCTTCGACTTTGACTTTAAAGGTCTGCTCCAGCTTAAACCAACCTGTCCAATGCAGATTTCGTGCCAGTTTGTAGATATCGTGTTCGTTGCGATAACCGCCTTTGGTCAAGCGCAACAAAACACGGCTGGCAACGCGCGAATGCAGGTTGATGCGATAAACCTGCTCCATCGTGCCTTTACATGCCACTCCGCCGTCAACAGCGCGGATATCCTGACATGCCATGCTGTCGAGTTCCTGCGTTAAAGGCGCTTCCAAACCGCGAGGACAAGTGATAAAAAGTGAATAAACCGTCATATAAAACCTTTCCGGGTAGGGCTATCCGAACCACTCGGATAACAAATAAAAACAATATTATAGCCGAAAAACCAAAAGGCCGTCTGAAACTTCAGACGGCCTTTGAATAAAGCTTGCTTAGTGATCCAAACTGTCGGTTTCCACCTTAACCGCTTTATCGGTTTTGTCTTCCGGCAAAACCAGGTTCAACAATACCGCCATAATACCGCCTGCGGAAATTGAGTTTTGGAACAATACCGGCAGGTTTTTGAACACTTCCGGCTCAAACGCCACGCCCAAACCCAAACCGACAGAAGTCGCCGCGATAACCGCTTCACGGCGGCGAATACCGTGGCTGACCAAAATCCGCACGCCGGCAATCGCAATCAGGCCAAACATCAATACCATCGCGCCACCCAAAACCGGACTCGGAATTGTGGTAAACGCGCGGCCGATAACAGGGAACAAGCCCAACAATACCAAAATCGCCGCAATATATTTGCCCACATGACGCGAAGCCACGCCGGTCATTTGAATCACGCCGTTGTTTTGTGCAAAAGTGGTCAAAGGCAAAGAGCCCAACGCAGTCGCAATCACAGACACCAAACCATCCGCCAACACACCGCCGCGCAGACGTTTGGTGTATTCCTCACCCTCAATCGGCTGCTCGGAGACCATCGCAGTCGCCGTCAAATCGCCCACTGCTTCAAATACGCTCAACAGGAAAATCGCACCGGCGACAATAAACGCGTGCCAATCAAATGCGAAACCATATTTAAACGGAACCGGCAGGGTAATCAGCGGCAGGTTTTGCAGAGCGGAAAAATCCACTTTGCCCAAAAATAGCGCAACGATATAACCGACAATCAAACCCACCGCGATGCCGCTCATGCGCAGCAACGGATTTTTTAAGCAGTTGAAAACCAAAACAATCAGCAACACCAGCGATGCCAGACCCAAGTTTTCCATCGAGCCGAACGTACCGTCTGCTTTCGCACCGAAGCCGCCGCCAAAGTCAGTAATGCCGACATGCACCAAGCTCAAGCCGATCAGCATCACGACCACGCCGCTTACAGTCGGCGTAATCACTTTTTTCAGATAAGGCAAAAGCCAAGCGGAGAAGCACACCAAAAACGCGCCGACAAAGGACACGCCCAAAAGCGTTGAAATCATTACATCTTCAGTCAAACCGCCCTCTTTCATGCCGGTACCGAGCGCAATCATCACGGTTACAAAAGAGAAATTAACCGACTGAATCGACAACATGCCCGAACCGACCGGCCCGAAACGGTTGACCTGCAAATAAGTACCGACACCAGAAGCCACCATCGCCATTGACACCAAATAAGCCGTCATTTCAACCGGCAGCTCCAACGCCCCGCCGACAATCAGCGCCGGTGTAATCATCGGGACAAAAATAGCCAAAAGGTGCGTAACCGCACTCAACAACGCATTCCCAAACGGCGGCTTGTCTTCCAAACCGTAAACCAAATCAGGCGAACCGGCCTGTTTATCTGTCATTTCGGCCATAATGACCCTTTCTTAAGAATCGTTAAAAAATATTAAGATGCGCATTTTAACTAATTTAAAATGTATCAGCAAATTCAAAATCATCAGGCCGTATGAAAGTTTTGCCCAATCATTTTCAGACGGCCTCAAACAGCCTTAACACATTTTAATCCTTGACAGTATTTTTCCATCTTAAAACAAACAAACTAATGATTTAAAAATGTATTATTCATTAAGATAATGACAAATCACGATTAAACGGCCCGGCCTCATAGCGGATATGTTTCACACAAACAACAAAGTAAGCTACAATCCGATGAATAATCCACCCACATTATAAAATTAAAGGTTTCCGTATGTTAAAAGGCAGTCTGGTTGCCCTGATTACCCCGATGAATCAAGACGGCAGCATCAACTACGAACAACTTCGCGACTTAATCGACTGGCACATTGAAAACGGCACCGACGGCATCGTCGCAGTCGGCACCACCGGCGAGTCAGCCACCCTGCCTGTCGAAGAACATTTGGCCGTTATTGAAGCCACCGTCAAACACGTCAACAAGCGCATTCCCGTTATCGCCGGCACAGGCGCCAACAATACTGTCGAAGCCATCGCCCTTTCCAAAGCCGCCGAGCAAGCCGGTGCGGACTACACCTTATCTGTTGTTCCCTACTACAACAAACCTTCGCAAGAAGGCATTTACCAACATTTCAAAGCCATCGCCGAAGCCACTTCGATTCCGATGATTATTTATAATGTTCCCGGCCGCACCGTCGTCAGCATGAGCAACGACACTATTTTGCGCTTGGCCGAAATTCCCAATATCGTGGGTGTCAAAGAAGCCAGCGGCAAAATCGGCAGCAACATCGAATTGATCAACAGCGTTCCCGAAGGTTTTGCCGTGTTCTCCGGCGATGATCCTACCGGCCTGCCTTTCATGCTGTGCGGCGGTCATGGCGTGGTAACCGTCGCAGCCAACGTTGCACCGAAACTCTTCGCCGACATGTGCCGAGCCGCCCTTGAGGGCGATATTGCGACCGCCCGTCGTCTAAACGAGCAACTTATCCCAATTTATAACACCATGTTCTGCGAGCCCAGCCCGGCCGCGCCCAAATGGGGCCTGAGCTTATTGGGCAAATGCGAACCCCATGTTCGTCTGCCTTTGGTAGCACTGACCGAAGCCGGTCAAGCCAAAGTCCGAGCCGCTCTGGAAAAATCAGGACAAATCTGATCCGGAAATAAGGCCGTCTGAATCCCAAACACCTTTTCAGACGGCCTCCCTGTTAAGAACTTCATCCACAGGAAAACAAGATGACCTATATCAAACCCATCGTAGTAGCCCTCGCCCTGATTAGCATGACTGCCTGTTCCGGCAGCAAAAAAGAACAACCCAAACTCGACTATCAAAGTCAATCGCACCGCCTGGTCAAATTGGAAGTACCACCTGATTTGAACAACCCGGACCAAGGCAACCTCTATCAATTACCGGCAGGCAGCGGCGCCGTCCGCGCCAGCGACTTCAACAAACGCCGCACTCAAGCCGTACAACAACCTGCCAATGCAGAAGTTTTGAAATCCGTTAAAGGCGTACGCCTTGAGCGTGACGGCAACCAACGCTGGTTAGTTGTCGATGGCAAATCGCCTCGCGAAATTTGGCCGTTGCTGAAAGTATTCTGGCAAGAAAACGGTTTCGACATCAAATCTGAAGAACCGGCCATCGGCCAAATGGAAACCGAGTGGGCGGAAAACCGAGCCAAAATCCCTCAAGACAGCCTGCGCCGCCTGTTGGATAAAGTCGGCTTGGGCGGCATCTACTCCACCAGCGAACGCGACAAGTTCATCATCCGCATCGAACAAGGCAAAAACGGTTCGACCGACATCTTCTTCGCCCATAAAGGTATGAAAGAAGTTTATGCCGACCGTAAAAAAGACACTACCATGTGGCAACCAAGCGAGAGTGACCCTAATCTTGAAGCCGCATTCCTCGCCCGCTTTATGCAATACTTGGGCGTTGACGGCCAACAAGCCGAACAGGCCCTGACCCAAAGCGTTGCCGCCCGCAGCAATGCCTCCGAGTTGGCCCGTGTGGACAACGGCACTCTGCTGCTGGCAGGCGATTACGGCCGCAACTGGCGCCGTACCGCCCTTGCGCTCGACCGCATCGGCCTGACTGTTATCGGTCAAAATGCCGAACGTCGCGCTTTCTTGGTTCAACAAGCCCCAACCGAAGGTGAAGCAGTTGCCAATAAAAAACCCGGCCTGTTCAAACGTGTGTTTGGCAAAGGCAAAGCAGAAGCGCCAAAAACTTATCCTGAAATCATTGTCTATGTTGAGCCAATCAACAATGGCGCACGCCTCCATCTGTTGAACAAAGACGGCAGCCCATACAAAGGCAGCGATGCCTCCACATTGTTGAGCCGCCTGCACACAGAATTGCGTTAATCCGTTATTCGACTTAAGGCCGTCTGAAATATTCAGACGGCCTTTTTAACGAATCCGATATGGTTTCAAATTCTCAATCTGACGTTATAATCAAAACATTTTCCCCTTACCCAAGCTGCCATGACCCGACAAAAAGCCTATCTGCTCCTGACCGCTCTGTTTACCCTGATGTTTATCGTCCTGATTCTGTTGGGTGCTTATCTTCTGAGCATTCACAGCAAACAATTCGCCGTTGCCGCCTTTCTGTTTGCCTTTGCCGCCGTTTTTGCCCAAATCGGCAGCCTTGCCCTTTACATCCGCCACAAAGCACGCGCACAAATGGCCCGTATGCAGCAAACCGAAACCCATTAAGGAAAAACCATGTTTGAAAAAATCGTCCTTGCCAGTGGCAACGCAGGCAAACTCAAAGAATTTTCCCGCCTCTTCGCCGACTTAAATATCGAAGTCCTGCCGCAATCGCAGTTCAATACGCCCGAATGTCCCGAGCCGTACCATACCTTTGTTGAAAATGCCCTGGCTAAAGCACGTCATGCCGCCAAATACAGCGGCTTACCGGCACTTGCCGACGATTCCGGCATCTGCACCACCGCCTTAAACGGCGCACCCGGCATTTTCTCCGCACGTTATGCAGGCGAAAACCCCAAATCCGATGCCGCAAACAACGCCAAACTGTCTGCCGATCTTGCCGATAAAGACGACAAAAGCTGCTACTACGTCTGCGTGCTCGTCCTCGTCCGCCACGAAAACGACCCACAACCCATCATCGCCGAAGGCATCTGGCGCGGCCAATGGCAGGCAGAAGCAGCCGGCACAAACGGCTTCGGCTACGACCCGCATTTCTATCTGGCCGAACACGGTTGCACTGCCGCCGAGCTTGATCCCGAAATCAAAAACGCCGAAAGCCACCGCGCTCAAGCATTGCGTGAATTGTTAAGAAAAATTAAATCCTTATAAACCAAAGGCCGTCTGAAACCTTCAGACGGCCTACCTCACATTCATTCCCATGCCCAAACCCTCTCCTGAAGAATTGGCAGCCTTTGCAAAACACGTTGCTGCCTTCATCCCAACCACACCTGACGAACTTCTGCAACTCATTGACAGTCAAAAAACTGCTATTGTCTTTTTAGGCAAACCAAGTTGTTCATACTGTCGCCGTTTTGTTGCAAAACTGTCTACCGTTTCCTTAAATAAGCAGCTTATCATCCGCTTTACAGACAGCAGCAACAAAGCGGCTTTAAAAACTTTTCGTGAACAACACGGCATCAAAACTGTTCCCGCATTACTCAACATCTCACAAGGCAAAATAAAATTTGTCTGCAATTCCAAATTATCAGAAGAAGAAATTGAAGCTTTTTTGAGCGCTTAGACTGCGCAAATTTCCTACTGATTACTTTCCCGGCCGACATTTCAGTTAAAATAAGGCCCTAAAAATTTCAGACGGCCTCGAGCCTCAACACATATCATGACCCAAATCACCTTCCAACGCCCCGGCCAACTAACCGCCCTGCCTCCTTTATCACTCTATATCCATATTCCTTGGTGCATCAAAAAATGCCCGTATTGCGACTTTAATTCCCACAGCCTGAAAAACGGCCTGCCGGAAGAAGTCTATATCGATGCCCTATTAACCGACTTGCAGCTTGAGTTGCCGAATATTTGGGGCAGACCGGTGGAAACCATATTCTTCGGCGGCGGTACGCCCAGCCTGTTTCAAGCGAAATCGATTGACCGTTTGTTAAGCGGTGTGCGTTCGCTGTTGCGCTTGCAACCCGAAGCGGAAATTACTTTGGAAGCCAATCCGGGCACATTTGAAATTGAGAAGTTTCAAGGATTTAAAGACGCAGGCATTACTCGCCTGTCTATCGGCGTACAAAGTTTTAACGACGATATGCTTGCTCGATTGGGACGCGTTCACAACGGCAAAGAAGCCCTGACAGCCATTGATACTGCCTTGAAATTATTTGAAAAAGTCAATATCGATTTGATGTATGCCCTGCCAAACCAAACGGTTCAGACGGCCTCAAACGATGTGCAAACCGCTATTGCAACAGGCGTATCGCATATCAGCGCATATCATCTGACCATGGAGCCGAACACGCCTTTTGGTCATACGCCGCCAAAAGGTTTGCCGCAAGATGAAGCAGCATTGGATATTGAAGATGCCGTACACGGCACATTGGAAAACGCAGGCTTTATCCACTACGAAACATCGGCTTTTGCAAAACCAAGTATGCAGTGTCGCCATAATTTGAACTACTGGCAGTTTGGCGATTACTTGGGCATAGGTGCAGGCGCGCACGGCAAAATTTCCTATCCCGACCGCATCGAGCGCACCGTCCGCCGCCGTCATCCCAACGACTATCTTGCCGCCATGCAGAGCAATCCGCATGAAGCAGTTGAACGCAAAACCGTTGCCGCTGAAGATCTTCCATTTGAATTCATGATGAACGCCCTGCGCCTGACCGACGGCGTACCTGCTTCAACGCTGCAAGAACGTACCGGCGTACCTACTGCAAAAATTATGACACAAATCGAAACCGCCAGACAAAAAGGCCTGCTTGATTCAGACCCGACCGTGTTCCGCCCGACCGAGCAAGGCCGTTTGTTCTTAAACGACTTGTTACAGTGTTTTTTATAAGTGCAGTTTTACAACAGTTGAAACATTTTTAGATTTGCTTAATTTACGACAAGAAAATACAATCAGAATAATTGTTGGGAACGACCAACCCCGGCGATTATCCACTACTTCTAATCCTACATTAAGGACAAAATCATGAAAAAAGTTCTGGTAACACTGATTGCTCTTTCCCTGCCTACATTTGCATTGGCTGATGCAACCAAAGGTTTTTATGTTCAAGCAGATGCTGGTTATGCTTCTGTTAACTTAAAAGACAACTCTGGTAGTGCTACATTCGACGAAAAAGTTAAAGGTTTTAGCCCACGTTTGTCTGTAGGTTATGACTTTGGTGATTTCCGTCTTGGTGCTGATTACACTCACTACAAATCTTTGGAAGAAAACTTCTCAAAAGGCTCTTTCCATTCAAAAAATAAAGCTAAATTCCAAAGTGTTGGCGTTTCAGCAATCTATGACTTCAATACAAATACACCTGTTAAGCCTTATGTTGGTGCTCGTTTAGGTATCAACCGCGTATCAGCTGATTTTACTGATACAGCTCCAGGTTACTACTACGAAGAAAATTATCGTAAAACTAAAACCGGTATTGGTGCATTGGCTGGTGTAAGCTACGAAGTAACGCCTAATATTGCTTTAGATGCTGGCTACCGCTACAACTACTGGGGCAAATTTGAAGATGACAGAGTACACTCTCACGAAGTATCTGCCGGTGTACGCGTAAAATTCTAATTTTTAAATACTTGGCATGAAGCAATCATGGCTTCATACATCAAGTAACAAAAGGCCGTCTGAAACCTGTTTCTCAGGATTTCAGACGGCCTTCAAGTTTTTTTAAATATATCTAACTTTTTGCTGCTTTTACTTTTGCTGCAAACCATAGCGCCGCAGCCGTACCTGCCATATCGGCAATACCATCCGCGACCGAACCTTGGCGCGTAGCAGTCAGAAATGCCTGAGCCAGCTCACTGCCTACTGCGAATAATAAAGCAGCAAACAGAATGCCTTTATAGGGAATATTCCTATTGTCTTGAATAAATATTTTTGCACACAACCATGCCTGACCGAAAAACAGTCCGAAATGGCCGACTTTATCAAAATGGGGGAATGGCGGAGCGCTATTGCCGCCCTCTTTGAAAAGTAAGGCATAAATGGCGGCGGCAAACCAGATTAAGGCAGCGGCAGTAAATTTGTTTAACGGCAAGGCTTTCATTTTTCGGCCTCTTCATCCAGCCATGTTTGACAGATGCCTGCCAAGCGGACAAATTTCCCACCCCGCGCCTTCAAAATATCACGCCATTGTGCCACTTCTTCTGCATCCGGTGCATCTTCAATACTGCATTCGTAAAGGCAAAAGTCTAATGTTTCTCCAACAATGCCTGGGGCTTCGGTCTGCATCAGGCTGGTCAGTTCGTTCATATTTACTGTTTCTTTAATTAGTTTATCGCTAGCCAGACCACGCCGTCTGTTTTCAGGCCGTCTGAACTAATGTGCAAGGCTGCCCGTTTGATTTGGGCACGCTTACTTACTGTGTAAAAAACGCGTTGCCTCTTCCCATTCGCCATTTAACACGGCCGGCAATCCTTGCAGGGATTTGGCGATGGAATCATCAATTTGCTGTCTGTGTTCCGCCGACGGTTTATTCAACACATAACCGACAACCAGATTACGGTCGCCCGGATGATCAATACCCAAGCGCAGGCGGTAGAAATTAGGCGTACCCAAACGAGCCTGAATGTCTTTGAGGCCGTTGTGTCCGCCGTTGCCGCCGCCAAGTTTGAATTTGATACGGCCGCATGGAATATCCAGCTCGTCATGAACCACTAAGATTTCCTCCGGCTTGATTTTGTAAAACTGAGCCAAAGCGGCAACAGCCTGACCGGAGCGGTTCATAAAAGTCATGGGTTTGAGCAGCCAAACATCGCCGTCAGGCGTAGTGGCGCGCGCTACTTCGCCGTAAAATTTCTTTTCGTCTTTAAAATTGACTTTCCATTTCCATGCCAGTTCGTCCAACAGCCAAAAGCCGACATTGTGGCGTGTTTGTTCGTATTCTTGGCCGGGATTGCCCAAACCGACAATTAATTTAATTTTCAAGCTCATTACTGTTCTTTCAGTTTGACAGGCCGTCTGAAAAAGTTTCAGACGGCCTTGGATTTATTCTTGCCCGGCGCGTTTACGTCGCGCTTCTTTCGGATCAATCAACAATGGACGATAAACCTCAATCCGATCGCCATCTCGCAACACCGTCTCGTCTTTCACGGCCTTGCCGAAAATACCCAAAGGCGCTTGCCGCAAATCCAACTCTGGAAACTCTACCTCCAAACCGCTTTTCAATGCGGCTTCGCGTACGGTTGTCCCTTCGGCAACGGTCATACCCTTCAACACTTGCCTATCGGCCAGTCCGTAAACAATTTCAATCTCAAGCATAGCGGCGGTCGGCCTCTTTAATAAAAGCATCCACCAGCGTACCGGCGAGATGGCCGAACACCGGGGAAATCATGGCAGAGAGTACGGCATTGGAGAAATCGTATTCTAATCTGAATTCGACTTTACACATATCATCGCCCAAGTCGATAAATTTCCAAGTGCCGCGCAGGGTTTTAAACGGCCCTTCGAGCAAATCCATGCGGATTTCCTGCCCCGGGATATTGTGGTTGTGCGTCGCAAACGACTGTTTGACGCGCATATAGTCCATAAACAGGCGCGCTTTGAGCTCATTGCCTTTGCGTTCGATGACTTCGGTCTTGCTGTACCACGGCAAAAATTTTGGATAGTCCTCGACCTTGTCCACCAGCTCAAACATTTCCTTAGCGCTATGCAGCACCAATACATTTTTCTCGACTTTTTTCATGTTGGTTGTAGACCTTGTTTTTGAATATTCGGGGTTCAGACGGCATAATTTAGAAAAATATCCGCCCTACTTTGGGACAAAATTCCCAATTTAAACCGCTTCGCCATTTTGTTTCGCTTCCAGCCATTCCCAGCGTTCCAGCTTTTCCAAAAGCAGCATTTCGATTTCTTCAGCCCTGCTTTGCAATGCACCTGCTTTTTCGTAATCTTTGAAAATTTCAGGATCGGAAAGCTGGGTATTGATTTCAGCCTGCTCGGTTTCCAAAGCGGCGATTTCATCAGGCAGGGCATCGAGTTCGCGTTGCTCTTTATAGGAAAGTTTGACTGTGCGGTTGGCTTTGGGTTTGACTTTTTCAGGCTCGGCAACCGCTTTAGGCGCAGAGGCCGTCTGAATTTTCTCTTCCCGCGATTTTGCGTCGATATAATCCTGATAGCCGCCGATGTATTCTTTCAGACGGCCTTGTCCTTCGAAAACAATGCTTTGGGTAATCACATTATCCAAGAACATACGGTCGTGCGAGACAAGGAATACCGTGCCTTGATAATCGCGCAGCAAATCTTCAAGCAGCTCTTGGGTGTCGATGTCCAAGTCGTTAGTCGGTTCGTCCAAGACCAGAATATTAGCAGGACGGGTAAAGAGTTTTGCCAGCAAAAGGCGGTTGCGTTCACCACCGGAGAGCGATGAAACGGGACTTTGTGCGCGGGCTGGATGGAACAGGAAATCTTCCAAATAGCTCATCACATGCTTTTTCTTACCACCGACTTCAACGTAATCATTGCCCTGTCCGAGCGTGTAAAACACGGTGTCGTTTTCGTTCAAGGCGCTGCGGAACTGGTCGAAATAGGCAACTTCCTGCTTGCTGCCGATACGGATTCTGCCGTAAATTGGCTGCAATTCGCCCAAAATCAGCTTAAGGAAGGTGGTTTTACCGATACCGTTTGGACCGATTAAGCCGATTTTGTCGCCGCGCTGCAAAATGGCGGAGAATTTGTCCATGATGACTTTGTCGCCATAGGCAAACGAAGCGTGTTCCAATTCGGCGATGATTTTGCCGCTTTTTTCGCCGCTGTCGAGCTTGAAGTTGACCTGTCCTTGTACGTTGCGGCGTTCGGCGCGCTGGCGGCGCAGCTCTTCCAAACGGCGCACGCGACCTTCATTACGGGTACGGCGCGCTTCGATGCCTTTGCGTATCCATGCTTCTTCCTGAGCATGAAATTTGTCAAACAGGCGGTTGTGTTCTGCTTCGACTGCCAACTCTTGCGCTTTTTTCTCGCTGTATTTGGAGAACGAGCCGGGATAGGAGCGCAGAATACCGCGGTCGAGTTCGACGATGCGCGTAGCAATATTGTCCAAAAAACGGCGGTCGTGGGTAATCACAACCAAGCTGCCTTCAAACGCTTTGAGCAGGTTTTCCAACCAAATAATCGCGTCAATATCCAAATGGTTGGTCGGTTCGTCCAGTAGCAATACGTCAGGCTTTTGCACCCAAGCCTGCGCCAAGGCGACACGCTTTTTCTGCCCGCCGGAGAGGTTGCCGATTTTTTCGTTTTCCGGCAAACCGAGTTCCCCCAAAGTCTGCTTGACTGCCGCATCCAGTTTCCAGCCGTCCTTCGCTTCGATTTCAAGTTGCAATTCGTTGAGTTCTTTCAATAAAGCCTCACTCGAACCATTTTCCAACTCATGGCTGACATGATGATAACGGCGCAATAAATTGCGAATTTCTCCCAATCCTTCGGCAACGGTATCAAATACGGTTGCGTCCTTATCAAAAAAGGATTCCTGCGGCACATAAACGATTTTAAGGTTGTTTTGAACAATAATTTGCCCATCGTCAAGCTTTTGTACGCCGGCCAGAATTTTTAAAAACGAAGACTTACCCGCACCATTGCGGCCGATTAAACCGATTTTCTCGCCGCTGTCGAGTTGAAAAGAAGTTTTGTCGAGCAAGGCGACATGGCCGACGGCAAAAGAAGCATTTTCTACGGATAAGATATTCATGGGGAAACTTCAAAAAAGAAAAAGGGGAACATTTTAACCGATTATCGGCAGATATTTACCGACAATCATATGAAATTGAAAGTATCAGGCCGTCTGAAAGCAGTTTTCAGACGGCCTTCATTATTATTCTTGGATCTTTAAACCGAAATGCAGATAAGCTCTTTCGGTTGCCACGCGTCCACGCGGTGTACGCTGTAAAAAGCCCTGCTGAATCAGATAAGGTTCAATCACATCTTCGATGGTATCGGTCGATTCGCCAATCGCAGCGGCCACGTTTTCCAAACCAACAGGGCCGCCGCTGAATTTGTGCAGAATCGCCTCAAGGAATTTTCTGTCCATCACATCCAAACCCTGCCCGTCCACATCCAGCATACTCAAGGCAGCATCGGCAATTTCCGCATCAATCACGCCGTTGTTTTTCACATCTGCGTAATCGCGTACACGTCGTAAAAGGCGGTTGGCAATACGCGGCGTACCGCGGCTGCGCTTGGCCACTTCCATCGCACCCTCTTCACCCATTTCCAACTGCAACAATTGAGCAGAACGGGCAACAATAGTCGCCAAGTCTTTGTTTTGATAAAACTCCAATCGGGACACAATACCGAAACGGTCGCGCAACGGATTGGTCAACATACCGGCACGGGTCGTCGCGCCCACCAATGTAAACGGCGGCAAATCGATTTTGACCGAACGCGCAGCCGGTCCCTCTCCAATCATGATGTCCAACTGATAATCTTCGAGCGCAGGATAAAGGATTTCTTCAACCACGGGGCTTAAGCGGTGAATTTCATCGATAAACAGCACATCATGCGGCTCGAGGTTGGTCAATAAAGCAGCAAGGTCGCCGGCGCGCTCCAAAACCGGGCCGCTGGTTTGACGCAAATTAACGCCCAACTCTTTGGCGATAATATGCGCCAAAGTAGTTTTGCCCAAACCCGGTGGGCCAAATAGCAAAGTGTGGTCAAGCGCTTCGCCACGTTTTTTCGCCGCCTGAATAAAAATAGCCAGCTGCTCTTTGGCCTTATCCTGCCCGATATAGTCATCCAAAGTTTTCGGACGTAAAGCGCGTTCAAGCAATTCTTCCTGAGCTGAAATATTTTGAGCAGTGATAATGCGCTGAGGTTGTGCAGAAGTAAGATTATCGGTTTGTAACATAATGTTTCTAAATTCTAAGACCGTTCCCGACCCGTTGTTTCAGACGGCCCGAACAATCAGATAAAGCGGTTAAATTATGATTTTGGCCATTATACCCGATAAGGCCGAGCCACTTTTCCCTCAAATTTAAATCACACAAAAATTTTCGTTTTCAGACGGCCAAAGCAACGTATAATAAACGGTTAATTCAAATACCTATCGCATTCAGGAGAACACATGAGCCTCAAGCAAAAAGTCATTGCCATCGACGGCCCCAGCGCATCCGGCAAAGGGACGGTTGCCTCACGCGTAGCCGAAGCCTTGGGTTTTCTTTACCTCGACTCCGGTGCGCTTTACCGCCTGACCGCGCTTTACGCACAAAAACAAAATGTTGCCTGGACAGATGAAGACGCCGTCAGCACACTGGCAGAAACTTTGCCCGCACAATTTGAAGGCAGCGTCGTGTTATTAAACGGCGAAGATGTATCCGAGCAAATCCGTACCGAAGCGATTGGTATGGGCGCATCTGCCGTCGCGCAGTTGCCTAAAGTGCGTACCGCCCTTTTGCAGCGCCAACGCGATTTCCTGACCGAAAAAGGTTTGGTCGCCGACGGCCGCGATATCGGCTCGGTTATTTTCCCTGATGCCGCATTAAAAATCTTCCTGACTGCAAGTGCCAATGTCCGCGCCCAACGTCGCGCCAAACAACTCGGTATCCCATGCGAAGGGGTTGCATTCGAGCGTATTTTGTCGGACATTGAAGCGCGCGACGAAGCGGACCGCCGCCGCCCTGTTGCTCCGTTGAAACAGCTGCCCGACGCCCTGCTTTTAGATACTGACAACCTTTCTATCGAAGAAGCTGTAAAAAAAGTGCTTGATTGGTATCATAAAGTTTAAAATTTGGAGTATAATCGCGAAGTTTTCATTTCAGACGGCCTGTTAACCCTAATAACAAGGCCGTCTGAAAACATTTCCCAACCTGCCGCGCCAAGGACGGCAGGTCATTTCAAACCTAACCCGCACCCCTTGGCGGTGTACCGAAAAGAGTATATATGACTATGGAAAATTTTGCCCAGCTGCTGGAAGAAAGCTTTACCCTGCAAGAGATGAACCCAGGTGAAGTGATTACTGCCGAAGTAGTCGGCATCGATCAAAACTTCGTTACCGTTAACGCAGGTCTGAAATCAGAATCTCTGATTGATGTTGCTGAATTCAAAAACGCTCAGGGCGAGATTGAAGTTAAAGTTGGCGATTTCGTTACCGTTACCATCGAATCTGTTGAAAACGGCTTCGGCGAAACCAAACTGTCCCGCGAAAAAGCCAAACGCGCTGCCGACTGGATCGCTTTGGAAGAAGCTATGGAAAACGGCGACATCCTGTCCGGCGTTATCAATGGCAAAGTCAAAGGCGGCCTGACTGTTATGATCAACAGCATCCGCGCATTCCTACCGGGTTCTTTGGTTGACGTACGTCCTGTAAAAGACACTTCTCACTTCGAAGGCAAAGAAATTGAATTCAAAGTGATCAAACTGGACAAAAAACGCAACAACGTCGTTGTGTCCCGCCGCGCTGTTCTGGAAGCTACTTTGGGCGAAGAACGCAAAGCCTTGCTGGAAAACCTGCAAGAAGGTTCAGTTATCAAAGGTATCGTTAAAAACATCACCGATTACGGTGCATTCGTTGACTTGGGCGGCATCGACGGTCTGTTGCACATCACCGACTTGGCATGGCGCCGTGTGAAACACCCAAGCGAAGTTTTGGAAGTTGGTCAAGAAGTAGAAGCCAAAGTCCTGAAATTCGACCAAGACAAACAACGCGTTTCTCTGGGCATGAAACAACTGGGCGAAGATCCTTGGAGCGGCCTGACCCGTCGTTACCCACAAGGTACCCGCCTGTTCGGTAAAGTATCCAACCTGACCGACTACGGTGCATTCGTTGAAATCGAACAAGGCATCGAAGGTTTGGTACACGTTTCCGAAATGGATTGGACCAACAAAAACGTACACCCAAGCAAAGTTGTTCAACTGGGTGACGAAGTTGAAGTCATGATTCTGGAAATCGACGAAGACCGCCGCCGTATCTCTTTGGGCATGAAACAATGCCAAGCTAACCCTTGGGAAGAGTTTGCCGCCAACCACAACAAAGGCGACAAAATCTCCGGCGCAGTTAAATCTATCACTGACTTCGGCGTATTCGTAGGTCTGCCTGGCGGTATCGACGGCCTGGTTCACTTGTCTGACCTGTCTTGGACTGAAGCCGGCGAAGAAGCTGTACGCAAATACAAAAAAGGCGAAGAAGTTGAAGCCGTTGTATTGGCCATCGACGTTGAAAAAGAACGCATCTCTTTGGGCATCAAACAACTGGAAGGTGATCCGTTCGGCAACTTCATCAGCGTAAACGACAAAGGTTCTTTGGTTAAAGGTTCTGTGAAATCTGTTGACGCCAAAGGTGCCGTAGTTGCTCTGTCTGAAGAAGTTGAAGGCTACCTGCCTGCTTCTGAATTCGCCGCTGACCGCGTTGAAGACCTGACTACCAAACTGAAAGAAGGCGACGAAGTTGAAGCCGTTATCGTTACCGTTGACCGCAAAAACCGCAGCATCCGTCTGTCTGTTAAAGCGAAAGACGCTAAAGAAAACCGCGAAGCGCTAAATTCAGTTAATGCCGCTGCAACTGCCAATGCCGGTACTACCAGCTTGGGCGACTTGCTGAAAGCCAAACTGTCCGGCGACCAAGAATAAGGTTGCAGACATGACGAAGTCTGAATTGATGGTTCGCCTTGCAGAAGTGTTTGCCGAAAAAAATGGCAACCAACTGCTGGCTAAAGATGTCGAATACAGTGTAAAAGTCTTGGTTGATACCATGACCCGCTCACTGGCTCGTGGACAACGTATCGAAATCCGCGGCTTCGGCAGCTTCGACTTGAACCACCGCCCTGCCCGTATCGGGCGCAACCCTAAAACCGGCGAACGTGTGGAAGTGCCTGAAAAACATGTTCCCCACTTCAAACCGGGTAAAGAGTTGCGTGAGCGTGTAGACTTGGCATTGCAAGAAAGTGCTCATTAATACTTAGTAGCAAAACGCCGCAGAAATGCGGCGTTTTTTTGTTTTTTCAAAAAATACTAAAGCCAGCCCTTTTTACTTGCACCTTAATCGCACACTTTTCCAACTATATTGACAACAAAGCCTTTGCAAAAAACGCAGGCCGTCTGAAATCATTTATAATAGACCGACCATTCCATAATGAGAACATCATTCCGACTACTGTCCAAATTATTGCGGAAGATGTTTCGACTATCGCCAGCAAAACATAATAAAGGTTATACATGAGCAATAGAGACCAACTATTTACGCCACCGCCATTTGAAAACCACAGCCCATTAACTTGGTATCAGGCCGCCGCCGAACAACCCAACTTCATCCGTGACGAAGCACAAGCACGAGCCATTGAATATTTGGATCGCTTGTGGACCGAGCTGATGATGTTCAAACGCAAACGCAACCGTTTTCTCGGCCGCAGCCTGCGTTCCCCTCAAGTACCTAAAGGACTCTATTTTTATGGCGGCGTAGGACGCGGTAAAAGTTTCCTGATGGACGCTTTTTTTGGCTGCCTCCCTTATCGCCGTAAGCGCCGCGTGCATTTCCATGCCTTTATGGCCGAAATTCATCAACGGCTGAAAGCTTTAAAGAGTGAAGCGAATCCTTTAAAAGCCGTTGCAGCAGAAATTGCCAAAGAAACACGCGTATTATGCTTTGATGAATTTCACGTCAGCGACATTGCCGATGCGATGATTTTAGGCCGTTTGTTGGAAAACCTGCTGAGCGAAGGTGTTGTTTTGGTGGCTACTTCTAACTACGCCCCATCCGAACTCTATCCTCAAGGCCAAAACCGCAGCAGCTTTCTGCCAACCATCGCCCTTATCGAATCTAACCTGACCGTTTTAAATGTAGATGGCGGCGAAGATTACCGATTGCGCACATTACGCCCTGCCGAAATTTTCTTTGTGCCCAATAATGAAGAAAACGAGCAAAAACTGGCTGCTTTATTTAAAGAAATGAGCGGAATCTCTGAATTAAATCCGGGAATCAGCATTATTCATGGACGGGAAATTCCTCATAAAGCCCAGTCGGAACGCGCCATCTGGTTTGATTTCCGTGCATTGTGTTTCGGTCCGCGCTCACAAGCCGACTATCTTTATTTGGCCGAACATTACGAGATGGTTTTTCTATCAGGATTGGAACGCCTGACCCCTCAAGAAAAAGCAGAAGCACGCCGTCTGACATGGTTGATTGACGTTTTATATGACTTCCGCGTGAAATTGTGCGCCACCAGTGCCGTTGGCGTAAATGATATTTATGTCGAAGGCGATTTTGCCGAAGAATTTACCCGTACAGCCAGCCGTATGGTCGAAATGCAGTCCGAAGTCTATTTGGAGCAACCGCACCTGACTTTAAGCAAATAATGCCTTTCCCAAAAAAGGGCGAAATTTGGTAAAATACACTCCCCTTGCCTTTGGGTTACGACAACTTACCTTTCAATAAAAACAAGGACATAATATGGCCATCGAACGTACGATTTCCATCATCAAACCCGATGCGGTAGAAAAAAACGTCATCGGCAAGATTTACAGCCGCTTTGAAGAAAACGGCCTGCGCATTATTGCGGCAAAAATGAAACAGCTGTCTGAGCGCGAAGCAAAAGAGTTTTATGCCGTACATAAAGGCCGCCCTTTTTACGAAGACCTAGTTAAATTCATGACACGCAATCCCGTCATGATTCAAGTATTGGAAGGTGAAAACGCCGTTGCTAAAAATCGTGAATTGATGGGCGCAACCAATCCGGCTGATGCCGCTCCAGGCACAATCCGCGCCGACTTTGCAGAATCTGTCAGCGTCAATGCAGTGCACGGTTCTGACAGCGTGGAAAACGCTGCGATTGAAATTGCCTACTTCTTCAGCCAAAGCGAAATCTGCCCACGATAAAAGCAAAAATCCTGTAGCCGCTTTACGGCCGTCCGATTCCATATCGGACGGCAAAAGTGCTTTGTATACACTGCAAATGACAGGCCGTCTGAAACCCCCTAAAGGCTTTTAAAGCAAAGCTGACCGATAAGCCTCTTTACTTTAAAAGCTTTATTGAGAAACATAAAAATACATGAAAACCAATCTACTGAATTACGATTTAAACGGACTGACGCAACACTTTGCCGAAATGGGTGAAAAACCTTTCCGCGCCAAGCAAGTCATGCGTTGGATGCATCAAGCCGGTGCACAAAACTTTGAAGAAATGACTGACTTGGCCAAATCATTGCGCGCCAAGCTGAATGAACAAGCCACAATCGAAGTGCCTAAATTAATGATGGCGCAAGAATCTACGGATGGCACACGCAAATGGTTGCTGGATGTCGGCACGGGCAACGGTGTAGAAACCGTCTTCATCCCCGAAGCCGAACGCGGCACTTTGTGCATCTCTTCCCAGGTTGGTTGCGCATTGGAATGCACCTTCTGCTCTACCGGACGACAAGGTTTCAACCGCAATCTGACTGCCGCAGAAATTATCGGCCAGCTTTGGTGGGCCAATAAAGCCATGGGCGTTACCCCTAAAAATGAACGCGTTATCTCCAACGTGGTGATGATGGGTATGGGCGAACCCATGGCAAACTTTGATAATGTTGTTACCGCTTTGAGCATTATGCTGGATGATCACGGCTATGGCTTGAGCCGCCGCCGCGTGACCGTTTCCACTTCGGGCATGGTTCCGCAAATGGACAGACTGCGTGATGCAATGCCTGTTGCTTTAGCCGTATCTTTACACGCTTCCAATGACGAAGTGCGCGATCAAATCGTTCCGCTGAATAAGAAATATCCGTTGAAAGAATTGATGGCGGCCTGTCAACGTTATCTGGTCAAAGCCCCCCGCGACTTTATTACCTTTGAATACGTTATGCTCGACGGCATCAACGACAAGGCCCAACACGCGCGCGAATTGATTGAATTGGTTAAAGACGTACCGTGCAAATTCAATCTGATTCCGTTCAACCCTTTCCCGAATTCCGGCTACGAACGTTCTACCAATGAAAATATCCGCGTCTTCCGCGATATTCTGCAACAAGCCGGCTTTGTCGTTACTGTCCGCAAAACCCGCGGCGACGATATTGATGCCGCTTGCGGACAATTGGCCGGACAAGTACAAGATAAAACACGCCGCCAACAAAAATGGCAACAAATTTTGGTCGAACAATAAGGTTAATTATGAAAATCAAGTTCGGATTCGCTTTACTTACCGCACTGACTCTTTCTGCCTGCGCATCCTCTTCCGGACCAAGCCCCAAAGAACGTGCCATTCAGGTTTCTAATATCAAAACCCAGCTTGCCGTGGAATATATGCGCGGCCAAAACTACCGCCAAGCTACTGAAAGTATCGAAGAGGCGCTTAAATTCAATTCAAAAAACGATATTGCTTGGCTGGTACGCGCTGAAATATATCAGTATCTGAAGGTCCGCGATAAAGCTCAGGAAAGTTTTCTTAAAGCATTATCTTTAAAACCGGATAGTGCGGAAGTTAACAACAATTACGGTTGGTTCTTATGCAATCAAATGAATGCACCTGCCGAATCTATGGCTTATTTTGATAAAGCACTGGCCGACCCGACCTACCCGAGCCCCTTTATTGCCAATATGAATAAAGGCATTTGCAGCGCAAGATTAGGCCAATACTCTTTGGCTCAAGCCTATTTGGAAAGGTCTTTGGCAGCCAATCCACAATTCTTCCCTGCTTTCAAAGAGCTTGCCCGAACCAAAATGATGGCAGGCAATCTGAACGATGCCGACTATTATTTCCGTCAATACCAAAGCAAAGTCGATGTCCTGCAGGCTGACGATTTGCTTTTAGGCTGGCGCTTGGCCACTGCCTTGGGCAATAAACACGCCGCATACGAATACGAAGCCCAGCTTAGGGCAAACTTCCCTTATTCTGACGAACTACAAACTGTTACAACAGGCCACTAAATGGAAAATAACGATAAAATCAACTACGACACACAAGCCGCCAAAACACTGGGGGATGAATTACGCAAACACAGAACTGATGCCAAAATCGATATTGAAGATGTTGCTTCACGTTTAAAACTGTCTGCCGAACAAATTGATGCCTTGGAAAAAGGGGAATATTCAAATTTTCCGGGCCTTGTCTTCGTCTCAGGCTATCTTCGTTCATATGCACGATTCCTCAAAATCGATGAACAAACCATCACCAAACATTTGCACTCGATTACTCCGCAACTTGAAGACCATGTATATGCAGTAACACGCAGCACCAACAGCGGCTTAAGCTACGAAGATGCTGAAAAACAGGGTTTCCCTAAATGGATATTGGGTGCAGCCGCATTGGCTTTAGCAATAGGCGGTGTTTACTTTTGGCAAAGTAAATCCAGCTATGAAAACGAACAGGCAAATATTCAAAACAGCAAAGATGTTGCCGATACGATGAAAACGCCTGCTTTGAAAACGGATAATGTCGCCGTTAGCGAAATGACCGAAGAGGGCAAAAAAGAAATTACCAATAAGCCTGAAGCAGCCAATGAACAAGCAGCTTCAGCAGCTTCTGCCGTTGTAGAAGAAAAACCTGCCGTCAAAGTCGAAAAAGACGAACTGTGGATTAAAGTCCAATACCGGAGCAATCTGATTATTACAGACAAAGATGGAAAAGTAGTATTCAGCCGCATTGTTCCGGCCGGAAGCGAACATCGTCTGAGAGGCGGCGCACCTTATAATGTTTGGATCGGTATTGCAGCCGGTTCGGAAGCCAATTACGGCGGCACACCAATCGAACCTTTAAAACACCGTGTTGCCGGTGAAAAATCCGCCTCTTTTGTTGCAGGAAAAAACTAAAATGACCACACCTAAACGCCGTCTGACACATCAAGTACAAATTGATCATCTCATCGTCGGTTCGGATGCGCCCGTTGTTGTGCAATCTATGACCAATACCGACACCGCAGATGCAGAAGCAACCGCCCGACAGGTCAAAGAGTTGAGCGATGCCGGCTCGGAAATGGTACGCATCACGGTTAATACTCCGGAAGCGGCTTCCAAAGTCGCCGAAATCCGCAGCCGCTTAGACGATATGGGTTACACCACGCCCCTGATCGGCGACTTCCATTTCAATGGCGAACGCTTATTGGCTGAATTTCCCGAATGCGGCAAAGCCCTGTCTAAATACCGCATCAACCCGGGCAATGTCGGCAAAGGCGCAAAAGGTGATGAGAAATTTGCCTTTATGATTCGTACGGCGGCAGAAAACAATAAAGCCGTACGCATCGGTGTGAACTGGGGTTCGCTTGATCAAAGCCTTGCCAAGCGCATGATGGATGCTAACTTGGCCTCTGCCACACCAAAACCGCCTGAAGAAATCATGAAAGAAGCTTTGATTGTTTCGGCGCTGGAGTCGGCAGAAAAAGCCGTGGCTTTGGGCTTGCCTGAAGATAAAATCATTTTGTCGTGCAAGGTCAGCGCCGTACAAGACTTGATTCATGTTTACCGCGAATTGGGCAGCCGTTGCCGCTATCCGCTCCATCTCGGTCTGACTGAGGCCGGCATGGGCAGCAAAGGTATTGTGGCATCTACCGCTGCCTTGGCTGTATTGCTGCAAGAAGGCATCGGCGACACCATTCGAATCTCCCTAACCCCCGAGCCCGGCAGTTCGCGTACTCAGGAAGTCATTGTCGGTCAGGAAATCCTGCAAACCATGGGCTTGCGTTCCTTCACACCAATGGTTACAGCCTGCCCAGGCTGCGGCCGTACCACCAGTACCGTATTCCAAGAATTGGCGCAAGACGTACAAAACTATTTACGTCAAAAAATGACTGTTTGGCGCACTGAGTATCCAGGCGTTGAATCATTGAACGTTGCCGTAATGGGTTGCGTAGTCAATGGCCCGGGCGAAAGCAAGCTTGCTGATATCGGTATCAGTCTGCCAGGCACTGGAGAGACACCGGTTGCGCCGGTTTATGTAGACGGCGAACGCAAAGTGACCCTCAAAGGCGACAATATCGCTGCCGAGTTTTTGCAAATCGTTGAAGATTATGTCAAAACCAACTATTGTGAAGGTGGCGCAAAACGTAAGCAAAACCGTGTCATTCCAATTCAGTCTGCCTAAAACATTATCAAGCTAAAGAGGCCGTCTGAAAATATGTTGGGCAAACTGGATACTTGGCTGACTGAGCATCCCAAACGCAAGGATTTGCATGGTTGGCGACGCTTTATCGTTGAATTTTGGTTTTTCGGTTTGAAAGAAGCACGAGCCTGCTTATTTGCAGGCTTGTTTTTCATTGCTATGTTTCTTATTCCGAAAACAGGTTGGCTGGGAATTTCGCGCTATGACCTACTGCTGATTTTTGCCGTCTCCGTGCAAGCAGCCATGCTGTATTTCAAGCTGGAAACTTGGGACGAAGTAAAATCGATTACGCTGTTTCACTTGGTCGGCTTTGCTTTAGAGTGGTTCAAAACATCGGGCGGTATCCAATCCTGGAGCTATCCGGAAGAAGCATATACCAAAATCGGCGGCGTACCGCTGTTTGCTGGCTTTATGTATGCCGCGGTCGGTAGCTATATTATCCAAGCATGGCGGCTGTTTAATCTCAAAATCAAAAGCCATCCGCCATATTGGTTGGGCACTTTGTGCGCGCTGGCGATTTATATCAATTTTTTCACCCATCACTATATCGGCGACTATCGCTGGTATCTCGCAGCCTTTGCCCTCGGCCTATACGCCCGGACGACAGTCTTGTACACGCCCTATGACACCACTCGCAAAATGCCGCTCCTGCTCGCTTTCGTCCTGATTGGATTTTTCATTTGGCTGGCGGAAAATTTAGGAACTTTATTCGGCGTTTGGCGCTATCCCAACCAAATCGGCGCGTGGGCATCGGTACACATCAGCAAATGGAGCTCATGGGCTTTACTGGTGATGATGACTTTTACCATCGTTGCGAATTTAAAACATATCAAGCATACCATCAGCGTATCAAAAGATTAATTGTTCAACATTTAAAAAGGCCGTCTGAAACTTTCAGACGGCCTTTCATTTTCAACAATCAATTAAACAAACTTAAGGCTTTCACAAACACCATAATGACGCCGTAGCCCAAAGGAATGCAGACCAAAGCCCAGCGCCACCATACACCGATACCACCCGCTGATACTTTTTTGCTAATCAGATAGGCATCGGATACAGCGGTTTCATCATCGGGATTGCGGCTATGTGCCGCTACTTTAATGTCTTTCTCGTGATGCTTTTCATGAACCGAACGGACACTCAAGTTACACAGCAAACCGACAATCAACAAACCCGCCATGATGTACATGGTAATGCTATAAGCCTCGGCAGCCGGAACACCGCTTTCAATTTGACTTTGGCGGATATAGTTAACCAACACCGGGCCAATAACGGCCGCAGTTGACCATGCGAGCAAAATCCTACCGTGGATTGCACCGACTTGATAAGTGCCGAACAAATCCTTCAAATACGCCGGAATCGCTGCAAAACCACCGCCATACATGGAAATAATGACGCAGAAACCAATGACAAACAAAGCCTTGTTACCGCTCCCGCCAATAGACGGAATGGCAAAATACAACAGCGAGCCGAGCACGAAGAAAATGGTATAAGTGTTTTTACGGCCGATTTTATCGGACACGCTGGACCACAAAAAGCGGCCGCCCATATTAAACAGGCTCAACAGGCTCACAAAACCTGCCGCCGCGCCCGCACCAATGGCCGCTTGTTTTCCCACAGACGCCTCGGAAAACAGCTCCTGAATCATGACGGAAGCCTGTCCTAACACACCAATACCGGCCGTTACATTCAAACACAACACCCAGAACAAGAGCCAGAATTGCGGCGTTTTCATGGCTTGTGAGACATTGACATGATTGCTGCTGACCAATTTGCTTTTGTTTTTCGGCGCAACATAACCTTTAGGTTTCCAGCCATCGGCAGGTACTCGGATCGTAAACGCGCCGAACATCATCAACACCAAATAAAACAACCCTAAAACCACAAAAGTCTGCGCGACGCCAACCGAAGTTTCACTGGAGAAAAAACTCATCAGCGATACCGACAAAGGCGAGGCCAACATCGCGCCACCGCCAAAACCCATAATCGCCAAGCCTGTTGCCATGCCAGGTTTATCGGGAAACCATTTCATCAATGTCGATACAGGCCCGATATAGCCCAAGCCCAAACCAATCCCGCCAATCACGCCGTTGCCCAAATAAAGCAAAAACAGATTGTGCGTATGGACGCCGATTGCCGACACAAAAAAGCCCAAACTAAAACAGCAGGCGGCAACAAACATCGCCTTACGCGGCCCAACGCGTTCCATCCAAGTACCGAACATGGCCGCAGACGCGCCCAACATCGCCAAGGCGATACTGAAAATCCAACCCACCGTGGTCAGCTTCCAATCTCCGGCAGCCGACTCAGTGATACCGATAAGCTTGGTTAAAGGCGCATTAAACACGGAATAAGCGTATATCTGCCCGATGGCAAGATGCACGGCCAAAGCGGCAGGCGGTACCAGCCAACGATTAAAGCCGGGTTGGGCAATGGTCGCCTCACGGTCTAAAAACTTCATAAAATCCTCTTATCTTATGTATGTCAAACGCTGATTCCATATCATGTGGAATCGAAAAATTGTTAACAATATTGTAACATTAATCTCCCATTTTCCTTTTTGTCCGCTCCATGATAATTTTGCGCATCAGGCAGAAAAAACATTCATCTAAACCATTTTCCTCATCCAATATCAACAAAAAGGCCGTCTGAAAATCTTTCAGACGGCCTTTTCATTCATATCGTTTTATGCGGCGAAGCGTTTGGCAACTTCATCCCAGTTAACGATTTCCCAAAAACCTTTCAGGTAGTTAGGACGGCTGTTGCGGTAGTCGATGTAGTAGGCGTGTTCCCATACGTCGCAAGTCAACAGCGGAGTATTTTCAGTAGTCAGCGGAGTACCTGCATTGGAAGTAGAAACCAGATCCAATTCGCCGGCAGGCGTTTTCACCAACCATGCCCAACCAGAACCGAAAGTACCGGCCGCACAGGCATTGAACGCTTCTTGGAATTTCTCGAAGCTGCCCCATTTGGCATCGATGGCCGCAGCCAATTCGCCGGCAGGTTTGCCTTGGCCTTTAGGAGTAAAGCCCAGCCAGTAGAAAGTGTGATTCCAAGTTTGGGCAGCGTTGTTGAACATACCGCCGGAAGATTTTTTCACGATTTCTTCCAAAGGCATTTCTTCAAACTCAGTGCCTTTGATTTGATTATTCAAGTTGGTGATGTAGGTTTGATGGTGTTTGCCGTAGTGGAACTCCAAAGTTTCTTTGGTCAGATGTGGGGACAATGCGTCCAGTTCATAAGGCAGTTGTGGCAGCTTATGTTCCATTTTTGTGCTCCTGATTGTTGATATTTATATTTTGGTAGTGTGCGTCGTCATATTGACAACATGACTATTTTACCTGCTTTAGCCTAAACAAACCAATTGAACTTACACTGCGTTATAATAGCGGATTACAATTTTCCAGCCAGAGATGCCCGTCATGAGCAATTATTCCGATATGCCGTCTGAAGACCGTGAAATCAGCGCATTATCACTGCCGCCGCATTCCACAGAAGCGGAGCAATCCGTTTTGGGCGGCCTGATGCTGGAAAATTCTGCCTGGGACCGTATTGCCGATGTCGTTTCCGGCGAGGATTTCTACCGCCACGAACACCGCCTAATTTTTCGTGCGATTGCCAACCTGATTAATGAAAGCCGCCCTGCCGACGTCATTACCGTTCAAGAAAGTTTGAAACGAAATGAAGAATTGGAAGCGGCAGGTGGATTCAACTATCTGATTACACTGGCGCAAAACACGCCATCCGCAGCCAATATCCGCCGCTACGCCGAAATCGTGCGTGAGCGTTCCATCATGCGCCAGCTTGCCGAAGTCGGCACGGAAATTGCACGCAGCGCATACAATCCGCAAGGGCGCG
This sequence comes from Neisseria sp. RH3002v2g, assembly GCF_014596425.2. NCBI lineage: Bacteria > Pseudomonadati > Pseudomonadota > Betaproteobacteria > Neisseriales > Neisseriaceae > Neisseria > Neisseria sp. RH3002v2g. The sequence continues at coordinate 543,610 of NZ_CP110721.1, read as the reverse complement.
ATGCAGGCCAGCTTTTGGACGAGGCAGAAAACAAAGTATTCCAAATCGCCGAAAGTACCGCCAAATCCAAACAAGGCTTCCTTGAGATGCCCGACCTGTTGAAAGAAGTGGTCGAGCGCATCGATATGCTTTATTCGCGCGACAATCCTGACGAAGTAACCGGCATATCGACAGGTTTTATCGACCTCGACAAAAAAACATCAGGCCTCCAACCGGGCGATTTGATTATCGTCGCAGGCCGTCCGTCTATGGGTAAAACCGCCTTTTCGATCAACATCGCCGAACACGTTGCCGTAGAAAACAAATTGCCTGTCGCTGTATTCTCAATGGAGATGGGCGGTGCGCAGCTGGTTATGCGTATGCTGGGTTCAGTCGGACGTTTGGATCAAAGCGTTTTAAAAACCGGCAGATTGCAAGACGAACACTGGGGCCGTCTGAACGAAGCGGTCGTTAAACTCTCCGATGCACCCATGTATATCGATGAAACTCCGGGCTTGACTGCGCTCGAATTGCGCGCCCGCGCCCGTCGCCTTGCGCGCCAGTTCAACGGCAAATTGGGTTTGATCGTCATTGACTACCTGCAATTAATGTCCGGCTCCGGCCGTTCTGACAACCGCGCTTCCGAACTTGGCGAAATTTCCCGCTCCCTCAAAGCATTGGCTAAAGAGTTGCAAGTTCCCGTCATTGCCCTGTCGCAGTTGAGCCGTACCGTTGAGCAGCGTACCGACAAACGCCCGATGATGTCCGACTTGCGTGAATCCGGCGCAATCGAACAAGATGCCGACTTGATTATGTTCATGTATCGTGATGAATACTACAACTCAGAATCACCCACAAAAGGCTTGGCGGAATGTATTATCGGCAAACACCGTAACGGTCCTGTCGGGAAAGTATTCCTCACTTGGATGGGTCAATTTACCAAATTTGATAATGCTGCCTATGTTCCAGAATCTATGTTGATGGAAGATTGAGACAGATTATCTGAAAAACTAACCAAATTTCATATTTCATTAGTCACGCATTACAAAATCGTTTAAAATAAATCTAATAAAAGCAAAAGCATTGCCGCAGGCAAATGCAAAAAGAGAAAACGTCAGTTACCCCAACACATTACTACCAAAAAATCACTCATGTATCAGACACAAAAAGGCTTCACCCTAATTGAGTTGCTGATCGTCATTACTATTGCAGCAGTAATGGCCGTCATCGCACTTCCCAATATGAATCAATGGATTGCCTCCAGACGTGCGGCATCGCAAGCAGAGCAAATTGCCAATCTGCTGCGCTTCGCGCGTAATGAGGCCGTCCGTCTCAATCTTCCCGTTTACATCTGCCCGGCCAAAATCAAATCCGATGGCTCGCATAATGGTTGCATTCACAAAAAAAACAGTACCAGTACCAGTATTGGTATGTTGGCCTACGCCGATAAAAACGAAAATTCCAGCTATCAAAATGATGAAGACGATTTATCTATCCGCTACATCATTCTCAATGGCGACACTGAAAAAGTGGAATACCGCTTCGACTATATTCCCATCGGTACTTCACGTTCCCCCCTCTCCTCTTCCGATCCAAAAGAAGTCTGGTGGAAATTCCTGCGCAATGGTACATTTGAATATTCAAACAATAAGGGCGAGAGTTATCAATTTTCAGACGGCTACATCAAAATCAGCCTAACAGATAAATCCGCTGCCGATCCTGAAACCAAAAAAGCCCGTGCTACCGTACTTTTAATTAATGGCAATGGGCATGTCGAAATCTGTGCTAAAAACGATGATCGCGAAATATGCGAATACACTTCCGAATAATAACAACGGTATCTTATGAACATTACTAATCCTACTCATCTCAGATCATTTAAAGGCCGTCTGAAAACGAGATCAACAAGCTTTACCCCAAAACTCCAATCAGGCATGACCCTGATTGAAGTTTTGATTGCCATGTTTGTCCTTGCTATCGGCGTACTCGCCCTGCTGGCTGTTCAATTGCGTACCGTAACCAACGTACGTGAGTCTGAAAATCAAACCACAGTCGCCCAAATTACACAAAATCTGATTGAAGGCATGCTCATTAATCCGACGCTTTCTGAAGAGGCCGATACTGCAGGCAATAAAACCTCCCGTTATAAAAAATCCTACGATGCTTACATCACATCAAGCTCTGAACAGCTGAAAGACTCAAAGCAAACTAATGAATTTAAAGATAAAATGACAAAAGCGCAACTTGCGCAAGCTCAAATTACCCAGTTTAAAGCCGATTTAGCCAAAGCCCTTCCCGAAGCCCAAGTCTTCTCGACCATCTGCAAAGATTCTTCCGGTGCAGAGCCGACTTATGAAAATGGGTTTAACGCAAAATGCGATGGTAAAGGCGACACGACCATCGTGAAAGTTTTATGGTTGCAAGATGTCGAAGAAGAAAATACCGCAAAAAATCTCAATACATCGGGACATCACGTTGTCTATACCTACCAATCACGCGTAAGAGACTAACAATGAACAATAAACGCTTACTCAACCATATTCCCAATAAAACCACGATGCGCGGTTTCAGCATCCTTGAATTTCTGGTTGCCAGCCTGCTCAGCATGATTGTCTTAATGGCTGTCAGCTCCACCTACTTTACTGCACGCGGATTGAACAAATCTGCCAACACCCGTATCGGTATCCAACAAGATTTGCGCAACGCCGCCAATATGATCGTCCGTGATGCACGTATGGCAGGCAATTTCGGCTGCTTCAATATGTCTAATTTTCCTGCCTCTGCAGTAACAGAAGAAAAAAGCTCGGATGAATACACATTGAAAACGGCTGGTGTGAATAATCTGTTACCGATTAAAGAAATCAATAAATTAGGCTATGCAGGCTTTGCTCAAACCGGCAAAGCCCTGCTGTTTCAATATGGAATCGACAAAGCAAACCCTGCTGCAAAAACTGCTATTGTCAGCAGCTGTTTCGGCATTGCCAAACCTCAAACAGAAATTAAAGATTTGGATGCGGCAAAAACGGCTTTGAAAATTACCGACTCTGATCAAAACGGCAGTATCGCCATTATGAAGCATGAAATGATTGCCTATGCCGTCGGTAAACTTGGTGAAGAGAGTGGCTTATTCCGTTTCCAATTATCAGATGATGGCTCATGGGGTAATCCGCAGCTACTGATTAAAGGCATCACTGCTATGGATATTCACTATATCTATGCAGAATGTCCTCATTCTGAAAATGCTTCTGCCAGCGGCGTAAATACAGAATCATTTGAATACAAAAACGCATTGGATAGCTCAGCTGAAGCCAAGTCTCCTGCCTCAATCCAAATCGTACTGAATAACGGCAGTATCGACTCATCGAAAGAACAAGACAATAAAGTCGATATCTACAATATTAATGCCACCATCCGCGGAGGAAACGTATGCGCCGACCGATCACTCTAATAAAACCTGACCGGCAACAAGGCTATGCTTTGTTTATCGTATTAATGATGATGATCGTCATCGCCCTGCTCGTGGTTACAGCCACCCAGTCCTACAATACCGAACAGCGTATCAGCACCAACGATGCCGACCGCAAACTGGCAACCTCCTTGGCCGAAGCCGCATTGCGTGAAGGTGAAAATCAAATTTTTGATATTGAAGGGAAAAAGACTAATTTTACCAAAGAGTGTAAAGATGGTTTTTGCGCCACACCTAACGTGAAATCTGACAGCGAAGCCATCGAAGAAACCGCTACTGAAGATGCCTGGAAAAGAAAATGTGATAAAAATCAAAATCTTTGCATCGATGCCAACGGTAAAGAATACTCTCTAGGTAAAAATAGCGGCATTGCAAAAAATCCACGCTACATCATTGAATATTTAGGTAAAACTACTGAAGGCCGAATCACCTACCGCGTTACCGCCAAAGCATGGGGTAAGAATGCCAATACCCAAGTCGTCCTTCAGTCTTACATTGCCAGCGAATAATATAATGAATACCACCTCTACCCAACAACTAGGCTTTACGCTGGTTGAGATGATGATTGCCGTCGCCATCTTAGCCATCCTAAGCATCATTGCCATTCCCTCTTACAACCGCTACATTGAACGCGGCTACCAATCACAAGCGCATGCCGAGTTAGTCGCCATCAATTCTGCTTTTAAAAACCAGATAGTTAAAAATCCAAAGTGGAAAACTGATGAAATTAAAACCAAGTTGGATGACTTTATCTCCTCATATAAAGGTCATAAAGATTTGGTAGACAAATACCAATACTCTGCCGAAATGATTGATGCCAATAAAAGCCGAGCCTATCGTTTGAAAGCCATACCCATCAAAACAGGCTATACCCTTTCCGTTTGGATGGATAGTTTGGGCAATGCTTACAAATGTACTGATATTGACTCTGCCGATAAGTTCAAAACTACAATGACAAATGGCAAAGGTTGCGAATCGGTTTCCAAAAAGAAATCTTCTTAGTCTGACAAACATAAAAAGCAGTGTCATCTTACTGACACTGCTTTTTTTTATTTTACTGCTTCCAATCATCGTCTCGGCGTTGGCGTTTCAACAAAATCCTGACTGCGCCATCATTGCCTTGTCGGGGCTCGACATAAGCCAACACATCAGGATGCTGCATCAACCAGCGGCGCGTCATATTTTTCAAAACCGGTTTATAGCCTGAAGAACCCAAGCCGCTGCCGTGGACAATCTCGCCGCAAACGCCGCGTTTTTTCGTAAACTCAATAAATTCGTTCAATACCTGCTGCGCTTCCTCCTGCGTATAGCCGTGCAAATCTACATCCGCTACCACGGGATAATGGCCGTTTCGCAAACGCATCAAATCATTTTTACCCTGCCCATTTTTACTGAACGAAGCCGGCGGTTCTTCCCAGCCGCCGCTGCCTACATAAAAATAATCTTCCTGCTCCAAAGTCGCCATTTCTTTGGGGCGCGGCTTCATAGGTGATTTATCGCGGGGCTGTTCATAATAGTTGCCGGCATTTTTCAACGGCGTAACCTTACCAACTGCCTTGCTGAAATCCACATCCTCTACCTGCTTTTTAGCCTTCGCTTCCGCCTCCCGCTCCGCAGCTTCCTTTTTCGCCTGTTTGCCCAAAGCCTTCAGCGTTTCTTGAAAGTTTGCCGTCATGGTTTGTCCTTTCCAAAAAATTGATTGCATACATTATAGCAAACCCGATTACAAGGCCATCTGAAAGACTCTTATCATCGCACCTTGTTTAGGGTATAGTATTGTCGCCTTGTCAGTCTTACAAAGAGAAAAATCATGTTTAAACGCCCGGAAGAAATTATTGTTTTGGTACTTGCCCTATTATGGGTCGCACTCAGCTACTACTTTGCCGCCATCCTGATTTCAGATGCCTACACCATCCTCCTGATTACCGTACTGACTTTCGTTTGGGCGGCCATCTGTTTCCTTTTATGGCAACGCAACTTAAGCCGTCATATTTGGCCGCTGTTCCTCGGCAGCCTGGTTGCCTGCTGGTGGCCGTACTTCACTTGGCTTGCAAGCGATGTTCCCGAAGGCACATGGTATTCAGGCTGGACATTCAAATCCATTATTGCCCTGATTCCCGTTGTTGCCGCTTATGTTTTCAAGTGGAAACGGAGCCGAAAAAACAAAATCTCCAATACCCTTGCCTGATACCTCGCGCCGTCTTTTTCAGACGGCGTTTTCCATATCTGACATAACGCTCAGACTGTCAACAATTCCAATAAAATGCTATACTCTTCACACGATTTAACACCCTAAAACAGGCCGTCTGAAAGACTTATCAAGATGATCAGCAAACAAGAATACCAAGCACAAGCCGCACAAGGTTACAACCGCATTCCACTCGTTCAAGAGCTGCTTGCCGATTTGGATACACCGCTCTCAATCTACCTCAAACTAGCCAACAAGCCTTTCACCTACCTGCTCGAATCCGTTGTCGGTGGCGAACGCTTCGGCCGCTATTCCTTCATCGGCCTGCCTTGCAGCCATTATCTCAAAACCAGCGGCAAACATGTCGATGTGTATCAAAACGGCGAAATCGTCGAACAACACGACGGCAATCCCCTGCCCTTTATCGAAGCCTTCCACAACCGCTTCAAAACGCCCGAAATCCCAAGCCTGCCGCGCTTTACCGGCGGCCTGGTCGGCTACTTCGGTTATGAAACCATCTACAATTTCGAACATTTTGCCCACCGCCTGAAACATACGGCTAAAGCCGATCCGCTCGGTACGCCCGACATCCTCCTGATGCTCTCGCAAGAGCTTGCCGTAGTGGATAACCTAAGCGGCAAAATCTACCTGATTGTTTATGCCGATCCCTCTCAAGCCAACGGCTACGAACGCGCGCGCGAACGTCTTGAAGACATCCGTACCCAGCTACGCCAAAGTTGCGCCATCCCGCTCTCGCTCGGCAGCAAGCAAACGCAAGCAGTCAGCGAATTTGGCGAAGAACCTTTCAAAGCCTGCGTCAACAAAATCAAAGACTACATCTTTGCAGGCGACTGCATGCAGGTTGTCCCCAGCCAACGCATGAGCATGGAATTTACCGACAATCCGCTTGCCCTCTACCGCGCCCTGCGTACGCTGAACCCATCGCCATATATGTTCTACTACGATTTCAGCGATTTCCATATTGTCGGCTCTTCGCCCGAAATCCTCGTCCGCCGCGAACGCGACGATGTCATCGTCCGCCCTATCGCCGGCACGCGCCTGCGCGGCAAAACACCAGCCGAAGACCTAGCCAACGAACAAGACCTGTTGAGCGATGCCAAAGAAATTGCCGAACACGTCATGTTGATTGACTTGGGACGCAACGACGTCGGCCGCATCAGCAAAACCGGCGAAGTCAAAGTCACCGACAAAATGGTGATTGAAAAATACTCTCATGTAATGCACATCGTTTCCAACGTCGAAGGCCGTCTGAAAGAGGGCATCACCAACATGGACATCCTCGCCGCCACCTTCCCCGCAGGCACACTTTCCGGCGCTCCTAAAGTCCGCGCCATGGAAATCATCGAAGAAGTCGAACCGAGCAAACGCGGCATCTACGGCGGCGCAGTCGGCGTATGGAGTTTCAACAACGACATGGACCTGGCCATTGCCATCCGCACTGCCGTGATTAAAAACAATACCCTATTCGTCCAAAGCGGCGCAGGCGTAGTTGCCGACTCCGACCCAACTTCCGAATGGCAGGAAACCCAAAACAAAGCCCGCGCAGTAATACGCGCAGCGCAAATGGTGCAAGAAGGATTGGATAAATAGTTTTCAGACGGCCTACGCTCTGAAATAACTAAACAACAAGATTATGATACTAAAAGAAAAACAACTAAAATCCATCAGCAAATTCCTCAGCTTTATCTTGCGTCATCATCCCGAGCAAATCGGTATTACTTTGGATAAAGACGGCTGGGTGGATATTGATACCCTACTGACGCAGGTAAACCATCCCGAGCGCGGCTTTACGGGTAATCCGCTGACCTACGAAGTATTGTTGGAAGTGGTCGAAAACAACGACAAAAAACGATTTACAATTTCCGAAGACGGTAAACGTATCCGCGCTGCGCAAGGTCATTCGACGGCACAAGTTCAGGTCGAACACAAAGTGGCAACGCCTCCTCAGATTTTGTATCACGGTACGGCTGAGCGCTCTGTTCCGTCTATTTTGGAGCAAGGCCTGCATTCTGCCTCGCGCCATTTTGTCCATCTGTCTGCCGATGCCGCAACAGCCGTCAACGTCGGTTCCCGACACGGCAAGCCGGTTGTATTAACCATCGACACTGTCGCCATGCTTGCGGCAGGACACCAATTTTATCTGGCGGACAACGGCGTATGGTTAACTGAAAACGTTCCGCCGCAATTTATCGGCAAGCTTTAAAACATCAGGCCGTCTGAAGCCGTAAAACCATGTTCAGACGGCCTGCAAACACCCTACCCAATTTCTTCATAAAGCGATTATCCATGAACACATCCCCCATCCTCCCTCCTGCTATGCTCGGCATTCTTGGCGGCGGACAATTAGGCAGAATGTTTACTGTTGCTGCCAAAACCATGGGCTACAAAGTAACCGTACTCGATCCCGATCCGAATGCGCCGGCAGCGGAATTTGCCGACCGCCATTTGTGCGCGCCGTTTGACGATGAAGCAGCTTTGGAAGAATTGGCAAAATGCGTGGCGGTTACGACCGAGTTTGAAAACGTCAATGCCGACGCGATGCGTTTTCTCGCCAAACACACCAATGTTTCCCCCAGCGGCGACTGCGTTGCCATCGCGCAAAACCGCATTCAGGAAAAGGCATGGATACGCAAAGCAGGCCTGCAAACCGCGCCGTATCAAGCAGTTTGCAAGGCCGAAGACATCACTGAAGAAAGCGTACAATTTCTGCCCGGCATCCTGAAAACTGCCACTTTGGGCTACGACGGCAAAGGCCAAATCCGCGTCAAAACATTGGATGAACTCAAAGCCGCATTTGCCGAACACGGCGGCGTGGATTGCGTTTTGGAAAAAATGGTGGACTTACGCGGCGAGATTTCCGTTATCGTATGCCGTCTGAACAATGACAACGTGCAAACCTTCGACCCTGCCGAAAACATTCACGAAAACGGTATCCTCGCCTACTCCATCGTCCCTGCGCGACTGAGTGCCGACGTGCAGCAACAGGCGCGGCAGATGGCGCAGCGTTTGGCCGATGAATTGAACTACGTCGGCGTATTGGCGGTAGAAATGTTTGTTGTCGGCGATACACATGAATTGGTCGTCAACGAAATCGCGCCGCGTCCGCACAATTCCGGCCACCATACCATCGATGCCTGCGCGGCAGACCAATTCCAGCAACAGGTTCGCCTGATGTGCAACCTATCTCCGGCTGACACCAAATTGCTGAGCTCTTGCTGTATGGCGAATATTTTGGGCGACGTTTGGAAGGAAGACTGCGGCGAACCCGAATGGTTGCCGCTGCAAAGCAACCCGAATGCACATCTGCATCTTTACGGTAAAAAAGCCGCGCGCAAAGGCCGAAAAATGGGCCACTTTACCGTCTTGGCCAACGATGCGGACAACGCGTTCCAAACCGCACAAACCTTACATCAAAGCCTGTAACCTTACCCACTTTTTTCAGACGGCCTTTGATTGCCAAAGGCCGTCTGAAATCAATTTTTCCGACCATCCGCCATGAGCCTTCTGACCATCCTCCGTCCAGCAACCGAAAAAGACTGCCAAGACATACACAACGCCCATCTACACGCCGTTCAATACGCCTGCATCCGCAGTTACGATGAAACCATTATGCACACATGGGAAAGTCTGCTCGACATCAACAGCTATTTGGAAACCATCTCTGATAAAAACAAAGCTTTGTGGGTGGTCGAATACAAAGGGCTGATTCAAGGCTTCTTCCAAGTCGATTTCAAAGAAGCGCAACTGGACGCCTTATACGTCCATCCGCTCTTCCACAATCTCGGCTTGGGTACGGCCCTGCTCAGCCGCGCTGAAGAAATGGCACGAAATGCAGGCCTCAGCTTTCTCAAACTGTATGCCTCGCTCAATTCCGTGCCTTTCTATCGGCTCAACCGTTATGAATCGCTCGGTACTGCCGTATTGCAGCTGAACAAAACCGTCCGCGTCGAATGCGAATTGATGCGCAAATACCTGTAATTTCCCCTTCCGCCGTTGCTTTTTTGAAAGAAACCGATGTCCCGAATTGCCGCCCTGCCCGACCATCTCGTCAACCAAATCGCCGCCGGCGAAGTGGTCGAACGCCCTGCCAACGCCTTGAAAGAAATTGTTGAAAACAGTATCGATGCAGGCGCGACAGCGATTGATGTCGAGCTGGCCGGCGGCGGCATCCGCCTCATCCGCGTCAGCGACAACGGCGGCGGCATCCACCCCGACGACATCGAACTCGCGCTCCACCGCCACGCCACCAGCAAAATCAAAACCTTAAACGATTTGGAACACGTTGCCAGCATGGGCTTTCGCGGCGAAGGCTTGGCCAGTATTGCCTCCGTCAGCCGCCTGACCCTGACCAGCCGTCAAGACGGCAGCGCGCACGCTACCCAAGTCAAAGCAGAAGACGGCAAACTCAGCAACCCAACCGCCGCCGCCCACCCCGTCGGCACCTCCATCGAAGCCGCCGAACTTTTCTTCAATACCCCCGCGCGGCGCAAGTTCCTCAAATCCGAAAACACCGAATACGCCCACTGCGCCACCATGCTCGAGCGCCTCGCGCTGGCGCATCCGCACATCGCCTTCTCGCTCAAACGCGACGGCAAACAAGTGTTCAAACTTCCAGCCCAAAGCCTGCATGAACGTATTGCCGCCATTGTCGGCGATGATTTTCAGACGGCCTCATTGGAAATTGACAGCGGCAATGGCGCGCTAAGGCTCTATGGCGCGATTGCCAAGCCGACTTTCGCCAAAGGCAAAACCGACAAACAATACTGCTTCGTCAATCATCGTTTTGTCCGCGACAAAGTCATGCTCCATGCCGTCAAGCAGGCATACCGCGATGTATTGCACAACGCGCTGACGCCTGCTTTCGTCCTCTTCCTCGACCTGCCGCCCGAAGCCGTGGACGTCAACGTCCACCCGACCAAAACCGAAATCCGCTTCCGCGACAGCCAGCAAGTACACCAACTCGTGTTCCACACGCTCAACAAAGCCCTTGCCGACACGCGTGCCGACTTGACCGAAAGCGTCAGCAACGCAGGCGAAGTGTTGCATGACATTACCGGCGTTGTTTCCACCCCAATGCCGTCTGAAAACGACAGCGAAAATCTGTTTGATGGTGCATCCAGCTACCCGACAGACAACAAATCCGACACACGCAATGCCTTTGTTTCATCAGGCAAAACCGCGCCCATGCCTTACCAAGCTGCACGCGCGCCGCAACAACGCAGCCTGTCCCTGCGCGAAAGCCGCGCGGCCATGAATACTTATGCCGAACTCTACAAAAAAACCGACGATATCGACCTTGAGTTGAGCCAATTCGAGCAGGCACGTTTCGGCAATATGCCGTCTGAAATGCCTACCCAAAAAACAGATACGCCGCTTTCAGACGGCCTTCCATCACAATCCGAACTGCCGCCGCTCGGCTTTGCCATTGCCCAATTACTAGGCATCTATATCCTTGCCCAAGCCGAAGACAGCCTGTTGCTCATCGATATGCACGCCGCCGCCGAACGCGTCAACTACGAAAAAATGAAACGCCAACGTCAGGAAAACGGCAACCTGCAAAGCCAGCGCCTGCTTATTCCCGTAACCTTTGCCGCGTCCCACGAAGAATGCGCCGCCCTTGCCGATCATGCAGAAACGCTGGCAGGCTTTGGCTTGGAATTGTCCGACATGGGCGGCAATACCCTTGCCGTCCGCGCCGTCCCCGCCATGCTCGGCAAAGCCGACGTCGTCTCGCTGGCCAAAGATGTATTAGGCGAACTCGCCCAAGTCGGCAGCAGCCAAACCATCGAAGAACACGAAAACCACATCCTCGCCACCATGTCCTGCCACGGTTCCGTCCGCGCCGGCCGCCAACTTACCCTGCCGGAAATGAACGCCCTCCTGCGCGATATGGAAAATACGCCGCGCAGCAACCAGTGTAATCACGGCCGTCCGACTTGGGTCAAACTGACTTTAAAAGAATTGGATGCGTTGTTTTTACGCGGACAGTAACGCCGATAAAAAGGCCGTCTGAAACTGCTTTCAGACGGCCTTTTAAATTATTTGCCTTTAACGAATATCCATAGGCGCAAACGATTTCACGGTTTCATCGATTGCTTTAACACGGGTCAGGAAATCTTCCAATTGCGCAAGCGGCAATGCGCTTGGGCCATCGCATTTGGCTTGGTCGGGATTGGCATGGGATTCGAGGAACAAACCGGCCAATCGGGTTGCCATACCGGCAAGCGCCAAGTCCAATACTTGGGCGCGACGACCGCCTGATGCTGCTGCACCGGATTCGCGCGTTTGCAGGGAATGGGTTACGTCAAAAATAACGGGCAGGTTGTGACACGTTTTTTTCATCACGCCAAAACCGAGCATATCGACCACCAAGTTGTCGTAGCCGAAGTTCGCACCGCGTTCGCACAAAATAATTTGCTCGTTGCCTGCTTCTTGGAATTTCTCGACAATGTTTTTCATTTGAGACGGGCTGAGGAATTGCGGCTTTTTGATGTTGATGACATTGCCGGTTTTCGCCATAGCCACCACCAAATCGGTTTGGCGTGCCAAGAAGGCAGGAAGCTGGATGACATCGCAGACTTCGGCAACCGGCTGGCATTGGTAAGGCTCGTGAACGTCGGTAATCACGGGAACGTTAAACTCGCGCTTCACCGCTTGAAAAATCTTCATGCCTTCGTCCAAACCCACACCGCGGAAAGAGTGGATGGAAGAGCGGTTTGCCTTGTCGAAAGAGGCTTTGAACACGTAAGGGATGCCGAGTTTATCGGTTACTTTAACGTATTGCTCACAGGCTTTCAGCGTAGAGTCGAGGTCTTCAAGGACATTGATGCCGCCGAAAAGGGTAAAGGGCGCATCGTTGCTGACGGTGATGTTGTTGATTTGGATATTCACGGCAAAGCCTTTCAGATAAGTTGAATTTGGGAAACAGGCCGTCTGAAACGTTTCAGACGGCCTTTGTTTGAATATTACAACACGGTGTGCGGCGGCTCATAAGAAATCACGTCGCGGATTTTGTTGTTCTCATCAACGAGGACGACTTTCGGCTCATGCGCTGCAATTTCGGGTTCAGACAACATGACGTAAGACATGATAATCACGATGTCGCCTTTTTGAACCAAACGCGCGGCCGCGCCATTGAGGCACACGACGCCGCTGCCGCGTTCGCCGGGGATGGTGTAGGTTTCAAGACGTTCGCCGTTGTTGTTGTTGACGATGGCGACTTTTTCGTTCACGCAAATACCTGCCGCATCCAGCAGGTCTTGGTCAATGGTAATGCTGCCGACGTAGTTGAGATCGGCTTCGGTAACGGTGGCACGGTGGATTTTGCCGCCGAGCATGGTACGGAACATGGGTTTCCTTTTTGATTGTGGGTTGATTTGCGGTTTTAACTTCAGTGAAGCTAAAACCGCTGTTTGTGTGATTGAGGATTAGTTATTGGGAAAGTCTGATTCGTCAAACTCGGGTTCCGGGTCGCTTTGAAGGACTTTTCCGTTTAATTTCAACTCGCTGTTTTGCAGAGTCAGATGGGTTTTGACATTATCGTCTTCTAAGGTCAAATATTTTTCTCTTGCCATGCTTTTAATGGTGCTGTCTACCATCAGGCGCAAGGTCTCGTTGATATCGTCGATGCTGGCGCGGCCTGCGGCTTCATCTTCGGCATTGACGCTAAACAGGCTGCTGGCTTGGTTGACGGCGAGCTGCTCCAACAATTTTTGCGGTACGCTCATGTTGAAGTCGGCTTCGGTTTTCTTCAGCATATCGCCCAGGCTGTTGAGGTCTTTGGCTGTCAAACCTTTAAAGGCAAGCTTGCCGCTGACATCGACATCACCATTAGGCATGGTAAATTTGAAAGTTTTGACGTTTAAAACCGGATTGTTGGTAAACAGACCCGAAGCCTCGTTTTTGGCCGTCTGAAGCAAAGAAGCCTGAATTTCCTCTTCGCTCATTTTCTTCACAGACACTTCGGCAATTTTGTTTTTCAACGCCAAAAGCGATGCGGCGTCCAAATGCTCGGCAGCGACGTTGATGTCCAGAGGGCCGTATTTGTCTTCGCCATAGGTCAGGCTTTCAAATTGGAAGCGGCCTTCGCTGTTGATGAATTTATCGACTTCGCCGGTCTGGGTATCGAAACGCAGTTTGTTGACTTCGATTTTAGACGGAGCAATCGTGCCGGTCGGATTGATGAATGCACCGATTTGCAGATTGGTTACGAGGTTGACCAACTCATTCAACTTAACGTTGTAATCGATGTTTTCTTTCCATTGCAGCAGGAATTTATCCAGCGTAATGCTGCTCTTGCCCAAAGCAAGCTTGGTCAGGCCGTCTTCCGTTTCGGATTGGAAGCGCAGGTTTTCCAAAGACACATCGCCTTTGTCGGCCAATTTGACTTGTAAAGACGGCGCAAGGTAATCGTGGCGATAGCTTTTGAAGCCTTGGCTGTAATCGGTATTGCCGCCAAAACCTTTCCAGTTGAGCTTGATACCGGAAAGCTCTTCATAATCGAAGGCGGGAATATTGAGGCTGAGTTTGCCGTCGCCGGAAAGATAAACCGTATTGGTCATGGTCAACGGCGTTTGCTGGCCGAAGAAGCGGTCCAAAACTTTTTTGGTTTCCGGATGGTATTGGAACTCGGTTTCCACGTGGGCGCGCGTGCCGAAACCTCCGGCAAACGGGCCGTGTGTCACGTGGTTGATGACCGTAATCGGCTCTTGCAGGACGGTTTTCAAATTGTCCGGCAGATATTTTTGCGTATTTTGAAGCAGGGTCGGCTTGAGGCGGATGACGGTCGTCTCGGTTGAACTGAACCAGCCGCGATCGTATTGGTGGGACTCAACGGTCAGGAAACCGGATTCCTGCAACAGCTTTTGTTGCTCGGTCAGGCTTTCTTCCGCTTTGACACCAAGATAATAAGGCGTGCCGAGCGCAGCGGCGACAACAACGGCGGCAGTCGGGATAAGATACTTTTTCATCACTTCAAACAGATTAGGTTCAAAGCGTAAAGCATAGCATTTTTTAGCTGTTTTGTCTTATCCGCCGTTTCAGACGGCCTTTAGGTAAAGATTGTGATATTATGCAAACATAAACGATTTTTACACTTTTGGCAGACCTTACCCTGTCTGCCAAAATGTCATTAAAGGTTTGCAAATGCTTTTATTTATCGACAATTACGACAGCTTCACCTACAACATCGTCCAATACTTTGCCGAATTGGGGCAGGAAGTTTTGGTTCGCTGCAACGATGAAATCACCATCGAAGAAATCGAAGCCGTGAAACCTCAATATCTGGTCATCGGCCCCGGCCCTTGTTCCCCGAAAGAAGCAGGCATTTCTGTTGCGGCCATGCAGCACTTTGCCGGCAGGCTGCCCGTCATGGGCGTGTGCCTCGGCCATCAAACCATGGGCGAAGCGTTCGGCGGCAATGTCGTGCGCGCGCAAACAATGATGCACGGCAAAGTCTCCCCTGTTTTCCATCACGGCACAGGCATGTTTAAAGACCTGCCCAATCCGGTCAACTGCACGCGCTACCACAGCCTCGCCATCGACCGCGCCACCCTGCCCGACTGCCTCGAAATTACCGCATGGACGGAAGACGGCGAAATCATGGGCGTACGCCATAAAGAATATGCCGTCGAAGGCGTACAGTTCCACCCCGAAGCCCTGCTGACCGAACACGGCCACGATATGCTGAAAAACTTCTTGGAAGAATTCAAAAACTATCGCCCGCAAAAATCTTAATGAAAGGCCGTCTGAAAGGTGTTTGACAGTGTTCAAACCGCATTTTCAGACGGCCTGAATCACACCGGACACGAACAAAGGAAAATCATGATTACCCCTCAACAAGCGATTGAACGCCTCATCAGCAACAACGAACTTTTCTACGATGAAATGACCGACCTCATGCGCCAAATCATGAGCGGCCAAGTTCCGCCCGAGCAAATCGCCGCTATCCTGACCGGCCTGCGGATTAAAGTTGAAACCGTTTCCGAGATTACCGCCGCAGCCAGCGTGATGCGCGAATTTGCCACCAAAGTGCCGCTAGAAAACGCCGATGACTTGGTCGATATTGTCGGCACGGGCGGCGACGGTGCCAAAACCTTCAATATTTCCACGACTTCCATGTTTGTCGCGGCTGCGGCAGGCGCGAAAGTCGCCAAACACGGCGGACGCTCTGTTTCTTCATCCAGCGGCGCTGCCGATGTCATGGAACAAATGGGCGCCAACCTCAACCTCAACCCCGAACAGGTTGCCCAAAGCATCCAGCAAACCGGTATCGGCTTTATGTTCGCGCCCAACCATCACAGCGCCATGCGCTATGTTGCCCCTGTCCGTCGTTCGCTCGGTTTCCGTAGCATCTTCAATATCTTGGGCCCGCTGACCAATCCGGCCGGTGCGGCAAACCAACTTTTGGGCGTGTTCCACATCGACTTGTGCGGCATTCTTTCCCGCGTATTGCAACAGCTTGGCTCCAAACATGTTTTGGTCGTGTGCGGCGAAGGCGGTTTGGATGAAATCACGCTGACCGGCAAAACCCGTGTTGCCGAACTGAAAGACGGCAAAATTACCGAATACGACATCAGCCCAGCCGATTTTGGCATGGAAATCCGCCGCAATTTAGACGAAATCAAAGTCGAAAATGCGCAAGAATCCCTGCAAAAAATGAACGAAGTGCTGGACGGCAAAGCCGGTGCCGCACGCGATATCGTCGTCCTCAATGCCGCTGCCGCGCTCTATGCAGGAAATGTGGTTGCTTCGCTGGCAGACGGTGTCAAAGCCGCTCAAGAAGCCATCGACTCCGGCAAGGCCAAAGCCAAAAAAGACGAATTTATCGAATTTGGCAAACAGTTTGCCTAAGCTTTAAAACCATAAACAAAGGCCGTCTGAAAAATCTTTCAGACGGCCTTTTATTCTTTAAATATTAAAATTTGCTTTTAATATCATTAATCAAGCCTTCAGCTTTTTCTTTGGCTTCTTCAGCCAAGTGTGCTACTTTCTCTTTGGCTTCATCGGCTAAAGCAGTTGCTTTTTCTTTAGCTTCTTCAAACAATTGCGAACCTTTTGCTTTACCTTCTTCTAAAGCGTCACTGGCTTTGCTTTCAATATCTGATGCTGCTTCTTTTACTTTGCCAACGCCTTGTTGAACCAAGCCTTCAGCTTCAAGTTTAGCATTGCTGGATACATCGCCAGCCACTTCTTTTACTTTACCGCTGATTTTATCTAATTCGCCGCTCATGGTTATACTCCTGGATTAATGTTGATAAGATTAGTGCTGCATTACCTTATGTCGGGGGCTTCGTTTCAACTTTAAAGGCCGTCTGAAAGACAAAACATGATAAAACGAGTTAAGTCAGGTTAATCCATCTGTTTCAATATCGCTTCGGCTACTGCCTCGCCTATCATCTTACTGCCAAACTCGTTGAAATGAAGCCCGTCACACAGCATCACATCGGTCAAATCCTGCTCAAACATCAGGCTGTATAAATCATTGATGGAAAAGCCATATTGCCTTGCCAAATCCTCCGCCACACGGTTATAGGCCTTCAAATCAGCCAGATAGCGGCGCGAGGGTTTGACGATATTGTGTACGCTTTCCAAAAACGGCGTACTGCTCGCCCAAATAATTTTTGCACCTGTCTGTTTCAGATAATCGAAAATTTGGATCAGGTTGTTGCGGTAGGTTTCTATATCGGCCCCCGGCCCGTTACAGCCTTGATTGTGGCGGATGTCGTGCAAACCGCAGTTGATGTGGATAATGTCTCCCACAGTCGCGCCCTCTGTCCATTGCCCGATATGCTCTAATACATCATGCGACGAACGGCAGTTTTCCGATGGAGAAACAATATCCGCCTCAGGCAAAGCGGCGCGCGTGTAAGGCTCCGATGCAAGCCGCACGGAGTCGCCGATTAAGTAAACGGTCATTTTTGTTCTCCTCCCTTTATTTGAACCAACAGTAAGGCCGTCTGAAATATCACTTATATTATTATAAGAGTGCTATTTCAGACGGCCTTAACTTCAGTCAAGTTCTATCGTTAAATCATCAATTAACGCTGACTGTTTTTATAAAAATCAATTAATTGCTTGGCCTGCAACATGGGCAGCCCAAAACGGTCGCTTACGACTTTCAAATCCTTCCATTCCTGACCGGTCAGATTTTTCCCAACCCATTTGAGGTTTTCCGGATTGCTTTTGATTTTCTCAAAATACGCCTGCTTGCGTTTCCAGTTACGTGACCACACCAGCAACATGGTAAAAATACATAAAACAATCAATACAATATTGGTAAACAACATCATGTCCATACGACATACTCCCGCTTGAGTCTCGAAATCAGAAAATATGGATTAAAGGCCGTCTGAAAAACAGTCTTCAAACGGACTCAGCGTGACGCTCAACGTTGCATTTCCATCATTAACGCCTGACAAGCGGATTCGTTTTCCAAAGCACAAGATTCGCTCAGTTGGTTTAAACGGCTGTCGCGGTCTGGTGTATTGCCTTGCGCCATCTCTGCTTTAGTTTCTTCAAAATTGGTACAGGCATTGTCATAACCGCCTTTACAGGCTCGCTCGTAGAGCTTGACCGCTGCGGCATAATCCATGCCCAAACCGCTGGACGGATTGAGATACAGATTACCCAAAACATTGCAGCCGCGCATATTGCCGCCATCGCAGGCTTTTTTCAGAAACGGATACGCATGAGCAGGCGCTTCAAGATAATCGCGCATCCAAATGGCCGCAGTGACGCAACTCTCCAGATTGTTCCGATTGCATTCCCGTATCAGCTTATCGTGCTGCTTCTCGCTGTAATCCTCAGCCTGCACGCTAAATGCAGTGGCAACCAATGCTAAACCAAACAATAAACGAAGTGTTTTCATCTGATTATTTCTCCAAAAATATTTGATGACAGGCCATCTGAAAAAACAGTCTTCAGACGGCCTTTATATTATCACTCAATATTCACCCGTTTCAGGCGCAAGGCATTGCCCAACACCGAAACCGAGCTTGCCGCCATTGCCGCGCCTGCGATGACGGGGTTTAAAAAGCCGAGCGCGGCGAGCGGAATGCCCAAAATATTGTAGAAGAAGGCGAAAAACAGGTTTTGCTTGATGTTTTTCAAAGTCGCCTGCGATACCAGCAAGGCATCGGCGAGTTGGTTGACCGAATGCTGCATCAACGTCGCAGATGCGGTGTGTTCGGCAACATCCGCACCGCCTTTCATCGCAAAGCTGACGTTGGCGGCAGCGAGCGCGGGCGCGTCGTTGATGCCGTCGCCGACCATAGCTACAGTTTTGCCGGCAGCTTTGAGTTTCTGCACTTCGGCGGCTTTATCGCGCGGACTCATATTACCAAAGGCGTGTGCGATGCCCAGTTGTTTGGCGACATATTCGACCGTGCCTTGGTTGTCGCCGCTCATAATATAGACATCGATATTGTGTTTTTTCAGACGGCCTACGGCTTCGGCGGTATCGGCTTTCAACGCGTCTGCAAGTGCGAATGCGCCGATAGGTTTGTTATCGACTGAGACTGCAACAATGCTTGCAATGTCCCAAACGCCGTCTGAAAACTTCGGCAAGGTCAGTTCGGCAAATTCGGCTTTGCCTGCTTTCACCAAGCCCACGCCTTCCACTTCGGCGGTAATGCCTGCGCCGACAACGGTTTGCGCGTTTTGTGCGGTGGGAATGTCCAAACCGCGCGCTTGGGCGGCAGAAACGATGGCGCGAGCAAGCGGGTGGGCGGCGTTTTGTTCAACAGCAGCTGCGATGCGGTACAAAGCGTCTTCGTCAAAGCCGCTGTCGGGAACACAATAAACGGCGGCAA
Organism: Neisseria sp. RH3002v2g; assembly: GCF_014596425.2. Classification (NCBI taxonomy): domain Bacteria; kingdom Pseudomonadati; phylum Pseudomonadota; class Betaproteobacteria; order Neisseriales; family Neisseriaceae; genus Neisseria; species Neisseria sp. RH3002v2g. The sequence continues at coordinate 524,145 of NZ_CP110721.1, read as the reverse complement.
CTTGCGGCTTGCCTTCTGTCAGCGTGCCGGTTTTGTCCAACACGACGGCATCGACGTGGGCGGCTTCTTCCATTGCCGCCGCATCTTTAAACCAAATACCGTGTTTCACTGCTTTGCCCATGCCGACCATAATCGCGGCAGGGGTTGCCAGACCGAGCGCGCACGGGCAGGCAATCACCAAAACGGCAACGGCGTGCATCAGCGCAACCGTCCAATCGCCTTTAATCAGCCAAGTAACAATAAAAGTCAAAAGCGCGATGCCCACGACGGCAGGCACGAATACCGCCGCCGCCTTATCCGCCACGCGCGCAATCGGTGCTTTACTGCCTTGTGCTTCAGAGAGCGCGTTCATCATGTCGCCGAGCAATGTTTGGCTGCCGAGTTGTGTGGCGCGGTACACCACGCTGCCTTCGGTCATCAGCGCGCCGGCCAACACTTTGCCGCCTGCTTTTTTCTCTTCGGGATTGGATTCGCCGGTAAGATGACTCTCGTCCGCCCAGCCGCTGCCGCTTTCGATGATGCCGTCGGCGGCAATGCGTTCGCCGTGGTTGGCGCGGATAAGGTCGCCGATTTGCACTTGGTCGATGGGCAGTTGTTTCCATTCGCCATCGCGTTGCACGTTGACTTGGGTCGGCGTGAGCTTGAGCAGCAAGCCCAAGCTGTTCAGGCTGGATTTTTTGGTGCGGTGTTCCAAAAATTTGCCCAGCGACACAAAACCAATCACCATCACGCCTACTTCAAAATACACGTGTGCCATGCCGTGCGCCGCGTGCGGGCTGAAAAACAGCATATAGACGGAATACAGGTAAATCGACACCGTACCGATGGTAACCAACACGTCCATATTCGCCAGTCCGCCCTTAATGCTCGCCCACGCGCTTTTGTAAAACGGGATGGCCAGCCAAAGTTGCACTATGCTTGCCAGCACAAATTGCCACATCGGCGGAATCATCCAATCGTGCCGCCCGATCATCATGCCTGCCATGCCGATTAAGAACGGAATATTGATGACCAGCAAAAGCCACAGCCTCCAGCTTACATGCGCTGTTTCTTCGGGCTGCGGCAGCGCGTCTTCCGTTTTTTCCTTCGCGCCGTAACCGGTTTTCTCAATGATTTTGGCAATGTCTGCGGCGGAGGTTTTGCTGTCGTCAAACGTAACCTGCGCCTCCTCGCTGGCGAAGTTCACCCCCGCCGATTCGACAAAATCTTTTTTGTTCAACACTTTTTCAATACGCGAAGCGCAGGCCTGACAGGTCATGCCTTCGATTTGGAAACGGACTTTTTGTTGCATGGTTTCTTCCTTCTGAATGTGGTTGGGCTACCTGAAAAAAGCGGAGCAGGGTTTTCAGGTAGCCTTTGGGGTGTTGCAGTCGATTTGTTGCGATTCGATTTACAAAGCCGCATCAAAGCCGCCGTCTTCCACCGCTTCTATCAGCGCGGCGGGGTTGGTTTGGGCGGGGTTGAATTCCACGACGGCATTCTTGTTTTCCAGGCTCACTTCGGCCTTGTCCACGCCGTTTACGCCTTCGAGGATGCTGGTAACGCTTTTCACGCAGCCGCCGCAGGTCATGCCTTCGATGTTTAATGTGATGGTTTGCATAGGGTTTCCTTTCTGTTGGAATGAGGCTGAGGTTTTAAAGCCCGTTGCAGCCAAAGCTTTCAGGTAACCTGAAATGATGGGTCTGCTCTTGCTTTCCCGCTAAGTGCCGCCACTATAAAGCTTTACCCGAAGTAAAGGTCAAGCATCATGATGAACATCAGCCAGGCCGCGGCCGAGAGCGGCCTTTCCGCCAAACAAATCCGCGACTACGAAAAGCACGGCCTAATCGCCCCGGCTGCGCGCAGCGAAGCGGGCTACCGCCGCTACGGACAGGCCGACCTTGTCCGGCTGCGCTTTATCCGCCATGCGCGGGAAGTGGGCTTTTCGCTGCCGCAGATCGGGCAGCTTTTGAGCCTGCAACACAACCCGCAGCGCACCAGCCGCGAAGTGAAAACGCTCACCGCGCGGCACATCACCGAGCTGGAAGCCAAAATCGAACGCTTGCAGGGCATGGTGGCCGAGCTGCAACGTTGGCACGATGCCTGCGCGGGAGACGACTGCCCGGATTGTGCGATTTTGGCCGGGCTGGAGGAGCGTTAGGCGGCTTGGGCAGAATAGAAACAGGCTACCTGAAAAGTTTCAGGTAGCCTTAGTCGGCCGCTAACGGTTTGGTACAGGCCTCGTCGTAATACGGCAGCCACTTGCCGCCGCTTTGCTTCAGATATGCGCGAAAACTTTTGTTTACCCGTGTGGCGGTGTAATCCAAATAATGGCAAAAAGTAAGTTATCAAGAGACAGAGGCCGTCTGAAGCGTTTCAGACGGCCTTTTCAAAATACGCTTATCGGTTACAAAGCCACATCGTAGCCGCCATCTTCTACGGCATCAATCAGCGCATCGGTATCTGTCTTGCTTTCATCAAAAGTAATCACTGCATTTTTGTTTTCCAAGCTGACTTCTGCTTTTTCCACGCCTTCTACGCCTTCCAAAAGACGGGTTACGCTTTTCACGCAGCCGCCACAGGTCATGCCATCGATGTTGAGGGTAACAGTTTGCATTTGTATTTCCTTTCATTCACACAAATCAAATATGGTTGCCAAATACTTTACTCCTTACACAAACAGCTTGCAAATTCTTCATTAAGGCCGTCTGAAAAATGCAGATAGGTGTACAATAACGCCTTTTGCTTCATCAAACGGACATAATAATGACTTCAACATTCAAACAATGGGTTAGCGTATGCGCTCTGGCGGTGGGGGCGTTTATTTTCAATACCACCGAATACATTCCGATTGCGCTTTTGAGCGATATTGGCCAAAGCTTCAAAATGCAGGCAACGGAAGTAGGCATGATGATCACGGTGTATGCGTGGATTGTGGCGTTGCTGTCTCTGCCGCTAATGCTGATGACGAAAAACATCGAACGGCGCAAATTATTGCTGGCGTTGTTTGCATTATTCGTCGTATTCCACGCGCTGTCGTTCTTTTCTTGGAACTTCAACATCCTCTTGATCAGCCGTATTGGTATTGCGCTGACACACGCTGTCTTTTGGTCGATTACGGCTTCTTTGGCGGTACGGCTTGCACCCACCGGCAAAACCAATCAGGCTTTGGGCTTGCTCAGTACGGGTACGGTTTTGGCGATGGTGTTGGGCATTCCGCTCGGACGCGTGGTCGGGCAATACTTCGGCTGGCAGCTCAGCTTCCTGCTGATCGGAGTCTGCGCTGCCGGCGTAATGCTGGTGTTGGCCAAAAACCTGCCTGCTTTACCCAGCCAAAATACCGGCTCTTTAAGCAGCCTGCCGAGTTTGTTCAAACGCCGCAACCTGATGTTGCTTTATGCCATGACGGTGTTGATTATTACGGCACACTTCACGGCATACAGCTATATCGAGCCTTTCGTTTTGCAAATCGGCCATTTTAAAGCCGAACAAGTAACAATAGTCTTGAGCCTGTACGGTTTGGCAGGATTTGCCGCGTCTTATCTGTTCGGCAAATGGTTTGCCAAAGCGCAACGTTTGTTTATGCTCGGCGCAGTGGCGGTCATCCTGCTCTCCGCCCTGCTGCTTCTGCCGCTTGCCTCTTTCCCGTATGCGGTATATGCGCTGGTGTTTATTTGGGGCGTGGCCATCGTCATCGTCAGCTTGGGCATGGTCTCCAAAGTATTGACGTTTGCTTCCGATGCGACAGATGTAGCCAACTCGATTTATTCAGGTTTGTACAATGTCGGTATCGGCGGCGGTGCGCTTTTGGGGCATTACGTGACCACTTGGTTCGGCCTTTCCAATATCGGCATTGCAGGCGTGCTCTTGGCTGCGGCTGCTTTGGCCGTGTGCAGCCTGCTGGTTAAAGCACAAGGCAACCCGCCACAAAACGTTTAAAATCCAATTACTTTCCTAATCGAACGGACAAACAGCCCTCCTGCTGCTTGTCCGTTTTTTATTTTATTTTAAAAAATAATTTACAATTTATTTACACTACATTAAATTACAAATATACTGTCGCTGTCAGGCCGTCTGAAAACGGCCGGCACAAGCGTAAAAGAAAAACCAGCAAACTTCAGAGGAACATTCTATGGATCTGCACGCAAAGGACAAAACCCAGCATCCGGAAAACGTCGAGCTACTCAGTGCACAAAAGCCGATTACCGACTTTAAAGGCCTACTGACCACCATCATCTCCGCCGTCGTCTGTTTCGGCATTTACAGCATCCTGCCCTACAGCACCGATGCCAACAAAGGCATCGCGTTGTTGATTTTCGTTGCCGCGCTTTGGTTTACCGAAGCCGTCCACATCACGGTAACTGCATTGATGGTACCGATTCTCGCCGTCGTACTCGGCTTCCCCGACATGGACATCAAAAAGGCGATGGCGGGCTTTGCCGATCCGACGATTTACATCTTCTTCGGCGGCTTCGCGCTTGCCACAGCCCTGCATATGCAGCGCCTCGACCGTAAAATCGCCGTCAGCCTGTTGCGCCTGTCGCGCGGCAATATGAAAGTGGCCGTGTTGATGCTGTTTGCCGTTACCGCCTTCCTGTCCATGTGGATCAGCAATACTGCGACCGCCGCGATGATGTTGCCTTTGGCCATGGGTATGATGAGCCACCTCGACCAAGAAAAAGAACGCAAAACCTACGTTTTCGTCCTGCTCGGCATCGCCTACTGCGCCAGTATCGGCGGTTTGGGTACCGTGGTCGGTTCTCCGCCGAACATGATCGCCGCCAAAGCGCTGAACTTGGACTTCGTCGGCTGGATGAAGCTCGGCCTGCCGATGATGCTGTTGATTCTGCCGCTGATGCTGTTCTCCATGTATGTCATCCTCAAACCTAATTTGAACGAGCGCGTGGAAGTTAAAGAGGAATCTATCCCGTGGACGCTGCACCGCGTGATCGCATTGTTGATTTTCTTGGCTGCCGCCGTGGCTTGGGTATTCAGCTCCAAAATCAAAGCTGCATTCGGTATTTCCAACCCCGACACCGTCATTGCCCTGATTGCCGCCGTTGCTGTCGTCGTATTCGGCGTGGCGCAATGGAAAGAAGTCGCGCGCAATACCGACTGGGGTGTGTTAATGCTCTTCGGCGGCGGTATCAGCTTGAGCGCGCTGTTGCAATCTTCCGGCGCGTCCGAAGCATTGGGTCAACAGGTTGCCTCCACCTTCTCCCATTCTCCTGCATTGCTGGTGATTTTCGTGGTTGCCACCTTCATCATCTTCCTGACCGAGTTCACCAGTAACACCGCCTCCGCCGCGCTGCTCGTGCCTATTTTCGCCAGCATCGCCACGCAAATGGGGCTGCCCGAACAAGTCTTGGTATTCGTTATCGGCATCGGCGCGTCTTGTGCCTTCATGCTGCCGGTTGCCACGCCGCCTAACGCGATTGTGTTCGGTACGGGCTTAATCAAACAACGCGAAATGATGAATGTCGGCTTATTGCTGAACGTCCTCTGTATCGTATTGGTTGCGCTGTGGGCTTATTTCGTCCTGATGCCGTAAACCCGTAAACATAGTCCAGGCCGTCTGAAAGAATATTTTTCAGACGGCCTTGAAGTTTGTCGTTCAGACACAATTTAACGAATGATTAAAACTGGATTCTAACGAAAGGAAACCCATGATTATCCTGCACACCAACAAAGGCGACATCAAAATCGAACTCGATTTCGACAAAGCCCCCGTTACAGCTAAAAACTTCGAGCAATACGTTAAAGACGGCTTCTACGACGGCGTAATCTTCCACCGCGTCATCAAAGGCTTCATGATTCAAGGCGGCGGCATGGATGAAAACATGAACGAAAAAGAAACCCGCGATCCGATTCAAAACGAAGCGTCCAACGGTTTGCCTAACGAAAAATACACCATCGCCATGGCGCGTACTTCCGATCCGCACTCTGCCAGCGCACAATTCTTCATCAACACTGCCGACAACGCTTTCCTGAACTTCCGTTCTAAAGAGCTGTACGGCAAAACCGTTGTCCAAGACTGGGGCTACGCCGTATTCGGTAAAGTCGTTGACGGTTTTGACGTGGTCGATGCCATCGAAGGCGTTTCTACCAAACGCCACGGCTACCACGACGATGTACCGACCGAGCCCATCATCATCACCAAAGCCGAAGTGGTTTAATTGATTGATTTCCCATAAAAACAGCCTGTCCGAATTCAAAACGGACAGGCTGTTTTTCAATCATTAATGACGATACCTTCACACATCATAAGTACCGACCACGCATGCCGAATCCAACACATGACCCTGCATGGCAAAATACAGCTCATTAAAGCGGAAACCGCGCGGCAAATCCAAAACGGTATCCAGCGCGTACACAATCAGCTCGTAACGATGGCGGTTGTTTGGTGGCGCCATACCGCCGTAAAACGAAGCCTCTTCAATTTCAAATTTACCCAACGCGCTCGCCCAAGTGTTCGCACCCTGCGTAAAATCTGTTGCAGAAATACTTTCATTTTCTGCCACGGAAGTACGTTTCAAATCCGAAATCAACCAATGCGTCCATACGAAGCCCGATGCTGAAATGGCATCTTTGTCTTCCAACACCACGGCAAACGATTTTGTTCCTTCAGGCGCATCTTCGATCTCAAAAGGAATCGAATAAGTAGGCATACCGTTCGGGCTGAACTGGCTGCCGCGCTTGCCGTATTTGTCTTCAAATTCACCGTTGACAATAGCTTTACTGCTGACTTTCATCTTATATCTCCCAATAGTAGGTTGGCTCATTCTAACAAACCCCAAGGCCGTCTGAAAGATACTGCCGTTTTCACTTTCCCAATGTCGCATTTTCAGACGGCCTCAAGCAATATTCGCAATTCGATCAAACACATTTGACATTCCATAGTATAATCCGCCGCATGAAAACTACACAGGATACGCATTATGGATTGGAAAGGCCGTGAACAAAGCCAAAACGTCGAAGACCGCCGCGGAAGCCGTGGCGGCGGTGGCGGCAAAACACCGGGCATACTCGGCATTATCGTGGTTTTGGTCGGCGCATATTACGGCGTGGATTTGAGCGGTTTGGTCGGCGGCTCATCTTCGATGGGTATCCCTACCCAGCAAGCTTCCCGACTCGACAGCCAACAAGAAGCCGAATTGGACGAACTGTCCCACGTTGTCCTTGCCGATACGGAAAAAGCATGGAGCAAATATTTCCAACAACACGGCCAACGCTACACGCCGACAACCATGGTGTTGTACGAAGGCAGTACGTCCACCGCCTGCGGTACGGGCCAATCTGCCATGGGTCCGTTTTACTGCCCGGGCGACCAAAGAGTTTATTTAGATTTGAGTTTCTACGAAGACATGCGCACCAAGCTCGAATCGGCCAACGATGCCGCGTTTGCCTACGTTATTGCCCATGAAGTCGGCCATCACGTTCAAAACCTGCTCGGCATTCTGCCTAAAGTCCACAAAATGCAACAACAAGTCGGCAAAAAAGAGGCCAATGCCCTTTCCGTCAAACTCGAATTGCAGGCCGACTGCTTCGCCGGTATTTGGGGACACTACGCCGTCAACAACAACATCTTCAAAGCAGAAGACATTCAAAAAGCGATGCTGGCTGCCGAATCCGTCGGCGATGACCGCTTGCAGAAACAGGCTCAGGGCTATGTCGTTCCCGACAGCTTTACCCACGGCTCGTCCGAAGAACGCATGGCTTGGCTCAAGCGTGGTTTGGAAAGCGGCGACATCAACCAGTGCAACACTTTCAACAATTGATTCGTCCAAACAACACTGTTCTTTGATGTAACAACAAAAGGCCGTCTGATTTTTTCAGACGGCCTTTTAGCCGTGTTAGAATAAGCCTCATTATTTCCCCTTAAATTTAAAGGAAATCCACATGGCAAATATCGCCCGCGACATTTTCAAAGCCTACGACATCCGAGGCATCGTCGGCAAAACCCTGACCGACGAAGCTGCCTATTTAATCGGCAAAGCCATTGCCACCAAAGCCTCCGAAAAAGGCATTACCCGTATCGCACTCGGCCGCGACGGACGTTTGAGCGGTGCCGGCCTGATGGCGCAGATTCAACGCGGTTTCACAGATAGCGGCATCGACGTCCTCAACGTCGGCATGGTTGCCACCCCTATGCTCTACTTCGCAGCCATCAACGAATGCGGCGGCAGCGGCGTGATGATTACCGGTAGCCACAATCCGCCCGATTACAACGGTTTCAAAATGATGCTCGGCGGCGACACGCTCGCAGGCGAAGCCATTCAAGAACTTTTAGCCATTGTTGAAAAAGACGGTTTTGTTGTCGCCAACAAACAAGGCAGCGTAACCGAAAAAGACATCTCCGGCGAATACCACAACAACATCGTCGGCCACATCAAGCTCAAACGCCCGATGAAAATCGCCATCGACGCGGGCAACGGTGTCGGCGGCGCATTCGCGGGCAAACTCTACAAAGGCTTGGGCAACGAAGTAACCGAACTTTTCTGCGAAGTAGACGGCAACTTCCCTAATCACCACCCCGACCCTTCCAAACCGAAAAACCTGCAAGACCTCATTGTCGAACTCAAAAACGGCGATGCCGAAATTGGCTTGGCATTTGACGGCGATGCCGACCGCTTGGGCGTGGTTACCAAAGACGGCAACATCATCTATCCGGACCGCCAACTGATGCTTTTCGCGCAAGACGTGTTGAGCCGCAATCCTAAAGCCAAAGTGATTTTCGACGTCAAATCCACCCGCCTGCTCTCGCCTTGGATTAAAGAACACGGCGGTGATCCTGTCATGGAGAAAACCGGCCACAGCTTCATCAAATCCACCATGAAAAAAACCGGCGCACTGGTTGCCGGCGAAATGAGTGGACACATCTTCTTTAAAGAACGCTGGTTCGGCTTCGACGACGGTATGTATGCCGGCGCACGCCTCTTGGAAATCCTGTCTGCCTTCGACAATCCGTCCGAAGTATTGAACAAGCTGCCGCAAAGCATTTCCACTCCGGAACTCAACATCGACCTACCCGAAGGCAGCAACGGCCACAAAGTGATTGAAGAGCTGGCTGCCAATGCCAAGTTTGAAGGTGCGACCGAAATCATCACCATCGACGGCTTGCGCGTTGAATTCCCCGACGGCTTCGGCCTGATGCGTGCTTCCAATACCACGCCGATTTTGGTGTTGCGTTTTGAAGCGGATACACAAGAAGCGATTGAACGTATTCAAAACCAATTCAAAGCAGTCATTGAAAGCAATCCTGCATTGAAATGGCCGCTGTAAGGGTTTAGGCTAAAACAAAAGGCCGTCTGAAAATTATTTCAGACGGCCTTTAATATTAAACATTGATTATTTAAAGTTTGGAAACCAAAAATATCCTGGCTTGGTTATCCGACTTGCGCCAACTGTTGACGCATTTCATCGATAACGGCTTTGTAATCCGGTTTGCCAAAAATCGCCGAACCAGCCACAAATGTATCCGCACCTGCCGCCGCAATTTCAGCAATATTGTCTGTCTTCACGCCGCCATCGACTTCCAATGCGATATGGCGGCCGCTTTGCCGTTCATACTCGTCCAACATCTCGCGCACTTTGCGGATTTTCACCAGCGTATTCGGGATAAAACTTTGTCCGCCGAAGCCCGGGTTAACCGACATCAACAACACCATATCCAGTTTGTCCAAAACGTTTTCCAAAATATTGACCGGCGTGGCAGGATTCAATACCAAGCCTGCCTGACAGCCGTATTCTTTAATCAAACCCAAGCTGCGGTCGATGTGGCGGCTGGCTTCCGGATGAAAAGTAATGATATTGGCACCGGCTTTGGCAAACGCATGAATCAAATCGTCCACCGGCTCAACCATCAAATGCACATCGACCGGCACGGTTGCATACGGTTTCAAAGCCGCGCAAACCATAGGGCCAAAAGTCAGATTCGGTACATAATGATTGTCCATCACGTCAAAATGAATCAAATCCGCACCGGCGCGGATAACTTCGGCAACCTCTTCGCCCAGGCGGGCAAAATCGGCAGACAAAATACTGGGGGCGATACGGTAGTCGGTCATGTTTGTTCTCCTAAAGTGTGTTCCTTTGTCATTATCGCATTTTTGCCCCTATGTTGTATGCTGCCGACAACGTCTCTACTGTCATTTTTATGAATTTACATTTCACATACATTAATGAAACTTAAAATCAAATTGTAAGGCTTTGAAAATAAATTATTTGAATACATACACGTGCAGAAAAATCTAACATCATTAACAAAAGTTAACTGCTTTGATACTGCCTTTCACACGCTAATCGGTTATATTTCCAAACCTGATGAAACATTAGGAAAACACCGTGTCTGTCGCACTTTCCCGCTATCCGACTTTTACTTTCTTAGCACTCGCCCTACTCTGTTCCAGCCTGCCTGCACATGCCGGTCCGTTTCTGGCTACTTTGGACGACTTCCACCCAAATTGCGATATCCGACAGCTTAATCTATCCGCCGACCAACACGCCGCCCTGCGCCGCCTGCGTACCGACTTCAAACAAATCAACGATAAAGCCTACCGCAAAACCGTACGCTCCGACCGCAACCGCCGTCAAACCATCATCAAAATCCTCTCCGGCGACTCATTCGACTCAAACGCCGCCCGCGACTATGTTGAAAGCCGCTACCTCTCCAGCATGGACTATGCAGTGGATGAAATGGAAATCCAATACCGCCTCTATCATCTGCTCAATCCGCGCCAACGCCAGCAGTGGTTGTCTTCATGCTTGCGCTGATGGATAAATAAAAATACAAAAGGCCGTCTGAAACCATATTCAGACGGCCTTTGCTTTTTTCAGCCTTAATCCAACACTCTTTCTTCCGGCAAGCGTCCTGCCCAGTCGCAGGCAAACTGCCATGCCGAGCGGCCTGAACGGCTGCCGCGCATTTGCGCCCATTGCAACGCGGCTTGGCGCGCGGTATCGTCAAAAGGCACATTGAAATCGTCCAACCAGTTGGCTACGGCGGTCAAATAATCGTTTTGGTCGAAAGGATAAAAACTCAGCCATAAGCCGAAGCGGTCGGAAAGGGAAATTTTTTCCTCGACGGCCTCTTTCTGATGGATTTCGCCGCGAGTGCCCGTAGTACCGCCGTTTTCATCCATGTATTCTGGAATCAGGTGGCGGCGATTGGAAGTGGCATAAACCAAAACATTGGTGCAACGTTGCGACAGTCCGCCATCCAAAGCGGTTTTCAAGGCTTTATAGGTTTCATCGCCGGTTTCAAACGACAAATCATCGCAGAAGACGATAAATTTCTCAGGACGGCCGGATAACAGCGTCAACAAAGCCGGCAAGCTGACCAAATCGCTTTTATCCACTTCAATCAGTCGCAGGCCACGCTCGGCATATTCGTGCAACAACGCTTTAACCAAGGAGGATTTACCCGTACCGCGTGCGCCGGTCATCAAAACATTATTGGCCGGACGGCCTGCCAAAAATTGCTCGGTATTGCGTTTCAGCCTGTCGGTTTGCGAACCGACTGCCGCCAATCTGCTCAAAGGAAACGTATGCGGACGCGGCAGGCTTTCCAAAATGCCTTTTTTGCCCACGCTGTGCCAACGGTAGGCCAAAGCGCTCCAGTCGGTTTTACCGGCTTCGTCAGGCAGGATTAAATCCAGACGGTTTAAAACGGAATTAGCTTTTTTCAAAAAATTGGATAATTTCATTTCGGCTTTCTTTTTTCAGACGGCCTTTTGTGCCAATACTCGCATCACGGTATCGACAACGGCTTGGGTTTGCGGATCAATTTCAATATTGATGAGGTCGCCTTCTTTGCGGCTGCCAAACAGGGTACGCTCCAAAGTCTCCGGAATCAGGTGTACGCAAAATTCGCTGTCGCTGACTTCGCCTATGGTCAGGCTGCAACCGTCCAAACCGACAAAGCCTTTGGTCAGGATGTAGGGCTTAAGATTTTCCGGCAGCTCAAACCAAACTGTACGGTTGAACTCGCTGGATTCGATACGTGAAATTCGGGTAACCGCCATCACATGGCCGCTCATCACATGACCACCGATTTCGTCACCAAACCGCGCCGCGCGTTCCAAATTAACACTGTCGCCGACTTTCAAGCTGCCGAGATTGGTTTTGCGTAAGGTTTCGTCCATCAAATCAAAGCTGACTTTGTTGCCGTCGATTCGGGTAATGGTCAGGCAGCAGCCGTTGTTGGCGACAGAGGCGCCAGTTTGCAGATTGTCGGCGATTTCGGGGGGCAACTCAACTGTGTGGGTACGAAAGTCGGGCGAAGGTTGGACGATATCTGTAATTTTGCCCATGCCTTGTACGATGCCTGTAAACATGATGTCTTCTTTCCGATGGTACGATAAGGCGGATATTGTAGCATTTTCCAGGCACAAAGGCCGTCTGAAAGCAGTGATGGCGATGGTTTGGGGTATAATCGGATTTTTATTTCCGCAGCCCGATCATGCTCAGCTACCGCCACGCCTTCCATGCCGGCAACCATGCCGATATGCTCAAGCACTTCACCCTCTTCCTTGTCCTCGAATATTTCAACCGCAAAGACAAGCCCTATTGGTATATCGATACGCATAGCGGTGCCGGTTTGTATGATTTGAGCGGCGATGAAGCGCAAAAAGTCGGCGAATACAAACAAGGCATTGTGCTCTTGGAACAAGCTGACAAGCTGCCTGCCGAATTGGCCGAATTTGTAGGCCGTCTGAAACAAATACTGCCGCAAGACAACCTTTACTGCGGCTCGCCTTGGCTGGCACAGGCGCTCACGCGCGACAGCGACAAAATGCGCCTCTTTGAGCTGCATCCTGCCGATTTTGTCCATTTGCAAAACAATATGGGTGAAGTCCGTCCTGCGCGTAAAGTGCAAGTCAGCCAAGCGGACGGTTATCAAGGTTTGATTTCACTGTTACCTCCTCCGCCCCGCCGCGCCGCCGTCTTGATTGATCCGCCCTACGAAGAAAAACAAGACTACCGCCGTGTCGTCCAAGTCTTGAAAGATGCTTTAAAACACTTTGAAACCGGCTGCTACATGGTTTGGTATCCCTGCTTGAGCCGTGAAGAAAGCCGCAAACTGCCGGACGAACTCAAAAAAATCGCTCCCGACAATTATCTGCACGCCGAGCTTCATGTCCATACGCCGCGCAGCGACGGCTTCGGTATGCACGGCAGCGGCATGTTCGTCATCAACCCGCCCTATATGCTTGCCGAACAGTTGCAAAACAATCTGCCCGAACTTTCCAAAATTTTGGCGCAAGATGCCGGCGCGCATTATGTATTGGAAAGCAAAACGAAATAAACGCCGCCGTCTGAATGTATACCCAAGCGCTTCAACTTTGCCGCCATACCCGTTCAGACGGCCTTAACCCTTTATACTTAAGCCTTTTTCCACTACAATTCACAACATAACAATTAACGGCCGTCCACTCATGAATATACGCACACCCCTAGCCTGCACACTCCTGCTCTGCGCGTGCAGCGAATCAGTAAAAAACGAATTTAAAGAAGAATTTACCCAAAGTTTCCGCACCGAATTTATCCGCTCGGCAACCGAAGCCTGCGTAGAAAAAGCTGCAGGAAAAAGCCCGTTTGATTCCGCGACCACTGAAAAAATCTGCCGCTGCATCGGCGAAAAAACAGTCGACCAAATCAATCCTGAAGAAGCGACCTCGCTTTTGGGCGGCAGCGACTCCATGAGCGACGAGCTGAAAAAACGCATCAAAGACACCAGCATCGCCTGCACTAAAGAAGTTTTAGGCATGGCCGACAGCAAAACCAAATGAACACGCCGTTTTCAGACGGCCTGAAATTGAAAATACCCGATTCAAACTTAGGAAAAGAGTGAAACCATGAAGACACTGAACCAATTCTTAGCCCAACACCTGCCCGAACACAAACTGCCGCAAGAGCTGGCCGGCGTACTGGAATCCGTAGCCGCCGCCTGTTTGGACATCAACGCCAAAGTCCGCCTCGGCGCGCTTTCCGGCGTTTTGGGCATGGCAGGTACCGGCAACATCCAAGGCGAAGACCAAAAGAAACTTGACGTCATTGCCAACAACATCATGATTGATGTTTTAAAAGCCAATGCCAACATCGCAGGCCTTGCCAGCGAAGAAGAAGACACCTATGTCGCCACACACGAAAACGGCGGCTATTTGGTATTGTTTGACCCGTTGGACGGCTCTTCCAATATCGACGTCAACATCTCCGTCGGCACCATCTTCTCCATCTTGGCGAAACCAGAAGGCGCATTAACTACCGAGTCCTTCCTGCAAAAAGGCCGCGACCAAGTGGCCGCAGGTTATGTTTTATACGGTCCGCAAACACAACTGGTACTGACTGTCGGTCACGGCGTGTTCGTCTTCACTCTGGACGATGCCAACCAATTCCTGCTGACCAAAGAAAATCCGCGCGTTCCCGAGTCTACTAAAGAATTCGCCATCAATATGTCCAACCAAAGACATTGGTTCGCCCCTGTTCAACAATACATTGACGAATTGCTGGCAGGCGAAACCGGCGTACGCGGCAAAAACTACAATATGCGCTGGGTAGCCAGCATGGTTGCCGAAATCCACCGCATCCTGATGCGCGGCGGCGTATTCATGTATCCGCAAGACAAACGCGACCCATCCAAACCGGGCAAACTGCGCCTGATGTACGAAGCCAACCCGATGAGCCTGCTTATGGAACAAGCCGGCGGCGCATCAAACAACGCCATCGAAGCCATGCTCGACATCCAACCTACCGGCCTGCACCAACGTGTTGCCGTATTCATGGGCAGCCGCGAAGAAGTAGAATACGTTTATAATCTGCATCAAAAATAATCAGATGTATTGATTTCAAACCAAAAAAGGCCGTCTGAAATATGATTTTCAGACGGCCTTTTGTTAAAAAATAAAAGAAACGAAAGATTAAAAAGACAGACTCAAATCTGTCCTTTACTGTTTTCCATCTAACCTTTATTAGATTACGCCGAACGAGCCAGCGCTTCCGCTGCTTTTTGCACCATATCCGGCGTCAGCTTGTTCAAACAATCCGTATGCCCCAACGGACATTCACGTTTGAAACAAGGTGAACAATCCAAATTCAAGCTGACGATTTTTGCCTTTTGGCTGAGAGGCGGCGTATGGTCAGGGCTGGATGAGCCGTAAACCGCAACCAATTTCCGATCAAGCGCGGCCGCAAGGTGCATCAGACCGCTGTCGTTGCACACAACCGTATCGGCGCAAGACAACAAATCAATGGCTTCAGAAAGATTGGTTTTGCCACAAAGATTGGTGCAAAGGCCGTCTGAAAGTCGGTTGATTTCATCTGCAATATCAAAATCTTTTTGCGAACCAAACAGCCAAACCTGCCAACCCTCTGCCAAATATCGGCGACCGAGTTCGGCAAAATGACGCGCAGGCCAACGCTTGGCCGGGCCATACTCCGCACCGGGACAAAATGCCAAAATCGGCTTATCCGTCGCCAAACCATGTTTTGCCAAAGCGGCTTGACGGCTTTCGGGATCAATCTTAAAACACGGATTATCGGAATGCCCGTTAAAATCCGCTTGGGTCGGATGCGCCAGCGCAGTATAGCGGTCGACCATCAGGGGCAACGCGACCTTATCCAACTTGCGGATATCGTTCAGTAAAAAATAGCGCGACTCGCCGACGTAGCCCGTACGTTGCTTGATGCCCGTAGCCAAGGCAATAATGGCGGATTTGAGCGAACCGGGCAAAACAATCACTTGATCATAGCCTTCTTTTCCCAATTCGCGACCGATATGCCAGCGTTTTTTCAATTCCAACGCACCATGTCCAAACGGGTTTTCCATCACACGGCTAATTTCAGGCATACGCTCAAATACGGCCATCGACCATTTGGGCGCAAAAGCATCAATAGTGCAGCCGGGATGCAGCTCATGCAAACGGCGATAAAGCGGTTGGGTCATGACGCAGTCGCCAATCCAGCTTGGGGTAATAATCAGGATTTTTTTGGACATAATGGAATGTGTTTTTAATTTTGGCTTATTGTAATACGATTTTTAAAAGGCCGTCTGAAACTCGGTTTAATCTCTCAGTTCAAAACGTACTAGTTGATACATGTCATTTCAGCGCATGAAGCGTTCGTCTTCCCAATTATTCGGCAAATTCTGCAAATACCCAACCTGAAACACCAGGCTAAACGGCGGCAAACAATATTTGCTTCATTTTTAAAACCTTATAAAAACAGAAAGGCCGTCTGAAATATTTTCAGACGACCTTTTTATACTGGTTTAACGATGGTAGTTAGGCGCTTCTTTAGTGATTTGTACGTCGTGAACGTGGGATTCGCTCATACCGGCAGAAGTGATTTCCACAAATTCTGCTTTCTCGTGCATTTCAGCAATATTGGCACAACCCAAGTAACCCATGCTGGAGCGCAGGCCGCCGGTCAGCTGGTGGATGATGTTCACAATCGGACCTTTGTAAGGCACGCGGCCTTCAATGCCTTCAGGAACATATTTGTCTGTACTGTCGGTTTTGTCTTGGAAGTAGCGGTCGGCAGAGCCTTGGCTCATCGCACCCAACGAACCCATGCCGCGGTAAGACTTGTAAGAGCGGCCTTGGTAGAGTTCGATTTCGCCCGGTGCTTCTTCCGTACCGGCAAACATACCGCCCAGCATGACGCTGTATGCGCCGGCAGCAAGTGCTTTGGCAATATCGCCGGAGAAGCGGATACCGCCGTCGGCAATCAGGGGAACGCCGGTACCTTTCAAGGCTTCGGAAACATTGTGAATCGCAGTCAGTTGAGGCACGCCCACGCCTGCCACGATACGAGTCGTACAAATCGAGCCCGGGCCGATACCGACTTTAACGGCATCCGCACCTGCGGCCACCAAATCCAAAGCGGCTTTAGCAGTCGCGATGTTGCCGCCGATGACTTGGATGTGCGGATAAGTTTCTTTTACCCAGCGCACGCGATCGATAACGCCTTGGCTATGACCGTGGGCAGTATCGACCACAATTACGTCCACGCCTGCTTCTACCAATGCTTTGACGCGCTCCTCGGTATCGCCGCCGGTACCCACCGCGGCACCAACGCGCAGACGGCCTTCGGCATCTTTGTTGGCATTAGGGAATTCAGTTGTTTTCAGAATATCTTTAACTGTAATCAGACCTTTGAGTTCGTCTTGGTCGTTCAACACCAAAACGCGCTCAACTTTATGCGCATGCATGATTTCACGGGCTTCATCGATGCTGGTACCTTCGGGAACGGTAACCAAACGGTCGCGGGGAGTCATGATGGCAGAAACCGGCAGATCGACACGGTTTTCAAAACGTAGGTCGCGGTTGGTCACGATACCGACCACTTTGCCGTTTTCAACAACAGGCAAACCGGACATTTTACGTTTGCGTTGTGCGCGCATTTCCAAAACTTCGCGGATCAATGCGGTCGGCGCAACGGTAACAGGATCTTTCACCACGCCGCTCTCATGGCGCTTCACTTTGGAAACGGCACGCGCTTGCAACTCCGGCGTCATGTTTTTATGGATAATGCCGATGCCGCCTTCTTGAGCCATAGAGATGGCCAGACGCGCTTCGGTAACGGTATCCATTGCAGCAGAAAGTAGAGGGAGGTTGAGCGTGATATCGCGGGTGAGTTTGGTTTGAAGTTTGACATCTCGAGGCAGCACGTTTGAGTGCGCTGGAACCAACAAAACGTCGTCGAAAGTATAGGCTTTTTCTACAATACGCATGATGCTCGGTCTTTCAGTTTGTGCAAGATGCACGGCATTATATCACACCGGCTTGATGCTAACATTGGCAATACACGTTTTAACGTTATTTTTTTACATGATTTGATTTGGCGTACAAAAATATGCCAACGCATTGCAGTTTCAAGTAAAATAAGCCGCATGAGAACATCATTTACATAAGGGAAACCCATGAAATCTTCCGTACTCAAAACCTGTCTGACAGCAGCCCTTCTCTCTTCCGCCGCCCTGACCGGCGCGGCCGAGGTTTACACTTGGAAAGGCACATCGGGCAACAGCTATTCCGATACGCCAAACCGCCTGCAACCGAAGCGTTCCGGCGTGGTCAACATCCGCACGCACAACGTCAAACCTGCCGTTGCGCCTACTGTTGCGGCATCTGAGCCGGTTGCCGAGCAGCCCAACGAACAGGTTGCGGAACAAAACAAACAAATTGAAGAGCGCAATAAAAAAATCGAAGAGCAAAACCGCCAAAACAAGCTGGAAAACTGCAAAATCGCCAAAATCAACCGCCAAGTCGCCGAAAGCGCACGCTTGGCCAATCGCGACAGCCTGATTAAGCAATACCAAAACGACGTTAATAAATACTGCAATTAAGCTCCCAAATAACAATATCAAAAAGGCCGTCTGAAATTTAATTTCAGACGGCCTTATTTTTTTAGCCTATCAATAATACACCTGAACCAACAACAAACCGATGGCTAAACTGAATGCCATGCTCAACAGGCCCGGAATCATGAAGCTGTGGTTGAAGATGAATTTGCCGATTTTGGTTGAGCCGGTTGTATCGAAGTCGATAGCGGCAATAATCGGACCGTAGTTCGGAATGAAGAAATAGCCGTTTACCGCGACAAATGTGCCGATAATGATGGGCGCAGGAATACCTAGTTTGATGGCGATTGGGAACAGCGTCGCCACTGTCGCGCCTTGACTGTTGACCAATACCGACAAGACAAACAGGGCAAAGGCAAAAGTCCATGGTGCAGATTCAACCAAATGGCTGACGGTCGATTCCACTTCTGTTAAGTGGCCGTTCATCAAGGTATCGCCCAACCAAGCCACGCCAAACACCGCAATCACGGCACGCATACCAGCATGGAATACCGAACCTCGGGTAATCGCATCGCCATTGGGTTTACACGCCAGAATAATCAGCGCAGAAGCAGACAACATCACGATTTCAATCGTATGCGCCATGCCCATAGGCTTGATCGTGCCATCGTGTTCAAAAGCCGGACGCAACTCAGGTAGCGCCCCCATCACCACCACCAGCAATGCCGCAGTCAAGAAAATACCGACCGACAATTTGGCTTTCGGCGAAATGGTGACATCGGTTTTTTGTTCCTCTACATCGATGTATTCTTTCACATAATTCGGATCTTGCAGCAAAGCCTGATAATGCGGATCGTCTTTCAACTCTTTGCCCAGTTTGTTTACGAACACGCAAGCCAAACCGATACCCAAAATCGTGGAGGGAACGGTAACTTTCAACACATCCGCCATCGTGATGTGTTGCGGCTCAAGCATGGTGACGCAGGCAACGACGGCTGCGGCAATCGGGCTGGCGACAATCGCAAATTGGGAAGCGATAACCGCCATCGTCAGCGGACGGGAGGGACGGATGCCATTGCGACGGCTGACTTCGGCAATCACGGGCAAGACCGAGTAAGCCACATGGCCCGTACCTGCCAAGACGGTAAAGGTATAAGTTACCGCCGGCGCGATAAAGGTGATGTATTTCGGATTGCGGTGCAACACGCGCGTGGCAATCTTAATCATATAGTCCAAACCGCCGCTGGCCTGCATGGCCGCCGCGGCAGAGACTACCGCCATAATCATCAGCATCACATCAATCGGCGGGCTGGTCGGCTGAAGATGGAAACCAAAAGACAATACGGCCAAGCCGATACCGCCGAGCACGCCCAAACCAATACCGCCAACCTGCGCGCCAATCAGGATACACAGCAGCACGACGGCAAACTGGATAAAAAACATAGTTGACATAACAACTCCCAAAATCCGGCCTTCGCCGAAATAAAATTACAAACGGTTGGATTATAGAGTAAACCCTCTTCCCTAACCATACTTTACCTAATTATACATACTGATCTACATCAAATAAATAATATTCTCATTTAAGCGCTAGGTTTTTAAAAATACAAAAGAGGCCGTCTGAAAATTTTCAGACGGCCTCTATGATTTAAAAAGATGATAAGGCTATTTTCCGGCTACTTCTTCATCTTTTATAAAATCCGATACGCCATGAACACAGCGGATTTTGCGTTCCGACAAAGTTGCCTCCAACAAGGCATCGTTTTGTGGCAAGGAATCGCGTTCTGCCTCATTGTGCCAGAGGTGATACGCAATGCCGGCAAATTTCAAATTATGGCGTTTCATCCCGTTATGATAGCAACGGGCGACAAATTCGCTGTCTTCCCTGCCCCAACCGACAAAGCTATTGTCAAACCCGTTGACGGCCAGCGCATCGCTGCGGAAAAAGCCCATATTGCAAGTTTTGATGCCTTTGTGTTTGCGGTTGCCTTTTCGGCCTGCCAATTTGGCCAAACAACGGCAGCGCAGGGCGGACAGCCGTTTTTCTATTCCCGAACTGAACATAGACAAAGCAGGCAAATCGCCTTCGTCCAAAATATCCTGAGTTTTATCCTCAGTCAAAATCACGCGGGAACCCTGTATCAGACGGCCTTTGCGGGCAACCTTCAAATGATCGGCAATAAAAGACGGATCCAAAACCATATCGCCGTCAATCAACACAATATAATCGTTTTTTGCCTGCGCCAACGCACGGTTGCGCGATTCGGCGGCACGAAAGCCTCTATCCGGCTGCCATGAGTGCTTAACGGGAATGCTTGTCCTACGGCGGATAAAATCAACCACTTCGGCGGTTTCCTGCCTTGAGCCATCATCCGCGACAATAATCTCATCCGGCAGACGGGTTTGCGATAAAGCCGATTTCAACACCAGCTCCAAAGCATCGGGGCGATTGTAAGTGGTGATGATGAGGGAGACGGTTATCGTACGATTGCGCTCGTAGAGTTTGACATATTTGTAATACGAACCTTGTGCATTGGACACCGAAATCGTCAGGCCGTCTGCACCATAGGCAAAACCGCGCTTGAGCAGGTAATTTTTCACAAACGATACGCCGCCATGCAGCAAAGCCTTAAACGGCGAACTGTCTTTCTTAAAACGATTTTCTTCCGCATACAGTGAGCTGTACTGCTGCATTTTCTGAATCAGCCCTTCGGCGTTTTCAAAAGAATAATGTTTCAGACGGCCATCGAGTTGTTTAACCTTGGCTTCCCGCGGCAACACCAAAGACTCATGCACCTGACGGTCGGAAAAACGGGTAAATCTGCGATGATAAAGGCGTGGAATAATATCCGGATACCAGCCGCAGCCTTTAATCAGTCTGCCGTGGTAATGGTTCAGACGGGAAAGCGAAAAAATATGCTCCTTCTCATTTTCCAAAACGGCTGCACGAATGGATTCGATTAAAGCCTCATCCGCCACTTCATCGCTGTCTATACTGAAAATCCAATCGTTTTGTGCCAGTCTGGCCGCCAGACTTTTCATCGGGCCAAACCCGATAAAGTCATGCTTGTAATAGCTGACATTCGGAAAGCCCTTGGCAATTTCAAAAGTACGGTCGGTCGAGCCGTTGTCCAACAACAGGACCTCGTCAAAGTCTTTCAGCGCATTCAAAACTTCTGAAAGATAACGTTCTGAATTTTTTACCAACATGGCGGCGGTTGCCGGAATTGTGTGCATCATAAAAAGGCCGTCTGAAAAAGGAAGCTGTATTTTAACCGATATACCGCTACAATATGTCCTCCTTTTTTCAGACGGCCTGACTCATGCAGCTTATTCTCGCCCCCATGCAGGGGCTGGTGGATGATGTGATGCGCGACCTGTTGACGCGCATTGGCGGATTTGACGAATGCGTCAGCGAATTTGTCCGCATTACGCACACGGTCCACTCACGCGCCACTTGGCTTAAATATGTTCCCGAAATCGCCCATGCCAACCGCACGCCGGCCGGCACGCCCTGTACTGTCCAACTTTTGGGCAGTGATGCGGAAAACATGGCCGTCAATGCTTTGGAAGCCGTGCGTTTCGGTGCGGACAAAATCGACCTCAACTTCGGCTGCCCCGCGCCGACGGTCAATAAACACAAAGGCGGTGCGGTCTTGCTCAAAGAGCCGGACTTGATTTACCACATCGTCCGCACCCTGCGCCAACGCCTGCCGCAACACATTCCGCTGACTGCCAAGATGCGGCTCGGTTATGAAGACAAAAGTCTGGCATTGGAATGCGCGTCCGCAATTGAAAACGGCGGCGCATGCGCGTTGACCGTCCATGCGCGCACCAAAGTCGAAGGCTACGAACCGCCGGCACATTGGGAATGGGTGCGCAAAATCCGCGATGCTGTCAGTATTCCCGTTACCGCCAACGGCGATGTGTTCAGCCTTCAAGACTATCTCGACATTAAAACCGTCAGCGGCTGCGACAGCGTGATGCTCGGGCGCGGCGCGGTTATCCGTCCAGACTTGGCGCGGCAAATCAAGCAATATGAAAACGGCAAAACAGTGAAAGACACCGACTTTGCCGAAGTCTCCTCATGGATAGTCCAATTCTTCGACTTATGCCTTGCCAAAGAGGCCAACAACAAATATCCGGTTGCCCGTTTGAAACAATGGCTGGGCATGATGAAAAAAGAGTTTGAACAGGCGCAGATATTGTTCGACCGTATCCGCGCCGTCAAAGAAGCGGATGAAGTAAAACAGATTCTGCTGTCGTTTGAACAAGAGATGCATTCATGATTCAAAAAGGCCGTCTGAATTTCAGACGGCCTTTAATATGATTACTGACAGATATAATCAGCCAACAGTCTGCCTTTTTCCGCACTGGCTGCATTGGCCATATTCACATGCCTAGTCTCAGGGCCATTCTTGGATTTCAGGGCTTCGCCATATTTTTTGGCAAACTCTTTATTGGCACTGGTCACTCTTGACTCAGTGGCATCCAATATAAACCCGTCTTGCTCATATTTGCCTTGCGCAGTAATAATCAAGATATTTTCAGGCGAAGGATAATCCGGAAAATTAACATAGTTGGTAACCAGCTTATAGGAAACGCCTTTGCCGTGTTTCATATCCTGACAGATGCCGTTAGGCGCGGTAAAGACTGCGTGGCCGATACGACCGTGGCCGAAATCGTAAAAATCGATTCTCTTCGCAGAAGCCAATTGTTTTTTATCGTTGCCGTCATTTACATTTAATGACTTGCCGTTTACCAGAAACAGGGTTGGCAACAAGGGGCTGCCATGAGAGGCTTCCAAATTATATGCTTCGCCCAACAGCTTGCCCTGGCGATACACCGTCAAGACAGGCTTTTTCAAACCATTTTCCGGATTGCCGGTTTTCTTAAAAGAAATCTTCTGAACCACATTGCCAAATTCATAATAAGGTCGCGACTGCACACCTGTTTTCGTATCCTTCAGGGCACTCCAGCTACCGTCCGTCGCTTGGGCGCATGCAGTCACGGCAGCAAACAGAATACCCGATAGTAAAACTTTAGAATGTTTCATTCATAAACTCCTTCTCAAGTAAACAAAAAAACGGATGTGTGCCTTTACTGCTTATTTTTGTTTCTTTATTAAAATTTTAGAACTATTGTACTAACTTAGCAAGGGATTAAAGAACAGGCCGTCTGAACATTCAGACGGCCTTGATTAACATCAATTCTTAAGAAGCCAAAACGCGGGGGAACAAAATCTCATTTTCCAAGTGGATGTGGTCTTTCAAATCGTCCACCATCTCTTTGGCCAATGCGTACAAACGGGTCCAGCTGCCGCAAGCGCCTTCGGGAAGCTCAAAATTATTGGTCAATTCTTCCAAACGCGCGATGGCTTGGTCGTGGTCTTCATGCTCGTGCATCATCACGCTGATGGGCATGGCCGCGCCGCGACCCACGCCCTGATTAATCATTGGGAACAACATGCGCTCCTCTTTCATCATGTGCATCAACAGCTCGTTTTGCATATAGGCCAACAAATCAGGAACTTCGGCAGGGAAAGTATCGGCATGAACCTGAGCCACTTTTTGCGCCAGCGGTACCAACTCTTCAAACTGGGCGCGGTGAACGTTGTGATAACGTTGCAGAATATGGTCAATCGTAGAATTGAAAGGTGCGGTTTCCCAAAGGGTAAAGTCGGTCATGGCTGTGTTCCTTTAAAGATTTATATTGAATGAATGTTAGGCGTAAGGATACACGCAGCAATCAGCTTTGTATAGTTTTTTAATTGTTTAATTAATTGATAATAAAAGTTATTTTCAAATTTGAAATAACAAACAGGCCGTCTGAAACATAAAGTCAAAGTTTCAGACGGCCTGCCCTTTTCTTAAATAATCCAACGATATAAGGCAATCATTACCGGCATGGTTACCACACAAAGCAAGGTCGTCAGCCCATAAATCGCACTGGCTTTTTGGGCATTTTTGCCGTAAACAACCGCCATTTGGGTAACTGTCGAAGCGGCAGGCGAAGTCGTTGCCAAAAAGCTGATTAAAACAACCGTATCCGCATGCGCATCATGATGAGCAAAACCGCAGACTTTGACGGCAAAAAGCAATAATATCGGAATCAAAATCAGCCTTAAAAAAGCAACAAGATACAGCCTCGGCGTCCACATAATCGAGCGCAACGGCAAAGAAGCCAAAAGCATGCCTGCCACCAACATGGCAACCGGGCCAATCATGCCGCCCACCGTCGCCAACGTATTATCGATAATATGCGGCAGCTTGATTTGAAAGGTAAACATCAGTAGCCCGACCAACATGGATAAAATGTTGATATTGGTGAAAATGGTTTTCCAAGCCACATTGCCTCGGCCGCAAATCAACAGGCGCAGATGCGTCCAAAACAAAAACGTCTGCACCATGATAAAACCGCTGGTGTAAATCACCCATTCCGCACCAAAGACCGACATTACCAAAGGAATAATCAGGTTGCCCGAATTGCTGTACACCGTCGCCGCATGTTCAAGCGCATCGAGTTTGAACAAGTGTTTAAACACCCTGCCCAAAACAATCAACACCACATGAAAAAACACCGCCAGCATAACGGAAAGCTTCAGCCCTTCGATAATCTGCGGCGTATTGTCCATCTGAAAAGCATGAATCATGACGGACGGGCTGATCAAATAAAGCGCGATGACGGAGAGCGTGTAGCTGTTTTCCGATTTCAACAGCCCGGCCTTCACCAAAGCCACGCCCATCAAAACAATCAGCGTCAGCTCGGTAATTTTTCCGGCAAGCAGAAAAGAGGTTTCCATAACAAAAAAAGCGGCAAAAACGTTGATTTTACGCTTCTACCGCTTGGCATGCCAAATTCAGACGGCCTGAAGCCTTTTTCCAACAACCCGACATAATTTGCCCTACCGCAAAGCAAACCAATATAAATCTGTCCGTATATCCGCTATAATCAGCCATTTTCTTCAAACAGGAAACATCATGTCCCCCAGCCGTTTCAATCAAACGGGCCCCAAAATCGGCCTGAGCGTACGCCTTGCAGAAACCCAAGCTGAAATCGAAGCCGCCCAAAGATTGCGCTATCAGATTTTTGCCCAAGAATTGGGTGCGGAAATCGAAAGCAATGACGGCCGCGATGTCGATCCTTATGATGAGCATTGCCACCACCTGCTCGCGTTTGACGATGCAACCGGAGAAGTTATCGGCTGCTACCGCCTGATTACCGAAGAAACCGCAAAAAAAGTCGGCGGCTGGTACAGCGAGCATGAATTCGACCTTGAGCCTTTGAAAGACATCCTGCCGCAAACCGTTGAACTCGGCCGTGCCTGCACCCACCCGGACTACCGTAACGGCGGCTTGGTCATGCTGTTGTGGACGGGCTTGGTCAAATTCATGAAAGACGAAAACCTGCGCTTTATGATTGGTTGCGGCAGTATCGAAATGCGCGACGGCGGCAGCGATGCGGCCGGTCTGTATCATGCTTTAAAAGGCAAATACCTTGCTCCGGAACAATGGCGCGTCAAACCACTCAATCCGCTCAAATGGGACAGCATCACGCCGTCTGAAAATCCGCCCGTGCCCGCACTGATCAAAGGCTATCTCAAAGCAGGCGCGTGGTTTTGCGGCGAGCCTTGCGTCGATGAAGCATTCAACTGCGCGGATGTGCTGATCATGATGGACATCAGCCATCTTTCCGACCGCTACTTGCAACGTTTTGCCCCTAAAACCGATTCATAATAAAAGGCCGTCTGAAACTTCAGACGGCCTGCCTCATCTTTTATAAAAACACACACAATGACCGCCAAAATCCGTTTTATCTTCCGCCTCCTTTGCATTGCCGGCTGCCTTTTGTACGGCATGGCCGAAATGTTTTTTCTGTTTCCCTTTTACAGCAGCAAACGCAAACTGCGCGCGATTCAATTATGGTCGCTGCGCGTGCTTGCTTCCTGCGGCATGAAACTGCAAACTTTCGGCACGCCGCCGCAAGAAGGCCGCGGCCAAATGCTTATCAGCAACCATATTTCATGGTTGGATATTATGGCGGTCAACGGCGCATTCCCCGGCCGTTTCGTGGCTAAAGACGATGTAGCCAAATGGCCGGTGGTCGGTTATCTCGCCACACAGGCGCAAACGGTTTACGTCTCGCGCAACCGCGGCATCAAAGGCAACTCCGCCAAAATCGCCGGCGTGACCGAAGCGCTGAAAAACGGCGATACCGTCACCATTTTCCCCGAAGGCACTAGTACCGAAGGCCGTGAAATCCTGCCGTTCAAACCCAGCTTTTTTCAGACGGCCTACGATGCAGGCGTACCGATTATTCCGGCACTCTGCCGCTATCCGAATCCGGACGGCACCAGCCCCAATCCGCACACCGCCTACTACGGCGACATCAGCCTCTGGCAATCCATCTGCATGGTCATCAGTCAGCCTTCCAGCACGGTCGAGCTGCATTTCCTTGATCCGATTGAAGCGGGAGAAGACCGCTACGCTACCGCGCTTCACGTACACGCCCTGTTGAGCGAAAAGCAAAAACAGTTGGGCTGAGACCTTTGCAAAATTCCCCAAAATCCCCTAAATTCCTACCAAGACATTTAGGGGATTTTCCATGAGCACCTTCTTCCAGCAAACCGCACAAGCCATGATTGCCAAACACATTGACCGTTCCCCACTATTGAAATTGGATCAGGTGATTGATTGGCAACCGATCGAACAGTACCTGAATCGTCAAAGAACCCGTTACCTTAGAGACCACCGCGGCCGTCCCGCCTATCCCCTGTTGTCCATGTTCAAAGCCGTCCTGCTCGGACAATGGCACAGCCTCTCCGACCCCGAACTCGAACACAGCCTCATCACCCGCATTGATTTCAACCTGTTTTGCCGTTTTGACGAACTGAGCATCCCCGATTACAGCACCTTATGCCGCTACCGCAACTGGCTGGCGCAAGACGACACCCTGTCCGAATTATTGGAACTGATCAACCGCCAACTGACCAAAAAAGGCCTAAAAGTAGAGAAAGCATCCGCCGCCGTCATTGACGCCACCATTATTCAAACCGCCGGCAGCAAACAGCGCCAGGCCATAGAAGTCGATGAAGAAGGACAAGTCAGCGGACAAACCACACCGAGTAAGGACAAAGATGCCCGTTGGACAAAGAAAAACGGCCTCTACAAACTCGGTTACAAACAACATACCCGTACCGATGAGGAAGGCTATATCGAGAAACTGCACATCACTCCTGCCAATACCCATGAGTGCAACCATCTGTCCCCTTTGTTGGAAGGCATTGCCGAAGGTACGACCGTCTATGCCGACAAAGGCTACGACAGTAAGGAAAACCGGCAACATCTGAAAGAGCATCAGTTGTTAGACGGCATTATGCGAAAGCCTGCCGCAACCGTCCGCTGACGGAAGCGCAAACCAAACGCAACCGATATTTGTTGAAGACCCGTTATGTGGTCGAACAAAGCTTCGGTACGCTGCACCGTAAATTCCGCTACGCCCGGGCAGCCTATTTCGGACTGATTAAAGTAAGTGCACAAAGCCATCTGAAGACAATGTGTTTGAACCTGTTGAAAGCCGCCAACAGGCTAAGTGCGCCTGTTGCTGCCTAAAAGGCGGTCCGGATGCCTTATTATCAGGTATCCGGGGAGGATTAAGGGGGTATTTGGGTAGAATCAGTGGATATTTGAAACAAAAACAGCCGAAAACCTGTGTTTAGGTTTCGGCTGTTGGGGGGGAAAGGAATTTTGCAAAGGTCTCGGGCTGATCAAACAAAAGGCCGTCTGAATGTTCAGACGGCCTTTTCCATTATCTTATGTCTTAAGATGAATATTGCACCGAATCGCTACCGCTTTTCTTTTGAATAAATTCGATTTTGTAGCCGTCCGGATCTTCGACAAACGCAATCACAGTCGTACCGTGTTTCATCGGACCGGCTTCGCGTACCACTTTGCCGCCCATTTCTTTGACACGTTCGCACGCCGAATAAGCATTATCGACTTCAATCGCAATGTGGCCGTAAGCATTGCCCAAGTCGTAAGACTCGGTATCCCAGTTGTGGGTCAGTTCCAAAACAGTATGGTCCGCCTCATCGCCATAACCGACAAAAGCCAAAGTAAAACGGCCTTCAGGATAATCGCGGCGGCGCAGCAGTTGCATATTCAATACGTTTTGATAGAACTCCAAAGAGCGTTCGAGATTGCCGACACGCAGCATAGTATGAAGCAAGCGCATGATTTTGTTCCTTTCTGAATTATGTTTGGTCATGAATTATAACACATCGGGCCCCACCCTCTTCAGCCTCAAAATACCGACACTGAAACTGCATAAAAATGAAGCACACACCCTGCCATCATTTGAATTTCATGTATTAACAAGCACACCAACCGACTAAATTGCTATAATCGCCACACTTACAACACAACACTTCAAACCGTCATGAAAACCTTTGTTCTTCCCGATACCCGCCCTTATCCGCAAAGCCCTATCAAAAACCACCTTCTGCTCAATGCCTATCAGCTGGCGCACAACTCCTCCTCCGCATCACGCAAACTTTCGGCCGGTCAACTGCAAACCGAAATCCGCACCATGCTCAGCCAAAACCATTACATCAACCTTTCATTGGCAATGACCATGGCGCCCGATGTCGGTACTTACACCAGCCTGATTCAAAGCGTGGGCGAAGTCCTGAAGGCAGAAAACGATAACGAAGCCCAATGGTTTGCCCTGCCTGTGGTTTTGGTTGCCGGTTGCAAAAAAGAACAAACCCTGCCGCTCACGCTGCCTACCGAAGCCCTCTTCGCCTGCCTGCAAAACTACCCCAACCTGCGCGCCCTCACGCAAAACACGCAATGGCTGCCCTACCTCGTCCAATCGACCGATTTGAGCAGCGTTACCCCGGGCGAATGGTTCCAAGCCAAGCAAAACGATGAAGCGGCAGGCGCATTCCTGCAAAAATTCGAATACAAACCATTGGTGCTGCCCGAAGGCCAATCCGTCCATGTTGTTTACGCGCTGGGCTACGGCAATAAAAGCATTCAGACGGCCTTGGGCCTCAACCTGCAACAGGCAGGCCTGCCGCTGATGCAGGTTTGGCAAGAGCATCTCGCCCTCGACGGCGTTACCCTCTTTACCAACCCGCTCTCGCCCAATACGCCGCTTGACGCGCTGACCGAAGGCAGCCATACCCGCCAACGCATGGCCATGGACGTTTTTGCCACCAACGCCATCCGCGCCATCCGTATGCAAAGCCCGCGCGTCGGTGTTGTTGCCGCAGCCAAGGCGGACGGCAAGCTCCAGTTTAGCTTCAACGCGACAGACAGCGCATTTGAAATCGTTCCGCAGACCTTCACTTGGGAACTGGCCTCAACCGACAATATCGCCATCGTGCAGCAAAACTTCCTCGACCTGATGGCCGAATGCCGCATCGAGCA
Organism: Neisseria sp. RH3002v2g; assembly: GCF_014596425.2. Classification (NCBI taxonomy): domain Bacteria; kingdom Pseudomonadati; phylum Pseudomonadota; class Betaproteobacteria; order Neisseriales; family Neisseriaceae; genus Neisseria; species Neisseria sp. RH3002v2g. The sequence continues at coordinate 494,433 of NZ_CP110721.1, read as the reverse complement.
CCTTTACCTGCTGCACAACCCACTGGGCGAAAACGAGAACATCCCTACTTATGCCCAAGCGTTGAAACTGGAAGGCCACAATCCTTTCTTCAGCAATGTAAACTAAATTGAAAATGCAACACGCAAGGCCGTCTGAAAACGGTTCAGCGTGTTGCATGGATTTTCAAACCTTACCGCTCATTTTCACAAACATGAAAACCCACAAAATCCTTTTCGTCTGCCTCGGCAACATCTGCCGCTCCCCCATGGCCGAATACGTCCTGCGCCACCGCGCCCGCGAAGCAGGCATGGGCAATGCCGTCATCACAGCCAGCGCAGGCACATCAGGCTGGCACGACGGCGAAAACATGCACGAAGGCACACGCCGCGTGCTCAAACAACACGGCATCGACCCGTCAGGCTTTACCAGCAGCAAAATCAAACCCAGCGATGCCGAACATTTCGACTACATCATCGTGATGGACGACAACAACCTCAGAGAAGCCGAAAAACAGCTCGGTTTCCATCCCGGCAAAATCTTCAAACTGACCGACCTTATCCCCAACTCAGGCTACAACCACGTTCCCGATCCGTGGTACACAGGCGACTTTGACGAAACCTACCGCCTGGTCGATGCCGGCAGTTTGGCCTTGTTGGAAAAATTGAAACAGGCTTAAACCGGCTGGAACAATAAAAGGCCGTCTGAACAGGTATCCGCAAAAGCCATGCTTTCGTGATGACCTGTTCAGACGGCCTTTATTAATCACCGCATCAACCCACGCGGTAAAACGCCAGGCTGCCCAATAAGTTCGGCAGATGTTTGACCTGTCGGTTGCCCGTCATGACCGCACGCTCAAGCACGCGGATTTTGTTTTTGGCACACAGCAAATCAAAGTCTTTGAGGGTACACCAATGGATATTGGGCGTATCGTACCAATGATACGGCATGCGCTCGGAAACCGGCATATGGCCGCCGACGGCGATTTGAAAACGGTTGCGCCAGTAACCGAAGTTAGGAAAGCTGACGATGGCCTGTTTGGCCACGCGCATCAGGCAGCGCAGAATTTTTTCCGTGTTCTGCATGGCTTGAATGGTTTGGCTCAAGACAATCACATCAAAGCTTTGATCGCCAAACGCCGCCAAGCCCTCTTCCAAGTCGGCCTGAATAACGTTTACACCGCGTGTCATGGCGGCAATCACGCTGTCGGTATCGATTTCAATGCCGTAACCGGCACAGTTTTTATGCGCCACCAACGCGGCCAGTAGCTCGCCGTCGCCGCAGCCTAAATCGAGTACGCGGCTGCCTTCGGGTATCCAATCGTAAATGAGTTGCAAATCGTCGCGCAGATTCATTGTTGGCAGTCCTTGTAAACGTTGTTCATGTAAGCGGTAACCGCACGGATATAGGCTTCGTCCTCCATCAAGAAGGCATCGTGTCCGTGATTGGATTTGACTTCAATGTACTGCACAGATTTTTGTGCGGCGATTAATGCCTTGACCAATTCATGCGAACGTTGCGGCGAGAAGCGCCAGTCAGTGCTAAAGCTGGCAACAAAAAATTTGGCCTGCACATTCTCTACGGCACGCGTGAGGTTGTGGCCGTAATCGGCGGCCGGGTCGAAGTAGTCGAGCGCCTTGGTCATCAGCAGATAAGTGTTGGCATCAAAACGGCCGACAAACTTGTCGCCTTGATAGCGCAGATAAGATTCCACTTCAAATTCAACGCCGTAGCCGTACTGATAGCCGTCTGATTTTAAAATGCGGCCGAATTTTTTACCCAAACCGTCTTCGGCAAGATAGGTGATGTGTCCCATCATGCGCGCAATACGCAAACCGCGTGAAGGAACGGTATGATGGCTGCGGTAATTACCTTCGTAAAAATCAGGATCGGTCAAAATCGCCTGACGGGCAACATCGTTAAACGCGATGTTTTGGGTGGAAAGTTTAGGCGCGGAAGCGATAACGAGCGCGTGGGCAACGCGTTCGGGCAAAGAAATCGTCCATTGCAATGCCTGCATGCCGCCCAAGCTGCCGCCGACAACGGCCGCCCATTTTTGAATGCCGAGATAATCGGCAAGCATGGCTTGGGACTTCACCCAGTCTTTGACGGTTACAACCGGAAAATCCGCACCATATTCGCGGCCGGTTTCAGGATTCTCGGACAAAGGGCCGGTGCTGCCGTCGCAACCGCCCAAGTTGTTCAAACCAACCACAAAAAAGCGTTCGGTATCGATGGGTTTGCCGGGGCCGACCATATTGTCCCACCAACCGGCGTATTTATCCTCCGCACTGTGCTTGCCGGCAACATGATGATTGCCTGATAAGGCGTGGCAGATAAGGACGGCATTGCTTTTGTCGGCATTGAGCGTGCCGTAGGTTTCAATCATCAGGTCGAAACGGGGTAAGGTTTTGCCGTTTTCCAGAGCAAGCGGTGTGTCAAACGGAATTTTCCGGGGCGTTACAATGCCCACTGAGGCATTTGTTGTCATTTGTAATTTCCAAGTGATGCGGCAAAAGGGGTATTATAACGTTTCGTTTTTGTTTTGTGCATGAGGCTTCAAACGGCCTGCCCTAATTAGAGGCAATATTTTTGGGAGGATGTGGAATGATAGGCAGGCTTTTGCGATTTTTTTTCTTTTGCGCCATCGCGGCATTGATTGTGAACCGTCTGTTCAGCCACCAACAAAAGCGCACCATTCGGGAAATCGCCAAAATCAGCGCGTGGGTATTGCTGGGCGCGGCAGTCGCTACGCTGTTTTGGTATTTGATGATGCTGTTTTTCAAGCATATTCCCAATTCTTATTGAAATAAAATATAAAAGGCCGTCTGAAAACCTTAATCCAGCGTTTTCAGACGGCCTTTTGATATTCAAACTTAAAACAGCTCTTCCGGAATCTTGCAAACCGGAATCGGATTGACTTTGTGCTGCATGGCTTTGTGCAACCGGGTATAGATTGCCAAAACTTCGCGCTGCCTGCCCTCAAAATCTTCAGGCTTGTGGCTGCCGTACACGCTCATCGCCCATTCGAGTTCGGGATAAGATGCGCCCATTTGCTCTTCATCGGTACGCTCGGTATCCCAAAGTCCGTCTGTCGGTACGGCTTTTTGAATGTCTTCCGATACGTCCAGCTCGGCAGCCAACCCGTACACTTGAGTTTTGGTCAAATCGGCAATCGGGCTGATGTCCACGCCGCCGTCTCCGTATTTGGTGAAGAAACCGACGCCGAAATCTTCAATTTTATTGCCCGTCCCCGCCACCAGCAAACCATGCAGCTGGCCGTAATAATAAAGCGTCGTCATACGCAGGCGGCTGCGTGCATTAGCCAGTGCCAGCTGTTTATTGGGAAATTCGGTTTCGCTGACGTCAACGGTATCGGCAAACGTATCGAACGCCGGGGTCAAATCAACGCTTTGCGCTTTTACATTGGGATAACGCTGTTTCAGACGGCCCATGTGTTCTTGTGCGCGGTTGACTTGGTCGGATTTCTGACGAATCGGCATTTCCAACAACAAAACCGACAAACCGGTTTGCGCGGCAAGTGTGGAAACCACGGCAGAATCGATGCCGCCGGATACGCCGACGACAAAACCTTTGGCACGCGCCTGCTCGGCGTAATCTTTGAGCCATTGAACGATATGGCGGATGATGGCTTGGGTTTGCATAGGGATAAATGTTCGCTTCAAATAAACCGAATGATAGCCTGATTTGCACTTGTCTGAAAGACGACAGGGTATAATGTTTCTTTTATTTCTTGCACACACGCCATGTCCAAACCCATCCTTCTGCGCTGGCTCGCCGTCTGCCTGATTCCGCTTGCCACCCTTTTGTGGTTTGCCCTCAACCCGCCCGAAGACAAAACGCAACACCTCATCAACGGCATCATCCTTGCCTGCGAAGCCACGTTCCTATTCAAATTCGTCCTTTTTGACGTCATCAAACACCACCTCAAACAAGAGCCTGAATTGAAACGGCAAAGCATATGGATGTTTATTCCCATTGTTTTGCTGATTGTTTATTTGTTCCACTATTTCGGCGCATTCTGATGTTTTCAGACGGCCTTGGGCATATTTTTCCATGAACACAACTCTACCTTATACCTGCTGGATTTTCTGCAACGTCATCGACAACTTCGGCGACATCGGCGTTTCATGGCGGCTTGCGCGTATTTTGCAACGGGAACTCGGCTGGCAAGTGCATTTATGGACAGACGATTTCCCGTCCCTTCAAGCACTTTGCCCTGATTTGGCCTCGATTCCCAATATTCATCAAGGCATCGGCATTCACGCCTGGCAAGCCGACCATGCCGACGATACCGATACAGCCCCTACTCCCGACATCGTCATCGAAACCTTCGCCTGCGAACTGCCTGATAACGTTCAATCCATCATCCGCCAACACCAACCGCTTTGGCTCAACTGGGAATACCTCAGCGCAGAAGACAGCAACGAGAGGCTGCACTTAATGCCCTCACTCCAAGCCGGCGGCATACAGAAATATTTTTGGTTTATGGGTTTCAGCGAAAAAAGCGGCGGCCTGCTGCGCGAACGTGATTACGCCGAATTTGCCCGCTTTGATACGGAAACCTTACGCCGACAACTCAAACTTCCCGCAAAAAACGCGTCCGAATGGCTGCTTTTCGGCTATCAAAGCGATATTTGGGCAAAATGGCTAACCATGTGGCAACAGGCCGGCCAACCCATTACCTTGCTGCTTGCAGGTACACAAATCATCGCCAGCCTGAAAAACAGCGGCCTAGTGCCGCAAAACGCCCTCCTTGAAGACGGCGATGTGTATCAGAGCGAACACGTTACCCTAATCAAAATCCCTTTCGTTGCCCAACAAGATTTCGACAAACTGCTCAACCTTGCCGACGGCGCCGTCATACGCGGCGAAGACAGCTTTATTCGCGCCCAGCTCGCTGGAAAACCTTTCTTTTGGCACATCTACCCGCAAGAAGAAAATATCCATCTCGACAAGCTGCACGCTTTTTGGGACAAAGCGCATCAAGTTTATCCGGATGTTGTCGCCACGGCACACCGCCTCCTTTCCGACGAACTCAACAACGGCGAAGCACTCAGCGACAACCAACGCCTGCAGGCATGGCAAACCCTGACGGCACATCAAAACGAATGGCGCCAAAGCGCGGCAAAATGGCGGGACGGACTTTTTGCCCAAAAAAGTGCTGTCGAAAAACTTGCCGCCTTTATTTCAAAGCACAAAAAAATACGCTAAAATAGCGCGTTTTATTACAACCGATTTGATTGGAAAACCACAATGAAAACAGCACAAGAACTGCGCGCCGGCAACGTATTCATGGTCGGCAACGATCCTATGGTCGTTCAAAAAACCGAATACATCAAAGGCGGCCGCTCTTCCGCCAAAGTCAGCATGAAACTGAAAAACCTGCTGACCGGTGCCGCTACTGAAACCATTTACAAAGCCGACGACAAATTCGACGTCGTGATCCTGTCCCGCAAAAACTGTACTTACAGCTACTTTGCCGACCCAATGTACGTCTTCATGGACGAAGAATTCAACCAATACGAAATCGAAGCCGACAACATCGGCGATGCGTTGAAATTCATCGTTGACGGCATGGAAGACGTATGCGAAGTCACTTTCTACGAAGGCAACCCAATCTCCGTAGAATTGCCTACCATCATCGTTCGCGAAGTTGAATACACCGAGCCTGCCGTTAAAGGCGATACCTCCGGTAAAGTGATGAAAACCGCGCGTCTGGTCGGCGGCACTGAAATCCAAGTGATGTCTTACATCGAAAACGGCGACAAAGTCGAAATCGATACCCGTACCGGCGAATTCCGCAAACGTGCTTAATCAGCCCGTAACACAAAAAGGCCGTCTGGATATTCAGACGGCCTTTTTATCAATCTGCCTTATTGTTTCTTCAAGCCCTTGGCAGCGACAGTCACAATCGTACCGTCAATGCCTTTGCTCTTAATCAGCTCGCCAAATTGGTTGCGGTATACCGTTACCAAGCTGGTACCGTCCACGCGGATGTTGTAAATCTTATACACGCCGCCGCTTTGGTAAAGTTGGTAAGCCACTTCATACTTCGTGCCTTTTTTGGTTTGAATTTCCGAGAAAACATCAAACTTATTGCCGTTTGCCGTCATCTTCGGCAACAGGCGCACATTTGCATCCGCCGCACCAATTAACGCGGAATGCGAGTACATCGCAATGACCATGTCTTTGAATGCACGGATAAAATCGGTTTTCTGTTTGGCAGAAAATTCACGCCATGGCGCACCGACCGCCAAAGCCGAAATACGCTCATAATCCAAATAACGGTTGGCATACTGCTCAACCTGTTTCACGCGTTGCGCCTCTGTCAAAGACGTATTGCGTGCGATTTTCAACACAGAATCAATATTCTGCTGCATCTGCTTTTGTGCCGGATGCGTTTCCGCCGCCACATAAGGCGCGGCAATCACCATCGGAGCGGTCACAATCAAAGTCTGAAGAAAACGGTTCATGATAATATCCATCCAAAATAAAACCGCATTGTAAAAACAATCCATTCCAAAAAACTTAATTCTTTGTAAAAGCAGACATGAGCAATGAAAAATCCTGCAATTAAATTTCAGACGGCCTGATAAAAATAAGATAACATATAAACATTATTTTCAAAGGAGGAAACCATGCCCTACGTCAACATTAAAGTAACCGGCGGCAGCGAAGCCCCGAGCGCGGAGCAAAAAGCCGAATTAATCCGCGGCGTCACCGAATTACTCTCACGCGTTCTCAACAAAAATCCTGAGACGACCGTCGTCGTCATCGACGAAATCGATATGGACAACTGGGGCATAGGCGGTAAAAGCGTGACGGTTCGCCGTGCCGAAGCGCGCAATAAGTAAGCCTTGGCCGTCTGAAGCCCTTTTAATTTACCCGCAAAAAGAGTACATTTATCCCATTGTTAACAATTTTACGGAACACACATCATGGAGAAATTCCCCAAATCATCCAAACTGGACCACGTTTGCTACGACATCCGCGGCCCAGTTCACAAAAAAGCCCTGCAACTGGAAGAAGAAGGCAACAAAATCCTCAAGCTCAATATCGGCAATCCGGCTCCGTTCGGCTTTGAAGCGCCTGACGAAATCTTGGTTGACGTCATCCGCAACCTGCCGACTTCGCAAGGCTATTGCGACTCCAAAGGCCTTTACTCCGCACGCAAAGCCATCGTCCACTACTACCAAACCAAAGGACTGCTCGACGTTACCGTCAACGACGTTTACATTGGCAACGGCGTCTCCGAATTGATTACCATGTCCATGCAGGCGCTGCTCAACGACGGTGACGAAATCCTAATTCCCGCACCGGACTATCCTTTGTGGACCGCCGCCGCGACACTGGCAGGCGGTACCGTCCGCCATTATCTATGCGACGAAGAAAACAACTGGTTTCCCAACCTGGCCGACATAGAAGCCAAAATTACGCCTAAAACCAAAGCCATCGTCGTCATCAACCCCAACAACCCGACAGGCGCGGTGTACAGCAAAGAAATCCTGCTCGAAATCGCCGAATTGGCGCGCAAACACGGCCTGATTATTTTTGCCGACGAAATTTACGACAAAATCCTCTACGACGACGCCGTACACCACCATATCGCCGCACTTGCCCCCGACCTCCTGACCGTGACATTCAACGGCCTCTCGAAAGCCTACCGCGTTGCCGGTTTCCGTCAAGGCTGGATGATACTCAACGGCCCGAAACATCATGCAAAAGGCTATATCGAAGGCTTGGACATGCTCTCGTCTATGCGCCTTTGCGCCACCACACCCATGCAACACGCCATTCAGACGGCCTTGGGCGGATACCAAAGCATCAACGAATTCCTCCTCCCCGGCGGCCGCCTGCTCGAGCAACGCAACAAAGCATGGGAACTGGTCAACCAGATTCCGGGCATATCCTGCGTCAAACCCATGGGCGCATTGTATATGTTCCCTAAAATCGATACCGAAATGTACAGCATCCACGACGACATGAAATTCATCTACGATTTGCTCGTGCGTGAAAAAGTCCTGTTCGTCCAAGGCACAGGCTTCAACTGGATACGCCCCGACCACTTCCGTATCGTTACCCTGCCGCCCGTTCATCAAATTGAAGAGGCCATGTGCAAACTCGAACGCTTCCTGCAAAACTACCGTCAATAAACCTAAACAAAGAGGCCGTCTGAAAAAGCAAACCGCTGTTCAGACGGCCTTTTTCATCAAACAGCAACTTGGCAAAGCCCGCCGACATGCGTATAATCGACCTTTCCTATCTGGGGGCGATCTTGGTTTCGACGGGGGTTGCAAAGCAGATGCGGGCATACCGGGGTCTCAGATTTCCCGTTAAACACTGAATCAAAATAGTCGCAAACGACGAAACTTACGCACTGGCCGCTTAAGGCCTGCCGTTGCAGCAGTTGGTCAATGGGCTGTGTAGCGCAAGCTACCGCAACGTCATTCTACATTGACTGGTTTTCTGTCGGGTTACTTGGCAGGAAACGAGATTTAAGGTAACTGGTTCCCTGAAGGCCTGTTGGTCGGCATGATGGGGACGAGATTCTAAATAGACACAACTAAGTATGTAGAACGCTCTGTAGAGGATTTTCGGACGGGGGTTCGATTCCCCCCGCCTCCACCAGATTTAAAGTGCAAACTTTTGATTTAAAAAGGTTTGCGCTTTTTTATGAACTTAAAACAGGCCGTCTGAAACGTTTCAGACGGCCTTATTTTCTTCTCAAATATCTGAGTGAAAAACACTTTTTCTTTCAATACATTGCCAATGGTGCTTAAGAAAGATTTCAACCTTATATTTTTCTATCGAACTTCATATCCATTTTACGATGCGGTCTAACTGTTACACTCAATGGCAGATGATCTGATAAATGCTGCCAGTCTTTAGTGTTGTGAATTTCAGAATCGATGACATCAAGATTGCGCGTATAAATCCGGTCGAGGCTGAGGATAGGCAGGCGCGAAGGGAAGGTTTTGGGGCGTTTGCCTGTATTATCGACAAATACTTCGTTCAAATCTAATGCCCTGCCCAATTCATGCGCTGATTTTTGCCGCCAGTCATTGAAATCGCCGGCAATAATCAAGGGGCTGTCAGGGTTGATGTGGCGGTCGACATAGTCGCTGATGGCGCGGTATTGTTTGAGGCGGTCTGGCTCGCGCAGATTGAGGTGGACACACAGACACACCAGCGGGTCTTCCCAACCTTCGGGCACGACTTCGCAATGCAACAAGCCACGCTGTTCGAGTTTGTTGACGCTGATGTTGAGATTGTTTTCCGTTTTCAGCGGCAGGCGGCTGAGAATGGCGTTGCCGTGGTGTCGTTTGGGATAGACGGCATTTTTGCCGTAGCTGCGATGATAATCAAGGCTGTCGCCGATGATGTCGTAATGCGGCGCATCGGGGAAGTCGGTACGGCGGCTTCTGTTGAGATGTTGTCCTTGGACTTCTTGTAAAAACAAAACATCCGAACCCAATGCACCCAGCGCATCAGCCATGCGGTTGACCTGCACTTTGCGGTTGAGCGCAGACATGCCTTTGTGCATATTGTAGGAAGTAATGGTAACTGGACGGGGAGACATGATGTGTGATGAAGCGGTTTATTTGTTTCAGTATAGCACCGGAGCGTGTGGTTTTACGGCAATTTTGGTTATACTTGTTTAACGAATAAAACGGCGTTTTGACAGGGAATTTCCCAATCAAAACGCCTTCTGTTTTTCAGACGGCCTTGCGTCCGAATCAGTTGTTGATTACTTCAACATTGGTTTCAAAAGTAACGGTGTGTTGGTATTTAGATGCGGTTTTGCGTTTCGGATAAGGATATTTGGAAACGCTTTTCACTGCGCGTTCGTCCATTTCAGGATTGCCGCTGGATTGAATGATATTCACGCGGTCAACGTTGCCGGCAGGAGTCGTGAAGACATCCATCAAAACGGTTTTAACGCTGCCGTTTTGCGCTTTCATGGCTTCCAAGGTTTCGGTATCGGCTGCTTGTGCAGTACCGAATACAGCGGCAAACAACAGGGCTGAGGCGAGGAGTTTAGTCGTTTTCATGTTTTAGTCCTTATTAGGGTTGTGGTTAGGTTAAATATTTCAGACGGCCTGATTGATCGTTATTTGAAATTCAAAATCGGCCAACCTTTTGCTTTGGCTTCTTTTTCCAGCTCGGCATCTGGATTGACGGCGACAGGTTCGTCCACGATACGCAGCAATGGCAAATCGTTTTTGGAGTCGCTGTAAAAATAAACCTTGCCGTAGCTTTCAAAGGTCTCGCCGCGCTCGGCAAGCCATTGGTTCAATCGGGTAATTTTGCCTTCTTTCAGGCTGGGCGTACCGACATAGTTGCCGGTATATCGGCCGTCTTCGCCGGTTTCAAGCTGCGTGCCGATAACGTTGTGAATACCGAAAAGATGGCAGATTGGAGTAATGATAAATTCATTGGTCGAAGAAATAACCAACATTTCGTCGCCCGCCATTTGATGGCTTTGCACCAGCATACGCTGCATCGGAGAAATATGCGGAACAATATATTCGGCCATAAACTCGCGATGAAACTCAGCCAATTCTTCCTTGCTGAATCGGGCCAAAGGCGCGAGATGGAATTTAAGGAAGGCATCAATATCAAGACAACCGTTTTGATAGTCTTGGTAAAACTTTTCATTTTGCGCCTCGGTTTCAGCCGCATCGACTATGCCTTTTTTAATCAGGTATTGCGGCCAGGAGTGATCTGAATCGGTATTGATCAAGGTATTGTCGAGGTCGAAAATGGCAAGGTTTTTCATTGGGTTTCCTGTTGTTTTAAAAGCTGGCGCAAAAGCGGCAAAGTAATGCGCTTGCCCATCATAACGGCGTAGTTGTCGAGGGTATCGAGCATTTGCATCAGGCTGTCCATATCGCGCCGCCAATGGTTCAGCAGGTATTCGAAGATTTCCGGGTCGATGGTTACCTGACGGGCAGCCGCCATGCTGACGAGCGCATCGATTTTTTCCCGGTCGGTCAACGGTTTGACTTCGTAAACCAAACAATACGCCATGCGTGTGCGCAGGTCTTCGCGGATAACGAGCTGCTGCGGCGTATATTCGGAACTCAAAAGCAAAAAGCCTTTGCCGCTGTTGCGGAAGCGGTTGAAGATGGCAAACAGTAAAGCCTGTTCTTCATTATTAAGCTTTTCGATTTGGTCAATGGCGAGATATTCTGCATCCAGCGCAGCTTCTGTCAGCGGCGTGGCGGCGGCGTCAATATAGAGGGCATTTCGTCCGGCATCGAGCGCCTGGGCGACCCATGCCTGCAAGAGATGGCTTTTGCCTGCGCCCTCTTCGCCCCAAACATAGATAAATTGCCCATGTTTGTGCTGCAACACATACACCAGCTCGGCATTTTCTGTTCCCAGAAATTTGTCGAAGCCGGGATAATCATGGCTGGCAAAATCGAAGATGAGCTGGTTCACAAAGGCGCACCGGTTAGGTTGAAATCGGCTTTATTTTACGTTGTTTTGCCGTCCACCATCAAGGACAAAGGCCGTCTGAAGCCTATACCTGCAACATATCTGCACTTCTAAACATATCTTGACGCGCTCACGGCATTGGTTTTATTCCGCTTTGGTTTTACAATGTCGAACTTCTCGCCGAAACATTTGTCTGTTCTTTTTCAGACGGCCTTTTTATTTGGGAACCCTAGTGATTTCTACCATTATCGATTTCATCCTCCATATCGACCAACACCTTGTCCACCTCTCCGCCCAATACGGCCCGTGGATTTACGCGATTTTGTTTGTTGTGATTTTCTGCGAAACCGGTTTGGTCGTGACTCCATTTTTACCTGGCGACTCGCTGCTGTTTGCTGCCGGCGGTATTGCGGCCATCGGCGGCATGAACATCCACGTCATGGTATTGCTGCTCTTAGCAGCCGCCATTTTAGGCGATGCGGCCAATTTTATGATCGGCAAGTATTTTGGACAAAAACTGTTTGCCAATCCTGATTCCAAAATTTTCCGCCGTTCGTATTTGGAAAAAACCCATGCGTTCTATGAAAAACACGGCGGCAAAACCATTATCATTGCTCGCTTTGTGCCGATTGTGCGGACGTTTGCTCCATTTGTCGCCGGCATGGGCGATATGCACTACGCGACGTTTATCCGTTACAACATTATCGGCGCGGTGTTGTGGGTATTGTTATTTTCCTATGCAGGCTACTTCTTCGCCAATATCCCCGTCGTCAAAAACAATCTGGGCTTAGTCATGGCGGCAATCATCGTGATTTCGATTCTACCCGCGGTAGTCGAAATTATCCGTGCCAAACTTAACGCCAAAAAATAACAATCAATCGAAAAGTTTGAAAGTTTAAACACATCAAGGAATTGTCATGCCGTTGCTGTCTATTGAGTTTGCGGTATTCTTTATCGTATTTTTGCCGCTGTACTGGGCATTTGCACGTTTGCCGCAAGTTCAAAACGTTTTACTTTTGGTTGCCGGTCTGGGCTGGCTTTACCGTATCGACCCCATTTTTGCCGCACTGATTTTGGTTTACTCGTCTGTGGTTTACCTGATCAGCGTGCTGATGTTTTCTGAAAACGAGAATATCCGCAAATTTTGGCTGGGTTGCGGTATTTCGGCGGCATTGACTGTTTTGTGTTTCTTCAAATATTTCGACTTTTTCCGCCCGATTATTCAGCAATATACGGGGCAAAGCGCCGTCATCGACATCCTTTTGCCTCTGGGCTTGTCTTATTACACCTTCCAATCGCTGGCTTACTTGGTGTATTGCTACCGCGAGCCTAAGGGAGAGCGTTTTGAATGGCACGAGCTCCTACTGCATCTGAGCTTCTTCCCCACCATCACATCCGGCCCGATTATCCGTGCGGCCGCTTTTAAAAGCATAGACGGCGAACAAGCGGGCGCATTGGCGCAAATCCGCACCAAGCAGGCACGCCAGCTGATTTATCCGGCGTTGGCGGTCGGCCTGATTGTGTTGGGCATTGCCAAAAAGTGGTGGCTTGCCGGCGTATTGGCGGAAGGCTGGGTATCGCCTGTTTTTGAAAATCCGACCCAGTTCGACGGCTGGGGCGTGTTGTCTGCGATTTATGGCTACACCTTCCAACTCTTTTTCGACTTTTCCGGCTACTCGGATTTGGTCATCGGCTTGGCCATGCTGCTCGGCTTCCAGCTGCCGAAAAACTTTGCCGCGCCGCTTCGCGCCATCAACATCCGCGACTTCTGGGACAGATGGCACATCAGCCTGTCCACTTGGATTCGCGACTATATCTATATCCCTTTGGGCGGCAGCAAAAAAGGCTTCGGACGCACCCAGCTCAATCTGATGATTGCCATGTTGCTTTCCGGCATTTGGCATGGCTACGGCTGGAGCTTTTTGATTTGGGGCGCGCTGCACGGTGCAGCTTTGGTATTGCTTAACTGCGGCGACAAAATCGTCGGCCGCAATGCCTTAGGCCGTCTGAAAATCGGCAAACCGCTCGCCTGGCTGTTTACCTTCCATTTCGTTTGTTTCGCGTTTGTCGTATTCAACAGCGCAACGCTTGCTGATACGGAAATGCTGTTCAGCGCATTATTTGCCAATGATAAAGGCTGGAACACGCCTCTGCCGACCGACCTCATGTTGCTGGGTACATTTGCGATGATGCTTTTGCTGTACCCGTATTTGCTTCGCTTATTTGAAGCATCGGTAAAAGGCTTGGACAAACTGCCTGCATGGCTGTGGTTTATCCCCATCACGCTGATCCTCGCCCTGATTATCGTCTTCGCCCCGTCCGGCATTCCCGGCTTTATTTACGCCAATTTCTAAGGAGCAGAACATGAAACGCTTTATCTCCCTGTTTGTTTCGATTCTGCTCAGTGCGGTTGCACTGACGTGGTTTGCCCAAAACTCCATCAATGCCTATTGGCAGCAGACCTATCATGAAAACAGTCCGCTTGAGCCTTTATCCGAATACGCTTGGTGGCGTATCGGTGCGGATTGGCAACAAAAAGCCTACGAATTTTCAGACGGCCTGAAAGCTTCGCTGGAAGCAGAAGACGCTTTGGTTTCGGAAGACTCTGGCATTGAAACAACAAGGCCGTCTGAAAATACGGAAGACATTGAAACATCGGACAATCAAAAAGAGACTGCTGCTTCTGATGCGGCTAACAATACGGATACCGCCGCCAGCGAGCCAAGCAATCAGGCTGATCAGTCGGCAATGCAGGTTGTATTGAAAAAAGGCAACAAAGTTTTCTTTGCCGGCGACTCGCTGATGCAGGGCGTTGCACCTTTCGTACAAAAACACCTCAAGCAAGAATATGGCGTACAATCGGTCAACCTCAGCAAACAAAGCACCGGCTTGTCCTACCCCAACTTCTTCGACTGGCCGAAAACCATCGAACAAACTTTGCAAAAAGAACCCGACATCCGCGTTTTGGTTGTATTCTTAGGCCCTAACGACCCATGGGATTTCCCGATGGGTAAAAAATACCTGAAGTTCGCCACCCCCGAATGGGAAGCGGAATACCTCAACCGCGTCCGCCGTATTCTTAATGCAGCCTCCACACATGATGTCCAAGTCATTTGGCTGGGCATTCCTTACATGAAAAAAGCCAAGCTCAACGAACAGATGCGCTACCTCGACAAAATCCTGTCGGGTACGGTCTCGCCTCAAGCCATCTGGCTGCCGACCGACAAACTGTTGAGCAATGGCGCAGAAGAATATGCCGACTCTGTCAAAGTCAACGGAAAAATCATCCGTTACCGCAGCAAGGACGGCATTCACTTTTCCGCAGAAGGCCAAAAACTACTGGCCGAAAAAATTATGGAAAAAATTAATTTTACACACGATACACAACCATGAAATTGAATAAAACCTTACTCCTCACGCTTCTTGCACTCCCTATGACCGCCTGTGCCGCCGATGACGGCCTGTTAAGCAACTACGGCTCCAACCGCCCTGCCTGGCTGAACAAACTGCAACAGCTCAACAATACTTCAGACGGCAAGTTCCGCATTATCCAAGTTGGCGACTCACACACCGCCGGCGACTATTTCACCGACCGCCTGCGCCGCCGTTTGCAACAAAAATGGGGCAACGGCGGCATCGGTTGGGTTTACCCCAACACCGTCAAAGGCCAGCGCATGGCAACCGTCCGTTACAGCGGCAGCGGTTGGAACACCATCAGCAGCCGCAAATCACACAGCGATTTCTCTTTCGGCGGCATTGAAGCACGCGCCGACGGCGGCAGCGTTACCTTAAGCGCGGCCGACGGCAGCATGGATACGCAACAAATCTCCATCTTCGGCAAACCGGTTTGGTCCGAGCAAACCCTGATTGTCAACGGCCGCGAAATTCCGGCCAAACAAAACGGCTGGCAACTGTTGCATACCAACGCCTCCCTGCCGATAACCCTCAGCAGCAGCATGCCTTGGCAAATCGGTTTCATTAATATCGAACGCCCCGGACGCGGCGTAACCGTTTCCGCCATGGGCATCAACGGCGCGCAATTGTCCCAATGGTCAAAATGGCGGCCGGGCATGTGGGAAGATTTGGCACAAACCAAAGCCGATTTAATCATCCTTGCCTACGGTACCAACGAAGCCTTTTCCGGCAACCTCGATATTTCCTCTACCGAGCGGACATGGCGCAACTATATCCGTCAAATCAAAAACACCCTGCCCAACGCAGGCATTCTGATCCTCGGCGCTCCGGAATCTTTGAAAACCGCCTACGGCAGCTGCGGCAACCGCCCTGTCTTGCTCAGCGAAGTACAACAAATGCAGCAACGTGTTGCCCGTGACGAAAAAATCATGTTCTGGTCTTGGCAGGATGCAATGGGCGGCGCATGCAGCATGAAAAACTGGATGGCACAAGGTTTGGCAGCCAAAGACGGCGTTCACTTCTCTGCACAAGGCTATGAAACTGCAGCCGATAAGCTTGCCGACAGCCTGATTCGCTTTGCCCAATAAATTGGCAAACGCCTAAGTATTTTTCTCATTCATAGCACACAAAAGGCCGTCTGAAATTCATATTTCAGACGGCCTTTTATTTATGGCTTATTCAATAAACTGTTTTATTTTCAAGCCAATATATTGCTGCTTATTCGTTGCGTTTGATTTTCTGTAAAACGAACCAATCCTGCCTGCTTGTCAAAGCCTAATGGCTTGGCAACAAGGCGGTTGGGCAATTTGTTTAAATGGTGGTTGTAGCTTCCGGCTCTACGGTTGTAAGTGCGGCGTGCCGATGCGACTTCTGCTTCTGCGGCACCCAGCATTTCCATCAAACCGGCCAATTTTTCATCAGGATGTTGTTTCAAAAGGCTGTTGACGGCGGTTTGTAATTTTTTCAGCGCATGATTCAATGCTGTTTCGGTTTCGCACAGATGTTTGATCTTGGATTCGGAAAATGTTTTGGCAGTTTGCGCCAATGCGGTTTCAACTTCGGCACACATCTGCTGAACGTTTTGATCCGATGCAATGCCCTGCTCTTGCAGGTGTTTGCTGTATGCATCCAATACATGACGGACGGCCTGATGTCGGCAGTGGAGCGCAATGCGCAAAGAGACAAAGGATTCGCGACAGTCTTTTTTGCGGTCTTTCAACTGTTGTTTGAAATACAATAAGACAGCGGCGATTGATACGAAGATAAGTGCAAGACTGATAATGCCCATAGTGAGTTCCCTAGTTATGATGCCACTCATATCGGTGGCTGATTTTATTAACATCGATTATAATCCAATTTCAATATTTTTTCCCAATTTTCATAAAAAAGGCCGTCTGAAATTCAGACGGCCTGAAGTTTATATTTCTATTTCAATGCTTTGACTTGATGTCAATAACCCACACTTCTGATTGCGAACCCAAACGCAGGGGAATGCCCCAGAAGCCGTAGCCCGAAGTAGTGAAGAAATGACCGTTGCCGATCGCCTCATAGCCGTAAGCAAGACGATAAAGCGTACGGACGATAAGGTTGGCAGGTGCGACTTGGCCGTTGTGGACATGGCCGGAAACCTGCACATCAATCGGCAGCCGTGCATGGGTTTCGATTGAAGTAGGACGGTGATCCATCAATAAAACCGGTAATTGGGTATTTTGACCTTCCAAAAGCTGTTCCGCACTAGGACGCTTGCGATCTAAATCATCGCTCCGCCCTACCAGCAACACACCATTCACTTCCAAAACCTGATTGGCCAACACCGTCAAGCCTGCCGCTTCCAATTCATGTTTGATGCGTTTCTGATCACGGAACCAGTCATGATTGCCCAAAGTGGCATAAACGCCCATCGGCGCAGTCAGCTTCTGCAAATGCGGTTTCATGTTTTCTTTCAGGTACGCATCGACGGTATCGTCCATCAAATCGCCCGGCAGCAACACCATGTCGACTTGTTCCTGCTTCATAATATCCGTCAGCTTGTCCAATTGACGCGTGCCGAACAAAATCCCCAAGTGCAAATCGCTGGCCACGCCGATACGCAGCGGCTTATCCATCTTCTTATTGATGAATACAGTCTGATGGCGGACCACGGGCGTATAAGCGTTATACATCCCCAAACCGAGCAAACCGATCACAAACAAAGGCGCAAACAGACGCAGGCTTCGAGAAAGCGGTTGGCGTGCCACAAAACGGCGCAGCAAAAGATACAGGATAAATGTCGCCAACGCGGCATACATCACAAATAGCAAGATCACCATCCAAAACGCCACCACGCGGAACATCATATGCCCCAACTCCAGCAGCAAGCCGATCAACAAGCCGTTTGTAATGAAATAGGAAATACCCATCAGCCAACGCCTGCCGACTTTGCCGATCCAAGGCGCAAACAGCCATTGCAGCGAACGCCCAAGCCCGAATGTAAACACTTGCAACAGAATGACGCTCACAAAAAACATCTTGCCAAACATGCCTTTCCACCCTAAAAAATCACAAGGCAGATTTTAGGCCGTCTGAAACTTTCAGTGTATAATCCCCCGCGTAAAAACCCATAATATTTTGAAAGGAATCATCATGAGCCACCCTCAATCAGCTATTATTCCTGATCACGCACAAGCCGGTATTTTTATCGAAGCAGATATTTCAGACGGCCGCAACGAAGACATCAAATCTGCCTGCCGCCTTTCTTTGGAATCCTTGGCCAAACTGAAAACCCGTTTTCCAAATGATATTTTGGGTTTGACCATTGCCTTCGGCAGCCGCGCATGGCAATCGTTCGGCCATACTGAAGAAGGCAGCGAAATCAAACCTTTCCCTGAATTGGGCAACGGCCTCGCTCCTTCCACCCAACACGACCTCTATATCCACATTCAAGCCACCGAGCAAAAAGCCGCCTATGCTTTGGCTCAATCTGTTTTCAGCGCATTCGGAGACAGCATCCGCGTAGCTACTGAAGAACACGGCCTGCGCCTGTATGAAGACCGCGGCTTGGACGGTTTTGTCGATGGTACGGAAAATCCGCAGGGCGATGACAATGTACGCAATGTCGCCATTATTCCCGAAGGCAAACCGGATGCCGGCGGCAGCTATGTTTTGCTGCAAAAATACCTGCATGATTTGAAAAAATGGGATGCCGTTCCTACTGCCGAACAAGAAGCCAGCGTTGGCCGCAGCAAAGAAGCCAATGACGAATTCAGCAAAGACGTGCGCCTGCCCGACTCACATCTCGGCCGCGTCAACGTCAAAGAAAACGGCGTTGGCTTGAAAATTGTCCGCCGCAGCCTGCCCTTCGGCAAAATCAGCGGCGAACATGGTTTGATGTTTACTTCCTATTGCAACACGCTGCACAATATCGAAGTTCAACTGCTCAATATGTTCGGCGATGCAGACGGCAAAACCGACTTACTGCTGAAATATTTGTCTAAAGCCGTATCAGGCGCTTACTACTACGCGCCTTCTGTCGAACGTTTGCAAAATCTTTAATGGCTCACATGCCGTCTGAAAAACCTGCCTTTTCAAAGGCAGGTTTTTGTTATTTAAATTCCCTTAACATTTTTATGGTATTATCATAGAAATTGATCCCATTATTGCTTAATAAACCCTGATTGCAGACAACAATAAAAACTGATACGCCCCAAGCAGCTATTTTCGATAAAATAAACCCAATTATTATCCCTATAAAATTACGACACCATGTATAAATCCCGCCTTCTTCCCCTGCCCGTATTGATTCTTTCCGCGCTAAACACCTATGCGGCCAATACGCCGAATCCGCTCGATCAAATCGATAAAAACGTACCCAACCAATTCGACAAAGACTTCCGCGACAATCTCGACCAGATTCATTCGGTCGAAATCCAAAAACGCGAGCAGTCGGCATGGGATTTACAGAAAAAACAAGATAACGACGCCGTTGCACAAGAAGGGCCGTCTGAAAACAATACCGAATGCTTGGATTACACCGGTATCGAACTTTCCGGCATTACCCTTATCGATTCCAAAAAGATTGAAGCCAAACTCCCCAAATGCATCAATCAAAACAACATCAACCAACTGAACCGGGACATCGTTGCCGAGTATATTGCTCAAGGCTATCCGCACACGCAAATCAAATTTGAAACCACGCCAGAGCGTGTTTTGAAATTGGCCGTCATCGAAGGCAAAATCCGTGAGATTACCGGCGGCTCCCGTACGGTCAACGTCAATACCCTCTTCCCCAATCATCAAGGCAAACCGCTAAACATCCAATACCTCGACCAAGGTATCGAACAGGCAAACCATGTTGTCGGCAACAACGTCAGCATCGATGTTTATCCGCATGATGACGGCACCGCCTCCATCCAACTCAACAACGATGCCGAAAAACATTGGGGCGGCAGCATTACCATCGATAATAAAGGCAGCAAACCCAATACCACGACACTGCGCGGCAGCCTGAATATCGGCAGCCCGTTGGGATTGAGCGACTCCCTTTATCTAAACGGCTACACCAATCTAAACAACCACGACAGCCATTACAGTCGCGGCGGCAGCCTGTTCTACCAAGTTCCTTATGGCGCATGGACATTCAGCACTTACGCCGCCGCGTCGCAATCGCAAAGCATCCTAACGCCCAGCGTTACGCGCTACGCCTACCGCTCCCAATCCAAAGCGGCAGGAATCAAAGCAGACCGCGTATTCTCACGCAGTCAAAAACACATTGCCTCCGCCTATGTCGGCATCGACTATGTGAAACAGACTGCAAAATTTGCCGACAGCAAACTGGAATTGCAAAGCCCGGAAATTTATTCGGCACAAGTCGGCCTGTCGCACACGGCCATCCTGCCAAACGGCATTTGGCTCAACAATATCGGCGTGGAACAAGGGTTTGCGAAAAATACCGAACACACGCCGTTTGACAAGCGCTATACCTCTGTATCCTTGCAAAGCAATTTGATTCAAAACCGTCCATTGGGCAAATGGATCGTGCGCAACCATCACCAAATCGATGCCCAATATAGCCCGCATGATTTGTTTGCCGCCAAAGAAATGGACATCGTCGGTTATCAAAATGTACGCGGTTTCCGTTCGACTTCTTTGAGCGCAAGCAGCGCAGTCCTGTTGAGCAATACCGTTTATTTCCGCCGCAATACGCCCCACGGCATCTATATCGAACCTTATCTGGGCGCAGACATCGGCGTTGCCAAAAATCATCACGAAGGTTCGCAACGCGCCATGGGCTTAGTGGCAGGTTTGAATTTGGGCAAGGCGGACAAATGGCAGCTTTCTGCCGACTACGACAAAGGTTTTGCGCGTATGCCCAACCAATCAAACAGCGAAAAACAGGATCATGTGACCGTTTCTTTGCGCATTCCATTTTAAAATTATGTAAATATATATCCTTTTATCCAATATATAAACCGCTCATCTTAACGTTATTAATTTTCCATTAATATCAATGAGATGAGCGGTTTTTATTTGCATTTGAAATAGTGCACACAAGGTCATACTGGTGGTATGATTGTAAAAATTTCCATACCAATGTTAATACATTCAAAAGTTTTCTCAACAGAAATCCGATACCCGATATGGGATTTCTGATTCACTCTCCATCACGATAAATAAGGATTAAAATCCATGAAAATCGACACTTTATATCAGCCTAAGCTCTCAGCTTCCGGCAAAGTGACTGTCGCCGTGTGCTTTGCATTCCTGGGAAATGCAGCGGTAGCCGCCAATATCGAAGCCATCGGCCAAACTTCGGTACAGCAGCAAAACAATGTCGACATCGTCAACATTGCCGCACCGACGGCCCAAGGTCTTTCTCACAACCAATACAACAAGTACAACGTTTCCCAACACGGCGCCGTTTTGAATAACGCCCTGTCCGCCGGTAAATCCCAACTGGCCGGAAACCTGTCTGCCAACAAAAACTTCCAAGGTCAGGCCGCATCTGTGATCTTGAACGAAGTGGTCAGCAAAAACCCTTCCCTGATTTTGGGTCAGCAAGAGATCTTCGGTATTGCCGCAGACTATGTTTTGGCAAACCCTAACGGCATTACCCACAACGGCGGCAGCATCCTGAATGCCAACCGCGCATCCTTGGTTGTCGGTACGCCAACCGTTTCAGACGGCGCGTTGAAATCTTTCCATATCAGCGACAATGGCAAACAGCTGCAAGTAAACGGAAATTTGAGCGGCAACCGCGTGGTTGACCTGCTCGCGCCGCAAGTTGTGGTCGGCAAATCAGCCAACGTCAATGCCACCGACGCCATCAACGTTTCTTCAGGCAAAAGCAACTTCGACTACAAAACCGCACAAATCGAAGCCTTGGACGCAGCTTCAAATGCGCCGGTTCTTGACGGCCATATCTTCGGCAGTATGCGCGCCGGTACCATCCGCATCCACGCGACCGACAAACGCGCCAAACAAAACATTCAAAATGCCGCCATTACCGGCACCCGCTACCTGAATATCGACAGCAAAGGCAACCTGAGCATCCAGTCCGCCAACCTGACCGGTGCACAAATGGAATTGTTTGCCCGCGATACCGACATCAAAGGCACGGTTACCAGCCATTCCGCCAACAAATCTTCCAGCGGCAAAGAAGCGCAAAATGTTCAGCACTTCCGTTCAGACCGCAACAAAACGGAAACCTTTACCGCCAGCAACATCAATGCATCCGAGTCATTGACTTTGAACAATAGCGGCAGCCTCAACTTAAGCGCGGCCAACATCAATGCCGGTGCGCTGACCGCCTCTGCCACAGGCAACATTAATTCTAACGCGGTAAAAACCACCAACCGTACAGAATCCGACCACACTCAAAGCAAAGGCCTTTGGTACAACAACAACCTGAGTTCTTCTGTTGACGAAAGCCTGCATCAAACCAAAATCAATGCCGGCTCTGTCAATATTGCGACCACCGGCAAAGTCCAATTAGACGCAACCGAACTGAACTCGGCTGCCGATGCACGCATTGCCGCCCAACAAGGCATCGTATTGAGCAGCAACAGCGAAACCGACAGCAGCTCGACTTATGTCAGCTTCAAAAACGAAACTGCTGCCCTGAAAACCGGTATCGCAACAAAATCTTCCAAAAACTCTACCGCCCATCAAACCAAAATCTCCGCAGCCGGTGATATCGGTTTGATTTCCGAAGGCGATTTGAGCACTTACGGCGCAAGCATTGCAGCAAACGGCAATGTCGTTACCGATGTCAACAACATCAACTTGGGTACTCAAACCACCATCAATACCAGCAGCCTCGACGACCAGAAAAAATACTGGGGCGGCCTGTTCGGCGGTGAAAGCCAAGTTCAAAACAACCGTACCGAAAACCTGCACGGCAGCAGCATTACTGCCAACTCAAACGTAGTTTTGGGTGCAAAAAACGGCGTCAACGTTTACGGCAGTACCGTTGAAGGCCAAGCCGGTACATTCGTCAGCTCCAAAGCAGGCAATGTCGATATTAAAAACGCCACCAGCACCGACACTTCCGCACAAAGCGCGCGTAAAGGTACGATTTTCAATATCACGACCTCCAAAACCAGCAGCAACAGCAGCATTGAAAAAGTAACCGGTTCTACCCTGGTTTCCAATGCCGACCTGACCGTTGTTTCTAACAAAGACATCAATGTGATCGGTTCTGCATTGTTTGCGGCACAAAAACTGCAACTGGCTTCCGCAGGCGATTTGACCATCGATGCTGCCAAAGCGGTAGAAAACAAACAGGTCAACGAGTATTCCATCAAAGGCTACTCCGGTACTGAAACCAATAAAGAAAACGGCAGCGTGACTGCCAAAGCCGGTATCAAATTCACCGATACCCACACCGACACCCATTCTGTCGGCCTGAGCGGCAGCATTTTGACCGGTAAAAACACCCAGTTGTCTTCCAACTCAAACGTTACCGTCAGCGGCAGCCAAGTCAACGGCGAAGAATCCGTCAACATTTCCGCAGCCAATGACGTCAATATTGTTGCCTCCAAAGGCAGCAGCACTGTGACCGAATCCGGCCGCGTAACCGATTTGGGCGTATCTGCCACCGCATACGGAAAAAATAACGCCGCAGGCGTCGGCGTATCTGTCGGCATTACCAGCACCAAAACGGATGCAACGACCGTAACGGACACATCTCATGTATCCAACATCAACACCGGCGGCAACACCACCATCACTGCCAACGGCAATATTAATCAAGAAGGTACCGTGATTAATGCGACCGGCAATGTGATTGAGTCTGCCAAAAACGTTACCCATGCAGCGGCACACAGCGGCGCAAAATCCGATGTGAAACAAAACGGCGGCGGTTTGGTCGTTTCTGCCGGCATCAGCACCAACAAAGGCATCGGCGGTGAAATCACTGCGCAAGGTCAAGGCAACTCTTCGACCCACAATGAATCCACTGCAACCGTCACCACCATCAACGCAGGCAATGCCATCGTTTTGGCAAATGACAAAGTGTCTGATGAAGGTACAAAATACGATGTGACCGGTGCGATCAACATTGACGCAGGTTCATACCACAATACTGCCGCTCACAACACCAGCAACAGCAGCAGCAAACAAGGCGGCGCTTCTTTGACTGTCGGCGCATACACCAAAGACGGTTCAAACGTTGATGTGAATGCCAACCTGAACGTCAACTACGCTGATGAAAACAAAAAAGAATCTACCGCTATCAAAGGCGATATGAATGCGACCAATGTTGTCATCAACGCCAAAGACTCTGCTGAAATCGCATCCAACATTACCGCCAACAACAACGTCAACATTACCGCAGGCAACGGCGTAACCTTCACCGAGTCAGCCAATACTGCCTCCAACCAAGGTACAGCCGTTAATGTCGGTATCGGCGCTGGTGCGACAATCAATGTTGAAACCGGTGTGGCCGTTCCTCACGTCAACGGCTCTGTCGGCGTCAACAAAACCGATAACGCTTCTTCTACCGCCGCAGGCGCGAATGTAGCGGCCGGCAACGATATTAAAATCAATGCCAACAACGGCGATGTCAACCTGCACGGTACCAACTTGGTATCCAACAACTCCGTTGAAGTAGAAGGCAACAAAGTCAATACTTCCGGCGCGATCAGCAGCGTTAACGAAAAAAATCTGACCGTCAATGTCAACGGCAGCTACGCTTCAGGCAAACCAAACGGCGGCATCAACGCCAAAGGTAAAAACGACGCCAACGTAACCAATACGGCAAACGTCATCCAAAGCGACAATGTTGTTATTACTACCGGCTCTCCAACCGGTTTGAGCGTCAACAATACGGCCATCAACGGTAATAATGTTGTGCACTACTATGACAACACTAAAGCTTCTGCGGCGAACCGTTATACCTATCGTCCCCGCCAACCAAGCTACGCCAAACGCCGTTTGCGTTACTAAGATGCGCTATTGAAGTCATTTGAATAGCCATTAAGACATGCCGTCTGAAAACAGAAAGTTTTCAGACGGCATTTTTATCATCAATGCAAAACCACACACTATCTCTGTTATGATAATGCCTCGCTAATATTATTCCGTTCCAACCATGTCTTCCGCCCTTCCTTTTGACGCGCTCACCCTTTCCATCGACGGCACCAACCTCATCGAAGCCTCCGCCGGTACAGGTAAAACCTACGGCATTGCCGCGCTCTTTACCCGACTGATTGTTTTAGAAAAAAAAGACATCGAGAAAATTCTGGTCGTTACCTTTACCAAAGCGGCAACGGCAGAACTGAAAACCCGTTTACGCGCGCGTTTGGACGAAGTGTTGCAGGTTTTAAACGAAATCCAAACCTTGGGCGGCGAGCCGGAACATATTTCAGACGGCCTGAACAAATATTACGAAAAAGAGAAAAAATCACCCGATGACTTTCTCAATCGATTGATTCCTTTGGCTTTAGGCGAGCAAGACGGTCAGGAAAGCTGCCATCGCCTGATTCTCCGCCTCAAAGCCGCGCTGAGCCAGTTTGATAACGCCTCGATTTACACCATCCACGGCTTCTGTCAGCGCGTCTTGCGCGATTACGCGTTTTTGTGCGGCGCACCTTTGGATGTCGAGCTGTCGGACGACTCACGCGAGAGGCTGCTGATTCCAGCGCAGGACTTTTGGCGGCAGAAAGTGGCAACCGATACCACATTGGCACAATTGGTTTTTGACCGAAAATGCACGCCCGAAGAAATGCTTGCCGAAATCAAAAGCTATACCGGCCGCCCCTATCTGAAATTCAGACGGCCTGAAGGCGATTTGCAAGAAGCTCAAGCCAAGCTTCAAGAAACATGGCAAAAAATTTGCGTCCACTTGGAAGACTTGGAAAAAGCGTTTTGGGCAATTTTTCCCAAACTGAACGGCCAAACCTACAAACGAAAAACCTTTGAAAATGTTTTTACCGATTTAAAAACAAACGCCGAATCCAACCGTCTGCCCCGCCTGAGCAAACAAACGCTGGAAAAATTAAGCCTCTTCAGTATCGACACGCTCAACAGCAAACTGAAAAAAGAATATAAAGCCGATGCCGATGCGGCGGAAATTATTCAGCTGCAAGCCTTGGCTAATCTCAATCGTGATTTGCAGGCAATGAAAAGCGCGGAAGAAGCAGTCTTCATCTGCCTGCAACTCGACCTACTTTCCTACATCAACCAATCCATTGCCGAACAAAAAAAATCACGCTGCGAGCGTGTGTTTGATGATTTGCTGCTGGATGTCCATCAGGCATTGACCACCAATGAACACGGCAACGCATTGGCAAAAGCGGCGGCAAACTGGGAAATCGCGCTGATTGACGAATTCCAAGATACCGACCCGTTGCAATACGAAATTTTCCGCCAAATTTTTATCGAGCAAGGCTGCCCGCTGTTTCTCGTCGGCGACCCCAAGCAGGCGATTTACAGCTTTCGCGGTGCGGACATTTACGCCTATCTGCAAGCCGCGCAAGATGCGGACAGGCATTACACCCTCGCCGTCAACTACCGCAGCCATGCCAAGCTGATTAACGGCATCAGTGCCTTGTTCAAACAAAAAAAACATCCATTTGTATTGGAAAACATCGATTACAGCGAGGTCTCTGCCAGCCGCGCCGAAAGCCGGCTGTCTCCACACCGCCCCGCCATTCAAGTGCGCTGGCTCAATACGGACGACCAAACCGGCAAAGAGATTTTGCGCGGCCGAGCCGCCGAATACTGTGCCGATGAAATTGCCTTTGCGCTCAATGAAGCAGCCGAAGGCCGTCTGAATTTCAAAGGCCGCGCGTTGGAATCCGGCGACATTGCCGTCTTGGTGCGTACCAACAACGAAGCGGCGATGATTGCCGGAAAACTGAAACAGCGCCGTATCCAAAGCGTGTTGCTGTCGCGCCAGTCCGTTTTCGATTCTGCCGAGGCAGACTCGCTGTCCGCGCTGATCGGCTTTTGGCTCAACCCAAGGCAAACCGACTGGCTGCGCTTTGTCTTGACCGGCATTTTGTTCGGCTATACCGCCAAAGAGATTTACGAGCTCAACCATAACGAACATCAGCTGCTCAAATGGCTGGAGTCGTCTGCCGAAGCCATGGAAAAATGGCGGAAAGGCGGCATTTTTGCCGCCGTGCAGCAGTTTGCCGCCCGACATGACATCGAAACGCGCCTGCTCAAAGGCGGCAACGAACGCAGCCTGACCAATTACTACCAAATTTTGGAGCTTTTGGCCGAAGAAGACAGCCAAAGCCGAAACCCCGCCGCCCTGCATAAATGGTTAAACGAGCAAATCAGCCGCGCTCGCAGCGGCCATTTCCCGTCAGACGCGCAAACCATCCGTCTTGAAAGCGACGAAAAACTGGTCAAAATCGTTACCATGCACGCGTCGAAAGGTTTGCAATATCCTTTGGTTTACTGCCCCTTCGCATGGGATACCAAAGACAATTCCAAAGAAAACTGGAAAATCCTGCATACGGACAACCACGAAACCGAGCTGTTGGCCAAATCGCAAACCTCGGAAGCAGAACTAAGCCACCTTGCTGACGAAAAGACGGCAGAAGATTTGCGTCTGCTCTATGTCGCCCTTACCCGCGCCGAAGAACAGCTCAACATCTACGCCGCCGCCAATAAAAACTGTACGCCGAACAATCCTTTTGCCTATCTACTCGAAAGTTTGCCAGAGGCCGGCCGAGAAAGCGTCAGCCAAAGCTATCAAAGCACGACAGACGTTGTAGAAATGCTCAAAACCAACTGGCAACGCTTTATCAAAAACGCGCCTGAAAATACGGAGTTTGTCTTCACGGAAGAAGCCCCGCCGGAAACCGTCTACCAATACAGCCGCCAGCAAGACCAAGCCTTGAGCGCACAGAGCATTAAACGCCGCGATTTTGACTTTATCCGCCACACCAGCTTTACCGGTTTGAGCAGGCACACCAAGTCAAGCGACGAACAACACGAGCCTTTGCAACCTGCCATCGATCCGGCAGAAAGCGCAGACCGTGCCATGCCGTCTGAAAACCTGCCGTCCCCGCTTTCAGACGGCCTCGATATCCACCATTTCCCCCGCGGCACCAATGCCGGCGTATGTTTGCATGAGATGTTGGAAAAACTCGACTTCGCCGCCTCTGCCGAGAGCCAATCCGAAATGATTGCCGAAGTTCTGCAACGCCACAGCTTTGAAGACAAATGGCTGCCGACGGTGAGCGCCATGCTCGATACCTGCCGCCTGACGCCTTTAATCAATGAGAGCCTGTCGCAGATTCCGCCGACCCGACGCCTGCCCGAAATGGGGTTCACCCTGTACATGGACGATTTCAAATTGGACGACTTGCGCCGTTGGTTTGCCTCAAGCGAAGCAAACCTGCCGCCCGAATGCGTCCAAGCCGCGCAACTGCTTGATTTTCATGATTTGCAAGGCTATTTAAACGGCTTCATCGATATGGTTTGCCAAGATTCAGACGGCAATGTCGTTTTAATCGACTACAAATCCAACCATTTAGGCAACGATGCAAGCGCGTATACGCAACAGGCGATGAACGAAGCAGTGGCGCATCATCACTACTACCTGCAAGCCCTGATCTACGCCGTTGCCATCGCACGCTACTATGCCCTGCGCGGCAAGCCGTTGCCTAAAATCGCCATCCGCTACCTCTTCCTGCGCGGCATGGACGGCTCGGAACGAGGCATTTGGAAATGGGACATCGATACCGCCCTGCTTTCCACTTTTGTTGAGCGAAAAGCAAATACTTGATTAATCAATTGTTAAACCGTCAAAAAGGCCGTCTGAAACGTTTTCAGACGGCCTTTGATTATTTGTGCAAACCGCATTCCTTACTGTCTTTGCTTTCCCACCACCATCGTCCGGCGCGGATATTTTCGCCCAGCTTGACCGGACGCGTGCAGGGTTCGCACCCGATACTGGGATAGCCTTGATGATACAGCGCATTGAGCGGAACTTGGTGCTCGTGCGCATATGCCCAAACGTCCTGCTCTTCCCAATCGAAAATAGGATTGAATTTGGCGATGTTGCGGCCTGTATCCTGCTCTTCAAAATTCAATTCGCTGCGCGTTTCGGACTGGCTGCGGCGTTGTCCGGTCAGCCATGCGGGGGCGTTGTGCAAAGCGCGGTTGAGCGGTTCGATTTTGCGGATATGGCAGCAACGGCGGCGCAACTCGACGCTGTCGTACATGGCGGTCGTGCCGAATTCCGCTTCAAATTCATCGGCGGTTTGCCGGTTGGGATAAAACACTTCCAATTCGGTTTGATAACGCGCATTGGTTTCGGCAATCAGCGCGACGGTTTCGGGATTGAGTTTGCCCGTATTGAGCGTAATGATGCGGATGGGCAGTTTCAGACGGCAAACGGCATCGGTAATGACCATATCTTCAACCGCAAGGCTGGATGCGAACACGGCTTGCGGATAGCGCGCGGCAATGTCTTGCAAACGGCGCTCCAAAGCAGCCGCCAACTCAGGCAGGCGGCGGCGTTCGGCATCATTGGTTTCGGGGATTTTCCAAAATTGAGGACGGAATAAAGACATGGCTGGTTGTTCCTAATAATTTTCAGACGGCCTGTTGAAACAGCTGCCGATATAGTTATGGAACGATATTGTCCTGCGCCCTATCTTCAAACGGAAAGAATGCTTTTCTATTTCTTTATAACCAAAGCGTCTGCTGCTGGTTTTTCGGCAGCAAATGGCTCACGCCGATGCCGATCAGGCGGAAGGCGTCTTCGCGTTGCGGCGGTATGCGTTGCAGCAAAGTATGCGCCGCCTGAAGCAGCGAGGCGCTGTCGGGCAGGACGGAAGAATACGTCAGCGAACGCGTGATAATGCGGAAATCGTGGGTTTTAAGCTTGAGGGTAACGCCTTTGGCTTCGACGTTTTTTCGCTCAATCTGCCGCCAAAGGTCTTCGGCAAGGTGCGGCAAATGGCTTGAAGCCTGCTCTAAAGACAAATCTTCGGGCAAAGTGATTTCGGTTGAGATTTGCAGGCGTTCGCGTTCGGCTTTGACAGGCCGCTCGTCGATACCGCGTGCCAAATCGTAAAGGCGGTAGCCGTAGCAGCCGAAATGGTTTAAAAGTTCACCGCGCTCAAAACGGCGCAAATCGCCGGCAGTCTGCATACCGAGGGCGTTCATTTTTTTCAGCGTAACTTTGCCGACACCGGGAATCTTACCCAACGGCAAGCTCTCCAAAAACGCCATGATTTTGGGCGGCGGCAGCACAAACTGTCCGTTTGGCTTGCGCCAGTCGGACGCGATTTTTGCCAAAAACTTATTGGGCGCGATACCTGCGGAAGCAGTCAAACCGGTTTCTTCAAAAATTTCGGCACGAATGCGTTTGGCTACCTCGCTGGCGTACGGGATATTTTTAAAATTTCGGGTAACATCCAAATAGGCTTCGTCCAAAGACAAAGGCTCGATCAAATCGGTATAACGCCGAAACACGGCATGAATCTGCGCCGACACTTGGCGGTACAAATCAAAATGCGGCGGCACAAACACCGCCTGCGGACACAGCCTTTTTGCCGTCGCTACCGACATGGCCGAGTGCAAACCGAATTTGCGCGCTTCGTAAGACGCGGCACAAATGACCGAGCGAGTGCCGTCCCATGCCACAACGACGGGCAGCCCTTTTAAGTGCGGCTTCTCGCGCAGTTCTACCGAAGCGTAGAATGCGTCCATATCGATATGGATGATTTTGCGTTGGGACATGGGAAAAGGTGGATAAGAAAAAGACTTATTGTAACAAAAGGCCGTCTGAAATTTCAGACGGCCTCCATGTTCACACCTTATTTTTTACCGGAAAGCTGATCAAACAATCCGCCGTCGGCAAAGAATTTTTTCATGATGTCCGACCAAGCGCCGAACTTCTCATTCGGATTGAAGGTTTCAATATCGGGGAAATCGGCTTTGTGTTTGGCCAACACTTCGGCATTGCGCGGACGCAGATAAAGATTGGCGGCCAACTCTTGAGCCGGTTCGCTCCAGAGGTTTTTCAAGTAAGCTTCGGCAGCGGCGCGCGTACCTTTTTTATCGACCACGCTGTCCACGACGGCAACCGGTGCTTCCGAAATAATGGTGTAGCTCGGATAGACGATTTCAAATTGGTCTTGGGTCAGCTTTTTGCTGACGTAGTTGGCCTCGTTTTCAAAGGTAACCAAGACATCGCCAATATTGCGTTGGCTGAATGTCGTCGTTGCCGCGCGGCCGCCGTTTTCAAATACAGGCGTATTTTTCAGCAATGCGGCCACAAAATCTTGGGTTTTGCCTTCATCGCCGTTGTTGACTTTCATGCCGTAACCGTACGCGCCCAAAAATGCGTAGCGGCCGTTACCTGTGGTTTTCGGGTTGGCCAAAACGATTTGCACGCCGTCTTTGGCCAAATCGCCCCAGTCTTGAATGTGTTTCGGATTGCCTTTGCGCACCAAGAAAACGACGTTGCTGGTATAAGGCACGGCATTGTCCGGCAGGCGCGTGTTCCAATCGTCTTTAATCAGGCCTTTTTTCACCAAAAGCTCGATATCGGAAGTCTGGTTCATGGTGACCACATCGGCGGCCAAACCGTTGGCCACGGCCAAAGCCTGCTTGCTGGAGCCGCCGTGCGACTGTTGGATTTCAACCGTTGCACCGCCGTTTTTAGCAGCATATTCTTTGACAAACAAAGGATTGTATTCTTTATAAAAATCTCGTGCGACATCATAAGAGACGTTCAACAGCTTCACATTACCGGCCTTGCCTGCGGAAGCGGCATTGTCGGCAGACTGTTCGTTTTTGGGAGAGCAGGCACTCAACGCCAGCGCGGCGGTCAATGCGGCAAAAGAAAGGGTACGGATATTCATGGTCGGCTCCTATTAAAAGTATGGCGATACTTTATCGGGTTCGGAGGCAAACGGGAAATAATGTTTGCTTTTGGGTTTATCAGTTTTGGTTATATAAACCGAGGCCGTCTGAAATCAAAAAATAATTATTTATAACTATAAAATCTAAACCATATTATTTACAAAGTTAATAAAAAAGAGTACCGTTCGTATTCGCCGAATCATTAGGCGTTTTGTTCAATAATCGAAAAATGGAGTGTAGAAACGATGAAACAGTGGATGCTTTTAGGATTGCTGGGATTGGGCGCAGCGGCACAGGCGCACGATGTTTGGGTGGCCGCACCGGCACATCAGCCTGCCGGCAAAATCCTGCATGCGGATTTGGGTTACAGCCACGACTTCCCCAATGTCGAAAAAATCGCCGACGACCGCGTGCATATTTTCAAACCGCTGCAATTGACCGACAGCTCAAAGAAAACCGTTGATTTGGTAAATAAGGGCGAAAACTATCAATACGTTTCCAAAGCCGCCCTGCCCGCAGGCTCCTACTGGGTCAGCGCAACCTACCAACCGACTTTCTGGTCGAAAAACCAAGACGGCTGGAAACAGCAAACCTTGAAACAGCTGGCCGGTGCCACCTATTGCGAACAATCGCAAATGTTCGGCAAGAGTTTTGTCCAAGTGGGCAACGGCGCAGTCGATGAAGCGGTATTGACCCGCCCTATCGGCCAAGAGCTGGAACTGGTTCCGCTGAACAATCCGAACGCAGTCAAAGCCGGCGGTATTTTGCCGGTCAAAGTCCTGTACAAAGGCGAGCCTTTGGTTAAAGCCACCGTTACCGCCAGCTCCGACACTTTGGCCGAAATGGACTTGGAATCAACCCATGACCACCGCGAACCTCAAGGCTTCTCCGGCAAAACCGATAAAAACGGCGTGGTCAATGTGATTACGCTGATTGACGGTTTGTGGAAAATCAAAGTCGTGAATGAGACCGATTACGGCGATAAAAGCGTATGTCAGAAAGACAATACTTACGCAACGCTGATTGTGCCTGTCGGTACCAAACGCGCAGCCGCACGCCATGCCCACCATCATCATTAACAGCCATTAAAAAAGGCCGTCTGAACTTTCAGACGGCCTTTTTTATTCTAATTCATAACCCAAATTTCTAAAAAAACGGGATAATGTTTCCAACTCATCACCATTTAATTGGGCAAAACGGACACGGTTGCAGCCGGTCAAGACTACATTGCCCATCCAGTGCGCCCCAAAGACGCGCTCTAAAGGGACATTCCTCATTCGATTGATAAACGGTACTTCTGAAGAAAATTGTGTCGCAATATTCGGAGGCGCAAATTTCAGACCCAAGTCCTGCAATCTATAACGGTGTTGCGCCGTCAAAAACATATCCTCGTGGTGCAGCCGCACCAGCCATTCCATACCGGCAATTTTTCCGTCTTTCGGCGGCAAAGGTGGCCGGATTTCTACATTTAAGCCCAGTTGCCGCGGCATGGTTAAAAGCCGCTTGCTGCGCAGGCTGAAACCGCCGTTCTGCGGCTCGTCCAAATTCGGGGAAGTCTGAATCAGATGCTGTTTGGCCAAATATTGGTCGGTCCCCTTCAGGAAAAACTGCCCGTCGGCTTCGGTTTCCAACAAAATCGGCAAAGGTGCGCCGATGTAGTCATATTCCCGATAGGCATCCTGCCAGTTTTGACCGTTCAACACCCATCCGTCATTTTGAACAATCAGACAATAATCGGTTTCGATGTAATACATCAGTTGGTACAAAACAAACAGATTGTATTCCAGATAACCGAATGGCCGGCAAGGCTGATGCAGGATATTTTCCGGCAAACCTTGCGGACGGCTTGGGCTGATTAGCAATCCGCGGCTTCCAGGCAATTCGGCGCAGCTGCGGGCAACGGCGTACATCGTGCCCTCGGTATAAGAATCTGCGCCGGTAATACCCACCACGGTAATGTCAGCAAAACTCATTATATGTTTCCCCTGTTTCAGACGGCCTTTGCGTTGTTTACGACACCTTGTTGCAGATTTCTTTCAAACGGTACAAGGCATCCAAGGCTTCGCGCGGCGTGAGGTTGTCGGGCTGGATTTGCGCCAACGCTTCGGCCAACTCATCGGTCTGGGCATGGCAAACCGGTTCAATGTCCGGCTCTTCCTCATCCGCCCTATTTTCAGACGGCATGGCGCTGAAAATATCCAACTGCGGACGGTTGGCGGCGGCTTGGGCTTCAAGTTCGTCCAGATGTTTTTGGGCGGCTTTGAGGGCGCGGTTGGGCAGGCCGGCGAGTTTGGCGACGGCTATACCGTAGCTTTTGCTGGCAGGACCTGGCTCGATGTGGTGGAGGAAGACGATGTCTTGTCCTTGTTCGAGCGCGGAGAGATGCATATTGACCGCCGTCGCGTGGGCTTCGGGCAGGCGGGTCAGCTCGAAATAGTGGGTGGCGAAGAGGCTGAAGGATTTGTTTTTTTGCAGCAGGTGTTCGGCGATGGCGTGTGCTAGGGCGAGGCCGTCGAAGGTGGAGGTGCCGCGTCCGACTTCGTCCATGAGGACGAGGGATTGGTCGGTGGCGTGGTGGAGGATGTAGGCGGTTTCGCTCATTTCGACCATGAAGGTAGAGCGGTTGGAAGCTAGGTCGTCCGATGCACCGATACGGGTGAAGATTTGGTCGATGGGGCCGATTTGAGCTGAATCGGCAGGCACGAAGCTGCCGGTGTGCGCCATGAGGACGATGTGGGCGACTTGGCGCATGTAGGTGGATTTGCCGCCCATGTTGGGGCCGGTCAGGAGCATGAGGCGGTGTTTGTGGTCGAGGCGGGTGTGGTTGGCGGTGAAGTGGCGCACTTGTTGCTCGACGACGGGATGGCGGCCGTTTTCGATATGGATGACGGGGTAGTCGGCGAACTCGGGGCAGACGAAGCCGCGTTCGGCGGCGGTAGCGGCAAAGGTGGAAAGTACGTCCAGCGCAGCGACGGCTTTGGCGGCTTTTTGAAGCTGGGGCAGGGTCGTCTGAATGTCTTTGAGAAGGGCTTCAAACAGGCGTTTTTCCAATGCCAATGCCTGATCTTGCGCGGTCAGGACTTTGTCTTCGAAGGTTTTGAGTTCGGGGGTAATGAAGCGTTCGGCGTTTTTCAGGGTCTGGCGGCGTTGGTAATCGGCAGGGGCTTGTTCGGCTTGGACTTTGGATAGCTCGATGTAGAAGCCGTGGACGCGGTTGAACTCGACTTTGAGGGTGGAGAGGCCGGTGCGTTCGCGTTCGCGCGCTTCGAGGTCGAGCAGGAATTCGTCGCCGTGGTTTTGGATGTGGCGCAACTCGTCGAGTTCTGCGGAATAGCCTTGGTTGATGACGCCGCCGTCTTTGAGCCAGACGGCGGGTTCGGGCATCACGGCGGCTTTGAGGGTTTCGGCGACGGGCAGGGTTTCGGGGAAAACGGATTTGAGGGTTTCCAACAGGCTGCTGCCCTCGGCGGACAGTTCGATTTCATTCAGGGCAAACAGGCTGTCGCGCAGGGCAGCGAGGTCGCGCGGGCGGGCGTTGCCGACAGCGATGCGGGCGGCGATGCGTTCGATGTCCGCGATGTTTTTCAGACGGCCTTGCAGGATTTCGTATTGCGAACCCAACGCGGCAACGGCTTCTTGGCGGGCGCGGATGTGGGCGCGGCTGCGTAAGGGGTGGTGCAGCCAGAGTGCCAAGAGGCGGCTGCCCATGTGGGTGGCGCAGCCGTCGAGTATGGAAAACAGGGTCGGCGATTTTTTGCCGGAGAGGGTTTGCGTGATTTCGAGATTGCGGCGCGTGGCGGCGTCCATGCCGATATATTGGCTGTCGGTTTCGAGCGAAATGCCGTCCAAGTGTTGCGGCATCAGGTTTTGCGTCAGGCGGATGTAGTTCAACAGCGCGCCCACCGCACCGACGGCGGCTTCGTGTTCTTTGCCGTCCAAACCGAAGCCGTGCAGGTCTTGGCAGCCAAAGTATTCGGTCAACAATTTCGCGCCCGCGTCGGCGGCAAACTGCCACGAGTTCAGGCGCGTGATGTTGGCAGAGGTCGTCTGAAAACCATTAGGCAGGCTTTTGCCTTCGGGCAACAGGATTTCCGCCGCCTGCAAACGTGCCAGCTCGTCGGCGAGTTTGTCCGCCGTCGTCAGTTTGGTTTTGAATTCGCCGCTTTGCAAAGATGCCCACGCGATGGCGATGTGTTTTTTATCCGCGTTCACCGCCGCGATGCGGTTGGTTTCCTTGTCTTCCAAAAACGCCGCGTCGGTCAGCGTGCCGGGCGTAACGATGCGTACGACTTTACGCTCCACCGGTCCTTTGCCCGCGCCAACTTCGCCCACTTGCTCACACACTGCCACGCTTTTTCCCATCTTCACCAGCCGCGCCAGATACTGCTCCGCCGCGTGAAACGGCACGCCCGCCATCTTAATCGGCACGCCGTCCATCTGCCCGCGCGTGGTCAGGGTGATGTCCAACAGCTTCGCCGCTTCCACCGCGTCATCCAAAAACAGCTCGTAAAAATCACCCATGCGGTAAAACACCAGCTTGTCGGCGTGTTGCGATTTGATGTCGAGATACTGCTGCATCATCGGGGAAACAGTGGGTTTGGACATGGAAAAACCTTAGAAACGCAAAAGCCTTATTGTAACAAAAGGCCGTCTGAAAAACAGGTTTCAGACGGCCTTTAACAGCAGCTTGGTTTTAAGCCAAAGCCACTTCCAAATTATCAATCAGGCGCGTGGTACCCAAACGGGCGGCGGCAAGCACCACCAATTCTTTATCGCCGACATGGGCCACTGCCAAGCTGTGTGCATGGCGGATTTCAACGTAATCAACCACCCAGCCGACGTCGGTCAAACGGCGGATACATTCGGCCTCGAGCTGGGCGTAATCCAGATTGCCGTTTTTCAAGGCGGCGGCAATGTTTTGCAATTCTTGATAGAGGCGGGGTGCTTCTGCGCGCTCTGCTTCGCTCAAATATTGGTTGCGGCTGGAAAGTGCCAGGCCGTCTGAAGCGCGGCCGGTATCGACCGGGACGATTTCGATATTGAAATTCAAGTCTTCGACAAAGCCTTTGATAATTGCCAGCTGCTGATAGTCTTTTTTTCCGAAACAGGCGGTATCGGGTTGAACAATGTTGAACAACTTGGTCACAACGGTCGCAACGCCGCGGAAATGGCCCGGACGGAATTTGCCGCACAACTCGTTTTGCAGGTGCGGAGGCTCGACATTGAAACGCTGTTCCACATTCGGATACAGCTCTTTTTCATCAGGCGCAAACACGACGGCAACGCCCTCGCCTGCCAATTTATCGGCATCTTGCTGCAAAGTGCGCGGATATTTGTCGAAATCCTCACCTTGTCCGAATTGCAGGCGGTTGACAAAAATACTGACTACAACGTTATCGGCACGTTTTTTCGCTTCGCGCACCAGTGCAAGATGGCCTTCGTGCAGATTGCCCATGGTCGGCACAAATGCCACTTTTCCGGCAGTTTTGCGCCACTCGCGCAATTCTTTAATCGTATGAATGATTTGCATGGTTTGAAAAATCCTTTATCTTTTCCGCCGTTTCATCAACGGAAATCACGCGCCGATTATACGCTTTTATTCATTAAAAAGGCCGTCTGAAATAAGTTTCAGACGGCCTGGAGTTTATTTTATCCGGCAAACGTATGTTCGACAGATGGGAACGTTTTTGCTTTGACTTCGTCCACATAGGCTTTGACCGCAGCTTGAACGCTGTCTTTGCCCTGCATAAAGTTCTTCACGAATTTGGCGGTTTTACCGGGGAAAATGCCAAGCATATCGTGCATCACCAAAACCTGACCGTCGCAATCCACGCCTGCGCCAATACCGATGGTCGGGCAAGAAACGGTCTCGGTCACTTTTTTCGCCAATTCCGCAGGAACGCACTCCATCAATACAATTGCCGCACCTGCCGCATCATGCGCTTTGGCATCGTTGAGCAACGCTTCCGCCTTATCGCCGCGGCCTTGAACTTTATAGCCACCGAATGCAAACACGGATTGCGGGGTCAGGCCGATGTGGGCGCAAACAGGGATACCGCGCATTTGCAGAAATTCAGTGGTCTCCGCCATCCAGACGCCGCCTTCGAGTTTGACCATATGCGCGCCGGCCGCCATCAATTCGGCCGCCGCCGCAAATGCCTGCTCTTTGCTCTGCTGATACGCACCAAACGGCAAGTCGCTGACAATCATGGCATTTTGAGTGCCGCGAGCCACGCATTCAGTGTGGTAGCACATATCCTGCAAGCTCACCGGCAAAGTGGACTGACGACCTTGCACCGCCATGCCCAAAGAATCGCCGACCAGCAATACATCTACGCCGGCATTGTCCATCAGCGCGGCAAAGCTGGATTCATAAGCGGTCAGCATGGCGATTTTCTCGCCCTCTGCTTTCATTTTTTGCAAAGTGTTTACGGTAATCATGGTGTTGTGTGTTCTGCCCGACGGGCAGCCCTTTGTTATAAATGGAAACGCGGTATTATAAGGTCTGCTTTTAAAATATCAAAGCATAAGCAAAAAGCCCGACTGCTTTCACAATCGGGCTTTTAATTGGTGCCGGCACCAAGAGTCGAACTCGGGACCCCCTGATTACAAGTCAGGTGCTCTACCAACTGAGCTATACCGGCTTACTGAAATGCCTTGCGGCACAATCAGTCTTTAACTGGTGCCGGCACCAAGAGTCGAACTCGGGACCCCCTGATTACAAGTCAGGTGCTCTACCAACTGAGCTATACCGGCAAGGAAGTCGGCATTATGCCGATAAGTTCCCATCTTGGCAAGTATTTTAAAACAAAGTTACTCACGAAATTATAAAAACCAATGATTTTAAAGAAAATTAAATATATGCTTTATCTTCCAATCCAACATACTCAAAGGCCGTCTGAAAACCGCCGCAGCGCAAAACATCATCGTTTTCTGTTAAAATAACGCCTTTTATATCTTTCCGTCTTTGCCCATGCCGCCCCGCCATCCTTACCGCCGCCTGCGCCCTGCCAAGTCTCATCTGCCCGAAGTCGGCATTTCCGAAGAAGGCAATATCCGTTCCCTGCACTTGGGCAGCGACACCATCCAAAGCTCTATGAATGTCGATCATCCGTCCGAGCTGGTGTTGTCGTACAGCCGCGCCATGATGGGTTGGCTGCTGTTTGCAGAAACCCCGCCCAAACACATCACCCAAATCGGCTTGGGCGGCGGCTCGTTTTCCCGTTGGATAGACAGCTACCTGCCCGATACCAAGCAAACCGCCATTGATATCAATCCGCAAGTCATCGCCGTGGCGCGCAGCTTGTTTGAATTGCCGCACGAAGGCGAACATTTTGAAATTATAGAGGCAGATGGCGCGGAATATATTAAAGTGTTCCGCCACAATACCGATGTAATTTTGGTAGATGGTTTTGACGGCGAACAGATTATCGATGCTTTAGTGGAAGAACCTTTCTTCCAAGACTGCCGCAACGCCCTCTCTCCCGACGGCGTATTTGTGACCAACTGGTGGAGCGGCGATCAGCGTTATCAACGCTTTGTCGAACGCCTTCTCAACGTCTTTGACGGCCGCGTACTCGAGCTGCCGGCCGAGAGCCACGGCAACGTAGCGGTTATGGCGTTCCAAAGCAGCCCTAAAGAACAAAATATCGACAACCTGAAAAAACGCGCCGAAAAATTAAGCGAAAAATACGGTTTGGACTTCAAACGGATGCTTGCCGATTTGAAAGCCAACAATCAAAACAACGGCAAGAATTTTTATCTGTAAACCGCTTCAGGCCGTCTGAAAAAACAAACAAGGACACACCCATGCTCAAACCCGACATCATTCAAATCCCCGGCCCGGCCGGTTTGCTGGAAACCATCTACCTGCCAAGCACACAAGAGTCCGCCCGCGGCGTCGCCGTCATCAACCACCCCAATCCCCTGCAAGGCGGCACCAACACCAACAAAGTCATCCAAACCGCCGCTAAAGCCTTATCGCAACTCGGTTTTCACTGCTATCTGCCAAACCTGCGCGGCGTAGGCAACAGTGAAGGCGAACACGACTACGGCCGCGGCGAAACGCAAGATTGCATTGCCGTTATCGACTACGCCCGCGCGCAACATCCAGACGCACCGCAATTCGCCCTGGCCGGCTTCTCATTCGGCGGCTACGTTTCCACCTTTGCCGCTCAAGAACGCACGCCTGATTTTCTGTTGCTGATGGGCGCAGCCGTCCATCACTACAAAGACCGCCCGGAACCATCCGACGTTCCCGATGTCGCCAAAACATTGATGATCCATGGCGCGGAAGACGAAGTCGTCGAAATCAACAAAGCCCTGACATGGGCAGAACCCCAAGGCCTGCCTGTTGTGACCATTGCCGGTTCGTCCCACTTCTTCCACGGCAAACTCATTGTTTTACGCGACACGATCATACGGTTCGCACCGGCTTTATTAGGTTAAAATCCGGCTACAAAATAAAACAAGGCCGTCTGAAAGCTTTTTCAGACGGCCTTGTTTGTATGAAAACCTTATTATCAAATATTAGGCTCAAGTATTCAGAAATCTATCAAGGATTTTCTGCTTATCATATCAATTCTGAGTCAACCAATACTGCAAACCAATCAAAGTCTTACCATCTTTGATTTCATCGTTTGCCAATGCAGCGTGCACCTCTTCCTTGCTCATCAAGACGGTTTCAGTAATTTCATCTTCATCATTGCTCAACTTGCTGCCCAGACGCACGCCTTGCGCTTGGTAGAGATACATTTTCTCATCACAAAAACCGACTGCCGTGTAAAAGCTGTACAACAATTTAACACTGTCGGCAACGTATGGCGTTTCTTCCGCCAACTCACGCAAAGCGCATTCGGCAGGATCTTCACCTGCAATATCCAATTTACCCGCCGGCAATTCCAATGTCGCCTGATCGGCGGCATAACGCCATTGGCGCACCAAAACAACTTTGCCGTCTTCCGTTTCTGCCACTACACACGCGGCACCCGGATGACGGATCACAACCCGTTGGCTTTCATTGCCATTGGGCAGGCGAACCCGATCGCGGCTGATGGTAACAAAAGAACCTTCGTAGATTGGCTCGCTGCTTAATTTAGTTTCTTTCAAATCCATTTTTTACCTCATTTCCAAATTATTAAATATTAAAGGCCGTCTGAAATTTTACAGAAATAAACTCAGAGGATGACTTTTCTAATAGTTACCGCTGATGTCGTTGTTGCAAACGCTCCGTATGTGTTCGCAGCTTCTCACTATTTGCTTGGTAGTCACTTGAAGACAATACAGCAACTATTGCCTCTACCTCATGAGGAAGTAATAAGGCCGTCTGAAAATTCTTAATATAAGCCGCCGCCTGCCTAATACGGCAAACATTGGGTGGCATTTTCGATTTCAACTCACAATCACCTAAGAAAACTACCATTGAATGAAACTTCTCCTCAGGAAATTGCAATAGTTCTGACAATGCTTTGATATGAGCATAATTCTGACGCAACGGGTTTTGGAAATAATGTTTCTGTTTATAGATGATTTGCGTCCATTTAGATTGCTTTTCACTACCAAAAATCCAACCTGTGTAATTTTTAGTTTCTATCACAAATATCCCAAAAATTGAGACATAAATATGATCAATTTGTGTCGTACCATCTCGAGATGGAATAATTAAATCGTGAAACTCAAAATAAGTTTTCTCATCTAAATTTTTTCCAATTACAGAACGAACTGCTATTTCCCCCATGCTTCCCTTTATTTTAGGATTTCTCAACAGTGCTTTGAATAAAAGCAAAGGAATAATGATTAGAAAAATCCAAAATATACCTGACATACTTCCCAATATTTGTTCAATCATGACGTTTTCTTTTTTATTTAAAACTAAAAATTTATATATTTATGGTTTATTCCCGAGTACGTTCAATTTCAATACCAACCTGCGCCACATCAGGCAAGATGCCCGGTTTCACAATACGGACGCGCACTTTGACTGCACCAAAATCATTTAAAATCAATTGGGCGATATGTTCCGCCAAAGTTTCCAGCAGTAAAAAATCCTGTTCGGCAAGGCTGCTGCGTACGACTTCGCATACTTCGCCATAATGGATGGTGTCACCGATATCGTCGCTCGTGCCGGTACGCTCGGGAACACTGATTTCCAAATCCAAAATCAAAGTCTGTTTACGCTCGCGTTCCCAATCATATACG
This sequence comes from Neisseria sp. RH3002v2g, assembly GCF_014596425.2. Lineage (NCBI taxonomy): Bacteria > Pseudomonadati > Pseudomonadota > Betaproteobacteria > Neisseriales > Neisseriaceae > Neisseria > Neisseria sp. RH3002v2g. The sequence continues at coordinate 452,564 of NZ_CP110721.1, read as the reverse complement.
CCGATTAAAGTATCGGCTTTCATGCCGTACAAAAAGATTTTATCCATTTGCCTGTCCGTTTTTTTGATAGAATAACCATTCCCATTTTAAGTAAAGCACCCAAAATGTTCAATGTACTCGCCATTATTGCCGCCTATCTTATCGGCTCCCTGTCTTTTGCCGTCATCGTATCAAAATATTACGGCATGGACGATCCGCGCACTTACGGCTCCGGCAATCCCGGTGCCACCAACGTCTTGCGCAGCGGCAAGAAAAAAGCGGCCGCACTGACCCTGCTCGGCGATGCAGTAAAAGGCTTGGTTGCCGTCATCTTGGCGCGCTGTCTGCAAAATGCTTTAGGTTTGTCTGATGCAACAATAGCCTTGGTCGCCATTGCCGCACTGGTCGGCCATATGTGGCCAATATTTTTCAATTTTAAAGGCGGCAAAGGCGTAGCCACCGCATTGGGCGTCTTGCTCGCCCTCTCCCCCGCAACCGCCCTGCTCTGCACCTTGATTTGGCTGGTCATGGCGTTCGGTTTCAAAGTTTCCTCCCTTGCTGCCCTGATCGCCACCGTCTGCGCACCCATTTTCGCCTTCTTTATGATGCCACACGCCTCTTGGGCATGGGCAACCGTATTCATTGCCGCATTGGTGTTGTACCGCCATAAAAGCAATATTCAAAATCTGCTTCAAGGCAAAGAAAGCAAAATCGGGGATAAAGCCGGAAAATCTTAAAAGTGTAGATACAATCAATAAAAGGCCGTCTGAAATCTATTTTCAGACGGCCTTAATAGCTTTTATTCACACATAATCATTCAATCTTAATATACTCTACTGACAAAATCTCTATAACCTCCTGTCCTTCCGGCGTATTCAAGACAACTTCGTCGCCTTCGCGTGCTTTAATCAGGCTGCGTGCCAAAGGGGAAATCCATGAGATTTTGTTTTTAGCGGTATCGATTTCATCTACGCCGACGATTTTGACGGTTTGTTCTCGACCGTCTCCGCGCAGTAAGCCAACGGTTGCGCCGAAGAAAATCTGGTCCGTGGCTTCGCGCGCTTCTGGATCGACGACGACGGCGGCTTCCAAGCGTTTGGTTAGGAAGCGGATACGGCGGTCAATTTCGCGCATGCGGCGTTTGCCGTAAAGATAGTCGCCGTTTTCGCTGCGGTCGCCATTGCTTGCCGCCCAGTTAACGATTTGGACGATTTCCGGGCGTTCTTTGTTAACCAGGTGATAAAGTTCGTCTTTCAATGCCTGCCAGCCGGTAGGCGTGATGTAATTTTTGGTTTCGGTACTCATGATGCGTTTAAAACATAATTAAAGGCCGTCTGAACGTTAATTTTCAGACGGCCTTTATTGTAAGTCAATTTACTTTATTCTTCATCATCGCTATCGCTGATACTGATGCTGTGTTCCATTTTGCTTGGATGTACTTTTAAGCCGCCGCAGCCTGATTTTTCGGCAGAGAGGCGGTTTAGGTATGCTTCATCGATATCGCCGGTTTGATAAACACCGTTGAAGCATGAAGAATCAAAGGATTCGATTTTTGGGTTGAGTGCTTTGACTACTGCTTCCAAGTCTTCTAAGTTTTGGAAGACGATACCGTCCGCGCCAATCTCGGCTGCGATTTCTGCCGCGCTGCGGCCGTTTGCAATCAGTTCTTCACGGGTCGGCATATCGATGCCGTATACATTTGGATAGCGTACTTCGGGAGCGGCAGAAGCAATGTAGACTTTGCGTGCGCCTGCCGCGCGTACCATTTCGACGATTTCACGGCTGGTCGTACCGCGTACGATGGAATCATCCACCAATAAAACGCTCTTGCCGTTAAACTCGGTTTCCATCGGGCTGAGCTTTTGGCGTACTGATTTTTTGCGTGTTGCCTGGCCGGGCATAATAAAGGTGCGGCCGATGTAGCGGTTTTTAATCAGACCTTCGCGGTAAGGTTTTTCGAGATGGACGGCAAGCTCCATCGCGCTGGGCCGGCTGGTATCGGGAATAGGCATCACGACATCGATATCGTCGACAGGCAGCTCGCGTTTGATTTTTTCTGCCAAAGATACGCCCATATCCATACGGGACTGATAAACGGAAACGCCATCGATGACGGAGTCCGGGCGGGCAAAATAAACATATTCGAAAAGACAAGGGCTTAATTTGGCTTTATCGCTGCATTGACGGGAAATAATCGTACCGTCAAAACCAATAAATACGGCTTCGCCCGGATGGATATCGCGTTCCAAATCATAGGCAAGCGCATTGAAGGCAACGGATTCGGAGGCAACGGCATAAGATTTTTTGCCGGATTCGTCAATTTGCGAACCCAAAACCAACGGACGGATACCGAAAGGATCCCGGAAAGCCAGCATGCCGTATCCTGCAATCATGGCTACTACGCCGTATGCGCCGCGCACCAAACGTTGTACTTCGGAAACGGCGTTGAAAATATTGTCGATGGTGAGTTGGTAAGGAACTGTATTTTTAGAGACTTCGCGGCGCAATTCATGCGCGAATACATTGAGTAATACTTCGGAATCGGAGCTGGTATTAACATGGCGCAGGTGTTTGTTGCACACATTCTCATACAGCTCTTCGGTATTGGTCAGATTACCATTATGTGCCAAAACAATGCCAAACGGAGAGCTGACATAGAAAGGCTGGGCCTCTGCGCTGCTGCCTGCATTGCCGGCGGTCGGATAGCGGACATGTGCAATGCCGGCATTACCTACCAAGTCTCGCATGTTTCGGGTACGGAACACTTCACGCACCATGCCTTTGCCTTTGTGCATATGAAACGTGCTGCCCTCTGCAGTCACAATGCCTGCCGCATCCTGACCACGATGCTGCAGCATCTGCAGACCATCATACAGCAGCTGATTGACCGGCTCATGACTGACCAAACCTAATACACCACACATATCGAGACTCTCCGAGTTTTAGGGTTAAATGGGTAAGGCGTCATTATAAAATAATTTAGAGGAGTTTGCCCAAATTGTTGACAATATAATACTACCTTCAGACAAATAAAAAACGGTTTCAAACGACCTTCAAGCCGTCTGAAACCGTTAACATCAATCATCCGCTTCCTCATGCGTATCTTCTTTTCCCGGCAGATACGGCATTGCGGCATCGGCAAGCGATTCAAAATACGGAATCGTATGAGAACTTTGCCACTCTTCCGTTTTCGGCAAATCGGTATGCGAAAAAACCATCACAGCCAGCGTTACCAAAATCACACCTTTCACTGCACCGAATACACCGCCAAGCAAACGGTTGATGCTTCCCAGACCAACGGCAGACACCAAACTGCTTAACAGCGACCGTGCCAGTTTCTGCAACAGCCACGCCAGAAAAAACGCAGCGGCAAAACCCATGGCAACCGCCAAAGCATGCGGCTCAACCGATTTAAAGACCACATCGGCAAACGGCACGGCAAGCGTTCTGGCAGCAATAAACGACACGACCCACGCCACCATCGCCCCTGCTTCAGCAATAATCCCCCGTGTCAGCGAGATAATGATGCAGATAACGATAACGGCGGCAACCAACAAATCGGCGACAGGCAAATTACTCACTGGTTACCTGACCGGCAATGCCATGTACACGCAATTTGTTCAAATCACGCTCGGCATCGCGTGCATTTTTATAACTGGCTGATTTCACGCGATACACCTTACCTTTATCGGTCATCACTTCAGTAATGGTCGAATCGATACCTGCGGCTTTCATTTTACGTTGCAGGCTTTGTGCGCGTTCTTTTTCAGCATAACCAGCCTGAATGGCGGCTTTTTTCGCAGGTTTGGCTTCTGCTTTTTCTTTTTCAGCTTTCGGTTTGGCTTTTTCAGACAGCTTCTCGGCAGTTTTTACCTTATCTGCTTTTTCAGCTTTGGCTGTTTCCGGTTTAGCCTTTTCATTTTTTGGTTTTTCAACTTTGGCTTCTGCTTTCTTAGCAGGTTCGGCCTTGTCTTTTACGCTGTCTTTGCTATTTTTGGCAGATTTACGCTCGGCAATGGCTTTCTCTGCCTTTTCCAATTGAGCCAATTTATTGCGCTCGGCAGCGGCTTCACGCTCTGCTTTTTCAGCGCGCGCTTGAAGTGCGCGTTTTTTAGCGGCCAATGCGTTTTCTTTTTCATCCGCTTCCTGTTGGGCTTGTGCCTTGCGTGCCGCAGCACGTTGTTCAGCCTGACGTTGGCGGCGTTCCTCGGCTCGGCGTTCGGCAGCTTCGCGTTTGGCGGCTTCTGCTCGTTGAATACGCTCAGACTCTTCCAAACCTTTAATATTGCCGTCATCCAAAGTATCGTTAATCAAAACCAACGGCTCGCCGACATCTTCGGGAGCAGATTCACGGCTCGGCTTCAGCACTTCGACCGGTGCATTGTCTTCTTCGTCGCCGGCATTTTGAGGTTTGCTTTGCGCTTCGGCATCCGCATGGCGGGCTGCCTCTTCAGCCATCGCGACATCCTCTTTATTCGGCTCTAGGACAACAGCCTTGCTGGACTCATCAGCCGTTTTGACTTGAGTCTGACCGACAGGGGCTTCTTTAAACGGTGAATTTTTATCGTCGCCCGATGTCAGCGCCAGACCGAACAGCATACCTGAAGCCACCACCAAGCCGGAGGCCAAAACCAAGCGGCGGCGATTGCGGCGTTTGAGTTGTTCGTAACCGTCTAAATCGTATCCGTTTGGAGTTTCTTTTTGTTTATTGTCGGACATGATAATTTCCTCGTTAGTGTTCTTTCAAAACAGCCATTACATCGGCAACAGTATGGAATGAGCCGAAAACAACGATTCTATCATTTTCGGTTGCTTTCGCCAAAGCAGCGCGGTAGGCTGCGGCGACGGTTTCAAAAACATTTACATTGTCAATGCCGTGTTCTGCCAATTTGGCCTGCAAAGCCTCCACAGTCATGCCGCGCGGTACATCTAAAGGCGCAATATTCCACTCGTCAAACTGGTCTTTAACGATTTCCAGCACGCCGTCAATATCTTTGTCGGACAACATACTGAATACGGCGGTCCGTTTTTGGGCAAAGGCAAGGTTAATCAGACTGCGGCGCAAAGCACGGGCTGCGTGCGGATTATGGCCGACATCCAAGACCACCAGCGGACGGCCGGGCAAAACTTGGAAACGTCCAGGATTCTCAACCAACAGCAAACCGCGTTTAATCGCGCCGATGTCAACGGGCAGCTGATTGTTCAGACACTCTAAAACAGTCAGTGCGCACGCGGCATTGGACAACTGATACGCGCCGCGCAAAGCAGGAAACGGCAAAGAATTGCGGTTACGGCTTTGGCCGTCTGAAGATTGCGGATGGAAGCGGTAGTTCCACTGTACGCTTTCCATTGACGCAAAATCAAAATCTCGCTGAACCATCAACAGTTTTGCGCCAATTTCTTCTGCGTGTTTGACCAATGATTCAGGCGCAGGGTTTTGGCCGCACACTGCTGGTTTGCCGCTACGGAACACCCCGGCTTTTTCAAAACCGACCTGCTCGACGGTATCTCCCAAAAATGCCTGATGGTCCAAATCCACGCTGGTAACGACCGAGCAGTCGCCGTCAAATACATTCACGGCATCCAACCGTCCGCCCAAACCGACTTCCAAAATCATGACGTCCACATTTTCACGCATGAAAATATCGACGGCGGCCAAAGCATTAAACTCAAAATACGTCAGCGAAATTTCACCGCGTGCCGCTTCGATGCGCTCAAATGAGGAAACAATCAGGTCGTCTGAAACCGGTTGAGTGTTGATGGCGATTCGTTCGTTGTAACGCAGAAGGTGCGGACTGGTCAGCGTACCGACTTTAAAACCGGCTTCTTTATAAATATGCGACAAATAGGCGCATACAGAGCCTTTGCCATTGGTACCCGCCACCACGATGACAGGACACTGCGGCACCAAATTCATGCGTTTTTTCACTTCTCCCACGCGTTCCAAACCCATATCGATCAGGCCGGAACTATGGGCAGTCTCCAAATGAGAAAGCCAGTCTTGTAATGTTTTCATTGTATTGATCGCTTCAAAAGGCCGTCTGAAACAGCCGTTTAATCCATATCTGCCGCAAGTTCTACTTTGTCTTCTTTTTCCCGACACCAGCGCGCCCATACTTTCAGACGGCGGTAGGCATCGCGGTCGGCCATATCGGGCAGGATGCAGTGTTTGACCATTTTTCCGTCAACATTCCATTGCAAAAACAAAGCGTAAACCGTCAACATACTGCTGTCTTGTAAAACCGCGCTTCTTCCCTCTTCCTCGCCATTCAAGTAAACCGTCGCACGGTATTGGCGGTCGATGATGATTTTTCTGACCGCATTTCGAGTCTTAAAATTAACGCTGTGCCAAGCATAGGCAAAACTGCCGGCCAATGCCGCCAAACCCAGCCACATCATCCAGCCGTAAAACTCTGCAAGGCATAAGGCCAACGCCGAAAAGTGTAAGAAGACAATCAGAATTTTCAAAGAACGCGAGGGCTTTAAGGTCGTCTGAAAACTTCGCACGGCTTTACATCATATTGTCGAAAACAGGCGTAATGTTCAATTCCGCCTCTTCCATATCCAAAACCATATCATGGATTTCGGTATCGAAAAATTCCCAAAAAGCCTTCAGGCTCATGTCTTGCGGCCATTTGCTTTTATCGATGTCCCAGCCTGCCAATTCGGCTTCAAAAATCTGCTGGTAGCGTTCGTCAAAATAGGAAATGACGGATTCCGGCTCGTCAAATTGCGGCACCAGGAATACGGAGCAGTTGGTGCGCAGTTGCTCGATGGTCAAATCGGGCATATTCTCATCGGAGGATTTCAACCATTCTAAAAAACGGGCGGTCGGCTTCAGCACGACAGCAGTACGGTCAACAAAATACATAATGTTCAACTTTCAAAATCATTCAAACCGATCATGCCGTCTGAAATTTCAGACGGCCTGAGTTTAATGTGTCATCACCTGTTGCAGGAATTGTTTGGCACGCTCGTGTTTCGGATTGGTAAAAAACTCTTCCGGCGTTTCATCTTCCAGAATCTGGCCTTTATCGACAAAAATCACACGGTCGGCAACTTCGCGTGCAAAACCCATCTCATGGGTCACACACATCATGGTCATACCGCTTTCCGCCAAGTCTTTCATCACTTTCAATACTTCGCCAACCATTTCAGGGTCAAGCGCGGAAGTCGGCTCGTCAAACAACATCACGCGCGGCTCCATCGCCAAACCGCGTGCAATCGCCACACGCTGCTGCTGACCGCCGGAAAGCTGGCCGGGCAGCGCGTCTTTTTTATGTGCCAAGCCGACACGCTCCAAAAGCTCCATTGCTTTCTTTTCCGCCTCTTCACGGCTTTGGTTTTTCACTTTCATCGGAGAAAGAATAATGTTTTCCAAGACAGTCAAATGCGGATACAGATTGAACCCTTGGAACACAAAGCCCACTTCTTCGCGCACTTTGTTCAAATCGGTTTTCGGATCGGCAACATTGATGCCGTCCACCCAAATCTCGCCGCTTTCAATGCGCTCGAGTTGGTTTACCGTACGAATCAGCGTCGATTTGCCACTGCCCGAAGGGCCGCATACAACGACCACTTCGCCTTGTTTGACTTCCAGATTCACGCCGTTGATAACGTGCAAATCTTTAAAATGTTTGTGTACATTTTTGAATTTAATCATTATTTCTTTCCAAACTGCCAAAATTTTCGGGGCTTGAGTTGCGCTTGCCGCTACCAAAGTAAAGGAATGGCCATTTCCAGCCAAAAGCGGCAACTGACTATGCCGCCTGAGATTTCGCCTTTATTGTACCGATTGACTTTAAATTGCTCTTCCCTATCGAGACGATGTTCGGTCAATACCCAAACTGCGCCGATAATTGCCGCTTCAAAACGGTGCCGCTCAGGCGGCATATCCTTACTGGAAAAATACTGCGCCAACTTGCACCACAAATATGAATCACCCAGAAACCCCCATTGAATAGGAGGTTGCTTAAAAATTGCCATCACTGTTTCAGACGACCTTTTGAACCAGATAATTGCTCAATTCCACATATTTCTCAGCGGCAATGTGTTCTGCCCTGTCCTGCGGATTGATACCGACTGCCTGCAAGTCATCATCGTCGGCAAGTTCCTTCAAATTATTGCGTATGGTTTTGCGGCGTTGATGGAAAGCCAGTTTCACCAGTTTGGCGAAGTGTTCAAAATTTTCTGCTTTACCGATACGGTGTTTCACCGGAATCATGCGCACGACGGCCGAGTCAACCTTCGGCGCAGGATCAAAGGACTCTGGCGGTACTTCAATCAACATTTCCATATCGAAGAAATATTGCAGCATGACGCCCAGACGGCCATAGTCGTTGGTTTTCGGCTGTGCCACCATGCGTTCGACCACTTCTTTTTGCAGCATAAAGTGCATATCGATCACATCGTCTGCCACTTCGCTCAATCGGAACAAAAGCGGCGTGGAAATATTGTACGGCAGGTTGCCGACAATTTTTTTCTTGCCTTCAATGCTGTTGAAATCAAACTGCAATACATCGCCTTCGTGTATCACCAATTTATCTGCAAACGGCAAGGTTTTCAGACGGCGTACGATGTCGCGGTCGATTTCGCAAACATGCAGGCAGTTGAGTTTTTTCGCCAAAGGCTCGGTAATGGCGGCCAAGCCCGGGCCGATTTCAATCACGATATCATCAGGCTGCGGTCTGACTGCGTTGACAATATCGCTAATAATCCGCGTATCCTGCAAAAAATTCTGCCCGAAGCGTTTCCGGGCCTTATGTTCTTTCATATCTTTCTTCAAGCAAGCTGTTTAAGGCAGTATTGTAACTGAAACAAGCGTTTTTGTCGGCACGCTTTCAGACGGCATTTGTCTAATTTTAAGCAAACGGCGGCGCTTCCAAACCCAAAGATTTCAGTAGTTGTGCGGTCTCATAAACCGGCAAACCCATCACGCCGGTAAAACTGCCCTGCAAATGCTCGACAAATACGCCGCCCAAGCCCTGAATCCCATACGCACCGGCTTTATCCATCGGCTCGCCGCTGGCAACATAGGCTGCGACTTCCTCAGCCGTCAACGTCTTAAAGCGTACTTCGCTCGTCTGCACCACATCATGGCGCACGCCTTGCCAATAAACGCATACAGCCGTCAGCACTTGATGCGTCCGTCCGGACAAGCGTTCCAGCATATCGACCGCATCCGCCTCGGATTCCGGCTTACCCAAAATAGCCGCACCATCCGCCACCGTCGTATCCGCCGTCAATACAGCAAACTCAGGCTCTTGATCATGAGCTGCAAACCATTGCGCCACTGCCGCCTGATTTTTCTCGCAGGCCATACGGCGCACATACTCTAGCGCGGCTTCGCCTTCTTTAGGGGTTTCATCAATATCCGCTGGGAGGCGGTGTACCGTGAAACCCAAATTTTCCAAAATCTCACGGCGGCGCGGACTGCCCGAAGCCAGATAAATTGCGTTCATTGGATTGGTTTTCCTTATTTTGAAATTTTATGCTGTCCGGACAGGCGGACATAATGCGCAGCCGAATACGTCAAAAATGCCTTTTCCTCATCCGTCAGCGGACGCACTTGTTTCACAGGCGAGCCGACGTATAAAAAACCGCTTTCCAAACGCTTGCGCGGCGGTACCAAACTGCCCGCGCCTATCATCACATCATCTTCGACAACCGTATCATCCAAAATAATCGAGCCCATACCCACCAACACACGATTCCCAATTCGGCAGCCATGCAGCATGACCTTATGCCCAATCGTCACATCATCACCGATAATCAGAGGCGAACCGTCAGGCTTCGCCGCATTCTTATGCGACACATGCAAAACGCTGCCGTCCTGCACATTGCTGCGCTTACCGATAGAAATGCTGTTCACATCGCCACGCAATACGGCATAAGGCCAAACGGATACATCTTCCGCCAGCGACACTTCGCCAATCACAACCGAAGTCTCATCTATAAAACAAGACTCATCAACCGACGGCACATAATCCAGAAACGCACGAATAGGGTTTGCCATTTCCAATATCCTTTTCTCAAAACCAAAACTGATCAGGCCGTCTGAAAACACGGCGTAAAACGATTTTATACTACAACCATACTAAATCAAGCCAAAAAATCATCAAAAGGCCGTCTGAAACAGCTTTCAGACGGCCTTTCATCATAAACCTTTATCTTGGCTCACCATTATTTATCATTAGCGCCTCATCCATCTTTTATGGAATAATCGTCTTCATTTGATTGATGGAGAAGCCGATGGAGACACGTTCGGGAAATTATGCAGCGCCCCTATTGGTCGTTGGCTGCGTCGTCTTCGGCTTGGGCAGTTTGATCGTCAAATTTGTCGATGTCGGCTCTTACGCCATCGCATTCTGGCGTTTACTGATTGCCGCCCCCATATTCTTCCTGCTCGGGCGTTTTTTCAGACAAAAAATGCCCGTAAAAAGAAAAACAGTTGGCTACGCGCTCTTATCCGGCGTTTTCCTCGCATTCGACCTCGCCCTTTGGCACGAAAGCATTCACGCCGTAGGCCCCGGCATTTCTACCTTGCTCAACAGCCTGCAGATTTTCTTTTTAGCCGCCATCGGCTTCTTCTTTTATTCGGAACGCCTAAGTACCTTACAAATTTTAAGTTTGATATTGGCCACCATAGGCGTAGCCTTGATCGGCAGCCCGGAGTTCGGTCATAACGACAACGCCGCATGGGGATTTGTCAGCGGCGTAGTATCCGGCGCCATGCTGGCCCTGTCTATGGTCTTCGTACGCAAAACCCATGAGCAGGAAAAAGTCGGTTTGTTTCCACTGATGATGATTTTAAGCTTAGGCGGTGCAATAGCTTTGGTCATCCCATCGCTGCTATTCGATAATGCCCATCTATACCCCAAAACTTTAAACGATGTGATTTTAGTCTCTATCTACGGCATCGTTATGCAATGTTTTGCTTGGGCATTGATTGCTTACGCCATCCCGCTTTTATCCTTGTCACTGACCGGCCTACTACTGCTCTCCGAACCAGTCGCCGCTATGTTAATCGATTATTTCTGGCTGGATAAACCGATTAATATCGTCCAATGGGGTGGCGCCACTTTGACTTTATTGGCGATTTATTTGGGTTCGTTAAAAGACAAAAAATAGATACAAAAAAGGCCGTCTGAAAAATTTCAGACGGCCTTTTAATCTGTTTATTACTTATTGGATGCTGGTACCAATACGGCTGAGTTCGCCAAAGTTCATCCAAACAAAGAAGGCTTTACCGACAATCAACTTATCATCGACAAATCCCCAGTAACGAGAGTCGGCGCTGTTGTCGCGGTTGTCACCCATCGCGAAATAACGGCCTTCGGGAACTTTACAGATAAAGCCATTGCCGTCTTCTGCGTATTCGCAATTTTCCAAACCGCTTTTTTCAAGCGAGTAATTGCTTTCAGGTATCACTTCGGAGGTGTATTTGTTCAATACAGCAATGGATACGGAAGGTTGACCGGCTTCTTTGACCACATCAAAGTTTTTGCCGTTCAAGGCCGTCTGAAAACGCTCAAGCGTATGAATCATAGACGGATCGGTATCATCTGCGTATTGATAATTACCATTTGGTTTTTCGGGAATAATTTCACCGTTAACAGTCAAAACCTTATCACGGTATTCCACAACATCGCCCGGAATACCGACGATACGTTTGATGTAATTCATCTCTGGCTGAAGCGGGTAATTGAACACCACGACATCGCCTCGGGCAATATTGCCGACAGGAATAATGACCTTATTCAAAATCGGCAGGCGGATACCGTAAGAGAATTTATTCACCAAGATAAAATCGCCTTTGACCAAGCCCGGACGCATGGAACTGGACGGAATTTGAAACGGCTCGGCAATAAAGCTGCGCAATACAAAGATAACCAAGATGATGGGAAAAAAGCCGCCCATGTAGTCGGTAAAATGCGCATTGTCTTCGCCGGTCTCGCTTTTTTTCAGACGGCCTTTATGGATTGCCCAAACAATGCCGGTGAACACGACAAACACCAGCAATACGGCGGTAAAGCTCATAAATTCAGACAAAATGCCGAATACACCAACCATGCACAAGAGGTAACTCCATTGCAGGCCGGAGCTCCATTCGCCGTTTTCCTGACGCTCTTTGCTGCTTTTGAAGTTGAGAACCAAGCCGGCCAGCAGTACAACGATTGCGCCTAAAGTCAGATTTATACTCATTATTTATCACTCACTTGCAGAATCGCCAAAAATGCGCTTTGCGGAATTTCCACGTTGCCCACTTGTTTCATGCGGCGCTTACCTGCTTTTTGTTTTTCGAGAAGTTTTTTCTTACGCGTAATATCACCGCCGTAACATTTCGCCAAAACGTTTTTACGCAGGGCTTTGACGTTTTCGCGGGCGATAATCTGGCTGCCGATGGCGGCCTGGACGGCGATGTCGAACATTTGGCGCGGAATCAGCTCGCGCATTTTCGCTGCCAGTTCGCGGCCTCGGTGAACCGCGCTTTGACGGTGCACAATCAGGCTCAAGGCATCGACTTTTTCGCCGTTGACCATAATGTCAAGCTTAATCAAATCAGAAGGTTGGAACTCTTTGAAATGGTAGTCCAACGAGGCATAGCCGCGCGAAGTGGATTTAAGCTTGTCGAAGAAATCCATTACGACTTCGTTCATCGGCAAATCATAAGTCAGCATAACTTGACGGCCCATGTACTGCATATTGACCTGCACGCCGCGCTTTTGATTACACAAAGTCATGACGTTACCGACATATTCCTGCGGCACGAGGATGGTTGCAGTAATAATCGGCTCGAGAATGGTTTCGATGCTGCCGATGTCGGGCAGTTTAGACGGGTTTTCGACTTCGATTTTTTCGCCGCTTTTCAACACGACTTCGTAAACCACCGTCGGCGCGGTGGTAATCAAATCCATGTCAAACTCGCGCTCCAAGCGTTCCTGCACGATTTCCAAGTGCAGCAGGCCCAAGAAACCGCAGCGGAAGCCAAATCCCAATGCTTGGGAAACTTCAGGCTCAAATTTCAACGAAGCATCGTTCAGCTGCAATTTTTCCAAAGCGTCGCGCAAGGCTTCGTAGTCGTGGCTTTCTACCGGATAGAGACCGGCAAATACTTGGCTTTGCACTTCTTGGAAGCCGGGCAGCGGCTCAGAGGCAGGGTTGGCAACTAACGTAACCGTATCGCCGACTTTTGCCTGTCCCAATTCTTTCACGCCGGTAATCAAAAAGCCCACTTCGCCGGCTTTGAGTTCTTGTTTTTGAACCGATTTCGGCGTGAATACACCCAGTTGCTCGACCTGCGTTTCTGCCTTGGTGCTCATAAAGCGCACTTTGTCTTTCAGCTTGATGGTGCCGTTTTTCACACGAATCAACATGACCACGCCGACGTAGTTGTCAAACCACGAATCGACAATCACCGCTTGCAACGGCGCATTTTCATCGCCGGTCGGCGCAGGGATTTTGGCAACGATTTCTTCCAAAACGTCTTCCACACCAATGCCGCTTTTGGCGGAACATTGCACCGCGCCGACGGCATCGATGCCGATGATGTCTTCGATTTCCTGTTCCACGCGTTCGGGGTCGGCGGCGGGCAGGTCGATTTTGTTCAAAACGGGCACGACTTCCACGCCCAAATCAATCGCGGTATAGCAGTTCGCCACGGTTTGCGCTTCTACGCCTTGAGACGCGTCAACGACCAACAGCGCGCCTTCACAGGCAGACAAGGAGCGGGAGACTTCGTAAGAAAAGTCGACGTGTCCCGGCGTGTCAATCAGATTGAGCTGATACACCTGCCCGTCGCGTGCTTTATAGCTGAGTGCGGCGGTTTGCGCTTTGATGGTGATGCCGCGCTCTTTTTCGATGTCCATGGAGTCGAGCACCTGCGTACTCATTTCGCGCAAATCCAAACCGCCGCAGTATTGGATAAAACGGTCGGCAAGCGTAGATTTACCGTGGTCGATGTGGGCAATAATGGAGAAATTCCGTATGTTTTTCATATTGTTATTAAGATAAATACAATTAAAGGCTGAAAGGCCGTCTGAAAAAACAGGGATTCGGTTTTCAGACGGCCTTAGAATAAGGTTGAATCGTTCCGTATTCTAACGGAAATTCAACGTTTCTGCATGATTTTATAGCGATTTGACAATCTCGGTCACCATCTTCGCCGAGCTGACGGCCGCCGTTTTCAAAAACTCTTCAAAGCTGATGTCCGCTTTCTCATCTGCCGAATCGGATACGGCGCGAATAATCACAAAAGGCACTTCCAATTGATGACAGGTTTGCGCAATCGCCGCAGCTTCCATTTCCACTGCTTTGACTTTTGGGAAATGACTGCGGATTTCCGCAACACCTTCGCTGCTGTGTACAAAACGGTCGCCACTGACGATCAAACCTTGCGTTACGGCCGCACCTTCAAACACTTGCGCCGCCTTTTCTGCTTGGCGAATCAAGTTTGAATCCGATGCAAACACGGCAGGAAGTTGCGGCACTTGCCCCCAAACATAACCAAAAGCCGTTACATCAACATCATGATGCGCCACAGTTTCGCCGATGACCACATCGCCAACCTTCAGCCCTTTGCCCAAACCGCCTGCGCTGCCGGTATTGATGACGCAATCCGGTGCAAACTGATGAATAACCCAAGACGTCGAAACCGCCGCATTGACCTTACCGATACCGCTCAAAACCAATACTGTGCGTTTTCCGGCCAATTCGCCTTCATAAGCCGAAAATTTACCGAAGGACACATGCTTGACATTGTCCATGCTTTCACGCAAAAGCTCGATTTCCTGTTCCATTGCGCCGACCACGGCAATTGTTTGTACTGACATCTTGTTTCCTTTCCGTTCACTAATCGGGCAACATTATAACAGCAGAATTTAAAATCACAGGGATGCTGAAAAATCTGCTATATTCCCAGCACGACACTCAATTTAAAACAGATAGCCACTCTAGCTGGCAAACAGCAAATAATGATTGCTTCTGTTATAATTATTCTCAATAAAATAACTCTATTTTAAATACCTAAATTCTTATGTTTGACGAAAATACTCCGGGCGCAAAAGAAGAATTGTTCGCTTGGCTACGCCATATGAACAAATACAAAGGCTCCGACCTTTTCATTACCACCAACTTCCCGCCGGCCATGAAAGTGGACGGCAAAATCATACGGCTGACCGATGAGCCGTTAAGCGCTGAAAAATGTATGGAAATCGCTTTTTCGATTATGTCTTCCAAACAAATCGAAGAATTTTCTACCACCAATGAATGCAATTTCGCCATCAGCCTGCCCGACACCAGCCGCTTCCGTGTCAATGCAATGGTTCAACGCGGCTCAACTGCATTAGTGTTCCGCTCCATTACCAGCAATATCCCTAAATTTGAAACGCTCAATCTGCCACCGATTCTGAAAGACATCGCCCTCAGAAAACGCGGTTTGGTTATTTTTGTCGGCGGTACAGGTTCGGGCAAGTCCACTTCCCTCGCCTCCCTTATCGACTATCGAAACGAAAACAGCTTCGACCACATTATTACCATCGAAGACCCGATTGAGTTTATCCACCAACACAAAAACTGCATCATCACCCAACGTGAAATCGGTGTAGATACAGAAAATTGGCCGATTGCATTGAAAAATACCCTGCGCCAAGCGCCGGATGTTATCCTGATTGGTGAAATCCGAGACCGCGAGACCATGGACTACGCCATTTCCTTTGCGGAAACCGGCCATTTGTGTATGGCGACACTGCACGCCAACAGTACCAACCAAGCGCTGGACCGCATCATCAACTTCTTCCCCGAAGAGCGCCGTAACCAGTTGCTAACCGATTTATCGCTCAACCTGCAAGCCTTTATTTCGCAACGCCTGATTCCCCGCGAAGGCGGACGGGGACGCGTAGCGGCTGTCGAGGTTTTGCTCAATTCGCCCATTATTGCCGACTTAATCCGAAAAGGCGAAGTCCACAACATCAAAGAAATGATGAAAAAATCAACCGGCATGGGCATGATTACTTTTGACCAAGCCTTGTATGATTTGTATGAGAACGGCGATATCAGCTATCAAGACGCTATTAAAAATGCCGACTCCGCACACGATTTGCGCCTAGACATTCAATTAAGAAGCCGTCGCGCACAAAATGCCGGTCCGGATTTAGAATTGATTTAAAAGTAAAAGCTTCAAAGCATAGAAAAGGCCGTCTGAAACCTTACTACGAGTTTCAGACGGCCTTTATTCCATCAAATAATCAAGCCTGTTTCAATTTTACATCGGCATCACGCAATGCAGTGCGCAAACCTTCCTCGATAACCGGATGGTAGAACGGCATATCCAGCATTTGCGGAATCGTCATCTTCATTTGATGCGCCCAAGCCATCAAGTGTGCCAAATGTTCGGCAGCAGGGCCGACAACTTCCGCACCAATGAAACGGCCGGTTGCTTTCTCAGCATACAAACGCATATGGCCTTTGTTTACCAACATAACGCGACTTCGGCCTTGGTTTCGGAAGGAAACTTCGCCGATTACAAACTCGTCAGGTTGATATTTCGCTGCAACTTGCGCGTATTTCAAACCGATAGTGGCAATTTGCGGACTGGTAAATACCACGCCGATTACGCTACGGCGCAAACCGCCCTCAATATTCGGGAAAATAGCGGCATTGTGACCGGCAATTTTGCCTTGGTCGGAAGCTTCGTGCAGCAGAGGCAATTGATTGGACGCATCGCCTGCGATAAAGATGTGCGGAATGCTGGTTTGCATGGTCAGCGGATCGGCAACAGGCACGCCACGCGCATCTTTTTCGATATTCAGGTTTTCCAAACCGATATTGTCCACATTCGGCCGGCGGCCGGCGGCAGCCAAAGCATATTCAGCATGGAACACACCTTTTTCGCCATCTTGTTCCCAATGAACTTCAACATTACCTTCTGCATCCAATTTGACTTCAGTTTTGGCATCCAAATGCAAAGTCAACTCTTCACCAAAAACAGTTTTGGCTTCTTCAGCGACAACAGGGTCGGAAATACCGCCAATCGCACCGGCCACGCCAAAAATTTCAACTTTTACGCCCAAACGGTGCAAAGCCTGACCCAACTCTAAGCCGATTACGCCAGGGCCGAATACGGCCACACTCTTAGGCAGGGTATCCCAAGAGAAAACATCATCGTTCACAATCAAGCGATCGCCCAAAACTTCCCACTGAGGGAAAATCACAGGGCGCGAACCTGTAGCAATCACAAAACTTTTTGCAGTGATTTGAGTGTGGTCATCGATTTGGACGGTGTGTTCGTCAACAAATTTTGCCGTACCCATGATGCGCTTATCGGCAGGCCACTCTTCTACATCGCTAACTACAAAACCGACAAAACGGTCGCGTTCGGACTTCACGCGGTGCATGACTTCTTCGCCATTTACCGTTACGCTGTCTTTATCCAAATGCACGCCAAACGGATCGGTATGCAGAGCATGATGGCGCGCCTCCGCAGCCGCAATCAGCAATTTGGACGGCATGCAGCCGACACGTGCACAAGTTGTTCCGAATACATTGTTTTCAATCAGGTAAACATTGTCTGTATGAAGTCGGGCATTGCGAAATGCGCCCATACCGGCTGTACCGCCACCCAGTACTACCACATCTGCTTGAATCTTTTTCATATTTTATCCTTACTGTCTATATCCAAACCGATATTGCCATCAGGTTATCCGTTTTCAGACGGCCTAAACTTCACAAACTATCAAAATTTAAAAATCAATAGCTAATACCTAAATATCGATTTAAAACAATAATCTCAAATTCTACTTGTAAATATAGAGTTATTCAGAACGCCGATTTGCAAACGTCGTCTGAATAACTCTATATTTGGGTCTTTCAGACGGCCTTTTCAAGCCGTCTCAAGCATACAGGCAATTAGTTTTTAGCCAAGTAAGCTTCCAAGTCTTCGCTGCCGCCGATGTATTTGCCGCCGATGAATACTTGAGGAGCAGTCATCTTGCCGGTAATAGCACGTACGGAAGTAACAGTTGCATCTTTGCCCAATACGATTTCTTCGTAAGACAAGCCTTTGTCTTGCAGAGCTTTTTTAGCTTTAGCACAGAATTGGCAGCCAGGTTTGGTGAAGATGGCAACAGACTCTTGAGCTTTCCACTCAGGAGCAATGTATTTCAACATAGTGTCAGCGTCAGACACTTTGAAAGGATCGCCTGGTTCTTCAGGTTCGATAAACATTTTTTCAACCACGCCGTCGTTAACCAGCATGGAGTAACGCCAAGAGCGTTTGCCGAAGCCCAAGTCTTCTTTGCCAACCAACATGCCCATGCCTTCAGTGAATTCACCGTTGCCATCAGGGATCATGTAGATGTTGTCGGCTTCTTCTTCAGCAGCCCAAGCGTTCATTACGAAAGTGTCGTTTACAGATACACAGTAGATTGCGTCAACACCGTTTTCTTTGAACGCGCCAAACAATTCGTTGTAGCGTGGCAGGTGAGAAGAAGAGCAAGTTGGAGTAAATGCGCCAGGCAGAGAGAACACGACTACTTTTTTGCCTTTGAACAAATCATCAGTAGAAACATCTTTCCAAGTGTCGCCAACGCGAGTGCGGAATACTACGGAAGGTACTTTTTGACCGGTACGATCTTGCAAAGCCATTTTTAAGCTCCTTAAAAATTCGGGTTTGAGAAATGAATCAATGCTTGCATTTTAATGCAGGCCTATCGATTTGTATAATTTATAGTTCAAATAATATTAATTACATCAAACTATCAATTTAATTAAATCGAAAACAGCTGTTCTTCTAAATGAAGGCCATCTGAAATAAAACAAGTACCTGACTGAAATTATTTTTTAGGTAAGGGCTGAACAGGCGAATCCGAAGCCACAATTTCGCCGATGGCTGTTTCCGCAATATCCTTCAAAGCATAGCGGTCTTTATCCGGCATATCTGTCGGTTTGTATTGAGGCGAGAAATCCAAACGGATACGGATTTTCTTCATAGAAACAATACGCCACAAAGACTGAAACAGGTTTACCTCCGCATAGGATGGCAGTTCCGTCCGTTGTCCTTCGTCATCATAATATCGCAAAGTTACCGCCTGAATCGGCGCTTTCGCATCAATAGCCGATTGGAACAGGGCAGCTTTAAACGGCAAAATACCCAAGCCGGAAGAAGTGCGCGCCTCAGGGAAAAAGCTGACATTCTGACCTGCTTTCAATGCTGCACAAATCGCCTGATTAATCGGTTCAACATCACGGCGGGAATTGCGGTTGATAAACACCGTACCGGCATTTTTACCCATTTTTCCCAAAACCGGCCAACCGCTGATTTCCTGTTTCGCAATAAAACTACTTGGATAAACGGCACTCATGGCAAAAATATCCAACCAAGATACATGATTGGCTACCACCAAAGTACCGCTTACATTTCCTTGAGGCGGTACGCCGATTTCCAATTCAATATCCAAAGCATCCAATGCGCCTTTTCCCAAAACAACCACCGCATGATTGCGTTCCTCTGCATTATTGCCATCGATGGCACGCAAATTCCGACCGGTTCTGAATAACCAAGCTGCCAAACGGCAAAGTCGGCTCAGACGTTTAAAAAAAGGAGCTTTTTGTTTAGACATAAAATTTCTTCTGTATTGTGTTCATTATGTTCAGACGGCCTCTGACATTTAAGGCCGTCTGAAACTATTTCTGGCAATTTGGACAATAAAATGTTCCACGCTGCCCCAAAGTTTCTTTAAAAATCAACCCGCCACACTGAACGCAAGGCTCGTTATGACGGCCATAGACCGTATATTCCTGCTGGAAATAGCCACTTTTGCCATCGCTATTGACAAAGTCCCGCAGCGTACTACCGCCGGTTTCAATCGCCCTTTGCAGAACCGCTTTAACGGTTTCCACCAATAATGCGCATTCTTTCTTGGTCAGCTTATTCGCCGGACGCAATGGCGAAATACCCGCCTTAAACAGGCTTTCATTCGCATAAATATTGCCAACGCCAACCACCACCGCATTATCCATCAGTGCTAATTTAACTGCACGCTTTTGGGTTTTCAATTTCTGATACAGGTAATTTGCATCAAAATCATCCGAGAGTGGCTCCGGTCCTGACTTTTCCAACAGCGGATGATGTTCGGCAATACCCTCATACCACAATACCGCACCAAATTTACGCGGATCGTGATAACGCAATACGGTACCGTCATTAAATACAAAATCCAAATGATCATGTTTATCCGGCGTGGTGATACGCTCATCATCGGCGGTAAAAATCCGCAAACTGCCGGACATACCCAAATGAATAAGTAAAATACCCGTTTCAAAAGTAATAATCAAATACTTCGCACGCCGACTGCATGCCAAAACTTTACGCCCGGCCAAAATTTGCGCCAAGTTTGGATGAATAGGCCATCTCAATTTAAACTGGCGAATAATGACTTTTTCTATCTTCTTGCCATCAATATGAGGCGCGATTCCGCGTAAAGTCGTTTCCACTTCAGGTAATTCAGGCATCGTTATTCTCCAAATTCATCATTAATATACAGGCCGTCTGAAAACTATTCGGCCAAACGTGCCGTACTTAAAGCAACCGTATTGCCATCGAATGCAGTTTCCAATTCAGGCAAAGGGTGGACACCAATCAAATGTTTCGTTAAAACCACACCATATACCGCCGCACACTGCGGCCACCACCTATCCCCTGCCTTTTCCATAAACTGCCAAAACTTCAAAGTAGATGATGAATTTACCGCTGGCAGATAATCCATAAACTGCCCATATTCTATTTCAAAACCAATATCCGCAATTTTTCGTTTCAACTCAGCCAGAGCCAAGCATTGAGATTTCAAAGGCAGCTTTTCCCCATCAAACCAAGAGCTCAACCCCCACAAAGATTTAGGGTTAAACCCCGTCAAAATCAATCTGCCTTCAGGTTTTAATATCCTAAACGCCTCTTGCAACACCAAATCTGCAGATGAAACTTCCAAAAGATGGGGCATCAATAACACATCCACGGAATGCGTTTCAAATGCCAACATTTCAGCATCCATCCGCACATCGCGAGGCACCACAATCATATTTTCAGATGGCCTCTGCCATATACCGCCTAATTGAACCGCCACTTGCCTATTCAAATACTGCAAATGCCGTCTGAAAAAATCCGCCTCTTTTTGAGCGAGATATTGTCCCATTGGCATTTGCATAAAAAAAGTTTCCATTAAATGCTCCCCTATGCATTCCGACTTGTGTGACAGAATTTTAACACCACGGCCACATCACACAAGCAAATTCCCTGCTCGACTTGACGTTTAAATGCTGAAACGATACTATCAAAAAGACGAAATTTTATTATATATTTGATAACTTTATTTACTATGGCAAAACTAAAAACCATCGCTCTGACCGTTTCAAGCCTGTCGGCGGTTTCCGCCACAGCCTATGCGCAAAACGCTACACCTAACCAAGTCGGCATGGCCATGATGCGCCTCAACTCCGCCCTGCTCGACCAAGCCAAAGCACAAACTTTTGGCTCCGGCAGCTTATGGGCATCGTTGCGTAAAGACTTCCGCATCAACGAAGTCAACACAGAACTGGTTCGCCGCCATGAAAACAAATTTGCTGCAAACAGCGCATATTTCGACCGCACCATCTCCCGCAGCAAACCTTATATGTACCATATTGCCAATGAAGTTAAAAAACGCAATATGCCCGCCGAAATTGCTTTGCTGCCTTTCATTGAAAGCGCATTCGTAACCAAAGCCAAATCACACGTCGGCGCATCCGGCCTGTGGCAATTTATGCCGGCTACCGGCCGCCACTTCGGCTTGGAAAAAACGCCTTTGTATGACGGCCGCCACGATATTTACGCCGCTACCGATGCTGCATTGAACTACCTGCAATACTTGCACGGTATGTTCGGCGACTGGTCTTTGGCCCTTGCCGCTTACAACTGGGGGGAAGGTAACGTCGGTCGCGCCGTAAACCGTGCCCGCGCGCAAGGTTTGGAGCCGACATACGAAAACCTGCGTATGCCGAACGAAACACGCAACTACGTTCCAAAACTCTTGGCTGTCCGTAATATCGTTGCCAATCCACAAACTTTTGGCATGAATATCAGTGAAATCAGCAATCAGCCGTATTTCAAATCTGTCAGCATCGACAAACCTATCGATAACAGCACAATTGCTCGCTTTGCAAATATCAGCGAAAGCGAACTGTTGGCACTCAACCCAGGTTTCAATGCTCCAGTATTCATCCCTAAAAATAACCGTCGCCTGTTGTTACCGGTTTCTGCGGTTTCCACATTTGAAAAGAACTACCGCAATGCTAACCCGGATACCCTGATGTCTTGGGATATTTATACTTCTTTGGGCAACAAAAAACTGAATGCCATTGCCAACGATACCGGTATGAGCGTAGCCGAACTCAAACGCCTCAATGGCCTTAGCGGTAGCGCCGTTTCTGAAGGCCGTAGCATTTTGGTGGCTAAAAATTCAGCAAGCCAAAGCCAGGACATCATTAACTTCATCGATAAAGACAATACGCCGGATACTTACCAATCCAATATGCCGGCCATGTCTCCGATTATTGCTTCTAACGCAGTAGAACCGGTTAAAGTTGCCCAAACCAAGGTTACCGATATTGTTGCACCTGTTGTTCCACAATCCAGCAAACCGGTTGACTTTATTGCACGTAGCAAAGCTGAAAACGTTACTTCAGTAGCGGTAACAGAAACTAAAGCCCAACCTCAAGTTGCAAATGCGGAAGTGGCCGCTCCAGTTGCAGCCATGACCCATGCGACTACTGAGACCGTTGCTAAAAATATTGCAGAAGCGCCCAAATCAGCCATCCCTGCAGACTTGACCGTACCGACTGTTGCCGCAAACGATGCAGCCCCTGCTCCAGCAGTTGAATCTGTTGCTGCTGCGCCGGTTCAAGAAGAGCATGATGACCTGATGGCTTTAGTACAAAGCCAACCTGCGGAGGAACCTGCAGCGACTGTTGCTGAAGCCACACCGGAGAACAAACAAGTTCAAACTGTTGTTACCGCCGAAAGCGCACGCACGGCACGCATCGCAGCCAATATGGCTAAACAACAACACCGTATCAATGCACGCCTTGCCCGTATAGGCGGTCAGCAAAACACACAAACTGTAGCACTTGAAGCAGGTACACACCGTGTGGAAGATGGCGATACGTTGTTTAACATCTCAAAACGCTATAACCTGAGCGTAGCCGATTTGATTATTGCCAACAATATCAAAGGCAACAATATCAAAAAAGGCCAAATCCTCCGTGTTACAGCCGCTCCGGCAAAAGTCCGCAGCAACCCGGTTCAAAACGTTTCCTACACTGTACGTAAAGGCGATACCCTGAACACCATCGCCAGCCGTTTCAATGTTGATATTAACGATATCCGCCGTTGGAACCGTAATACTCGTACCGTATCTCCCGGTCAACGTTTGAAACTGATTGGTAGCTAATATTAGCTTTAAAACAAAGGCCGTCTGAAAGATTCAGACGGCCTTTTTCTTGATGATAGATAATCAAGTTAATGTTTGATGACAAACAGAATGGTCTTTACTTAAAGATAAAAATATTTTTTTGAAAATTACTATATAGAAAAGAGAGTGTGTAAAAACACCCTCTTTCTCAAATGGATTACCGTCAGACTCTACTCTTAACATCCATATTCAAACATATGAATTCCGTAAAATATATTCCTATGCCGGTGAAAAAGCATCACAGAAAAAGGCATCTTCCGGTAAAGCGCATTTTTGAGTCAGTAAACCATGTGCACTTTCGGTCATCTCTGGTGATCCGCAAGCATAAACTTCATATTGGCCCAAATCAGGATAATTTTGTGCAGCAACATCTTGCACATAGCCATTCTCCCCTTTCCACTCGGAATCAGGCTTAGAAAGAACCGGCGAGAATTTCGCATTTTTCAGACGGCCTATTAATGCTTCGACTTCTTCCAATGCGTACAGATCCGCCTGTTGACGTGCCCCCCAGTAAAAATGAACCTGACGCTCGCTATTCTGACGAATCAAATCAAGTAAAATACTGCGAATAGGGGCATAACCTGTACCCGTTGCCAACAAAATCATCGGTTTATTGCTGTCTTGTTGCAAAGTGAATGTACCCAATGGCCCTTTGACACGGACAATGCCTTTCTCTTTGATTTTAGGCTCTGCACCAAAAATCATTTCTGAGCATACGCCGTTTTCACGTTTGCGGATATGCAGTTCCAAAATGCCTTCTTGATCAGGCGAATTGGCAATTGAATAGCTGCGGCTGATATTACCGGGAAGCAGCAAATCAATATATTGCCCGGCATAAAATGCAAATGGCGGCGCTTTAGGCAAAGCCAGTTTGAGTAAAGCAACATCGTGTTTGATTTCAATGTTTTCAATACGTGCCGGCAATGTGCGTACCGGCAAAGCATTTTGATTAAAACCCGGCACATTAATTTTGAGGTCGCTCTTCGCAGTGGTACAGCACAATAACACTTTGCCCTGCGCTTTTTCTTCTTCACTGATGGCTTTATCAATATGCTTGCCCATTTCAAATTCGCCACTAATCAACTCGGCCTTACACTGCCCGCAGGCACCGCTTTTGCAAGAATGAGGCAAATTTAAATTCTGACGGGTTGCGGCAGCAAGAACCGTTTCGTCCTCATTCGCCGTAAATGTAGTTTGATCTGGTAAGGTAATGGTATGTGTCATGGTATTTTTAGAATAGTTTTAGAATAGTTTTAGAATCAAAAATAAAGGCCGTCTGAAAAATAAGACCTATTTTTCAGACGGCCTGTCCTATCTATCAAGCTAATTTAGCTTTAATCAACTCTTGAACTTGAGCCGGATTAGCCTTGCCTTTACTTGCTTTCATCACTTGACCGACAATCGCATTCAAGGCTTTTTCATTGCCGGAACGGAATTGCTCAATGGCTTTCGCATTGTTTGCCAACACTTCGTCCACCATTGCTTCAATTGCACCAGTGTCAGTAATTTGTTGCAAACCATGTTTTTCGATGATTTCGGCAATACCTGCTTCAGGCTCGGCCCACATTGCTTCAAAAGCTTTTTTCGCCAATTTGCTGCTTAATGTTCCGTCTGCAACTTTAGCAACCAACTCGGCAAGGCGTGAAGCTGTAATAGGGCTTTCAGCCAATTCCAAGCCTTCTTTGTTCAAAGTAGCAGCAAGCTCGCCGTTCATCCAGTTCGCCGTTAATTTACCTTGGCCGCAGGCTTTGGCTGCTTCTTCAAAATAGGCAGCTTGGGCGCGGCTGGCAGTCAACAGGCGCGCATCATAGTCAGACACACCGTAATCGGCAACAAAACGCGCCGCCATTTCATGCGGCAATTCAGGCATTTGCTCTTTGGCTTTTTGCAATTGGCCGTCTGAAATAATGACCGGCAGCAAATCTGGATCTGGGAAATAGCGGTAATCGTGCGCATCTTCTTTCAAACGCATCACACGGGTTTCACCTTTTTCAGGGTCAAACAGCATGGTTGCCTGCTGTACTTTACCGCCGTCTTCCAAAATTTCGATTTGAGCTTCCACTTCATAATTGATGGCTTGTTCCAAGAAGCGGAAAGAATTGAGGTTTTTGATTTCACGGCGTGTACCGAACTCAGCCTGACCTTTTGGACGTACAGAAACGTTGGCATCAACGCGGAACGAGCCTTCCGCCATATTGCCGTCGCAAATATCCAGCCAAGTTACCAAACCGTGCAATGCTTTAGCATATGCCACGGCTTCGGCTGCGGAACGCATTTCAGGCTCGGAGACAACTTCCAATAAAGGCGTACCGGCGCGGTTTAAGTCGATACCGGTTGCACCGTTCAAACCTTCATGTACGGATTTACCCGCATCTTCTTCCATGTGCGCACGGGTAACATTGATGGTTTTAACCTCGTCGCCTACTACGATTTCCAATTTGCCATGTTCAACAATCGGTAAATCCAACTGACTGATTTGATAGCCTTTCGGCAAATCAGGATAGAAATAGTTTTTACGGTCGAACACGTTTTTCTGATTGATTTTCGCATCCAAAGCCAAACCGAGTTTGATGGCTTTTTCGACGACTTCGCGGTTCATTACCGGCAATACGCCCGGCAACGCACACTCAACCACGCTGGCATGGGCATTAGGTTCGGCACCGAATGCAGTGGATGCGCCGCTGAAGATTTTGGATTGGGTGTTGAGTTGGACGTGGATTTCCAGTCCGATTACGGTTTCCCAAGTCATAAGGGTCTTTCTGTCGAAAAAAAAGTTAATCGGTTAAATGAATGATTCGTTTTTCAGACGGCCTGAATAAAAAACATAACAGGCCGTCTGTAAGATAAGTTTATTTCCTGCGGCGTTGGAAACCGGGCAGTTGCCAATGGAACCGGTATGCAGTCAGGCGAAACAACAAGCCGCCGGCAAAGAGCAGGTTTAACGTAAAAATATTAATCCAGCCCAAACGCCCGAACAGATAAATCAGTCCGCCAATCAAAATGGCCACGCTGCCGTAAAGGTCGGTACGCAAAATCATCGGCACGTCATTGACCAAAATATCGCGCGCAATACCGCCTCCAACAGCAGTCACAAAAGCCAAAGAAATAACGCCGAACAGATTAAGCTGCAAAGCCATACCGATTTGTGCGCCGGTAATACTGAACGCTGCCAAACCGACGGCATCGGCAATAATAAAGGCAGCGGCCAAGTAGGTGCTGCGATAGCGTTGCACCCTGACCAACCATGCAATGGCCAGTGTGGCAAACACAACAATCAGCGCATCGGTTTGCAAAAACACCTGCGGAATCCGGCCGACCAAGCCGTCGCGTATCATGCCGCCGCCGACAGCCGTCAGTAACGCGGTAATGACGACACCGAGCACATCCAATCGCTTGTTGTAGCCGACCAAATAGCCGGAAATAGCAAACGCGGCTGTCCCAATGATTTGGATGAAGTCGGTGGTTGTCATGTTTTTTAAATATCTATAATTTGCAGCGCCTAAATGATTCAGGCGCTTTTTATGGTTTATTTTCAGACGGCCTTGAATCCATCAAGGCTCTAAAACATTATTCCGGTGCTTTAGTATGCCAATCGCTGTTCAGTTGAACTTGATGTGCGGCACCCAAAATTTTGGCTTCGGAGAAATAGTTACCGATAAATTGCACACCAATCGGCAGACCGTTTGCGCTGAAACCGGCAGGCAAGGTCAGCGCAGGCAAACCGGCAAGGTTCACGGCGATGGTGTAAATATCGGACAAGTACATTTGCACAGGGTCGTGAATGTCGCTGCCGAGTTTCGGCGCGGCAGTCGGTGCAGTCGGTGCCAAAATGAAATCACATTGACCAAAGGCCGTCTGAAAATCATTGGCAACCAGACGGCGCAGTTTTTGCGCTTTCAGGTAATAAGCATCGTAGTAACCATGGCTCAATACATAAGTACCGATCATGATACGGCGTTTGACCTCGCTGCCGAAACCTTCGGCACGGGTGTTGCTGTACATTTCTTCCAAATCGCCGAATTGCGCTGCACGATGACCATAACGTACGCCGTCGAAACGGGACAAGTTGGTACTTGCTTCAGCGGAGGCGAGAACGTAATAAGCGGGAATCGACAATGATGTTTGCGGCAGGGAAACTTCAACAGTCTCCGCTCCTTGTACTTTGAGCAAATCAATCACGTTTTGCAAGGCCGTCTGAACATCGGCATCCGCGCCTTCGCCAAAATACTCTTTAGGCAAACCGATTTTCAACCCTTTGAGCGGCTTGTCCAAATCACGGGTGTAGTCTTCTTTGTCGCGCTCCAAACTGGTGGAATCGCGCTCGTCAAAGCTGGCCATGGCATTCAACAAAATCGCGCAGTCTTCGG
The DNA here is from genome assembly GCF_014596425.2 of Neisseria sp. RH3002v2g. Lineage (NCBI taxonomy): Bacteria > Pseudomonadati > Pseudomonadota > Betaproteobacteria > Neisseriales > Neisseriaceae > Neisseria > Neisseria sp. RH3002v2g. The sequence continues at coordinate 424,720 of NZ_CP110721.1, read as the reverse complement.
CTGTTTGCGCCATAGGGCCGGCTTGGTCGAAGCTGGAAGCATAAGCAACCATACCGAAACGTGAAACCGTACCGTAAGTCGGCTTGATACCGGTAATACCGCAATGCGATGCAGGCTGACGGATAGAACCGCCGGTATCCGAACCCAACGCAGCCGGTGCCAAACGCGCAGCAATTACAGCAGCCGAACCGCCTGACGAACCGCCGGGAACATGCTCAAGATTCCATGGGTTTTTGGTTGCGCCGTAGAACGAAGTCTCATTGGTCGAGCCCATGGCAAATTCGTCCATATTGGTACGGCCGAGAGTAACCATGCCGGCATCCAACAGATTTTGCACCACAGTGGCAGTATAAGGGGAAACAAAGTTATCCAACATTTTGGAACTGCATGCACTGCGCCAACCTGTTTGACAGAAAATATCTTTGTAAGCAACCGGCACACCGGTCAAAGCCGTTGCATTACCGGCCGCGATACGCGCATCGGCTGCTTTGGCTTCAGCAAGGGTCTTATCTTGATCGATGGTTACATAGCCGTTGATGGCAGGGTTTTTCGCAGCAATAGCGGCCAAATATTCGGTCGCCAATTCGACTGCGGAAATTTGTTTGGATTGCAGCAGGCTGCTGGCTTGTTTGAGCGTGTAAGCGGTCATTGTGCCGTACTTTCTATAAAACAGTTTTTGCTTTCAAAACAGATATTGAAAACATCCGTTTAAATCAATAAATCGGGCCGTCTGAACAAAGTATCCTTTCAGACGGCCTTGCAATAGGGGCTTGCCGATAAGCAAAGGCCGTCTGAAACCTTATTCTTCAATCACTTGAGGAACGATATACAGACGATTGCGCACTTCGGGGGCAACCGCCTGATATTCTGCAGCATGATCGGTTTCAGTCACTTTATCTTCGCGCAGGCGTAAAGCGGCTTCGTGCGGATGCGCCATGGGTTCGATGCCGTCGGTATTGACGCTTTGCATGTTTTCAACCATGGCGAAAATGTCGTTCAACTCGGCAAGCGTTTTGTTTTTTTCTTCGTCCGTTAAAGTGAGGCGCGAGAGTTTTGCGATTTTTTCCACATCATTTAAGCTTAAAGCCATAAAAAATCCTTGTCTGATAGCAATGCACCTTGGGTTTGGGGTATCATTGCATTTCGTCTTCTATGAAGCGAAGAATTATAACCGAAAACCAAACAGGTTGGCATGGTGTTTTGATTCAGACGGCCTTTTCAGTGCGCATTTATCCGTCTTAAACCGTGTACCTGTTTTTCTTATTTTAAATAACGCTAAACACATCCGGGCTGGGCCGGAATTTCAGGTATCCTATGTTTCGTCTTTTATCTCGTTTTCTTTCTAATGATATTGCCATCGACTTGGGCACGGCCAACACGTTGATTTTTGTACGCGGCAAAGGGATTGTTTTGGATGAGCCGTCCATGGTTGCGATTCAATCCGGAGCGGGCAATAAAAGTAAAATCATGGCGGTTGGTACGGAAGCCAAAAAAATGCAGGGCCGTGCGCCGCGCAATATTGAAATCGTCCGTCCGATGAGGGACGGCGTGATTGCCGATTTTGTGATTACCGAGCGTATGCTGGGTATGTTGATTAAAAAAGCCACCGAAGGACGGTCTTTGGTTCCGCCCCGTGTGGTTATCTGTGTTCCGGGCGGCTCTACCCAAGTGGAACGTAAAGCGATTTTGGATTCTGCGTTTGCTGCCGGCGCGGCAAGCGTGCATTTGATTGAAGAACCTATGGCCGCCGCTTTGGGCGCAGGCTTGCCGATTGAAGATGCGGCAGGTTCGATGATTGTCGATATTGGCGGCGGTACGACTGAAATCGGTATTCTTTCACTGGGCGGTATGGCCTATTCCGCTTCTGTCCGCGCAGCCGGCGACGAATTCGATAAAAGCATCATCCATTACCTACGCCGTCATCGCGGTGTCTTAATCGGTGAAGCGACGGCAGAAGAATTGAAGAAACAAATCGGCTCGGCCTCGGGCTTTGAAACCGAAACAGCCATGCGCATTAAAGGCCGCGATCTGGCCGAAGGTACGCCCAAATCCTTGGCGGTTACGTCAAATGAAATCCGTGAAGCATTGAGTGAAACGGTAAATCAAATCATCCGCGCCGTCCGTCTGGCTTTGGAACAAGCTCCGCCCGAACTGGCCGGCGACATCGCCGACCGCGGCATTATGCTGACCGGCGGCGGTGCACTTCTGCACGGTATCGATACCGTCTTGGCCGATGCAACCGGACTGCCCGTCGGCATTGCCGACCAGCCTCTGAACTGCGTCGCCTATGGTGCCGGTAAGGCTTTGGACTATATCGGCAAATGGGATACCGTGTTTACGGAAAACCCATAAGGTAGATGGCTATGGAACGCTCTTCTTTGCGCTTTGACGAGGCAAAAGGCCCTAAGCTGTTGCCTCGTTTTGTCGTTTATGTCGCCCTGGCGGCCGGTCTGATGGTGGCCGATTATCGCTTTTCATTGATGCAGCCCGTGCGCGCGGCAGTAATGCCTATGCTCTATCCTGTTCAATGGCTGGCCAATCAACCCGTTCAACTTTATCAATATTTTGCCGACCTCTCCCAGTCCAAATCCGAGCTTTTGGAACAAAACCGCCGGCTTTTGGAAGAAAATGGCCGTCTGAAAATCGATTTGCAGCGGAATAAAGTCAATACCGATGAATTGCGCGAATTGAAAAAACTGTACAGTTTGCAACAAAAAGGCATCCACAATGTTATCGGCGCGGAAGTCATTTCCAATGGCAAAGATCCGCTTTCCGAAAGACTGATTATCGGCAAAGGCAGTCAAGACGGCTTGAAAGTTGGCGATGCGGTCATCGATCAAAGCGGTTTGATCGGCCTGTTGACACAAGTCCATACACAAAGCGCGGAAATCGAGCTGATCTCAAGCGGACAAAGCATTGTCCCCATAGCCGTCGGCCGCACCGGCGAACGTAATTTGGCATACGGCAATGGCAGCGGTTTGGATTTACGCTATTTCCCAACCGGCTCGGACTTGAAACCCGGCGATGTTCTGCTGACTTCCGGCTTGGACGGTACTTATCCGGCGGGGATTCCCGTTGCAAACGTCAGCAAGGTTGTCCGTGCATCGGGAACGCCTTATTACGATACGCAACTGACGCCTTTGGCCGCTTTACGCAGCAGCCGTTTTGTCTTGGTACTTTCTTCCGCCCCTTCTTCCCCACGCTGATTTCATGAACGATTTTGACGATTCTTACCGTGCAGTACCGCTGCACATCATGGCGGCCAGTCTCATCGTGATGATGATACTGGACTTTATGCCATTTTCCTTTGACGGATTCTTCTGGCTGCCTGAAATGACGGCACTGATGTTGCTGTATTGGACATTACACCAGCCGCAACGCGCAGGCATGGGAATGGCTTTTGCCATCGGTCTGATTGTCGATGCCGCAACCGCCGCGACTTTGGGCTTGCACGCCCTGTCTTACGTTGTGATGACTTATTTCATCTTAAACCGACGCCGCCAAATCATGCTGTACGGCCACATTATACAATTGGCCGCTGTCTTGGCTGCGTTGTTGCTCAATCAGGCCGTTTTAACTGCTGCCCGTCTGTTCCTCAATCATCAGGTCATCACTTTGCAAGGCTTTGTTGCCCCATTTGTCGGCGCACTGCTTTGGCCGATACTCAGCCAGCTGATGCTGATCGTGACCCGTATTTACCGCTCCCACTGAAAAGATGAAACCGATTCTTCCACGCCGTCTTTCCGGTGGTCAACATACCCAAAAACCTTCCGCTCAGGCAGCACAAGCCGATGCCCTATTACGCCTGCTCGTTGCTTTTATCCTGATTGTCATCTTCTTTTCCATCTTGCTGGCGCGGTTCTTCTACCTGCAAGTGACTCAACACAATGAGTTTTCCGGTCAGGCGTCGAGCAACCGCATCACCCTGATTCCAACACCGCCCGTACGCGGCGAAATCGTCGACATCAACGGCGTTCCTTTGGCCAAAAACTATCCTGTCTTTTCGCTTGAAGTTATTCCCAGCCGCATCGAAGGCAAGATGGAAGATGTCATTGAAGCATTGAAAAAATACGTCGATATCACGCCGACAGATTTAAAACGCTTCAAAAAATACCGCGAAAGCTATCGAAAATTTGAAAACATCCCGCTCAAGCTCAGGCTGACCGATGAAGAGGCTGCGCGTTTGTCCGTGCATCTGCGCGAATTCAAAGGCGTAGAGGTCAATTCACGCACATTCCGCGAATATCCTTACGGCAAGCTGACTTCCCATTTTTTAGGCTACATCGGCCGTATAAGCGATAAAGACAAAGAAATGCTGGAAGAAGAAGGCCTGACCGCCCTCTACCGCGGCAGTACGCATATCGGCAAATCCGGCTTGGAAAAATATTACGAACACCAGCTTCATGGCGTTCCAGGCTATCAAGAAGTCGAAAAAGACGCTTACGGCAATATCGTCCGTGTATTGAAAAATGTCCCGTCCAAAATGGGGCAAACCTTGCGCCTAGGAATGGATATCCGTATGCAGCAGGAAGCCGACCGAATCTTGGGCGACCGCCGTGGCGCATTGGTGGCCATCAATCCGCAAGACGGTACCGTATTGGCTTTTGTTTCCAAGCCTTCCTTCGATCCCAACCTCTTTATTGACGGCATCGACAGCGATACTTGGAAAATGCTGAATGACGATTGGAAAAAGCCTTTGATCAACCGCGTTACCCAAGGTCTCTATCCGCCTGGCTCTACATTCAAACCCTTTATGGGCATGGCTTTGTTGGAAAGCGGTAAGATCACTCAAAGCACCATCGTCCCCGCTCCCGGCGCATGGAGCATACCCGGCAGCCGCCATATTTTCCGCGACTCTGTCCGCAGCGGTCACGGCTCGGCCAACTTGAGCAAAGCCATTCAAGTATCCTCAGATACCTTCTTCTACCGCTTGGGTTACGAAATGGGTATCGACAAAGCCTCTCCGTATCTGGCGCAATTCGGTTTCGGTCAAAAAACCGGTATTGACCTGCCTAGTGAATATGTAGGCGTTTTGCCCAGCCGTGAATGGAAAGCCAAACGCTTTGCCAAATCTTCCGACCCGACTGCCAAAGAATGGCGTGCCGGCGAGATGGTTTCCGTCAGTATCGGCCAAGGCTACAATGCCTACACGCCTTTGCAAATGGCACATGCGACAGCATCTCTGGCCAACAACGGTGTTGTCCATCAGCCGCATTTGGTCAAAGAAATATTGGATTTCGGCGCGCGCAAAATTACCCGTATCAATCCTAATCCCGAGCGTCAAATTCCGTTTAAAACCGACAACTTCGAATACGTCAAACGCGCAATGGAGAAAGTATTGAAACCGGGCGGTACGGCACACCGTATCGGTGGCGGACTCGCTTACACAATGGGCGGTAAAACCGGTACGGCCCAAGTCGTACAAATCAAACAGGGCGGCCGCTACAATGCCGCAGCCCTGCGCGAACAACACCGCGACCACGCATGGTTTATCTCGTTTGCGCCATTGGAAAAACCTGAAATCGCCATTGCCGTTATTTTGGAAAACGGCGGCTGGGGTGCGTATGCCGCGCCATTGGCCCGTGAAATGACTGATTTTTATATGCTTCACGTCAAGCCGCAACAGTTTTCAGACGGCCTTGAAACAGATTTGACCCAAACTGAAAAAACTGATAAACATCAGCCTATTACCAACATTTTCCAATCTGCCTACGGACTGACGCCGACAAACCCTGCCTCACAGCCGGAGGTTCACCATGAATAACACATCAGCGTGGAAAACGTTCAAATCCACCATTGCAGCCCCGATTGACCCTTGGCTGTTTTTTGCCATGCTCGCCATCTACATCATGAGCCTATTCCTGCTCTATTCTGCAGACGGGCAAGAGTTCGGCCAATTGGAAAACAAAACCATCCATACCGTTTTGGGCTTTGCCCTGTTATGGATTATTGCCGTATTCAAGCCGCAAACGGCCGCCAGAGTTGCCCTGCCTGTTTATATCGTCGGCGTATTGCTGCTGATTGGCGTCGAAGTTGCCGGCGTTACCGTAAACGGTTCGACCCGTTGGCTGAGCCTCGGCTTTACCCGTATCCAACCTTCCGAAATCATGAAAATCGGTATTCCCATGACTGTCGCGTGGTATTTCCAACGCTATGAAGGCCGTCTGAAATGGATACATTATATTGTCGCCCTCGTACTGATTCTTGTTCCTGTCGCCCTGATTTTGAAGCAGCCCGACCTCGGTACGGCCGCGCTGATTATGGCTTCGGGCATTTTTGTCATCTTTTTTGCCGGATTGCCCTGGAAAGCCATTTTTGCCGCCATTATTGCCTTTGTGGCCGCCCTGCCTCTCTTATGGAACTACGGTATGCACGACTACCAGAAAACCCGCGTCCTCACCCTGCTTGACCCAACCAAAGACCCATTAGGCGCAGGCTACCACATCATCCAATCCATGATTGCCATCGGCTCGGGCGGCGTATGGGGTAAGGGCTGGCTCAACGGCACGCAAACCCATTTGGACTACATTCCCGAATCAACGACTGACTTTATTTTCGCAGTATTCGGCGAAGAGTTCGGCCTGATCGGCAATATCCTTTTACTGCTGGTTTACCTTATCATTTTGGCACGCGGATTGTGGATTGCCGCACAAGCGCAATCCCTTTACAGCCGTACTTTGTCAGGCGCATTGACCATGACCTTTTTCTGCTACGCCTTTGTAAACATGGGCATGGTCAGCGGTATTTTACCCGTTGTCGGCGTCCCCCTTCCCTTGGTCAGCTACGGCGGTACGGCTACGCTTTCCATCATGGTGGTGCTCGCCCTGTTGATGGGTATCGCCAACGAACATAAAAACCTCCGCCGCCGTAATATGGACAACGACGACCTGACTGAAAGCAAGGAATAATATGGAATTAGGTGTAGAAATCGGCAAACTTCTCGTTGCACTTCTTGTATTGATCAACCCCTTCAGCGCGCTCTCGATTTATCTTGACCTGACGCAAGACCACAGCACCAAAGAAAAACGCAGAATTGCGCGTACTGCCGCACTGGCCGTTTTTATCGTGATTGTCGTCTTTGCACTGAGCGGCGGTATCTTATTGAAAGTACTCGGCATCAGCGTAGGCTCTTTCCAAGTCGGCGGCGGCATTTTGGTTTTACTGATTGCCATCTCCTTGATGAACGGCAACGACAATCCGGCCAAGCCCAAAATCGACCCCAATTCAGAAGAGCATCACCATGCGCAACAAGTCCGCCGCAATGAAAAAGCCATTGCCGTCGTCCCCATTGCCATTCCGATTACCATCGGTCCCGGCGGTATTTCTACTGTTATCATTTACTCCTCTGCCGCCAAAAATTACAGCGATATTGCCCTGATTATCATCTCCGGCTTTCTGGTCAGCCTGATTTGCTATCTCATCCTGATCGTTGCCGGACGCATCAGCAAACGCTTGGGCACGACCGGCCTGACCATCCTCAACCGCATCATGGGCATGATGCTTGCCGCCATTTCCGTAGAGATTATTGTTGCCGGCTTAAAATCTATTTTTCCCCAACTGGTCGCTTGAAGTACAATCATCACAATAAAAGGCCGTCTGAAACATTTTCAGACGGCCTCATAAAAACATAAAAACAAAGGAGCCCAACCATGTTTCACAGCACCCATGTCTTTACCGGTGAAACCATTTGCCACCGACCGGCACAAAGCTACACCAAATTTACCGACGAATTAAACCGCCTCCAAACCCTTCAGCAAACCTTCTCACAATCAAGCATTATCGAGCGCACCGCCCTCTTACAGCAATTTGCCGACAGCCTGACCCAAAACCAAGAACGCCTCGCCGAAATGGTGTGCGAAGAAGTCGGCCGCTGCCTGCACGAATGCCGCGCCGAAATCAGCAAATCCATCGAGCTTATCCGCTACTACGTCCGCCTTGCGCCCGAACTTCTCTCCCATAAAACCATTGCTACCCAAGCCAGCCTCAGCCAAGTCCGCTTTGAGCCTTTGGGTGTTGTTTTGGCAGTCATGCCGTGGAACTATCCTGTTTGGCAGATTTTACGATTTGCCATCCCTGCCCTGTGCGCCGGCAATGCCTGTGCGGTCAAACCTGCGCCCAGTGTCGCCCGCGTCAGCGAAACCCTCTTCAGCCTCGTCCCCAAAGGTTTGCCGCTTATCGACGCATGGTTAAACCATGAAGACACGCTTAAAGCCATCGAAGATACCGATGCCATGGCATTCACCGGTTCGACCCATACCGGCCGCCTGCTGGCCGCCCATGCAGGCAAACATCTGAAAAAAACCGTCCTTGAACTGGGCGGCAGCAATCCGTTTATCATCCTGCCCGATGCCGATCTCCAACGCGCCGCCATCGACGCCTGCTATTCACGCTTCCGTGATGCCGGACAATCCTGCAACGCCGCCAAACGCATCATTATTACCCAAGATATTGCCGAACAATTTATCCCGCTCTTCCTTGCCGAGTGCGCCAAACTGCAAACCGGCAATCCTAAAGACCCAAATACCACCCTTGCCCCGCTTCACCGCCAAGACCTGCGCCAAAACGTGCATGAGCAGGTTCAAGATGCGGTTGCACACGGCGCGCAATGTTTGATCGGCGGCTATATTCCTGATGGACAAAGCTGGTTTTACCCGGCTACCGTCTTGGATCGAGTCAATCCAAACTGCCGCGTTTGGCATGAAGAAGTCTTCGGCCCGGTTGCCATGATCTTACGCGCCGACAATCCGGATCACGCCGTTGCGCTTGCCAATGACACACCTTTCGGCCTCGGCGCCTGTATCTACACAGCCGACACGGCAAGTGCATGGAAATACGCCGAAAAAATCCAAGCAGGCTCTGTCTTTATCAACCGCCACACCAGCAGCGACTTGCGCCTCCCCTTTGGCGGCGTCAAAGCTTCAGGCTACGGACGGGAGCTATCCGAATTCGGACTGTACGAATTCGTCAACGTCAAAACCTATTGGCAAAAATAAACCGTTTCATTCACTCAGGCCGTATAAAAACCCAATTTCAGACGGCCTGATGTTTTTTTAAAGACTGGCAAAAATGTTGTATTTAAAACCCATACCAATTCTGCAAAATCAAAGCAGCTCAAAAATAAGCAACCTATCTTAGAAAGCAATTTATATTTCCACGCCCATTTTGAATCGGCAGCTTACCATGTTCATCATTCCAGCCGTTTCATTAAACCCTCTATAAAATACCCAATAAACAAAAATGCCGTCTGAAATACAACTTTCAGACGGCATTTTCAATCAAATACTACTTACCGGATTACAATTTCAAACCGGCCAGTTTAGCAGCATACGCATCCAAATCAGCGATTGGACGGGTAGCCACGCCGCTTTCCATTGCCGCTTTAGCAGTAGCCGTAGCAACGCGAGGCAACAGGCGGGAATCGAATGGGGTAGGAATCAGGTATTCCGCACCGAATTCAAATTTCTTACCGTAAGCGGCAACCACTTCTTCAGTTACCTCTTCCATCGCCAAATCAGCCAAAGCATACACGCACGCGCGTTTCATTTCTTCGTTGATGGTGGTCGCGCCGACATCCAATGCGCCACGGAAGATGAATGGGAAGCACAATACGTTGTTCACTTGGTTCGGGAAGTCTGAACGGCCTGTACCGATGACCACATCCGGACGGGTTTCTTTTGCCAATGGAGGCAGGATTTCCGGATTCGGGTTTGCCATGGCGAACACGATTGGTTTTTCGTTCATGGTGTTCAGCATTTCAGGCGTCAGCAGGTTTGCACCGGACAGACCCAAGAAGATGTCTTTACCTTTAACGGCATCGGCCAATACGCGTTGGCCGTTGTCTTCAATGGCATAGAACTGTTTGGACTCGTCCATACGGTCTTTGTCTTCACGGGTTTTGTAAATCACGCCTTTGGAGTCGCAAACGGTCACGTTTTCGCGTTTCAGACCCAAATCCAGCAATTGGTTCAAGCAGGCAATCGCGGCCGCACCTGCGCCGGAGCACACCAAAGTCGCTTCTTCGATTTTACGGCCGGTATGACGCAAAGCGTTCAACACAGCGGCGGCAGTGATGATGGCGGTACCGTGTTGGTCGTCGTGGAATACGGGGATTTTGCAGCGTTTGCGCAATTCGCGTTCGATGTAGAAGCACTCGGGCGCTTTGATGTCTTCAAGGTTGATACCGCCGAAAGTCGGTTCCAAAGAAGCGATGATGTCCACCAGTTTTTGCGGGTCTTTTTCATCGATTTCGATGTCAAATACGTCAACACCGGCGAATTTTTTGAACAATACGCCTTTGCCTTCCATAACAGGTTTGCCGGCCAATGCGCCGATGTTGCCCAAACCCAACACTGCGGTACCGTTGGAAATCACGGCAACCAAATTGCCTTTGGCAGTGTATTTGTAGGCAGTTTGCGGATCGGCATGGATTTCCATACAAGGAGCGGCTACGCCCGGAGAGTACGCCAACGCCAAGTCTTTAGAAGTAGCCAGAGATTTGGTTGGGGTAACGGAGATTTTGCCCGGCACGGGGAATTCGTGGAACTGCAGGGCGGCTTCTTTTAATGAATTTTCCATTTGTCGATCCTGTTTGCGAGAGAGAGATTTTACAGCGAACAAGTCTGAAACGGGCTGCTTCAGACATTTAAACTTCTAAAGTCGGTTTGTTAACAGACAGACTTTGTAAGAGGCCGTAATTTTATCATGTTCTTTCGGTGGCGCATACCGATATTTATTACATTTGTTTTGATATTTCGTTTTATTTGGTTTTATGTCTAAAAACTTCTGTAATAATATTTCTTCGCCACACTACCCTTCTTTCAGACGGCATTTTATTTAAACTTAAACATTCAATCCAAAATGACTGTCTAGCACGGTTTCAATCTGATTTTTTACCGCGTCCAGACTTTGGCTGCTGTCGATGACGGCATAGCGTTCCGGCTGTTCGTTAGCATGTTGCAGATATACTTCGCGCACCCGATTGAAAAACTCGGCTTCTTCTTGTTCAAAGCGGTCTTTCTCGCGCGTTTGGTTGATGCGCGCCATTGACACTTCCAAAGGCACATCCAACAGCAAGGTTAAATCTGGGCGGAAATCGCCCTGCACCCAATGCTCAAGCGTGGCAATATCTTGCAAGGGAACGCCTCGTCCGCCGCCTTGATAGGCAAACGTTGCATCGGTAAAGCGGTCGGAAACGACATGCGTGCCGTTTTTCAGGGCAGGCAGAATGACAGTTTCCAAGTGTTGCTGTCTGGCGGCAAACATCAGCAGGGTTTCGGTGCGCAGGCTGACTTGGGTGGCAGGGTTGAGCAGGATTTCGCGCAATGCTTCTCCGGCAGGCGTGCCTCCCGGTTCGCGCGTAAACAATACGGGCAGCTTGTGTTTTTCAAACCATGCTTTCATTACGGCGAGGTTGGTGGATTTGCCTGCGCCGTCTATGCCGTCAAGGGTAATAAATCTGGGTTTCATATGGATATCGTTAATCTAAAGGCCGTCTGAAACTGGGATTATAAATGTTTCAGACGGCCTATTCGGTTTATTTCTTCAAAATATATTTGCGTACGGCGGCGTTATGCTCAGAAAGATTATGGCTGAACTCGCTCAGGCCCGTACCATCCATTTTTGAGACGAAATACAGATATTTTTCATTAGACGGATGACCCGCCGCCTCAAGCGCGGCCTTGCCGGGAAGCGCAATCGGTGTCGGCGTCAAACCGCTGCGCGTATAAGTATTGTAAGGTGTATCGCGTTGCAGGTCGGCTTTGCGGATTCTGCCCTTATACGCATCACCCATACCATAGATGACAGTCGGGTCGGTTTGCAGGCGCATGCCGATATTCAGGCGGTTGACGAATACGGCGGCCACATGGGCGCGGTCGTCTTCGTGCGCGGTTTCTTTTTCAATCAGACTCGCCATAATCAGCATTTCATACGGATTTTTATAAGGCAGGCCGCTTTGACGGTCGTCCCATGCTTCTTGCAGGTTTTCCCGCATTTTACGGTAGGCGATTTTGTAAATTTGAAGATCGCTGCCGCCGGCATCAATTTCGTAACTATCCGGGAAAAACTGTCCTTCGGGATTGCTGCTCAAGGCGTCGGGCGCCACTTCGGCCATCAGTTTTTCATCGCTCCAACCGCGCGTATCATGGGCAATATCGGCAGTGTTGTCGATAATACGGCGCATTTGGGCAAACCGCGCGCCCTCTAGAATTTGCACGCTGACTGAATCAGGGCGGCCTTTTTTAATGCGTTTTAAAATGTCCCAAGCCGATACTTTGGCAGACAGGCGGTAAGAGCCGGCATTGAGTTGGTTGTGCACGCCCATCACATATGCGGCGGCTACCAGCACATAACGGTTATAAACAATGCCGTCTTGAGCCAGTTTACGGCTGACGGAAGAGATACCTTGATTCTTAGCAACGGTAATACGGTATGGTTTGCCGTTGTTTTTCGGAACAAACAACAATGCGGCAACCACGGCGGCAAATGCCGTCAAAAATACGGCCAGCCATTTCAACAATTTTTTCAACATGGTAGGATTCTTGGTTTGTGAACGTGTCGGGCGACAGTATAACCGAAAACAAGCGCATTAAGCCTGCCGCATTCCCAAACGTATGTTTTCCTATCCCGAAAGGCCGTCTGAAACCATGAATTCTCCTTCCAAAAACACTTGGCAAAACGGCCGTTGGCTGAATGCACGCCAAACTCATTCGCCCAATTTCAGCCCGCGCGAACCGGATGAAAACGTCTCATTGGTTGTCCTCCACAATATCTCCCTTCCTCCTTTTGAGTACAACACAGGTGCGGTGGAAAAATTGTTTACCAACCAAATCAACCCTGACGAGCATCCTTTCTTCAGCATCATCCACGCCTTGCGCGTTTCCAGCCATTTTTTCATCAGCCGTGAGGGTGAAACCGTCCAATTCGTTTCCTGCGACGATATGGCCTATCATGCAGGTATATCGTCGTTTCAAGGCAGAGAAAAATGCAATGCCTTTTCCATCGGTATCGAACTGGAAGGCTGCGATTTCGAGCCTTTTACCGAAGCACAATACACCAGCCTGCAAGCCTTGCTGACCGCCATTTCCGAACATTACCCAATTCAGGCCGTTACCGGTCATCAGGACATCGCTCCGGACAGGAAAACCGATCCCGGACATTTCTTCGATTGGCCACGCCTTCAAAAAGCAGGTTTTCCCGTCCGGCGCGGATAACTTTCAGACGGCCTGAACACTGATTGGCAGACATAATGCTGTCACAACCGTTTATTTTCGTTATAATTCAGCTATTCATTCGGACGCATAAAGTCCGGCTCCAACGAACTGCCCGCGCAGCAAGATTCCGCACCCTGAAAAAGACGGAATGCTGCCTTTTTAAAAAGTGATTACTCCATGATTTTCATCGTCTTAGCCCTCGCCGCCCTTTTGGCGGTCATCGGTTACAACATGTACCAGGAAAACCAATACCGCAAACAAGTGCGCGAACAATTCGGCCATTCCGATAAAGACGCACTTTTGACCAGCAAAACCAAACACGTCCGCGACAGCAAAGAAACCGGCGGCCAAGGTTTGTTTATCAAGAAAAACAAAAAAAACGAAGAGGCATTGCGCAACCTGCAGGAACAAGATGAAATCTACGCGGCCAAAGCCAAACTGGCCCACCCTGCCCAGCTTAAAACCGATGTTGAGCTGACTGTGGAAGACGACTTCTCCGCAGAAGAAAAAGTCCAACACACCGTTATCGGCTTGAACAACGAAATTACCGTAAGCCCTGCCGAAGCCGCTTCCACTCCGGTAGAAACCGCAGCCGAACCTGTGGCACAAGTACCATTGATCAGCTTGGACGAATTGTCTCAAGTCGAGCTGCCTTGGTTTGACCCGCGCTTCGACTACATGGCCTACATCTCCCTGAAACAAGCCCAAGAATTGCATGCCCTGCCGCGCCTTTCCGCTACCCACCGCTTCCAAATCATCGGTTGCACCATGGACGACCATTTCCGCGTTGCCGAGCCGATTCCGGGCGTTTACTACCAAGGCTTCGTCATGGGCCTGCAAGCTGTCAGCCGCAATGGTTTGGCCGCGCGTGAAGAGCTGCAACACTTCGACCAACAGGTTGATGCCTTTGCCCAACTGATGGACGGCAAAGTTTTGCATACCGACTTGGACGCGTTCACCGAAGTCGCACAAGCCCTCGACCAATTCTGTGCGCGTGTTGACCAAACCATCGCCATTCACTTGGTTTCCCATTCCAACATCAGCGGCGTAGAATTGCGTGCCGCCGTGGAAGAAACCGGTTTCAAATTGGGTGAAGACGGCGCGTTCCACTTCGGCGACCACAACAATCCTCAATTGTTCTCCATCCATACTTTGGACAACAAACCGTTTACCAATCCTTTGCTGGACAACCAAGCCTACCGTGGCTTCAGCATGCTGCTGGATATTCCGCACGTTCCGGCCGGCGAAAAAACTTTCGACAAATTTATGGACTTGGCAGTCAAACTTTCCGGCCAACTCAGCTTGGATTTGGTTAACGACCAAATGGAAGAAGTTTCCACCCAATGGCTCAAAGACGTACGCAACTACGTTTTGGCCCGTCAGGAAGAAATGCTTAAAGTCGGCCTCAAACCCGGCAGCAAACAAGCCCTGCGCCTGTTCTCCTAAATTTCCCCAATCAAAAAGCGGATATGCAATGACGGCATATCCGCTTTTTTCAGGTAAAATCCCTTCATCTTCAATCTTCATCGATTTTCAGACGGCCTCTCTATCATCAGGCCGTCTGAAAACTCTATTCCGATTACACAATGAATCCGACTGAACAACGTATCAAATACCTGACCGACCTCCTCAACCACTACGCCTACGAATACTACACCCTAGATGCGCCCAGCGTACCCGACGCCGAATACGACAAATTGTTCCGCGAGCTTGAAGCATTGGAACGAAACTACCCCGAGCTCAAACTGCCCGACAGCCCAACCCAGCGCGTCGGCGGCGAACCTCTGGCAGGCTTTGCCGAAGTGCGCCACGAAGTACCGATGCTGTCGCTGACCAACGCCTTCTCGCCACAAGATGAAAACGGCGTATTCGACCATGCCGAAATGTATGCTTTCGATGAGCGCGTGCGTGGCGGTTTGAACGGCGAAAAACCGGAATACGTTATCGAACCTAAATTTGACGGTCTGGCCATCAGCCTGCTCTACCGCGACGGCGTATTGATTCAAGCGGCAACCCGTGGCGACGGTACCACAGGCGAAGACGTTACCCAAAACGTCAAAACCGTATCCAACATTCCCCTGCGCCTGCATGGAGAAAATATTCCCGAACTTATCGAAATTCGCGGCGAAGTATTGATGCTCAAAGCCGATTTTGCCACTTTAAACGCACGACAGGCTGAAAACGGACAAAAACCTTTCGCCAATCCGCGCAATGCCGCCGCCGGTAGCCTGCGCCAACTCGATTCGCGCATTACGGCACAGCGCAAACTGCATTTCTTCCCCTATTCCATCGCCCGACAACAAGGTGGTTTTGTCGCGGAAGAACATCTGCAAGAGCTGAACTATTGTAAAGAACTCGGCTTCAGCCTACCTGACGGTAATTTCGGCTGCTTCCCAAATATCGACGAAGTATTGGCGTTTTACGAGCAAATGCAGCAAAAACGCCCTACTCTGCCCTACGAAATCGACGGCATGGTGGTCAAAGTCAACAGTTTGGCGCAACAGCGCGAACTCGGCTTCATCTCCCGTGCGCCGCGCTGGGCCATTGCCCACAAATTCCCTGCCGAAGAAGCATTGACCATTGTCGAAGCCATTGATGTACAAATCGGGCGCACCGGCGCAGTAACCCCGGTTGCCCGCCTGCAACCTGTATTCGTCGGCGGCGTTACCGTAACCAACGCCACCCTGCACAATCAGGACGAAGTGTCTCGAAAAGACGTACGCGTTGGCGATACCGTTGTCGTACGCCGCGCCGGAGACGTGATTCCCGAGGTGGTGCGCGTGATTTTCGAACGCCGCCCAATGCAAGAGGCTAACGTTACCGTTTCAGACGGCCTGCAAGACGATTTGTTTGCCGAAACACCTTCTAAAACCCAAGCCGAACCGTTGCACAAACCCTACCGCCTGCCCACTCATTGCCCTATCTGCCGCAGCGAAATCGAACGTGAAGAAGGCGAAGCAGTTGCTCGATGCAGCGGAGGTATGCTTTGCCAAGCACAACGCGCGCAAGGTTTAATCCACTTCGCCTCACGCAAAGCCATGGACATTGACGGACTCGGTCAAAAACAAATCGAGCAGCTTGTCGCCCAAAACCTCGTCCGCCATTTTGCCGACCTCTACCGCCTCGATATTCCGACCCTGCAAAAAATGAAGGAAATGGCAGACAAAGCATCGGCTAATGAGGAAGAACCATCAAACAGTGAAATTGGAGACTTTGAAGGCGAGACTGGCATTACCCTGCTTAGCAAAACCAGTAAAAAACAGCCGACCAAATGGGCAGAAAACATCCTTGCAGGCATAGAAGCCAGCAAAACGCCCGAACTTGCGCGCTTCCTTTTTGCCCTCGGCATCCGTCACGTCGGCGAACGTACCGCTAAAACACTGGCGCAGGCATTCGGTACGCTCGAACACGTCCGCCACGCACCCGAACCCATCCTCGCCTGCCTGCCCGATATCGGCACGGTGGTTGCCCACTCCATCGCCCACTTTTTTGCCCAAGAAGCGCAGCAGGCGATGATAGACGAGCTGCTGGCAGTAGGTGTTGCCCCGCAAAGCCAGGCTGTCACCATCCCGCCGCTGCGCCATGCCGAGCCGCAACGCTGGATTGCCCGTCTGTCCGATTTTAAAATCAGCGAAACCAAAGCACTAGCCTTGTGGGAACTTGCCGGCAAAAGCATAGAAGGTTTGCAAAGCGATAAAGCGTTGCCTGCCGATTGGCAAACCTGGCGCAGCAAACCGCAAAACGCAGCCCTGCTTGAAAATATGAAAACTTTTTTTGCACAAACACTGTCTAATCTTCAAGATGAAACTATTTCAGACGGCATTAACGAGGCCGTAGCAGGTAAAACCTTTGTATTGACAGGGACTTTACTCACGCTCAAACGCGACCAAGCCCAAGCTATAATCGAAGCCGCAGGCGGTAAAGTTTCCGGCAGCGTATCCAAAAAAACCGACTACGTTGTCGCCGGAGAAGCAGCAGGCAGTAAATTGGAAAAAGCCCAAACACTGGGCATAGCCGTATTGAGCGAAGAAGAATTGCTGTCGTTGCTGGGATAAGACAGTATCTATGAGCAATCCGCCTTTTAAACCGACTGATACTTTATCATGTGGTATCATCACTACATACGACTACACCTTTACACTTTTGGGGTATAACCCTTAATCAAATAGGATAATAATATGAAACCCATTAAAAAATGCGTCTTCCCTGTTGCCGGTATGGGCACCCGTTTCCTGCCTGCAACCAAAGCCAGCCCCAAAGAAATGCTGCCTATCGTGGACAAACCTCTGATTCAATATGCAGTCGAAGAAGCGGTTGAAGCCGGCTGTACCGAAATGGTATTCATCACCGGCCGTAACAAACGCAGCATCGAAGACCACTTTGACAAAGCATACGAGTTGGAAACCGAATTGGAATTGCGTCAAAAAGACAAACTACTGGCGCACGTTCGCGATATTCTGCCTCCCAACATTACCTGCATGTACATCCGTCAAACCGAAGCATTGGGTTTAGGTCATGCCGTATTGTGCGCGCAGGCAGCCGTTGGTAACGAGCCTTTTGCCGTTATTTTGGCAGACGATTTGATTGATACGCCTAAAGGTGCGCTAAAACAAATGGTTGACGTGTACAACCAAAGCGGCAACAGCGTTTTAGGCGTTGAAACCATCGATCCTTCCCAAACCGGTTCTTACGGTATCGTCGAAGTCGAGCAGCTGAAAAACTATCAACGTATTATCAACATCGTTGAAAAACCCAAACCCGAAGAAGCACCTTCCAACCTTGCTGTTGTCGGCCGCTACATCCTGACTCCGCGTATTTTTGACTTGTTGACCAACCTGCCCCGCGGTGCCGGCGGTGAAATCCAATTGACTGATGGTATCGCCCGCCTGCTTGATCATGAGTTTGTCTTGGCTCACGCATTTGAAGGCAAGCGCTATGACTGCGGCAGCAAATTGGGTTACCTTGAAGCGACTGTAGCTTACGGTTTGAAACACCCTGAAACCGGCGAACAATTTAAAGAACTGCTCAAGCAATACGCTTAAATTTAGCTATTTATAAAAAGGCCGTCTGAAATTTCAGACGGCCTTTTTCTACACTTATTTCTTCCAATATGCCGGAGTAAACAAAATTAAAACGGTAAAAATTTCCAAACGTCCCAACAGCATCACTGCCGCACACAGCCATTTCTGCACATCGCTCAGCGCGGCATAATTATGCGACGGACCGACTGCACCCAAGCCCGGGCCGGCATTGGTAATACAGGCAATGACTGCCGTGAAGGCGGATAAAAAGTCCAAGCCTGCGGCCATCAGTAAAAAGCTGAATACGATGACCGTCATAAAGTAAATAAAAATGAACGACATAACGGTCAGCGCCATACGGTCCGGAATGGAGTTGTTGTTGACCTTTACCGTACGAACCGCACGCGGGTGCAGCAAAATCAACATCTCGCGCAAGCTGAATTTGAACAACACCAAAGCGCGCACATTTTTAATACCGCCGCCCATAGAGCCTGAGCTTGCCAAGACGTTCGACAGGAAAAACATCCACAACGACACAATCAGCGGCCATTGTGCAAAGTCGGCATTGGAGAAACCGCTGGCCAATCCGATGGACACAAAGTTGAAGCTGACAAAACGCAAAGCTTCGCCAAGGCTTTGGTACACGTCCTGCTGCCACAGATACAATGCCGAAATCAAAATACTGCCCGACAAAACCAGCAACATGGTGCGGCATTCTTCATCCTTCCAATACACCCGCCAAGAGCGGTTGCCCAGCGCAGTAAAATGGCTGGCAAAATTAATACCGCCCCAGACAGTAAAAAACATCAACGTCCATTCGACTGCCACAGAATCAAAATAGGCAACGCTGTCATCATGTGTCGAAAAACCGCCCAAGGCCACAGCCGACATTGCATGACACAAGGCATCAAACCAGCCCATACCGGCAATATGCAAGGATACAAAGGCTGCAGCAGTTGTCAGCGCATAGGCAAACCACAGCCGTTTGGCCACTTGCGAAATACGGGGAGCCATCTTGCTTTCCTTATCCATACCCGGAATTTCCGCTTTGAAGAGCTGCGTCCCCCCCACGCCCAACATCGGCAAAATCGCCACAGCCAGCACGATAATACCCATGCCGCCGAGCCAGTTGAGCATGTGCCGCCAAAAGTTTACAGATGGTGCCAGCGTATCCAAGCCGGAAATCACTGTCGCACCCGTCGTCGTCAGCCCTGACATCGCTTCAAAAAATGCATCGGTAAAACTCATGGACGGCATATAGAAATAAATCGGCATCGCCGCCACGACAGCAAAAGCCAGCCACAGCATCAGTACCAAGGTAAATCCGTCGCGCGGCCGCAATTCACGGTTGAAACGCAGCGTCAGCACCCAAGTTACGCACGACACCAGCAATACGGTCAACGCCGTATAGGCAAATACGAAAAACGCGCTGTCGTGATAAAAATACGACATCAGCGTCGGCACGGCCAACAGCAATGAAAACAACAGCCCCAGCTTGGACAATACATGGACAATCGGCATCACCTTGCTTACCGCACCGCCCAATCTGAAACCCTTATGCAGATACATCATATTCCTATCATCAGAAAACAAAATGTTTCAGACGGCCTCATAAAAAAGGCCGTCTGAAACCGCATATTTTATCAAAATGCCGCAATCCCGTGATAAAGAAAAACAAAAAACACTTGCCTGCTCTTTTTCTAGGAGTATAATGTTATACCATAACATTCACTGGAGAAAGAAATGAAACCCGATATTCACCCGGACAACTATCGTACCGTCCTGTTTTACGACAGCGGCGCAGACCAAGGATGGCTCATCCGTTCATGCGCCAATACCCACGGCAAAACCATGGTTTGGAAAGACGGCATAGAGTATCCCCTCTTTTCGCTTGATACTTCTTCCGCGTCCCACCCCGTGTACACAGGCAAACAACGCAACGTCAATATCGAAGGCCGCGCCAGTAAGTTCAACCAACGTTACCAATCCATGATGTCTTCCTTCAGAAAGGATAAATGATGCAAGTCCTCTCATCCCTGAAAACTGCAAAAAAACGACACCGCGACTGTCAAATTGTCCGCCGAAAAGGCAAAGTGTACGTTATTTGCAAGAGCAACCCCCGCTTTAAAGCACGCCAGCGTTAAGCGGCCCAACCCATATTTCAATGTAACTCTCTGAATTTTCCGCACTTTCGTTTACCTCTAGCGCAAGTGCGGCTTTTTTTTCAAACGGCATTAATCATTCATATCAAAACTACAACGAATCCTGCCATACTCCCGGAAACAGGAAGAAAAAGTAAATAATGGTTATCCCTATTGTGAAGCCATAAAGATATTTATAACATGCCGCTACATTCTCCCTTCAACACTGACCATAGGAGTCAAAAATGAAAGTAAAAGCCCTGCTTGCAATTGCCGCCGCCATGAGCCTCGCTGCTTGCGCTGCACCCGAAGCCCATCAACATGACCATGGTCACCGTCACGAGCACAATCATGACCACGGCCGTGCACACGATCATGATGCCCGTGTTCAATCATTCAGCTGCGAAAACGGCCTGTCTGTACAAATCCGCAACCTGAGCACCGATCAAGTTGAATTGCGCCTTGACGACAAAGTTGCCACCCTGTCTTCTGCCGTTGCAGGTTCAGGCGAACGCTATGTTGCCAACCAAGGCTTGTTCGGCAAAGGTGCCGAATGGCATCAAAAAGGCAGCGAAGCATTCTTCGGCTTCACTGACCCATACGGCAACAAAGTAGAAACTTCTTGCTCTGTCCGCTAATTTCTACTTAGCAATAGAATAGCTAAAAGCCGTCTGAAAACTTGTTTCAGACGGCTTTTTATATCAGATAAAACGAAAGTTTGTTTAAGGATAAAAATGTAAATATGAGGCTATTTGAAGGTTCAAAATACATCGAATAAGTAAGACCCTTTGAAAGGTTTCTTCTCCGACAAAACATTATTTCAAAATCATTAAATATGTATCTAACTTAATTTAAAACTTTTTCCAAGATTTCTTTAAGGTTCTCATCATCTTCATCCAAAGTTAATTTTTCTGAAATATTATGAAGACAATGTTCCAAATCAATAGCTAAGGTTACTTGGTTTTGATAGGATAATTTTGGATAAAGTTCAAGTAAAACCCAATAAATGCATATACTATCATTCGAGTAAAAAATATTAGAAATGAAAGGGAGTAATGTATCTTGTCTTTCTATAAAAATTTCAACAATTTCACTAAAAATAGGAAAGTTGGCATCTCCCAACCACCCAGAGAGCCATTCTCCCATCTCAATTAATTCTTCATCGTTGCACTCCTTGATCCTTTTGCAAGCCTTGATGTCAAACTTATCTTTAGGGCGCATATGATACCTCATTGTTTTATTAAAGACTTTCAAACAAAGAATTGTAATGATTGATCTTAATTATAGACACATAATTATGAGTCATTCCTATATCCTCAACAAATTCTCCCTGACGTAAGAGTTATTTTATGCAATTAAACTTCAACCTTTAGTAACTTAAAGTCCCTTCCGGCGGTTTACCCAAGGAACAAACCCTAATTACCTTCCAAAGTCTATTCGCTATACGAAACAGATTCAATAAACAAAGGCCGTCTGAAAACCTATTTTCAAAGTTTTCAGACGGCCTTTATCTTAGACCAAACAATTAAGCGTAATGTCTGTCTTCGCCTTTACCGTCAACGTTGTCGGCACAACGTTTACAGATGGTTTCATGGCCTGCAACTGCGCCCACATCGTGGGTGTAGTGCCAGCAGCGTTCGCATTTTTCGCCGTCGCTGGCTTTGGCGGTAACGGCAAGTTCATCACCGACTTTCACTTCAGCTTTAGACACCAGCAAAGCAAAACGTAATTCTTCGCCCAAAGTGTTCAGATAGTCGGCAATTTCTTCCGGAGCCGTAATTTTGGCTTCTGCTTGCAATGAAGAACCAACGGTTTTGTCCGTACGCAAAGGCTCGATGGCGGCGGTTACCGCTTCGCGGGCTTCGCGGATTGCCGTCCATTTTTTCACCAGTTCGGCTTCAGCTTTTTCGTTGATGGGTGGGAACTCATGCCAGGTGTGGAAGAGGACGCTGTCTTCTTCGCCGCCGCCGATGATGTCCCACGCTTCTTCGCCGGTGAAGCACAAAATCGGTGCAATCAAGAGAACCAGGCTACGCGTGATGTGGTACAGGGCGGTTTGCGCGCTGCGGCGGGCGTGGCTGTCGGCTTTGGTGGTGTAGAGGCGGTCTTTCAGGATGTCGAGGTAGAACGCGCCCAAATCTTCCGAGCAGAAAGAAACAATGTCTTTTACAGCAAAGTGGAAGGCGTAGCGAGGATAGAAGTCGCCTGCCAGACGCTCTTGCAGCTGACGTGCCAATACCAAGGCATAGCGGTCGATTTCCACCATGTCTGCCTGTTGCACGGCATCTTCAATAGGATTGAAGTCGCTGAGATTGGCAAACAGGAAGCTCAAGGTGTTGCGGATACGACGGTAGCTTTCAGTTACGCGTTTGAGGATTTCTTTGGAAATCGCCAATTCGCCGCTGTAATCGGTGGATGCCGCCCACAGGCGCAGGATGTCGGCACCGAATTCGTTATAGACTTCTTGCGGCGCAACAACGTTGCCGATAGATTTCGACATTTTGCGGCCGTTTTGGTCAACCACGAAACCGTGGGTCAGAAGCTGTTTGTACGGGGCGCGACCCATTGATGAGGCGCAACCGGTCAGCATGGAGGATTGGAACCAGCCGCGGTGTTGGTCGCTGCCTTCGAGGTAGAGGTCGGCGGGCCAATCCAATTCTTCGCGCTGTTTTAAGACGGAATAATGGGTCGAGCCGGAGTCGAACCATACGTCCATCGTATCGGAAAGTTTGTCGTAGTTTTCGCAATCTTCCGCGCTCAACAATTCGCTTTTATCGAGTGAGAACCATGCTTCGATGCCTTTTTCTTCGATTTTCAGGGCAACTTTTTCCAAAAGCTCGGCAGAGTTCGGATGCAGTTCACCGGTTTCTTTATGAACAAAGAAAGTCATCGGCGTACCCCAATAGCGTTGGCGTGAAACCACCCAGTCAGGACGGCCTTCAATCATGGCTTCCAAACGCGCACGCCCCCATGATGGGAAGAATTCGGTGTCGTCCACGGCTTTGATGGCTTTGTCGCGCAGGGTTTTGCCGTCGCTTCCGGCTTTGTCCATGCCGATAAACCATTGGCCTGTAGCACGGTAAATCAGCGGGGTTTTGTGGCGCCAGCAGTGGGCATAGCTGTGTTCGATTTTGTTGCTTGCCAAAAGGTTGCCGGTTTCTTCCAGCCATTGCAGGATGACGGGATTCGCTTCCCAAACGCTCATGCCTGCGACGCGCGGCGTTTCGCTGATGTATCGGCCTTCGGCGTTAACAGGGTTGTAAAGCTCGATGCCGTATTTGTTGCAGACAGCGTAGTCTTCCAAACCGTGCGCAGGGGCAGTGTGCACCAAGCCCGTACCGGCATCGGTGGTAACGTGTTCGCCGTTGAGCAAGAGGATATCGCGTTCGAGGAACGGATGATTCATGTGCAGGTTTTCCAGCTTGTCGCCGGTGGTTTCGGCAAGAATAGAAATGCCGTCTGAAAAACCGTAGCGTTTGAGCGCGTCTTCTGCCAAATCTTTCGCCAATACCAATTTGCCTTTCGGCGTATCAATCAGTTGATACACCACGTCTGCGCCGGCTGAAACAGCTTGGCTCGCAGGCAGCGTCCAAGGCGTGGTTGTCCAAATGACGGCAAACGCATTGCCTTCGATACCTGCCAAACCGAATGCGGCGGCAAGCGCGGCATTGTCTTTAAACGGATAGGCAACGTCAATCGCAGGCGATACTTTGTCTTTGTATTCCACTTCCGCTTCCGCCAGCGAAGAACCGCAGTCTAAGCAGAACTGAACCGGTTTCGCGCCGCGGTAGAGATAGCCGGACTTGTAGATTTCGCCGAGCATACGCACGGTATCGGCTTCAGTTTTGAAATCCATGGTCAGGTAGGGATTGTCCCAATCGCCCAACACGCCCAGGCGGATAAAGTCTTTTTTCTGACGGGCAATCTGTTCGGCGGCGTATTCGCGGCACAATTCGCGGAAACGGGCTTTGGGCATGTCTTTGCCGTGCAGCTTTTCTACCATCACTTCGATGGGCAGGCCGTGGCAGTCCCAGCCCGGCACATAAGGCGCATCAAAACCGGCTTGGGTTTTGCTGCGGATAATGATGTCTTTGAGGATTTTGTTGACGGCATGACCGATGTGGATGTCGCCGTTGGCATACGGAGGACCGTCGTGCAGAATAAATTTCGGACGGCCTTTGGCGATTTCGCGCAGTTTTTGGTAGCGTTTTTGCTCGTACCAGCTTTTCAGCCATGCAGGCTCGCGCTTGGCAAGATTGCCGCGCATTGGAAACGGGCTTTCGAGCAGGTTTACGGTTTTACTGTAATCGGTCATTTTCTAATCTCTATTGTTGCGGTATTTCGGTTTCAGACGGCCTGATTGCTCATTTTAAAAAGAACAGGCCGTCTGAAAGAATTCAAAGGACTTATTGTAGCCCAATTGTCTTGATTTTATAAGCGTATAGAAGCGTTTCTATGGTTTCCAAACCTTTGCATCTTCCATATCTTGCAAAATTTGGGTTTTCAATGCTTCGATACTTTCAAATTTTTTCTCGTCACGCAGTTTGTGCAGGAAGCGGACGAAGATGCGCTGGCCGTACAAATCGCCGCTGAAATCGAACAGGTGGACTTCCAACTTTTGCGAACGGTTGTTGCTGACAGTGGGGTTAAAACCAAAGCTGGCCACGCCCCGGCGCGTACCGAATGCGCCGTCAGCTTCGACGACAAATACGCCGCTTAGCGCATAATGATATGGGGGAAGCTGGACGTTGGCGGTAGGCGCGTTGATGGTGCGGCCGAGCTTTTGCCCGTGCTTGACCTTGCCGCTTAACACGTAATCGTGTCCCAACAGTTTTTTGGCGTATTCCAACTTGCCGTCTGAAAGGGCTTGGCGGACGGCGGTACTGCTGGTGCGGATGTCTTCAACGATAACGGACGGTGTGCACTCGGTTTGCATATCGGGCTGTTGTGCCAAAAGTTCAAAACAGCCTTCCCGACCCGCACCGAAACGGAAATCATCGCCAATCAGCAGATAACGCGTATTGAGCGTTTTTCGCAAAAGCCGGTCGATAAACGCTTGTGCGCTCATCTCGGAGAAAGTTTGGTTAAAGCGCAAAACCCAAACGGCATCCACGCAGCCGGTTTCACGCAAAAGGCGCAATTTGGTACGCAGCGGACTGATGCGGTAAGGCAGCTTTTTCCCGGCTTTACGCGCAAAAAACTCTTTGGGCTGAGGCTCAAAAATAACAACGACAACAGGCAGACCGCGCCGGTCTGCCTCTCGTTTGAGTTTTTGCAGGATATGTTTGTGCCCGAGGTGTACGCCGTCGAAGTTGCCGATGGTTACGGCGGCTCCTTGCGGAAATTGGGGCGGGTGTCGCTGTCCAAGCCAGATGTTCATGGGTGGTGGGTAGTGTGTTTGAATAGGCGGCTATTGTAAACGTTATTGCCGTTTCAATAAACCTTAGGCCGTCTGAAACCAATAAATATATGCTTTCAGACGGCCCTAAAGTTTGTTAATACCTTACCACCACCAAGGATAACGGCCAAACGGATAACCCCAATCGTCGTAATAGCGATAGTAGCGGGCTTCGCGCAGCTGCTCTTGGGAAATATAGTTTTGCCATGCCATTTTGTAGCAGGCTTGGAACATCGGGTCGGAAACTTTGTCGATATATTTGAGGCGGAAGGCTTTTTGTTCCGCAGTTGCTACACCGGGTTTGCCTTCTTCTTCAAATTTGCGGCGAATCAGCGCGGCTGTTTCCTGATCACATTGTGCGGCAAGATTGACTTGAAGATCCTGCTCATAGCGTTTCTGCGCTTGGGCGCGTGCGGCTTTTTGCTCGGGCGTGGTGGCGCAGGCGGCCAGCAATGTAACGGCGCCAAACAATAAGGTCAGACGGATAGGATTCATCGGATGTTTCCTTATGTTTATATCTTTCTATTAATGTACGCCCTCATTGTGTAATGGGCAAGTGTGGCAACTTGGGAACACTTTAGATTATTTGTTCTTATCGGCAGACAGTTGCATATAAAATACACCCTGTATGAATGTTTAACTCCAAACCCACTCGATGAACGCTGACAAACCGCCCCACTCCTACCGATTGCGCCACCATAGGCAACACACGCCGCCGTTTTGGCAGGCGGACCGTCCGTATCTGCACGAACACAATATTTCCGATGCCCGTTTCAGACGGCTGGGCTACATCATGGCCTTTCTTGCCGGTGCGATTAATGCAGGGGGATTCTTTGCTTTTGCGCGCTATATTTCCCACGTAACCGGCTCCATGTCTCTTTTGGCTGATGTGCTGTATCTCCAAGACTGGTGGTCTGCCGCAGTAACTTTCATCAGCGTGTTGTGTTTTGTTGCCGGTGCCGCGCATTCGGGTTGGGTGATTTTATGGACGCAACAAATGCGTTTCCGTGGCAGCTTTGGGTTTTCCATGTGGCTGGAAGCAGTTTATCTGTTGATATTCGGTTGGTTCGGTATTGCTGCGATGGAGTGGGATTTTGGCGGCTCTGATTTTATTATGCCGTCTTTAGCATTGTTTTTATTATGTTTTATTATGGGTATGCACAATACGGTTATCACGCTTCTTTCCGGCGGCGCCATCCGTTCCACCCACATGACCGGCACGGCGACCGACTTGGGCATTGAAATCTCACGCGCGCTTTATTACTCTAAACAGCATCATCCGCGCCTGCCGCACGTCCGCGTCAACAAACCGAAAATGTGGCTTTTAAGCGGCTTGATGCTGTCGTTTTTGCTGGGCGGCGTGGTTGGCGCATGGGGTTATCATCTGGTCGGCCATCATTTCGCCCTGCCCGTTTCCGCCGTTTTGCTCATACTGGGTGCAGGTTCGGTGGGATATGACGTCAAGGTCAGATTGAAATGGGCATTCGTCAACTGGTATCGCCGCAAGCAGAAAAAACGGAAGAAACTGTAAAAAACTTTGCTGGTTATTTCACGGCAAAACGGCCAAGCTGCCAGAAAAATGCAGAAATGCTTCAGAATTATGTTAACTGGCAAATATTTTCGTAATATCGGGTTAAACCCATTCTTTTGCGTTTCGGATATTGGGTATCATAAATCCGTAATGACCCACGCGGTTTTTATTCATTTTTTTCAGACGGCCCGAGCCGTCATCTAAAAAGAGGATACGACATGAAATTCTTGAAACCCCTGACCGTTATTGCTACTGCAATTCCTTTGGCGCTCACCGGCTGTGTGACCGATCCTGTTACCGGCCAACAATCCGCCAGCAAAACCGCCATGTACGGCTTGGGCGGTGCGGCCGTTTGCGGCATCGTCGGTGCGCTGACCCACGGCGGCAAAGGCGCGCGTAACTCCGCATTGGCTTGTGGTGCAGTAGGTGCCGGTATCGGCGGTTACATGGACTACCAAGAGAAAAAACTGCGTCAAAGCCTGGCCAACACCAATATCGAAGTCGAACGCCAAGGCAACCAAATCAAGCTGGTTATGCCTGAAAACGTAACCTTCGCCACCGGCAGCGCGGCCCTGAGCGGCCAAGCTCAAAGCGCTTTGTCTGCCGCTGCACAAACTTTGGTTCAATATCCTGATACGACTTTGACCATCAACGGCCACACCGACAACACCGGTAACGACGCCATCAACGAGCCATTGTCTCGCAACCGCGCCGAATCTGTTGCCACCTTCCTGCAATCCCGCGGCGTAAGCAGCACCCGTTTGAGCACTTTCGGTTACGGTTCCCGTCAACCCATCGCTTCTAACGCCACTGTTGAAGGCCGTGCACAAAACCGCCGCGTTGAAATCTTGATCAACCCTGACCAACGCGCCATCGATGCCGCTAAAAAACAAATGTAATCCGACCTCTGTCTGATTTACTTACTTAATTTAAGGCCGTCTGAAATTTACGTTTCAGACGGCCTTTTTATTTGCCGTATTTATCAGCCGATTTTTCTTGCTCATCCGACTCAATATAAGATTTATTCCTTTATTAACAAGACTTTTCAATTTTTTCTTTAAAAAAACTGTATTAATACTCTAATTTTTACATTAACTTAGAGTATAATTCCTAAAATTTTAAAAACACGCCTCATGCCGTCTGAAAAACGACGGCGAAAAACACACTTATTTATATACACATCAGTCCGTTATCCAATCCATTTCATAGGATTTCAGACGGCACCATCCAGAATCTATGAAGGAGCATTCATGCAAAACAACTTTGACCCATTGATTATCCGTGACAAATCACTGATTCCCGTCGTACAGGGCGGCATGGGTGTAGGCGTTTCCGCATCAAAACTCTCCAGCGCGGTTGCACGAGAAAACGGCGTGGGTACCATCGCCAGCGTCGATTTGCGCCACTTGCATGAAGATTTGCTGGCCGAATCGAAAATCAATTCCAGCGAAGAAAAATACACCCGCCTCAACTGCATCGCGCTTGACCGCGAAATCAAAAAAGCCAAAGCCGATTCAGAAGGCAAAGGCATGATTGCCGTCAACGTCATGAAAGCCGTCAAAGACCATGCCGCCTATGTCCGCCAGGCCTGCGAATCCGGTGCGGACGCGATTGTAATGGGCGCAGGTTTGCCTTTGGACTTGCCGGAAATGGCCGAAGGCTACCACAAAGATGTCGCCCTTTTCCCTATCTTGTCCGAATCACGCGGTATCAATATCGTTTTGAAACGTTGGATGAAAAAAGGCGTTTTGCCCGATGCCATCGTTATCGAACACCCTGCCCACGCGGCCGGCCACTTGGGCGCGGCAACCGTTGACGGCGTGAACGATGCCAAATTCGAGTTCAAACGCGTCATTGAAGAGACATTTGAAGTATTCAAAAACTTAGGTTTGGAAAGCGAAAAAATCCCGTTGGTACTCGCCGGCGGTATGGCAAACTTTGAAAAAGTCAAAACAGCCTTGAAAAACTGGGGCGCATCTGCCGTCCAAATCGGTACCGCATTTGCCGTAACCGAAGAAGGCGATGCCCACATCAACTTCAAAAAAACGCTGGCCGGTGCGGAAACCGAAAAAGTGGTTGAATTCATGTCTGTCGCCGGTTTGCCTGCACGCGGCGTGCGCACCAAATTCCTCGACAGCTACATCAAACGCGAAGCCAAATTGCAAGCCAACGCCAAAAACGATCCGCGCCGTTGCACCCAAGGCCTGAACTGCCTAACCAGCTGCGGTTTGCGCGATGGTTTGGCCAAAGCCGGTCAATTCTGTATCGACATCCAACTTTCCGCCGCATTCCGCGGTGAAGTCGATAAAGGCCTGTTTTTCCGCGGTAAAGACCCACTGCCTTTTGGCAATGCCATCCGTACGGTTCAAGAAACCATTCAATATCTCTTAAACGGTTCCTTGCCTGCCGTCCTTGCCAAATAAACGTATCAACACTCAAAAGGCCGTCTGAAAAACATCCAAACCCTGTTTTCAGACGGCCTTTTTGTCCCAATCCATCTAAAAAATGCTAAGATTATCGCCTGAATTTATCCAGCAGAAACATCATGAATCCATTATTGAACCACCTCAAACCCTATCCTTTCGCCCGCTTGCGTGAAGCCATGCAAGGCATTGACGCACCCGCAGGCGTAACGCCCATTCATCTGCAAATCGGCGAGCCGAAACACCCGATGCCCAAAGTCATCACCGATGCGCTGACCGCCTCCCTGCACGAACTGGAAAAATATCCGCTGACCGCAGGCCTGCCCGAACTGCGCCAAGCCTGCGCCGAATGGGTTGCCCGCCGTTATGATGGTTTGAGCCTCAATCCCGACAATGAAATCCTGCCCGTATTGGGCAGCCGGGAAGCATTGTTCTCCTTCATCCAAACCGTTTTAAATCCGGCTTCAGACGGCCCCAAACCGGTCGTTATCAGCCCTAATCCGTTCTATCAAATTTATGAAGGCGCGACTATATTGGGCGGCGGCGAAATCTATTTTGCCAACTGCCCGGCACCCAGCTTCAATCCCGATTGGAGCAGCCTGCCCGAAGACGTATGGCAGCGCACCAAAGTTCTGATTGTCTGCTCGCCCAACAACCCGAGCGGCAGCGTCCTGCAATTAGAAGACTGGAAAGAAATTTTTGATTTGCAAGACAAATACGGCTTCGTTATTGCCTCTGACGAATGCTATTCAGAAATCTATTTTGACGGCAACAAGCCGATCGGCGGTCTGCAGGCTGCGGCGCAATTAGGTCGCGGCACGCACAACATTATTATGTTCACCAGCCTGTCCAAACGCTCCAACGTCCCCGGTTTGCGTTCCGGCTTTGTCGCAGGCGATGCCGAGTTGCTCAAAAACTTCCTGCTCTACCGCACCTACCACGGCAGCGCGATGAGCATTCCTGTCCAACGTGCCAGCATTGCCGCTTGGAACGACGAAGAACACGTCATCGCCAACCGCCGCCTCTACCAAGAAAAATTCGACCGCGTCATTCCGATTTTGCAACAGGTATTCGATGTCAAACTGCCTGACGCATCGTTCTACATTTGGCTGAAAGTTCCCGACGGCGACGACTTGGCATTCACGCGCAACCTGTGGCAGAAAGCCGCCATCCAAGTGTTACCCGGCCGCTTCCTTGCCCGCGATACCGAGCAAGGCAATCCGGGCGAAGGCTACGTCCGCATCGCTTTGGTTGCCGACGTGGAAAGCTGTGTCAAAGCGGCTGAAACCATTGTTTCGCTCTACCGCTGACAATTAAGCAAACAAAGGCCGTCTGAAACTTCAGACGGCCTTTTTATTAAATAATCGGATAATTTATATGGTAAAGTCCAGAAGGTAGAAATCTTCTTTACCTACGCCGCATTCAGGGCATTTCCAGTCGTCGGGGATGTCTTCGAACTTGGTACCTGCCGGCAGGCCGTGTTCGGGGTCGCCGACATCTTCATCGTAAATCCAGCCGCAAGGGCCGCACATATATTGTGCCATTTGGTGTTCCTTCCATTTTAAAAGGCCGTCTGAAACCGTATTTTCAGACGGCCTTTCGTGTGTCTTATTGTTGATATTTTGAATTTATTGCGCTGCTTCCAAAGCGGCGATTTCTTTGCGCAGGTGTTTGATGGCCGGTGTTACGATGGCGACGAACATGGCCTCGCGGACGCGGCGTTGCGCCGGGCTGCGCATCAGATAACCTTTCGCGCCTGCATGCAATGCGGCAGATTGAGTGGCGTTCAGTGCCAATACGGCAGCCGCTTCACGCAGTTTCAAGGTTGCCAGCGTGTCAGGTTTGTTGTTCCACGCATCATCGGCAAGGCGTTCGGTTTCCGCCCATGCGCCGTCCAAAGTGGCTTTCAATTCATCGTAGCTGTGGTCGAGGTATGAGTTTACTTCCGCGTTCACCACATTGGCCATGCGGATAATGCCGAGCGCACCGTCAATCACACCGGCACCGATACCCATTTGCAGCAGAATGAAACCGGCTTTAATGGTCGGGATATAAGACTGGAACTGATCAGGCGCAGCAATCACATCTTCATCGGGAATAAACACGTCTTTAAAATTCAGGCTGTAAGTGCGCGTGCCTTCCAAACCGCAGAACTCAGGGCAGTTTTGCAGGGTAACGCCTTCCCATTGGCCGCCGGTGATAAACATCACATAGCTGTCGCCGATTTGGGCGGTATTTGCCCAAATGTGGTCTTCGCCAATATTGGATACCCAAGGCAAAGCGCCGTTGATTTTGTAGCCGCCTTCGACGCGCTCGGCTTGCAGATTGTGTTTTTCAATACCGGCAAGGTGTTTGACGGTATTGGACATGCCCGTACCAGCCAAAACTTTGCCCTGCAGAATATCGGCCAAATATTTGTCTTTAACCGCTTGGTTGGGGGATTGGTGCAGATACCACGCGCAAGCCGCCTGACACCATGCACTGAACGAAGTCGCGCCGCATTCTTTACCGATTTCGCGCAATACGGCGATTTGCGTTGCCAAACCCAAACCGTTACCACCTTCTTCAACCGTACCGGTCGCGGCAAAACCGCCGATTTTGCCCAATTCCAGCATAAATTCTTTCGGGTACAGGCCTTTGCGGTCGATGTCGTCCACCAATGGTTTTAATTTGCTTTTAACGAGTTCGGCAACATTGTTCAGTAAAGCTTCGCGTGTCATTTTTTTTCCTCTGGATATTTTGGCGATATTGAGTTCTTTTAAGAAAGGCCGTCTGAATTTTCAGACGGCCTTTGATGGGATTAGGCAAATGCCTGCAATTCAGGGTTGATTTCGGTTTTGGCAAGGTTGTTGACGTAGTTGCACAAGGTTGCCAAAGCAACGCCCATAACGACTTCAACGGCTTGCTGTTGGTTGTAACCGGCATCAAAGAAAGCTTTCAACTCGTCGTCGGATACCGCACCTTTTTTCGCCATAACGGCTTGGGTGAATGTCGCCAAAGCACTCAGTTTGGCATCGTCAAACTCGCCCGCAGCCAACGCGCGTGCGGCTTTAATGGATTGTTCGGAAAGCAGTTTTTTCAAGGTTGCCAGTTTAGTGTGGCCGGCAACGCAGAAGCCGCATTCATTGGTACGCGCGGCAATGATTTGAATAACTTCGACTTCGCCGGCAGTCAGGCTGTTGGCACCATTCATTTTGCCGACTTCTTGATAAAACGCCAAAGCCTCCGGCGCATTGGCCAAAACGCCGATCAGGTTAGGAATAAAGCCGTTGTTTTTCAATACGGCTTCAACGCGTGGTTTGGCGGCTTCAGGAGCGGTTTCGACTGTGTGTATGGTTAAACGTGACATCTTTATGACCTTTTTTGTAATAAAACGAAGTGGGCATGATAAGCCATTCGTTTTTGTTAGAAAAAGATTAATTGGTTATTTACCGTAAACCAAAAGTTATAAGGCCGTCCGAACGGATTCAGACGGCCTTATCATAAGGATTCAACTCATTATTTCATAAAGTTTTTCAGCAGCATAGAAGCGATGTCGTCCAAGCCGAAGCCATCCGCATCTTGAGCCGTGCCGTTAGGCGTCGCTTTATCGACCAAGTCTGGCAACACTTTTGCCAACAAATCGCCTGCTTGGCCGGCATCCACGCCGAATTTTTGCGCGATTTGGTTTACGGTATCGCTGCCCAACGCATTTTGCAGGTCGCTGCCGGATACAGGCAGGTTGCTGGATTGATTGGACACCCAGCTGCTCAGGGCATCACCCAAACCGCCTTGTTGCAGTTGGTTGATCAGGTTGCCCACGCCGCCTTGCTGTTTAACCAAATCCATTGCCATATCGGTCAGAGAACCTTGTGCGCCGTTTTCGCTGTTGCCACCCAACATTTGGGTAGCTGCATTCAAAAGATTGTCCATGAGAGCCATGACTTTTTCCTTGTGTGTGTTTATGTCTAAAAAAAGAAAGCGGAGTGTAGCAAAATTTATACCGGAAAAAATCAGGCTTAACCAAACTAAACTTCTTTTATCCCAAAGTCGTAACAAAACCAAGGCCGTCTGAAATCCGGTTTCAGACGGCCTAATAATCAATAACGTTATTCTTCGCGGCCATTGAAATACTCGGCCGCTCCACCTTCAAAAAAGCCTTGCAAAATCGCCTGTGCCGCCACTTGGTCAAGCACGGATTTTTGTTTTCGGCCAAATACTTGGGCTTCCGCAAGCAGGCTTTCCGCGTATAGGGAAGACATCCTTTCGTCCACCCAATAAACCGGCAAGTTAAAACGTCCGTGCAAACGGCGGCCAAACTTGCGGCTCAAACGGGTCAGCTCATGCTCCATGCCGTCAGTATGCGTCGGCAGGCCGACCACAAAATACTTGGGTTGCCATTCTTTGACCAGCTTGGCAATGGCCTCGAATTTTTCATCGTTGCTGTTGCCGGTTACCGTCGCCAGCGGATGAGTCATACCCAACTCAGCGTCGCCCTGCGCCACGCCGATACGCGCCTCGCCGAAATCAAAGGCCAAAACCGTACCTTTTGGTGCATCAGGCATGGCCGACTCCTGAAACCAAGGCGTTCGGATTGACACCCAATTTTTCAAAAGCGGCGGCATAACGGAGTTCGTAAGGCACATCAAAAAGAATATGCTCGTCCGCAGGGACGGTCAGCCAAACATTTTCTGCCAGCTCGCGCTCCAACTGCCCTTTGCCCCATTTCGAATAACCAATACTGATCAAAGCCTTATCCACCGCACCTTCTTTAGACAAGTTTTCAATCACATCGCGCGAAGAAGTCAGCGCGACGTTATCGGTAACCACCATGCTGTTTTGCCAGCTGCCGATCGGCGTATGCACGACATAGCCGCGCTCAATCTGAACCGGCCCGCCCATCATCACGTTTTCATGTTGCAGGCGCAACGGGATATTGCGGTCGGCGGCGGCAAAAATCATGTCCATTGTAATCGGCGAAGGCTTGTTGATGATGATGCCCAGCGCACCTTCTTCATCGTGTTCGCACACATAAATGACCGTATCCGTAAAAAACGGATCGTCCATATGAGGCATGGCAATCAGGAAATGGTTGGCTAAATTCATATTCTTCTTAATCTATTAAGCTGATTTTATTATTTTTGGCCGTCAGAAATCGGCGCGTCCACCACGCATGCACCGTAAACCGCGCCGCCTGCCGGTACCGGCGTATCGGTTTTCGCATGGGCAAAACACGATACCGCACTCAAAGAGTTCTTCGGCGAACCTTGAACGATTTTATCGCTGTACACCAAATAAGCGAAAGACTTACGTTTCGGATCGTAGTAGCGGATAATCTGCTGGCTCTTAAATGCTATGCTAGCACTGCGTTTGAACACTTGTCGCGGTTTCAAAACCGCAGCCTCGTTATAACGGATGACTTCCGCACTTTGCACGCAGGAAACCGATGCATCGCTGGCATCTTCTTCCAGATTGACCGTTTCTTTCAAACCGCCTTTTTTCGCGTACGAAATATAGCAGGCAACCCCCTGCACATCAGGATCATCAAAACCTTCCACTTCAATACGGTCGTTTTTACCCAACATATGAAACACCGTACTGGCGCGTCCGATTTTATCGGTATCGTTACCGCAAGCCGCCAAAATCATGGCGCCCAACACTACTAATAAATATTTTTTCATAATATCCTGTCAATGCAGACTGTTAGTTTTCAGGCAGGCAGAATCATATCCGCCTACTCCATCATTACTATATAAGACCGTTCGTTCATATTGCAACCCAATATTATTTTCAGACGGCCTGACAGACAGTATAATCCGTCCTATTGTTCCTACTTTAATAGCAAGATCGAACCATGCGTTACAAACCCCTCATCCTCGCCCTGCTGCTCAGCTTCTCCCTGCCAACCTATGCTGCCAAAGACGCGCCGAAAGAAAAAGCGGCCGCCGTCAAAAAAGCTGCGCCCGTGAAAAAAGAGAAAGAAGCCGCCAAGGCGGATGTCAAAAAAGAAACCCCAAAAAAACAAGTAGTAAAAGAAAAAGAGGAAGACAAAAAAGCGGTTAAAGTTAAAGCCTCCAAAGAGAAGGAAACCGCCGACAAGAACGAACGCGCTTCATCCAAAAATAAACCGGCTAAAGCCGCCGAAGCCGCTGCCGACAATAAAAAGGCCAACCGCAAAGCCGAAGAGCCTAAAGAAACGGTAAAAGACAAAAAAGCCGCAGCTGCAAAATCCGGCAAAGCCAAAGAACAAGACAAAAAATCTGTTGAAGATAAAAAAGACAGTAAAGCCAAAGAACCCATAAAAAAAGCAGAACCTAAAGAAACCAAAACCAAAGAGCCTGCTAAAAAAGCGGCTGAGGATAAAAAAGAGCGTCAATCCAAAGAACCAGTAAAAAAAGCAGCCGAAGACAAAAAGGCCGATACCAAAGAAACCAAAGCCAAAGAGCCTGCCAAAAAAGCTGTTGAAGATAAAAAAGACGCTAAAAAAGACACAAAAGCTAAAGAGCAAAACAAAAAAGACGAGCCTAAAGCTGAGCCTAAAGCCGTCTCTTCAGCCGACAATGATTTCAAAGCAGCCGTGACTGCCGCTGCCAACGAAATGGAAAGCAAGAAATCCTTTGCCAAACGCAACGAGGGCTTCATTATCCATGTCAATGCCACGCTCAAACAGCTGCAACAAACACGCAACAACCTCTCCGGCATCAACCGCAAACAACGCGATGCATGGGAAAAATTCCAAAAACTCAATGCTGATGCCAACCAGTTGAAAGCCGAAGTTTCCAACACGCGCGCCCAAATTTCGCGCTTTGTGTCCGGCAACTATAAAAACAGCCAACCCAACGCGGTTGCCCTCTTCCTGAAAAACGCCGATGCCGGTCAAAAAACCCGCTTCCTGCGTTACACGCGTTATATCAACAACGCCAACGACCAAGTCATGAGAGACTTGGAAAAACAACAAAAAGAGCTGGCAGCGCAAGAGCAAAAAATCAACAATGAATTGGCTTATCTGAAAAAACTGCAAGCCAACATCCAAGCCTCGTTGCGTCAACAAGGCGTGACCAATACCGCCGAACAAGCCGAAAGCCGCCGTCAAAACGCGCAGATGGCCAAAGAAGCACAAAAGAAAATCAACCACAGAGAAAACGAGCAACGCCTCAACAATCTCTTGAAAGATTTGGAAAAACGCAAAGCCGAGCAACGCAAAGCCGAAGCCGAAGCGCGTAAAAAAGCCGCCGAAGCCCGTTTGGCCGCTGCTGAAAAAGCCCGCAAAGAGCAGGCTGCCGCCCAACAAAAAGCCGAAGCCGAACGCGCCGCCATGTCCACGCTGACTGACGAAGACATGAAACTGCAAGCCCCAAATACCCAAGGCTTGACCGTCAGCAACGCCAACAGCTTCAGCCGTATGCAAGGCCGTCTGAAAAAACCGGTCAACGGCACATTGGCAGGCCTGTTCGGTCAAGACCGCGGCGATGGCGAAGTTTGGAAAGGCGTGTTCTACAATACCGTTCCGGCCCCGGTCAGCAGCATTGCCTCAGGCACGGTTACTTTTGCCGGCGAGCTTGAAGGCTACGGCAAAGTAGTCGTTCTCGACCACGGCGACGGCTATGTCAGCATTTACTCTGGCCTGAGCGAAATTGACATCGCCCAAAACTACGCCGTCAATGCCGACAGCAAGATTGGCACCAGCGGCACTTTGCCGTCGGGCGAAACCGGCCTTTACCTTGAAGTCCGCTACAACGGACAAGTCATGAATCCGCTTTCATGGATTAACTGATGCTTCAGACGGCCTGAGTGAATTTTCCCTCCAGACCGTCTGAATTTTCATCATAAACTACAATAAAACACGATTTTCACGCCTGTTCAGCACATTAAACAACAAACTTTTACCTTAAACTTATTGTTCCGAGCGTTTAAATCACATAAAGTCAACGGGTTCAGAGAAAACAAAAACCACTTTGCTTACCGTACACAAAAAGAAAGTCAAACGAATGTCAACAAAATCCACTTTGAAAAAAGTTGCAATCTACACTCTCGGCGCATTTAGCGGCATCGCCCTCAGTCTGAGTGTACAAAGTTTTGCCGCCGAAAAAGACAAAAAAGACAACGAGGCCCTGCCCGTGCAGACCATCCGCACCATGGCAGAAGTGTACGGCCAAATCAAAGCCAACTATTACCAAGACAAACCCGACGCCGAGCTCTTTGAAGGCGCAATGAAAGGCATGGTGTCCGATCTCGATCCGCATTCCGAGTATATGGACAAAAAAGGCTATGCCGAAATGAAAGAATCCACCAGCGGCGAATTCGGCGGCCTGGGCATGGAAATCGGACAAGAAGACGGCTTCGTCAAAGTCGTTGCCCCGATTGAAGATACGCCTGCAGAACGCGCCGGCGTGAAAAGCGGCGACTTCATCATCAAAATCGACAATACCTCTACGCGCGGCCTGACCGTCAGTGAAGCCGTCAAAAAAATGCGCGGCAAACCGGGTACCAAAATCACCCTGACCCTTTCACGCAAAAATGCCGACAAACCCATCGTCGTCAACCTGACCCGCGCCATCATCAAAGTCAAAAGCGTGCGCCATCACCTGCTTGAAAAAGACTACGGCTACATCCGCGTCTCCCAATTCCAAGAGCGCACCGTTGCCGCACTCAACGAAGCCGCACAAGCCCTTGTCAAAGAAAACAAAGGTCCGCTCAAAGGCATCATCCTCGACTTGCGCGACGACCCGGGCGGCCTGCTCAACGGTGCAGTCGGCGTATCCGCAGCCTTCCTGCAACCTGACGTAACCGTTGTCAGCACCAAAGGCCGCAACAAAAAAGAAGGCATGGTTCTCAAAGCAACAGCCGAAGACTACATCACCACCAGCGGCAAAGACCCGTTGGCCGGATTGCCTGCCGAGCTGAAAACCATTCCTATGACCGTCCTGATTAACGCAGGCTCTGCTTCCGCTTCCGAAATCGTTGCCGGCGCATTGCAAGACCACAAACGCGCCGTCGTCGTCGGCACACAAAGTTTCGGCAAAGGCTCAGTGCAAACCCTGATTCCGCTTTCCGGCGGCAGCGCAGTCAAACTGACCACCGCCCTTTACTACACGCCAAACGACCGCTCGATTCAGGCGCAAGGCATTGTCCCTGACGTTGAAGTTAAAGACAAAGACCGCGCCTTTGAAAGCCGCGAAGCCGATTTGGTCGGCCATATCGGTAATCCGCTGGGCGGCCAAGACGTCAACAGCAGCAACGAAACGCCTGCCAACACAGAAACCAAAGCCGATAAAGATAAGTCTAAAAAAGACAAAGACGAAGATATCTCCAGCCGCCGCATTCCCAATCCGGCCAAAGACGATCAGCTCCGCAAAGCCTTGGACTTAGTGAAAAATCCAGCCGAATGGCAAAAATCTTTGGGCTTGGCAGCGAAAAAACCTGCACCGAAAAAAGATGCAGATAAAGACAGTAAGAAATAAACCTGTTATTTCTCAATAAAAAAGGTCGTCTGAAAACGATATGATTGTTTTCAGACGACCTTTTCACACATCAAATATTCCACAGGGAAAACACCATGGCAAAAGCCCCCAAAACCATCTACCAATGTTCCGAATGCGGCGGTACTTCCCCGAAATGGCAGGGTAAATGCCCGCATTGCGGCGAGTGGAACACGCTTCAGGAAAGCCTGGCCGCACCCGAGCCGAAAAACGCCCGCTTCCAATCTTGGGCGGCGGATACCTCGACCGTCCAATCCCTCTCCGCCGTTACCGCGACCGAAGTGCCACGCAATCCGACCGGCATGGGAGAACTTGACCGCGTATTGGGCGGCGGTTTGGTCGATGGCGCGGTCATCCTGCTTGGCGGCGACCCCGGTATCGGCAAATCCACGCTGCTGTTGCAAACCATCGCCAAAATGGCGCAAAGCCGCAAAGTGCTGTACGTTTCCGGTGAAGAATCCGCCCAACAGGTCGCCCTGCGCGCACAACGTTTGGAACTGCCCACCGAAGGCGTGAACCTGCTTGCCGAAATCCGCATGGAAGCGATTCAGACGGCCTTGAAACAGCATCAGCCCGAAGTCGTCGTTATCGACTCCATCCAAACCATGTATTCCGACCAAATCACTTCCGCCCCCGGCTCCGTGTCGCAGGTGCGCGAATGCGCCGCCCAACTGACGCGCATGGCGAAACAAATGGGCATCGCCATGATACTGGTCGGACACGTTACCAAAGACGGCGCGATTGCCGGCCCGCGCGTGCTGGAGCACATGGTCGATACCGTGCTGTATTTCGAGGGCGACCAACATTCCAACTACCGCATGATACGCGCCATCAAAAACCGCTTCGGTGCGGCAAACGAACTGGGCGTATTCGCCATGACCGAAAACGGTTTAAAAGGCGTATCCAATCCGTCCGCCATCTTCCTCGCCAGCTACCGAGACGACACGCCTGGCTCGTGCGTTTTGGTCACGCAGGAAGGCAGCCGCCCGCTTTTGGTCGAAATTCAGGCATTGGTCGATGATGCGCACGGCTTCACCCCCAAACGCCTCACCGTCGGCCTCGAACAAAACCGCCTCGCCATGCTGCTCGCCGTCCTCAACCGCCACGGCGGCATCGCCTGCTTCGACCAAGACGTGTTCCTCAACGCCGTCGGCGGCGTCAAAATCGGCGAACCCGCCGCCGACCTCGCCGTCATCCTCGCCATGCTCTCCAGCTTCCGCAACCGCCCGCTGCCCGAAAAAATGGTTGCCTTCGGCGAAATCGGCTTAAGCGGCGAAGTCCGCCCCGTCGCACGCGGACAAGAGCGGCTCAAAGAAGCGGAAAAACTCGGCTTCAAACGCGCCATCGTCCCCAAAGCCAATATGCCGCGCAATGCCAAAGAGTTTCCAAACCTGAAAATCTACGGCGTCAGCAGTTTGCAGGAAGCGATTGACGTCTGTCGTGACGGGGACTAAACCGTTTTGATAATCCGATTCAAAAAACAATCAGCTAAAAGGCCGTCTGAAAGTTTTCAGACGGCCTCTCTTTAAATTTAAATAATTTTGTTATATTATAACGAACTACTTTATTCTATCTTTTCTACACATCGAAAATCGGAGAGAAATCATGAAAAAAACCGCTTTGCTTATCGCATCCGCCTTCCTGTTCAGCACTGCCGCACACGCCCATCGCGTTTGGGTTGAAACCGCCCACACACATGGCGGCGAATACCTTGAAGCCGAATTGGGCTACGGCGAATTCCCGGAGCTTGAGCCCATCGCCAAAGACCGCCTGCACATTTTCAGCAAACCCATGCAACTGGTGACTGAAAAAGGTAAAGAAAACATGATTCAAAAAGGCACATACAATTACCAATACCGCAGCAAACTGCCGGTCAAAGACGGCAGCTATTTGGTAACCGCCGAATACCAACCGACTTTCTGGTCTAAAAACAGCGCAGGTTGGAAGCAGGCAAGCATCAAAGAAATGCCTGATGCAAGCTATTGCGAACAAACCCGTATGTTCGGTAAAAACATCGTCAATGTCGGCCACGAAAGCGCAGATACCGCCATCATCACCAAACAAGTCGGCCAACATTTGGAAATCGTACCTTTGGACAACCCTGCCAACGTCCATGTCGGCGAACGCTTCAAAGTCCGTGTCCTCTTCAATGGCGAGCCGCTGCCTAACGCTACCGTTACTGCTACATTTGACGGCTTCGACACCAGCGACCGCAGCAAAACCCATAAAACCGAAGCCCAAGCTTTCTCCGATACCACCGATGACAAAGGCGAAGTCAGCATCATTCCATTGCGCCAAGGTTTCTGGAAAGCCAGCGTAGAACACAAAGCCGATTTCCCCGATCAAAGCGTGTGCCAAAAGCAGGCGAACTACACCACTTTGACCTTCCAAATCGGTCATTCACATCATTGATTTTTCCATAACAAAAGGCCGTCTGAATAGTTCAGACGGCCTTTATTCATCCTATTTAAGGACGATGCGGCGCAAACCGCCATCGTCCCAATTCCAAATTCAAATCAAACAGATTCAGACGGCCTATTGCCACGCGGACCAAGCGTAAACATGGAAAGCCTGCTTTCGCCGTCATCCTTCGCACTTGGCGGTTTTTCCCTTCCGAAATTTTGATTTCCACCCAAAAATCAGGTACGGATTTACGCACGCGAATCGGCGGCACGCGCGGCCATAAAACATCTGCCTCCCCCTCTTCCAATACCCTGACCTCGGCTGGACGGGTCACAAAATCGCCCAAATCTACGCCACGGCGCAACAAATCCAATTTGGCTTCATCAGGAGAACCCTCCAACTGCGCCCAATAAGTTTTGACCTGCTTGAATTTCGGGTCGGCAATCTGCGCCTGCAAACGGCCATTATTGGTCAGCAGCAGCAAACCCTCGCTGTCCGTATCCAAACGTCCGGCCGGATAGAATCCCGGTTTCTCGACAAAATCCTTAAGGCACGGATGTTTTTCATGTGCAGAAAACTGGCAAATCACGCCATAAGGCTTGTTTAGAATAATCAAATCGTTCATTTCACACTTTCAGACGGCCTTAGATTTCAAGAAATTCCGGATAATAAAAAAGACACCGTATAAACGGTGTCTTTCATATTTGGCGGAGTAAGAGGGATTCGAACCCTCGATGCAGGTTGACCCCACATGCTTCCTTAGCAGGGAAGTGCCTTCAGCCTCTCAGCCATTACTCCTAAGGAAGACCGCAATATACGCTTTCTGCCCTCCTCCGTCAAGCATTACCGCCCTAAACTTTCTTAACACCATGAAATCATTTAAATAAAAATATAATATTTTTTGCATCATCCTATTTTTATACGGCTTTCATATATGTTAAAATGATTTTGTTTTCTGTAAACCTTTTTTCACACCCCTTATTATAAAGGAGTCCGTATGTTACGTTTTTCTGCTTTGGTTGCCGTATCCGCCCTGATGCTTGCCGCTTGCTCACAATCCGGCAATTCTCAACCATCTACCTCCTCTTCTCAAACTTCTACTCAAAAAACAACTGCCGCCGGTTCTGCCTGCCGCAGCATGGGTGAAGGACATAAAGTCAATGGCAAAGGTCAAAACGATATTTATATGTGTAAAGTCGATGTGGCTTTGAACTCTGCCGAAGCCAAATCCGCTTTGGATCCTAGCATCCGCGTTCACTACGGCAGCACATCCGGCGCGACTTTGACTTCCCGTCAAATCTCCAACTCAGTCGGCAAAACCCCTGATGAAACCTGCCAACGCGCATTCTTGAGCGCGGTTAAACGCTTCCAAAGCACTGCGCATCGCAAAAAAGCCAAATCCGTTCATCTGGTTAGCTACTTTGACAAAGTAACCAAAGGCGGTAACGAGTACGAATGCCACATCGCTACATTCAACAGCCGTGTGGTTTTGAAAGGCAGCTTCCACTAAGCAATGTCAAAAATGCCGGACTTCAAGATGAAGTTTGGCATTTTTCTATTTTATGGATACGACACCCCTTCACTGTCTGCTGGCCGATCCATCTTTTGCCGCCTGCTACGACCATGCTTCTCTAAACGTAGCCGATTCACAACGTTTGGCTGCCACGCCGCAACTGGCGCAGCGTCAGGACTGGCAAGTCAGCCGCGCATTAAAACAGCAAACCGATTTACCGACTGTATCGCTGAGCCACAGCCAAGGCTTTGCCGCTTTATTGTGTGCGCCTCATCCCTTAACAGCCGGTATCGATATCGAATGTATCCGCCCGCGTGATTTCAAAGCGCTGTCGGCTTTGGTCTGCACGCAGGAAGAACAAGACTTTTTGGAAACGGCAAACTGGCCGTCTGAAACG
This sequence comes from Neisseria sp. RH3002v2g, assembly GCF_014596425.2. Taxonomy (NCBI): domain Bacteria; kingdom Pseudomonadati; phylum Pseudomonadota; class Betaproteobacteria; order Neisseriales; family Neisseriaceae; genus Neisseria; species Neisseria sp. RH3002v2g. Next base: position 381,224 of record NZ_CP110721.1, on the reverse strand, counting down.
TTTTACCGATTGTGGTGTTTCAAAGAAGCCTTGATTAAAGCGGCAAATTTGGATTTCCCGTCAGACATGAAATCGGTCGGCTATATTTTCGATTCAGGACAACCCGTCGGTTTACGTGCCGGAAAGCAAACCGATTGGCGCGGCACAAGCGCGATTTTGGCGGATACGATGGCACTTGCCTGCGTTTGGCAGGGAAAAGCCCCCGCTCCGCAATGGCAGTTTTTCGGCTCGCTCAAGCCCAATGATTTAACAGACCGACAAACTATCTAATAACTGACAAAATAATAATAATCTGATTTAATTTACTGTACTTTTACTGATTCCACACACCAACAGCAGCATTTGCAAAAGGCCGTCTGAACGATGAATCTTCGCCTCCTAAACCGCCTCTATACTGCCCTTATCCTGTTTCTTACCCTGTTTTTGGTTTATGCCTTTGCTTCACAAGCGCGCATTCAAACCGATTTGACCGCGTTGTTGCCAAGCGAGCAGCAACCCGATGCCTTACTGACGGCCGCGGATAAAGCCGCAGAAGCACAGCTCAATTCGCAAGTCATTTTGCTTGCCGGCAGTACCGATGCCGAAACCGCTTTTCAGACGGCCTCACAAATTACCGACGCATGGCGCAAGAGCGGCGTATTTGAACAAGTCGACAGCAGCATGACGCCGAATTTGGACAAAGTGCGGGCGGATATGCAGAAACTGGGCTTGGCGGTTTTGCCGCAAGACGAAATCCGCCTGCTGTTTGAGCAGCCGCAAGCCTATTTTCAAGCGCGCGCAGAAGCCGCTGCCAATCCGTTTGCCGCCCCCTCCCCTTTGTCTTTAGAACAAGACTGGCTGGGCTTCGGACGCTTTGTTGCCGACAAAGCCAATCCGCAAAGCCGTTTGCAGTGGGATATGGACAACGGCATGCTGTTTGCCGAAGACCAAGGCAAAACTTGGGTATTTTTGCGCGGACGGCTCGCCGGCGGCGATCAATTTTCCGGCAACGATGCCCTCTTGCCGCTGATGGCGCAAAGCCGTCAAATCGCTTCGGAAAACGGCGCGGAAACCTTAAGCGCAGGCGGCGCATTGTTCGCCGCCGTATCCAAAGCAGCCGCAGAAAAAGAAAGCCGGCTGATGAGCATGGTCGGGCTTGGGCTGACCTTTACGCTGCTGTTGTGGGTCTTCCGCAGCGGCCGCTTGTTTTTGCTGTCCTTGCCGCTGGCAGCCGGTATGTTGACCGGATTGGCAGTTGCATTATTAACCTTCGGCGAAGTGCATATCCTGACCATCGTCATCGGCACCAGCTTGGTGGGCATGTTGGTGGATTTCCCGTTGCACTGGCTTGCGCCGTCGGTATTCGGGCCGTCTGAAAAGACCGTTTGGCAGGCCGAATCGGCAATAAAACATGTCTTGCCGAGCTTTGCCGTCAGCCTGACGATTACCGTCTTGGGCTACGCGCTGCTGTGGTTCACCCCTTTGCCTGTACTGCGCCAAACCGCCGTATTTTCAGGCTTTGCCTTATTTGGCGCGTTTGGTGCCACCGTTTTATGGCTGCCGCCGCTGTTTCGCCGCTACCGTGCCAAAACCGTGCCTTTTGCCGCATTAACCGAAAAGCTCTATTCCTTGTCAGGCCGTCTGAAAAACCGCCTGCACAAACGCGGATGGTTAATCGTGGGCGGAATTTTGCTGGCAGTCGGACTGTGGCGCAGCGACTGGCGTGACGACATCCGTCAATGGGTCAATATGCCGACCGCGATGTTGGCCGAAGTACAACAAATCGGCCAGTTGAGCGGCACGGATTTTGGCGGCAAATATTTGGTGGCCGAAGCACAAAGCGAAGATGCCCTGTTGAAGAAAACCGCCGAACTCGGTCGCGCCCTGCAGCCCTTAATCGCGCAAGGCAAACTTTCCGGCATCCAATCGCCCGACCAATTCATCCTGCCGACAACGGAACAGCAAAAACTGCAAAACCGCCTGCGTGAATTGACCAAATTGCCTGATAGCTGGAAACCACTCACAGAAATCGGTATTCCGCGCAAAACAGTACGCGATGCCCTGCTGCAAGCTGCCGACACACAACCATTATCGCTTTCAGACGGCCTGAATACCGATTTGGCAGAGGCTTGGCGTTCCTTGTATTTGGGCGAAGTGGAACCAGGCCGTTTTGCTGCTGTCGTGCGTTTGAACGGCATGACCGATGAAGCCGCCGTACGCTCCGTGGCGCAACACGTCTCCGGCATACATTGGGCAGACAAACGCGCCCACTTAAACGAGCTTTTCCACCACACGCGCAATCAGGCCGCATGGTTGAAACTGGCTTCCTATGCGTTGGCATGGCTGCTTTTGTGGAAAATGTTTGGCTTCAAACGCGGCAGCAAAATCCTTGCCGTACCGCTGGCCGCAGCCATCTGCACCGTTGCTGTACTCGGTTTGGCCGGCATTCCCGTCAGCCTGTTTGCCATGTTCGGCCTGCTTTTAGTGTCCGCCATCGGCGTGGACTATGCCGTCTATGCCGCCACCGCACACCACAGCGCGCCGGCAAAATTAGGCGGTATGCTGCTTGCTGCTGCGACAACAGCCATTTCCTTTGCCCTGCTCGCCATCAGCAGCACGCCCGCTGTTGCCGCGTTCGGCATGACGGTTACCATCGGTGTGGCATTCAATATTTGGCTGGCAGGCACATTGTTGAAAAATTAGACAAAAGATGAAGGCGATTGAAGTTGAAGCGATATTTTTTTCAACTTCTATCGTCACGTTGTAAGAGGTCGTCTGAAAAACTTCAGACGCTAGTTTAAACATTTTTTATCATTAAAATCAAAGGTATTTTCAAATGTCCGTAGAATTTGACGTTGCCGTTATCGGCGCAGGCCCTTCAGGTTCGGTTGCTTCCGCTTTGCTGAACAAACAAGGCTTTAAAGTTTGCGTATTGGAAAAACAACATTTCCCGCGCTTTGTCATCGGCGAAAGCCTGTTGCCGCATTGCATGGAAATGTTGGAAGAAGCCGGTTTTGCCGATGCCGTGCATGCCGAGCCCAGCTTTCAATTTAAAGACGGTGCTGCGTTTTCATGGGGCAGCCGTTACACAGATTTCAACTTTACTGAAAAATTTTCAGACGGCCCCGGTACTATTTATCAAGTGCGCCGCGGCATCTTCGACAAAATCCTGATTGATGAAGCGGCAAAACAAGGCGTCGATGTCCGCTTCGGACACGGCGTAACCGCGTTTGACAACAGTGACAATGTGGCACGTTTGAGCGTTGCGACCGATACAGGCGAAAACTATGAACTGACTGCCAAATTCGTTTTGGATGCCAGCGGTTACGGTCGCGTCCTGCCCCGCCTTTTAGATTTGGAAAGTCCGTCCGAGCTGCCTCCGCGCCAAGCCCACTTCACGCATATCGACGACAACATCACCAGCCCGAAATTCGACCGCAATAAAATCCTGATCAACACGCACCCTGAACATCGCGATGTCTGGATTTGGCTGATTCCTTTCGGCGACAACCGTTGCTCCATCGGCGTTGTCGGCACGCCCGACAAACTGGCCGGCGAATCAGAAGCCGTGTTGAAAAAATTTGTGTACGAATGCCCGATGCTGGCGGAAATTTTAGATAAAGCCGTTTGGGAAAACGACTTTCCGTTCCGCTCTATCCAAGGCTATTCCGCCAACGTGAAAACCTTATACGGCAAACATTTTGCTCTTTTGGGCAACGCCGCCGAATTCCTCGACCCAGTCTTCTCCTCCGGAGTAACCATTGCCCTGCACTCTGCCAAACTGGCTGCCGATTTGTTGGGCAAGCAGCTCAAAGGCGAAGCTGCCGATTGGCAAACCGAATTTGCCGACCAACTGATGATCGGCGTGAACGCGTTCCGCACTTATGTAAACGGTTGGTACGATTTCCGCTTCCAAAATGCCATCTACGCGCCCAACCGCAGTCCTGAAATCAGCCGCATGATTTCGTCTATTTTGGCAGGCTACGCTTGGGATACGGATAATCCATTCGTGGAAAAATCCGAGCAACGCTTGTCCACACTTGCCGCATTGGTGGGCGATTTGAAGGTAGAATAAGGACGAATGTATTTCAGACGGCCTAGACTGAAAACAGAACAGGCCGTCTGAAACTTCATCCATACCATTAAATATTTTGACCGATAGATAAAACCTTATGCGATTTATCCCTTTGCTTGCTGCACTGCTGCTCTCCGCATGCGCGACCTCGCTCCCCCATCCGCAAACGCTGCCGCCGCTTTCCAAAGAAGGCCAATGGTTCAAACTTGAACAAACTAATGCGGCGGGGCAAACCGTTCAAACCAATCTCTTGGCAGTCGAGCCTCATTCAGACGGCATCCGATTTGTCCAAACCGATGCACTGGGTGCGCCGGTATCTCGTCAATCAGTCAGCACCAAAGGCTGGAAAAATGACGGCTTTGTGATGCCCAATGCTAGTTCGCGCCGACTGTTTGCCGCCTTGTTGCCGCTTTTGGCCGCCGAACACGCCGCCACGCTTTACCCTGAAGCACGCCAACAAAACGCCTCCCATCAAGGCTTCTGCCCTGACGGCAAAGGCGCGGTGTTCAGCTACCGCGAGCGTGATTTGTGGTGTGTCGCCCACCATTCCGAACAATTCCTCATCGGCTTCCCCGACCAAACTTTCTGGACGGTCAGCCCGATTGCAGAAGACTAATTCATGAATACTCCTGTTTATCTCAGCCGTCCGGCACTGACCAGCGCATTGGGCAGCGGCTTGCAAGTTCATGCCGATGCCTTACTCACTCCGTCTGAAAACACCCCCCTGACTTTTTCAGACCAATGGGTAAAAGGCAAAACGCATGCTTTCGGTGCAGTTAAAGAAACCCTGATGCCTCTGCCTAACAGCATCCCCGAAGCGCATCGCAGCCGCAACAACCAGCTTATCCTGCACGCGCTTTCGCAAATAGACGGACTGATTCAGACGGCCATTGCCCGTTACGGCAAAGAAAGGGTCGCTGTCGTAACCGGTACGTCCACCAGTGGCGCAGACGAAAATATCCCTTTGTTCCAACACGTTGTCCAAGGTGGTGCATGGACGGATGTTCCATTCAAACAGCTGCAACACACCATGGCTTCGCCCTCCGAATTTATCGCCCAAGTTTACGGTTTGGACGGCTTGCGCTATACCGTCTCCACCGCCTGCACTTCCGGCGCACGCGCCCTCATTAGCGCAGCCCGATTGCTTCGTGCCGGATTGTGTGATGCCGTGATTTGCGGCGGCGCGGATACGCTTTCTCCGCTGACGATCAATGGTTTTGCTTCTTTGGAAGTGCTTTCAGACGGCATCGCCAAGCCTTTTTCTGCCAACCGCAACGGCATCAATATCGGCGAAGCGGCCGCATTTTTTGTAATGACGCGCGATGCCGATTTTGACGGCGAAATGCAGTTGCTCGGCTACGGTGCAAGCAGCGATGCCTACCATATGTCTTCGCCCCGCCCCGACGGTTTGGGTGCAGCCCAATCCTTTCAGGCCGCTTTGGATAAAGCCGGCTTGAAAGCGAAAGACATCGGCTGGATCAATCTGCACGGCACCGGCACGCAGCACAACGACAGCATGGAAAGCCGGGCCGTTGCCGAAGTATTTGGCAGCCACACCTTTTGCACCTCAACCAAGCCGTCCACCGGCCATACTTTGGGCGCAGCCGGTGCAATCGAAGCCGCGTTTGCCTGGTTGATGGTCAACCGCCAATACAATCCGGAAGGCAAACTGCCACCCCAACAATGGGACAATGTACCCGATTCTGAGCTACCCAACATCGCTTTGACCGACGGCGACAGCCGCTGGCCGTCTGAAAAACGCATTGCCGCCAGCTCGTCTTTTGCCTTCGGCGGCAGCAATGCCGTTTTGATTATCGGATAAGTCCTTATATTTAGGCTGTCTTTTCAGACGGCCTTTTTCTTTTCCGCAACTTAAAAAACAATAACATCAAAACAACAACCAAATCCGCCGAAATATGCCATAATAGGCTTAGCACATTTCATCTCGCGATGTGCCCGAAAAGAAAAACTTAACCTACATAGAGAATGAACCCATGACTAAATCCACCATTATCTATACCTACACCGACGAAGCTCCTGCATTGGCCACCCAATCCCTGTTGCCGATTGTGCAGGCGTTTACCCGCCACGCCGACATTGATGTCAAAACCAGCGACATTTCTCTCTCCGGCCGTATTTTGGCGGCGTTCCCCGAATACCTGACTGAAGCGCAGCGCGTACCCGATGCGCTTGCTGAGTTGGGCGAACTGGTGAAACAGCCCGATGCAAACGTGATCAAACTGCCGAACATCAGCGCGTCCGTACCGCAACTGACTGCCGCGATTAAAGAATTGCAGGCAAAAGGCTTTGCCGTCCCCGACTATCCCGCCGACCCGCAAACCGATGAAGAAAAAGCCGTACGCGAACGCTACGACCGCATCAAAGGCAGCGCGGTCAACCCCGTTTTGCGTGAAGGCAACTCCGACCGCCGCGCGCCGAAAGCGGTGAAAAACTTTGCGAAAAAAAATCCGCACAGCATGGGCGCATGGACGAAAGACTCCAAAACCCACGTTGCCACCATGCAAAGCGGCGACTTTTTCCATAACGAACAATCCGTTACCGTACCCGATGCAACTTCCGTATCCATCGTGTTCACCGATAAACAAGGCAACAAAAAAGAGTTGCGCGAGCCCGTCGCCCTGAAAGCCGGCGAAATCATCGACGCGACCGTAATGAGCAAAAAAGCCCTGCTCGCCTTCCTTGCCGAACAAGTGAAAGACGCAAAAGCAAAAGGCGTATTGTTCTCGCTGCACATGAAAGCCACCATGATGAAAGTGTCCGACCCGATTATCTTCGGACACGCCGTCAAAGTATTTTTCGCGCCCGTCTTTGAAAAATTCGGCGACAAACTGGCTGCAGCAGGCGTCAACGTCAACAACGGCTTCGGTAACCTGCTTGCCAACCTCGACAAACTGGATCCGGACACTCGCGCTGCCGTCGAAGCCGAAATCGCCGCCGTTTACGCTGCCAACCCTGATTTGGCGATGGTCGATTCCGACAAAGGCATCACCAACCTGCACGTTCCCAGCGATGTCATCGTCGATGCTTCCATGCCCGCGATGATCCGCAATTCCGGCCGTATGTGGGACAAAGACGGCAAAGCGCAAGACACCAAAGCCGTGATTCCCGACAGCAGCTACGCAGGCGTTTATCAAGCAACCATCGACTTCTGCCGCGAACACGGCGCGTTCGATCCGACAACCATGGGTACCGTGCCCAACGTCGGTCTGATGGCGCAGGCAGCCGAAGAATACGGCTCGCACAATAAAACCTTCGAAATCGAAGCCGACGGTCAGGTTGAAGTCATTGATGCAGCGGGCAAAGTCCTGATGCAGCACGACGTTGAAGCAGGCGACATCTGGCGTATGTGCCAAACCAAAGACGCGCCCGTCAAAGACTGGGTACAACTCGCCGTCAACCGCGCCCGCTTGAGCAACACACCCGCCGTGTTCTGGCTCGACGAAAACCGTCCGCACGATAAAAGCCTGCTTGCCAAAGTCAACGCCTATCTTGACGAACTGGATACCAACGGCCTCGACATCCGCGTCCTCGCGCCTGAAGAAGCCGCCAAGTTCAGCTTGGGTCGTCTGAAAAACGGCGAAGACACCATTTCCGTAACCGGCAACGTCTTGCGCGATTATCTGACCGACCTGTTCCCGATTTTGGAACTCGGCACCAGCGCGAAAATGCTGTCTATCGTTCCATTGATGAACGGCGGCGGCATGTTTGAAACCGGCGCGGGCGGCTCCGCACCGAAACACGTCCAACAATTCCTCGAAGAAAACCACTTGCGTTGGGACTCTTTGGGCGAATTCCTCGCACTCGCCGTATCGTTTGAACATCTGGCGCAAAAAACTGGCAACGCCAAAGCCCAAGTCCTCGCCGACACTTTGGATGCAGCCACCGAAAAACTGCTGTTGAACGACAAATCGCCCAAACGCAAAGCAGGCGAACTCGACAACCGCGGCAGCCATTTCTACCTCACCCTCTACTGGGCGCAAGAATTGGCAGCGCAAGACAAAGATGCCGAACTGAAAGCCGCATTTGCACCGTTGGCGGCCGCTTTGACTGCCGACGAAGCCAAAATCGTTGAAGAACTCTCTGCCGTACAAGGCAAAGCGGTCGACATCGGCGGCTACTACGCGGCCAATCCTGAAAAAGCTGCACAAGCGATGCGTCCAAGCGCAACCTTTAATCAGGCCTTGTCAGCCTTATAATTAAAGCAATAAAAGGCCGTCTGAACTTTCAGACGGCCTCAGACCTTATGGAAATACAATGAAAAAAACCATTCTTTCTCTTACTCTCCTCATCAGCGCTCCGGCTTTGTGGGCATTTTCCCCTGCCGAATTGGCACAAACCTTGCAAAAACCGCAAAACGTGCAAGGCAATTTTGTCCAACAACGCCAGCTCAAATCCCTCAGCAAACCCATGACCACCAGCGGCAGCTTTACCCTTGTCCCGCAAAAAGGCCTGCTCTGGAAAATGCAAAAACCATTTGAAACTACCCTGCGCGTGCGTTCAGACGGCATCATGCAGTGGAACGGCAGCCAATGGGTCAACCCAAATGCCAGCAAACTCAACGGCCAAAGCCGCCAAATTAAACTCTTCCTCGACCTTTTGGGCGGCAATACCCAAGGTTTGGAAAAACAATTTGATTTGAAATTAAACGGCAACGAAAAAAAATGGACGTTGACCCTGACTCCGAAAACCGCCATTACCCGCCAAATCTTCAACCGTATCGAAATCAACGGCGATACACTGGTGCGTAAAATCGAATTGGATGAAAAGCAAGGCGACAAAACTACCATGCAGTTCAACCAAATCCAAACCGATAAAGCTCTGGACAGCTTCAGCCGTACCGCCCTCTAAATTGTCTATCCCAACAAAAGGCCGTCTGAAAATAGATTTCAGACGGCCTGAGACCTTTGCAATAACATAGGTTACTAAAATTTTATGCTCAATCTCATTTTCAAAATACAAAACTTTTCTGATTTTTCCTAATTTTTGTTCAATATTAGGAAGGTTTTAGGCAATTGAAAATTTTTTGGCGCATTTTTATGCGTCAAATTTCGTTAACAGACTATTTTTGCAAAGGTCTCGGCCTTTTGTATTAATCGGCTGAAGGCTGCTGCCCTTTTCGTTCCGCCTTTCTGGCTTCGCGAATGGCTTTGAGTTCGGCCTCTTTCTGTCTGGCTTTTTTCAGCCAAGCCTCCCATTGGTTTGGCGTTTCCAGCGTGATTCTGCCGATTTTGCCTTCGCGGAAATCGGTCAGGATATTTTCAGCGGCCTTTTGGTAGTTGACCCGTCCGCCGCTCAAAACCGCACCGCGTTTTTTGGCAATCCACTCCAACCAAGAAGTATCGTCCCAATGGCTGCTTGGATCTTTGTCGGATTGATAGCGCTCTTGCAACAGGGCCAGATAATGGCGGCGGAGGTAATCCAAAAGCTCAAGCGCCACTTCTTCTTCGTCCAGCGCGTTGCGTCCGACTGCACCGCCGGCTGCAAGGTTATAGCCGCCTTCTTCAACAATAATTTTCGGCCACAACATACCGGGGGTATCGTAAAGCCAGAAATCGTCGGCAAGGAAAAGGCGTTGTTCGGCTTTGGTAATACCAGGTTCGTTACCGGTTTTGGCAGATTTTTTGCCGATCATGCCGTTAATCAAGGTGGATTTGCCGACGTTGGGGATACCACAAATCAGGACACGCAACGGCTTCTCGATACCTTGGCGATGCGGAATCATCGCGCGGCAGGCTTGGGTGATTTTGCCATGCGCGCCGGTTTCGGAAGAATCCAGCGCAATGGCGCGGGTATCTTGGCGGCTGTTGTAGTGTTCGAGCCAAACTTTGGTGCGCTCAGGATCAGCAAGGTCTTGCTTGTTTAAGATTTTGAGTTTGGGCTTGCCTTTGGACAACTGGGCAAGCAAGGGGTTTTCGCTGGAAGCAGGCATACGCGCGTCCAACATCTCAATCACCATATCAACGCTTTTAATACGTTCGGCAATGGCTTTTTTTGCCTTGTTCATGTGGCCGGGAAACCATTGGATAGCCATGTCTTTTTGTTCTTTCTATTCGTATCTGAGGCCGTCTGAACAATCATTTTTTTCAGACGGCCTCGATATTGGGATAATCGGTTAATCAGGATTTAGAGATTGCCATGCTCGTAGCTGTAATAACCTGCTTCATCCATACATTGTTCAAACGTCTTGGATGTATTGCCACGTTTGGTTCCATTTTGAACTTGCGATTTGCAGGTATTGATTTGGCGGGAAACTTCAGCTTCGCTCGCGCCGGTACGGTGCCAACGGTAAGCAGTAACAGGCTCTGTTGCACAAGCGGTCAAGATAAGCAGGGATAATGCGGTCAGACTGATTTTTTTCATGGTTTCTTCCTTTGAGGCCGTCTGAAACGGCAAGTTAGCGTCCTGCCAAGCTTTGTGCCTGACGGTGGCGGACAAGGAGTTCATAACGGCCTTTGAGGCGCTCGGCCAGTTTTTCTACAACATAAACGGAGCGGTGCTGACCGCCGGTACAACCGATGGCAATCGTCACATAACTGCGGCTCTCTTGCTGCAGGCGCGGTAGCCAGCGGTTTAAGAAATGCTCAATATCATCAACCATTTCTTGAACCAAAGGCTGCTGGTCCAAATAATCTTGAATGGGTTTGTCCATGCCGGTAAAGGGGCGCAATTCGGGGTCGTAATACGGATTAGGCAGGCTGCGCATGTCAAACATAAAGTCGGCATTATTGGGAACGCCGTATTTGAAACCAAAGGACTCAAGAATAACCAGCAAACCGATGCGTTCAATGTTGAGCCATTGTTGAACGGCATAACGCAGCTGCTGCGCGTTCATTTTGGACGTATCGATGCAATATGCAATGTCTTTGAGCGGAAAGAGCCATTCGCGTTCTTTTTGCAGGCTTTCCAACAAGGTCAGATTATGGCCTGACAAAGGATGGCCGCGGCGGGTTTCCGAGAAGCGGCGTACCAACACGCCCTCTTCCGCTTCAATAAAGAGGACTTCGACTTGATGCCCTTCATGACGCAAATATTGGATTTGCTCTTGCGCTTCCTGAATATTGATACCGGAACGGATGTCAACGCTGACACCGAGTTTGGTTTCATCGGCACGTTCGATGTGGAGTGAAACCAACGACGGAAGCATTTCCAAGGGAAGATTATCGACACAGTAATAGCCCAAATCTTCGAGCTGCTTGAGGGCTACGGATTTTCCTGAGCCGGATAAGCCGCTAATCAGGACGATTTTCATGGTTTTGTTCGTTTTCTTTGAGTTGTGTTTGATGGCGTTCGAGGAATTCTTTGGTGCTGTCTTTGCCGCGCAATTGAAGGATGTAATTGCGCACCGCAGCTTCAACCAATACTGCTAAGTTTCGACCGATTGCAACAGGCAGGGTAACGGAACGGACGCTGACGTTGAGGATAGATTCTGTTTCGGTACGGATGCTCAATCGATCGAGTTGTTTCATGTATCCGTCGTCGGCAGGAACCAAATTGATAATCAGCTGGAGGATTTTTTTCGGACGGATGGAGGTTTCGCCAAAAATATGGCGGATATTGAGTATGCCCAAACCGCGTACTTCGAGGAAATCACGCAGCATAGGCGGACAACGGCCTTCCAGCATTTCCGGGCCGGTACGGAAGAGTTCGACCGCATCATCGGCAATCAGGCTGTGGCCACGCGAAATCAGCTCCAATGCCAATTCGCTCTTACCCAAGCCGGACTGCCCGGTAATGAGTACGCCCACTTCAAATACATCCAAAAATACGCCGTGCTTGATGGTGGAAGTCGCCAATGTGCGTTGCAGATAAATCCGCAAAACGTCCATCAAGTGCGGGCTTTCCTGTTTGGATGTCAGCAGGGGGATACTGTTGGTATGGCAATAATCGCGCAATTTGGGCGAAACCGGCAAACCGTTGGCAACAATGACCAAAGACATGGGAATGTCGAAAAGCTCGCCGAAATCATAGTTGAGTTCGCCCGATTCCAGACGGCGTAAATATTCGGCTTCGGCTACGCCGACAACTTGAATTTGGTTTGGATGGATAAAGTTTAAGTGGCCGACCAAGGCCAAGACGGGTTTATCGGCTTCGACACCGATACGGTTGTCCGCGCCGGAATTGCCGGCAGCCCAAGCAAGTTCGAGTTTGTGCTGATTGTCGGAAAACAGGCGGCGGACGGATATGCTGGGCATGAATTACTCTTCAGTCAGGAGTGTACGCACTTCTTCGGCAGAAGTCGCGGCCATCAATGCTTCACGGACGGCTTTTTGAGAGAATCTGCCGGCCAGTTTGGACAAGACTTCCAAATGTTCGCCGGTAGCGTTTTCAGGCACAAGCAGGATGAAAATCAGGGAAACGGGTTTGCCGTCGGGCGCATCAAAGGCGACCGGCTCTTTGGTGCGGATAAACGCACCGGTGGCTTTTTTCACGCATGCGTGACGGCCATGGGGAATCGCCACCCCCTGCCCCAAACCGGTCGAACCGAGTTTTTCACGAGCAAACAGGCAGTCGAACACGTTGGCATTCGGTAATTCTGCTTCATTCTCCAGCAGCTGTGCGGCCTCTTCAAACAGACGCTTTTTGCTGCTGACTTCCAAATCCAAAACGATATGGGACAAAGGTAAAATTTCGCCGATCAGGCTCATATGTATCTCTTTTAAATGTCGCAAAACAATGGGATTGTACCGATTGTCGGTGCAAATCTCAATCCTGAGGGCGTAATTTACACTCGTCCCGCTAACATTTTCCATGTTGTTTTTGATATTTTTTAACGAGCCGAAAATAATCCAACCATTTGATTATGATTGATTTAAAGTAAAAATTCCATCATTGGCTAAATCACGGTTTAAATAAAAAGGAGTATGTCCGGCATACTCCTTTTCCCTTTCTTTTCAGACGGCCCCAACCTCATTTTTTAAAACAATTTGGAAACCAAAAACAACCAGAAATAATGGCAGACCAATCCGCAAAACCACGCCAAGCCGATGCGGTTGTTGGCCAAAAACGTTTGGAAGCACAACTGACGGTCGCGTGTACGGATGGCGGCATATTGCTGGCACTGCCAATACGCGGTTATCGGCAATACCAGCCAATACGGCCAAGTTGCGCCGATTTTGATACCCAGCACCGCCATCAATACCGTAAACCAAAAATGGCAAAGCATGGTTGCGCTAATGTCGTGATGGCCAAATGTGATTGCCGAAGTTTTAATGCCGATTTTCAAATCGTCTTCTTTGTCCGCCATAGCATAAATCGTGTCGTAAGCCAGCGTCCATAAGGCATTGGCGGTAAACATCAGCCACGCTTCGGGAGGCACTCGGCCTTGCACGGCGGCAAAGGCCATGGGGATGCCGAACGAAAATGCCAGTCCCAAATAAAACTGCGGCAACGGGAAAAAGCGTTTGGTAAAGGGATATGTGACGGCCAGAAACAAGGCCGGAAGGCTCATCAGCCAAGTAAATCGGTTGAGCGGCACCAGACACAAGGCCGCCATCAGACACAGCATGACGGTCAAAAGCAGCGCTTCGGTTTTGGAAACCAAACCTTTGGCAAACGGGCGGTTTTTGGTGCGCTCTACTGCGCCGTCAAAATTGCGGTCGGCAAAGTCGTTCACGACGCAACCTGCGCTGCGCATCAGAAATGTACCTGCGGTAAAGGCAATAAAAATATCCGCGTCGGGAACGCCTTTAGACGCAATCCACAATGCCCAATAAGTCGGCCACAGCAAAAGCAGTGTGCCGATGGGTTTGTCGATGCGCATCAGTTTGGCGTATATCACCATCCGTCCGACAGCGTAACGCGGTAAAAATTGTAGGAAAAAGCGCCGTATGTTCATTGGTGTAATGTGTCGTTGTATATGTATTGATACTGAATGAAAGGCATTTTTAGAGCCTTAGCTCTTATTATAATTTATTGCCGTCTGAAATCAAACGAATCTTAATGATTTAATTTGTTGTATTATAACAGAATTATGACAAACATCGGCAATCGGTTTTCTTTTCAAACGGCCTTATCGGTATAAATCCATTAATTTCAATAAGAAATATTCTGTTAATTCCAATATTTCGCCGTTCCAATCGAAATACGAACGGCGCGCGGTAACAGGCCGTCTGAAAGACGGATGGTCGGCATCTTCAAAACGAAGAAACTCAAAATCCGAACGTTTCAACGGCAATGTACCGTCAAACAGACGCTCGCCCAAAGGCTGCGTTCCACAATCCAATAATTCAGTCCATAGACGGCTATCCGGCCGGCACGCGCTTCTGGCTTGTATCACTGTTTCGCCGTCCAATTTGAGCAAAACATCGCGCACAAAGATTTCATCTCCGTTTTCCTCCTCCTTCGTCAAACCCAAATACACCGGCTCGACTGAAAAATCCTTACCTGAAGCGCGCAACGCAGCGGTTAGCGAAGAAACGGTCAGCAAATGTCCGACCTTATACGGCAGAAGACTTGAAGCTTCGGCATGTGAACAAAGCGTGCTACGCGGTATATCAAACGCCATTGAACACCTCTGCTTTAGCCAACTCCTGCCATTTGGCTTCAGGAAATTCATCTTTCAGACGGCCTTTAAGATATTCCAAGGTGTCGCTGGCAACGGTTTCATCTTTGCTGTCGTGGATATGGTTGAAAATCAGGCTATGCAAGCTGATGCCGTATTGTTTGAGCGCGGCGAAGCTGAGCAGGGTGTGGTTGATGCTGCCGAGCCGCCCGCTGGTAACGAGAATGACGGGATAAGCCTGTTGCTGAATATAATCAATGGTCAACAAATCTTCCGTCAGCGGAACCATCAATCCGCCCGCGCCTTCGACCAAGACGATTTCGTATTGCGCCGCCAGTTGCTGCGTGGCGGTGCGGATTTTGTTCAAGTCCAAAGCCCTGCCGTCCAGACGGGCGGCGAGATGGGGCGAGGCCGGATAGCTGAAAATTTCAGGCATGGTCAGCCGCTGTTTGTCGGCTTCTTGCATGGGTATGCCCATGATGTTGCGGTGGACGGCGATATCGTCGGCGATGTTTTGGCAACCGGTTTGCACGGGCTTTTGCGTGATCACGCTTTTGCCCTGCTGCAACAATTGTTTTGCCAACACGCCGGTGGCGACGGTTTTGCCGATGTCCGTGTCTATGCCGCTGACGAAGTAAACGCCTTTCATTTGCTGTGTTCCTTCAAGATTTGTACGGTTTTGTCGGCAAGTTCGGTCAAGAGGTCGTCTGAAATGATGTAAGGCGGCATGAGGTACACCAGCCTGCCGAACGGGCGCACCCAAATGCCCTGCGCCACGCAGTCCGCTTGAAAACGCGCCATATCCACGCCTTTTTCCAGTTCGATCACGCCGATGGCACCCAAAACGCGCACGTCTTTCACGCCGCAGATGTCCCATGCGGTTTTCAGACGGCCTTTTAAAATGCTTTCGATGCGGCAGATATTTGCCTGCCAATCTTGGGACAAAAGCAGTTTGACCGAAGCGCAGGCAACGGCACACGCCAGCGGGTTTGCCATAAATGTCGGCCCGTGCATGAACACGCCCGCTTCGCCGCACGAAATCGTTTCGGTGACTTTTTGCGAAGTGATTGCCGCCGCCAGCGTCATATAGCCGCCGCTCAAGCCCTTGCCGATACACATAATATCCGGTACGACCTCCGCGTGTTCACAGGCAAACATCTTGCCCGTGCGCCCGAATCCGGTGGCGATTTCGTCAAAAATCAACACGATATCAAATTCATCGCACAAATCGCGCAAACCGCGAAGATACTGCGGATGATAAAAATACATACCGCCCGCGCCCTGCACGACCGGTTCCAAAATAAAGGCGGCTATATCTGCATGATGCGCTTCAAACAAGGCGTGGACAGGCTGCAAATCTGCCCCGTCCCACTCATCGTCGAAACGGCTTTTCGGATTATCGACAAAATAACGCTGTGGCAGAGCGCTGCCGAAAATATGGTGCATCCCCGTTTCCGGATCGCAGACGGACATCGCGTTCCAAGTATCACCGTGATACCCGCGCCGCACCGTCGCGATATTCTGCTTCGCGGTCAAACCCCGCGCCTGCTGGTATTGCACCGCCATCTTCAGCGCGACTTCGACCGAAACCGAACCCGAATCCGCATAAAAAATACGGTCCAAACCCTGCGGCAAAATCCCGACCAATAATTTGCCCAGTTCCACCGCCGGTTCATGCGTCAAACCGCCAAACATCACATGCGACATTTGCTTAATCTGCGCCTCAACCGCCTGATTCAAAACAGGATGATTATAGCCGTGTATCGCACACCACCAAGACGACATCCCGTCAATCAGCCGCGTGCCGTCCGCCAATTCGATGTGCACGCCCTCCGCACGGCGCACCGGATAAACAGGCAATGGGTCGGTCATGGACGTATAAGGATGGAGCAGATGGGTGCGGTCGAAATCGAGCAGTGAGGACGGTTCGGACATATTCTTTTTAAAGACTGATTGACAATTTTCGTTATTATATAACATCTTTACCTTTTCAGACGGCGCGTCTTCCATATTGCATCAGCGCCAATCCGATTACGGCCGCCAAACAGCCGGCAACCAAGGAAACATGCAATGCCTCGCCCAAAAACCAAGCGGAACACAAAATACCGAATACCGGCACCAAAGTGATGTACGCCGCCGCGCTGCCTGCGCCCAAAGTCTTCACGCCTTCAAAATACCACGCATAGCTCAAGACCGTTGCACCGACAGACAGGCCAATCAAAGCAAACCAGCCCCTGCCGTCCATTTCGGCAAGCATACCAAACGGCAGGCCGTCTGAAATCAGCGCAGGCGGCAGCAACATCATTGCACCCAGCCAAGCGGTGGCCACGGTAACCGTCAGCGCATCAATTCCCTGCAACACCGCCCGGCCTATCATCGTATAAGTAACCAAGCAGCAAAGGCTGAAAAACACCAGCACTTCGCCCCACCCTACGCCGCCGCCCGACAAAAACGCCGCAATCTCGCCATGCGTAACCGCCCATATCGAGCCTGCCACTGCCAACAGCATACCCGACACAATCTTGCCGTTGAGCTTCTCACCAAACAGCAAAGCTGCAAAAAACATCGTCAACACAGGATTAAACGTAACCAACACCGTTGCCCTTGAAGCAGGAATCCGCTGCAAACCCAACATAGACAATACGGTAAAACCAAATACGCCGAATGCCGCCGCCAGCGCCAATCCAAGCCATTGCTTACGCGACAAAACCGCCAAAGTACGCAACCGATACCGTGCAAACAGCCAACCCAAAAGCAAGATCGCCGCCGTCAAAAAGCGCAGCATACCGCCCGTTAAAGGCGGCAGTGCCTGTCCCAGCATCCGCCCCATCGGCCAAGATGCGCCCCAAAACGCCGCCATGCCCAATAGTTTTAGATGGATTGCAAAATGTTTCATGGTGATGGATAACTTGAATAATCGGTTTAGAAAGCGTACACGCGCGGTTTGGAAGGATAAATTTCCTTAGCCGCCGATACTTGATAAAGTTTGCGCAGATAAAATACTACGCTGTTCATTACGGAAACAAAGGCCGTCTGAAAGACTGAAATCCAGCTTTTTCAGACGGCCTTTACTGTTCAATCAATCAGGCTTACAACTCAATGCCTTTGAGTTTCGCCACGGTATTAATGTCTTTATCGCCGCGACCGGAGAGGTTGACCAAAATCACTTGGTCTTTGCCCATTTTCGGCGCGTTTTTCACCGCCCAAGCAACGGCGTGGCTGGATTCCAGCGCAGGAATAATGCCCTCGAAACGGCAGAGCAAATCAAAGGCTTCGAGTGCTTCGTCGTCTTTGGCAACGGTGTATTCCACGCGGTTGATGTCGTTCAAATAGCTGTGTTCCGGGCCAATGCCTGGGTAGTCCAAGCCTGCGGAAACAGAGTGCGTACCCAAGACTTGACCGTTTTCGTCCTGCATCAAATAGCTGCGGAAACCGTGCAATACGCCGATAGGGGCTTTGCTGGTAATCGGTGCGGCGTGATCGGGGGTATCCACGCCCAAACCGCCGGCTTCTACGCCGACCAAACGCACGTTTTCTTCTTCGATATAAGGATGGAACAAACCGATGGCGTTCGAGCCGCCGCCCACGCAGGCAACGGCAACGTCAGGTTGGCGGCCGATGGCTTCCAACATTTGTTCTTTGGCTTCATTGCCGATCACGCATTGAAAATCGCGTACCATTTCGGGATACGGCGCCGGCCCTGCGGCAGTGCCGATGATGTAGAACGTATCGTCCACGCGCGCCACCCATTCGCGCATGGCTTCGTTCATCGCGTCTTTCAATGTACGGCTGCCGCTGTCGACGCTGACCACGTTCGCACCCAATAATTTCATGCGGAACACGTTGGGCATTTGACGTTGGATGTCGTCCGCGCCCATGTACACGTCGCAAGTCATGCCGAAGCGTGCGGCGACGGTAGCAGAGGCCACACCGTGCTGACCCGCGCCGGTTTCGGCAATCACGCGCTTTTTGCCCATGCGGCGGGCGAGCAATGCCTGACCGATGGTGTTGTTGACTTTGTGTGCGCCGGTGTGGTTCAAATCTTCACGCTTCAGCCAAATTTGTGCGCCGCCCAAATGCTCGGACAATCGTGCGGCATGGTAAACAGGGCTGGGACGGCCGACATAGTGTTTCAAATCATGGCTGAACTCTTCCCAAAATGAAGGATCTTCTTTCGCCGCTTTATAGGCTTCTGCCAATTCTTGCAAAGCCGGAATCAGGGTTTCGGAAACATACAGACCGCCGTGTTCGCCGAAAAAGCCGTTCTCGTCGGGAGCGTGATAGTTTTTCATGGAATTTTTCCTTGTTCGTTTTCTGGTTTCAGACGGCCCGATTCAGTAAAAGGTCGTCTGAAAGTAAAAATTGTCAGCAATTATAGCCGTTTTCCATTCATCTTGTCGGCAACTAATTGAATAATAATATCAGCAGACAAAATAGGAACAACAGCGTACAGCTCGATGTTGCAAGCAATGCCGCACCCAATGGCGGCGCAATATATTTTTCTTCGTTTTTGTTTCTCAGGCATAGTTTTAATACCAACATCCCCAGCCACAGTGCCAGCAACCAACAACCCAGAAAGTTAAGCGCAAGCAAAGCAATAATCAACGAATCGGTATTTATGGTACTTGTGTTCAAAAATATCCAATTAAGGCCATTAACAGACATAATGACTGCAGATATTTGTATCACATACAAAAGCGTTCCGCCCAACAATATCTTGATCTGCCATTGTTTGGCCTTCAACCACACTGAGACGACATTAAAAAGCCACCACAAAGCCATAAACGTCATTAAAGAAATTTCATAACGGTCCATCGCCCTACTCCTGAAAAACAGTCAATCCAGCCATTTCAAAAAAAGCCCGATATGCCGCCGCTTTTTTCGCCAAACTCAAAGGATAGGCGCGCGAAGTCGAAGGCAGGCGCGTCAGGGTCAAATCACGCCCCGCATAGGGAAACAGCACTGTTTCGCCTGTCTTCGGCATTTTCATGCCACTGCCTTGAATCTCCAACAAAACTTCGGTTGCCTTGCCGCCGGTGGTGCAAAGATGGCGGCACTTAGGCATTTGCGCCAATACTGCCGCCAAATCGACGGTTTCTATCACTTTCAAAAACTTATCCGAAGCATTGCCATGCTCGCGTATTGCCTTTAATACGGTCGGACAGGATGCAATCCCCTTCTCACTTAAAAACGCTTTGATTTTATCGGCATCAAACGCTTTCTCGCCCTGCTTTTGAAAATGCGCCGCATCACCGAAAAACACCTGCCCATACACGCGCCACATATCGTTTTGAAAATTCGGATAATGAAACTGCATCGCGTGTTTTTCTTCTTTAGGCGGAAACGTCCCCATCATCATGACCGTTGCCTGCGGCGGCAACAAGGCTGCGAAGGGGTGGGACTCAACGATTGGCTCTTGCATAGCTGTATTCCGGTTGCTTTTCATTCAAACAAATTTTCAGACGGCCTTTACCGCCTGAATAAACGCCGCCATTTTCTCCCTGCTCTTAACCCCACCAGAGATTTCCACGCCGCCGGACACATCCACCGCCGCCGCGCCACTGATTTTTACCGCTTCGGCAACGTTTTCCGCAGTCAACCCGCCGGCAAGTATCCACGGTTTGCCGATATTGCCATGCAACATAGTCCAGTCGAAACTTTGTCCCGTACCGCCGTATTCGGTCGGATGATAGGCATCAAACAGCAAGGCGCGGGCATTCGGAAATTTGGCACAGGCCGTCTGAATATCGGCAGCGGACTGTACACGCACGGCCTTCAAATACGGACGGTCAAACCGACGGCAAAAATCATCGTCTTCATCGCCGTGAAACTGAATCACATCTATCGGCACCTGACGCAAAATCTCACGGATGGCTTGCTCGTTTTCATTCACAAACAAGGCCACCACCGATACAAACGGCGGCAAATTTCTCAAAACCGCCTGCGCCTGCTCAATATTCACAGCCCGTTTACTCTTGGCGTAAAACACCAGCCCGATGGCATCCGCGCCCAATTCGGCCGCAGCCAGCGCGTCTTCAGGTCGGGTAATACCGCAAATTTTGGTGCGTATGGTGTTCATGGCGATGGCCTTTTTAAACAGATGGGTCGGATATTATATAGTTAACAAACACAAAGTTTAAGGCCGTCTGAACATGAAATATCAAGTTCAGACGGCCTTAAACTTCAAAACAACCATCAGCCGATAATATTGGCGGCCGTCAGCTGCGCAGCATCTTCATTGTAGAAACGTGCAAACCTTGTGCTGGCCTTAGGCTCTGCTTGATATACAGAATATCATACCGATAATTACTAATAACTTTGTGATTATTTTTCTCTTTTCTATTTGCCTATTTTTTCATCAAAATCAATTTATTCTTTATTATCAATAATCAAACCAAACTATCCACAATTGGATTCACACAAAATTTGGATAATGCCCGTCAATGAAAAATATCAAGGCCGTCTGAAAAAGTCTTTCAGACGGCCTTTTATCCTTTTTACTCAAACGGTTTCTTCTGCCAATAAAACTTGTCCTTTTTCAGACGGCCTCGGAACACATCGTCTTGCCCTAAAACAAACACCAATGCGCCTGACAAATCCGTTCTCAACAAAGTAATGCCGTGCGCGCGGACACGATTTTGCACGGCAACGGTCGGATGTTTGTAGGCATTGGCATAGCCGCTGGATGCCACGGCATATTGCGGCGAAACCGTATGTAAAAAGCTACCTGACGAAGCCGTGCTGCTGCCGTGATGTCCCAATACCAACACTTGGCTATACAACGCATTGCCGTATTTCTCAATCAAACCGGCCTCGCCCTTCACGCCCAAATCGCCGGTTATCAACAAGGCTTTGCCGTTTGCCACGACACGCAATACGCAGCTCTGATCGTTATCTTCCTTACCCGTATTTTCAGACGGCCTGAGCAACTCGAAATCTACGCCGTCCCATTGCCATTTGTCTTCTTGGCAAAACTTTGCATTCGGATAAAACTCAGGTTGTCCGGCAAGCAATTTATCGGCACCGACAGCCGCTACACTTTGAAAACCGCCGTCATGGTCAATGTCATGGTGCGATAAAATCAGGCTGTCCAAACGGCGCACACCCATCGCGTTCAAACTCGGCACAATACCTGTTTGCGCCACTTGCTCCGTTCCCGTATCAAACAAAAGATTGCGGTTACGCGTTTGTATCAACACCGACAAACCTTGCCCTGCATCCATTACGGTAACTCTTGCTACCCCCTCCTCCAACTTGGCAGGACGGTAAAACACAAAACCCAATAAAACCAAACATGCCCAAGGTTTCAAGCCCATTCCTTTAGGCAGCAATAACAGCAAAGCCGCCATCATCGCCAACACTAGCAAAGGCACAGGCGCCGCTGCGACGGCAAATTCAGGCGATACCGTAGCCAGCCATACCAAACCGCGTAAAGTATATTCCGCCAAAAATGCCGCTACCAACTGGACAAGTTCAAACGGGAAAACCGAACCCAGCAAAGCCAACGGCGTCAATACCCAAGAAAACCAAGGAATAGCCAGCGCATTGACCAAGGGACTGAACAAAGGTAACGAAGCAAACAAATAGCCCAGCAATACCACCGACAATACCGTCGCCGCCCATTGCCCCCGTACAGCCAAACGCCAGCCCGATTCTTTCAGACGGCCTGATGAAGCCCAAATCAAAGCAGCAACCAAACCGAAAGACAACCACGTTCCCACGCCCAATACGGCCAACGGGTCCAACAACAAAACAACGGCCAAAGCCTGCCACCATGCCGTCCAGCCCGAGCCGCCACTGCCGCGCCACCATGCCCACGCAAACGCAGCCAACATCAACACACTGCGTTGCGTCGGTACAGAAAAACCGGCCAAAAGCGCATAAAACAAAGCCCCGGCAACACCGCCGGCCAATATCCACACACGCGGTTGCGCCGGAATCCACGGCAAATAACGAAAAATTCGCTTGATTATCCAGGCAAACAATACCGCCACCATCGTTACATGCAAGCCCGAAATACTGACCAAGTGCGTCAGTCCCAAAGGCCGGAATGCCTGCCACAAAGGCGGTCGCAACGCCGATTGCTCACCAATACTCAAAGCACGCATCAACCCTATGCCGTCTGAAAACTCAGGATATTTGTCCGCCGTTCCCTGCCAACTTCGGCTTACCGCATCACGCATATTAGCCAAACCGAAAGCACCGCCTTGCCGCACAAGTTTCCTGTCGCGCCCCAAAGTACCCATGCCGTCGATACCATTGGCCAAAGCCCATGTTTCACGGTTCAAACCGCGCACATTCACTTCGCCAATCACCGGCTTTACCCGCGCCGACACAGACCACCGACTACCCACCATCCAATCGCGCCGCTGATAATCTGACAACATCAAATCAAAAGCCTGACCGCGCTCATCCCAAGCCCTTGCCGCAAACTGCACGCGCCGACCATCATCACGCGGCATATCCGCCACTTCAATCGTCAAAACTTTAGCCGCCACCTCCCCTACAGGCCATTGACCGGCCAACACCAGCCCTGTCCGCCACACACCAAACGCCATGCCCATGCAGGCGGCCAGAGCCAACCAAGCCATATCAAATCTTCGGCACAACACAAACATGCCCATCATTACAGACAACCAAACCCACCATGGCGGCACAAACGGCAACACAAACGAAAGCACTACCCCAACCACCCAAGTAGGCAACACAAACCGCCACGCCATGAACGTTTTCCCTTAAATTATGATTATTGGATATGTAATAATAAATGCTTTTAGTAGATTATTAAAGAACCAATATTTCAGACGGCCTCAAAGAGGTATTGAGGCCGTCTAATAAACCAAAAAACCTCGTACGTACGTACCGCACACACTCTACGTCATGACTGAAGATTTTGTGCAGGTTATGACTTACTTTACATCGGAATTGGAAGCTTCATTGGCTACAGTTCGATTACACCTCGATAAAACATTCAAAAAAATCAAAGTGATTTTTATCAAATGCAATTAATAACTTGCCTTCAGGAATTTTTTTCCCTGTCATACCTCCTATACAAATCCCGAGATTCTTAAAAAGAATATATTTTTTTCCTTCGATAAATTCTGAATCGATAGCTTTAAGGTCTTCGATTGAATTTTTAAATATATCAATATCTCCTAATATGGGATTAGAATCTTTTAAGCAATATCCATAAACCAATTTATCGTTTTCATAAACTAACTCACAAGCATTCCTATATTCCACCTTATTATTCATAATATTATCTTCAACCATTCTTGCTGGTTTTCCATGTTTTTCTTGTATTTCCTCAAGAGAAGTACCAAATACAAAATCACCAATTGATTCATATGGCTTAATCAAGTATGTCATATTAACCCTTTCCAATATATTTACATTAATAAAATTAGGAACATTTACCAATAATTCTACGCAGTCTTGCTGCCTGTTTCCTAGAAATTAATCCCTGCCGTTTAGTATCTGAAATCATTCTCTCACATGATTTTATATACGCCTTTTATTCTATTTCAAAGGCAGCAGTATGATATAAAAACCCTTTCGTACGCACATTTTTGACAAAATAAGATGAAGGTCGCCTGAAAGTTAGTTTTCAGACGACCTCTATGTTAACTGCTAATAAATTGTTAAAGAACAAATGATTCAGACGACCTCAAAAAAGGTATTGAGGTCGTCTGAAAAACAGAAACCGCGTGCGTACCGCACATATCCTACATCAGAAATGAAGGTTTTGTGCGGGGCTGCGGTTTGTTTAATAAATTCATTGAATATTCCAATTAAAAATACTTAAATGGATAAACATTAAACAAATTATTACTTATACTATTTACTGAATTTATAAACTCAGTTTTTATATTATCCGTAAGTGTCTCTCCTTCATCCAATAGGTGTTCTAAATCTCGGTATAATAAAGCCAACTGGATAAATTGTGGGAAACCTATCCCTAAATTTGTAAATCCAGATTTGGTATACTCTCCAGCATCATGATTATAATGAAAAATGGTATTATCTATTTTATTTAAAAACCATCCATCTCCCTGTCCTGCTTGTCCAATACCCCAAAAACACCTTGATATTTCTGAATAATTGCACTCTAAGTATCTATTTTCATTTAAAGCCTCTTCATAATTAAAAAGAGAAATATCAGGTATTATCTCTACCTCCTGATACTTAGAAATAAATAACAAATAGTTATTATCTAGCTTGGGAAGTTTATCTAACTTTTTAATTTCTACTTTACGTTTAATACATATATTAAAAAAACCCTCGGGAAATAATTTTAATTTAAACATAAAAGTATACTCCATAATTTTTTTGATAGAAAGATATTTCCTTCAATATTTTCCTAATCCCTTTATTATTGTTTTTTTAGATATTGTAGCCTTACCGTCATTATTTTTTAAACTTAGCAAATTACAACTTCACAATCAGATTCTCCAAAAATATACTCAATATATTCATTTAATTTTTTATCAGGTTGATATGTAATAATTAGATTTTTAATACTATTTTGATAAATTTTTTGATTTTCTTGAAAATAAATAACTAATTTATCAGAATAAATTTCTACCTTTTTGAAGCCACCTACCCCTGAATATTGTTGACTATTAATTTCATAATAATAGTATTCTAAGTCATCAACTTCTCTTTGCAAAATTAAGTAATTGTCAGGATTAGGTTTTTCACTATCTGCAAATGCAATGGTAAGAATATCATCTTCTATTTTGTAATATGTATTTCTTGAAATAATTTCCATAAAAAATTCCTTATCATATTGTTTCTTAACATTTTCCAGGTAGAGGTGTTTGTCGTTTTTTTCCAGCTGGGCGAGGTGCTTTACGAGTTCTTTTTTTACTTTTTCCTGCTTCCCATGGTTCAGTCCCTGGAGCTTCATAAATTATCCTGGCCCCTGTTTTTTCATGTGCTCTATTCATAGCCCCTTTACAACTAGGACATGCTGGGTACTCTCCTTTAATTCTCACTGTATCTCCAGGCTTCAAGTCCGGCGTTAAATCTCGCATCGCTCTATTTTCTGTATGAGTGGCCAAAGTTGATCTAGGAAAACCTAATGCCCTTTCCTCTGGAGTCATACCTCCACTTTGATAGGAACGTGGCTGCCCCACAAGATTACCCTTACTATCAAAATGACTAACAATTGCATTATGTGTACCTTTCCCAGAACCGAATTTTGCTAACCCCCAAGGGTCAAGCCACATAGCCGCATTAGGCGCAAACTGATATAGATTATCTCCACCAATTAATTTAATCGGGTCCTGATTCACAAACCGCCCGGCCTCAGGCTCGTAATAGCGCATCAGGTTGTAATGCAGCCCGGTCTCTTCATCGAAGTATTGGTTTTGCAATCTAAACGGCTGATGCGCGTTCCGATAGACGCGTTCATCCTTTTTCAGACGACCCCAGGCGGTATATTCGCCGTACCACAACAGATTGCCGTGGATGTCGGTCATCTCGCGCGGGATGCCGACTTGGTCGTTGTGGAAATAGGCGAGGTATTGTTTGCCGTCTTTGGCGTTGTCAAAGACTTGCGCCAGCGGTTCGTAGCTGTCTTGGCCGGTGTAGATATAGGTGTAACTGCCTTTGTAGGTGTACTCCTGCAATAGGCGGCTGCCGTCCCAGACGAAGTGGGTACGTTTGGGGTCGGTACTCGTCCAGGCGAGTTTGTCTTGGCGCTCTTTGGAGAGCCTTCGACCGAACGGGTCGTAGGCGTATTCCCAAATCTCGGTATTGCCGGCGGGCTTTTTGATTTCGGCGCGGACGAGTTGGTTTTCGAGGTCGTATTGATAATATTGGTTTTCGCCATTAGGCAGCTGGCGGTAGATCAGGTTGCCCAGTGCGTCGTAGGTGTATTCGATGCCGTTGTATTCTTTGAGGCGGTTGCCGCTGCTAATGTTACTGCCTTTGCCCTTCCCTTCGGCCGCTTTGTCGGAAAGGATGTTGTGGGCGGGGTCAAAGGCAAAGATTTCGCTGCGACCGGTTTGGCTGTTGCGGGCTTCCTGAATGCGTCCGATTTTGTCGTAAACGTAATTGAGTACGCCGCTTCTTTGGTCGGCACTTTGAATCAGGTTGCCGGCTTTGTCGTAGGCGTAGCGGCGGTTGACGGCGCCGCCGGCCAGCGGTTTTTGTTTGCCGCTGAGTGTTTGTGTGCCGTTCTGGACGGTACGCTGGCTTTTCAGACGGCCCATGGGGTCGTAGTCGTACAGGCTGCTGATGCTGCCCTGTGTCCTTTGGATTTCGCGGTGCAGTTTGTCGCGCTCGATGTCGCTGACGACTTCGCCGTCGAGGCTGATTTGGTGCAGGTGTCCGCTGCCGTAGTACAGGTAATCAATATGGCGGCCGTCGGGAAGGATGGTGCGGATGCGGTTGCCCAACGGGTCGTATCGGTAGCCTACAGTGGCGCTTTGGCCGTTGTGGACGGTGGTTTCGCCGATGAGGCGGTCGAGTTCGTCGTAGACGAGTTCGACGCTGCTGTGATGGTTGCGGGCTTTGGTCAGGTTGCCGGTAATCAGGTCGTATTCGAAACGGGTGCGGCTGATGCCTTCGTCTTTGCTTTGTCCGTTGCGGCTGGAGACTTTGCGGCTCTGCTTTTCGATCAGTTGGCCGAGGATGTTGCGTTTGAAATGATGGATGTGCCAAGTCTCGGGGCGGTCTTTCAGACGACCTTGATCGGTGCTTTGGCCGTATTCGGTCTGTTGAACCAGTTGTCCGGCGGCATCGTAGCCGTAGGCGGTAATTTTGCCGTCCCAGCCGGTTTCTTGGATCAGGTTGTCGGTTTGGTCGTAATCGAGACGGTAGGTTTCGCCGTTTTCGTTGGTAAGGACGGTCAGACGGCGGGCTTTGTCGTAGGCATAGGCAAAGGTATGGCCCAGCGCGTTGATGCGTTTGAGCGGCAGTCCGTCCACTGCGAGTTCGTAGGCGGTTTTGGCACCGAGTCCATCGATGTAGGCGGTCAGACGGTTGAGGCGGTCGTATTCGAAGGTTTCGTGACTGCCGTCGGGATAGTCGGTACGGACGGGGTTGCCCGCTGCGTCGTAGTGGTGTCGGGTGGTATGGCCCAGCGCATCGGTAACGGTTTCGAGATCGCCGTATTCGGTGTAACCGAAACGGGTGGTTTCGCCGGTACAGTCGGTGAAGCTGACGAGCTGGTCGAGGGTGTCGTAGTGTAGGCGTCGGGTTTTGCCTAAGGCGTCGGTAATGGTTTCGGGCAGCCATTGGGCGTTGTAGCCGTAGCTGGTGGTGTAACCGGCGGAGTCGGTGATACTGATGAGGTTGCCGCGTCCGTCGTAATCGTAGGCGGTAATCCTGCCTGCGGGATCGTTGACGGCAACCGGCAGGTTGAGGGTTTCGTGGTAGTCGATCTGGGTGCTGCTGCCGTCCGGCGCGGTGATGGCGATAACGTTGCCTTCGGTATCGTAGAGATAGCGGGTTTCGCGTCCGAGGGGGTCGCGTTCTACGGTAATGCGGCCGTAGTCGTCGCGTTCGCTGTCGTTGCGTTGTCCGTCGGCATCGATGCGGTAGACGAGTTCGCGGTTTTCATCGAAACCGTATACTTCCGTCCGTCCCAATGCGTCGGTAACGACGGTATGGCCTTTGCGGTAGTCGAACGTCCATTCTTCGCCGAGGTTGTTGCTGCTTTTAAGCACTTTGCCGTCGGTGTCGTAACGGTCGTATTCGTAGCGGGACACCAGTCCGTCGGGCTGGCTGTGTTCGACCATGATGTGGTTTCGGTAGGCGAAACCGCGCAGTTTTTTGCCGTCGCGTCCGTAAACGGCGGTCAAATCGCCGTAGCCGTCGTAGTCGTAGCGCACCAATTCCTTGCCGTTGAAGGTGATGGAAGTAAGGCGGTTGACGTAGAAACGTTCGTCCTCGGAAACGAAGACGTCCCTTTCTCCGGCCGGGTCGAAGTCGGGATCGTTGTCGTGCAGCCGGATAGAGGAGAATACGGGTTGGAAGTGTCGGCCGCTGCCGTCGTAAATGCTGTGCGGCAGCCCGTTGTCGTCGTAGCAGAGGCGGATATGGCGGCCGTTGCGGTCGAGTTGTGCGACCAGTTGGTAAATGCCGCAACCGGAATCGACTTCGGCAAACAGCAGCCGTGCGCCGCCGTCGGGGGAGGCGATTTGATAGAGGCCGTCTGAAAGCTGCTTCTCAGACAACCTCTATGTCAATCGGTTTGTCAACCGATAAATAATGAGATTATTAAAGAACAAAAGTTCAGACGACTTCAAAGAGAATATTGAGGTCGTCTGAAAACTGAAAAGCCCGCGTGTGTGTGTTTTACACACACGCTAATTAGAATTGGAGGATTTTGTGTACTACTCTGCTTGCTTCAAGCATAACGATTCTTAAAAAGAAGAAATTTTTCTGATGAATTTAATTTCTTGGCTGAATAATTTTCCATAATTTCAGCATTATCACTATCTGCAAGAGAAACATAAAATATTATATTTTTTATCTTATTTTTATCCATCTCAGTTAATGCTAATTTAAATCCTTCGATAATAGCATCATATACATTTGCTTGAACAACTTCAAAATCTTCATCTAATAATTTTTGAATATTATCTAAAATTTCTTGAATATTTTGGTTAAATATTTTATCAATTTCTTCGGGGACTTCACCTGTGCCTATTTCAAATTCTGAATAATACCATTTTACAAAAGAATGTTCTTCAACTGGCAAATTCTTCTTTAATTCTTTGTAATGAGAGATAGTATTTGCAGCCCATCCTAAATACTGACAATAGTCATCGATATATAACACATATGCAAAAATATCATTTTCTTCATATTTCGATAGAACAAAACCTAATGAAGTTAACACTCCATTTTTAACATCATTAATTAAATTATTAGTCAAATTTTCATTTAAAGCTTTCATAACCAATCCTTATATCCAATACACTTAATAAATTAGCATTTTTTACTATGAGAACCATACTTGCCAAAAACTTTCCCACCAATTCTTGTCAATTGCTTACTCATATATTTATCTGCTTGTGCTTTATTCATAACTCCGCGTTTCATCCATTGTGTCACACGCTTATCAGCTTGTTCAAGTAGAGTAGCTACTTTTTCTGCATTTTTAACCGTATGAACACCTTTAATATTTGACGCAATCATTAGATTGGAACGCCCAGTAGTAGTTCGATAGTTAAAATTTAATGGAATATTATATTTATGTGCAATATTTCTGGAACGAGTTAACGCATCCTTCATTGCAGGAGAACGGTCGAACTTTCCTTTAAATATAATATGATGACCATGTGCATTACTTATATGCGGTTTAGCTGTTACTCCATGATTTTTTGGAATATCAAGCCAAGATAAACCTAAGGGATCGCCCCACCCCTGCGCATTAGGCGCAAACGAATAAAGGTTATCCCCGCCCAGCAACCCAATCGGGTCTTGGTTCACAAACCGTCCCGTATCAGATTCATAGTAACGGAAGAAATTGTAATGCAACCCCGTCTCCGCATCAAAATACTGGTTCTGCAACCGGAACGGCTGGTGCGCGTTTGGGTAAACCTTCATCTCCGATTTCAGACGACCCCAGGCGGTATATTCGCCGTACCACAACAGATTGCCGTGGATGTCGGTCATCTCGCGCGGGATGCCGACTTGGTCGTTGTGGAAATAGGCGAGGTATTGTTTGCCGTCTTTGGCGTTGTCAAAGACTTGCGCCAGCGGTTCGTAGCTGTCTTGGCCGGTGTAGATATAGGTGTAACTGCCTTTGTAGGTGTACTCCTGCAATAGGCGGCTGCCGTCCCAGACGAAGTGGGTACGTTTGGGGTCGGTACTCGTCCAGGCGAGTTTGTCTTGGCGCTCTTTGGAGAGCCTTCGACCGAACGGGTCGTAGGCGTATTCCCAAATCTCGGTATTGCCGGCGGGCTTTTTGATTTCGGCGCGGACGAGTTGGTTTTCGAGGTCGTATTGATAATATTGGTTTTCGCCATTAGGCAGCTGGCGGTAGATCAGGTTGCCCAGTGCGTCGTAGGTGTATTCGATGCCGTTGTATTCTTTGAGGCGGTTGCCGCTGCTAATGTTACTGCCTTTGCCCTTCCCTTCGGCCGCTTTGTCGGAAAGGATGTTGTGGGCGGGGTCAAAGGCAAAGATTTCGCTGCGACCGGTTTGGCTGTTGCGGGCTTCCTGAATGCGTCCGATTTTGTCGTAAACGTAATTGAGTACGCCGCTTCTTTGGTCGGCACTTTGAATCAGGTTGCCGGCTTTGTCGTAGGCGTAGCGGCGGTTGACGGCGCCGCCGGCCAGCGGTTTTTGTTTGCCGCTGAGTGTTTGTGTGCCGTTCTGGACGGTACGCTGGCTTTTCAGACGGCCCATGGGGTCGTAGTCGTACAGGCTGCTGATGCTGCCCTGTGTCCTTTGGATTTCGCGGTGCAGTTTGTCGCGCTCGATGTCGCTGACGACTTCGCCGTCGAGGCTGATTTGGTGCAGGTGTCCGCTGCCGTAGTACAGGTAATCAATATGGCGGCCGTCGGGAAGGATGGTGCGGATGCGGTTGCCCAACGGGTCGTATCGGTAGCCTACAGTGGCGCTTTGGCCGTTGTGGACGGTGGTTTCGCCGATGAGGCGGTCGAGTTCGTCGTAGACGAGTTCGACGCTGCTGTGATGGTTGCGGGCTTTGGTCAGGTTGCCGGTAATCAGGTCGTATTCGAAACGGGTGCGGCTGATGCCTTCGTCTTTGCTTTGTCCGTTGCGGCTGGAGACTTTGCGGCTCTGCTTTTCGATCAGTTGGCCGAGGATGTTGCGTTTGAAATGATGGATGTGCCAAGTCTCGGGGCGGTCTTTCAGACGACCTTGATCGGTGCTTTGGCCGTATTCGGTCTGTTGAACCAGTTGTCCGGCGGCATCGTAGCCGTAGGCGGTAATTTTGCCGTCCCAGCCGGTTTCTTGGATCAGGTTGTCGGTTTGGTCGTAATCGAGACGGTAGGTTTCGCCGTTTTCGTTGGTAAGGACGGTCAGACGGCGGGCTTTGTCGTAGGCATAGGCAAAGGTATGGCCCAGCGCGTTGATGCGTTTGAGCGGCAGTCCGTCCACTGCGAGTTCGTAGGCGGTTTTGGCACCGAGTCCATCGATGTAGGCGGTCAGACGGTTGAGGCGGTCGTATTCGAAGGTTTCGTGACTGCCGTCGGGATAGTCGGTACGGACGGGGTTGCCCGCTGCGTCGTAGTGGTGTCGGGTGGTATGGCCCAGCGCATCGGTAACGGTTTCGAGATCGCCGTATTCGGTGTAACCGAAACGGGTGGTTTCGCCGGTACAGTCGGTGAAGCTGACGAGCTGGTCGAGGGTGTCGTAGTGTAGGCGTCGGGTTTTGCCTAAGGCGTCGGTAATGGTTTCGGGCAGCCATTGGGCGTTGTAGCCGTAGCTGGTGGTGTAACCGGCGGAGTCGGTGATACTGATGAGGTTGCCGCGTCCGTCGTAATCGTAGGCGGTAATCCTGCCTGCGGGATCGTTGACGGCAACCGGCAGGTTGAGGGTTTCGTGGTAGTCGATCTGGGTGCTGCTGCCGTCCGGCGCGGTGATGGCGATAACGTTGCCTTCGGTATCGTAGAGATAGCGGGTTTCGCGTCCGAGGGGGTCGCGTTCTACGGTAATGCGGCCGTAGTCGTCGCGTTCGCTGTCGTTGCGTTGTCCGTCGGCATCGATGCGGTAGACGAGTTCGCGGTTTTCATCGAAACCGTATACTTCCGTCCGTCCCAATGCGTCGGTAACGACGGTATGGCCTTTGCGGTAGTCGAACGTCCATTCTTCGCCGAGGTTGTTGCTGCTTTTAAGCACTTTGCCGTCGGTGTCGTAACGGTCGTATTCGTAGCGGGACACCAGTCCGTCGGGCTGGCTGTGTTCGACCATGATGTGGTTTCGGTAGGCGAAACCGCGCAGTTTTTTGCCGTCGCGTCCGTAAACGGCGGTCAAATCGCCGTAGCCGTCGTAGTCGTAGCGCACCAATTCCTTGCCGTTGAAGGTGATGGAAGTAAGGCGGTTGACGTAGAAACGTTCGTCCTCGGAAACGAAGACGTCCCTTTCTCCGGCCGGGTCGAAGTCGGGATCGTTGTCGTGCAGCCGGATAGAGGAGAATACGGGTTGGAAGTGTCGGCCGCTGCCGTCGTAAATGCTGTGCGGCAGCCCGTTGTCGTCGTAGCAGAGGCGGATATGGCGGCCGTTGCGGTCGAGTTGTGCGACCAGTTGGTAAATGCCGCAACCGGAATCGACTTCGGCAAACAGCAGCCGTGCGCCGCCGTCGGGGGAGGCGATTTGGTAGAGGTCGTCTGAAATCTGTGAAAAGTAGATTTGTTCGTAAGGATCAAAATAGGCGTCATCTAGACCGTAGGGATCTTCTTCGGCAGAAGCAGGTCGCGGCGCAGCCTCTTCTTCATATAAATTGTCTTCACCATCGTCGGTTGCGGAATAAGGCTCTTCTGCTTCGTCGCTGATATCCGGCAACGAAATTTCCCTGCCCTGCTCATCAATATAGAGAAAACCGTCGGCAGTACGGACAAGACGCATGGAGAACGGCAGCGACCAACCTTGTCCCAGCCAGCCGTTGCCTATTTGGTCGGAATAATAGCTGCGCTGCCAAACAAGGGGAAGCGGGGAATCAAAGCCAAAGTCAACCTCTGTTTCATCAAATAAGACTTTGATACCAAGTACGGCATTAACAGGATTACCGATAGCTGCTGCAACTTTACAGGGGATACAGTGACCATGACCAGAAGTAACCACCCCGCCATCAGAACCTGCTCCGCTGCCCCCGCCAAAACCACTGACCATCTTTCGTGAAGGCAGTCTAACACTAGGCAAACCTGGGACCATTGAAGCAAGGGAAACCACATCAGATACAGCATCAGCTACATTAGCTGCAGCAGAGTCAGGAGCAACCAAAGAAAGGGCGCTAGAGGCAACATCAGCCACCATCTCTATCACATCCACCGGACCGGCTGCATTAGTCAGCGGCTCAGGCGGATTGGCAGATCCTTTGGACACCATGGCAGGTGCAGAAGGCTGAGGAACAAGAATACCTATGGTGTTACCGGAAGAGGACATGCGATTACTCCGTCGAAATCCTAATTAATCTACAAGTAGAAACCTCAAAACAAGGAACGCCAATCACTTTCTGAGGACTTGGGCACGTTATTTTGCAAAAATTATAACAAACAATAAGCTATAAATAAAACTGTATTTAATAAACTTTATTATTAAAATATCATATAGTAAGCGCATATTTTTAAAGATTATTTACATTTCTTAAGTTATTATTTCAAGCGGTTTAAATTTATATTTATCAACACATCGAATTATGCTAGAGTACGAGTCTTAGCAGTTGTATCTAATTAGCAACTTGGGAATCTAAAACCTCTTCTCTTGTGATGACTACTCATGCTTAAGCAAAATGAAGTCTATTTTTTTGGCAAACTGAATCAATCCCGTGATTTTATTTTCTCCGAGAATCTTCAAACTCACGATAAAATCTTTTGGGATAACTGGTTTAACCGATGCTCCGACCAAAACAAATTAATTTCATTCACTCGAAAAACATATTCCCCTTTGCAAATTTGGCTATTTTGCATCAAATTACCTGATGATCTTATTTATACTGGTATGACTGCTGGTAGTTCTGATAAAATTGGCAGAAAATACCCATTTGTGTTATTTTATAAACCTAGCTCTATTCCCGAATCACTTGATTCTCTTTTTTTTCTTTTAAAGAAAAAAAATTCCTTTCGCGAGATATTAAAAGAAGGGGAATGTTGTATCGAAGATTTTTACAGTAGTGATACAACAGAGAACTCTATCCTCTCTGAATCCTTTCACAAATTTTTATCTGATTCAGACGGCATTGGTAGTTTTTGGCAAGAGATTGGAAGCGGTTACCACATAAAACATGAAGGCCTCCCCTCATGCTCACTGTTTAATAAGTTATTTGGATTATAAGTAGATGAACACATTTCCTCGATGGGACGAGCCTATCTCTATCGACAGTCCCGAAGGTGTAAATATCGAATACGATAGCCGCTTTTTAGAACTACAAAGCGTAGCTGAAGGCAAACCAGAACAACAATATGGTGACACGATTATTCCTGCAGAAGAGGCCGACTGGGCAACAGTAGAAAAGTTGTGCAATCAATTGCTAGCCGAGTCTAAAGATTTACATGTCTTGGCTTATTATGCACAAGCTCTTACTGCCAAACATGGACTCGTAGGGTTCTGCGCTGGCTGCGAAGCAATTAGAGCTAATATAGACTTATATTGGGAATCCATTTACCCCAAACTTGAAGATGAAGACGGTGAATTTGATCCCTTTTACAGGATCAATGCTCTTAGCTCCTTTACTACACTTGATGGCATTATCAAAGAGATTCTTTCATCTAAATTATTGATAAATGGGTTAACCCAACAGCCTATTACTGTAAAAGAAGCTGTTTCTATCCTACAAGGGAATGATCCACAAAATTATCCAGGAGGTAAAGAGCGGCTAATGCTCGATATTAGAGTAAATGCCGATACGGGAAAACCTGAATTAACCGCATTAATTCAAGCATTGGACTGTCTGAAAGACATCCAACGCATTTTCTCGTCTAATTTACAGGATGAACACTCACTTGATTTTGATGTTATTCAAAAACCTCTTACCCTAATTCACAAAGCCATCAACTATAATGATGGGAGCGCTCCCTCAGTACAACAGACAGAACAGCCTGAGTTCCCCTCTGAAACTAACAGCTTGGCTATTACGCAAGAACAATCTATTCAAGAGGCTGACGCATGGCGCCGTCTGAATATTAAAAACCGTGCTGATGTTGATTTAGCTTTAGAGAAAATCTGCATTTATTTTGAAACTCTTGAGCCCAGCCACCCTGCACCACTGTTTATCCGCAGAGTGCAACGACAAATGAATATGAACTTTTATGACATCATGAAAGATATTAGCCCAGAAAGTATTGCCAATTTAGAAGTTTTAATTGGCAAACCAGATGAAGATACAGCAAATTCCTAAAATCAGTACACCTCATCCACAATTTCGTAAATATCTTTTAGATATACAACATTATTAATTATCCTAAGGTTATAACCATGTCACGAAATAAATCATCAGGTCAAAAGTTTATTGCCCGCAATCGAGCTCCTCGCGTGCAAATTGAGTATGACGTAGAGTTGTATGGCTCAGAGAAAAAGATTGAACTGCCTTTCGTTATGGGTGTTATGGCAGATTTGGTTGGTAAACCTGTCGAACCACTGCCTGACTTGGCCGAACGAAAATTCTTAGAAATTGATGTAGACAATTTCGACGAACGCATGAAAGCCCTTAAACCTCGTGTCGCCTTCAACGTAAAAAACACATTGACAGGTGAAGGAAATTTGAATGTAGAACTCGAATTGGAAAGCATGGATGACTTCTCACCAGCTGCGATAGCTAAAAAAGTAGCACCTCTAAATGAACTTTTACAGGCGCGTACAGAACTATCTAATTTACTCTCATATATGGATGGTAAAAGTGGGGCTGAAGAATTAATTGGAAAAGTCTTAGGGGACAGCGAATTACTAAAAAGTCTTGCAGCTGCACCTAAATCAACATCCAAAGATGAACAATAGTCTCTAATAAAACTAGAAGTGAAAGTAAATCATGGCTGAAAAACAATTAGATACCCTAGGAAATGGCAGTTCGCAACATGTGTTTGCAACCAATGAATTTGAACAGCTGCTTCAAAAAGAATTCAAACCTAAAACGGAAGAAGCTAAAAGCGCTGTAAATAATGCAGTCGCAACATTGGCTCAGCAGGCCTTACAAAATGCCGTCACCATTTCAGATGATACCTATCAAACCATTGAAGCAATTATTGCCGAAATTGACAGAAAGCTTTCTGAACAAATCAACTTAATCTTGCATCATGAGGACTTTCAAAAGCTTGAAGGTGAATGGCGCGGCCTGCATCATTTAGTGACCAACACCGAAACAGATACTTTACTGAAAATCAAAGTATTACCTATTTCTAAAAAAGAGGTTGCTCGTAATTTAAAACGCTTTAAAGGTACAGCTTGGGATCAAAGTCCACTCTTTAAACGTATTTATGAGGAAGAATACGGCCAATTTGGCGGTGAACCCTTTGGTTGTTTAGTAGGTGACTATTATTTTGATCACTCTGCCCCTGATGTAGAAATGCTCAATAGTCTTGAGAAGATTGCAGCGGCTGCACACTGTCCATTTATTGCTGGTGCATCTCCCAAATTAATGCAAATGGAGTCTTGGCAAGAGTTAGCTAATCCGCGTGACTTAAGTAAAATTTTCCAAAATGCCGAATATGCTCCATGGCGAAGCCTGCGTGAATCCGAAGATTCACGTTATATCGGTTTAGCCCTACCTCGTTTTCTGTCTCGCCTGCCTTATGGTGCCACAACAAATCCTGTAGACGAATTTGACTTCGAAGAAGAAACAGAAGGTGCAGATCACAATAAATATACTTGGGCCAATGCTGCTTATGCAATGGCAGTAAATATTAACCGCTCATTTAAATACTATGGCTGGTGTACCGCTATTCGCGGTGTGGAATCAGGCGGTATCGTTGAAAATCTTCCCTGCCACACATTCCCAACCGATGATGGTGGTGTAGACATGAAATGCCCAACAGAAATCGCTATTAGTGACCGCCGTGAGGCGGAATTGGCTGCATTGGGCTTTATGCCATTAATCCATCGTAAGAACACGGATTTAGCTGCATTTATCGGTGCGCAATCTTTGCATAAACCATCTGAATATTACGATCCAGATGCTACCGCCAATGCACGTTTATCAGCTCGCTTGCCTTATTTATTCGCATGCTGCCGTTTCGCACACTATTTAAAATGTATTGTTCGTGACAAAGTTGGCTCATTCCGTGAACGTGATGACATGGAACGTTGGTTAAACGAATGGATTATGAATTATGTAGATGGAGACCCTGCCAACTCTACGCAAGAAACGAAAGCACGCAAACCATTGGCTGCTGCTGAGGTAGTTGTAGAAGAAGTAGAAGATAATCCAGGATACTATACTTCTAAATTCTTCCTGCGTCCTCACTACCAACTTGAGGGACTTACTGTTTCTCTACGCTTAGTTTCCAAATTGCCTTCGACTAAACAAGAATAGTCAGGCTTAGTTTATTTAGTTGGGTATATTAGTGCCCTGTTGTTAAATCACTTATATTTTTTAACTAGGAGAGTAAAAAATGGCTATTGATATGTTCATGAAAGTCGAAGGTGTAAATGGCGAGTCAAAAGATTCTAACCATAAAGACTGGACTAACATCGAAAGTTTTGACTGGGGTGCTGAGCAACCTGGTTCAATGACCAGCGGTGGTGGCGGTGGTGCCGGTAAAGTCAATTTCAATGACTTAACTGTAATTGCTGCTATCGATAAAGCAGCTCCAACCATTTTGAAAAACTGCGCTACCGGCCAACACTTGAGCAAAGTAGAAATTTCTGTATGTAAAGCTGGTGGCGAACAAATTGAATACTCACGCACTACATTAGAAGATGTCTTAGTAACCGGTGTGAAATTCATTGGCGTACAAGACAATGATGCGCTGAAAATGCGTTATTCATTCCAAGCTGCAAAAGTGAAAAACCAATATTGGGAACAAACCGATAAAGGTTCTAAAGGTGCTGAAGTTCAAATGGCCTTCAATATCAAAGAAAACAAATCTGCATAATTGATATGTAGATTTAAGTAAAAAAGCCTGACTTAAAAGGCGTTTGTTTTTAAGTCAGGCTTTATACATAAATTTTTTCACTTTTCAGACGGCACTACTTAACTGAAAAATTAATCTTGTTTTTAACTTCTATTATTCATCTTTATAAATTAAATAAGGAATCATTGAAATGGATTTGAAGACTAAATTATCAGAGATGATTGAGCTTGTACGTTCAAATCCTGACAACCAAGAACATCGTTTAGCACTGATTCAATATCAGTGTCTATGCGCAAAATGGGAACAGGCTTTAAAACAAATCGGACAATACCAAAAACTTTTTCCCGATACTCAAAAGCCCCTGATGCTCTACCTTATTGAAAATATTTCTGCTGAAATACGTCGCCAAGCAGTCTTTAAAACACAGCAAAAACCCAAAACTCTAGAACAGCACGCAAGTAAACTTGATATTCTTCAAAAGCAACTCTCTTTAGTTGCCCATGTTTCAGAACAGAAAAACAAGGCTCTTGTCGATGATTATACTGTGTTATCTGAGAATATAGACGGCTCCCCAGTACATATTACTTACCTTTTAGCAGATAAATCAGTTTCTGAAATGGATAGCGACTGGATTATGGATGGAGACGTACGTACTGCTTTCGTTTATGAATATTTCTATCAAGGTCACTATTACTGGCAAACATGGGATTCTATTGAAAATATTTCTTTTAAGGCTCCAAGTTCCTTACTGGACATCATTTGGAGAGCGTCTGAAATTAAATTTACTAATGGTGAGTGTATTCAATGTACTAGTCCTGCCCGCTATACTGTTATGCCTGGTGAGGAAACAGCATGGTCAGATCTGCTAATGAAGTGCTCACAAACTGACTGGATTGAAATAGCAGAGCAACTCTTTACAGGGGTTGGTCAAAAAACTTTGTATACCGATAACCATGATTTTGGCCTTTTAGATATTCGTAATATTAGATTTGAACAAAATCATTAAAATCTATCCATCCTTCAAACTCAGCAATTAAACATGTCGCAATTCAAAAATCAACTGTTACCCTCTTTATTTGACAGACTAACAGATGAAGAACCGCGCAGAAAAAAAGAGGCACGATCCGATCAGGTCATTAATCTTGATCAATATCGGCAAGCAGTACTGCGTGATATTCTTTATCTACTGAATACATGCAACATGCAAGCAGAAACTATGGGGATTGACCTAACTGAAAATGCACGCTCTTCTACATTAAATTATGGTATCCCTCCCCTTTCTGGTATTAATTTTTCCGATATTGAATGGCAAGATGTGGAACAGAACATCAAACAAGCCATCATCGATTTTGAACCGCGTCTTGAAAATAAGACTCTACAAGTGATCGTAAATACCTCAGACGATGATGACGATGCTTTACATAATAAACTCATTATTGAAATCAAAGGTTACCTGAAACTCAATCCTTATCCTAAAGAATTCTTGCTCCGAACCAGCATGGATGTTGAAACAGGATTGTTTGACTTATTAGATGGGGGAAATGGGGCTTGAATAATAAATTACTGTCTTACTACAACAAAGAGCTAACTTTTCTAAAGGAAATGGGTAAAGAGTTTGCAGCCCAATATCCTAAGATAGCCTCAAGATTAGCTTTAGATACAACCGATATTCCTGACCCCTATGTTGAAAGACTCTTGGAGGGGGTAAGTTTTCTTACTGCACGCACCCAACTTAAACTGGATGCGGAGTATCCTCGTTTTGTCCAAAGAATCTTAGAAGTTGTTTATCCTGACTTCATCAATCAAAAACCGGCTGCAGCTATTGTCAATCTAGAGCCTACTAATCAATATAACGCTGATGTGATCAATCTACTGGAACGAGGTAAAATATTAAGGTCTCTGCCTATTGATGAATTTAAAGTAAGTTGTCCATTTTCTGTAACTAAAACTACTGAAATTCTGCCACTTCATATTGAAAAAGCCAAATACACTGACTCAATAGGTTATTTGCCAAACACACTCCCTGCACTCAAACAATCCTCTAGTAAGAAAGTACAATCTGCCTTGCGTTTGGATTTTTCATTGAGCGTACCAGGTGCATGTTCAGAGATGTTGCCAGATGAATTATCTATATTTTTGGGTACAGA
Source organism: Neisseria sp. RH3002v2g (assembly GCF_014596425.2). Lineage (NCBI taxonomy): Bacteria > Pseudomonadati > Pseudomonadota > Betaproteobacteria > Neisseriales > Neisseriaceae > Neisseria > Neisseria sp. RH3002v2g. The sequence continues at coordinate 340,793 of NZ_CP110721.1, read as the reverse complement.
GCTTTCTAAATCATCTTCATTGCTGTTTCTATTGGCTTCTGAATGTGTGGGTGTTGTTTGCCACAGTTACGAAAATCCAAAACAATGGTATTACCCATTACCTACTACACCAGAACATCGTGGTTTTCGAGAAGATGAAGCCTTATCATTTAATTTAGATAAATCGGTGAGTGCATTCCGAATTATGCAGGAGTATTCACGCCTACCGGAAAAGTTTCTATTTATTTCTCAAAAAAATATTAAACAAGCCGTCCAACAAGCCGAGAAAAAAGGACACTTACCTAAAGTACCTGAACATTTAGAGGAAATCGTAAACGATAAGGGAGTCAATAAAAAAATTATTACTTATCGTAAACGCTATTTTAGTCTTTCATTTTTATTCAGTAATAAAATACCTGAATTAACTGAGCTGATCGGTGTAGATGATTTTTCTGTAAATGCCGTACCAGTCGTCAACTTATTCAGAAAAAAAAGCTCACGCTTTCCGGTAAATATTCAAGATCAGGAGCACCATGTCGTTATCGACCGTACCCAGCCCCTGAATTATGAAGTTTACGCTATCGAGCAAGTAAAAGGCTTTGATACCAACAACCTTCAAACCGTAGTATTTTCACCGATGTACAAAGCACCGGATATAGGACTCTTTCCAGAAGCCCAAACTCAGCATGCTTATTTTTCTGCTCGTCGTGCTGATAGAGTACCATCCGAAAACTCAGCTAAAAATGGTTTTCGCTCTTCCTATTTAGGTAGTGAGGTATTTTTATCTCTTGCTAATAATCAGAATTACGCCTTTAATTCAAACGTACAGCACCTTTCTGTCGACGCTTGGTGTACAAGCAGAGATTTGCCTCTAATCATGCCTCGAGACGGAGAATCTGACTTTCTTATTGAGGGATTTTTGCCAGTCAAATCGATTAAACTGATTTCTAAATTAACAAGACCTCAAGAAGCAGTAAGTGAAGATAGGACTCTTTGGTCATTTTTAAATCAATTAAGTTTAAATTACCTGTCTCTTTTAAATACTGATAAAGAAGATGCACCTGTTGCTTTAAAAGAGCTTTTAACAGTATTTGTTTCTTCTGAAAGTGATTTACTGAAAAAACAGATTGAGTCAATTATACGAGTTGAAACCTCAATTATTAACAAAGTAGTCCGTCATTATGGAGTTGCCGCCCCTATCCGAGGAATCAACATTACCGTTACACTGGATGAAGCTCAATTAGGCGGCGTTCATCCTTTCCTATTTGGATCAGTTTTAAACCATTATTTCCGACGTTTGGTGTCTATTAACTCATTTGTACAACTGCGAATTGACACGCTCCAGCAAGGTCATATTGCTACTTGGCCGTCTGAAATTGGGGAGAGGATGATTATATGAGTCCAGTCAACCCAAAAACAGATTTTGGTGACTCATTAGACAATGCTTGGGATGAAAAACTTACAATCTTTTTAAATAAAGTTTCCTCTCAACCATATAAGTATGATTATTTTTCACTCTTGCGCCAGCTTGAGTCCGTTAAATTTATTACTGGTGGGCAAATATTAGGCAAAGCTATTAGCCCAAAAATGGAGAAAATAAGGATCCGCCAAAATCCTTTGCTTACTTTTGCCCCACGCAATCTCCAATCGGTAACCTTATCACCACATTATGTAGAAATTTCCATTAATGGATTTGGTCTGTTTGGCCCATCTGGTCCACTACCTCTACATTTAACCGAATATGCTTATGAACGCCAACATCAACACGGAGACCGGGCATGGACAGGTTTTGCAAATATGTTGCAACACCGCCTGGCTATCTTATTCTATCGGGCGTGGGCCAATGCCCAAAGCATTACATCGTTAGATAAAAATGCCGAAGACCGCTTCGGAAAATATATTGCCAGTTTTAATGGCCTTAATATTCCGACCACACATAACAAAGGTTTAATTCACGAATTTGCTAAACGTTATTTTTCTGGTCTATTAATAAAACAAAGCCGATCTGCAGTCAACCTGCAACAACTGCTCACTCGCTATTTCCAAGTTCCTGTCAACATTCAAACTAACGTAGGGTACTGGGTTGAAGTCGAAGAAGAGAAAACGCAAATTGGGATTATGGGCAACTACACACTTGGGGACGGTTTACTACTAGGTGACAAACTCTATGATATGCAAAGTAAATTCCGGATTATTATTGGCCCCCTTACTCTACCAGCCTACCAATCATTCTTTAAAGACGGTATTAATGCAGCCCGTTTACGCGAATGGGTTCGTTTATTTGCCGCAGAAGAATATGAATGGGACATCCAACCTATTCTGATGCAAAAAGAAGTTCCACTGATGGTTTTAGGAGGGAACACTCAACTCGGCTTATCAACTTGGCTGGGGAATGTTTCCCGAGATGCAAAAGACTTGATCGTCAGCAATCATTAATCAGCTTTTCAGACGGCCATCGTCGATAAAAGCTTTAAAAAACTATTTTGGACATATTTGAAATAATTTAATTAAGGACGTCTTATGTCAAACATCAGCCGCAGCGTATTATTTGGTAAGTTAAATACTACTTTGTATAAAACTTTGGAAAATGCCTATACTTTCTGCCGTCTTCGAGAAAACAGCTATGTTGAATTGGTACACTGGCTACACTCTCTGCTTCAAACTGAAAAAACAGATATCTTCTGCCTGATCAATCATTTTAATTTGGATGAAGCCAAAGTACGAAAAGATGTATTGGCTGCAATAGAAAAACTGCCTGTTGGTGCTACTGCCGTTATTGACTTCTCCGAACATATCCAAACCCTTGTCGAACAAACTTGGACATACAGTTCACTTAAATTTGGTACAGACAAAATCCGTACAGCTCATATTTTCTATACCATGCTGCAAAATAAAACTTTGCAGGGTATTTTGGCCAATATTTCATCTGAATTCCTGAAAATCAAACCAGAGACATTGGCAAACAATATTATTGCTATTACTGCTAACTCTGAAGAAAATCTTGATGTTACCCAAAATGCCTTATCTTCAGAGCCTAATGCTACTCACAAAGAAAGTGCCTTAGCTAAATACGGCAGCAATCTTACCGAAAAGGCTAAAAATGGCGAAATAGATCCAATCACAGGACGCGACACTGAAATCAGACAAATGATTGATATCCTAATGCGTCGCCGTCAAAACAACCCGATTCTCACCGGTGAAGCCGGTGTTGGTAAGACTGCTGTGGTTGAAGCTTTGGCATTACGTTTAGCTGCTGGGGATGTCCCTCCTGGATTAAAAGATGTTCAATTAATTTTATTGGATATCGGTTTGCTCAAAGCTGGCGCCAGTGTTAGTGGAGAATTTGAATCACGCCTCAGAGCAGTGATGGATGAAGTAGAATCCAGCCCAACCCCAATCGTGCTATTCATCGACGAAATCCATACTTTAATTGGTGCTGGTGGTGCTGCCGGTACTGGTGATGCTGCCAACTTACTCAAACCTGCATTGGCTCGTGGCAAACTTCGTACTATCGGTGCAACTACATGGGCAGAATACAAAAAATATTTTGAAAAAGATCCTGCCCTAACTCGTCGCTTCCAAGTGGTACAAGTAGATGAACCCGATGAAGAAAAAGCCATCAACATGCTTAGGGCATTGAATGCTTCTCTAGAAAAACACCATAAAGTGATCATTCTTGATGAAGCAATCCAGGCTGCTGTAAAACTTTCCCACCGCTATATTCCAGCACGTCAGCTCCCCGATAAAGCTGTAGGCCTGATTGATACTGCCTGCGCACGCGTTGCAGTCAGCCAACATGCTGTGCCTGGCAGCATTGAATATCTACGTAAGAAATCTGAAGCATTAAAACTCGAGCAAGCAAATTTAGAACGTGAGAAGAAACTCAGTTTCGATTCTGAAGCTCGGATCACAAACATTGGTAAAGAATTAACTGAGGTTGAAGGCCGTCTGAAAAAATTAGAAGACAGATGGAAATCTGAAGCAGACTTGGTTGTAGAGCTATTGGCTGTACGTGAACAAATCATGCAGGTTGAACAAGAGACAACTGATGAAGAAAACAAACAGTTACGCACCCGCCAAAAAGAGCTGGTTACTAAATTGAAAAAACTGCAAGGTGTTCAACCCTTAGTTATGCCGTTAGTAGACAGTCGTACGGTTGCCGACGTTGTAGCAGACTGGACTGGAATTCCTGTCGGGAAAATGATGAAAGACGAGGTTGAGGCTGTATTACAGCTTGCTGACACCTTAAATAAACGCATCATCGGCCAACGCCACGGTTTGGATGCGATTGCCCGCCGTATTCAAACTTCACGCGCCAATCTAGACAATCCCAACAAGCCTATTGGTGTTTTCATGCTTGCTGGTCCTTCCGGCGTGGGTAAAACCGAAACTGCACTGGCTCTAGCCGATACATTATATGGTGGTGAACAAAATGTGATTACTATCAACATGAGTGAATATCAAGAAGCTCATACTGTATCCACTTTGAAGGGAGCACCTCCAGGCTATGTCGGCTATGGTGAAGGTGGTGTATTAACTGAAGCTGTCCGTCGTAAACCTTACAGTGTTGTTTTGCTCGATGAAGTAGAAAAAGCACATCCAGATGTGCATGAAATCTTTTTTCAAGTATTTGACAAAGGCTGGATGGAAGATGGCGAGGGTCGCTATATCGACTTTAAAAATACCATTATCATTCTCACCACCAATGTTGGTACAGATTTAATTATGGATATGTGCGATGACCCCGAAATGTTGCCTACCCCAGAAGGCCTAACTAAAGCCCTGCGTACTCCCCTGCTGAAAACTTTCCCAGCTGCTTTATTAGGCCGGATGCAAGTTATTCCTTACTATCCGCTATCTGATGATATGCTCTCAAAAATTGTTGAATTGCAATTAGACCGTATCGTAAAACGCATTAAAGATAATCATGGCATCGACCTACACTATACCCCTGAAGTGTTAAAACTAATCACTTCACGTTGTACAGAAGTTGAATCAGGTGGCCGCATGATCGATGCAATTCTTACCAATACTGTTCTACCACAAATCAGCCAAGAACTACTTACTTGCGCAACACAGGGTAAACAAGTTTTGAGCGTAAATATCAACACAAGCAATCATGACTTCAATTACCAATATAAATATAAACTTAGAAAGAAAAATACTTTATAATTCTAAGCAAAATAAGAAATCTTAGTATTCGATCGACAGTCATAGACCAACTAGTTCCTAAAGTCTAGGCTGTCGATTGATTTAAAATTTCTATCATTAAATGCAATCACTATTGATGTATCTAGGTAACCAAAATGCATGGAAAACTGATAAAATATATATCATTTGCAATGATATCTTTGATGGTAAGCGCATGCGCATCCAACCATAAACCACCAAAAGAATCTGACGAAAGTGGAGAAAAAATTGATGTACAAATCATAGTTTCTCCCGATGTCAATCCAAATTTAGTTGATCAACCTTCCCCCATAAGATTGGATTTATATCAACTGTCATCTGATGGTGAATTTAAAAAAGCAAACTATTTTGATCTTACTAATAATGCTAAAGAAACTTTAGGAGACAAATTAATTCAACAAAACCAATTCATGTTACACCCTGATACGGTTTCTGTATTACCTATCAAGATGGATTCTCATCTGAAATACCTAGGTGTTATTGCCAGTTATCGTGATTTGGATAATAGTCAATGGAGATTAATTTTATTAAAACAAAAACAACGATGGTATCAGTTTGGGAAACACTATTTCTACGTGAATATTGGGAAAAATGAATTATATCAATTATCGAAATCAGAGATGCAAGAAATGCTAAAAGAATATAAAGAGCGCCATCCTGATGATCCGCTTATCAAAGAAAATGGGAAAACTCGTAAGAATAATAGTGACCTGAGCAAAGGCATTTTCCGTGAGGAATAAATACTTATATATAAATAATTTGAGGTTGAATGCATGTCAATTGAAGCAAAAGTAGTTTGGTCAGAGGGAATCTTTATTACCCCACAGCATTTTCAGCAATTTGAACGTTATCTTGAGTCTGGATTACGTCAACTAGCTGTTTCTAAAGAAGGTTATTTTTGGGGGTTTTCATCTTTAGTACTGGATTCAGACGGCCTCAAACATGGTGTTCTCGGTATTCGTGAAGCAGAAGGTATTTTTCCTGATGGTTCTATATTTGTGTTTTCCCAAAAACAACTTGAAAATTTAAGCTTAAAAGTACCTGCAAACATAAAAGATACCAAAGTTTGCTTAGCCATTACTCTGCCATCCTCTGTCAATAATGAGATTGACTTTCTAAATCAAAATTCTGCTCACTCTTACCGATATAAAGCATTTGAGAAAACCCTTGCGGATACAACAAACTCCGAATTAGACGGTCGCCAAATTACACTAGCAGATCTTAATCCTACATTGATTTTAGAAAATGATTTAACTAGCAATCAAACTGCCCTTCCTATTGCAGTTATCCGATCCAGTTCAGCAGACTTTGAAATCATTCTAGACGAATCATATATTCCACCTTCCCTAGGAAGCCAAAAGCAACAACACCTAAAAGCTTACATTTCAGAAATATATGGCTTATTAATGCAAAAAAGCAATAGTCTAGCTAACGCTGTAAACGACCCGAATACCGGAGGTTCTGTTGAAGTAATGGACTTTATGATGCTTCAGACCATCAATCGGTATCTGGCTTATTTGCATCATGAAAATGAAGGCGCTCGTCAAACTCATCCAGAACAATTATTTGTCAACTTATCAAAATTATGTGCTGATTTAATGACTTTCCTTCCTTCACGCAAGGTAGGAGATGTTCCTATTTATGAACACAATGATCTAGCATCATGTTTTGGTAAATTATTTTTTAACTTGCGCAAATCACTGTCTATTGTACTTGAACAAAGAGCAATTAGAATTCCATTAGATCTGCGTGATGAAGCAACCCGAGTCGCCCAAACTCCTGATCAAAGCTTACTGGATAAAGCTTCATTTGTCCTAGCCATCAAAGCTGATATGCCTAACGAAGCCTTACGCCAAAAAATTCCAAGTGTAGTAAAAATAGGTACTGTAGAAAAAGTTAAGGAATTGGTTGCTTACCATTTACCTGGAATTAAAGTTCATGCGTTATCCGTGGCACCAAGAGAATTACCATACCATAGTGGTTATGTTTATTTTGAATTAGATAAAAAACATGAATTATGGGATATGTTTGATACTTCCTCAGGTATGGCTTTCCATTTGGCTGGTAATTTCCCTAATTTAGATGTTGAATTTTGGGCGATTAAGTCTTTAAGTTAATTTGATTTAATTTGGAATTTCATTATGAATAACCAGAATAATACTGCAAACAACGCAGTAAATGTTTATAACCCTTTAATTGAAGCTGCTAAACCTGTTCTTATCTTAGCTAACTCTATGCAGCAAACTACTAGTCAATTATCTACTGACAGCCTAATTAATAAATTCTCTCTCTTAATTAATAATTTTGAAGAGAATGCTGAAAAAAATGGAGCTAAATATGATGCTATTCAGGCTGCAAAATACTGTCTTTGTACATTTGTAGATGAATTAGCAGTCCGTGCAGGCTGGGCTGATGAAACTTGGTCAAAGAATAGCTTATTAGTATCTTTTTATGATGAAACTTGGGGTGGAGAACGTTTTTTTGAAATCATTCAAAATTTGAAACAAGATTCTGATAAGAATATTGATTTATTAGAGTTTATGTATTTATGCCTGCAATTTGGTTACAAAGGTAAGTACCAGGTTCTAAACAATGGGGAACTTGAGATCGATAAAATTAAAAGGGACTTACTTGCCTTAATTCACAGTAAACGACCTGACCAAACTGCTAATCTTTTTAAACATAACCCGATTATTACAAATAATATTCAAAGGAAACGCAGGCTTGCTATTCCTTTATGGGTAGTAGGCGTATTAGGAGCTGTTGCATTAGGTGTAGGCTATTTTACAATGCAATGGTCATTAGGAGATAAATTCAATACAGCCAGTACAAAAGTAAACAGCCTCAAACTCCCTTCAGTAATCACCAAACAACAAGATACACAAAAAACAGTCCGACTACGGCCTTTATTGGAAAATGAGATCGCTAGAAAATTAGTATCTGTGGAAGATTTTCAAGACAGAAGCACTGTTACTATTTTAGGTGATGGCTTATTTGAATCCGGCTCTGCACAAATTCAAGACCAATATTATCCTGTTTTGGCTGCGGTTAGCCAAGCCTTAGATAGTGTGGAAGGACAAATTATTGTTACGGGATACACTGACAATCAGCCAATTCAGAGCTTAAATTTTCCATCCAACTGGCATTTGTCACAGGCTCGGGCAGATGCAGTAAAAGAAATTTTATTGAATTACGTTAAAAATGGTGGAACACGCATCCGTTCTGAAGGGCGAGGCTCAACCGATCCTGTCGCACCAAACGATACTTTGGAAAACAGGGCTAAAAACCGAAGGGTTGAAATTACATTATTTACTACAGGAACTGGACCCAAACTAGGTAGCACAGTCGAAATAAAAAACAATACCTCCAATCCTTAACAAAACGGTAGTGCAAACACACAATAATCTATTTTAGATTGATACGGAAAAAATAGACATGAAAAAAATTATTTATTTTCTAGGTTCTCGCTCTTTATGGGTGATGTTGGGTATTACTGGCCTAATTATATTAGTATGGTTTATTGGCCCATTAATCTCCATAGGTGAAGTTCGCCCCTTAGTAAGCAAAACTATTCGTTTTGCAGTGTGTGCCACTATTATTGGTATTTGGTTGGCTAAAGCTGTATTTCGCCAATATCGTGAATCCCGACGAAACGCTGCTTTATTGAAAGAAATTCGAGCAGCCCAAGAACCTATTTTAAAAAGTGCAAATGATGTTAGCTCTATGAGCCGCCAGTTTGCTGAAATGGACAAAGTATTAAAGAATGCTAAATTTTCTAAATCTAAAAACAGTTTGTTGGCTAGACTAGAAGAAGGTCAATACCTCTATCAAATGCCATGGTATGTTGTCCTAGGGGCAGCAGGTTCTGGTAAAACGACTGCACTCAAACGTTCTGGCCTTAACTTCCCCTTAGAAAGCACTTTGGGGACATCTGTAAGTGGCCTAGCAGGTACACGAGATTGTGATTGGTTCCTATCGGATGAAATAGTATTTCTCGATACAGCTGGTAGATTATCTTTACATGACAATCATAGCAGTAAAGATTCTAGTGACTGGGAAGAATTTGTAACGCTGCTGCAACGTTACCGACCTAAACAGCCAATAAACGGGGTATTGGTTACTGTAGGCGTAGATGATTTATTGGGCGGAAAAACCAATATAACAGAAATCTCAGTAGAACTGCGTAAAAGAATCCATGAAATGCATACTAAATTAGGTATACATTTTCCAGTTTATCTTATGATAACCAAATTAGATTTATTGCATGGTTTTAATGAATTCTTTAACCATCTAACTGAAGAACAAAGAAATCAATATTTAGGGATTCCTCTATCTAATACGGAAGGAATGGAAACCCCTATCGCTACTGCTTCTAATGCCTTAGCAGATATTGTAGATAAATTACGCTCCTCTATGTTGGGTACTGTTCACCAATTAGAATCCACTGAAGACAAGGCTGCGGCTTTTGCATTCCCTGAGGAGTTCGAGCGTCTTAATCAGGCCGTACTTTCCCTATTTAAAGAACTGTCTAAATCTTCAAAATTTGAGCAACCTATCGCATGGAGAGGTGTTTATTTTTCAAGCTCAACTCAAACAGGACAACATCTCAACCCTATACTGGAAGGTTTGCAAAGTGATTTCCAATTATCTAAAAAATACTTGGATTCAAACCAGGCCTCTACTCAGAACAACGAACATAGCTTTTTCTTAAATAGACTATTTGCTGACGTTATTTTAAGCGAGGCAAATTTGGCTGGTGAGAATAAATCTTGGTTTGTCAAAAAACAAATCTTGTATTGGCTAGGTATTGGAGCTATTGCAACTGTAGTAATCGCATGTTTGACAATGATGTTGAATAGTTACTCCAATAACCAATCATATCTTGAACAGGTTGATAAAAAAGCAACTGACTTAGCTTCAGATGTAAAAAAATATACAGACGGCCCTGATTTACTTAAGGCTGTCACATTTGCTGAACAAGTTAGAGATACAACTACCAGTAAAGAAATTCCAGATTTATTATCCCCTCCGCTCAGCTATCGTATGGGCCTTTATCAAGGCAGCCAAATGAAAGATGTTGGGGAGTCAGCCTATTATAGAATTCTTCAAGACAACGTAATGCCATTAATCAGCTATAAGTTGGATGAACTTCTACGCACAGCTAATGGCTCCAACAATATTAATAGCTATGATGCATTAAAAGCTTATCTTATGATGTTCCACAAAGAACATTTTGATGCTGCTTTTATGCAAAACTGGTTAATGTCCAATTTGTCTAAAACAGAATCATCAGGCATGAGTGACCAACAAAAAAAATCTGTTGAAAAAGCTCTAAATCAGATTCTTTCTAAACAAAGCATTACACCAAGCGTTCCCTATGATGAAGAATTAGTAGAACGTCGTAGACAGGAAATTGCGCAAAGAGACATTGCAACCATGGTATTAGAAGATACCATAAATACAGTTACTCTCTCTGGAAAGGGAGGAGTTACACCTGTATCCTTTTCAAGTATGGGTGGAGTGCAAAGTCACTTGTTATTCCGACGTAAGACTGGTGGAACCCTGAAAGAACCTATTAACTTTATTTATACTAAAGAAGCCTACATTACTAAAGTTTTGCCTGCTATGGTTAAATCTGCAGAGCAGTTTTTTAATGAAGACAACTGGGTATTAGGTGACTATGCTTCTTTAAGTCAAAGCAAGGCATCTGTCCTTTCTGATGCCCAAAGAATCTATTTCAGTAATTACATCAAAGTTTGGAATAGTTATTTATCTGATTTGTCATTAGTAACACCAAAGTCATCACGAGAGAGTACTCAAATTGCTAAGCTGCTATCTGAAAAGAACTCACCTTTAGTCAATATTATTAAAGGAATTAGTGATAACACGACTTTGGCTATTGACAAACGAATAACAGAAAAAGCTGGCAGCAAAATTACTGATTGGTTAAATAGAGCCGGGCTCTCAAAACTCTTAGAGAGTGAAGAAGGGAATAATACAAAAAATGAATTAGCCGCATTAAAACAAGCAACTCCAGTTGATGATGCTTTTGCAGATTTCCATATATTAACAGAAACCACAAATGATCAACCTCCAGCTATTAACAACGTCACAGAAGCTATAAATGATTTATATGTTTATTTAGTTGCCGTTAATGTTGCTGTAGAAAAAGGAGTGGACTTACCACCTGATGATCCTTTCGTAAAATACAAGGCTGAAGTAAATAGACTGCCACCTCCCTTTCGCCAAATGTTAGATAACTTTTCTGAAATTATTCTGAAAAACACTAACAAAATTGTTGATGAAAAAATTTTATCTACTTTAGAAAAACAAATGGCCACATTGACTAATAGTTGTCAAGAAATACATCAACAAGGATACCCTTTCGATAAAGGATCGGAGGACAATGTTGCATTAGAGAGTTTCACCAGTATATTTGGTCCCAATGGTATCTACAGCAAATTTACCAACTTGACTGGTGAAGCTGCCGTATTGGCACGCTCAGAAAAACTGGAAACTTTAACTGCTAAAAATGATGCATTTAAAGATCGTTTTGCAAAGCTAAACGATATAGCAGATATTCGACAAGGGTATTTTGATAAAGGATCAGAAACTCCTACATTCGACTTTTCGATTAAAGTTTTAATTCTCGATACCAGTTTAGAAAGTGTAAATATTTCATATGCAGGTAAGAGCTATGTATACAGCCACGGTCCTGTAAATCCTGTAACCTTTACTTGGCCATCCAAGAGTGAAAATGCTTTAGCCAAAATAGATATCTCGTCTCCCCAAATCAACAGCGCAGGTATTAGTTCAACTGGGCCGTGGTCAATCTTCCGCCTTATTGAAAAAGGTAAAATTATTCGCCAAACAGGAAATACTACCGTTGTCGAATACAACATCAAAGGAAAAAATGTTGTCCTTGAATTTACTACTTCTACTGCTTTTAACCCCTTTAATTTAAGTAAATTAAGGAATTTTCAGTGTATTTGAAAGTCTCAATAGAGATGTAAATAATATTACCTAAAATATCAACCTCAATATATTTCTCATATTGATACCTTATCCATATTAAAAATATAGGATAAAAACGCTTATAAACTGAATGCTGGTTTAAGATTGACAAGGAGTTTCCCGAAATGAATAGAACTATCGTTGCTCATACGCCTTTGGGATCACAACTATTATTTAAAAAAATGCTTGGAACGGAATCCGTTTCAAATCTGTTTGAGTTCAATATTACATTGGTCTCCCAAAACCCAAATTTACAAGGCAAAGATATTATTGGTCAGTCTGTAACATTGGAAATTGATACTGAAGCAAGCAGTCCTCGTTACCTAAATGGTCTGGTTACCGATTTCGGTTATATTGGGGAAGATGAGGACGAGGAAGGTTATCATGCCTATACTTGTACCACTCGCCCATTCATGTGGTACCTCACTCAAAATACAGACAGCAGGGTTTTCGTTGATAAGTCCGTATTAGATATCGCTAATGAAGTCTTAGCACCATTCGGATTCCCATACCAGATAAAATGTCAAAAAGGGTATCGAACAAGAGGTTTTTGTGTTCAATATCAAGAAAATAGCTTTGATTTCTTAAACCGCCTATTTGAACAAGAAGGTATCTACTATTATTTTGCCCACAGTAATGGTTCACATGAGCTAGTTATTACTGATGATGTTGGTGTTTTAGAAGCTATTTCATCCCCTAACATCCCCTACCACTCTCGAAATACTGCACCAGGGGCACCAAATATTGCCTATATTGATATTTGGGAAGAACGAGATGCTTTAAAATCTAGTCAGTTTGTTACTCAAGAATACAACTATAAAAATGCCAAAGTACCAATGATGTCTTCAGACTTAGTTCATGACTTCAATTCGGTATCTATGGAACACTATGACTTCTACACGGGCTTTAGTGATGTATCGGAAGCACAAAATTATAGCCAGGTCCGTAGTGAAGATTTGAAAAGCCAAACTAAGATTATTACTGGCTCAGGTACTGCACTGACACTTGCTCCGGGTTATACGTTTATCTTGAGCAAACACCCTCATGCATCTTCCAATACCGAATATACTATTCTAAAAGCTGATTATGATTTTGAAGAGGCAGGCTATACGTCTGGAGACCGTATTGGTAAATTTAGAATTTCATTCCGCGTATTACCGAAATCTTATCCATACCGCCCTCCTCTTAAAACTCCCAAGCCAAAAGTTTTAGGGACACAAGCAGCTACGGTAACAGGACCTGCTGGTGAAGAGGTTTACACTAATGAATATGGTGATATTAAAGTCCAGTTTCACTGGGATCGCTATGGAAAAATGGATGAAAACAGTTCCAACTGGGTACGAGTAACTCAAGGCTCTGCTGGTGCTGGCTATGGCTCTATTAATACACCACGCATTGGCGAAGAAGTACTGGTTGATTTTATTAATGGTGATGCTGATCGACCTATTGTATTAGGCCGTCTGTATAACAGCGCAATGTCGCCACCATGGGGATTTCCTGCTGCAGCTAAGCAATCCGGTATCAAGAGTAAAAGTTTTAACTCCCCATTAGCCAACTTTAACGAACTGATGTTCAATGATACTGCTGGATCTGAAATGGTCAACTTCCAGGCACAGAAAGACTTGACCTCACTTGTTAAGAACAATGAAACCCGTAACGTCAACAACGACCGAACCACTACAATTGGTAATAACGAAACTGTAACGGTAGTAGGTGATCGAGCTAAAACCGTTCAAAAAAACGAAACCGCCTCAATTACCCAAAACCGTACTAAATCAGTCGGCCAAAACGAAACTGCCAGTATCACCCAAAACCAAAGCATTAGTGTCGGCCAAAACCAAAGTACTTCTGTGGGTAAAGATCAAAGCGTTTCTGTCGCTAAAAATCGAACCCATTCTGTCGGCCTCGATGAAAACATTGGTATTGGAAAAAATCAGGCTTTGACAGTGGGCTTGGATCAAAACGTTTCTATTGGTAAAAATCAAGCGTTGACCGTTGGTGCCAATCGTAACAAAACTATTGTATCCAACGAAGTAAGCAGTATTGGTGGTAATAAGCAGGAAACCGTCAGCCTAAATGGTATGAGCAACGTTGGTATCGGACAAATGACCAACATTGGAGCTGGCTATATGTTAAATGTCGGAGGTGGTTGGATGACCAACGTTGGTGGAGCAGAAATGCATAGTGTTGGTGGAGTTATGGGGCTTAATGCTCTAGGTAACATCGGCCTTAATGCTGGTGTTAACATCACTTTATCTGCACGAAACAAAATTACCCTTCAAGTTGGTAGCTCTATGATTGTAATAGATAAAAATAAAATCTCTATCGTTAGTAAAAAAGTTAAGATCGTTGGCACTAGTGTAGTAGATATGGACGGCAAAAAAGTCGATATCAACTAAAAGAAAAGGTATATCAATGTTCGAATTGGAGAACTTTACCTGCTTTCATACTCAGCAATTTAAAAACATCGACCAGTTAGATCGAACGTATGATGTTGTAGTTGCTAAAGTCAGTTATGAGTTTGAAATCGATCCTGTAATAGGGAAAACTGTACTTGAGTTTGCCCAAACGCAGACTCCTCTTACATTTGCAGATACGTTTTACGGTGAACCATCTCAAACTTCAACGCAGTTTGAAAGCGACTTTTGCCTTTATAAACCTAAAACTGATTTAGTGGTCAATGCAATCGCCTATGCACCTGATGACACTCCCGCTCGACAACTTGCCGTAGCGGTGAGTGTTGGCGATTACCAAAAGAGTCTGGCTCTTACTGGCGAGCGCTACTGGGTAAGAGAGATAGCCGGATGGTCTCTAAGCGAACCAGATCCTATTCTCTCCTTACCTATCCGCTATGAATTTGCCTTTGGCGGTGGTGCAGTTGAAGACGATCATGAGGGGCATCAGCAAAATCCTGTCGGCATTGGTTATTATCCCAAATCCCAACTCAAACAAAATGGGTTCAAACGGATATTAAAGGCTCACCAGATTTATGACCCAAGCCATCCGGTACGAGATCCTGCTGAAAATGTTGCTCCTGAAGGATTTGGCTTTATGCCCCGTTATTTTGCGCAACGGGCACAACATTCAGGTACTGCCGATGCAGAATGGATAGCTACCCGTGCACCTTTATTACCAAAAGATTTTTCTATGGCTTATTGGAACGGTGCTCATCCTTCCCTTCAATTGCCACATCTAAAGCCTAACCATATCTATACACTAGGATTTACCGGCATGGTACATTCCTTTCAAGCACCTAATCAGTACTTTACTGTCGAACTACCGGTAGAGACTGTATTTGTACATGCCCATACCGCATCTAATATGTCTTTGTGTAAAGACATGGTGTTGGATACCGTACTCGTTGATGTAGAACAACGCCGCATTGACTGTACATACCGGACTTCTTTTGCAGAAGAGCTGGAAATTTCTGCATGTCAACTCAGGTTTATTGCTCGACATGAACGGGCAGAACAAATCGCAGCCGCAGTTGCATGCCATACTTCACAAGACAAATTTATCCCGATACCGCCTTCTCTTGCGGCACTCGCGTAAACAACCCAAAGGCCGTCTGATTCCCAACCAATTGCAGCCAACTTTTCAGACGGCCTCTATCCCCCCAACAGGAGCACCCCATGGCCGTCAATAAAATCGCCCGTAAAAGCAGCAAGTTCCGCGTTGTCTTTACCGTTCCCGATTTCTGTTGGCCGCCTCCGCCCGCTCCCCCTTCCGTTCCACCCATTCCCTTCCCGCTCTTTGCAGACCTCGGCGGTGCCAAAACCGTCGCCAAAGACGTACGCCTCAACCGCAAGCCTGCTTTTGTCTTTAAAGCCAGTAAGACGGATAAAACTTATGGCGACGAAATCGCCCTTCCGGGCCGTAAAGGGGTAAAGAGCCGCACCGCCACCAAACCTGCCTGGCCGATGCGCCATTCTTCCTCGGTTAAAATCCGCAAACGCTATATCGTGCGTACCGGCGATATGTTCCATATGAACGGCAAGTTCAGCAAAAGACTCCCCCCTAAAACCTGTCTGTCCTGCAAGGGTGCGGTAGGTGCCGGCCGTCCGGTCAATCCGATACATGGTTTGAAGTTTTTGACAAATGAAACCGACTTTGCCTTTGAAGGCATCCTGCCGCTGGTTTGGAGCCGCAGTTATTATTCCGACCAGGACGGTACCGGCTGGCTCGGTGAGGGCTGGAGCGTACCGGGCTGCCAACGCATCATCCGCGATGCGGCCGGATTGGCCTATATCGACGATCAGGGCCGTCTGTTCCCTTTGCCGGAAGTGGATGAAGATGACGAAGAGCCGGTATTGTTCGAGAGCGAACAGATTTGGTTCAGCAAGAATCCGGACGGCCATTACGTCATTGCTTCGCTGGACGGTTCGATAGCACTGCGTTTTGCCCCTTTAACCGTAGCGGAAGACGGTTCGGACGAAGATGCCACCCTCTTCCCTTTGGTCGCGGTAGAAGACACCAACGGCAACCATCAGCGTTTCGTCTATCATCCGCTGACCGGTCTGCCGCAATACATTATTGACGGCAACGGCCGGGTATTCTCACTGAACTTCGGCAATGTGGCCGATGAGCAGTCACCCAAAATGCGGCTGCTGTCGGTGTCGCTGTTGGAAGGTTTGCCATCCTTCGGCGAAACCATTCGGGTCGGCAATCCACTGGTCCGCTACGAATACAACGGCAGCGGTGACTTAATCCACGTCATCGGTCGCGACGGCAACGTCAAACGCAGCTTCGGCTATAAAAACAATCTGATGGTGTCGCATACGGATGCGGCCGGATTGGTATCGGAATACGAATATGACCATTACACCCCAACCGGCAAAGTCATCCGCAACTGGACTTCTTTGGGCGAGGAATGGCGTTTTACCTATCACGAAGGTTACACCGAGGTAACCGACATACTGGGCCGTACCGAGCAATACCATTACGATTACAACAACGAGCTGACCAAACGGGTGTTTGCCGACGGCAGCACCAACCTGATGGAACGCGACGACTTGGGCCGTCTGCTCAGCCATACCGATGCAATGGGACGCGTTACCCGTTATCAGTACAGTAATGAAGGCCAGGTAGAAAGTATTACCCGTCCGGACGGCGTTATCCTGCATTTCGACTATGACGACAGCTACCGTCTGATCCGTAAAAGTGATGCCGAAAGCCGTTACCACGGCTATACCTATGACGAAGCGGGCAACCTGCTGACCCATACCGACCCGCTGAAACACATCACCCGTTTCGAATATGCCGGCAACGGTCTGTTGCTGTCGGTAACCGATCCGAACGGCAGCAGTACCGCCTACCACTATAACGAAAACCATCAGCCCGACCGGATTACCGACTGTTCGGGTTACGAAACCAAACTCTCTTATACCCCCGAAGGACAGCTGGCGCGTATTACCGATGCGCTGGGACAGCACACCGAATACCACTACGATGCCGATCAAAACCTTACCCTCGCCCTCTATCCCGACGGTAGCAAAGAGACCTTCGGCTACGATGGTGCAGGTCGTCTGACCACCCATACCGACGGCGAAGGTCATACCACCGCCTACGAATACGGCCAAGACGGTCTGCCGACCCAACGCACCAACGCCTTGGGCCATACTTTCGGCTACCACTACGACCAAGCCCGCCGCTTAGTCGGCCTCACCAATGAAAACGGTGCGCGCTACCGCTTTGCCTACGACGTCCTCGACCGCCTGATTGCCGAAAGCGGTTTCGACCATAAACTGACCGGCTACCGCTACAACGCCGGCAACGAGCTGGTCGAGCAGCGCGAATTCGGCGACGACGCCTCCCTCGCCGCCAAACTGATGGCGCAGCTGGGCGGACAGCCCGTCCCCAAAAAAGACGCCGCCCCGCTTTCAGACGGCCTCGACAGCCAAACCCCGCTGCGGATTACCGAGTTCAAACGCGATATATTGGGACGCTTAATCCATACCCTCGCCCGCAACAACGACAAGGTTCAGGAAACCGTTTACCAATACGATTTGGACGGCAACCTCGTCCGTGCCGCCAACCGCCACAGCATCACCTGCTTCGACTACAACGGCAACGGCCAAATCATCGGCCAGCACCAATGGAAAGTACCGACTAAGGAAGAGAACGCCCGAAACGGATTGCCCGAAACCGACTGGCGCGATGCGCAGTACGATATGCTGTATCTGCCCGTTACCGAAACCGTCCGCTACCACTACGACTTCAACGGCAACCGTACCGCCACCGTCCTGCCCGACGGTAGACAAATCAACTACCTGTATTACGGCAGCGGCCACCTGCACCAAATCAGCCTCGACGACGAAGTCATCTCCGACATCGAACGCGATCGGCTGCACCGTGAAATCTACCGCACACAGGGTAAACTCGCCAGCCGTTACGAACTCGATCCCTTAGGCCGTCTGAAAAAGCAAATTGCCGCACTCAACGAGCTGACGCAGACCGAGACAGCTAAAAATGCAGTAACATCGGCTTATGCCGTCAAACGCAGCTACGGCTACGACCGTACCGGCAACCTGACCCACAGTACCGACCAACGGACGGGAACGACCCGGTTCGAATACGACAAACTGGGCCGGATTACCAAAGCCGGAAACGAGCTGTTCGCCTTTGACCCCGCGCACAATATCCTGTCCGATCACAACAGCCCTACCGTCCCCGACAACCGCCTGAAAACCTACAACGGCAGCAGCTATTACTACGACCACTTCGGCAACCTCATCCACCGAGAACTGGCCGACGGCGAAGTACAGAACTACTTCTACGACCTGCATGACCAACTGGTTAAGGCGGAAATCTTCAAAAAAGACGGCACGAAAGAGACTTGGGCCTACACCTACGACGCCTTGGGCAGGAGGATAGGCAAAGGCCGTCTGAAAAACGAAGAAGTTTCAGACGGCCTCGAAGAGGAAACCCGCTTCGTTTGGGACGGCAGCCACCTCTTGCAGGAAATCCAACCGGACGGCAGGTATACCTATATCTACACCGATCCCGACAGCTACGAACCCTTGGCACAGGTACGCAATTGGACCAACGAAGACAGCGAAAGCAAACAGGAAATCCACTACTTCCACTGCGACCAAATCGGCATCCCGAGAGAGATGACCGATAGCGACGGCAACCTGGTTTGGTTTGGCAACTACACCGGTTGGGGCTGTCTGAAAGAGGAAACCAAGGTAACGTATAACGCATACCAACCCTTCCGTTTACAGAATCAGTATTGCGATGAAGAAACAGGGTTGCATTACAACTTCTTCAGGTATTACGAGCCTGATGCGGGGCGGTTTGTGAATCAGGATCCGATTGAGTTGTTGGGTGGGGAGAATTTGTATGCTTTTGGACTGAATACGAAGGCGTGGGTGGACCCATTAGGCCTTGCTTCAAAAGCAACTGCAAAAATGCAACCATATAGATTTTCGGATGTTAGTGTAAAAGGACCTCATGCTGATATTTTTGTAGGAAATAAAAAAGTAACAGAAGCCCTTTTAACCTTAGATGATAAAGGAGAATTAATATGGAAACGTTTTGGTGATATGAAAAGTGCTACTTCCAAAGAATTGAAAGCTGCTGATAAATTAATTTCTGAACTGAAAGACAACTCACAAATTATGTCATCAGCAAAAGATCAGCTTAAAAAGGCTCTGACTGATTTTGAAGGTGATTTAAATGACCCAAAAAGTAGCACTAGGAGAAAAGATATAGCTAAAAGAGGAATTAAAAAATTTAGGAAAATGCTAGGAAAATGTTAATGAGGTTATTATGGATATCACATCTTTCTTAAAAACAGGCAGATTTAAAGATTTGTCTGTGGGTATGTCATATAGTAATTTTCAAAAGCGGAAACAATTCAAACATTCGTCTAAATGGTTATACGATGACGATAATATAGAAAGTGGTTTTTCTATTTTTTGGAAGGGATTAGAAATTGGTTTTAGGGATGAAGTTATTTATTTGCTATCAATAGATCCTTATTTCAAAGGTGTAACTATTGCTAAAAAATATAAAATTAATAGGAAATTAACTATTGAAAAATTTGTACAATATTTGTTTTTTGCCGATATTAAATGGAAATTTGTATCAAGGGAGGAGTGGGAACATGAGTGTGAGATAAAAACAGAAGGAGGAGTTTCTATTATTTTCACATTTGAATTAGATGGTTTAAGAATCTCTAAATTTTCAGTCTCATAAAAAGAAATGTAATTAGGTCGAGCCTTCCCCACAAGGTCCCCTTTTTTCAAATACAAAAAACTCTAAAATCTAAATCTTTCAAATATTTAGACGTTTTATATTGCTCATTAATTTATGCAAAACTAACAACAGGCGTAGGTTGGGTCTAGCAAGCAGTAGCCCGCATGAAACCTACAATCCTGACATAGGGTCTTGTGTTTTTTGCTTTTCAGACGACCTCAATCCTTTTTCGAGGTCGTCTAAAATATTTTTTCCATAACAATCCAAGCCAAAACCGCAACCGACAACCGCCTAAAAACCTACAACGGCAGCAGCTATTACTACGACCACTTCGGCAACCTCATCCACCGCGAACTGGCAAACGGCGAAGTACAGAACTACTTCTACGACCTGCATGACCAACTGGTTAAGGCGGAAATCTTCAAAAAAGACGGTACGAAAGAGACTTGGGCCTACACCTATGACGCCTTGGGCAGAAGGATAGGCAAAGGCCGTCTGAAAAACGAAGAAGTTTCAGACGGCCTCGAAGAAGAAACCCGCTTCGTTTGGGACGGCAGCCACCTCTTGCAGGAAGTCCAACCGGACGGCAGATATACCTATCTCTACACCGATCCCGACAGCTACGAACCTTTGGCACAGGTACGCAATTGGACCAACGAAGACGGCGAAAGCAAACAGGAAATCCACTACTTCCACTGCGACCAAATCGGCATTCCGAGAGAGATGACCGATAAAGACGGCAACCTGGTTTGGTTTGGCAACTACACCGGTTGGGGCCGTCTGAAAGAGGAAACCAAGGTAACGGATAGCGCATATCAGCCCTTCCGCCTGCAAAACCAATACGCCGACCGCGAGACGGGATTGCATTACAACTTCTTCAGGTATTACGAGCCTGATGCGGGTCGGTTTGTGAATCAGGATCCGATTGGGTTGTTGGGTGGGGAGAATCTGTATGCGTTTGCGCCTAATACAAGTAAGTGGCTTGATGTCCTAGGTTTAAATAAAAATCTGCCCACACCATATTGGCCTCCTAATAGAGGCGCTTTAGGAGAAGTAAGGAGTATTACACTTCCGGTTGGCACTCTTGTTGATAGGTATGGTTATCCAGGAGGAACATTTGTGTCACCAATAGGAACACCATACCCTATGAGAGCCTTACCTCCTGGTTCTAATCAAAAGCCTTATACCATATATAGGGTACTGAAACCAATTGATAATGTAGCTGCAAGTAAAATTATGCCGTGGTTTGGAGAAATTGGATTAGGGATACAGTATGAATTGCCAAAATCTGTTAAATCATATATAGAATCTGGGCATCTGGAAGAGGTGAAAATAGGAAAATGTTAAAAATTAATGAATTAAATTCATATCTCAAAAGTAAAGGAGTACCAGAAGATAGTTACTCAATCAATGAAATAAATGATGAATCATTATGTATTGTTGAAGAAAATAAAAAATGGCATATATTCTATTCTGAAAGAGGATTGAGAACCGAAGAATATTGTTACCAAGATGAACATTTGGCAATTCTATATTTTATAAATCGGTTATCAAAAATGTTAAATTTTTCTTTCGAATGAAAAAAAGCAAACCGTAGCCTGTAGGAAACTTTTAATTTCGGTATGGGGTATGTGCGGAACATACACGCGGCTTCTACTTTTTAGGCAACCTCTAAATCTTCTTTGAAGGCATCTGAGCTATCAATTCTTTAACAATTTCATTACTGATTGATGTAGAGTTCGTCTGAAAACTTACTTTCAGGCGGCCTCTACCAAATTTCTCTCTTGTCGGTTACACCACAAGCTACGGCTACAACACGCCCTCACCACTAAACTGATGGCGCAGCTGGGCGGACAACCCGTCCCCAAAAAAGACACCGCCCCGCTTTCAGACGGCCTCGACAGCCAAACCCCGCTGCGGATTACCGAGTTCAAACGCGATATATTGGGACGCTTAATCCATACCCTCGCCCGCAACAACGACAAGGTTCAGGAAACCGTTTACCAATACGATTTGGACGGCAACCTCGTCCGTGCCGCCAACCGCCACAGCATCACCTGCTTCGACTACAACGGCAACGGCCAAATCATCGGCCAGCACCAATGGAAAGTACCGACTAAGGAAGAGAGCGCCCGAAACGGTTTGCCCGACACTGACTGGCGCGATGCGCAGTACGATATGCTGTATCTGCCCGTTACCGAAACCGTCCGCTACCACTACGACTTCAACGGCAACCGTACCGCCACCGTCCTGCCCGACGGTAGACAAATCAACTACCTGTATTACGGCAGCGGCCATCTGCACCAAATCAGCCTCGACGACGAAGTCATCTCCGACATCGAACGCGATAAGCTGCACCGCGAAATCTACCGTACTCAGGGTAAACTCGCCAGCCGTTACGAACTCGATCCCTTAGGCCGTCTGAAAAAGCAAATTGCCGCACTCAACGAGCTGACGCAGACCGAGACAGCTAAAAATGCAGTAACATCGGCTTATGCCGTCAAACGCAGCTACGGCTACGACCGTACCGGCAACCTGACCCACAGTACTGACCAGCGGACGGGTACGACCCGGTTCGAGTACGACAAACTGGGCCGGATTACCCAAGCGGGCAACGAACTGTTCGCCTTCGACACCGCGCACAATATCCTGTCCGATCACAACAGCCCTACCGTCCCCGACAACCGCCTAAAAACCTACAACGGCAGCAGCTATTACTACGACCACTTCGGCAACCTCATCCACCGCGAACTGGCCAACGGCGAAGTGCAGAACTATTTCTACGATCTGCATGACCAACTGGTTAAAGCCGAAATCTTCAAAAAAGACGGTACGAAAGAGACTTGGGCCTACACCTACGACGCCTTGGGCAGAAGGATAGGCAAAGGCTTTCTGAACAGCTAAAAAAGTTATTTAAAAAATTAAATAACTATAAACTTTTAAATGTGAAATAAATGTGAAAAAATAAGCCATCACTATTCTTTAGTGATGGCTTATTTCAAAGTAACTGGCACGCCCACGGGGAATCGAACCCCGGTTACCGCCGTGAAAGGGCGATGTCCTAACCGCTAGACGATGGGCGCGGAGATTTTCTGTGGCGCACCCGGAGCGATTCGAACGCCCGACCCTCTGGTTCGTAGCCAGATACTCTATCCAACTGAGCTACGGGTGCATCAAGAAAGATTTGAATTATAGGGAGTGGACTGTTTCCTGTCAAGCGTTTTATTTGGAAAACTTGCAGACAGCGTGTAAAATGCGCATTTGCTATTGAATTTACAGAGAATAAAATGTCAGATTTCGCACGCTGGCCGCTCTTATCCGAAGCATTTTCCCGTTTGAGACGGCCTGTGGTCGTGGTGGATTTGGAGACGACCGGTGGAAATTTCTATCAAGACAGGATAACGGAAGTCGCCCTTGTTCGTTTTGAGCAAGGACGCGCCACACATTACGAGCAATTGGTCAATCCTTGTCGCAGTATTCCCGAATTTGTTGCCAGACTGACCGGGATTCATGATGAAACAGTGAAAGACGCGCCTGTCTTTGCCGATATTGCGGCCGATTTATTGCCGCTGTTGCAAGGTGCTGTGGTTGTTGCCCACAACAGCCGCTTTGACTACACCTTCCTGCGCCACGAGTTTGCCCGTATCCATACTGACTTTGCCGCACCCTCGCTCTGTACGGTTCAACTGTCGCGCCGCCTGTATCCTGAGTTTTACAAACACAGCCTCGACAGCATTATCGAACGCACCGGCATTCAGACGGCCAACCGCCACCGCGCCATGACCGATGTTGTCGCATTGTGTGATTATCTCGAATTAAGTTTGACAGAAAAAAATCACCAACAATGGGATGAACATGTCCGTGTGTTGATGAATCCGAAAATGTTGCCCACTTGGCTGTCTGATTCGCTCGCCCAACAGCTCTATACCCTGCCCGACAGTTACGGCGTATTGGTTTGGTTTGACCATTTCGGCAAAGCCCAGGCCATTGAAGCACACGAACGTGCATACAGTGAAACTGCCACCCTGCTGCACAGCAAAAAACTGCCGCCGCACATCAAAGCCGCGGCCTCCATCCGTTTTATTCCGGCAGTCGGACAGCTCCATACATTATGGCTCAAAGCCCAGACCATGCAGGAATACCAACTGATGCCGTCTGAAAAATCCACATCGTTTTCTACCATCCGTTTTATCGCTGACGAACACGGCAGCCTTCAAGCACGCATTGTCTTGTTAAACAGCGGCACCAGAAACTGGCGTCCATACGGTTTGTTTGCCCACAAAAAAGCAGCCAAACGCGCTTTGGCACAATGGTCGCAAGAACACAGGCTCTGCCCGGATTCGCTCAATATTTTGCCGACCGGCTACGCAAAAGGCGAACCCTGCCCTATTGAGGCCGTCGGAAAATGCAACGGCGACTGCCGCCAACCTGAAGGCATCAAACATCAAAACCAACGCATTACCGAGCTTGCCGCCCTACTCCCCGTAACCGATTGGGGCAAAGCGCATGAAATTGAAATTACCGAAACCGATCCCCTGACCGGAAACAGCATTACCCTGCTCTGCGCCGGCGGCGCGTTGGCATTACCTGACGGTAGCTGGTATTTCGACAGCAGCCTGCCTCTCGTGATCAAAAACAAATTCAGGCAAGACAAAGAAAATATCCGTCTGATTGCTTAAAACAGGGCCATAAATTTTCAGACGGCCTGATGTGGATAACTTTCCGCTTTATTCTCAATACAAAAACTGCCTAAATTTTAATCAGAACTTATTTTTATAATAGTAATCAAATACTAAACCAATTTATACACAAGCTGTTCACATAATTTTCAATGAAAGCTGTGTATACCCGGCCCGACGAGTAAACCATGAACAATCCTGCAATCATCTTCTTTGACATCGACGACACCCTCTACCGCAAATACACGGATACCTTACGCCCTTCGGTTGCCCAAGCCATGCGCGCATTGAAAGCCAAAGGCATTTTGACTGCCATTGCCACCGGCCGTCCGGAAGCTGCCATTCCCGCCAAAGTCAAAGCCTTGATTCAAGAATGCGGCATCGACATGCTTGTTACCATCAACGGCCAATATATTTCCTTTCGCGGCGAACCCCTGCAAAGCTACCCCTTGGATATTGCCGACATCGAAACCGCCATCCACCTGCTTGAGCAACACAAAATAGACTACGCATTCGTCAACAACCAAGAAATTGCAGTTTCCTCCAGCTCTCCGCGCGTTGTCGAAGGTTTATCGCATATCCTGCCCAACTTTTTAACCGACAAAGAATATTTCCACAAACAACCCGTCTATCAAATGTTAGTCTTTGTGGATGAGGAAGAAGAAAAAATCCTGCAACCGCTAACCCAGCAACACGGCTTCAAATCCGTCCGCTGGCACAAACATGCCATGGATCTACTCAAACAGGAAGGTTCAAAAGCACGGGGTATCGCCCACGCAGTGGAAAAACTAGGCATTAATATGAGCAAAGTAATGGCGTTCGGCGACAGCTTCAACGACTTGGAAATGCTGTCAACCGTCGGCTTCGGCGTTGCCATGGGCAATGGCGAAGAAGCGGCCAAAGCCGCCGCACAATTCGTCTGCCCAAGCGTCGATGAAGACGGCGTATTGCACGGCTTGCAAGAGTTGGGTGTAATTTAATTATCAAATCAAAAGGCCGTCTGAAAAAATGTTCAGACGGCCTTGTTCTATCTATAAACTTCCTGCTTATTTCGGCAATACCAAAAAGCTAATCAGCAATTCTTTGAATACAAATCCAAACACGCCCAAGCCCAAAACCAAGAAGAGCATGGCAATGCCGAATTTGCCGGCTTTGGATTCTTTACCCAAGTTCCAAACGATAAAGCCCAAAAAGATAATCAGGCCGGTGAGGAGGATTTTCATTGCCCACGAGGCGAATTCTGCTTCAGACATTATTTTTTTCCTTTTATTCTTAAGATGTGTGTTTGATTGCTTTCAGACGGCCTATTAAATTTTAAGGCCGTCTGAAATTTGTTTTTAGATTATTTGTTCAATGCTTGTTGCAAATCATCAATCAAATCGTCGATGTGTTCCAAACCGACAGAGAGGCGGATCAAGCCCGGGCGGATATTGGCGGCGAGTTTTTCTTCAGGCTGCATCCGGCCGTGCGTAGTTGTCCACGGATGGGTGATGGTCGAGCGCACGTCGCCGAGGTTGGCAGTACGGGAGAAAAGCGCCACACCGTCCACAACTTTCCATGCGGCTTCTTGGTCGACAACTTCAAAACCGATGACGATGCCGCCGCCGTTTTGTTGCTTGCGGATAAGCTCTGCCTGCGGATGGTCGGGCAAACCGGTGTAGTACACGGCTTGGACTTGCGGCTGTTGTTGCAGCCATTGGGCGATTTTCAGGGCGTTGTCGAATTGTTTTTCCATACGCAGCGACAGGGTTTCCACGCCGCTCAACAACTGCCATGCGTTAAACGGAGACATTGCCAAACCGCAAGAGTTGCAATATATGGCAACTTGCGTCATCAGCTCTTCCGAACCGGCCAATACGCCGCCCATCACGCGGCCATGGCCGTCGATGGCTTTGGTTGCGGAAGAAACAGAAATATCCGCACCGTGTTTCAAAGGCTGCGAACCGACGGGCGACAAGAGGCTGTTGTCCACCACCAAAAGCGCGCCGATGCTGTGCGCCAGTTCAGCCAGCGCTTCCAAATCGGCAACTTCGCCCAATGGGTTTGACGGAGTTTCCAAGAAAAACAGTTTGGTATTGGGCTTGATGGCCGCTTTCCATTCATCTACATCAACCGGCGATACATGGCTGACTTCGATGCCGAACTTGGTAACGATGTTGTTGATGAAACCGACGGTCGTGCCGAACAGGCTACGGCTGGAAACAACGTGGTCGCCTGCTTGCAAGAAGGTAAAAAACGCTGCCTGAATTGCGGACATACCGGTCGAAGTGGCTACCGCGCGTTCTGCGCCTTCCAATGCGGCAATGCGTTTTTCAAAAGCGGCAGTAGTCGGATTGGCTGTACGGGTATAGGTAAAGCCTTTAATTTTTTTGGAAAACAAATCTGCCGCATGTTGCGCGCTTTCCCACATGAAGCTGCTGGTCAAAAACAGCGCCTGATTGTGTTCGCGATATTCGGTCTGCTCTTTGCCGCCCCGGATGGCCAGCGTTTGCGGATGAAGTTTTTTGTTCATTTATTCTCCAATCTACTGTGTATTCCAATGGACGGAACAATATTTTTCCGTCTGTTTAACTTGTTAACATTTTGCGCCGATTTCTACCATCTTTCAAGCCGAAGGCCGTGTTTCAGGCCGTCTGAAAAAACAGAAAAACCGTTTTTACTGATAAAGGCGGCCGTCGTGTTTCAACCAGCCGTCAGTATGCCGGCCTGACGGGTCATGGTGCGTCCAATGGATAACGCCGCCCTGCTCCGACCATTCATATTCTCCGTAAAACGCTACTTTATCGCCTTTTTTCAAACCCTTAATCTTATCGGCAAGGTCGATATTGTGGGCCACCAAAAGCGTCTGGCCGCTGGAGAGCTTCAAGATAAAGCGTTGGTGGCGCGTGCCTTTGTTGTCATCCGGCAGGGTTTTCCATACCGTGCCCTCGCCCTCAACCTGAATATCGCTTTGTTCGTTTTCAAACGCCTGTTTCAAAACCGCTTCTGCCGATTGTTTGTCCGAACCGGTTTGCTGTTGAGCCGTATCGGCGTTTTCTCTGCCCGCATTGTTTTGTTTTTGAACGGTTTCTATTTTCTGCTGATGCTGCGATTGTAGCGGCTGCTTGTTTTGCATTTTTTGATAGGCAAATACGGCAACCAGAGCAATCAGCAATACAATGATTTTGTTTTTATTCATAACAATCTCAAAAAAAATGCCCGATTCTGCATCGGGCATATCAACTATTTAGAAAGGATATTTATCACGAAAACGTGAGCCGCCATTATACACGCTTCGCAAAATTTTAAGGGAAATTTATGCCAAAGGCCGTCTGAAACTTTTCAGACGGCCCGGATACTCAGCGGCGGTATTTCATTTCAACCTTCATATCGTCCAGAATACGTTTGACGTTGTGTTCCAATACATCTTCCACCAAACCCGGCGCCTGATCGTTGAGCATTTGCTGCAACTGGTAAGTGAACACGGCCATTTGTTTTTGCACGGCAATCCGAATCATGCCGTTGACCGCATCGGCCACATGGGGGCGCAAACGTTTAATCAGACGCTCGGTCAAATCTTTTTCAGAAACGCAGAATACTTCCCGACGGCCAATCGCCTGCGGGTTCAAAACATTGATATGGACATTGACGGCCGGTTCTTTTTCAGGTTCAAGGCCGTCTGAAACTGCTCCTTCAGCCGCTTCCTCATTATCATTTTCCGATTTTTCAGTTTCTTCCACTTCAGGCACATCAAAATCTACGGCACCCGATTTCGGATTCAGTCTGACGGTGCGCGTCGATTCGATATAGCGGTCTGAAGCCGCAGCCTGCAACGCCGATTGCGCGCTCAACCAGTTGTCCTGCAAGACCACCATCGCATCGGTTTCCACTGCTTCGCCATCTTCGGCAAGGGCGGTATTGTGTTCCAGCTGCCAACGGTACAAATACTCCTGCAGCACTTTTTCGCGATTGTCGGCATCCAGTTTATATTCTTTTTTAGGCGCGGTTTTAGGCGCGACATCGACAGCCTCTTCCGATTTTTTGACCAACGGCGCATGGGTCGGCGCGGTATTGAATTGTCGTGCCTGACGCAATCTTTCCAAGCGTTTTTCCCAATTCAGGTCTTCTTCCTCGAGGGCTGTGGGGTCAAGACGGTTGTTTTCCATAATAATCTCGTTTTTTCATTTTTATTGTGAACCGCATTCAAACAAAAAACGCTTGAACTGCGGCCGATGGTTGGACATATCCGGCAAGCCGGCGCAAGCGTCACATTTTAATATTAATTCACTATATAATCACTATTTTATTTAATAAACCCTCAAGGATACATCATGAGCAGCATCGAACAACGCCTCGAATACTTGGAAGAAGCCAACGACGTTTTGCGTATGCAAAACCATGTCCTCGCCACCGCCCTCAAAGGCCTTATCCGTTCCCTGCCCTCCGACATGGCCAACGATGCCGTAGAATCCATCCAGCTTGCCTTTGAAGACGCGTTGGCGGAATTGAGCTACGAA
The DNA here is from genome assembly GCF_014596425.2 of Neisseria sp. RH3002v2g. Lineage (NCBI taxonomy): Bacteria > Pseudomonadati > Pseudomonadota > Betaproteobacteria > Neisseriales > Neisseriaceae > Neisseria > Neisseria sp. RH3002v2g. The sequence goes on along the minus strand of NZ_CP110721.1, from coordinate 311,236 downwards.
GACAGCCCGCAAACCGACCTCTTCCATGACGTAACCTACGCATTTTTCCGAGAAAAAGACCACTGATTCAGACGGCACAAACCATCAGTTTGCCGTCAAAATATGCTAAACTTAAACCTTTACCCATTAATATCTTATTAAGAAAGCACATCCCATGAACATGAAAAAATGGCTGGCCACTGCCCTCGCTTGTTCCGCCCTTGCCCTGACTGCCTGCGGTGGTCAAAGCAACAATGCCTCTGCTCCTGCCGATAAAGTGTACCGCGTCGGCTCCAATGCCGAGTTTGCCCCATTCGAATCTTTGGATTCTGCCGGCAAAGTGGAAGGTTTTGACGTTGACTTGATGAATGCCATGGCCAAAGCCGGCAACTTCAAAGTCGAATTCAAACACCAGCCTTGGGAAAGCCTCTTCCCTTCTCTGAACAACGGCGACGTGGACATCGTTATGTCCGGCGTAACCATCACTGACGACCGCAAACAAAGCATGCTCTTCAGCGACCCATACTTTGAAATCACCCAAGTTGTCCTCGTTCCGAAAGGCAAAAAAGTAGCTTCTTCCGAAGACCTGAAAAACATGGCCAAAGTCGGCGTGGTAACCGGCTACACCGGCGACTTCTCCGTTTCCAAACTCTTGGGCAACGACAATCCGAAAATCGCCCGCTTTGAAAGCGTTCCCCTGATTATCAAAGAATTGGAAAACGGCGGTCTGGACTCCGTAGTCAGCGATAGCGCGGTCATTGCCAACTATGTAAAAAACAACCCGACCAAAGGCTTGGATTTCATCTCCCTGCCTGACTTCACCATCGAAAACTACGGTATCGCTGCACGCAAAGGCGATGAAGCCACCATCAAAATGTTGAACGATGCGCTGAAAAAAGTACGCGAAAGTGGCGAATACGACAAAATTTACGCCAAATACTTTGCTAAAGAAGGCGAAAAAACCGAAGCAGCCAAATAATCCGGTTTGACTTCTTAAACTCAAGGCCGTCTGAAAAGTTTTCAGACGGCCTTTAATCTGGTTAACGCCATTAAACGCAAGCCTCCCCTATAATCCGCTGGTTTTCACCCTTCAAATGAAAGATACGTCATGATCAAACCCCTTATCCTCAGCCTCGCTGCCGCCACTGCTTTGGCCGCCTGCTCCGCTTCTGAAAAACAAGAACCCTCCAACGTCAACGTAGCCAATCCGGCTTCCGAGTTCTGCGTCAAACAAGGCGGCAAATTCGAAATCAAAAAAGACAAAGACGGCAACGAATACGGCGTGTGCCACTTGCCTGACGGTAAAGTCGTTGAAGAATGGGAATATTTCCGTCAACACAACAAATAATTGCCCAATCATATAAAAGGCCGTCTGAACCCAAGTTTCAGACGGCCTTTTCATTTAAACAGCGATTATTTTACTTCCAGTTTGGTCACGCCGCCCATATACGGTTGCAACGCGGCAGGAACATTAATGCTGCCATCGGCATTTTGATGGTTTTCCAAAACAGCCACCAAAGTACGGCCGACTGCCAAGCCGGAGCCGTTCAAAGTATGTACCAAACGGTTTTTACCGTTTTCATCTTTGAAACGCGCTTTCATGCGGCGAGCTTGGAAATCTTCGCAGTTGGAGCAGCTGGAAATTTCGCGGTAGGTGTTTTGCGCAGGAACCCAGACTTCCAAGTCATACGTTTTGGTTGCGCCAAAGCCCATGTCGCCGGTACACAAAGTAATCACGCGGTAGGGCAGTTCCAAAGCCTTCAGGATGTTTTCGGCATGGCCGACCATTTCTTCCAGCGCTTCGTATGATTTTTCGGGATGAACGATTTGCACCATTTCTACTTTATCGAATTGGTGTTGGCGAATCAGACCGCGCACGTCTTTGCCGTATGCGCCCGCTTCGGAGCGGAAACATGGGGAATGGGCGGTCAGTTTTAGCGGCAAATCGCTGCCTGCCACGATGCTGTCGGCAACGGTATTGGTCAGCGTTACTTCAGCGGTCGGAATCAGATATTGCGTTTTCTTGCTCTCGTCACCGCCGCGGGTAACGTGGAACAAATCTTCTGCAAATTTAGGCAGTTGGCCTGTGCCTTGCAGGGTGGTGTCATCCACAATGTAAGGCGTGTAATGTTCGGTGTAGCCGTGTTTCAGCGTGTGCGTATCGAGCATGAATTGCGCCAGCGCTCGGTGCAGGCGGGCGATTTGGCCTCTCATCACGGTAAAGCGCGCGCCGGAAAGTTTTGCACCGCCTTCAAAATCCAAGCCCAAAGGCTCGCCCAAATCAACATGGTCTTTAATTTCAAAGTCAAATTCGCGCGGCGTGCCGACTTTGCGGACTTCAACGTTTTCAGTTTCGTCTTTACCGACGGGCACGCTTTCGTGCGGCAGGTTGGGAATACTCAACAACCAAGCATCCAATTCCTTCTGAACGGCATCCAAATCAGCGGCAGCCTGCTCCAAATCCGCTTTGATTTGGGCAACCTGATCCATCGCAGCTTGAGCCTCTTCGTGTTTGCCTTGGCCTTTCAACGCGCCGATCTGCTTGGAAATACTGTTGCGCGAAGCCTGCAACTCTTCTGTTTTCACTTGAACGGCTTTGCGTTGCTCTTCCAAAGCATTAAAACGCGCGGTATCAAACTCATAACCGCGTGCGGCCAAACGTTCGGCGACGGCTGCGGTGTGGCTGCGGAGCAATTGGATGTCTAACATTGTTTTCTCTCGTTTAGATTCAGAATGGCATTATTGTAAACCAATTTAAAGATATTTTCACAGCGACAGGCCGTCTGAGAACAAAAAACGCCCCTGCAAAAGCAGGAGCGTTTTTAAGAATTCTGGCACGCCCACGGGGATTCGAACCCCGGTTGCCGCCGTGAAAGGGCAGTGTCCTAGGCCTCTAGACGATGGGCGCGTAACCGAAGCGCGAACTATACAGAAAGCCTTTTCTTCTGTCAACGCCTTTACTGCTTTTTTAAAGATGTTGCCGATTTCCGTATGTTATTTTCCCTGTATAATGCCGGTTTTAATAAAAAGGAAAACTCGCCATGTGGTTTAAGCAAATCAGTTTTTATCCGCTCAACAAAGACAAATTGCCCGAATTGGAAGTCCTTGCCGACAAATTGGCGCAATCCGAATTTGCCCATTGTCAGGGTTTGGACTGGTTTAGCGAAGGCTTTGCCACGCCGGTTTCCTTTTCGCCCGAGTTGGTTTTCCCTGCCGATTACACTTGGCGCGTTGCTCTGAAAAAAGAAGAAAAAGTCCTGCCTGCCGGCGTGATCCGCGATATTTTGGATGATAAGGTTTTGGAAATCCAAAACAACGAAGCGCGCAATGTCGGCCGCAAGGAAAAACAAGAGCTGAAAGAGCAGATTACCGACGACCTGCTGCCCCGTGCTTTTACGCGCAGCAGCCGCACACAGGCGATTTTCGACACGCGCCACGGGTATCTTTTGGTCAACAATGCCGCCTCTGCCAAAGCGGAAAACATCCTGACCAAGCTGCGCGAAGCCTTGGGCGGCTTGGAAGCCTCGTTGCCAAATACCAAACAATCGCCCTCTTCCCTGATGACCAGCTGGCTGCTGCAAGGCCACTGCGAGGGCGGTTTTGAATTGGACAGTGATTGCGAACTCAAAGGCGTAGGCGATGTTGTTCCTGTCGTCAAAGTTTCCAAACAAGACCTGACCGCCGACGAAGTGGTACAACACGTCAAAAACGGCAAAACCGTTACCCAGTTGGGCTTGGTATGGCGCGAACAAATCGCGTTTATCCTTACCCAAGACTTTACGCTCAAACGCATCCAGTATCTGGACGTTTTGCAAGAAGAAGCGGAAAGCAACGGCGACGATGCCGCCAGCCTCGCCTTTGCCTCGCAAATCCTGATGACCGAAGCCATCAGCACCATGTTGGAAGAACTGGTTTCTTATTTAGGCGGCTGGCAAGAGTAATTTTTCAGACGGCCTTTCGATTGGAAAATATCAAAGGCCGTCTGAAATATAAATAGAAGTATCAGAAAGGATGTCATGATGTTGGGGGCAATCATCGGCGATATTGCCGGTTCACGATTTGAGTTTAACAACTACCGTCACACCGATTTCGATATTTTCAGCCCCGACAGCGACTTTACCGATGACACGATTTGCACTGTTGCCATTGCCGATTGGGTTTTACAAGGCTGCAACGATCATTTGGCCTCTATTTTGCAAGGCTGGTGTAGGGCATATCCCTGCCCTAAAGGCGCATATGGCGGCCGCTTCTCACAATGGATAGAATGGAAAGATCCTGCACCTTATAATAGCTGGGGCAACGGCTCTGCCATGCGTGTTTCTGCCGTTGGCTGGGCATTTGCCACATTGGAAGAAACCCTGCATTTTGCCGAACAATCCGCCACCGTAACGCACAACCACCCGGAAGGCATTAAAGGCGCGCAAGCCGTAGCCGCCGCCGTCTTTTGGGCGCGTACCGGTATGGGCAAAGTGCAAATCAAAGAAAACATTACACGACAATTCAGCTATGATTTGAGCCAAAGTTGCGACCAAATCCGCCCGCATTATCATTTCAACGAAAGCTGCCAGGAAACCGTACCTCAAGCGATTACCGCCTTTCTTGAAAGCGATGATTTTGAACACGCCATCTGACTGGCGGTTTCCCTGGGCGGAGACAGCGATACCTTGGCGGCCATTACCGGCAGCATCGCCGAAGCCTACTACGGTATCCCTGCATCCATGCGCGAACACGCTTTAGCCATATTGCCACGCCGCATTGCTGAAACCCTGCTGACTTTTGAATCCCAATATCAGGCCGTCTGAAACCGCCTGCCAAAAGGAACAATCATGATGAAATACCTCGCCCTACTTCCCGTCGCCTTCATGCTGGGTACGCCTGCCATTGCAGAAACCATCAATCCTTATCAGGAAAAAGGTTGCGTTTACGATGGCGATGTCGGCAAAGACGGTAAACCATCCGGCAAAGGCACATGGAAATGCCAAGACGGCCGCAGCTATGTCGGCGCCTTTAAAAACGGCAAATTTGACGGCAAAGGCGTATATACCGTTTCCGGCAACAGCGAAACCTTTATCGAACCTTTCTCCTCAAACAGCGCCAAATTACGCAATATGACGCTGGAGGGCGTGTTCAAAAAAGGCAGGGCGCACGGAAACTTTACCGCCTCCCAAAACGGCACACCCGTCTTCATCATGAAATGCGAAGACGGTATGATTAAAGAAGTCAAACTGGCTAAGAAATCTGCTTCCAAAACCAAATAAACAGCCTTTCAGACGGCCTTATCCGGCTTTTAGGCCGTCTGAAACATCAATTGACAAGCCTGTCTAAAGGCTGTTGTGTTGATTTCAAAGAATTTCCAAACAACCCTTACCCCAGGACAACCACCATGAGCATTAAATCCGACAAATGGATACGCCGCATGGCCGAAGAACACGGCATGATTGAGCCGTTCGAGCCCAACCAAATCAAAGAGGCCAACGGCCAACGCATCATTTCCTACGGCACATCCAGCTACGGCTACGACATCCGTTGTGCCAATGAATTTAAAATCTTCACCAATATCAACAGCACCATCGTCGACCCGAAAAATTTCGACCCGAAAAACTTCGTCACCGTCGAAGACGACTGCTGCATCATTCCGCCCAACTCCTTTGCCCTGGCGCGCACAGTCGAATATTTCCGCATCCCGCGCAACGTCCTGACCGTCTGCTTGGGCAAGTCCACCTACGCACGCTGCGGCATCATCGTCAACGTTACCCCGTTCGAGCCGGAATGGGAAGGCTACGTTACGCTTGAATTTTCCAACACCACGCCGCTACCGGCAAAAATCTACGCAGGCGAAGGCGTGGCCCAAGTCTTGTTCTTTGAAAGCGATGAAGTCTGCGAAACCTCATACAAAGACCGCAACGGCAAATACATGGGGCAAACCGGTGTTACCCTGCCCAAAACCTAATATCAAAGACCAAACAAAAGGCCGTCTGAAACTTTCAGACGGCCTTTTATCATTTCAGTTAAAAACGGCGTTTCAGCTTGCAAGCCTGCAAGATATGAACGGCGAGTTCTTCCACAGATTTATCCGTAGTATTGGTAAACGGAATACCGTGGCGTTTAAACATATTTTGCGCATCGGCAATCTCACTGCGGCAAGTATCGATTTTGGCATAAGTCGAATTAGGGCGGCGTTCCTGACGGATTGCCTGCAAGCGTTCAGGCTGAATGGTCAAACCAAACAGCTTGTCTTTATAAGGCTTGACCATACGCGGCAAATCGGTCGATTCCAAATCATCGGGAATCAGCGGATAGTTGGCGGCTCGGATACCGTATTGCAAGGCCAGATAGAGACAAGTCGGCGTTTTACCGGAACGGGAAACCCCCATCAAAATCACATCGGCTTCTTTCAAATTCTTATCACTGACACCGTCATCATGATTCAGTGAAAAATTGACCGCCTCCATACGCGCATCATAGCGTTGGGTATTGCCGATACTGTGGTGCCCCTGCTGGGCGGCAACCGCCTCCGTATTGAGTTCCTTTTCCAAAAGGCCGAGAAAGGTTTCAAAGAAATTAATATGGAACGCATTGGCTTTCTTGATGATTTCACGGATTTCGTCATTGACCACACTGACAAAAGCAATCGGGCGCACGCCGAATTTTTCGGCGGACTGGTTGACTTTGTCTACAACAGCACGCGCTTTTTCAGGCGTATCGATAAACGGATAGGTATGGCGTTTGAACTCAACATTGCCAAATTGGTTCAGCAAGGCTTCACCGATATTTTCGGCGGTCAGGCCGGTTCGGTCGGAAATATAGAAGACTTGGCGTGGATCAGTCATAATGAATCCTCTTGAGGGTAACGTTTCAGACGGCAATCATAGCAGTTACAGCCTTTGCAATAAAGCGACTCCCGGCAGATTACACAGGATTACAACAAATTTGAACAATTTTTAGATTAGCATAATATTTTATTTTTTAATTTTTTGTAGAATTTTATTCTAAAATTGCAAAATAAATCTTGTTTATCAAATTTATTAACTTATTTTGTTTTCCATATTTAACAATAGGATAACTCACAAAAACATGAATCTGATATTCACATTTCAGAAGACTACACGCTTGAAAAGCACAGTATCACAGACGAATTTGTGATTTTAAAAAAGATAAAACACATGACAGCCATCAAACGAATGGCTACAATAAGCAGGCGGATTTGTTTCTTTTTTAACATTTTTGGATTGGATTGGACACACAAATGGCCGAAAACTACGTTATTTGGTTTGAAAACCTGCGTATGACTGACGTTGAGCGAGTGGGCGGTAAAAATGCCTCTTTGGGCGAAATGATCAGCCAACTGACTGAAAAAGGCGTACGCGTTCCCGGTGGTTTTGCGACCACTGCCGAAGCCTATCGCGCTTTCCTGGCTCACAATGGTCTGAGCGAGCGTATTTCCGAAGCCCTGAAACAACTGGATGTTGAAGACGTTGCCGAGTTGGCGCGCGTGGGTAAAGAAATCCGTCAATGGATTTTGGATACTCCGTTCCCTGAACAGTTGGATGCTGAAATCGAAACAGCTTGGAACAAAATGGTTGCCGATGCCGGCGGTGCGGACATTTCCGTTGCCGTACGTTCTTCCGCAACAGCAGAAGACCTGCCGGACGCTTCTTTTGCCGGTCAACAAGAAACCTTCTTGAACATCAACGGCTTGGAAAACGTTAAAGAAGCCATGCGCCATGTATTCGCTTCCCTGTACAACGACCGTGCCATTTCTTACCGTGTCCACAAAGGCTTCGAACACGACATCGTCGCCCTTTCCGCAGGCGTACAACGCATGGTGCGCTCCGACAGCGGCGCGTCCGGTGTGATGTTCACCATCGATACCGAGTCCGGTTACGACCAAGTCGTTTTCGTTACCTCTTCTTACGGCCTGGGCGAAAACGTCGTACAAGGCGCGGTCAACCCTGACGAATTCTATGTATTCAAACCTACTTTGAAAGCAGGCAAACCAGCTATCCTGCGTAAAACCATGGGTTCGAAACAAATCAAAATGATCTTTACCGACAAAGCTGAAGCCGGTAAATCTGTAACCAACATCGATGTACCTGAAGAAGACCGTCAACGCTTCTCCATTACCGACGCTGAAGTAACCGAGTTGGCCCATTACGCGCTGACTATCGAAAAACACTACGGCCGCCCAATGGACATCGAATGGGGCCGCGACGGTTTGGACGGCAAACTCTACATCTTGCAAGCCCGTCCTGAGACTGTAAAATCCCAAGAAGACAGCAGCCGCAACCTGCGCCGCTTCTCCATCAACGGCGAAAAAGTTGTCTTGTGCGAAGGCCGTGCCATCGGTCAAAAAGTCGGCCAAGGCAAAGTACGCCTGGTGAAAGATGCCTCCGAGATGGATTCCGTTGAAGCAGGCGACGTACTCGTTACCGACATGACCGACCCGGATTGGGAACCGGTGATGAAACGTGCTTCCGCCATCGTGACCAACCGCGGCGGCCGTACCTGTCACGCAGCGATTATCGCGCGTGAATTGGGTATTCCTGCCGTAGTCGGCTGCGGCGACGCAACCGATCTGCTTTCAGACGGCCAAGAAGTTACCGTATCTTGTGCCGAAGGCGATACCGGCTTCATCTACTCCGGCCTGCTGGACGTACAAATTACCGATGTTGCTTTGGACAACATGCCTAAAGCACCTGTCAAAGTGATGATGAACGTTGGCAACCCTGAATTGGCATTCAGCTTCGCCAACCTGCCTAGCGAAGGCATCGGCTTGGCACGTATGGAATTCATCATCAACCGTCAAATCGGTATCCACCCTAAAGCCTTATTGGAATTTGACAAACAAGACGACGAATTGAAAGCGGAAATTACCCGCCGCATCGCCGGCTATGCCTCCCCTGTCGACTTCTATGTCGATAAAATCGCAGAAGGCGTAGCAACTTTGGCTGCTTCGGTTTACCCACGCAAAACCATCGTCCGTATGTCTGACTTCAAATCCAACGAGTACGCCAACTTGGTGGGCGGCAGCATTTACGAACCGCACGAAGAAAACCCAATGTTGGGCTTCCGCGGCGCGGCGCGTTATGTCGCTGAAAGCTTCAAAGACTGCTTCGCACTCGAGTGCAAAGCCTTGAAACGCGTCCGTGACGAAATGGGTTTGACCAACGTCGAAATCATGATTCCATTCGTCCGCACTTTGGGTGAAGCCGAAGCTGTTGTCAAAGCCCTGAAAGAAAACGGTTTGGAACGCGGCAAAAACGGCCTGCGCCTGATCATGATGTGCGAGTTGCCGAGCAACGCTGTATTGGCAGAACAATTCCTGCAATACTTCGACGGCTTCTCCATCGGCTCTAACGACATGACCCAGCTGACCCTCGGCCTCGACCGTGACAGCGGTTTGGTATCCGACTCCTTCGACGAACGCAATCCTGCCGTTAAAGTGATGTTGCACTTGGCAATCTCTGCCTGCCGCAAACAAAACAAATACGTCGGTATTTGCGGTCAAGGCCCGTCAGACCATCCGGACTTTGCCAAATGGCTGGTTCAAGAAGGTATCGAGAGCGTATCGCTCAACCCTGATACCGTGATTGAAACTTGGCTGTATCTGGCTAACGAATTGAACAAATAAGTTCGATAATACAAAAATCCCCTGCCCGTTTATCTCGGCAGGGGATTTTTATTGCCTTATTCAATGCCGTCTGAAAGAACTTTCACGTTCTTTTACCTTTTCAAAAAAGTCCCTTTGCATCAAAAAGATATAAAAATATTCAGCCATACCCACAAATTCTCAATGGTACTATATTGCCTCTCCGCATTTTATCCCATGCCTTTTGAGTGAACCTTTTTTCACTCTTCCTATCTATCATACACAGCATAACGATACCTTTAGAAACAACCCATGAATACAACCTTTATTTCCACCTTTCAGACGGCCTTGAAACGTCTGGCCTTCATCAGCACCATTGCCGTCTTAGCAGCCTGCGCCGGCAACAACACTTCTTCCAACCGCGCCGTACCCGACGGTTACTACAAAGTCCGCCCCGGCGATACCCTGACCCAAATCGCCAAACGCTACGGACAAAACGTCAATACACTGGTTGCATGGAATAACCTTCCCAACGCCTCACAAATCGAAGTCGGCCAAGTATTGCGCGTCCGCCGTCATGTTGCCTCCCGCAATACTGCTACGCAGCAACGCCAAGCAACCGCCGTTACCCCGATCAACCGGTTAAGCTTGCAATGGCCGACCGATAACGCCTCATCTTCCATTATCCAACGCTACAACGGCACAACCAGCAAAGGCATAGATATTGCAGGCACACAAGGCCAACAAATCCGTTCTGCCGCAGCCGGTACCGTCATCTACGTTGGCGAAGAAGTCCGCGGCTACGGCAAGCTGATTTTGATCAGCCACAACGACTACACCATTACCGCCTACGCCCACAACGACACGCTTTTAGTACAAAAAGATCAAAAAGTCCAAGCAGGCCAAGTTATCGCCACCATGGGCAGCAGCGATACAGACAGCGTCAAGCTGCATTTTGAAGTTCGTCTGAACGGCAAAGCAGTCGATCCCCTGCCTTATTTGACCAGAACGAATTAATGCCCCAATCAAAAGGCCGTCTGAAATACTGTTATTTCAGACGGCCTTTTGATTATCTTGCTATAACAGCCATTTCAACAAAATCTTTTCCTATTTAACTTATGTTGATTGAGTGTAAACGCCGTTATACAATAACAACTCTTTTTAACATTCTATTTTAGGTGCTCTACTATGTCTCCTAACCGCATCCTTGCAACCGCATTCTTGTTTGCTTCTGCATTTGCCAGCGCAGATGTCCATATTGATGAAAGCATCCCTTACCGTCATGCAGAAGAAATCGATACCCGTATCGTTTCCGAGTGTTTACAAATTGGCAACGTCATGTCCAAATCTTTGCAAGAAACTGCAGCCAAAAGTGATGTAACTATTGTCCGTGACGGTAAAAAACAAGGCACATACGCAGATATCTCCATTACTTCCGCCATGAGCGCAGGCGTAGCCTTTGTCGGCCACGCCAAAAGTATTACAGCCGTTGCCACTTTGTATGTTGATGGCGAAGAAGTCAATAAAAAAACCTTTACCCGCAATTCTTCCGGCGGCATGCTCGGTGTTTATAAAAGCTCTTGCGCCGTCTTAAATCGCACTTCTAAAGTCTTGGGTTCAGATATTGCCCAATGGATTGTTAGCGAACAAAAAACGCTCAAGACAAATAAAACCCCAATTTGATAAAGGCCGTCTGAAAAACCGTATTTCAGACGGCCTTTATATTTTCTATTTCTCTAGAAACAAAGAAATAAATTATCCATTAATCATTGTCAGAGATAGAGAATTTTATTTCCAACGCCCTTGATTTTAGAATATCCACCCTCAATTATTAAAACTATAAGAATTTTGTATATGAGCAGTCAAAGGAATAACATGGCAGAAAAAAACTATTATGAAATACTGGGCGTTGCCAAAGATGCGGATGAGGCCGAAATCAAAAAAGCCTACCGAAAACTGGTGCGCAAATACCACCCCGATGTCAGCAAAGAACCTGACGCAGCCGAACGTACGGTAGAAATCAACCGTGCCTACGAAACGCTTTCCGACAAAGAAAAGCGGGCCGAATACGATGAAATGTTGGCTAATCCTTACGGACGCAGCGCCGGAGGCAATCCGTTCGGTCAAGGCGGCAATCCGTTTGGCAATGGATTTAACGGCGGCGGCTTCCGCTATGAACGTCATGAAGGCGAGCCGTTCGGAGCGGGAGACTTCAATTTTGAAGATCTGTTTTCATCATTCCGCCAATCCCACACTCGTTCCGAGCAACCCCGCGGCCCAATAAAAGGCGAGGATCAACATGCTGAATTGAGTATTGATATTTACGCAGCGTATGTTGGCGCAGAACGTAGCATGACTTTGAATGTGCCGACTCTAGACGAATACGGACGTGCGGTTTATCAAAATAAAACCCTCAACGTCAAAATCCCCAAAGGCATTGCAGAAGGCCAACAAATCCGTTTGGCCGGTCAAGGTTTGCCGGGATATAACGGCGGTGAAAACGGTGACTTGTACTTAAAAATCAAGTTCCACAACCAACCTGATTTATACGTCAAAAACAGGAAAGACGTATATCAAACAATAGATGTCAAACCTTGGGAAGCCGTATTGGGCGGCAAAATCATCGTCCCTACCGCATCAGGCCGCTTGCAGGTCAATCTGCCTGCCAACAGCCAAAGCGGTAAAAGCATCCGCCTTAAAGGCAAAGGTATTCCTGCCAAAGAAGCCGGAGACCTTTATCTCAATATCCGCATTAATGTTCCGCCAGTAGAGAGCGAAGCCGACCGTGCCGCATGGGAAAAATTGGCTGAACACTTTGCCGCGAAACAAGCATAAGAGAAAGGATAAATTATGATTCAGTCCTCCGATGTTACCCTTACTTTTGAAGAAATTGTTGCCGCCAGCAGCTGCCGTCGCGATTGGCTGTTGGAACTTATAGCAGAAGACATCATCAGCATCGATGGTGCGCCCGAAAAAAGCACCTTCAGTGGTTTTCATCTTGCCCGCATCCGTCGCGCACAACGCTTAAGCCGTGATTTTGAAGCCGGCATTCCCGCATTGGGGCTGATTATGCGGCTGTTGGACGAGGTGGAAGAGCTCAGAAAAATACAGCGTCCGCTGGTACTGCTCGAAGATGAGTAAATATTGGCAAGTTGTTCGCTTAAATATTGATGGCAAGACAAAATCTTTGATGTTTATTGATATTCCATAATAAAAGGCCGTCTGAAAATATTTTCAGACGGCCTTTTTATACCTTCATTAACAACAGCGTCCGCCGTTGCTGCCGCAACGGCGTTTGCGGCAGTAGTCTTGGAATTGCAGCTCGGTCATGACCGGCGCGTTGGGATTATGTTTGCGCTGACGGGCAACGTAGTTTTCATAATCCGGGACACCGGCCATCAAGTTTGCTGTCAGCTTGATGGTTTTCCACCAAGATGCGAGCTTATGCTTCACTCTGAGCCTCCGGCTGTTTGCTGTCGCGGTACACTGCCGGAATTTCTTTAGCAGTTGGCCAACCGACTTTGCGGGCTTTCATGGCGGTACGGAAACCGTACACGGCGACAATCACGACAACTGCCAAGAACAAAGCGGTCAGACCGGCATTGATTTGGTCATTGAAGATGATTTGTGACATTTCGCCAATGTCTTTAGCCGGAGCAAGGACTTCGCCTGAAGCCAAGGCATCGCGGTATTTGCCTGCGTGAGCCAAGAAGCTGACGCGCGGGTCGCTGTGGAACAGTTTTTGCAAACCGGCATAGCAGGTTACGAACAATACGCCGACAGCAGGAACCAAAGTTACCCATACATAGCGGTCGCGTTTCATTTTCACCAAGACAACGGTACACATAATCAACGCTACGCCTGCCAGCATTTGGTTGGCGATACCGAACAGAGGCCAGAGCGAGTTGATGCCGCCCAGAGGGTCGGTTACGCCGGTATAGAGGAAGTAACCCCACAATGCCACGGCAAAGAATGTGGCAACCAGGTTGGCAGGGATAGAGTCGGTGTTACCGAAAGGTTTGTAGAAAATACTGCCCAAGTCTTGGATCATGAAACGGGCTACGCGCGTACCGGCATCAACCGCGGTCAGGATGAACAAGGCTTCAAACAGCAAGGCAAAGTGATACCAGAACGCCATCATGGCTTCGCCCGGAATCAGACGGCTCATGATGTGCGCCATACCGACTGCGAGGGTTGGCGCGCCGCCTGCACGGGACAGAATGGTGTTTTCGCCCACTTCTTTAGCAGTATGCAACAAGGTTGCGGCATCAACAGAGAAATTCAGTTTAGTGGTGATGACTTCGGCAGCAGTGTTGGCATCTGTGCCAATCAGCGCAGCCGGGCTGTTCATCGCGAAGTACACGCCTGGATCAAGCGAAGCGGCGGCGGCCAGAGCCATAATGGCCACAAAGCTTTCCATAATCATGCCGCCGTAACCGATCATGCGGACGTGGGTTTCGTTTTCCACCATTTTTGGCGTAGTACCGGAAGAAATCAGCGCATGGAAGCCTGAAACCGCACCACAAGCAATGGTAATGAACAAGAATGGGAACAACGCACCGGAGAATACCGGGCCTGAACCATCGATAAAGTGGGTAACTGCAGGCATTTGCAGGGTTGGGTTAACAATAACGATACCCAAAGCCAAAGCTGCAATCGTACCGATTTTCAGGAAGGTGGACAGATAGTCGCGCGGAGTCAGCAAGAGCCAAACCGGCAATACGGAAGCCACGAAACCGTAAATCATAATCGCCCAAGTCAGCTGAATGCCGTCAAGGTCGAACCAGTGACCGAAGGAGCTGCGGGCAACATCTTCACCGTAAATCACGGCCAACATCAGCAAAATAAAGCCGACGATGGAAATCTCGCCGATTTTGCCCGGACGGATATAACGGGTGTAAATACCCATAAACAGGGCAATCGGCATAGTCGCTGCGATGGTGAACGTACCCCAAGGGCTGTGAACCAATGCTTTCACAACAATCAGCGCCAACACCGCCATAATGATGACCATAATCATCAAAATACCGATGGATGCAATCACGCCGGGAACGGTACCGAGTTCTTGTTTCACGATATCGCCCAAAGACTTACCGTCACGGCGCATGGAGACGAACAAGACCATCATATCCTGTACGGCACCGGCAAACACCACGCCGAAGATAATCCACAAAGTACCGGGCAGATAACCCATTTGCGCTGCCAATACAGGACCGACCAAAGGACCTGCGCCGGCAATAGCGGCAAAGTGGTGGCCGAACAGTACGCCTTTATGTGTGGGAACATAGTCCAAGCCGTCATTGTGGCGTTCTGCCGGAGTCAGACGGTTAGGATCAAGCTGCATCACACGGTTGGCAATGTAAAGACTGTAAAAACGGTAGGCAATACAGTATACCGAAATGGCGGCCGTAACCATCCAAATCGCACTGACCTGCTCGCCGCGACTGAGGGCCAAAGTGGTAAAGGAGGCCAGGCCGACCAAAACCACAATGCCCCAAATCAAAAATGATTTGAGCGATTTCATTGATTTATCCTTAAAACGTGATACACGAAAGCTGGTTTTAGCGACAAACTGCCTTCATGCTCTTTAGAAAGACCAATCATTTTAGTCTTTATAGATTTTATGAGTGAAATGTCATTTCAACCCGAATTCGACAAAAAACAAAATAATTAGTTCGCCCGTAAGGTTAACACAAACAGACAATATACCCTTCATTTTTTACTTCAAATCCAAATATTCCTTAACATATAGCAAACGCAAGGCCGTCTGAAAACCCAAAAATTCAGTTTTCAGACGGCCTGACAAACGGTCAATGCTATAATCCGACATTCCCATTTCTTCTATATTGCCATACCATGCAAAACAACGATTCCGAAACCATGCGCCTCTCCAAACGCATGGCGCAATTGGGCTTATGCTCGCGCCGCGAGGCAGACAGCTACATCGAGCAAGGCTGGGTCAAAGTCAACGGCCAAACCGCCGTACTCGGTCAAAAAGTCACCGAGCGTGACCGCATCGACTTCAACAAACAAGCCCATGAAAAACAAGCAGCGCGCGTAACCATCCTGCTGAATAAGCCCGTCGGCTACGTCAGCGCGCAGGCAGAAAAAGGCTATAAATCCGCCGCCGAACTCATTACCGCCGACAACCATTGGGAAGGCGACGACAGCCGTATCCCTTTCAATGAAAAACACAAATTCGGCTTAGCCCCGGCCGGCCGCCTGGACATCGACTCTGTCGGATTATTGGTGCTTACCCAGGACGGCCGCATTGCCAAACAACTGATTGGCGAAAACAGCAGCAGCGAAAAAGAATACCTCGTCCGCGTCCGCGGCAAACTGGACGACAAAGGCCTCGCCCTACTCAACCACGGCTTGAGTTTGGACGGAGAAAAATTGCGCCCCGCCAAAGTCGAATGGCAAAACGAAGACCAATTGCGCTTTATTTTGCGGCAAGGCAAAAAACGCCAAATCCGCCGCATGTGCGAGCTGGTCGGCCTGCGCGTTGTCGGCTTGAAACGCATCCGCATGGGCAAAGTCAAACTCGGCAGACTGCCGCCGGGCAAATGGCGTTATTTACGCGCTGACGAATCGTTTTAATTGCAGATAACAAAAAGGCCGTCTGAAAACATATTTCAGACGGCCTGATCTTTGACTGCTTACTCGATATAAGTGAACTTCGCACGTTTAATATTGCAGAGGATTTCGTACGGAATCATACCGGCAACTTCGGCAACTTCATTAATATTAATCACATCACCCCAAAGCTCGACTTCCGCGCCCAAACCCTCTTTCGAGGCTTCCAGCTCAACCGTAATCATATCCATAGACACCCTGCCGATAATACGGCTGCGTTTGCCATTGATGGCAACCGGAGAATTAGTGGAAGCGCGACGCGGATAACCGTCTGCATAACCGCAGGCAATCAAACCGACACGGGTGGATTTGCTGGTGTAGAACGTTGCGCCGTAACCAATCGGAGAATGCGGCTGCAACACACGCTCGCCGAAAACGCGGGAAATCAGACGCATAACAGGTTTCAAACGCTCATCCACGCCGCCGAAAGGCGAAATACCATACAAGGCCAGACCGGCACGGCCCCAATCGCGGCGCGCTTCAGGCACGTTCAAAATCGCGGCGGAATTGGCCAGGCTCTCCTCTCCTTCCAAACCCTCGCAGGCCAAATCAAATGCTTCAAGCTGCATTTCGGTCATGCCGTTTTCCGGCTCATCCGCGCAAGCAAAATGGCTGAATTTCACAATGTTTTCAACCGATTCGGATTGTTTCAATGCCGTATAGGCGGCGGCATAGTTATGCGGAAAGAAACCGGCACGGTGCATACCAGAGTCCATTTTCAGCCATACGGTTGTCGGACGTTGCCACTCATGATGTGCAAACGCCTCCAGCTGCCATTGGCTGCCGATTGCCGGCCATAAATCATAACGGTCAACATCCGCATACTCTGCAGCCTCAAACACGCCTTCCAATAAAACAATCGGATTTTTAATGCCGTTTTGACGCAATTCCACGCCTTCATCTACCGTTGCCACCGCAAAACCGTCGGCAATATCCGCCAACGCATGTGCACATCTGACCGCACCATGCCCGTAAGCATCGGCCTTAATCACAGCCAACAATTTATTGCCGTGCAACTCTTTAAGAAGACGATAATTTTGACGTAAATTATCCAAACGGATTTGCGCATTGAGCGGACGCATAATGTATTCCTCTTATCGGCATCCGTTTCAGACGGCCTGCCCTATTACTTTGAAGCGAATATTATAGGTCAAAAACCATACAGGATTCCATGAAATACACAAGATTAATATCTTCCTTTCGCCTTACCTTTAGGATTTATGCTTCTTCTGAGCCTGTTTTAAGGTTATGATGTCATCCAAATTGAAAATGACAGATATCAAAGCCATGAAAGAACTCGACAAAACCGACTTAAAAATTCTCAAGCTCCTGCAACAAAACGCACGCATCCCCATGACCGAATTGGCTGAAAAAGTCGGCCTCTCCACTACGCCGGTAACCGAACGCGTCCGCCGCTTGGAACGCGACAACCTCATCACCGGCTATCACGCCCATCTGAATCCACATGCCTTAGGTCAAAGCCTCTTGGTCTTTGTCGAACTGAAACTGCGTTCAAAATCCGGCAATATTTTTGAAGACTTCAAACGCGAAGTGCTGAAGATTCCGCAAATTTTGGAATGCCACTTGGTCTCCGGCGAATACGACTACCTCATCAAAGTCCGCCTGCCCAATATGTCCGCCTATCGCGATATGCTCGGCAATATCCTACTGCAACTGCCGGCTGCAGCCGAAAGCCGCAGCTATGTTGTCATGGAAGAAGTCAAAGAAGAAGTAGTATTAGACATCTAATTCCATTCAACCAACAAAGGCCGTCTGAAAGATTACAACATTCAGACGACCTTTGTTTTAAACAGGCAAAAAAAATGCACACATCCGATAGAATGTGTGCCAAGTCTACAAAGGAGAAATAGAGGAGAAACTATTAACTGACTACTCGAACCAGCTAACGAAACGAATTATGCAACAAGAGATTCAACCGTGCAAGTATTTTTCTTGTAAAGTTTCTTAATTATCCAATTTACAGAACTTAAATGTAATCATGTTTCAATGCAGATAAAAAAATGCGCATACCGTTTCGATATGCGCCAAGTCTACAAAGGAGAAATAGAGGAGAAAAATCAAGCTGCATCAAGCAACTCAACGGCGCGAATTATCCTAGCCTTCTACCCGACTGTCAACTGTTTTCCTACCTATTTTCAAGCATTTTGCCAAAAAACAACAAATCCGCTATTCCCCTCTTTTTCTGGCTATTTTCGCCCATATATAAAGAAAATTTAGGGCCGTCTGAAACACATATTGCCACTGCAGGCAAACAGCCCCATACTCACACATCCATAGCCCATATCCGTCCCAACCCACGACCATGACCACCCCACTTTCCCTTGCCGTCGTCGGCCATACCAACACAGGCAAAACCTCACTCTTACGCACGCTTTTGCGCGACAGCACCTTCGGCGAAGTAAAAAATGCGCCCTCGACCACGCGCCATGTCGAAGAAGCCCTCATCAACGATGGCGACGACAGCTTGGTTTACCTCTACGACACACCTGGCCTCGAAGATGCCGGCGGCGTGTTGGACTGGCTGGAAACCCACACATCCGCACGCGATGACGGCATCGAGCGCATTCAGCAATTCCTTAACAACCATGAAGCGCATCACGAATTCAACCAAGAGGCCAAAGTGCTGCGCCAAGTCATGCAAAGCGACATGGCCATGTATGTCATCGATGCGCGGGAGCCCGTCCTTAACAAATACAAAGACGAGCTGACCATTTTGTCTTGGTGCGCCAAGCCCATCATGCCTGTGTTCAACTTTACCCAAAATCAAGACCTGACCGCTTGGACCAATATGCTCGCCCGCAGAAACCTGCATGTTTACGCCGGTTTCGATACCGTTGCGTTTGACTTTGAAGGCGAAATCCGATTGTGGGACAACCTTGCCACCATGTTACCGAAACGCGACATCCTCGACCGCCTTATCAATATGCGCCGTCGCGAGTGGCAACGGCTGGATACGGAAGCGCGCCGTGAAATTGCCGATTTTCTACTGGATGCTGCCGCATTCACCCAAGAAATTGCCGAAAACGATGACCCTGCCCCGACTTTGGAAGTCATGCAATCGGAAATCCGCCAACTTGAGCGGCAAATGCAACAACGCCTGTTCACACTTTACCGCTTCTATCACGACGAAGTCGGCAGCGACAGCACATGGATGCCCAAAGCCTTCAAACAAGATCCGTTTGACAGCGAATTGCTCAAACATTACGGCATCCGTACCGGTACCGGCGCAACCGCAGGCGCACTCATCGGCCTAGGCTTGGACATTGCCACGCTTGGCGGTTCGCTTGGTTTGGGTACGGCCATCGGCGGACTGTTGGGCGGCATTTTGCCCAATGCCCAAGACATCACCGACAAAATCAACGGCCGACAAACCCTGCATACCGATCCGGAAACCCTTACCCTGCTCGCCGCGCGTGCGCTGGATTTGTTGCACGTCTTGCAAACGCGCGGCCATGCCGCCCAATCTCATATCGAGCTAAACGAACGCAAAGCGCCATGGAATGCGGCCAAACTGCCAAGCGAACTCAACAAAGCACGCAGCAACCGCAAATGGTCTTCGCTCAACACACACCAGCCCGAACTCAGCCGTAACGAACGCGCAGCCTATGTCGGTTCTTTAAGCGAGAAATTAAAAGTTTAAAATCGCTGTTGAACAAAAAGGCCGTCTGAAACCCAAATGTTTCAGACGGCCTTTTAATCTTAGCAAATACTTATTCGGCAGCTTTGGTTTCGCGTTTCAAACCGCCGCCAAGTGCTTTATACAAGTCGGCAAGGTTTTCCAGACGGGTCAGCTGATTGGCTAAAAGAGCAGTTTCTGCGCTGTAACTGCTACGCTCGGCATCCAGCAAATCCAATGCGCTGGATACACCATGTTTGTAGCGCAGGCTGATGAGGCGCAGGCTGTCGTTGTAGGCGCGGCTTTGTTTGCTCAAAGCGTCATAGCTTTTATCCAGCTGTTCGCGTGCAATCAACGCATTGGAAACGTCTTTGAATGCAGATTGAACAGCGGCTTCATAAGCAACGATTTGTGCCTGTTGGCGCAGTTTGGCTACGTCAAGATTGGCTTTGTTTGTGCCCCAGTCAAAGATAGGCAGGGTGATGGACGGTGCAAAAGCCCAAATACCTGTGCCGCTCTTAAACAGGCCGCTCAACTCGCCGGAAGCGGTACCGACCGAACCGGTCAGGCTGATGCGCGGGAAAAACGCCGCACGTGCCGCACCGATATTGGCATTAGCTTGTCTGAGCGCGTGTTCGGCCGCACGGATATCTGGACGGTTGAGCAACACGTCCGAACTCAAACCGGCAGGCAGTTTGGTCATTTTGAACTGCTTGCTCAAAGGCAGACCGGCAGGCAAGTCTTCGGGTAAAGGTTGATTAATCAACATAGCCAAAGAATTGCGCGCTTGCTCGCGGTTCTTTACCGCGGATGCGTAATCAGCTTTGGCCGATTCGATCAGCGCTTCCTGTTGGCGCAAATCAACGGCGGAAATCACGCCGGCCTTATGGCGCAATTGCGAGAGCTTGTAAGTCGCTTCACGGGTTTGCAACACGCGTTGTGCCAATGCCATAGATTCCTCAGCGTAGCGTTCGTTAAAGTAGGCTTTGGCGACGGTAGAAATCAAGGTCAGATGGGCGGCATCTCGATTGGCAGCCACATTAAAATAACCTTGCAACGCGGCTTCGCTGGTGCTGCGGACACGGCCGAAGAGGTCAAGCTCATAAGAGGCTGCGCCCAAACCCACGCTGTATTGGCTGCTAACGCTGCCGCCACTCAAACTGCCTTGACGCGAACCTGTACCGCTGGCATTGACGGTTGGCAACAAATTATTACGCGCAATCATGTATTGCTTGCGGTAGATTTCCGCATTCAGCGCGGCTGTACGCAAATCGGTATTGCGTTCCAATGCGATGTCGATCAGGCGGTGAAGGCGAGGATCGGCAAAGTAATCTTGCCAACCCAATTCGGCTGCACGGATACCGTCGTCAACAGTGTCGTATTTAAACGTATCGGCCACGGCAACTTGAGGCTGCTCATATTTCGGCATCATGGTACAGGCCGACAAAGCCACGGCGGCGGCAACGGCGGTCAGTACAGGTTTGAATGTAATCTTCTTCATTTTAGAATCCTTTAGCATTTTGAGGCCGTCTGAAAAGTTTTCAGACGGCCTTTGCTTTAGTGCTTGTCTGAATCGTGTTTACCGTCTTCAATCATGCCGGCTTCAGCGGCGTGTTTGGCGGCCATCTCATGCTCGTGTGCAGTTTCTTTAAAGAATTTGCGCACAACCACATAGAACAAAGGCACAAGGAACACGGACAGAATCGTACCGATCAACATACCCCAGACCACGGTCGTACCAATCGCACGTTGGCTGGCGGAGCTGGCACCGCTGGCAACATAAAGCGGTACCACGCCCAAGATGAAGGCAAACGAAGTCATGATAATCGGACGGAAACGCAAGTGTGCGGCGGCAAGCGCAGCTTCAAGCGCGCTCTTGCCTTGCGCTTGCAGGTCTTTGGCAAACTCGATAATCAAAATCGCGTTTTTCGCACTCAAACCCATCACCGTAACGAAACCGACTTGGAAGTAGATATCGTTGGCGTATGCCGGAATACTGCCCAGCAGCGCTTCAAACATGTTGCGGCCGGTCACGCCCAATGCCGCGCCAATCAAGCCCAACGGAATCACAAGGATAACCGCCAACGGGATAGACCAGCTTTCGTACAAAGCAGCCAATACCAAGAATACAGCGGCAGCGGCCAATGCATACAACACGACAGTTTGCGAGCTGCCTTTGGCCTCTTCACGAGACTGGCCGCCCCATTCCAGGCTGTAACCGCCACCCATGTCATCAACCATTTGCTGTACCGCAGCCATGGCTTGACCGGAAGACACGCCATTAACAGGCGAGCCGGAAAGCTCCATTGCCGGATAACCATTGAAGCGGACGCTTTGTTCCATACCGTTTTCCCAAGAAACAGTAGCAATGGTAGAAAGCGGTACGGCAACGCCGGATTTATTCGGTACAGTCAGGTTCAGAATATCGGCAGGCTGCATACGGGCACTCGCATCAGCTTGTACCATCACGCGTTGCAGACGGCCTTGATTCGGGAAGTCGTTTACATAAGACGAACCCAAAGCAGAAGCCAAAGCAGTACGGATGTCAGAGAACGAAATACCTTGTGCTGCTGCGGCAGAGCGGTCGATGTCGATTTTCAACTGCGGCGCATCTTCCAAACCGCTCGCACGAACGGTACTTGGGTTAAACAAACCGCTTTTGCGCATTTTGTCAATCAACTCATTGCGCTTGGCCAATAATGCGGCATGGCCGCTGTTGTTACGGTCTTGCAGGTAAATCGTCAAGCCGGAGCCTGTACCCAATTCCATAATGGCAGGAGGCACAATCGCCAAACCGAAACCGTCTTTCAGCGTAGCCATCATCATGCCGGTCAACTTACCGGAAATAGAAGTCACATCGCTGCCCGGAGCAGTACGTTCGCTCCAGTCTTTCAGAATGACAAAGCCCAAAGCCATGTTTTGGCCGGAACCGCTAAAACTAAAGCCGGAAACGGTAACAATGTTCTCGATCTCAGGTACAGATTTCGCCAGTTGAGTGATTTGAGCCAAAGTTGCATCGGTACGCTCTTTGGTCGCGCCGGCAGGCAGCTGTACGCTCAACATCAAGTTACCTTGGTCTTCAGTCGGCAAGAAGGAAGTCGGCAGACGCATAAACAGGAATACGCCCACAACAGTCAAACCGATATAGACAACCATCATGCGCAAAGTCTTGCGCAAGACTTTGGCTACCCAGCCTTCGTAGCCGTGTGTCCAGTTGTCGAATTTCTTGTTAAACCAACCGAAGAAACCTTTTTTCTCTTCGTGATGACCCTTCTGAATCGGTTTGAGCATGGTGGCACACAATGCCGGAGTCAGCGTCAAGGCAAGAAATGCGGAGAAGCCGATCGATGCCACCATAGTCAAGGCAAACTGTTTGTAAATGTTACCGGTTGCACCGCTAAACATCGCCAGCGGCACAAATACGGACATCAACACGGCAGTAATACCGATCACCGCGCCGGAAATCTGACCCATCGCTTTTTTGGTTGCAGCCTTAGGCGACAGACCTTCGCTCGCCATAATACGCTCAACGTTTTCAACGACCACAATCGCATCATCGACCACAATACCAATTACCAATACCATCGCAAACATGGTCAATACGTTAATCGACATACCCATATATGAGATAAAGGCAAAACCGCCCAACAGGGAAATCGGCACGACAATAGTCGGAATCAGCGTATAGCGGATATTTTGCAGGAAGAGATACATCACCAAGAATACCAATACGATGGCTTCCAAAAGTGTATGGATCACTTTCTCAATCGAAATTTCCACAAATTTGGAAGTATCGTAAGGAATTTTCCAGCTCATGCCGTCTGGAAAATACTTCTGCAAAACCGCCATTTTTTCTTTCACGGCAGTCGCCGTTGCCAAAGCGTTACCGCTGTTAGACAACATCACTGCCATACCGGTGGTGTTCACACCGTTCAAGCGGGTGGAAGAAGAATAATCCTGCATACCCAAGCTGACTTTGGCAACGTCTTTCAGATAGACATTAGAACCATCGGTATTGGATACCAAAATGATGTTGCCAAACTCTTCAGCAGTGCTCAGCTGACCTTGCGCCGTCACAGTTGCTGAAATAGTCTGACCTGCAGCCGCCGGCAAAGAACCGATAGAGCCTGCAGAAATTTGGATATTTTGTGTCGCAAGCGCATTGGTTACCGTTGCAAAAGACAGGTTGTAGTTTTGCAGTTTTTTCGGGTCAACCCAAATACGCATGGCGCGTTGCGCACCAAACAATTGTACCTGCCCTACCCCGTCAATACGCTGCAGTTCAGGAATGATATTGCGCTGGGCGTAATCGTTCATTTCCTCAATGGATTGCTTTTCAGAAGAAAGCATGACCACTTGCAAGAAGTTGGAACGCGCTTTAGATACGGTTACACCATATTGCTGTACGGTAGACGGCAATGTGGACAACACTTCCGACAATTTGTTCTGCACGTCTACCTGCGCCAAATCTTCATTGGTTTCCGGTGTAAACGTCAGACTGACGCTGCCGCTGCCACTGGAATTGGCAGAAGTCGTCATATAGTCCAAACCTTCCACACCGTACATATTACGTTCGATAACGGCCAGTACGCTGTCTTCCATTACCTGAGCCGAAGCGCCCGGATAAGTAGCGCGCAAAGTAATAGTCGGTGCAGCAACGGACGGATATTGGGAAATCGGCAGTTTTTGAATGCCGAAAATACCCGCTGCGATGATAAAAATCGCAATAACCCATGCAAAGATGGGGCGGTCAATAAAAAACTTAGACATTCACGCGTTCCTTATTTGGCTTCAGATGCAGCTTTAGCTTCAGGCTTGGCCTCGGATGCAGCCTGGCCATCTGAAACTGCCGGTGCTGCTGCCGCAGCACTTGCAGGCGGCGTCCATTCTTTCGGCGTTACCTGTTTAGCACCCGACATAGCGGCAATGCTGATGCCTTCAACAATCACTTTGTCGCCGTCTTTCAGGCCGTCTGTAATCACCCAATTGCTACCTTGCTGTTGGGCAATGGTCACGACACGCGCTTCCATTTCGCTCTTGTCATTCACCACCATCACCGTATCTTGCGAACCGCGGGTAACTGCTTGTTGCGGCACTACAAATGCATTATCCACTGCCACTTGTTCCATCAACACGCGCACATACAAGCCCGGCATCAAGATATTTTTGTCATTAGGAATAGCGGCGCGCAATGTAATTTGGCCGGTCGTTTCGTTAACAGTCGGATCTGCAAACAGCAGACGGCCTTTTTCAGGATAAACCGCACCATCGTCAAATTTGATGCCCACTTCAATCGCGCCGTTTGCCGCCAACAATTTGCCTTCTGCAACCTGTTGACGCAGTTTCATAACCTCACTGGCAGATTGGGTAACGTTGACATACATCGGGTTGGTTTGTTGGATGGTGGCCAAAACAGTGGTATCGCCGGCATTCAACAGCGTACCTTCAGAAACTTTAGATTGACCGATAAAGCCGGAAATCGGCGCAGTAATGCGGGAGCGGTTCAGGCTGATACCGGCAGATTTGATGGCTGCTTGAGCGGATTTGACGCCTGCTTCGGCTGAGCGCTTGGCGGTTACGGCCGCATCGTATTCTTGTTGGCTGATGGCATCGGCGGCAACCAGCGGTTTGTAGCGGGCCAAGTCGGCATTCGCTTTAGCCAAAGTCGCTTGCGCACTCGCCAACTGGGCGCGTGCGCTTTCTAAGTTTGCTTCATAAGTTGAGCTGTCGATTTGGTACAAAGGCTGACCGGCTTGCACATAGCTGCCTTCTTGGAACAGGCGTTTTTGCAAAATACCGCCGACTTGGGCGCGAACTTCGGCAGTACGCAACGATTCCAGACGGCCCGGCAACTCGGTTGTCAATGCAACGGTTTCCGGATGCACGGTAACCACGCGGACTTCAGGCGCAGGTTGATTTTGCTGTTGCTGACTGCCTTGCGCCTGTTGGCCGGCTGCCTTCTCATCGCCTTTGCCGCAAGCAGAAAGCGCCAATGCAGTAGCCGCCGCAATCGCCGCGACACGCATCATTTTAGAAGCATAAAGAGCCATAATTTTCCTATCTCTATGATAAATAAGGGTTTGACTAATTAAAAATTGATTACTTTAATTTCATATTTCATAAGCAGAAATTGCCTGCTTTTGTGAAAAACAGGCTGATTATATAGTGTTGAGAAACACTATATAATATTAAATTGAATTATACATACATTCTTGCATGTTCAGAAGTAATTTTTTATAATCCGAACCATAAATTTACATTTCCTACAAAACAACTATGAGAAGAACCAAAACCGAAGCCTTAAAAACCAAAGAATATCTCATGCTTGCCACATTGGATACGTTTTATCAGAAAGGCATTGCCCGCACCTCGCTTAACGAAATTGCCCAAGCCGCAGGCGTAACGCGCGGCGCGCTGTATTGGCATTTCAAAAACAAAGAAGATTTGTTTGACGCCTTGTTCCAACGGATTTGCGACGACATCGAAAGCTGCATAAAAGAAGACTCGAACAACAATAACGAACAGGCTTGGTCAAGCTTCCGACTGACTCTGACCCGTTTTTTCGAGCGCCTGCAACACAACGAGCTTCACTATAAATTCCACAGCATTTTGTTTTTAAAATGCGAACACACCGAGCAAAACGAGACGGTCATTGCCATCGCTAAAAAACACCAAGCACTATGGCGTGAAAAAATCGTTGCTGTCCTGACTGATGCGGTACAACAAAAAGCATTGGCGGATAATTTGGATATCGATATGGCAGTCATCTTCATCAAGTCTTCATTAGACGGCTTGATTTGGCGCTGGCTTTCTTCAGGTCAAGGCTTCGATTTGGCGCAAACTGCCCCACGCATGATTGAAATCATCATTGATACATTGGAAAACCATCCGCAATTAAGAAAACAATCATAAACATCAAAAATAAAAGGCCGTCTGAAACATTAAAAGTTTCAGACGGCCTTTTGGTTCAAACCTGCTTAACGTGTTACCGGTTTATAACGGATACGTTTCGGTTTCGCGCCTTCTTCACCCAAACGGCGTTTCTTGTCGGCTTCGTATTCTTGATAGTTGCCGTCAAAGAACACCCATTTAGAGTCGCCTTCACAAGCCAAAATATGCGTAGCGATACGGTCGAGGAACCAGCGGTCGTGCGAAATCACCATCACGCTGCCGGCAAATTCCAGCAATGCATCTTCCAGCGCGCGCAGGGTTTCCACGTCGAGGTCGTTAGACGGTTCGTCCAGCAGCAACACATTACCGCCGCTCAACAAAGTTTTTGCCAAGTGCAGACGGCCGCGTTCGCCACCAGACAATTGACCTGCAATTTTGCTTTGGTCGCTGCCTTTGAAGTTGAAGCGTCCCAAATATTGGCGGGCTGGAATTTCAAACTGACCAACCTGCAAAATGTCGCGGCCTTCGGCGATGTTGTCGAACACGGTTTTGTCGTTTTGCAAACCTTCGCGACTTTGGTCAATCAAGCTCATTTTCACGGTTTGGCCGATTTTCACTTCGCCGGAATCAGGCTGCTCTTTGCCCGAAATCATTTTGAACAGCGTAGATTTACCCGCGCCGTTCGGGCCGATTATGCCGACAATCGCGCCAGCAGGTACTTTGAAGCTCAAATCGTCAATCAGCACTTTATCGCCAAACGATTTGGAAACGTTCACAAACTCAATCACTTCATTACCCAAACGCTCGGCAACAGGGATAAAGATTTCCTGAGTTTCGTTGCGTTTTTGGTATTCGTAGTTGCTCATTTCTTCAAAACGAGCCAAACGCGCTTTAGACTTGGCTTGGCGGCCTTTGGCATTTTGGCGCACCCATTCCAATTCCTGCTTCATCGCCTTCACGCGTGCAGCTTCAGACTTCGCCTCGTTTTCCAAGCGTTTTTCTTTCTGCTCCAGCCAAGACGAGTAATTGCCTTTCCACGGAATACCGTGTCCGCGGTCGAGTTCCAAAATCCATTCGGCGGCGTTGTCGAGGAAATAGCGGTCGTGCGTTACAGCAACGACTGTACCGGGGAAGCGGACCAAGAATTGCTCCAGCCATTCGACAGATTCCGCGTCCAAGTGGTTGGTCGGCTCGTCCAGCAAAAGCATATCAGGTTTACTCAACAAGAGTTTGCACAAAGCCACACGGCGTTTTTCACCGCCGGACAGATTGCCGATTTTGGCATCCCATTCCGGCAGGCGCAGCGCATCGGCGGCGATTTCCAATTCATGTTCCGCACCGCCGCCGGTAGATGAACCAGCCGCAATAATCGCTTCCAAGCGACCTTGTTCTTCCGCCAATGCGTCAAAATCCGCATCAGGATTGGCATACTCGGCATACACTTCTTCCAAGCGTTTCTGCGCAGCAGCTACTTCGCCCAAACCGCTTTCCACTTCCTCGCGCACGGTTTTCTCAGGATCAAGCTCAGGCTCTTGCGGCAGGTAGCCGATTTTAATGCCGCCCATCGGCACGGCTTCGCCCTCAAATTCTTTATCCACGCCCGCCATAATCCGCAGTACAGTAGATTTACCCGCACCGTTCAAACCGAGCAAACCGATTTTTGCACCAGGAAAGAATGAAAGGGAAATGTCTTTAATAATGGTTTTTTGCGGCGGCACAACCTTGCTCACGCGCAGCATAGAATAGACGTATTGTTGGGACATAGTTTTCTCGTTTCCGTCAAACAAATTTCAGACGGCCCATTTTAACCTATTGCCCCAATACTTGCTTGTTCAAATGCCGTCTGAAAATAGAAATAAGCATCAAAATATACACCGAGCCGAACCGATACCCTCATTGCCCGACGGTATCAATGCCAAACCGCAGAAAATTTGATTTAAGCCAGTTTATCCTTGAACTGGCATTGCCAATATCCGGCGCGCTTCATAAAATGCACCTAATATCCTTGAAAGTACGCACACAAACAATAACGACAGAGAACACCACACCAAGGAACCTTTCAGATTTCTCAATAAAAATACTTTTTAAAAAAAGGATTTACCTCATGTCGGAAAATACGCAAAAAACAGCAAAACAAGGTTTGCCGTCACTGGCAAAAAGTACGATTTGGATGCTGAGCTTCGGCTATCTCGGCGTTCAGACGGCCTTTACCCTGCAAAGCTCACAAATGAGCCGAATTTTTCAAACTTTAGGCGCCGACCCGCACAATTTGGGCTGGTTTTTCATTCTGCCCCCATTGGCCGGCATGTTGGTTCAGCCAATTGTGGGCTACTACTCAGACCGCACTTGGATGCCGCGCCTGGGCGGCCGCCGTCTGCCCTATCTGCTTTACGGTACGCTGATTGCGGTCATCGTCATGATTCTGATGCCGAACTCGGGCAGCTTCGGTTTTGGCTACGCTTCCTTGGCGGCTTTGTCGTTTGGTGCGCTGATGATTGCGCTGTTGGACGTATCCTCCAATATGGCAATGCAGCCGTTTAAAATGATGGTCGGCGACATGGTCAACGAGGAGCAGAAAAGCTACGCCTACGGGATTCAAAGTTTCTTAGCGAATACGGGCGCGGTTGTGGCGGCGATTCTGCCGTTTGTGTTTGCGTATATCGGTTTGGCGAACACGGCCGAAAAAGGCGTCGTGCCGCAGACCGTGGTCGTAGCATTCTATGTGGGCGCAGCGTTGCTGATTATTACCAGTGCGTTCACCATCTTCAAAGTCAAAGAATACGATCCGGAAACCTACGCCCGCTATCACGGCATCGATGTCGCCGCGAATCAGGAAAAAGCCAACTGGTTCGAACTTTTGAAAACTGCGCCTAAAGCGTTTTGGACGGTTACTTTGGTACAATTCTTCTGCTGGTTTGCCTTCCAATATATGTGGACTTACTCGGCAGGCGCGATTGCGGAAAACGTTTGGCAGACAACCGATGCCTCCTCCGTAGGCTACCAAGAAGCAGGCAACTGGTACGGCGTTTTGGCGGCGGTACAATCCATTGCTGCCGTTATCTGCTCGTTTATTCTGGCAAAAGTACCGAATCAATACCATAAAGTCGGTTATTTCGGTTGCTTGGCTTTGGGTGCGCTCGGTTTCTTCTCCGTTTTCTTCATCAGCAATCAATACGCGCTGGTGTTGTCTTACACCTTAATCGGTATTGCGTGGGCCGGTATCATTACCTATCCTCTGACGATTGTGACCAATGCCCTCTCAGGCAAACACATGGGTACTTATTTGGGCCTGTTCAACGGCTCTATCTGTATGCCTCAAATCGTCGCTTCGCTGCTGAGTTTCGTCCTCTTCCCTATGCTGGGCAGCCATCAGGCAACCATGTTCTTGGTTGCCGGCGCAGTCTTGCTGATGGGGGCTTTCTCAGTATGCCTGATTAAAGAGACACACGGCGAATAATCCGTTTCAACACCATCGGCAAAGGCCGTCTGAAACCTTTGCCGATCTGACAATTTTAATAACAGGAGCTTCATAAATGTACACGAGAATCATGGAAGTTAGCCCTTGGACACTGCGTTCGACAAAACTGGAAAAAGAGCACAAACGGCTGCAAGAGAGCCTGACCAGCTTGGGCAACGGCTATATGGGTATGCGCGGCAACTTTGAAGAAACCTACTCCGCCGACAGTCACTTGGGTACCTACATCGCCGGTGTGTGGTTCCCCGACAAAACCCGCGTCGGCTGGTGGAAAAACGGCTATCCCAAATATTTCGGCAAAGCCATCAATGCGCTCAATTTCAGCAAAGTCAAAATCTTTGTCGATGGTCAAGAAGTGGACTTGGCGAAAAACGACGTTGCCGACTTCTCCGTCGAACTCGATATGCAGCACGGCGTGTTGCGCCGCTCATTCACCGTATTCGGCGTGCGTTTCGATGTGTGCAAATTCCTGTCGGTCGCACAAAAAGAGCTGGCTCTCATCCGCTGGGAAGCCGTATCCGTTGACGGCAAAACCCACCAAGTCCGCATCGATTCCATCATCGATGCTGATGTGAAAAACGAAGACTCCAACTACGAAGAAAAATTCTGGCAGGTATTGGACAAAGGCGTTTCAGACGACCGCTCCTACATTGCCACCCAAACCGTCGCCAATCCTTTCTGCGTAGAGCAATTCATCGTCAACGCCGAGCAAACCTTCGCTAGCAGTTTCAAAGCCCTCGGCGGCAGCCAAACCGACTGGCAAGTTTCTAATTCTTTCGAGGCCGAAGTCGGCGGCACACCCAAAACCTTTGAAAAACGCGTGATTGTTACCACCAGCCGCGATTATCAGGGCTTGGAAGCGGTGAAAGCCGCAGGCCGCGCCTTGTCGGAAAAAATCGCAGGCGTTGCATTTGAAACCTTGTTGGACGCACACAAAGCAGGCTGGCTGCACCGTTGGGAAATCGCCGACGTGGTTATCGAAGGCAGCGATGAAGCGCAGCAAGGCATCCGCTTCAACCTGTTCCAACTGTTCTCCACCTACTACGGCGAAGACGCGCGCCTGAACATCGGCCCCAAAGGCTTTACCGGCGAAAAATACGGCGGCGCGACCTATTGGGACACCGAAGCCTACGCCGTGCCGCTCTACCTCGCACTGGCGGAACCCGAAGTTACCCGCAACCTGCTGCAATACCGCCGCAACCAACTGCCGCAGGCGCAGCACAACGCGCGCGAACAGGGCTTGGCGGGCGCACTCTATCCGATGGTGACGTTTACGGGCATCGAGTGCCACAACGAATGGGAAATCACCTTTGAGGAAATCCACCGCAACGGCGCAATTCCTTACGCCATCTATAACTACACCAACTACACCGGCGATGAAAGCTATCTTGCCAAAGAAGGCTTGGAAGTCTTGGTCGAAGTGTCCCGCTTCTGGGCGGACCGCGTCCACTTCTCCAAACGCAACGGCAAATACATGATTCACGGCGTAACCGGCCCGAACGAATACGAAAACAACATCAACAACAACTGGTACACCAACACCCTCGCCGCATGGGTATTGGACTACACCCGCGAAGCCTTGGCGAAATACCCGCGTCCGGATTTGAACGTGAGGGCCGCCGAGTTGGAAAAATGGGCGGACATCAGCGCGAATATGTACCGTCCGCATGACGAAGAACTCGGCGTATTCGTACAGCACGACGGCTTCCTCGACAAAGACATCCGCCCCGTGTCCGCGCTTTCGCCCGACGATTTGCCGCTCAACCAGAAATGGTCGTGGGACAAAATCCTGCGTTCGCCTTTCATCAAACAGGCGGACGTATTGCAAGGCATCTACTTCTTCGGCGACCGTTTCAATATGGACGAAAAACGCCGCAACTTCGACTTCTACGAACCGATGACCGTGCACGAAAGCTCGTTGTCGCCGTGTATCCACTCCATCCTTGCCGCCGAACTGGGCAAAGAAGAAAAAGCCGTGGAAATGTACCAGCGCACCGCCCGCCTGGACTTAGACAACTACAACAACGACACCGAAGACGGCCTGCACATCACCTCCATGACCGGCTCGTGGCTCGCCATCGTCCAAGGTTTCGCCCAAATGAAAACCTGGGGCGGCAAACTCAGCTTCGCACCGTTCCTGCCGAGTGCGTGGACAGGCTATGCCTTCCACATCAACTACCGCGGCCGTTTGATTAAAGTCGCCGTCGGCAAAGAAAACGTCGTCTTCACCCTGCTCAAAGGCGAACCGCTCGATTTGCAGGTGTACGGCAGAGACATCACGCTCAACGGCAGCCACACCGTCGCGTTGGAAAAATAAGGAGGGCGCAAAATGACTTTTACCGCAGTCCTGTTTGACCTCGACGGCGTCATCACCGACACCGCCGAATACCACTACCGCGCATGGAAAAAGCTTGCCGAAGAACTGGGCATCAGCATCGACCGCAAGTTTAACGAGCAGCTCAAAGGCGTGTCGCGCGACGATTCGCTCAAACGCATCCTCGCACACGGCGGCAAAACCGTCAGCGAAGCCGAGTTCTCCGAACTGACCAGCCGCAAAAACGACAACTACGTCGAAATGATTCAGGCAGTCAAACCCGAAGACGTGTACCCCGGCATTTTGCCGCTGCTGGAAGCATTGAGGGCAAACAGCAAAAAAATCGCCCTCGCGTCCGCCAGTAAAAACGGCCCGTTCCTGCTAGAACGCATGGGGCTGACCCACTTCTTCGACGCCGTCGCCGACCCTGCCGCCGTCGCGCATTCCAAACCCGCCCCCGACATCTTCCTTGCTGCCGCCGAGGGCGTGGGCGCGGACATCCGCCAATGCATCGGCATTGAAGATGCCGCCGCCGGCGTCGCCGCCATCAAAGCCGCCGGCGCCTTGCCCATCGGCGTGGGCAAAGCTGAAGACTTGGGCAGCGACATCGCGCTGGTGTCCGACACCGCCGACCTGACCTACGCCTACCTGCAAAACGTGTGGGAACAGTCAGGCAGATAAAATATTAAGGAAGTAAAAAGGCCGTCTGAAAAATATTTCAGACGGCCTTTCTGCTTTTAGAACAGAATGATAACCCAACTTACGCAACCATAAAAACTGAATGCCAATTTCTTAACTATGCCATTCAGATTTATTTGAACGATTTTCTCTTACCTGCCAACCTTAACAATCACTATTAAAATGCGCGCCGATGTTTTGCCGCCTTGCGTATGCGGCTTGGGCGACGGCGAGGCTGCATTCTATCAGGTTGCGGTTTTCGTATTCGGACGCGGTGTGCGGCGCGGTTTGGTTTTGCTTCCAAAGCCGCAGTTGGGCGATGGCGCGGCGCAGGCCGGTATCGTTGCGGAGGATGCCCAGATGGCGTTGATTGAACGCTTGCAGGACGGAGCGGCTGAAGGTGTTTTGAAGGTTGTCTGAAAAGATGCCTGCTTCGGCGGTGGAGTTTTCAGACGACCTTTGGGACGGCGCGGTTTGGAACGCTTGTCCGTCCGCGATGGTTTGGGCGGCAAGTCTGGCGGTCACGACGCATTCGAGCAGGGAGTTGCTGGCGAGGCGGTTGGCTCCGTGCAGCCCTGTGCAGGCGGTTTCACCTAAGGCGTAGAGCTGCGACAGGGAGGTTCTGCCGCAGGGGTCGGTTTGGATGCCGCCACAGGTGTAGTGTTGCACGGGGCGGACGGGGATGGCCTGGCGCGTGATGTCCAAGCCGCATTGGGACAGGCAGTATCGATGGATGGACGGAAAATGCTGACGGACGAATGCTGCGGATTGATGGCTGATGTCGAGCGAGACGAAGTCTTGCGTTTGCTTGGCGATTTCGGCGGCGATGGCGCGGGCAACGATGTCGCGCGGCGCGAGTTCGGCGCGGCGGTCGTAATGCGGCATAAACCGTTCGCCCGATTGGTTGGTCAGGATACCGCCTTCGCCGCGCACGGCTTCGGAAATCAGGAAGGTGCGGCCGTTTTCAGACGGCCTTGCCAAGCCTGTAGGGTGGAATTGGATAAATTCGAGGTTTTCAACTGTGCAGCCTGCGCGTATCGCCATGGCGATAGCGTCGCCCGTGCATTCGGGCGGCGTGGTGGTGGCGGCGTAAATCTGTCCCAAGCCGCCGCCTGCGAGTACGGTATGGCGGGCGCGGATGCGGTAGGTTTCTTGCGTTCGGCGGTCGAGGACGGTCAGTCCGCATGCCGCGCCTGATTCGGTTTGGACGTCCAACGCCATCTGCCGCTCGCAAACGCGGATGTTCGGGCGGCAGCGTATTTGAGCAATCAGGCTCTGCATGACGGCTTCGCCCGTGTAGTCGGCGACGTGGGCGATTCGGCGGCAGGTATGCCCGCCTTCGCGCGTCAGGTGCAGGTCGTTATTATTTTGGTCGAACGCCACGCCCTGCGCCAGCAGCCATTCGATTGCCGGTTTGCCCTGCGACAGGATGGTGCGGACGGCGGCTTCGTCGCACAAACCCGCGCCCGCTTCCAAAGTATCGGCAACATGTTTTCCGATGTCGTCCTCTCCCGACCACGCCGCCGCAATCCCACCTTGTGCATGACGGCTGGCGGTATCGTCCAGCCGGTTTTTGCACAAAATAATGATGCGGAACGATTCAGGCAGCGACAAGACGAGCGTCAGTGCCGCCAGCCCGTTTCCGGCAATCAATACGTCGCAATCGGTTTGCATGGTGTTGTCCTTGTTTGAGAGGTCGTCTGAAACGGCAATATGGACGGCAAATCAGGCGGGGCCCATGCCGTTGAACACATCTTTTTTCTTCAGCCCTGCCGCGAAGTCGAGCATACGCTGCAAAGGCAGTTTGGCGGCTTCGCCCAGCTTTCTGTCCAACAGGATTTCGTTGTGTCCGCCTGTCAGGGCGTGTTTGATGCCGCCCAGCGAATTCATCGCCATCCACGGGCAGAACGCGCAGCTTTTGCAGCTTCCACCGTTGCCCGCCGTCGGGGCGGCGATAAATTCTTTGTCGGGCGCCTGCTTTTGCATTTCGTGCAGGATGCCCAAGTCGGTCGCCACGATGAATTTTTTTTCGGGACGCGATACGGCGGCTTTCAGCAGCTTGCTGGTCGAGCCGACCACGTCGCCCAGTTCGATGACGCTTTGCGGCGATTCGGGATGAACCAGCACCACCGCGTCGGGGTGTTCCGCCTTCAACGCCGCCAGTTCCTGCCCCTTGAACTCGTTGTGGACGATGCACGAACCCTGCCACAACAGCATATCCGCGCCCGTTTCGCGGCGGATGTAGTCGCCGAGGTGGCGGTCGGGCCCCCAAATCAGCTTCTCGCCACGCGATTTCAAATACGACACGATTTCCAACGCCACCGAAGACGTGACCACCCAGTCGGCACGCGCTTTCACGGCGGCGGAAGTGTTGGCGTACACCACCACCGTGCGGTCGGGGTGTTGGTCGCAAAACGCTGAAAACGCCTCTTCCGGGCAACCCAAATCCAAGGAACATTCCGCTTCCAAATCAGGCATCAGCACTGTTTTTTCAGGGCAGAGGATTTTCGCACTCTCGCCCATGAAGCGCACACCTGCCACCACCAATGTATCGGCTTCGTGTTCCGCGCCGAAGCGCGCCATCTCCAGCGAATCGCCCACGCATCCGCCCATTTCCAAAGCCAAATCCTGAATCAGCGGATCAACGTAATAATGCGCCACCAAGACCGCGTTTTTCTCCTTCAGCAAGGCCTTGATTTCGTCTTTCAGACGACCTGCCGTTTCGCGGTCGGGCGTGTCGGCAACCTTCGCCCACGCCTGACGGATTTGGCAGGCGGAAGTCGGCGTCTGAATGAGGGGCATATCGTAGTCGAACGAGCGGCGGGCGGCGGTTTGCATGATGTTTCCTTGTGGCTGTTTTTCAGACGGCATAAAGGTTTGCCGTCTATGTTTCAAATAGTTTTTATATTATGCTCAACTTGAGTATAATATGCAAGGTCGTCTGAAAACCGCTTTGGTTTACAATAAGGTTTTCTCTTGAATGAAAGCCACGCATGGATGCCTATCCTGAAACAGCAGCCAATACGCAAAGTATCGTCGAACTGGTTCCTGTACTGATCGCCATTACAAACGGCAGCTTGAGGGTTTTGACCGTTGCCCAAGGAGCGCTGCTGCCCAACGGCCTGCTTGCTCCGCTTCGCCACTCCTTGCAGGCAGGGGTCAGGATGTGGGTCGCCAAGCAGACATCTCAGCCTATGGGTTATGTAGAACAGCTTTACACCTTTGTCGATACGCGCCGTCAAAACGAGCAAGGCCTGCCTGTCTTGTACGTCAGCTATCTGGGGCTGGTGCGCGAGGCCGCCGACAGCATCCTGCACCCGGATGCGAAATGGCAGGACTGCTACAGTTATTTCCCGTGGGAAGATTTGCGTACCGATGGCGGGCAGCGCGACGCCATCGTCAGCCGCCTGCGCATTTGGGCAAACTCGGCGGACACCGAGGAAGTGCGCCAAAAGCGGCTCAAGCGCATTCACTTGTGCTGGGGGGTCGAACCGGAAAACTGGTCGGAAGAATACGTTTTGCAACGCTATGAAATGCTGTATGAAAGCGGCCTGATAGCGGAAGCCGCCGAGCCGCAGGCAAACTTCGACTTCGCGCTCACGGGGCAGCACATGCGCCACGACCACCGCCGCGTGTTGGCGACCGCCCTGTCCCGCCTGCGCGCCAAAATCAAATACCGCCCCGTGATTTTCGAACTGATGCCGCCCGAATTCACGCTGCTGCAACTACAAAACAGCGTCGAAGCCATCAGCGGCAGATTGCTGCACAAGCAAAACTTCCGCCGCCAGATTCAGCAGCAAAACCTCATCGAGCCGTCGGATACCGGCGTATCGGGCAGCAAAGGCCGTCCCGCGCAGCTTTACCGCTTCCGCGACGACGTCCTGCCCGACAGGTTGATTTCGGACATCGGACTGCCGCTGGGCAGCCGTTAGCCCGTTTTCAGACGGCCTATAGTGGATTAACAAAAATCAGGACAAGACGACGAAGCCGCAGACAGTACAGATAGTACGGAACCGATTCACTTGGTGCTTCAGCACCTTAGAGAATCGTTCTCTTTGAGCTAAGGCGAGGCAACGCCGTACTGGTTTTTGTTAATCCACTATAAAATGAAGTTTTACCCCATCGGTGCAACACCAATATTTTTCAACAAAGGAAACCCCATGCCGTCTGAAAACACCCTCTTCCCCCTGCCCGACACCCTGTTGCGCTCCATGATCGAACAAGCCCTGAGCGAAGATTTGGGCAGGCGCGGCGACATTACGTCCGCCGCCGTTATCGCACCAGACAAAACCGCCAAACTCTTCCTCGTCAGCCGCGAAGACGGCGTCATCGCCGGCATGGACTTGGCGCGCCTCGCCTTTCAGACGATGGATCCGTCCGTCCGCTTTCAAGCTGAAATCCAAGACGGGCAAACCGTCCGCGCAGGTCAGACGCTGGCTGCCGTCGAAGGCAACGCCCGCGCACTGCTCGCCGCCGAACGCACCGCGCTCAACTACCTCACGCACTTAAGCGGCATCGCCACCGCCACTGCGCGTGCCGTTGCCGAAGTCGCCGAATACGGCACAGACATCGTATGCAGCCGCAAAACCATCCCCCTGCTGCGCGTCCTGCAAAAATACGCCGTCAGGGCAGGCGGCGGCGTAAACCACCGCATGGGCTTGGACGACGCCGTGCTCATCAAAGACAACCATCTTGCCTATTGCGACAGCATCGCCCAAGCCGTGCAGCAGGCAAAACAGGCGGTCGGACCGTTGACCTGCGTGGAAATCGAAGTGGACACGTTGGCACAACTGGACGAAGCCATCGCGGCGGGTGCGGAACGGATTTTGCTGGACAACATGGATGACGAAACCTTGAAAGAAGCCGCAAACCGCTGCCACACGCAAACCGCCCACCCCCACACCGTCTATTGCGAAGCATCGGGCGGCATCGGCTTCGACCGCCTGAAGCGCGTGGCGCAAACCGGCGTGAACGGCATCGCCCTCGGCTATCTGACCCACAGCAGCCGCTCGTTGGACATAGGCTTGGATTTCATGGCTTAAGTTCGAGTTGGCTATAAAGCAAAAAGGCCGTCTGAAATTTCAGACGGCCTTTAATATTACCCATCAACCCAATGTAACCATTTCAATTTGTTCCATACTTCTGCCCAAGAAACGTTCGCCGATGGTGCGGAAGCGTAGTGGGATGTCGCTGACGTAGAAGCGGTAATCCGGATTGTCGTTTTCCGTGTTCAGCAAACCTGCTTGCGCCAAGGCTTTGGCGGTGGCTTCGGCGGTGGTGATGGCGGAATCGACCAAGGTGACGTTTTGTGCTTCGCGGCCGATAAGCGGTTTGAGCAATGGGAAGTGGGTACAACCCAACACCAGCGTATCAATGTCGTCGGCCAAAAGCGGCTTCAGGTATTCGCGCACGGTCAGGCGGGTAACTTCGTGATCGAGCCAGCCCTCTTCCACCAATGGCACAAGCAGGGGCGCGGCTTGCGTGCGCACCAGCGTGTCGCTGTTTTTTGAATGGATGGCGCGCGCGTAGGCGTTGCTGTTGACGGTGGTATTGGTCGCGATAATGCCGATTCGGTTGTTTTTGGTGGTTTGCAAAGCGGCTTCCGCGCCGGCGGAGATGACGTCCAATACGGGCATATTGCCTGCTTTTTGACGGATTTTTTGTCCGGCAACAGCGGCAATGGTGTTGCACGCAATGACGAGCGCCTTGACATCGTTTTCCAGCAGAAAATCGACAATCTGCATGGCGAAGGTTTCGATGGTAGCGCGGGATTTGGTGCCGTAGGGAACGCGTGCGGTATCGCCAAAATAGATGATGTTTTCCATCGGCAGGCGTTCCATCAAGGCGCGGACGTTGGTCAAGCCGCCGACGCCGGAATCGAATACGCCGATGGGGCGTTGTTTGCTGGTACTCATGGTTAATTTCTTCAATATAAAGTCGAGGCCGTCTGAAACCGTTTTTCAGACGGCCTGAAGGTTAAACATATTCTTTTTTATCGTTTTCCATCCAAGCCTGATGCGAGCAAACCCACAACAGTACGATACCGCACACGGTCGAGCTCAACATCATACCGGCCATTACCAAGGCAGAACCATTATGCAGCCAAGTCGTGGCCATGCCGACCGATGCGCCGATGAGGGATTGGAACACGCCCAAAACGGCATTTGCGCTGCCGCCCTCTTCGCTGAAATAGCCCATAAAGCAGGCTTGAGTGTTCGCGCCGACCAAGCCTTGCGTACCGACTGAAAACATCACGCACAACACCAAAGCCCACAAAGGCGGCAAAGACAGCAACAACACCAAAACAGCCATCAGCAAATTGGCGACGAATTGGACGATAATGCCCCATTTGAGGATGTTTTGCGGATGCGTACCGGTTTTCAAACGCCATGCGGTAACGCGGTTAAACGACATCATGGTAATGATATTGAGCGCAAATATCCAAGCATATTGGTTTGGCGAAACATGATACAGTTGTTGGTACACGAACGACGATTCGGTCAAAAAGGCAAACATCGAACCAAAACTGAAAGCCTGGAAAAACAAATAGCCCATCGCGGCACGCGTCCTCAAAACACGTTTAAACCTACCGGCCACCACGCCGAACACGTCCATGCTGATTTTGCCTTTTTGGTGCGGCTTAGGCAGGAAATACCACATCAAACCCCAAAGCAGCAGCGAATAACAGGCCAGAAAACCAAAAATCATGCGCCAGCCGCCCAAATTCTGCAAGCCTGCACCAATCATCGGCGCCATCAGCGGCACAATCATCAGAATAATGCCGATTAAGGCAAACATCTGCGCGGCTTTGCGTCCGGAATAATAATCGCGCACCATCGCGCCGGAAATCACCACGGTCATCCCCGCGCCAAACGCCTGCAAGGCACGCAAGTTCAGCAGCTGCTCGACATTATTCACCATCGTCAAACCGATAACGGCGGCAAAGTAAATGCTCAAGCCCACCAAGGCCACCGGTTTGCGGCCTTTAATATCCGAAATCGAACCGCCGACCACCTGGCCAAACGCCACGCCAAACATAAAAAAGCTCAGGCTTTGCTCGATGCGGTGGATATCCGAACCCAGCGACTTTGCCATTTCGGGAATTGCAGGCAGATAAGCATCGACAGAAAACGGCATCAGCGCGACCAACATCGCCATCAGCACGGCCATGGTTTTTTCGCCCAAAGGGGCTTGTTGTGCAGTCATTCCGATTTTCGCTTTCGTAACAAATATTCAAAAAACAAAGAAAACAACCGCCTTGTCAGACGGTTGCGGATTGGATGGAATTATAGCAGATTTCAACCCCGTCCAATCACTGCACAAAAACCTTTGCAAAACTTAAGGCCGTCTGAAACTTCGTTTGGTTGAATCCCCCCGCGGCAAACGTTAAAATGCTTGTTTTTTAAGACAACACATTGTTTCACATCACGGATTCTAAGGAATAATCATGACTACATTTCAAATTGCGCGTGCCGACGGGAAAACGCTCGAAATCCAAGGCAAAATGGCCAACCGCCACGGCTTGATCGCCGGCGCGACCGGTACGGGTAAAACCGTGACCCTGCGCCGCATGGCGGAAGCCTTCAGCAGCGAAGGCGTCCCCGTATTCTTGGTCGATGTCAAAGGCGATTTGTCAGGCATCGCGCAAGCCGGTGCCAACAGCGGCAAAGTGGGCGAACGCATCGCCGAGTTTGATTTGGGCGAACAATGGCTGCAAAATTTCCCCGTGCGTTTTTGGGATGTTTACGGCGAAACCGGTATTCCCGTACGCGTAACTGTTTCAGAAATGGGCCCTATGCTTTTGGCCCGCCTGATGAACCTGAACGACACGCAGGAAGGCTTGTTGAACCTCGTGTTCAAAGTTGCCGATGACAGAGGCTGGCACATTCTGGACTTGAAAGACCTGCGCAGCATGCTGAAACACGTTTCCGACCACGCTTCGGAATACCGCACGCAATACGGCAACGTTTCTGCCGCCAGTATCGGCGCGATTCAACGCCAACTGCTGACTTTGGAAAACGAAGGCGCAGAAAAATTCTTCGGCGAACCTTCCCTCAACCTGCAAGACTGGATGCAAACCGACAACGGCAAAGGCATCATCAACATCCTTAACTCCGAAAAACTGATGCGCTCGCCGCGTATGTACAGCGCGTTTTTGCTGTGGATGCTGGCAGAATTGTTTGAAACCCTGCCCGAAGTCGGCGATTTGGACAAACCAAAATTCGTGATGTTCTTCGATGAAGCGCATTTGATGTTCGACAATGCCGCCAATGCGCTGGTCGAACAAATCGAACAAGTTGTACGCCTGATCCGTTCCAAAGGCGTGGGCGTATATTTCGTCACCCAAAACCCGCTCGACTTGCCCGATACCATCCTCGGACAATTGGGTAACCGCGTACAACACGCCCTGCGCGCCTTCACACCGCGCGACCAAAAAGCAGTTAAAGCTGCTGCCGAAACCTTCCGCAGCAACCCAAACATCAAAGTTGCCGAAGCGATTGCCGAACTCGGCGTCGGCGAAGCCCTCGTTTCTTTCCTTGATGAAAAAGGTATGCCCGATCCGGTAGAACGTGCCCTCATCCTGCCGCCTCAATCCGCCCTGACCCCGCTTGCCGCAGAAGAGCGCAACCGCTTGTTCCAAAACGACGATTTGTATCCAACCTATAAAGACATGGTGGACAACTACTCCGCTTTTGAAGCATTGGCCGAAGCAGACAGCCAAGCTGCCGCTGAAAAAGAAGCCGCAAATGCCGCCAAAGAGCAGGAAAAAGCGCAAAAAGCTGCAGAAAAAGAAGCTGCCAATGCCGATCCCGGCATCCTCGGCGGACTAATCGGCGGCTTGAGCGGCGGACGTAAAAAATCCGGCCAAGGTTTGGGCTACAACGTTGCCGACGCCATCGGCAGCCAAATCAACCGCCAAGTGACCAACGCTATTTCCCGCAGTGTAATGGGCATTATTAAAAATATGTTTAAATAATCAGCCTGCGAAAATAAAAGGCCGTCTGAAAATCAATTTCAGACGGCCTTTTTTATT
Source organism: Neisseria sp. RH3002v2g (assembly GCF_014596425.2). Taxonomy (NCBI): domain Bacteria; kingdom Pseudomonadati; phylum Pseudomonadota; class Betaproteobacteria; order Neisseriales; family Neisseriaceae; genus Neisseria; species Neisseria sp. RH3002v2g. The sequence continues at coordinate 269,003 of NZ_CP110721.1, read as the reverse complement.
CATCAATCCAATCAGTTTTTCATTGACTGAACCGGAGCCGGGATTCTGCCGCCTCGGTTGACGAATACTTCGCATGAGCCTTCTTTAACCGGCATTACAGGCGCGTAGCCCAACAGGCCGCCGAACTCAACGCTGTCGCCGACGGTTTTACCGGTTACCGGAATGATGCGCACGGCAGTGGTTTTGCTGTTGATCATGCCGATGGCGGCTTCATCGGCGATGATGCCGGAAATGGTATGAGCAGGCGTATCGCCGGGGACGGCAATCATGTCCAAACCAACGGAGCAGACGGCGGTCATGGCTTCGAGTTTATCCAGTGTCAACACACCGGCTTCGGCAGCAGCAATCATACCTTCGTCTTCCGAAACAGGGATAAACGCACCGCTCAAACCGCCGACCGCGCTGGAAGCCATCATGCCACCTTTTTTCACGGCATCATTCAGCAATGCCAAGGCAGCCGTCGTGCCGTGCGTACCGCAGACGCTCAAGCCCATCTCTTCAAGAATGCGCGCCACCGAGTCGCCAATAGCAGGGGTTGGTGCCAATGACAAGTCGAGAATACCGAATGGGATATTGAGCATTTTTGAGGCTTCGCGGCCGATGAGTTCGCCCACGCGGGTAATTTTGAAAGCAGTTTTCTTCACTACTTCCGCAACTTCGGTCAATGTCGTTGCATCTGAATTTTCCAACGCGGCTTTTACGACACCCGGGCCGGATACGCCGACATTGATAACGGCATCCGCTTCACCCGAACCATGAAACGCACCCGCCATAAACGGATTGTCTTCCACTGCATTGCAGAACACGACGATTTTAGCGCAGCCGAAACCTTCAGGCGTGATTTCAGCCGTGCGTTTGATGGTTTCGCCTGCCAGCTTGACCGCATCCATATTGATACCGGCACGCGTGCTGCCGATATTGATGGAGCTGCACACGATATCGGTAGTCTTCATCGCTTCGGGAATGGAACGGATCAGCACTTCGTCTGAAGGCGACATGCCTTTTTGCACCAGCGCGGAAAAACCGCCGATAAAAGACACGCCGATGGCTTTGGCTGCCTTGTCCAAAGTTTGCGCCACGCTGACGTAAGAATCAGCATGGGTGGCCGCGGCGATTTGGGCAATCGGCGTGACGGAAATGCGCTGATTCACAATCGGCACGCCATATTTGGCAGACAGATGTTTCGCCGTCGCGACCAAGTCTTTGCCGACCGTGGTGATTTTATTGTAAATGTTTTGGTTCAACACATTGATATCGCTGCTGATGCAGTCGTGCAAATCAATGCCGATGGTAATGGTGCGCACGTCAAAATTCTGGTCGGCCACCATTTTGACGGTTTCTAAAATCTCGCCGGATTGAATACTCATGACTCTCCCTCCGACTTAAATACGGTGCATGGCTTGGAAAATTTCTTCGTTTTGCATACGGATATCAAGCGCGAGTTTTTTGCTCTCTTCCGCAAACAAATCCAAAACTTCTTGACGCGATTTGGTGCATTTTGAAGTGTCCACCAAAATAATCATGGTAAAAAAATCATCCATCAGCTGTTGGCTGATGTTGAGAATATTGATTTGGTTTTCCGCTAAAATTTTGGAAACGTCGTACACAATGCCCACACGGTCTTTACCGATGACAGTGATGACTGAATTGTTCATAACGCTGTTTCTCCTGATAGGATATTTGAAAAGTGTTGACAATTATAACACTCAGGCCGTCTGAAAAACTGTTTCAGACGGCCTGAGTATTCAAATTTCAATGTTCATTATCGCCCTGCTTTCAAAGCCTGCCACAAGCGAACGCTGAGTTTGCTCACATCGGTTGATTTGGGAGAGACGATGAAGCTTTTTTCCATCAATTCCTTACTTGGGAAAATCGATTCGTCAGAGGTGTATTTTTTATCCATCAAATCCCGCGCCGGACGGCTGGCCGGAGCATAAGTTACATAGTTGCCGTTTTTGGCCGCTGTTTCCGGATTGAGTGTGTGATTGATGTATTTGTGTGCATTGGCCACATTTTGCGCATCACGCGGAATCATCAGCGAATCCACCCAAATACCGACGCCGCTTTTCGGCGTCAATACTTCGACTTCGACGCCGTTTCCGGCTTCTTTGGCACGGGTTTTGGCAATATTGAGGTCACCGCCATAGCCTACCGATACGCAAAGGTTGCCGGCAGCCATGTCATCGATATAGCCGGACGAGGTAAAGCGTTTGATGTCGGGACGCACTTTTTTCATCATATCGACGGCGGCTTTGATGTCCTCAGGGTTTTCGCTGTTCGGATCTTTGCCCAAATAATGCAAAGCCAAAGGAATCTGCTCGATGGCGCTGTCGAAATAGCTGATGCCGCAGGATTTCAGTTTTCGGGTGTATTCAGGGTTGAATACCAAATCCCATTCGTTTTCAGGCAGCTTGTCCGTACCCAAAGCCTTTTGAACCTGCTGCTTGTTAATCGCCAGCGTATTGATGCCCCAGAAATAAGGGACGGCATATTCGTTGCCCGGATCGACGGTTTCCATCATTTTCAACAAATCGGGATCGATATTGGCGTAATCGGGAATTTGCGATTTGTCGATTTTTTGATACGCGCCGGCTTTAATCTGACGGCCGACATTGGCAATAGACGGCGCAACCAGGTCATAACCCGACTTGCCGGTCAGCAGCTTGGCTTCCAGCGCTTCGTTGCTGTCGTAGTAATCGTAGCGGACGTTGATATGCGTTTTGTTTTCAAACGCAGACAACGTGGCCGGATCGACATAATCCGACCAGTTGTAGATATTGAGTTTATCGGTTTGGGAAGAGGAAGTTTGAGAAGCGGAAGATTCTGCGGCGGTTCCTTGTCCGCCGCTGCACGCAGTCAAGACGAGGCTCACGATTGCCGCCGCCATCAAAGATTTTTTCATGGTTTCAGACCTTTTGTTCGGGGGGTAAAAATATTGCAGCGGTGGCAGATGCCACTTACAAAAGGGAAACTGTGGGGGCGGCCGGCATGTGTCCTTTGCCCTTGATTCAGCAAGGTTCGCATTAAACGGCAAAAAGCTTTTGAATGCAAGACCTTAAAGCAGAAAAAATTCTCCCTTTTCAGACGGCCTGAAGCTATGGTTTTATTCATAAACAACATTTTTTCAGAAACGGTTTCATGCCGTCTGGAAAAAACTGTGTGCTTATTCAGACGGCCTCAAGATTTGTCAAAACCGCCCAATTTGTGGGAAAATTGCACGATTGAATTTAATGAAGGGCGACCCCGTGTTAGACAGAGAAGGCTATCGCCCCAATGTCGGTATTATCCTGATTAACGAACGTAACGAAGTCTTTTGGGGCAAACGCGTACGCGAACATTCTTGGCAGTTTCCGCAAGGCGGCATCAAGCCGGGCGAAAGCCCTGAGACCGCCATGTACCGCGAGTTGTACGAAGAAGTCGGCCTGCTGCCGCAACATGTCAAAATTATCGGCCGCACGCGCGACTGGCTGCGCTATGACGTACCCAGCCACTGGGTGCGCCGCGAATGGCGCGGTTCGTATCGCGGACAAAAACAGATTTGGTATCTTTTGCGTTTGGTCGGCCGCGACAGCGACGTCAACCTCCGCGCCTGCCATCATCCTGAATTCGACGGCTGGCGTTGGCATCAATATTGGGCGCCGGTTGACGAAGTCATCGACTTCAAGCGCGGCGTGTATTTGGGCGCATTGACCGAACTTTCCCGTTTCTTGCGCGGCATAGAAAGCTATGAAGAATTTATCCGTCGCAATCCAATAGAAAACCTATAACCCCAACGCTTTCAGGCCGTCTGAAAGCGTTGTTTTTCTTCCTTTCAGACGGCCTTTACATTATTCCTATGGCTAAAAACAATCAATACAGCGAATCCAGCATTACCGTCCTCAAAGGTTTGGAGCCGGTCAAAGAACGTCCCGGCATGTACACCCGTACCGACAGCCCGACCCATATCTGTCAGGAAGTGATTGATAACGCGGCGGACGAGGCGTTGGGCGGTTTCGCGACTGAAATTGACGTGCAAATTCATGAAGACGGTTCGCTTTCCGTGCGCGACAACGGCCGCGGTATTCCCGTCGGCCTGCACCCTGAAGAAGGCGTACCCGTAGTCGAACTCGTGTTCACCCGTCTGCACGCAGGCGGCAAATTCAACAAAAAAGACGGCGGCAGCGCGTATGCCTTTTCGGGCGGCCTGCACGGCGTCGGCGTATCCGTGACCAACGCCCTCTCCACCCGCCTTGAGGTAACGGTCAAGCGCGAAGGCAAAATCCACCGCATCGTCTTTTCCGGTGGCGACGTCATCGAGCCTTTGACTGAAGTGGGCAAATGCGCCGTCAAAGACAGCGGCACCGAAGTGCGCGTGTGGCCGGACGGCAAATATTTTGAAAGCCCGAATTACAGCATTCCCGAACTCGAGCGATTATTGCGTGCCAAAGCCGTGCTGCTGCCGGGCGTGCGCGTTTCCCTGACCCGTCCGGTTAAAGGCGAAAACGAGGCATACACCCAAACTTGGCACTACCCGGACGGCCTGAAAAGCTATCTGACCGACCTGATTGCCGACGCGCAAGAAGCCGTGCCTATCTTCTCTTGTGAAAACTACATTTCAGACGGCCACAACGGCGATTTCAGCATCGGCGAAGGCGCTGCGTTTGCCCTGACTTGGCTGGAAGAAGGCTCGTGCGCCAACGAAAGCTACGTCAACCTCATCCCTACTCCGTTGGGCGGCACGCACGAAGCAGGCTTGAAACAAGCCGTGTTCAACGCGGTCAACAACTTCATCAACCTGCACAACCTCTTGCCGCGCGGCGTAAAAGTGCAAAGCGACGATGTGTTCAGCAAAACTGCCTTCGTCCTCTCCGCTCGCGTCCTCGACCCGCAGTTCCAAGGTCAAACTAAAGATAAGCTGACCAACCGCGACGCGTTGAAACTCGTCGCCGCCGTATCGGGCGACCCTTTGGAATTGTGGTTGAACCAAAATGTGGACTTCGGTAAAAAAATCGCCGAACTCGCCATCCGTCAGGCACAGGTGCGGATGCGTTCGGTTAAGAAAATCGAAAAGAAAAAAGGCAGCGGCGTCGCCGTCCTGCCCGGCAAACTGACCGACTGTGAAAGCGAAGACATCCGCGAAAACGAACTCTTCCTCGTCGAAGGCGATTCCGCCGGCGGCTCCGCCAAACTCGCCCGCGACAAAGCCACACAGGCCATCCTGCCCCTGCGCGGCAAAGTGCTCAACAGCTTCGAAGTCCACCCCGACCAACTTTTCGGCAACGCCGAAATCCACGACATTTCTGTCGCCATCGGCGTCGATCCGCACGGTATCAACGACAATCCCGACTTAAGCGGCCTGCGCTACGGCAAAATCGCCATCTTGTCCGATGCCGACGTGGACGGCTCGCATATTCAAGTTTTGCTGTTGACCCTGTTCTACCGCCACTTCCCGAAACTGATTGCCGACGGACACATCTACGTCGCCCAACCGCCGCTGTTCCGCGTCGATGTCAACGCACAAGGCAAGAGCAAACCTGCCCGCAAATTCTACGCCCTCGACCAAAACGAACTCGACAGCATTTTGGAGCGGCTGCAAAAAGAAGGCGTTAAAGAAACTGCCTATTCCATCAGCCGTTTCAAAGGCTTGGGCGAGATGAACCCCGACCAGCTCAAAGACACCACCATGCACCCCGACACCCGCCGCCTGTTGCAGGTACAAATCCCGGAAGGCGCGGATGACGAAACACGCGACATCTTCGTCAAACTGATGGGCAAAGGCGAAGCCGCCGCCCGCCGCGCATGGATGGAAAAAGAAGGCGATACGGCAGAATTGGATATTTAATCCATTGTTTCAATAGACTAAAGGCCGTCTGAAACTTTAAAAGTTTCAGACGGCCTTTTTTAAAACATAAGAAAATTAAGATTAAACAGTATTTCAATTTCTATACACTGCTGTTATTTATCGGTTTCTATTTTCGCGGCTTAATTTTGCCTTTAACCTTTAATAAGACAAACAAAAAAGCACTGATATAATCAGTGCTTTTTAAATAATGGCGCGGCGGACGGGGCTCGAACCCGCGACCCCCGGCGTGACAGGCCGGTACTCTAACCAACTGAGCTACCACCGCGCATCCACTGTCAAAGACAATGAAAAGGAAACTTGGTGGGTGATGACGGAGTCGAACCGCCGACATTCTGCTTGTAAGGCAGACGCTCTACCAACTGAGCTAATCACCCGATAAGCCGACATTAAATCAAAAAATCAGATTACGCGCAAGGTTTTTATTTAAATAAAAACATATCCCATTGAAAGAATATAGAATATTTTATTTAACAATAAAAATAACCGTTATACCCATCTATCAATCAAAAATCAAATGCCCCAATTTATCCGCCTTGGTATGCAGATAACGCTCATTTTCCACATTTTCGCCGACATGTAATGCAATGCGTTCAACCACATTAATGCCGGAATCTTTCAACGTTTGAATTTTCTCAGGGTTATTAGTCAGCAACCTGACTTCACGAATATTCAGATAATCATAAATCTGCTTGGCCAAAGTAAAGTCGCGCGCATCAACAGGAAGGCCGAGCGCAACATTGGCCTCAACCGTATCCAAGCCTTGGTCTTGCAGTCGATAAGCACGGATTTTGTTTATCAAACCAATGCCCCTGCCTTCTTGGCGCAAATATACGATAACACCGCACCCTTCTTTCTGAACGGCCTGCATCGCTGCTTGAAGCTGAGGGCCGCAATCACATTTCACCGAAAATAAAGCATCGCCGGTCAAGCACTCGGAATGGATACGCGACAACACAGGCAGGCCGTCTGAAACATCGCCCATCGTCAATGCGACATGTTCCTGCCCGCCCTCTTCTTCAAAGCCGTGCATGGTAAATTCGCCCCATTCCGTAGGCAAACGGCATGACGCGACAAACTTCAACGCGTTACTCATTTTCCGCTTCCTCGTTTTCAGCCACGCCCAAGAGGTTTTTCAAAGGTTCCACCAAGGCTAATGCAAGGGCAATCCAAGCCACCAATACTTCGTCAGGCGCACCGTCCTTGACATCAAATTCAGCATGTACCACGCCTAAAACTGCACCGCTGGGCATACAGACAGGAACAGAAATCTGACTCAAACCGGGATGATTGCGTTCGTCCGACAATTCACCGATTTCCTGCCAATACGCCACATTCTGACAAACATTCATCCAGCCGCTTTGCGCCGTACGCACAGCCAAAAAAGCCTGCCCGGCCGGCTCATCAATTGGAATCACATTTTCCAACGGCACGCCCCAGCGGCACAGACGAACCAGCGACAACGCACCATCTTTCGGAAACGCAGTATAAACCGCTGCACTTTTCAAATGCTCGGTGCGCTCGGCAACCGAATCCAATGCCATAAAAATCTGTTTCAGCAACCATTCATGTTCGGCATCGACATAATCCGCCAATTGCCAACCATTTTCAGACGGCCACAAAATCGAACGCTCAACAGAAGCATTGCCCATTTTAATCACAGCCTGGGCAGTCAAATAAGCAACATGTATCTCATCCGCAGGCAACTTCAAACCTTGCGTCTGCAAAAAATCTTTAATCAATAAAGCAGGCATCAGCCCTTCCTCACCAAATGGAAAGTTGAGGCCGTCTGAAAACAAACCCTGCTTTCAGACGGCCGGAATAAGTCATTATATAAGGGATAAACCGACAAATTCAAGCAAACAAGACTTTGCGCCCCCATTAATCTTGTGTATAATCCACGATTCAAATTAGTGCGGACGTGGCGAAATTGGTAGACGCACCAGATTTAGGTTCTGGCGCCGCGAGGTGTGAGAGTTCGAGTCTCTCCGTCCGCACCACCCAACCCCTTTACGGGGCTTTTTTTTCGTCTAATCTCGCCCAACGCGGGCAACCAATCCCAGTAATATCAATGACTTAAGTCCAACCAACCGCTTTCTAATCGTCTAATACAAATAATGCCGTTTAATTGAGTAAACCACAAATTGTGGGTATGATTCAGGGAATCAGCCAAAACCACTGTAAAGCATACCCACAAATGCCACTAAACGACCGCCAAATCAAAGCTGCCAAACCGTCTAACACTGGAAAGAAAATCAAGTTATTTGACGGAAATAGCCTGTATCTTGAAGTTACACCAGCGGGCGGAAAAATATTCCGCATGAGATACCGCATGAATGGCAAAGATAAAGACTTCACTATCGGGAAATATCCAGCCGTTTCACTGGTAGAAGCCCGACAAGCCACCGAAAACGCCCGCCGCATGATTGCACAAGGGCAAGACCCTACCAAAGCCAAGCAAGAAGCCGAAGCAGCCCGACAAGCCGCCTTGTTAAATACTTTTGAGCATTTAGCCAAGCAATGGCACAAGGACAATTTGCCCCGCTGGAAAGAACACCACGCCGAGCGGATCATGCGTTATTTGAAAAATGACGTTTTCCCAGTCATTGGGGAAATTCCCGTTAATGAAATCAAGGTAACCCACATCAAAACCCTGCTTGATTCCGTGATGGCGCGGGGCGTTACTGATACCGCCGACAAAATCAGGGGCTGGATAGGGGCGATTTTTGACTATTCCGCCATGCTGGAAATTTCAGAAAACAACCCCGCCCGCCTGTTGAAAAATCACATTCCCAACTTACCCACCAAACACAAACCCGCCCTGCCCCGTGAAGAATTGCCGGAGTTTTACCGCCGCTTGATACTGGCAACCAACATAGAACGGCAAAACAAAATTGCCATCATGCTTGTCATGCTGGTGTTTGTGAGAAATAACGAATTACGCGGCGGCCAGTGGGAAGAAGTGGATTTTAAAAACAAGCGTTGGATCATCCCCGCCGAAAGAATGAAGCATGAAAAGATGAAGCCCAAGCCCGCTTTATGTGTTCCTCTTTCTGATTGGGCAATAGAGCTGCTACAAGAGTTACACACGCTGACAGGGCATAGCCGGTTTATGTTTCCAAGTAGAACCAGCGTAAACCGCCATATCAGCGAGAACACGCTAGGAAAAATCATTAACGAGAAACTAGGCTATAAAGGCAAGGCCACGCCGCATGGCTTCAGAGCAGTAGCAAGTAGTCTGCTTTATGAAAACAACTTCAACGGCGGCGCAATCGAAATACAGCTTGCCCACGTTGAAGAAGACAAGACAAAGGATTCATACGCCTACATGGCCGAGTATATGCCCCAGCGTATCGAGTTTATGCAATGGTATAGCGACTATTTACGGGAACGATACAACAGGGCATTACAGATGATTCAAGAGAGCAAGGCAGATTAAAAATTCCCTATGCGCGTGAGTAAATATACTGGTTACACTGGTTACCACAAAATTTAACAAATATAACTATATGAATATAAATATAAATACAAAGAAAAAGCGGTAACCAGTTAACGTAAATTTACTGGTTACCAACTGGTTACCACTGGTTACCATTTTATACAGAAAGAAATTAACCCTATGAAATACAGTGCATTAGATGTTTTGCTTTCTTTTGACCGCTTGGACGTGGGAAACATAGAGCTTGAGACCGGCACGGAGCAACACGCAACGGCGGCCGGTATTGAGCATATCGGCGCGAAACTTCTAAACCCTTTTGTGGTTACAACAAAGGAGATATAAGCAAATGACCGACTTTACAGATGACAAACCTATTGAGCAGATAACTGACGTAGTAGATGAATATCCTATTAATCATATGTTTTTTAGTACAGATAGCGATGATAAATCCTGTCTTGATCATGAAAAATACAACGCTATTTATCAAATAAAAAACTCAAAAATGTTCTATGAAGCATTGGGTGTATATTGGTTTAACGCTGAAAGAGTTTTAATAAGGGCTTTCCATGACTTCAAGCATTTAGAACAGCCTGAATTTTCCGGCTGGATAATAAAAGGCATAAAAGAAATTGAACGAACTGAACAAAAATGTTCGGAGGCTATTAAAGGATATGAGGAGGAATATAACCAGCCATATAATTATCTGGAGGAACTAAACCCTTTTGAAGCCTTTATATTTGATAATGCAGATTGGGAAACAGCCGTAAATATGCTTCATTTCTTTACAGCAAAAGCCATTTTTGATTATGTAACAGAATTTGATGGCCTTAGTTACGAAGATAGGTTTTATAAATTTCAAGGACTTGCAAACTTTATAACCGCTTCTTTGGGAGCGATAGAACTTGAAGCCAATCCAGATGGATCTCTTATAGAAGCTGCCCGAAAAGGAGGACGCACCAAGCGAAGCCCTTACGAAAAAGCAGGAACGATAGCGGCAGTGAATGAGCTACTAGAAGAAAAACAAGATATTCTGAAACAAAAGGGCGGCAAAACGACATTGTACAAATTGATAAGAGATTTAATTGCTTCAGAAGTTATCGACGCGCCTAGAGAACCATCAGAAAAAACGATACTTCGATGGATAGACAACTTTGAAAAGAGGACATCAGCTAGCTAGTACAGGACATCAGCTAGCTGACTACAGGAAATCAGCAAGTTATAGCCTTAACAGCCGCCCACATGGGCGGCTATTCTTTTATTTGTCATCTAACCCCGACTAAGAGAAAGGACAAGTAAATGAATAATACTGTATTGAGAGTAAACGATGCCGCCCGCGTTATGGGCGTTTCACGAGCGACTATCTGGAATTGGGCAAACCCTAAGAGCCGCCATCACCGCCCTGATTTTCCCAAGCCTATCAAACTTTCCGCAAACATTACCGGCTGGCTTTCCAGTGAGATTGAAGAGTATCTCAACAAACTGGCCGCCAAACGCGAAGAGTAGGAGTTTTCGGAGCAATACGCGCCCGCGCGAAGCATAAACGGGAATATATCCCTTTAGACAAAATAAAACCGCCTGAACGGCCATTCAGACGGCAGAAAGGATTACTTAGTATGGAAAGCAATTTTACCAGCGGCAGAGCAAAAACGCCAAGCCAAAGAGAGCGAGTTTTAGCCCGATTGAGAAAAGGAAGTGCCACGTCATGGGAGCTTTCACAGATGGGCATACTTAGCTACAACACACGCATTATGGAGCTTCGCAGAGCCGGGCATGAAATCATAACCGTGATGGAAGAAGTAACAAACCAATTTGGGGAAACCGTGAAGCGTGGACGGTTTGTATTAATCAATTAAATCAGGAGCTTTAAATATGAACATCAAATATATAAAAACAGTTTTTGCAACCCGTCAAAAATTACTGAAAGAGGAAGAGGATAAATGCAGTGAACTGACCGCCCAAATTGAAGCGGCTGAAGCCGGCGTTTCAGAGGCGGAAGCGGTGATCAATGAATTTGCGGGACTAAGAAGCAAGCGCAAAGGAATATTTGCCGATTTATTGAAGATGGGCAAACCCACAAACACCGAAGAAGCCAAAGAGCTTGATTCAGAGATTGCCGCCAAGCGAGAAGAGGCAGACCGCGCCGCCGATGTGCTGGAAGTACAAAAAGAACTGTTGGAAAGCCTTTTTAATGACCGCCGCCAACATCTGAACCGTATTTCAGAGCTTCGCAATTTGCTGGCCGTTTCCCGCTATGAAATGTTTATTGCCGGCATTGAAGAGACCTACTTGCCTGAATATTTGGAGGCAGCCCGCGCCTACGCCAAAGCCGCCGCGAAACTGGCAGGAATCGGCAAGGCCGCCATTGAAATGAGAACGAATCTTCAGGAAAACGGTTTGCGGCCTGATTGCCGAAACTATGGGGAATCTATGCCGAATCGAATAATTGACTTACGTTTGCCCGGCTTCTTCAACATGATGGACAACACCGGCGGGGAAGAAAACGCTATTTTCGACATCTTTAAAGACATGGAGAAAGAAAAAGAAGCGGTTTTCAATAGCTTGAAGTAGCAACACCCAAACAGCCGCCCAAAGGCAGAAAGCAGCTATTGGGCGGCTTTTTGAAAGGATTAAGACATGACACCAAAGCAAGAGCAGTTTGCCCGTCTGTATGTAGAAACGGGCAATGCAAGCGAAGCATACCGGCAAGCCTACAACACCAACAACATGAAGCCCGAAACGGTAACGAATGAAGCCTATAAGCTGCTTCAAGACCCCGATATTTCCGCGATGGTAGATAACCTCAAGGCAGAGGCACGGCAACGCCACGCGGTAACAGTGGACGACCTGTTACACGAACTGGAGCAAGCGCGGGAGGCGGCACTAACAGCCCCAACACCGCAAAGCAGCGCGGCAGTATCAGCAACGATGGGCAAGGCCAAAATGCTTGGCTTATTAGTGGATAAAGCGGAAATCAAGGCAGAGGCGGAAATACAGGAAAAGCCGAAAAGTTATGTATCTTCGATTGTGGAATCACTCACAGAGGAAGAGAAAAAGGCAATTTTGGATTTAGCCCTTAAGACACATAGGGGCAAATGGGAGGAAGTAACACTTGCAGACATTGCCGCTGTTACAGGTAAAGACCCTGACAAGACGTGCTATGCCGTCATTCTTATTACGGCACTGGACAGAATCTAATGTTAAATCGCCCAATCCTGTAAAAAACCATTTGACAGATTGAGCTTTGGGAAGCAGAATTAAGTTTCTCTCTCAAATACAGTTAGCCCAAATCAGCAGGGTAAACGCTGATTTTTTATCGCCATTTCCCCTATGGTGTTTGAAGCTTATTCACAGGCTTTGGACGGCATATCAAAGTTTATGGCGGTGTGTGGTAACGGTAACGTCCACGCCTGACTAACTGCAGGAGAGAGCACCGCCCCCTATTTCGGGCATTTCTCAAATCTCAAACAGTTAGGAGCATTTCAAATGCAATCTTGCACTTCTACCCAAATCCAAACCATTCAAAATCAAGCCGTTGTTATGGCTTCCTCTTGCCATGCTTCAGGCTTTGCCGCCATTGTTTACGAGCCTATCGCCTACTATGACGATTTAGAGGCTTGTTCATCTATTACCCGCCCTCTTGGTGTCTATCCATCACAAGGCGCGGCCATCTTAGCCTGTAAATCCTTTATCAATTCCCTTTCAGACAACCTGAAAGAATGGGCTTCTTACAGCGTAACCAAAGCAGATTAAGCCCACCTATTCCCTGAAATTTACCCGCCTTTATGCCGCCTATTTCAGACGGCATAGGGCAAACTTCGCCCTAGTGTTTTCATAACTAATTGATTTTATTAGATTCATGTTTTGAAACACTGGAGGCATAGCAAAGGATAAACCATGAAACAGACCAATAAATCAGACCGTTTCCGCCGGTATTTAAACCGCGCTTTGCTGGTGTTTTGGGTGTTGCTTTTGGCTTTGGTAGTCCGAGCCTGTAACCAGCCCGCCCACGCCGACACGGAGCAACTAGAGCAAGAAACGCCGGCAATATGGGAAACAGACCCGACGGCCGGAATCGTTTTAGAACCTGTATCAGAGGAGGCAGAGCAATGAAAACCATCATGGATAAGCTGGCAAACCAACTAAACAGCAAAGAGAAAGCAATCGCAGCGGTGGACGTTGTAAGCACTATCTTGCTGATTGTGAATGACGGAGCAAGCCAAAAAGAGGCGATTCATACTGTATCAGTCATAGCCCGCGAAGCTATGGACAGATTCGAGGAGGTAGGAAAATGAAACCAACATACAAAGAAATCAGAGCCGCCGCGCAATACCACTGGCCGGAAATCCACAGGGCAATCGGCATAGACCCTAAGTTTTTACGCGACAAACACCAGCCCTGCCCCGCGTGTAATGAAGGGCATAACCGTTTCAGATATGACGATGAAGACGGAAACGGCACATTTTATTGCACACATTGGAAAGATGGGAGTAGAGAGGGCGGCGGAAACGGTTTTGGGCTGGTTATGCATTTTCTGAATTGTAATTTTGATGAGGCATTACGCACCGTTGCTGGCATTTTAGGCATGGACAATGCAAACCCTTTGCCGATACCGCCCAAACGCCCACAAGCGCAACCACGCCCCGAAAAAGACCAAATCGAGAAACTGGCCGCATTGTGGGGAAGCACAGAGCCTATCCGCCCCGATTCCCCTGTTATCCAGTATTTGAAATCACGCGGTTTGGATATGGCGCATTTACCCGAAAACGTCCGTTTCCTACCTGAAAAAGACTATTGGACAACAGGCGAAGATAAGCCGCTTTTGCTTGGCCGTTTCCCCTGTATGGTTTGCGCTATCCGCGATATGGACGAGGAGCTACAAGGCTTGCACCTGACCTATTTGCAGGCGGGCTATGACAAGCCATGCGGAGAAGACGGACTACACGCCCCGCGCTATCAGAAACTGGCAATCAAAGACCCTGAAACAGGCGAAACATTACCGGCAAAGAAAATGAGAAGCCGCAAGAAAGGCAGCATATCGGGGCAAGCCGTCCACCTGTTCCCGATTCCTGAAAATGGCCGTCTTGTCATTGCAGAGGGCATAGAAACCGCCCTAGCCGCCCGTGAATTGTGCAAGGCTTACGATTGGGGCTTATACGCGGCCTTGAGCGCAAACAGCATGGCAAATTTTCACTTTCCGGACGGTATAAAAGAAATTGCAATTATTGCCGATAACGACACGCCCCGCCCTGTTGGTTACAGAGCCGCTTATGACTTGGCAATGCGAGCCATTAAGCAGGGGATCAAGGCGAGCATATGGCAAAGCAAAACGCCCGGCTATGACGCACTAGACGAACTGAACGAGAAGAAGCAATCAGACAATCATTTCGGAGGACAGACAGCATGAAAAATACCGAAACAGCGAAGCAGGAAAGCACCAACGATTACAACCTTGAAAATGCCGAGCCATTCCGCCCACACCCTCGCTTTGACACCAATAATCGGGGCGTATGGTGGATAAACGTTAGAACCGACAAAGACGGCGATATTATCGAAGCAGAGCCGCTATTGCTTTCCGATCCTATCGACATTATAGGCACAGGGCAAGACAATGACGGCGCGTATTATCGGATTATCAAGTTTAAAGACAAAATCACACGCCGGCATAAAACCGCCGCCCTACCACAAGCAGAAATTGCCGGTGGGAAATGCTGGGAGCGTTTGGGGTTTTACGGCTTATTCATTGAGAGCAACCCAACAAAAAGGCGAAAACTGGCAGACTATTTGCAGAAAGAGGGAAGCCAGACGGCCTTTACCATTACCGACCGCGCGGGCTGGAACGGGGAAGCCTACATACTGGCAGGCGGGGAAGCCGTTAACGCAGACGGCACAAACATTCTATACAACGGAGACACCAGCCAAAAAGACGGTTACACAGAAAAAGGCAGTCTCACGGAATGGCAGGAACAGGCCGCGCGATACGCAGAGAACAATAGCCGCCTATGCCTGGCACTAGGTTTAAGCATGGCCGCGCCATTCTTGGCACTTTTGAACGAAGAGGGAGGCGGTTTCCATTTGGCGGGCGATTCATCAAAAGGCAAAACAACCGCCGCGCGGCTTGCCTTGAGCGTATGGGGCGACCCTGAAACCACTAAAGGCAATTGGGATACTACCCCGCTTGGCTTGCAGAATTTAGCTTTAGCCCGTAATGATGGCTTGCTAGTGTTAGATGAAATCGGGCAAACAGCCGACCCACGAAAAATCCCACAAATGGTTTACAGCGTTATCAACGGCGTTTCAAAAACACAGGGCGCAAAAGATGGCGGCAACCGCAGACAGAAAACATGGCGCAATCTGATACTTTCAACCGGCGAAATAAACCCAGAGAGCCTGATAGGAGACCGCGCCCAATGGAAAGCGGGCAATCATGTTAGGTTACCTGACATACAGGCAGAGGCAAGATATGGCATTTACGACACGTTACACGGCTTCGCAGATGGCGCGAAACTGTCGGAGCATATCAACCAAGCCACAGCCAAGCAGCGAGGAACAGCAGGCCGCGCCCTTATCCGCCAAATCCTCAAAGACGGAAAAGAAGCCGCCGCCCAAGCCGTAGAAGCCAGCCGCGCCCGATTCCTTGAGACCTTGCCACCAATGGAGGGACAGGCGCGAAGAATTGCCCGCCGCTTTGCCCTTTTGGCCGCCGTCTTGGAATATGCCGCCCCTATTACCGGCATGAGACAAGGAGCAGGAGAAGCAGGAGTAAGACAGTGTTTCAATGAATGGCTTGAAGAAAACGGCACAGGAAACCGCGAAGACCGCCGGATTATTGAGCAAGCAATCGCCTTTATGGACGTTAACGCCCTGTCTATGCGCTTTTCAGACTGGAACAGCCAAACCGTAAACCGCGACCATGCAGGTTATCGGAAACAAGAGGGGAGCATAGATGAATACTGGATAATCCCCGTAGTCTTTGAAAATGAAGTCTGTAAAGGATACAGCCCGCGCAAAGTATGTGAAGTCCTACATAATCACGAATGGTTAAAAAAAGCCGAAAACGGCAGATGGCAACACCAGCGCAAAAGAAACGGCGTTGCAAGCCGATTCTATGTTTTGATGGAAGAAGCCCCGCCCGACTTTGACGAATAACCAAGAGCAAGCCCGCCATGACCAACACAGGCGGGCTTTTTTACGTCCAAACATTCAAGCAGACCTACCAATAAAGCATAAAATCGACAGGAAGCCCCTAAATCTCAAAAATTAGGACTATTTGACCCATTCCCTATACCTACCCATACCCAATCAACAAAACACGCTTACAGCGCAATTTTAGCCTATTTACGCCATGACCAACAAAGACAGACAAGGAATAAATAATTTCGACACCAATACGCGCGCGCCCGCGCGTAATAATGGTGTATTCATATGACTACACCCATGTTTTTTAATGTTTTTTATACCAATAAGCGCGTAATCATGCAGCCCATTGAATTTTGCGAGCCCATAAAAAAGGAAAGCAAAAACGGCAGGTAACCACTTAACCGGCACTAGTAACCAATGACAAAAGCATAACTGGTTACCGCATTATCGTTGATTTATAAAGGTTTTTAGGGGCTGGTAACCAGGTAACCAGAGTAACCAGTGCATTTTGTATATATATAGCGGTTTAAATTTGAGATGGAAGCCGCCGGCCTAATCACTCAAATAACAACACGCACCAAAAAAAGTTATAATGACCGGCACTAGACTGCTAAATTATTTTTTGACCTTTGCAAAATGTGGTGATATTTGTGGGGATATTTGAATTGCTTTATTATTTTTATAATATAAAACAATGAATTATTCCTTTAGTTCGTGTCCCTCCGTCCGCACCACACTCAAAATAAGCAGCTTTCGGGCTGCTTTTTTTACATCTATTCCACTATATACCCAAAATCAAAACTGCTTTTAATTTTTTGACCTTTGCAAAAAAGGGTTTATTTGTGGGTATAACAGACGTTTCCATTTTATCTTTCAGACGGCCTATCATTTATGTTGAATCCATCGCAAAAACTTGTCGAATTGGTCCGTATCCTTGAAGAACGTGCCTATATTTTTCCGGGAGATCCTGTGCAGGCGACGGAAGCGTTGCGACATATTGACGGCGGCAATGAGGAAAAACTGATACGCCGCGCTCAAATTATTGACCGCGACAAGCATTTGAAATATGTGTTGCAACAGGTGGAGACAGGCTCGTTTTGGCTTTGGATTGTTGCGGCGACGTTGTTATTTACGGTCGGTTTTTCCAGCACTTATCTTTTGATGGACAATCAGGGGCTGAATTTTTTTCTGGTATTGGCCGGGATTTTGGGCATGAATACAGTCATGCTGCTGGTGTGGCTGGCGACTTTATTCCTGCGTTTGAAAAATGTGCACTTTATCAGCAGTCCGGCAACTTGGTTCCGTGGAAAAGACCCGGTCAATCAGGCTATTTTGCGGCTTTATGTGGACGAATGGCGCAAGCCGCAAACGCGTTGGCTGATTGGCGCAACCTCACACAGTCTGTGGCTTTGTACGCTGTCGGGGATGTTGGTTTCTGTTTTGCTGCTGCTTTTGGTGCGTCAATATACGTTCAACTGGGAAAGTACGCTGTTAAGCAATACGGCATTGGTGAAAACGGTTGAGGCTTTGTCATGGCTGCCGGAACGTTTGGGCTTTCCTGTTCCCGACAGTCAGGCCGTAATTGCAGGCCGTTTGAACAATCATATCGAAGATGCGCGCGCTTGGGCGGGTTTACTCATCGGCAGCATTGTCTGCTATGGTATTCTGCCGCGCTTGCTTGCTTGGCTGGCTTGCAAAATTACTTTAAAAACCCTTCGCGAACATTTGGATTTGAATCGGCCCTACTATCAAAACATTCTCCGCACATGGCAGACGAAGATTGTTGATGCCGATGATTTTCAGGAAAACATCGTTCCCGTTTCATCCAAAATCACGCTGAACAATGCGCCTAAATGGGCTGTTACACTGGAAACGGAATGGCCTGAGCCGCTTTGGTTTTCCGGCGTTTTGGCGCAAGAGTGGATAGACAAAGGCGTAGTCGCCGGCAGAAAAGATTTGGAACAATTGGAAGCCGAATTGAAACAAACTCCGGCGCAACTTCTCATCGGCGTACGCACGCAAACTGTTCCCGACCGCGGCATTTTGCGTCAAATCAGCCGCTTGGCCGAAGCTACGGATGGCGGCGTTATCATTCAGCTTTTGAATCAAGACAGTTTCTCTGAAGATTTAGATACCAAACTGGATTATTGGCGCGATGCGCTGGCAGAAAGAAACATTGCCTGGCTGGAGCCGACCCGTTTGGCACAAGAAAAACGGCAAAGCGCTATTTGACAGATAAACCGAAGGCCGTCTGAAACCTGATGTTTGGGTTTCAGACGGCCTTATTTATTGTTGAGGATTCATCTTAATGAGGTTCGTGGCGATGCTCTTGATGATGTTTGGGCTTCGGTGCGTGGTGTCTGGCTTTAGGTGCAGGTTTTTTCATTTTTTGCGGTTTAGCTTTTTTGTGCATACGCTCTTGTTTCGGATGCATGTCGTGCTTGCCATGCGCAGAAGCGACTGGTGCCAAGACCAAACCGGCAGCGACAACCATCAAAGAGGTCATTTGAATCAGTTTTTTCATATTTATCTTCTTTCAAGAGGTTGATTTGAGGTAAAAATAAGCATTTATTCGCACTCAAGCGATGGACAAATATTAATGGCTTTGACTGTCAGCTGCTGTCAGCATTCGGCGAAATCTGTTCAAAATTCAGCAATAGAAGTATGGCAACACAATGATGTAGCAAGGTTTTGAAAGTTTACTGCCAATTTTGACAAAGCGTCTTTACACATTTTCCAAACAATAAAAAGCGCGAACCTTTCGATTCGCGCTTTTTCAGACGGCATCAATTATTTTTTGTCGTCTTTTACTTCTTCAAAGTCGGCATCTACAACGTCGTCGTCTTTCTTAGCAGAAGACTCGGCTTGTGCGCCCTCGCCTGCTTGTGCTTCGGCTTGCGCTTGAGCGTAAACCATTTCGCCCAGTTTTTGGCTGGCTGTACCCAAAGCTTCGGCTTTAGCATCGATAGCGGCTTTGTCGTCGCCTTTAACGGCTTCTTCAGCTTCTTTCAACGCAGCTTCGATTTTTTCTTTCTCGGCAGCGTCGAGTTTGTCGCCGTAGTCGGCCAAAGATTTTTTCACGGAGTGAATCAGAGCTTCGGCTTGGTTGCGTGAAGCGACCAATTCAGTCAGTTTTTTATCTTCTTCAGCGTTGGCTTCGGCATCTTTCACCATGCGTTCGATTTCTTCTTCGCTCAAACCTGAAGAACCTTGGATGGTGATGTTGGCGGCTTTGCCGGTGCCTTTGTCTTTGGCAGAAACGTGCAAGATACCGTTGGCGTCGATGTCGAAAGTAACTTCAATTTGAGGCATACCGCGTGGTGCAGGTGCAATGTCGGTCAAGTTGAACTGACCCAAAGACTTGTTGGCAGAAGCGCGTTCGCGTTCGCCTTGCAGCACATGGATGGTTACAGCGCTTTGGTTGTCTTCGGCAGTAGAGAACACTTGAGACGCTTTAGTCGGAATAGTAGTGTTCTTTTGAATCAACTTGGTCATCACGCCGCCCATGGTTTCGATACCCAAAGACAGAGGTGTTACGTCCAGCAGCAATACGTCGCTGCGGCCGCCGCTCAATACTTCGCCTTGAATTGCTGCGCCTACGGCAACGGCTTCGTCAGGGTTCACGTCTTTGCGAGGCTCTTTGCCGAAGAAGTCTCGAACGGCTTCTTGTACTTTCGGCATACGGGACTGACCGCCGACCAAAATCACGTCGTCGATGTCGCTGGTGCTCAAGCCGGCATCTTTCAATGCGATTTTGCAAGGCTCGATAGAACGTTGAATCAAATCTTCAACCAGGCTTTCGAATTTGGCACGGGTAATTTTCATGGCCAAGTGTTTCGGACCGGTTGCGTCCATAGTAATGTACGGCAGGTTGATTTCAGTTTGCTGACCGCTGGACAATTCGATTTTGGCTTTCTCGGCAGCTTCTTTCAGGCGTTGCAGAGCCATGACGTCTTGTTTCAAATCAATGCCTTGTTCTTTTTTGAACTCGTCAATGATGTAGTCGATCAAGCGTTGGTCGAAGTCTTCACCACCCAAGAAGGTGTCGCCGTTGGTTGCCAATACTTCGAATTGTTTGTCGCCGTCGATGTTAGCGATTTCGATGATGGAAATATCGAAAGTACCGCCACCCAAGTCATACACGGCAATTTTACGGTCTTTGCTGTCGCCTTTGTCCATACCGAATGCCAAAGCGGCTGCGGTCGGTTCATTGATGATGCGTTTTACTTCCAAACCTGCGATGCGGCCTGCGTCTTTAGTCGCTTGACGTTGGCTGTCGTTGAAGTAGGCAGGAACGGTAATCACGGCTTCGGTTACTTTTTCGCCCAAGTAAGCTTCGGCTGCTTCTTTCATTTTACGCAAAACTTCTGCGGAAATTTGAGGAGGAGACAGCTCTTTGCCTTGTGCTTTTACCCATGCGTCGCCGTTGTTGGCTTTGATGATTTCAAAAGGCATGGATTCAATGTCGCGTTGTACTTCTTTGTCTTCAAATTTGTGACCGATCAAACGTTTGGCCGCGTAAATAGTGTTTTTGGCGTTGGTTACCGCTTGGCGTTTTGCTGGCGCGCCGACGAGGATTTCGCCGCCGTCCAAATAAGCGATAACGGAAGGAGTGGTGCGTGCGCCTTCTGCGTTTTCGATTACTTTGGTTTGACCGTTTTCAGAAATGGCCAAACAAGAGTTGGTTGTACCTAAGTCAATACCGATTACTTTTGCCATATTATGTTGCTCCTAAATAAACTTTTCTTAATTAATAATCCTGTGGAACATTTCGTTCCGATGGCTTGTAAATAAGGTTGCTTCATTTTTTTTCAAGGCCTATTTTGAATTTTTTTTAAGATTAAATTCAAGTGCTTGATTTATTTATCCACAAGCCGTTTATTCTTTTTTTCAGACGGCCCGGTTTTCATTTTCCGATTCCGGTTTATCGGAATGATTTTCCAATAGCGGAACATCGGGTTTTGAAACCGGATAAGGCCGTCTGAAGATTTTATGCTTGATAAACTTTATCAAGCGATGCCTTCAATCTTCTTTTTTCGCCACGACAACCATTGCAGGACGCAGCACGCGGTCGGCCAATGTATAGCCTTTTTTCATTACGCTGACGATGGTATTCGGCTCTTGCTCGCTGACGACTGCCTGCATCGCTTGATGTTGGTGCGGATCGAGTTTGTCGCCCGGCTGCGGGTTGATTTCTTTAATGTGTGTGGCATCAAATGCTTTTTGCAGCTCGTTCAAAGTCATTTGCACGCCCATTTTCAGCGCATCGAAATTGCCGCTTTGGTCCAGCAGCGCCATTTCGAGATAATCTTTAACCGGCAGCATTTCTGCTGCAAATTTTTGTCCGGCGAATTTATGGGTATCGGCGATTTCTTGCTGATGGCGGCGGCGCAGGTTTTGCTCGTTTGCCAAACCGCGCAGCTCGCTGTCTTTGAGTTGGCCTTCCAACTCGGTGACACGCGCCTGAAGCTCTTCGTAAGTCGGTTCGGCTTGTTCGGTTTCAACGGTTTCGGCAGTTTCTACGGCTGCCGCTTCTTCTGCTTCGTGTTGATGTTGTTCGTTATGCTCCGTCATTTCTGACATCCTTTTAGCGTGTTGATATTCGATGTTTCATATATAAGGCCGTCTGAAAAAACTTCAAGCATTTGAATACCGATTATCAAATGCCTTGTTAAAAGACGTTGGAAAACGGTAAGATAGCCATCTGATTTTATTCTTCAGACGGCCTCGAATATGAAAAAAGACCATTTGAATTCAACCGATTTTAATCTGTGGCACACCATTCGCGAAGAAACCGAAGCGGCCGCCGCGGCCGAACCGATGCTGGCAAGCTTCCTGCATCAAACCGTGTTGCGCCACGATTCGCTTGATTCGGTACTTGCCTACCATCTTTCCAGCAAGCTCGGCAGCCCGATTATGGATGTGCGCGCGCTGTTTGAAATTTATCAGCAGGCCTTGAGCGTGGACACCCGTATCAGCAAATGTGTCGAGGCCGACTTAAAAGCCATTTACGAGCGCGACCCGGCTTGTGATGAATATTCGCTGCCGCTGTTGTATTTCAAAGGCTTCCACGCCGTACAGGCACACCGCATCAACCACTGGCTCTATCAAAACGGTCGTAAAACGCTGGCGTATTTCCTGCAAAACCGCATGTCGGAAGTCTTCGGTGTCGATATCCACCCGGCCGCCCGTTTCGGTCACGGTTTGATGCTCGACCATGCCACCGGTTTTGTGGCCGGTGAAACGGCTGTCTTGGGCAACAATATTTCCATCCTCCACGGCGTAACGCTGGGCGGTTCGGGCAAAGAAAGCGGCGACCGCCACCCGAAAATCGGCAATGGCGTGATGATTGGTGCGAACGCTTCGATTTTGGGCAACATCCGTATCGGCGAAAATGCCAAAATCGGCGCAGGCAGCGTGGTGGTTGCCGATGTACCGTCTTCGATTACCGTTGTCGGCGTACCGGCCAAACCGGTCGGCCGCTCTTCCAAAACTCCGTCTGCCGATATGGATCAAAGCATTCAATTATCGACTACGGATTTTGTGATTTAAGTTATCTGCCATTAAAAATGGCCGTCTGAAAAAATAAATCTTTCAGACGGCCTTTTATGATTTAAATCTTAGTATTAACCGCGTTTGCGCAAGGCTTCCAAGTGCATTTTAACCTGCTTGACTTTCTCTTCGGTAAACAGCTTGGCAATGTTTTTCCAAATGCTGTGATAACCGTAAGGCCCGTGTTGCATTTCGGCTTTTGCGTCATCCACCGACCAGCCTTGATAAATGATGCGGTACATTCCGGCAATCAAACCGGTACGGTCTGCGCCGTGATAACAATGGATAAGCACTGCGCCGTTTTGCTGTTGTTTTTCAATCAGGTATAAGATTTCCGCAATCTCTTTCGGCTTAATGCTCCATGACAGCAACGGACGGTTTAGCAAGGTCAAACCATGCGCTTTCAAATGGTCGTCATCGTTGCGGTCGAAAAAGCGCAGGTTGATCACGCTTTGAATACCCAGTTTGACGATGGCTTCGCCATCTTCGGCAACAGGCTGCTCGCTGCGGTAAAGCTTGTCGTCGATGCGATAAAGGTTGGCATCGTGTTTGACAGGCGTTGCCCAGCGTTCGGACTGAACGGCTTTGCTGCCGTTATCCGGCGGCGCGGACGAGCAAGCGATGGGCAAGCCGGAAGCGAGAAGGCACAATAAAAGACGGCGCATAAAATTCCTGTATGAAAATCAATTGGAAATCAAAATATCATGCGATTCTATCAAAACCCGTCCGGATATTCTATCCGCGCAAACCGCGTTACAATAAAGCCTCTTTTTTCAGACGGCCTTTCATCATGACCTGCCTTGCTTGGAACACCACACCCACCCTTGCTACCCTTTGCCGCGCCATCGAACAACATACCGCGCCGCTTTATTTGATTGTCTGCCTGCCTGAAAACAATATTCCCGATTTTCCGCTGTCCAATCATCCCTCCGAGCTTGAAGGCCGTCTAAACAACCGTCTCGCTCAAGCCATGAAATGCCTTCAGTTCAACAGCGTTAATGTTTTGGAAAACCTATTGCCTAATGTGCATCTCTGGATGGTTCCTCCACACCGTGCCGACCGCTTACACGAACATTTCCATCATATCGAATGGCAAACCGAAGCCATCCCCCAAGTACGCCCCTCTCCTCTGAAACCTTGGTTCAGACGGCCTGAACATCAAGCCGCGCCCGAACACGTCCTGATTATCGGCGCAGGCATTGCCGGCGCGGCAACCGCGCGCAAACTGGCGGAGCACGGCGTACGCGTTACGGTTTTGGAAGCAGGCAAAGCGGCGCAGGCAGGCAGCGGCAACCGCCAAGGCTTGCTCTACGCCAAAATCTCACCACACAATACCGAACAAACCGAGCTGCTGCTGACAGGCTACGGCTACACGCGCCGATTGTTGGAAGACTTGCTGCCTGATTCCGACGTATGGGGCGGCGACGGCGTATTGCATTTGAATTTTGACGACAGCGAACGCAAACGCAATCAGGCCTTGGGTTTGCAACACCAGCATAAACACCTCTACCGCAGAGTATCTGCCGAAGAGGCTGCGCACATTGCAGGCATAGACGTATTTTCAGACGGCCTTTACTGGCCGCAAGGCGTATGGCTGAATCCGCCTGCCGTCGTGCATGCCTTATTGAATCATCCGCTGATTGAGTTGCACGAACACTCGCCGCTGACTGCCGTATCGCATGACGGCACACAATGGACGGCTCACACACCGGATGCGCATTTCAATGCCAACCATATCGTTTACTGTATGGGCGCGCACAGCCCGACTGCTGCCGACACCAACGTCTCCGTCCTGCCTTTCCGCCAAATCCGCGGACAAACCGGCGTTGTGTCCGCCAGCCCGTTTTCACAAAAACTGCGTTGCGCCATTTCCGGCGAAAGCTACATCAGCCCGAGCTGGCAAGGCCGCCACTGCTATGGCGCGACATTTGTCCTCAACAGCAACGATGAAACTTGGTATCCGCACGAAGAAACCGACAACCGTGCCGCCCTGCAACAGCTCAATCCCCCATTGGCACAATCCCTATTTGAGCAAGATTCGTTTTCAGACGGCCTTCAAGACACACAAGGCCATGCCGCCCTACGTTGCGACAGCCTCGACCACTTGCCCGTTGTCGGCGCGCTCGGCGACATCACCGTCATGCAGTCCGCCTACGCCAAGCTGGCATTGGACAAAAACTACCGACTCGACAATATCCCCTGCCCTTACCTGCCCAATGCCTACATCAATACAGCACACGGCACGCGCGGACTGGCGACAGCTCCCATCTGCGCCGCCGCCATTGCAACCGAAATACTCGGCTTGCCCCATCCGCTATCGCAAAGGCTGAGAACCGCGCTACACCCCAACCGCACCATCATCCGCGCGATTGTTCGGCAGCAGCCGTTGTTATCCGTTTAAAGATTTCGTTTTAAATCAAAAAGGCCGTCTGAAAGTCATCAAAACTTTCAGACGGCCTTTAGCTATCCGTTAACTGCTTAGAATTTCCATTCCAGCGATACAGCGTAATTGCGGCCTGGGGCGCGGTAGCGGTCTAAGCCTTTGCCATCGCGGTCAACCCCGTTGGTGGTGCTGTAGCTGTACAGACCGCGCAGGGAGTCCCAAGTGGTGTATTTGCGGTTGAATACATTGTACACGCCGGCACGCAAAGTCAGGTTTTTAGCCGGTTTGTAGAAGCCGTACATATCAAACACATAAGCCGATTTGTTTAGCCATGGATAATCCACTACTTTTTCTTGCAAAGGCGTACCCCAACCGGTGTTTTCAAACACGGTGTACTGCGCATCTTTAGCTTTTTTCGCACCCAAATAAGTCAGGCGGGAGAATACACCCCATTTTTCGCTTGGGCTTTCATAGTCGACACCGGCAATCACTTTCAGAGGCTGAGTGGACAGCAGGCTGTTGTTGCCTGACAGTTTGCTCTTCGCGTAACCGACAGAACCAAACAATTTCCAGCCTTCAGGTACAAAAGAAACCACTTGACCTAAATTCAGACGGCCTGTCAGCTCAAGACCACGGATTCGGGCCTTGTCGATGTTTTGCATCTGCCATTCCAGTTTTTCGGAATAAGGATTGCTACACATACCGTAGTAGTAATTCATCTGTGTACAGCCGACATCGCCACTGGTGGTCAGCTTCTGCTCTTCAGACAAGAAGTTGCGGTAATTGCTTTGATACAGGTTGGCATCCAAAGTACCTTTTTCGCTGCGGCCTTGCAGAGAAAGGGTATGGGTGGTGCTGCGCTCGGCTTTCAGGTTCGGATTAGGCAACCAGGTACCTGAGCCGTGGTTGTAAGTGAAATACACTTCAGACGCATTCGGCACGCGGAAACCGGAAGTTACATCGTAACCCAAACGCCATGTCTGACTCAGCTGTGCAGCCAAGCCGACAAAACCGCTCCAGCCTTTATAAGTGTTGGCTGCAGGTGGTGTTTTGTCACAAGCATGACACTCGGCATTCAGTTGCTGCGGCGTCATTTTGGTGTAGTCGTAACGGATACCTGCGCGGCTGCTGAACACGTCGTTCCATTGGATTTGGTCAGACAGCGAGAAACCATAGTTAGTGGTTTTCACAGGGTGTTGAATCGAGCTGGTGGTACGGGATATCTGACCACTGAAGTAGTAATCGTCGCGGTTTAAGTTTTCAAAATCACGTTGGCTGGCAAACGTTTTGAGGGACAAACGATGTTGACCGCCGAATTGGAACGGCTGGCTGTCCATACGCAGGGTAATGCGTTTGAACGTAGTATCCATGCTGCGGTTATAGATTTCGCCGATCTCTTTTCTATCGTAGTCGGTTGTCCAAGTAGAATAATTGGTTGGGTACAAACCTTTGTAGTTGACCGCAGATACTTTGGTTTTCTGATAATCAAAATCCGCTTTCACCATAGACAACCAGTTGGATTCCGGTGTCCATTCGTAGAAGACGTTGGCATTGCGGCGTCTGTTGACATCGTCAGCTTCACGCCATGCGGAAGCAATCAGGTTGTAAGACTCTTCAGTCGTGTAATTGTGGCCCTGCTGACCGTTGAGCGATGCGCCGATACGGTGGTTATCGTTGATTTGGTAAGCAATCTTACCCAAGAAGCTGTGGTATTTATGTTTGGACGGATCAGGAATACCGCGCGCAGAACCACGGATATTCGCTCCGCTGCCGGCGCCCTCTACCGGATAACCACGCTCGCCCGCGCTTTCAGTCTCATGGCCGCGACGTTGCGAATACAGCAAAGCGGCATCCACGCGGTCGTTGTTCAAACCGAACCCAAGTGTATTTGTCCATTCGCGGTTGCGGCTGCTGTAACCGTTTTTCATCATCACGCCGAACTGACGCTCAGGCAACAGCAAATCATGACCTTGCAAGGTTTGGTAATTCACACCGCCACCCAATGCACCGCTACCGGTATTGAAAGAGTCTGCGCCCTTCACGATTTCGATGTTGCGCACGAGTTCGGGGTCGATAGACAGACGCGAGCTGTTGAAGTTGCCATAACGGGCATACAGCGAGTTTTCTTCAGAATCAGGCAGGTTTACGCCGTCAATGCTGACGCCGACACGGTTGCCTTCCACGCCGCGTACGGCAAAGCCTTTTTGATGGCGGCCACTGTCGCTCAAGCCAACGTCGGTGGAATAACGTACCAAGTCTTTGTTGTCACGTACCATTTCTTGTTGGATACGGCCAAGGTTGACACGTTCCACGGCTGCAGGCGCATTGCGTTGACCTTTAACGCGGACTTCTTTTATCTCTGCTTTAACGGGTGTGGTTTCAGTTGCAGCTTCATCTGCTGCTAATACTGGATTGCCAAAAATACTGCCGACCAGTGCGGCAATAGGAAGCATGTGTAATGGTTTCATATTATCAACTCAAGGTGTAATGGATTGTTCATCCATCAGTTAATGCATAATAAATTTTCTGATAATCATTAATATTTAATAAGACAGCAACCCGTACAAATAAATCTGTGTCGTGTA
The DNA here is from genome assembly GCF_014596425.2 of Neisseria sp. RH3002v2g. Classification (NCBI taxonomy): domain Bacteria; kingdom Pseudomonadati; phylum Pseudomonadota; class Betaproteobacteria; order Neisseriales; family Neisseriaceae; genus Neisseria; species Neisseria sp. RH3002v2g. The sequence goes on along the minus strand of NZ_CP110721.1, from coordinate 241,068 downwards.
ATTAAAGGTCTCTGCAAACATCCATGCCGAGACCTTGTTTGTTTCATTATTTTTAGTGTCTGTGCGGCATCATGCCTTCGGGGGCTTCTGTGCCTTCCGGCAAACCGAAGGTTTCACGCAGAATCACTTTATAGAAGGCAAACGCTTCCTGCGCGCCTTGAATGGCTTCTGCTTCGGCTTCCGGAGTTAAGTTCAGGGCATTCAGGTGCTCGACGAAGGCGCGCCAGTGTTTGCCTCGGCCGTTGGGATGCGGGGCCAGGTGGCGTGCGCCGTGTTCGCCGTTGTATTCGAGTTTTTGAGCGTGTTTGAACAAGAAAGCGGCACCCAAATTTGAACCTTCGGCGCAATAGAGCCAGCCGATGGCTTTATTGCCTGTTTCATGCGGCAATTCTTTGTCGAATTTGTAAGGCTCTTCGCCCAAGTCTTTTAGGTCTTGGGTTACGGCATCGTAACGCGCCATGTATTCGAGTTCGGGAATGGCTTTGTTCAATTCGGCATCTTTATAGATGTGGTCGACAGCTTTGTGGAAAACTGATTGGAGTTTCAAAAATTTGATGTAGTTTTCTTTGCTGACGAAAGGCTGGACAAACATAACCAAGTTATCAACGCTGTCGTGTGTAACTGTGGTTTGCTCTTTCAAGCGTTTGGCGAAAGTCAGCTCTTGTGTTTCACTCATGATGTTTCCTTTGAATAGGGGGCAAACGGCTTCAGACGGCCTCTATTGTTTTGAAATGCCGTCTTCTTTGAAAAAATCGTTTTAAAAATAAAGAATGTAACTTTTTAAATGCTTCCGGCTCAGTGTTGGCGTGCCTTTTGCAATTCAATAAGTCTCATCATTTTTTATAATTAGAATATATATCATTTTTATTTCAATGTCAATAAACTCAATTGGGTCTTATTAATAAAATCTAACGGCCCATAGCCAGCGTCTTCTGAAACCTTTGCTGCCTTTTCAGACGGCCTTCTTATGAAGCAGCCGCCATTCAACCAAATATCTGCTAAATTTGGGCTATCCTGCTGTTTTCCTTTATAATGCGACACTCTTTGCACCTTCTTTACCCCCTGCCGAACCATGAAACGGATTCCTGCCTACCATCGCTGGTGGCGCTACAAGTCTTATCTTCCTGATGCGACGCTGCCTGCACATACGGTGGAATGCCCGGATTGCGGCTGCCGTATGGATATTCCGCGCCTGCGTCAGGGGCAGGAAGCGCATTGTCCGGTATGCAACCATGAAATCGTGGAGGTGGAAAACAATCCGTATATCGCGCCGATCGCCTATGCGCTGACAACCTTGATTCTGATGGCGTTTGCGTACAATATGGTGTATATCCGTGTCGATTTGTTCGGCGTAACATCGATTTTGTCGCTACCACAAATGATGCGGCTTTTAATTTCGCTGGATTATGGTTTTCTGGCGGAAGTGATGTTTATCCTTACTTTCGGTGCGCCTTTACTGTTTTTACTGCTCTGTCTGTATGTTTATACGGCCTTGATACGCGAAAAAGCCTACCCTGCGCTGCGCTTTGCGACGCGTGTATTGGTGCGGCTGCGTCATTGGATTATGGTGGATGTGTTTTTCATTTCCACTTTGGTGGCGTATATCAAACTCTCGTCCGTTGCTACAGTGGAATTCGGCTCGGCGTTTTATCTGATGTTTCCGCTGTCGGTCATGCTGATTCGGACTTCGGTATCGATTCCGCAGCATTGGGTTTATTATAAGATTCACCGTTTAACCGGCGGCCATGCGGTTCAGACGGCCTCTGAAGACAAAATCTGTTGCAGCCGCTGCCTGTATTTCCGCAATAAAGACGAGCAGCCTTGCGGCGTATGCGGCGCAGACTTATACCGCCGCCGCCCGAAAAGCCTGAGCATTTCGCTGGCGTTTTTAGTGGCGGCGTTTATCCTGTATTTCCCTGCCAACATCCTGCCGATTATGATTTCGTCCAACCCGACGACTTTGGAGATCAATACGATTTTCAACGGCATTGTTTATATGTGGGACGAAGGCGACCGGTTGATTGCCGTGATTATCTTTAGTGCCAGTATTATGCTGCCGGTTTTGAAGATTATTGCGATGGTGGTTTTGATTTATTCCGCATACTTCAAACCTGTGATGAGCGCGGACAAAATGTCGGTTTTGTATCGGATTACCGAATCCATCGGCCGCTGGTCGATGATTGATATTTTTGTGATTATTCTTTTGATGAGTTCGTTCCACACCAATATGGCACGCGTCGTGCCGGGTGGTGCAGCGATTTACTTCTGCCTGGTCGTTATTTTGACCATGCTTTCTGCCTATTATTTCGATCCCCGTCTGATTTGGGACAAGCAACAGCAGCTTTCAGACGGCCTTGATTCTGACCAGACCTTAACACAATGAAAAAACACGATTCTTCACCCAATTATCACGCCCCGGCGCGTGTCAAGAAAACCAATGTCTTCACGTCTGTCGTGTGGCTGATTCCTCTGATTGCGCTGATTGCCGGCGGCTGGCTTTTGGTTAAAGACATCCGCAACCGCGGCCCTGTCGTTACGCTGTTGATGGACAGCGCCGAAGGCATCGAAGTCAACAACACCATTATTAAGGTGTTGAACGTCGATGTCGGACGCGTTACCCGCATCAAATTGCGCGACGACCAAAAAGGCGTGGAAGTCACTGCCCAGCTCAGCGCCGATGCCAAAGACCTTATCCGCAGCGATACCCAATTTTGGGTGGTCAAACCGCGTATCGACCAAAGCGGCGTTACCGGTTTGGGAACCTTGCTTTCCGGCTCATACATTTCATTCACTCCTGGAAAAAGCCAAGAAGTCAAAGATGTATTTGTCGTCCAAGACATTCCGCCGATTGCCGCCATCGGTAAAAGTGGCCTGCGCCTGAATTTGGTTGGCAAAAACGACCGCATCCTCAATGCCAGCAGCCCTGTTTTGTATGAAAACTTTATGGTCGGCCAAGTAGAAAGCGCGCATTTCGACCCATCCGACCAAAGCGTGCATTACACCATCTTCATCCAAAGCCCCAACGACAAACTGATTAATTCCGCCAGCCGTTTTTGGCTGGAAAGCGGCATCAATATCGAAACCACAGGCAGCGGTGTCAAACTCAATTCCGCCCCTCTGCCTGCCCTGTTGTCCGGTGCGATTTCGTTTGATTCGCCCAAAACAAGCGACAGCAAAAATGTCAAGAGCGAAGACAGCTTCACGCTTTACGACAGCCGCAGCGAAGTCGCCAACCTGCCTGACGACCGCTCGCTGTATTACACCGCATTCTTCAAACAATCCGTACGCGGCCTGTCTGCCGGTTCGCCTGTTGAATACAAAGGCCTGAATGTCGGTGTGGTTTCCGATGTTCCATATTTCGACCGCAACGACAGCCTGCACTTGTTTGAAAACGGTTGGATTCCCGTACGCATCCGCATTGAGCCTTCCCGTTTGGAAATCAATGCCGACGAGCAAAGCAAAGAACATTGGAAACAACAATTTCAGACGGCCTTAAACAAAGGCCTGACCGCCACCATCTCCAGCAACAACCTGCTGACCGGCAGCAAAATGATTGAGTTGAACGATCAACCTTCCGCATCGCCTAAGCTGCGACCGCATACCGTTTATGCAGGCGATACCGTTATCGCAACCCAAGGCGGCGGTTTGGACGATTTACAGGCAAAAGTGGCCGATTTGTTAGACAAGTTCAACAATCTGCCATTGGATAAAACCGTTGCCGGCTTGAACGGTTCGCTTGCCGAGCTCAAGTCCACACTCAAATCTGCCAATGCCGCCCTAAGCTCTATCGACAAACTGGTCGGCAAACCGCAGACACAAAACATCCCTAACGAGTTGAACCAAACCCTGAAAGAATTGCGTCAAACCCTGCAAGGCGTATCGCCTCAATCGCCTATCTACGGCGACGTACAAAATACGCTGCAAAGTTTGGACAAAACCTTAAAAGACGTCCAACCCGTAATTAATACTTTGAAAGAAAAACCCAACGCGCTGATTTTCAACAGTAGCAGCAAAGACCCTATCCCGAAAGGAAGCCGATAATGCGCCTCTTCCCGATTGCCGCCGCCCTGACGCTTGCCGCCTGCGGCACTGCGCAAAGCACACAATATTTCGTCCTGCCCGACAGCCAGTACATCCGTCCGGCTGCGCATGGCAACGAAATTGCGGTCAAAGTCAACCTTGCCGAACCGCTTGCCAACGGCGGCCTCGTTTACCAAACCGATGCCTATCATGTGAATCTGGCGAAAAACCACCTTTGGGCGGCGCCGCTCGATGGTGCACTGGCAGCCAACCTCAGTAACAAGCTCAACCGCCTCAATCCGCATCGCACCTTTGTGCCTGCTTCACGCAGCCAAAGCAGCCAAACCCTGAAAGTCTATATCGAAGCCTTCCAAGGCAGCTATCAGGGGCAGACCACCATCAGCGGTTATGCACAATGGCCGGACGGACGCAGTAAACCGTTTAACGCCGTCACGCCGCAACAAGGCGACGGCTATACCGCCATGCTTGAATCGTTGGAAAACGGTTTGTCACAGGTTGCCGATACGATTGCCTATTAAACCAAAAAGGCCATCTGAAAAACTTTCAGACGGCCTTTTTCATGTTTCAAACATTCATTACAACGCGCGGTCAAAATACAAAGCCACGCCGGAACGCTCGCTCATCGCCAACAAATAATCCATCAACTTTTGCGGCCATTGAATACCGCGCACAACGGTCAGGTTGCGCAAAATAGGGAACGTCAGGATATCTTCCAAACTGATTTCACCGCCCAAGCCCTCGCCTTCGCACACCAGCGCTTCCAGTTCGGCCAAGTCTTGATGCAGACGCTCCAGATATTGCGCCGTTTTGTTCAGATTAGTCTCGAAATTGCCGATACTTTTCTCTTTTTTGTCAATAAAGTATTTTTTCGCTTCATCGGTCTCAAATTCGGGCAGGCCGATTTTAACCATGCGTGGCTGTACCAATTTATTATTGTATTCGCCCACTTTGTCCAACCAAGCCTGCACTTCTGGACGAACTTCCTCTTTCAGACAGCCTTGATCGATATAGTGGACAATATCCAAACTTTCACCCATAAACGAACCGTCTTCTTTTTGCAAAATCGGCACTTGTTTTGAGCCAATCATGCCAATCGGCGTAGCTTCGTCATCGTTCGCCAAGACAACCTCTTCCACCGCCACATCGCGCAAGCCAAAAATCATCCGCGCACGAATGCAAAACGGGCAATGGTCGTAAATATACAGTTTCATCGAAATGCTCCTTAAAATTTCAAAACGGTTAACCATAACACCCAAGGCCGTCTGAAACAAGGCTTCCTGAAACATAGTGCCACCTTTGCATACAAATCTAGGGCTGCCGGCAATAAACTGTTACAATGGCAACGTTTTTATCAAAAAGAAAAAAACGCACGCCATGACCACTATTCGCCAAACGCCCCAAACATCGAGCGTAACGCTGGAAGGCCTCCTCGCATGGTTCGACGGCTATGTTGCCGCGCTGCCTGATCCCGATAAAAACCTGATTCAGACGGCCTTTGACCTGGCTAAAGAACATTATCCCGCCGATGCCCTAACGACTTACGGCGAGCCTTTAATGGAACATTTCCTCGGTTCGATGCAAATCGTCAGCGAACTCGACTTATTGCCCGATGCCGTGGCGGCTACGATTTTGTCCGACATCGGCAAATACGTTCCCACTTGGCAAGAATTGGTTACCGAACGCTGCAACAGCACCGTTTGCGAGCTGGTCAAAGGCGTAGACGAAGTACAAAAACTGACCCAATTCGCACGCGTGGACAGCCTTGCCACGCCGGAAGAGCGCGCCCAACAAGCCGAAACCATGCGTAAAATGCTGTTGGCGATGGTTACCGACATCCGCGTCGTCCTGATCAAACTGGCGATGCGCACGCGCACCCTGCAATTCTTAAGCAACGTTCCCGACAATCCTGAAAAACGTGCCGTTGCCAAAGAAACCCTCGACATTTTTGCCCCGCTCGCCAACCGCTTGGGCGTGTGGCAACTCAAATGGCAGCTCGAAGATTTAGGCTTCCGCCATCAAGAGCCGGAAAAATACCGCGAAATCGCCCTGCTTTTGGACGAAAAGCGCACCGAGCGCCTCGAATACATCGAAAACTTCCTCAATATCCTGCGTACGGAACTGAAAAAATACAATATTCATTTTGAAGTTGCCGGAAGACCGAAGCACATCTACTCCATTTACAAAAAAATGGTGAAGAAAAAGCTCACTTTCGACGGCCTGTTCGACATCCGCGCCGTACGGATTTTGGTCGACACCGTTCCCGAGTGTTACACCACGCTGGGTATTGTCCACAGCCTCTGGCAGCCGATTCCGGGCGAGTTCGACGACTACATCGCCAACCCGAAAGGCAACGGCTATAAAAGTTTGCACACCGTTATCGTCGGCCCGGAAGACAAAGGCGTGGAAGTCCAAATCCGCACCTTCGACATGCACCAATTCAACGAATTCGGTGTCGCCGCCCACTGGCGTTATAAAGAAGGCGGCAAGGGAGATTCCGCCTACGAACAGAAAATCGCCTGGTTGCGCCAACTCTTGGACTGGCGCGAAAACATGGCCGAAAGCGGCAAGGAAGACCTCGCCGCCGCCTTCAAAACCGAACTTTTCAACGACACGATTTATGTTTTGACCCCGCACGGCAAAGTCCTCTCCCTGCCTACGGGCGCCACCCCCATCGACTTTGCCTACGCCCTGCACAGCAGCGTAGGCGACCGTTGCCGCGGTGCAAAAGTCGAAGGACAAATCGTGCCGCTGTCCACGCCTTTGGAAAACGGACAACGCGTTGAAATCATTACTGCAAAAGAAGGCAATCCTTCCGTCAACTGGCTCTACGAAGGCTGGGTCAAATCCAACCGCGCCATTAGCAAAATCCGTGCCTTCATCCGCCAGCAAAATGCGGATACCGTTCGCGAAACAGGCCGGGCCCAACTGGACAAACAGTTGTCAAAAATCTTCCCCAAACCCAATCTGCAAGCATTGGCGGAAAAACTCGGCTTCAAAAAAACCGACGAACTCTATACGGCCATCGGTCAGGGCGAAATTTCCAACCGCGCCATCAGTAAGGCCTGCGGCGCTTTGATCGAACCAGCTCCCGTACCGGTTGACGAGACCAATATCGTCAAACAGTCCAAAATCAAAAAAGGCGGTAAAAACGGCATTCTGATTGACGGCGAAGACGGCCTGATGACCACGCTTGCCAAATGCTGCAAACCCGCGCCGCCCGATGATATTGTGGGCTTTGTTACCCGCGACCGCGGCATTTCCGTCCACCGCTGCACCTGCCCTTCTTTCCGCCACCTTGCCGAGCAGGCTCCGGAAAAAGTGTTGAACGCAAGCTGGGCAGCCCTGCAGGAAGGACAAGTGTTTGCCGTCGATGTTGAAATCCGCGCTCAAGACCGCTCCGGTTTGCTGCGCGACGTATCTGATGCGCTGGCGCGGCACAAGCTCAACGTTACCGCGGTGCAAACCCAATCACGCGATTTGGAAGCCAGCATGCGCTTTACCCTTGAAGTCCGCCAAGTCAACGACCTGCCGCGCGTATTGGCCAGTCTGGGCGACATCAAAGGCGTTTTAAGTGTAACGCGCTTATAATTCCCATTCCCCCATCTAAAGGCCGTCTGAAAGTATTGCTTTCAGACGGCCTTTCACACATCGGCTGCCAATATATAACCTACGCTTCTATCCTTACAATCAGCCGTTATTTCCTGTCCGCCATATTCTCAGGCAAACTCGCCATCCGCGTGATAAAGAAAGATATTTTTATTCTTATATTAACCTTAAGGAAACTTCATGGATACACGAGACCTGTTCCCTCATGAAATTTTGCAGGACGCCATCGGCAAGAGTTGCGCCAAATCTGAATTCAGCATCAAGATGTTGGTGATTTTGAGTTTCTTGGGCGGCGGTTATGTCGGCTTCGGCTATCTTGCCTGCCTGCGCGTCATCAGCGGCATTCCTGCCGAATGGAACGGTCTGGCCGCCCTGTTGGGCGCATCCGTGTTCCCTATCGCACTGATTTGTATCTTAATCGGCGGCGGCGAGTTGGCAACAGGAAATATGATGATTATGGCTTTGGGCAGATTGACCGGCCGAGTCAGCACCCACAAACTGGTGCGCAACTGGCTGATTGTCAGCTTGGGCAATCTGGCAGGCGCCGTAGCCATGGCCTATTTCCTCGGCCACTACGTCGGCCTTGCCGAAGGACCGGCCACAGCGAAAACCATTGCCATTGCCGAAGCCAAAGTCAATATGGACTTCGGCCGCGCATTCGTTTCCGCCATCGCATGTAACTGGATGGTGTGTATGGGCATCTGGTTTTATTTTGGCGCACGCCATACTTCAGGACGAATCTTGGCCATGTGGTTCCCGGTTATGATCTTCGTGTTAATCGGCTTTCAACACTTTGTTGCCAATATGTTCATCATCCCGGCCGGCATTTGGGCGGGCGCAAATGTCAGCTGGGGTCAATTTTTCTACAACATGATTCCCGTTTTCTTAGGCAACGTCCTGGGCGGATCATCCTTTGTCGCAGCCTCTTATCTCTTTGCTTACAAACACTTACTAAAAGACGATTTTTCTATTTGATGTAGCCTTTTTCTAAAAACCCCGTATCTGCCCGACACAGATACGAGGTTTCTGCACAAGGCCGTCTGAAAGTCCAAGTCGTTTAATTACTTTTTCTCTTTAATCCCCAAAAAACATCAGGAAAGATAGTTTCACACACTTTCCTTCGTCATCATCGGTAAAAATTTATATATTTTTATGTTTTTAAATGACTTAGCCAAAAGGCGGCATCAATTTCGAATAAAGGCTGAGTTCTTCGCTTTGCAAAAGCGACTTTTTACGGTATGCTGGTTTAAATTATTTACAATTTAATGCATTAAGATTTCGTATTTTATTGTATTTGAAAATAATTTATCCTGTCTCTCTCGCAAAAAACAGGATTTTTAAGCTGTATTTTTATTAGAAAAAAGTTTGGGTATGAATTGCTTGCAATTTCAAAACCCGTTTTAAAAGTTAGATGAGGAATAAGTACATGAATCCCATGTATATCACTTTCGCGATCTATTTGGTCGCCGTATTACTGATCGGCCTTGCCGCCTATTTTTCAACCCGCAACTTCGACGACTACATCCTCGGCGGCCGCAGCTTGGGCCCGTTCGTGACCGCGATGTCTGCCGGTGCTTCCGATATGTCAGGTTGGCTCTTGATGGGTTTGCCCGGTGCCATTTACCTGAGCGGTTTGAATGAAGCTTGGATTGCCATTGGTCTGATTGTAGGCGCATACTTCAACTGGCTTTTGGTTGCAGGCCGCCTGCGCGTGCATACCGAATACGCCAACAACGCACTGACGCTTCCTGACTACTTCTTCCACCGCTTCGGTGCCGGCGGTCACTTGATGAAAGTGGTTTCCGCACTGATTATCTTGTTCTTCTTCACTATTTACTGTGCTTCAGGCATTGTGGCCGGTGCTACCCTGTTCCAAAGCCTGTTCCACGGTATGTCTTACACTCAAGCCATGTGGCTGGGTGCCGGCGCAACCATCGCCTATACTTTCTTGGGCGGTTTCTTGGCCGTAAGCTGGACCGATACCCTGCAAGCTTCTTTGATGATTTTTGCATTGATCCTGACCCCTGTAATGGTGTACTTGGGCTTGGGCGGTGCAGATCAAATGAATGCCGCTATGCAACAAGTCGCTGCCTCTACCGGTAAAGAATACGGCAGCCTGTTTGCCGGTACGACCGTCATCGGCATTATCTCCACCGCGGCTTGGGGCTTGGGCTATTTCGGCCAACCGCACATCTTGGCCCGCTTCATGGCTGCCGAAAGTGCCAAATCCCTGGTTTCTGCACGCCGCATCGGTATGACTTGGATGATTCTGTGTATGGCCGGTGCCGTGGCTGTCGGCTACTTCGGTATCGCTTACTTCGGTGCCAACCCTGCCCACGTTGATGAAATGAACGGCAACCACGAGCGTATCTTCATCGCCTTGGCCACCCTGCTCTTCAACCCTTGGATTGCCGGTATCATCTTGAGCGCGATTCTCGCCGCCGTAATGTCCACTCTGTCTTGCCAATTGTTGGTTTGCTCCAGCGCGATTACCGAAGACTTCTACAAAGGCTTCCTGCGTAAAAAAGCACAACAAGCCGAGTTGGTATGGATTGGCCGTCTGATGGTTTTGGCGATTGCCGTGATTTCCATCCTGATTGCTTCTGACCCTAACAGCAAAGTATTGGGCTTGGTGGCTTACGCATGGGCAGGTTTTGGTGCCGCATTCGGCCCGGTCGTTATCCTGTCTGTACTGTGGAAACGCATTACTGCCTACGGCGCACTCTCCGGCATGATTGCAGGTGCACTGACTGTAGTGGTTTGGGCCGAGTGGATCAAAAAACCTGCTTTGGCCGCACAAGAAACAGGTTTCGCTACTGTCTATGAAATCGTTCCAGGCTTTATCATTTGCACACTCGTGATTGTTTTGGTGTCCCTGATCGACAAAAAACCTTCACACGAATTGCAAGAACGCTTTGAAAAAGCAGACGCAGAATACCGCGCCTCTAAATAAGGTGTTTTCAGACGGCCTGCATGATTCCGTGCAGGCCGTTTTTACGACATAAACTGTCTCAAAATAATCTGATACTTATCAGAAAAAACAGCAATTTATGCGGATGCATCTTGTATCCGCATCATAAATTTATTACGATATTACTATCCTTCAGAATACCTGTTTTAGCAATCCTATCCAGGCCGTCTGAAATCATGAAAAAACCTCTGGAGAACTTAAATAATGTTTAACTTTGCTTTTCCAACACAAACTCCTTTGCGCCAAGCGATAACCGATGCCTACCGCCGCGATGAAATCGAAGCCGTACAGGATATGTTGCAACGTGCACAGATGACCGACGAAGAGCGCAACGCCGCTTCCGAGCTTGCCCGTCGTTTGGTTACCCAAGTCCGTGCCAGCCGTACCAAAGCCAGCGGTGTAGATGCCTTGATGCATGAGTTTTCCCTCTCCAGTGAAGAAGGTGTTGCACTGATGTGTCTGGCCGAAGCCCTGCTGCGTATTCCGGACAATGCCACCCGTGACCGCCTGATTGCCGACAAAATCTCTGAAGGCAACTGGAAAAGCCACTTGAACAACAGCCCTTCCCTCTTCGTTAACGCGGCCGCATGGGGTCTGCTGATTACCGGCAAACTGACCGCGACAAACGACAAACAGATGAGTTCCGCATTGAGCCGTCTGATCAGCAAAGGCGGCGCGCCCCTGATCCGTCAAGGCGTTAACTACGCCATGCGCCTGCTGGGCAAACAGTTCGTCACCGGTCAAACCATTGAAGAAGCGCTGCAAAACGGTAAAGAGCGCGAAAAAATGGGTTACCGCTTCTCCTTCGATATGTTGGGCGAAGCCGCATACACCGAAGAAGATGCCAACCGCTACTACAACGACTACGTCCAAGCCATTCACGCCATCGGTAAAGATGCCGCAGGCCAAGGTGTTTACGAAGGCAACGGTATTTCCGTCAAACTTTCCGCCATCCACCCACGCTACTCACGCGCCCAACACGAACGCGTGATGAGCGAACTGCTGCCGCGCCTGAAAGAATTGTTCCTTTTGGGTAAAAAATACGATATCGGTATCAACATCGATGCCGAAGAGGCCAACCGTCTCGAATTGTCTTTGGACTTGATGGAAGCTTTGGTTTCCGATCCTGACTTGGCCGGCTACAAAGGTATCGGTTTCGTTGTTCAAGCCTACCAAAAACGCTGCCCGTTCGTTATCGACTACCTGATCGACCTGGCCCGCCGCAACAACCAAAAACTGATGATCCGTTTGGTTAAAGGCGCATACTGGGACAGCGAAGTGAAATGGGCCCAAGTAGACGGCATGGACGGCTACCCGACTTACACCCGTAAAGTCCACACCGACATCTCCTACCTTGCCTGCGCACGCAAACTCTTGGATGCACAAGATGCCGTGTTCCCACAATTTGCCACACACAATGCCTACACCTTGGGCGCAATCTACCAAATGGGTAAAGGCAAAGACTTCGAACACCAATGTCTGCACGGCATGGGCGAAACCCTGTACGACCAAGTGGTCGGCCCGCAAAACTTAGGCCGCCGCGTACGCGTGTATGCCCCGGTCGGCACACACGAAACCCTGCTTGCCTACTTGGTACGCCGTCTGCTGGAAAACGGTGCGAACTCTTCTTTCGTGAACCAAATCGTTGACGAAAACATCAGCATCGACCGCCTGATTAAGAGCCCGTTCGACACCATCGCCGAACAAGGCATCCACCTGCATCCGGCATTGCCTCTGCCACGCGATTTGTATGGCAAAGGCCGTCTGAACTCCCAAGGCGTCGATTTCAGCAACGAAAACGTATTGCAAAACCTGCAAGAAAAACTCAACCAAGCTTCTTCCGAAGACTTCCACGCTGCATCTATCGTCAATGGCGAAGCGCGTAACGTGGGCGAAGCGCAACCCGTCCGCAACCCTGCAGACCACAACGATATTGTCGGCACTGTCAGCTTTGCCGATGCAGCCTTGGCTCAAGAAGCTATTGGCGCAGCCGTTGCCGCCCTGCCGGAGTGGAGCGCCAAACCTGCTTCAGAACGCGCCGACTGCCTGCGCCGTTTTGCCGATTTGTTGGAACAACACACGCCTGCATTGATGATGCTGGCCGTCCGCGAAGCCGGTAAAACCCTGAACAACGCCGTTGCCGAAGTACGCGAAGCCGTTGACTTCTGCCGCTACTATGCCAACGAAGCTGAGAACACCCTGCCTAAAGATGCCAAAGCCGTCGGCGCAATCGTTGCTATCAGCCCATGGAACTTCCCATTGGCCATCTTTACCGGCGAAGTCGTTTCCGCCCTGGCTGCCGGTAACACCGTTATCGCCAAACCTGCCGAACAAACCAGCCTGATTGCCACTTACGCCGTTTCCCTGATGCATCAAGCCGGTATTCCGACTTCTGCGCTGCAACTCATACTCGGCGCAGGCGATGTCGGCTCCGCCCTGACCGGCGATGCCCGCATCGGCGGCGTGATCTTCACCGGTTCTACCGAAGTAGCGCGCCTGATCAACAAAGCACTGTCCAAACGCGACGACAGCCCTGTCCTGATTGCCGAGACCGGCGGTCAAAACGCGATGATCGTGGACTCTACCGCCCTGCCGGAACAAGTCTGCCTCGACGTATTGAACTCTGCCTTCGACAGCGCAGGCCAACGTTGTTCCGCCCTGCGTATCTTGTGCGTTCAAGAAGATGTTGCCGATAAAATGATCAACATCATCAAAGGCGCAATGGATGAGCTGGTTGTCGGCAAACCGATCCAACTGACCACAGACATCGGTCCCGTCATCGATGCTGAAGCCCAACAAAACCTGTTGGCCCACATCAACAAAATGAAAGGCGTAGCGAAGGCTTACCACGAAATCAAAACTGCCGCCGACGTTGATGACAACAACTCTACCTTCGTTCGTCCAATCCTGTTTGAATTGAACAACCTGAACGAGTTGCAACGCGAAGTGTTTGGTCCTGTACTGCACGTTGTCCGCTACCGCGCCAGCGAATTGGATCAACTCATCGACCAAATCAACGCCAAAGGCTATGCTCTGACCAGTGGTGTACACAGCCGTATCGAAGGCACTGTCGACCACATCCGCGACCGCATCGAAGCCGGTAACATCTACGTTAACCGCAACATCGTCGGTGCCGTTGTCGGCGTACAACCTTTCGGCGGTCACGGCTTGTCCGGTACCGGTCCAAAAGCAGGCGGTTCATTCTATCTGCAACGCCTGGTACGTACTCCTGAATGGGTTGCCCCAACCCTCAGCCGCATCGGTCAAGCAGACGAAGACGCGCTCAAACGTTTGGAAACCCTGGTTCACAAACTGCCGTTTAACGCCGAAGAGAAAAAAGCCGCAGCCGCAGCTTTGGGTCACGCCCGCGTTCGTACCCTGCGCAAAGCCGAAACCGTATTGGTCGGCCCGACCGGCGAACGCAACTCATTGAGCTGGCGCTCTCCAAAACGCGTTTGGGTACATGGCGGCAATCTGCTGCAAGCCTTCTCTGCCCTAACCGAGCTGGCAGCCGCAGGCATCCAAACCGTTGTTGAGCCTAACAGCCCATTGGCTTCCTACTCAGCCGATTTGGACGGTTTGTTGCAAGTCAACAGCAAACCTGAAAACGCAGGCATCAGCCATGTTGCCGCTATCGAGCCTTTGAGCAGCGAGCGCAAACAAGAGTTGGCTGGCCGCGACGGTGCGCTCATCCGTATCCTGCCTTCCGAACAAGGTCTGGACATTCTGCAAGTATTTGAAGAAATTTCTTGCAGTATCAATACTACCGCTGCCGGTGGTAATGCCAGCCTGATGGCAGTTGCCGACTAATCACAGCCAAATCAAAGGCCGTCTGAAATTCAGACGGCCTTTTTTTATCTGTTTTTATTTACATTTTTGCAGGATATTCGCACAAATCATTAATCAAACATTTGCTGCATTGCGGTTTCAAAGCCTTACATGTATAGCGACCGTGCAAAATCAACCAATGATGGGCATCCATCAAAAATTCTTTGGGAATAAAACGCATCAGCTTGTCTTCAACTTCGCGCACATCTTTGCCCGGCGCGATTTTGGTGCGATTGGCCACACGGAAAATATGGGTATCGACCGCCATAACAGGTTGCCCAAATGCAGTATTCAATACCACATTAGCGGTTTTCCGGCCAACACCGGGCAAAGATTCCAAAGCCTCGCGGTCGGCAGGCACTTCACCATTGTATTTTTCCAGCAAAATACGGCAAGTCTGCATGATGTGTTTGGATTTGGTTTTGTAGAGGCCTATGGTTTTGGTGTATTCCATCACGCCGTCCAGCCCCAAATCCAATATGGCTTGCGGTGTATTGGCAACGGGAAAGAGCTTGGCAGTCGCTTTGTTCACACCGACATCAGTCGCCTGAGCAGACAATAAAACGGCGATGAGCAGCTCAAACGGCGAGCTGAAATTTAACTCGGTAGTCGGATGAGGATTGGCAGCGCGGAAACGCTCGAAAATTTCTTGGCGGATTTGTTTGTTCATGGTTGGAATTGTTTTTATATGGCGCGGCAATTATATCCGATGGGGCTGCTTCAAACAAAGCAGGCCGTCTGAAACACATTCAGACGGCCTGATGATCAAACAGCCTACTGTTTATTTTTTACTCAGAGTCAGCCCTGTCCAGCCAAACACCAGCGTCAGAGCCAAGCTCAAGTAGCAGAAGAAGGCATAAGGCAGGTATTCCCAAACAGGCACGCCCAAGGCATGGCTGATGAATACGCCGCAGACGCTCCAAGGCACCAACGGGTTGATGACCGTACCCGCATCTTCCAACGTACGGGCAAGGTTGCGCGAATGCAGGCCGAGTTTGTCATAAACCGGCTTAAAGGTTTCACCGGAAAGCAGAATACTCAAATATTGTTCACCAATCAGGAAGTTGACGCCGACCGATGTCATGGCCACGCTGAAAGTAGCGCGTCCGGCATTGGTCAGGAACGCACGAATGGCTTCCAACAAAGACGGAATCACACCAATGCTGAACAACAGGCCGCCCAAGCTCATGCCGAGTATCACGATGGTTTGCGTAAAGAACATGCTTTCCAAGCCGCCGCGCGAAATCAAGCGGGCAATGTCTTTGAATGCTTCGCCTTCGAGTTTGTATCCGCTGTAAAACCACGCGCCCAGCTGTTTCAAATCAGGCGTACTGTGGAAGTAAGTCACAATCAGCGCCACCACAACGGTAAACAACATGGCCACAATGGCATTGACGCGCATCAGGGCGAGGACGACCAATAAAGCAAACGGAATCAATGAATAAGCATGCACCAAACCGGTTGCTTCCAATTGCGCGCGGAAAGCTTCGACGCTGTTCATGTCATGCGCAGCCACATTGGGCAAGAGCCACAACATCAAGGCCGCACTGATCAACCACGCAGGTACAGTGGTGTACATCATGTTTTTGATGTGTTCGAACAAATCAATGCCGACAATCGAAGCAGAAATACCGGTCGTATCGGAAAGCGGCGACATTTTATCGCCGAAGAACGCGCCCGACACAATCGCACCTGCCGTCATCGCCATATCGGCATGAAATGCAGCCGCCATCCCCATAAAGGCCACGCCGACAGTCGCACAAGTCGTCAAACTACTGCCGATAGAAATACCGATGACCGAGCAAAGCGCAAACGCCGAGAAATAAAAATAAGTCGGCGAAATCAATCCGAAACCGTAATACATCAGCGTCGGAATCGCACCGCTCATCATCAGCGCGCTGACCATCAGGCCGATAAAGAAAAACAGATAAATCGCGCCCATGCCCTGCCCGACCGCGCCGATCATACCGTTTTGCATGTCTTGATATTTCAAGCCGCGCATCAAGCCGTACAAAAGCAAGACCACAATCGCCGTCACAATCGACATATGCGGCAGCCATTCAAGCGAAATAATCGTATAACCCATTGCCGCCACCAAAGCCAAGGCCACCGCAATGGCCTCGAAACGCGGCATATTGAGTAAGGATTTGAAAGCAAACATTGTTCTTTGCCTTTTTAATAAGTATTTAACAGATTTTAGCATAACAGGCCGTCTGAAAAACCGGTTTCAGACGGCCTGCTGATTATTTTACGAAAACAACGCTCACAAATCCTTGCCATTTTCTTTAAAATAAACGAATTATTTAGAATAAAATATTTTTTAATTAGAATAAATGGTGTTTTATTGCTTTTTAAAATATCCATCATGCAAAAATGCCACCACCTGTCCGGCAGTTTTGCGGTTGAACAGCATACCGCTATGGCTGACCGGCAAAACGACATGATCGCGCATATTCGGACAATGCGTTTCGCTGACCAAAACCGTACCATCATGTTCGCCGTGCAAACCTAAAACACGGCCCAGACCATACGGTTTGTTACCGGCGATACTGCCCAGCTCAATACCGACAGGCAACTCAGGCATACTGCCGTCCAACGCCCCTTTGTAAGAGCCGCCCAATACCGGCTTTTGCAAACCCAAATTGAGCACACGTTGCGCAGCCCGGCTGCCTTGGTGCGGCGTACCCATGGTAACGATACGGCCGCTGACTTTATCCGGATATGCCGCCGCAAAATTGCGTAAAACCAAGCCGCCCAAACTGTGGCCGACAAAGTGCAGCGTTTCATCAGCATGATTCTCATCAATCCATCGGGCCAAGTCCTCAACATGCCGATTCATCGCGTGCAACACACTGCAATAATCGAACAGCGCAACTTCAAAACCTTCTTGTTCCAGCAAATACGCTAGCGGTCTCATGACCCACGAATGCATATGCAAGCCATGCAGCAAAATGATTTTGGCCATTTTTTCCTCCTGTCATTTAAATCATTATGCCACAAAGTCAAAAGGCCGTCTGAAATCCCATAAGGTTTCAGACGGCCTGTTATCAGGATAGATTATTCGTCAGCTTTGTAGCCTTTTATAGCAAAGAAGACGATATAGACATAACAAATCGCTGATACAACGAAAGAAATCATCAAGCCGTAAGTATCCGCAGCCCAACCTTGTACCACAGGCACAACCGCACCGCCGACAATCGCAGTACACAATACGCCGGAAGCGCTGCTGGTGAATCGGCCCAGACCTTTGGTTGCCAAAGAGAAAATCGTTGGGAACATGATGGAGTTGAAAAAGCCGATGGCCAACAATGCCCACATCGCAATATCCGCACTGGCTTTACCTGCCAACATAGCAACGCCCAACAAGGCAACAGCAGCAGTAGCGTTAAATGCCAAATAGCGGTTAGGCGCAATTTTCGCCATGATGGCAGAGCCTAAGAAACGGCCGACCATTGCACCGCCCCAGTAGAACGACAAATATTTCGCGGCAGATGCGTGGTCCAAACCTTTCAGATAGCCCAACACGCTGACCAATAAAGAACCGATGGATACTTCCGCACCGACATAACAGAAAATACCGGCCGCACCAAAAACTAAATGACGGTATTGCCAAACACTATGTTTGCCATCATGGTTATGTTCGCTCTCTTCTTCGGCAATTTTACGCGCATCAGGCAAACGAATCATTTTGACAAACACAGCCAAAATAATCAGTAAACCGGCCAACCCTAAATACGGAATTTGAACGGAAGAAATTTGCTCGGCTTTGCTGACAGTTTGTGTTGCATCAGCCAAAATCAGGAATGCACCGATTTGCGGAGCAATGGTCGTACCCAAAGAGTTAAATGCCTGAACCAAAGTCAGTGTTGCAGATTCTTTACCTGGTTTAGACAACAGGGTCACATAAGGGTTACCCGCTACTTGCAACAGTGTTACACCTGAAGCCAAAATAAACAATGCACCCAAAAAAGTTGCATAAGAATGACTGCCGGCAGCAGGATAGAAGAGCAGACAGCCGATGGTAGTCAATACGAAGCCGCTAATCACGCCGTTTTTATAGCCGATTTTGCCGACCAAATAACCCATCGGAATCGACATAATCGCATAAGCGGTAAAGAAACAGAATTGAATCAGCATTGCCTGAACATAAGTCAGGTCGAAAATATCTTTCAAATGCGGAATCAAAATATCGTTCATGCAGGTAATGAAACCCATCATGAAAAAGAGTGTGGTTAGGACAACCAGCGCAGGAGTATGATTTTGTTGTGAATGCGCAGACATGATTTGCCTTTCGTTTTGTTAAGATTTGCTGGAAAAATGAGCTTAAATCAGTTCATTAAACTTAACACCCATTAACAGCCGCCCGTATCATACTGATAATCCATCACTTTGAAAACTATTTTCTAACAGCCGACTACATTATCCTTCAGCCGTTTAATTTTAAAAAATTCAATAATATTGGATTTATCTTTTGATAGATTAAAAAATAAAGGCATAATCCTCTTATTAAGCCTGTTATTTCTTTTTTACAATACTCATTGATATAACTCAAAATATGCCCCTTCTTTACGCTTACCTTGGCCTGATTGCCTCTGCCTTTACTTCTGCCACACTACTTCCGGGTACATCCGAGGCGGCATACGCCGCATTTGTGTACCAATATCCGCAACACGCCCTCAGCGCATGTTTGTGTGCCGGATTGGCGAATGGCTTGGGCAGTATGGTTTCGTATTACATGGGCAGGATGTTTCCGGCCAAGAAAAGGCCGTCTGAAAAAGTATTGGCGCGTATACAAAGATGGGGAATTTGGCCGCTATTGTTTGCATGGCTGCCCATTATCGGCGATGCCCTCCCCCTTGCTGCAGGCTGGCTCAGGCTTAATGCTTTGCATTGCGCCATTATTCTGATTGCAGGCAAACTGCTGCGCTATGCCATGATTTATTGGGGAATGAACGCAGTTGCCGGATAAGCTGACAAGTCAAAAATAAAGGCCGTCTGAATAATTCAGACGGCCTTTGCCTTTAATTCGACAATTACAACACTTTCACAATGCTCTCGCACAAATAATCGATGTTGTCATCGGTAATGCCTGCAACATTAATGCGGCCGGAGCGGACGGCATAAATGGCAAACTCGTTTTTCAAACGGTCGACTTGTTCGGGAGTCAAGCCGCTGAAAGAGAACATGCCGTTTTGTTCGATAATGAAATCAAAGTCTTGGCTAGCACCTTTGGCCTTGAGCAATTCGACAAATTTTTGGCGCATGGCTTTGATGCGGCCGCGCATTTCATCGAGTTCGGCAATCCATTGTGCTTTCAAATCATCATTTTTCAACACCAGCGCAATGGTGTTCGCACCGTGTGAAGCCGGGTTGGAATACAAGGTACGGATGATGGTTTTGACTTGGCTGTGGGCACGGGTGGCAGTTGCTTCGTCTTCAGCCACCAAAGTGAACGCGCCGACGCGCTCGTTGTACATACCGAAGTTTTTGGAATAAGAGCTGGCAATCAGCAATTCTTTATTGTATTTCAAGAATACGCGCAAGCCGTAGGCATCTTCTTCCAAACCATTACCGAAGCCTTGGTAAGCAAAGTCAAACAGCGGCAACCAGCCTTTTTCGGCAGAAAGTTTTGCCAAAGTTTCCCATTGTTCAGGCGTAGGGTCGATACCGGTAGGATTGTGGCAGCAGCCGTGCAGCAGGACGATGTCGCCTTTTTGCGCTTGGCTCAAGTCTTCAATCATGCCGTCCCAATCCAGACCGTGTTTGGCGGCATCGTAATAACGATATGGTTTGTCTTGGATACCGACTGCTTTGGCGATGGCGTTGTGGTTTGGCCAAGTCGGATTGGAAATCCAGATGGTTTGCGCGTTCAACTGGCGTTTGGCAAACTCGGCAGCAATGCGCAATGCGCCTGTGCCGCCGAGGCTTTGCGCTGTTTTGGCGCGACGGCTGGCAATGATTTCGTGGTCTTTGCCAAACAACAGGATTTGGGTTTGCTCGTTGTAATCGGCAACGCCGTCGATGGTCAGGTAATTTTTAGTCGTCTCGCTTTCCAGCAGGCGTTTTTCAGCCTCTTTGACGGCTTTGACAATAGGCGTTGCGCCGGATGCGTCTTTGTACACGCCGATGCCGAGATTGACTTTTTCGGGACGGGTTTCGGCTTTAAACGCTTCGCCCAAACCTAAAATCGGATCAGCAGGAGCTGCTTCGATATGCTTGAAGAACATGATTTTTCTCTTTACAAGTAGTAAAACGGTTGAAAAAATACAAATTTATGTAATTTTACGCCGTTTCAGGCCGTCTGAAAACGGATTATTACAGGGTTTTAACGCAAGATTGCCAACAAATCCAAAGGCGTGGCAATACGGAAATCGGCAAGCCAGTTTTCGGTTTGGTCTTCGGCAGAAATATAGCCCCAATCGGCAAGCACGGTTGTCATCCCGGCATTTTTGCCTGCCTGCATATCGCGCTCTGCATCGCCGACATAAAAACATCGCTGCGCCTCAACGCCAATCTGTTCGCACGCATAAAACATAGGCTTCACGCTGGGCTTGGGTTCATCGCAGGTATCGCCGCTGACAATCACGGCGGGAGGCACGGCAAACCCAAGCTTAGGCACGAGGACATCGGTAAAACGCATGGGCTTGTTGGTGATAATGCCCCATTGGATACCGCGTTGAACTAAGGCTTCCAGCATTTCGTTTACGCCGTCGAACAAGATGGTTTGATCGGCATAGCAGCGGCTGTATTCATCCAAAAATTCTTTGCGCCATTGCATATAGTCCGGATGCTCGGGCGTAATGCCTGCACCGAGTTTGAGCAAACCGCTCGCACCGTGGCTGGCCTGCGGACGGATTTCATCCATGCTTTTTTCAGGCAAACCGTGTCGGCGCAATACCGTGTTGAGCGCGCCACCCAAATCAAGTGCGGTATCGGCAAGCGTGCCGTCAAGGTCGAATAATACGGCTTGGGTCATAAGTGTTCCTTTGATGATTTTAGAAGGCCGTCTGAACAATCCAACAAGTTTCAGACGGCCTGAATATGGTTAATGGTGATGGTGTTCATGCATTTCCTGCGAACACAAGACTTCATCTTTATGCGGGTGCCGTTCGCTTTCAATCTGAATCGTACAATGCCCGATGTTGTGATGCACCAATTCATGTTCGATACGGTAGGCGATTTGTTCGGACTCTGCCACCGTCATGCCGCCATCGACAACAATATGGCAGGATAAAACGTGGATATTGCTGGTAATCGTCCAAACATGCAAGTCATGAACGGATTTTACGCCTTCCGTATTGCGGATCACGCTGAGCAACTCATCGGTATGGATGTTTTCCGGCGCGCCTTCCATCAAAATGTGCAAAGTCTGTTTAAACAGCGTCCAACCGCTGCGCCCTACCAAAGCCGCCACCAATACGCTGGCAACTGTATCCGCCCATTGCCAGCCATACGCCATTATTAGCACTGCTGCAACAATCGCCCCTATCGAGCCGAACAAATCGCTGATTACATGCAGATACGCGCCGCGCATATTGACGTTTTCTTTAGTATCGCTATTTTTCAACATATAAACGGCGACGCCGATGTTGACCAGCAATCCGATGATACTGACCACCAACATGCCGCCCGTCAAAATTTCCGGCGGATAAAACAATCGTTTGACTGCCTCATAAAAAATCATCGCCGCAATCAACACCAGCGACAATCCGTTAAACATCGCCGTCAAAATTTCAAAACGTTTGTAACCGAATGTCTTTTGCAGCGTGGTCTGTTTCTCGCCAAGTTTGAATGCCCACAATGCCATGCCCAGCGAAAACGCATCGCTGAACATATGCCCCGCATCGGAAAGCAGGGCCAAAGAGTTGGTCAGCCAGCCACCGACCGCCTCAACCAGCATAAATCCGGCAATAACAAAAAATGAAATGCGCAATACCTGCTTGTTGGCGGTATGCGTATGAGCGTGCGAATGATCGTGATAATGTGCCATGATGGTTTTACCGTTTCAGACGGCCTTTTTATCCTGTTTCAAACTTTTCTCAAAATCTTCCAACATATCCAGCTCGAAACGGCTGAATCCAGCACGTTCCCGCGCTTCGATATTGACGTAGCCGCGGAAGATAAACATATCGTAACGCGCAATCAGGCTGCGGAACAGGGCGACCGGTTCCAAACCGCGCTCACGGCAAAGATGCTGATACCAATGATTGCCGATAGCGACATGCCCCACTTCATCGCGGTAAATAATATCCAGCACATCGCAGGTTTCCATATCGCCGCGCTGCGCCACTTTTGCACGAATACCCGGCGTAACATCCAAACCGCGCGCTTCCAACACCCGTGGCACCAAAGCCATGCGCAATAAAGGATCGTAAGCGGTTTTATACGCCATGTCCCACAAATGCCCGTGCGCTTCAAAATCGCCGTAATCGTAGCCCAAGCTGTTCAGACGGCCACGCATCAAGCCGAAGTGAAACACTTCTTCTTTCGCCACCCTTACCCAATCGCGTACAAACTGAAACGGCATATTGCGGAAACGATACGCCGCATCCAAAGCCAAATTAATCGCATTAAATTCAATGTGCGCAATCGCATGCAACATCGCCGCATAGCCTTCGACCGTATTCATCTTGCGCGGCGTAACCTCCGAAAGGGCAACCAAACGCGGACGCGACGGATGACCGGCAAAACGGCAATCCACAGGTTTAGACGCTTCAGCCGTCAAGCCTTCCGCCTCGCCCAACTGCGCAAACAAGGCCTGCGTCAATTTTCCTTTTTCATCCGGATTGTCCGACAGCAAAGCCTGTTCCAATAAAGGATAAGGATTCAGATACATACAAAACCATTGTTTTCAAAAGATAAATATTATAACCGTTTTAAAAAGCAAACAGAAAGACTATAATTTCACGCTTTCCGTAAAATGACATTAAATACCACACCAAGCCCTTATGCGTTTCATTAAAAAAACGTCAAAACCAAATACAGGCCGTCTGAAGAAATAAAATTATTTCAGATACTTGCTTAGTTTTTTCATATTTACACAAATTAAACCCGCCCTTCAGCCCCTTGCCTGTTACACCATAACGTCTATACTGAACCCATCTCTCCGAACAAGGAACCAAAACATGAAAACTACCCGACTGTTCACCCTGACCGCTGCCGCGCTGCTTTCTTCAGCCATCGGCTTTGCACAAGCCGGCGCAGTGGACGCCCTGAAAAAATTCAATAATGACGCCGACGGTATCAGCGGCAACTTCAGCCAAACCGTTCACAGCAAAAAGAAAACCCAAACCACATACGGTACATTCAAAATCCTGCGCCCGGGTTTGTTCAAATGGGAATACACCAAACCCTACAAACAAACCATCGTCGGCGACGGCAAAACCATTTGGCTCTATGACGTAGATTTGGCGCAAGTAACCAAGTCCTCACAAGACCAAACCATCGGTGACAGCCCTGCCGCCATTCTCTCCAACAAAACGGCATTGGACAGCAGCTACACGCTGAAAGAAGACGGCTCTGCCAACGGCATCGACTACGTTTTGGCTACGCCTAAGAAAAACAACGCCGGCTACCAATACATCCGCATCGGCTTCAAAGGCGACAACCTCGCCGCCATGCAGCTGAAAGACAGCTTCGGCAACCAAACCAGCATCAGCTTCAGCGGTTTGAACACCAAACCTAACCTTTCCAGCGGTATGTTCAAATTCACTCCTCCTAAAGGCGTTGATGTCTTGAGCAATTAAGCTTCTAATGAAACACAAAGGCCGTCTGAACAACAGACGGCCTTTTATTTAGTTCAATTCAACATCAAACACACTGTTACTTTTGACCTTGAATGGCGGCGGCAATTTTTTCTGCGCCTTTTTTCGCCCAGTCCGCCTGTTTGGCTTCCACCATCACACGCACGACAGGCTCGGTACCGGATGCACGCAAGACCACGCGGCCTTTGCCTTCGAGTTCTTTTTCCACTTCGGCCAAAGCTTCTTTAGAAGCATCCTGCCAGTTTTGGCCTTTTTTGATGCGGACGTTAATCATGGTTTGCGGATACGGCTGCCAATCGGCGCAAACGGTGGCAAGGTCTTGATTCAAGGTTTGCAATGCAGCCAAAACTTGCAGCGCGGAAATGATGCCGTCGCCGGTATTGTGTTTGTCCATGCACAAAATATGACCGCTGGCTTCGCCGCCAATCAGCCAACCGCGTTGGTGGAGCTGTTCCAACACATAGCGGTCGCCTACTTTGGCGCGGCAGAAATCAACGCCCTGCTCTTTCAAAGCAACTTCCATCGCCATATTGGTCATTACCGTACCCACAACGCCGCCGATTTCCACGCCTTCATGTGCGCGTGCTTTGGCAATCACATAAATCAAGCTGTCGCCGTCATACACTTTGCCATTGCGGTCAACCATCATCAAACGGTCGCCATCGCCGTCCAAGGCAATGCCGTAATCGGCTTCATTTTGCAACACAGCGGCTTGCAAAGCTTTCGGATGGGTCGCACCGCATTTTTCATTGATGTTGTAGCCGTTTGGCTCATTACCGATACTGACCACTTGCGCACCCAATTCATGGAATACTTTAGGCGCAACCGCATAGCCTGCACCATTGGCGGTATCGACCACCAATTTCAGACCGCGCAAGTCCAAATGACTTGGGAAAGTGGATTTACAGAACTCGATATAGCGGTCATCCGCACCATTAATCCGGCGCGCACGGCCAAGACGGCTGGACGGCTGGGTTTTCATTTCCTCATCGATTTTGGCTTCGATTTCCAACTCGATTTCATCGCTCAGCTTCACACCGCCTTCGGCAAAGAATTTAATGCCGTTATCGGAATAAACATTGTGGGAAGCAGAAATCATCACACCTGCAGACAAACGCAAAGCACGGGTCAAATACGCCACGCCCGGAGTCGGCAAAGGGCCGGTTTGAATAACATTAACACCGGCGGCGGTAAAACCGGCAATCAGCGCGGCTTCCAGCATATAGCCTGAAATACGCGTGTCTTTACCGATCAAGACGGTCGGTTTGATTTCGCCTTCATGCTGCACCAAAACCTGACCTGCCGCATAGCCTAATTTCAGGACAAAATCAGGATTAATAGGGAATTGACCGACTTCGCCACGCACACCATCAGTACCGAAATATTTTTTTGCCATGAGATAACTCCGTGATTGTTTTGTCGTATGTGAATATGGTTGAACTTCTTTAAAAGAATCTTGATTGTATTCGAAGGCTGTCTGAATCTTTCAGACGACCCTTGATCATGAGAATAATTTACTACTTCAGTATTATAGCAAGATCCGGATTTCCTGCACGAAAAAAGCGCATCCTTTTGCAGAATGCGCTTCCTATTCGAGATTCGAAATCAAATCTTAGAATTTAGCACCAGACTGATTAGCCATGTAATCAACTGCAGCTTTCACTTCATCATCGCTCAGGCTACCGTTACCGCCTTTGGCAGGCATTGCGTTAAAGCCTTCGAGTGCGTGTTTGTGCAGGGTGTCTTTACCTTGTTTGATACGAGGAGCCCAGTCTTCTTTTTTACCTACATGAGGAACACCTGGAACTGCACCGCCGTGACATGCTTGGCAGTTGGCTTCGTAAACTTTTTTGCCGTCTGCGCCGCCGGCTGCTGGAGCTGCCGCACCTTTATCATCTGCTTTGGCCGCATCTGCTTTAGGGGCTTCTGCAGGAGCTGCACCTTCAGCCGCCGGAGCTGAAGCAGCTTCGCCGGAAGCGGCTGCATCGGCAGGAGCTGCGGCATCAGGATCAGGGAAAGTACCGCCAGCTTTGTTGGCCATATAAGTAATCACGCGTTTCAATTCTTGGTCGGTCAAATCAGCCGCACCGCCTTTGGCAGGCATTGCATTGAAACCGTTCAGAGCGTGTTGGAACAAGGTATCGAAACCTTGGGCAATGCGAGGCGCCCAATCGCCTTTGTTTTCAAATTTAGGCGCTTTGGGAACGATGCTGTCCGCCGCGTGACATTGAATACAGATTTTGTTGAAAATCTGATCGCCTTGACGCTCGCCGACTGGAATACCGTCGCCCAATTTCAGTTGGCCGACTGGCTGGATACGGGTTTGAGTCGCAGCTTCGGTTGTTTCGGCAACATCGCCGAATGAACCGCTTCCCGCCAGTTTGATCAGGAAGTAAATCACTGCAATGACAATAACGATACCGCTCACAAGGGTGAACAATGCAGAGCCTTGGGCTTTGTGGTCGCGGAGTTGTTTCATTTGGTAGGCCTCGCCGTTAGGTTAGGTTGTGCTGTAAGTTATAGTTTATGTGTTAAACGCAGTTAACAATATTTTGCTGGATTATACTGAATTCGCAAAGGCTTTCCAATCCATCTTGAGAAAAAGATACGCAAAAATCCTCAAAAAGGCCGTCTGATTCTTGTAAACCTTTGTAGTTATTTGAATATTCCACCCATGCAAAAGCGTGACCGCCAATGCCACTTTCTGACACTTTCAAGATAAACTTTGCCAACGGCGCCAATATGCGTTAACCTTACGGCTCTCGCACCCATAGCTCAGTTGGAAGAGTGTCAGTTTCCGAAGCTGGAGGTCACAGGTTCGATCCCTGTTGGGTGCGCCAATTATAAAGAGGCCGTCTGAAAGATGAAAATTTTTCAGACGGCCTTTTGATTTACTTCAAATAAAACTACATTCAATTTCAGATTAAACGGCTATTGCAACACTTTGGCAAATGCTTCGGCCACATAATCGATATTCGATGCATTCAAACCGGCTACACACATCCTGCCCGAATCCAGCAGGTAAACGGCAAACTCGTCACGCAGGCGGTGTACCTGCTCTACGGTCAAGCCTGTATAGCTGAACATACCGCGCTGTTTGATGAAATAGCTGAAATCACGATTGGGGATTTTGGCCGTCAAAACATCATAAAGTTTCTGACGCATGGCACGGATGCGGTCGCGCATGGCGTAAACTTCGTTTTCCCACAAAGCGCGCAGCTCCTCGCTGTTCATCACATCAGAAGCGATATATGCACCATGCGCGGCAGGGCTGGAATAAATACGGCGGACGGTAAATTTCAACTGTCCGAACACCAGCTCTGCTTCTTCCTTATTGGGACACACTGCGCTCAAACCGCCGACACGCTCGCCGTACAGCGACAGGTTTTTCGAAAAAGAATTGCTGACAAACAAAGGCAGGCCCATTTCGACGGCTTTACGGATTGCATAGGCATCGCTGTCCAAATCCTCGCCGAAACCTTGATAGGCAATGTCCATAAACGGAATCAGCTTGTGCGTTTTGATAATGTCCAACACTTTATCCCATTGCGCTTGCGACATATCGACGCCGGTCGGGTTTTGACAGCATGGGTGCAAAATCAAGACGCTGTTTTCCGGCAAGGTCTTGAAAAACGCAGTCATTTCTTCAAATTTCACGCCGACGGTTTCAGGGTTGTAATAAGGATACGTCCCCACTTCAAAACCGGCGCCTTCAAAAATACCTTTATGGTTGTCCCAAGTCGGGTCGCTGACATAGGCTTTCGCTTCAGGGAACCAACGGTGCAAAAAGTCGGCACCGACTTTCAACGCCCCCGAGCCGCCCAAAGTCTGTACGGTCGCAATGCGCCCTTCTGCCAATGCCGGATTATCCTTGCCAAACAACAAACGCTGAACCGCGCTTCGATAAGTGTCCAAACCTTCCATCGGCAGATAAGGCGATGGGCGCGGTACGGCCGCACGCTCTGCTTCTGCCCGGCGGACAGATTCCAAAACCGGCATTTTGCCTTCGTCATCAAAATAAATGCCGATGCTCAAATTGACTTTTTCAGGACGCTCGTCGCGTTTGAAGGTTTCAACCAAACTCAAAATCGGGTCACCCGGATAATACTCGACATGACGGTACATGGTGCTTCCTTTGTTTTTAGACAGAATGAGGAAGATTGTGGCACTAAAAGGCCTTATTTGCAAAATCAGGCCGTCTGAAAAAATTCAGACGGCCTGATTATTTTTAAACGCTACCAATCTACCCGTTTCAAATCATTTTGCGCCAATACGTCCGCATGCTCGCTGCGGCTTTGATATTCCCTGTCCTGCAAAATACGGCGGGCGACATAATTCAAATGCAGTTTTGCCGCTTCTGCCGCCTCGGCCGGTTTGGCCTGGGCAATGGCTTCAAAAATAGTGCGGTGCTGCGCAATCAGCGTCGGGCGCGGGTCTTCGGTTTGATGGATATAGATAATGCCGCTGCGTGTTTGCTGATAAAGCATTTTGAGCAGGCTGCTGGAAAGGTGGCTGAACAGGATATTGTGTGCGGCATCGGCAATGGTTTGATGGAAGCTGACGTCTGCTTCGGCTTGATGCTCCAAATTTCTGCTTTCGCAGGCCGCTTCAAATTTCTGCCGCCAAAAGTCAATGCGTTTCAAGTCGGCATCAGTCCGTCTTTCGGCGGCCAGCGCCGCCATACAGCCTTCAACGTGACAGCTGAAATCGAATACGTCTGTTTCCCAATTGGTATGTTTGCCGAGCAACTCCTGCCAGCTTTGTAAAAAATCCTGCTGCGGCTTGACGGAAACATAATAGCCATCGCCCTGCCGCGCTTCCAAAACCTGCTTGGCAATTAAAATATTCAACGCCACCCTGACCGACGGCCGCGATACGCCGAATTCTTCCGCGAGCGTACGTTCGGGAGGCAATTTACTGCCTTCTTCATAAATGCCGGTCGCGATACGTTCTTCCAAAACGGCTAAAACCTGATCGCTGATTTTTTGCGGACGAACCAATTTCGTCATGTTGTATTCCTGATGATTGAAGGACAGTTTTATTCAGACGGCCATAAATTGGATTGACCAATTGGCCGCCCATTCTAATCAATCCCCTATTTTTTCGTCAAGAAATGCCATTCTCCCCATCGCAAGCATTTTAATTCAAACACATTCATTTTTATTGATTAACCTCACCAATGCCTTCAAATCAATATTTTGGTATGACCAATCTTAACAAACAACCTATGCGCCAAAAATCTGAAAATATTGATTTAGATTAAAATCCCACTGCTTCTATTTTACTAGACTTTATGTATAATACTTAGGTATTAGTTAATATAATTCCTAATAATAGAGAGAAACAATATGAAATACCCACCATTACTTATCTTACCCATTGCCTTAGCCGTATCCCAAGCATGGGCAGAGACTAACCCTACACCTGAAGAAACAGTTACCCTTTCCCCTGTCACCGTCACCGGCACACAACAACAAAAAGCCAATCGCGTTACTTTCAACCCCAAAGCTGCTTTGCAACCCCTCCCTGCCGGAGACGGGGCAGACCTTTTACAATCCGTGCCCAACATGAGCATCATCCGCAAAGGCGGCAGCTCGGGCGATCCGCTGTTCCGCGGTTTGGGCGGCTCGCGCCTCTCCGTCAATGCCGACGACCAGTTTATTTATGGCGGTTGCGGTATGCGCATGGACCCGCCGACTGCCTATATCCACCCCAATTCTTTCGACAAAGTCGTGGTCACCAAAGGCCCGCAAACCGTTACCCAAGGCATGGGCTTGGTCAGCGGCTCGGTGCAATTTATCCGCAAAGACCCTGATTTCACTGAAAAACCTTACAACGTTAACGCTACCCTGACGGCAGGCAGCAACGACCGCCGCGACGGCTCGTTGGAAGCCGAGTTCGGCGGCAAATACGGCTACGTCCGCAGCAATATTTCCCATAACGAAGCCGACGATTACAAAGACGGCGACGGCAACCGCATTCACTCCAACTTCAAACGCGACAGCCAAATGCTGCAACTGGGCATCACCCCGACCGAAAACACCACCATTGCCGGCACATACGAGCGCAGCAGGGCCAAGGTTGCCTACGCCGACCGCATGATGGACGGCAGCAAGTTCGACCGTGATGCGTGGAATGTCCGCTTTACCCAACGCAACCTCACCCCATGGTTCAGCGAATTGGAACTGCGCTACGGTAAAAGCGAAATCGACCACGTGATGGACACATACAGCCTGCGTACCATCCGCAACCCTGCCGGTATGCAGATTAAAAATGCCAACAACCCTAAACGCAATACCGATACAGGCCGTCTGAAAGCCACTTTCGACTGGGACAAACTCAATCTGCAAACCGGTTTGGATTATCTGGACGACGTCCACGTCGCGCGTATGGAGCGCGGCGGCGACGGCTACAGCCACAAGCCCTATATGCCCAACCAAAGTTTCAAACAATGGGGTATCTTCACCGAAGCCTCTTGGCAGCAAACCGACAAACAACGCTGGGTAGCAGGTTTGCGCCATGACCAAGTCAAAGCGCATTACGATACCGCGCGTGTGACCGACCCCATTTTGAAACATCAAAAATTCAATTTGAACTCAGGCTTCCTGCGTTGGGAAAGAAATACGGACAACGGCCTGAAATACTATGCCGGATTCGGCATTGCCGAACGCGCGCCTGACTACTGGGAACGCCTGCGCTCTGAAAACAAAGCCATCCGCGCAGAGCAAAATCGCCAAATCGATGCTGGTGTAATCTGGAAACGTCCCAACCTCCACGCATCCGTATCCGTATTCGGCAGCGACATCAAAGACTTCATCATGATGGAGCGCCAAGGCATGAATTTCAACGTGCGCAACATCAACGCTTCACGCTTTGGCGGCGAAGCCGAAGTCAAATGGACATTTGCGCCTAACTGGGAAGTCGGCACCAGCCTCGCCTACACCCACGGCAAAAACCGTACCGACGGCAAACCTTTGGCACAAACGCCGCCGCTCGAGTGGAACAACACCCTTGCCTTTGACAACGGTAAATTCAGCGCGGGCGCATTATGGCGCGTCGTAGCCAAACAAAACCGTTACAGCAAAGGCCAAGGCAATATCGTCGGCCAAGACATCGGTGCATCTTCGGGCTTCGGCGTACTCTCGCTCAATGCCGGTTGGAAATTCAGCAAATACGCCACATTGCAAGGCGGCGTGGACAACGTGTTCAACAAAACCTATGCTGAATTCGTCAGCCGCGGCGGCGACCCGTCTGCCGGTACTCAAACCATGCGCGTGAACGAACCCGGCCGTACTGCATGGCTGAGACTGCAAGCGAAGTTCTAATCAACCTCGAGCGTATATAAAAAGGCCGTCTGAAAATTTTTCAGACGGCCTTAATATTTTTATGATGTTTTAAACAAACAGTCCGGCGAAGCAATGCAACGCCGGACTGTTTGCTCACTATCGGTTTAAATCAAACCTAAAGAGTTGATGAACACCACAATAATCGCAATCGGCGCAAGATAGCGAAGCGCACCCAGCCACAGGTAAAGCAACTGTTTCGGAATGGTGCTGCCCATGCCTGCATCACGCAGGACGGACTGTTTGTCCTGAACCCATGACGTAAACACGGCAACGCTCAATGCGCCAATCGGCATGATGACGGCGGAAATAATGAAGTCCCACAAGTCAAAAATGGTTTTGCCGAAAATCTTAAATTCGCCCCAAACGCCAAATGACAGCGCCGAAGGAATACCGACTATGAAAATCGCAATGCCGGTTACCCAAGCGTGGCTGCTGCGCTTTTTCTCGTCTTGGCGGATGGTT
Organism: Neisseria sp. RH3002v2g; assembly: GCF_014596425.2. Lineage (NCBI taxonomy): Bacteria > Pseudomonadati > Pseudomonadota > Betaproteobacteria > Neisseriales > Neisseriaceae > Neisseria > Neisseria sp. RH3002v2g. The sequence continues at coordinate 209,050 of NZ_CP110721.1, read as the reverse complement.
GCCGCGATAACGGTTTCCAGCATGGAAAATGCGGAAGTCAGCGTCGCAAAGACAACCAACAGCATAAACACGGCAAACAAATATGTACCCATCGGCATCTTCATAAAGACCGCAGGCAACACGACAAAAATCAAACCAGGGCCTTGGCCGGGCTCAAAACCGAAGGCAAATACCGCAGGGAAAATCACCAAACCGGCCAGCAGCGATACAAACAGGTTCATCCACATAATCATATGGCCGGAGCGGAACATATCCTGATCCTTACCCAAATACGAGGCATAGGTAATCATCGCAGACACGCCGATACTCAAGGCAAAAAATGCCTGACCCAAAGCAGTCAGCATTGTGCCCGGTTTCAAATACGACCAATCCGGCTTCAACAAGAATGCCACGCCCTCCATTGCGCCGGGCAAAGTCAGCGAACGGATAGCCAGCGCGATAAAGAGGATAAACAAACCCGGCATCAACACGCGGTTTGCCTTTTCAATGCCGTCTGAAATGCCGCCTTTAACCACCCAAATGGTAATCAGCATGAACAAGCCTTGGTAAAACAGCGAACCAAACGGTGAAGAAATCGTGTTGCCGAACAAGGCTTCAAAGTCTGCACCGGCATGAATTTCACCGGTAAAGCTGTGCACGACGTAGTTCAACACCCAGCCGCCGACCACGCTGTAAAACGACAGCAAAATAAAACACGCGGCCACACCCATGCGGCCGACCCACGGCCACTGCGAACCCGGGCGCAATACTTTAAAGGAATCAATGGCGTTTTTACCGCCTGTACGGCCGATGTAAAACTCGGCCAGTTGAACCGGCAAAGCCACCAAAATGGTGAAAATCAAAAACAAAAGAAAGAATACGGCGCCGCCGTTGGTACCGGCTGTATAAGGGAATTTCCAAATTGCACCCAAACCGATGGCCGAGCCTGCCGCAGCAAGCACAAAGCCGATTTTGGATGACCAAGACGAATGGTTGCTCATGATGTAAGATTAAGAAATGTGAAGATGCCGAATTGTAACAGGGTGAAGTCAAGCCGTGAGTGGCCTGCAGACCGCCGATAAGCAATTCGCACGGATGGTGCGTACTTATCAAGCAAATTGGCATGAATTTTTGATAATTAAGCTTTTAATAGCACAAAACTAATTTTTATATTTTAAATTTGACGATTTGTTTCAAAAATAAGCATATAAAAGGCCGTCTGAAACCTTGTTTCCAAGTTTCAGACGGCCTTTATCTTGAAACCGTTTTATTTTTTCATGGCATCAGTCAAAACTTTGACATTGTAGCGGTACATGCCGATGTAGCTGTTGGCCGGTGCGCCACCCAATGCATCGGAATACAAACGTCCGCTGACATTGACGCCGGTTTCTTTGGCGATACGGTCAATCATGCGCGTGTCTTTGATGTTTTCGGTAAAGACGGCTTTAATGCCCTCGCGTTTGATTTGGCGGATGATGGAAGCCACTTGTTTGGCAGACGGCTCGGCTTCGCTGCTCACGCCTTGAGGGGCGATGAATTCAATATTGTAGCGTTTGCCCATGTACGTGAACGCATCGTGTCCGGTCAAGACTTTACGCTTGGCGGCAGGTACGGCATTAAAGGCAGCCTGCGCATCGCTGTGCAGTTTTTTCAGCTGCATTTGATAGTTGCCCAAACGTTGCTGATAGTAGGTTTTGCCTTCAGGGTCAGCTTGAATCAGCGCATTGGCAACGTTTTGCGCATAAGTGCCCATCAGGACGGGGTCGGTCCAAACGTGCGGGTCAAATTCGCCGTGATCGTGATGATGGCCTTCGTGATCGTGGTCATGATGATGGCCGCCCTCTTCTGCTTTCAAAGCCTGAATGCCTTTGGTCGCTTCAGCGAAAGGCACTTTGCTCTGTTTGACTGCGCGTTGCACATCGGCGGCTTCCAAGCCCAAGCCGTTGAGCAATACCAATTTTGCGCTGCGGATTTTTTTGATGTCGCCGCTGGTCATGTGGTAGGCATGGCTGTCTTGGTTGGCGCCCACCAAGCTTTGAACGGCCACGCGGTCGCCGCCAATCTGTTTGGCCACGTCGCCCAAAATGCTGAAGCTGGTCACAACAGGCAACGGAACGGCATAAGCGGCACCGGTCAATAATGCGGCAACGATGCCGAGTTTCCAATGTTTCATATTCTCTCCAGTGATATAACGTAACATTAACATCATCATAAGACAGACCGCCTGATTATTCAAGCCGCCGTCTGAAAAATCATGCCGTGCGGTGTTTTTTACGGCGCAACCATTTTGCCAAAATGCCGCCCTCCCAACCAAACACGACGGAAATCAGGTAAAGCGTGCCGCAGCATAAAATAATCGCCGGGCCGGACGGGATTTCAATATGGTAGGAAAACAACAGTCCTGCCAAACCGCAAAGCAAAGCCAATGCGACCGACAAAATCATCAGCCAACCCATGCTTTTCGCCCACAGTCTGGCGGTAATTGCCGGCAACATCATCAAACCGACCGACATCAGCGTGCCCAATGCCTGGAAACCGGCAACCAGATTCATCACGACCAGCACCAAAAACAGCACATGCCAAAAGCCGCCCTTACCACCGACAGCCTTGAGGAACAAAGGGTCTATGCTTTCCAACACCAGCGGGCGGAACATAACCGCCATCAGCAAAATAGTGACGCTCGCAGAAACGGCAATCAGCTGCAAAGCCGGAATATCCACCGCCAACACCGAGCCAAACAGCAAATGCAGCAAATCGACGCTGCTGCCGTTTTTGCTGACCAAAACCACGCCGATGGCAAGGCTGCTCAAATAAAATGCGGCAAAGTTCGCGTCTTCTTTCAATGAAGTAAACCGGCTGACCAAACCGGCCAACAAAGCCATCAGCAAACCGGCTGCAAAACCGCCGACGCTCATCGCAGGCAAACTCAAACCGGCAAACATATAGCCAATGGCCGCACCGGGCAAAACCGCATGGCTCAAAGCATCGCCCACCAAACTCATGCGGCGCATCACCAAAAATACACCGACAGGCGCCGCGCTCAATGCCAGGCAGAAAATCGACGCCAGGGCATAGCGCATAAAGTCGAATTCGACGAACGGCGCGACGACCAAATCATATAAATCCATGTTTTATCGCTTTTTTATTAATCTCTGAAAGCCTGAGGCCGTCTGAAAAACACTTACTTTCAGACGGCCTTGTCCATTAAACCGCGCACCAATCGGCCGCTTCCTGCTTCTGCATCATTCGGTTGGCCTGTGCCAAAAATTCATCGGTCAACACATTTTCCGTCGCACCGGCAGCCACTTTTTCACGCGCCAAAAGCAGCGTGTTGGCAAAATATGCCCGCACCTGCTCGTAATCATGCAACACGGCAATCACTGCCTGACCGTCCTGATGGCACTGGCGCAAAACTTCCAACAGCGCATAAGTCGTCCGCGCATCCACTGCGTTAAACGGCTCATCCAGCAGCAAAAACTTGGCATCCTGCACCAGCATCCGCGCAAACAATACGCGTTGGAATTGGCCATTGGACAAGTGCGCGATTTGGCGCGTGGCAAAATCCTGCATTTCCACGCGTTCCAAAGCCGCCATCACGCGCTTTTTCTGCGCTGCGTTCACACGTCCGAAAAAGCCGATTTCATACCACAGCCCCATCGCCGCCAGTTCAAACACCGTCATCGGCTGGCTGCGGTCAATGTCCGACTGCTGCGGCAGATAGGCAATATCCTTGCGCGCCATATTTTCATAGCGCACGCTGCCCGTATCCGTTTTCTGCAAACCCATAATGGCTTTGAGCAGGGTCGATTTGCCCGCGCCGTTCGGCCCGAAAATCGTCCACATCTTACCATCTTCAAACACCATATCAACATGGTGCACCACCGGCCTGCGCTGATAGCTGACCGTCAGATTTTCTACCACGATACTCATGGCGATACCGCCCAAAAATATACAGCCCACAACGCCACCAATGCGACAAGTGCAATCAGCAGCCTTTGCAGCAATCCGGTCAACAATACAGAATTCATAAGCCTAAAACCGCCCTTGCCCGAATACGGACAACAGGCCGTCTGAAAGAAAATTAAAACATTAAAATGATACTGTATAACGTTAACCCTGTAAATTTCTTTCGTTTTCAGACGGCATCGGGCAAAAGGCCGAATATCGGTTACAATCCGTTTTTTATTTGATGATTGTCCTATGTCTATTCCACTCTTAAACGAAAAACTCAATACCGAAACCGCCCGCATTTCATGGGAAGAGCTGCAACCCCACTTCGCACGCGGTGCCGCCGTTTATGTTGCGCCCGATTTGGATTTGATTGCCGTCGCCCGCCATGTTGCCGAAGATGAAGCCGCGCCATTGAAACAATGGATGGAACAAGGCAAATTCGGCACCGTCAGCGATGATATGGCGCGTACTTTTCTAGCGGATAAGCAAGAAATGTGGGCGGTCGTTGTAGCGCCATGGGTATTGGTACAACCTTGCAAAGACTGATAAGGCCGCCTGAAAAAACGAAACCGGAACATTTCCCATGTTCCGGTTTTTCATTTTTCAGACGGCCTATTGTAAAGTAAAGCCTGCTTTGAATTCAAGCTTCGGCACCCCGATAACGAAACGTTTGCCGATGCTGTCTTCAAATTCATACGCGCCTTCAATACTGCCCCAAGGCGTGCTGATTTGCGAACCGCTGTTGTACTCATAGGCTTCGCCCGGGTACAAAACAGGTTGCTCTTCAATCAAGCCAGCATGACCGACCTGCTCTGTCTCACCGTGTCCGTCGGTGATTTCCCAAAAACGCTGACGCAAAGTAATGATTTCATCGCTGCGGTTGCAGATGGTAATCAGATAATTGAAGGCGTAGCGGTCGCGGTAGACGTCGCTTTGGCCGGCCATATAACGCGGCTCCACGTTAATCTCGATTTCGTTCATAATTGTTCACCCGTATATTTATTTTATTTAAAACCGGATAATTCCGGCGTGTCCGCCCTATTTTTGCAAAGGGTCGAAACACTTAAAACACATCACGCAATCCAATGAAACAGCCCCAAGACCAATAAAGTCATCACAGCCACAATCAAATCATCAAGCATAATGCCCAAACCTCCATGAATCCGCCGGTCAAACCATTTGATCGGCCAGGGTTTCAACGCATCAAACAAGCGGAAAATAACAAAAGCCGCCAGCCACCAGCTCCATTTAAACGGAATCAGCGACAGCACCAGCAGCATCGCGACAATTTCATCCCAAACGATACCGCCGTAATCCTGAATGCCCAGTTCCCTCTCGGTATAACCGCAAATGCGGATGCCCCAGAAAAACAAGGCGATACACAATAAAAGCAATATCCAGCCGTCTATGCCCAACAGGCACAATACAAAAGCCAGAGGTAACGCGGCCAGCGTCCCTGCCGTACCCGGCGCAACCGGCGATAAGCCGCTGCCAAAACCAAATCCTAAAAAACACAATGGTTTGTGCAACAGCCAAGAAAAAGTAGGTTTACGTTCAGCCAAAATGATCAAATCCTAAAGAAGTCAGTTCCAATACGCCGCCTTCGGCATCCAAAATATTCAGACGGCCTGAGTCAGTCATTTTACCAATTCGGGCAACCGGTACGCCACTTTGTTCCGCCGCCTGACAAACACGTTCCCTGTCTTCTGGAGCAGCAGTAAAAATCAGTTCGTAGTCATCGCCGCCGGCCAATACTGCCGACAACCATTGCTCGCTCGACAAAACGTTTTTCAATTCAGGCAACGACGGTACACAATCGGCAAAGATTTCCGCCCCGACAGCAGAGGCTTTTAAAATATGCCCCACATCTTGAGCCAGGCCGTCAGAAACATCTTGCGCGGCATGGGCAAACGGCAACAATGCCTGACCCAATGAAACGCGCGGCTCCGGACGGAGCAATTTCTCATCGCAAACCGCCATGATTTCAGACGGCAATTGATAATGCCCAAGATGTTTGTTCAACGCAGCGGCAGCCAAACCCAAGCGGCCCGATACCCAAATATCGTCGCCGACTTCGGCCCCATCACGCCGCAGGGCACGCCCTGTCGGAACTTCACCCACTATCGTTACATTAAAGACCAAATCGCCTTTGGTGGTATCGCCACCAATCAACACCGTATCAAAACGCGCGGCCAAAGCAAAAAAGCTGTCGCAAAAACGTGTCAGCCAGTCTTGATTCAATTCAGGCAGCGCAGCACTGAGTAACACCCACCGCGGCTTGGCACCCATAGCGGCCATATCGGACAAATTTACTGCAAGCATTTTCCATGCCAAATCTTCAGGCGAAACATCTTCAAAAAAATGTCTGCCTTTGACCAACATATCTGCGCTAAAACATAAATCAAATCCGTTACTTGGGCGAATAATAGCGGCATCGTCCCCTATGCCCAAAATCAGACCTTCCGATTTTTGTCGCTGCAAATATTGTCTGATAAAGTCAAATTCCGTCATATTTATCCAATACAACTATAACTTAGATTATTATATCTAATTTTGTGCCAGCCTGATGTTTGCCTGCTAACACGTCAAACATCAAACTTCAACATTATTTAGATATAAAACTCAATAAGTTAAAGGCCGTCTGAAAATACAGATTTCAGACGGCCTCATGTTTTCAAACCACTCTGAGCAGGTAGATTTACAGATAGACGATTTCGCCTGTCCGCCCCCTGCTCTCTCGGCTTGCCCACCAAATAAATTGCGGCAGGACATCTTCGTAGTTTTTACGTTCGCTTTTCGATTCGCCCGGATGAGATTTGATACGTTGCGGCGAATTGATGGCTCCCGGCACCAAAACATTGGCACGCAGGTTGTCAAAACGTTCCCACTCGTCCGCAGCCACTTTACACAAATAATTAAGCGCAGCTTTGGAGGCACCGAAACCACCCCAATAAGCTTGCGGTTTTTCGCCGTGGCTTTCGCCGACAAAAATCACAGAAGCGTCTTCGGATTGCTTCAACAATGGGAACAGCGCACGGGTCAAGCCCATAGGCGCAACAGTATTGATACGGTATTGGTTGACCCATTCCGATACGGTTTGGAAATCCAATGGCGACAAGGCATAGAAATAGCTGGCGCAATGCACCACGCCATCCAATTTTCCGCCGGTAGCTTCATCAATGGTTTCTGCGAATTGCTTAAACTCTTTCTCCTCCGCGCTCATCAAATCAAAGCAGATGGCAAATGGCTCAGGGCTGCCCGCAGCCACAATGGCATCATATACTTTTTCCAAACGCTTTTGATGACGCGCCACCAAAATGACAGTCGCTCCGGCAGCCGCATAGGCTTTGGCAACCTGCTCGCCCAAGCCTTGGGATGCGCCAGTAATCAAGATGGTTTTGTTCGCTAATGTCGTCATGACTTTTCCTTGAACTTTATGGTTTCGGATATTGTATCGGCTTGGTAAGTTTTGTAAAGTCAAAAAGGCCGTCTGAACATTCAGACGGCCTCAGTTTATTCAAACCGCAAATCCAGCATAAGCTTTTCAGCCGCGGCAAAACCTGACTGAACCGCCGCTTCCAAGGTTGCCGGATAGCGCGGATGGAGGTAGTCGCCGGCCGGATAAATACGGCGATGGTGCAGCCATGAGAAACCAGGTTGTACAAAATCAACCGTTGCCTCCGTAGTCGCGCGTTTTTCCGTAATAATGCGTACGGCTTCGGGTTTATCCAAATCCGGACAAATCCGCTTGATGTCCGCATGAATTTTCTCGGCTAAATCTTTGTCCTTCCAAGCCTCGACGTAATCGGAAACGCTGATGACGACCGCGACTTCATTATCCGGCAAACCCAACACCCCCCGATGCAGCACCCACTGCGCCATACCATCAGCAAACCCGGTTAAAGGCGCAGGCAACTTGACTGCTTGGGCATAACGCAAATAAACCGTAGTAATCGCATGGTAATGCAACGATTGATAGGCCGTCTGAATATAGTCAGGCGTATCTTCAGGCAAAAGCGCGTCAACATGATATGGCGCAACGGCTAAAATCACCGCATCAAATACTTCGCCATTGATTTCAATTCGGCCATCGATATGATGATTTAAATCGGAAACACGAGTTTCAAGATGTATTTTTGCACCATGTTTGTGTAGAAAATCCAAAGCCGGTTCGGCTACGATCCGCCCTAAATCCTGCTTGGGCAAAAGATAATCGCTGTTCGCCTTTTCAGACCACACGCCATCATTCAATACATTGCATAAAATGCGCAACGATGCCTGTTCTAACGGCGTATTTAAAGCACCCCAAACCAAAGGTTGCCAAAATTGGCCAAGTAGGCTGCGCGGAACATTTCTTGTTCTCAACCACTTTGCAACCGTCAAATCGGTTTTATGATGGCCTGCCCAACGTTGCAATGCCGACATATCCGACAGCAATTTGATTCTCAATGAAAAGGAAAGATTTTTTGCACGCAGGATACCGACAAGCAAATGCCACGGTGCAGGCAGAGAGGCCGTCTGAAACTGTAATCCTTCATGGATGTACCATTGCAAAGGCTGGCGTAAAAAGGCTGATTCAGGTTTAACGCCAATATGTTGCATCAAAGTTTGAACACCATGATACGCACCCAACAAGATATGCTGCCCATTATCCAAAAAGCTGAATCCATCATTTTTCCCGGCTAAGGCACGCGCTCTACCGCCCGCTTGCCTCCCGGCCTCAAACAAAGCAATATCAGCTCGATGAATCAGGGAAACCGCCGCAGACAAACCTGCCCAACCGGCACCAATCACAGCAATTTTTGGACGCTGAGTATTCATGGTTTAAATCCAAACAGCCAAGTTTTCAAAGCAATCCGTTTTTTACGGGGAGAAGGAATCGCAATTTTGTAAGTCAACACATTTTGCGCACCATCACGGTCGATTTCATTCAACAGCGCATAATAAATGGCCGCCATAATCAGACCGACTTTTTGCGATTTCTTATCCGCAGCCGGCAAAAGCAACATAGCCTCACGATAAGTTTCACGCGCCCTATCCACTTGAAACTGCATTAATTTCGCAAAATTGTCTGTTGGTTTACACTGCATGATGACGTTGGCAGGCACATCAAATTTCTGCATTTCCTCTATCGGCAGATAAATTCTTCCCTGCCGCGCATCTTCGCTCACATCACGAATAATGTTCGTCAACTGCAAAGCTAAGCCCATTTTTTCCGCATATTCCAAAGTTTTCGGATTGGAAAAACCTAAAATCCGTGCAATAAGACGCCCTACAACTCCGGCAACACGGTGGCAATACAGCTTTAATTCATCAAAACTACCATAACGAGCCTGCTCCAAATCCATCTGCATCCCATCAATCAAAGCTTCAAATTCATTCTTCGGCAAATCAAAACTTGCCCGAATATCTTTTAAAGCTTGATGAACTGGATGCTCAGGCATCTCATTGTTGAATACTTTCTCTAAATCACTGCGCCACCAATTCAAGGTAATCTGAGCCACATTCGGATCGGTACAGCCATCGACCACATCATCCAGTTCGCGACAAAAAGCATATAAAACAGTGATCGCATTTCGTTTTTCTACTGATAAAAAACGAAAACCGGATAAAAAACTGGAATGGCTTTCCGCGGCCTTTTGATGACAATAATCCAAAGCAAGCACTGTGAGTCCTAAAAATATCGTTATAAATAATTAGCAGGGATTTTATCTGTATTTAAAAAAGTACGCCAATATCAAAACTCATCTTACGACAAGGCCGTCTGAAAGCTGATTTCAGCATCTTTCAGACGGCCTAAGATCTTGCGATAATATAAGTTACTAAAATTTTATGATCAATCTCATTTTCAAAATACAAAAATTTTCTAATTTCCCAACTCTTTGTTCGATATGAGGAAAATTTTAGTTACTTGAAAATTTATGGCGCATTTTTATGCATTAAATGTCGTTAAAAGACTATTTTTATGAAGGTCTCAACCTGAAACCTATTTTGTAAATTCTATTTCATTTCCCATACTCATTCTCCTTTTCCAACAACCGTTTTTTAATGCAATATCGTCAAATCCTCCTTGCTTCTTACCTTATTACCCAACGGAAGCCCCCACTGGTTCAAGCTTCATCCCCGCCGCCCCAAACAAAGCCGCCCCGGGCCCAACCGGCAAACGGTTCGGCCGCAGGGCGGCATACAGGCAGAATCCGGCTTATTTTTTCACGGCAGGCTGGGCGGCCTTAGGCGCGGCAGAAGAAACCGTCGCCTCCGCCTTCAACTTGTTCAGCACCGCATCACCGATGCCCTTCACGTTTTTCAGCTCCTCCACCGATTTGAACGCACCGTTCTTCTGACGGTATTCCACAATCGCCTTCGCCTTAGCCGGGCCGATACCCGGCAATGCCTCCAGTTCCACAGAAGAGGCCGTATTGACGTTCACGGCAGCCAAAGAGAATGCCGTACACACGGCGGCAACTACACCAAATAAAAATTTCTTCATCAGGGTTTTCCTATAACGTGTTGGATTGAATCAACCGGGCCGTCTGCAGGACGGTTTTCCCCACCCCGCCGACACTGCCACACGACAGTAGAACACGGCCCTATTCCATATAAATGCATACGACATATTAACGCAAATACCGTTCGATTTCAAACATTCCAAACGGTTAACCATAACTTTCGGTACTTTTGTGCAAGAATAACAACAGGGTAAATATTTCCGATTCCAATACCAAGATGCACAAATACTCCATAAACACCGGCATATCACTATCCCAATGTGTGATCCCAACACCTGTTACCCCAATTCTGCCGCCAAACCGATAGAAACGACAGGCATGTAAAAAGCCCCCGACATCAGTCGGAGGCTTCGGAATGGGTGTTTGGCGGTGACCTACTTTCACATGGAAGAACCACACTATCATCGGCGCTGAGTCGTTTCACGGTCCTGTTCGGGATGGGAAGGCGTGGGACCAACTCGCTATGGCCGCCAAACTTAAACTGTTACAAATCGGTAAAGCCTTAATCAATTATTCGGTGATGACTGAATCAGTCAGTAAGCTTTTATTATTTGAAGTTCTTCAAATGATAGAGTCAAGCCTCACGAGCAATTAGTATGGGTTAGCTTCACGCGTTACCGCGCTTCCACACCCCACCTATCAACGTCCTGGTCTCGAACGACTCTTTAGTGTGGTTAAACCACAAGGGAAGTCTCATCTTCAGGCGAGTTTCGCGCTTAGATGCTTTCAGCGCTTATCTCTTCCGAACTTAGCTACCCGGCTATGCAACTGGCGTTACAACCGGTACACCAGAGGTTCGTCCACTCCGGTCCTCTCGTACTAGGAGCAGCCCCCGTCAAACTTCCAACGCCCACTGCAGATAGGGACCAAACTGTCTCACGACGTTTTAAACCCAGCTCACGTACCACTTTAAATGGCGAACAGCCATACCCTTGGGACCGACTACAGCCCCAGGATGTGATGAGCCGACATCGAGGTGCCAAACTCCGCCGTCGATATGAACTCTTGGGCGGAATCAGCCTGTTATCCCCGGAGTACCTTTTATCCGTTGAGCGATGGCCCTTCCATACAGAACCACCGGATCACTATGTCCTGCTTTCGCACCTGCTCGACTTGTCGGTCTCGCAGTTAAGCTACCTTTTGCCATTGCACTATCAGTCCGATTTCCGACCGGACCTAGGTAACCTTCGAACTCCTCCGTTACTCTTTGGGAGGAGACCGCCCCAGTCAAACTGCCTACCATGCACGGTCCCCGACCCGGATTACGGGTCTGGGTTAGAACCTCAAAGACACCAGGGTGGTATTTCAAGGACGGCTCCACAGAGACTGGCGTCTCTGCTTCAAAGCCTCCCACCTATCCTACACAAGTGACTTCAAAGTCCAATGCAAAGCTACAGTAAAGGTTCACGGGGTCTTTCCGTCTAGCAGCGGGTAGATTGCATCTTCACAACCACTTCAACTTCGCTGAGTCTCGGGAGGAGACAGTGTGGCCATCGTTACGCCATTCGTGCGGGTCGGAACTTACCCGACAAGGAATTTCGCTACCTTAGGACCGTTATAGTTACGGCCGCCGTTTACTGGGGCTTCGATCCGATGCTTGCACATCTTCAATTAACCTTCCAGCACCGGGCAGGCGTCACACCCTATACGTCCACTTTCGTGTTAGCAGAGTGCTGTGTTTTTAATAAACAGTCGCAGCCACCTATTCTCTGCGACCCTCCAGGGCTTACGGAGCAAGTCCTTAACCTTAGAGGGCATACCTTCTCCCGAAGTTACGGTATCAATTTGCCGAGTTCCTTCTCCCGAGTTCTCTCAAGCGCCTTAGAATTCTCATCCTGCCCACCTGTGTCGGTTTGCGGTACGGTTCGATTCAAACTGAAGCTTAGTGGCTTTTCCTGGAAGCGTGGTATCGGTTACTTCATGTCCGTAGACACTCGTCGTCACTTCTCGGTGTTAAGAAGACCCGGATTTGCCTAAGTCTTCCACCTACCGGCTTAAACAAGCTATTCCAACAGCTTGCTAACCTAACCTTCTCCGTCCCCACATCGCATTTGAATCAAGTACAGGAATATTAACCTGTTTCCCATCGACTACGCATTTCTGCCTCGCCTTAGGGGCCGACTCACCCTACGCCGATGAACGTTGCGTAGGAAACCTTGGGCTTTCGGCGAGCGGGCTTTTCACCCGCTTTATCGCTACTCATGTCAACATTCGCACTTCTGATACCTCCAGCACACTTTACAATGCACCTTCATCGGCCTACAGAACGCTCCCCTACCATGCCAGTAAACTGGCATCCGCAGCTTCGGTTATAGATTTGAGCCCCGTTACATCTTCCGCGCAGGACGACTCGACCAGTGAGCTATTACGCTTTCTTTAAATGATGGCTGCTTCTAAGCCAACATCCTGGCTGTCTGGGCCTTCCCACTTCGTTTACCACTTAATCTATCATTTGGGACCTTAGCTGGCGGTCTGGGTTGTTTCCCTCTTGACAACGGACGTTAGCACCCGCTGTCTGTCTCCCGAGGAACCACTTGATGGTATTCTTAGTTTGCCATGGGTTGGTAAGTTGCAATAACCCCCTAGCCATAACAGTGCTTTACCCCCATCAGTGTCTTGCTCGAGGCACTACCTAAATAGTTTTCGGGGAGAACCAGCTATCTCCGAGTTTGTTTAGCCTTTCACCCCTATCCACAGCTCATCCCCGCATTTTGCAACATGCGTGGGTTCGGTCCTCCAGTACCTGTTACGGCACCTTCAACCTGGCCATGGATAGATCACTCGGTTTCGGGTCTACACCCAGCAACTGTTCGCCCTATTAAGACTCGGTTTCCCTACGCCTCCCCTATTCGGTTAAGCTCGCTACTGAATGTAAGTCGTTGACCCATTATACAAAAGGTACGCAGTCACACCACAAGGGTGCTCCCACTGTTTGTATGCATCAGGTTTCAGGTTCTATTTCACTCCCCTCCCGGGGTTCTTTTCGCCTTTCCCTCACGGTACTGGTTCACTATCGGTCGATGATGAGTATTTAGCCTTGGAGGATGGTCCCCCCATATTCAGACAGGATTTCACGTGTCCCGCCCTACTTTTCGTACGCTTAGTACCACCATTGAGATTTCGAATACGGGACTATCACCCACTATGGTCAAGCTTCCCAGCTTGTTCTTCTATCTCGACAGTTATCACGTACAGGCTCCTCCGCGTTCGCTCGCCACTACTTGCGGAATCTCGGTTGATTTCTTTTCCTCCGGGTACTTAGATGGTTCAGTTCTCCGGGTTCGCTTCACTTATCCTATGTATTCAGATAAGGATACCTCCTAAGAGGTGGGTTTCCCCATTCGGACACCGCGGGATCATAGCTTTATTGCCAGCTCCCCCGCGCTTTTCGCAGGCTTACACGTCCTTCGTCGCCTATCATCGCCAAGGCATCCACCTGATGCACTTATTCACTTGACTCTATCATTTCAAGAACCTCTCTGACTTCGTTTACCTACCCGTTGACTAGGGAAGCAAACTTGAAATTCCTACTTTGATAAAGCTTACTGCTTGTTGTGTCTTAATCCTGCCTTTTGTGTTTCAGGATTAAGTCGATACAATCATCACCCAAATACTGTGTTTGTTTTCTTTTCTCTTGCGAGAGATTCTTTATCCTTTGCAAAGAATAAAAAATCAAAACAAACTCATTGTCTTTGTTTGTTGATTTCGGCTTTCCAATTTGTTAAAGATCGATGCGTCGATATTTCACTTCGCAAATCAAAATAAGCTGCTAAGTATAGCAGGCTTCCTTTGATTTGTAAAGTGCTTGGTGGAGGCAAACGGGATCGAACCGATGACCCCCTGCTTGCAAAGCAGGTGCTCTACCAACTGAGCTATGCCCCCGTTCTTGGTGGGTCTGGGAGGACTTGAACCTCCGACCCCACGCTTATCAAGCGTGTGCTCTAACCAGCTGAGCTACAAACCCGGATTCTCTTCTTAAGCGAATCTTGTCTTCACTCAAGCTTTTCTCTTCCGCATCTTTTACAGTTTACCGATAAGTGTGAATGCATCAGACCTCTTCTTTCTCTAGAAAGGAGGTGATCCAGCCGCAGGTTCCCCTACGGCTACCTTGTTACGACTTCACCCCAGTCATGAAGCATACCGTGGTAAGCGGGCTCCTTACGGTTACCCTACCTACTTCTGGTATCCCCCACTCCCATGGTGTGACGGGCGGTGTGTACAAGACCCGGGAACGTATTCACCGCAGTATGCTGACCTGCGATTACTAGCGATTCCGACTTCATGCACTCGAGTTGCAGAGTGCAATCCGGACTACGATCGGTTTTGTGAGATTGGCTCCACCTCGCGGCTTGGCTACCCTCTGTACCGACCATTGTATGACGTGTGAAGCCCTGGTCATAAGGGCCATGAGGACTTGACGTCATCCCCACCTTCCTCCGGCTTGTCACCGGCAGTCTCATTAGAGTGCCCAACTTAATGATGGCAACTAATGACAAGGGTTGCGCTCGTTGCGGGACTTAACCCAACATCTCACGACACGAGCTGACGACAGCCATGCAGCACCTGTGTTACGGCTCCCGAAGGCACTCCTCCGTCTCTGGAGGATTCCGTACATGTCAAGACCAGGTAAGGTTCTTCGCGTTGCATCGAATTAATCCACATCATCCACCGCTTGTGCGGGTCCCCGTCAATTCCTTTGAGTTTTAATCTTGCGACCGTACTCCCCAGGCGGTCAATTTCACGCGTTAGCTACGCTACTAAGCAATCAAGTTGCCCAACAGCTAATTGACATCGTTTAGGGCGTGGACTACCAGGGTATCTAATCCTGTTTGCTACCCACGCTTTCGAGCATGAACGTCAGTGTTATCCCAGGAGGCTGCCTTCGCCATCGGTATTCCTCCACATCTCTACGCATTTCACTGCTACACGTGGAATTCTACCTCCCTCTGACACACTCTAGTCACCCAGTTCAGAACGCAGTTCCCAGGTTGAGCCCGGGGATTTCACATCCTGCTTAAGTAACCGTCTGCGCTCGCTTTACGCCCAGTAATTCCGATTAACGCTCGCACCCTACGTATTACCGCGGCTGCTGGCACGTAGTTAGCCGGTGCTTATTCTTCAGGTACCGTCATCAACTGTCGGTATTAGCGACAGCCTTTTCTTCCCTGACAAAAGTCCTTTACAACCCGAAGGCCTTCTTCAGACACGCGGCATGGCTGGATCAGGCTTGCGCCCATTGTCCAAAATTCCCCACTGCTGCCTCCCGTAGGAGTCTGGGCCGTGTCTCAGTCCCAGTGTGGCGGATCATCCTCTCAGACCCGCTACTGATCGTCGCCTTGGTAGGCCTTTACCCCACCAACTAGCTAATCAGATATCGGCCGCTCGAATAACGCAAGGCCCGAAGGTCCCCTGCTTTCCTCCTCAGAGAATATGCGGTATTAGCTAATCTTTCGATTAGTTATCCCCCATTACTCGGTACGTTCCGATATATTACTCACCCGTTCGCCACTCGCCACCCAAGAAGCAAGCTTCTCTGTGCTGCCGTCCGACTTGCATGTGTAAAGCATGCCGCCAGCGTTCAATCTGAGCCAGGATCAAACTCTTATGTTCAATCTCTAACTTATAACTTCTGGTCTGCTTCAAAGAAACCGACAGGACAATGTCTAAAACATCATCTTGTCTGTCTTTCAAACAGTGTGAGGCCTAATGCACTCACACTTATCGGTAATCTGTTTTTTAAAGAGCGAATCGAATTATACAGTACATTTAGCAAATGTCAACTAAAATTATCGAAAATTTCAACCAACTGTGTTATACTGTCTGCTTCGTTTTCTTCACCGCGTCAGCGGCGAAGAACCGAACTATACGCCTCTCAACAAAACCAGTCAACACCTAATTTCAAAAAAATTGCAGAATTTCTGCAACTACCTGTATTTAAATAATTTTAAATTTATCAAATTTTATACATTCACTAGATATACAGAATCTTCAAAGATAATAGCCCTACAACTTTGCTCTTAATTTGCTACATTCAGATGCTATTTCTCTTTATATTGCTGGCGCTTTGGTCCTATCTACTCTTACAATCTACACTTTCTTCAATAAAACAATCATAAATTTAAAATTGTCCTATTATGAGCAACCAACAAATCCAACAAAAATTTGAACAGGCATATCACTCTTTTATCGAAGAGGAAAATTACGAGGAAGCGCTTAAACGTGCGGAGATTCTTTGCCTTCTCAATCCACAATCTGTCGAATTTCATCACAAAGTTGCTTATGTCTATCTAAAGCAATTGAAATGGGAAAAAGCCATTGAGGCCGAAATGAAAACATTGGAGCTGGATTGCGCCTATATCCCTGCTTTGGATTTACTTGCACATGCATACGGCGGTTTGGGAAATTGGGAAAGAACCGGATTTTATGGCCATCAGGCTTTGGTCTTGAAAGATAAAGCCATACCTGATCTTCAGCATGAAATTATTCCTGCATCGGCGCCAAAAGATGGAAAACGGATTATCTCGTTTTCTTTATTTGGTAATAGTTCCAAATATATTGAGCCTGCCGTCTTAAATACCCAGCTTGCTCCTGTTCTTTTTCCTGGCTGGACATGCCGTTTCTATGTTGATGATTCTGTTCCAGCCGAAGCCATCCAACGGTTTAAGGCCAATGGTGCGGAGGTTATCCATATTGATCCCCAACTGCGCAACTGGCCCGGAACGATGTGGCGTTTTCTTGCGATAAATGATCCTGAAGCTGAATATGTGATATTTCGCGATGCTGATTCTATTATTTGTTATCGAGATGCAGCTTCTGTTTCGGAATGGATAAAAAGTGGCACCCTATTCCACACCATACGCGATTCGGGCTCGCATACTGCTTTAATTCTTGCGGGCATGTGGGGGGCTAAGGCCGGTGCCGTTCCTAATATGCAGGAAAGAATTCAAAACTTTATTGATAGCGGCTATTCTTCAAGGCATTTCGCGGATCAGGATTTCTTAGAAAAAGAATTGTGGGCCTATATACGCCAAAATCTCTTTGCACATGACCGACTGTTCAACTTCCGTAATCCGCATGACATCCCCGGAGAATTCAACCCAGATTATCAAATTGCTTTCTGCGAAGGTGCAACCAGCTTCAACGCGACAACCGATTATGAAGATAACAGCTTGGCGAGATGGACTTTATATTCGCGTGTATCTCCTTTAGTCAATCGGGATTATTCGCTTAATATTGTTCCTGAATTTAAGGTGTGCAGTTACGTAACTGAAGTAAAAAACGGAATTGTTTCAGCTTCCTTACCCAGAAGATACGGTAATGCCATTAAAGCAGGATTGGCAAAAATCAATATCGAGAGAATTTGATTTCAAACAATAGCTTAACTAAACATCCAATATCATGAGCAAACACATTCTCCTCGGCATTACCGGTGGTATTGCGGCGTATAAATCTTGTGAACTGGTTAGACTGCTGAAAAAGCAAGGACATTCTGTTTCAGTGGTGATGACAGATTCTGCGACGGAATTTGTCTCTCCGCTGACTTTCCAAGCTTTAAGCGGCAATCCCGTGTTATCGGATACTTATTCAGGCGCTTCCAATAATGGCATGGCGCATATCAATCTGACGCGTGAAGCCGACGCATTTCTTATTGCGCCTGCGACTGCCAATACGATTGCCAAAATTGCCAACGGATTGGCCGACGACCTGCTGACTACTTTGGCCGCAGCCAGAAAATGTCCTTTGGCCGTTGCGCCTGCAATGAATGTCGAAATGTGGAGCAACCCTGCCAACCTGCGCAATATTGAGCAGCTGGTTTCAGACGGCATTACCGTGTTTTACCCAAACAGCGGCGAACAGGCTTGCGGCGAAACAGGCACTGGTAGAATGGTCGAAGCGGTCGATCTGGCAGATTTGCTAGAGGATTTATGGACACCCAAGCTACTGAGCGGAAAAAAAGTTCTGATTACCGCCGGCGCAACGTTTGAAGCCATCGATCCTGTTCGCGGCATTACTAATATTTCCAGCGGACAAATGAGCATAGCTTTAGCGCGTGCCTGCCGTGCTGCCGGAGCGAAAGTCACGCTGATTTACGGTCAAATTCAGACGGCCTTGCCCGCAGGATTGGATCATTCTGAACAGGCTGTCAGCGCAGAAGCCATGTATCAGGCAGTTCATCGCCATATTCCGGAACAAGATGTCTTTATTTCCGTTGCAGCCGTTGCCGACTATAAAATCAAAAACAGCAGCAACGAGAAACTGAAGAAAAACGGCAATCAGCCTCCGGTTATCGAACTGACGGAAAATCCGGATATTCTCGCATCCGTTGCCGCCCTGCCTTCTCCACCGTTCTGCATCGGCTTTGCTGCCGAAAGCCATCAGGTTTTGGAATTTGCTCGGGCAAAACGTTTGCGTAAAAACGTACCGATGCTGGTGGCCAACCAAGTTTCCGTTTCCATGGGTAAGCCAACCAATCAAATCACCATTATTGATGACCTTGCCGAAACCTCATTTCCGGAAACATCAAAACGCCAAGCAGCAGATGAAATCGTCAAACGCCTGGCTGAATTATTGGCTTGATCAAACAAAAGGCCGTCTGAAAATTTTTCAGACGGCCTTTTGTTCAAACACACATTACATTACAGTCCCAATTCGCGTAGAAAACGAATATCGTCTGCCCAACCGGATTTTACTTTCACCCAAATCTTCAAGAAGACTTTGGTATCAAACAATTTCTCCATATCAAGGCGTGCTTCAGTAGAAATTTTCTTCAATTTCTCCCCACCCTTGCCAATCAGAATCGCCTTTTGGCTGTCTTTATCGACCAACACTGCGATATAAATGCGGAACAGTCCACTTTCCTCTTCCTCAAACTGCTCCACTTCAACATTCATCGCATACGGCAACTCTTCGCCCAAATAGCGGAACAATTTTTCACGTACAATCTCCATCGCCAGGAATCGGCTGGATTTGTCCGTCACCATATCTTCCGGATACATCGGAATACTTTCCGGCAGATACGGCTTGAGCAGTTCCAGCAAATTGGCAATACGCAGGCCATGTTTCGCACTGACTGCCTCGCTGGCGGCAAACTCAAACTCTTGGCGCACTTCATTGATAAACGCCTCAAGCGCAAATTTGTCTTTGGCTTTGTCTTTATCGATTTTATTGACCACCAATACCACAGGCGTATGCTTAGGCAACTGTTTCAACACCACGCGGTCGGCATCGGTAAAACGCATGGCTTCCACCACAAAAACCACCACGTCCACGCCGCTCAACGCTTCAGTTACGTTTTGATTAAGACGGTCATTCAAGGCATTGCGGTGATTGGTTTGAAAACCCGGTGTATCGACAAACACAAATTGCGCCGTATCGTCGGTGTAAATACCGGTTACACGGTTGCGCGTGGTTTGTGCTTTTTTACTGGTAATACTGATTTTCTGACCGATTAAATGGTTCATCAGCGTGGATTTGCCGACATTCGGGCGACCCACGATGGCCACAAAGCCGCAACGATAATCCGTCGGGTGTTGCGACTCGTTTTGCAAAAAGGTTTCGATATCCATTTATATATGACTTTCTTGATTGTTTCAGACGGCCTTTGCATTTTCTCAAAGGCCGTCTGAAATATTATTTTTTAGATTTTTTCAAAGGAAACTTCTGTTCCAACCATTCCAAGGCTTCACATGCCGCTTTTTGCTCGGCTACTTTCCGACTGCTGCCGCGTGCATTGCAGATGAAACCGAGTTCGCCCAAATCGCAGGAAATTACAAACATCGCATCGGCCGTCTGCTCCGCCTGCTCTTCGATTCGATATTTTGGCAGGGCAAAGCGGCGTGCCTGCAAGGCTTCCTGCAAAGCGGTTTTACTGTCTTTTTTGCCGATATTCAAATCCGCACGTTTCACGCGTTCCGCAAACAAATGGCGAACCACTTTTTCCGCCGCAGAAAAATCCGCGTCAAAGCTGACCGCCGCAAACATCGCCTCCATCGCGTCGGCCAAAATCGAAGGCCGTCTGAAACCGCCACTCTTCAACTCGCCGGCACCCAAATACAAACCGTCGCCAACATTCATTTCCAACGCAATTTCAGCCAACACGCCTTCATTCACCAAAGCCGCGCGCATCCGCGACAACTCGCCTTCCGACAATTTTGGAAACGCGTCAAACAACATCCGCGCCACGGAATAGTTCAAAATCGAATCGCCGACAAATTCAAAACGCTCATTGTGTTTGGCATTGTAGCTACGGTGGGTCAAAGCCTGCTGAAGCAGCTCCATATTGCGGAACTCATAGCCCAGACGCTTTTGAATCGCTCGATGCGCCTGCTGTTTGAGCAAATCAGGTTTCATTCCATACTTTCAAAAAACAGCCCGAAAATACGCCTCATCCGCAGTGAAACAAAATAAAAAGGCTACACCGGCAACTTTTTTATTTTGGCTCATTGTTTCTTGCGTCCCTCAAGCCGATAAACAATCAAAAGCCGTCATGTTCAAACCTGACGGCACTCGACCGACATTGTACCATCAAACCGCCCCCGCACACATCCGTGCGGAAAAGCGGCGAATCGTGTAAAATCATGCCAAATCATCTCTTTGTCAACTCCATGAACAAATTTGCCCAAGCATTGGCCGCAGCGCTCGACCGCTGCATTGTTACCAACACCGTCGCCGAACAAGGCGAACCCGTCGGCTTCCTCTACCGCGAAGCCCCCGTATTTGAAAACGACAGCGGCTGGCGTATTTTCAGCGGCGACGAAACCGACGAATACACCGACAATCCCGACAACTTCAGCATTGTTAGCCTCTCCGCCATTACCGCAGACAATCCCGACATCGCGCCCCTGCTGACTCAGGCAGAAGGCAGCGCGTGGGAATTGAACGAAGACGGCGAGTTCCAAGCCGTTGCCGATTGGCAGCCGCAAGAATAATCCATCCCCATTTCGTTTCAGACGGCCTTCCCTCTAACCAGGCCGTCTGAAACCGAGCCGAATCCCTATTTCACCAATATTGAAGGAATCATCATGAACATTATCGAACCCCGCCTCGACGGTACCAACTTGCGCATCGGCATCGTTCAAGCCCGCTTCACCAACGAAATCGGCAGCGAAATGGTCAAAGTTTGCTGCCGCACCTTGAAAGAATTGGGCGTATCCGAAGACAACATCACGCTTGCCACCGTTCCTGGCGCGCTTGAAGTGCCTATCGCGCTGATGAACCTTGCTTCATCTGAACAATTCGATGCCCTGATTGCCATCGGCGTTGTCATTCGTGGCGAAACTTACCACTTTGAATTGGTATCCAATGAGTCCGGCGCAGGTGTCAGCCGCGTTGCCCTTGACTACAACATCCCTATCGCCAACGCCATCCTGACGACTGAAAACGACGAACAAGCCGTTGCACGAATCGAAGAAAAAGCCTCCGATGCCGCCAAAGTTGCCGTAGAATGTGCCAACTTGGTCAACCATCTTTTGTCAGAACAATACGAAGACGACGAAGAATAAGCTTCTCTCCGTATTGAATACCGTATATTTTCAGACGGCCTCTCAATCATGACATTGAGGCCGTCTGAATCATTCAATATTCAGCCGACAACCATCGTCCCTCTTCACAAGGAATACCCATGAAAAGCCCACGCCGCCGCGCACGCGAGCTTGCCGTACAAGCTATTTATCAAGCAGGCATCAACAAAACTGCCGCTCCCGAAATCGCCAAAAACATCCACGAACTGTCTCAAACATCCAATATGGATGAAGAGCTGTTCAACAAACTGTTTTTCGGTGCACAAACCCATGCCGAAGAATACATGGAAAAAATCAGCCCCCTGCTCGACCGCGACGAAAAAGACCTCAGCCCTATCGAACGCGCCGTTTTGCTGGTTGCCTGCCATGAGCTGAGCACCATGCCTGAGACCCCCTACCCTGTTATCATCAATGAAGCCATCGAAGTTACCAAAACTTTCGGCGGTACAGATGGCCATAAATTCGTCAACGGCATCCTCGACCAACTGGCTTCACGCATCCGCCCTGACGAACCGCGCCGCAAAGGCTAAGCTGGGCTTCACATCAGGTCGGGATTGCCGATCTTTGCCCTGTTTAAGCTAATGTGCTTATACAGCCAAACCATCAAAAAGGCCGTCTGAAATTCAGACGGCCTTTTATACTTCAATTTATTCTGATTTTGGCATTTCATAACCGGGACAGTTTTGCTTGTCGCTGCTTGCCCAGATGATACCGCTGTCGTTGTAAAAAACGGTACAAGTTTCATCGGCATTGGTTTCTTTATTGGGTACAGCCTTCAAAATATAACCTGAATCGGAAGGATCCGCACCTTTGGAAAAACTAATATCGAAATATTGATTTTGCTGCAAATTTTCGGCAGGAAAATCCTTAAAAGTACTTTTTTGAGTATAGTAGCGTTCAAGTTGTTGGGCATTATGCAGCATCTGTGTGCGGACGGATGCGAGACGCGTTTGGCGGATGTAGTTTTGATAAGACGGATAGGCGATGGTAGCAAGAATGGCTGCAATCAAAACGACTATCAGCAGCTCGATAAGCGTGAAGCCTTGTTGGAGTTTCATTTTATTTGTGTCGTTAATAATTGGAATAAGACATGAATATTATAGTCGTTTTCTTGTGGCTTAAATGTTCAGATTCGGAGGGAGTTTGGGAATTTATGTAAACGAGGTACAAGTTCTGAAAAATATCTTCATCCTTTTATTTTTTATTTCAATAAGTTAAACTTCAATTTAAGCTGACCGTCTCTTGGTTGGCCTTGGTCTTTACAGTAAAATCCAGTTGTTTTTTGTCTCCATCACACATTTATTGCTTGTCTGCAACGTTATTTTATTGAATTGGTTCCTTTTATATGTCTAAAGTTTTCAAGTGGGCGGCCGGTACGGCTGTTGTAGTAGCAGCGGCTTTCGGCGGCTGGTCTTTGATGAAGCCTGAGCCTCAGTCTTCTTTTATTACGGAAGTGGTCAAACGCGGCGATATCCGTCAAACCGTGTCGGCAACCGGCGAAATCTCACCTTCCAATTTAGTATCCGTAGGCGCGGAAGCTTCAGGCCAGATTAAAAAACTGTATGTGAAACTGGGCCAACAAGTGAAAAAAGGCGATTTGATTGCAGAAATCGACTCAACCAATCAGCTCAATACCTTAAATACCGAAAAATCCAAACTGGAAACTTATCAGGCAAAATTGGTTTCTGCCGAAATTGCACTTTCCAGTGCGGAGAAAAAATATAAACGCGAACTTGCCTTATGGAAAGAACAGGCTACTTCCAAAGAAGATTTGGAATCTGCACAAGACTCTTTAGCCGCAGCCAAAGCCAATGTCACCGAATTGAAGGCCTCCATCAAACAATCCAAAATCTCCATCAATACGGCCGAATCCGAATTGGGGCACACGCGGATTACCGCCACCATGGACGGAACCGTGGTCGCCATTCCTGTTGAAGAAGGCCAATCCGTCAATGCGGCGCAATCTACGCCGACCATTATCCAGCTGGCCAATCTGGAAACCATGTTAAACAAAATGCAGATTGCCGAAGGCGACATCACGAAAGTCAAAGCCGGTCAGGATATTTCGTTCACCATTTTGTCTGAGCCGGACACCCCGATTAAAGCGAAATTAGACAGTGTCGACCCCGGCCTGACCACCATGTCTTTGGGCAGCTACACCAGCAGCACGGACACGACATCCAATGCGATTTACTACTATGCCCGCGCACTGGTACCGAATCCCGAAGGCAAACTTTCTATCGGTATGACCACTCAAAACACGATTGAAATCAACGGCGTGAAGAATGTTTTACTGGTACCGACGCTGACCGTGAAAAAGCATAACGGCAAATCCTATGTCAGCATTTTGGGCGCAGACAATAAAGCGGTAGAACGCGAAGTGACCGTCGGCTTGAAAGACAGCATGAATACCGAAATCAAAAGCGGCTTGAAAGAAGGCGAAAAAGTGATCGTTTCTGAAATGAGCGCAGATGAAAAGAATAAGAGCAGTGAACGCGCGATGATGGGCGGCGGCCCTCCTCGCTGATTGATTAAGGCCGTCTGAAAGGTTTGGCTGTGTTTCAGACGGCCTTAGTTCCTGTATTTCTATTTTTCGCCCGGAAAGATTATGAGTTTAATCGAATGTAAGAATATCAACCGTTTTTTCGGTAGCGGTGAAAACCGTGTGCACGTATTGAAAGATGTCAGCCTTTCTATTGAGAAAGGCGACTTTGTGGCGATTATCGGCCAGTCCGGCTCAGGCAAATCGACGCTGATGAATATCTTGGGCTGTCTGGATACCGCCACCTCCGGCTCTTATCAAATTGACGGCATCGAAACATCGCAAATGCAGCCGGATGAGCTGGCAGCTTTGCGCCGTGAGCGTTTCGGCTTTATTTTCCAGCGTTACAACCTGTTAAGCTCGTTGACCGCCCGGGACAACGTCGCCCTGCCTGCCGTGTATATGGGCATGGACAGCAAAGAGCGCGCGGAACGTGCGGAAAAACTGTTGGGCGATTTGGGTTTGCAAAATAAAGAAGGCAACAAACCCAGCGAACTTTCCGGCGGTCAGCAACAGCGTGTTTCGATTGCCCGCGCGTTGATGAACGGCGGCGAAATCATCTTTGCCGACGAACCGACCGGCGCATTGGATACCGCCAGCGGTAAAAACGTGATGGAAATCATCCATAAGCTGCACGAAGACGGGCATACCGTGATTATGGTCACCCACGATCCGGGCATTGCGGCAAACGCAAATCGCGTCATCGAAATCCGCGACGGTCAGATTATTTCGGATACATCTAAAAATCCGGATATTCCGCCAAGCAAAGTGGAGAGGATTAAAGAAAAAGCTTCTTGGTCGTTTTATTACGATCAATTTATGGAAGCATTCAAAATGTCGGTACAGGCGATTATGGCGCACAAAATGCGTTCGCTGCTGACCATGCTGGGGATTATCATCGGTATCGCCTCGGTGGTATCGGTAGTGGCCTTAGGTAATGGCTCGCAACAAAAAATCCTGGAAGACATCAACTCGATGGGCACAAACACCATCAGCATCTTCCCCGGTCGTGGTTTTGGTGACCGCCGCAGCGGACGAATCAAGACACTGACGATTAATGACGCAAAAGCCATCAGCCAACAAAGCTACGTCGCCTCTGCCACCCCTCAAACCAACTCCGGCGGCACCTTAACCTACCGCAACACCGACCTGACCGCCTCACTTTACGGCGTAGGCGAACAATATTTCGACGTGCGCGGTTTGAAATTGGAAGAAGGCCGTCTGTTTGATGATGACGATGTAAAAACCGATGCCCAAGTCGTCGTCATCGACCAAAACACCAAAACCAAACTCTTCGGCGAAGGCGTCAATCCTTTAGGCAAAACCATCCTTTTCAAAAAACGCCCGCTAACCGTCATCGGCATTATGAAAAAGGATGACAACTCATTCGGCAATTCCGACTCGCTGATGCTTTGGTCGCCGTATACAACGGTCATGCACCAAATCACCGGCGAAAGCTATACCAACTCCATCGTTGTCAAAATCAAAGACGATGCCAACACGCAGGTTGCCGAAAAAAGCCTGACCGAGCTGCTGAAAGCACGCCACGGTACAGAAGACTTCTTTATGAACAACAGCGACAGCATCAAAGAAATGGTTGAAAGCACGACCGGCACCATGACGCTGCTGATTTCTTCCATCGCGGTCATCTCTTTGGTGGTCGGCGGTATCGGCGTGATGAACATCATGCTGGTCTCCGTTACCGAGCGTACCAAAGAAATCGGCGTGCGCATGGCAATCGGCGCACGTCGCAACAATATTTTGCAGCAGTTTCTGATTGAGGCTGTCTTAATTTGTATCATCGGCGGCCTGTCAGGCGTATTGTTGTCCGCAAGCATCAGCCTGGTGTTCAATTATTTTGTCACTGATTTCCCGATGAGCATTTCCATGGCTTCCGTCATCGGCGCAGTTGTCTGCTCAACCGCCATCGGCGTCGCGTTCGGCTTTATGCCTGCCAACAAGGCTTCCAAGCTCAACCCGATTGATGCCTTAGCTCAAGATTGATTATGTTTCAGACGGCCTATTATCTTAAGGCCGTCTGAAATGCCGTTACCCGAAAGATTTTTATGAAGACGAAACCTTTTTCCCAAGTAGCCTTGTCATTGGCTGTTGCCCTTGCCCTAAGTGCATGCGCCGCGCCTAAAGCCAATCCGAACCTGACGCTGGAAGCAACCGGCCAAGTCATGAGCGCAGCGGAAACTGCCGAACGCTACGATGTAAACGGCAACTGGTGGGAAATCTACCAAAGCCCGCAACTCAACGCGCTGATGGAGCAGGCGTTGGCGAATAATGTCGATTTGAAACAGGCGGCCATCAGCGTCAACAAGGCTTTGTACCAAGCCAATATTTTGGGCGCGGATTTGGTGCCTTCGTTCAGCGGCTCGTTGGGCGCGAATGCTTCTAAAAACCTGAAAACCGGCAGCCACGGCAATACCTTCAGCAGCCAGCTTGGCTTGAGCTACGAATTGGATTTGTGGCGCAAACTCAGTGCCACTGCCGATGCGCAGGTATGGGAATACCAAGCCACGCATGAAGACATGGCCAACACGCGCCTGACTTTGATTAATAATGTCGCCGATGCGTATTTCAATATCGCCTACCTGAACGAAGCCATCGAGTTGGCGCAAAAATCGCTGAAGCAATATCAGGAAATCAACCGCATTGCGAATGCCAAGTTCCGCTACGGCCGGGCCGACTCCAGCCAACCGACGCAAGCCAAACAGTCATTGTTGAACGCAGAAAACAGCCTGTTGTCTTTGCAAAACAATTTGGATACGCAAAAACAGGTTTTGCGTAATTTATTGAATTTAAGGCCGTCTGAAAACATGGCCGCCGATCCGGCACAATTCCGTCTGTTGCCGGTCAAAGGCGTGAACTTGGACGTACCGATTACCGTTTTAGCCAACCGCCCTGACCTGCGCGCCGCCGAATACCGCCTGCAAGCGTCGCAACAATCGGTCAACGCGCAAAAACGCAGTTGGTATCCGTCGATTACTTTGGGCGCAAGTTTGAGTACGTCGTCCGACAAAGCAAAAAGCACGTTCAATATCCCCATGTTAGGCGGCTCGGCCACCATCAATCTGCCTTTCCTTAATTGGCAGACCATGAAATGGAAAGACAAAACCGTACAAGCGGAGATGGACAGCGCCAAGCTGAATTTTGAAAAAGCCCTGACCACCGCGCTCAACGAAGTCAACACCAACTACCTTGCCTACAAAAACGCGCAGGCCGGCCTTGCCAATCAGGAACAGCGTTATCAGTTGGACAAGAAAAACAGCCATTACTATCAAGTGCGCTACCAACACGGTAAAAACGAACTGAAAGACTGGCTGGAGGCTTTGAATACGGAATACAGCTCGGCGCAAAACCTGCTGAACCAACGCTATGAGGCTTTAAAATACGAAAATATGGTGTACAAAGCCATGGCAGGACGTTATACACCGAAATAGCATTTTCAGACGGCCTTTGGTTAATTTCCGTCAAAGGCCGTCTGAAACCATTCAAGCAACTGAATTTTCATATATAATCGCGCGTTTATTTGATTTTATCCGGACAACATTATGGCCTTCGCCTCTCTCTTTACGCTTTTGGACGACATTACCGCCGTTTTGGACGATGTAGCGATGATGACCAAAGTCGCCGCCAAGAAAACCGCCGG
Source organism: Neisseria sp. RH3002v2g (assembly GCF_014596425.2). NCBI lineage: Bacteria > Pseudomonadati > Pseudomonadota > Betaproteobacteria > Neisseriales > Neisseriaceae > Neisseria > Neisseria sp. RH3002v2g. The sequence goes on along the minus strand of NZ_CP110721.1, from coordinate 180,892 downwards.
CGTGGTCGGCGACGATTTGGCGCTCAACGCCAATCAGGTAACCGGCGTATCTGCCGAGCGCGAATTGCCGATTATTTGGGCGGTGGCAAAAGGCTCTTTGGTCAACAAGCTGATTCTGGTGCCGCTTGCGCTGTTGCTTTCCGCTTTCGTGCCTGCACTGATTACGCCCTTGCTGATGATCGGCGGTGTTTATTTGTGTTTTGAAGGCGTGGAAAAACTGTTGCACAAATTTCTGCACCGCAATGAACACGAAGACGGACACGATGCCGAGCCTGAAGTTACAGACGAAAAAACAAAAGTTAAAGGCGCGGTCCGCACGGATTTCATCCTCTCCGCCGAAATTATCATTATCGCGCTGGGCGTTGTTGAAAAATATGACCTGATAACACGTTCTTTGGTTATGGCCGCCATCGGTGTCGGCATGACTGCATTGGTCTATGGTTTGGTCGGCATTATCGTCAAACTTGACGACCTCGGTATGATGCTGATGCGCCAGAAAAGTGCCGCCGTACAAGGCATCGGACGCGGTTTGATTTCATTTATGCCTTGGTTTATGCGCGGCTTGAGCATTGTCGGCACGCTGGCGATGTTCTTGGTCGGCGGCGGACTGATCGCCCACAACCTTGGTTTTTTGCACGATTTCCTCCACGTGCAACATTGGGACAGCGGCATGATGGAACATATCGCCAATCTGGTGGTCGGAGTAGCCGCCGGTGCATTGGCCTGTGCCATTGTCCTGCCTGCAATGAAACTGTTTCAAAAAGACTGATTTTGTTTCCCTGCCGTCTGAAAACCTTTCAGACGGCCTCAATACCATTTAAAGCATGAATATTTTCCGTAAACTCGAACAATACTGGCAACACCCGCTGCTGTACTGGCCGCTGGTCATCTTGATTGCCGCCGCGACGCCGTTCACTTTTGCCCCGTATTATCATTTCTGGCTGATGCCGCTGTTGTTTGGCGCGCTGATACGCCTGATTGAATTGCGTCCGCGCTTTGCCGTCATGACTGCCTATCTATTCGGATTAATCGGTTATACAGCGCAGTTTTATTGGATACACACTGCCTTGCATGATGTTTCGGGTCTGCCGGATTCATACGCCATCCCTCTCACCTTCCTGCTGCCGGCATTTCTTGCGCTTTATCCGGCCATCTGTTTTTGGGTGTGGAGAAAATGCAACCTGGCTCGCTGGGCCAAAACCGGCCTCCTGCTGCCGATTTTGTGGACGCTGGCAGAATTTGCCCGCGAACGCTTCCTGACCGGATTCGGCTGGGGCGCAATCGGCTATTCCCAAATCATCAAAGACAGCCCGTTGGCAGGCTTCGCGCCTTTGGGCGGCATTCATATGGTTACGCTGGCAACCGCTTTCCTCAGCGCATGGCTGGTGTTGCTGATTGACAACCACGGCCGTCTGAAACACCGCCTGCTGCCTTTATTCCTTATCGTTGCGCTCTGCTCCGTCGGCTACATTTCCCAACAAACCGAATACACCCGCCCTGACGGCAGCACCAGCACCGTCGCCCTGATTCAAGGCAATATCGAACAAAATCTGAAATGGAAAGAAGAGCAAATTATTCCGACCATTCAGAAATACTACGAACAAATCAGCAAAACCAGTGCCGACATCGTCATCCTGCCTGAAACCGCCCTGCCGCTGATGCGCCAGGACCTGCCCGAAGGCATCTTGGAACAATTCGCCGAACAGGCGCAAAGCAACGGCAGCGCATTGGCCATCGGTATCAGCCAATATACGCCCGACGGCAACGGCTACGAAAATGCCGTCATCAATTTGAGCGACTATCACAACAGCACTTCCGACACCATCCCCTACTACGCCAAGAACCACCTCGTTCCATTCGGCGAATACAAGCCATTGCCCATCATTACCGAGCGCCTCTATAAAATGATGGATATGCCTTTGGCCGACTTTCAAAAAGGCGGCGACAACCAAGCGCCTTTGACAATGAAAGATCAAAAAGTCGCCTTCAATATCTGCTATGAAGACGGTTTCGGCGACGAACTCATCGCAACGGCCAAACGCTCCACCCTGCTTGCCAACATCAGCAATATGGCGTGGTACGGCAAATCCAATGCCATGTACCAGCAGCTTCAACAGTCCCAAGCACGCGCAATGGAGCTAGGCCGCTACATGGTTCGCGCCACCAATACCGGTGCGACCGCCATTATTTCCCCTAAAGGCACGATTGTTGCCGAAGCCCAACCGGATACAGAAACCGTCCTCGAAGGCCACGTCAAAGGCTACATCGGCGAAACGCCTTATATGAAAGCAGGCGGCTCAACCTGGCTTATCAGTATTTTGGCCGCCATCAGCGTATTCCTTATCCTAATCGGCAGAAAGAAGTCTGAATAAAAATTTTAATACCTTGTTTAACAAGGTCTTTTTTATTGATATAACTATTTACATACAGAAATGTTTGTAATATACTTACCCAAAACCTAGCAAATCACTCAAATTTTCAAAGACAATCAACCCCTGCAATTTAAGCAGCAAAAACTATTGAATCCATCGTTTAATTTACAGAAAAAATCCAACCCATAACAAAACAAACCACAGGCAGTGTTATACTGCTTGTCACACAATAAACAAAAAGCCGTTTTCAGACGGCCTAATCAAGGAGAGCATCCTTTTATGAATAAAGCTTTTGCATTACCCGTTATCCAAAGCGGCAACGGTAGCCTCGAGCAATACATTCATACAGTCAACAGCATTCCCATGCTGACTGCCGAAGAAGAAACGCAACTGGCCGAACGTCAACAAAAAGGCGACCTCAACGCCGCCAAACAGCTTATTCTGTCCCATCTCCGCGTCGTCGTATCCATTGCACGCGGCTACGACGGCTACGGCCTCAACCAAGCCGACCTGATTCAAGAAGGCAATATCGGCCTGATGAAAGCCGTCAAACGCTACGAGCCAAGCCGCGGCGCGCGCCTGTTTTCGTTTGCCGTGCATTGGATTAAAGCCGAAATCCACGAATTCATTTTGCGCAACTGGCGTTTGGTCCGCGTTGCCACAACCAAACCGCAACGCAAACTGTTCTTCAATCTGCGCAGCATGCGTAAAAACCTGAATGCCTTGTCTCCAAAAGAAGCGCAAGAAATCGCCGACGATTTGGGCGTCAAATTGTCCGAAGTCTTGGAAATGGAACAACGCATGACCGGCCACGACATCGGCATCATGGCAGAAAACAACGATGACGAGGACAACTTCGCCCCTATCGACTGGTTGGCAGACCACGATGCAGAGCCTAGCCGTCAGTTGTCCAAACAAGCCCACTACGCCCTGCAAACCGAAGGTCTGCAAAACGCCTTGGCGCAACTGGACGACCGCAGCCGCCGTATCGTTGAAAGCCGCTGGTTGCAAGACGATGGCGGTTTGACCCTGCACGAATTGGCTGCCGAATACGGCGTATCTGCCGAACGCATCCGCCAAATCGAAGCCAAAGCCATGCAAAAACTGCGCGGTTTCTTGGCAGAAGAAGCAGAAGCCGTTTAAGCCTTTCTTGATAAAAAGGCCGTCTGAATCTTTTCAGACGGCCTTTTCGATGGCAAACCTCATCATATCTTCTCCCCCCAACACATTCATTTTAAAGCCCACTTAAGCTATAATAGCCACCACACACACTACCTGGTCATACCATAACCATGCAACTTACCGTCGTCGGACTCAACCACCAAACCGCGCCCTTGAGCATACGCGAAAAACTGGCATTTGCTGCTGCAAATTTGCCGGATGCCGTGTCTAACCTCGCGCGCAGCGAGGCGGCGGAAGAAGCAGTCATTCTTTCTACCTGCAACCGCACCGAGCTTTACTGCGTCGGCGAATCCGAAAAAATCATCAACTGGTTGGCAAAATATCACAATCTGCCTGTCGAAGAAATCCGCCCCTACCTCTACACCCTAGACAACAATGAAACCGTCCGCCACGCCTTCCGCGTCGCCTGCGGTTTGGATTCCATGGTCCTGGGCGAACCGCAAATTCTCGGCCAAATCAAAGATGCCGTCCGCGTTGCGCAAGAACAAGAAAGCATCAATACCCACTTAAACGCCCTGTTTCAAAAAACCTTTGCCGTTGCCAAAGAAGTGCGCACCGATACCGCTGTCGGCGAAAACTCCGTCTCTATGGCTTCCGCATCGGTCAAAATGGCAGAGCAAATCTTCCCTTCCATTTCCGACCTTAATGTCCTCTTTATCGGTGCAGGCGAAATGATCGAGCTGGTGGCCACTTATTTTGCCGCCAAAAATCCCAAGCTCATCACCGTTGCCAACCGTACACACCAGCGTGCGCAGGAATTGTGCGACAAACTCAGCGTCAACGCCGAAGCCTGCCTACTAAACGAATTACCCGATATTCTTCATGATTACGACGTGGTCGTTTCTTCCACTGCCAGCCAACTGCCCCTCGTCGGCAAAGGCATGGTCGAACGCGCATTGAAAAAACGCCACAACATGCCTGTTTTCCTGCTGGATTTGGCCGTTCCGCGCGACATTGAAGCCGAAGTCGGCGAATTGGAAGATGCATATCTCTATACCGTGGACGACATGATGGATATTGTCCAAAGTGGTAAAGACGCGCGCAAAAAAGCAGCGGCGGCGGCTGAAAGCATGGTGGAAGAAAAGGTCGGCGAATTTATCCGCCAGCAGAAAAACCGCCAAAGCGTTCCGCTTATCCGCGCCTTGCGCGACGAAGGCGAACGTGCACGCCGCCAAGTGCTGGAAAATGCCATGAAACAACTGGCAAAAGGCGTATCGGCCGAGGATGTCCTCGAACGCCTCTCCATTCAGTTGACCAACAAACTGCTCCACTCTCCGACACGCACGCTCAACAAAGCCGGCTCGGACAACAGCGAATTAATCGATGCCGTGGCGCAGATCTACCATTTGGACCAACACGACTGACCTTAATTTAAAGGCCGTCTGAAAAAAGCGAGACAACAGGTTCTATGTCAAAGTTTTCAGACGGCCTCAAAGCAACAAATTTCAATCATCATTTTTTCATTTAAAATGAAATGCTTGAAAAAAAACCGTTAAAGTGTAAAAATCCTACTTTATACATTTGAACAACATTCAAACAATAAAACTGCCTGCCGGCTCAAATACATGCCGACAATACGATAGGCACCGGCAAAAGGAACTTTCGTGCATATTAAAACAAACACATATCTGGCCCTTGCTGTCCTCTCAGCATCCCTTCTTTCAGGTTGCGACAAAGTCAGCACCTTTTTCGGTAAAGAAGAAAGCAAAGAACTCGTCCAACGCATAGAAACCAATACCGATGACGGTAAGGTCGGTATGCTGTTGCCCGATTTCGCCCAATTGGTACAAAACGAAGGACAGGCCGTCGTCAATATTCAAGCAACTCCGGCAAAACGCACTGCGACACCGGATGACGACCACAGCATGGACCTGAGCCAATTCCCCGACAACGACCCGTTTTACGAGTTCTTCAAACGCCTCGTTCCCAATATGCCCGATATGCCTCAAGAAGAGGCCGAAAGCGATGATTTGAATTTCGGCTCCGGCTTCATCATCAGCAAAGACGGCTATATCCTGACCAATACCCACGTGGTTGCCGGCATGGGCAACATCAAAGTCCTGCTCAACGACAAACGCGAATACACGGCCAAACTGGTCGGCTCAGACGCCCAATCCGACGTTGCCCTCTTAAAAATCGAGCCGCAAGAAGACTTGCCTGTTGTCAAAATCGGCAATCCGAAAGATTTGAAACCGGGCGAATGGGTAGCCGCCATCGGCGCGCCTTTCGGCTTTGACAACAGCGTAACTTCAGGCATCGTCTCCGCCAAAGGCCGCAGCCTGCCGAATGAAAACTACACGCCGTTCATCCAAACCGACGTTGCCATCAACCCCGGCAATTCAGGCGGCCCGTTATTCAACCTCCGCGGCCAAGTGGTCGGCATCAACTCGCAAATTTACAGCCGCAGCGGCGGTTTCATGGGTATTTCGTTTGCCATTCCGATTGATGTCGCCATGAATGTGGCCGACCAATTGAAAGCCAACGGCAAAGTCCAACGCGGCCAATTGGGCGTGGTTATCCAAGAAGTTTCTTACGATTTGGCCAAATCTTTCGGTTTGGACAAAGCAAGCGGCGCGTTGATTGCCAAAATCATGCCGAACAGCGCAGCGCAACAAGCCGGTTTGCAAGTCGGCGATATTGTCCGCAGCGTGAACGGGGAAGAAGTCCGCGCTTCCAGCGATTTGCCGGTCATGGTCGGCTCGATGATGCCGGGTAAAGAAGTGACTTTGAGCATTTGGCGCGGCGGCAAACAAACCGATGTCAAAGTCAAACTTGGCAGCGCAGCCGAACAAACGGAAACATCGGCCAAAGAAACCGAACAGCCGCAACACGAAGGCGGCCATGACGGCTTTACCGTTGAAAACGCAGGCCTGACTTTGCAGGTTGAAAACGCAGACGGCAAACAACGCTTGATCGTTCTGCGCGTTAGCGGCGCGGCCGAACGTGCCGGCCTCAAACGCGGCGACGAAATCATTGCCGTCAGCCAAATCAGCGTCAATGACGAATCTACCTTCCGCAGCGCCTTGGAAAGCGCAGGCAAAAACGTACCGCTTCTGGTGCAACGCGACGGCAATACCTTGTTCCTCGCACTCAATCTGCAATAGCAAGATTTTCAGACGGCATGATGATGCGTTAAATGGTAAAATACCCATCTGTCAGAGGCGGTGGGTATTTTGTTATCCGCTTTCCAAATCTAGGCCGTCTGAAAATATTTCACCGCTTATATACAATATAATTATGCAACTTATTAATTATTCGAATTCTATTTTATCCATTGTTCCGGCAGCCATCGCGCTCGCCCTGGCCATTGCCACGCGCCGTGTATTGCTGTCCCTGGGTGTCGGCATTATCGTCGGCTCATTCCTGCTGGTAGGCGGTAATCCGCTTGATGCCTTGGTTCACTTGAAAGACATGGCTGTCAGCCTGACTTGGGCGGACGGAGATTGGTCTTTGGGCAAACCCAAAATCCTGCTCTTCTTAGTGCTTTTGGGGATTTTTACTTCCCTGCTGACACATTCCGGCAGTAACCAAGCATTTGCCGATTGGGCGAAACAGCACATCAAAGGCCGCCGCGGTGCGAAGCTGCTGACTGCCTGCCTGGTATTCGTTACCTTTATTGACGACTATTTCCACAGCCTTGCCGTCGGCGCAATTGCCCGTCCTGTAACCGATAAATTCAAAGTTTCCCGTGCCAAACTGGCTTACATCCTTGACTCCACTGCTGCACCGATGTGCGTTTTGATGCCGGTATCCAGCTGGGGCGCATCGATTATTGCTACTTTGGCCGGCCTTTTGGTAACGTACAACATCACAGGCTACACACCGATGGGCGCATTCGTGGCCATGAGCCTGATGAATTACTATGCCGTCTTCGCATTGATTATGGTATTTGTCGTTGCTTGGTTCTCTTTCGATATCGGCTCAATGGCTCGCCTGGAACGCGCCGCTTTAAACGAAATTCATGATGAAACCGTTGACACCGGCCATCCCAACGGCCGAGTATTCGCGCTGATTGTACCGGTTTTGGTACTGATCGCCGCCACGGTTTCCGCCATGATTTACACAGGCGCGCAAGCTTCTGAAACCTTCTCTTTGCTCAGCGCATTTGAAAATACCGATGTGAACACTTCCCTCGTGTTCGGCGGCACTTGCGGCGTATTGGCCGTTATCCTCTGCACCATCGGCACCATCAAAACCAGCGATTACCCCAAAGCCGTTTGGCAGGGTATCATCTCTATGCGCGGCGCCATTATCATCTTGATTTTGGCATGGATTATCAGCACCGTTGTCAGCGAGATGCACACCGGCGAATACCTCTCCACCTTGGTAGCAGGCAATATCCATGCAGGCTTCCTGCCCGTGATTTTATTTCTGCTCGCAGGCGTGATGGCCTTCGCTACCGGTACAAGCTGGGGTACATTCGGCATCATGTTGCCGATTGCCGCCGCCATGGCCGTCAAAGTCGAACCAGCGCTGATTATCCCCTGCATGTCCGCCGTCATGGCCGGTGCCGTATTTGGCGACCACTGCTCGCCGATTTCCGACACCACCATCCTCTCTTCTACCGGCGCACACTGCAATCACATCGACCACGTTACCTCGCAATTCCCTTACGCACTGACCGTTGCCGCCTCTGCCGCTATCGGCTACCTGATTTTAGGCATGACCGGCTCTGCGCCTTTAGGTTTTGTGGTAACCGGCATCGTGATGGTTGTGTTGATTTTCATCTTAAAAGACAAGAACAAAGCAACTGCCTAATTCAAAACCAATATTCAGACGGCCTGAGATATTCCGACACGCTCAGGCCGTCTGAATATTGCAATTACCCATATATCCATTATTCAGGACAAAACAATGAATACGCCCCATCTTCCACGCGGCCCTGTCATGGCCGACGTCGCCGCCTACCATCTGACCGAAGAAGAAAAACAACGCCTGCTCGACCCTGCCGTCGGTGGCGTTATTTTGTTCCGCCGCAACTTTGAAAATGTTTCCCAGCTCAAAGCTTTGGTTCAAGAAATCAAAGCCATCCGCACGCCTGAACTCATCATCGCCGTCGACCACGAAGGCGGACGGGTTCAACGTTTTATTGACGGTTTCACCCGCCTGCCTGCCATGAACGTATTGGGCGAAATTTGGGACAACGAAGGCCAAGAAGCCGCCTGCGCCCAAGCAGAACAAGTCGGCTGGGTTTTGGCGACTGAACTCTCCGCCTGCGGTATCGACCTATCCTTCACACCTGTATTGGATTTGGACTGGGGTCAATGTGCCGTTATCGGCAACCGCAGTTTCCACCGCGACGCCAACATCGTAACCCAGCTTGCCCTTGCCCTGCAAAAAGGCCTGAACAAAGGCGGCATGAAATCTTGCGGCAAACACTTCCCCGGCCACGGCTTTGTCGAAGGCGACAGCCATCATGTCCTGCCTTGCGACGAACGCAGCCGCGAAGCGCTCGAAGTCGCCGACCTTATCCCCTTCCGCGCACTGAGCCAGGCAGGCATGGCCGCAGTCATGCCTGCCCACGTCGTATATCCGCAAATCGACAGCCAACCTGCCGGCTTCTCCGAAAAATGGCTGAAACAAATCCTGCGCCAAGAAATCGGATTTAACGGCGTTATCTTTTCAGACGACCTGACCATGGAAGGCGCATGCGGTGTCGGCGGTATTAAAGAACGCGCGCGACTTTCTTTTGAAGCAGGCTGCGATATTGTACTGGTATGCAACCGCCCTGACTTGGTCGATGAATTGCGAGACGGTTTCCACGCGCCGGCAAACGCCGACTTGACCGCACGTTGGCAATACATGGCCAACACATTGACTATCCAGGAAGCAGCCGACATCATGGCAACCGAAGCATTCCAAGCCGCCCAACAGGCAACCGCCAAACTGGCAACGCCCAAAGACATCGCAGGCGGTGTCAAAGTCGGCGAAGCATTCTGATTCAAGGCCGTCTGAAACATTGACGGCAAATAAAAAAGGAAGACTTTTTCAAGTCTTCCTTTTTTGTCTTCCTAATTAATGAAGTTTTACGTTATAGCGACGTTCCAAACGTAAGAATACCCATCCTAATACACTCGTCAATACAAGATAAATCAATGCAACCGTATAAAGCGGCTCTTGGAATATCGAATACTGACCTGTGATTGCTTTTTGAACAGACATAAGTTCAGGAACTGCAATAACAGACAGCAAAGAACTATCTTTCAAAAGTGTGATAAATTCGCCTGCAAGTGGTGGCAACATACGGCGAAGAGCCTGAGGCAAAATCACATAACGCATCGCCTGGGTATAGGTCAGACCCAAAGAACGTGCGGCTTCCATTTGGCCTTTATCAATCGACTGGATACCGGCACGGAAAATCTCACAAACATATGCACCTGAGTTTGCAATCAAAGCCATTACACCTGCGATCAATGGGCCATAAGAACGACGAAAATTAATTGCAGATTCTCCGCTGATTAATGCACCATCGGTAGGATGTACAAAAAATGGGAAAATAACAAAAGCCCAAATAATAACTTGAGCAAGCAATGGCGTACCGCGGAACAACGCAACATACACAAAAGAAATCTTACGTAAAACCCAAGCCAATGCACGTATCGGTGCACCGGCTTTTTCCGGATTAACCAAACGAGCCAATGCCAGCAGCAAACCTAAAATCGAACCGCCAATCGTTGCAACCACTGTAATTCCCAGCGTTGCTAATACGCCGTAAAAAAACATCCAGCGGTATTCATAAATGATGTCAAAACGAAAATCCATAAACCTTCCGTCGGTCAAAATCGGTAACGAATCCGAATATTTTTTAAAATGAAGCTTGATATTTTACAAGAAAATACATTGCTTGAACGGTTTTTTGTTAAATTATTCCGCCCAACCCTGCTTTTTTTACATTTCCAATGAATTGCAGCCCCTTTTCGCCTTTGCCCATATAGGACATTTTCCGTATAAAAAACAAAGCGCAAACCCGAGACAAAATTGACCGAAACGCAAAAACAGCGGATAATCCGCCCATTCTTCAAACATCTTTCAGACGGCCTTCCCTCTTCCCTTAAAGGCCGTCTGAAAACATTTTAAAAAGCATAAAACATGAAAGCACCCGAACTCTTATTGCCTGCAGGCGGCCTCGAACGTATGCGTGCTGCCTACGATTACGGCGCAGATGCCGTTTACGCCGGCAGCCCGCGTTACTCCCTGCGCGCCCGCAACAACGAATTTGCCAAACTCGACGTTCTCGAGCAAGGCATTAAAGAAGCGCACGAGCGCAACAAAAAATTCTTCCTGACCGTCAATACGCTGCCGCACAACTCCAAACTCAAAACCTTCGTTTCTGATATGGAGCCCTTGATTGCCATGAAACCCGACGCGCTGATTATGGCGGATCCGGGTTTGATCATGACCGTGCGCGAAAAATGGCCGGAAATGCCGATTCACCTGTCCGTACAAGCCAACACCACCAACTACTGGGGCGTAAAATTCTGGCAAAACATCGGCGTCGAACGCATTATTCTGTCGCGCGAATTGAGCATGGAAGAAATCGCCGAAATCCGCCAAGAATGTCCCGACATCGAACTCGAAGTCTTCATTCACGGCGCATTGTGTATCGCCTACTCCGGCCGTTGCCTATTGTCGGGCTACTTCAACCACCGCGACCCCAACCAAGGCACCTGCACCAACTCCTGCCGTTGGGATTACAAAGTCCATAACGCCGTCGAAAGCGACGCGGGCGATGCCCAGCTTCTGCAAGGTTTCAACTTTGAAAAAGCCCAAGAAGAAGCCAACCAAAACTTCGAAGGCATCAACGGTCAAAAACGCCATCCCTACGCCGACAAAGTTTTCTTGATTGAAGAGTCCAACCGCCCGGGCGAAATGATGCCGATTATGGAAGACGAACACGGCACCTACATCATGAACTCCAAAGACCTTCGCGGTATTGAAGTGGTTGAGAAACTGGCCAAAATCGGCGTGGACAGTCTCAAAGTCGAAGGCCGTACCAAGTCGCTCTATTACGTCGCCCGCGTGGCCCAGTCCTACCGCAAAGCGATTGACGATGCCGTTGCAGGCCGTCCGTTTGATTACAGCCTGTTGAGCGAACTCGAAGGCCTTGCCAACCGCGGCTACACCAGCGGCTTCCTCGAGCGCCACCAAACTCAGGATTACCAAAACTACCTGACCGGCCACTCCATCGCCAAACAAAGCCAATATGTCGGCCACGTTACCGAAATCGATGAAAACGGCTGGGCGACCATCGAAGTCAAAAACCGCTTTGCCATCGGCGATTCACTCGAAATCATCCACCCGAGCGGCAACCAAACCATCAAATTGGAACAAATGACCCGCAAAGGCCAGCCTGTCGATGTGGCACCAGGCAACGGCATTCAAGTCAAAATCCCCAATATGCAGGGCAAAGAAAAAGCTTTGGTTGCGCGGATTATGAATCCTTAAGCATCAACAAAATAAAGGCCGTCTGAAAGTTTCAGACGGCCTTTTAAATTATCTATACTGTTTTAAGCCTGTTCTTGCAATACGGCGGCAATCAACTCTTCCGCACCATCATCTGCCAGTTTTTTGGCGACTGCACGACCCAAGGCATCGGCGTATTCGGCAGGGGCTTGCGCGTCCGCTTGCAAAATGACCGAACCGTCAGGATGACCAACCAAGCCGCGCAAGGTCAGCAAGCCGTTTTCTTCAGTGCAATATGCGGCCAGCGGCACTTGGCAGCTTCCACCCAGAGCGCGCGCCAAAGCGCGTTCGGCAGTAACGCAGGCGTGCGTGGTATCGTGGTTCAAAGGCTTTAAGACTTCGTACAAATCTTCGCGATGCGCTGCAATTTCAATACCCAATGCGCCTTGTCCGGCGGCAGGCAGGCTGTCGGATTCTGTCAAAATCATGCGGATGCGTTCGTCCAATTCCAGACGCTGTAAACCGGCGGCAGCCAAGATAATCGCGTCGTATTCGCCGTTATCGAGTTTAGACAAACGGGTTTGCACATTGCCGCGCAAAGGTTTGATAACCAAATGCGGATAGCGCGCACGCAACTGGGCTTCGCGGCGCAGGCTGGATGTGCCGACGACGGCGCCTTTGGGCATTTCTTCCAAACGCGCGTATTGGTTGGACACAAACGCGTCAAACGGATTGGCACGTTCGCCGATGGCTGCAAGCGCGAAACCTTCAGGCAAATCCATCGGTACGTCTTTAATCGAATGCACGGCCAAGTCGGCCCGGCCGTCATACAAAGCCTGTTCCAACTCTTTGACAAACAAGCCTTTACCGCCGACTTTTGACAAAGTTCTGTCCAAAATCTGGTCGCCACGCGTGGTCATGCCCAAAATCTCGACTTCGCAATCGGGATACAGGGCTTTCAGACGGCCTTGGATATGTTTTGCCTGCCACATGGCAAGCAGGCTTTCGCGACTGGCGATAACGAGTTTTTTCGGGTTCATAATGGTTGCCTGAAAGATGGAAAACGGCATGAAGTCTATCATATTTTGGGCGGTTTTTCAGACGGCATGGGGGTGAATATGTTATATTTACACCTAAAAACCAAATTTTCCGGACAACATGAAACGCGCCAAAAAATATCCTTTTTTATCCTTACAGCGGCAACGTTTTCATCTGAACTTTGAAAACGCCTCTTCCGCCGCCGACCTTCCGAGCGAACGCGATTTTTACCGCTGGGCATGGTCTGCCTTGAAAAACAAATACCGCCGTGCTGACATCAGCCTGATTCTTCTGGACGAAGAAGAAGCCCGCGCCTACAACCGCGACTACCGCGGTAAAGATTACGCCACCAATGTATTGAGTTTTGCACTCAACGAAGGCGAAATCCTGCCCGACCAGTTTTCAGACGGCCTGTATGGCGATTTGGTGATTTGCCCGCAAGTGGTTTTGAAAGAAGCCGCCGAACAAGGTAAAACACCCGAGCAGCATTTTGCCCACCTGACCATACACGGCACTTTACACCTGATGGGCTACGACCACATCGAAGACGATGAAGCCGAAATAATGGAAGCCGAAGAAATCCGCCTGATGCTGGCGGCAGGTTTCCCCAACCCCTACCAAGAGGACGAATATTAAAATGGACGGTACGCAGTCGAAACCCAAGTTTTTCGAACGCCTAATCTCCCGACTTGCCGGCGAGCCCGACTCCGCCGAAGACGTATTGACCCTGTTGCGCCAAGCGCACGAACAGGAAGTTTTTGATGCCGACACACTGACTCGGCTGGAAAAAGTATTGGACTTTGCCGAGCTAGAAGTGCGTGATGCCATGATTACGCGCAGCCGCATGAACGTATTGAAAGAAAACGACAGCATCGAGCGCATCACAGCCTACATCATCGAAACCGCCCATTCGCGTTTCCCCGTCATCGGCGAAGACAAAGACGAAGTTTTGGGCATTTTGCACGCCAAAGACCTGCTCAAATATATGTTCAACCCCGAGCAGTTCCACCTGAAATCCGTCTTACGCCCTGCCGTTTTCGTTCCCGAAGGCAAATCACTGGCCTCCCTGTTAAAAGAGTTCCGCGAACAACGCAACCACATGGCGATTGTCATCGACGAATATGGCGGCACATCCGGCCTAGTAACCTTTGAAGACATCATCGAGCAAATCGTCGGCGACATCGAAGACGAGTTTGACGAAGACGACAGCGCCGACAATATCCACGCCGTTTCTTCCGAACGCTGGCGCATCCACGCCGCAACCGAAATCGAAGACATCAACGCCTTTTTCGGTACGGAATACAGCAGCGAAGAAGCCGACACCATCGGCGGCCTGGTCATTCAAGAATTGGGGCACCTGCCCGTACGCGGCGAAAAAGTCATCATCGGCAACCTGCAATTTACCGTCGCACGCGCCGACAACCGCCGTCTGCACACCCTGATGGCCACACGAATTAAAGAAAACACGGATAAACCATGATTATTCTGGATCACGTCTCCAAACACTATCAAACACGCGACAACAAAGACTTTGTCGCCGTCGAGCCGACCAGCCTCGAAATTAAACAGGGGGAAATCTTCGGCCTGATGGGCTATTCCGGCGCAGGCAAATCCACCCTGCTGCGCCTGATTAATTTATTGGAACGTCCCGACACAGGTACCGTCCGCGTGTGCGGCCAAGAACTGACCGCGCTCAACGCCACGCAACTGCGCCACGCCCGACAAAATATCGGTATGGTGTTCCAACAGTTCAACCTATTGAGCAACCGTACCGTTTCCGAAAACGTCGCCTTCCCTTTAGAAATTGCCAAATGGCCGTCTAAAAAAATCCAAGCGCGTGTTGAAGAATGTTTGGAAATCGTTGATTTGCAAGACCGTGCCAACCATTACCCGTCCCAACTTTCCGGCGGTCAAAAACAACGTGTCGGCATTGCCCGCGCGCTGGCGCCGCAACCTCAAGTCATCCTCGCCGACGAACCCACTTCCGCCCTCGACCCTGCCACTACTCGCAGCGTTTTGAAGTGTTTGGAGGACATCAACCGACGTTTCAACGTAACCATCGTCATCGTTACCCACGAAATGAGCGTTATCCGCCGTCTGTGCGACCGTGCCGCCCTCTTGGACAAAGGCCGTCTGTTGGAAATCGTTGAAGTACACGGCAACCAAATCCATGCCCAATCCGAAATCGGGCAAGAGCTGATTCGAGAGGACTAATATGGCAGATTTAACATTTGAAAGTGCTGTTGCGACCATCGTCAGCATGAAGGGCGAAATTATCCAAGCCTTGGGCGAAACCTTTATTATGGTCGGCCTATCGACTACTTTCGCCGTTATCTTCGGTACGGTTTTGGGCGTATTGCTGTTTGTGACGTCAACTCATCAGTTGCACTACAACAAACAGCTGAATTTATTTTTGGACAACCTGGTCAACCTGATGCGTGCGTTTCCTTTCGTCATCCTGATGATTGCCATGATTCCTGTTACACGCGCCATCATCGGCACGACCATCGGCCCGGTTGCCGCCTCATTGGTATTGAGCGTATCCGGCTTATTCTACTTCGCCCGCCTGGTCGAGCAAAACTTGCGCGAAGTGCCCAGAGGCGTGATTGAAGCAGCCTCCGCAATGGGCGCTTCCCCCATGTGCATCATCTGCAAAGTGCTTTTGAATGAAGCGCGCGCAGGTATGGTTTCCAGCATTACCATCCTAGCTATCGGCCTTCTGTCGTACAGCGCGGCAGCAGGCATGATTGGCGGTGGCGGCTTGGGCGACCTTGCCATCCGTTACGGCTACTACCGCTATCAAATGGAAGTCATCATCTTCATCGTTGCCATCCTGGTTTTACTCGTTATCCTGATTCAAAGTATCGGCAACAGATTGGCACGCAAACTGGACAAGCGTTAAGTAAACAGGCCGTCTGAAATGGACTTACTATTTTTCAAACGGCCTGTTCTCTATTTAGGACATATATTCCCATTAAGTTTACAAAAAAGCATCCTCATCTTTCCAAAATAGATTTACAATCCCTCTTTTTTTGACAGCGGCAGTTTGAGGCCGTCTGAAACCGTTTTATCATCCATCTGGAGCAAAATTATGCGAATCAACCCATTCTTCAAAACCCTTTCTGCCGCTGCGCTGGCCATCGTATTGGCTGCCTGCGGCGGTCAAAAAGACAGCGCACCTGCTGCCTCTGCCGCTTCTTCCACCGATAACGGCGCAGAGAAAAAAGAAATCGTCTTCGGTACAACCGTCGGCGACTTCGGTGATATGGTAAAAGACCAAATCCAACCGGCTTTGGAGAAAAAAGGCTATAAAGTCAAACTGATCGAGTTTACCGACTATGTGCGCCCCAACCTTGCTTTGGCAGAAGGCGAATTGGACATCAACATCTTCCAACACAAACCTTATCTGGACGACTTCAAAAAAGAACACAAACTGGACATCACCGAAGCCTTCCAAGTACCGACTGCCCCTTTGGGCCTCTATCCTGGCAAACTGAAATCTTTGGACGAATTGAAAGACGGCGTCAGCGTTTCTGCACCTAACGACCCATCCAACTTTGCCCGTGCATTGGTTATGTTGAACGAATTGGGCTGGATTAAACTGAAAGCCGACGTTGATCCGCTAACCGCATCTAAAGCAGATATTGCCGAAAACCCTAAAAACATCCAAATCGTAGAACTTGAAGCCGCCCAACTGCCGCGCAGCCGTGCCGACGTTGACTTTGCCATCGTTAACGGCAACTACGCCATGAGCAGCGGCATGAAACTGACCGAAGCCCTGTTCCAAGAGCCGAGCTTCGCCTACGTTAACTGGTCTGCCGTCCGCACTGCCGACAAAGACAGCCAATGGTTGAAAGATGTAACCGAAGCCTACAACTCTGACGAGTTCAAAGCCTACTCACAAAAACGCTTTGCCGGTTACAAATACCCTGCGGCATGGGGTGAAAACGCAGCAGCAGGTGCTCAAGCCGAAGCCGCCTCTACTGCTTCCGCAACCAAATAAATCGCTCTTTGAAAAAAGGCCGTCTGAACGTTCAGACGGCCTTTTTCTATCATCACTCACAAAGTCAAAACTATTTTTTATTGATAACAATCACTTATATAATTTCTTATATCAAACCGAATCAACTGTTGTAAAAATATTCAATAAAAATCCATGTTTTTATTCAATATAATCAATCACTAAATGAATTATTCTACTTTTTTATAATATTCACTGGTAATGTTCCGCTTATCCTGATATTATACCGTTTATCTAAAGGCATCCGGTTATCTGCTTTTTAGACCGCTCATCTTAATTGCTTTAAACCACTTTGTCGGATTTTCCCATAATGTTGTGTTTCTCCGTTTCGAAGGGGTTTGAGCGGTCGAAATACCGTATTGCTTAGATATTAAAGCTTCGTGCTTTGAAATGAGTGAATTTTTGTTTTAAGTGTCGTAATCTCTTGCTAATTACTCCCAGCTGCAAGAGTTTCAGGGTTGTCTATTTGGACAACCCTTCTTTTTTATACTCCATCATTTCAATAACTTAAGATTTTCTTATTCATATTCAAACCAACTGGCAAAACCATTCTTTTTCCCACCTCAAATCTTCTTCAATTCATTATTCGGCATTACCAGCCAAACCTGTGCATTTTTGACTTGGGCCGCTGCTCGGATGGCCGCTTCATCCATAATAGAAAATGCAGTCGAAAAAGCATCGGCAACTGCCGCACTCTCCGCCATAACGCTCATGCTTTTATAGCGCGGCTGGCTTCCGCCTGTGCGCGGATCAAACAGATGGGTAAATTTGCCTGCCTCGTCCATTACCGTGCCATAGCCGCCCGATGTGGCAAATGCTTGATTTTTCATGGTAATAGTGGTCAGGATTTGGTCTTCTTGGTCAGGATTGCGAATGCTGACATTCCACTCGCGCTGGTTGGCATTATCAAAGCCGTAAATCTCCCCCATATCAATCAATGCCTGAGAAACGCCTTGCTGCTTCAACAATTCGGCTACTTTGTCGGTGATATAGCCTTGGGCAATGCCGTTAAGCGACAAGCCCATGCCTTTTTGGGCAAAGCGAATTTCTTTGGTATCAAAATCAACTTTGTTGAAGTCCACCAATTTAAGCGTATCTTTGATGCTGCGTTCGGACGGCGGCGTTTCGGTTTTTGGGTTTCGTCTGAAATGGTCGGCATACAGATTCCACAAAGGCTGAATGCTGGGATCAAATGCACCTTGCGTCAGCTGATGAATATCCCGGCTGATACTGAGCAGCTGCAAAAAATCGGATGGCGGATTTTTCAGACGGCCTTCTCGGTTTAAGCGGCTGATCAGGCTGTCATCCCGATACAGACTGAAGATTTTTTCCAATCGTGAGACTTCCGCCAATACTTTGTTGACCAATATTTCCGCCTGCTTGCGTTCAACGCCGAACAAACGCAATTCTGCACCCGAACCCAATGCAATCCCTTTCCAGATAACAGGCTGCCCTTCTTGA
This sequence comes from Neisseria sp. RH3002v2g, assembly GCF_014596425.2. Classification (NCBI taxonomy): domain Bacteria; kingdom Pseudomonadati; phylum Pseudomonadota; class Betaproteobacteria; order Neisseriales; family Neisseriaceae; genus Neisseria; species Neisseria sp. RH3002v2g. The sequence continues at coordinate 162,415 of NZ_CP110721.1, read as the reverse complement.
TTCGGGTCGGCTGAATGAGTCGGCCGATTGGTTTTTCGGCTGATGGCAAAGGGAATGCCGGCACCGACGGCAAGTGTGGCGGCGATGGCAATGAAGCGGCGACGCGTTAAAGGGATGGACATGGCGTATTCCTTGGATTTTTTATTTTTACATTGAAAGCCTGCATCATTAAATATCAATCGGCACGCCTTCAACACAAAGGCCGTCTGAAATGGTTTCAGACGGCCTTTATTGATTGTTTTATTTGAAAATATATTCGTCGGGCATTTCTGCAAAACCGACTACTCTGCCGCCTTTTTCTTTGGCGAATTTTTCAGCTTGTGCCTTGTCGGCAAAAGGAAGCGCATCTTCCGCACCCATGCCGCCGATAAAGCTGCTTTCGATAACGTAATAGGCCTTTTTCGCATCTATCCATTCGGTGTCGGCATTGGGTTTTTCCCAATCTTTGACTTTACCCATATCGGTAACATAGATGACATGAATGCCTTTCGGCTCTTCAGGCAGCTTGGTGTAGCCAAACATCTGCTTGATGGTGGAAAACCAAACTGGTTTTTCAGGTTTGCCGTTCAAGAAGATTTGCGCTTTAGGGCCGTTGTGTTCAGTCAAATTCATGCTGCAGTAATGACCCACTGCGCTGTCGCTGATTTGTTGGGGCGCAGGCGGAGGGCTGTTGTCCTGCTTGCTGCAGGCTGCCAATGCGATGAGTGTGAAGGTTGTCAATAATATTTTTCTCATATTTGTCGCTTTCCGAAAATCCAGGCGGCTAAAATCAAAGGAATGATAACCCATAATACCTGAGCCGTCAGCAAAACAGGCATACTCAGGCTGATTTGTTCGCTCAAACCCGCCATGCCGGCATACATGGCTGTATTTTCGTAACCCGTCAGGTTCAGCAGGCGATAAATGTCTGCGGGGTTGAACAAAAGAACGGTTTCCACTACAGGCGCGGTAATGACTTGTTCGGTATCGGCAACCAAAACACCTAAAAGCGCCATATCAAAAATAACGACAAAAAACAGCCATACGCCGATGGCGATACCGGCGGCGGTACCGCGTTCTTTAACTTTTGCGCTGATCAAATAGCCCATGGACAAAAAGGCTGCGCCAAGAATCACGCTGGCAGCAATCAAGAGGGCGAAAGGCTGCCATGCGGCAATATCAAAACCGCCGTTGGCAAGCTGAAGGGTAATACCTGCCAACCCGTAGCCTGCCGTGGTGGCAAGGGCAAGGATGATGAGGTGGCCGATAAATTTACCGGCAAGGATTTGGTTGCGCGAGATGGGGTAACTTAGCAGCAACGCCATTGTACCGCGCTCGATTTCGCCGATCAGTGCATCATAAGAGAGCAACATCGCAATCAGCGGAATCAGGAAAATAGACAGGCTGGACAGGCTGACTACGGTTACCGTCAAGGGATCAACCTTGACCGAACCGGTAGGCGAGCTGCCGAGAAAGCCTAATGACAGTGCCAATGCGGCAAGCAAAAGTGCGGCGGCAAGAACCCAACGGTTGCGCAGGCTGTCGCGGACTTCTTTGCCGGTAATAATCCAAACGGGGTTCATACGTCTTCCCTCTTCAAGAATTGCGCGTACATATCGTCAAGTGTAGGCGTGTGGATATCGATGTAGGCAAGACTGCCCAAATCACCCAATTCGCTCAAAAGAGCCATGCGCTCTTCTGCTTTACATTGCGCTTGGTATGACAGGCCGTCTGAAAGCGGATGCCAACGCTCGCTCAACGGGCGCGCTTCTTTCAAGCGGACATTGACGGTCAACGGCAGACCGCTTTGAACATGCAACTCATCCATGCTGCCGTCGGCAACTTTCACGCCGTTTTTCATAACGATGATGCGGTCGGCGTGCCCGTCAAGCTCGGCCAGTGCGTGGGTGCTGAGCAATACAGTTGCGCCGCGTCCATTGAGTTCGCGCACAACTTCATAAAACATTTGACGCGAAGCCGGATCAAGGCCGGTAGTCGGCTCGTCAAACAGTAAGACTTTAGGTTCGCCCAACAAGGCTTGTGCCAAAGCGAGGCGTTGGCGCATACCTTTAGAGTAAGTGCCGACACGGCGGCGTGCGGCCTGAGAAATGCCGACACGCTCGAGCAATTCGCGGTTTTTACTCAGGGGCTGTTTTTTTAGTTTGGCATAGAAATCCATGGTTTCGATACCGGTCAATGAAGGATGCAATGCAACCGTTTCAGGCAGGTAACCGATTTGGCTGCGACGCTGCGCACCTGCTTTACTGCCGGTCGGCTCTCCCAAAAGCATCACTTCGCCCTCGGTCGGCGTAATCAGGCCGAGTATCAGCTTCATAATGGTAGATTTGCCCGCACCGTTGTGTCCTGCCATGCCGACGCTCTCGCCAGCCTTGAGAACCAGATCGACTTGGTTGACGGCCTTTTGGCTGCCAAACTGCTTGGTCACGTTTCTCAATTCAACGTGGTTGGTACTGCTCATGGATATTCCTCTAGTGAATGTTTCAGACGGCCTTTGATATTGGGCCGTCTGAAAGGTTACATATTGGCATTTCCGCCTGTCAGCGCACCGTTTTCGGCATTACCCCATTCGGATTGGTGCGTTTTTGCTTCATGCAGCAATTCGTCCTTCATGGCTTCGTATTTGGTTGTCGTTTTATTGCGGACGGGGTTCATCAAAGGCTTGCTGTCAATTACACCGCCGGGCAGGATGGCGGGAAATTGCGATTGCGCCCATTTGACAATGCTTATGGCAGGGCTGTTCATCAATAACCGGGCGACGGGTGCGCGCCAGATGATTTGGTCGATAATCCCGTTGGGACGGTAGGCACTGTCGCCGAAGCCGTCGCCGTCAAGGTCAAAGGCGCTGTTATCGCTCCAATAGTTGCCGCGACCACCCTCGCCCCAATCGAGGAAGCGGGTGCTGACATATTTAACCTGGCTTTCGTTGTTGATAAATGAATTTTCGTACAGGGTTGTGCCTTCGATGGCTGCGGTGAAGTGGATACCGATTTGGCAGTTCTCGAAATGATTGGCAAAGATTTTATCGTAGTTGGCATTGTAGGCAAACACACATTTGCCCGCCTTGTTGATCACATTATCGTGAATTTCGGAATAATTGACGTAGTTGAGCATAATGCCTTGGTCGCGGCTACCAACGGCAATGTTGCCATACACTTTCAAGCGTTCAGAAAACATCAGCACATAACCCATATTGTTGCCAACGGAGATATTGTTGCTGACTTCGCTGTCATTGGTATACATATAATGGACGGCAAAGCGCAAGTCGCTAAAACGGTTGCCTTTGTAGGTATTATGGGTACTGGTATTTGAAAAAATACCGTCACGGCCTTTGGAAATATCGTTATCGACCACTTGCGCACCGGGCGCATTCCAGACGGTTACGCCGTTGCCGCGTTCGTTGACGCGCAGGGTTGCATCGCCGATGATTTTATTTTCCCGCACCATGGATTCTGCCGCACCGTGAATATACACGCCGACAGAATTGTCAATGATGTTGTTATGCTCCACCAGCGCGCGCGTTGCCGTCTCTTCCAAATAGATACCGGCATCCATTGCCGGCAAACTCATGCCGGAATGGGAAACGGTCAGATTGCGCAAAGTTACATCAGGCGCATGAACGGCAACCGTCCTCCCCCTTCGGTCGCCGACGATCTTGGCGGAACGGTCGGCAGGGCCTTCGATGGTAATGGGTTTGTCGATATAGAGTTTGGTTTTGTATGTACCGGAGGCAAGCTTGAGCGTATCGCCGGCTTGGGCGCGCGCCAAAGCATCATTGAGATTGTCTTGTGCGGATACGTTGATGACTGCGGCAAAGGCCGTCTGAACCATGCTGCCAAGCAGCAATACGAGTGCGGCACGTTGCCATTTGGAACGATGGATTTGTGTGTGCGTCATAATCATATCTCTGTTTCAGACGGCCTGCTTGCCGCATGATAAACCGATGCGGAAACAGGTATTTTGGTGTTATAGCAAAGCTGTCTGATGATGGCTTTCATTTTGTGGCCATATCGGCCGACAAACAACTTTGCTATAAAGGCCGTCTGAAAGAATATTTTTTCAGACGGCCTGAAGAATTAAATCATCAAACCGAAATTATTTTGGTTTAACAATCATTTGGCCAGACATTTCCATGTGCAATGCGTGGCAGAACCATTGGCAGTAGTACCAGTGTACACCTGGACGGACAGCCTTGAAGGTTACAGAAGATGTAGCTTGCGGGCCAATCTCCATAGCAATGCCATAACCTTCCAAAGTAAAGCCGTGAGTCAAGTCTTCAATGGTCTCAACGTTGGTTACATATACGGTAACTTCGTCGCCTTGGTTCACTTCAAATTGAGGAACGCTGTAAGCAGGCGCAACGGCAGTCATGTACACGCGTACTTTGTTGCCTTCACGTACGACTTTGGCAGCTTTTTCCAGCTCAACACCGTCTTTTTGAGCTTGTTCCAAAGCTTCTTGCCAGAACCATGGGTCTTTGCGGTCCCAAGTTTTGCTTGGGTTCACTTTAGACGCAGCAACCAAGCACAAGTCGTGTGGTTCGGCAAAAGTCGGATTGTCATGCACCAGACGCATTTCATCGCCAGAGATGTCGATCAATTGGTCACACTCAGGTTTCAAAGGACCGGCATTCAAGAAGCGGTCTTTAGAGAACTTGTTCAAAGATACCAACCATTTACCGTCGGCTTCTTTGGTTTCGCCCATGGTAGTGTGGTTGTGGCCAGGTTGATAGTGAACGTCGAGTTTTTGTTTAATCGGATCAATTTTCTCGCCTTTATAGGCTTTAATCGCGTCGTCGATGTTCCATTTCACCATTTGGCTGTCGATAAACAATGTAGTATAGGCATTGCCGCGACCGTCAAATGCAGTGTGTAATGGGCCAAGACCCAGTTGAGGCTCGGCTACGACAACATCGCGCTCTTTGATTTTACCTGCAAACAAGTCATCCAGTTTGCTGACATCCAATACGGTAACAGTTGGAGACAGTTTACCGTTGAGCATGATGTATTTGCCGTCAGGGCTTGCATTACAGCCGTGAGGAGAGTTAGGAACCGGGATGTAACGAGTGTATGGAGAGTTGGCTTCCGCACGACCGTCCAACATTTTCACGCCGTTAACTTCTTTGAAGTCGCCTTTTTTGATGCCTTCTTCGATGGCGGCCAGGTTAAATACCACACACCAGTCTTGCTCGTTAGAAGAAGCACCTTGTACAGTCAGAGCGCGTTCAGAGTTATAGCAGGTAGAGAAAGAGTATTTACCTTGGTAGTCGGCATCGCCGTTGTCCAAGTTACCGTCTACCAAAACTTGCCATGCGATTTCCATGGTTTCGCCGTCAATTGCGGTATACACGGCATTCCAAGTTTTCGCATCATCCCATTTGCCTACGCCGTCAACTGGAACAATGTGTTCGCCGTTGGCAAAAACGTAACCGGTTTTCGGATAACGTTGCGGACGCAGACCGTGGATACCTGAAGCATTAGGAATATCGATGATTTTATCGGTTTTCATTACATCCAAGCGGACGCGGCAAACACGGGTGTTTGCTTTATCGTTGGCGTAAGCATAACGGCCGTCGTAAGTTTGATCGGTAAAAGACAAGTGCGGGTGGTGCAAGTCGCCGTTAGGGTAGCAGCGCAGACCGCTGTCTTGCAGGAATTTACGGGTTTCCGGCGTAATTTTTTCATTCAAAATACGCAGGCTCTCGTTGGTACGGCCCCAACCGGTAGCGCTGTCCATATTGAATACAGGGATACGCATCAACTCACGCATAGAAGGTACGCCGATCAAGCGCATTTCGCCTGATTGACCGCCTGACAAGAAACCGTAGTATTGGTCAAGTTCGCCTGGACCGACTTCGGAAGTCTGTTTACCCGGCTCGGCAGAATGAGCAGCGGCTTTTTCCGCAGGTGCAGCACCGGAAGCAGCAGCTTTATCACCCTCGCCGTTAGAGCAACCGGCCAAGCCCAACAAACCGGCACCGGCAATACCTGCACCGGAAGCAGCGGCAGTACCTAAGAATGAACGACGGCTTAAGCCGTTTTGTTCTAATTTTTCGTCTGACATACGACACTCCTTGGATAAAATCCGGCGGCCGATTTTTCAGACGGCCTGCCGATGAAAAACTTTCTAAGTCGGGCTGCCGATACAGCCCTCTTTTTTTATTGATAAATTACTACTTGTCGACACTGATTGCCGATTCTTTTTTAACAAACTGGACGACTTGTTCTTGGGCATTTTGCGTTGCTGCCGCATCATGCTGTTCAGCTTTTGCCGCCGCTTGTTTTTGTTTTTTCTTATTCGTTGCCACTACTTGAGGACAACGCGTATCGTGATGATACATTACCTGACAATGCAGACATTGGATACATTCGTTCGGATGAATGTCGCCTTCTGGTGCGATTGCCTGTACTGGACATTCGTGTGTACAAATCTGGCATGGGTTACCGCACATTTTATAACGGCGCAACCAATCAAACACACGGAAGCGGCCCGGCAATGCGATACCTGCACCCAAAGGACACAGATAACGGCAGAAGAAACGTTCGATGAACAAGCCTGCAACCAGCAAAGCGGCGGCGAACAGAACGAACCACCATTCACGCATGAATTTCAAAATAATTGCAGTTTTGAAAGGCTCAATTTCAGCAAATTTTTCAGCCGTACCCAAATCGTACAGGGAAATTGCCAACAAGGCGAAGAAAATTACATATTTAATCGCACTCAGACGGGTATGCAACAAGTGTGGCACTGTAATTTGTTTCAGACCCAATTTTTTGGCGATACGGTTGGTTAACTCTTGCAATGCACCGAAAGGACACAGCCATCCACAGAATGTACCGCGGTTCCACAACAGCATGGTCGCCGCCGTAAAGAGCCACAAAATGAATACCAGCGGATCCATCAGGAAGAATTCCCAGTGGAATTCAGTCAAAATGGCTGAGAACAACGTCAAAGTATTCACTACCGATAATTGTGCCTGAGCATACCAGCCGATATAAAACAGCGTAAAGGTCAGGAAACAGAGACGGAATCGGTCATACCATTTTTCGTAACGGACAATCCAGTCTTGGAACAGGAATACCAACAGAAGAATTGTCAAAGCAATACCAACAACTACGATTTGACCTTGTTTGGCTTTCCAAACCTGTTTCCAAAGTTGGTTGGATACGCCTTCCTCAGCCGTTGCATCTTCTGCAATACCTGTACTTTCTTCCGGAGCAGAGGCTGCCGCAGCCACCGGCTCAACCGGTGCACTGATTTCAACCGGCGGTGCTTTAGGATCGTCAACGTAATAGCCTTTTGGCAATTCATAATCCAAATCGGCAGTTACAAATGCCTTATCATTTACGCTCAATACGCGTTGGATCATCAATTGCAAACGCCATGGCTCAGCACCATCAAATTCTACACCTTCGGGGATGGTGAACCAAGAAACCTCTTTAAATGCGGGCGCACCTTCGGCGGATAAAGCAACTACACGTTCATGTTGCGCATCGGTAAAGCGGAAGCTGGTATCGCCTTGAATCATTTCAATACGGTCAAAGATACCGCCGCGGACATAACCCGAACCTTTCCAAGAATAGCGACCCTCGCCGGCCACCATCACAGCTTCTTGGCCAGGTTTCAAACGTTTTTGCAGGTTGTTCCAACCAGCTTCACCTAAAAGGCTTTTACCGATGGAAGGTTGGCTGACCAAGGCAACATACAGATCAATAAATGTATCATTACCATCGCCCTGCTCCGCATGATCTGCCACACCTGCTTTACCGCTTTTCTCAAACAGTTTATTGATTTCGTCGATAGAAATATGCAGATGACCGACGGCTTTTTGTTCCAAAAGCGCATTCCATGACAGGATATCTTGTTTGTCTTGATTGGCAACACGACGCGGACGGGTTTGAACGGCAGGTTCTGCAGACTGTTCGCCGGAAGCAGCTGCCGTACCGGCTTGAACTGCTTTATCTGTACCCAAATGATATTGATGGATTACTGCTTTAACAGAGCGCTGAATACTGTCATTGATGACCATCAGGGTTACAGTCGCACCACTAATAATATCCCCTGGTGCAACACCTGGTTGAGGCGGGTTTTTAATAAAATTTAAGCCGATATATTTGTCAATGAATTTATCGACACGGGATTGCGGGATACCGATCAGCATAATCGGCTCATGATGTTCAACCAATTTTGCGCCGGCAATAGTGCCATCATTGGCCAAGGCAACCATCGTATCGATCGGTTTGCTCGAATAACCGCGCGTATTAACTACGTCAGTCGTGATATAAACCAAGCCAAGCTGCTCTTCACCCTTGTATACGCGAGCAACCAAGGGCTTACCTTCTGGCTTACCGTAGCGGTCAGCACCTGGGAAAATTTCAGACGGCTGAACTTTTGCCAAGAAATCAGGCAAGCGTTCCGCGTAAGCAGGCAGGCTTACCATCATCACGAAAAATACAGCAAACAGCATAAGGATTCGTTTCCAAATGCCACTTAAACACTTTATTTCAAGGCAGGACATGGCTATTCCCGATATATCGATACTCTAAACACTGATATTATATGAATCATCCATCGGCGATAATTTGATTAAAATCAAGTTTACAAATCTTAAAACCAAATTCTATATGCTAATAATACTTTAGAACTATATTGAACAATCCCATCTTTAGCAGACATGAAACACAGTAAAATCAACCCGATTCAACAAATCTTACTATATTATTAATTTATTTATAATAATACTCAAAATAATTCCCAAAATCCTATTCAGCATATATTAAAGCAGAATACAAAGATTCGATTTTAATTTCAATAGGCCGTCTGAAAATAATTCAGAAAATACTTTACTCCACTCTTTCAACAACAAATGTACTTTCCACACAAACAAAAAGAGCCTGTATAACACAGGCTCTTTTTTCAGACTAATCTTAAGTCAGATTAGAATTTGTGACGCAGGCCAACAGTACCAGCAGTTTTCTCGTATTTAGCATCGCCTTTGCCTTCTTTCAACCAGCCGGCTGACAACAGGGCAGAAGTGCGTTTAGAGAAGTCGTAGTCAGCACCAACGATAACTTGGTTGTAAGCGCTGTTCTCTTGTTTCACGCCGTTTTCTTTAGCTTTGAAGCCGTGAGCGTAAGAAACACGAGGAGTTACGTTACCGAAGCGGTAAGCAGCAGTTGCACCAACTTCAGTACGTTCGTTTTTCTTAGCACCAGCTACGTCAGCTTTGAAACCTTCGTATTGACCTACAACAGCAACCATCAGGTTGTTAGCATCGTAACCAGCAGTCAGACGGTGGGCTTGGTGATCTTTGTAAGTACCGGCAGCCAAAGTAGTATTGCCGTTGAATGCATCCAAGTAGCCAGCATCCAAATCAGCACGTTTAGCATAAGAACCAGCATAGCGACCGAAGAAGCCAGAGTTTTCGTAGTTCAGGCCCAAATCGTAAGATTCACGGCTTTTCACAACGTGAGTGTATTTGTCGCCAGGATTAGCATTGTCGCGAGGTTGGTATTGTACGCTTGTACTGAAACCACCAAATACAGGAGAGTCGTAACGTACAGACACTTTACGAGTATCTACACGTTTGATTTTACCCAGTTGCAGGGCGTCTGCGTTAGCGGCACCAGATTCCCAAGGGTCGAAGCTGTCGCTGCTGTCTTTCAGAGCAGTGTTCAGGTTACCGGCACGAACTTTACCGAAGCCACCTTCCAAACCGATGAAAGATTCACGGTTAGCAAAACCAGAGTCACCACCGGCGATAGAAGTGTTTTGTTCAACTTGCCAGATAGCATTCAGGTTGTTACCCAAGTGTTCGTGGCCTTTGAAGCCGATGCGAGAACCGTAGTCAGCAATCTCAGTAGCAGTTTTAGAAGTAGCTTTACCCACTTTTACTTTAGAAATTTCAACGCCGGCTTTAACTTGACCGTACAGAGTCACATCAGCCATAGCTGCAACAGGCAGAGCTGCCAAAGTCAGAGCAATCAGAGATTTTTTCATTGCTGTATTCCTTTTCTATTGTGAAGAAATAACTTAAGCAGACCGGACAATCCGCTTAGGCTTACATTATCGCTGGAATCAGCGATTCCATGACTGTTACTATAATTGCTCCTCTCTAAAAAAACAAACTTTATTCAATCCACCCCCACCACCATTGAAACCCAGCAAAGGCAAACACAGCCTAGAAAAAGGAAATTTATTATTTAAAATCAATGATAAATTTCTTTTAAAACCAATTGTGCATTTTTACAACACTTTGTTAATTTACACATCAATCACGCTATTTTGTTGCTTTTATACCAACAATCCGTCAATTAGGCCGTCTGAAAAACATTACCCGAAACATTCATCCACTCAGGCAGAGGCAGTCTTACCACCCCAAACTCATCAGGATAATCGACACCTGTCAAATACAGGCCGTCAGACATAAAGGTCGGAGGCGCTTTCAATCTGCTTCTTGCATGAAAGATTGACTGAAATTCATCCACACTGATCCTGCCACTTCCTACATATACCAATGCGCCCATGATATTGCGCACCATATGATGCAAGAATGCATTTCCATGCAAATCAAGGCACAAATAACGAGGAGTCCCACTAATACTTGCTCTATACAGCGTTTTTATCGGCGATTTTGCCTGGCATTCAGCCGCTCGAAAACTGGAGAAGTCATGTTCACCCTCCAATAAAGCAGCAGCCTGCCTCATCAGATTTAAATCTAATTTCAAATGCGTCCACCCCACCCTGCCGACCAACAACGGAGAGCGAACCGGAGATGATTCCAGCAAATAACGGTAATGCCGGCCATAAGCATCAAATCGGGCATTGAAATGTGGTGCAACTTTTTGTGCAAGCAATACAGCCACACCGTCAGGCAAATGCGCATTGACTCCACGCACCCACGCTTGCTCCGGACGGCTTACAGATGTATCAAAGTGTACAACCTGAGCTGTCGCATGCACACCCGTATCCGTCCTTCCTGCAACAATCGTATTAATCCGCTCTCCTGCTATTGAAGTTAATGCCTGCTCTAAGGCCGTCTGAACAGTCGGCAGGTCTCCTGCCTGTTTTTGCCAGCCATAAAAACGGCTTCCGTCATAAGATAGAGTTAAAGCCCAACGCTGGACGGAATGTCCTGTTGTATTCGTTTGTTCGGTCATTTCTTATACTTCTTATAAATGGATATTGTTGTCCACGCTCAAATAACAAATATTAAAAGGCGTGATCATCACACGCCTCTCATCATGTATTTCAGACGGCCTTTATCTTCGTCCACCATAGAACTGCCATGCAATACTGTCATATCTAAAAATGGATTCGGCCCAAATCTCATCTTTTAATTTACCATAAAAAAGATGCCGTCTGAAACGGCATCTTCATTTGACTGACACTTATGCGCCAAGTTCTTTCATCAGTTTTTGGGCTTTATATAGAATATCGCCTTCAGCTTCTTCAATCAGCCCTTGCAATGTTTCGCGGGCTGCCTCAGGATCACCGATTTCGATATACATCTTGGCCAAATCATATTTAGCCTCGAGCGGAGCAGTCATACCGACTGATTCTGAAACAAAGCCTCTTTCGCTATTACTTTTATCGGCGGCCACTGAAACATCTTCAGCTTCCCATTCCAATGCACCTTCTTCAATCACAAACTCGGAAGCAGCTTCTTCTTTCTCTGCTTCTTCTTTGGTTTCTTGAATTTGTACGTCCTGATCTTGCTTGACATCAAATGGCAGCACATGGTCGTCTGAATTTTCAGGCGTTTCTACTGTAAACTCTAGCAGCTCTTCATTTCGCTCAGGCATGACAACAGATACCGGCTGATACGGATTTTCCGGCTCGGGTTCATACACGCTTTCTGTCGACTCAATATTGTCCCAATCCGCATGACGGCGTTGCTCTGTTTCTGCATCATGCGTTACTGCACTGGAAAGAATGCCTGCCTGACTATGGTCAATCTTGCCCAAATCAAGTTTGACATCGTCAACATTGGAAGATTCTTCTACTTCATTGATAACGATATCATCTTCAAAATCATCTTCGACAAGCAAACCTTCTTGAGTTTTTTCAGACGGCGTTACTTTGCTTGCGGCAACCGCAGCAGCGGCTGAAGCAGCAGCACTTTTCTGTACAGGCTTTTCTTCATCCTTACGGCTTGCAGGTGCGGCTTTCGGCTCGTCTTTACGCTTACCGGCAGCTCTCAACAACAACCAAGCAGCAATAAGGGCTGCGCCGCCTGCCAACAACCATTTCCACAAATTGCCGTCTGATTCACTCTCTGCCGGCTCTGCAGCAGAATCAGTCGTAGCGACAGGTTCTGAAGCCAATACATTCTCTTGGTTATCGGAAGCCATAACATCTTGAACATCGGAAGCAGGAGCTGCTGATGCTGCATTTTCATTGACAGCCACAGATGCTGCTTGCTCTGTTTGCGCAGCTGAAGCTTGTTTCACTTCTTCCTGTTGCTGAAGATTTGCGCCGGCATCTTTAACCTGAGTTTCAGTCTGAACATCAAGCTGAGTAACAGGTTTTTCTGTTTTAGCTTCTGTTGTATTGGCGGCCTCATTGCCTTTTTCCGGCGCCGTATCGGCTTTAACAGGCGAAGAAGCAGCCAAGCGTTGCAATTCGCTACGGCTCGGGATATTCAGCACTTTACCTGCCAACATACGGTTGGCATTGTTATCAATAAACACATTCGGATTGGCATTAACCAACGCTTGAATAGTTTGATCCAAGGTCATACCTTGCGGACGGATGCTGGACGCAATGGCAATCAGGGTTTCACCCGTACGCACCAAATGCTGTCTGCCTGAACGTACGGCCGTATCGTTTTTAGCAGAGGCCGTCTGAACTTGTTTTTTCTCAGCCTTACGCTGCGCATCTTTACGCACTTGAACTGCCTGATTGCCTGTTGCTTTATTGTTTTTTGTGGCAGGCTGTTGGGCATTGCGCGTCGGCTCGAAGGTTTGGGATTCGGCAGCCTGACGGGTGCGGACGGATGCCGCATCTTTAGCGTCGTATCCGGCCGGATCAATGATGGCAGTGTATTCACGCGATTGCGCGCCCACACCTACTTGGAAAACCAAAACAGGATCTTTAATGGCTTTAGAAGAACGAATCGTAACGACTGCCTTATCGCCTGATTTGCGTACTGCCGCGCGCAAATTGCCATTTGAAATAGTGGCATTGCCGCCGTTAAGCAGAGCCTGGGCTTCCTCGCCTGTTACGGTAATACTGCCTGTAAAAGGCTCGCCCAAATGAGATTGAACGTTCAAACCGCCCAAACCTGCAGAAGCACTGAGCGATGTCATTAAAGCGATAGAAGCTGTAATTAATTTAATATTGTGATGTTTTTTCAAAACTGATCCCCTGTTCGGAAATTATGGTACTGACCAATGTGCGCGCATTTAACCATATATTTACTAGATATTACGTCATGATATATTTTTAACCCATTCCTGCCAAGCAATACAGGCCATTCAGCCTGAAATTCCTTGGTAAATCTATTACTTTTGCATGCTTGTGTTTCTTTTTTACAAATTTCTCCGACCCAAAACAAATATTTTATATAAATATATGCGGCATTAAAGTCATGAGGGAAGGTGCAAAAAAACACATCTGCCTGTATGATTAGCATTTACTCAATTAGTTTCATCATTAACATATGAAAGTTTTGAGCGACTTATTCGCCGTATTCTTATTTTTCATTACATACATCATCACCAAAGACATGATTGCCGCAACGGCTGTTGCGGTTGTAGTCGGCATTGCCCAAGCTGCACTGACCTTTTGGAAACACCACAAGCTGGACACCATGCAATGGATCAGCCTGATTTTGATTGTCTTTTTTGGCGGTGCAACGATTTTACTGAAAGACAACCGCTTCATCATGTGGAAACCGACCGTTCTGTTTTGGATCGGCGCGATCGTCATGCTGTTTAGTCATCTTGCCGGTAAAAACGGGCTAAAAGCCGTGATGGGTAAAGAAATGCAGCTTCCTGATTTTGTATGGACGCGCCTGACTTATGCATGGATTGGCTTCCTGATTTTTATGGGGGCTGCCAATCTCTTTGTCTTTACGTATTTTCCAGACCAATGGGTCAATTACAAATTGTTCGGCACATTGGGTTTCACAATCATTTTTTCTATCGCACAGGGCATGTATCTGATGCGTTTCCAGCCTAAGGAGGATCAATAATGGAATATTTCATGCTTTTGGCCACTGATGCCGAAGATGTCCACGAAGCACGCATGGCGGCACGCCCCGCGCATTTGGCACGTTTGGAAGAATTGAAAGCGCAAGGCCGCCTGCTGACTGCCGGCCCCAATCCCCTGCCGGATAATCCGGAACGCGTCTCCGGCAGCCTGATTGTGGCTCAATTTGAGTCTTTAGACGCCGCACAAGAATGGGCCGAACAAGACCCTTACGTCGATGCCGGCGTATACGCCGAAGTCTTGATCAAACCCTTTAAAGCCGTGTTCAAATGAGCAATATGCGTCAAATGATTGAAGAACGCCTGCAGGCACTTGAGCCTGAGTTCTTCGATTTTGAAGATGAGAGCCATCTGCACGCCGGCCATGCCGGCAATAAAGGCGGCGGGCATTATGCGATACTGGTGGTCAGCAACACATTTGAAAATATCGGCCGCCTCCAACGGCAACGTATGATTAAGCAGCTTTTACAAGACTTGTTTTCAGACGGCCTGATTCATGCGCTCAGCATCAAAGCAACCACGCCGGATGAATACTTCCATTAAGATTACCGCCCAAACTTTGATTTCCAATCATTAATTTAGAAGAGAAATACGATGAAAAAAACCTACTTTGCTTCAGCCTTGATGCTCGCTCTGACTTCCGGCACCCTGTTTGCCCAAACTTTGGTTACCGTCAACGGCCAGGCCATCGACAGCAGCGTTATTGACGACCAAGTGGCTTCCGTACGCACCAGCAATCCTAACATTCAAGATACGCCTGAATTGCGCCAAATGCTGACTGAACGTCAAGTTATCAGCACTGTGGTTACCCAAGAAGCCAAAAAATTAAAGTTGGATCAAAGCGCTGAATTCAAAGCGGCACTGGAGCAAGCACGTGCCGATGCCGCCAAGCAAGGAGCGGATAAAAAGCCCACATTCAAAACCGAATGGGCGGCTTTTGAAAATGATTTGTTAGGCCAAGCTTTCGCGGCACACATCATCCGCCAATTTCCTGTTCAAGAAAAAGATGTCAAAGCCGCTTACAATGATTTCAGCAACTTCTATAAAGGCACCCAAGAAGTCCAACTGGGCGAAATCGTAACCGACAGCAACAGCAATGCCCAAAAAGCCATTGCCGACTTGGACGCGAAAAAAAGCTTTGCTTCGGTATTGAACCAATATTCAATTGATGAAGCAGCCAAAAAAGCCGGCGGCATCCCTAAAGCTTATGTTCCGCTCAAAGATTTACAAGAATCAGCACCTCCGCTTTATGCAGCCGTCAAAGACCTGAAAAAAGGCGCGCACACTAAAACGCCACTACAAAACGGTAATCTGTATGCCGTCTTCTATGTCAATGACCGCCGTAACGTTACCGTACCTTCTTACGAAGCCTCTAAAAACGAGATTGGCAGCGATTTACAGGGTGCCCGTGTCAATGCGGCCATTCAATCATTGCTGAAAAAAGCCAGCATCAAAGTCAACAAGTAATATAACGTGCCCGCCGTTTATAGCGGCGGGCAATAAGGAACTCACATGAACATCAAGCCCAAAACTGCCGTTTTGGCCATCCTTACCCTGTCGACGATCGGTTTGGCAACCGCCAAAGCACCTGAAATCGATCCCGCCCGTATCGACAGCATGGTTGCCGAAGTATTGAGACAGGCCGATCAACATCCCAACCAGACTGCCAAACCCGATGGTCAGGCAATCCGCAAAGATGTGGTTACACGCTTGCAGACTTTGGAAATCTTGAAAAATGAAGCCTTCAAAGCTGGTTTGGACAAAGATGCGGAAGTACAGAATCAGTTCAAAAACGTTGAAGCTGAGTTCTATGCCAACCAATACGCTGCTTATCTAGAACGTCAAACCGCAGTTGACGATGCCGAGTTGCGCCGTTTCTACGACCAGCAAACACGCATTATCAAGCTGCAACAAGTCAGCTTTGCCTCAGCCGACGAAGTACGCGCCGCGCAAGAACTGCTGCTCAAAGGCTTGTCATTCGAAGAGCTGATGAAGCGCTATCCTAACCCAGAACAAGAATTTGACGGCTTCATTTCTCCGCAACAGCTTCCTCCCCAACTGGCCGTTGCTTTTGCCGACATGACCCGGGGCGACGTAACGCATGAGCCGATTCAGATGGAAAACCGTTTTTATCTGTTTAAACTCAGCGCGGTAGAGCATGATCCGAATGCCGAACCTTTCGAGCTGGTACGCAACCAAATTGCCCAAGCTGTCAAACGGCAAAAAGTTAATAATCAGATCGAACGCATCTTAAAAGAAAACGGCATTAATCCGTAAATTGATTCAATGGTTTCAGACCGTCTGAAACCATACTCCAACCCAAAGGGCGTGTGTTTTACGCCCTTTTTTACAAACTTCTTTTATTCAAAAACATCATGCGCGCCGTTATTCAAAAAGTTACCCAAGCCAAAGTTGACGTTTTGTCCGAAAACTCCCGCGAAACCTGCGGAAAAATCGACAACGGATTTATGATATTGCTCGGCGTTACCCACGCCGACACGGAAGCAGACGCCAAATACATTGCGGATAAAACCGCCAACCTGCGCATCTTTGAAGACGAAAACGGCAAATTAAATTTATCGCTCAAAGATGTCGGCGGCTCGATATTATTGGTTTCCCAGTTTACCCTTTACGCCGATGCACGCAGCGGCCGCCGTCCGTCCTTCTCCAATGCCGCCCCTGCCGAACAAGCGGATAAGCTTTATCAATATACCGCGCAACTTTTGCGCGAACATGGACTGACTGTCGAAACCGGCAGATTCCAAACCCATATGCAGGTTTCCCTTTGCAATGACGGGCCGGTTACCTTATTGCTTGACTCGCAAAAAACATTCTAAATCCCATCAAAAAAGGCCGTCTGAAAGATTTCAGACGGCCTTTCCATTTCTGATCATTACTAAATCAAGCCTTGCGCTTTCACCCAATTCACAATATCTGCCTCAACGGCTTCAGGCAAACCCGGATTGTCGATTTTGACACCGTACTCATCAGCACCCAGCTCTTCCAAAATCTCCAGCTGCGAATCCAGCATTCCGGCTTTCATATAATGCCCCTGACGCGACAGCATACGTTCAAGATTGATTGCTTGAGGCGGAGTCAGATGAATAAAAGCCACCTTCCCTTCCGCACCACGCAGAATATCGCGATAGTGATGCTTGAGTGCGGAACAAGTAACGATGGAATATTTTTCCCCGTTTTTTGCCTGCTCTG
This sequence comes from Neisseria sp. RH3002v2g, assembly GCF_014596425.2. Classification (NCBI taxonomy): domain Bacteria; kingdom Pseudomonadati; phylum Pseudomonadota; class Betaproteobacteria; order Neisseriales; family Neisseriaceae; genus Neisseria; species Neisseria sp. RH3002v2g. The sequence continues at coordinate 144,995 of NZ_CP110721.1, read as the reverse complement.
TCATCCAGTCACGCAAATTGCCCAGCCAAGGATAGCGGTCTTCATCCGTCAGCGGAATACCGGCACCCATCTTGTCGCGGTTGGCTTGGGTATGAAAATCATCGCCTTCGGCATAGGGACATTGATCAAGATATTTTTGCAACGAGAGTGCGGCAGTGGTTTTACCGCAACCGCATACGCCCATCATGACAAAATGTGTCGTCACTTTTCTACTCCTTGTTTATCTGGATTTTAACGGTATTTGAAAACAGGCGGATTGTGTTATCTCAAAAACACTATCCGCCGGCCGTTTTCGATTAAACCAAGATAAACAACACTGACGATAAAGCAAAACCGATGAGTGCGATAAGTGTTTGGTTGACCGTCCATGTCTTCAAGGTCGTCGGCACATCCATATCCAACAGACGGCCGACAAGCCAGAAGCCTGAGTCGTTAAAGTGGCTGCAACCGACAGAACCCGCCGCCGTCGCCAATACCACGCAAGTAATCTGCCAATCGCTGAAACCTGCCGCCGCAACGGCCGGTGCCATCAACGCGGCAGCGGTAGTCAGGGCAACAGTCGCAGAACCTTGCGCAATACGCAAAGCCAAAGCCACCAAGAAACAGCCCAGCAAAACGGGAATACCCAAGTCAGCCATGCTGTCGGCCAAAGCCTTACCGATACCGGAAGCACGCAATACGCCGCCGAACATACCGCCCGCACCGGTAATCAAAATAACCGAACAAACCGGGCCCAATGCGCCATCAATGGTTTTCTCCAAAGCGCTGGCTTTTTCGCCACGTTTACTGCCCAATACATACAGGGCCACCAAAACAGAAATCAGCAAAGCAATCGGTGTCGAACCGAGCATTCGCGCAAACTGCACCCAGCCTTCATCCGCACTGACCATTTTCTCGCTGATCAGAGTAGACAAACCAGTATTCAAGAAAATCAACAGCATAGGAATCAGCATAATACCGATGACTGTAGATGCTTTTGCAGGCGCTTTCGGTTGGTCGTTATCTTGCGTACCGCCGCTGAGCAGATCAGGAACGGGCACATGAATGCTGCGACCCAAAACTTTACCCAATAAATAGCCACTGAAATACCAAGTAATCAAGGTAACCGGCAAACCCAAAATTAGCAGTTGACCAATATTTGCACCATAAAATTCAGAAGCGGCAATCGGGCCGGGATGAGGCGGCAGGAAGACGTGCATGACGGAAAATGCGCCAATAGATGCCAACGCATAGGGCAAAACAGTTTGCTTCATGCGGCGTGCCGTTGCAAACACAATCGGCAACATCACCACCAAACCGGCATCAAAGAAAATCGGAAAACCGAAAATCAAAGAAGCCACGCCTAAGGCAAACGGCGCACGTTTTTCACCAAAAATCCGAATCAGCGCATCTGCCAAAGATTGGGCACCGCCGGAAGTTTCCACCAAACGGCCGAGCATTGCGCCCAAACCGACCAACAACGCCACGCTGCCGAGCGTGCCGCCAAAGTTTTTGACCAACACATCATTGACGATGCTGCCCATAGGCAGGCCTGTTACGATAGCAGTCAGCAGGCTGACCAATACCAACGTCAGCAAAGCATGAACACGCAGTTTCACAATTAAAATCAAAATCAGCAAAATTGCCGCCGCCGCAATACCGAGCAAAGTACCAGCACTCAGCGTTTGAGTCCAACCATCCATTTTGAAGCCTTTCTCTGTAAGAAAAATACAAATTTATTAATGTTTTTTAACATATATGAATACGATAACACATTTATCCATGAAATCGTACGGCTGAATCCGGTCAAAATATAAGCATCTATTTTTCCAAACCCTTTTTGTAAGATGCTTGAAAAATAAGGAGGACAAAGAAAAACAAGAACAATAAAAAGGCCGTCTGAAAAGTAGTTTATTTTCAGACGGCCTGACATTATGCTTCTCAATAAGATAGAAACAGATGGCTTTTTCAAAGATCTGAAACCAAGCCCCTCGGTTATACCTGGGTAAAAATTACCTCGTTTTCCAAACGTGATTTCGGCAATTTGGCATTAAAATCATCTTCGGCGCGATAGCCCAATGCGACAACGGCAACAGCACGATAACCTTTTTCAGCCAAACCAAATTCTTGATCCAAAACAGCCATATCCACCCCTTCCAACGGAACGGCATCCACACCCAAGGCCGCGGCGGCAAACAGGGTAAAGCCCAAATTAATATGAACTTGTCTCGACAACCATTGGGTTTCGTCTTACATTTGATTGCGGTGGATACCCAAGAAAGTACGGCGCGCATTATCGCCCATTTGCTTATTTTCGGCCGTAGCAAAACGTCCGTCTTTATCTTCCTGTTCTAACACGCCTGCCAAATAGTCATCATCGGCATACACCCGCGCCGCAAATACGATTACATGAGAAGCGTTGATGATTTTGGGCAGGTTGTACGGAAAATTTTCTGCAGATTTGGCTACCCGTGCTTTCCCTGCTTCATTATCCGTAATCACAAAATGCCAAGGTTGGATATTGACGCTGGAAGGACTGTAGCGCAGTGCCGCTTCGATTTGGGCAAAATCTTCGGCTGAAATATTTTTTTGGAGGCATCAAAAGATTTGGTGCTGTAACGTTTTTGTACGATATCCTGAACATTCATCATGTTGCTCCTTAAAATTTAAAACTGTCATAAACACAAAGGCCGTCTGAAAAATCCTTCAGACGGCCTTTATTCTCAAATTTCCGCCGGCGGTTGCGGTTTATCCTCATCTTCCTGCTGCGTTTTGGCCTTGGCAAAACGGCTGAACCAAATGCCGGCTTCGTAGAGCAGAATCAGCGGAACGGCAAGCAGGGTTTGAGAAATCACGTCAGGCGGCGTGATGATTGCGGCCACGATAAACGCACCCACGATAACATACGGACGGGCGTTCTTAAGCTGAGCGGTCGAAACAATGCCCATTTTTGCAAGCAACACCACAACGACGGGTACTTCAAACGTCGTACCGAATGCGACAAACATGCCCAAAATAAAGGACAGGTATTTGTCGATATCGGTCGCCATATTGACGCCGACAGGGGTTACACCGGCCAAGAATTTGAAAATAACGGGAAACACCAGAAAATAGGCAAACGCCATACCGACGAAGAAAAGCGTTACGCTGGACAACACCAGCGGCGTAATCAAACGCTTTTCGTTTTGGTATAAGGCCGGGGCGACAAACGCCCAGACTTGATACAGCGTGTGCGGCAAGGACAGCAGAAACGCCGCCATCAAGGTAACCTTCACCGGCACAAAAAACGGCGCGATCACATCGGTCGCAATCATGCTGGTATCTTTAGGCAGATTGGCCATCAATGGTTCGGCAACAAAAGTATAGAGCTGCTGGGCAAACGGCATCATGCCCAAGAAGCAGACGACGATGCCGATGACGATCCACATCATGCGGCGGCGCAGCTCGAGAAGATGCTCGATAAGCGGTTGGACGGGTTGTTCGTGTTGAGGTTCGGACACCGGTTGACTCACTTTTTACTTACGGACGCGCAGTTTGGGTTTGGCGTGGAATTTCGGGCGCATATCGCGCTTGCGGCTCATCGCCTGCTTACGCAGAGATGTCGTATGCAGCGGAGGAACATCGGCGGCAGGAGCTTCGACATAGCTGACTTCAACCGCCGGAGCGGGGGAAACCGATGCGGTCAAATACTCACGCCAAGCGCGGTCTTGCTCGGACTCGGCATTTTCAGCCCCGGCAGGCTCTTGGGTTTGCGCTGCCCCACCCTCTTCAGAAACTTGGGCCGCACTTTCATTTTCAGTGCTGCTTGGCGCCAAATCAGGCAGAGGATTACCGAACTCGTCCACACCAAAATCAGCTGGCGTTTTTTGTTCGGGCAGGCGCTCCCACGGTTTGAGGCCGTCTGAAATATCATTCAGATTTTTTTGTGCATCATCGCCCAAGTCTTTGATACCGTCGCGAAACTCCGAAGCGGCGGCTTCAAATTCCTGCTTGACTTTGCGCAATTCATCCAACTCAGCCTGAGTATTGAGCTCCTGCTTGACGTTGTTGACGAATCCTTGCAATTTACCGACCAAACGCCCGGCCGTGCGCGCGGCTTGCGGCAGACGTTCGGGGCCTAACACTATCAGGGCGACAACGCCGACCAGCAGCAATTCGCCCAAACCGAAATCAAACATGGATTATGCTTTGTCTTCGTCTTTTTTGTGTTCGATGACTTCGTCTTTTTTGGCATCTTTGCCGTCTGTACCTTCGTTCAGGCCTTGTTTGAAGTCATGCACTGCACCGCCGAGGTCTTTGCCGACGTTGCGCAATTTTTTGGTACCGAATACCAAAACGACAATAATCAGTACGATAATCCAGTGCCAGAGAGAGAAGCTACCCATGATAAATCCTTGAATTTGTTTAATTTAAAAAGAGATAATAATTATGCGGGCGTACCCATGATATGGATATGCAGGTGGAAGACTTCTTGTCCGCCGCCTTTGCCTGTGTTGATCAGGGTTTTGAAACCGTCGGTCAAACCTGCCTCTTGGGCGATTTGAGGGACTTTCAACATCATTTTACCCAACAGGGTTTGATGTTCGGCAGTGGCGTGTGCCAGTGAATCGAAGTGTACTTTCGGAATCAGCAGCAGATGTACCGGTGCGGCAGGGCGGATGTCTTTAAAACAAAGCATCTCATCGTCTTCGTAAACGGTTTGTGCCGGAATATCTTTGGCGGCGATTTTGCAGAAAATACAATTATCCATAATGGCTCCAATGGCCGTCTGAAAACGGGCGTAACGGGTTTCGCCAAACAAAGTGAAATCGTTTTTGCCCCAAGAGACGGATTCTGAAACAAGTCAAATACGGGATTGTAATATAAATTCAAGATTCTTTGCGAGAAGCTTTTTCCACCAATCCCGACAAACCTTGACGGCGCGCAAGCTCGTTGACCACATCTTCGGCGCGTAAGTCATGATGCGCCAATAAAACCATGGTGTGAAACCACAAATCCGCCACTTCGTAAACCAAATGTTCGCCGCCGCCATCTTTAGAAGCCATCAAGGTTTCACCTGCTTCCTCGATGACTTTTTTCAAAATCTTGTCTTCGCCTTTGTGCAACAGTTGGGCAACGTAAGAAGCATCGGGATCGCCGCCTTTGCGCGAATCGATGACGTTTTGAATTTGGGTAAGGATGGTATCGGTCATGGTCGGTTTCTCTTATTTCTTTCAGACGGCCTTAAGGATGTTTATGTCCGTAAATTGCTTCTTCGTCTTTCAACACGGCATCCACTGTCTGCCATGCGCCGTCTTGCCAAACTTTGTAAAAACAGCTTTCGCGCCCGGTATGACAGGCAATGCCGCCGTTTTGTTCAATCAACATAACCACAGCGTCGCCATCGCAATCCAGGCGCAATTCGTGTACTTTTTGCGTATGCCCGGACTCTTCGCCCTTCATCCATTGTTTTTGGCGGGAACGGCTGTAATAGTGGGCAAAACCAGTTTCTACGGTTTTTTGCAGGGCTTCGGCGTTCATCCAGGCGACCATCAGCACACGGTGTGTCTGCCAATCTTGGGCAATGGCGCAAACCAAACCTTTTTCATCAAATTTTACGGCATTCAGCAGCGTTTCGTTTATATTCGACATTCGCGTTTTCTCCCATATTTTTCAGACGGCCTTTGGGTAACAATCACAAACGCACTTCGATTCCTGCTTCGCGCATGGCCAGTTTTGCTTCGCGGATACTCGCTTCGCCAAAGTGGAAAATACTGGCGGCCAATACCGCATCGGCCTTCCCTTCTTTAATACCGTCCACCAAGTGTTGAACCGAACCGACGCCGCCGGAAGCAATGACCGGAATATCGACCGCTTCACTGACCGCGCGTGTCAACGGCAGGTTGAAACCTTGCTTGGTGCCGTCCCGGTCCATGCTGGTCAGCAAAATCTCGCCTGCGCCGCGCCGCTGCATTTCAACAGCCCATTCCACCGCGTCCAAACCGGTCGGATTACGTCCGCCGTGGGTAAAGATTTCCCAACGGGTGTTTTCAGGGTTGACCGCTTTGGCATCGACAGCAACGACAATCGCCTGAGAACCAAAAAAACCGGCCGCTTCGTTGACCAAATCAGGATTGGTTACGGCAGCTGTATTGATGCTGGCCTTATCGGCACCGGCATTGAGCAGGCGGCGGATATCGGCAACCGTACGCACACCGCCGCCGACTGTCAATGGAATAAAAACTTGCGAAGCGACCGCCTCGATAACGTACAAAATAGTATCGCGATTGTCGCTGGAAGCGGTGATGTCCAAAAAGGTCAACTCATCCGCACCTTCATCATTGTAGCGTTTGGCAACGTCAACCGGATTGCCTGCATCGCGCAAACCCAAAAAGTTGACGCCTTTTACCACGCGGCCGTCTTTTACATCCAGACAAGGAATAATTCGTTTTGCCAATGCCATACCCAATACCTCTTATCCGTTATCAGGCCGTCTGAAACCGTCAGGCCAAAAATTTGCCCAACCAATCCGGCAAATGTTGCAACAGCTGAAAATAACCGATACCGGCCATCATCGCCAACACGCAGGAAATAATAAAATTGCTGTCGATACGGCCGACAATGGCGAAAATCAACCCGGCAAATGCCCATATTATCCCGTTGAAAATCATCCAATAGGTATCGATAATCGGCAAATCAAACGCCGTCAGCTGCCGCAATATCACTGCAATCAGTGTAAACCACAAACTTTCGCTTAGCGGATACACTTCGCGGTCAGATGACCAGATAATCCAAAAACCCAAAACAAACGCTTCAAGCATACTAATCCCTTAATAAAATATCGATTGGGTTGTTTTTATAATTATTTCAAACAAATATAAACCCATAACCTATACAGGCAATCCCTTTGAGTGCATTTTTATGTGCTGCGTCAGCCGCTGCGTTTTAATGGCCTGCAAGGTCTTATCCGCATAATCCGACACACTTAAGCCAAAGAATCGGCCAGTTTTTGCGCCTGTGCAAAATCAATGCTTCCCTCGTAAATTGCACGGCCGGTAATCGCACCGCTCACGCCTTCTTTTTCGACGGCACACAATGCGCGGATATCATCCAAATTCGTCAAACCGCCGGAAGCGATAATCGGGATATTCACGGATTGGGCCAATTTGACGGTAGCTTCGATATTCACGCCGCTCATCATGCCGTCGCGGCCGATATCGGTGTAAATAATGCTGTTGACGCCATCATCTTCAAAACGTTGGGCCAAATCGACAACATGATGTTCCGTTACCGTTGCCCAACCGTCTATCGCCACCATGCCGTCTTTGGCATCCAAGCCGACAATAATCTGCCCCGGAAATTCCTTGCATGCTTCGCGCACAAATTCAGGATTTTTTACCGCAGCCGTGCCGATAATCACATTAGTCAGCCCCAAATCCAAATACTTTTCAATGGTTTCCAAATCACGGATGCCACCGCCAAGCTGTACCGGAATATCTTTGGCCACGGCGGCCAAAATTTCTTTAATCGCCGGAAAATTTTGAGGAACGCCTGCGAATGCGCCGTTCAAATCAACCAAATGCAAACGGCGTGCGCCTTGGTTGCGCCAATGCAAAGCCGTCTCTGCAGGCGAATCGGAAAACACCGTCGCCTGCTCCATCAAACCTTGTTTCAAGCGGACACAACGTCCTTCTTTCAAATCAATGGCAGGTATCAACAGCATTTTTTTCTCCTCTATTCAGTTTCAGTATATTTTACACAAATTAGCGATTTTTAGCAGATTTATGTTAGAAACCTCAAATCTGCCAATTTAAAAAATTCCGCAGCAGCAATAATCCCGCCTGATGGCTTTTTTCCGTGTGAAACTGTGTGGCAAACACATTGTCTTGACCGACAATGCAGGCAAATTCATTCGGATATTCGCTGACGCCTAAAACAATCTCTTCATTTTTCGGCGCAAAATAATAGCTGTGAACAAAATAAAAATACTCGTTCTGCCCAATGTCTTGAAACAAAGGATGCGGGCGGGTTTGACGTACCGTATTCCAGCCCATATGCGGCACTTTCAGACGGCCTCCTTGCGCATCGGTCTGATTGGGCAAAAACCGTTTGACTTGGCCTTCAAACCAACCCAAACCATCTGTATCGCCTTCTTCGCTGTGTTCAAACAATAATTGCGCACCTACGCAAATTCCAAAAAACGGCTTGTTTTTCAGGCCGTCTGAAACCGCCTCGCCCAAACCGCTGGCTTTCAGCGCAGACATACAGTCCGGCATGGCGCCCTGCCCCGGAAAGATAACCTTATCCGCCGCCATCACTTCTTCGGGCCGCGAAGTCAGATAAACCTCGGCATTTTGCTTGGACAAGACCTGCGCCGCCTGAACCGATTTCAACACTGAATGCAGGTTTCCCATTCCATAATCGACAATCGCTACTTTCATTGCTTCTCCTCAGGCCGTCTGAACCATTTAATGATTAATATAATAATAAGAATGATTGTAGCAAAAGATGGTTTAAAACAAAATATTGCCACCATACAAGACAAATAATAAAAGGCCGCCTGAAATCCCGATCGGTTTCAGACGGCCTTTATTCATTCACACAATGCCTTATTCTTCAGACGCAGCTTCCGCTTCTTCTTGAACAGATTCTTCGCTCAGCGTGCCTTTGGTAGAAGGCATTTGACCAATCATACGCGGATCGTATTCGACTGCCATGCGCAGGGCGCGGCCGAAGGCTTTGAAAACGGTCTCGGCTTGATGGTGCGCATTACGGCCGCTCAAGTTATCGATGTGCAAGGTCATCATGCTGTTGTTCACAAGGCCATGGAAAAATTCTTCAAACAAATCGACGTCAAAACGGCCGATCAGGGCGCGGGTAAAGTCGATGTTGTATACCAAACCGGGGCGGCCGGAAAGGTCGATGACCACACGGCTCAATGCTTCATCCAGCGGAACATAAGCATGGCCGTAACGGGTAATGCCGGCTTTATTGCCAAGCGCTTGTTTCAGGGCTTGACCCAATACGATACCGATGTCTTCAACGGTGTGATGGTCGTCAATGTGCAAATCGCCTTTGCAGGTAATATCCAAGTCAATCAAACCGTGACGCGCTACTTGAGCAAGCATATGCTCAAGGAAAGGAACGCCGATGTCAAAGCGGTATTTACCGCTACCATCAAGATTGAGGCTGACAGTGATTTGGGTTTCGCTGGTATTGCGGGTAACGGTAACAAAACGTCCCTCGGTCGAAACACCGGCATCTGCCGCTTCGGCGGTTTGTTTTTCCAAACGCGCCGCTTCAACCGCTGCTGCTTTTTCTTGGTCTTTGCTGTGATCACGGTTCAGCCAGCCTTTGCGTTTGTGCATACCGGACTCCAACTTCGCAGCCAGGCTCGGACGGATGCCGCGCGCAGACTCATCGCCTGCTTGTTGTTCCAAACGGCGTTTGAGCTGAGACAAAGAGGCGGAGTTTTCATAACCGCACGCGCGTGCAAGCTTGGTCAATGAGCCGGCTTCTTCAACCAGTAACAGAAAATTGGTCAAATGCAGTTGAGCTTTGTTCATGATAATAGTTCCTTGAAATCAAAGATTGGGGTAAAGGTTTTTAATAACGGCCAAGACGGCATCATTTTGCGCTGCCGAGCCTATGGTTATGCGGACACACTGATCCAACAGCGGATGGCTTCCATGCAGTTTTTTAATCACTATGCGGTTTTGCTTCAATGTTTCAAACAGTTCGTCCGCATCAGGAACGCGAACGGTAATAAAGTTGGCTTCGCTTGGGAAAACTTGCAAACGGTTTAATTTCGACAATTCATTCATTACGCGCGAACGCTCGTTTTTTAATGTATCTATGTTTTGTTGAATGATTGGATGATGTTTCAATGAGAATTTCGCCGCCGCCAAGCTTAATTGATTCATATTGTAAGGAGGCAGGATTTTAGCCAGCTCTCCAATAATGCCCGGGCTTGCCGCCGCATACCCCATCCGCAATCCGGCAAAACCGATTTTGCTGATGGTGCGCATTACGACCAGATTTTCAACTTCTCCCGCCCACGGAAGGAAACTGTCATGATGAAATGCGCCATATGCCTCATCAACAACCACAATGCCGGTTGCCGCACGAACAACCGCCTCTACTTCTTCTCGTTTAAAGCACACGCCGGTAGGGTTATTGGGATAGGCAATAAAAATTAATGACGGCTGATGTTGCTCAATCTCGGACAAAACGGCAGAAAGATTTAAAGTGAAGTCCGGATTTAAGGGAACGCCGACATATTTCATGCCATAAAGCGCGGCATTATGACGATACATAACAAAACTTGGCTCAATACCCAATACACACGCATTGGGTTTGGCAACCAGCATAGTCAAAAACTGGATAAGCTCGTCGGAGCCGTTGCCCAATGCGATTTCCGCCTTGCCGGGAATACCGAAGACTTCCCTTAATTCTTCATAAATCCCGCTCTTGGCCGTATGAGGATACAAATGAATCGGGGCTTCTTTTACTATATCCGCCCATTCTGACAACAAAGATTCATATCCGGCGAAAGGATGATGCGGACACTCCATGGCGTCCAACTTAATAAAACCTTCCGGCAAATCGGCAACCTGATAGGCTGTCATTACTTTAATATCATCACGGATAACGTCAGCAACGCGATTCATGGTTTTCTATCCTCCTGAGATAAAGCGTCTATAATAATAGCACAATCTTTATTTGATAAATATATTAATAAGACTATAAAACAGGATAAAGTTTCATTAATTTAAAGAAAAACAATAAATTCTTTCTTGAATATCCTTAAGCAATATTCTTGGCTCCCCCTGCATTTTTAGCGGTATAATTTCAAGTTTTCCAGTACGGCTTACGCCCTTTATATTGTGAACAATACTCGCTCCCCGTTACCTTATCTTGCAACTTCCATAAGCCTTATCCTTTTGATTTTGCTTTCCTTATCATGGGAATTATGGATCGCACCATTGCGCGAAGGCGGCTCATGGCTGGCATTGAAAGCTCTGCCTTTGTGCCTGCCGTTGACCGGCATTTTGAAAAAACGCATCTACACTTACCAATACAGCTCCATGCTGATTCTGATTTACTTTGCTGAAGCCTGTATGCGCCTGGCAGACACGGCTCTCGCCAGCCGGATTTGCGCCGCTATTTCCGTATTATTGTGCATTACCTTTTTTCTCGGCTGCCTTGCATTTATCAAACAACAAAAACACACATCAAAATGACCTACCACACACTTTCAGACGGCCTGGCCGAATCTTCAGTAAAAACCTTTTGGCCTTTATGGCTCAGCTTTATTTGGATTTGCGCCATCCCTTTTCTTTCACTCTACCGAGTCGGCCCACTACCCAGCTTTTATCTGGAAGCCATTTCACTGAGCGGCTCATTGGTACTGACATTGATTAGCGCACACAAAGGCCTGCTGAATACCCGCCTTCCCGCACTCAGCATCGGTTTGTTTGCCATAGCTGCATTCTGGTCGCTCCAAGCGCGCTTCATGCATTCCACCTACCCCGGTATGAGCGACATCACTGCCTGGACCTTTGTCATTTTGGCGCTGGGTGCATGGTCGGTTCGCGGCTGGGTAGCAGCTTACGGACAAGAACGCGTCGTCAGCATCTTTGCTTGGTCTTTATTGATAGGGGCAACCATACAGGCCGCCATCGTCTGGCTGCAATTTAAAGGCTGGTCCAACGTAGAATGGTTGAACGGCATCATTGCCCGAAGCAACGGCACCGTAAACGGCCAACTCGGCCAGCGCAACCACTTGGGACATTATTTAATGTGGGGCATTTTGGCGGCATCCTATTTATGGACGGCACGTAAAATGTCCAATACAGCAGGTTTTCTGTTCGTATTGGCTTTGACCGCAACCCTCGGCCTGGTCAACTCACGCACCATCTTAGGCTACATCGCCGCCCTATTTCTGATTACGCCGTTATGGTTTTGGCGTACCCGTTTCCAACACAAACGCGCACTGTGCATTTTCCTTCTGACCGCCATCCTGGCCGCCGCTTTCCAATTCGGTATGGGCAGCCTGTTGGACTTGTTTGGCAACGTCAAATACGAAACCGCTGTCGAACGCGCAGGCACCAGCGGTTTTGAAGGTTCCATGCGCCAAATCGAATGGAGCAAGGCATGGATTGCCTTTCAATCCGCACCTTGGTTCGGCCACGGCTGGAACAGCTTTGCCCAGCAAACCTTCCTGATCAATGCCCAACAACAATACTTCCCCAACAACATCCTCGGCGTACTGTTTACCCATTCGCACAACATCGTCATGCAGTTATTGTCCGAAATGGGCATTGCCGGCACCTTGCTTGCAGCCTTAACCCTGCTTGCAGCAGTATGGCGACTATTGGGCAAAAACCAAACACCGGCCTCGCTGTTTTTACTGACTGCCGCCGCCGTCAGCCTTTGCCACAGCATGCTCGAATATCCGCTTTGGTATATCTACTTCCTCACCGTATTCAGCCTGATTCTGTCGTTGACACCTTCTTATCTGAAAGATGTTTCAGACGGCCCTTTATCTAGCCGAATCAGACAGTGGGCAGGTGGTATAGCCGCTTTATCGATTTTAATCGGCATGGCAAACCTCAGCTGGGAATATCAAAATCTGACCCAATATAGCCGTGTAGGGAAAACCGATGATCAGCAAACGGTTCAAAACAAAATCGACGGCTTGCAACGACTTTCCAAAGAAAGCCCCATGCTTGCCTATTACGCCGATTTGAGCTTGAGCAAACGTGCAGATCCGACCGATGCCTACATCCGTCCGTGGGCGGAAGAAGCCGCACTCAAAGCCCTGACCTACCGCCCCTACTCCAGCGCCTACCAAGTCGGCCTTTACCTCTACCGGCAAGGCAAAAAAGAAGAAGGTGCGCAATGGATGCAGGCCATGCAATATTATTACCCTTATATGATGTATTTCTACGCTGACAAAATACGCAGCCACCCGGCATTCGCCCCCTTGCTGCCCAAACTTTTGTCCGATTGCAAAGATTTCATTAACGCACCGAAACACCAAACCGCCCAATCATGCGACAAACCCTGAACAAAACACACCCAATTGTCAGTTTGTCCTTACAGGCCGTCTGAAAATGTAAAGAGCAGCGAGTTTCTATGCAAAAAAGCGCAAAAGCACAGAAAATTACGCTATCAACAAAAGCAGATTGCATGTTAAGATTGAACACAACTCTATTTTAAGCGCCGTACTGCCATTTAGTACCGCAGCGCATACAATCACGAAAAGGAAATTCCATGAGTCGCGTATTACTCGTAGATGACGATGCTCTCTTGACCGAATTGCTGACCGAATACCTGACTGCCGAAGGCCTCAACGTTCACAGCGTTCCCGACGGCGAAGCCGGCGTTCAAGAAATTCTGACCGGACAATACGATGTCGTCGTATTAGACTCCATGATGCCTAAAATGAACGGTTTGGACGTACTGAAAAACGTACGTACCCAAAGCACCGTGCCCATAATCATGCTGACCGCGAAAGGCGACGACATCGACCGCATCATCGGTCTGGAAATGGGCGCGGACGATTATGTTCCGAAACCATGCACACCGCGCGAACTCTTGGCCCGCATCAACGCCATCCTGCGCCGTGCGCAACACAGCAACGAACAAAACAACGCGCCCAACAGCATTTCTGTCAGCGACGTCGTTTTGTACCCGGCCAAACGCCAAGCCAGCATCAAAGACACTCCGCTCGAGTTGACCAGCACCGAATTCAACCTGCTCGAAGTTTTGATGCGCCACGCCGGACAAGTCGTCAGCAAAGAGACCCTGTCCATCGAGGCACTCGACCGCAAACTGGCTAAATTTGACCGCAGCATCGACGTACACATCTCCAGCATCCGCCACAAATTGGGCGATGCCTCCCTGATTCAAACTGTACGCGGCTTAGGCTACCTGTTTGTTAAAAACTAAAGATTAAACAGATCAATGAAACTGTTTCAACGCATCTTCGCCACATTTTGCGCAGTCATCGTCTGCGCAATCTTTGTGGCGAGTTTTTCATTTTGGCTGGTACAAAACACCCTCGCCGAAAACCAATTCAACCAACGCCGCACCATCGAAACCACATTGATGAGCAGCATCATCTCCGCGTTCAACTCGCGCGGAGACAGCGGTGCGCGCGAAATTCTTTCGGAATGGAAAAACAATCCGGTTTCCAATGCCGTTTATGTGATTACCGGCGACGATAAAAAAGATATTTTAGGCCGCAACATCGACAGCCTGTCCATCGAACGCGCCCGCATCTTTGCCATCAACAATCCCGAATCCGATTTAGCCCACATTGAATACGACCGTTTCGGCGAAGAATACCTCTTCTTCATTAAAGGCTGGGACAACCATCAAGCCCAACGCCTGCCCAGCCCGCTTTTCATTCCCGGCCTGCCGCTTTCGCCGATTTGGCACGAATTTATCATTCTGTCTTTCATCATCATCGTCGGCCTCTTGATGGCATATATCCTTGCCAACAACATCACCAAGCCCATTAAAATTCTTGGCGGCGGTATGGACAGGGTAGCCAACGGCGAACTCGAAACACGCATTTCCCAGCAGGTTGACGACCGTGACGACGAATTGTCCCACCTTGCCGTACAGTTCGACAAAATGGCCGAAAAATTGGAAAAACTTGTGGCCAAAGAGCGTCATTTGCTCCACCACGTTTCTCATGAAATGCGTTCGCCGCTGGCGCGCATGCAGGCAATTGTCGGCCTGATTCAATCTCAGCCGCAAAAACAAGAGCAATACCTCAAGCGGCTTGAAGGCGAATTGATGCGCATGGATACTTTGGTAGGTGAATTATTGACCCTCTCCCGCCTAGAGACTTCCAATATTCCTTTAGAAAAAGAAAACCTCAAACTCGTTCCGTTCCTGACCAACTTGATTGAGGACAACCAAAGCATTGCCCACCAAAACAATCAAAGCGTTACCCTGAGCATTGACCCTAAAATCCCTGAAAATGCCGTGATCAGTGCCAACGAAGGCTATTTGTACCGCGCCTTTGACAACGTTATCCGCAACGCCATCAACTACAGTCCGGAAGGCAGTACCATTCAGGCCCATATCGGACAAGACGGCAAACACTGGATTATCGATGTTACCGACAACGGCCCGGGTGTCGATGAAATGCAGCTTCCGCATATTTTTACCGCCTTTTATCGTGCCGACTCCAGCGCACACAAACCCGGCACCGGCTTGGGACTTGCCTTGACGCAACACATCATGGAGCAGCACTGCGGCAAAATCATTGCTGAAAATATCAAACCCAACGGCCTGAGGATGCGTTTCATCCTTCCCAAAAAGAAAGCCGGAGACAAAAAAGAAGCCTAAAAATAAGGCCGTCTGAAACTCTTCAGACGGCCCAAAACACAAATAAGGAACCATCATGAATGCAACCGTCCAAACCGGCTACTTCTTCATGCCCGAACACATCATCCTTGTCGGCGCCAGCGAACGTCCGCACAGCCTTGGCGAACGCATTTTCAGCCACCTGCTCGGTTCCTCATATCAAGGCAAAATCACGCCCGTCAATCTCCGCCACAGCAGCGTCGCCGGCCTCCCTTCCTACTCCAGCCTCAGCAAAATTCCAGGCCAGGCCGACCTAGTTGTCGCCGTCATCCCGCACGACCATTACGACACACTGTTCAAAGCCTGCCGCAAAAAAGGCCTGCGCCACATTATCCTGATCCAAGATTGGGAGAACCTGCCGCCCGAATCCTGCAAAAACGCCCGTTCCATCATTCAAAAATATCATGGCGACGAATTAAACATCAGCGTATGCAACAGCGCAGGCGTCCAACTTCCCTCACTCAATCTCAATATCGGCACCCAAGCCGACTATCCGGCCGGCCATATCGCATTACTCACCGGCCACAGCACTGTCAGCCGCAACATCAACCATCTGCTAAACACAATACATCAAGGCGTATCGCGCCACATCAGCCTCAACTACAACCTAAGCCCCACCACATCAGCCGACTGGCTCAACCGCTTCGGCCACAACCGCCATACCAAAGTTGCCGTCATCCACTACAATCCGGCCGAAAACCAACGCGAGCTGTTCAGCGCCATCCGACACTTTACACGCCACACCCCGCTTATCCTGTTGTCCACACATTACACCGACGACACAGACAAAGCCGTCCTACACAGCCTCAGCCGCCATTGCAACTTCCTGCCGGTATTCAATATCAACGAACTCGAAGCAGCCTTAAAAGCCCATCTTTCCGGCATTCCCGTCATTACCCATCCCACTATTTTGTCCGATACGCCGATAGAATGGCTGCGCAGCACCGCCGATGCCTGCCAATTGACCCTCAACCTTCCAACCGACGCACCATCCATCCAACAAGGCTGCATCGGCAGCGACCCCACACCCGCACGCATCCACCGCCTGGCACTCGAACAATTGCAAAATCCGCACACCCAAGCCCTGCTCGGCATTATTTCGCCGGACACGCCGGACGCGTACGGCATTCATCAAACTCTGGATAATTTGGCACAAAAAACCAGCAAGCCCATTCTCATCAGCCATCATTTTTCAGACGACCTAACCCGGTTCAATACCCCGGAAGAAGCCTTGCTGACACTTTATTTCCGCAATCAAACCGCCTGTTTGCAACAAGCGCAAAACACCCCCGCCCCGGCCAAAACAGGCCGTCTGAAAACGCCTAAAAACAAAAGTATCGATAAAGCCATTGCATCCGGCCAAACCGAACTGATGGCGGAAGCCCTATACCTGCCTCCGTGCCAAACCCAAAAGCACAATGCCGTTCAATTCCGATTCAGCCGTCATCCCATTTACGGCAATATCCTGACCGCCCATTACAACGGCCAAACCCAAGCCGCATTACCGCCCTTTACCACGCTCGATATCCAGCGTTTAAGCCAATTTGCAGAACTTGACAACACTTCCGTTCTCAATCAATTTCTGCATTCCCTAAACACGCTTATCCACAACAATCAGCATATCGGCGACATTATCCTCAACTACAACGACAGCCAATACAGCAGCACCATCATTCCCGAAATTGTGGAAAAACCAGCCGCGCCAACAACCAAAATCCCCAAAAAAGCCGTCCAAACCTTAGAACAGGCCGCCGCCAAAATGCAAAGTGCCGCCGCCTACCTCCAACAAAAAAATCCGGCCGCAGCCGAGTTTCTACGCAACACCGGAGAAGCCGCGTCCGAACTGCTGCACCCTAAAACCGAAACACCCGAAATACAAAACGTACTCGCCCCCTACCCGAACCAAACCGACACATTCGTCCTGCCCGACGGCAACACCCTGCACATTCGCGCACTAGAGCCTGAAGATGCCGAAGCCAAACAAAAATTTGTCCGCCAATTACCTGCGGCCGACCGCTATACGCGCTTCATGACCCACACCAACGAATTGCCGCAGCCCACACTCGCACGGCTGACCCGCCCCGATTTCCATACCGAATGCGCGTGGGCAGCCTTCGCTTCAGACGGCCGTATCGTCGCAGTCAGCCGTTACAGCCGCATCAATCGTAATGAGTGCGAGTTCGGCATTACTTTAGCACCTGAAGCACGCAAAACCGGTTTGGCAGGCAAAATGATGAGCCTCATTATCCAAACTGCCACACAGCAAGGTTACCAAACCATGAATGCGGAAATCCTCAAAGAAAACACACCGATGCTCAAACTCGCTGAAAAATCAGGATTTACCGTTACCCCGTCGGAAACCGACCGCGGACTGTATCAAGCAAGCCTCGATCTGAACGCATGGCAAAACAGCAACAAAAACAAATAAAAACTTGCATAACTCGTGTGAAATATCCTAAAATTAGCGGTTTCTATATATCCGCATTTTTCAAAAGGACTCAAAATGGTAGTTATCCGTTTGGCTCGCGGCGGCTCAAAACACCGCCCTTTCTTCAACGTAGTCGTAACTGACTCTCGCAACCGTCGTGACGGCCGCTTCATCGAGCGCGTAGGTTTCTACAACCCCGTTGCCAACGAAAAACAAGAACGCGTACGTTTCGACGCAGACCGCATCAACCACTGGGTCGCTCAAGGCGCGAAAGTTAGCGATGCAGTTGCCAAACTGATTAAAGAGCAAAAAATCGCTGCTTAATCAGCTGAAACGACCATGACAGACACTCAAAAACGGGTAGCCATGGGCTACATCAAAGGCGTATTCGGCATTAAAGGCTGGCTTAAAATCGCCGCCAATACCGAATACACCGACAGCCTGCTGGACTACCCAGAGTGGCAGTTATGCAAGGATGGCAAAACCCTGAATGTCACGCTTGAAACAGGTAAAATTGTCAATGGCGAACTTCAGGTCAAATTTGAAGGTATAGACGATCGCGATCAAGCATTTGCCTTGCGCGGCTATACCATCGAAATTCCCAGAGAGTCATTCGCCCCTACTGAGGAAGACGAATACTACTGGGCAGATTTAGTCGGCATGACCGTCATCAACAAAGAAAACATCGTCCTCGGCAAAGTCAGCAACCTGATGGAAACCGGCGCGAATGATGTTTTGATGATTAAAGGCGAACACGGACAAATCCTGATTCCCTTCGTCTCCAACTATATCGAATCTGTCGATACCGACAGCAAAACCATTATCGCCGACTGGGGTTTGGACTACTGATGCTGATTCAAGCCATCACCATTTTTCCAGAGATGTTCGACAGTATTGTCGAATATGGCGTTACAGGCAGGGCAAGAAAACAAAACCTTTGGCAGTTTCAAGCCATTAATCCCCGAAAATTTGCCGACAACAAACTTGGCTATATTGATGATCGCCCCTTCGGAGGCGGCCCGGGAATGATTATGATGGCACCGCCGCTTCAAGCGGCAATCGAAGAAGCCAAAACAAACTCGCCAAAACCGGCCAAAGTAATTTATCTCAGTCCGCAAGGTCAGCCGCTGACACACAAAAAAGCCGCAGAACTTGCCGAACTACCCCATCTTATCCTTCTATGCGGACGCTATGAAGGCATAGATGAAAGACTGTTGCAACGCAGTGTGGACGAAGAAATCAGCATTGGCGACTTTGTTGTCTCGGGCGGTGAATTACCTGCTATGATGTTGATGGATGCCGTCTTAAGATTGGTACCGGGTGTATTGGGCGATATACAGTCAGCCGAACAAGACTCGTTTTCAGACGGCCTTTTAGACTGTCCTCATTACACCAAACCCGTAGAATTCCAAGGCATGATGGTTCCTGATGTCTTACGTTCAGGAAATCATGGCTTGATTGCCGAGTGGCGATTAAAACAATCGCTGCGACGCACCTTAGAGCGCCGACCCGATTTATTGGAAAAGCGCAGTTTAATCCCAAAGGAATCCCGCCTCTTAAAAGAAATCTTGCAAGAGCAACAGGAAATCCAATCATAACTTAGGAAAAACAAATGAACTTGATTCAACAATTAGAGCAAGAAGAAATCGCTCGCTTGAACAAAGAAATCCCTGAATTCGCTCCAGGCGACACCGTTGTCGTATCTGTACGCGTGGTTGAGGGTTCTCGCAGCCGTCTGCAAGCATACGAAGGTGTGGTTATCGCTCGCCGCAACCGTGGTCTGAACAGCAACTTCATCGTTCGCAAAATCTCTAGCGGCGAAGGTGTAGAACGTACTTTCCAACTGTACTCTCCTACCGTAGAAAAAATCGAAGTTAAACGCCGTGGTGACGTACGTCGCGCCAAACTGTACTACTTGCGTGGCCTGACCGGTAAAGCAGCTCGTATTAAAGAAAAATTGCCTGCTCGCAAAGGTTAATAGCTTTCATCAAAAACCCACTTCAATGAAGTGGGTTTTTTGTTTTTATACAAGATCTCCTCGTCTTTCTTACACAATCCTGTAAGCCAATCACAATTCCCATCTCACGCATAAACTTAAACAGAATCATAACCCCCTACTTTTGACCTTTATAAAAAAGGCCGTCTGAAACAAAAGATTCAGACGGCCTTGAATCACATCGGGCGGTTATTTAAACCATCTTGTCAATGCTGGGATACGCGACAACAACAGTGTATCCAAAATCCAAATAATAGCGATTGCGGCAATGGCTGTTGGAAAAATCACAGCCAAAATTAGAAGTGGCACAGCCATTGCCCACCATACCGGCAATTTGATTTTCTGCGCAGGAGGAACCAAACCTCGCGCTTCCGAAGGACGACGTTTCCACCACATTACACAACCGCTGACACAGATAAAAATAATCGCCAGGCAGAACACAACATTCGCCAACACGCTCCACCAGCCCAGCGTACCCATATGCAAAGCAATGCTTGCTGCCATGAACTTGCCAAACCAGTTGTAATCGTCAAAATGAATATCCGCCAGGATTTTGCCACTGTATTGATCAATGTGTACCGTACGATCCGCAGCCGGACTAATCATATCGTAGCTCATTGAGTCTTGCGACAGCGTCCATACGCCGATTTCGCCTTTAGGCAGGTTCAACTGATAGCGGCCTTTGAAGCCAATTTCGCGCGCAAAGCGGTCAACCGTTTCCAAAGTCATCGGCTCGCTCGGATTAATGCAGTTTTCGCCCAGTGTCGTACCGGAAACCGGCATAGGCGTCAGCTCTAAAATCCACGGTACTTCTTTGGATTTGCTATCATTCAACACATCGCCATGAGTTGGCACAGAAGATACCGGATTAGGCTCCACGCCCCATTTACCGGCTGGGAATTGGCTCCATGCCTGAACCACTTTACCGCCCCAAATACCTGCCCAAGCAATACCAGAAAAACAGAACAGCAGCAAAATCAAAGAAACCCAAGAGCCAACCGCGCCGTGCAGGTTACGCCACCAGGAACGGCCTTTTCCTGCTTTAGGTAAAAGAACGGCCTTCAGACTACGCTGTTTTACCCACCACAAATAAATACCGGTCACAATCATGATGATGGTTAGCGACGCAGCAGTTTCCAACAGGTAGTCACCAGTCGCACCCATCATCATGTCGCCGTGGATTTCGTCCATCGTGTGATACCAGCCTTGACCGCGCGGCATCGTATTCACGACTTTTGCCGTATAAGGATCAACGGCAACCATAGTGGCTTTATCGTCGTTGTTCACACGAAATACGGCCACCATATCATCTGCGCGCGGCGCAATATACTGCACCACAGAAGCAGTTTCCGGATTCACAAACTGTCTGGCGGCTTCAGCCTGAGCCGACAAAGGCTGCACCACTGCTTGCGGCGTAACATGTATCCGCTCGCCCTCTTTACCGGTGATATTGGCAAATAGCAGCATTCCCAACCCTGTAACAGCCAGCAGGGTTAAAAACGGCGCGACCAAAAGTCCGGCATAAAAATGCCATCGCCAAACAGTCAAATAACGGCGGTTAGCCTGTTGTTCATTTTGGGAAGTTGGTTTTGTTTCCATATATTCTCTTTATATAATTAAAGTAGACTAATCCTTAAGGATTATTAACGGACATTTTAATTAAAACCATTCATTTACGAAACCGTTTTTCAAGCGCAGCTTTGAAATACTTCAATATTTAGTTTGCAGGCCGTCTGAAAAAACAAAATAGACAGAAAACAACACTTTACTGAAAACCCATTTTAATCATTGCGGTTTCGGCAGAATTTGGTAGAATACAGGCATTACTTATTTATTCATCAAGCCGCCAAGCTTTGGCGGCTTGTATTTTTATTTCCAATCCGGCTCCCGCGCGTGGCCGGATAAAATTTTAAAAGCATCATCATGCTTTCATGGAGAACTCAATGCAAAAAATCCCTTTGACCGTCCGTGGTGCAGAATTGTTGAAACAAGAACTTCAACACCTCAAAAGCGTAGCACGCCCAGAAGTCATCGAAGCCATCGCCGAAGCACGCTCACACGGCGACTTGTCTGAAAACGCAGAATACGAAGCCGCCAAAGAGCGTCAAGGCTTTATCGAAGGCCGTATTGCCGAGCTGGAACACAAACTCTCTATGGCCCACATCATCAATCCTGCCGAAATCCATGCTGAAGGAAAAATCGTATTCGGCACAACAGTAACACTGGAAGATTTGGAAACCGAAGAACAGGTTACCTACCAAATCGTCGGTGAAGATGAAGCAGACATTAAAGAACGCAAAATCTACGTTGGCTCCCCAATTGCCCGTGCCTTGATCGGAAAAGAAGAAGGCGACGTTGCAGAAGTTCAAGCCCCCGGCGGCGTGCGTGAATATGATATTATTTCCGTACAATACATCTAAATAAACTCAAGGCCGTCTGAAAACGTTTTCAGACGGCCTTTTGTTACACCATCACAACTAAAACAGAATTTCCCAAAGAGAAACCAGATGAGTCTACCCTACAAAATCACTCAAACCGCTGCTGCCATTTGGCTAGGCATGCAACTGACAGCAGGCTATATTGTCGCCCCCATCCTATTCCATCTCCTGCCTAAGATGCTGGCAGGAGAAATCGCCGGCATTTTGTTTGCCATTACTGCAATATGCGGCTTAGTTATTTTTGGCGCAGCCTATGCCTTTTTCAGACGGCAACTGGCCTCCCTCTCTTGGTGGGTTTTGGTACTTTGGCTACTCTTAGCCTGTAATCATCTTTTGGTTACGCCGGTTATTGAGGCGCACAAGTACGGACTGGATAACTGGCTCTTGTCCCTAGTAGGCGGAACATTCGGCATTTGGCATGGCTTATCCAGTATTATTTTTTTAATCTGTACGATACTGGCAGCTATGTGCGTATGGAAATGGCCCAGGCCAAACTAAACTGTTTTAATGAAAGGCCGTCTGAAAATAAATCTTTCAGACGGCCCTTCTTATTTTGAAATCACGAATTATCTTGATTACTCAAATACAAGCCATAAAGAAATGCCCCGCATATCGCAGGGCATTTTTCACAAACCGATTAAGGTTTAGCGTAACCGTGAACGCCATTGTAAGGAGCTGGGATCCAACCTTCATCAGTAGCAGGCAATTCGCCTTGACCTTCGATAGTTTGGCCTGGAGCAACTTGACGAGTGACAACGCTGCGGATTTTAACATCAACGCGACGGTCAGGTTCGATACAAGCGATAAGAGCAGCACGTTTCTTAGCTTTAGAAACTTTTTTGCCCAGTTTAGCAACTTCAGCTTCACAAGTAGCAGTCATGCGAGCTTGAGATTCGCCCAGACCTACTGCAGAGATTTTGCTAGAAGCAACGCCATGACCTACCAAGTAGTTAGCAACTACGTTAGCACGACGCTCAGACAGAGCTTGGTTGTATTGTTCAGAACCCATGAAGTCAGTGTGACCTTCAACACGTACGGTTTGTACGCTTTCGTTGCTCAGGCGTTGAGCCAAAGAGTCCAGGTTTTCTTGAGCTTCAGGACGCAGGTTGTCTTTGTCGAAGCCGAACAGAGTTTTAGTAGACAGAGAAACAGTTTCATCAACATACTCAGGATCTTGTTGTACAGGAGCAACTGCTTCGCGGTCACCACATTCAACACGGCCTTGGGTAGCTTTGTCGAAGTAGCTGTTTTTCCAGCATTCGCCGTAGTTGTTACGGACGATTTCTTGAGATTGGCTGCTTACGGTGTAACCGTGTTTGGTATGCGCTTCGCTGGCCATTGCGGTGCCAGAGGCAACCAAGGCAACGAACAATGCGCTTAATTTCAGCTGTTTGGTCATTTTATTCCCTCATCAAATTGTTATGCGGCGGACTAGGAAAGCAACCGCTGCAAAGTACCAATATACAGGCCGCAGTATCAAAACAGCGGCAAATCGGATATATCAGGTTGCACTATAAAGAAGCGCAAGGCAAACTGTCAATACTCGATGCCTTCAAACAATTATGAAGTGCCTGCTTCCTAGTAGTTAATCATGCCGAAAAATCAATCTTGTGTCATTAATTTAGGGCAAAATCAGCCAATTCATCCGCCTAAAGTTGTACAAAAACAACAAAATTTCATCCTCCCTTCATTCACAGATTTCCTGTTTTCATATCATTAAAAGATATTTTCATTAAAAACAACCGTTTTCAAAACTCAGGGCAAAACCGGGCAAAATATGTTAAATTACAGACCGTTTGTCGCACAAAATCCACAATAACAACGTATCCGATACTGCTACCATGAAACTGCAACAATTACGTTACGCCCTTGAAGTTTACCGGCACAATCTGAATGTCTCCGAGGCTGCCGATGCGCTTTTTACATCCCAGCCCGGCATTTCCAAACAAATCCGCCTGCTTGAAGAAGAATTGGGTATCCAAATTTTTATCCGCAGTGGCAAGCGTGTGGTTTCCGTTTCGCAACCGGGCAAAGCCGTGTTAGAGATTTCGGAACGGATTTTGCGTGATGTACAGAACATTAAAAATATCGGCAGCGAATTTACCGATCATGACAGCGGCTCCCTGACCATTGCCACGACGCACACCCAGGCGCGTTATGCATTGCCTAAAATCGTTGCAGAATTTGTGAAAAACTACCCTAAGGTCAATTTGACCATCAAACAAGGCAGCCCTTCCGCTATTGCCCAAATGGTCAGCAGCGGAGAAGCAGATTTGGCAATTATTACCGAACGCATTGACGATCATCCCGAGTTGGGCAAACTACCCTGCTATGAATGGAACCATGCCGTCATTGTTCCGCACGACCACCCGCTTTTAGACTGCCGCAATCCTTTAAGCCTTGAAGATTTGGCTTCTTTTCCGCTGGTTACTTACGAATTTGCGTTCAACTCCGGCAGCAGCATTGCGCGTACCTTTAATAAAGCGCATATTGAGCAACCTGATGTTGCCTTATCGGCTGCCGATACGGATGTATTGAAAACGTATGTACGCTTAGGCTTAGGCGTGGGTTTGATGGCCAAAATGGCGTACGATCCCGTTGTCGATCAAGATTTGCAGCTGATTGATGCGGCGCACTTATTTGAGCCGTCGCCCACCTGGATAGCCTTACGCACCGACACTTACCTGCGTGGTTATGCCTATGATTTTATACAGATGTTTGCACCAAAACTGACCCGCGAAGCGGTTGACCGCATTCTGTACACGCCGGTCGTTGAAGACTTTTCAATTTAACATCTAACTATCACTTGCGTAACTTAACAATTATTCTTTAACTTTTGTTAAAAAGGCCGTCTGAACAATTTCAGACGGCCTCAGATTCAGATAGCGTGCGAACAACCGGAAACCATTTTCTTCAAGGTTGTCGCATCTAAGATTTTGATGTGCTTGTGTTCAACCGAAATCAAGCCTTCGTGATGGAATTTGGATAAGGTGCGGCTGACCGTTTCCAGTTTCAGCCCTAAATAGCTGCCGATCTCCTCACGCGACATTCGCAGGATAAAATCGTTGGCGGCAAAACCTCGGGAATAGAGACGCTGAGACAAGTTAAGCAAAAATGCGGCCAAACGCTCTTCGGCGCGCATATTACCCAAAAGCAACATCACGCCCTGATCTCGGACAATTTCACGGCTCATCAAGCGGAAAAAGTGAGAGCGGAGGCTGGGAATATCCTGACCGAGTTCTTCAATGTGCGTAAACGGAAGCTCGCATACTTCGCTGTCTTCCAAAGCCACAGCATCACAACTATGAATATGGGAACAAATCCCATCCATCCCGATCAGCTCGCCCGACATAAAAAAGCCGGTTACCTGATCCCGTCCGTCTTGGCTGGCGACTGTTGTCTTAAAGAAGCCCGCACGGATGGCAAATAAAGAGGTAAACGGCTCGCCGGCACGAAATAAGTACTCGCCTTTTTTCAGACGGCGGCTTTGACGGATAACCGCATCCAATTGTAAAAATTCGTTAGGCATTAGTCCGACAGGCAAACACAGTTCGCGTAAAGAACATGTGGAACACAAGGTTTTCATTTGATGTGTTGCATTGTGTGTAGCCATAACGCACCTTTAATTTGCTTAGTTCTCTCAATCCCTGATTAAGCCGAATAACTATTGACCCATGTCAAAGTCGGCATATCATTATGAGGCATTCTACCAAACTATCGAAATTTTGACTAAAATTTTCCCTAATTTCCTTACCTCATACTACAAGCCCCGACCATGAAAATCATCCCCATCTCAAATAACACCAACGCAAACAATGAATTACCGGAATTCGACCGCGAATTGATTGCCAGTTTGCCATCAAGCGGCCCACGTTATACATCCTATCCGACCGCCGACCGCTTCCATGAAGGCTTTAAAGAAGCCGAATATATCCAAGCTTTAAACCTGCGCAACATGGGCGCACTCAACAAACCCCTTTCACTCTACATCCACATTCCCTTCTGCAATACCATCTGCTACTACTGCGGCTGCAACAAAATCATTACCAAAGACAAAAGCCGTGCCGATGCCTATATCCAATATCTGGAAAAAGAAATGGAATTGCTGGCACCGCATTTGGGCGGAAGACACCAGCTCGCGCAACTCCACTTCGGCGGCGGCACGCCGACCTTCCTGAGCGACGACCAACTCGAACGCGTCTTCGAAATGATCCGCAAATACTTCCAGCTCATCCCCAACGGCGAATACTCCATCGAAATCGACCCGCGCAAAGTCAGCCGCGAAACCGTCCTCAAACTGGGCAAACTCGGTTTCAACCGCATGAGCGTCGGCATTCAAGACTTCGATCCTAAAGTGCAGGCAGCCGTCAACCGTATCCAAAGTTACGAAGAAACCAAAGAAGTCATCGATGCCGCCCGCGAAGCCGGGTTTAAATCAGTCAGCGTCGATTTGATTTACGGCCTGCCGCACCAAAATACCGAAAGCATCAAGACCACCATCGACACGGTCTTGTCCCTCGACCCCGACCGCCTCGCCCTCTACCACTACGCCCACCTGCCGCATATCTTCAAACCGCAACGCCGTATCGACACCAATGTCGTTCCCGGCAGCGAAGAAAAACTCGATATGCTGCAATATTGCGTCCAAACCCTGACTGAGCGCGGCTACGTCTTCATCGGGATGGACCACTTTGCCAAACCTGACGACGAGCTCTCCATCGCCCTCAAAGAAGGTTTCCTGCAACGAAATTTCCAAGGTTATTCCACCTATGCCGACTGCGACTTGGTGGCGATCGGCGTGTCCTCTATCGGCAAAATCGGCAGCACCTACTCCCAAAACGAGCGCGATATCGATGCCTATTACGCCGCACTCGACGCCGGACACCTGCCCATCATGCGCGGCTACCAGCTCAATCAAGACGACATTTTGCGCCGCAACATCATTCAGGATTTGATGTGCCGCTTCTCGCTCGATTATCGGATTTACGAAAGCGTGTTCGGCATTCCGTTTAACCGTTATTTTGCGGTCGAACTGGAAGACATGAAGCAACTGGAAACCCTCGGCCTGGTCCGCCTCAAACCGCACGGCCTGACCGTTACGCCGAAGGGACGTTTCCTGATCCGCAACATCGCCATGGTGTTCGACTATCATCTGCGCCATAAAGAAACCAAAGCCAAATATTCACAAACCGTATAAACACTTAGGCCGTCTGAAAGTATGTGTTATATTTCAGACGGCCTTTTTCACATCAAAAACAACACAATGGATCAACCCGATTTCTTCCCCATTCCCAGCCCCTGCATCGGCGTTTGCGAAGCCAATGCCAAAGGCTATTGCAAAGGCTGCCTGCGCAGCCGAGAAGAGCGCTTGTATTGGCACCAGATGACCGACAGCCAAAAACATCAAGTCATGCACCTCCTAGCCCTCAGGAAAACCAAAATCCGCAACCGCAAAACAGAAAAGCCCGACACGGGCGAACAACCGCTTCAAAACCTGCTCGATTTCTAAACCGCCCTTACCGCACACACCAAAAGGAAAAACATGAAAAGACTGCTCGCCTGCCTGCTTGTACCATTGACCGCCCTCGCCCTGGGCGCCTGCAAACCCGCCGCAACCTCATCCGACAGCAAACCCGCCGAACTTAACTGGCAGCAGCCCAAACTCACCAGCAATGTTTGGAAAATCAGCAAAGAAGGTCAACCCGATTCCTATCTGCTCGGCACCATCCACATGGGGCAAACCAATCAGACCTTGTCTTCCGATGCCCTCAAACTGTTGCAATCCACCGACCAACTGACCACAGAAGTTGACGCATTGCCGGACAGCAGTCCGGAAACAAAAAAAATGTATCAAAAATACTTCAAAGAAGTCATGAGTACCGAACCGCTCAGCCGCAAGCTTGGAAAAGCAGATTTCCGTCTTTTACAAGAAATCTATTCACAAAATGAAGAAAGCCGACCCATCGCCAAAATTGCCGACAAACTCCACCCGTGGGCAGCATTGGTTTTTGCCGGCAGCGCATTTCCCCAAGGATATAGCTCAGAAACCGGTGCAGATATGTTGCTGACCAACGCAGCAGTCAATATCAACAAACCGCGTGGTTCATTAGAAAGCTTGGACGAAGTTTCCGCAATCTTCAAAGCACAGCCAGAAGAAACCATGATCAACTTTCTGAAAGCCAGCATTAAAACCAATAAAGAAGAAACCGAAGATGTCAAAAAACTCCATCAAGCCTATTCAGACGGCCGCTTTGAAGAACTCATTCCACTTTTGGAAGAAACCGAACAACGCACCCTCAAACGTGTTGATACCAAGTACGCCAAAGCCATGTCCGATTGGCTGAAAAACGATCTCCTGATCCGCCGCAACCAGGCATGGCTGCCTAAAATCCGCAAGCAATCCGCCAAACAAAGCACC
Organism: Neisseria sp. RH3002v2g; assembly: GCF_014596425.2. Classification (NCBI taxonomy): domain Bacteria; kingdom Pseudomonadati; phylum Pseudomonadota; class Betaproteobacteria; order Neisseriales; family Neisseriaceae; genus Neisseria; species Neisseria sp. RH3002v2g. The sequence goes on along the minus strand of NZ_CP110721.1, from coordinate 116,370 downwards.
CTCTTTGCCGTCGGCATTGCCCATTTACCCAGCGAAAAAGGATTAATCGAACTATTGCGTCAAGAAGGCTATCAAGTGACGCCCGAACCCAAAGTCCTGATTTGGCAATAAACCCCAATCCAATTACAAGGCCGTCTGAAAGTCTTTCTTTCAGACGGCCTTTATTTAATCTCTATTAAATGAAGCGGTAAGCAATGTTGAGCGCAAAATCAATCGCCCAATGCCGCTACCATCACCGCTTTAATCGTGTGCATCCGGTTTTCTGCCTGATCAAACACGATACTGGCCTCGCTTTCAAAGACTTCTTCCGTTACTTCCACACCATTCAGGCCGAATGTCTCATAAATCCATTCGCCGACTTTGGTTTCGCGATTATGGAAAGCAGGCAGGCAATGCATAAACTTGACTTGCGGATTTTCCGCCGCCGCCATCAATTCGGGCGTAACGCGGTAATCTTTCAGCAAATCGATACGTTCCTGCCACGCCTCTTTAGGCTCGCCCATGCTGACCCACACATCGGTATGGATAAAATCCACGCCTTTCACGGCTTCTTTCACATTCTCCGTCAACAGAATCCGTCCGCCGGTCTCTTTGGCAACAGCCTGCACCGTCTCGATAATGTTTTCAGACGGCCATAAACTTTTCGGCGCACCGATACGCACGTCCATGCCCAGTTTCGCAGCCAACACCAGCAACGAATTGGCCATGTTGTAACGCGCATCACCGACATAGGCAAACGCAACTTGTTTCAAAGGCTTGCCGCTATGCTCGCGCATCGTCAGCGCATCGGCGAGCATTTGAGTCGGGTGAAACTCGTTGGTCAGACCGTTGAACACAGGCACGCCTGCATACTTGGCCAGCTCTTCCACCACATCCTGCCCAAAGCCGCGATATTCGATGCCGTCAAACATCCGCCCCAAAACACGCGCCGTATCCTTAATGCTTTCCTTATGCCCGATTTGGCTGGCGGACGGCTCCAGATAAGTTACCCCTGCCCCTTGGTCGCGCGCGGCCACTTCAAACGCGCAACGGGTGCGGGTCGATGTTTTCTCAAAAATCAGGGCAATGTTTTTTCCCTTCATCCGTTGCACCTCGTTTCCTGCTTTTTTAGCGGCTTTCAATTCAGCGGCAAGGTCGAGGTAGGCGGTGATTTCTTCGGGCGTGAAATCCAGAAGTTTCAAGAAATGGCGGTTTTTCAGGCTCATGTCGTATTTCTCTTTTCTAGCGTGGGCGTTGCCCAACATTTTTCTCCGTGCAGATTTTGTCGGACTTCCCCGACCTTCTGCTACTCAATTTTTCAGAATGCGAAGCCTGCCCGTAGCGCGGCCTCTTATCCTCTATCAAAACTCAAAACAAGGCCGTCTGAACTTCGCCTCGCTCCAAGGCAAGCAACGATTGTTTGCGGTTCAAACCGCCTGCGTAGCCGGTCAGCTTGCCGTCGCTGCCGATAACGCGGTGGCAGGGAATCAGGATGGACACCTTGTTCTGCCCGTTGGCAGCGGCAACGGCGCGGACGGCTTTAGGATTACCCAACTGCTGCGCCTGCTCCTTGTAGCTGCGCGTTTCGCCGTAAGGAATGGTCAGCAGCGCATTCCATACCTGCTGCTGAAAGGCCGTGCCTATCATTTCCAAAGGCGTCGCAAAAACTTTCAGACGGCCTTGGAAGTATAAATCCAATTCTTGGCGCAAAAGTTGCGTTTGCTCATTTTCTTGGAAAATAAACTGTCCGTGCAAAGCTTTTTGGACAGCCGTGATTTCCTGCTCTAGCTGTTTCTGCCCGACAAATTCCAGCAGACACAAACCCTTACTGCCGAATACCGCCAACATCTCGCCCAAAGGCGTGGCAACCGCGGCCGCAGTCAGTTCGTTCGGACTATCAGGATAACGCGTTTCCAACAGTCGGATAGCTCGGCGGATACGGACATATTCTTCAGGCGCACAACCGATACAGTCAATAAAATCCTGCTTAAACTGCTTGGCTTCGTGTTCGGTAAGACGCTCGTGCAACAAGGTTTCGAGGTCTGTGGAAAAATCGGTTTCCAGCCGCTCGCGGATTTCATTCCACTTTGATGGAAGTCTGTTTAAAGAAGGCAGAGTAATCATCTACATTTACTCCCGATAATCAACAAACCCCAAACGATTACCCGACGGATCAAAAAATTCCACAGCCCATCCGGTACGAATACGGAAAGGTTCACTTAGAAAACGGATATTTCTACCCTGTAACGCCGCATACTTCGCCTGCACATCATCCACTTCAATCCACACAGCAGGTGTCATATTGGGAAATTTATTCCGCTCTTTGAGAATGATGGCAGCTTCTTCTTCGCCCACCCGAAAAGCAACCATGCCACTTTCGGAAAAGTCGAATTTAACGGGCAAATCCAGTACATCTTGGTAAAAACGGCAACTGGTAACCAGATCATCTGCGGGAAAGAAAAAATTATCGTACTTCAATTTTTCTCCTTATCAACTAATTGTTATCACAGTATTACCTAAGAAAAATATACACCATTTTATCAGGCTAATATCCTACTTTTCAGACGGCCTTTTCACTTCAACAAACGTTTCAACATACCTTCATACACCGCCGACAACTTCGGAATATCGTCCAGCCGCACGTTTTCATTGATTTGGTGGATGGTCGCGTTGGACGGGCCTAATTCGATGAGTTCTTTGGCAATGGCCTTGATGAAGCGTCCGTCCGAAGTGCCGCCGGTAGTGGACAATTCGGCCTCAACGCCACAAATCTCGGCAATGGCTTCGCGTGCCACGTCGGTCAGTTTGCCCGCGTGGGTTAGGAAAGGTTGGCCTGAACAAGACCACTGCAAATCGTATTGCACACCGTGTTTGTCCAAAATGGCGTGGACGCGTTGTTTCAGCCCTTCTTCGGTGGACTCGGTAGAAAAGCGGAAATTGAATTTGACGTTCAGCTCTCCCGGAATCACATTGGTCGCGCCTGTGCCGCCGTTGATATTGGAAATTTGGAAACTGGTCGGCGGGAAGTATTCGTTGCCCTCGTCCCAGACTTCCTGCGTCAACTCCAGCAAGGCCGGGGCAAAAGTATGCACGGGATTGATGGCCAAATGCGGATAGGCAATATGGCCTTGCTTACCTTTGACGGTCAGGTTGCCCGACAACGAGCCACGCCGTCCGTTTTTCAACATATCGCCTAATTTATCCACAGCAGTCGGTTCGCCGACGATACAGTAATCAATCAACTCGCCGCGCGCTTTCAACACATCGACGACTTTGGTCGTGCCGTCCAGCGCATCGCCCTCTTCGTCCGAAGTAATCAGGAGCGCAATGCTGCCTTGATGATCGGGATGTTCGGCAACGAAACGCTCGCAGGCGGTAACGAAACAGGCAATGCTGGTTTTCATGTCCGCCGCACCGCGGCCATACAGACGGCCTTCACGCTCGGTCGGTTCAAACGGTGGCGAATCCCATTTTTCAACAGGGCCTGTCGGCACAACGTCGGTGTGCCCGGCAAAGCAGAACACCGGAGCCTGTGTACCGCGGCGCAACCAAACATTTTTGGTATCGCCAAAATGAAGCTCTTCTACGGCAAAACCGATTTTTTGCAGGCGTTCGGCCAGCAGTTGTTGGCAATTTTGGTCATCCGGCGTAACGGATGGGCGGGAAATCAACGCTTTGGCGAGTTCTAGGGATTGGGTTTCGGTCATTGTGTTTACTTTGAAAAACAGGCCGTCTGAAACGTTCTGAATATGATTTTCAGACGGCCTTGAGTTTATTTGAAGATACTGAATAGGCAGTCTGCCTTTCGGTATTCTGAGTTATTTTCCATGGCAAGCTTCATAAAGCGGCAGTAAGTCTTCCACTGTTTCCACTATCCATTTCGCGACATCCTGCTTGCCCAAATCATCGCGTTCGATGTGTTTGCCGATACAGAAGAAATCTTTGTCGTCTCGAAGCTTTCTATCGCCGTCGCTTTGTTGGGCGACGGTGCGGTAGTCGTCATATTCGCTTTCCGCACCGTGCCACATATCGAAGGAAGCGTATTTTTCGGTATCAAAATTATCCAGCCAGCGGTTGTAATCAGGCAGCGCAATGGGGGAAATATCGGCTTTATAGCAGTGCCAATCCAAGCTGACGCTCAAACGGCGGCGGTTGAGCAAAATCGATAAAATTGCTGCGGAATTTTTATATTGTTCGTATTTGAAATAGGCAAAGAAATGGGCGCGGACCTGCCAGCCGTTACACCAGCGTTCAATATGCGGCGGCGCAAACGGCGCACCCAATTCGGCGGCAACCTGCTGGATCAGCTGCTGCCATACCTGCCAGTTTTCTTTATAGTCCGCCTTGATTTGCGGAATACTTTCAGGCTGGTATTTTTTAAGCTGGGAAAATTGGAAAAAGGGAATATTGAACAAATCGCAACTTTTTGGGGTCAGCATAATATATCCTTGAGACGATTGTTTCAGACGGCCTTATTTGCGGCGGCGTGCAGCCATAATTTCGCCGATTTCGGTCAGTTTTTCTTTGGGGATAAAGGTTTTGCCCATATCAAACAGCGGCTCTTCAATCGCCAGATGGACATCATATCCTGCGACAAAGCGTTTGAACGCTTCCGCATCAGGGACATAGGCGTTGTCTGCTTCGAGTTTGGCGAATTCGGCGGATACTGCCGCCCAGTTGTTGTGCAGGCTGATATGTTGGCGCAACAGCTCGTCAACGCTTTCTTGAGCTTGCGGCGCATATTGCAATAGAAGCGGGAAGAAATTTTCTTCTTCGTCTTCATGGTGCAACGGCGCGGCAACATTAAAATATTGGGCAATCTGGCGGATGGTTTGCAAAACGATTTGATTGCAGCCGTTTTCGGCAATATAGTCCGACAACATGGCAACCTGGCTGCAGAAACGGCGCACTTTGCCATGACAGGCGTACAGCATTTCAATGGGTTCGGCAAAAGTAACGCTTTTGGTTTCAAACGGATTCATGGTTTTGAGGTTTTATTCTTAAATTAATGTTTCCAGATTATAACAAAACAGCCTGCGCAAGGCAGGCTGTCTGTTTTTAAGCTTAAAGCGGATTAGTCAACCAAAGTAACTTTACCGTTCATCAAAGCACCGTGACCTGGGAAGGTACAAGCGAATTTGTATTCGCCGCCGGCCAATTTAGCAGGATCCAGAGTCAGGGAAGCTTCTTCGCCGCCGCCAACCAGTTTGGTGTGGGCAACAACGCGTGCGTCGTCAGGTTTAACGTAGTCAGTTGCAGCAGCACCGGCACCGTCTTTGAAAATACCGTCCATGTCTTCGGCTTTACCGATGACGATGTTGTGACCCATGCTTTCTTTCGGTTGGGTACCGGTGTGTTTCAAAGTAATGGTGAATTCTTTACAAGCTTTGCTTACTTGGATTTCTTTAGTGTTGAACTGCATAGCGTCGTTGGCTTCAACAGTAGTTGCGCAGTTGCCGGCAGCAGGAGCGGCGGCAGCATCGGCCGGAGCAGCTTCAGATGCAGGAGCGGCATCGGCAGGTGCAGTAGTTTCTGCAGGAGCAGCTTCAGAAGCAGCGGAAGCAGCAGGTGCTTCAGCAGGTTTTGCAGCTTCTTGAGAGCATGCAGCCAAGCCGATAACGGCAGCGGAAATCAGAGCCAGATAAGCTTTCATTGATGTATCTCCTAATGATGAGAGTCTTGTTAAGTTCTATTAATAGAACCCGCGCGAATATATTAACAAAGGCAAATACCAAACTTAAACTTATTCACGCAGAGCGATAAGAAATTCAGGCGTTATTTTGCTACAAACTTCACACGAAATCAAAGTTTCAGGCCAAGTTTACATCAGTTTACCTAAAAGAAAACAGTTACTGTTTAGGTCGTATTTCTTTAGTATTAGATGCTATCAGTCAAATGAAATAAGTTTTAACATTTATTAACTGTAATCTCATTCGGCATGATTTTAGCGGCTGTGTTTGCGTACCAATTCTGCCAATGCCGCTGCCAATTCGGGATGCTTGCCTTCCAATTTGGCCGCAGCCGCATCGAAGCTGTCCAAAGCGGCCTCGCTCAATTGCAAGCTGTTGGTTTTCGGTTGAGGCGGAGGCTTGGGGACCACCCTGACCGCCACTTCCCGTATTCCGTCATGCAATGCTTGCAACTTGGGCAACATGGCGGGCAGAATCATTTTCAAACGCGAAGCAGCCATATTGTTGGCGGCCAGCAAAACCAGTCTTCCGTCTTCGATACAGGCCGTCTGAAAATGCGGATGCAGGTTGACCGGCAAAACCGTTTTGATTTTTGCATCCAATTTCCGCCATTGTTGCGATTGTTGCAACAAGCCCGCCAATAAGCGGTCGCGCTTGCCCAATTGTGCTAAATCCATATATTTCAGACGGCCTTTCAGTAAATTAACCAAACAATTACAATTGAAATACAGCAAAACCGCCTTTATTTCAAACAGCATTACCGCGTTATACAAGCGCTTGTGTTAAAATCCCAATTTCGCCCACCTATTATATCAAGGCGCAGGAATTATTCATGCTGACAAACATTGCTAAGAAAATCTTCGGCAGCCGCAACGACCGCCTGCTGAAACAATATCGTAAATCCGTTGCTAAAATCAATGCACTCGAAGAACAGATGAAAGCGTTGAGCGACGCAGATTTACAGGCCAAAACCGCCGAATTCAAACAACGCCTCGCTGACGGACAAACGCTAGATGATATTTTGGTTGAAGCCTTTGCCGTCTGCCGCGAGGCATCCCGCCGCGTATTGGGCATGCGCCACTTCGATGTACAGCTGATCGGCGGTATGGTCCTGCACCATGGCAAAATTGCCGAAATGCGTACCGGTGAAGGTAAAACTCTGGTGGCTACCCTTGCCGTTTACCTGAATGCATTGTCAGGAAAAGGTGTACACGTCGTTACCGTCAACGACTACCTCGCCTCTCGTGACGCGGGCATTATGGAGCCGTTGTACAATTTCTTAGGATTGAGCGTCGGCGTGATCGTAGCCGATTTGCAACCTTTCGAACGCCAAACCGCTTACGGTGCCGACATTACTTACGGTACAAACAACGAATTCGGCTTCGACTACCTGCGCGACAATATGGTGACCGACCAATACGACAAAGTTCAGCGCGAATTGAACTTTGCCGTTGTCGACGAAGTGGACTCCATTTTGATCGACGAAGCGCGTACGCCGCTGATTATTTCCGGCCAGGCAGATGACAACATCCAGCTCTACCGCGTGATGGATGCCGTTCCGGCCCACCTTATCCGCCAAGAAACCGAAGAAGGCGAAGGCGATTACTGGGTGGACGAAAAAGCACACCAAGTTATTCTGAGCGAAGCCGGTCACGAACACGCCGAGCAAATCCTGACCCAAATGGGCTTATTGCAGGAAAACGACTCGCTCTACTCTGCCGCCAATATTTCCCTGATGCACCACCTCATGGCGGCATTGCGTGCGCACACTCTGTTCCACAAAGACCAACACTACGTCATTCAAGACGGCGAAATCGTGATTGTGGACGAGTTCACAGGCCGTCTGATGGCCGGCCGCCGTTGGTCCGAAGGCTTGCACCAAGCCGTTGAAGCCAAAGAAGGCGTAGAAATCAAACGCGAAAACCAAACGCTTGCCTCCATTACCTTCCAAAACTACTTCCGCCTGTACAGCAAACTGTCCGGCATGACCGGTACGGCCGACACCGAAGCCTTCGAGTTCCAAAGCATTTACAACCTCGAAACCGTCATCATCCCGACCAACCGTCCCGTACAACGCAAAGACTTCAACGACCAAATCTTCCGCTCAGCCGAAGAAAAATTTGAAGCCGTTGTCAAAGACATCACCGAATGCCACAAAAACGGCCAACCGGTTTTGGTCGGTACCACCAGCATCGAAAACTCCGAACTGGTTTCCCGTTTGTTACACGAAGCCGGTCTGCCGCACAACGTCCTCAACGCCAAAGAACACGAGCGCGAGGCATTGATTGTGGCCCAAGCCGGTAAAGTCGGCGCAATTACCGTTGCCACCAACATGGCCGGCCGCGGTACCGATATTGTCTTGGGCGGCAACCTCAAACATCAAATCGAAGCCATCCACGCCGATGAAACCCTGAGCGAACAGCAAAAACAAGCGCAAATTTCCGCCCTTGAAAGCGGCTGGCAAACCGAACACGACCAAGTTGTGGCCGCAGGCGGTTTGCACATTATCGGTACGGAACGCCACGAAAGCCGCCGTATCGACAACCAATTGCGCGGTCGTGCAGGCCGTCAGGGCGATCCCGGCTCCAGCCGTTTTTACCTGTCGTTTGAAGACCCATTGCTGCGCCTCTTCGCACTCGACCGTGCCGCCGCCATCCTCAACCGTCTGGCACCCGAACGCGGCGTTGCCATCGAACACGGCCTGCTGACCCGTCAAATCGAAGGTGCGCAACGTAAAGTCGAAGGCCGCAACTTCGATATGCGTAAACAGGTTTTGGAATACGATGACGTTGCCAACGACCAACGTAAAGTGATTTACCATCAACGCAACGAAATCCTGACGACTAAAGACGTCAGCGATTTGACCCGCGAAATCCGCGCCGACGTTATCAGCGACTTGGTTGATTACCACATTCCGCCTGACAGCATGGAAGAGCAATGGGACATTCCGGCACTTGAGCACCAACTTGCCGCCGATTTCCGCCTGCATGTCGATATTAAAGGCTGGTTGAAAGAAGACAGCACTTTGGACAACCAAGACATTAAAGAGCGTCTCATCAAACGCATCGAAGACGAATATGCCGAGAAAGTCGAATTGGTCGGCAAACAAGCCATGTCGGATTTCGAACGCAACGTTATGCTGCAAGTTATCGACAACCAATGGCGCGAACACCTCGCCGCCATGGACTACCTGCGCCAAGGCATCCATCTGCGCAGCTATGCTCAGAAGAATCCGAAACAAGAATACAAACGTGAAGCTTTCATCATGTTTGAAAACCTGTGGCGCAGCATCAAACAAAACATTGCCGCTTTGCTGACTGCCGTTCAAATCGAGCGCAACAGCGAATACGACCACACCGCCGCACAAAGCGTCAGCGATGTTCAAACCGTCCACTCCGACGCGCCCGATATGGAAGAATTGCTCGGCCAATCGCAAACCGATTTGGTAACCGAAGCATTCGATCCTGACGGTACCGACTTCAGCCCTGAAGCGCTTGCACAAAACGGCCTGATTGTTCACCGCAACGATCCTTGCCCTTGCGGCAGCGGCCTGAAATACAAACAGTGCCACGGTAAATTGAACTAAGCAGTCAATTCAAAAGGCCGTCTGAACAGTGAAACGAGAATCTTTGATTTCGTTCTCACATCTGTTCAGACGGCCTGAGAATTATCCAAACAAAAAATTTCCAAACCCAATTTCAAAAGAGTATCCCTATGGCAGGCAATACTTTCGGACAAATCTTTACCGTTACCACTTTCGGCGAAAGCCACGGCGCAGGCTTGGGCTGCATCATCGACGGCTGTCCGCCCGGATTAGAATTGAGCGAAGCGGATATCCAATTTGACCTTGACCGCCGCAAACCCGGCACCAGCCGCCACGTTACCCAACGCCGCGAAGCCGACCAAGTCGAAATCCTCTCCGGCGTATTCGAAGGCAAAACCACCGGCACCCCCATCGCCCTCCTGATCCGTAATACCGACCAACGCAGCAAAGACTATGGCAATATCGCCACCAGCTTCCGTCCCGGACATGCCGATTACACCTACTGGCACAAATACGGCACACGCGACTACCGCGGCGGCGGTAGAAGTTCCGCCCGCGAAACCGCCGCACGTGTTGCCGCCGGAGCAGTCGCTAAAAAATGGCTGAAAGAAAAATTCGGCACGGAAATTACCGCCTACGTTACCCAAGTCGGTGAAAAAGAAATCCAGTTTGAAGGTTACGAATATATTTCCCAAAATCCTTTTTTTGTCGCAAACCAAAGTCAAATTGAGGACTTGGAAAACTATATGGACAGTGTGCGCAAAGCATTGGACTCTGTCGGCGCAAAACTGCATATCGAAGCGGCTAACGTCCCCGTCGGCTTGGGCGAACCGGTTTTTGACCGCCTCGATGCAGAAATTGCCTATGCCATGATGGGCATCAATGCCGTCAAAGGCGTAGAAATCGGCGCAGGTTTTGATAGCGTAACGCAACGCGGCAGCGAGCATGGAGACGAACTCACGCCTCAAGGTTTTCTATCCAACCACTCAGGCGGCATCTTGGGCGGCATCAGCACCGGGCAAGACATTCATGTGAATATTGCCATCAAACCGACCAGCTCCATCGCCACACCGCGCCGCAGCATCGATATAGAAGGCAATCCTGTCGAGCTTGCCACACACGGCCGCCACGACCCCTGCGTCGGATTACGCGCCGCTCCGATTGCAGAAGCCATGCTGGCATTGGTATTGATTGACCACGCCTTACGCTATCGTGCGCAAAATGCCGATGTACAGGTCAATACACCGGACATCGCCAAACTGGGAAAATAACCGTTTATTTCTGAATATTCTCAGAAAAATTTAGCCAAATCACAGTCTTTATACTACAATAGCACCTTATTGCCGTATGAAGAAAATACGGATTTAGATTAGAGGAATACAACCGCAATGGCACAAGAAACCGCTTTGGGCGCTGCACTGAAATCTGCCGTCCAAACCATGAGCAAGAAAAAACAAACAGACATGATTGCCGACCACATTTACGGCAAATATGATGTGTTCAAACGATTCAAACCGTTGGCTGTCGGCATCGACCAAGATTTGGTTGCCGCCCTGCCCCAATACGACCCTGCACTGATTGCACGCGTACTGGCCAACCACTGCCGCCGCCCACGCTATCTGAAAGCCTTGGCCCGCGGCGGCAAACGTTTCGACCTGAACAACCGCTTCAAAGGCGAGGTCAGCGCAGAAGAGCAAACCATCGCCCAACAGCATCCTGCCGTTCAACAGGCATTGGCTGCACAAGCCGAACGCCAAGCCGCTAAAGCCGCCGCTGAAGCAGAAGAGGCTCCTACTCAAGCTGAGGAGACCAACAAAGCTGCTGAATAATGTTCAGACGGCCTGTCATAGCTTGTTCTAAATAAAGACCCCGATTCAATGACTTTCTTTAATGTCGTTGAATCGGGTTTTTTATTACTGAGTCTTATCTGATCGTGAACTGATTAAAAATAGTTTTACTTTTTTCTCACTAAGCTAATTCTTGAAACCAAAATCTTGTCTAAGCTATTCCCAACAAGGTATTTCTCTATCACCTTGATTATTCTTGTATCAGTTCAAACATTGAAAAGCATGATTTATGCATCGTTAAAACAAACTAAAATCTATCCCTTATAAAAATAAGCAAAGGCCGTCTGAAATCTATCTTTCAGACGGCCTTTTTCAATCAAGTAATCTTAAAACACGGCCTGCAAAACCAAATAGCTGACAACAGACAAAACGGCAGCGGCAGGCAAGGTAATGACCCAAGCAAGGCCGATCGGTTTCATCAATTTCCAGTTGGCATTGCGGTTAACTAAGCCGATACCCAAAACGGCACCTACCAAGATATGGGTACTGGAAACAGGCAAGCCCATAAATGATGCGGCCATCACAACGGCGGCGGCAGAAAGCTCTGCAGAAAAACCTGACGCAGGGTGCATTTCCGCCAAGCTGGTCCCTACAGTTTTAATCACTTCTTTGCCGACAAACCACAAACCGACGATCAAAGCGATACCGAAAGTTAACATAGCAATCGGCGGCACGGCGTTTTGAGCAGTAATGCTGTTGGTACGCAGCACATCCATAATCGCGGCAAACGGACCAATCGCATTGGCAATATCGTTCGCACCATGGCTGAATGCGAAACCGCAAGCGGTAAACACCTGCATCCATGAGAACATTTGGAAGGTCGATTTATCCAAATCTTTGCGTTTCAAACTTTTGGCGAATACGAATGTACCCATCCAAATAGCCGCGCCGATCATGAAAATGGTCAGGAAGCTGTTGACGTTGCTCATACCCAAATGCAGATTTTTCAGACCTTTGAAAATCAGCATGGCCGCAATCATCATGCCACCGACAGAAGCAATAAACGGCACCCAGGAATGCAGGGCTTTGTAAGAATCCACTTCGCCCTTACGGCTGTCAAAGCGGTATAGGCCGCGATAATACTCAGACTGCAACTCTTCGGGATCAAAGTCCGGCTCATCATAAATTTGGGCATCATGCGCCATTTTGGTGGCGTATTCGACTTTTTCAGATTCACTCAAGGCCTCAAAAAACTGGCGGTGCTCTTCTTTATAGGCTTTCTTCTCCAGTTTGATGCCTTTCAGCGTATTGCCTGCCCAAGAGTTGTAATCCAAAACATTTTTCTTGATTCGTGAAAACAACAGATAGGAAACGATACCGCCCAAAACCGGGGACAAAATCCAAGACAAGGCAATCTCGCCCAATTTATCCCACTGAATCAATGCAACGGAATCTACGCCGTTTAACGTCGCCATACACAATGCACTACCGACAATACCGCCGATAATCGCATGCGTCGTCGAGACAGGAAGGCCTTTGTGCGAGGCAAAAAGCAGCCACAATGCCGCAGCCAAAAGCGCAGACATCATAATAAAGACAAACTGCATCGGATCCAAATGCATCGCATTCAAATCGACAATACCCTTGCGGATGGTATCTGTTACCTCGCCGCCGGCAATCACTGCGCCGCTGACTTCAAATACTGCCGCAATCAGCAAGGCTTGAGGAATGGTTAATGTGCCGGAGCCGACACTTGTACCGAAAGAGTTGGCAATATCGTTACCGCCCACATTAAACGCCATAAAGACGCCAAAAAAGGTGGCAAGGATAAACAGGCCGGAGTGGTTGTAATGGGTATAACCCAGGCCCCAATAAATAAAATAGCCGACCATGCTCACAAGCATAGCGGCGAAAGCCGTATTAATCAGCTTCAAGTTCGCACTCGACTGAGTTTGAGCCATGGAAAGTTTCCTTTTGGAAAACATGTTGAGTCGCGCTATTTTAACCTCTTTGTAATCTTTCTTGCACCAACTATTTACATTAAACACCGAAATTCCCGTAAAAACGTCAAAAGGCGTTAAAATGTCGTTTTACCTTCCCTTTCTGTAACCGAAATGCAACCCCAATACTATATCGGCATCATGTCCGGAACCAGCATGGACGGTGCCGATGCCGTACTGATTCAAATGCAGGGCAAGCAATGGCAACGAGCCGTCGCCCATAGTTTTCTCCCCTATTCAGACGGCCTGCGCCAAGAATTGTTGGCACTGCAAGACATGGGCGAAAATGAATTGCACAGAAGCAATATTCTGGCGCAAACACTCAGCCGCCTATACGCCCAAACCGTACAGCAACTGTTGGCAGAGCAAAACCTTTCTGCCAAAGACATTGCCGCAATCGGCTGCCACGGACAAACCATCCGCCATGCGCCTGAACACGGTTACAGCATTCAACTGGTTAACCTCCCCCTTTTGGCCGAACTGACTGGCATTTTCACGGTCGGCGACTTCCGCAGCCGCGACCTTGCCTGCAACGGTCAAGGTGCGCCCCTCGTCCCCGCTTTTCACGAAGCGCTGTTTCAAGATGCGAATGAAACCCGCGCCGTACTCAACATTGGCGGCATTTCCAATATCAGCATCCTCCCGCCCAACAGCCCTTCTTTCGGCTTCGATACCGGCCCCGGCAATATGTTGATGGATGCATGGATGCAACATATCTGGCAACAGCCTTACGACAAAAACGGGGAAAAAGCCGCACAAGGCGAAATCCTCCCTGACCTGCTCGCTTCCCTGCTCGACCATCCTTACTTCAGCCGCTCCTATCCGAAAAGTACAGGCCGAGAGTTGTTTTCCCTAAGCTGGCTTCAAGACCGTCTGAAAGGTGATGAAAAGCCGGAAGATGTCATGCGCACATTGGTCTTTTATACTGCACAAACTATTTTTGACGCGACCAAACAAGCTGCCCCGGCAATTCATCATCTTTATATCTGCGGCGGCGGCATCCGCAATCCGGTTTTGATGCAAGACTTGGAAACCCTGTTTTCTCCCGACACCCAATTGCACAGCACAGCCAAGCTCCATCTTGATCCGCAATGGGTCGAAGCCGCCGCTTTTGCCTGGCTTGCAGCCTGTTGGTGCAATCAAGTTCCGAGCAATCCGCACCATGCGACCGGCGCACATTCACACCGGATTTTAGGCTCTGGACATTACGGCAACCAAAGTTGAATCAATAAAAAAGCCGTCTGAACATTTTCAGACGGCCTTTACTAATTAGCCTTTACTTATTCTTCTTCCGGCAAACGGTTGATTTTCACACGAGCAATCCGTTGTCCGTCTTTTTCAACCACTTCAAAACGCCAACCGTGATAATCGATGAAATCGCCTACATCAGGAATACTTTGCAACTCTTCCATAATCAAGCCGGCAACGGTATGAAAGTCAGCGTCTTCCTCTTGGGCAGGTAGATTCAATTGAGAAGCCAATTCCACATACTCCAATGCACCATCCACAGACAGCGTTTCATCCTGACTGGCTGGAGCAGCTTCTTCTTCCTCACGCTCAAACTCTTCGGGGAATTCACCGGCAATGGTTTCCAACAAATCTTTCATGGTCACCATACCCAGCACCGCACCAAATTCATCCACTACCAAGGCATAATCCGCGCTGCTTTGACGGAACAATTCAATCGCATTCAACGCCGTCGTACTGTCCGGCAAAATCAACGGCTGGCGCAAGGCCGTCTGAATATTGATTTCTCCCGATTCAAGCAGCTGGTTCAGCAAATCTTTTTTACTGATATAGCCCAAAGGCTCATCTACACCTGCCTTACCGACAACCAACAAACGGCTATACGGCGTATTTTTCAACTGCGCATTTTGTTCTTCCCGACTTTGGGAAATATCCAATTTCTCGATTTCCCGACGCGGAATCATCACACCCATAATCGGACGCTCCGCCAAAGTCAGCACGCTGCGAATCATGGATTTTTCGTTTTCTTCAAAATGCTCGTCATCGCCGCCGTTATCGCCTGCTTTTGCCAAAATGCTTTCGCGGATACCCATCATGCCCAACACATTTTCAGCGGTGCGCTTACGCCAAGAAGTACTGATGTAGTCATTTTTGCGGGCATTCTTTTGCGAAACCTGATTAAACAGTTCGATCAAAATCGAGAAGCCGATCGCCGCATACAAATAGCCTTTCGGAATATGGAAATGGAAGGCTTCCGCAATCAGGCTGAAACCAATCATCAACAAGAAACCCAAACACAACATCACAACGGTCGGATGCTTGTCCACAAAGGCAGTCAACAGTTTGCTGGCGGAAATCATCACCGTCATCGCCACAACCACTGCACCCATTGCTACCACAATATGATCAACCATCGCCACTGCCGTAATGACAGAATCGATAGAGAAAACCGCATCCAAAATCAAGATTTGCGCCACAACGCCCCAAAAGGAAGAATGCTTCTTCTGTCCTTCAGCAACCGCAAATTGATTGTGGCCTTCAAGTCGTTCGTGCAGCTCGGTAGTCGCTTTATAAAGCAGGAAAATACCGCCGGCAAACATAATCATGTCTTTGCCGGAAATCTCCAAGCCACCCAGCTCAAACAAAGGATGCGTCAGCGTCATGATATGCGCCATGAAGCCCAGCATGAAAATCCGAATAACGACAGCCAAACCCAAGCCCGTTATCCGCGCCCTATCCCGTTGCGACGGTTTGACCTTGTTTGCCAAAATCGCTACGAAAACAAGGTTATCAATACCTAAAACAACTTCCAAAACCAGAAGCGTGGCAAAGCCTATCCAAGTATGCGGCTCGGCCAACCAACTGAAATCCATAATGATTGCGTTCCTTTAAAATACAAAAAGGCAGCCGTTCCGCTTAAAACGGACAGACTGCCAAATTTCGGGCATAAATAAAGGGAAAGAAGCGGTATAACAACTACTCTGCTCTGCGTCTTTCATGAAAAATTTATGCCCCGGTCAAAAATAATGGCAAACAGTTTATCAGTTTGACGAAAGAAAGGCAAAGTCCGACAGCATATTTTCTTTTAAAAACAGTCTACAGCTGCCAACAAATCACTTTCTCCAGCGTTAATAAAAGGAATCGGTCGATTTGGTGATCATGGTTTGTTCGGTTTGCCGAAAGAAGATTCTTATAAGACCCCCCCTAAATGCCTGGGTGAAAATTTATTTTTTTTACCAAGGTCTCAAGCCGTCTGAAAAATTGGGATTTTTTCAGACGACACGGTTTATATAGACAATAATTTTCTTAGAAAATATAACGATTATATTCTTTCAGAAATTACGGATATACTTAATCTCCATACAGTTAAAGTAATTAATCTGCCATCTAAATAAGAATATTCTAATTGAAGAGCATCATCTTCAAAGCAAATATTTCCAGCTGTAAATATATTGCCATCTAGCCTACCTGTTATCTTATATTGTGTACTATCACCTATTCTTTCAAAAGGAATAATAACAGATTCATCTGTATTAACCTCTTCCAATATAAACTCATCAATAATGAAATAGTCAAGTTCCACATTGTAAACTTTATTCACTTCAATAGCCATTGGACAACAATTAAGGAAACAATATAGATCGTTATTTTCTATAGAAAAATATGCAAATTCCTCAATTGTTTCATCCATTTTTTTTAGCTTTGCTGAATAAATCATTTTTAACCTTTCATAAATTATTTTACTTCATAAATTGTTTTATCTTTTGGATTGCTACGATTTATAGCTTTCCAAAACTCTTTTCCACTTTTCACATGGATGGTTGTGATGTAACCTTGATGATTTGTTCCTATAAAGACTGATGAATTAAGTGTAATCATTTAATCAATTACCATCAAAATATCTTAAAATATTAACCAATAGATAAAATAAAAACCACCATGTAACATGGTGGTTTTCAAATCTGGCTCCCCGACCTGGGCTCGAACCAGGGACCTGCGGATTAACAGTCCGTCGCTCTACCGACTGAGCTATCGGGGAATTAAAGATAAGATTATATAGAAAATATCAGAAACCTGTCAAGCAACAATCTATATAAAAACAAAAATATTTTTATATCTTTTTAATTTATAAAACTTTTATAAGATTTCAGCAATTTGTTTGGCCGCACGTTTCGCATCCAACAAAATCAAACCCAATTTACCGCTTTCTTTTGCCATCAATGCCAACACTGCATTTTCACCTGCCTGACTCAGCAGAATATAGCCATTTTTACCTTTAACCATTACCTGATCCAACTCACCGCAAGCCAACTCGTGTACGGAACGATTACCCAACGCCAAAAGCGTTGCCGACATCGCACCTACACGGTCTGCATTCAAATGCGAAGGCAGCATGGTTGCGATTGGCAGGCCGTCTGTAGAAATAACTGCAGAAGCAGTGATATCCGCAGAGGTATTGTTCAAATCGCTTAATACAGAGATTAATAGTTGTTGCATAGTCGCTCCATTCTAAAATAAATATCGGTCAGGCAAAAATCAACGGCTGCCGTATCGGTGGTACAGCACTTTAACCAAAGTAACAAAAGCCTCTTTATTTAAATCAGGCATGCCGCCAATTACCAAAATCAGTTTGGTCATGCCAATATACAGTGGGAAAAAGGTCAATTCACTTTGGCCAGAAGGATCACAAATACCCCATGCGCTATTATTGATATGCAGGTTATTGCGAATCAAAAGACGGTGATTGTCTTCCATTTTGGCCACTTCGCTCGCCAAAAGGCCCAATTCTTCCGCAGCCTCGTGATGGAAATTGGCATTGGCAAAATACAAACCGTTTTCATCAGCCAACAAAGCTTTGCCAGAATTAGACAACTGTTCCAACAATGTCGGTAATTGCTCGTCAGTCAGATGGATGTCCTCTGTGCTGATTTCCTCGTCACCGTACAAAAACTCCAAGCGTTGGAGGCGATACAACAGGTTTAAAGCGGTATTGATATCGCTGGTGTCTGCCCACGCCAAAAGTTTTTCACTGCTGATGGTTTCAGACGGCTCTGCGCGCAACAAACCATACAATAAAGTTCTGCTGGCGCTGGGCGTATCGCTTGAAACGGCATAATACGCACCTGCCGGTGTAATCTTAGGATATAAATTTGATTGTAAAGAGAGTGTCGCTTCCATCTTATACCTCTAATCCGGGGTCAATTGAGAACAACATGGCAGTAACCAATTGTTTTACATCGTCTTCTCGACGTGCATCAATCTCAAAAACCGGTACATTAAAATTATTCTGTGCTAAATATTTTTGATAAACATCTACGCTTGGCAAGGAGCGGATATCCATCTTCGTTACCCCTACAACCAAAGGCGCTTTTTTCAGCAACTCGCGGAACGCATCCAAGAAAAATTGCAAATCTTTCAATGGGTTGCTTCTTGTATTATCTAAAAGAAGCACTAAGCCCATGCTGCCTTGGCTCAGAATTTCCCACATAAAATTAAAACGCTCCTGACCAGGCGTGCCGTAAAGGTGAACCTTGGTTTCCTCATCCAAATGAATGACACCGTAGTCCATTGCCACAGTCGTGTACCCCTTGCGGACAAGTGTCATATCGGATGCGGATGCATCGGTTTGAACCGGCGGTTCATCAGATAAAGCTGAAATTGCAGTGGTTTTACCTACGCCAACAGGACCGGTAAAGATAATTTTATTTTCTTTCATGACGTGTCCTTTACGATTTACCCAGCAACTTACGCATCAGGCGTTGCAACAGGCCGCGAGGTTGTTCTTTAGACGGACCGGCAACTTTTTGAGCCTCTTTGCTCATTGCTGTTTCAGGTACGTCTTTGCTATTCACATCAATCTGTTCATTCAAGGAAGGCGTATTGTTCGCATCTGTTGCAAACTCTGTATCTGTCGCCAAAAAGCCTGTTATATATGTTGCCGATAAATAATTCAAAATATCAGGCATTTCTAATGGCATGACTTTATAGAGAACATTCAAATTAACGGATGTCTTCGTCAGAAATGCCGACAAACGCATAGATTCCGGAACATGCGCCAAACGGGTTAAGTTTGGCCAACGCTTGAGCGTAAAGACAGTTTGCGGCGTCATCGGATAAATCAGACGGCCTGATGCAGTCCAAATAGCCATCTGCCACAAGCATGACATAATGGTAACTTTGGCTTTCTCTTTCCATTGCGGATTATCAGGAACAGCCTTACACACAACTGCCAAGTTATCGTTTTTACACAATTTCTCCAGCTCATTGGCACTGACTGTCAGCAGCACACGTTGAATACTGGGAAACACGATCAATATCGGCTTGCCTTCATGCAAGACGGCAATATCTTGGTGTCCTTGACTGGCAAATTTCAGCGCACCCAACAAGCCTTTATTTGGATTAAATCGGCGAATGGTGGCTTTTCTTGCGCCATCGGAATTTGATTGTCCTTTATTCTCTTCAGCCGCTTGTTGTTCAGACGGCTCAAAAACATTCCCGCCCTGAGCCAGGCTGCGCAAAACAGGAAACAAGGTATCGAATTTAACCGGCTTGGCCAAATAAGGAGTCGTTACGGTTGGCAATTCAGAAGAAAACATTGCCACAGGTACTTCCGGATAAGTTTTCTTCGACTCTTTCCAAGCTTCTACACCTGCCGGCGTATCGGTATCAACCAATACCAAATCCGGTTTTTCATCAGAATCAGGAGAAACGATGACGTAATTCGTCGTATTGTGCATTTTAAATGCCATACGGAATACCGCCTGCTGTTGCTCACCCATCTCCTGTAACATAACCCGTATGGTTTTAATTTTTGGTAAATGATTATTCATTACTCGTACTTTCTACGATTATCTTATTTTTTTGAATATTGGTTCATTCGTTGCAAGAGACGACTCATTGCCAAGACAACCTCTTCAGGCAGGCTGACAACACGCTCGCGCAACAGGCGCAGGAATTGCTCCAAACGTCCCCAGTCTTCGACGCGTTCGTACAAATCAAACAAGATGATGTACAGCTGCGATTCTTGAGGATACTGCAAAACAGCTTGTTCCAGAGTGCTGATAGCCAAATCCAACTGACCGTAGGCCAACAGAGATTCCACTTCTTTCAGAGCTTCATCAGCAGGTGAAGAGCTCGCGCTGATGACAGAAGAATCTTTTTGAACCAAATCGCGATATTTGGCCTTCATCTGCAAAGAACTTGGCTGAATATAACCGCGCTTCAAACCAATCTCTTTAATTTGCTGTTCAGACGGCCCTTTTTCCAAATCATCAAAAATTTCGTGATAACCAAGGCTATAACCCCAACCAAGCATACGTTCTTTTACTTGACGGCCATATTGGCCCAAAGAGTGGTAAAGCTTCCACAGATGCTTGGCAAACTGCCCTACTTCTTCATTCTGATAATCCAGACGCAAGGCATCGATAATGAGACCAGCAGGTTTCGCAGAAGTTTGGATTGCTTTGTTGTATTGATGCAAAGCAGTCTCGTAACTAATTTTGTCTTTCAGGATTTTTGCACTGCGCTCCGGCTTAGCAAAACCAATCACCGCACCCATCTCTTCAGGGCTGATTTCGCCAAAGTCTTTCTTGCCTAATACGATAGGCGCGCGTTTGCCCATACCTGGCACAACAATGCGTTCGGCCGAATCGTTCTCAAAGGCAATATGCTCGTCGGAAGCAACTTCCAAACCGCTTTGTTCGCCAATTTGACGATCCACTTCCTGCATATTCCAACCGAGATGATGTTCGGCAAAAACGCGCAGGCGCAGGTTGGTTGAATCTAAAGCCAAACCGGCTTTCAAGTATTCAGCTACGCTGTCTTCAGAAAGGGAAGCACTATGGCGCTCAAGCGTATCTGCGAGCATGTCGATATTGCCGACGCGCAGATTCAAACCGATTAATTCATGAACCAGTTTTTCCGGTGCACCATCTTCCAAGGTATTGAGATAACCGGCCAAAGACTCTGCAGCCTTGCTCTCATAACCAAATTGTTTATAAACCTGGTATTCGGTCAATGGATCGACTTCTTGCGCAGAAACAGAAGCCGTAGCATTGCTTGAGCCGCTTCCACCCCATTCCCAATCTTGATTATCTGCATTGGAAACTGTCTGGTTGACTTTCTCAATCCAGTCGTTTCCATCCTCAGAGGAGGCTGTATGAGCGGCAGATTTATGGCCGCCTTTTGATGCATGTGCGCTTTGTTTGCCTGAGTTGCCTCTTTGTTCACTACTTTGTTTATGACGAACAAAAAACAACACCAGCAAAAAAAGCACCAGCAAAAAAATAGTTAAAAGTTGATAGTTCAAGAACACCTCCCGGTCTTGTGCTGCAAACTGCATTTATTAACATCTGTTGCTTTACACGCAACTTCAACGTTATGAATTCCCCAAACGAATGATGATAACATGAATGCACTCATTTTTACATTAAAAACCCTACTCACATAAAGGACTTGATACCAATTTACAACTCAAACACACCGATGGATTCAACATGCGAGGTTTGTGCAAACATATTCATGATTCCCGCCGCCTTAAACTTATAGCCCTTATCAAACAAGACACCGGCATCCCGTGCAAATGTTGATGGATTACACGAAACATATACTATTTTTTGGGGTAAAAACGGCTTATGTATCGATTTGACAACAGCATAAGCTCCGCTTCTCGGCGGATCGAGCAACATCTTGTCAAATTGCCCCCATGACTCAACAGTTTTTTCATCGGTATCGAACAAGTCGGCAACAGAAAACGTCATATTCTCAGCACAACGATTCAGGCGGGCATTTTCCCTTGCCCTATCTACCAAATAATCGGCGCCTTCAATACCGACAACCGATGCGCCACTTTTCGCCAGCGGCAAACTGAAATTGCCCAAACCGCAAAACAAATCGGCAATCCTCTCCCCTTTTTGAGGGTTTAAAAGCCTGACCGCCCTTGCCACCATCACTTCGTTCAATTGCGCATTAATCTGCGTAAAATCACCCGGCTTGTAAGGCATTTCCACATCAAATTGAGCAAAATTATAGTTCAGGGCAGGCGCATTCTCGGGATAAAACGGCAAGGACTCGGCATGATCCTGCAGCCATATTTGCCATGCTTTTTCAGCACCCGACAATATCTTATCAAACCAATTACGCAATTCGCTTAATATTTGTCCAAACGGTTGATTTACGAAACGAATGTTGAGTACGGTCACATCTCTCCCGCAATAAAACTCAACAAATTTCACTTTTACACCGTCATCATGCAGCTTTTGCAGCAAATTTCGGACATCAGGCAATTTATCGGAAACATGTTTAGGCAAAATAGAACAATGGCGGATATTGACGACATCATGACTTTTTTTAGCCTGAAAACCGAGTTTCAGACGGCCTTTTTTATCCACTGCAACACTTAAACGTGCTCTATCGCGATAATACCAGGAGAAACCATATAAAGGAGGCAAAATTATCTCCGGCTTGACCTTACCTATCCGTTCCAACTGCTCTTCCAAAATCCGTTGCTTTAATGCAACTTGCGCGCCAAAGGAAACATGTTGGAGCGAACAGCCGCCACATGTATCAAAATAGCAACAAGCGGGCTCCACGCGTTCGGAAGAAGGTTTTAAAACCGTTTCGACCTGAGCTTCTGCAAACTGCTTTTTTTCTTTATGAATGGCAAACGTTACACGCTCTCCGGGCAGCGCACCGCCGATGAATACAGTCTTCCCATCGACTCTGGCAACACCCCTGCCCTCATAATCCAAAGAAAAAACTTCCGCCTCTTGATACCGTTCTTTCACACTCATACCGTTTCCGTCAGACAGCCGCTTACCGGCCGTCTGACTGTCTTTCAATACCGAAAGCGCATATTTTCTCACAAAAACACAGAGTTTCAGGTATCATGCGCCAAAAACTTTCATTTCAATCCCTACAAAAAAAGACGACATGAAAAAATTATTCCTTGGCCTGACAGCCGCTCTTCTGACCTCGGCCGCTGCTGCAAACACACTTATTCCAGACGTCTCTCCCGCCTCTTCCGGACAACACGTCGTTATCAATATTACGCAACAGCGTCTATTCCTCTACGACAACGGCAAACTGAGCAAAATTTATCCTGTTGCCGTCGGCAAAGCCATGACCCAAACCACTCTGGGCGAACACAAAATCGGCGCCAAAGCCTACAACCCGGTTTGGCACATCCCTAAATCCATCCAAAAAGAACGCAATGACGGCGTAAAAAGCGTACCGGCCGGCCCGAATAATCCGCTGGGTCCGGTATTCGTCCGTCTTGGCGACCCTAAATTAAGCCTAGGCATTCACGGCACCAATGCCCCTGCCAGCGTACCCGGCGTCCGCAGCCATGGTTGCGTGCGCATGAAATCGCCTGATGCATTGGAATTTGCCAAAACCATCGCAACAGGTTCTCCTGCCTCCGTTATCTACCAAATGGCAAGCCTGAACGAAGATGCCAACCAAAACTTATGGCTGGCTGCCTATCGTGACCCATACGACAAGAAAAACCTTGATACGGCTGCCCTGAAAAAAAGCATTGCCGCTTGGGCAAAAGCGCACGGCAAAACCATTCCTGCAGCGCGTGTGGATGCAATCCTGAAAGGACGCACCGGCGCGGCAAACTGTCTGACCTGCGCTAAAGGCGTGAAACTCAAATCGCCTTTAAAATCTTTGGCATGGACCAGCGGCACGGATGCTTACAGCAAACCAAAAGTCATGCCAAAACCGGCTCCTGCTAAAGATGTGGTATTGCCTCAAGGCACTGAAATCGAAGTCGATGCTACCGACGATACAAACAAGGCAGCATCCGAACCGAAACAAAGCGTTCGTCCGACTCCGGTGAAACCGGCAAAACCTGCTGCCAAACCGGCAACCACTCCTGCTGAGACGCCTGCTTCCGAGCCTAAAGCCGCTTCGGAACCGGCTACTGTCCCGGCCTCTGCGCCTGCGAAAGAGGCTCCGGCAAGCAGCGAACCGGAAGATTTGCTGTTCTAAGCAGAACAAAACACATAACCAAAGGCCGTCTGAAACGAATTGTTCAGACGGCCTTTTCGTATTACTGGATATTGGAAATAGATGCTCCTCTTAATTCAGACGGCCTTTTTGCTTTCCAAATATTCTGACAAGCCGCGCTCGCGCAAAATACAGCTTGGGCATTCATGACAACCGCCGACCACACCGTTATAACAAGTATGCGTATGCTCGCGAATATAATCCAACACACCCATTTCATCCGCCAATGCCCAAGTTTGCGCTTTGGTTAAATACATCAAGGGCGTGTGGATTTGAAAAGCGTAATCCATGGCCAGATTCAGCGTGACATTCATCGACTTGACGAACACATCGCGGCAGTCGGGATAACCTGAAAAGTCGGTTTCGCACACGCCGGCAATGATATGGCGTATCCCCTGCCCTTTGGCATAAATAGCGGCGTAAAGCAAAAACAAAGCATTGCGTCCATCTACAAATGTATTGGGCAGGCCGTCTGAAGCTGTTTCAATGGATGCCGTATCATCCATCAAAGCGTTATGCGTAATCTGTTGCATCAGGCTCAAATCGAGTACGGTCTGCTTCACGCCCAAATCTTGGGCAATCCAACGCGCGCGCTCCAATTCGATGGCGTGGCGTTGCCCATATTGAAAAGTGATGGCCTGCACATTTTCACGGCCATAGGTTTGAATTGCCTGAATCAGGCAGGTCGTTGAATCCTGCCCGCCCGAAAAAATAACGAGGGCTTGCTGTTTTTCCATTGTAAATTCCTAGTTTTGTTAACGCGGGAGGTTTGCGAACCGCGTGATTCGAAGATTGACTGATTATAACGGATTTCGTCTATAATCACGGCACTTCATTTTCTTTTATATAGCATAATTATGAGCATCTACGCCCTGAAACCAAAATTTCAAAACCTGTTGCGCCCCATTGTTAAGCGACTGTATCAAAAAGGCATTACTGCCAATCAGGTTACCCTGTTTGCCTGCGCCGTTTCCATTTTAATCGGTTTGCTTTTAGCATTGTTTGCAGGTGTATCCACATTGTTCTGGCTTTTGCCGATCTGGTTGTTTGTCCGCATGGCGCTGAATGCGATGGACGGTATGCTGGCACGGGAATTCGGCCAACAATCGGCATTGGGCGGCTATTTGAATGAAATCACCGATATTGCCGCCGATGCTGCTTTATATCTGCCTTTTGCCTTTATCGCGCCCTTCGGTGGCGTACAAATTGCCCTGTTTATTTGGCTGGCGGCAATGACCGAGTTTTGCGGCGTTTTGGGACAAGTTCATGGCAACGGCCGGCGTTATGACGGGCCATTCGGCAAAAGCGACCGCGCATTCTTTATCGGCGCATTGTCCGTATGGTATGCAATCGCCGGTAGCTTCCATTCGCTTTTCTATATCCTTATGTGGCTGGCTTGCGCGGCATTGGTTTATACCTGCTACAAACGTGTCATCAATGGCTTGAAGGCCGTCTGAAACTTATCCACGTTTTTGGGTTTATCATCGTTGATTAGAGTATTTAAACCCATCAACCTGTTTTACTGAAAACAAAAAGGCCGTCGGAAACCATAAACTATCGGTTTCAGACGGCCTTTTATTCAGCAGCCAAGATAACTTACTGTTTACCCAGTTGACTGTAATCTACCAACATATACTTGGCAGTAATTTTCTGCGAAGCATTGCCTTCGTCGCCCATCAAAATCATCTGCGGCTTGCCGTTAACGGTAATCGAATCGACGGCTTCGACGTTGGTGATGTGTTGCAGATTAGGCAGAGAGATTTTTTGCGGTTCATCGGTCGGGTTGCCGCTCCAAGTCCACAGTTGCGAGAATTTCTGTCCATTCTCATCCTTCACTTCATTGGCAATCACGTAGGTTTTCAACACAGGATCATAGTTGAGGGAACGGATACCGCCGCCATCAATATCAATCACCGCCACTTCATCAAATTCAGGTTTGGCATTGCGCTCAAACACATCTTTCGGATTGCTGATAAATGCGACCAAAGCCATGTTGTTGAATTCAGGGTCACGGAATCCCAAAACGAGACGTTTTTTCACCGGATCAAACGCCATGCCTTCAATATTGATTTCTTCAAAAGAAACTTCAGCCTTGGTTCGCTCGCGAATCAAATCATGCAGCTTGTGGTCGGTTTCCAAAACCTGAGTCAGATTGTCGTAGCTGGTCAGCCCCAACACATTGCCGTCTTGGATTTTAAAGCGCATCAGGTGTTCGCGGTCGGGCGAACGGTTGCCTTTACGGGTGCGCGAATGTGAAGTCAGCGCGTAGATAAAGCCTTCATCGTCGCGCGCCAAAGCCTCCAAGTCGCTCAGGCGGCGTTTGAAACCGGTAATCACGCGCGTATCCAATGCCTCGTCTTCCACAAACCTGCCCGTTTTATCAATGCTGACAATACTGAACGCATGGTTGGGTTCGTCTTCCGCAATCAACAAATTACCGTCCGGAAGCTGTTGTACGGCGGAAGGCTCGTACACACCGTTAAACATATTGATCCCCATCGAACGCAGCTCTGCCGCATTGTTGGCCGGCGGTATCAGCAATGACGGCAATGTTTTCACGCCGATAAATGCCACCAGTGAAGCCAGCAAGCCCCAGCGGAATACCGCGTAAGACAAATTGATGTATTTGAACTGTTTGTCCGCCAACAAACCAAGCCAATAAAGATGGTCGCTCATCTTTTCATAGATTTGTTTACGGTCGCCCATAATCTCCTGCATCATTTCCCAATATTGATCTTTTTGCAGTTTCACACGGTCTTCATAAATCAAAATATTGGGTTGGCTGCCGCCAAAAAAGCGCGTTTCGGTACTACTGAGGCGGTTTTTCAAGTCCCGCAGCTTAGAACGGCCGCGGATAAAATCCTTAAACCATGTCCGCGCCGCCTGCATTTTGCCGATACGTTCCGGCGAAGCAGAAAGCAACGCAAACACGATAGACGCGGCGGCAGTAATCATAAACGTACTGGCCGGAATCAGAAATTCGGGCGACGATGAAAAAATAAACGCGCCCGAAATCATCAGTGCAGACACGATAAAACCATTCAGCGAAATCATAATATTCGCTTTGGTTGCCGCCAGCGCCAACAATTCCATCTCCGAGCGTACGGCGTTGCGGAACATGGTTTCCACGCCCTTATTCGTACCCAACAGATCAGGCGCATTCAAATCCTCAGCTTTATTTTTTTTCTTTTTTGCCTTGTCTTTTTTGCGTTTGGTTTTCTTTTCACTTTTTTCAGACGGCATCTCAGGATGTTCAACTGCTTCCTGACCTTCTACCGTTTCCTGAATTTCTACCGTTTCAGCCGCAACACTAACTTCGTTTTCAACAGTATTGTTTCGATTGCGCTCCCAAAAATCAACGTCCTGTTGGGAATCGGCAGATACGCCGTCGTTTAAAGATTTGCCTTGGTCGCCCATCTGCTTCTGCCAGCCATTTTCCTTCCAATCATTCAAATCCATATCATGACTCCCAACATCAAACACTTTGAATTAAATGGAAAATAAAAAGCATATTTAGTTCATTTATTTTAGGTAATTTACATGCCGCTTACATTCTTTAAATACCTAAATAGCAAACTGCCGCAGAACCCCAAAGTCCTGCGACAACCCACTTTGCATCAAAATATTAATAGTCGATGCGTTCTTTAATAATTTTCAAATCAGGGTAAGACAACACAATGTCGTACTCACGACCATCTTTAAAAGCCTCGATATCCAACACAGGCTGGCCTCGACGGCTATCGGCTTCAACATCGTGAACTTGATAGCCGCGTTGTTCCAACATTTTTACGGCTTTAGCACGGTTTTGCTCGAAGTTTTTGTCGCTGTAGATTTTTTGTTCGATGTAATCGCCGGCACCGGCAGTAGCGGCAGACAAAGCAACGATGGCGGTCAATAAGAATTTTTTCATGTTTGATTTCCTTTTCAAATGTGTATTCAGGTTTCGATGGATGTATTAAAACACAGTAAAATTAGCAGTTAATTAGTGCTTGGTTAAGCGCAGTAAAGGACGTCTGAAAACTATTTTTCAGACGGCCTTTAACCTTAATCATCAAATTTCAAACGTATTGCCCAAGTGTAAATCCGGAGGGTTAGAAGCGATGAAAAGCCTGCAGCGAATATTCACCCAACAAATGGACAAACCATGAACAACTTTTGCGAAATCACCTTTTGCCAACAAATCGGCAGCAACAAACAGCACAACCAAGATGCCCTTTTTAACGGCGAGCAAGTGTTTCAATATAAACTCAAAACCGCTGAAACACGTCTTGAAACCCGTCCACGCTTTATCATCGGGATAGCCGACGGCATTTCCAATAGCAACCGTCCCGAAAAAGCCAGCAAATCAGCCATGCACTTATTAAGCCACACAGCCCAACTCAGCCGTCAAACCATCAATCATATACAAACCGCTTTATCTAAAGAGTTGGCAGAGGATTATTTTGGTTCCTCAACCACTTTTGTTGCCGCCGAAATCGACCAAACCACCGGCAAAACCAAAATCATCAGTGTAGGCGACAGTCGCGCCTATTTGATTGATACACAAGGAAAATGGAAGCAACTGACCCAAGATCACTCGATACTCTCCGAATTGCTGGATGGTTTGTCGGATAAAAAAGAAGAAGGGTTTGCCACCATATATGGCGGCGTTTCTTCTTATCTAGTAGCAGATTATTCCGATTTCCAAGACAAAATGTGCCATGTCGAGCTTACGCTTAAAGCAGGAGAAAGCCTGCTGCTTTGTTCAGACGGCCTAAGCGACGCTCTTTCAGAAGAAATAAGAGAAAAAATTTGGCAACAATATGATAACGATAAGTCCCGTCTGACTGTATTTCGTAAATTAATGGCGAAACAAAAAGTTTATGATGATATGTCGGTAGTAGTTTGTAAGGTTATCCAAACACCCTCTATCTAACTTTTTAACAATCACTGTCATCAGTTCTAAGTAAGATTTGAAACCATCTTTTACCATTTCTCTCCATCATTGCATTCGTCCGTCTATCGGATAATCATTGCATTTATTCGATATGTCATGATACTGTTCAAAAAATATGACTATTAGGAGTTTCTCATGTCCGAACAGCAAAAATTCTTTTCAACCCAAGACGGGACTTCGCTTTTCTACCGCTATCGCCCTGCTGCCGATGGTTCTTCCGATAAAGCCATTGTGCTGTTTCATCGCGGGCATGAGCATTCCGGCCGGATGATGTTTGTGGCGGATGAGCTGGGTTTTGATGATTTTTCCTATTTCGCTTGGGACGCGCGCGGTCATGGTTACAGCCCTGGTGAACGTGGCGATAGTCCGAGTATTGGCACTTCGGTTGCTGATGTAGATGATTTTATCCGACACATTCAAAGCGAATACGGTATCAAACCTGAAAACATTTGCGTGATTGCGCAAAGTGTCGGTGCGGTATTGGTTTCTACTTGGTTGCACGATTACGCACCGAAAATCCGTTGCGCCGTATTGGCTTCGCCTGCGTTCAAAGTCAAACTCTATGTTCCGTTTGCCCGTATTGGTTTGAAAATTATGCAAAAATGGCGTGGCAATTTCTTTGTCAACAGCTATGTCAAAGCCCACTATCTGACCCACAATGTCGAACGTCAAAAAAGCTACGACAATGATCCGCTGATTGCCCGCGCTATTTCTGTACGCATCCTGCTGGGGTTATATGAAGCAGCCGAACGTGTCGTTGCCGATGCACAAGCGATTACTACGCCTGTACAACTGTTGATTTCAGGCAGCGATTGGGTCGTTCATCACAAACCGCAACACGATTTCTACAACCGTTTGGGCAGCCATATTAAAGAGCGCCATATCCTGCCAGGTTTCTACCACGATACTTTAGGCGAGCAAGACCGTGAAATTGCGTTTGTAGAAATGCGCCGTTTTATCCGCGAGCGTTTCAACCAACCTTTGCAACCAGTTGATTTAACCCAAGCCCATTTGCACAGTGGCAGCCGCCGCGAAGCTGACGAACTGGCTACGCCTTTGCCTGTTTGTACACCTCGCGGCGCATTTTGGGCAATATATCGTGCTTCGCTCAAACTGGGGGCGCGCTGGAGCGAAGGCTTGAGAATCGGTCAAGAAACAGGTTTTGATTCGGGCAGCACGCTGGATTACGTCTACCGCAATCAACCGCAAGGCAGCAACGCTTTCGGTGTATGGGTGGACAAATACTATCTCAATGCCATCGGCTGGCGCGGCATCCGCCAACGCAAAGTCAATATCGGCAAAGCCATTCAGACGGCCTCAGCCAAACTGCGTGAAGCAGGGAAACCTGTACACGTTTTGGATATTGCATCCGGTCATGGCCGCTATGTATTGGATGCCCTGACTACCGATACGTTGCCTGATTCCGTACGCTTGCGCGATTACAGCCCGATTAATGTCGAAGCCGGACGCAAACTGATTGCCGAGCGCGGCTTGCAAGAGACGGTAACCTTCAATGAAGTCAATGCCTACGACCGCGCCAATTATCACGATTTGCAGCCGCGCCCTACTCTAGGCATTGTTTCCGGCCTACATGAATTGTTTGCCGACAATGATTTGATTTTGAACTCGCTCTACGGTTTCGGTGAGGCCATTGAAACCGGCGGCTACCTGATCTACACCGGCCAGCCTTGGCATCCGCAACTGGAAATGATTGCCCGCGCCCTGACCAGCCACAAAGCAGGCAGCCCAAACTGGGTAATGCGCCGCCGCAGCCAACAGGAAATGGATCAGTTGGTTGAAAAAGCTGGTTTTGAAAAAATCCATCAATGGATAGACGAAGACGGTATTTTCACCGTGAGCTTGGCAGTGAAGAAATAAAAATAAAGGCCGTCTGAACAAATTTTTAACTTTCAGACGGCCTTATTAAACCATGTACCTATCCATGAAACCTACCCTAAAAACTTCTCTGTTCAAGCTGATTTCAGTCGGTATCCTGTTTTACACCAGCTACGGCCTGTCCAATCATTACGCGGCATCGCTGGACTATGTGCCGGAAGTCGCTTTTGCATGGGAGCGCAATATTCCGTTTTGGGCATGGACGATTGTGCCTTATTGGTCGCTAAACCTGATGTATGCCGCGGCATTTTTTCTTTGCCGTGATACACATGAACAAAACCGATATGTAGCGCACCTTGTAGCTGCCCAACTGATTGCGACTCTTTGCTTCGTGCTGTTTCCGCTGCGTTTCGGGTGGCCTAAACCGCCTGCCGATGGGCTGTCGGGCTGGCTGTTTGATTCATTGGCTGCGTTTGATTTGCCGTACAACCAAGCGCCATCTTTGCATATTGCGTTGGCGATTATCGTGGGTGCGTTTTATTGGACGCGCTTTCCCAAAATCCGCCTGCCGCTTTTCTTATGGCAAAGCCTGATTGCCTTGTCGGTATTGACGACTTATCAACATCATTTTATCGACGTACCAACCGGAGCATTGCTCGGCTGGCTGGTGTTGTGGGCTTTTCCGCGTCAGATGGCTTCACCGTTAAAACTGGGCTTGAGTCATGCACGCTCACAAAAGATTGAGCTACTGTATTTGCTTGGTGCGTGTTTGACGGCATTACCCGCGTTGCTGGGTGGCGCGTGGCTGTGGTTGATATGGATTAGCGTGTCTTTGCTGATGGTGGCCTTTGCCTATTTGACTGGAAATGTAAACGTATTCCAAAAACAGGCTAACGGTAAATTATCGGCAGCTGCGACGGTTTTGCTGTTGCCTTATCTGGTGGGCGTACGACTAAACATGGCGTATTGGTTACGCGGTAAAGCGAAAACGGCACCAGTCCGCCATGATGTATGGATTGGCAGCGTTTTGGGGATTTCAAACCATCTGCCTGCCGTATTGGATGTATGCGCCGAATATCCCTGCCGTAGCCATCAGGGAGAATATCGCGCTCTGCCTTTACTGGATATGGTAACGCCGTCTGAAAACGATTTGGTTCAGACGGCCTTGATATTAGAAACCTTGCGCCAAAAACACGGCAAAGTGCTGGTATGTTGCGCTTTGGGTTATGGAAGAAGTGCCGCAGTGGTGCTGACATGGCTGCTGGTCTATGGTAGCTGCAAAGACTTGGCACAAGCGAAGGCCGAACTCAAACAGGCTCGGCCGCAAATGGTATTATCGCCGGCCACTGCCCAGGCAGTCGAAGCTGCGGCCAACCGTTTAAAACAAGGATAATGATGGACAACTCAACCGATAGCCGTATTACTGCCCACCTACTCTCTACCGCACATTATGTTGCCGTCTGCAATGCCCTGCTGCTCGCCTTATCGGCAAAATATGGTGGTGCTTGGTTTGCGGTGCAACTCGTCTTAGCAGCGGTTTTGTTGTACTGCCATATCCGTATTCACTTCGACCGCCGCGTCTTCCAAGACTTTGCCGACAACCACTACGCTCCTGAAGACTTCGACCACGCCTTACAGCAAAACGGTTTGCGCCAAATTTCAGGCAGCCGCACTTTAACCCAACGGATAAACAGCGCACTTTCCTTATGGCGCAAAAGCTTATACCTGACCGCCGCACAATTTTTAATTTTGCTTATCCAAAGCATTTGATTATTTTGGCTGATTTACCCAAACCAAATCCTTAGCGGTATCTCACTCCCAAAGGCAGAAACAATGAAAAACTTCCTCAAAAAACAACTTGCCTGGCTGACCGACCAAGCCTTGTGTCTGTCGGTCTCTTTTCTTACGGGCGTACGTCCTAAAAGTCCGCGCGAGCTGACATTCAATCAGCACCAAAAAGTTTATTACGCCAATCACGGCAGCCATGGCGATTTTGTGTTGGTGTGGATTTCCCTGCCCCGCCGCTGGCGCTTGTCCACGCGCCCTGTAGCCGGTTCGGATTATTGGCTGACGAGCAAACTCAAACGCTTCATCATTCAAAACGTTTTCAATGCCTTGCTGATTCCGCGCCATAGCGATAATCCGCAGGCGATTACCGAACAGATGAAAGACGCGCTGAACGCAGGCGACTCCTTGATTATTTTTCCTGAAGGCACGCGTAACACTGACGACAACACCATCCTGCTGCCGTTCAAGTCCGGCATTTATCACCTGGCGAAAAGCAAACCCAATACCGAATTTGTGCCGATTTGGATAGACAACATCAGCCGCGTATTGCCCAAAGGCAAAATCCTGCCTATCCCGCTTTTGTGTGAAGTCCATATCGGACAGCCGCTTACCTTGCAGGAAAACGAAGACAAAGACAGTTTTTTGACACGCAGCCGTGAAGCGCTGCTGGCACTCAGGCCGTCTGAAAACGACCGCAGCGTGCTTCGCCAAAATGAATCTGAAGTTCAGCAAAACAAAGGAGGACAAGCATGAGCCTTTCTACGACTTCCCAACAAATCATTGTCGAACAAGCCGCCGCTCATCTGACTCCTCAAGCCGGCTATATTTTTGTCGGCGTATTTGCCGTATTGTGTTTTGCCAGCATCATCGGACAATGGCTCAAGCGCAAAAACGGCGCAGATAATGCCACCATCGCCAACCTCAACGCCCGCATTTACGCATGGTGGCTGATGACGCTGGTGTTGCTGGGTGCGTTTTGGTTCGGCAAAATCGGAACGGTTGTACTGTTTTTCCTGATTTCATTTGCCGCACTGCGCGAATTCATGACCCTCGTCTATCGCCGCCGCAGCGACTATTACAGCATGGTGGTCTGCTTTTACCTGCTGCTGCCGGTGCAATACTATTTCGTCTATGACGGCTGGTACGGCATGTTCAGCATTTTTATTCCGGTTTACGGCTTTTTGATACTGCCGATTATTGCCAGTCTCAGCGGCCAAACCGCGCACTTTTTGGAACGCGCCGCCAAAACACAATGGATGGCGATGATTTGCATCTTCTGCCTATCCCATGTTCCGGCGCTGATGTTTCTCGACTTGGACGGCTTCGACAACGGCAACAATATCCTGTTGCTGATATTCCTGATTGGCGTGGTGCAAGTATCGGATGTGTTGCAATACGTTTGGGGCAAACTGATCGGCGGTGCAAAAATCATGCCCTCGCTTTCGCCGTCAAAAACGATTTCCGGTACTGTCGGAGGTATTTTATCAGCCACGGCCATTGCCGCGTTGATGGCGCCGATTACGCCGTTCTCCCACGGCCAAGCAGCCGTTATCGGCTTTATCGTCTGCCTGATGGGCTTCTTTGGCGGCCTGGTTATGTCTGCCATCAAACGCGATTATGGTGTCAAAGACTGGGGCAATATGATACGCGGCCACGGTGGCATGCTTGACCGCGTGGATTCGATTTGCTTTGCCGCGCCCGTATTTTTCCACATCACCCGTTATTTCTGGAACGGCTAAACTTCAGGCCGTCTGAAAACTATTTTTCAGACGGCCTCTAATATCCGAAACCGCCAATCCGCCGACTCGTTATACAATACGCAACTCTTGTTATTACATACACACAACATGAATAAACCCTCTCCAATCTTTCCCATTTTTCTTGCTACGATTATTTTCGCCCTCATTGTTTGGTCTGGCATCAATCCTCATGATCGCGCGGTCTGGTACGCCGAAATCATCCCCGTAGCATCCGTATTCTTCCTTCTGGTTGCCACCTACCGCATTTTCCGCTTCAGCAACTTGGCCTACTTATTCATGAGTTTCTGGCTGATCATGCACTCCATCGGTGCATACTATACTTTTGCCGATGTGCCGTTTGAATCCATCAACCGCTTTGTCGAGCCGATTTTGGGCGAAAACCGCAATCATTACGACCGCATTGCCCACTACATCATCGGCTTTTATGCCTACCCGATGGCTGAATGGCTGCTGCGCCGCAAGCTGTGTAATCTGCCGCTGGCTTTGTTTTTCTCCCTGTTCTTTATCATGAGCGTGGCTGCCGCCTATGAAATCATCGAATGGCAATATGCCGTTATCGACGGCGGAGAGGCCGGACTGGAGTTCTTGGGTTCTCAAGGCGATATTTGGGACGCGCAAAAAGACATGCTTGCCGATACTTTGGGCGCGTTAACCTCGCTGTTTATTTTTGTGTTTACCCGACCCGATAAACGTTTGGTTTTCTCTTAAATACATCCCTTTAAAGCAAAAGGCCGTCTGAAACCAGATTTTCAGACGGCCTTTTTTTCATTTTTCTATCGCTATTATTGTAAAAATTAATAAATGCGATAGTTAAAAACATAAGCCGATTTTGAAACAAAATCCGTCATCAAAATTTTTAAGCACATGAAATATATAAAAAACAACGTCTGTTAAGATTTTGTAAACAATATGCCTACGTCAACCTGAATTTTTCAATTTGATTTAAATCAGCATATCTTGTGTCATTAATCCATAAAATATCCGGAATTCTACAAAATATTGATTAACCCGATAGAGGTTATCATCAAGACGAGGAACACAAAATGCAGAAAATTCCAGAATTGGTCTGCCCCGCCGGCAACCTGCCTGCACTGAAAACTGCTGTGGACAACGGTGCGGACACGGTTTACATGGGTTTGAAAGATGCGACCAATGCACGAAACTTTCCGGGACTGAATTTCGATATGAAATCGGCGCGGGAAGGCGTAGCTTACGCCCATGCGCGCGGGCGCAATGTACTGATGGCCATCAATACATTTGCACAAGCGGGTCAAGTGGAGCGTTGGCACGCCGCTGTGGATACGGCGGCGGATTTGGGTGCCGATGCGATTATTGTTGCCGACCCCGCCATCATGGCGTATGCGGAAGACAAACATCCGAATTTACGCCTGCATATGTCGGTACAAGGTTCGGCCACCAATTACGAAGCCATCAATATGATGAAGGAGCTGTTCGGCATCCGTCGTGCCGTTTTGCCGCGCGTGCTGACCATCGATCAGGTCAAACATGTGATTGACAATACTGATGTGGAAATTGAAGTCTTTGGCTTCGGCAGTTTGTGTGTGATGGTAGAAGGCCGTTGCATCTTGTCGAGCTATGCAACAGGCGAATCGCCCAATATGCAAGGTGTCTGCTCTCCGGCAAAATCCGTCCGCTGGGAACAACTGCCCGACCGCATGAACGTACGTCTAAACCAGGTATTGATAGACCAATACAAACCCAATGAACCGGCAGGTTATCCAACCTTGTGCAAAGGCCGCTTTGAAGTCAATGATGAAACCTACTATGCTTTGGAAGAACCGACCAGCCTGAATGTTTTGGAAATGTTGCCCGAACTCATCAAAATCGGTGTGTCCGCCATCAAAATCGAGGGACGCCAACGCAGTCCGATGTATACGGCTCAAGTAACCAAATCCCTGCGCCAAGCACTGGATGCAGCCGCAGCCGACCCGTCGCATTTCAAAGTCAATCCGTCCTGGAACAATGCATTGAGCAAAGTCTCGGAAGGTCATCAGACAACTTTGGGCGCATACAACCGTCCATGGAAATAAGGGGAAAAAAATGAATTCATTGAAATTGTCGCTGGGCCCTATTTTGTTTTTCTGGCAAAAAGAAGCCCTGCTGGAATTTTACGTTTCCATGCTGGATACGCCGTTGGATACGGTTTATTTGGGCGAAGTAGTCTGCTCACGCCGTCAGAAAATGCGCTTTGCCGACTGGTTCGGACTGGCTGAAGACCTGGCAGAAAGCGGTAAGGAGATTATTCTTTCTTCACAAGTCCTGCTCGAAAGCGAATCCGATCTGAAACGCCTGCGCAAAATCACGGAGCAGGGAAAGTTTAAAGTTGAAGCCAACGACATGGGTGCGGTCAAATTGGCACGCGAACACGGCATCCCGTTTGTTGCCGGTGCAAGCCTGAATATCTACAACGAAACCACTTTGGACGTATTCCGAAAATTAGGGGCATTCCGCTGGATTGCACCGTCCGAGCTGAGCCGCGATAAGGTTGCCGAAATCATCAAGGCTTCAGACGGCATTGAAACCGAACTCTTCGCTTGGGGTAAAATGCCGCTTGCCTATTCATCACGTTGCTTTACCGCCCGCCATTACAATCTGAATAAAGACAGTTGCGAGTTCCGCTGCCTCGACCACGAGCACGGTATGGCCATGAATACGCGCGAAGGCCAGCCGTTTCTCACCATCAACGGCATCCAAACCATGTCTTATGGCTGCCAAAACCTACTGCCCCACCATGAAGATTTGAATAAAATCGGCGTGAATATGCTCAGACTGTCGCCACAAATGCACGGCATGGCTGAAATTATCCAAATTCACCGCGATGTATTGGACGGAAAAGCCACATGGGAAGATGTCCGCCCCGAGTTGGAACGACTGACTACCGGAACACTGGTTGACGGCTATTGGCGCGGCCAGCCCGGTATTGAAACCGTAAAGGAGGCATATTATGGCGCTGCCTGAAATCGTATTACCCAAATGGATGGCAAAAATCGGTACCAAACTTCCCGGCAAACCTCCGCGCTTTGTTTTGGTCTCCGTATTGAATACCATGCTGAAAAAAGGTTTACTGCCTGCCGATATGGAACTTTTTGCCGGAAGGAAATTCGAAATCGAAGTTTTGGATGCCGGTATCAAAGTGCGGTTTAGTGCCGATACGGAAAAATTCCTGGACGACAACTTCAGCGGCGCTCCCGATCTGAGATTGGCCGCCAACGGTATAGACTTCATGCGCATGATGATGCGCGAGGAAGATCCCGATACCTTATTTTTTAACCGTAAATTGCAAATTGAAGGCGATACGGAACTGGGGCTAATTACCAAAAACTTACTCGACAGCGTCGAGTGGCCTTTCAGTGAATGGTTCCTGAAACGCAGTATGTCCACTTTGGATTGATTAATTTTGGTTGAACCAAGAACAAAGGCCGTCTGAATGTTTCAGACGGCCTTATATATTTTGCCTCTTTTTGATATGTTTTTTCTTATTGGTTTTATCAAATATAAAAAAGCGTACCTTGTTAGGTACGCTTTTTTCAATCCGACTCAAAATTAGAATTTTGCACCGGACTCATTTGCCATAAAGTCTACAGCCGCTTTAACTTCATCGTCACTCAAGCTGCTGTTGCCGCCTTTGGCAGGCATTGAATTAAAACCTTCAAGCGCGTGTTTGTGCAAAGTGTCTTTACCTTGCTTAATTCGAGGAGCCCAGTCGTCTTTTTTACCGACAACAGGTGCGCCCGGAATCATACCGCCATGACATGTTTTACAGTTGGCTTCAAAAACAGCTTTGCCATCTACCTTAACCGGAGCCGCTTCTGCTTTTTCAGCAGGTTTGGCTTCAGCAGCCGGAGCAGCTTTGGCATCTGAAGCAGCTTTATCGGCAGCAGGAGCCGAAGTGGCCGCCGGAGCAGAAGCATCGGCAGGTTGAGCTGCCGGAGCAGGCTCGGCTTTTTTAGCAGGAGCTTTTTTACCGTCTTTGTTGGACAAACCCCAAACATAAGCGGTCATGATGTGCAGCTTGTCTTTATCGAGGAAGTGACCCCAAGCAGGCATTTGGCTGCTGCGGCCGTTGGTAATGGTTTCGGTAATCGCTTTTTGAGTACCGCCCCACAACCATACATCGTCGGTCAGATTCGGGCCGAGGCCTTGGATACCTTGACCTTTGTCGCCGTGACAAGTGAAACAGTTGGCAGGTGGGCCGCTAAACAGGACTTTACCGCGCTCTGCACGTTCTTCGTCGTATTGCCCTTTAGGTTTAGAAAGGGACATCACATAATGTGTTACGTTTTTCACGCCTTCTTCACCCAAAGCAGGACCCCAGGCCGGCATAGAGGCAGTACGGCCTTTTTCGATGGTTTCCTGAATCTTTTCAGGTTCACCGCCCCACAACCAATCGCCGTCGGTCAAATTCGGGAAGCCTTTGGAGCCTTTGGCATCTGAGCCGTGACATTGGATACAGTAGGTATTGAAAAGGTTTTGTGCAATAGCACGGGCTTCAGGGTCTTTAGCCACTTTCTCAATCGGCATATTGGAAAATTTAGCATACACTTTACCGTATTGCTGATTGGCTTTGGCAACTTCTTCTTCATATTGACCATGGCTGCTCCAGCCCCACAAGCCTTTGTAATCGCCGATACCGGGATACATAATCAGGTAGCCGACGCCAAACAGCCATGTGCAGACATAAAGCCAAAACCACCAACGTGGCAGAGGGTTGTTGTACTCCGAAATACCGTCCCACTCATGGCCTGTGGTTTTTACTTCTTCGCCTTTTTTAGGGCGTTTCACAACGTTTTGCGAAAGCAGAAGCCAAGCCAGGCCGATGAAGCTGAGCACGACGATAACGGCAATATATATACTCCAGAAACTACTGGTAAATTGGGATGTTGTGTTCATTATTTTGCTCCGTGATCACGGACTGACTGAGCTTGATCGTCCTTTTCAGACGGCCTTTGTTCGTCATTATCGAAAATACTGCTGGCAGCATCGTCATAGTTTTTCTTATTGCGTCTATTGAACACAATATAGAGGACTAAAATGAAGCTGATAAATACCCAAACAGTAAAGAGCGAGCGAGCCCAGTTAGCGTCCATGATGTTACCTTACGTTTTTCAATGCCAAGCCCAAGCCTTGCAGGTAGGCGATAACAGCGTCCAGCTCTGATTTGTTGGCCAGCATTTCAGGTGCTTTGGCAATTTCTTCATCGCTGTAAGGTGTACCCACTTTACGCAGGGCTTTCATATGCGCCACAGTTGCCTCGGCATCGACTTTATTGCGTGCGAGCCATGGGAATGCAGGCATATTGGACTCCGGCACAACGTCGCGCGGGTTCAGCAGGTGAATGCGGTGCCATTCATCGGAATAACGGCCGCCGACACGAGCCAAATCCGGACCGGTACGTTTAGAACCCCATTGGAACGGATGGTCATAAACAGACTCACCGGCAACGGAGTAATGACCGTAACGTTCAGTTTCTGCACGGAATGGACGAATCATTTGAGAGTGGCAGTTGTAGCAGCCTTCGCGCACATAAATATCGCGACCGGCCACTTGCAGGGCGTTATATGGTTTCACGCCGGGTGCAGGTTCGGTAACCGCCTTGGTGAAGAACAGCGGAACAGCCTCGATCAGAAGGCCGACGCTGACTACAAGCAGGGTGAATACAATCAGTACACCGACTTTTTCTTCAGCTAATTGTTGTAATTTCATTTTGGTAGCCTATCTTTCTTGTCATTAGTGGTGTTGAGTTTGAGAAACCGCAGGAATCTCAGCATCAACTGCTTTACCACTGATAGCAGTACGGTAAACGTTATATGCCATGATGCACATACCGCTCAGGTACAGAAGACCGCCGGTGAAACGAATCATGTAGTAAGGCATGGTACGTTTTACGGATTCAACGAAGGAATAAGTCAGCGTACCGTCGTCATTCAAAGAACCCCACATCAGACCTTGCATTACGCCGGCAATCCACATTGCAGCGATATACAGAACCACGCCGATGGTTGCGATCCAGAAATGCGCCTCAACCAATTTGGTGCTGTACATTTCATTTTTGCCGAACAAGCGGGGAATCATATAGTAAACGGAACCGATGGTTACAAAGCCCACCCAGCCCAATGCGCCGGCGTGAACGTGTGCAACAGTCCAGTCGGTGTAGTGGCTCAGAGCGTTAACGGTTTTGATAGACATCATCGGACCTTCGAAGGTAGACATACCGTAGAAAGACAGAGAAACGATCAAGAATTTCAAAATCGGGTCGGTACGCAGTTTGTCCCATGCGCCGGACAGAGTCATGATACCGTTGATCATACCGCCCCAAGAAGGCGCAAAAAGGATCAAAGACAATACCATACCCAAAGATTGAGTCCAGTCAGGCAATGCGGTGTAGTGCAAGTGGTGAGAACCAGCCCACATATAAGTGAAAATCAAAGCCCAGAAGTGGACAACGGACAAGCGGTAAGAGTAAATCGGACGGCCTGCTTGTTTAGGTACGAAATAGTACATCATACCCAAAAAGCCGGCTGTCAGGAAAAAGCCCACCGCATTGTGGCCGTACCACCATTGAACCATCGCATCAATCGCACCTGCATAAACCGGGTAAGATTTCATCAAACCGGCAGGGATACTGATATTATTGACGATGTGCAACAGCGCAACGGCCAAGATAAAGCCGCCGTAGAACCAGTTGGCAACGTAAATATGTTTGATTTTACGTTTGGCAATCGTACCGAAGAATACGATAGCGTAGGCAACCCACACCAGCGTAATCAAAATGTCGATAGGCCATTCCAACTCGGCGTATTCTTTACCTTGGGTGTAACCCATAGGCAAGCTGATGGCCGCAGCCACGATAACGGCCTGCCAACCCCAGAAGGTAAATGCAGGCAGCCAACCGCCAAACAGACGGGTATTACATGTACGTTGAACAACGTAGTATGATGTACCGATCAAACCGCAACCGCCGAATGCAAAAATAACCGCATTAGTGTGCAGAGGACGCAGGCGGCCGAAGTGGAACCAAGGTCCGATATTGGATAAATCGAGGGCCGGAGCAAAAAGCTGGGCAGCGACGATAACGCCGACCAACATGCCCACAATACCCCAAACTACAGTCATGATGGCGAACTGGCGCACCACTTTGTAGTTATAAGTTTGTGTGTCCATGGAAGTCTCCATAAATTATGGGTATAAAAAATTTTTATCTCACCCCAACCTCTGCATTTACGAAAAGCGCAATACGGCCAAGGCTCAAATTTTTCTAAATTTAACATAGACACCACAACATGCCAAGCAAAATTACATTCCACATTGCATAAAATATTTAGCAAGACATAAATTCATTTCTTTTATAATCAATAAATTATTAAAACATACGCATTAAATCGGACAGGGTATTTTTTCAAGCCCCCTTTTTCATACAGTTTTATTGATATAGATTAAGCCCACCCCTTAAAACCCCTTATTCTTAATAAACTTTAGCAAATTAACCAATAGCTATGATTAATTACAAAATTACCCCCAACTTTCTGTCTCATGAATGGCACATCACCTTATCATTCACTCAAACCAATGATTCAGAAACAGAAATCAGCTTACCCAACTGGGTTCCCGGCAGCTACCTCATCCGTGACTTTGCCCGCCACATCACGCACATAAGCGCGCGCTGCAACGGCAAAGCCCAACCGCTGACACAAACCAGCAAAAACCATTGGCAAACCTCTGCCCTCAGTGGAGCGTGGGAAATTTACTACACTGTTTACGCATTCGACTTATCAGTTCGCGGCTCGTTCCTCAGCACCGAGCGTGGCTTTTTCGACGGCGCGTGTCTATTCTTAAAAGTCCACGGACAAGAACACCGGCCACATCAAATCAAATTTTCCACCCTGCCGCACACATGGCAGATAGCCACCACACTGCCCCAAACCTCGGCAACCACTTTTCAGACGGCCTCATACGCCGAGCTTATCGACCATCCGGTTGAAACAGGCATCATCGAATTTCTCGAATTTGAAGCACAAGGCATTCCCCACCGTATTGCATTAAGCGGCATCTATCCCGATTTTGACCGCGCCCGTTTCCTCGCCGATATTCAAAAAATCTGCGAAACCGAGTTGGCTATGTTCCCCTCCCCTGCCCCGTTTACCGAATACCTTTTCTTACTACATCTGGGCGACAACCTCTACGGCGGGCTGGAACACATCAGCAGCACCGCCCTACTCGCCGACCGCCACAGTCTGCCACCCTATAATATGGGCGAGGCCAACAAAGCCTATACCGAATTGCTCGGCCTTTTCTCCCACGAATACTTCCACGCATGGAATGTCAAATCCATCAAGCCAGCCGTATTCGCACCTTACAACCTCGACCAAGAAAACTACACCGAGCAACTTTGGGCATTTGAAGGCATTACGTCCTACTACGACGACCTCTTTCTAGCCCGAAGCAAAACCATCAGCCCCGAAGCCTACCTTACCCTGCTTGCACAAAGCATCACACGCGTCCAGCAGACACAAGGCCGTCTGAAACAAACTCTTGCCCAATCCAGTTTCAGCGCGTGGGACAAGTTCTACAAACAAGACGAAAACAGCCCCAACGCCATCGTCAGCTACTATCAAAAAGGCGCACTGGCCGCACTTTGCCTCGACCTCATCATCCGTGAAAAAAGCCAAGGCAAATACACCCTCGACAGCGTGATGCAGCAACACTATCGCGACTGGTGCAACACCCATCAAGGCATACCCGAAAAACACTGGCAAACCCGTTGCCAAGAAATAACCGGTTTAGATTTAGATACCTTCTTTCAGACGGCCTTATACAGCACCGAAGACCTTCCGCTTGCAGAATGCCTGCAAAGCGTAGGTGTCAAACTCGACTTTATCCCCCTGCCCCGCCAACACGGAGGAGCATTTGCAAGCGAACCCCAATCGGCTGCCCCAGCCAATGATTTGGGCGCACGTTTCAAACAAAACAGCGACCATGCAATCCTGACTCATGTATTCAATGGCGGCAGCGCAGAAAATGCCGGACTCTGCCCGCAAGACAAAATCATCGCCTTGGGCGGCTACGCCTGCAACGACCTTGCGGCGCAGTGGAGCAAACTGCCTATCGGCACGCGCACCACCATCCATTTCTTCCGCCAAGGCTTGTTGCGCGAGACCAGCATCACAGTCCAAGCAGCAGAAGCCAATACCGCCCTGCTGCACATTACCGATCGCCAAAAACTCGAAAACTGGTTGTACAATCATTAAATAAAACTTCAAACGGCCTGCTAATTCATAGGCCGTCTGAAATCAACATATCCATTTAATATAAAGAAAGGAAAAACTATGCCCATCCGTAAACTGACCGACTCCCTCTATATCTCTCCCCAACTGACCGAAGACGATGTCCAAGAAGCCGTACGTCTCGGTATCCAAACCGTCATCTGCAACCGCCCGGACGGCGAAGAAGAAAACCAACCGGCTTTTGCAGAAGTTCAAAACTGGTTTAAAGAGGCAGGCATCAACCAATTCTCACACCAGCCCGTTGTCGCGCCTCAAATCAACGCAGACGATGTCGCAGCCTTCCAAAATCTGTTGCAACAATCTCCAACTCCTATCCTTGCCTTCTGCCGTACCGGCACACGTTGCTCCCTACTTTGGGGTTATCATCAAGTGCAACACGGCGCATCCGTAGCCGAAGTGGTTGCCGCAGCCGAACAGGCAGGCGTTAACCTCAGCAACTTTGAAGCTCGCCTGCAAGAAGCCAAAGATAGAGGTTTGGCTTAATACCTAATTTATATAGTAACTAGTAACCCTTAAGGCCATCAGGCCGTCTGAAACCGATTATTCAGACGGCCTGATGGCCTTAGCTTATTTATAATTTATTTCCACTATCTTGGAGATATATTTTCTAAATTAAAACAGAATTGACCTGTGTCAATACCCCAATCCTATTTTCATTTATAATGCCTTCCAATGA
This sequence comes from Neisseria sp. RH3002v2g, assembly GCF_014596425.2. NCBI lineage: Bacteria > Pseudomonadati > Pseudomonadota > Betaproteobacteria > Neisseriales > Neisseriaceae > Neisseria > Neisseria sp. RH3002v2g. Next base: position 72,095 of record NZ_CP110721.1, on the reverse strand, counting down.
TTCAGGGCCATGCCCTAATCTTCCAGTTTCCTCGATAAGAGCCAGCTCTCTTATTAAATGATTTTTCTTTCCTCTTGATGTGTGTGTGTTTGGGTGTGGCTGAGTGCCACCCCCTTTTTTTATACCTACCCTCTTGAAGGCCGTCTGAAACTTTCAGACGGCCTTTTCTTTCCCCTAGCAAAAATAGTATAAAATCCCCTTATCGTTCAAACCACAAACCCAAAACACCATGGTCAACAAACTCACTCCCCCTCCCAGCCTGCCCGATCCGCAAGACCTCCGCGCCGTTATCGCCTACAACATGCGCCTCTACCGCGTCAACCACGGCTGGTCGCAAGAAGAACTCGCACGCCAATGCGGACTTGACCGCACCTATGTCTCCGCCGTCGAGCGCAAACGCTGGAACATCGCCCTTTCCAACATCGAAAAAATCGCATCCGCACTCAAAATCGCTCCTTACAAACTTCTCCTTCCGCCGCAAGAAATGCTCCGCCAAATGACCGAGCCTGCCGACACCCAAGCCTAATTCACAACCAGATACCATCATGACCGCCTCCCAACAAGCCATCCAAACCTACCGGCAGCAAAAAGCCGCAGCAGAAACCGCCTACCGCCAAAACAACCGCCCTACCGCTTACTTCCGCGACCATATCGCCGCTGCCGAAACCCTGCTGCAAACCCTCTGGCAAATCCACTTTCCCGACAGCGACGACATCAGTCTGATCGCCATCGGCGGCTTTGGGCGTTGCGAACTCTATCCCCATTCAGACTGGGATTTAGCGATTGTTTCCACCACACCATTTTCAGACGGCCTGCAACAGCAAACCGCCCAATTTATCCAAACCCTTTGGGACGCACGCCTCAATCCCGCCATCAAAAGCGGCAGCATAGAAGAAATCCTCCAAAGCACACAAAACGACATTACCGGCGAAACCGCCTTTCTTGAAGCACGCCATCTCCAAGGCAACGCCAACCTCACCGCCCAACTTCTAAACAAACTCAACACACGCCGCAACACAGCCGCCTTCATCGAAGCCAAACTCCTCGAAATGGAGCAACGCCACACCAAATCCCAAGGCACAGGCGCACAACTCGAACCCAACATCAAAACCTGCCCCGGCGGCCTGCGCGACATCCACACCCTGATTTGGACAGCCAAAGCACAAGGCATAGACAGCAACCCCACCGCCCTCGTTACCGCAGGCTTCCTCACCCGCACCGAAGCCGGCATGCTGGCCCACGGCTACCGCCGCCTCGCCAACATCCGCATTCACCTCCACCTTACCGCCGACCGCCCTGAAGACAGGCTGCTTTTCGACTACCAGTCCCAAGTTGCCGAAAGCTTAGGCTATACCCAACCCGACATCCGCGGTCGAAGCGAAGCCCTGATGCACACCTTCTACCGCGCCACCAAAGCCATCAAACAACTCAACGGCATCCTCATTCCGATTCTCAAAAACCATCAAACCCCCGGCCGCCTCCAGCACATCCACCCCATCGACAGCCACTACAAACGCATCGGCCACCAAATCGCCGCCAACGACCTTGCCCTGTTCGAGCAAAACCCCGAACACATCTTCACCATCATCCAAACCATGCAGGAGCAAAACATCACCACCATCGAGCCGCAAACCCTGCGCGCATGGTGGGCGGCCACACGAAAAATCAACACCCGTTTCACCCAAAATCCAGAAAACCGCCGCCGCTTCATCCAATTCTTCAAACACGGCACCGGCCTTACCCAAACCCTCCGTTTTCTCAACCTCTACGGCGTATTGGGCCGCTATCTCCCCGCATGGGAAAAAATCACCGGCCTACTCCAACACGACCTCTTCCATATTTACCCCGTAGACGACCACATCCTGACCGTCGTCCGTAATATGCGCCGTCTCGCCATCGAAACCCACAGCCACGAAATGCCCGAGGCCAGCGCCATCATGCAGGCCTATCCACGACCGCACATCCTCTACACCGCCGCCCTGCTGCACGACATCGCCAAAGGCCGTGGCGGCGATCACGCCAAAGAAGGCATCAAAGACGCCCAACAATTTGCCGCCGACCACTACTACACCGAAGAAGAAAGCCACCTCCTCGCATGGCTGGTTGAAAACCACCTACTCATGTCCACCGTTGCCCAAAAAGAAGACATCCAAGACCCGCACGTCCTCCAAGCCTTCTGCCGCCGTATTCCCACACGCGAATACCTCGACGCACTCTACCTGCTTACCATTGCCGACATCCGCGGCACCAACCCCAAACTTTGGAACACATGGCGCGCCAGTCTGCTCCAAACCCTCTACCACAGCACCGCTGCCGTTTTAAACAGCAAAAACCACGATCCCGAACGCCTCCCCAACCGACGCGAACAAGCCGCGGCCGACCAACTCACGCGCGCCGCCGTTCCCCTCAAAAACCAACAAAAACTCCGCCGCATCCTCGGCAGCGCATACTACGTCCGCCATCAAACGCGGGAAATCCTCTGGCACACCGCAAACCTCGCCTACGACACCCAAAGTCCGGCCGTCCGCAGCCGCATCCTCCCCCAAAGCAACAGCCTTCAAGTCATGGTATTCATGCCCAACGGCGACCGCCTCTTCGCACGCCTCTGCCGCATTTTCAGCAGCCACCGCTTCGATATCCAAGCCGCCCGCGCCTTCATCACCGAGCACGACTACATCCTCGACACCTTTATCCTCCAACTTCCCGACAATCTCCCACCCGAAGAATATCCCGACCGCCAAAGCGCACTTGAAGCCGAACTCAACAGCTTCATCCACGGCAATACCACCGTCCAAAAACAAAGCGGCCGCCCGCACATCAGCCGCCGCATCCGCCACATCCCCATTCCACCTACCGTAATCATCACCCCCGAAGAAGATTATCCCGGCTGGCATACCATAGACATCACCGCCGTCAACCGCCCCCATCTCCTCGCCGACATCGCCGAGACCTTCTTCGCACACAACATCAGCCTGCGCTACGCCAAAATCACCACCTTGGATCAGCGCATTGAGGACAGCTTCATCACCTACAGCCCATCCCTGCAAGACCCGCAAACCCAAAACACCCTAAAACAGGCATTGATCGAAGTCTTGACCCCATAAAGGCCGTCTGAACATCTTAAAAACATAGGGTGAGCATTTTTTGCTCACCCTAATCACACCCAAAAATATAAACATCCTGAATATACTCTTTTAAAACACTCAAGAAATCCAAAACTTTAAAATTCAAAACAGACCATTGCTCTGACATAAAACTACATTCTAAAATCATAATCCAAATGAATATAATTCTAATAACAAATTTTCATTCACCTATTACACCAAACCCTCTTTAAAAATCCTTCCTGCCAAATCTTTTCCCCATTCATATTCAAACAAAATACGCATACAAAATAAAACCCATAAAAAACAAAAAAATAAAATCACAAAATATTAAACCTACCGATTAATCCATAAAGATACCGTCTATCTAAATCAATTAACATATTATTGAATAAGCTTAATTTCTGACAAAAAACGTCACACACCCAAACTTGTCTCCCTTCCCTGTCACAAAAAACACAAAACTGACAAAAAACGTCAACCACCCAAATTCCCTAAAATCCTGAAACTTTCAAACAAAACCTCACAAAACTTAAAAATTAAAAAATAAACCCAATAAAAACAATAAACAAAAAATAAAAAATAAATTTTTTAACCAGTTTTGCACACTTGGCACACAGACTGCTTGTAACAACACATCCGATAAGGCCCAAGCCTCAAAGCAGCAAGCCCGACGGAAGCTGTATATTCCTTCTTACTTATGGTTTACTCATAATACATAGTGCCAAGCACATTACGGACTTTTTACTTAAACACAATTATTCACACTTTCAAACTGGAGTTTTAAACAATGAAAGCAATCCAAAAAGGTTTTACCCTGATCGAATTGATGATCGTCATCGCCATCTTGGGCATCTTGGCCGTAATCGCCCTGCCTGCATACCAAGACTACACTATCCGCGCTAAAATTTCAGAAGGTCTGAGCTTGGCCGAGCCAGCCAAATTGGCAGTAGCAGAAACTTCTGCTGCACTGGGCGGCTTAAAAGAAGTTAAAGGCACAGATAGCAAGGATAGCAATACTGGTTATAACCTTCCTGCTCCCACTAAGTATGTATCCAGCATTAAAATTGCTGACGGTGGCGCAATTGAAGTTACAACTAAAAATACTGGTGCCTCAACTAATCCTGTATTTACGCTGACACCTACCCAAGCCAATGCAGAATCTCCTGTTACTTGGGAATGTACTACTACTGGTGGTGAAACTAAACACGTTCCAGCTAACTGCCGAACTGCTACTCCTCCTGCTAAGAAGCCATAATTTTTACATAAACAGCACATTTCAGATAAAAGCAAATCCCATAAAGCAATTATGGGATTTGCTTTATAAAAATAAGAAAACGATACACTCAAATGAATACCCCATTTCAAGCCCAAAAAGGTTTTACCCTGATTGAGCTGATGATAGTTATCGCCATCATCGGTATTCTGGTTGTTGTCGCCATACCCACTTACCAAAACTATACCGGTAGGGCGCAAGCCTCCGAAGCACTATACCTTGCCGACGACCTGAAAACCGAAATCAGCATTACCTCAGCGGTAAATAACCGCCTGCCCAATGCAGAGGATGTCAGCAAACAAGGTGCAATCGGCATTACTGCTCAACGCATCGGCGGTACATACATCCAAAACGGTGGCGTAACTGTAGAAGCAGATACAGGCAAAATCAGTATTCCTTTCGATAAAGGCCAAAACAAAGGCAAAGTCCTGACCCTGACCCCTTATCGAATTAACAATGACTCGACTTGGTTGCTTAACTGGCAATGCGGCGGAACGCTGGATCCGATGATGATCCCCGCCATGTGTCGTGACAATTCAAACGGATAACAACCAAGCCCATACCCTACAAAAAAACACAAAAATACATTGCGAAGAAAACATCCCAAGCAAAGCCAAATACAAACGCGGAAAACGAACAAAAGCAAAAGAAACCAAACTCTCCAAAACAAGGTCATTAAGAGCCTGAATCATCACATTACGAGAATAAATGCCGTCTGAAATCCATTTTCAGACGGCCTCTTTATATTTAATCCTGATCCGACAGAAAAGTTTTAACTTGATTGGTTCAGACGGCCCTCGTCTTTTCACCACTACATAAAACAAATTCGCAACACTCCTGATAAGACAATTTGTCGCCCATCTGAACTCAATATATAATTTAACCATACAAGTCTTTATTTTTAAGCATTTTTCATTTTTAAAACATACATTGCCTACATTGGGAGAAACATCATGCCTCATCTGAATTTAGATAAAACGGATTTAAAGATTCTGCAGGTTTTGCAAGAAAACGGGCGGTTGAGCAATGTTGAACTTTCTGAAAAGGTGGCACTCTCCCCTTCTCCCTGCCTGCGCCGTCTCAAGCAGCTTGAAGATGCGGGCATTATTCAAAAATACGCCGCCCAGCTTTCCCCTGTTTCTTTGGGCTTGGGCTTGCAGGCTTTTATCCGTGTATCGATTAGCAAGGCAAAAGATGCGCGCGAGGATTTTTCCGAATCTGTCCGCGCTTGGCCGGAAGTATTGAGCTGCTTTGCTTTAACGGGTGAAACCGACTATCTGCTCCATGCCTTTTTTACCGATATGAACGCGTTTTCCCATTTTGTTTTAGACACGCTGCTTTCTCACCACGGCGTGCAAGATGCGCAATCGAGTTTTGTGTTGAAAGAAATTAAAAACACGACCGCTCTGCCTTTGGTTCATTTGGTTCAGGATTAGTGATTTGAAACTGATAAAGGCCGTCTGTTGTTCAGACGGCCTTTTAAATTTCTATGGTTTGCGTTCACATCCATACACTTGTATACTTTTTAAGAATAATTCACATAAGCTTTTACCATGACTGACACCGCCCATCTCGACGCCCATACTGTTGCAGAACATACCAAACAATGGCTGGAAAAAGCCGTTATCGGCCTAAATCTCTGCCCGTTTGCCAAAGCGCCGCACGTTAAAAATCTGGTTCGCATCGTTGTCAGCGAAGCCCGTCATTTGGACGGTTTCCTTGAAGACTTGGATCGTGAATTGCAGCTTCTGGGCAATACGCCTGCTTCGGAATTGGAAACCACTTTACTGGTTCATCCGACGCTGTTCCCTGATTTTGAAACCTTCAACCAAATGTTGGAAATCGCCGATGATGCCGTTGTAGAAAACGAATTGGAAGGTATTGTCCAAATTGCGCCGTTCCATCCTGATTTTCAATTTGAAGGCACAGAAGCCGACGACATCAGCAACTACACCAACCGCTCGCCCTACCCGACTTTACACCTGATTCGTGAAGACAGCATTGCCAAAGCGGCTGAAGCGTTTCCCGATGCCTCGGCAATTTTTGACCGCAATATTGCGTTGCTGGAAAAAATGGGGCATGAGGGCTGGGATAAGTTGGACATTCCGCGTTGTCCATTTCCGCATCACAAGCCGTCTGAAAACAACTAATTGGTGATGGAAGATGGTTCGTCATCTATTGATTTTTTGCGGCGCATTGTCGCTTGTCTTGGGTATTATCGGTATTTTCCTGCCATTTCTGCCGACTACGCCTTTCATTTTATTGACCGCTACTTGTTGGGCACAGGCTTCGCCGCGCTTTCACAATTGGCTCTATCATCACCGCTATTTCGGCCCCATCATACAAAATTGGGAAAACAACGGTGCCGTGCCGCGCAAGGCAAAGTTTTTCGCTATCGGCATGATGACCTTTTCCTGCCTGTTGATGTTTTGGCGGTTTCCGGAACGCTGGTGGATCGGTGTCATATCGTCAATCTGTTGCAGCTGCGTGGCCGTGTGGATGTGGCTGCGGCCGGAGGCATAAATAAAACAGGTAGGCATTTTTGCTCACCTGTTTTTGTTTTTATACCCGATTTATCCGTCAAAACAATCAGTAACACCTAAAACACCCTATTCAACCCTCATTTTTCAGACGGCCTCTATTTATTCAATCAAATGTAAATTTTAGCTAAAATTAATCTAAATTGTTTTTCTGATAGGATTATTATTAATAATTCAAACCCCTGTTTCAAAACCACTTTTCTACTACTTTCGACTACTTCCCTCCTTTTTATTTCTTTATTTGTATCAACATTTCTTTTGATTCCAACACTCTAAACCGTCCCTTAACACTTGCTTTGCGTTATACTTTCCCCTGACACAACCGCGCAGTTCGTCTGGATATTTTCAGACGGCCTGAATATTTCACCGCCGTGCTTTCTCAACGAAGTTTCTAACGGTGCAACAGAATAAAAAGGAAATACTATGCGCTCTCTCTCATTTTTACTGCTTCTTGCCGCCTTTCCTGCCTCGGCATCCGATTTTGACGGCTCATCCGCAAGTCTGCTTTGGGGTCTGCCGTTTGCCCTGATTCTCTTGTCCATTGCACTCGGGCCTCTGTTTTTCTCCCGTATTTGGCACCACCATTTCGGCAAAATTACCGCGTTTTGGACGCTGCTGTTTCTGACGCCGTTTATCGTAACCTTTGGTTTCGGAGCAGGCGTACATACCGTTGCCCATGCGTTGGTTGAAGAATACATTCCGTTTATCCTGCTGCTTTTGGCGCTCTATACCATTTCGGGCGGTATTTTTGTCAGCGGCGACTTGCACGGCTCGCCTAAATTGAACACAACCCTGTTGGCAGTCGGCACGGCTTTATCTTCCATCATGGGGACGACAGGCGCGGCGATGTTGATGATTCGTCCGCTTTTGAAAGCCAACCATAAACGCCATTACCGCGTTCACATCGTGATTTTCTTCATTTTCTTGGTGGCCAATATCGGCGGCGGTCTGACTCCTTTAGGCGATCCTCCTCTGTTCTTAGGATTCCTGAAAGGCGTAGATTTCATGTGGACTGTCAAACACATGCTGATGCCTGTATTGATCAGTTCTGTGGTTTTGCTGGCCGTTTTCTACATCATCGACAGCCGACACTTCAACCGTGAACAAAGCGAGCACCTTGCTCCTACTCCTTCCGATAAAGAAGAAAAAGTCAAAATTTACGGCAAATGGAATTTCCTGTTACTGGCCGGTGTAGTCGGCGCTGTTTTGCTGTCCGGTTTGTGGAAACCAAATCATCCGGGCTTTGAAATCTTGGGCAGCCATTACGCCTTGCAAAACCTGATGCGCGATGGCATTTTGCTGGCTTTGACCGCCGTATCTTGGATTATCACGCCCAAACAGGTACGCGCAGGCAATGAGTTCAACTTCGAGCCGATTGCCGAAGTGGGCAAACTGTTTTTGGGTATTTTCATTACCATTTCGCCCGTCTTGGCGATTTTGAAAGCCGGTGAAGCAGGCGCACTGGGCGCTGTCGTTTCTCTGGTTCACGACGCGGCAGGCAATCCGATTAATGTGATGTATTTCTGGATGAGCGGCATTTTGTCGGCATTCTTGGATAACGCGCCGACTTATTTGGTGTTCTTCAATATGGCAGGGGGCGATGCCCAAGCCTTGATGACAGGCCATCTGTTCCATTCGCTGCTGGCCGTATCCATGGGCTCCGTATTTATGGGCGCGCTCACTTATATCGGTAATGCGCCGAACTTCATGGTAAAAGCCATTGCCGAACAACGCGGCGTACCGATGCCTTCTTTCTTCGGCTACATGGCATGGTCGGTGATTGTATTGGTACCGCTGTTTGCCCTGCATACGATGATTTTCTTCGTTTGGCAGCTCTTTTAAACTTAAGGCCGTCTGAAATTCAGACGGCCTTTTATTTTCTAACAAACCAGCAAACATAATTCTTAAATATCAATCAGTTAAAATTTTTTCGCTTTAACATTTCATTACATATCCCTACTTTTTTCCCACTTTTCCCGTAAAAATAAGCGTAAAACTGACATAAAACGGCCCATACCTGATAAAATCTAAAGCTTTGTTGTTTGCGTTTATTCGTTGTTTTTATAGCAAACCTCTGCTTTTTTCAGACGGCCCGTCCTTTGTTTCAAAGCATTACATGCCGTCTGAAAAAATAATCCGACATCCGAATATCAACCCACCAAAAAGTAACGCATCCTTATGATTAAGATAAAAAAAGGCTTAGACCTGCCCATCGCGGGCAGACCGGAGCAAGTCATTTATGACGGTCCGGCCATCACCGAAGTCGCGTTGCTTGGCGAAGAATATGTCGGCATGCGCCCCTCGATGAAAATCAAGGAAGGCGAAGCCGTCAAAAAAGGCCAAGTGCTGTTTGAAGACAAAAAGAATCCGGGCGTAGTATTTACTGCTCCGGCTTCAGGCAAAATCGCCGCGATTCACCGTGGCGAAAAGCGCGTACTTCAGTCAGTCGTGATTGCCGTTGAAGGCAACGACGAAATCGAGTTCGAACGCTACGCACCTGAAGCGTTGGCAAAATTGAGCAACGAAGAAGTGCGCCGCAATCTGATTCAATCCGGTTTGTGGACTGCGCTGCGTACCCGTCCGTTCAGCAAAATTCCTGCTGTCGATGCCGAGCCGTTCGCCATCTTCGTCAATGCGATGGACACCAATCCGCTGGCCGCCGATCCTACGGTCATCATCAAAGAAGCCGCCGAAGACTTCAAACACGGCCTGTTGGTATTGAGCCGCCTGACTGAGTGTAAAATCCATGTGTGCAAAGCTGCCGGTGCGGATGTGCCGTCTGCAAACGCTGCCAACATCGAAACACATGAATTCGGCGGCCCTCATCCTGCCGGTTTGAGCGGTACGCACATTCATTTCATCGAGCCAGTCGGAGCGAATAAAACCGTTTGGACCATCAATTATCAAGACGTGATTGCCATCGGACGTTTGTTTACTACAGGCCGTCTGAACACCGAGCGCGTGATTGCCTTAGGTGGCTCTCAAGTCAACAAACCGCGCCTTTTGCGTACCGTTTTGGGTGCAAAAGTATCGCAAATTACCGCCGGCGAATTGGTTGACGCAGACAACCGCGTGATTTCCGGCTCGGTATTGAATGGCGCGATTGCGCAAGGCGCGCACGATTACCTCGGCCGCTACCACAATCAGATTTCCGTTATCGAAGAAGGCCGCAACAAAGAGCTGTTCGGCTGGGTTGCGCCGCAGCCGGACAAATACTCCATCACGCGCACAACCCTCGGTCATTTCCTGAAAAACAAACTCTTCAAGTTCAACACAGCCGTCAATGGCGGCGACCGCGCTATGGTACCGATCGGCACTTACGAGCGCGTGATGCCGCTGGATATCCTGCCCACCTTGCTTTTGCGCGATTTAATCGTCGGCGATACCGACAGCGCACAGGCTTTGGGTTGTTTGGAATTGGACGAAGAAGACCTCGCTTTGTGCAGCTTCGTCTGCCCGGGCAAATACGAATACGGCCCGCTGTTGCGCAAGGTGCTGGAAACCATTGAGAAGGAAGGCTGATTATGGGCTTGAAACATTTTCTGGAAAAAATCGAACCGCACTTCCTGCCGGGCGGCAAACATGAAAAATGGTATGCCCTCTACGAAGCTGCGGCGACGATTTTCTATACATCCGGCGCGGTAACGCGCAAAGCGGCACACGTCCGCGACGCGCTCGACTCCAAGCGCATGATGATTTTGGTGTGGCTGTCTTTGTTCCCTGCCATGTTTTACGGCATGTACAACGTCGGCGTACAGGCATTCGGTGCGTTAACGCCCGATTTGTTGCAACAAAACATCGCCAACGACTGGCATTACGCCCTTGCCAACGCTTTGGGCATCAATATGTCGTCTGAAGCGGGCGTGTTGGGCAAAATGCTGTTCGGCGCGATCTACTTCCTGCCGATTTACGCAACCGTATTTATCGTCGGCGGTTTTTGGGAAGTTTTGTTCGCCACCGTGCGCAAACACGAAATCAACGAGGGTTTCTTCGTGACTTCGATTCTGTTTGCTTTGATCGTTCCGCCTACGCTGCCGCTGTGGCAGGCTGCCTTGGGTATTACCTTCGGCGTGGTGGTTGCGAAAGAGGTGTTTGGCGGTACGGGTAAAAACTTTATGAACCCTGCACTGGCAGGCCGTGCCTTCTTGTTCTTCGCCTATCCTGCCAATATTACCGGCGACACCGTTTGGACGGCGGTTGACGGCTATTCCGGCGCAACCGCGCTGGCTCAATGGGCGGCACACGGTGCAGACGGCCTGCAAAATACCGTTACCGGTAAATCCATCACTTGGATGGATGCGTTTATCGGTAATCTGCCCGGCTCTATCGGCGAAGTATCCACTTTGGCACTTTTAATCGGCGGCGCGTTTATCGTGTTTGCCCGCATCGCTTCTTGGCGCATTATTGCCGGCGTGATGATCGGTATGATTGCCATGTCTTCGTTGTTTAACTTCATCGGTTCGGACACCAACCCAATGTTCAGCATGCCTTGGTATTGGCATCTGGTTGTCGGCGGCTTTGCCATCGGTATGCTGTTTATGGCGACCGACCCTGTTTCCGCTTCCTTTACCAATGTCGGCAAATGGTGGTACGGCGCGTTAATCGGCGTGATGTGCGTATTGATCCGCGTGGTCAACCCTGCTTACCCCGAAGGCATGATGTTGGCGATTCTGTTTGCCAACCTGTTTGCCCCGATTTTCGACTATTTCGTCGCACAAGCGAACATCAAACGCAGAAAGGCGCGCAGCAATGGCTAAGAAATTCGATAAAGACAGCTTCAGTGGCACGCTGATTGTGGTATTGGTTGTCAGCCTGATTTGTTCCATCATCGTTGCCGGTGCGGTCGTCGGCTTGAAACCCATCCAAGAGAAACAAAAACTCCAAGACAAACAAGGCTATATCTTGAGCGTAGCCGGTTTGATGGATAAAAACACCGACATCAGCAAAACCTTTGCCGAGCGTATCGAGCAACGCGTTGTCGATTTGGCAACCGGCGAATACGTGAAAGATGCGCCGAAAGACTTCAGCGCGCGCATCGCAGGCAAAGACCCTGCCCAAAGCATCCAAATCAAACCCGAAGACGATTTGGCCGGCATCAAAAGCCGTGCCAAATACACCGAGGTTTACTTGGTAAAAGGCGATGACGGCAAAGTCAGTCAAATCATCCTGCCTATGCACGGTAACGGTTTGTGGTCTGTTATGTACGGTTTTGTCGCCATCCAACCCGACGGCAACACCATCAACGGCATCACCTACTACGACCAAGGCGAAACCCCGGGCTTGGGCGGCGAAATCGGCAATCCGTTGTGGCAACAAAAATTCGTCGGCAAAAAACTGTTTGACGAACAAGGCAAACTCGCCCTGCATGTCGGCAAAGGCGCAAGTTCGGACAAAGAACACGGCGTAGATGCCCTCTCCGGCGCATCGCTGACATCTAAAGGCGTGCAAGGTTCGTTCGCCTACTGGTTCGGCGAAAACGGCTATATCCCCTACCTGAACAAATTGAAATCAGCAGGAGCACAATAATGGCTGACATGAAACGCTTGAAATATTTGATGTTTTCACCCTTTATCGACAACAACCCGATTGCCTTGCAGGTTTTGGGTATTTGTTCGGCTTTGGCGGTTACCACCAAGCTTCAGACGGCCATCGTGATGGGTATTTCCGTAGCTTTGGTAACCGGTTTTTCCAGCTTCTTCATTTCTTTGGTGCGCAACTACATCCCCAACAGCATCCGTATTATTGTGCAAATGGCGATTGTTGCTTCCTTGGTAACGCTGGTTGACCAACTGCTCCAAGCCTTTGCTTATGAGCTGTCCAAACAGCTCTCCGTATTTGTCGGTCTGATTATTACCAACTGTATCGTGATGGGCCGTGCCGAAGCATTCGCCATGAAAGAGCCGCCGCTGGAAAGCTTGGTTGACGGTATCGGCAACGGCGCAGGTTACGGCATGATGTTGATCATCATCGCAACCATCCGCGAACTGATCGGCTCAGGCAAGCTCTTTGGCTACACCATTTTCCAAACCGTACAAGATGGCGGCTGGTATCAAACCAACGGCTTGTTCCTGCTCGCTCCCAGCGCGTTCTTCATCATCGGTTTCTTGGTATGGGGTCTGCGCACTTGGAAACCTGAACAGGCGGAGAAATAACACATGGAACATTACTTAAGCCTCTTTGTAAAATCCGTCTTTCTGGAAAACATGGCACTGTCCTTCTTCTTGGGGATGTGTACGTTTTTGGCGGTATCTAAAAAAGTATCCACCGCATTCGGTTTGGGCGTTGCCGTTACTTTCGTACTCGGCCTATCCGTCCCTGCCAACCAACTCGTTTATTCGCTGCTGAAAGACGGTGCGCTGGTTGAAGGCGTGGATTTGACCTTCCTGAAATTCATCACCTTCATCGGCGTGATTGCTGCTTTGGTGCAGATTTTGGAAATGTTCTTGGACAAATTCGTCCCTGCCCTCTACAACGCATTGGGTATCTACCTGCCTCTGATTACCGTAAACTGCGCGATTTTCGGTGCCGTATCGTTTATGGCGCAACGCGAATACAACTTCGGCGAGTCCGTTGTATACGGTTTCGGCGCAGGCTTGGGCTGGCTTTTGGCTATTGTCGCTTTGGCGGGCATTACCGAAAAAATGAAATATTCGGATGTCCCTAAAGGCCTCAAAGGCTTAGGCATTACCTTTATCGCCGCCGGCCTGATGGCAATGGCGTTTATGTCGTTCTCCGGCATCCAGTTATAAGAAAGGAATCGGCATGGAGATTATTTTAGGTATCGTGATGTTTACCGTCATCGTCTTGGTTTTGGCACTGATGATTCTGTTTGCCAAATCCAAGTTGGTGAGCGAAGGCGACATCACCATCAAAGTCAATAACGAAAAAGAGCTGACGATGCCTGCCGGCGGCAAACTGCTGGGTGCGCTTGCCAGCCAAGGTATTTTCGTTCCTTCCGCCTGCGGTGGCGGCGGCTCATGCGGTCAGTGCCGCGTTGTCGTGAAAAGCGGCGGCGGCGACATTCTGCCGACCGAGCTGTCCCACATCAGCAAACGCGAAGCGCGCGAAGGCTGCCGTCTGTCTTGTCAGGTCAACGTCAAAACCGACATGGACATCGAAGTACCGGAAGAAGTGTTCGGCGTGAAAAAATGGGAATGTACTGTCATCTCCAATGACAACAAAGCCACGTTCATTAAAGAACTCAAACTTGCCATTCCCGAAGGCGAAGAAGTTCCTTTCCGCGCCGGCGGCTATATTCAAATTGAAGCCCCTCCTCACACTGTTGCCTACAAAGACTTCGATATTCCTAAGGAATACCACGAAGACTGGGACAAATACAATCTGTGGCAATACGTTTCCAAAGTGGACGAACCGATTTTGCGCGCTTACTCCATGGCTTCATATCCAGAAGAAAAAGGCATCATCATGCTGAACGTGCGTATCGCCACACCGCCTCCACGCGTACCCGATGCGCCTCCGGGACAAATGTCTTCTTACATCTGGTCGCTCAAACCCGGCGACAAAGTAACCATCTCCGGTCCGTTTGGCGAATTCTTTGCCAAGGATACCGATGCCGAAATGGTATTTATCGGCGGTGGTGCAGGTATGGCGCCGATGCGCTCCCACATTTTCGACCAGCTGAAACGTTTGAACTCCAAACGCAAAATCACCTTCTGGTACGGCGCACGCTCCAAACGCGAAATGTTCTATGTCGAAGACTTCGACCAACTCGCGGCAGAGTACCCGAACTTCACATGGCACGTTGCCCTGTCCGACCCATTGCCTGAAGACAACTGGGACGGTTACACAGGATTCATCCACAACGTGGTTTACGAAAACCACCTGAAAAACCACGAAGCACCGGAAGACTGCGAATTCTACATGTGCGGCCCTCCAATCATGAACCAGTCCGTGATCAAAATGCTCAAAGACTTGGGCGTGGAAGACGAAAACATCCTCTTGGACGATTTCGGCGGCTAACCAACAAAAAGGAAGAAACTTCGGTTTCTTCCTTTTTTATTGCCAGGCCGTCTGAAAATCATACTTTCAGACGGCCTGAACCTTTCTTTTACGATACAATAAAGGCTTCAAAAAATAATCCGCAAATCCCTTATGCCGTTTCTTTCCAATTCGTTTTACCGTCCGATAATCGGTTGCACCGTTGCCATCTTTTCCGCATTCACACTCTCTGCCTGTCAACCTGAAAAACAACAACAAACCATCACCCTGCAAGGCGAGACCATGGGCACGACCTATACCGTCAAATACCTTTCAGACGGCCAAGACAAACTCCCCTCCCCTGCCGAAATACAAAAACGCATTGATGACGCGCTTAAAGAAGTCAACCGGCAAATGTCTACCTACCAGACCGATTCCGAAATCAGCCAATTCAACCAGCTGCGTACCGTCAATCAGGCCATGCCCATTTCCCAAGACTTTGCCTATGTGACCGGCGAAGCCTTGCGTTTAAACAAACTAACGCACGGCGCACTGGACGTAACCGTCGGCCCTTTGGTCAACCTTTGGGGATTCGGCCCGCAAAAAGAAATCACGCACGAACCGACTGCACAAGAAATCCAACATGCTTCAGAAATGGTCGGTACGGACAAACTCAAACTTTCCCAAGATGGACAGCATCCCACACTTGCCAAAACCCATCCCGAAGTTTATTTAGACCTATCCTCCATCGCCAAAGGCTTTGGTGTAGATAAAACCGCCGCCGAACTTGAAAAACTCAATATCGGCAATTATTTGGTTGAAATCGGCGGCGAGTTGCATGGCAAAGGCCGCAATGCGCAAGGCAATCCTTGGCGTATCGGCATCGAGCAACCCAATATCGTTCAAGGCGGCGCCACTCAAATTACCATTCCATTGGACAATAAATCACTGGCCACGTCCGGCGACTACCGCATTTTCCATGTCGATAAGTCAGGCCGTCGCCTTTCCCATATCATCAACCCTAAAACCAAACAACCCATCAGCCACAACCTTGCTTCCATCAGCGTAGTAGCAGAAAACGCCACACTTGCAGACGGCCTTTCCACCGGATTGTTCGTTCTCGGAGAAACCGAAGCGCTTAAACTTGCCGAGCAAGAAAATCTCGCCGTTTTCCTTATCATCCGAACCCCGCAAGGCGGCTACCATACTAAAATGTCCAGCGCATTCAAAAAATTATTAAACTAACCTTCAGGAATACACACATGAAAACCCTCCTTCTGACTTTCGGCATCTTTATCATTGTCATCCTCGGCATGGCAGTCGGCTATATTTTCTCCAAACGCACCATCAAAGGCAGCTGCGGCGGCATTTCCTCTCTCGGTATGAAGAAAATGTGCGATTGCGACACACCATGCGATACCTTGCAAAAAGAGCTGGATAAAAAACAACATTCCGACAATCAAGGCATCAAGGTCGATCATTAAGTCTTTGTTGAATGTTTATTCATAACTCAAGGCTGTTTATCCCCCATCAGGCCGTCTGAAAAATAAAAGAGCGTAATCCCAATGGATACACGCTCTTTGTATTTTGTCTATTCCAAAGCAATCCAAAAATATCTTGCATACACATTTGAAACAAGCCCCCAAAAACCAATCAGAAAATAAAAAGAAAAGCTCCTGCAAAACAGGAGCTTTTCTTGGAAGAAACCGGATTATTTCAATTTAGTTTCTTTGTAAATAACGTGTTTACGGGCTACTGGGTCAAATTTTTTGATTTCCAGTTTGCCAGGCATAGTACGTTTGTTTTTAGTAGTTGTGTAGAAGTGACCAGTACCAGCGCTGGACTCCAGTTTGATTTTATCGCGCATTGCAGTAATCCTTAATTAATGGTGTTTAAATTAAGCTTCGCCGCGAGCACGCAAATCAGCCAATACGACATCAATGCCTACTTTATCGATGGTGCGCAATGCAGCGTTAGAAACGCGCAGGCGAACCCAGCGGTTTTCACTTTCTACCCAGAAACGACGTGATTGCAAGTTAGGCAAAAAACGACGTTTGGTTTTGTTGTTGGCGTGTGATACGTTATTGCCAGACATCGGGCGCTTACCGGTCACTTTGCAAACTCGTGCCATGGTTAGTCTCCAAACTTCTAAAATAGTAAAACGCGATTTATACCACGAAATCCGCCTTCAGTTCAAGTCGTTTACTGAAAAAACGGGATTTGTGGAAATAAATCTTCTCAATATGTTGCATCTGCGAAACGGTATCTCGCAAAGCCTTAACTTTTCAATTATAACGGATTTCTTCAAAAAAATCATCTGTCGTTTGCTTGGTCGGCGAAATAAATAGGCCGTCTGAACATTTCAGACGGCCTATTTATCATCATGCTTTTTTCTTCAACGCCGCATTCAAAATGCAGCCGAGTATAAAACAGGCTAAAGAAGGAACAACCCACCCTAAACCGATATTATAAAACGGCAATGCGCGCTCGATGGCGGCAGCGGTATCGGCATCCAATCCAAACGCAGCTTTATAGGCATCGAGCAAACCGACCATAAGGGCCGCCATCATGGTGCAGAAATAGACAATACGGCCGCCGCCGAACAGTTTATCCGTCAAAGCCAGCAGAATGATGACGATGGTCAGCGGATACAACAGCATCAGCATTGGGATGGAAAAATGCAAAATCGCTGACAGGCCTTTATTGGCCAACAGGATAGACACCACCGTATTCAGTATTACAAAGACTTTATAAGAAATACCCGGGCAAAGACGGTTGAAATATTCGGCGCATGAAGTAATTAAGCCAACCGCCGTACTCAGACAGGCAAGCAGCACCATGACGCCAAGCAACACAATACCGGCCGTACCGAAATAATGCTGTGCGGTTTTAGATAAAACCGACGCGCCGTTTTCCTGCAAGCCGATACCGGCCACGCCTGTCGCGCCCATATAACCGATAAACAGGTAAACCACTGCCAGGCAGGAAGCCGCCAACACACCGGAAATCGTCGTGGTCTTCAGCAAATCCGCACGGTTGTCCACGCCCATGGCGCGAACGGCATCAATGACGATAATGGCAAACACCAGCGAAGCCAGCGCGTCCATGGTGCCGTAGCCTTCCAAAATACCTTTAACCAACGGATGAGCGGCAAAATCGCCTTGTGCAGTCTGCGGCATACCCATCGGGTTAATAGCGGCATAGCCGACCAATATTGCAATTGCCAGCAATAAAACGGGCGTAAGGATTTTACCGATACGATCAACCAGTTTCCCCGGAGAAATCGACAGCCAATAAGTCATGCCGAAAAACACCAGACTGAATACGGCCAATGCGATGCTTTTCCAAGATTCATCAATGAAAGGAGAGATGGCGGTTTCAAAAGATACCGTTGCCGTACGCGGCATGGCAAACAAGGGGCCGATTGCCAGATAAAGCGCGGCGGCAAAAGTCACGCCGTACCAAGGCGCAACACGGGAAGCCAGCGCTTCCACATCGCGCGAGCCGGAATAGCCGACGGCAATCACGCCCAGCAATGGCAACCCCGCCCCGGTCAACAAAAAGCCGAACATTGCCGAAAGCCAGTTTTCGCCTGCCTGCTGTCCCAAATAAGCCGGGTAAATTAAGTTACCCGCGCCGAAAAACAGCGCAAACAGCATCAAACCCACCGCCCATAAAGAGGCCTTGCTGCGACTTGTCGTCGAATTCATTTTAGTTCTCTTTTTTCAAATACCCGTTATCGGCTTCATCGATTTCAAGGCCGTCTGAAAGCATTTCGGCTTCGTTTGTTTCCAAACCGTCTTTCAGGCTGATTTCGATTTCGCCATAATTTTCCGGCTGTACGATACGTACCAAGCCTTCTTTGGCCAATTCCAGCAATGCAATAAAATTGACCACCACATACGTCGCGCCCTGCTCCGGCTTAAACAAATCGCTGAATTTGCTGATGCCGCTTTCGTTCAAACGGCGCAAAATCGCCGTCATCTGCGCGCGCACGGAAATGGTTTCCCGCACCACTTCATGACTGCGCGTATGCTTGGCACGCGATAAAATACCCAACCAAGCCTGCGTCAAATCGGCAACGTACACTTCCGGCAACTTCGCTTCGACCGCAATTTCCAGCGGCAAATACGCCCAAGCAAAATCACGTCCGGCACGCGGCAACGCGTCCAAGCCTTGAGCCGCCAGTTTCATTTGTTCGTAAGCCAACAGACGGCGCACCAACTCGGCACGCGGATCCGCCTCTTCATCCTCAACTTCTTCAGGACGCGGCAACAGCAGGCGCGATTTAATTTCAATCAGCATCGCCGCCATCAGCAGGTATTCCGCCGCCAAATCAAACTGATACGCCTCCATTTGGGCAATATAGTGCAGATATTGCTCGGTAATCTTCACCATCGGAATATCGAGGACATCGATATTTTGCTTGCGGATAAGGTACAGCAGCAAATCCAACGGCCCTTGGAAGCTGCTCAATACCACCTTCAACGCATCGGGCGGAATAAACAAATCCTGCGGCACATCGGTAACAGGTTGACCGAACACCCACGCAACGGTATGTTCAGACGACGTTGCAGCAGTGGAAGAAATAAGGTGTTCTGAAGGCATGGTTAAAGGGTCTTTTTCTTTTTAAGTTTAGTAAGAAGTTTCATCAACAAAAGGCCGTCTGAAACGAGGACGACCTGTTTTTAATATAAAAATCAGCGTTTTTTACGATTGATTTGCAAAGAAACAATGGCAATGGCAAAGGTCTGCGCCAAGGCCATGCCCAACAACGGCAGGCTGGCGAAAACTGTACCCGTCAGTACCGAACCAATATCTCGGGACAACACAAAACCATCCCTCGCCAGCATCGCCACCATCAAAGCCGACAACAGCAAACTTTCGCAGCCGACCAAAAACCAAATCATTTTAACCGAACGGCGTTTGCGCCATTTCATGATACCGGCGTGCACAAGGCTGAAGATCACGATAGACAGAAACGGATAAAGAAAAGTGGTGAACGGGCGGGTATAACCGCTTTGCACACACAAATAATCGCCGGGCAGCGTATTGCATTCCATCACATCGAGAAACATCGGATCGACAGCATACATCAACACGCCGAACCATACCGCATAAATCAGGCTGGCGATAAAGTAGGCTTTAAAAAATCGGCTCTTCACCATCTTCCCCTACCCCTCACTTCCGCCCTGCGATATGCTCCACCGCAGCCTGCGCGCAATACAGCCCAAACGAAGCCGTCACCAGCATACTCGCCCCATAGCCCGCGCAGGACAAACCTTGCGGCGCGGCATCGGTCGAACACGCTTCGCCGGATTGCGGCGGCGTAATATTCTCGGTTGAATAAACGCAAGGCACGCGCATTTTTTCTTTGGTATCGCGGCTGAAGCCGTAGCGTTTGCGCAAGGTGTAGCGCAGGTTGGAAAGCAGCGGATCATGGGTAACGCGGCTCAAATCGGCGGTTTGAATCAACGCCGGATTTTTCTGTCCGCCCGCGCCGCCGCTGATAATAAACGGTTGTTTATGTTGCACGAAATACGCCGCCATCGCCGCTTTGACACGGATTTGGTCGATGGCGTCGATGACGAAGTCGAAAGGCCGTCTGAAAAGCTCGTCCAGATTGTCTTCGGTCACAAAATCTTCAATTTCCGTCACTTCGCATTGTGGATTGATTTGGGCAATGCGTTCGCGCAAAGCGGTAACTTTTGCCTTACCGAAATCATCGGTCAAAGCGTGCAATTGGCGATTGACATTAGACTCGGCAACATTGTCCAAATCAATCAGCGTTAAACGACCGATACCGCTCCTCGCCAACGCCTCCACCGCCCACGAGCCGACGCCGCCGACGCCGACCACGCACACATGCGCGCGCGAAAAGCGCGCCAGCGCTTCGTCTCCGTAAAGTCTGGCAATGCCGCCAAAGCGGCGCGAAGAAAGAAAAGCGGCGTCCTGCATAAGCAACCTTGTGATATATCAATAAATTAATGAAAAACGCGACAGGCGATTCGGACAGACATTATACTTGAAAGCAGATGGGCTGTTGTACCTGCCCGAAAGAGTTTATAATCGTTTCACATTCAGACAAGTTCTGATTTCATATTAAACGAAAGTGCCGCTACTCGGCGCAAAAGGAGAATGAATATGTACAAACATCTGGTTGTAGCCGTTGACGGTAGCGAGACCTCCCTCAATGCATTGAAACATGCCGCCGAACTGGCAAGCCTCAACAAAGCCCAACTGACTTTGGTTCACGTTGCCAACCCTGCCGAATACATGGCTTTGGCGCCTGAATTCCTGCAACACGAAAGCTACGAAGCCGCCGCCGTTGCCCAAGGTAACGAAGTTTTGGATTTTGCAGAAAAAACAGCGCGTGAAAACGGTGTTGAAAACATCGTGAAACACCTGTTGGTCGCCAACAAAGGCGCGCGCGAAATGGCGCAAGACTTGGTTGACTACGCCGACGAAAACGGCGCCGACCTATTGGTACTCGGCACACACGGCCGCACCGGCCTGATGCACCTGCTGATGGGCAGCTTCGCAGAAACCGTAATGCGCCAAAGCCACCTGCCTCTGCTGATTATCCGCAGCAAAGCCGAAGAAGCATAATCAAGCATTGATTTAAAATAGCGAAAGGCCGTCTGAATATTTTTCAGACGGCCTTTTTTCACATGACAGCTTCAGCTTTTATTTCGCCATTTCTTTGAACACTTCGTGTGCCGCAGCAATGGTTTCGTCAATCAGCTCGGGCGTATGCGCGGCAGAAACAAAGCCGGCTTCATAAGCGGACGGGCCGAAGGCAACATTGCGGTCAAGCATACCGTGGAAGAAATGTTTGAAACCTTCAATATTGGAACGCGCCATATCGGCGTAGTTTTGCGGTGCATGGTTGGCAAAATACAAGCCGAACATGCCGCCCACGCTGTCGGCCGTAAATTCAACGCCGTGCGCTTTAGCCGCGTCAGCGATACCGTTGGCGAGGCGTTGGGTCAGGGCAGTCAGGTTTTCATAGAAGCCTTCGCGCTGAATGATTTCCAGCGTTTTCAAACCGGCGGCAACCGCAATCGGATTGCCGGACAATGTACCTGCCTGATACACGCCGCCCAACGGGGAAATGCATTCCATGATGTCTTTACGGCCGCCGAACGCCGCCAAAGGCATACCGCCGCCGATCACTTTGCCCATGGTGGTCAAATCGGGTTTGATGCCGTGCAAAGATTGCGCGCCGCCCAGCGCCACGCGGAAGCCGGTCATCACTTCGTCGTAAATCAATACGGCACCGTGTTTTTCAGTCAATTCGCGCAAGGCTTTGACAAAGGCTTCAGACGGCCTAACCAGATTCATATTGCCGACAAATGGCTCCAAAATCACACAGGCAATGTCATTGCCACTTTGGGCAAAGGCTTCTTCCAGTTGGGCGATATTGTTGTATTCGAGTACCAAAGTGTGTTTGGTAAAGTCGGCAGGCACACCGGCGGAAGAAGGATTGCCAAACGTCAGCAGACCGCTGCCTGCTTTTACCAACAGGCTGTCAGAATGGCCGTGGTAGCAGCCTTCAAACTTGATGATTTTGTCGCGGCCGGTAAAACCGCGTGCCAGACGGATGGCGGTCATCGTCGCTTCCGTACCGGAGCTGACAAGGCGCAGCTGCTCGACCGACGGCATGATTTTGGAGATTTCTTCGGCAATGACAATTTCGCCTTCAGTCGGCGCACCAAACGACAAACCGCCCAATGCCGCTTCGCGCACAGCTTCAATAACTTCAGGATGGGCATGGCCGACAATCGCAGGGCCCCAAGAGCCGACATAGTCGGTATAACGCGTGCCGTTTTCGTCCCAAACATATGCGCCTTCTGCCTTTTTGATAAAGCGCGGCACACCGCCGACGCTGCCGAATGCGCGCACAGGAGAGTTTACGCCGCCGGGAATAATGGCTTTGGCGCGGTTGAACAAGCTTTCATTACGGTTCATGGTCAATTCTTTCGTAAGAGGTCGTCTGAAAATCAAATTGATGCCATTTTAACACCAAATCCTTTTCAGACGGCCCAAGCTTCAAAATAAGAATCGGGCGCAAAATCAAAATTATTCTTTAAAAACAAACACTCTATCCACATTTTTCCTGCTTGTGCTATAATCCGCGACCTATTGAAACAATAAAAGAAAAGCATCATGTTACGCGGATTCATACTCAGCCTCGCCCTTTTGGCGTCCTCCCTCGTCCATGCACAACGCAGCCTGCCCGACGATATGGACGTGGCCGTCTTAAAGACTGTCGATTTACCTTATCTGAAAGTCAGCAAAGGCGGTTTTTCTTGGACACGCCTGCTGACCTTGGGCATTGTGGACGGCAATGCGGCCAAACTGCAAATCACGCGCTTCACCAAAATCCACGATAAAAACGACCGTTTCATCCCCATGGGCCGCCTGCTGAATCAAACCGGCAAAGCCGTCGCGTTCAAATACAACGAAGAAAGCCGCCTCGTCCGCGAAATCTGGATTCTGACCGACGCCGAGGCCGACAGGTTTGCCGCACACGCCAAAGCGCAAAAACAGGCGGAAGAATAACTTTCAGACGGCCCGGGTATTCACAGGCCGTCTGAACCCTTTTACAACAAGCAAGTCAATCAAAACAAACCATGAAAAAAGTATTTATCCGCACCTTCGGGTGCCAAATGAACGAGTACGACAGCGAAAAAATGCTGTCCGTCCTCGCCGAAGAACACGGCGGCATCGAGCAGGTTACCCAACCTGACAACGCCGACATCATCTTGTTCAACACCTGCTCCGTGCGTGAAAAAGCGCAAGAGAAAGTCTTCTCCGACTTAGGCCGCGTACGTCCGCTCAAAGAAAAAAATCCCGACCTCATCATCGGCGTTGCCGGCTGCGTTGCCTCTCAAGAAGGCGAAAACATCGTCAAACGCGCTCCGTATGTGGACGTGGTTTTTGGTCCGCAAACGCTGCACCGCCTGCCCAAACTCATCGTCGATAAAGAAACCACCGGCCTGTCTCAAATCGACATTTCCTTCCCCGAAATCGAGAAATTCGACCACCTGCCGCCTGCGCGCGTAGAAGGCGGTTCGGCATTCATTTCCATTATGGAAGGCTGTTCCAAATATTGCTCTTACTGCGTCGTCCCTTACACCCGCGGCGAAGAATTCTCCCGCCCGCTCAACGACGTATTGACTGAAATTGCCGGTTTGGCACAACAAGGCGTTAAAGAAATCAACCTCTTAGGCCAAAACGTCAATGCCTATCGCGGCGAAATGGAAAACGGCGAAATCTGCGACTTTGCCACTTTGTTGCGCATCGTCCACGAAATCCCGGGCATCGAACGCCTGCGCTTTACCACCAGCCATCCGCGCGAATTTACCGACGCGATTATCGAGTGCTACCGCGACCTGCCCAAGCTGGTTTCCCACCTGCACCTGCCAATTCAAAGCGGTTCCGACCGCGTATTGAGCGCGATGAAACGCGGTTACACCGCTTTGGAATACAAATCCATCATCCGCAAGCTGCGTGCCATCCGTCCTGATTTGTGCCTCAGCTCCGACTTTATCGTCGGCTTCCCGGGCGAGACCGAGCGCGAGTTCGAGCAAACCTTGAAACTGGTCAAAGACATCGCCTTTGACTTGAGCTTCGTCTTTATTTACAGTCCGCGCCCCGGTACGCCTGCCGCCAACCTGCACGACGACACGCCGCACGAAGAAAAAGTGCGCCGCCTCGAAGCTTTGAACGAAGTCATCGAAGCCGAAACCGCACGCATCAACCAAACCATGGTCGGCACGGTTCAACGCTGCTTGGTCGAAGGCATCTCCAAAAAAGACCCCGACCAACTGCAAGCCCGTACCGCCAACAACCGCGTGGTCAACTTTACCGGCACACCCGACATGATCAACCAAATGATCGATTTGGAAATTACCGAAGCCTACACCTTCTCCCTGAAAGGCAAACCGGTATAAGCACACACAAACAAAGGCCGTCTGAAACTGTTCAGACGGCCTTTATCTTGGTTCGGCACGGCATTATCTGATTCATGTATTTTTATTACCCGAACAAAAGGCTTTTCAGTATAATACCGCCCGAAAATTCCCTTATCTGTTGAGAAGTTAAGGCCAAAAACCAAACTTTTTTCAGACCAATCCGACGATGCCGTCCCGCAAGCGGCTTTCCCAAAAGGAATATTTTTAAATGAGTTCTTCAAATCAAAGCGTTTTGGAACGATTGTTCAACCTGAGCGCCAATCAGACCAACGTCCGCACTGAAATCATGGCCGGTTTGACCACCTTCCTCGCCATGTGTTACATCATCATCGTCAACCCCCTGATTTTGGGCGAAACCGGCATGGATATGGGCGCAGTATTTGTGGCCACCTGTATCGCCTCCGCCATCGGTTGTTTCGTGATGGGCTTTGTCGGCAACTACCCGATCGCCCTCGCGCCGGGCATGGGTTTGAACGCCTACTTTACCTTTGCCGTCGTCAAAGGCATGGGCGTGGACTGGCGTGTGGCTTTGGGTGCCGTTTTCATTTCAGGCATCATTTTCATCCTGTTCAGCTTCTTTAAAGTGCGTGAAATGCTGGTCAACGCCCTGCCTATGGGCTTGAAAATGTCGATTGCCGCAGGTATCGGCCTCTTCTTGGCATTGATTGCGCTCAAAGGCGCAGGCGTGATTGTGGCCAATCCTGCCACATTGGTCGGCTTGGGCGACATCCATCAGCCTACCGCCCTGCTGGCGATGGCAGGCTTTGTCATGGTGGTTGCACTTGGCCACTTCCGCGTCAAAGGCTCCATTATCATTACCATTCTGACGCTGACCGCCGTCTCCACCGCCTTGGGCTTGAGCGAGTTCAAAGGCGTGGTCGGCGAAGTCCCGAGCATTGCGCCGACTTTCATGCAGATGGACTTCAAAGGCTTGTTTACCGTCAGCATGGTCAGCGTGATTTTTGTATTCTTCCTGGTTGACCTGTTTGACTCTACAGGCACCTTGGTCGGCGTTTCCCACCGCGCAGGCCTGTTGCAAGACGGCAAACTGCCGCGTTTGAAACGCGCCCTGTTTGCCGACTCAACCGCCATCGTCGCCGGTGCTGCCTTGGGTACTTCTTCTACCACCCCTTACGTTGAAAGCGCGGCAGGTGTTTCTGCCGGCGGCCGCACCGGCCTGACTGCCGTTACCGTCGGCGTACTGATGCTGGCCTGTCTGATTTTCTCGCCGCTGGTTCAAAGCATTCCTGCATTCGCTACCGCTCCTGCCCTGCTCTATGTTGGTGCGCAAATGTTGCGCAGCGCGCGCGAAATCGATTGGGACGACATGACCGAAGCCGCACCGGCATTCCTGACCATCGTCTTCATGCCGTTTACCTACTCGATTGCCGACGGTATTGCGTTTGGCTTTATCAGCTACGCACTCATCAAGCTCTTGTGCAACCGCACCCAAGACGTACCGCCTATGGTATGGATTGTTGCCGTATTGTGGGCATTGAAATTCTGGTTCTTGGGTTAAACCACCCCAAAAAAACAGGCCGTCTGAAAAGTTTTCAGACGGCCTGTTTTATTTTACCCAGCGTTTAAAGCTGTCGATAAAAAATTATTTTTTCACTTTTTTAGCGGCTGGTTTAGCGGCAGCTTTCGCGCCTTTGTCCAATACGCAGAAACGGGTAGCGATTTGGTCAACCACTTCTTGTTTGCCGTTTACTTCGGTAGTACCGCGGATAGTCAGCATGTTGCCGTCAACTTTGTCCACGTTGGCTGCAGTAGCTGCTTCAGCAATCCAAGCAACGTTGCCGCCCCAGAATGCGTTTACATCTTTGCTGCTGTCAGTGATACGGAACAGGTTTTCAGTAACTTGGCCTTTGTATTTTACTTGAGCGGCAACAACTTCATTGCCTTTGAAGCCGTACATGACGCTCAGAGGCTCTTTGCCGTCTTTACCGCATTTGTAGTGAACTTCTTTAGTACCGTCGATAGAGTCTACTTTCAAAGTATTAGGTACTGGAGCTTGAGCTTGTTGAGCCTGAGCTTGAGTTTGTTGTTGCGCAGTAGGAGCAGCTTTGGCTTCAGGTTTGGCTTTAGAACCGCTGCTACATGCAGTCAGGGCAACAGCCGCCAAAACGGCAGGAACGATTAATTTAACATTCATATTCATAATTGACTCCCAAATGGTTTCAATAAAAAACCGGCAAACGCCGGCTGACATTTACACATTAACAGAGATATTCCGTCTTGTCTTTATCTCAGACGGCATTTTTTAAGAAAAGTTCAAATAAATATTTTTATTTTCTAAAATCAAGAAATTATAAATATGAAATCATGTAAATTCAGGTTTGGAAATTTTTAAGATGAATACTATTGTCAATAAATCGGGTTTTGACAAGGGTAAAATAAGATTGAAAAACACATAGAACGACAAAAAGTCTGGGCAATTGATTTGACACACTTCTGTCTCTTGAGTTGCTAAGCGTTTCAGACGGCCTTAGAACACAAACAGTAAATGCAATAAAAAAACGCAATCTGAAACAGATTGCGTTTTTTTGAAAACTGGCACGCCCACGGG
Organism: Neisseria sp. RH3002v2g; assembly: GCF_014596425.2. Taxonomy (NCBI): domain Bacteria; kingdom Pseudomonadati; phylum Pseudomonadota; class Betaproteobacteria; order Neisseriales; family Neisseriaceae; genus Neisseria; species Neisseria sp. RH3002v2g. Next base: position 44,688 of record NZ_CP110721.1, on the reverse strand, counting down.
GAATCGAACCCCGGTTACCGCCGTGAAAGGGCGATGTCCTAACCGCTAGACGATGGGCGCGGATAAATCTTGTGGCGCACCCGGAGCGATTCGAACGCCCGACCCTCTGGTTCGTAGCCAGATACTCTATCCAACTGAGCTACGGGTGCATCCTCATCACTTCGCTAGTGCGTTGTGAATCAAGAAGACCGAATAATATAGGCTTTCCTAAAACCTGTCTACTCTTTTCACGAATATTTTTTATATTTTTATTTAACTATTTGAAATTAAACAATATAAGATTAACGTAAAATCCCTACTCCTGACAAATCCTGCGCCATTTTGGCGGCGGAATTATCGGTCATGCCGCCGACAAAATCCAAAATCTTCATATAGGCCTGATACAGACTGTCTTCAGGAAGAATCGGATTGTGCTTTTTCAATAATTCCAACGCCAAAGACTGACGCGTTGCCAACTGTTTTTCTGCAATCAGGGCATAAGCGGCAGGGACAAGCAAATCTAAGATAGAGCCTAAGCATGGGAACGTGGCGATTTCGGTCAAGAGCTTGGTGTGATGGCGGAAAATCCGTGTTTGCGCCAATTCTTTTGCTTTTGCCAAAGTATTTTGCACTTGCGGGCTACACAAAGCCAGCAAATCTTTGCCTTTGAATGTTCCGTCCAGTAAATCAGACTGATGCAGCATAAAGGTTTGTGCGACATCATCAATCGCCTTGCCGATCGCAATGCCGCGCAACATGGCGCAACGCTGACGGCTGGAGCTGGCGTGCCACGCGCTTTCGGCAAAGGTCAGCTCGGACAAAATACTTTCTACTTCCGTATCCGTGAGCAAATCCAATTCGACGGCATCTTCCAAGTCCAGCAAGGCATAGCAAATATCGTCGGCGGCCTCCATCAAATAAGACAAAGGATGGCGCGCCCAGCTATCTACTCCCGCGGAAACCAGCCCCAATTCGTCAGCAACTTGACGGATAAACGGCAACTCGGTTTGATAAATATTGAATTTCTTTCTGCCGTTTGGATGTTGCGTTGTCCACGGATATTTCAACAATGCGCCGATGGCTGCCGCAGTCAGGCGCATTCCACCCGCCTCCGGATACATTTCAAGGCTGGCGACGATACGCAGGCTATGCGCATTGCCTTCATAGGTTTGAATATCGTTGCGTTCCGCTTCATTTAATGTGTTCAGATAAATTTGATGTTCAGGCCGTCTGAACCAATCGCGCAAAGCATCTTCGCCGGTATGGCCAAACGGCGGATTACCCAAATCATGCGCCAAACAGGCAACCTGCACCACGGCACCAATATCGCTGGGCGTATTGCCCTGCGGCAAAAAACCGCCGTTGTGCAACATCACGCCCACGCGGTTGCCCAAGCTCCTGCCCACGCTGGCTACTTCAACACTGTGCGTCAGGCGGTTGTGCGTCAAGTCATGTTGCGCCAGCGGATGCACTTGCGTTTTTCGGCCAAGGCGGCGGAAGGCTCCGGAAAAAACGACCCGGTCGTAATCGATGTGAAAATCCGTACGCAAAGCATCAGCACCTTCCTGAGTCGAAGGGGTAACGGTGGGCACGATTTCGCCGTTTTTGGGACGGAAGCGTTGGGTGGACAATAAGTTTTGCCAATTCATTCGGGTATTCATAAGCGTTTCCTAAAATGAAGCAAAGGCCGTCTGAAACATATTCAGACGGCCTTATGTTTATTTACCGCGCATCAATTCAAAGAAATCGTCATTGTTTTTGGAGTCTTTGAGTTTGCCCACCAAAAACTCGGTCGCTTCGATTTCATCCATCGGATGGAGGAATTTACGCAAGAGCCACATGCGCTGCAACTGATCGTTCGGTACCAGCAATTCTTCGCGGCGCGTACCGGATTTATTGATGCTGATGGCCGGAAACAGGCGTTTTTCTGCCATGCGGCGGTCAAGGTGCAATTCCATATTGCCCGTACCTTTGAACTCTTCGTAAATCACGTCGTCCATGCGGCTGCCGGTTTCAACAAGCGCTGTCGCAATAATGGTAAGCGAACCGCCCTCTTCCACATTACGCGCGGCACCGAAGAAGCGTTTCGGACGGTGCAAAGCGTTGGCATCGACACCGCCGGTCAAAATTTTGCCCGAAGTCGGCACGACGGTATTGTAGGCACGCGCCAAACGGGTAATCGAATCCAGCAGGATGACCACGTCTTTTTTGTGTTCGACCATGCGTTTGGCTTTTTCAATCACCATCTCGGCCACTTGTACATGGCGTTGCGCAGGCTCGTCAAACGTAGAGGAAACCACTTCGCCGCGTACAGAACGGCTCATTTCGGTCACTTCTTCCGGACGCTCGTCAATCAACAGGACAATCAGCTCGACATCGGGATAATTGGCGGTAATGGCGTGTGCAATGTTTTGCAACATCACGGTTTTACCGGTTTTAGGCGGCGCCACCAACAATGCACGTTGGCCTTTACCGATCGGGGAAACCAAGTCGATGGCGCGGCCGGTCAGATTCTCTTCGGCTTTGATGTCGCGCTCGAGTTTGAATTGTTCGGTTGGAAATAAAGGCGTGAGGTTTTCAAAAAGGATTTTGTGTTTGCAGACTTCAGGCTGATCGCCGTTGATGGTATCGAGGCGGACAAGCGCGAAATAGCGCTCGTTGTCTTTAGGTACGCGTACGCTGCCTTCGATGGTGTCGCCGGTGTGCAGATTGAAGCGGCGGATTTGCGTGGGCGAAACATAAATATCGTCAGGACCGGCAAGGTAAGAAGTATCCGCGCTGCGCAAGAAACCGAAGCCGTCAGGCAGGATTTCGAGCGTACCGGAACAGGTAAAGCTGACATTCTGCTTCATCATCTGGCGGACGATGGCAAAAACGAGGTCTTGTTTGCGGAAACGGTTGGCATTTTCAATGCCATGTTCTTCTGCCATTTCCAAGAGTTTGGAAATGTGGAGGGTTTGGAGTTCTGAAACGTGCATAGTATTGATATATTTTGGATGGTATCAGAGAGATGGCACACAGGCCGTCTGAAAGTATGAAATCGTGCCGCAGGATACGGTAGATTTTTGAGAAAGTTGAATTTTAGGCAGTTGGAGGCAGGGTGTCAAATTTTTAAATCGAACGCTGAGCCGAGACCATAATCTTACCATGCAATAAGATTATGGCCGGCAACAGCTTGGCAATCGCAACCCTATCGCCAAAAATCCGAGTATTTACCCAACTTCAGACGGCCCTCTGCCCGTACCTCATCAGCGTCATGCCGCCGACCGCCGCCGCACAGCCTGCGACCAGCGAAATATGCAGTGGTTCGCCCAAAAACCACGCCGAAGACAGCACACCGAAAATCGGCACGAGCGTAATATATGCCGCCGCGCTGCCTGCGCCCAAAGTCTTTACACCTTCGAAATACCACGCATAGGCCAATACCGTCGCACCGATGACCAGCCACGCCAAGGCCGTCCAACCGCGCCCATCCATTGCCGCTATCGCTTCAAACGGTATTCCGTCCGTCCACAACGCCACCACCGACAACATCAACGCACCAATGAACGACGTTGCCGTCGTTACCGTCAGCGCGTCTATCCCGCGCAAAACCGCACGACCAATTAAGGTATAAGCCGCCCAACAGACCACGCAGCCGAAAATCAGCCACTCCCCCGCCTTGATGCCGCCCGACAATACCGTCAACGGCTGCCCTTGCGTTACCACCATAATGGCACCGCCGACCGCCAGCAGCATACCCGCCAAAATCTTCGCATTTAAACGCTCGCCGAAAAACCAAGTTGCCAACAGCAGCGTCAACACGGGGTTCACCGCCACAACCACCGCCGCTTTGCCTGCCGGCATAGTCTGCAAACCCAGCATAAAAAACACCGCATAGCCGCACACGCCGACGGAAGCGGCTGCCGTCAAACCCAGCCATTGCCGTGCCGACAAAGCCGCCAAAGTCGTGAACCTGCTACGCGCAAACAACCAGCCCAACAACAAAACCGAAGCCAAGACAAACCGAACCGCCCCGCCCGTCAGCGGCGGCAGCGACTGCCCCAACATCCGCCCCATCGGCCAGGACGCGCCCCACAACACCGCCATTCCCAGCAGTTTCAAATGTACAGAATAACGTTCCATCACATCCCTTTTATCGACAAAGGCCGTCTGAAAACCGGATTTCACGTTTTCAGACGGCCTTCCAGTATCGCTGTTACAAACAGATTACTTAGGCTGCCAAGAATCTTTCAGCGTTACCGTGCGGTTAAACACCGGCGTGTCTTTGCTGTGGTCTTTGCGGTCGGTGACGAAATAGCCGATGCGTTCAAACTGCCAACGGCTCTCCGCCGGCAAATCTTTTGCAACAGGCTCGGCGTAGGCAGTGATTTCCTTGATGGATTCAGGGTTGAGGAAATCGGTAAACGGCAGGTAGTTGCCGTCTTCGCCGCGCACGGCATCGGGACGCTCGACGGTAAAGAGGCGGTCATAGAGGCGGACTTTGATTTCTGCTGCGTGTTCGGCAGACACCCAGTGAATCACGCCTTTGACTTTTCGGCCTTCGGGATTTTTGCCCAAGGTATCGTGGTCGATGCTGCATTTGAGTTCGACTACATTGCCTGCCTCGTCTTTTACCACTTCATCGCACTTGATGACATAACCGTGGCGCAAGCGCACTTCACCGCCGGGAATCAGGCGTTTGAAGCCTTTGGGCGGATTTTCGGCAAAGTCGTCGGCTTCGATGTAGATGGTTTGTGAAACAGGTACTTCGCGATCGCCCATTTCTTCGTGGTTCGGATGGAACGCGGCACGGCGGCTTTGGGTTTTACCGGCTTCAAAGTTGGTCAGGGTGACTTTGAGCGGATTCAAAACCGCCATCAGGCGCGGGGCGGAGTTTTCCAGCTCTTCGCGAATCGCGCCTTCCAACACGCTCATATCGACCACGTTTTCAGATTTGGAAATACCGGCGCGTTTGGCAAACAGGCGCAGGCCTTCGGGCGTGTAGCCGCGGCGGCGTATACCGGAAATGGTCGGCATACGCGGATCGTCCCAGCCGGCAACGTGGCCGTCCGAAACCAGTTGGTTCAGCTTGCGTTTGGACGTGATGGAATACAGAAGCTCCAAACGGGAAAACTCGTATTGACGCGGACGGGTGGCGTGCAGCGCAGGAATGTTGTCCAACACCCAGTCGTACAGCGGGCGGTGGGCTTCAAATTCGAGCGTACACAAGGAATGCGTGATGCCTTCGATGGCATCGGAGATGCAATGCGTGTAGTCGTACATCGGGTAGATGCACCATTTGTCGCCGGTGTTGTGGTGATGGGCGCGGCGGATGCGGTAGATGACGGGGTCGCGCATATTGATATTGCCTGATGCCATGTCGATTTTCAGGCGCAGGGTTTTGCTGCCGTCCGGGAATTCGCCGTTTTTCATGCGCGTGAACAGGTCGAGGTTTTCTTCGACGCTGCGGTCGCGGTAAGGGCTGTTTTTGCCCGCTTCGGTCAGCGTACCGCGGTATTCACGCATTTCTTCGGGCGTCAAATCATCGACATAGGCCTTGCCGTCTTTGATTAAACCGACGGCGTAGTCGTAAAGCTGGTCGAAATAATTGGAAGCGAAACGCGGCTCGCCCGCCCAATGGAAACCGAGCCACTCGACGTCTTCTTTGATGGCGTTGACGTATTCATCGTTTTCTTTTTCGGGGTTGGTGTCATCGAAACGCAGGTTGCACAAGCCGTCATAAATATACGCCAAACCGAAGTTCAGGCAGATGGATTTGGCGTGGCCGATGTGCAGGTAGCCGTTAGGTTCGGGCGGAAAACGGGTTTGGATGGCTGTATGTTTGCCGCTTTTGAGGTCTTCTTCAATGATGGTGCGGATAAAGTGGTTGTCCGCGAATTGGTCTTTATTCAACATAATATTTCTTTGATGGGAAAATGATTTTCTGTTTTCAGACGGCCTAGGCATTCAATCAAGCCGTCTGAAAGGAATCGAATGATGGCTCAATTGTACCCGACTTGGCTACTTTGATACAGGGTCGGCAACCTGCCACGCTACGCCGCGCTCGTTTAGGGTTTTCTGCATGGCGGCGGATGGTGTGCGGTCAGTAAACAGCTTATCGAATGCGCCGATATCGCCCAGTCTGACCAAGGCATTGCTGTTGAACTTGCTGTGGTCGACGCCGAGATAGCGCACGCGGGCATTGTTCACCATTGCCTGCATGACGCTGACTTCCTTGTAATCGTCATCCAAAAGCGAGCCGTCGTTTTCTATGCCGTGGGTGCTCATGATGGCATAGTCGACTTTGAATTGGTTGATGAAATCGACGGTTGCCACACCCGTAATGCCGCCGTCCAACGGACGGACCACGCCGGAAGCGATGATGACCGTGTAGTCGGTACGCGCCGCAGTGATGGAGGCGGCGTAAATGTTGTTGGTGATAATCCGCAGGTTTTTACGCTGTCTGACCAACTCGGCGGCGACGGCTTCCATGGTTGTGCCGATGCTGATAAAGAGCGAGGCATTGTCGGGAATGGTGGAAGCAATCAGCCGGGCAATGGCGTTTTTTTCCTGCTGCTGATGGTTGCGCCGCTCCTGCCCTGCCGTTACGACTGAAACGTCGCCCAAAGATGCGCCGCCGTGATAGCGTTTGAGCTGTCCGGTTTCGCTCAATTCCTGCACATCGCGGCGTATGGTTTGCGGCGTCACATCCAAATTCGCCGCCAGCTCTTCCACCGTCATGAAGTTATGTTCGCGGATAAGGGTGAGGATATGTTCGTGTCTTTGGATTTTGGGTTTCATAGCGTTTTGCTTTGCAGGGATAAACCAATGGCCGTCTGAATATTTCAGGCGGCCTTTTTATTGTCAAACCGATTACATTTCGAGTTTCTGTTCCAAGCGTTCGATGCACGCGCTCAAGTGGCGGCGCATGACTTTGGTTACACGGTTGCGCTTGCCGGCCACCAACAAATCGAGGATTTCGCGGTGTTCATGGTGCGAATTGGAATTGATGGTGCGCTTTTCTTTGCGAAGCGGATCGGAAACGGCCACAATCAGTGAAGAACGCGCACACAAGGTATTCATGATTTCAAACAGGACGTCGTTGTCCAGCAACCTCGCCAATTCGACATGGAAGGCATTGGACAGGCGGTTCCAACCCACGCGGTCGCCGCTTTCGGAGGCTGCGGCCTCTTGCTCAATCATGGCGTAAAGCGGTTGCAGGCGCGTTTCCAAATCAGGCATATCAATGAGGACGCTCAAAATCATGCTTTCCATTTCGATACGCGTGTTGAACACGTCTTTCATTTCTTTCAAGTCCGGCACATGGACAAATGCGCCGCGATTGGGCTGCAAATCGACGATTTTGTCGTGCGCCAAAAGCGATAATGCGCCACGCACGGTATTGCGCGAGCAAACCATTTGCCGGCACAGCTCGGACTCGGTCAATTTTTTGCCCGGCAGCAGCAGATGGTCGGTAATCCCGTCCAAAATCAATGCATACACGCGGAAAAGCTCGGAATCGTGACGCTCTTCCAAAATAAGCGATGAAGTTGCAGGTGCAACGTTGGTATTATTTTCGTAATCCATAATGTTTCCCCAGTATTTGTGTTGAGGCGCAATGGCTTGCAGACCTGCATATTTCAGGGTTGGTTAAAATATAATTAAAAATTGTTGACAATGTTAAACGAAACTTGCACAATGAGGTCAACAAGCCAAGTTATAAAGGCTGATAGAGAGAGAGAAAAAGGAATAAAAAGCAAGCAGATATATTCATGTTAATGCGTGAATATATCTGCTTTTTTGTGGGCAGCCGTTTCACGCTCCGGCTTTTTCCTTGAAAACCGCCCTATTCTGCTTCGACGATTTCGAAGCTGTGGCTCATTTTTGCCGCTTTGCCCAGCATAATCGATGCGGAGCAATATTTTTCGGCGGACATCTGTACGGCACGTTCAATCGCACTTTCTTGCAAACCCCGGCCATACACTTTGAAGTGGATATGGATTTCGGTAAACACGCGCGGCGCGGTGTCGGCGCGTTTGGCAGTCACTTCAGCACGGCAGTCGGTGATTTTTTGGCGTTGTTTCTCGGCAATCATCACCACATCGATGCTGGAACAACCTGCTACACCCAACAACAGCATCTCCATCGGGCTCGGGCCGCGCTTGACTTCGCCTTCAGCCGCCGCGCCTTCCATCACAACGCTGTGTCCGTTTGCCGTTGTACCGACGAAGCACATTCCGTCTATCCATTTTGAAGTCACTTGCATGGTGTGTTTTTCATCCGTAAAAGCATTAATCCGATATTGTAAACAATTTCAAGTGATAAACCTAGTCAGGCCGTCTGAAAAATACAATCAATTACAATTGGCCTAAACGCATTATTCGTCCCGATACGCCCAATGATTGACCGGCCCGTGCCCTGCCCCGATGCCCAAAGGGTGGGAAATGGCGGCGGCAATATAGTTTTTTGCCGTTTGAACCGCCTCGGACACGCTAAACCCTTTTGCCAGCTCGGCAGTAATGCAGGCCGAAAACGTGCAGCCTGTGCCATGCGTATGCGGCGTTGGGAAACGTTTACTATTCAGCTCGATGGTTTCGTATGGCGTAAACAGCCAGTCGGTGCAATATTCGCTTTGGCTGTCGGCAAGATGGCCGCCTTTAATCACCACATTTTTCACACCCCAATCCTGAAGAATTTTGGCGGCACGTTCCGCATCTTGGCGGTTTTCAATATTGATACCCGTCAATGCCTGCGCTTCGGGCAGATTGGGCGTCAAGACGTCCGTATGCGGCAGCAGCAGGCGTTTCATGGCTTCGACGGCTGAGTTTTCCAACAACGGTGCGCCGCCTTTGGCAATCATAACCGGATCCAACACGCGTTTGCCGAAGTCGCATTCGGCGGTTTGTTCCGCCACGCACTCGATGATTTCCGCCGTACCCAGCATGCCGATTTTATAAGCGCGGATTTGAAAATCCTCCTGAATCGCGGCAATCTGCGCGGCAATCATGTCGGTCGGTATCGGATGCACTGCCGATACGCCCAAAGTATTTTGTGCGGTAACCGCGGTCAGTACGCTGGTGCCGAACACGCCGCGCATCTGAAACGTCTTCAAATCCGCCTGTATGCCTGCGCCACCACCGGAATCGGAGCCGGCAATCGTCAGCGTTTGAATAAAAAGTTCGTCCATCGTGTCCTCCTGTTTTTCAGACGGCCTTTTGCTTATCGTTGTTGAAAGCCGTTTTGGTTTTATCCGCAAACAAAGGCATGCGCCGTTTATCTTTCCGAAAGCCTTATTTGTTGTTTTATCCAAAACAAACGTACGTTCTCGGGCGGAATATCTTAACAAACAAAAGGCCGTCTGAAAACTATTTTCATTTTCAGACAGCCTGTTCAATTTTAAACCTATTCAGGCTTATTCTTCGTATGCGTCAATCGGCAAGCAGGAGCAAACCAGATTGCGGTCGCCATAGACCTCATCCAAACGTTTCACGCTCGGCCAGAATTTGTTTTCACGCACGAACGGCAACGGGAAGACGGCTTCTTCGCGGGAGTACGGGTGCGCCCATTCGCCGGTTACGTCGGCGGCGGTGTGCGGGGCGTTGACCAGCGGGTTGTCGTCTTTCGGCCATTCGCCGCTCTCGACTTTCAGCACTTCCTGCTTGATTTGTTTCAGGGCGGCGATGAAGCGGTCGAGTTCGGCTTTGCTCTCACTTTCGGTCGGTTCGATCATCAGCGTGCCGGCAACGGGGAAGGATACGGTCGGGGCGTGGAAGCCGTAATCCATCAGGCGTTTGGCGATGTCGGTTTCGGTAATGCCGCTTTCGGCTTTGAGCGGACGCAAATCGACGATACATTCGTGCGCGACGCGGCCGTTTTTGCCTGTGTAGAGAACGGGATAGTCTTCGCTCAGGCGTTTGGCGACGTAGTTGGCGTTGAGCAATGCCCAGCGCGTCGCCTGTTCCATGCCTTGTTTGCCCATCATGGTCAGGTACATCCAGGTAATCGGCAAGATGGACGCGGAACCGAAGGCGGCGGAGGAAACGGCGGTTTGCCCGGCACTTGCGCTATGCGTGTCGGTCAATGTATGACCTGGGGCAAACGGGGCGAGGTGGGCTTTCAGACCGATGGGGCCCATGCCCGGGCCGCCGCCGCCGTGGGGGATGCAGAAGGTTTTGTGCAGGTTCATGTGCAACACGTCCGCGCCGACTTCGGCGGGCTGCATGATGCCGATTTGGGCGTTGAGGTTGGCGCCGTCCATGTAAACCTGTCCGCCGTTTTCATGGATGATGCGGCAGATGTCGCGGATGCCTTCTTCGTACACGCCGTGGGTGGACGGGTAGGTAATCATGATGGCGGACAAGGCGTCGCGGTGTTGCTCGGCTTTGGCTTTCAAATCGTCGATGTTGACGTTGCCGTGTTCGTCGGTATCGACGACGACGACTTTCAAACCGAGCATGGCGGCGGTGGCGGGGTTGGTGCCGTGGGCGGATTTGGGAATCAGGCAGATGTTGCGCTGCGCTTGGCCTTGGGCTTCCTGATAGCGGCGGATGGCGAGCATACCGCTGTATTCGCCCTGCGCGCCGGAGTTGGGCTGGAAGGAAATCGCGTCAAAGCCGGTGATGGCTTTCAGGCTGTTTTCCATGTCGGTCAAGAGTTCGCGGTAGCCTGCGGTTTGGGTTTCGGGGGCGTAGGGGTGGATGTCGGAGAACTCCGCCCAAGTAATCGGCAGCATTTCGGCGGTGGCGTTGAGCTTCATAGTGCAACTGCCCAGCGAAATCATGCTGCGGTTCATCGCCAAATCGTGGTCTTCGAGTTTCTTCAGGTAGCGCAGCATTTCGTGTTCGGTGTGGTAACGGTTGAACACGGGATGTTGCAAGATATTGTCTTGGCGCAGGAATTCGGTTTTCAGACGACCTTTGACGTCGTCTGAAAGCGTGAAGGTGTTGTTGCCGGTGAAGGCGTAGTACAACACGGCAAGGTCTTCGCGCACGGACGTTTCGTGGAAGGCGGCGGCGATTCGGGTGTCGCTGACGCGGCGCAGGTTGTAGCCCAATTCCAAAGCGGTTTGGAACACTTTGTCCGCTTTTTCTTTGCTGCCGAAATCGACGGTAACGGTATCGAAGAAGACTTCGTGAACGACTTTGAGGCCGTCTGAAACCAGCGCGTCGGCAAAGGCGGAAGCCAGCGCGTGAATGCGGTTGGCGATGCGTTTTACGCCTTCGGGGCCGTGATAAACGGCGTACATGCCCGCCAAGTTCGCCAGCAATGCCTGCGCGGTACAAATATTGGACGTGGCTTTTTCGCGGCGGATGTGTTGCTCGCGGGTGGACAACGCCATGCGCAGCGCGGGTTTGCCCGATGCGTCTTTGGATACGCCGATGATGCGGCCCGGGGCGGAGCGTTTGAACTCGTCTTTAAAGGCGAAATAAGCGGCGTGCGGCCCGCCGAAGCCCATCGGTACGCCGAAGCGTTGTGTGTTGCCCAGCGCGATGTCCGCGCCCAATTTGGCAGGCGATTTCAGCAAGACCAAGCTCATGATGTCGGCGGCAACGGCGACAATCGTGCCTTTGGTTTTCAGACGGCCGATAACGTCCTGCAAGTCTTGCACGTCGCCGTCTTTGCCGACGTATTGGAACAGCGCGCCAAAGTATTCGCCTTCATCCGCTTGGGCAAAATCGCCGACCACCAGCTCAAAGCCGAAATATTTGGCGCGGGTTTTCATCACGTCCAACGTCTGCGGATAAACGCGCTCGTCCACAAAGAAACGCTCGGATTTCACCTTGCCCACGCGATGCGCCATCGCCATCGCTTCGGCGGCGGCGGTCGCCTCGTCCAACAAAGACGCGCCTGCCACAGGGAAACCGGTCAAATCGATACACACTTGTTGGAAGTTCAGCAACGCTTCCAAACGACCCTGCGCGATTTCCGCCTGATACGGCGTGTAGGCGGTGTACCAGCCCGGATTTTCCAACACGTTGCGCAAAATCACGTTCGGCACGCGGGTCGGGTAATAGCCCAAACCGATATAGGACTTGTTGATCACGTTTTTCGACGCAATGCCTTTCAATTTCGCCAATGCGTCCGCCTCGGTCAAGGCTTCGGGCAAATCGAGTTCGGACGGCATACGGATGCTTTGCGGCACGGTGTTGCCGACAAAATCGTCCATGCTCTTCTCGCCGAGCGCTTCCAAAAGCGCAGCCTCGTCGCCAAAGCTCAAATGGCGCGCGGCAAATTCGTTCGGGTTGAATAATTCAGATAGTTTCATTTCTACTCCTTTTTTGTTATCGGTATCAAAACCGCTTTTTCTTTCAGATGTTGTTTCAGACGGCCTCCGCCCACTTCGGACGACATGCCAATATTTCCCTATAAACCGGACAGCTTTCCGCATGCGCGCCGGGCAGGTAGCCGGTACTCATCAGAAATTCGCCGACGATTTCGCCGCCGACAAATTTGAAATGTTTTTTAAACAGCTTCACCCATTCAGCCTTGTCGAGCGGATGGTGTGCATCCAGCCAGTTTTTGAATGAGCCGTATTCTTGCTGTATTTGTTTGATTTGTCGCGCGTTATAAATGGCTGCATTAATTTTCAGGCGATTGCGGACGATGCCTGTATCGGCAAGCAGCCGCTCAATATCGGCTTCGTCAAATGCGGCGACCGTCTCGATGTCGAAACCTTTAAATGCCGTCTGAAATGCCTGCTGCTTCTTCAGCATCAGCGTCCAACTCAATCCTGCCTGATTGATTTCCAACACCAGCCGCTCAAACAATTCATTGTCGTCCTCAATCGGAAAACCGTATTGCGTGTTGTGATAATGTTGGTTGGGGTTGTCCGTATCGTTGGGTAGCGTGGCGACAAATTCGCAGTAATTCATGTTTATTGAGGAAAAATTGAAACAAAGGCCGTCTGAAAGTATTTTTCAGACGACCTAAGACCTGCACCATCAAACAGGCGTAAAACCTGTTTGGATGTTTGCAAAAATCAAGCTACTTCGCCTGCGTATTGTTCGGCAGTCAACAGACCGTCGTAATCGGCAGGGTTGGCAGGTTTGATTTTGAAGAACCAGCCTGCGCCGTAAGGGTCGCTGTTGGCAGTTTCCGGCGCGCTGGGCAAATCTTCGTTGACGGCAACGACTTCGCCTGCAATCGGCGCGTATACGTCGGACGCTGCTTTCACAGACTCAACCACACCGGCTTGCTCTTCGGCAGCCAGGTTTGCACCGACTTCGGGCAGCTCGACGAACACGATGTCGCCCAACAGCTCTTGCGCGTGGTGGGTAATACCGACAGTGATGGTACCGTCTTCTTCAAGGCGCAGCCATTCGTGGCTGGCAACGTATTTCAATTCGGCTGGGATGTTGTTGCTCATGGTTTGGTTCTCCTTTAAGAACGGTTTAATTTAGCTAGTAGTGAATCTCGCGATACTCTCCTACTAAGTGTAAGTGTATAAGCAAACCTTACAAACAAAAAACTTTATGAATCCTAGTATCTGAATATTGATATGGGCCATGAATAGAAGCCGACCAGCCATGTAAATCAACAATTCTTTCCAAATGTTTGAATTGCACTTTCCAATCTACATAAACTCTCCATTCTTCAAAATCAATATCTTTCACAATACCCAACGCTCTAACTTCCATTTTTTGTTCAGGTACACTATGAATTTTCTTTACTGCTATCTTATCTCCAATAGAAATCTCCTTGAATTTTTCAATCTGCCTTTCTATTGAATTTGGTCCTTTACTTTCTTCCCCCGTTGGAACCTTCTTATTCCAACAATACCAATAACCCCGTTCTATAAAGCTCTCTAAGGCATCATCCACACCACCAAACATGGCACCTACAATCCAATAATTCATCACAACAAACTTTCTTTTTTATTTGAATACCATTTCTAACTTCTTAATTTAGGTAAATCAATACCCATTTTTTATTTCAGACGACCTTTACTTTGACAAAGGTCGTCTGAAACCGCATCAGTCAAACTGTTTCTGTCCGTTGCGCACAAACGGCAGCTTCAGTACGCGCACATCGACTTCCTTGCCGCGAATCAGCACTTTGGCAGTATCGCCGTCAAATTCTTTCGGTACGCGGGCGATGGCGATGGATTGTTTCAGGCTGGGCGAGAATACGCCGCTGGTGGTTTCGCCTTTGCCTTTGTCGGTCAACACTTCCATATGCGCGCGCAGGATGCCGCCTTTGTCGAGCAGCAAACCGACTTGTTTGACGGCAACGCCTTTTTCTTTCAATGCCAGCAAGGCGGCTTTGCCGACGAAATCGCGGTTTTCGTCTTTCAAATCAACCGTCCAACCCATGCCTGCTTCGAGCGGGCTGGTGTCGTCGTCCATATCGTTGCCGTAGAGGTTCATGCCGGCTTCCATGCGCAGGGTGTCGCGTGCGCCGAGGCCGCAGGGCTGTACGCCGGCTTGTTGCAGGGCTTTGAAGAATGCGACGGCTTCGGTGCCGGGCAGGATGACTTCGACGCCGTCTTCGCCGGTGTAGCCGGTGCGGGCGACAAACCAATCGTTGCCCAAATCCGCGCCTTGGAACGGTTTGAGATTATGGACGACATCCGCCCATTCAGGTTTGACGGTCAAAAGTTTTTCGATGGCTTTAGGACCTTGTACGGCGAGCATGCCGAGGTCGTAGCGCGGATTGAAGGCAACGCCGAACTCTTGTCCGACTTTGTGGAATTGGGCAGTGTCTTTTTCGCGGGTCGCGCCGTTGGATACGATGCGGTATTGGGTTTCGGCTTCGTTGGTGCGGTAAACAATCAAGTCGTCAATCACGCCGCCGTTGTCGTTGAGCAGCGCGGAATAAAGGGCTTTGCCGACAAAAGCAAGTTTGGCGACATCGTTGGCAATCAATTTGCGGAAAAAGGCTTTGGCATTTGCGCCTGCTACGTCGGTAACAAGCATGTGGGATACGTCGAACATACCGGCGTCGGTGCGCACGGCTTCGTGTTCGGCGATTTGTGAACCATAATGGATGGGCAGCTCCCAGCCGGCAAAATCTACCAGCTTCGCGCCTGCATCTTGATGGGCTTGATAAAACGGGGTGGTTTTCAGGGCAGTCATTCTCAAGTTTCTCCGGATTTATTGTTCAGATGCCGCCCGCGCACCTATGCGCGGATGACCCTATCTGTCCTTGAACCTGAGATTTTCGGCCGTATCCGCTGGATGGCAAACCAGTCTGCTCACTGTTTTGCGCGGTTGTCTGAATGGTGGTTCAGACGGCCTTCTCCCCTTCGGTGGACGTTATTCAAACGCCGCTCTCCAGATTGTTTGTTTCAATGTGCAGTCCCTGATACCTGAGCGATTTAAGGGTGTCTGCGCCTTCGGTGGCCACATGTAGTTGGATGTAGCTCTCTCCTGCACATTTCCCGATTATGGCTTGAATCGGCGGTTTGGGCAAGTGGCCGACGAATATTTATGATGTGAATATTCATCTTTTTATCAAAACGGCCGACCGCAAACCTTTGCGAAATTGCCGGATATGCGGCAAACATTTTTGCAAAAGTCTCAGGCCGTCTGAAGCCCTTACCCGTTTTTCCTATATAATTCTGTTTTTTCGATTTATCCGCGCCCACCATGAACCGCCTCAAACGCATCAAAACCATCCTCTGCACGCTCTACCGCTACCGCCTTGCCGAGCTGATTGCCTCGCTGGTCCGTCCGGGCTGGGCGCGGACTTTCCTCAATATGCTGCCGCAGTCATCCAAGTTCAAACACGAGACGCCTGCCGTGCGCCTGCGTCTGGCTTTGGAAAGCCTGGGGCCGATTTTCATCAAATTCGGACAGGTATTGTCCACGCGCCCCGATTTGATTCCGCATGATTACGCGGTCGAACTGGCCAGGTTGCAAGACAAAGTGCCGCCGTTTGACGCGCAGCTTTCGCGCTCGCAAATCGAAAAATCTTTAGGCCAATCCATCGACACTTTATACGCGGAATTTGAAACCGAACCCGTCGCCAGCGCGTCCATCGCCCAGGTACACAAAGCCCGCCTGCATTCGGGCGAACAGGTCGCAGTGAAAGTCTTGCGCCCTAACCTTTTGCCCGTTATCGAACAGGATTTGTCGCTGATGCGCTTTGGTGCAGGCTGGGTGGAGCGTTTGTTTTCAGACGGCAAGCGTTTGAAGCCGCGCGAAGTGGTGGCCGAATTTGACAAATACCTGCACGACGAATTGGACTTGATGCGCGAAGCCGCCAATGCCAGTCAGCTCGGACGCAATTTCCAAAACAGCGATATGCTGATTGTACCCAAGGTGTTTTACGACTACTGCACCAGCGACGTACTGACCATCGAATGGATGGACGGCACGCCGGTATCCGATATTGCCAAACTCAAGGCCGATGGCATCGATTTGCACAAACTTGCCGATTACGGCGTGGAAATCTTCTTTACGCAAGTTTTTCGAGACGGTTTTTTCCATGCGGATATGCATCCCGGCAATATTTTGGTCGCCGCCGACAACCGCTACATCGCCCTCGATTTCGGCATCGTCGGCACGCTGACCGATTACGACAAACGCTATCTCGCCATCAACTTCCTTGCCTTTTTCAACCGCGATTACCACCGCGTCGCCACCGCCCACATCGAATCAGGCTGGGTGCCTGCCGACACGCGCGCGGAAGAATTGGAAGCGGCTGTCCGCGCCGTGTGCGAGCCTGTGTTCAACAAACCGATTTCGCAGATTTCCTTCGGCTTGGTGCTGATGCGCCTGTTTGAAGTCAGCCGCCGCTTTAATGTCGAAATCCAACCGCAGCTGGTATTGCTGCAAAAAACGCTGCTCAACATCGAAGGCTTGGGACGCCAGCTTGATCCCGATTTGGACTTATGGAAAACCGCCAAACCGTTTTTGGTGAAATGGATGAACGAACAGGTCGGCCCCAAAGCCCTTTGGCGCAATCTCAAAAACGAAGCCCCCGACTGGGCGCAAATCATCCCTTCTCTGCCGCGCAAAATCAATGCGTTGGTTGATGAAAACCGCCAGCAGGAAATGCGCGATGCCTATGTGCACTTGGTCAAAGTGCAGCAACGCCAAAGCCTGTGGCTGGGTATGATTGCGGTTGTTTTGTTGCTGATTTTACTGTTTAAATAAACCGCAATACAGATTTAAACGACATAATAAAGGCCGTCTGAAATTTAGTTTTCAGACGGCCTTTTATATGCCTATCTATTCTTTTTTCTCATGCGGAACATGTCCGCTTTCGGCTTCAATATGCCGCCTGAAGCGCAAACCTGCGGCATGGTAAAACGGATGCGGCGAGAATTGGCGCGAGACTTGCGAAGCGAAGATGCACGTCAGCAGCATCCAAAACAGCAAATTCTGTCCCCCCGTCATTTCCATTACCACTACGGCGGCAGTCAACGGCGACTGGGTCGCGGCGGCAAGGAATGCGGCCATGCAGAGCAAAACCGCGACGTTGGACGCGTCGCCCAGTTGCGCGAAAGAGGCCATGTGTTCGCCTATCATCGCACCGATGGTTAACGACGGAGTGAAGATGCCGCCGGGAATGCCTGCCCAGTAGCTGAACACGGTTGCCGCCCATTTTGCGGCAGCCAAGCCGATTGGTGCTTCATACGCGCCTTTGAGTGCGGCGGCGGCTTCGTGATAGCCCGTGCCATAGGTTTTGCCTTGATAAAACGTACCGAGCAGCGCCAGCAAAATGCCCATTACAAAGGCGACCACCAACAAATGACGGCGGATGAAACTGCGCCAGCGCACCGGTGCGAATGCCGCCGCGCCGCGATACAAAAAGCTGCCGAACAATCCGCCTGCCACGCCGCAGACGATGCCCGACACCGCGGCCCACATCAGCATATTTGGCAACTCATGCCCTTGAAACCCTGAAAAATACGGGTTGTTGCCCTGTATCGCCACTTGAATGAAACCGGCCGCCAACACGCCCATCAGGATTTGGCGCTCCCAACGCAAAAGCACGCCGCGCCCCAATTCTTCGATGGCAAACACCACGCCGGCCAAAGGTGCGTTAAACGCCGCCGCCAAACCGCCGGCCGCGCCTGCGGCAATCAAATCGTTTTCCTGCATGCCCCTAAACGCCAGCCCGTGCTTTTTACACCACGCGCCCCAAGCGTTCATGACCGCCGCACCCACTTGTACAGACGGCCCTTCCCTACCGATCGACGCCCCCAAAATCATGCCCAAAAACGTCAGCGGAATCTTAAAAAAGGTTTCGCCCAGACGAATCAGACGGGTTTTCTGCGCGCCATACGGCAAAGACAACGAAGCAATGACCTGCGGAATACCGCTGCCGGAAGTGTACGGCGCAAATTTGCGCGTAAACCATGCCAAAAGCGGCAAACCCAGCGGCAAAGCCACCCACGCAAACCACGGATATTTGCCCGCCAACAAAGCGTTCCATTCCAAAGCCAAATCCGCCAAACGCGCAAACAGCAAAGCCGTCAGGGCAACCAGCGCCGAGCCTGCCAGCAAAAACAGAAAGGCCATGCTTTTTTTCGACAAGCGTTTGGTTTGGCGGATTTTGTGGGCGAGGCGCGCCGCCCAAGTCTGTGGAAATTTCATCATAAACACGCAGTAAATATGTTCAGACGGCCTTGATGCTTTTCTCAAAGGCCGTCTGAAAACAAGGATAAAGGTTTTTAAGAACGGTAATCCGCGTTAATAGACACATACTCGTGCGACAAATCGCAGGTATAGACGACCGCCTCCGTATCGCCACGTTGCAAATCGATGCGGACGGTGATTTCCGGACGGTTCATCACGGCTTGCCCTGCCTCTTCGGTATAGCTTTCCGCGCGGCCGCCGTTTTCGGCCACCAACACGTCATCCAGCCACATTTTCAAAGCATCGACATCCAGGTCTTCAATACCGGCATAGCCGACGGCGGCCAACAAACGGCCCAAGTTCGGGTCGGAGGCAAAGAACGCGGTTTTCACCAAAGGCGAATGGGCGACGGCATAAGCCACCTTACGCGCCTCTTCGCGGGTTTTCGCGTTTTGCACTTCAATCGTGATGAACTTGGTTGCGCCCTCGCCATCACGGACAATCGCCTGCGCCAATTCCAAAGCCAGCGAACCGAGCAAGGCTTTGAGCTGCGCATAGCGCGGATCGGCGGTATTGTCGATTTCGCTCTGACCGCAACGGCCTGTCGCCATAATCACGAAGCTGTCGTTGGTGCTGGTATCGCCGTCCACGGTAATCGTATTGAAACTTTCGTCTGCGATTTCTTGCGTCATCAGCTGCAAAATCGGCTGGGACACTTTGGCATCGGTGGCAATAAACGACAACATGGTCGCCATGTTCGGATGAATCATCCCCGAACCTTTGGCGATGCCGGTGGCGCGGACTGTGTGTTTTTCGCCGACCAAGCCTTGGCGCGAAGCGGCTTTCGGTACAGTGTCCGTCGTCATGATGGCACGCGCCGCGTCCGACCAGAATGCAGGGCGCACTTGCGGCAAAGCGGCCACGATTTTATCCACAGGCAAGGGTTCTAAAATCACGCCGGTCGAAAACGGCATCACCTGATTGGATTGGCAGCCGACCTGTTCCGCCACGGCCGCGCACACTTTAATCGCGTCCAGACGGCCTTGCGCGCCGGTACCTGCATTGGCATTGCCCGTATTAACGACTAAGGCACACACACCGTCTTGGTCAAACAGATGCGACTTGGCGATATGCACCGGCGCGGCGCAGAAACGGTTTTGCGTAAACACCGCGCCCACCGTATGTCCGCCGCCCAACACCATCAGCGTCAAATCGTCGCGGTTTTGCTGCTTGATGCCGGCACGACCCGTAAACAGACGAATGCCGTCGATTTCCAACAATTCGTCTGCACGTTTTTCAGTCAAATTTACAGCCATATCATTTTCTCCTGTTTTACACTGTTTTCAGACGGCCTAAACGCTATACGCCCAATAAGGGAATCAAAATAGGCACCAATACCGCCGTCAATACGCCGTTGAGCGTCAAGCCCAAGCCGGCATAGGCGGCCATACGGCGGCCGTATTCCAAAGACGCCGCAATCCCCATCGCATGGGAGGCCGTCCCTAAAGACATCCCCACTGAAGAAGGCATATACAACGCCCCTTTCAACACTTTATATCCGGCCATCTGTCCAAAAAGTCCGGCGATAATTACCGTTGCCGCTGTAATCGCCGGAATACCGCCGACCGATGCCGTGATTTCAATCGCAATCGGGTTGGTCACCGATTTGGAAGCCAACGACAAAACCACATCGCGCGACGCGCCCAGCCATTTGGCGAAATACACGCCCGTAACAATGCCCGTCACGCTGCCCGCCAATTGCGACAACACCACCGGCAACCACTGGCTGCGGATACGGTCCCAATTTCGATAAAGCGGCACGGCCAGCAATACGACCGCCGGTTTCAACCAAAAATCGATAAACTGCGCCGCGTCGTGATACAGCTCGTAATCGATGGCAAATACCTTCAAATACCCCATCAACACCAGCGTGCTGATCAATACCGGATTGCACAAAACGTTTCCCGTGCGCACCCGAATCTGCACCGCCAAAGCATAAACGGCCAAAGTCAGAAACAGCATAAGCACGGGCATACGCAACAAATTGTCGATATCGCCCATCACATCAGCCTCCTGACCCACTCATGCACTTTGCCCGTGACCAACAACACGCACACCGTACTGGCGATGGTGGCCGTCAAAATCGAAAACCAGTCGTTTGCAATCACATCCAAATAGCTGATGACGGCCACGCAAGGCGGCACCAAAAACAAAGTCAGGTTCGCCATCAAAATGTCCGCCAGCTCTTCCACCCAAGACAATTTGACCCAGCCGGCCTGAAGCGCGGCAAACAGCAAACCCATGCCGACAATGCTGCCCGGCAGTTTCAACCCCAAAATCCAAACGGCCGCCTCGCCCAAAGTCAGGCAACCCAATACCACCAATAAGGCACGAATAATATTCATTAAGCCGGTTTCTCCCTATCTTTTTCAGACGGCCTCAAAAAATTTATTAATCATTGAATCATATCGTGCCACAGGCCGTCTGAAAAGGGAAGAAACGCCTTCTTTCAAGTTTAATGAAAGATAAGCATGATTACTCCGGCGGATTGGCTTCGGAGCAGTGAAACCTTTGCCCTGCTTTTGTCTTTAACGGCCGCCGCAAACCGGACATTCGGGATTGCGCCTTACCCCGTATTGCCGCCATTGTCCGCTCAATGCGTTGTAGGTGGAAAGTTTGCCGTGTGACGGCGTGCCGATACCGAGCAGCACTTTGAGCGCTTCGGCGGCTTGGGTCGTTCCGATAACGCCGACCAAGGGCGAAAAAACGCCGAACAATGCACAAGCGCCGTCGTCGGCTTGTTCGCCGTCAAACAGGCAGGCATAACAAGGCGTATCGGGAAGGTCGGGCCGGTACACGGCGATTTGTCCGTCAAAGCGGACGGCCGCGGCGGAAACCAAAGGCGTGCGCGCGGCAACGGCGGCGCGGTTAACCGCCTGGCGCGTGGGATAGTTGTCGGAACAATCGAGGATGATGTCGGCGGCGTTTGCCAATTCGACAAGCTTGGCCTCATCGAGAAATTCGGCTATGGCGGTAATGTGTGTTTGGCTGTTGATCTGTTTCAGACGGCCTTGCATGACCAAAGCCTTGTTTTTGCCGATGTCGGCTTCGGTAAACGTGATTTGGCGTTGAAGGTTGGTCTCGTCGACGGTATCGGCATCGGCAATCGTCAGGCAGCCGATACCGGCGGCGGCAAGATACGGCAAGGCCGCCGCACCCAGCCCGCCGCAACCGACAACGAGCGCATGGGCGGCCAAAAGTTTTTCTTGGCCTTCGATACCGATTTCATCCAGCAGGATATGGCGGCTGAACCGCAAAAGTTGTTGATCGTTCATCATAACAATAAGGCCGTCTGAAACCGAATATTCAGACGGCCTGAGTGATTTAGAAATTAATATTTTCGTAGGCGTTGTCAAACAGGAAAGGACGTCCTTCGCTGCTGGTTTCGGATTCGAGGCGGATGCCGCTGAGCATCATATTGCGGTCAACGTCTTTCATCATGTCGTAAACGCTCAAAAGTGCCAAATTGAGGCCGGTCAGGGCTTCGGTGGCAATGCTGCCGTTGCTGTGCGCTTGGACGGTCAATGTGGCTTTCAGGCAGGCCAGCTCGACGTTAATATCGAAATCAACCTGCACGCCGATGATGCGGCCGGGCAGGTGCAGCGGAATCAGGTTGCCGCTTTGTTTGATGTTTTGAATGGCGGCAACGCGGGCGATGGTCAGGATGCTTGCCTTTTCGGTTGCATTCTCTATCAACACCCGTATCGCCTGCTGGCTCATGTTGATGGTGCCGACGGCGACGGCGGTGTGTTGCTCAGGAAAATCGGGCTGGTTGGGGAATTCGATCATGGGGTTCTCGCCTCTGTTTTGACAGTCAATATTTTACGGCATTTTACAGACACCGGCCACGCGGCGGATACGGACGGCTGTTTTCCGGTTTGAAATGTATCGGACGGCAGCATTGGCAGTTTACAAAAATTTGCTATACAATGGATTCGGGACAAACCCAAATTAACATTTAAATAAGAGAAAAATCATGCAACTGCATATCTTAAACAATCCCAAAGATGCCGCTTTGGCAGCGGATGCGGAATTTTTAAAACAGTCTCTGTTCAATCTGCTGCATGAGGAAGCATCGCCTTTGGTGGTCGAAACCGTTAAGTTGTTATCGACTTCAGACGACAGCGCCGCCTTGATTGAGAAGGTGTGGCCGCAACTGGACGAACAGCAAACCCACGATTTAACCCTGGCCTGCGGTCTGTTCGCACAAATTCTGAACATCGCCGAAGACGTGCACCACGAACGCCGCCGCCAAATCCACGAAGAAGCCGGCCACAGCGGCGCGGAAGGCAGCCTGACGGAAACCGTGCGCAAGCTCAAAGCCGGAAAAGTCAACGGCAAAGCGTTGCAGCAACAACTGGACAACACGGTCGTTACCGCCGTTTTGACCGCGCACCCGACCGAGGTGCAACGCCAAACCGTCTTGAGCTTCAACCGCCGCATCCGCGCGCTGCTGCCGCAACGCGAACGCTGCACTAATCCTGATGCACTGGCTCAATTGCGCCGCGAAATCGACACCGTGCTTTTGGGCTTGTGGCAGACCAGCGAAACGCGCCGCCACAAACTCAGCGTCAACGACGAGATCAACAACGGTGTATCCATCTTCCCGATGAGCTTCTTTGAAGCCCTGCCTAAACTCTACCGCACAATGGAACGCGATTTTCAGACGGCCTATCCCGGTGTCCGCGTTCCGAATATTCTCAAAATCGGCGGCTGGATCGGCGGCGACCGCGACGGCAACCCGTTCGTTTCTGCCGAAACCTTGCGTTTTGCGTTCAGACGGCATGCCGACGCCGTATTCCGTTTCTATCGCGGCGAACTCGACAAACTCTACCGCGAGCTGCCGCTCTCCATCCGCCGCGTCAAAGTCAACGACGATGTAATGGCACTTTCCGCCCAGTCTCCCGATGAAGAAATCGCCCGCACCGAAGAACCCTACCGCCGCGCCATCGCCTACATCATGGCCCGCGCCATGGGCAAAGCGCGCTCACTCGGTTTGGGCATGGGCTGCAAATTCGGCTTCCTCGAACCCTATGCTTCGGTTGAAGAATTCCTCAACGACCTGAAAAAACTGCAACGTTCGCTCTACGAAAACGGCAGCCAACTGCTGGCAGAAGGCCGTCTAGCCGACATTATCCGCAGTGTGTCCGTGTTCGGTTTCCACATGATGCCGCTCGACCTGCGCCAACACGCAGGCAAACACGCCGATGTGGTTGCCGAACTTTTCCAACACGCAGGCTTGGAAGACTACAACAGCCTGAACGAAGAGCAAAAACAAGCCGCCCTGTTGCGCGAATTAAGCCATCAACGCCCGTTGTACAGCCCGTTCATCACATACAGCGACCATACCCGCCACGAACTGGCGATTTTCAACGAAGCGCGCAAAATCAAAGACGAATTCGGCGAAGATGCCGTGACGCAAAGCATTATTTCCAACTGCGAACAACCCAGCGACCTGCTCGCCTTGGCATTGCTGCTGAAAGAAAGCGGCCTGTTGACAGTGGAAAACGGCAAACCGCGCAGCCGTATCAACATCGTACCTCTGTTTGAAACCATCGAAGCGCTCGAAAACGCCTGCCCGGTCATGGAAACCATGTTCCGCCTCGACTGGTATGACGCCCTGCTCGAAAGCCGCGGCAACATCCAAGAAATCATGCTCGGCTACTCCGACTCCAACAAAGACGGCGGCTACGTTACCAGCTCATGGTGTCTGTATCAGGCCGAGTTGGGCTTGGTCGAACTCTTCAAAAAATACAATGTCCGCATGCGCCTGTTCCACGGCCGCGGCGGCAGCGTAGGCCGCGGCGGCGGCCCGTCTTACCAAGCCATTTTGGCGCAACCCGCAGGCAGCGTTGCCGGACAAATCCGCATTACTGAGCAAGGCGAAGTCATTACCGCCAAATACGCCGACCCGGGCAATGCCCAACGCAACTTGGAAACCTTGGTCGCCGCGACTTTGGAAGCCAGCATCCTGCCGGACAAAAAAGACCCTGATGCCAAACTGATGCAGGATTTGTCGGACGTATCGTTCAAATACTACCGCGAACTGATTACCCACCCCGACTTCATCGACTACTTCCTGCAAACCAGCCCGATTCAGGAAATTGCCACCCTCAACCTCGGCAGCCGCCCCGCCAGCCGCAAAACCCTGGCGCGGATTCAGGACTTGCGCGCGATTCCGTGGGTATTCTCCTGGATGCAAAACCGCCTCATGCTGCCGGCTTGGTACGGTTTCGGCAGCGCAGTGGAAACCTTGTGCGAAGGCAAACCCGAAACCCTCGCCGCCCTGCGCGAACACGCCCAAAGCAACCCGTTCTTCCAAGCCATGCTCTCCAATATGGAACAAGTCATGGCAAAAACCGACATCACTTTGGCGGAAAACTATGCCGGCTTGAGCGAATCGCCCGACAAAGCAAAAGTCATCTTCGGCATGATCAAGGAAGAATACCAACGCAGCCGCAAAGCACTGCTCGACCTGCTGCAAACCGAAGAGCTTCTGCGCGACAACCGCAGCCTCGCCCGTTCGCTTGCCTTGAGGATTCCATACCTGAACGCCCTCAACGGCCTGCAAGTCGCCATGCTCAAACGCCTACGCAAAGAGCCCGACAATCCGCACGCCCTGCTGATGGTTCACTTGACCATCAACGGCGTAGCGCAAGGTTTGCGTAATACCGGTTAAAGCAGTACGGAAAAAAAGGCCGTCTGAAACAGTTTTCAGACGGCCTTTTTATGATGAACATACACCAGCATTGCGACTGTTTTGAGTACCTCCACAATATGCTATAATCCGCCGTTAAACTTTTAACTTTTCAGGAAAAACCATGAGCTTGAAATGCGGCATCGTCGGTTTGCCCAACGTCGGCAAATCCACCCTATTTAACGCGCTGACCCAATCGGGTATCGAAGCGGCAAACTATCCTTTCTGTACCATCGAACCCAACGTCGGCATCGTTGAAGTCCCTGATCCGCGTATGGCCGAATTGGCAAAAATCGTCAATCCGCAAAAAATGCAGCCTGCCATCGTCGAATTCGTCGACATTGCCGGTTTGGTTGCAGGCGCGAGTAAAGGCGAAGGCTTGGGCAACCAGTTCCTCGCCAACATCCGCGAGACTGACGCGATTGTTAACGTTGTACGTTGCTTTGACGACGACAACATCGTTCACGTTGCAGGCAAAGTCGATCCGATTGCCGACATCGAAACCATCGGTACAGAATTGGCACTTGCCGACCTCGCCAGCGTCGAAAAAGCCATCGTCCGCGAAGAAAAACGCGCACGCTCAGGCGACAAAGACGCACAAAAACTGGTCGAGCTGTGCAAAAAACTGCTGCCGCATCTGGACGAAGGCAAACCCGTCCGCTCCTTCGGTTTGGACGCAGAAGAACTCGCCATGCTCAAGCCGCTGTTCCTGCTGACCGCCAAACCTGCCATGTACGTCGGCAACGTTTCCGAAGACGGTTTTGAAAACAATCCGCACCTCGACCGCCTGAAAGAATTGGCTGAAAAAGAAAACGCGCCTGTCGTTGCCGTTTGTGCCGCGATGGAGAGC
The DNA here is from genome assembly GCF_014596425.2 of Neisseria sp. RH3002v2g. NCBI lineage: Bacteria > Pseudomonadati > Pseudomonadota > Betaproteobacteria > Neisseriales > Neisseriaceae > Neisseria > Neisseria sp. RH3002v2g. The sequence continues at coordinate 18,593 of NZ_CP110721.1, read as the reverse complement.
GAAATTGCCGAGTTGAAAGACGATGAAAAAGCCGAATTCCTCGCCGAAATGGGCTTGGAAGAACCGGGCTTGAACCGCCTGATTCGTGCCGGCTACGACCTCTTGGGCCTGCAAACCTACTTTACCGCCGGTGTCAAAGAAGTCCGCGCCTGGACTATCCACAAAGGCGACACTGCGCCGCAAGCCGCCGGCGTGATTCACACCGACTTTGAACGCGGCTTCATCCGCGCCCAAGTTATCGCCTACGAGGACTTCATCGCTTTAGGCGGCGAAGCCAAAGCCAAAGAAGCCGGCAAAATGCGTGTGGAAGGCAAAGAATACGTCGTACAAGACGGCGATGTGATGCACTTCTTGTTTAACGTATAAACCCGGTAAAACGCTTTTTCAGACGGCCTTTTCTAAGATTAAGGCCGTCTGAATTTATTTTCAGACGGCCTCACGTCTTGAAATATCAACAAAACAAGACATTATCTCCATAATAAATACGGGCATGACCCGTAATTTTTCTCTCTTTAAATCTCTCATCTCTTACCAACACCTTACCTAAAAATAGCGTAAGGTTACATCATCAATAACAATATCATTGATATGACAATAAATAATTAAACAATACCACATCGTATTGATTCATTATAAAAACAACATATTAAATATTATGTTGAAACTATCAACTTTATTCCTACTCTAATCCATTACTATTCAAACGCATATCATCAGCAATCATTCTAAGAAGGCAAACAAACTGCCCTGTTCCGACAAACGATGGCCGACCTCCGAAATACTGCCATTCTCGGCAGGAATCACTTTTCAGACGACGCCATTAATATAAAACTAATTAAAATCAAAATATTATGAGCAAAGTTTTATCTTACCGCCCAGATATTGATACATTGCGTGCCGTTGCTGTTCTATCCGTTGTCGTTTTCCATATTGAAAAAAACTGGCTGCCTGGCGGCTTTCTTGGTGTTGATATCTTTTTTGTCATTTCCGGCTTTCTGATCACGATGATTATCCATCGTGAAATGAGCAGCGGGATTTTCTCGTTCAAAAAGTTTTACATCCGCCGTATCAAGCGGATACTGCCCGCATTTTTTACCGTATTGGCGGCAACGCTGATCTGCGGCTTTCTTTTATTCACCAAAGATGATTTTTCCCTTTTATGGAGGACCGCCCTGTCCACCTTGGGGTTCATCTCGAATATCTTTTTTGCAAAGGGTCAGGGCTATTTCGACCCCATACAAGAAGAAAAACCTTTGCTTCATATTTGGTCTTTATCGGTCGAAGAACAATATTATTTCGTCTTCCCGATATTGCTGTTACTGGTGGTCCACAAAAGCTGGCGCACTCAGTTTGTCTTCCTCATCACGCTATGCGTATTCAGCATTTTGGCTTCTTTTATACCGACTTCGCTGGATAAATATTACCTGCCCCATCTGCGCGCCTGCGAAATGCTGATCGGCTCATTAACAGCCGTGTGGATGCAATACCGGCAACAACAAGGGCTGGATACCGGCAAACCATATGCGGCGGCAGGCGCATTGCTTTCCGTATGCGTACTGTTTGCCTGCCTGTTTGCCTATACGGAAAAAACCGCCTATTTTCCGGGGCCTGCCGCCATCATTCCTTGTTTGGCTGCCGCCGCATTCATTTATTTCAATCAATTTGAACACCGGCTGAAACAATTTTTCCAATGGAAGATTACCGTCGGCATAGGCTTGATTTCCTATTCACTGTATCTGTGGCATTGGCCTGTATTGGCTTTTATGAGATACATCGGTTCAAACAATCTGCCTTCGTATTCGACTGCAGCCGCGATTGTCTTAATGTTTGCACTCTCTCTGCTTTCTTATTATTTTGTCGAGAAGCCGTTTAAAAAGTGGAAAGGCTCTTTTGCCCAATCTGTGGCATGGATTTATGCCGTCCCCATGCTTGTTTTGACCATAACGCCTTTTCTTGCCATGAGGCTTCCGTTTATGGAGCAGTACGATCATATGGGATTGGCGCGTTCCTACACTTCTTGCCACAACAATACCGACAAACAATGTGTTTGGGGCGATACCGACAAACAGCCGGAATTACTGATTTTGGGCGATTCGCATGCCGACCAATATAAAACGTTTTTTGATACCGTCGGCAAAAAAGAAAAATGGTCGGCAACGATGGTCACGGCGGACAGTTGTGCCTATGTAGAAGATTATGCCGCCCCCATATTCAAGCAAAACGCCTCCTGCCGTGCCGTTTACGAGTATGCCAAAGAGCATCTGCCCCAATACTCAAAAGTGCTTTTGGCCATGCGCTGGGGCAGCCAAATGCCTGAAAACAGCCATTCCCTTGCTTACGATGCCGATTTTTTCAAAAAATTCGACCTCATGTTGCAAAAACTTTCTTCAGAAAAACAAGCCGTTTACCTGATGCTGGACAACCCTAATCTGTCCTACAACGGCTTGCGTGCCTATATTTTGTCTTACCGCATACCTGGATTTAATCAAACTCTTGTTATTGATGAACAAAACACTTTTAAAGGAAATGAACGCATCAAAAAATTAGCCGAAAAATATGCCAATATGTATATTATCGATGCCGCTGCCTATATTCCACAGAATTTTAAAATCAACGGATTGCCGGTTTATTCCGATAGAGACCACATCAACCCTTACGGCGGCAGAGAACTGGCCAAGCGTTTTTCTGAAAAACACACGCTTCTTCAGTAAGCCATAGCCATTCATCCGATGAAATTTGCTACAATTAGCAGTTTGTAAAACTGCTAATTTTTTTGGAAGACATCAATGAGCGTCATCAAAGACCTACAATCGCGTGGCTTAATCGCGCAAACTACCGACATCGAAGCCTTAGACGCTTTGCTAAACGAACAAAAAATTTCCCTCTATTGCGGTTTTGACCCGACAGCCGACAGCCTGCACATCGGCCACCTGCTGCCTGTATTGGCATTGCGCCGTTTCCAACAAGCCGGCCATACGCCGATTGCTTTGGTGGGCGGCGCGACCGGCATGATCGGCGACCCAAGCTTTAAAGCGACAGAACGCAGCTTGAATTCCGCCGAAACCGTTGCCGGCTGGGTGGAAAGCATCCGCAACCAACTGACCCCTTTCTTAAGCTTTGAAGGCGATAACGCCGCCATTATGGCCAACAACGCCGACTGGTTCGGCAGCATGAACTGCCTCGACTTCCTGCGCGACATCGGCAAGCATTTTTCCGTCAACGCCATGCTGAACAAAGAATCCGTCAAACAGCGTATCGAACGCGACGATGTGGGCATTTCCTTTACCGAGTTCGCCTACTCCCTGCTGCAAGGCTACGACTTTGCCGAGTTGAACAAACGCCACGGCGCGGTTTTGGAAATCGGCGGCTCCGACCAATGGGGCAACATCACTGCCGGTATCGACCTGACCCGCCGCCTGCACCAAAAACAAGTATTCGGCCTGACCCTGCCTTTGGTTACCAAATCAGACGGCACCAAATTCGGCAAAACCGAAGGCGGCGCGGTATGGTTGAACGCGAAAAAAACTTCTCCGTATCAGTTCTACCAATTCTGGCTGAAAGTGGCCGACGCCGATGTGTATAAATTCCTGAAATACTTTACCTTCCTGTCTATCGAAGAAATCGATGCCATCGAAGCGAAAGACAAAGCCAGCGGCACCAAGCCAGAAGCGCAACGCATTCTTGCCGAAGAAATGACCCGTCTGATTCACGGCGAAGAAGCCCTTGCCGCCGCCCAACGTATTTCTGAAAGCCTGTTTGCCGAAGACCAAAGCCATCTCACCGAAAGCGACTTCGAGCAGCTGGCACTCGACGGCCTGCCGACTTTTGAAGTTTCCGAGAGCCTCAACGTGGTGGAAACTTTGGTGAAAACCGGTTTGGCGTCTTCCAACAAAGAAGCACGCGGTTTTGTCAACAGCAAAGCGGTTTTGCTCAACGGCAAACCTGCCGAAGCCAACAATCCGAACCATGCCGCTGAAAAACCTGACGATGCCTACATGCTGACCGACGAACACAAACGTTTCGGTAAATACACCATCGTCCGCCGCGGCAAACGCAACCACGCTTTGTTGGTTTGGAAATAATCTTTAAACATTAAACGCATCGTTTAAAACAATCATGCCGTCTGAAATCAGCCACGCTTTTTCAGACGGCATTTTCTATTGATGATATTCAGTTTTCCCAAAAAGAAAGGACAGGTTTTACACCTGCCCTTCTATTAAATAATCCAATTTTTTAAGCAACTTTTATCGCGCGATTACTGCAAACGCTCATTTTCTTGACGGACGGCATTCACCACGTCCGCGCCAAACAAAGCGTTGACATCGGTTTCATCAAACACATATTTGCTATGGCAGAAATCGCAGTCAATTTGAATGCTGCCTTGTTCCGCCACCACGCCGCCGACTTCCTGACCGCCAAGCATCAACAGCATATCGCTGACTTTGCCGCGTGAGCAGGTGCAGGCAAATTCAATGGCTTCCGGTTCAAAAACGCGGGGCGGGGTTTCATGGTAAAGGCGGTAAAGGGCGTGATGAGCGTCCAAACCGGTCAATTCTTGCGGAGTAAGCGTTTGCGCAAGCGTAGTCACATGCTCCCAAGCGGCATCATCCAATTCTTCTTCCGGCAGGCGTTGTAGCAATAATGCGCCTGCGGCTTGGTCATCGGCGGCAAGCGTAATATAGGTATCGAGCTGCTCGGAACGTTTCATATAGTTGACCAGCATTTGCGCAATGCTGTCGCCTTCCAGTGGCACAACACCTTGCCAAGGGTCGGCATCTTTAGGCTGATGGGTCAAAACGAACACGCTGTTGTCGCCCAACAGCGCAGTCAGGCTTTCGTCATCACGGATTTCAGCGGTTTCGTCCCAACGGGCGGTAGCGCGAACAGTATTTTCAGAAGTCGCTTCCACCACCAACATTTTCAGACGGCCCTGACCTTGAACCTGAACAATCAGCGTGCCTTCGTTTTTAAGGTTGGCAGACAATAAAGAGCCGGCGGCCAGCAACTCGCCCAAAGCGCGGCGGATGGCGACAGGATAATGTTTTTGGTTGACGATGTGTTGCCAAACCTTTTCGAGGCGGATGTGCATACCGCGGATAGGCATATCGTCAAAGATAAAGCGTGTACGGATATCGCTGTGATTTTGTGTCATGTCAGTCTCTGAAAATAAATCAATGAATGCCGCTTATATGGTTGCAGCGGCGGATAAATCAAGCGAAACCGCGCCTGATGTTTTTCTAGTTCTTTTGGAAACAAGGGTTTAACGCAAAATAACAGCAGTTTTTTTGCCAAAAAGACAGTTTTTTAATACAATCAAGCAGATAACAAGAGAATGATACGGGATAACATCTCAGAAACCGGCAATGTGCCTGCAATCGGCAGGGAATGCCTTCTGAAACGGAAGTTTGTACAATGAATTTTTTACTCCGGCTCGCAGCAGTTTGGACTTCGGTCGCCATGCTCGCGAGCGTCAATTTTTCTTACGCCGATGATTTGGAAAACCTGATTACCACCCGTCAGCGTGTTTTAAACCAATTCAACGACAATGCCAACGTTTACGGCAATACGCGTCAGGCAACCCCTGTCCATCCCACCAATACCTATCCTGCCGCAAACAACAATACGCGCGCACCTTCGGGCAACGCAGATGAGTTAATCGGCAGCGCCATGGGCTTGCTCGGCGTGGCCTACCGCTACGGCGGCACATCGGCCTCTACCGGCTTTGACTGCAGCGGCTTTATGCAACACATCTTTAAACGCGCCATGGGTCTGAACCTGCCGCGCACTTCTGCCGAACAAGCGCAAATGGGCGTTGCCGTGAGCCGTTCGGAATTGCAGCCGGGCGACATGGTCTTTTTCCGCACCATGGGCCGCGGCCGTATTTCCCACGTCGGCCTCTACATCGGCAACAACAATTTCATTCACGCACCGAGGACGGGCAAACGTATCGAAATTACCAGCCTCGGCCACAAATATTGGAGCGCGAAATACGCCTTCGGCCGCCGCGTGAAGAAAAACGATCCTTCCCGTTTCTTAAACTGAGGTGAGCTATGGCAATGCCGCAAATGCCCAAATGGTATGACGACGACGGTCAAATCGTTTCCTGCACCGAAAAAGTCAAAGTCATGACCGAAAACTTGAACGAACTCTACCAAATGGCTCAGGACGCTTTTGAAGACGCCCTGCTGATGGGTTGCTCCGAAAAACAGTTGCGCGAATACTTCCGCGACTTAATGGCCGGGCTGGAAAACCCTTATCAAAAAAACGGTTAGTGATTCGATCCATACAAAAAAAAGGCCGTCTGAAAATTTTTCAGACGGCCTTTTTTATCGGGCAGATCCCCTACCCTATTGCTAACATTCCACCACGCGCACGGATACCGGTATGGCTTTTTTCTGCAAGGTGATAGCCAGGCCGGCGAGTGAGGTTTCTTTGTAGGTTGCCTTCATATCGCGGCCGGTTTGCAGCATGGTTTGAATCACTTCATCAAGTGAAACTTTTTTGTCTGTGCCGTCTTCCAAAAGCGCGAGGGTGGCGAGCTTGAGGGCTTTTTCGGCGGCGATGCCGTTGCGCTCGATACAGGGGATTTGCACCAAGCCACCGACAGGGTCGCAGGTCAGGCCCAAGTGGTGTTCCATGGCCATTTCGGCGGCGTTTTCCACTTGTTTCGGTGTTCCGCCGATAACTTCAGCGTATGCACCCGCCGCCATAGAACACGCTACGCCGACTTCGCCTTGACAACCAACGTCCGCACCGGAAATCGACGCATTGGTTTTGTACAAAATACCGATGGCACCGGCAGTCAGCAGGAAATCTTCGACACGCGATTGGTTGGCGTGTGGATTAAATTTACGGAAATAGTGCAAGACGGCAGGGATAATGCCAGCCGCGCCGTTGGTGGGTGCGGTGACGACGCGGCCGCCGGCGGCATTTTCTTCATTGACCGCCATGGCGTACACCATCGGCCAAAGTTGGGTATTGACGATTTCGCTCTCGCGCAGGACTTTGAGTTTGGCTGCCAACTGCGGCGCGCGGCGACGGACGTTCAGGCCACCCGGCAACTGCCCTTCCGCACCCAAGCCGCGCTTGATGCAGTTTTCCATCACATCGGCCACGGCAGCCACACGGCGGCGGACTTTCGCTTCATCGCAACCTGCCAACGCCGCTTCATTGGCCAACACGACTTCGGAAATATTCAACTGGTTCAGACGGCATTGTGCCAGCAACTCGTCGCAGTTTTTGTATGGATACGGCACATCGGCATTTTCCTGCGCCTCTTGTGCAAACCCTTCGTCTGTTACGATAAAACCGCCACCGACCGAATAATAAATCTGTTCTTTCAGCTTCTGGCCGTCTGAATTGTAGGCGATAAAGTTCAAACCGTTCGGATGTTTGGGCAACACTTTGTCGCCGCGGATATCCAAATCTTTTTCGGGATTGAAGACCATTTCACGGCCGTTGAGTTTTAAAACGTGCTGCGTGCGGATACGTTCCAAGCGTTGAGGGATGTCTGCAAGCGGGATATCGTGCGGCAGGCTGCCTTCCAAACCAAGCAATAATGCGTCGAATGTGCCGTGTCCGATGCCGGTCAAAGCAAGCGAACCGTACACTTCAATGACAATGCGCGCCACTTGTGTATCTAAGTTTTCGGCATTCAGCAAATCAGCAAAAGCGGCCGCAGCCTTCATCGGGCCGACGGTGTGCGAGCTGGACGGGCCGATGCCGATTTTGAAAATATCAAAGATGCTGATCATAACTTTCCTATTATTGTGTGTGCGGGCTGTGTTTTTCAGACGGCCTTAAGGCCTAAAGAGGAATCTTGTGCTCCGCTTGCCAATGCAAGTACCAAATGTCCGACAGTCATCAAAGGATCGCCTGCTTCCGGCGAGGTGTATTTCAGCATCAGCGGTTTTTTACGCAAGGGTTCGTAACGGCTGACTCTACAATGCGAGTCTTCCAAACTTGTAGAACCGGAGCGGTATCTGTATGCCAACAGCCGTAAATTATTCAAGTCCATCTTCATGCCGTTATCCAACAATTCGCGCAACTGGTTTTCCCAGGCAATATCATTGCTTCCGTCTTTAATGGCAATCAAGATGGACTTTTCGAGGATTTTTTTGATGTGCTGGTTCAAGGAGCGGATTGGGAAATGCCCCAGCCACAACAAATCGGTCTCTGCAAATTGTGCGGAAAACTGCTCGATAAACCAGGAATGTAAACCTCGATAATTCGGCGAATGAAACAGGGTTGATTTAACCTTGTTGCCATCTTTATCCAACATGTAATGGCAGCCGATAATCACGCTGCAAGATTCGGCAGCCCATCTGGGAATAATGACTTTGGGGGTAAAGAGCGTTTCGAGGCGTTGCTCGGTAAATTGTGTGGTGAAATCGGGGTTGTATTGCAACGATGTCGGCAAATAGCCGCGCCAAAGGTACATGCCGATCCTGTTTTCTCCGATGACATCCAAGAGTTGTTCCAGCATGGTACGGCTAGGACATAAAATAAATTCGTCCGCATCCAGCGGAAATACGAAATCTATCACTTCATCTTTTGCTACAAGCTGCTTCATCAACTGGTTTACCAATTGGTCTTGATTGAACTTGAGCGCTTGATATTGATAGATAAATACCGGTAAACCTTCTTCTTTCAATTGAATCAGGATTTCCCTTGTGCCATCGCTGCTGCCATGATCGATGATGTGCATTTCATCCATCAGCTCGAGATTATGACGGACAAACGATTCGATAACGTCGTTTTCGTTGCGCACCATACTGATGCTGATTAATTTTTTTCCCATAAATTATGCAATGTATTGATAGGTTTTAATCATTTTTCAGACGGCCTTGATCCAACCGGCAATGCGTTTTTCAATCGCTTCGGCACTCAAACCCAAGTCGTCTAACAGTTTTTTCGGGTCGCCGTGTTCGGTAACTTTGTCTTCTACACCCAGCAGCAATACCGGTTTGCAGATGCCGTGTTTCGCCAACACTTCCAACACCGCGCTGCCTGCGCCGCCTTGTTCAGCGTTTTCTTCGGCAGTAACGATGTAATCATGGCTTCGGGCAAGACGGACGATCAGCTCTTCATCTATCGGTTTGACAAAGCGCATATCGGCAACGGTCGCGTTCAGCTTGTCGGCAGCAACCAATGATGGGGCAACCATGCTGCCAAAGGCGATAACGGCAATTTTCTCGCCTTCGCGACGGATAATGCCTTTGCCGATTTCAACGGTTTCCAGGCCGTCTGAAACGGTTGCACCCGTGCCTGTACCGCGCGGATAACGGACGGCGGACGGAGAGTCTGCCTGATAGCAGGTTGAGAGTAGCAGGCGACATTCGTTTTCGTCACTTGGTGCGGCAATAATCATGTTCGGCACGCAACGCAAAAAACTCAAGTCGTACAAACCGGCATGGGTCGGGCCGTCTGCACCGACAATACCGGCGCGGTCGATAGCGAACAAAACAGGCAGGTTTTGCAAGGCAACGTCGTGCACCAACTGGTCGTAAGCGCGTTGCAGGAAAGTGGAGTAAATCGCTACAACAGGCTTGATGCCTTCGCATGCCAAACCGCCGGCAAAGGTAACGGCGTGTTGCTCGGCGATGCCGACGTCGAAATAGCGGTCGGGGAATTGCTGTTCAAACTCAACCAAGCCGCTACCCTCGCGCATGGCAGGCGTGATGGCAACCAAACGCTCGTCCGCCGCCGCTTGGTCGCACAGCCATTGGCCGAACACTTGCGTATAAGTCGGTTTGGCCGCGGCAGGTTTCACTTCCGGGGCAGGCACTTCGCTCGGCAGCTTGGCGACAGCGTGGTATTTGACGGGGTCGTTTTCGGCGAATTTGTAGCCGTTGCCTTTTTTGGTGATGACGTGCAACAACTGAGGGCCTTTGCGGCCGCGCAAGTCTTTTAATACGTCCACCAGATTTTCAACGTTGTGGCCGTCCACAGGGCCGGTGTAACGGAAACCGAAGTTTTCAAACAAAGACAGCGACTGTTTGGCGTGTTCCGCTTCGCCTGCCAAGGTTTTGATTTTATTTTCAACTTTTTGGGCAAGCTCCATCGCGCCGGGCAATTTGTCCAATACTTTGCTCGATTGGGCTTTGATGGTGCTCAACAGGCCGTGCATATCGCGCACGACGTTGCTGGCGAGGTATTTCGGCAATGCGCCGACATTGGGGGAAATCGACATTTCGTTGTCGTTGAGGATGACCAGCAAATCGACATCCATATCGCCTGCACAGTTCAGGGCTTCAAACGCCTGACCCGCCGTCATGGCTCCGTCGCCGATGATGGCGACGCTGCGGCGGTTGTTGCCCAACTGTTTGTCCGCAACGGCCATGCCCAAAGCCGCGCCTATGGATGTGGAAGAATGCCCCACGCCGAACGCGTCATATTCCGACTCGCTGCGTTTTGGGAACCCCGCCAAACCGCCGTATTGGCGCATGGTGTGCATTTGATTTTTGCGGCCGGTGAGGATTTTGTGCGGATAGCTTTGATGGCCGACATCCCAGACCAAATGGTCTTCTGGCGTGTCGTACACATAATGCAGTGCAACCGTCAGCTCGACCGCGCCCAAGTTACTGGCGAAATGGCCGCCCGTCTTACCGACGGAATCCAACAGAAATTCGCGCAATTCGGCGGCGACTTGCGGCAGCTGTTTTTTCTCCAGACGGCGCAAATCCTGAGGCGTATCGATAATATCGAGCAAAGGGCTTGGGTTCATGATTTTTGGCGGTGAATTTTTGTGTAACGGACGATTATATCAAGAGATTGCACAACTTGTTACAAATGCTTTCAGACGGCCCGAACCTTTATCCTTTATAATACTGCCAACTGAAAACACAAGGCCGTCTGAAATGACCCAAAACGCAAACAATCTCTGCTGGCTCGATATGGAAATGACCGGCCTCAACCCGGAACACGACCGCATTATCGAAGTCGCCATGATCATTACCGACTCCGATTTGAACGTACTGGCGCAATCGGACGTTTACGTCATCCATCAAAGCGACGAGTTGCTCGACGGCATGGACGAGTGGAACACCGCCACCCACGGCCGCACCGGCCTGACCCAACGCGTGCGTGAATCCAAACTGACCGAAGCCGAAGTCGAGCAAAACCTGTTGAACTTCATGTCCGCATGGATACCCGAGAAATCCACGCCCATGTGCGGCAACTCCATCCATCAAGACCGCCGCTTCATGGTCAAATACATGCCGCGCTTGGAAGCCTATTTCCACTACCGCAACTTAGACGTGTCCACGCTGAAAGAATTGGCCAAACGCTGGAATCCGGCCGTCGCCAAAAGCGTGGTCAAACGCGGTTCACACAAGGCATTGGACGACATCCTCGAAAGCATCGAAGAAATGCGCCATTATCGCGAGCATTTCCTCAAACTCCCTTCCGAACAATAATCCCAAGGCCGTCTGAAACAGGTTTTACACCGTTCAGACGGCCTGATCGGCTTCCTTCATCTCATGAAAATCACCAAAATCTTTACCTTCGATTCCTCGCACATGCTCGACGGGCATGACGGCAAATGCCAAAACCTGCACGGCCACACCTACAAACTCGAAATCACCGTCTCCGCGCCCGTTATCCAAGGCGGCGCAAAAGACGGCATGGTGATGGACTTTACCGACCTGAAAGCCATCGTCAAACAACACATTACCGACCCGTTCGACCATGCCTTCATCTATCACGACAACAACGAACGCGAAAGCCAAATCGCCGCGCTTTTGGAAGGCTGGAACATGAAAACCCTGCGCCTGCCCTGCCGCACCACCGCCGAAAACATGAGCGTAGAAATGTATGGCCGTCTGAAAAACGCCGGTGTCAAAGTGTGCAGCGTGAAACTATGGGAAACGCCGACTTCGTGTGCGGAATATGAAGGGGAATAAACCGGCATTTTGTATTTTTCAGACGGCCTGTTCCCCAAACACACCCATCCGCTAAACATCAAAAGGAATCTTCATGAAAATCATCTCCACCCTCCTTGTCCTCTTCGTCGCTGTCGAACACTTCTACATCGCCTGGCTCGAAATGACGCAAATCCCAAGCGAAAAAGCGTCAGAGCTGTTCAACATGCCTTACGAGTTTATGGAACAAAAACGCGTACAAACCCTGTTTTCCAACCAAGGCCTGTACAACGGCTTCCTCGCCATCGGCTTGGTATGGGCGCGCTTTGCCGCACCCGACAACGCGGTTTACGGCGCGACCATCCTGTTCCTCGGCTTCGTCCTCATCGCCGCCGCATGGGGCGCGTTTTCATCCGGCAACAAAGGCATTTTGTTCAAACAAGGGTTGCCGGCATTTTTGGCCGCCGCAGCCGTCATTGCCTCTTAAGCACACACCAGCCATTCTTTCCTATTGAACCGACAGAAAGAATGGCTGCCTCAACCTATTTCTCAAAACGCTTCACCACAACAATTAGAACCCGCACACCCGACATTCATGACCATTCAAATCACACCAAACAATCCCCAATACCGCATTGTCGAAATCTTTGAAAGCCTTCAAGGCGAAGGCTGGAATACAGGCATGCCCGCCGTTTTCATCCGTTTGGGCAAATGCAATCTCGCGTGCAGCTGGTGCGATACTGACTACCTCAAATTCGGCATGATGAGCCTGTCCGATATTTTAGGCCGTCTGAAAACCTACACGGCGCGCAACATCATCATTACCGGCGGCGAACCCACCATCCAACCGCATTTGGATACCCTGCTCAATGCACTCAAAGCCGAAGGCTATTTTCTGTGTATCGAAACCAACGGCCTCAACCCCGCTCCACCGCAAATCGACTACGTTGCCACCAGCCCTAAGGCCTGCTATGCCGCCAAATATGAATCCAGTTGCATCAAGAAAGCCGACGAAGTGCGTATTGTTGCCGACGGCGATGTCGTTGCGTTTTGCCAAGAGATGGAACGCAAAATCCGCGCCCAACATTACTACCTCTCGCCTTGCGAGCAAGACGGTGTGATGAATATCTACGACAGCATCCGCCAAATCGGTGTGTTAAACAGCCGACCCAATGCCCCCGTCCATTGGCAACTGAGCGTACAAACGCATAAATGGGCAGGAATAGAATAATTCGTTTGAAATCAATTAAAAACAAAATCTTTACAAAATATTGAATGTAAATACCATTCGATATTCGACCAAATGCACTACTGGCAATGCTCTCAGGCCGTCTGAAAACCCAATTTCAGACGGCCTTTTTTGTTACAAAACTCTTGACCGATTACATAAGATTACGTAAAGTGTGCAACAGTTTTCATAAATTGGTAAAACCAATTTACCTGATAACTGGTTGCATCTAAAAAGGTGGCAATCCTTATTCGAAAAACATCTATTACTCAACACATCGCATCAAACCGCCATTGATTGACGGTTATGATGCTTGTTGCCCCGAGGATAATCCCATGGCTCTCTTTCTCAGTATTTTTCCCATCGTGCTGCTGATCTGGCTGATGGTTAAGAAAAACAGTATGCCGTCCTACGTCGCACTGCCGATTACCGCCGCGCTGATTTATGCCATCAAACTGTTTTATTTCGGCGACAACGCCATGTTGCTCAATGCAACAGCCGCGTCCGGCCTCGTCTCTACCCTGACCCCGATTACCGTGATTTTCGGTGCCATTATGTTTAACCGCATGATGGAAACCACCGGCTGTATCGACGTCATCCGCAAATGGCTGGCTACCATCAGCCCGAATCCGATTGCCCAGTTGATGATCATCGGCTGGTCTTTCGCCTTTATGATTGAAGGCGCATCCGGTTTCGGTACACCTGCCGCCATTGCCGCGCCAATCCTGATGAGCTTGGGCTTTAACCCGTTAAAAGTAGCTATCTTCACTTTGGTCATGAACTCCGTACCCGTATCCTTCGGTGCAGTAGGTACCCCGACTTGGTTCGGCTTCGCGCCTTTGGGCTTGGATCAAAAGAGCATTATGGAAATCGGTATGCAAACCGGCGTAATGCACTTCTTTGCTGGTTTCATCATCCCTGTTATCGGCTTGAGCTTCATCGTACCTTGGGCTGAAATCCGTAAAAACTTAGGCTTCATCGGTATCGCCGTATTCTCCTGTACCCTTCCTTACGTTGCATTGGCAATGGTCAATGAAGAATTCCCATCTTTGGTTGCCGGCGCAATCGGCCTGATGGTGTCCGTATTCGCAGCAAACCGCGGCTGGGGCTTGAGCAAAGATTACGCCAAAGACCCGAATGCAGAAAAAGTACCTTTCGCACAAGTTGCCAAAGCACTGGCTCCTTTGGGTATGCTGATCGGTATGCTGGTGGTCACCCGTATCAAACAGTTGGGCATCAAAGGCCTGCTGACCAGCAAAGAAGAATGGTTCAGCTTCCAACTGCCGTTTGATTTATCCAAAATCACCGTCAGCGACTCCCTGACCATCACCTTCGGCAACATCTTCGGTCAAGGCGTAAACGCTTCCTATCAAACCCTCTACGTTCCGGCTTGGATTCCGTTTGTCTTCACCGTTTGGATTTGCATCCTGCTGTACAAAACCAAATTCAAAGATGCGTGGTCTTTCTACGCTGCAACCTTCAACCAAACCAAAAAACCTCTGCTTGCCCTGATGGGTGCGCTGATTATGGTTCAACTGATGATGGTTGGCGGCGATGACTCCATGGTGAAAATCATCGGTAAAGAATTTGCCAATATGGCCGGCGAACATTGGGTGTACTTCTCCCCATACTTGGGCGCAATCGGTGCATTCTTCTCCGGCTCCAACACTGTATCCAACCTAACATTCGGTCCGATTCAACAACAAATCGCGCTTGATACCGGCCTGTCCGTTACCCTCATCCTCGCCCTACAATCCGTCGGCGGCGCAATGGGCAACATGGTCTGCATCAACAACATCATCGCCGTGTGCAGCGTGTTGAACGTGAACAACGCCGAAGGTGCCATCATCAAGAAAACTGTCATCCCAATGACCATCTACGGCATCATCGCCGTGACTGTGGCTGCAATTTTCTTCTTGTAAACCGCTTCATATCAAAGGCCGTCTGAATATTCAGACGGCCTTTTTTGTATTCTTTCGCTATATTTCTTAAAGAATCATTAATGTATATATTCCGCAACAATCCGCATAACCACTTTGCAACACCAAATTACAAACAACTTTCTATTAATAAACAATCGGGTAAGCATAAGTAAACACTGTTTTGCAATTTACCTAATTGCCACTACCGACAAAACGCCTAAAATACGCTTCATCTGCAAACGGAAACCCTTTCTCACTTTGCAAGATAACACACAACCCTCATATGGAGCTTAGATCATGAAATTACTTTCTGTTATCACTGCAGCCGCATTGGCTACTGTTTCCTTCTCTGCTGCCGCTGCACCTGCCGGCTTCGTTTCTTACCGTTGTGACGGTGGCAAATCACTGAACGTGATGTACGGCTTTGACCGTAGCGGCCGTGCAGTTACTGCCGACGTAAACGCCGGTGGCAAAAAAGCCTCTTTGGTTGTCGACAAAAAACGTTCTGACAGCACTGGCACTACTTTCACCAACCGTCAAGGTTATGCAATGTCTGCCGGTTTCATCGACAAAAACACCCACACTACTTCTGAAGTAGTTGGCGTGAACGCCCCTAACGGCTCATTCCTGGTGAAAAACTGCGAACCACGTCCACGTTAATCCCAGTTTTCCTATTTAACCGAATCATCCCGGTTTAATCAAAAGGCCGTCTGAAAAACAATTTTCAGACGGCCTTTTGATTCAATCCTATAAAAAAGAGCGTGTACCATACACGCTCTTTTTGTTTGTTCACACACCAATTAAATACGCATCGGCATTACGATGTATTTGAAATTCGGATTGTTCGGCACGGTAAACAGCGTTGAACGGTTGGCATCGCCGAAAGCAAGCTGCATATCGTCGGAGTGGATGTTACGCAACACATCCATCAAGTAGCCAATATTGAAACCGACTTCGAGTTCTCCGCCCTGGTAAGCGATTTCCAACTCTTCGCGCGCTTCTTCCTGCTCATTGTTGCTACATACGACACTCAGCAAACCAGGCTGCAGGAACAGTCGCGCGCCGCGGAATTTTTCATTGGCAAGAATGGCCGCACGTTCGAGCGCACCCAAAAGCTGGGTACGGGATACAAGGAAAATCTTGTCATTATCTAAAGGAATCACTCGGTTAAAGTCAGGGAACTTGCCGTCGATGACTTTGCTGACAATGGTCGTGCCATTGCATTGGAAGCGTACTTGATTATCCAAAAGCTCAACGGTGATGGACTCGGACGGATTGTTCAACAGCT
The DNA here is from genome assembly GCF_014596425.2 of Neisseria sp. RH3002v2g. Lineage (NCBI taxonomy): Bacteria > Pseudomonadati > Pseudomonadota > Betaproteobacteria > Neisseriales > Neisseriaceae > Neisseria > Neisseria sp. RH3002v2g. Next base: position 2,294 of record NZ_CP110721.1, on the reverse strand, counting down.
TGAAGAGTTCCAATACCGTTTTGCGCGGCAGGATTACTTCCGTTTTTGGCAGTTCTGCTTCAATTTGGCTGGCCGCATAAGCAAGGCGGTGACCGTCGGTTGCAACAAGGCGCAGTTGGTTTCCTTCAACCTGCATCAGCAAGCCGTTGAGATAATAGCGGATATCTTGAACCGCCATGCTGTATTGCACTTGCGAAAGCATGGTTTTGAAGGTTTCTTGAGTCAGCGAGAAAGTCGCGCTGACGTCGCTGCCGACGTTCATCAACGGAAAGTCTTCAGCCGGCAGGGTTTGCAGGGCAAAACGGGATTTGCCCGCGCGCAGAGTCAAACGGTTGTCCGCCCAATCCAGTGACACCAGCGCACTGTCAGGCAGGGCGCGCAAAATGTCTTGGAATTTTTTAGCGTTGGTCGTAATACGGAAATCGCCTGCCTGACTTTCAGGGCCGGCGGTATTGATTTGGATTTCCAAGTCGGTTGCCAAAAGTTTGGTTTGTCCGTCTTTGCTTTCCAGCAACACATTGGACAAAATCGGCAGAGTATGGCGACGTTCGACAATACCGGTAACGGCTTGCAACGGCTTGAGCAGACTGTCGCGATCGGCTTGTAAAATCAGCATGTTCCATTCCTTTGAATTTGAAATCGGTTGATTTGGGTATTTTAAAATATTTTTTGTATTCAGACGGCCTCACATTGACATCAGGCCGTCTGAATATTGCATTGGGTCAGTTCTGAATCAAAATCAGCAGTTTTTCGTAGTCTTGCGCCAATTCGGGATCTTCTTCACGCAGTTTCGCCACCGCTTTAACACCGTGCATCACAGTCGTGTGGTCGCGACCGCCAAAGGCATCGCCAATAGAAGGCAGACTGAGCGTGGTCAGCTCTTTGGTCAGGCTCATGGCAACTTGGCGCGGGCGGGCGATGTTGCGCGTGCGTTTTTTGCCCAATATATCGCTGATTTTAATACGGTAGTATTTGGCTGTCGCATCTATGATGATGTCGGCAGTAATGACTTTGTGTTTCTCGGCAATAATATCCTGCAAAGCCGTGCGCGCCAAATCCATGTCGATAACAGGGCGATTCATAAAACGGCTGCTGGCGCTGACACGGTTAAACGCACCTTCCAGCTCACGAACATTGGAGCGGATCAGATTGGCAATAAACAGAGCAGCTTCGTCTTCGATACTGATACCGGCTGCTTCTGCCTTTTTCTGCAAAATCGCCACGCGCATTTCCAATTCGGGCGGTTCGAGTTCCAAAGTCAACCCCCATGAGAAACGGGATTTGAGACGGTCGTCCATACCCTCGATTTTGGCAGGCAATACGTCGCACGTCAGAATCAGCTGTTTTTTCTCGTTGTGGAAATGGTTGTACAGATAGAAGAATTCTTCCATCGTACGGTCTTTGCCTTTGATGAACTGAATATCGTCGATAATCAGCAGGTCATATTGTTTGTATTGTTGCTTGAACACATCATAAGTGTTGTTGCGCACCGCCTTCATAAAGCTGCGGATATAGTCGTCCGAGTGCATATAGCGCACTTTGGCATCAGGACGGTTTTTCAGCAATTCGTTGCCGATGGCCTGCACCAAGTGGGTTTTACCCAAACCGGTACTGCCGTATAAAAAAAACGGGTTGTAGCCCTGCCCCGGATTTTCAGCAATCGCTTGGGCGGCTGCGGCGGCAAGGCGGTTGCCCTTACCTTCCACCAAAGTTTCAAATGTATAGTCGCGCGACAAATTGGTCTGTTCGTAGCGCGCTTCTTCCGCATCGTGTTGCGCGTCGGTTTTGGCTTTGGCAACTGCTTTAGATTCAGCCGGAGCAGCAGTTTGCACTTGAGGCTCATCATGCGGCAGGTTTTTTATGCGTTGCGCCAAAATCTCGGCAGCCGTCATGGCAGCGACAGGCTTGGAAACCGTTTCAGACGGCCTATCTTCTTCCATTACAACAGCAGTTTGCAAAGGCATTTGAACAGGCTCTACACACTCTTCAACTTCAATGACTTCTTGCACTTGCACCGGCGCAACAGCCTGAGCCGCCATTTCATAATGCACACCTACGCCCGGCTTAAACGCGAAAGCAGCCTGCTGAGGCACCAATTCGGCACGCACGGCGTCAATTTTGGTGGCAAACTGGCTTTTGAGCATATTGCAGGCAAATTGGTTTTTACCATACACCACCCATGCGCCGTTTTCTTCACCCACGGTCAAAGGCGCAATCCATTGCGCAAACTGCCCGGCAGGCAACATTTCGTGAAGGCGGCAAAGGCACAGCGGCCAAAATTCAGCTAACGTCAT